>NZ_CM155266.1:0-2097500 GCF_056680115.1 Planococcus sp. BI3
GCGCCAGCGTCTTGGAATTGCCCGTGCTTTAGCTGTAGATCCGGATTTCATCATTGCCGATGAGCCGATTTCTGCATTGGATGTTTCCATCCAGGCGCAGGTGGTCAATTTATTGAAGGAACTTCAAGAGAAAAAAGGTTTGACTTTCCTGTTCATCGCCCATGATCTGTCGATGGTTAAATACATCTCAGACCGCATTGGTGTTATGTATTTCGGCAAATTAGTAGAGCTGGCTCCTGCAGAGGAATTGTATAAAAATCCGTTGCATCCATACACTCAATCCTTGTTGTCAGCGATTCCGTTGCCAGACCCGAACTATGAGCGCAACCGGATCCGCAAATCCTATGACCCGGCTGTTCATGACTATAATAAAGCCGATGATGTGCAGATGAGAGAAGTCAGTCCTGGCCATTTTGTTCAATGTTCAGAACGTGAATTTGAATCCATTAAAGCAGCTTCAGTGACCAATTGATAGAAGAACGATGTCCTCCTGGGCATCGTTCTTTTTTTATGGATGATGTCTTTGTTCCGAGTCGACATCCAGTTCTCATTAAACATTGAGCAGCTGAGAAAACTATTTGATATCCTGTTGATTTTTGTATTTCAATTAATCAGATAAATGATAGAATGGAAGAACAATGGGCAATAAGAAACCTCCTTTGAGAGGGCTTGGATACCATAGCAGCTTAATTGGACCAATCGACCGTTAAAGCAGGATGGAGGGGTGCAGGACAATGGCAAAATCATGGAAATTGGCAGCGATTTGTGCAGCAAGCATCAGTTTGGTGAGTGCAGGAAATGTATATGCAGCAGGGGAGGACAAAGCTCCGGATTTTACCCCGCGGGCTTATCATACAGTTCAACTTGATTCGAAGGTGTTGGCGTCTTCGCCATTATACAAATTTGATTCAGGTCTGGAATTCAACTATCCGGATGCGGTCCGGGGGATTTTTGTGACAGCGCATTCTGCCGGTGGAGAACGGTTTGATTCGCTGATCAACCTGGTGGACCAATCAGATTTAAATGCTATGGTCATTGACATAAAGGAAGATTTTGGCCACTTGACCTACATACCCGAAGAAGGTTCGGCCTTGGCTGGGCTTGATATGGGACAGCCTTTAATCAAAGATCCAAGAGGTATGCTGGAAAAATTAGAGGAAAAAGAGATTTATCCCATCGCCCGTGTGGTGGTTTTTAAAGATACCGTACTAGCTGAAAAAAGACCGGAACTGACCTTTAAAGATGGAGACCAGGTCTGGAAGAATAACCGAGGAGAATCTTTTGTTAACCCATTTCTGCAGGAGGTATGGGATTACAATGTTCAGATTGCCATCGAAGCGGCAAAGCTTGGATTTAAGGAAATTCAATTCGATTACGTCCGCTTCCCGGAAGGCTTTGAAAACCGCGCTGATGAGTTAAGTTATTCGTTTGGTGAGTATGCAGATTCCAGTGGTGACCCTGTACAGAGAAGAGTAGATGCAGTGACTGACTTCGTTGCTTATGCAAAAGAACAGTTGGAGCCTTATGGTGTAGAAGTTTCTGTCGATATTTTTGGCTATGCTGCTACTTTGCCGGAAGCTCCTGGCATTGGCCAGAATTTTTCCAAGATCTCTGAAAACGTGGATGTTATTTCATCCATGATTTATCCGAGCCACTGGACTTCTTATTTTGGAATTGCCAAACCAGATCTGGAGCCATACAATCTGGTGGCTGAATATGCCAAGGTCGAAAACCAGGTACTGGGCGCCTTGGACAATCCACCTGTCTCACGGCCATGGCTACAGGATTTCACAGCCAGTTACCTCGGGGCGGGCAATTACAAGCAATATGGCAAAGCGGAAGTGGAAGCTCAGATTAAAGCGCTGAATGATCAAGGCATAGAGGAATTTCTTCTTTGGAATGCCGGAAATTCTTATTCTGTGGGCGTAGACTATACACCCTGATCGCTTTTGAAGGCATTGCGCCAGGTCTTATTCAGCTGGCAAAGGACTGGGTTGAGGGAGCAGAAAAGAAACAAGGCAGAATATCCCGAGCTGAATGTGGCTATTGAAAATAATTCATTTGCTTTATTGGTGTTTTATATGAAACTATTTCAATTTTGAAACGTAATATATAGGTATAGCAGCTATTTTCAAGAAGAAGCTGTAACTGAGAATAAAAAAATTCAATTTGGAAGTTTACGACAGATTAAAAAGGGGTAAATTTAAACTGTGTAGCTGAAAAAGTATAATGAATGTATAATGAATATATAGCTAATATGTGACAAAGAGCTCGTTTTCTAATTTTTTTATTAAGATAGACTATGAAATTGACTGCATACATTGTATAATGAATGTAGAGCTTCTAAACTATAATGATTCTAATTTGAAGATCCACACATTAAATTTTCACGAATCCGAAAGGAAGTGCTCCACTATGATGGTCACATTATTTACTTCTCCGAGCTGTACATCTTGCAGAAAAGCAAAAGCTTGGCTTGAGGAACACGAGATTCCATATACAGAACGCAATATTTTTTCTGAGCCACTGACAATCAGTGAAATCAAAGAAATTTTACGTATGACTGAAGACGGCACAGATGAAATCATCTCTACCCGTTCTAAAATATTCCAAAAATTAAATGTAGATGTTGAAAGTTTACCGCTTCAGCGTTTATACGAGTTGATCCAAGAACACCCGGGATTGTTGCGCCGTCCGATTATCATGGATGAAAAACGCCTGCAGGTCGGCTATAACGAAGATGAGATCCGCCGATTCCTTCCACGTAAAGTAAGAGCTTATCAATTGCTTGAAGCTCAGCGAATGGTAAACTAACAATAAGCACACTAGCTGTCCGGTCTTTATGGTATTTCATAAGAGATCTCGGGCAGCTTTTCTTTATCTTAAATTAGTTGCATAAATCAGTCTAGTGAATTAAACTCTATGTACTTGCAACTTGTCCTTGGGGATAGGCATAAACTTTTTCTTTATCAATAAAAAAAGTTATACTTGTAAAAAGCAAAACAGCACGGCTCTGAGGAATGTTCTCTTAGTCCAAACCGTAAAGGAGAGGTGTAAAATGGAAATCGAACGTATCAACGACAACACAGTTAAATTTTACATTTCCTATCTCGACGTTGAAGAGCGAGGGTTTAGCCGTGACGAAATCTGGTTTAACAGAGATAAGAGCGAAGAGCTTTTTTGGGAAATGATGGATGAAGTCAATGAAGAAGCCGATTTCGTAATGGAAGGTCCGCTTTGGATCCAAGTCCAGGCTATGGACAAAGGTCTCGAAGTTACTGTAACACGCGCTCAATTAACTAAAGATGGGCAAAAACTTGATTTGCCTGATGATATAGAAGAACGCCGCAAGATGTTTGCAAGTGAAGATGCGGTTACTCCAGAGTTTGATGAATTCGAACCGGTCTTTGATGAACCTGACATTAAGAAACTTGAATATACATTTGTCTTCTCAGAAGTGGAAGAATTACTGCCGATTGCGCGACGTTTAATGTACGTTCCGATTGAATCGGCTGTCTACCATTTCGAGAACAAGTATTACCTTTACACAAGTTTTGATGAAATCCTTCATTCAGAAGAAGACATCAAAAATAATGTCAGCATCATTACTGAGTATTTACGCTTGTCGCCTGTCACGGTTCACCGTCTTGAAGAATACGGGAACCCTATTTTCAAAGAAGACGCGCTCTCAAATGTTCTACATTATTTTGGCTGAGATCTCCCTTACAGGAGATCTTTTTTTGTGTCTGCGCAGCTCGGAAAGGGAGTGGACTGGCCGCGAAGTTTGACTGGGGTGGAGGAGACAGGATATTGGTTACATCGGCATTGGCTAAAACAGGCATTATTCTTGGCGCAAGTCCTTCTTTTTTTATTGCCAAAATCTTCTGAATTCCATAGACTGGAAGAAAGGAGAGTGATTTGTATATTAGTGGCCAAAACAAAGAAACAGGAGTTGTTTTACTTAACCGGCAAGCATTCACGAAAGGAACTTATGGAAATTCGATTGCATGAACAATTTTTCTGTCCTTCCTGCCAAGCTCCGCTGCTTTTGAAAATCGGAGAAATCATCATCCCTCATTTTGCGCACAAAAGTCTATCGGACTGCGATCATTTCAGCGAACCTGAATCCTCTTTACACCTGCATGGAAAACTTCTTCTTCATCAATTCTTCCAACAACTAAACTTTCCCGTTGAATTAGAGAAACACCTATCCCAGATCCGGCAGCGCGCAGACCTTTTGGTCGACGGGAAATATGCGATTGAATTTCAATGCAGCACAATTCCAGTCCCGCAGCTTAACCAGCGTAGCAAAGGGTATCGGCAGCTTAGTATGCATCCGATCTGGATACAGGGCTTAAAACAGCCTTGCCGTGAAGAAATTGGACTGCTGCGCATAAAATCACACGAAGCGGCTATGCGGCAAAATGCCGGTCCGATTTCTTTTATCCTATTATTCCACCCACCAGGCAATCGGTTTTATTATCATTCGAATTTGTTTTATGTCAGTTCAAACCGGTGGGTGGGTAAAACCAAGTCAATCCAAGCGTCAAAACAGGTTTTTCCATTCGCGATACCAAAACAGCTGTCAAAAGATGAATTCAGGAATGTGATGGGGATTTTCCAGAATGTAACACGGCAATATATCCGCAATCAATTGTACGCTGAAAATCGCATAAAAAGCAGTTTTTGCCGCCTGTGCTATGAACTGCGGATAGACGCAGCCAATGTGCCTAAGCTGTTCGGGATCCCTATGCTGGGTGCTGAATGCCTGAAGCACCCCGCAGTATTTTGGCAATTGCAGGCGGTAGTTGCCTGGGAGAAGGGTGTGCCGGTGGACAGGATGATTGCTTCTGGAAGATTTGCTTTAACCGATCCGTCTCAGACGGAGCAGGTCTCGGAAATCGTGGCGGATTACCTGGCGCTGTATGTGGCCTTCAAGGATATTTCTTTAAGCGATTCCGAGCTTTTGGCTAACGTCTATGATATCTATTGCAAAAACTTGCGAAAATTGAGAAAATAAGGTGTAGTTCGTTTCCCGAAAGAATGGGACAGAGGAGGAAGTTAAATGGTGAACAAAGTATTGAAAAGAGAAGAAATTCCGACAGAACTGACGTGGAAATTAGAAGATATATTTGAAACCGATGAACTTTGGGAACAAGAGTTTGTTGAAGTTGCAGCAATTGGTGATAAAGCCGAATCGCATCAAGGAAAGCTGCAGGAAAGTGCTGAAGCGCTTTATGGCGTATTGGTTTATAAAGATGAATTGACTGAGCGCCTGAGACGCCTTTATACGTATTCGCATATGCGTTACGATCAGGACACCACCAACTCCAAGTACCAGGCGATGGATAGCCGGATTAAATCATTGTTTGCGAAGGTCTCGGCTGGATTGTCATTCCTGACGCCTGAGATTCTGGCTTTAGAGGAATCCGTGTTGAATGATTGGGTAGCCAACCACGAAGGCTTGAGCTTATACAAACAAGCGCTTGAGGAATTGAATACCTTGCGTCCGCACGTTTTGCCTGCGGAACAGGAATCGCTGCTGGCTCAGATGTCCGAAGTAAGCCGGGCATCTTCAGAGACTTTCGGCATGCTGAACAATGCAGATCTTGAGTTCCCGGAAATAGAAGATGAGTCAGGCGAAAAAGTGCAGATTACACATGGCAATTATATCCGTTTTCTTGAAAGCAAGGATCGCCGAGTGCGCGAAGATGCATTTAAAGCTGTTTATGCAACCTATGGCAAATTCCGCAATACATTTGCTTCCACGCTGTCGGGCAACATTAAACGCGATAACGTAAATGCACGAATCCGTAAGTTTGAATCAGCGCGCCAAGCGGCTTTAGCTGACGATTATATTCCGGAAGCGGTATACGATAATTTGGTGGAGACCATCAATAATAATCTTCATCTTCTGCACCGCTATGCAGCCTTGCGCAAAGAAGTGCTGGGAGTCGACAAAGTTCATATGTGGGATTTGCATACACCACTGGTCAAAGAAGTGAAGATGGAGATTCCATACGAAAAAGCCACAGACATCATGCTTAAAGGGCTTGGAGCGCTTGGTGAGGAATATGTAGGCATTGTTAAAGAAGGCATCGACAATCGCTGGGTGGACGTGAAAGAGAACAAAGGAAAACGCAGCGGAGCTTATTCTTCGGGTGCTTATGGAACCAATCCATATATCCTGATGAACTGGCAGGACAATGTCGACAATCTGTTTACCTTGGCGCATGAATTCGGCCATAGTGTCCATAGTTACTATACACGCGCAAACCAGCCGTACGTTTACGGAGATTACTCGATTTTCGTAGCGGAAGTGGCTTCAACCACCAACGAAGCTTTGCTGAACGAATACATGGTGAATTCCACAGAAGATGACCAGGAGCGAATTTATCTGTTGAACCACTGGCTTGATGGATTCCGTGGAACTGTATTCCGCCAGACGATGTTTGCGGAGTTTGAGCACATGATGCACAAGATGGACCAGGACGGGGAAGCGTTGACCGCCGACCGCCTGACAGAGGTCTATTACGAACTGAACCAAAAATACTTCGGCCCGGACGTCGCGGTCGATGAGGAAATCGGTTTGGAATGGGCACGGATTCCACACTTCTACTATAACTATTACGTCTTTCAATACGCCACCGGATTTAGTGCGGCTACTGCCTTGAGCAAAGAAATTCTTGAAGAAGGACAGCCGGCTGTAAATCGTTACATCAATGAATTCCTGAAAGCAGGAAGTTCAGATTACCCGATCGAAGTGCTGAAGAAAGCCGGTGTCGACATGACACAATCTAAAGCTGTCGAAGAAGCCTGCAAAGTATTCGAACAAAAGCTAAACGAGCTTGAAAAACTATTGCTGAATAAATAATACGAGATAAGAAGCAGACTTTACAAGTCTGCTTCTTTCTTTTTTCTATTTTGAAATAACTATGCAGAAGTAGAGGAGACTAACCATAACCTCAATTATGACGAATTTGTGAAAGTACTTGTGAATTATTGCATTAACTATTATCCCGTGATAAGATTGGGTTGTGAAATAAATCACATACAAACATACACCCCTTTGTTTGAGCGTGAACATTTCTCCCATCCCCTTTGTGTAATATAGAAAGGCGCCTTCCGGACGTGGAAGGCGCCTTTCGCTTTGGAAAGAGAAAAGCGGAGGTGCCTGTTCAGCTCTGACAGGGGTAAGCCACTCTGGCGAAGCGGCATGTTTTCAGCCGCATAGCTAGAGTGGCTTACATCCCGAAGAGCTAGGTGCCGGAGTCTGGACAAAGAAAAGCGGAAGCAGCCCAACAGCAGAAGCTCCCATGTAACTCGAACAGGCATTTATAGAAGGCTGATTCCAACTAATTGGATATACTTCCTGATTCCGCGTACATATTAAAAATCCAAAAAAATAACCTGTCTCCCACAACGGGGAGGCAGGTTATTTTACTTTCCATAAGGTTTCTTTCGGCATGCAGATGCGTTCGAGCTTTTGCTGAAGAACTTGTTTCTTCAGTTCACATTCTGCGGTTTGTTCGGAAATATTATATATAGAGGCAATTTCTCTGGTTGCCATGGTCGAATACTTAGTGAAGAGATCATCTAAAGGAGGCGGGGTTTGCCGATTCAGGCTTTCTTCACCCATCATTTCCTGTAAAATCGTTTGGTACACATCATACGAATAAAGTCCGGATATTTTGACACCTTCATCTTCAATGCATTCATTGAAAAAAACAATACTTGGTACTTCAGTGATTTCCATTTCACGGGTAATCTGTAAATCGCATTGGAAAGCTTTTGCGGTATGTACAGAATGGAAATCCAATTTAAATTCTTCCTGATCCAGTTCTGCTTCTTCCGCTATTTCCAATAAGACGTTGTAGGAAGAAACATCTTTCGACTGAAGGAACAGATGCTCCTGCAACTTATGCAGGAACCGGTTTCCTGAACGTTTCCCCTGAAGCTCTGCAGCTTTGATGGCAACAGATGGCAAAACAGGATGAGTCAAGTTGTCGGTATCGATATTTGCTGAAAGGGTTGCTTTATTTAAGTTGAATAGTTGTGTACTCAATACAATACGCATGGAAAAATAATGGCCGTATTCAATCTGTAATTTTCGGATAACTGCCTGCAGCTCCCAACATTCCGGGTTCAAGGGATCTACAAAAACATACAGTTCCATTGGTTTGAAAGAATTCACAGGTTCGTGAATTTCCTGGGCCAAATCTAGATTGCTCACTCCAATTCCTCCTCACTATCAGACGCATTGATCATATGATGTGCAGTTAAAACAAGTCGATTGTATAAGGTTTCACGGAATATGCCGGTTAACCCTACTTCGTCCATTGCTTCACTCATGCACTCAAGCCAAGCCTGAGCTCTCGAAGGTGTAATTGCGAATGGGTTGTGCCGTGCCTTTAATCTCGGATGGCCATGTTCTTCTGAATAAATATTCGGTCCACCTAAATATTGGGTTAGGAATTGTTTTTGTTTACGGGCAGTTTCTGAAAGGTCGTTTGGAAAAATAGGCTGCAGCTTTGGATGTGCCGCTACGCGGGCATAAAATGCATCGACTAACTGTGATAATGTCTCCGCACCAATCTCTTCGTACGGAATAATTGGTTTTCTAGTCATCATCGTATCTCCTTTGCTTTAGCTGTAAATCCATTCTAACAACGCAGCCCGAATATCTCAAACAAATCGATTGAGATTTTGGGAAAATTTAGGTTGTAAAAATCATTGGTCGGCGGAAAGTGCGGCAGCAGAATCCATAAAGCGGGCAATCTTCTTCTGAGATGGACGTTCCGGAATCTCCTGTTGCTTGAGAAAATTCAGGAAGCGTTCATGGCCGGTTTTAGCATCTGCCACTTCAAATTCCAATTCGAAGTCTTCCTGTCCATTGTATTCGGAATGGTCGATCACCAGAAGGCCTTCGAGATATTCGAATTCCACGCGGTGTGTGGTTAAAGTGCCGATCGCCTTTAATGCAGTTAGCGGTATTTTGAGTTCCTGAAGGGCTGCGGATACTTCGGTCGCTTCAAAGGTTTCTAATTCAAGCATGCGGCGTGCCTGCTCATTAGTCAATTTATCGGTGATTTCGTAATGTCCGACCTCAGCCGGAACTTTCAAGGTACATTCAAAGCGGCCGCTTTTATTGCGGATTCTCAGGGCGCTCAGCTGTTCCTTCAGTTGGAAATCAACCGTATCAAAATAATGATTATGCTGGGTGACGGGGCCGTTATGAAAAGCGGCGAAATCTTCCAACAAGCGTCTGTATTCTTTTTTTGTCAGCATGTTTTTAAATTCGATTTCGAGTTCTTTTGTCATAGTGAACACCTCTCTGTTAACTTCATTATCGGATAGTTTAGCGCAAACTGCAACGAATGGCAGAGCTGTGTTAAAATATTATTATCAAGAAGCCAGAGAGGAAGTAGCGATTTGCATAAATTAGTGGCAATAAGCAGAACTGAAATCAATGACAATGAAATTGAATTCTTCATCGAAGAAACTGAACCGGCCGAAGCGATTGAAGCTTCTGGACAAATGCTTACAGATTCTGACAACCAGGTGTTTGTTTATTTGTTGGATACGGGTACTGACTATATATATGTTCAATTTGACATACATACATGGCCGGCGCTGACCAAAGCGCTGCAACTGAAAAAAGTTCCGCTGCTGACTTGGGGCAAACAAGTCATGCCGTTGGCAGATTTCCATGAAGAGCTATGGATGCTGGTGGAAAACATAGAAGGCAATGACAATTACGGAGAAGCTTTTCGTACCGCTGTTGAAAAAGCATTTCATGAGGCACTTGCTTCAAGATCTTGAAAGAAGTGAGGAGGACCGGAGATGGGTCAATGGAATCGATTTTTAGCACCATATAAGCAGGCAGTGGATGAATTGAAAATAAAATTCAAAGGAATGCGAAGCCAGTTTGAGAATGACCACACAAATTCACCGATTGAGTTCGTGACCGGGCGCGTCAAACCTTTAGCTAGCATCTACGACAAAACCCTGGAAAAAGGCATTCCGTTTGAGCCTTCTGAAGAGCTTGCCCATCAATTGCAGGATATCGCTGGAATCCGGATGATGTGCCAGTTTGTCGGGGATATTGAAACTGTAGTCGGTCTGTTGAGACAACGCAAGGATCTGCGGATTATAGAAGAAAAAGATTATATTTCCAATGAGAAGCAAAGTGGCTACCGGTCTTACCATGTCATCGTGGAATATCCGGTCCAAACCATCAACGGAGAACAGTTGATTTTGGCGGAAATTCAGATCCGTACGCTGGCAATGAATTTTTGGGCATCGATTGAGCATTCCTTGAATTATAAATATAAAGGTGTTTTCCCGGAAGAAATCAAGAATCGGCTTCAGCGGGCTGCTGAAGCTGCGTTCCAATTGGATGAGGAAATGTCACAGATTCGGGATGAGATTCAAGAAGCACAAGCCTATTTCACGGAATACAAGGAATCACACGGAACTCATTTTCGAACCGATAGAGAGGGAGGGCGACCAGAACGATGAAATTCTATATCATATCGAGAAGTGATCAACTATCCAACAAATTGATGGCCACGGCAAAGAACTATTTGGAGGATTTCGGGATGGAGTGGAACGAAGAATCGCCAGACGTTGTTTTGTCGATTGGCGGTGATGGAACCCTGCTTCACGGGTTCCATAAATATAGCGAGAAGCTGGCGGATGTGGCCTTTGTCGGAATACATACAGGCCATCTTGGCTTTTATGCCGACTGGAAGCCGAGTGAAATCGAGAAGCTGGTTTTATCGATTGCCAAAAAGGACTATGAAGTGATCGAATATCCATTGCTGGAAGTCAGCATCCACTATCAGAATTTAGATGAACCCGCTGTTTATCTGGCATTGAACGAATCAACAGTCAAGTCTCCGGATGTCACCTTGGTTATGGATGTCTTTTTGAACGACAGCCATTTTGAGCGTTTTAGAGGAGATGGGCTCTGCATGTCCACTCCTTCCGGCAGTACAGCCTATAATAAAGCCTTGGGCGGTGCCATCATTCATCCCTCACTTCAAGCGATGCAATTGACAGAGATGGCTTCCATCAATAACCGGGTATTCCGTACGGTTGGTTCGCCGCTGGTTTTGCCTGGCCATCACCGATGTACCTTGCGCCCGGTAAAGGCACCTGATTTCATGGTCACCATCGATCATCTGCAGCTGCTTCACAAAGATGTGAAATCGATCGAATACAAAGTGGCCAACGAAAAAATGCGGTTTGCCAGGTTCCGGACATTCCCATTCTGGCAGCGTGTCCACGATTCCTTTATCGACAGTGAGCTTTCAGATTGAACACCATGAAACCTTTTCAACTGACGTATACTGCTGAAGGCTCGAGCCTGCTCCGTGAAGCATTGGGAGAGTGGGGCATCTCCAAACGTACACTGGCTTCCGTGAAATACGGAGGAGGCCAGATTTTAGTGAATGGTGCAGAAGTAACGGTCAGGCATGCCTTGGAAAAAGGCGATGCTGTGACCGTTATTTTTCCGAATGAAGAGCATGGCAAAGGTCTGGCCGCAGAAGCTGGGCACTTGGATATCGTCTATGAGGATGAGGCGTTGTTGATCGTTGAAAAGCCGCCTGTGCAAAACACGATTCCCTCCCGTGAGCATCCTTTTGGGAGTCTGGCCAATATCGTTGCCAAGCATTTCAATGACCATGGCATTCCTTCCACTTTGCATATTGCCACTCGCCTGGACCGGGATACTTCCGGACTGGTCTGCATTGCAAAAAACCGCCATATCCATCATATGATCTCCATGCAGCAACAGGAGAAAAAGATGAAACGGCGGTATGAGGCGCTGGTGCATGGCCATGTAGACAGAGCCGAATTTACCATAACCGCTCCAATCGGACGGAAAAACACAAGCATCATCGAACGGGAAGTGCGCGAAGACGGACAATTTGCAGAAACGGAAGTGCGTGTGCTCCAAAGGCTGGATGGGTATTCGCATGTCACCCTGCAATTGAATACCGGCAGAACCCACCAGATCCGTGTCCACTTAACTCATATAGGCCATCCTTTGTTAGGGGATGATTTATATGGCGGCAAGAGGGATTTATTGGATCGCCAGGCGCTTCACTGCACGGAATTGGAATTGTTCCATCCGGTTTCAGGAAAAAAGCTGTTCTTCAGTTCTTCATTAAATAAAGATATGCAGTCGCTGATTTACTGATAAATGTGAAAACGATCAGGTTGATAGGGCTGCCGGGATGGCACAGAAATGATTTCTTTTTCGGGATAGCGGAAAGCCGTCAATGCGCCGCCGAATACGCAGCCGGTATCGATATTGACCGTGTTGTTGACGAAATAAGGCTCTGCAGTTGGGGTATGGCCGTAGACGACCCATTTTTGGCCTCGATAGGATTTAGCCCAATCGCGCCGGACAGGGCGGCCATCGGCATGAAACCTTCCGGTGATGTCGCCATAGAGGACAAACACTGCGATCCCTTTGCTGAGCGGCTTTCCAATCATCTCTGCCTTTAATCCGGCATGGGCGACAATCAGGTCATTTTCAAGCAGCTGGTAATGCGGCAGCTGTTCATAAAAATGGATATAGCGTTTCCGGAATTGCTGCCGTTCTTGTTTCGGCAGCTGCTGCCATTCGGCTACGGTCATTTCGAGTCCATGGGCCAGCTGGACGTCGTGCCCTTTAAAGTAACGGAAAAGTTTATTGCAATGATTTCCAGGGGAATAGTAAAGGATGCCCGCGTCCTGCAGCGCGAACAATAATTTTAGGACATTGAGCGATTCGGGGCCTCGGTCCATCGCATCACCGACAAAAGCGAGTTTCCGGTTTTCGGGATGAATGAATACAGTTTCTTGTTTTTCATAGCCCAGCTTTTTGATGAGCTGCAGCAACTCCTGATAGCAGCCGTGGATATCACCGATAATGTCGTATTTCATTTTACACACCTCTTTGTTTTGGAATTTACTATACATAAGCATGGTGTAGCGTATAGACTACTATAGCAAGCAGAGAGAATCTTCGAAAGGAGGGAGTATACATGATGGAAGAAAAAGTAGTACGTGATGAAGAATTGAATGATGCATTGTTCACTGAACTGCTTATCCGAGGAGACGTCAAAGAATTCCGCGATGAGTTTTTATCGCACCATCCATACGACCAGGCAAGTTTCTACGAAAAGGCGGATTCACAGACCAGGCAATTGCTGTATCAGTATCTCTCTCCTAAAGAGATGGCGGATATTTTTGAAGCTATTGAATTGGACGATGATGACTACGAAGATTTATTCCGAGAGATGGATGCCCGTTACGCCTCAGATCTATTAGCTTATATGTACACAGATGATGCGGTGGATATCTTAAACGAATTAAATAAAGAACAGGTCGCCAGTTACTTGACGATCATGGACAAGGAATCAGCGCAGCAGATCAAAGACCTGCTGCATTATGAAGAGTATACGGCAGGATCCATCATGACCACGGAATTTGTCGCCATACCGAAAAACTCCACGGTCCGTTCGGCGATGAACATCCTGCGAAATGCAGCCCCAAATGCTGAAACCATCTATTATGTGTTTGTGATTGATGAGGATAAGAAGCTGTCCGGTATTGTAACGTTAAGGGACTTGATCCTTGCCGAAGAAGATACACTCATCAGCTTGATCATGAACGAGCGGGTCGTCAGCGTGTCTGTCAGCGAAGATCAGGAAGAAGTGGCGCGGATGATCAAGGATTACGATTTCCTGGCTTTGCCGGTTGTCGATTTTCAAAACCATCTGCTCGGCATCATCACAGTCGATGACATTATTGACGTACTCGAAGAAGAAGCGTCGGACGATTACTCCAAATTGGCTGCCGTTTCCGATATGGACACGTTTGACAAGGGGCCATTGACTGCTGCCAAAAAGCGCCTGCCGTGGTTGCTGTTGTTAACATTTCTTGGAATGCTGACAGCCAACTTGATGGGCATGTTTGAAGCGACGTTGGATGAGGTCGCACTGTTAGCTGTTTTTATTCCGCTTATTGCCGGGATGGCTGGGAATAGTGGGACGCAGGCATTGGCCGTAGCTGTCCGAGGTATTGCCACCGGCGACATTGAAGAACAGAGTAAGATGAAGCTGCTATTCCGCGAAGCAGGTACAGGACTCATTACCGGTGTGGTTTGCGGAATTGTCGTTGTCGGATTGGTCTATTTCTGGAAAGACGAATTGCTGATTGGCATGCTTGTCGGAACAGCTGTCATGAGTTCCATTTTCGTGGCGACATTGGCCGGATCATTTATTCCATTATTGATCCATCGGATGAAAATCGATCCAGCCGTAGCTTCCGGACCTTTTATCACCACATTGAATGACATCATTTCGATTGTGATCTATCTAGGTTTAGCAACTACATTCCTAAGCCGGCTCTAGAAAAGTGTGAATTGCACTTTTCTTTTTTGTGAGGTATTATTAGTACCAGGTAATAATAACAGACGCAGGAGGAATGGACATGTCAATATCATTAGAAGGAAAGACTTTTGTCATTATGGGAGTAGCAAACAAGCGGAGCATTGCTTGGGGGATCGCGCGTTCTTTGGATCAATCCGGCGCAAAGCTGATTTTCACTTATGCAGGTGAACGCTTTGAAAAATCAGTCCGTGATTTGGTGGCGACGTTAGATGGCAACCACGACTTGATCTTGCCATGCGACGTGACAAACGATGAAGCTGTAGCCCAATGCTTCACGGCCATTAAAGAACAGGTGGGAACTATCCACGGACTGGCGCATTGCATCGCTTTTGCGAAAGGCGAGGAGTTGTCCGGCGATTTTTCAGATACATCACGTGACGGATTCCTATTGGCACAAAACATCAGCGCCTATTCATTGACCAGCATCGCGAAAAATGCGAAGCCATTGATGACAGAGGGCGGCAGCATCGTAGCGTTGACGTACATCGGCGGCGAACGCGTAATGCCGAACTACAATGTCATGGGTGTAGCAAAAGCTTCACTTGAAATGTCCGTGCGTTATTTGGCGGCAGATCTAGGAAGACTTGGCATTCGGGTCAATGCGATTTCTTCAGGTCCAATCCGTACGCTGTCTTCAAAAGGCGTCAGCGATTTCAACTCAATCCTGCATGAAATCGAAGAAAAAGCGCCGTTGCGCCGCAATACGACTCCTGAAGAAGTGGGCGATACAGCCGCTTTCCTATTCAGCGACATGTCACGCGGAATCACAGGCGAAACCATCCATGTAGACAGCGGATTCCACATCCTATAAGAAGTACGAAAAAGCAGATCAGCCGAGGAATCGGTTGATCTGCTTTTTTTATCTGTTCAATTAGTCGGTAATGACTTTTTCCATCGATTTATGGGGAATGCCTGCATCCATGAATTCATCGGATGTGAT
Organism: Planococcus sp. BI3; assembly: GCF_056680115.1. Classification (NCBI taxonomy): domain Bacteria; kingdom Bacillati; phylum Bacillota; class Bacilli; order Caryophanales; family Caryophanaceae; genus Planococcus; species Planococcus sp. BI3. The sequence goes on from NZ_CM155266.1 coordinate 15,391, forward strand.
TTCATATCCGATCTTTTCATAGAAGGCAAGCGCATGGGTTTGGGCATTCAACTTGAGTCTGAAAATGCCATGGGCCCGCGCATACTCCTCCATTTCGTTCATCATCATGACACCGATCTGTTGGCCGCGGTATTCGGAAAGCACGCATACGCGTTCAACTTTACCAAGGCCGGATTCCACTTCCCGGATGCGTCCGGCAGCAATCGGCTGTACAATCTGATAACCGACAAAATGGATTGCACTGTCGTCGTATTCATCCATTTCGATGTGAATCGGAACTTGTTGTTCCTCCACAAAAACTTTTCTGCGGATATCGAAAGCCTGTTCCTTTTCCATTTGGTTTTCAGCGATTTTTACTTTTAGCACTTACTGATCATCTCCAGTTAATCGGAATGTCTCGTATACGGTCCATGAACCATCGTCCAATTGATAGAGCAGGTGCATACGGTCAATGATTTCTTCATGGTCGATGCCAGCCATCTTCAACTGTGCATAGACATCGGCGTGTTCTGTATCGGATAACTTCTGGCCAATGGTGATATGAGGAACGAAAGAGTGTTTCGGCATGCCGCCGAAGAAATCTGAATGCAGGTCTTCGTGCAGGGCAGCGATTTCAGCATTCGGTTCCACCTTGAAATATAGGGTATTGGTAACCGGAGTAAAGGTGCTGACACGTGTGGCATGCAGTTTAAACGGTTTATGGCGTTTGGCGATGTTCTGCATTTCTGCTGCGACATCTTTTATTTTTGATGCATCTGCCTCAAATGGATCTTTTAACGTCATATGAGGGGTGATCAACTCATAATGCGGATCATATCGTTTTCGGTACGAATTGGCGAGATCCTGCAATTTTTTTGAAGGAAAAGCTGCTACTCCATATTTCATCCTAACGACCTCCTTGTCTGTGATAACCATTCATAGCAATACTGCTGCTCATGTCCTGGAACCCTGCCAGCCACTACATGCCGAAGTTCTGAATCAGTGCACGCCGCAAATCAGGCTGCCAATGCTTCCAAGTATGGTCTCCATCAAATTCTTCATAAAAGATCGAAAACCCTTTATTTTTCATTAAATTATTTAATTGCCGGTTCGGTCCGATAAAATCTTCTGTTGTGCCATTGCCCAGTTTGACTGCGGTTTCTTCTTTTCCAATCACATGGTAAACGGTAAAGGAATTGGCCGATTGGAAAGCCTCCACTGCCGTCAGCATTTCTTTCCCGACCTTTGGAGATTGCAGGATGACACGGCCGAAAATATTCGGGTATTTCAAAGCAGCCATCAAAGACACGGTCGCTGCCAGCGAATCCCCGATCAACGCACGGCCCATGCCCACTTGGTAAGTCGGGTATTTTTCGTCCAGGAAAGGCACCAATTCGTGTGCCAGAAACCGCAGGTAGGCACCGTGTTGTTCGCCAGTCGGCTCATACTTTTTGTTCCGGTCAGCGACGCTCTTATATGGAACACCGACCACGATGATGTTTTCAATTTCCTGCTTTTCTAATAGCTCATCCACAACACGCGGAATTCTCCCTAATTGAAAATAATCTTTGCCGTCAGAAGCGATGACCAGCGTATATTTATATAAGGGCGAGAAATTGGAAGGAAGATAGACAAGCAATTGCATGTCTTCTTGGAGTTCCTTGCTGTAGATGGATAAATCTTCTACCTTTCCAGTAGTCATTGAGAGGCCTCCTCTAGAGTTTTGTAAGAAAATTGTACCATACTGAATGCGCAAGGTATAATGGAAAAAGAACACCAATATATATAGGGAAGGGGTTTTTGATATGGATGGCGGAAGATTCCGGGTTCACTCAGACGAGGTCACAAAAGCAACGCATGAAGCATTGGAACGCAGAGGGGTCACCAATGAAGACATAGCCAAAATAGTGTTGGATATGCAGCTGCCTTTCAATGAAGGGCTGACGATCGAGCATTGCATGGAATCGGTCGAAAGTGTCTTGCGCAAACGTGAAATGCAACATGCTCTTTTAGTTGGCATTGAATTGGATGAATTGGCAGAGCAAGGTAAATTATCCCGTCCACTCCAGCAGATTGTTGGATCGGATGAAGGGCTTTTTGGCGTCGATGAAATGATCGGGCTGGGAGCCGTTTTAACTTATGGCAGCATCGCCGTGACGACATTCGGTCACTTGGACAAAAATAAAACAGGCATCATCCATAACCTTGATACAAAATATGGGGGCCAGGTTCATACTTTTTTGGATGACTTAGTAGCAAGTGTCGCTGCGTGTGCATCAGCCCGTATTGCCCACCGGACGCGTGACCTTGAAGAGCAAGGCAGAACCTTCGAAGATCTGGCTCCAGAAGACACAGCTCCTGAAACACATGTAGAAGGCGCTGAAACGTGAGTATTTTTCTGAATGTTCCCGCTGTAAGCGGTTGAATTTCTTGAAATGAATTGAAACTAGTAAGAAAGACATGCTATTATGAAGATGGAACATGGAATACTACTTTAGAAAAGGGAGGTCACTTTATGTTGAATAAGAAATTTGGTTTATTTGCTGCAGTAACTCTTGCAGGATCTGTATTTTTGGCAGGTTGCGGAGATGATGCAGCTACTGAACCCGAAGGCGAAGGCGGCGGCGCTGCTGATCCCGAATTCCTCAGCATCCTGACTGGCGGCACAACAGGAACGTATTATCCACTTGGCGGCGCAATGGCGACAATCATTGAAAACGAAACCGGCTTGGATACAACGGCTGAAGTTTCACAGGCTTCTGCTGCAAACATGACAGCACTTGCTGATGGCGCTGCACAGATCGCATTTGTCCAAACGGATACAGCTTTCTATGCTGCTGAAGGATCGAATATGTTCGAAGGCGAAGTGATCGATACTGTTTCTGCCATCGGTGCACTTTATCCGGAGACAATTCAATTGGTTACGACTTCAAGCTCGGGAATCGCTTCATTTGATGATTTGGCAGGCAAAAGCATCTCTGTTGGTGCCCCTGGATCCGGGACTTATATTAACGCTGAACAATTATTGGAAATCCATGGCATGACAATGGAAGATATCGATGCACAGAACCTTGACTTCGGTGAGTCACAGGAAAGTCTGCAGTCAGGTCAAATTGACGCGGCATTCATCACTGCAGGAACTCCGACAGGCGCAGTTGAAAGCCTTGGAGCTACTTCAGATGTTGTCATTGTGCCTGTAGAGCAGGACAAAGCTGACGAACTGATTGAAAAATACCCATATTATGCCCACGACGTTGTACCATCCGGCATCTACGGCTTGACTGAGGAAGTTCCGACTGTCTCTGTTTTGGCTATGCTAGTGGTTCAGAACGACCTTTCAGAAGACCTTGTCTATGACATCACGAAAGCGATCTATGAAAACACAGATCAAATCCAGCATGCAAAAGCTGAATTTATCAAATCTGAAACAGCTCTTGATGGGATCGGAATCGATATCCATCCGGGAGCACAGAAATATTTTGACGAAGTAAATTAATTGAATGAGCAATTAACTGGCGGTAAAGCGCAAGCTTGCCGTCAGTTATTTGTTTTACAGATGGAGGAGAATGGACTATGCGGTTTACCCGAACCCAACTAATTCTTCCATTGTTGATTGCCCTCATCTTAATCGGCTCCTTAATCGCATTCTTCCCTTTCCATAAATATTATGTGTTTATCGATAATGAGATTGAAGAAACAGCGGCTTATGTGCCCGTAGAAAGCCCGTATTTCCAAATAAGGTATACGCATTCCATTCATCTGTCAGAAGTCATCGAAAGCTACAAAGTGGTGGAGAATAATGTTTTGATGATGACCGAGCTTGAATACGAAGATTTTAATATTGGCATGCCTTCAAATGCAGGAGAAGGGGAAACCTTTGTCGAAAGGGACGGGAAATACTTTATCAAGAACATGAAGAGGAAGATTCCTGAGTTCCGGCTGTTTGTGGGGGATGTTGATGCAGGATTGTCATTTGTTGCAAAAGGGCACCAGATGGATTTGAAGAAAACGCTTGAAAGAGGGAAGTCCTACACTTTTCGGGTAGAGCGCTTGTCCCTATTTCAACTAAGAAAAGGAGTGAGAATGGATGAGCGATAAGTTGTCTCCGGATGAGCGCGAACAGCAAAAGCTTCCACCAGAAGATGAGTCTTACATTTCAGAAGAAAAGCAGAAGGAAATTCTACAGAAATATGATCCTGAATCCAACACGCGGGATTTAAGCGGATTCATTAAACACGTGGTCTTTTTTGGATTATTGGCTTTTGCCTTATTCCAACTTTATACCGCCATTTTCGGACAGTATACCGCCTATATTCAGCGGTCAATCCACTTAGGGTTTGCCTTGTCCTTAATCTATATCTTATTCCCTGCAAGAAAACGCAAAGGGATTCGCCATAAAGTGGCCTGGTACGATTACATCCTGGCTCTGTTGTCGATCGGCGTAGCCGCTTATTGGCCGATCATGTATGACGATTTAGTGTTTCGTCTCGGACGAGTCACGGAAATGGACCTGATCGTCGGCATTTTAGCAACCTTACTGACACTTGAAGCCACACGGCGTGCAGTGGGAATGCCGATTACCGTCATTGCCGGTTTATTTTTAACTTATGCCTTTTTTGGACCTTATTTCCCTGGGTTTCTACGCCACAGAGGACAGGACCTGGATTCACTTGTCCAGCTGATGTTCTATACAACCGACGGCATATTGGGGACACCAATCGGCGTATCGGCGACTTTCATCTTTACCTTCCTGTTATTCGGTTCCTTCCTCGTCAAGACAGGAGTCGGACAGTATTTCAATGACTTGGCGGTATCACTTGCCGGGAATTTGACAGGTGGACCGGCAAAAGTGGCAATTTTCTCGAGTGCCCTGCAAGGGACCATTTCGGGGAGTTCGGTTGCCAACGTTGTAACTTCGGGTTCCTATACAATCCCAATGATGAAAAAATTGGGGTATAAGAAGGAATTCGCCGGCGGGGTAGAAGCAGCGGCCTCGACAGGCGGACAATTGATGCCGCCGATCATGGGGGCCGCAGCCTTCCTGATGGTGGAATTCATCGGTGGAGTGACTTACTGGGAAATTGCGAAAGCAGCTACAATACCAGCTCTTTTGTATTTCACAGGGGTTTGGATCATGACTCATTTTGAAGCCAAGCGAATCGGCTTGAAGGGCCTTTCGCCGGAAGAGATGCCAGACCGCAAAGAAGTATTGAAAAAGATTTACCTTCTGCTTCCGATTGTCGCCATCATCGTATTCCTGTTGATTGGCATTCCGACAATGCAGGCGGCACTTTACGGAATTTTGCTGACGATATTCGTCAGTTCCTTCAATAAAGAAACGCGTCTGAATTTCAAAGATATGATTTTAGCGCTGGTTGACGGGGCTCGGACTGCCTTGGCTGTTGCAGCCGCAACAGCATCAGCCGGAATTATTGTCGGGGTCGTCGTAAAAACCGGCCTTGGCTTGAGCTTGGCGAACGGATTGGTTTCAGCTTCAGGAGGAAATATCCTGTTGACGCTTTTCTTCACCATGCTGGCAGCGATTGTCCTGGGCATGGGTTCACCGACAACCGCCAACTATGTCATCACGTCTACGATAGCGGCTCCGGCCATCATCACCTTGTTGATGCTGGATGAGCCGGTTGGCGCAGCGGTGCCGCTTGTGGTCGCGTTGTCTGCCCATCTATTCGTGTTCTATTTCGGGATCATCGCCGATATTACACCGCCTGTTGCCTTGGCGGCATTTGCAGCATCAGGAATCTCGGGCGGGGAACCGATCAAAACCGGTTTTATTGCAGCTAAATTAGCAGCAGCAGCGTTCATCATTCCGTATATGTTCGTTTTATCACCGTCTCTTCTGATGATCGATACGACCTGGCCAGAACTGATCTGGGTATTGATCACCGCTCTGACAGGTATGATCGCCATTGGAGCAGGACTGATCGGGTATTGGTACCGGAAGCTCAACTGGATCGAGCGTATTCTTACATTTGCAACCGGGTTGGCTTTGATTTATCCGGAAGGTCTGTCTGATACGATTGGTGCGATTGCATTTGTGATTCTTTTTGGAATCCAATGGCTGGCACGCGATAAAAAACCTGCTAAAACAGCAGAAGCATAAAAAATGTGAAAAGACCGGTCGGGCTGATGCCCGGCCGGTTTTCTTTTGATATATTTTTTAACTGCAGAAGAACGAAAAAAGCCACCACCCGAAGGCGATGACTTTTTCAAAGCAAACTTTGTTCCTAAAGCTTGCAGTGGGTTTGGCACCCAATGATTCCTGCAGGGCGGGAGCAGTTAGTGTACTGGTTTCCGGTGCGCTGATAAGAACGATGGATGTCAAATCTCTTACTCCAACCATCATAATACGCGGTCAGCCAAATGTAAAGTTGTTAGAAAATTTGTTTTTCAGGAGGCGGATCGGTTTTTCTGTCTATTTTGATACACTTCATCTTTTAGAGCATCAGACTAAAAGCTAGAACAGTTTTAAACTAGCCGCTTCCCCTTTCATCCCTTTTCACTCAAGTGAAGAGGGATTTTTTTATTTTCATAAAAGGATTGCCGTTGTCGGATCTGTGGTATAGAATAAGAACATACGTTCCCTTATAGGAGATGGTGATGATGAAGGTACATGAATTGCCGGAACGCTCCATATTCTGTATTGATATGCGCGGCTTTTACGCCAGTGTTTCTGCGGTCGAGCTGGGCTTGGATCCACTGGAAGCCTGTCTTGCGGTTGTCGGAAATCAGGAGCGGAAAGGCAGTGTGGTTTTAGCTGCGTCCCCGATGATGAAGGCGCGGTTTGGCGTGAAAACCGGCACACGGCTTTTTGAAATTCCAAACCACCGGGATATCTTGCTGATTGAACCCAAAATGAAGCTGTATTTGCAGCAGTCCATGGCTATCACTGAATTATTGGGGACTTATGTGCCAAAAGAATCGATTCACATCTACAGTGTGGACGAAAGCTTTATTGAGCTTACCGGCACCGAGAAGTTATGGGGACCGCCTGCATCCACCATGCGCCGCATCCAGCAGGAGCTGCTCGATTGCTTTAAACTGCCTTCCTCAGTCGGTGGAGGGCCCAATATGCTGCTGGCGAAGCTGGCCCTGGATCTGGAAGCGAAAGAAACTGGTTTTGCCTATTGGACATATGCTGATGTGGCAACGAAGTTATGGCCAGTTACGCCTCTACGCAGAATGTGGGGGATTGGATCCCGGACCGAAAAGACCTTGAACAGCATGGGCATCTATTGTGTCGGGGATTTGGCATGCACGGATCTTTCCATCCTCGAAAACCAGTTTGGCATTTTGGGCAATCAACTGCATCAGCATGCCAATGGCATCGATTTGTCGGATTTGGGGTCTCCTTTAATCGAGGGGCAGATCAGTTACGGAAAAGGGCAGATTCTGTACCGGGATTACATAGAAGAAAAAGACATCATGACCATCATCCTGGAAATGTGCGAAGACGTCGCAATGCGGACGCGCCAAGCGCGCCGAGCAGGGCGGACCATACATTTAGGCATCGCATACAGCAAGACCGCTTTCGGTGGGGGATTTTCCCGCTCACGCTCTATTGAAGAAGCGACCAATGACACCTTGAAGATTTACGGCATCTGCCAAGAGATTTTCCGGGAACATTTCCAGCACAAACCTGTCCGGCAGATTTCCCTGTCCATCAGCAACCTGGAAGAAGAATCATCGATGCAGTTAAGCCTCTTTGATGAACGGAAGTTCGAAAACAGAAGTCTTGGAACAGCTATGGACGACATCCGGAAAAAGTACGGCTATTCGGCGATTTACCGCGGCATATCAGGAACACAGGCAGGCACAGCCATCGCACGGACGAAATTGATCGGCGGACACAATAAAGAATAAGGGGAGTGGTCTGATGAAGCGCAATAAATATTTAAAAACCGTAGGCGACATCAAAGACCGTGGAAAGATCAAATGGACAGCTTTAATGCTGCCGGAACATGTCGAAATGATCCGGGAGTGGTACGAAAAAGACGAAAAGGTGCCGAAGCCCGAGCTGAATGAGTACGACCTGCAGCTGCTCCAGGAGGAGATGGACATTGCATTAAAGCGCCAATGCGAAGTTCTCATCCACAGCTGGAAGGACGGCGCCATCCATGAACACAGGGGCATCATTGAAGGCATCGATGCAAGGAGCCGGATGTTGATTTACGGAGACCAAGCTGAGAAGCACAGGCTGCCGATGGATAGAGTGGTATCGATTTTGACGGTCGAATGAAAGTAGGAATCGCTTATTGGAGAAATTTAGAAAAGGAATGATCGAATGAAACAGTTAAATTTGTATTTCTTTGGTGAAGAAGAGGTAAGCTTTGGAGACGGGTTCTATTTCTATGGTGTTATTTTGCTGATTGTCATATTATTGTTTTTAATATGATGTCGCGGTCGCCGTTTTTTCGGCTGGCTATCCGAAGGTTGATAGAATATAAGCAGCAAAAAAACCGCGCAGCCAATGGGGCTGTGCGGTTTTTCGATTTAACACCCATGCCGGACAAAATTGTGAGGAAGGCAGATAGGGCGATTCTCAAAGGAAGTTACGCCAACAGAGTTGGAACTTTGAAAAGAGGTATTCCTAATTAACTGAAGAATTGTATAGAATAGGGAGGTGGAAGTATGTTTAAGGAAAGTATTACACTGCCCTTGATATATTTTGCAGTATCTACAGTTTGGCAATTAGTTAGTAATAGTGAGATTAAATGGATCGATAACGTAGGCATATCGTTTTTTATTTTCTTGTTTCTTCTGTTTTATAACTGGTCAAAAGTACCTTATAAATACAAGAAAGACGACCACTCTTAATAGAGGTAGAGATTGCTGTAGAGTAAATTTAGAGGACAATCACTTCTGGGAATTTGTAACAAGATATATTTTTTGCTATTTCTTATAGGAAGAAAAAACTATACTTCAGAGACAACCAAAAGCACCTTTTTAATGTAGACACAAAAAAGCACTCTCTAACGAAAGAGAGTGCTTACTGTAACCCCTTGCTGTATACGGGTTTTTTATGATTCCTACTGGGCTCGAACCAGCGACCTCTACCCTGTCAAGGTAGCGCTCTCCCAGCTGAGCTAAGGAATCTCAATTTCCAGGACAAATATAAGTATAGCTTGTCCTGGGAAAAAGTCAATAGTTTTTAAGTAAGAAAAGGACTGTCCATGTTTAGCCTCATGCAGTTAGCAAATTCCGCCTCCAGATCCTTCTCTAGTGCAGCGGAATGAAAATCGCATTTTCTTACTGGCCAACACCCCGGAAACCGGCATCTTGTGCTTCTTGTTCCGTGCAGAACCATTCTTCCGGATTGGTTTGCTCGTAGGAGGAATCGCTCGGCAAGTGATAGATTTTATTGCCGTTGCGGTTGATATTGCCTTTGATCTCACAATCGCCGTCAGTCGGCTCACTGGCGGCAGGACTGTTATTTCCGGTTGAATCCTGGCCGAACGCATCCGAGTTGAAGCCCCGGTCAGTGGAATAGTTTTCGTATTGCCAAATGCCTGCTTCTTTGTCTCTCGCGATTTGTTCCGCTTGCTCGAAGTCATCGAGATAGCGTGTATTTGGAGGGAAGACATAGGCGACTCTGGCAAGTCCCGATTCAATCATCTGTTCCTGTACGCTTTCGCCATCCACATAAATATAGGCCAGCAAGCGGTCGTAATCGTCAAAGCGGTCGCCGACGTCAAACTCAATCGATACATCGCCTGATTCGATCAAGCGTTTATTTTCTTCAGTGGCTTCTTTGCCGAGAGGCTGTTCGCCCAGGCGCGGGTGGTTGGTTTCCGGTGTATCCATCAACAGATAGCGGACGGTGACTTCTTCACCTTCATAGATGATTTTAATGGTGTCGCCATCAATGACCTGCGTCACTTCCACATCGATGTGGTCGGTCGTGCCAGCGGTGTCAGTCGTCTCCAACATGCCACAGCCGGAGAGGAAGAATAGGGCCAGCAACATCAGTTTTAATTTCATAGGAATCCCTGCTTTCGTTTCTTCATTAGTATATGGAATAGTAGGTTTTGTGGCAACCAGCCAGTGGGTCAACGGCTTTTATCCAAAAGATTCTTCCTAAAAAAGTGCAGAATAAAACGCCTCTTTCAATTATAAACGGAAAGAGGCGTTTTTATGTATAACAGCGACAATAGCTATCTATAAACTTCAGCAATTACAGCGCTGGCTCCGTGTGCTGTGCAGTTTCATCATAATACAAGATGGATTCTTCCGTAAGGCTTTCCAGCTTTTCTTTATCGACCCCGACTTCCAGTTGTCCTGTAAAAATAGGTTCCCACCAATTTGGTTGTTTATTCATCATATTTCCTCCTCAGACGGTAATGGTATTGTTTGACTATTCTATACCCCGAAAGGTTACACTAATAAACAAACAGTCCAAAAAAGCCGAAAGGCCGGAAAAGGAGAGAGTGTGGATGATTTCAATCGGCATCATTGGAGCGGGAATTGTTGGTGAACGGATCATTAAACAGATTCAGCAGGAAAATCATGTGGAGATCAAAATAGTTTACGATCAGCAGACAGAACGCCTCGCGCAAATCAGCGACACTTACGGGATCCCGATGGCGAAATCGGTGGAGGAAGTCCTGTATTCGGATATTACCTGGGTCTATATTGCGACACCTCCCGCTTTTCATGCAGACATCGCCAAACTGGCGGCCAGTGCTGGCATCAATATCTTATGTGAAAAACCTTTGGCACATAATGTGGAAGGGGGCGAAATGATGGCAGCTGCCGCACAGGATAATCGCATCCAAACGGCTATGCATTTTCCTTTAATGTATAAACCGGCCATCCGCGAAATGGCCAAGCGCATCAAAAGCGGACATATTGGAAAAGTGGTCAGGATTGAACTGCAAACCTTTTTCCCGGACTGGCCACGATTGTGGCAACAGAATCCGTGGATCGGTTCACGAAGCCAGGGCGGCTTTGTCCGCGAAGTGTTTCCGCATTACTTCCAATTGATGAACCGGCTTTTCGGTGAACTGTCGTTTAGCTCCCATCACATCAGTTATCCGGCAGATGCTGATAAATGCGAAACCGGATTGATCGCCCATGGGCTTACCCGCGACGGGATTCCTTTTCTGGTGGCAGGCATCAGCGGCATCGGCCAAAAGGAAAATTTGCAGTTTAAGGTATACGGCGAGCAAGGGGTTCTGACGCTGGAAAACTGGTCGGATCTATATGAATCAACGAAAGGCGAAGACCGTCAATTGATCAATGAATTTGAAGATGTTCCGTCGCTTTTTGAGGAAATGAACAATCACTCGACTCTTTTGGTCAATTTTGAAGAAGGGCTGGTCGTCCAGCGCTATATTGATCATTTATTGACTGAATAAGTGTTCATTTTTTGAATCAGAGACCGTAGTTGATATAATGAAGAGACTTGAAGGAGGTTGGAAAATGAATTTTACAGCAACTGACGTGGAACAGATGATTGAAGAACAACGCAATTATTTTTATACAGGTGATACTAAATCAACCACTTTTCGGATTGAGCAATTGCATCGGTTGAAAAGCGTGATCCAATCCCATGAAACAGAAGTGATTCATGCTTTGAAGAAAGACTTGGGCAAGAGTGAATTTGAAGCCTATGCAACAGAAGTGGGATTTGTGCTCGACAGCATCGGCAGCATGGCAAAAAACCTGGAAGATTGGATGAAGCCGGAGCAAGTCAAGACACCGATTCATCTTCAGCCGGCGAAAAGCTTCGTCATCCGTGAACCATACGGCTCTGTTTTGATCATCGGACCTTTCAATTATCCATTCCAATTGGTGATGGAGCCTTTGATCGGCGCCATTATCGGCGGAAATTGCGCAGTCGTCAAGCCTTCTGAAGCGACGCCTCATGTAGCAAGTGTCATCCGCACCATCATTGAAGAAGCATTTCCTTCCTATTACATTCGTGTGGTGGAAGGCGAGCGCGAAGAAGTGACGGCTTTGATCCACGCCTCATTCGATTATATTTTCTTCACCGGCAGCGTCAATGTCGGAAAAGTCATCATGAAAGCGGCATCTGAGCGCTTAACACCGATTACCTTGGAGCTCGGCGGCAAAAGTCCGGCGATTGTGGACCAGACGGCAAACCTCGATCTGGCAGCGAAACGGATTGCCTGGGGGAAACTGATGAACACGGGGCAAACCTGTGTGGCACCGGATTACATTTGTGTACACGAATCGGTGAAAGACGAATTCCTGAAAAAGCTGACGAAAACGATAAAAGAGTTTTATGGAAAAGACGCACAAAAGAGTCCGGATTATGGGCGCATCGTCAATACCCAGCATTTTGACCGCTTAGCGGAAATTGTGCAGAAGGAAGCCGACCAAGTCATTTACGGCGGCAAAATGGACCGTGATGATCTGTATATCGAACCAGTGCTGCTGGACAATATCACGTGGGACAGCCCATCGATGGAAGACGAGATTTTCGGACCGGTTTTGCCGATCATCACTTATACGGATCTGCCGTTGCTGCTTCGCCAAATCCGTAAATTGCCGAAGCCTTTATCGGCTTACCTGTTCTCGGAAAACGACCGGGCGATCCGGTTCTTCCTGGATCAATTGCCGTTTGGTGGCGGCTGCATCAATGACACGGTTTCCCATGTGGGCAGTTCGTATCTGCCGTTTGGCGGAATCGGCACGTCAGGCGTCAATTCCTATCACGGCAAGTCCAGCTTTGAAACCTTTACACACGCCAAATCGATTTTGAAGAAATCAACTAAATTATCGACGAATCTGGTCTTTCCGCCTTATAAAAACAAAGCGAAATGGATCAAAACGGTATTGAGATAAGCGGCCTGCGGGTCGCTTTTTTCTTTTTCGGATTTTTGCGCTTTTGGGGCTAAACGGCTGCTTTCGCTTTTCGTATTGTCCAGACTCCGGCGCCCAGCTCTTCGGGTCATAAGCCAACCCAGCGCCGTGGCAAAGAGCGCCACTTTGCTGGTCTGTCTTATGCCTGTCAGAGCTACACGGGCGCTTGCGCTTTTCGTATTGTCCAGACTCCGGCGCCCAGCTCTTCGGGTCATAAGCCAACCCAGCGCCGCGGCAAAGAGCGCCACTTTGCTGGTCTGTCTTATGCCTGTCAGAGCTACACGGGCGCTTACGCTTTTCGTATTGTCCAGACTCCAGCGCCCAGCTCTTCGGGTCATAAGCCAACCCAGCGCCGTGGCAAAGAGCGCCACTTTGCTGGTCTGGCTTATGCCTGTCAGAGCTACACGGGCGCTTGCGCTTTTCGTATTGTCCAGACTCCGGCAGCCAGCCCCTCGAGTCGCTTCAGTCTTACCTGCAATGGCAAAGAGCGCCATTACCGGTAAGACCTCCAGCGCTTGTCGGAGCTAAACGGCTGCCTCCGCTTTTCGTATTTCTGCTATGATAACCGTAAGAGGTGATGGCAATGGCGGAACGCATTTTAATTGTGGAAGATGAAAAAAGTATTGCGCGTGTACTGGAATTGGAATTGAAGTTTGAAGGCTACGAAACAGGCGTTGCCCACACAGGGTCGGAAGGGTTGATCCAATTCCGGGAGCAGGACTGGGATTTGGTGCTGCTTGATTTGATGCTTCCGGAAATTCATGGTCTGGATGTCTTGAAACGCATCCGTTCTTCTGATGGTTCAATTCCGGTCATTTTACTGACAGCCAAAAACGATGTGAAAGATAAAGTGGCCGGTTTGGATTTGGGAGCGAACGATTATGTCACCAAACCATTTGAGATTGAAGAATTGCTGGCACGGATCCGCGCTTGCCTGCGCTTGTCGAATGGCAACGGCAATTCAACGCTGCACCGTTTCCGTGAGTTGGAGATGAACGAAAGCACACGGGACGTCAAAAGAGGCGGACGTGTAATTGAATTGACGCCGCGGGAGTTTGACTTGCTGCTGTATCTGATCAAAAATCCGCAGCAGGTACTCAGCCGGGAACAGGTGCTGAACGCCGTGTGGGGATATGATTATTATGGCGATACCAATGTAATCGATGTATATATCCGCTATTTGCGGAAGAAAGTGGACGCTGGCGAAAGCTCGACCTATATCCAGACCGTCCGTGGTGTCGGCTATGTATTGAAGGAGCAAGGCAATGAAACTTAAAAATAAGATTCATATCTCTTCGACTTTGCTGATGCTTGTCATTTTGCTGGTACTGGCTTTTGTCATTTATTTTTCATTCAGCCAATTGACTTACTCGACGGAAGTGGAACAGCTGCAGTCAGAAACAAACTCGCTGGTAGCCGCATTCAATGAAGCGGAAACTGCAGATCCGGGAACTGTGCTGCGGGCATATGTACCGGTCAATGGGCTTGTGAAGGTGACTGGCTCAGCTGGTGAACAGCTGACACTGGTCCAAGCGCCATCGGTGACCGCAGAACTCCCTAGTGAACTGGATGGCCAGTCGGGAACTGTGAGTGTGGCAGGCGACCGCTTTTCTTATGTCAAAGCACCGATCATCTGGACAGACGGCCAAGTGGCAGAATTGACAGTCGCACAGTCTTTGCGGGAAACGACAAATAACTTGAATACGCTGCGCCTGGTCCTGGTGGTGGGAACTTTACTGGCGATGATTCCCGTCATCATTTCCAGCATCGTGCTGGGGAAAATCGTGACACTGCCGATTACCAACCTTACGAAGACCATGACGCGCATCCAGCGAAACGGCCAATTTGAAAAACTGCCCGTGGAAGGGAAGTCTCAGGATGAGCTGGCGCAGATGGGCCATACCTTCAACGAAATGATGGGCTTGCTGGAAGAAAATTATTCCAAGCAGGAGGAGTTTGTTTCCAATGCTTCCCATGAACTGAAGACGCCGCTGACGGTCATCGGCAGTTATGCCAAATTGCTCGAGCGGCAAGGGATGCACGATGAGAAAATTGCAGAAGAAAGCATCTCTGCCATCCGCGCAGAAACCGATCGGATGAAAGCGTTGATTGAGCAGTTGCTGCACATTGCCCGCCGGAGTGAGTCGCGGGTCGAATGGACAAAAGTGAACGCAATCGAGTTATTGGAGCAGACTGTTACAGCGATGAACACGTCCTACGATCGCGAATTCCAGCTGATTACAACTGAAAAATCCCTGCCGGTCATCACCGATACGGCAAAATTTAAACAACTGCTGTACATTCTGCTCGATAACGCCCGGAAATACAGCTCGGATAAAGTAGAAGTGATTGCGAGAAAAAATGGCGACACCGTCATTCAGGTTCGCGATACGGGAATCGGCATTCCAAAAGAAGCAGTGCCTTTTGTCTTTGAACGTTTTTACCGGGTGGATAAAGCAAGAAACCGGGAAACAGGCGGTTTTGGCCTAGGGCTGTCTTTGGCGAAGCAATTAGCCGACTCCTTGAACGTCAAAATCGAACTGGAAAGCATTGAACAGCTCGGTACAACAGTATCCATCATTTTCTCAGAGAATTTTAATGTTGAGGGTGTACACTCGAAACAGGAGGGATTGTGATGCGAAAATGGATGGTAATGGCTTCAGCAACAATCTTGCTTGGAGCAGCAGTCCTGGTGTTTCTGATGTTTCCAAGTTCTTCACAGGACATTACACTGGAACAAGCCAATGAAACGGTTATCAGTCTGTACGGAGGAAAAGTGGAAAAGACCACGGAATCCACAGATGCCTATAGAGTGGAATTTCAGCGTGCGGACGGACATTACCTGGCGCTGGTCAACCGGCAGAACGGGCAAGTGGAGTCCATGGAGTTGATTGAGAAAATGGAAGTGGCTAAAGAGTTGACGCAACAACAGGCAGAGGAGATTGCTTTGCAGCAGGCTGCAGGGGAAATCGATGGCGTTACTTATAATGAAGAACGAAATGAATACGATGTCGCAGTAAAAGAAGAGACGCAATTGTCGACGGTAGTCGTCTCGGCAGCTACTGGAGAAGTGCGCAAGATCAGCCAGGAGCCGATCGAAGCGGAAGCCCCAGCGGAGGAACCCGAACCTGATCGAATCATTACACGTGATGAAGCAGTCCGGCTGGCTAAAAACACTTTGGACGGAGAACTCCAGGAAGTGGAGTTTGTACAGACGGAAGACGGCGGCTACTACTTGGTGGAAATTGAAAACGACCAGACCGAACAAGAAGCAACCATTCAGATCCATGCGATCCGCGGTGATACCATGACAGTCGAATGGGACGATTGAATCTGAGAACACTTTCATGTATTTCTCATCATATTCTCATAAAGCCTTAATCTTCTGCTCAGAAGAGAAGGTTATTGTAAGGGTAACAACAAATGAGGAGGAGAAATTACATGAAGAAATTAATTTACATTCCAGTTGCAGCAGGGGTTTTGGCGTTTGGGGGCATAGTCTTGGCCAACACTGAAGCGCCTGCAGCCAATCCGGCATCTGAATCAGGAACGATGACCAACGAAGTGCAGGCATCCTCAGCAACAGAAAAAATGCTCAGCTTTGAAGAAGTCTCAGCGAAAGCCTTGGCGCTGGCAGATGGCCGCATCACGGATATTGAATTGGACAAAGATGACAGAAGGCCCCATTACGAAGTCGATATCGATTTTGAAGGCTACGACTATGATTTTGAATTCGATGCCTACACAGGCGAAGTCCTGAAGCAAAAACGTGAAAAAGACAGAGAAGATGATTCTGCACAAATGAAAGAAGCAGCTTCACCGTCAAATACATCATCCGCTGCAAGCAATTCGAAAAGCCAGGCCGCATCATCAAGCGACAAATTGATCGGTTCTGATAAAGCGATCGAGGCGGCTTTAGCGGCAGTGAGCGGAACTGTTGAAAGTTTCGAACTCGAAAAAGATGATGGCGTTTCGTATTACGAAATCGAAATTAAAGATGGGCGTTCTGAGCATGATGTCGATGTGGATGCAAAAGATGGCTCTATCCTGAAAATTGATTCGGATACTGATGACGACGACGATGATGACAACGACTGGGATTGATCAAAAACATAGCCGCTAAATAAAGCACAAAAAAGACAGGAAGAGAAAAATCCATGGATTTTTCTCCTCCTGTCTTTTAGTTATTCAGTTGGCAACAGAATGGTCGCGGCTGTTCCAACCCCCAATGTGCTCGAGATAATGAGGTCGCCTTGGTGTTCTTGAATGATTTTTTGCGAAATGAGCAGACCCAACCCTGTGCCGGTTGCTTTTGTCGTATAAAAAGGCTGGAAAACCTCGCCTAAGTCTTCTGCTGAAATCCCATTTCCCGAATCATTAAAGCTGATGGACAGCATAGAATCATTTTCAGCCCTCAGCAGGATCCAAATTTCCCCAGGCTCCTCCATTGATTCGATGGCATTCTTCAATAAATTGATGAACACTTGTTTCAAGTGGTGTTCTTCTCCGTTCACCTGGAAATCTCCATCCCAGTCTTTCTTTACTGTGATCCCGTGAAGATTAAGCTCTGGACCAAACAGCAGCAAAATATCATCCAGTGCATTTTGTATGCTGAACTTCTTTAATGCCGAAGCTTGCGGTTTGGCCAAAATCAGAAATTCACTGATGATCAAATTGATGCGCTCCATCTCAGATTGGATCAAAGCAGTGTATTCTGGAAACAGATGCTTGGGATCATGGTGCATCATTTGGACGAAACCGGAAATGACGGTCATCGGGTTTCTGATTTCGTGGGCAACCCCGGCGGCAATTTCCCCAGCAAGTTTCAGTTTTTCCGATTGCAAAATCAGTTTTTCCGACTCTTTCTGATAGCTGATGTCCCGTGAGATGATGGACGTGGCGATTACTTTTTGAGACTGGTCAAATATAGGCGATAGGGTAACCTGCGCATGAAAGCGGCTGCCATCTTTTCGGACATCTATGGTTTCCAGGAGAGAATAGCTTTCTCCCTGCTGGACTTCCAATGTTCGCTTCTCGGCAGCCTCTTTCATATCCAGCGGATAAAGCGGCAGCGTCTTGCCGATGCATTCTTCAGAAGTCCATCCATATAACGCTTCAAAAGCGGGATTGACGGCGATGATTTTATTGTTCGAATCAAACACCGCAATGGCATCTTTCGCGGTTTCAAAAAATAATTGCAAATAGCCTTCTTTTGACATCAAGGCTTTTTCCATCGATTCATTTTTCAGTTCTAGTTGTTTCCAGTAATGGCTGAAATAAATACTGTGCAGCAGCGTAATCGACAATACAGCAACGAAAAAAATGACGATGGATAATTGAATATAAGGCAACGGGGCTCTTGCTGCAAACCGGTCAAATACTGTCATTAGAAGCGCAAATTCGATAGAAGTAATAATGGCCAGTATGACGATCGGTTTCGTATCATTGTAGAGGGCAGAAGCGACGATGGGAATTACAAAGAAAACGAGTGTTACAGAAGACAAAGATTCGAAATTTAAAATGAAAACATACAAATTCATAGCAAAAAGAACCATGAATTGAAGAACACGTTCCTGTATTTTTATTGAAAATAAACCCAGCAGCAATAGGTAGGAAAAGATGCCCAACAGCGGAGAAATGACCGCTGAATTCATGTCTACCCATTGGTTGAGCAGAAAATGCAGAATGCTTGAAAATCCGTACAAATGGATGAATAATTGATTTCTTTTGCGGTTGGTTTCATTTCTTTCCATTAGACACCTCGAAGTTCATACTTTTTAACGCTAATAGGTTAAGCTGATGAAAGTCACTTGTCGATATTCCAGTGAACAGCTCCATTTTTTGAAGAAGACCGGCCTGAAATAGCCGAATATGAATTCTTTGGTTCAACTTATACTATAATACTATAAGACAGGACTGTCCGAACATCTTTCATTTTGATATGATTATAAGATCAAGGAGTGATACAGATGACTTATCAGTGGAATCAAAGCGAAACAGTCGAGTTATTAAAAGAGCTAGTGGAAATTCCAAGCCCATCCGGATATACCATGGATGTCATGTCAAAAATCAGTGCATTATTAACCCAGTGGAACGTCGAGCACAAGACGACCCATAAAGGTGCTGTGATTGCGACAATCCAAGGGAAAAATCAGCAGCAGCATCGCCTGCTGACTGCACATGTCGATACTCTCGGCGCCATGGTGAAAGAAATCAAACCGAGCGGCCGCTTAAAATTGTCATTAGTGGGTGGCTTTAAATTCAATGCTATCGAAGGCGAAAATTGCCTGATACATAAAGCGGACGGTTCGACGGTCTCCGGTACGATTCTTTTGCACCAAACGACCGTCCATGTCTATAAAGACGCAGGTTCTGCTGAACGAAATGCCGACAATATGGAAGTGCGCCTGGATGAAAAAGCCTCCTCACAGGAGCAGGTACGCAGCCTAGGAATTGAAGTGGGAGATTTTGTGTCGTTCCAGCCAAGATTTGAAGCGACGGCATCGGGGTACATCAAATCCCGCCATTTGGATGATAAGGCAAGCACCGCGTTGCTCCTTCAATTGGTCAAGCATTTGAAAGATACTGGAGAACAGCTGCCGAATACGACGCATTTCTATATTTCCAATAATGAAGAAATTGGCTATGGCGGAAATGCAAGCATCCCTCCGGAAACACAGGAATACATTGCGGTCGATATGGGCGCCATCGGAGACGGACAGGAATCAGATGAATACACTGTGTCCATTTGTGCAAAAGATTCAAGCGGCCCTTACCATTACGGATTGACCCGCCACTTGATCTCCTTGGCAAAAGACCGGGGCATCGACTACAAAGTCGACATCTATCCTTATTATGGATCGGATGCATCAGCTGCCATCAGCGCCGGCCACGACGTCAAACATGCCTTGTTTGGTCCGGGCATTGAAGCTTCCCATTCATACGAACGTACCCATACCGATTCATTAAAAGCGGCGGCAGCCTTGCTTCATGCATATGTGCTGTCTCCATTGGTTTCATAAGAGTTAGGAGAGGATTTTCATGAACAGCAAAGATTTACTCGCAGCAATTCCATACAAGCAGATTAAAGGTGAGTTGCCGGAAACACTTGAACATCTGACAATAGATTCCCGTGACATTAAAGCGGGTTCGCTTTTCGTCTGCATCGCCGGCTATACAGTCGATGGCCACAATTTCGCACAGCAGGCAGCAGATCAGGGAGCAACAGTGATTGTGGCTGAAAAGCCGTTGGCGATCGATAATGCGACAGTAATTACTGTCGAAAGCACTTCACGGACGCTTGGCCTTCTGGCTGCTAAATTTTACGATTATCCTTCCAAGCTTCTGCACATGATCGGTGTCACCGGCACAAACGGCAAAACCAGTGTAGCTGGAATCCTGCATTCAATGCTGATGAATCTTGGAGAGAATTCAGCGTTGAGTGGAACGATCGGCTTTAATCTGAATGGCCAATTGCATCCTTCGGCCAATACGACAAACGATGCGCTGACGACGCAGCAGATGATTGCGCGCGCACGCGATGAAGATTGCTCGCATATGACGATGGAAGTTTCTTCGCACGGATTGATTCTGGGCCGATTGGCTGGAGTGGAATTCGACACCGCGATTTTCACTAATCTGACGCACGACCATTTGGACTTCCATGGAACGATGGAAGAATACGGCCATGCCAAAGGTTTATTGTTTTCCCAGCTTGGCCAGGATCTCGCCAACCGGAAACAGGCCATTTTGAATGCAGATGATCCGTGGTCCAATGAAATTGCAAAAATGACCCCTCATCCCGTGTACACATACGGCATTCACAATGACGCACAATTTCGGGCAAAGGACATCGAATTGACGCATACGGGAACAACATTTACGCTGGAGTGTTCCGAAGGCCAATTTCCTGTAACGATGAAATTGCTGGGCGAATTCAATGTTTCCAACGCGTTGGCGGCTATTGCCGCGCTGTATGCCGAAGGGTATAAAATGGATGAAATCCTGAAAGCTCTGGCGACGATTGCGCCGGTTGAAGGCCGCATGCAGAAAGTGGAGGTCGAGGCGCCTATCTCGGTTTTCATCGACTATGCGCATACCCCGGATGCTATTGAAAAAGCGATTGATGCTGTCCAGGATTTCAAAACCAATAAAATCATTTTCCTGGTGGGGACAGGCGGCAACCGCGATAAAACAAAACGCCCCATCATGGCGGAAAAGGCTTCGGTTGCAGATTATGTCGTCCTCACGACAGACGATCCACGCGATGAAGCCTATGACAGTATTTTAGGTGATTTGGAAACAGGCATGACCCACAGCAACTTTGCCTGCATCGGCGACCGGGAAGAAGCGGTCAAGCATGCTGTGCAACAGGCAGAAACGGGTGACATCATCATTCTTGCTGGAAAAGGGCACGAAGATTACCAAATTATCGGCAGCACCAAATACCCGCACAGCGACAAAGAAATCGCAATACAGGAAGCAATCAAGAAGTTTCAGTGAACAAGTCTACCCAAAAAAAATAGCGGTGTATAACCCAACCAGCCCGGCCACTTCGCTTTCGTGGGCTCAGCTTCAGCCAATGCCTTTCCTGCGGGGGCTTCAGCTTTCACTGATTCCACAGGAGTCTTCTTGGCCAGCCCAGTTGGGGCGTGTTGCTTCAATCAAAGATAGAAGCCTGCTAGCAAGTTCGAGAAAAAATAGTCAAAACAAACTTGGTAAATCCTTCACTCAAGGATCCGGAGCGCAAGGCGGCGAAGGGCAAAGATATGCTCCTGCACCGCTACGCTGCTTCGTCGCAAAGATAATGGCCGAACTCCCTTCGGCCATTATCTTTCCTGCGGGAACAGCGAAGTGCCGAAATCCACTCGGGCGCCAGTCCGAGTTAGTTCGGCGCGAGCCCGCGGAAAGCGTCCGCCTGGAGTGCAGGATCCGGTGTAAATATGATGAAATGCGTATTTATTCTTCAAATGATTCAAATACTCTTTTGTCTATAAGCTCAAAAAGAAGCCACAGAGGCTTCTTTTTTTCTGCGGACGTTGAAATTCCTTGTTTTTTTAAGTTTCCTTCTCTAATATGAAGAGAGTAGATTAAAGGAGCGTATAAACATGTCAGACCAATTAAAGAATGAAATTCAAAATAGAAGAACCTTCGCCATCATTTCCCACCCGGATGCGGGGAAAACGACCTTAACCGAAAAACTGCTGTTATTCGGGGGAGCGATACGTGATGCCGGAACAGTCAAAGGGAAGAAAAGCGGCAAGTTTGCCACATCCGACTGGATGGAAATCGAAAAGCAACGGGGAATTTCCGTAACTTCTTCTGTAATGCAATTCGATTATGCTGGACACCGCGTCAATATTCTCGACACTCCTGGACACCAGGATTTCAGTGAAGATACTTACCGTACATTGATGGCCGTCGACAGTGCTGTCATGATCATCGATGTCGCCAAAGGAATTGAAGCACAGACCGTCAAACTATTCAAAGTTTGCAAAATGCGCGGCATTCCGATTTTCACCTTTATCAACAAAATGGACCGCCAAGGCAAAGAGCCGCTTGAATTAATGGAGGAACTTGAAGAAGTTCTTGGAATCCAATCCTACGCGATGAACTGGCCGATCGGCATGGGCAAAGAATTCCTCGGCATTTACGACCGTTTCAATAACCGTGTCGAACCGTTCCGTTCTAAAGGCGGCCGATTCCTGGAGCTGGGTGAAGACGGCAAATTGCTTGAAGACCATGAAATGACAAAATCCTCTTATTATACACAGGCAATGGAGGACATCGAATTACTGAACGAAGCAGGCAATGATTTTTCAATTGACCGAGTGAAAAAAGGCGAATTGACGCCGGTGTTCTTCGGCAGTGCCTTGGGCAATTTTGGTGTTGAAACCTTCCTGGAAACGTACCTGCAGTTTGCACCATCACCGCAGCCGCGTGATACGCAGGACAAAGAGGAAATCGATCCGATCGATATGCCGTTTTCAGGGTTTATTTTCAAAATCCAGGCCAACATGAACCCAGCTCACCGTGATCGCATCGCCTTTGTGCGCATTGTCTCGGGCAAATTCGAGCGGGGCATGAATGTGACATTGGCGCGTACGGGCAAAAACATCAAATTGTCGCAGACCACGCAGTTCTTGGCGGATGACCGTGAAATGGTCAATGAAGCCGTCGCTGGAGACATCATCGGTCTCCACGATGTGGGGAATTACCAAATTGGAGACACCATCACCAGCGGCAAGAAGTTCGAATTTGAAAAACTGCCGCAGTTTACTCCTGAGCTTTTCATGAAAGTGACGGCTAAAAACGTCATGAAACAAAAGCATTTCCATAAAGGGATTCTTCAGCTTGTACAAGAAGGCGCCATCCAATACTATAAGACGCTCCATTTGGAAGAAGTTATTCTCGGTGCAGTCGGCCAACTTCAATTTGAAGTGTTCGAACACCGGATGAAACATGAATACAACGTAGATGTACGGATGGAGCCGGTCGGTTCCAAAATTGCACGTTGGATTGAAAACGAAGAAGATGTCAAAGAATCGATGTCAAGTGGACGTTCCATGCTTGTACGGGACCGTTTCGATAATTATGTCTTTTTATTCGAAAACGAGTTTGCAACACGCTGGTTCCAGGATAAAAATCCGGGCATTCGATTATACAGCCTGCTATAAAATTAAAAACCTGCTGCCGGCAGGTTTTTTTTATTTTTTTCAAAAAAGTGGCAGATAAGTGAACACGCTCTGTAAAATTTGCGGTTGCCTGGGATTTTTCTTATGATATAAGAACACAGCGAAGAGAGGGTTTGAAGAAATGAAAATAAGTGATTTTTCTATAAAGAGACCTGTCTTTACACTGGTCATTATGTTTTTGATCATTATTCTGGGAGCGGTATCATTTTCCCGTATTCCCATTACGTTAATTCCTGAACTTAATCCGCCGATTGGCGTAGTAGTGACTAATTATCCGGGCGCGAGTCCTACTGAAGTAAGTGAAAAGGTGACCAAGCCACTGGAGGCAAACCTATCGACCTTGCCAGGGATCGAATCGATTCAATCGAATAGCCAGGAAGGTTCAAATTTTATTTTGCTGGAATTTGATTGGTCGACGGATATCGATGATGTTCAATCAGACATCATGCAGCGGATCGATCAAACGCCGATTCCTGATGATTCAAATGATCCGCGCTTCTTGAAATTCGACCCTTCTCAATTCCCTATTCTTCAGCTGTCCCTGCGGTCAAGCGACCCGGATGCAGATGTACGTGTGATTGCGGAAGAGCTGGAAACGGAGCTTCGCCAAACAGATGGTGTGGCCAGCGTTAATATTTCCGGTTCTTTAATAGAAGAAATTCAAATCGAGTTGGATCAGGCAGAGCTTGAAGAACGTGGCCTGCAGCAATCGGATGTTGTACAGCTGATCCAGGCAAATAATATCTCATTGCCAGGAGAACCGATTGAAACCGAAGATGGCCGTAATTTGACTACCCGTATCATCAGCACCTTGACAAGCGTTGAGGAAATACGGGAGTTGGTCCTGACCATCGATCCTTTAGAAGGCGACAATGTGACAATCTCTGATGTCGCCGAAGTCAATATAAGTGAACGTGAAAGCAATAGTGAAACAAGAACCAATGAAGAACCGGCTGTCCTATTATCAGCACTGCAGGAATCTCGGGCAAATACAGCTGACGTGTCAGATGCTTTCCAGGAACGGCTGGATGAGCTGCTGAGCGAAGAACGCTTCGAGGGAGTCGAAGCGGATATCCTGTTTGATCAGGGGGATTACGTCAAGCTGGCCATCGGTAATATCGGCCAAACCCTGGTGCTGGGTGGGATTTTTGCGATGCTGGTCTTATTCTTTTTCCTGCGTGGCATTAAGAGTCCAATCATTATTGGTGTGGCGATTCCCTATTCAGTCATTGTCACTTTTGTTCTGATGTTTTTTGCTGACTTTGCTTTGAACATTTTAACTTTGGGTGCCTTGGCTCTCGGGATCGGAATGCTTGTGGATAACGCAATCGTCGTTATCGAGAATATTGAGCGCCATTTGGCGATGGGCAAGAATTCGAAGAAAGCCGCTTCCGAAGGCGCGAAGGAAGTTTCGGGTGCAATTATTGCTTCAACCCTGACCACTGTCGCTGTTTTTATACCGGTTATATTCATTTCCGGTTTGATTGGAGAAATTTTCTTTGAATTTGCCTTAACGATTTCATTCAGTCTTTTTGCTTCATTGGCGGTTGCTTTGACTGTCATTCCGATGATGGCTTCAAGAATGCTTGGAAAACCAGGTGAAAAGCCAAAAGTACAAAAAGACACCTCAAGAAGTATCAAAGCTTTCGAAGGATCAGTTGTCTGGGCATTGCGCCACAGAATCCTCGTTTTGTTTACCGCGCTCGTGTTATTGGTGGTCGGTGCTTTTGGGGTGATGCAAGTTGGTACAGAATTTATTCCGGCGACAGACGAAGGCTTTGTCAGCGTCTCTGTCGAACTTGAAAATGGCTCTTCCAGAACGGCGACGGATGAAGTCGTCAATCTGATTGAAGAAGAACTGAAACTTGAAGAAGATGTCGATGTTTACGTCAGCTTGATCGGTTCGACTCAGCAGGGACAGGCGCAAGGTTCCTCCTCATCGAACACTGCTGAAATTTATGTGAAGCTGGTGGACCTGAAAGACCGGGACCGTTCCATTTTTGAATTCGTGGATCAAGTCCAGCCGCGGGTTCTGGAAATTGTAGGGGAGCAGGCGTTGGTCAGCTTCAACTTGCAGACTGCAGCGGGATCTGCGCCGAATACCTTGTCCTTTACTGTAACGGATACGGACCGGGCACAGCTGGATGATGCGGTCGCCGATATTGAGGCCGCCTTAGCCGAACTTCCGGAAGTAACAGAGCTGACGAATGATCGTCAGGAAACGATTGATGAAATCCAGATGACTATCGACCGTGATGCGGCCACCGAATATGGTTTGCCTCCCGCCCAAATAGCTCAAGCGGTCAATAACATCACACGAGGGGTTTTGGCTACACAGGTTTTAACGGAAAATGATGAAGTTCTGAGTGTTTATGTGGCTTACGAAGAAGGAGAAAGAGACAGTTTAGAAAAGCTTCGGACTCTGTCTCTTCGGACACCTGCCGGAGAATTCGTTGAGCTGCAAGAGCTGGCTGACATTGAAGTTGCCCAGGGTCCTGTCAGCATCCAACGGGTGGATCAGGCCGACAGTGTGTCTTTCACATTGCAGCATCAATCGAGTATTACATTGGGCGACATGTCTGATAAAGTGGATGCAGCGATTGAAGAGTTGGATTTAGATGAAAATACGAGGATTTCGTTTGGCGGAGACCGGGAATTGCTGGATAACTCCATAAACGATATGATGCTTGCCGTTGTGCTTGCCATCGTGCTGGTCTACATTGTCATGGCTGCACAATTTGAATCCTTTAAATATCCACTGGTCATCATGTTCACCGTCCCATTGATGGCGATTGGTGTGGCGATTGCGTTGTTTGTCACACAGACGCCAGTCAGCATCACTGCAGTCATCGGCTTGCTGGTTCTGGTAGGTATAGTCGTCAACAACGGGATTGTGCTGGTTGATTACATCAATCAGCGGAAAGAAGCAGGCATGGATTCCTATGATGCCATCATCACTTCTGTCCATGATCGCCGCCGCCCGATTTTAATGACGGCGTTGACGACTATATTAGGCTTGCTTCCTCTGGCAATTGGAATTGGGGAAGGAACTGAAATTAATCAGCCGATGGGGATTACTGTAATTGGCGGACTCATCAGTTCAACTTTGCTGTCCCTGTACATTGTGCCGATTGTCTATAGTTTGTTTGATCGGCAAACGAGAAGAATGAACAAAAAGTAAGCCTTCGGGTTTACTTTTTTTCTTTTTGCTGAAAATTATTGGAAAATTTAGTATGATTGTAAAAAGGGGCTGAAGCTATGAAAGAAGTTGTATTTACAGGGTTTCCGGGATTTATTGCCAGTCAATTAATTTACAAGCACGCACAGCAAAATGAAAGGATTTCGGCCATCATCCTATCCTCGGAAAGGCCAAAAGCAGAAAGGGAAGCCAAGCGCATCCAAAAAGAAACCAATTGCCGGACAATCAGATTGATTGAAGGGGATATCACCAAAAGCGGTCTTGGAATCACCTATGCCGACGCAGAATACCTAAAAGGGAAAGAAGTAACATTCTGGCATCTTGCCGCCATTTATGACCTGGCAGTTCCAAGAGATATCGCATGGAAAGTGAATGTGGAAGGAACCCGCCAAGTAAATGGATTTGTTGCCGGCTTGCCCGACTTGGAGCGCTATGTCTATTTCAGTACGGCGTATGTAGCAGGCAATCGGGAAGGGACCATTTATGAAGATGAGCTGAACCGTCCACAAGCTTTCAAGAATTTTTATGAAGAAACCAAGTTTGAAGCGGAATTGCTGGTCGATGAGCTGAAGAAAACGATGCCGGTCACCATTATCCGCCCCGGTATTGTCCGGGGCCATTCAGTTACTGGCGAAACCATTAAGTTTGATGGCCCTTATTTTTTCCTTAATCTGATTGACCGTGTTAAGTTCCTGCCCGTCATTCCATATGTGGGACGTTCGAAATCTTATATTAATGTAGTACCGGTCGATTATATCCTGGATGCCTCCATCTATCTCAGCAAGTCGGAAGCAGCAGGTGGGCAAACGGTCCATCTAACAGATCCTAATCCTCATCCGGTGGAGGAAGTTTACCGTGGCATGGTCAACTTGATGACTGGAAAAAATCCGAAAGGGCGATTGCCGCACAATCTGGCGAAAGCGTCTTTGTCGGTTGCTGCAGTAAGAAAAGGGCTGGGGGTCGAGAGTGAAACCTTGGATTATTTAACATGGTCCGCAGATTTTGACACAGGGAATGCTGAACGCCTTTTGAAGGGAAGCGGCATTCACTGTGCTGATTTTCTTGTAACGATGCCGGCGATGGTGGATTTCTATAATTTGCATAAAAAAGACAAAAACTTTCAAATCCCCATCAGTTAAACTTTCCAAAAAAATAAAGTGATGCTATACTAACATTACAAATCAATACACTTTGACTTTCAGTCAAGGGGGAGTAGCTATAGGGAAACCTATTTCACAGTCGTCAATACATGGTTAGTAGCCATCGGTTGTGATAGCAAAAGAATTTTGCTTAGCGAGACCTTTGCCTTTATTTAGGCGGAGGTCTTTTTTGGTGGCAAAAATAGGAGGAGAAAGCAGAATGGAAGCAATTTTATTGGAATATGCCTGGGTCTTATTGGTTTTAGTGGGGCTTGAAGGTCTACTGGCTGCGGATAATGCAGTAGTAATGGCGGTAATGGTCAAACATTTACCGAAAGAGCAGCAGAAAAAAGCGTTGTTCTACGGATTGGTAGGAGCTTTCGTTTTCCGCTTTGCAGCATTGTTCATGATTACACTGCTAGTAAATATCTGGCAAATTCAAGCACTTGGAGCTGCTTATCTCCTGTTCATCTCGATTAAGAGCATCTATGATCAACGCAAAGGGGATACGGATGAAATTCTTGAAGGCGTTGATGCAAAACCTGAGAAAAAAGGTTCAAGTTTTTGGATGACAGTATTGAAAGTTGAACTGGCTGATATTGCTTTTGCAATCGATTCTATGCTGGCAGCGGTTGCTTTAGCCGTAACCTTGCCGCATTTGACTGTCTTCAATATGGAAGACATTGGCGGCATTAACTCTGGCCAGTTTATGGTGATGCTTGCCGGTGGATTGATCGGCGTTATCATTATGCGATTTGCAGCACATAAATTTGTGCAATTGCTTGAAAAATATCCACAACTTGAAACAGCTGCGTTTGTTATCGTTGGTTGGGTCGGAGTGAAATTATTGGTCATGACCCTATCCCACGAAAATGTTGGAGTTCTTCCACATGACTTCCCGCATTCTACACCATGGACTCTTGTCTTCTGGACAGTTCTTCTTGGCATCGTCGTAGTAGGTGGAATTCTGGGAGTCAAACAGAATAAGGAACAGATTAAGGAACAGGAATCTAAATAAGAACTTGGTCCTGTAAAGAAATCAGGGACAAAAGGTGCATTGAATCCAATTCAATGCACCTTTTTTCTATAGATTGTTAACCCATAAGTTTTTCTATAGAAGACGAATCGGCTACCCACAAAAGAATCACTTTAAAAGCGAATAATGGTAAGAACAGAAAAACCTGCCTCTTTTCAATTGAATCCTTCAAAGTTACAATCAAGTAGGCAGTGACTTTGAGAAGAGGTGAATGGTGTGCTTTTGACTTTATTGAGTGGAAGATTTGGACGGATCAAAAAATCCAATGCTGAAATAATGGTGTTGCAGGCACAGGCGGGTGATGAGCAAGTATTGCATGACTTGCTTTTTTCCTATTCACCTTTTATGAAAAAGACAGCATCTCAAGTATGCAAACGGTTTATTGACGACCACGATGATGAATACAGTGTGGCACTTTCCGCATTCAACGAAGCGGTGCAAAAATTTGATCAAACCAATAATGCTTCATTTCTGACATTTGCCCATATGGTCATTCGCAGGCGTGTCATTGATTTTATACGCAAGGAAAGCAGGCGCGAAGAATTCAGCCATGATTTCATGCCCGCCGCTGAGCCGGAAGGGCATAACGGCATTGCCGATCATGCGGCATCCCTTGCTTATAGTACCAAGCAACAAGATGAAAAAAGACGCGAGGAAATTGCCTTATACGAAGAAATGCTACAGGAATTCGGTTTGTCGTTTCAGGTGCTGGTTAAAGTGTCGCCGGCTCATCAGGATGCACGCATCACTGCCATCCAGATTGCCCAGCTGGTGGCTGAAACCGATGAATATAAACAATACTTAGTGGAAAAGAAAAAGTTGCCGATCAAAGAGATTGAAAAATTGGTGAAGGTTTCGCGCAAAACGATTGAACGCAATCGAAAATACATAATTGCAATGGCGTTGCTGCAGATGAGTGATCTGCATTTCTTAAAAGATTATTTGAAGGGGCGGTTAAACTGATGAGGAGACAATCGGGAATTTGCATTGAACTGAATCATGACCGCTCCATTTTTTTGGTGGAGGATGGCAAGTTCGTTAAAGGAACACCTTCAGGCAAACCTTCGATAGGAGAAAAAGCTTCTTTTTATCCATTCGAAAAAAAATCGGCAATTCGATGGCAGCCAGTTATGGCTCCTGTCATAGCAGCAGTTGCTGCTTTTCTATTGTTTATGTCTGTTTTAGTCTTTCCGGCTGAAGAAGCCTTTGGGTATGTTCAGGTCCAAATCAATCCAGGTGTTGAACTGGGAATCAATGACCAATATGAAGTGGTGTCAGTCCGTCAATTGAACAGCGACGGACATGACTTGATCCATCAGCTTGGAGATTGGGAAAATGATTCTCTCTTAAACGTATTAAAGCGGGTCTTTGATTTAGCTGTAACGGAAAAGACGCAAGAAATTATGATTACGGCAGTCGAAGAAGATGGCAGTGAATTTGACACGGCCATAAAGAAAGTCGTTCTGGCGGTTTCTTCAGGCGTGGAAAATGAACAGCTGGCGATCCAAATGAAAGAAGCTACCAAGGAACAATGGCGCCAATCAAAAGAAAATCACATTCCTGTCGGCCAATTGATCAAGAAAGCCGAAACCTTGAAAAATCAGCCGGAACCTAATGTGCAGAATTCAGGAGAAAAGACGGAAACTGTGACGGATCCAAAAGAAGGCAAAGCAGCCGATAAACAAAAAACAAAAGCGAAAAAAAATAACGATAAAGAAAAAAAGAACACCAAGCCTGAAAATGAAAAGAAGGCGATTCCTCCCGCAGCAGAAAAGAAAAAAGTTCCCCCTGCAGTGAAAAAGAAACAAGACGATCCATCACCAGAGGCAGAGCAGCCAAAAAAACCAAAATCAAACAGCAAGCCTGAAGAACCTGGAAACAACAACAAGAATTCTCCTCCAGCAAAACAGCAGGAAAAGGCCAAGCCGACAAAGCCTGTCCCTAAAGAAAAACCGCTTGAGAAAAAAGAACCCCCCCATTCTGAAAGCAAAGCTCGAGAGCACAGTGAAGCACCAGGACAGCAGAAGAAAAATCATGCACCTGCAGCCAGCAGCAATTCAATCAACAAAGCTGAACTTCAGCCATCACTGGACCAGGAAAAGAAAAAGGAGCAGTCACCTGATCAGAGCCGCAGGGATGAACCGCAAGATCAAGCAGGAAACAAGGGCTCTTCGAATCCAGGAAACAAACAAGGAAATAACGCGAAAGAGTAGAAGGATGCCTTCTGCTCTTTTCATTTTGACTGGATGATTGGAGCAGGGGATCCGCTGATATCGGCAGTTCAAGATGGGCAAAATTGCGTTGGGCATTAAGCAATGCGATGCAGTGTACATTAGATATGCACCAATCTTCGCAACTCCATAACAGGGGGTGAAAGCTGGGTTTTTGCTGCTTAATAAATAGATTTTCGATTTCCCTTTCTTTTTGCTTGTTCTTTTCATAGAATGAGAAGAGAGTAAAACGCTGAAGGGAATCAATGTCCTATGAATAGATCATTTCAAAAAGTACGGAATCTTACACCTGCACAGGCAATCGTTTCGTATTACTTTGTAGCAATTGCAGTTTCCTTCTTATTATTAAGGTTGCCCAATGTCCATCAACCGGGGATGACCATCCCGTGGATTGACAGTTTGTTTACTGCGGTAAGTGCTGTCAGCGTAACAGGATTGACGGTCATTAACGTAGTTGAGACCTATACGACTTTCGGCATTGTTGTTTTGATGTTTATTTTGCAGCTTGGCGGCATTGGCATCATGTCCATCGGCACGTTTTTCTGGCTTCTTGTCGGCAAACGCATCGGCTTGCGTGAACGTCAGCTGATCATGGTTGACCACAACCAATCAAGCATGTCCGGTGTAGTCAAGCTGATACTTGAAATCGTAAAAATCCTGTTGCTGATAGAAGCAGTTGGCGCTATTATTCTGACGATTTATTTTACGCAATTTTATCCAACATTCCAGGAAGCTTTGATTCATGGCGTATTTGGTGCAATAACAGCTACAACAAATGGCGGATTTGATATCACTGGCGAGTCATTGGTGCCTTATTTCAACGATTATTTTGTGCAGATCATCAATATGATCCTCATCATTTTGGGGGCTATCGGGTTCCCTGTACTGATTGAAGTAAAGGAATTTCTGTCAAACAAACAAAAGTATTTCCGGTTCTCCTTGTTTACGAAAATTACAACAAGCATATTTGCTATTTTGCTGGCTGTCGGAGCCATCGGTATTCTGCTGCTGGAATCGTTCAATGCATTTAAAGGAATGAACTGGCACGAGTCTGCATTCGCCGCAATTTTCCATTCGGTTTCTTCTCGTTCCGGTGGATTGGTGACAGTTGATATTACACAATTCAGTGATGCGACAAATGTCTTCATGAGTGCGTTGATGTTCATCGGTGCTTCGCCAAGTTCGGCAGGTGGCGGTATCCGGACAACAACTTTTGCCATCGCGATCTTATTTTTGATTAATTTTGCGCGAGGAAAAAACACCATTCAAATATTCAAGAGGGAAATTGAACTGATTGATGTCTTCCGTTCTTTCGCTGTTATTTTCCTGGCATTTTTCATGGTGCTCGTTGCAACAATCGCATTGCTTATCACAGAGCCACAGGCAACAATTGTAGAAGTTATCTTTGAAATCACCTCGGCATTTGGAACCTGTGGGATGTCATTGGGGATAACAGATGACTTGTCGTCTACTGGCAAGTTTATCATTATGGCGCTCATGTTCGTCGGGCGTGTCGGCTTGATTTCGTTCCTCTTCACAATTGGCGGAAAAACAGATCCAACTAAATTCCATTACCCGAAAGAGCGCGTAATCATTGGCTAAATCATTGAAGATGTAATTTTGGCGAAAAAAGACTATAATTAGCATAATGCAGCTTAAACAGTGGAAAGAGTGAATAGGATGAATGAAGATATTAAACAATCGCTGAAATTATTTATCGTGTTGTCGCGTGCACATAAAGCAATTACTGAACAAACCAATCAGTTTTTTCAGGCAAGCGGAGTAAATCCCACTGAATTTGCTGTTTTGGAGCTTCTATATCATAAAGGCAAGCAGCCGCTTCAAAAAATAGGCGGCAAGATTCTATTGGCCAGTGGTTCCATCACGTATGTAATCGATAAGCTTGAAAAAAGAGGCTATATTACACGGGTTAATTGCCCGAATGACCGCCGCGTGACGTACGCGGAGATATCTGAGCAAGGCAAGGAATTCATGGCAGAGATTTTCCCTGAGCATGAAAAGAAACTGCATGAATTGACGGATGCGCTGTCAAGTGAAGAAAAAGAACAGGCCATTGAACTGATGAAAAAACTGGGCTTGTCGATTAAAGACCTATCATACTGAACAAAGCAAAAGGCCATCCGGATTTCGGATGGCCTTTTGCTATCGGTTATAATCAGTTGGTTTTTTTATTGTTCTAAGGACCTGATGGTTTTGCCCATAGCGATAAAGTCTTCAGTGGCATTGACCGTACTGTCGTCAAAAATAGTCAGGCGCACGATCAGGTTTTCTTTTTCATAGACGATGCCGGTCACAGTTCCTTCAGCGCTCGGAACTTCATAGGCTGATGACTGTGAAAAATCAGTTCCATCAAAATCATTAGCACTAATAGGCTCTTCATCCGGATTGACAGCCTGGAGAGTTTGTTTCATATTTTCCTCTGCGGCTGCAAAATCTATTTCTTCAGGAGTAAATGTTTCGATCCGCATGAAGACAGCTGAATTGTCGGATGCATACAGTGCATCTTTTCTCGGTTCTTCTGCCGACAGCTCGTAGCCATCGAGAACAACTAACTCATAATTTAGTTCATCACTCTGTGTCAGGGTGCCCACGGGCTCTACTTCTTCAGCCTCTTCATCGGTGGTTGCCTCTTCTTCAACAGCCTCTTCAGCGGGCGCGCTGTCATCTGTTTCTTCTTCTACTACTTCTTCTGCAGTTTCTTCAGGTGCAGTGCCAGCCTCTTCTTCGGCGGTATTCGGAGATCCGCAGGCTGCAAGCAGCGTACCAATCGTCAGGATGGATGATAATAAAAATAAATGCTTCTTCATAAAAAAATTCCTCCCTCTCAGTTTGTCTAGTAGACGTTCCAATGGGAAGAATGTTTCATATTAAACAGGTAATGGCAAAATTAGAAAAAGTAAGACGATCATGACCAGATGGGCAACGATGATGACCGGCAGGCTCCTTTTCCATTCATAAAGCAGACCCAGAACTAATCCGGCGGCGATTCCAGCTCCCACACCAGGCCAAAATCCGCCTAATGCCAATGCTGACCCGAACAAAATGGAACTGATGACAACTGCCAGTGGAGTGGAAATATATTGCTTCAGTTTCTGTTGGACCAAGCCCCTCCAAAAGATTTCTTCACCAGGAACGATGATGAACATCAAGAGGAGGTAATGCCAAATGGAGACAGGCGCAAAAGCCGATAAGAAGGATTCGACAGATCCCGTTATATTATAAGGAGTCAGCTGCAGCAATTGGAAGCCGACAGCAATGAGTCCATAAAGGAGTGTTCCGTAACCTAAGCCATAAATCAATGATTTCCAGGTAACAAGTTCATCGAAGATTTTAACGAATACAATAGCTAGAGACATTAGGATCAGCATCGCAAATGTGTACATATACCAAAAAATCGCAGTATTTTCAAAGGCTAGATTGTATAAAAAGAAAGCCAATGGCAACATCAGAATCAAAGGATGCTGCTTTAAAAAGTTAATCATGTAAATCCTCCTAAAAATTGAAGCCGCGCCACTCGATCGGCGACGGAAAGGACAAAGATGTCCGACTTGTTTTCTTGCTGTATACTATTGCCTAGTACAGATTTTAAGAATCTGTCAAAAGATGATCCTGTTTTAATGCTTGCCGAATGGGATATTTATCATCCGTCTAGTATTATAACAGAAGAGGTTATCAAAACTAAGGCAAAAGGAGAACAATTCATGACTGATTATAACCAGCAACTCGAAGATTTGAAAAATGGGGAAATTGAATCCATCACAATCGCGAAAGAAGATTTCCTGGATTTCCGCATAGTTTTGATTGCGCGTGAGGATTTCAAGCATTTCAGAGGCACGGCATACCATCATGGGACTACCGTCTATACGTACACAGAAGAACCATCGAAATAAAAGTTCGCTATAAAAACGGAGGGGATAGCGTGGAGATGTTAAATCAAGTCAAAGCACAGTTGAACAGATTGGTGGTCGGCAGGGAAAAAGAGATTGATTTTATGCTGATTGCTTTAGTTCAAGGGGGGCATGTCCTGCTTGAAAGTGTACCAGGTTCAGGCAAGACATGGATGGCTAAAGCGTTTGCAGGGTCATTTGCAGGAGAGTTTCAGCGAATTCAATTCACGCCGGATGTCTTGCCGTCAGACGTGACGGGTATCCGTTTCTTTAATCCGAAAACCCAGGAATTCGAATTGCGGCCGGGGCCGGTGCAGACCAATTTACTATTGGCTGACGAAATCAACCGTGCCACACCGCGAACGCAGTCAAGCCTGCTGGAATCGATGGAAGAAAAACAGGCAACCATCGACGGGGAGACCGTGCAATTGCCGGATCCGTTCATTGTCATCGCCACCCAAAATCCCGTGGAATCGCAGCAAGGGACATTTCCGCTGCCTGCTGCACAACTGGACCGTTTCTTGTTCCGACTGGAAATCGGTTACCCGGGATATGAAGAAGAATTGGCCATCATCCGAAATTTCCGCGATAATGTTTCGCATAAAAAAGAAATTCTGCCTGTCGCATCCGTAGAAGATGTTAGAACCTGGCATATTGAAGCGGCAAGAGTAGCGGTGCATGAAGATATTGAAACCTATATTTTAGCGCTTGTGCGGGCAACGCGTAACCACCCAGCCATTGAACTGGGATTGAGTTCCCGCGCCGCTCTGGCCCTAGTTCATGCAGCGCAAGGCAGGGCATTTATTGAAGGGCGCAGTTTTGTGACGCCGGATGACGTCAAATACATACTTGAACCTGTCGCAATCCATCGCCTGATGCTGACAGCTGAAGGCATGCTTGTCCACGAGCCGTCAACAATTTTGCGGGAAATCTCGAATTCAGTGCCTTCACCGGTCGAGGCAGTATAGATGGTGTGGTTGCGCCATGATCATGATACGAAAAATATGAAATGGGTTATGGGTTTCTCAGTTGTCTTATTCTTTATGGCTATGGCTTTCCTGCAGTTTACCGCTGGTGCTGTGATTGTATTTATCATGGCGGTAATCGGTCTGCAGATGCTGTACTTTAAACGGGTCGGCAAGAAGTTGGTTTTTCAAAATAATCGAATCCGCAAGCGGGTGCTGCACGGAGGAGACTCTTCCTGGAAACTGGTGTTCCAAAATGATGGCTTGCCGATTTGGGGCGGCCAATTGAAAATTTGGTTTCATGATGCTGTGGAGCCCAAAGGTGTGGAGATTTCCAGCTACGGAGATCTGGTGGAAATGGATTTGCCTTTTACTATCGGCAGAAAGCAGACGATTGAATTTGATGTGCCTGTCACCGGCGAAAGAAGAGGCGTTTCCCGCATCAAAAAGATGGAAGTGCTGATTCCGCATCCTTTTGGGGAAGGCAGCATGACGTTGGAATACCAGCCTGCGATTCTGCTTGAGCAGCTGGTGTTTCCAAAACTTCAGACATACCCTTTCCGGTATGCACCATCCCGCCACAAACCGGGGCAATTCAATTTACAGCATTCCCTATTCGACGATGCGTTTCAGCCGATTGGGACGCGTGATTATGTTTCGACGGATCAGTTTAACCAAATTCATTGGAAAGCAAGCGTCAGGATGCAAAACTACCAGACAAAAATCTTTTCGCAGGTAGCCAATGAATCAATGCTTTTTGCATTGAACATCTCGACGCTTTACGGCACCATCCACAATATGGAAGAACGGATTGAAGAATTGGCTTCCTATATTGAGAATTGCTTCAATACGGGAGTGCCTTACGCAGTTGCGGTGAATATCCGCTCAGCTGGGAAGATGCCATATTTGTATTTGTCTGCAGGCCAAGGGCAAAAACAGCGGCAACAAGCGTTGGAGCTGTTGTCGGTCATATCGAAAAACAGCTCGACACTCCCTTACCGTTCGATGCTGGGCCATTTGGACATGCACACAGAATTGCCGTATACGACCTATCTATTGACCGATGAGCCGCAGGAAGCGATGCGCTTTATCACCAAGTGGAGCAGCCAAACAGAATTGACTGTCATGCGGAACAGAAAGGAACGTGATCCGGCATGACTGGACGCATAACATCTGCCATTCATTTCATGCTGGATGCTTTCATCGTGTCACTGGTTCTGGTATTCGTTTCCAGCGATGGAGCTTTTCCGGTGGTTTGGAGCTGGCTGTTGGCTTCGCTGGTGATTTCATGCATTGCGTATTTCCTGTTTTTAAACCAGTCCTATCGGTTGGCACCCGCGGTTTGGGTTTCCATGATCGCTGCTGGAGGCATGTGGGGAGCGGGTGTGCCATTGTGGTTGGCGGCTATTTTAGGCTTGCTGGCCATCTACCTGCTCCATGCACGGTATTCCGTCATCTACGAGGAATTTAACCACGACCATCAGTTTTTGATGAAGTTTGTTCTGGTTTTCAGTAGTTGTTGGGTCTTGCTTCTGTTGAATCCGGATCAAGAGGCCAGTAGATTGCTGTTCACACTCGTGCCGGCAGCAGTGCTATTCTATGTGGCAGCTCAATTGTTTTCCCGTTATGCCTTGTCAGCTGCAGATGGTGCGCGTTTCCATCAAGCAGCCGGGGTTTTCGGTATTGTGGGCGGCATTTCTGCCATGGCGGCCATCGTAGCTTTCTTTTTTGCAGACGACGCCCGAAGGCTTGCCGGTTCGATTGTGGGCGGTGCCATCCGGATTTTGTTCTGGCCGCTTGCGCTGTTGCTGGAGCAAGCCACCGAGTTTTTGTCTGACCTGTCGCCAGAAGAAGAAATGCAGGAAACCATCGATAAACTGGGGCCGGACGAGGACCCAATACGCGATGATGGTGCAGTGGGTGAAGCACTGCCGTCAGATGTTCCGGTTGAAATACTTTTGGGCATCGTGGTGCTGGTTTGTGCACTCGTGCTGGTGCTCTGGATCAGAAAAATAAAACCGGATTCCAAAACACCGGAACAAGAAAGCACAGCCACTATCGAAAGATACCGCCATGCGTCAGCTGAACAGGCTATCGAAACGCCAGTCTCGCCTTATAGCCAAAGCCTGGATCTGCATCAAGTCAGAGAAGTTTTTCGTGGGTTTGAGCATATGGCAAAAGATCATGGCAAGGGCCGCGAGAAATATGAAACGGTTCGGGAGTGGGTGGCGCGGATGCAATGGGATGTGACTGAGTCTTTCTGCAGGATCTACGATCAAGTCCGTTACGGAGATAAACAATTGCCCGACACTGAGGCAGTCCAATTCATCAATGAAATCGAAAAAATAAAAGGTAAATATTTAAAGGAAAATGTTTAAAGTGTATATAAGAAGGGCATAGTATACTTGAACACAGCAACATTCTCATTTCCCCCTTTTGTGGTCGGTCCGTTTACGGATCGGCTTCTTTTTTTTGCTTTTTTTCCGGTTGATGAGTTGTATGAGTACTTGCATCTTTCTTTTTTGACTCACATATAAAAGTTGGGCTTAAGAAACGCCAGTCTATCTACTGCTCCACCCAGCTCACGGACCCGAAAGCGGAGTTGCGTTGTGAAATAGCGACAGTGAAAATCAGCAGTTCATCTCACAGAAGTGAATATCCTGAAGATTTTTGCTAAACTGAAGATATATACAAAAGGAGGAACTACATATGAAGCTCGGATTTATTGGAACGGGAGTCATGGGCAATAGCCTGGTCAAACATTTACTGGACCACGAACACGAAGTCTCTATTTACACGCGGACGGCCAAAAAAGCGGAGAACTTGGTTGAAGCGGGTGCGGTACTGGTGGCTTCGCCTCAACAGGTAGCTGAAAGCAGTGAAATCATTTTCACCATGGTCGGTTATCCTTCTGATGTTGAAGAAGTCTATTTTGGAGCGAACGGCATCATCGAGCATGCAAAATCAGGTGCTGTACTGGTGGACATGACGACTTCAAAACCTCATTTGGCACAACGGATTTTTGAAGCTGCGGCTGAAAAAGGGCTTCATGCATTGGATGCACCGGTATCCGGTGGGGATATCGGGGCTAAAAACGGCGTCTTATCCATTATGGTTGGCGGAGAA
Source organism: Planococcus sp. BI3 (assembly GCF_056680115.1). NCBI lineage: Bacteria > Bacillati > Bacillota > Bacilli > Caryophanales > Caryophanaceae > Planococcus > Planococcus sp. BI3. The sequence goes on from NZ_CM155266.1 coordinate 54,514, forward strand.
AAAGATGTGTTCAAGAAAATCTCTTCCATACTGGATCTGTTTGGTGAAAATATCGTCTTTCAAGGTCCGGCGGGTTCAGGCCAGCATACCAAAATGTGCAATCAAATCACCATTGCCAGCACGATGGTCGGCGTCTGTGAATCACTCATCTACGCAAAAAAAGCAGGTCTTGATCCAGAGCGTGTCCTTCGTTCTATTTCTACGGGGGCGGCCGGTTCATGGTCATTGTCAAATTTGGCGCCAAAAATGATCAACGAAGATTTTCGTCCAGGCTTTTACATCAAGCATTTCATCAAAGATATGAAAATTGCAGCCGAAGAAGCTGAGAGCTGGGGATTGCAGTTGCCGGGTCTTCAATTGTCATTGAGCATGTATGAAGAATTGGCGGCTCAGGGGTATGAAGATAAGGGCACACAAACGTTAATCCGGCATTATGAGGCATAAGAAAAGCCGGAAACCTGTAAAGGTTTCCGGCTAAAGATCAACATCAATCAAAATAAGATTTTTTAGGCGAATAAAACCGGTCAACTTGCCTTGGCTGATAGGATTTGGTGAAATGAGAAGCTGCGGCTTCTTTTTTCTGCGGTTCCAATCCAGTAAGAGTCCGTAAAATTTCTTTCGCCCCTTTCAAGTTCATCCGGCTCGGAGGGTTACGGTACGTGTCATCCAGATGACCTAAATGTTCAAGAGAAGAGAAATCTTCTTTTTTGGGAAGCATATGAAAATAGTAATTGCCGCATTTTACGAGGACTGAAGATTGTTGTTGACTTTTCTGAGGGTTTTTACTGAAGTGCAAACCGATTTTTTCTGCGCGCTGCTGGTCGATCATCATAGTTAATGCCTGTTTTTTCAGTGCATACAAATAATGATTGTCGGGAGCAGTTTTTGCGTGCCGGTTAACCGTGAAAATAGCTTGCGCGATATCTGAATCTGATTTAGAAGCTGACATAGACTCATTCCTTTCATACAAGATTGTGCGTAGTTCGACTTCATCATATCAAAATTTACCGGTACTGTATACTGAAGGGCACATGCAATAAAAGGGGAAATCAACGGCTTTGTAGAACTCTATTAGTTAAGGTGAACGAAAGGAACGTCCTTTTACACACCGCTTCACCAGGCCGATGGACGCTGGGGCAGCTTGCCTTGAACGGATGGGCAGCAAAAAATTGCCCCGTGGAATATCGGCAGGCGAAAATTTTGGATTTGCAATAGATAGTCTAACTCAAAGGGGATGTTGGTATGTTTACGGATCAAACGATTATTGTTACAGGTGGCTCAAGCGGAATGGGGCTTCACATGGCTAAAAAATTCGCTTCCGAAGGGGCCAATGTTGTCATCACCGGACGTGATATGGAAAAACTGAACGAAGCTGTGAAAGCGATTGCAGGAGAACGAGGTTCTGTCGAAGTATTCCAAATGGATGTGCGGGAACCTGAACATGCCAAAGCGATGGTGAAGTTTGCCCACGATAAGTTTGGCAGAGTGGACGGGCTCGTTAACAATGCGGCTGGAAACTTTATCGTCCATGCGGAAAAATTATCGCCGAATGGCTGGAAATCAGTGATCGACATTGTCTTGAACGGCACTTTCTTCTGTTCTCATGCAGTCGGCAATTATTGGATTGAGAACGGTACAAAAGGCAATATCCTGAATATGCTTGCCACGTATGCGTGGAATGCAGGAGCGGGTGTTGCACACTCGGCGGCAGCCAAAGCAGGCGTCATGTCATTGACGCGGACGCTCGCTGTCGAATGGGGGACGCAATTTGGCATCCGGGTCAACGGCATTGCGCCTGGGCCAATCGAGCGGACGGGCGGAGCTGATAAGCTTTGGGAATCCGAGAAAGCAGCGAAGCGGACCTTGGAGTCGATTCCTCTTGGCAGACTAGGTAAGCCCGAGGAAGTGGCAGAGCTTGCAGCCTTCATTATGTCGGAAAAAGCCTCCTATATGAACGGAGAAATCGTTACTTTGGACGGCGGCCAATGGCTGAATAAATTTCCTTTTTAAGTCATTTTCCGCAGCAATTAAATAGTTTCAAGAATCTTGATGTGTTATGATGAAATCTGAAATGATGGCATCTAATACAGGCGATGCAAAAGGAGTAGAGTACATGATTTCATTACCAAGCAGAGATTTTCTTGATACACCAATCGAAGACTATATCATTTCTTCCGAAAAAGTTGCACATGTTCAGATGGGCAACAGTGCTGAACATGCATTGCTCGTACTGACGAAGACGGGCTATTCAGCAATCCCGGTATTGGATTCGAAATATCGATTTTGCGGCTTGATCAATGCGCAGCGGATTACTGATGCAATTCTTGGAATGGATCATATAGAATACGAACGGCTTTCTGATATCCGCGTGGAAGATATCATGGAAAAAGATTTGCCTTTGATCCACATCAACGAACGTTTTCAAAAAGCGCTGGATATGGTCATCAACCAAAATTTCCTTTGCGTCATAGACGACGATGAAATGTTCATGGGGATTTTGACCAGGCGTGTTGTACTGAAGCAACTAAAAAAACAAATCTATCAACTAAAAAGATAAACAAGGCAATAGCGGAGAAGGTCTCGTCCTAGAGGCCTTTTTTATGCTGAAGAAAGCATGAAATTTCTGCTCTACATAGATGATCCAAATTTCAGCGCCCAGATTTGCCGGGCATAAGCCGTTCTGGCTAGGCCCGGCAAATCTGCAAGGGCGCTTTCGCTTTTTATTGCCGTCTGAAAAGAGGTTTGTTCAATGGATAAAACAAAAAGGCCGCTGGTATTGATTTCTGTCATGCTGGCGATGTTCGTCAGTGCCGTCGAAGCGACCATCGTATCAACGGCCATGCCAAGCATTGCTGCTGAGCTGGGCGGGTTTTCAAAATATAGTTGGGTATTTTCAGCTTATTTGCTGATGAGTACGGTGACGGTTTTACTTTACGGGAAATTATCCGATATATTCGGGCGCAAGCGCATCTTTACCATTGGCATGCTGCTGTTTTTGCTAGGTTCTCTTTTGTGCGGTTTTGCCAATTCAATCGACGAACTGATTTTCTACCGGTTTGTCCAGGGAATGGGTGCGGGTGCCGTCATGCCGATTGCGACAACGATTGTTGGAGACATCTATTCCAGAGAGGAACGAGCGAAAATCCAGGGCTATCTATCAAGTGTCTGGGGAATTTCAGCTGTCACAGGACCCGCAATCGGCGGCGTCCTGGTTGTGACGATTGGCTGGGAATATGTATTCTGGCTGAACTTGCCTTTGGGAATCGTTTCGTTGCTTGGCGTCTTGCTATTTTTGAAAGAGCCGGTGAATACAAAAAAACCGGTGATTGATTATAAAGGGGCTGCCTTATTGACAGCCGCCTTATCGACCATGCTGTATCTGTTGGTGGAAGGTGGCGTATCGTTTGAATGGCTGTCCAGGCCGTCCATGATTTTACTGGCAGCCAGCCTGCTGTTTTTTGTGCTGTTCATATGGGTTGAGAAGAAAGCCGTCGATCCGATGATGCCTTTTGAAATTTGGCGCAACAAGACCATTCTCTATGCCAATCTGGTTTCCTTGGCAACCGGCGTCATTTTGATCAGCATCTCCAGCTACTTGCCCACTTATGTGACAGGCGTGATGGAACAGCCTGCCGCCATTGCCGGCTTTACGTTGACTGCCATGTCGATCGGCTGGCCTTTGGCTGCTTTTTTCTCCGGAAGGCTCTTGCTGAAGATCGGTTACTTCAAAACCTCTTTGGCTGGTGGATCTTTTTTGATAATAGGAAGCTTGTTATTTGTTTTGATGCAGCCTGGTTTCGGTCCTTTATGGGCAGCCATGTCGAGCTTTTTTATCGGTGTTGGTATGGGATTGACCAGCACTGCTTTTATCGTCACGATCCAAGCGTCTGTTTCTTACGAACTGCGTGGGTCGGCCACCGCTTCGAATATGTTCATGCGAAATCTGGGCAGCACGATCGGTGTGGCTTTGCTTGGCAGTATCCTGAACAGTTCATTGCTTCGGACCTTCGCCGCCAATGGCGAGGACTATTCCTTAAGCTCTATCAATGATCTATTGAGCGTGGACAGCCGCGCCGGCATTTCTGCTGAAGCACTTGGCTCTTTGCAGCATGCATTGGCCGGGGCGCTTCAGAATGTTTATCTGGTGACTGCATTTTTCGCGCTCCTCAGCTTTATCCTGATCCTTGGGCTGCGCGGACAAAAAGGAGTGAAGAGCAGTGTCAAATGAAGAACTGATCATTAAAGTACTGGCAGAAGAAGGGAATATGAGAAAAGCGGCAGAGCGCCTGTTTTTATCGCAGCCGGCTCTTTCCCAGCGCCTTCAGACCATTGAAAAGGATTGGGGGCAGCAATTGTTCATCCGTTCGCAAAAAGGGCTGTCTCCGACGCCCGCGGGAGAACTGGTCATTCAATACGCCAATGAAACCATTCTGCGAAAAGAAGAAGTGTTCGAAGTATTGCATACTTTGACTTCCAAAGTGCATGGCACCCTAAAGATCGCGTGTGCGACGATTGTCGGCCAAAACTGGCTGCCAAAAGTGCTGAAGGATTTTGTGACACTTTATCCAGAAGCGAAAATTCAATTGATTACAGGCTGGAGCTCAGAAATTGTCCGCTCACTATACGATGGCGAAGCCCATATCGGAATTGTCCGCGGCCATACGGACTGGAAAGGGCCGAAAATCCATCTATTCAAAGATACATTGTATTTGGTGGACAAGGAGATACGGTCACTTGAAGAGCTTCTTCAGACAGAGCGGCCATTTATCCAGTTTAAAAGTGACTCGACTTATTACGAGGAAATTCAGCAATGGTGGCAAAAACATTTTGCTTCTAATCCCAAAAGGCAAATTACGGTCGATCAGATCGAAACTTGCAAGCAGATGGCCGTTAATGGCATCGGCTATGCTATCCTGCCATCAATTACGCTGACGGGTACAGAAGATGTTCATATGATGCCGTTGACGAACAACAAAGAAGAGTTGGAATTGACACGTGATACATGGCTCATCGGCTACGAATCAGCTTTTCAGTTGCGCCAAGTAGAGGCATTTGTCGATATAGTCAAAAAACATGCCGCTTTATTAAGGTGAAGCGGGTGAATTTTTATGCGATATCAGATATAATAACAACATCACTTAATGGAAAGAGGTTTTATTGATGAAACAGATGGATGCAAACGAAATAATCTCGTACATACAAAATGCTAAAAAAGCTACACCCGTAAAAGCATACATAAAAGGACAAGGCGTTGCTGATTTGGATTACGGCACGGATTCAAAAGTATTCGGAGAAGGCAGTTCAGTGACTGTGTTCGGCGAATGGACAGACATCCAAAAAGCGTTGGAAGCCAATGCTTCTGTCATTGAAGATTCAGTGGTGGAAAATGACCGCAGAAATTCAGCGATTCCGTTATTGGATATGAAAAATATCAACAGCCGCATCGAACCCGGTGCATTTATCCGTGAAAATGTTGAAATCGGCAATAACTGCATCATCATGATGGGTGCTGTCATCAATATCGGCTCTGTTATCGGTGACGGAACAATGATCGATATGGGCGTTATCATGGGCGGCCGTGCAACTGTCGGGAAAAACTGCCATATCGGTGCCGGTGCTGTACTTGCAGGCGTAATCGAGCCAGCATCAGCCACTCCTGTTATCGTTGAAGACAATGTAATGATCGGTGCAAATGCCGTAGTTCTTGAAGGTGTCCGCATCGGCAAAGGAGCAGTAGTCGCTGCAGGCGCTATTGTGATTGAAGACGTTCCTGAAAACTCGGTAGTGGGTGGAACTCCAGCACGCGTACTGAAATTGATGGATGCGAAAACACGTTCAAAAACAGAAATCAAACAAGAACTAAGACAGCTGTAATCGGTGAAGCCAATGGAATTAGTGAAAATCAGGAGAGAGCTGCATCAAATTCCGGAAATTGGTTTTCAGGAAGCCAAAACACAGGCCTATCTATTGGCAGCCATTTCCCGGTTGCCTCAAGAGCGGCTGGAAGTGGTGGAATGGCGTACCGGCATCGCGGTTAAAGTCAGTGGCAAGAATCCATCGAAACGGATTGGTTGGCGTACGGACATTGATGCATTGCCGATCACTGAAGAGACCGGTTTCGAATTCAAGTCGACCCATCCCGGATATATGCATGCCTGTGGGCATGATATCCATATGGCGGTGGCACTCGGGTTGCTTGAAAAGCTGATTGACAAACCGATCAAGGATGATGCCGTGATTTTATTCCAGCCTGCTGAAGAAGGTCCAGGAGGGGCATTGCCTTTTCGGGAATGGCTGAAAAATGACAAACCGGATTTTCTGCCGGATGTGATTTGTGCGCTGCATATTGCACCTGAGCTTCCGGTTGGTACAATCGGCACCCGGCCTGGCCTGCTGTTCGCCAATACGTCGGAACTGTTTATCGACCTCCACGGCAAAGGCGGCCATGCAGCTTATCCGCATTTGACGGAAGACATGGCCGTTGCAGCTGCTTCTTTATTGATCCAACTGCAGACCATTGTCAGCCGCAATGTCAATCCGATGGACTCGGCTGTGCTGACAGTCGGCAAGATGAGTGCCGGAACGGTGCAGAATATCATCGCTGAACATGCACGGCTGGAAGGCACGATCCGCACTTTAAATAGTGCATCCATGATTCACATGAAGCAGCGGATCGAAGCAATCTGCCGAGCAGTCGAGGAAGCCAATAACTGCAAGGTCAGCATCGATTATGGCTCCAGTTATCTGGAAGTCAATAATGATGAAGCGTTGGCGGAAAAGTTCCTTCAATATGCCAGCGGTGCTGAAGGGATAAACGCGATTCGTAGTGAAGCTGCCATGACAGGCGAAGATTTCGGGTATTTCACGGAGCAGCTGCCGGGATTGATGTTCTGGGCAGGGGTTTCTTCCCCTTACGGATTGCATCATGCGAAACTGGATCCGGATGAAAAAATTCTGGATCTTATGCCGGACTTTATCCACGGATTCTTTTCTGAATTATAGGAACGGACAGCTTATGCTGCCCGTTCTTTTTTTCTGTAAAATTAAGAAACTTCTCTGGGCATTTCTTGTAAGAAGATGGAACTATTTTACTTTCCCAGCGTACTAATAAAGAGACGAGTAAAAGGGGGATCATCATGCATAAACGCTTGCTGGCATTTTTTGCTTTTGCATTGCTTATCAGTTTATTTATCGTGCCGCAGGTATCGCTGGCGGCGCCGCAAATCACCGTGGATTCCAGTGCCGGTTTTCAAAATAAGGTGAAGTATGAAAAAGGGTTGCCGCTGCAATTTACGGTAACCAATCAGGGCTCAGCATTCTCGGGGGATCTGGTGCTGAGCTATTCAGAAACCTATAGCCTGGGCGCCGGTTTGGCGATGCCGATCGAGCTCGCTGAAGGCGAGAGCAAGACACTGCAGATTGCTTCTTCGGGTTTATCGGATATGTATTATACAGGAGGACCCAATGACCAAAGCATCTTCCTGTTCGAGGGGGGCTGGGAAGAAGGGGAATCCATCGCGTTTAAAGGATCAAAAACGATTCAGCCTTCCTATTACACGCCGATGACCTTGTTTGTCGCCAGCCTGACGGATAACCAAGATCGGCTGTTGCCGCTGAAGCAGATCACTGTCCCGGCAAGTGAAGGGGTGGAAGTGTTCCACCTCAATCAATTGAAGGGGTTCACCTTGCCGACTGAAGCGCAGGCTTGGGACATGATCGATTTCCTGGTCATTGACGAGTTTGCCTATAGTGATTTGCCGGAGTTGACCCAACAGGCAGTATTGCAATGGGTTCAGCAGGGCGGCCATATTATCACGGGTTCATCAGGGAATATGGAAGCCGAACTGGGGAATTTGAGCGAATACCTGCCGTTGGAATTGGCTGACCCAATTGAAGTGTCTGTACCTGGACTTGAAAAACCAGTTCCGGCTTATCAGGCAACAGCAAAAGAAGATGCAGAAACCAGACTGGAAAGTGGTGAGCAGGTACTGGCCGCAACGCAGCCGGTCGGTTCCGGAAGTTTGACGCAAATGAGCTTTTCTCTTGGAGATGAAAACGTTTCCGGACAAAAAGGCTATAACCAGATGCTGTCAAAATTTTTCCCTGCTCCCATGGCCTATAATAATCAGATGGGGGGCCAATCAGTTCTTGATAATATGGCCTATGAAGTCGGTGAAGTCAACGAGTTATTCGAAAGCTTCCAAGTCTCAAAGCCTTTCATCCTTGCCATCGTTTTTCTATATATCCTGTTGATTGTCCCGGTTCTTTATATCGTGCTGAAGAAAAAGGATAAGCGGGAATATGCCTGGTTCATCATCCCGGCAGTCGCTTTGCTGACCTCGGTCGGATTATTCGCTTTTGGCGCGAAAGACCGGATCGGCAATCCGCAAATCCAGCAGACCGGTTTTTTTGAAGTAGATGCAGATAAGGGATTAAAAGGCTATTACGTCAATACATTGCTGTCGAACCGCGGCGGTGATTATCAGTTTTCTGCGCCTGCTTCCACCACTATGACCTACCGCATGGCCAATGAATTTTCAGAGACGCAGCCTTACCTTTCCGCAATGATGGAAAAAGGGGCTGCTGGCAATCAGATGACCTTGCGTGACATGCGCTATTGGTCGGTTGAATCCATCATGGGGCAGACATATATTGAAGACAGCGGAAACTTCAGCATAGATTTAGAAGTAGCTGAGGAAAAAATCACAGGCACCATCCGGAATAACTTTCCGTTTGCGGTCGAAGATGTTTCAATTTGGTCGGGGACACGCCTTTTGGATATGGGAAGTTTGAATCCGGGAGAAGAATTAGCGGTTGATGAAAAGGTCCAGGCGGATATTCTGCCGCCTGCCGCCGCAATCGGCCAATCTTACGGTTACCAGCCGATTTCCGATTTGGAAGAACTGGATAAAGCACGCCGTCAGACACTGCTTTCAACTTCCTATGAGCAAATTTCACAAAGTGGCAAGACTCCTTATGTGATTGCTTATACGAAAGATGCTATCGTTCCAATCACCCTTGAAAATCAACGGGCTTCTGTAGAATCCGTCCATTTGATCGCACAAAGCTTCAAACCCGAATTGTCTCTGAGTGGAAATATCTCTTTAAATGCTGATGCCTTTAGTATGGGCTTGGTCGGAGCCAGCAACGGCGCATATTTTGATAATGTGTCCAACGATCCTTATCTGTATTACATGGAAATAGGGGAATATGACATGACCTATACGCTGCCAGAGGATATTGAACTGAATAAAGCTTCATGGGAAGAATTATCGGTTGCCACTGCAGGTCAAAATCTGGCAGTCAGCATCTTGAATCTTGAAAGTGGAGACTACGAAGAAATCACGCAATCCAACCAGAAATTCACCGACAACGCAAAAAATTACCTGAATCCTGAAGGTGCCATCCAGCTGAAACTGAAAATGTCCGATAGTTCAGGGAATCCGGAAGTTGTTGTACCGAAAGTCAAATTGAAAGGAGTGATTGCCCCGTGATTGAGACAGTCGGATTAACCAAAAAGTACGGTTCTTTTTATGCACTTCAGGATTTGAACCTGGTTGTGGAAGACAGCACTGTTTTCGGCTTTGTCGGAGCGAATGGCGCAGGGAAATCAACGACCTTTTCAATTCTGGCAACGCTTCTTCAGCCAACCGCAGGGGATGCATTCATCAATGGCATCAGTGTCACCAAAAACCCGCAGGAGGTACGCAAACAAATCGGCTATATGCCAGATTTCTTTGGTGTCTATGATCAATTGAAGACTGATGAATATTTGGATTTTTATGGAGCCAGTTATGGCATCAAGCCGAAAGAACGGGCTGTGCTGATTCCGAAACTTCTGGAATTGGTCAACCTGGAGCATAAACGCTATGACTATGTCGATCTGCTGTCGCGTGGAATGAAGCAGCGGCTATGTTTGGCTCGGGCCTTGATCCATGATCCGAAAATCCTGATCCTGGATGAGCCGGCTTCCGGACTTGACCCGCGTGCCCGCGTAGAAATGCGGGATATCTTAAGGGAATTGAAAGCGATGGGCAAAACCATTTTGATTTCTTCCCATATTTTGCCGGAGCTTGCTGAAATGTGTGATAGCATCGGCGTCATCGATAATGGGAAGTTGATTGCCCAAGGTTCTGTGCAGGCGATTCAAGCCCAGCTGCAAAGTGAGAAAGTGATTCGGGTTAAAGTGATGGGAGATACGCGTTCTGTGGTTCCATTTTTTGAAATGGATCCTTTTGTCTCACAGATTGAAGAACAGCAAGATAAAAACATCATTCAGTTTTTCTATCGGGGTACTGAAGACGATCAATTACGGCTGCTGCAGAGGGCAATAGACCAAAAACTGCCGATCCTGTCATTTTCAGAAGAAGAGACGGATTTGGAAGATGTCTTCATGGCAATCACAAAAGGGGTGGAAATAGGATGAAAACCCTTTTTGCCAATCCCGTACTGATCAAAGAACTTAAACTGCGGTTCCGTAACCTGAAAAGTTTTACAGGAATTCTTTTCTATTTGATTGCAATGAGCATCTTTGTTTTTGGATTCATTTTTTTGGCCACTTCTTTGACTGGCAGTGGGTTTTTCCGTCCAGATGAGAGTTTTATGCTGTTCAGCATCATGACTTATATTCAATTAGGTTTGATTCTTTTCATCACTCCGGCATTGACGGCAGGGACCATCAGCTCTGAACGTGAAAAACAGACCTTGAATATTTTATTGACGACTTCCCAGACTTCTTTCCAGATCATTTTTGGGAAAATGACGTCATCCATTGCTTTTCTGCTCTTGATGATTGTTTCCGGGCTGCCCATATACAGTCTGGTATTCTTATATGGAGGAGTTTCACCCAGCCAATTGCTTTACATTTTCCTGTTTTATTTACTGACCTTGCTGGCAATTGCCAGTATTGGCGTAATGTTATCCACCTTGATCCGGAAAACCATCGTCGCCATCATTGCCACTTATGGAGCGATGATTTTTATCACAGGTGTCACCGCATTTTTCCTGTTGATTTCGGTTCAGATATCACAAATGGGAACTGCTGCGCCGTCCATGTCGCCGATCGCGCATTTTTGGGCAACCATCAATCCGCCGGCCGTCATGCTGACCTTGCTGCAGCCGCCGATGGAAGAGCAGCTGCAAAGCCTGACGATGGTTCCGATACCATTATGGATCGGTTACACCATCTTCTATATGTTCCTGTCAGCTGCCTGTATTTTCCTGTCAGTCAAACGGCTGCGCGTCAATATGAATAAATACAAATAAGGAGGGATCTCCATGGATAATCGCGATATTACCAAGTATGTCAGAAAGACAGGACGACTGTTGAAAATGCTTCATTTCAGCCGCAGTTTTCAGTTCGCTTTGTTTGCAGGGTTGGTTTCAGCCACGGCTTTATTATTGATATCGCGATTGTTCATGCTTCCTTATTATGAATTTTATGCATATGCTGCAGGATTTGCGGCTGTACTATCCTGGCTTTTATTGTCCATCAAAGACTTGCCGACAACCCGGCAGGCGGTGCAGGAGCTGGACCGCTTTACGCCCCATAATCAGCTTTTGGCAGTATGGAAGCTGGACGAGAAAAACGCTCTGACAGAGGAATTGACCAGTAAAACCGTACAAATCATTCCGTACAGCTACCGGCTGTTCCGGAAAGAACGTAAAGAATGGCTGCGGCCTAAGTGGCTATTCGGCGCAGTGATCAGCGGTACCTTGCTGCTTGTGCTTTTGGTGTTTCCAAGCAATTTACAGAATCAGGCAAATGATGCCGAAAAAGAGATGGAATTGGTGGAAGACATCAAAAAAGAAGTTGATGAAATGGAAAAACGGGCAGAAACGGAAGAAGCCAAAAAAGAATTGAACGCATTAAAAGAAACGATTGAAGAAAAAGAAGATCCAGAAGCGGTTTTGAAAGACATTGTAAAAAAACAAAAAGAACTGGATTTAAAAAAACGGCAACTGGCAGAAAAAAACAACCCGGATTCTGAAACCACCTCGAAAGACCTCGGAAAAGCTTCTGACCAACTAGCTGAACAAGCTGGGAAAACGCAAACGGCTTTAAGCAATATGGGGAAACCTGTGGCATTTCCGCTGCAGCAGACCATTGCCAACCGTGAGCAATCCAGCCAGGAAAATCCGAGTGGTTCTGCTGATGGTGAATCTTCGGATTCAGAAGGTGAAACTGCCAGTTCCGGTGCCAGTGGACAACCATCAAGCGAAGCAGATGCAGAAGAAGCTGGAAGTTCAGAGGATGGTTCAGGGAATAGTCAGAGCCAAGAACAAGGACAAGGACAAGGACAAGGGCAAGGACAAGGACAAGGACAAGGGCAAGGACAAGGACAAGGACAAGGACAAGGGCAGGGACAGGGCCAAGGTCAAGGTCAAGGACAAGGCCAGGGTGGAGGAGCCGGCAAAGGGCAAGGCAGCCGTGAGTTGTTGACTGCCCCATCACGAATCGGTGGTGAAGGTGAAACTGCAGTCGACAGAGGAGAAATTGGTGAAGGCCAAGCAGCTGGAGAGCAGCGTGGGCCAGTTTCCGCAACTAAAGGAACCGTGCAGCCCTATGCCGATTTGGTAGGCGACTATTCGGATTCTTACTTCTCAAGTGCCGATCGCCTGCAATTGCCGCCGGATCTGCAGACCATTGTAGAACAATACTTTACGGATATTGAAGCCGATGAATAGAAAAGAGGGGTTTTATGACATATACAACTGATCAGTTTACGGAAATGAGCCAATTGCTTGGGGAAGTCAAAGGTGAAATTGGACGCTTTATCGTAGGACAGGAAAATGCGGTCGAGTTTTCCTTGTACGCTATTTTGGCGGATGGCCACGCGCTGCTTGAAGGGCTTCCAGGGCTCGGTAAGACGATGCTGATCCGTACCATTTCGGATGTGCTCGATTTGTCATTTTCAAGAATCCAGTTTACCCCTGACCTGATGCCTTCAGACATCACTGGCACCAGCTTGATCGAACGGGATGCGGAAGGGCACCAGCAATTTACATTCCGGGAAGGGCCGATCTTCCATCAAATGGTGCTTGCCGATGAAATCAACCGGGCGACGCCTAAAACCCAAAGTGCATTGCTTGAGGCGATGGGAGAAAAAACAGTGACCATCCTTGGGGACACAAAAGAGATGGCCAAGCCATTTTTCGTTTTAGCGACACAGAATCCGATAGAAATGGAAGGGACCTATCCTTTGCCGGAAGCGCAGATGGACCGTTTTTTATGCAAAATCCTGGTTTCCTATCCAAGCCGCAATGAACTTGCCGAAATCAGCCGCCGGACGACGGGGGCAGGCATCATCAACCTCAACAAAAAAATGAATACAGCCAGCCTGATCGATGCGCAGCAGATGGCCAAAGAAGTCCTGATGGCGGAAGATATTTTGATGGTGGCTGTCGATATCATCCAAAATACTCATCCGGAACATTCAGAACACGAAGCTATCCGCCAGTTTGTGCAGTACGGCAGCGGACCGCGCGGGTTGCAGAGTCTGATCCGTCTTGCTAAGGCACGGGCATTGATGGAAGGGCGTTACCATGTATCCATCGGTGATTTGAAGCACGTCGCAAAACCGGTATTGCGGCATCGTCTGTTGCTGAATTACGAAGCTGAAGCGATGGGCAAGGAAGCGGACGAGCTGATTGACCTGGTGCTCAGCTCAGCCGGAAAAGGCGTTTTGAAATGACTTTGTTGCACTTGCCCGCTGATTGGGGCTCGCGATTAAGCCGCTACGCCATTGGAACAAAAGCGAAAATCAGGGGCCATCACAAAGGTTCCCATCGGTCGATGCGTTTTGGCAGTTCCTTGGATTTTTCCGATTTCCGCGAATACCATCCGGGAGATGATGTGCGCCATATCGATTGGAATGTCTACGCCAGAACGGAGCGCGTCTACATCAAACGCTTTCTGGATGAACAGGAAATGCGCATCCATATCCTGCTCGACAGCTCGAAATCGATGGACAACAAGTGGCTGTTCGCGAAACAGCTGGCATTTTCGCTTGGGCTGATGGTCTTGGGAAGCGATGACCGCTTAACGGTTTCAGGCGGACAAAAAGAAGCCATTCCTTTTCACAAAAAAGGGAAGTCGGCCAGAAAGCTGTTCGAACATTTTATGTCTTCGGTGCCGGATCCGCAAAACCTGTCGTTTGCGAAGCAGGCAAGCTTTCATGCTGCAAAAGATTCTACGGTGCTGTTCATCGTTTCGGATGGCTTGGAACCGTTGGAAGATTGGCACCTATTCTTCCGGCAGGCACCCGCCTATGCGCATGATATCCGCTTTATCCACATCAGCACAGAGGAAGAGCGGGCGCCATCTTATAAAGGGGATCTTCGTTTTATCGATGATGAAACGCGGGAAGTGTTGAATGTCACGGTTACGGAAGAGGCGCTGCGTGCTTATCAAAAACAGAGTGAGCTTCACACAAAAGGGCTGGAATCGCTTTGCCGAACATACGGAATTGCATATTTGCCCGTACGTGTGGAAGATGGAATCGAACAGGTGCTGTTTCATCAGATGGCGCGTAAAAATTGGATTAAATGAGGGGGAGCGGCATGGGTGCATCGAATTGGGGAATGATCTGGACAGCAATTATGCCGCTGGCCGTGATCCTCTATTATTTCTTCAGAAAAAAATACAAAGATCAGCGGGTGTCGTCGACGCTGTTTTGGCAGGAACGGATGAAAGAACTGCAGGCTTCGCCGTATTTGAAAAAACTGCAGCATCACTTATTGTTCTATCTGCAATTGGCAGCGCTGTTGCTTTGCGTATTGGGCTTGCTTGGCCCATTCAGCGAGTCGGAAACGCTTGCGGGCAATGACTTTATTTTTGTGGTGGACACCTCAGCGACGATGCTGGCCGGTTCCCCTTCTCTTTTTGAAGGGCATCAGCAGGAAATGAAGAATCTTGCAGCGCAAGCTGGGGGCAAACCGGTGACGATCGTCACAACCGGAAACAGTCCGGAAGTGCTCCTCCGCAATGAGCAGGACCTTGAGTTGATCGAAAGAGCAATTGATGAATTGGCAGTAAGCTATGAAAGGGCTGAAATGGAGCAGACAATTTTGTTTGCGGATACTCTCGCGGTCAGCGACTCGACAGTCATCCACATTTTCACCGATGCATTGGATCGTACTGTGTTGGCCAGTAAAACCGGCCAAAGCTACCAGGTTCATGGTTTTACTGAAACGCTGCGCAATGTGTCAATTCGGCAGTTCGGCCTTTCAGAAACAGCAGGCGGCGTCCGGGGGATTGTCCAACTGGTCAATAACAGCGAAGAAACGATGCCAGCCATTGTGCGTTTGTCAGCAGGAAGTGCGGAAAAAATGGTGGCAGTAGAACTGGCAGCTTTTGAGGAGTTGCTGGTTCCTTTCGAAGAGTTGCCAAATGACAAGCTATGGCAGGCAACTGTAGAAGTGCAGGATGACTACGCTGCCGACAACACGATGGCCAGTTATTTAGCTCCTCCGGGCAACTCCGTATTGGTTGACTCGGCGCTGCATGAATTGGTTGCCAGCGGTTTTCGTTCGCTCGATCTGGATGTTCTATTGGCAGAAGCCGGGCAATTGCGGCCCGATTCGAAGGTGCCGCTTGTCACGAATCAAAGCGAATTGTTGGAAGAGGCTGCACCGGTCTTATTGATTGGCCGCAATGATGAAACTCCATTCGACGTATCCGGACAAATTGAAACGCAGGCGCACCCGCTCTTCACTTATGCTGCCTTGGAGGAAATCTATGTTTCACAGGTGTATCCGCCTTTTGAAGGGTATGAAACCATCGCATCGATTGACGGCCATCCTTTTGTTCAAATTTCTCCAAAAGGGGACATCGTTGTGCTGACAGATATTCAATTGACTGACTGGCCTCTTTTTCCTTCATTTCCACTATTTCTCTGGAGTGCGATGGACAGTTTATCAGGTGACGCAGAATTTCTCGGTTTTTTCCAACCGAATGAACATCGATCTGTATCTTTGGCTTCTGAGAGCGGTGAATGGGAGATTTTCAAAGATGGCTCTTACAGCCATTCGTATATAGAAGGAAACGGCCCATTTATCGCACCTGCCGAGCCGGGAATCTATGAAGTGATCGGTGAAGATGAGGCCATGTCCATGATTGTCCGGTTGCCGGGAGAAGAGAAGGTGCTTTCAGCGGGCTCCAGCTATGAAATGGGGCAGGCAGAAGCTGCTCAGGATACCGTCCTTTTGTCGTTCGTGCCATTTATCATTGGGTTGATCCTGCTGCTGGTTGCTGTGGAATGGGAGGTGTACCGCCGTGGAATTGCGACTCGATGAACCGCTATGGCTGTTATTGCTTATCCCTGCAGTCAGCTATTTTGGCTGGTTCGCTATCAAGCATTTTTCAGCAAGCTCCAAAATTGCAAAAATCGTTTATATCCTGCGAATCACTGTCGTCGCTTTGTTGATTTTTGCACTAGCTGCACCTTCACTGTTCCTTCCTGTAAAAGAAGAACAGGTCATTTTCCTGCTGGACCACTCTGCTTCTCTTGAAGGAATGGAAACGGAGATGGCAACTGCTGTGGAAAATGCCTTAGATGCTAAAAAAGACCATCAATCGGTTGCTGTCTATACCTTTGCGGAGGATTTCCAAAGCCTGCTTCCGATGACAAGAGAGCCGGAAACTCTGCCGCAGGAACTGGCAATCGGCCAAAATGGCCACACCAACATCGCCCGTGCGTTAGAGCTGGCTTCAAACAGCGGGGACACCGACCTTGCAACACGGCTGGTAATTCTTACTGATGGCAATGAAACCCAATCCTCGGCAATTGAAAGTTTGAACAGGCTCCAGTCCGACCGGCTGCAAGTGGATGTCTGGCCAATCGAGCAAACTGCGGAAAATGATATGGCCATCAGCCGTTTCGAAACGCCATCGCGTGCATTTTTGGGTGAAACTCAAGCCTTTTCTGTAACGGTCGATTCAGATACAGAAGCACAGGCAAAGCTGGTATTCTCCGTCAATGACCGGGATTTGGATCTAAAAGATATCGACGTGTCAGAAGGACAGAATATCTTCACGTATTCCTATCCTACCAACTCGGAAGGCCTTTTGAAATACGAAGTGCGCTTGGAGACGGTAGAAGATGCATTTCTCGAAAACAATGCATTGGCCAGCATCACAGAAGTTTCCGGAAATCCGGAAGTCCTGGTGGTTAACGGGGGAGAACCGAGTCCAATTCCAGCTCTATTGGATACAGACAACTTACGGGTTACTGAACTGTCCTCGGCCCAATTGCCGAGCAGCTTGTCTTCCATCCTTCGCTACGATTCCATTATTTTTGACAATGTTTCCGGCACATCGGTTGGAGAACAGCAGATGAATATCATCGAACAGGCCGTCCAGCAATTCGGTGTTGGCTTTATGATGGTCGGCGGCGATCAAAGCTTCGGCCTGGGCGGTTATTTTAAGACGCCGATTGAACGGCTGTTGCCGGTCGAAATGGAAGTCAAAGGCAAGCACGAATTGCCGTCGCTTGGATTGATGATTGTCATGGACCGCTCAGGAAGCATGATGGGCATGAAGATGGAACTCGCAAAAAAAGCGGCGGCTCGTTCCGTTGAACTTCTGCGTCCGGACGATACCTTGGGCGTCATCGCCTTTGACGATCAGCCATGGGAAATTTTGCCGACTGCCAAAATCGCTGATCCGCAGGAAGCTGTGGATAAGATCCTGGGGATTACCCCAGGAGGCGGCACCGAAATCTATCGTTCGCTGCAGCAGGCTTACATGGAACTGGAAGACTTGGAGCTGCAGCGTAAGCACATCATCCTGTTGACGGATGGCCAATCCGCTACAGCCAATGATTACGATGCCTTGATTGAAAATGGCAAGGAAAATAATATCACTTTATCGACGGTGTCAATTGGCCAGGATGCTGACCGGAATCTGCTGGAGCAATTGGCGGATACCGGCAGCGGCCGTTTTTACGATGTCACCGATGCCACCACAATCCCTGCCATCTTGTCTCGCGAAACCATTATGATGTCGCGGACGTATATAGTCGATGAACCGTTCTATCCCCTTGTCTATGACAGCAAATGGAATGAACTGTTTACAGACGGGGTTCCGCAGCTCAATGCCTATATTGCCACGACCGCCAAACGCACAACGTCTGTGGCGCTGGAAAGCGAAGAGGGCGACCCCGTACTCGCCAGCTGGAATTATGGCCTTGGCAAAACGATCGCCTATACGTCAGGAAGCGGTGCATGGAGCGGGGACTTCCAGAGCTGGCCGCAGTGGCCTGACTTTTGGAACCGCAGTGCAGCGGAATTATTGCCGAGCTTTGAAGAAATTCCGTATTCAGTGGTGCGTAAAGAACAGGGTGTCTATACAGTTGAGGATCCTACACAAAGCTCCGCGATTTTGACGGTTGCGGCCGTTGACGAGCAAGGCAATGAAATTCCGCTGCAAACAGAACCGGTTGCACCCGGAAAAGTGGATGTGAAAATGGACGCACAGCCAGGCCTGGTATTCTTCAGCGTCACCAATGAAAACGGAGCGGCTTATAAAACAGGCCTGACGATTCCGTATGGCGACGAATATCAAACCGCAGAAGCAAACATGCCTTTGCTGACAGCGTTGGCTGAACGGACTGATGGACAGGTACTGACTGCCATGGAAGATGCTTTCCGTGATATGCCGTTTACCAGTGGGACTCTTCGTCCGATTCAAGTGTTCCTGCTGCTCACCGCGATGGTCTTGTTCTTCACAGACATCACGCTTCGTCGTTTTGGGCTTCCAAAACCTGCGCTAAAAAGAAAAGCCGCAAAAGAAGAGGATTCTTCTCCAGCGGCAATCGACCAATTAATAAAAGCGAAAAAGAGAGATTGACTCTTTTTCGCTTTTATTTTGCATTTTTTTATAAAAGGATGGTGTAAAGCCCGTGTCAGCTTCTGCTGGTAGCCAACAGCTGCTGTTTCCGCATCGACCAGGTATTGGCGATGAAGAAGCAGGTGATCAGAATAGCAGTTCCTAAAATATAAGGATAGCTCATATTGATATCGAACAGGATACCGGCGAGTGCGGGGCCTATCATATTGCCAAGACTCATATAAGCATTGTTCATGCCTGCTGCAAAGCCCTGCTCATCCCCGGCTAATTTCGAAATCAAGGTATTGATTGCTGGCCGGAGCAAGGAAGCGGCAGTGAAGAATACGGCTGATACCATTAGGATTGCCCAAAACGAGCTGACAAACAGAATGCCGATCATCGCAGCAGCTGATACCAGCAGATTGACCAGGATAACCTTCATCTCGCCAAAGCGCTTGAAGAGCTTGTCGATGACGAAGGTCTGGACGACAACGCCGACAAATCCGCCGACGGTGATCAGAATGGCAATTTCTTTCGGGGTAAAGCCGAACTTCTTGTCTGCGTATAAAGCGATGGTCGATTGGAAGTTGGCCAAACCGAAAGCGAAAATGAACATGACCAGCAGCATGACGAAATAAGGTGTATAAGTGGAGCGTTTCATCTGCTGCAGCAGATTTTCAGATTTGGTATCCGCAGCCTTGACGGTCGGCGCAACATTCGGCAGCACCGCAAAGGAAATGAAGGCTGCAATCAGTGCAACGGCAGTGGCGATGTAAAACGGAAACTGAATGCTGACTTCCGACAGGAACCCGCCAATTCCGGGGCCGATCATAAAGCCGAGAGACATGGAGGCACCAAGCAGCCCCATGCCTTTTCCGCGTTCTTCAAATGTTGTGATATCCGCAACAAATGCCATCATCGGAGGAATCAGGAAAGCTGCACCAAGTCCGCTGAAAAAGCGGGCAACGTAGAGTATCCACAAATGGGAAGCCAATCCGAATGCCAGCTGGGATAAGCCGAAGACGATCAATCCGAAGATGATGAGTTTCTTGCGGCCGTATTTATCAGAAAGTTGGCCGGATAAAGGGGAGAACAGGAATTGCGCCAGAGCGAAAGTGGCGATTAATGTGCCAAGCGCCTGTCCTGCAACACCGAATGTATCTAAATAGGCAGGCATGATCGGTATGATCAAGCCGATGCCGCTCATGGCGATAAACATATTGAACATCAATACATAAAGTGCAAATTTATTTGATCGTACGGCCATTGACAGACCTTCTTTCATAGTTATTTCGTAAGGCTAAACTTTAGTCTTTAGAATCTACATACTATACCCCAAATCGCATAAAAAAAACAGGCAAAAGTTCTGCCTGTCAGTTTTCCATATCCATTTTAAATTCCAAGAATAATTCGTTGTATGTTCCAAGCATTTCGAGCCCTAAATTCTCGTAAACTTCCAGGCGTTCCCGCAGTTCTTCCGGCGGGTAGAACCGTTCGTCTCCTGTTACTTCGGGATCCATCAGGGCAATCGCCTCTTCATTCGGTGTGGAATATCCGACATAATCAGCATTTTGAGCCGCCACTTCGGGATCCAGCATAAAGTTGATGAACGCATGGGCGCCTTCCACATTTCCGGCTGTTTTTGGAATGATCATATTATCAAACCATAAATTTGAGCCTTCTTGCGGGACCGAATAATCGATGTCTTCATTGATCCACATCATATCAGCTGCTTGTCCAGACCAGGTTACCGCTACAGCGGCTTCCTCGCGGCGCATCATCTCAACGATTTCGTCACCGATGATGGCTTTTACATTGGGCCCCATAGTTTTCAATTTATCGGTGGCTTCACGCAATTCGCCAAGATCAGTCGAATTCAATGAATAGCCCAGGCTGTTCAAGCCCATACCGATGACTTCACGTGCACTGTCGACCAGGATGACTTCCTGCTCGAGCGTCGGATCCCATAAATCATCCCAGCTCTCAAAAGTCTGGCCTTCCAGCAAGGTGGGGTTGAAGGCAATGCCGACTGTACCCCAAAAATAAGGAACTGAGTATTCATTGCCCGGATCGAAAGGGAGGTCGAGAAAATATGGGTCGATGTTCTCCAGATTCGGGATCAGCTCATGGTCGATCGGATGCAGCAAGTCGTTTTCCTTCATTTTTTCAATGGCGTATTCTGAAGGCATGGCGACATCATAAGTTGTACCGCCTTGCTCAATTTTGGTCATCATCGATTCGTTTGAATCGAATGTTTCATAGACCACCGAGATGTTGGTCTCTTCTTCGAATTGGTCGATCAGTTCGGGGTCGATGTATTCACCCCAGTTGTAGACGGAAATAGTGCCGCCGCCAACTGTCGTTGAACTCTTTTCCAGGACACTGACGGTGTATAGGAGGATCGCCGATACAATGAGGATTGCACTGGCAGCTCTGATGATTTCCTTCATACTTTGGCACCTCCTGTTCCAGGGGCTTGTCCAGCCCGTTGAGTAAAGAAGTAATAGCCAAGGACCAGGCCAAGCGTTACCACAAATATTAAGGCGGAAAGGGCATTGATGGTCAAGGTGATTCCAGCGCGCGCCATTGAATAGATTTCAATGGATAAAGTCGAGAATCCATTTCCAGTGACAAAGAAAGTCACTGCAAAGTCATCCAACGAGTAGGTCAGGGCCAGGAAAAATCCAGCGAAAATACCCGGTTTGATATACGGAATGATGACGCGCGTCAAAATATCACGTTTAGATGCGCCAAGGTCGGTTGCCGCATCGATCAACGAAGGGCTCATTTCCTGCAGTTTCGGCAAGACCATGATGACCACAATCGGGATGCTGAAGGCAATGTGGGAAATCAGGACCGATGCAAACCCGAGCTTGACGCCGATCATGGTGAACAAGATCAGGAACGATGCCCCGATAATGACGTCAGGACTGACAATCAGGATCGTGTTCAGCGACAGGACTGCTTTGCGTGTTTTACGGTTTCGCAAAAAGACGATGCCGATCGCCCCAAGAACGCCGATAGCTGTTGAAAAGAGAGAAGACAGCAACGCGATGATCACCGTGTTCATCAAAATGATCAGCAGCCGGGTGTCATTAAAGACGGCGCTGTAATGCTCCCAGGTAAAGCCTTCGAAACTCGACATGGTGCCGCCGCTGTTGAACGAATAAAAGATCAAGTAGAAAATCGGCGTATAGAGAATGGCAAAGACGAAGACCAAATAGATTTTTGCCGGTTTACTTAGTTTTGCCATTGTACGCGCCTCCTCTTTCTTTCTGGCCTGTCAGCATCATGATGATGATCATAAACAAGATCAGGAACACAGCGATAGTCGAACCCATTCCCCAGTTCTGTGTCACCAGAAATTGCTGCTCGATTGCTGTACCCAGTGTGATGACCTTGTTCCCGGCAATCAAACGGGTGATGACAAACAGAGACAAGGCGGGAATGAAAACGGCCTGTACTCCTGATTTCACCCCGTTGATGGCCAATGGAAAAATGATGCGCCTGAAAGTGGTGAAAGACGAAGCGCCCAAATCGCGTGACGCGTCAATCAACGCGGGATTGATTTTATCCAGCGAATTGAAAATCGGCAGCACCATGAACGGAATGAAAATATAAACAGAAACAAAGATAAAGCTGAAGTCGGTGAACAAGATCTGCCAAGGGCCTGCACCGAGTGTCTGCAGAAGCTTGTTGGCAGGGCCATACAATCCGAAGATCCCGATAAAAGCATAGGCTTTCAACAGCAAATTGATCCATGACGGAATGATGATCAGCAATAGCCACAGCTGTTTATGCTTGGTTTTGGTCAGCCAATAAGCTGTCGGATAGGCAATCAAAATCGTAATCAACGTAATCAGAAAAGCATACCAGAAAGAACTCAATGTCATCCGCAGGTAAACAGAGGAAAAGAAGTTCTGATAGTTTTCAATAGTGAAGGCACCAGTCAAATCCAAAAATGAAAAATAGAAGATCAGCGCGATTGGCGCGATAACGAATAAAGCAATCCATATATAATAAGGAACGAGATATAACGGGCGTGAGGGGTTATCTTTCATTGACTGCCGCTCCGTAGGACTCCAGTCTTGCATCGAACGCTTCTTCCGATTCGTTTAAGCGCATGACGTGAATCGCTTCTGGTGAGAAATCCAAGCCGATCTGTGAACCAACTTCCACTTTTTTCGTGGAATGGACCAGCCATTCATTGCCGACTTCGTCGATTGTAGAGATTTCAAAATGGACCCCTCTAAACAATTGGGTATCGACGGTAACCGCCATTTTGCCGGTACCGGCCGCAGTGATTTCCAAATCTTCCGGACGGATGACGATTTCTACATGTTCATTTGGATTCAACCCGGCATCGACACATTCAAAATCCTTATTGGCGAAACGCACCTGGTAATCGGCAATCATTTCACCGCTGACGATATTCGACTCTCCGATAAAGTCAGCGACAAATCGGTTAATGGGCTCGTCATAGATGTCCATAGGCGTGCCGCTTTGTTGGATTTGGCCGGCATTCATGACGAAAATCTCATCAGACATGGCGAGTGCTTCTTCCTGATCATGCGTGACGAAAACAAAAGTTTTGCCGAGGCGCTGCTGAAGTTCACGCAGTTCATACTGCATTTCTGTCCGCAGTTTCAAGTCCAGAGCAGACAAGGGTTCATCAAGCAAAATAACTTCCGGATCATTGACGATGGCCCGTGCAATGGCGACGCGCTGGCGCTGGCCGCCGGACATCTCCGCAATCTCACGTTTCTCATAGCCCTGCAGATTAACGAAAGCCAAGGCTTCCCGTACCCGGCGCTCAACTTCGGGGCCTTTAACTTTTTTGATGCGCAAGCCGAACGCGATGTTTTCGAATACGTTCAAATGCGGAAATAAGGCATAATCCTGAAACACCGTATTGACCTGGCGTTGATTGGCCGGAACGGTGTTCATTTTTTTGCCTTCTATATAAATGTCTCCGCTGGTTGGTGTAGCAAAACCGGCAATCAGCCGTAAAATAGTTGTTTTCCCGCAGCCTGAGGGCCCAAGAAGTGTATAAAATTTTCCTCTTTCAAGTTCAAAGCTGACATTGTCGAGGACATTGCCGGCACCTTCGTATGTCTGCGTGACATTTTCGAAGCGTATTATAGATGTTTCGGTCATAAGATCCCTCCTGAATTATAAATAAGATTGTGTGGTGACGATGATCATTTCGGATACCCCATCAAAATCATTGATCAGCTGATGATGATTGGAGGCTTCGAAATAAATCGAGTCACCTGCGGCCGCCGTGTATTGATGATCCCCGACTTTGAGCAGAACCTGTCCTTCAAGCACATAGATAAACGTCTCGGCTGAAGAGGGTTCAAACTTTTTAAAGTGGCCATTTGCTTGAAAGGTCAAAAAGACCGGTTCCATTTCCTTCTCATTGGATGTGGGAATGAGCCATTCGACTTCATAACCCGCTTCTTCGTCGATGTGGGCGGTATGGTCAGCAGTCGTGTAAACGACTTTTACATCGTGTTCATCGGCAAAAAAATCTTTAGGAGTGGTTCCCAATACTTCGAGTAAGGTAAAGAAAGTTTCAATAGAAGGGGAATTCATATTCCGCTCTAACTGAGAAATAAAGCCTTTGCTCAGGTCAGTCCGTTTTCCGAGTTCTTCCTGAGTCAATCCGTTTTTTAATCGAAGGCGTTTGATTTTTGTTCCGATGTCCATCAGAATTCTCCTCGATTCCTTGTAAATAAAAACTCGCAGAAAGTTTAGTTAAAATATACTTTTAGTTTACTAATAGCATATATTCATTATACGAGATGACTGATATTTTTCAAGTTAAAATTTTTTTCAATAAAGGATTGTTATCTATTGCTATTTACCAGTAGTATTTACTATCATAGAGAAAGTGTGAAATTAATAATGATGTATATAACCGGCAACAAACTAATGGAAACCTTAAAATGAACGATTATAAAAAATGAAACCACAACAATGTAAGTAATAGCCTCGATGAATGAAGATGGGAAAGCGGGTTTCCTGCAGACCTAAGTAAATCTATTTTTTACAGCTTGACCAAACCTCTAGGAGTGATCAATGTGAACGGCAAAATGAATTTCTTTCTTGATCCTAAAAATCGTGTCATTCAAAAACCATCGATTATGAATTATAAACAGGATCAGCAAGGTTTGTACCTTGTAGCAGACAAGCGTTTCATCAATTGGATGGATGTCCATACGTATTGCCATAGCTGCTTGTCGGCTTTAACTTTTGATGATGAATTTGATGCAAGTTATTGTGCCAGCTGCAACGAATGGCGTGAAGAACCCTGCACAGACATCAGTTGTGAGTATTGTGAAAATCGGCCAAAACGCCCATTGGATCCCCGCCGATAAGCGGGGTTTTTCTTGTTATAAGAGTAGTGATGGAGAGAGTGCAACAAATCATGATTTTTAGTTCAGACTATATATGGTAAAATAAAGCAACTTGACCTAGTTGGAGGATGGATATGAAAAAGGAATTTGTAGTCATTGGACTTGGCCGTTTTGGCGGCAGCATTGTACGTGAATTGATTGAGCAGGATGCGGACGTAATGGCAATTGACAAAGATTCGGAACGAGTGGATGAATTTTCCTCAATCGCGACACAGGCTGTCGTTGCCGATACGACAGATGAAGCGGTATTAAAATCGCTTGGCATCCGGAATTTCGAGCACGTGATTGTCGCAATCGGTGAAAACATTCAAGCCAGTATTTTAACGACTTTGATGCTGAAGGAAATTGGTGTGAAGAAAATCACCGTAAAGGCGCAAAATGACTACCATGCCAAAGTGTTGAACAAAATCGGTGCCGACAAAGTAGTGCATCCAGAACGTGACATGGGGATACGGATTGCCCATAATATCCTCTCCAATAATGTATTGGATTATTTAGAGCTGTCCGATGAGCATTCCATCATGGAAATCAAAGCAAACCACAAGCTCGCTGGCTATACCTTGATAGGACTGGATATCCGTGCCCGTTACGGCATTAACATCGTAGCCATCAAAAGGGGAGACGACATCATCGTTTCTCCACAGGCTGACATGGAAATCGAACAGGAAGACATCCTGATCATCATCGGCTCGGATGCAGACATCAATCGTTTTGAGAAGAAAATGATGAACTAAAGCCCATGCTCGAAAGTGAAGCTGGCAGCAAAAAAGACCTGCATCGGATGAAACTCCAGTGCAAGTCTTTTTTTGGGGGCATTGTGTTCGCTGATGCCGAGAAAGAGAGGGTGGAAGGAAAGACAAAAAAAGAAGCATTGGATTCGAATCCAATGCTTCTTTTTTTAGATTTAGTGCGAGTGCCAATAGGATCTATCGGGCGCTTGCGCTTTTCTTTGTCCAGGCTCCAGCAGCTAGCTCTTTGGGTCATAAGCCAGCCCAGCTGCGTGGCAAAGTAACGCCACTTCACTGGTCCGTCTTATGCCCGGCAGAGCTGGACAGTTGCTTGCGCTTTTCTGCTAAACTTCCATAATCACCGGCAAAATCATTGGGCGGCGTTTTGTTTTTTCATAGAGATACGGCCCGAGAACGTCAGAAATATCATTTTTCAATTCTGCCCATTCCGTGTTTTTGCTGTGTATTTTCTTGTTTAAGTGGCGGTTCAGCATTTGCTGAGCCTCGTAGATCATCGTGCCTGACTCACGCATATAGACAAATCCGCGTGAAATGATATCAGGTCCGGAAACCATTTTATTCTTTTTCATATCAACACTTACGACTACGATAACTAAACCTTCTTCAGAAAGCACACGACGGTCACGCAATACAATATTGCCGATGTCGCCGATTCCGCTGCCGTCGATGTAAACATCACCGGAAGGAACGCGTCCTGCAATTGAAGCTTCATCCTGCCCTAGAGCAAGAACCTCGCCGTTTTCCATGATGAATGTGTTTTCCAGTGGAACATCACATTCAACCGCTAAGCCTGCATGCGTTTTTAACATCCGGTATTCACCGTGTATGGGCATAAAGTATTTCGGTTTGATCAAACGAAGCATTAATTTATTTTCAGGCTCCGAACCGTGGCCGGATGTGTGGATATTGTTAAGTGATCCGTGAATCACATCTGCGCCGGCGCGGAATAACAAGTTGATTGTCCGGTTGACGCTGCTCGTATTACCCGGAATCGGGGAAGACGAAAAGACAACTGTGTCATTTGGCTGAATCTGGATTTGGCGGTGAGTTCCGTTGGCGATTCTCGAAAGAGCAGCCATCGGTTCGCCTTGTGAACCGGTACAAAGGATCAATACTTCGTTTGCCGGCAAACGGTTTAAGGTTTGTGTATCCACAAATGCATCTTCTGGAGCGTTGATGTAACCAAGCTCGCGTCCGATTGTCATGGCATTATCCATACTGCGTCCAAAAACAGCAATTTTGCGTCCCTGTGCGACAGCTTCATCAGTCACTTGCTGAAGACGGTAGATGTTTGAAGCGAAAGTGGCGAAAATCAAACGGCCATCAACTTTTCTCATAATGTCTTTAAGTGTATCGCCAACTTTTCGTTCAGACAATGTAAAGTCAGGAACTTGTGCATTCGTGCTGTCGGATAGCAAGCATAATACGCCTTCACTGCCGATTTGGGCCATTTTCAATAAGTTGGCCGGTTTACCTACTGGGGTGAAGTCAAATTTAAAATCGCCAGTATGGACAATATTGCCGGGTGGAGTTTTCACCACAACACCGAAAGAATCAGGAATACTGTGGGTGGTGCCGAAAAAGCTGACTGCTGTCTTCCGGAACTTGATGACATCGTCTTCTTCGATTTCTGTCATTGTCGTTTGGCGCAGTAAACCATGTTCTTCCAATTTTTTACGCAATAGGCCTAGAGCCAGTTTGCCGCCGTATACTGGAATATTGATTTTTTTAAGCAAATAGGGAATACCGCCGATATGGTCTTCGTGGCCATGTGTGATAAAAAGGCCTTTGATTTTATCAACATTTTTTACTAAGTATGTGTAATCCGGAATAACATAATCGATTCCGAGCAAATCGTCTTCCGGGAATTTAATGCCTGCATCAATCAGAATGATTTCATCCTGGAATTGGACACCATACGTATTTTTGCCGATTTCACCTAGTCCGCCTAGGGCAAAAACAGCAGTTTGATCGTTCTTAACAAATTTCATCGTTATTCAATACTCTCGACTTCGTAATATTCGCCAGCTTGTTCATACTGAAGATGATTGCCTTCAAGCAGTTGAATAAGCTCGATATTGTAGTTGCGGTCTTTTAAGTGGTGTCGGACTTCACGCTCGGTTGCTGCTTCCACATAAAGGCTTTGGGTATTCTCACGAATTGGTACTTCAAGTTGGTTTTCTTGGTAGTATACTTTAAAAATCATTGTTTGCTCTCCTTTTTCCACGCTCAAATAAATGCACTTCCTTTATATTATCATGTCATTAGATTAAAATAAAGAATAGCCCTCCTTATTTATAAAGAAGGGCCTGAGGTTTTATGCAATTTTCTTTTTGTTCATTACGCCATTGAGCTGTCTGAGAAGTTTTCTCTTCAAACGTTTCAGCATAATTAACCACTCCTTACAGCGATTATACTGCGTTTTCTGACAATTGTAAAGAAGGGGACTTTAGTTTTAGAGGCCTTATAAAACAGAATGGAGACTACGAAAATGCCTAAATTATTATTATTGGATATTGATGGAACTTTACTGGATTCCCATAAAAAATTACCGCCTTCCGCAAAAGAAGCGTTAGAGCAGGCGCGCTTGAATGGCCATGATTTGGCGATTGCCACAGGCCGCGGACCTTTCATGATCACTAAGATTTTGGAAGAACTAAAAATTGATACTTACATTTCGTTCAATGGACAGTATATTGCACATAAAGGACAAGCAATCCATAAACAGGCGATCCATTCGGATATGCTCAATGAGATTTTTGAATATGCGGAGCAGCGCGACCACCCGATCGTTTTTATGAATGAAAAGAAAATGGTATCATCCATCGATTTTCATCCAGACATCGACGAAAGCATCAAAACCTTGAAAATGCCTCATCCGGAAGTGGAAAAAGATTTTTATTTGAACAATGATATTTACCAGGCATTGGTGTTCTGCGAAAAAGAAGAAGAGCAGCAATATCATGATACGTTCAAGCAAGTGGATTTTGTCCGCTGGCACCGGGTGTCGTGTGACATCACGCCAAAAGGCGGTACGAAGGCAAGTGGCATCGAGCACTTGATCCGAGCTACTGGACACTCAATAGAAGAAACCATCGCATTCGGCGATGGCTTGAACGATCTGCAGATGATGGACATTGCAGGATACAGCGTAGCGATGGAGAACGGCCATGCAGAAACAAAAAAACGCGCATCCTATGTCACGGACCACGTCGACAACGACGGACTGGCAAAAGCATTCAAGCATCTGAAATTGATTTGATAAAGAATAGCGGAAGCAGCCCAACAGCAGAAGCTAACCTAAGAGCGCGACATCGTGTCGCAACGGTTAGCTGACCCGCATCCTGCGGGCCTCTGCCAGCATAAGACTTAACAAAAAAAGAGACTCGGCTTACTCAGCCGAGTCTCTTTCGATTGCCATGGCATTTTCAATTTCGGCGAATGGGTTTTTCGAATCGATGTGATCGAAGAACATGATGCCATTCAAGTGATCGAGTTCATGCTGGAAGGCGATGGCAGGAAGGCCTTTTAAGCGCATCTTGATTTCTTCGCCATCCAAGTTGAACGCTTTTATGGTGATGCGGGCATATCTCGGCACATAACCCGGAATTGCGCGGTCAACGGATAAACAACCTTCTCCAGCTGCTAAATAAGCTTTTTCTACAGAATGGCTGACAATTTTAGGATTCACTGCAACCAGGTTGAGGTCTTCTCCAGTGCTTTCATCAAAATGCAGGGCGAAAATCCGCTTTGCTTCATTTATTTGAGGCGCAGCAATTCCGACGCCCGGGCGCAAATCGTATTTTTCAGCCAATTCATCATCCTGGCTGTTCACGACGTATTCCATAAGGTCTTCACCCAATTTCCGGTCTGCTTCAGAAAGTGGAAACTTCACTTCTTCAGCGCGTTTTCTGAGTGTAGGATGACCTTCACGTATTATGTCTTTCATTCGTATCAAGTGATTTCATCCTTTCAAATGGCTTGCTATATATTTCAGTATAACGTAAATCAGTGATTTTGAAAAAAGAAAAAGCCGCAGGATGGAGTTGTTTTTTAGTCATCTGCATACTATAGTTAATTCATGGAAATTAAGGGGTGAATCAGATGAGAAAAGTAGGGTTGACGGTTAGTTTATCTGCTCTTCTGTTAGTAGGCGCCTGTTCAGGTTCGGGCATTCGGGAAGAGTTGGATGAGGTGCTGAATGATACCTTTGATGCAGAAGAGGACTACCGTTCAGTGCAGGATGACTTGGAAGAACGGGAAAAATCGGAGCAAAAGTTATTTGAAGAAATTATGGCATTAACTCAGGAGCAGCAGGATCAAGTGGCAGAGCAGGCACAGGAAGCTCTTGATTCTGCAGATGAACGTCTGGAATTCCTGCAGACCGAAAAAGAGTCGATAGAGTCGGCTGAAGAGAATTTCACTGAAATCGACAGAGTGATCGAAGAGGCCGAGGACGAGTCTGTAAAAACTGACCTGAAAGCACTAAAGGCGAAAATGCAGGAACGTTTTGCGGCCCATGACGAATTTGCGAGTGCTTATGAAGAATTGATCGTTCGCCAGAAGGGGCTTTATGAGCTGCTGAAGGATGAAGAAAGCAAATTGCAGATGCTTCAGGAAAAGGCTGCAGAAGTGAATGAGCAAAATGAACAGGTGCAGCTGGCTGTTACAGAGTTTAATGCGTTAACCCAACAGTTTAATGAATTAAAGGATGAAACAATGGAGAAATTAAATGAAAGCGAGGAATAAGCGGCCTTTAAGGTCGCTTTTTCTGTGCTATAAAAGATGTAAGAAAATGCTTCTGTATTATAATACAGGAGATTAAATCAACTGATACAGTTTAAGGTATTTGAATTATCTTTCAATTGAGATTGTCCGATAATGTTAGGTTCTCTATGATTGACCGAGCTATTTTTGTGACGTATACTGAAAGGGAATGTGAAATTGTATCATAAACTATGGGTAATTATTTTAATACAGATAAAAAGGAGAGTTGCTTTTATGGCTGCCAAAAAATCACAGCAGTTCGATCCAGTGAAAACGCTTAACGAGATCGAAGAAAAGTTTGAAATGGTCCAAGTTTTGAATGAAGAAGGCGAAATCGTCAACGAAGAGGCGGATCCAAAACTATCGGATGAAGATCTTCAGGAATTGATGACACGGATGGTGTATACACGAATTCTTGATCAACGTTCAATTTCATTGAACCGTCAGGGACGTCTTGGGTTCTATGCTCCTACAGCAGGGCAGGAAGCTTCTCAATTGGCTTCTCATTTTGCATTAACAAAAGAAGACTTTATTCTCCCGGGCTACCGTGACGTTCCGCAATTGATCTGGCACGGTTGGCCGCTTCACCAGGCATTCCTTTTCTCCCGTGGACATTTCATGGGGAATCAGATGGCTGAAGGCTTGAATATTCTGCCGCCGCAAATCATCATCGGTGCTCAGATCATCCAGGCTACAGGTGTTG
This sequence comes from Planococcus sp. BI3, assembly GCF_056680115.1. Lineage (NCBI taxonomy): Bacteria > Bacillati > Bacillota > Bacilli > Caryophanales > Caryophanaceae > Planococcus > Planococcus sp. BI3. Next base: position 85,984 of record NZ_CM155266.1, read on the forward strand.
CCCTTGGTATGCAGAAACGTAAAAAAGAAGCTGTTGCAGTAACTTATACAGGTGATGGCGGTTCTTCACAGGGTGATTTCTATGAAGGAATCAACTTTGCAGGCGCATTCCGCGCACCGGCTATTTTCATTGTCCAAAATAACCAGTATGCGATTTCTACGCCTCGTGAACTTCAGAGTTCAGCGAAAACAATTGCTCAAAAAGCAGTTGCTGCCGGAATCCCAGGCGTCCTAGTAGACGGTATGGATCCATTGGCAGTCTATGCAGTTACACGCGACGCCCGTGAACGCGCCGTTAAAGGCGACGGACCGACATTGATCGAAACACTTTGCTACCGTTATGGACCACATACGATGGCTGGTGATGACCCAACACGCTACCGGACTTCAGACATCGACAGCGAATGGGAAAAGAAAGATCCTCTTGTCCGTTTCCGCAAATACCTGGAAGCAAAAGGTATCTGGGACGAAGCGAAAGAAAATGAAGTGATCGAAAAAGCTAAAGAAGAAATTAAAGCGGCGATCAAAAAAGCGGATGGCGCTCCAAAACAAAAAGTCACAGATCTGCTTGGATTCATGTACGAAGAAATGCCGTTCAACGTACAAGAGCAGATGGATATCTATAAAGCAAAGGAGTCGAAGTAAGCTATGGCACAATTAACGATGATCCAAGCGATTACCGACGCTCTGAAAACAGAGATGAAGAACGATGAAAACGTTCTTGTTTTCGGTGAAGATGTAGGGAATAACGGCGGTGTATTCCGTGCAACAGAAGGTCTGCAGAAAGAATTCGGGGAAGATCGTGTTTTTGACACGCCTTTAGCTGAGTCAGGCATCGGCGGTTTAGCCATTGGTCTTGCTTTGCAGGGATATCGTCCTGTTCCGGAAATCCAGTTTTTCGGATTTGTCTTTGAAGTAATGGATTCCATCAGCGGACAAATGGCACGCATGCGTTTCCGCAGCGGTGGCAGCTTGAATTCGCCGGTAACAATCCGTTCACCATTTGGCGGCGGTGTTCATACACCGGAAATGCACGCTGATTCATTGGAAGGATTGATGGCGGCTCAGCCTGGTTTGAAAGTGGTCATTCCTTCTACACCTTACGATGCAAAAGGCTTGTTGATTTCAGCAATCCGCGATAACGACCCGGTTATTTTCCTTGAGCATATGAAACTGTATCGTTCATTCCGCCAGGAAGTGCCAGAAGAAGAATACACAATTCCTCTGGGCAAAGCGGATGTGAAGCGTGAAGGCAAGGATTTGACTATTATCGCTTATGGCGCGATGGTCCAAGAAAGCATCAAAGCAGCAGAAGCACTTGAAAAAGAAAATTATTCGGTTGAAGTGATCGATCTTCGCACTATCCAACCGCTTGATATTGAAACAATCATCGCTTCTGTGGAGAAAACTGGACGCGCTATGGTCGTTCAAGAAGCTCAAAAACAAGCTGGAATCGCAGCGAGTATCGTAGCTGAAATTACGGACCGTGCGATTTTGAGCTTAGAGGCACCGGTTCTTCGTGTAACTGCGCCGGATACTATATTCCCATTCTCACAAGCCGAAGAAGTTTGGCTTCCGAATTCGAAGGATATAGTAGAAACAGCGAAGAAAGTACTTACTTTCTAAATTAAACAGAACCGAAAGGGTGATATATATGGCTTTTGAATTTCGATTACCGGATATCGGTGAAGGTATCCATGAAGGTGAAATCGTAAAATGGTTCGTGAAAGCGGGAGATACGATCGAAGAAGACGACATTCTTGTTGAAGTGCAAAATGACAAGGCCGTCGTCGAGATTCCCTCACCGGTTTCAGGAACAGTTGAAGAGGTGTTGGTCGAAGAAGGAACAGTTGCCGTAGTTGGTGATATTTTGGTCCGCATCGACGCACCAGACGCTGAAGAAATGAACTTCAAAGGAAATCACGGCGACAAAAAAGAAGCCGCTCCTGAAGTAAAAGAAGAAACCGAGGAGCAAGTGCAATCCGGTACAGGCGAATCTGGTGAGGATGTTGATAAGGCACCTGCCAAAGAAGAAGAGCCGAAAGAGCAGACTGGCGCTGGAGCTCAGCCGCAAGCTGACTCTACAGAAGAATCTGATCCAAATGCACGCGTCATCTCAATGCCGTCTGTCCGCAAATTTGCGCGTGACAACGATATCGATATTAAAAAAGTTACAGGGTCAGGCAACAATGGCCGTGTATTAAGAGAAGATGTGGAAGCCTTTATGAACGGCGACCAAAAAGCAGCAACACCTGCAGCTTCTGAAGCACCGCAGGAAACGGCAGAAGAAAGCACTGAAAAAGCGGCTGCAGCACCAAAAGCAGCAGCAGCTCCTGAAGGTGAATTCCCTGAAACGCGCGAGAAGATGTCCGGTATACGCAAAGCGATCGCTAAAGCGATGGTTCACTCAAAACATACCGCTCCTCACGTAACTTTGATGGACGAAGTGGATGTCACTGAATTGGTGGCACACCGCAAAAAATTCAAGGACATTGCAGCAGAAAAAGAAATCAAGTTGACTTATTTGCCATATGTGGTAAAAGCATTGGTCAGCACATTGCGTGAATTCCCAGCCTTGAATACATCATTTGATGATGAAACAAGCGAGGTTATCCAGAAGCATTATTTCAATATCGGTATTGCAGCTGATACAGAAAAAGGCTTAATGGTGCCAGTCATCAAAAATGCAGACCGCAAATCAGTATTTGCCATTTCTGATGAAATCAATGGCTTGGCAACAAAAGCGCGTGATGGTAAATTATCCGCTGCTGAAATGAAAGGCGCTTCATGCTCGATTACAAACATCGGTTCTGCTGGTGGACAATGGTTTACTCCGGTTATCAACCATCCGGAAGTGGCGATTCTTGGAATCGGCCGAATTGCAGAGAAGCCAGTAATTAAAAATGGTGAAATTGTAGCGGCACCTGTGTTAGCATTATCATTGAGCTTCGATCATAGAATGATCGATGGTGCAACAGCGCAACATGCATTAAATCATATAAAACGTTTATTAAGTCAACCTGAATTACTATTAATGGAGGCGTAAAACTTATGGTAGTAGGAGATTTTCCGATCGAAACAGACACGCTTGTAATCGGCTCAGGCCCTGGCGGTTATGTTGCAGCTATTCGTGCAGCACAAACTGGCCAAAAAGTAACAATCGTTGAAAAGGAATATATCGGCGGCGTTTGCTTGAATGTCGGCTGTATCCCTTCGAAAGCGATGATTTCTGTGGGGCATCGTTTTGAAGAAGCTCAACATTCAGAAGATATGGGAATTGTTGCCAAAGAAGTTTCGCTTAACTTTGAAAAAGCACAAGCGTTCAAAGATGGTGTCGTGAAGAAATTGACTGGCGGCGTTGAATCTCTTCTTAAAGGCAATAAAGTCGAAATCTTGCGCGGCGAAGCTTATTTCGTTGATGAAAATACAGTTCGTATAATGGATGATAATTCAGCGCAGACGTATAAATTTAAAAATGCGATTATCGCTACGGGATCTCGTCCGGTTGAAATCCCGACTTTTAAATTTACAAAACGCGTGATTAATTCAACTGGAGCTTTGGCACTCACGGAGCTTCCTAAAAAACTTGTCGTTATCGGCGGCGGGTACATCGGTACAGAGCTTGGTACTGCATTTGCAAACATGGGTTCTGAAGTGACGATCCTTGAAGGCGCACCTGATATCCTTGCTGGATTTGAAAAGCAAATGACAGCCATCGTCAAAAAAGGATTGAAGAAAAAAGGCGTTGAAGTCATCACTAAAGCATCTGCTAAAGGTGTAGAGGAAACTGATTCTGGCGTTAAAGTTACTTATGAAGCAGGCGGAGAAGAAAAAACGCTTGAAGCTGATTATGTTCTTGTAACAGTTGGCCGTCGTCCGAACACAGACGAAATGGGTCTTGAAGAAGTGAACATCAAAATGACAGACCGCGGCTTGATTGAAGTTGACAAGCAATGCCGTACGAACATTTCGAATATCTATGCAATCGGTGATGTGGTAGCTGGACTTCAATTGGCGCATAAAGCATCATATGAAGGCAAAGTGGCTGCAGAAGCAATTGCAGGCGAGAAGTCTGAAGTTGATTATATGGCTATTCCGGCGGTCTGCTTTACAGATCCGGAACTTGCAAGCGTAGGTTTGTCTGAAGAACAGGCAAAAGAAGAAGGATTCGAAGCTTCGGCTGCGAAATTCCCATTCGCTGCAAACGGCCGTGCTCTTTCATTAAACGCTTCTGAAGGATTCGTGAAACTGGTTTCACGCAAATCTGACGGCTTGCTGTTAGGGGCACAAATTGTTGGAGCTGGCGCATCAGATATGATCGCTGAGCTTGGACTTGCAATCGAAGCTGGAATGACAGTAGAAGATATCGCAATGACCATCCATGCTCACCCAACTCTTTCTGAAATCACTATGGAAGCTGCAGAAGTGGCTCTTGGAACGCCGATTCACATCATTAAATAAGATACAGGAAGCCGCTTATGCGGCTTCTTTTTTTTTGGAAAAAAAGAGTTAGCCATGGTAAGATTTGTTTAGAAAAGGGGTGGTTGTATTGATGCATAAAATATGTATAACTCTTGCAACTGGACTATTATTGCTAACGGCATGCAGCGAAGAAAATAATACCCTATCAGTTGAAGAAAAAGAGGCTTCGGCAGATCCATCAGCAAAAGAAGAAGAACGTGACGCTGCAGCCATTGTAGAAACAGCTGAACCGGCAGAAGAGGCGAAAGAAGAAGTAAATGTCGCTGAACCGGAATATCGCATCAATTCGGCGAATTGGTCCGCACAGCCCATTGCTGACGCTTCTGAAAAAGTCGTGCTGGTGACAATTGATGATGCACCGGACAAACATGCAATGGAGATGGCGGAAATCTTGAAAAGCCAGGACATCCCCGCAATTTTTTTCGTCAATGGGCATTTTTTGGACACGGATGAGGAACGGCGGCAATTAGAGCAGCTCCATGAAATGGGCTTTGCCATCGGCAATCATACTAACAGCCACCCAAACTTAAGGGACCTTACCGAGCAGCAGCAAAGGGAAGAAATTCTGCAGTTGAATGAAACAATCGAAGAGATCATTGGAGAAAAGCCGAAGTTTTTCCGGGCACCCCATGGAGCGAATACAGATTTCAGCAAACAGCTTGTAGAAGAGCAAGAAATGGTGCTCATGAATTGGACGTACGGCTATGATTGGGAACAGCAGTACCAGAATGCCCAGTCGTTAACGGACATCATGCTAAATACAGAGTATCTGAACAATGGCGCAAATCTTTTGATGCATGACCGTGAATGGACCTCAGAAGCTCTCCCGGACATCATCCAAGGCTTGAAGGATAAAGGTTACGGCTTTGTAGATCCAGCAGCTATAGAAGGCATTTAAAAAAGACCCAAGAGCGGAGGCTCTTGGGTCTTTTTTACTGTTATCTGATTGCTTGCTGCTCCTTGATAACGCGCAGCATCTGCAGCGTATCATCTTCCGGTCCCTGTACAGGCAAACCGGCAGCTACGTTCATATGGATGTAGTTGATGTTTTCTTCTGTGATGATTTCGCCGGGAATAAAAATCGGAATGCCCGGAGGATAGACCATGATGAATTCTGCAGAAATGCGGCCGACAGCCTCATTGATTGAAATGACTTCTGTCGTCGCGTAAAAAGCGTCGCGCGGTGTCATCGCAAGCCGTGGGATATCCGGCAGCAGCACAACGGGTTCAACAATGGCTGCATCATTATCCAGCGCTTCGCTCATGCGCTGAAGGGCATTGACCAGCAGATTCAATTCTTTGCGGGTGTCTCCGATAGTGACAAGGCAAAGAATATTATACAAATCGGAAAGTTCGATTTCGATATTGGCGTTTTCTCTCAGCCATTCCTCAGCTTGATGGCCTGTGATGCCCAGGTTCTTGACGCTGATCAACAGCTTGGTCGGATCCATATCAAAGGTTGCCGATGAATTCAGCACTTCTTTGCCGACGCAATACAAGTGAGGAATTTTGTTGATGCGTTTGCGGGCGTCCTGGGACAAGCGGATTGCCTGGTCGATCAGGTCATACCCATGGATCGCCAGCTGACGGCGTGCTGTGTCAAGAGACGCCAGAATCGGGTAGGAAGTGGATGTCGTCGTCAGCATCGACAAGGTCGACTGGACGCGTTTTGGCGATACTAAGCCTTCCCGTACATTGAGCACAGAGCTTTGCGTCATGGATCCACCCAGTTTATGGACAGAAGTGGCCGCCATATCCGCTCCTGCCGCCATTGCTGAAACAGGCAGGGATTTATGGAAATGGATGTGCACACCATGTGCTTCATCCACTAAAACAGGCACATTGCGTGAATGAGCGATATCGACAATCCGTTTTAAATCAGCGGCTACGCCAAAGTAAGTCGGATTGATGACTAGTACCGCCTTGACATCCGGGTATTCGATCATCGCTTTTTCTACAGCTTCTGCAGAAATGCCATGGGAAATGCCGAGTTCCGGGTCAACTTCCGGATGGATGAAAATTGGGATGGCTCCCGCAAAAACAATGGCGGACATAATGGATTTATGGACATTCCGTGGCACGAGAATCTTGTCGTTGGGGCCGACCACGCTCAGGATCATAGTCATGATGGCGCCGCTGGTGCCTTGTACCGAAAAGAAAGTATGGTCTGCGCCGAATGCTTTGGCAGCCAATTCCTGCGCCTCTTTAATGACGCCTTTTGGAGCATGCAAATCGTCCAGAGGGGCGATATTAATCAAATCGATGGATAAAATATTGTCGCCGACAAATTCCCGGAATGCGGGATCGACGCCCTGGCCTTTTTTATGGCCGGGAATATGAAATTGGATCGGGTGCCGGTTTCGATGCTTTAAAAGCGCATCAAATAACGGAGTTTCTAATTGAGACAATGATAAGCCCACCTCACTTAATAAAATGAAAACAAAAAGAATTATAGCATGATGCCACCCCCTATAGTAAAAAATAAGAGGATTTCCTGCTGCAGAAGCGAATACATGACATACAGAGAGAAAAGGAGTGAGTTTATGGAATTCAAAACGAGGGTGACTGAGCTATTGGGGATCCGCTATCCCATTATACAGGGAGGCTTGGCTTATCTAGCCTATGCAGAACTGGCAGCAGCTGTTTCAAATGCTGGAGGATTGGGCCAAATCACGGCGATGAGCTTGGCCACGCCTGAAGAGTTGCGGGATGAAATCCGAAAAGTGCGAAGATTGACGGACAAGCCTTTTGGTGTTAATTTTGCGATTGGCGAACATGGCCGTGCATTTTCACATATGCTGGATGTGGCGATTGAAGAAAAGGTGCCGGTCGTTTCAATGACCGGAGGCAACCCGACGCCGATATTCGAGCAGCTGGAAGGAACAGACATCAAAAAGCTCGTTCTGGTAGCAGCAAGAAGGCAGGCTGAAAAAGCGGAAAGCCTTGGTGCGGATGCAGTGATGGTCGTGGGGCACGAAGGCGGCGGCCATTTAGGGCGTGATGACATCGGTACGATGGTGCTGATTCCGCAGGTAGTCGATGCCGTGAAGATTCCAGTCATCGCTTCAGGCGGTATCGGCGATGGCCGCGGATGGATGGCCGCTCATGCCCTCGGAGCAGAAGGCATTGAAATGGGGACGCGCTTTATTGCCACGAAAGAATGTGTCCATGCGTCAGCAGCCTATAAGGAACAGCTGATCAACAGCTCCGAGAACGATACAGTCATCATCAAACGCAGCATCGGTGCTCCTGCGCGGACGTTGCGGAGCAGCTGGACTGATAAGATCCTGGAGATTGAAAGCCAGACGCCGACCTATGAAGCCTTAAAAGCATACATCAGCGGTGAAGCCAATAAGCGATTCATCTATGATGGAGAAAAAGATCAAGGATTCGGCTGGGCCGGACAAGTGACAGGACTGATCAAAAATGTGCCGACGGTCCAGGAATTGATTGAAGAAATGGTCCGTCAGGCTGGAGAAATCCGCAGGAAATGGTCAATCACTGAATGAAAAGAGGGATGTAAGGATGGATTATTCCTATCCATTTTCTATTGAATGGTCAACAGAAGAAATTATTGATGTCGTAAGTTTTTTCGAAGGCATCGAAATGGCTTATGAAAAAGGCATCAGCAGGCAGGACCTGTTGGCGCGTTACCGCAAATTCAAGCAGGTGGTTCCTTCGATATCGGAAGAAAAAACCTATTTCCGTGAATTTGAGGAAGAAAGCGGCTACGCCAGTTTTCCAGCCATCAAGGAAATGAAAGCTGGAACAGCTGACGAAGTCGTCAAAATCAATAAGAAATGACAGAAAAAGAACCTGCAGCCTCAGCGGCTGACAGGTTCTTTTATTGGTTCGAGCAGGGTATGGTAGACAGGAAGAAGCGCCTGGAAGGTTTCTTCAGCGAATTGAAGAAATTGTTCTTTGGTTAAAGAGGCAGCCTGTTCTCTGGACAGGTGGCGCCCAATCACAAATTCGCCTTTTTTGACATCACGCAAGCGGGTCAATAATTTCTCGATGCCTTCTTCCCCTAATTCGATTAAAAGATCAGCCTGTGGCTTCATATGGTCTCCAGAAGCCACAAAATCTCCCGATAAATGATCTAATATATCTGAATGCAGCAGATTTTCAGCCATCATTTTTTTGTTTGGGGCTTCATAAATCACGGCCAGTATGACGAATACGTGGCTTTCCCACATGCCGATCTGAAAATGGGGAACAGCTTTATAGCCTCTTTTAAAAGGAGCAAAAGCTACCCAGCTGTCATTTGGCGGATTGACGGTTCTCCGCATATGCTTGGCAACGTGGGGGAAAAACTCATCTCCGGTTTTTCCAGAAAAGAAAGATGAGAACTCAGTTCCAAGTTCCTGGAACTTTGGACGGACATACTCCGTTAAGGCAGACATCCTGGCATCGAGGCCAGGGGTGTTGAAAACTTCGAAATCCTGTTTATTCCAATAAGGCGTCAAGTAAATATCCTCCTTTAATTTAGGTAATCAGGTTTCATTTTAACGAAGTTTGGGAAAAAAGAATATAAATACGATTCTGCCAATGGATTTCATTCAAAGAAAGTGGTATTATAATGATAGTAACAAAATTAGTCAGAATTTTCGGAGTATGATGAGAAAGGGGTGCTCATTATGAAACAGATGATTCAGATAATCCGCAAAGCGGATGTAGAAAAGGAATATGTACACGTCCTGAAACTGGAACTTGATTATGAACTTGCTTCATTATTTGATGCGATGCAGCAGAAAGATGATGTGCAAATTTCAAAAAGCAAGCAACGGCTTCAAGAGATCCACGTAGAACTGGAGGCCCTCCATGCGCTCTAATACGTCTATACATTAAAGGCATCTGCTGAAGTAAGACAGCAGATGCCTTTTTCGTTATACTGAAACAAACAGGGAGGGATACATACATGGATTTGCATGCTATGGACAAATACATAAAGTCGCTTATCAAAGAAGCGGGACATCGGATACGCAATTCGTTTTTGAGCGATATCACCATCGAATCAAAATCAAACGCCAATGACCTGGTGACGAATATCGATAAGGAAATTGAGCAATTTTTCATTGGGCGTATCCGCAGAGACTTTCCGGGACATCGGATTTTCGGGGAAGAAGGCTTCGGGGATGATATCCAAAGTTCGGAAGGAGTTATCTGGATGCTTGATCCGATTGACGGCACCATGAATTTTGTTCATCAGAAACGCAATTTCGCCATTTCACTCGGAATCTATGAAGAGGGAATCGGCAAATTGGGCTATATCTATGATGTCGTCAATGACGACCTGTACCACGGGGTTAAAGATGGCGGCGCCTATTATAATGATGAGCAGCTTCAGCCTCTTTTGGACACCTTGATAACCGAATCAATCGTCGCCATGAATGCAACGTGGGCAGTGCCGAACCGCTACCTGGACCATGAAGCCACCATTCAGTTGATCCGTGACGTACGTGGCATGCGCTCTTATGGTTCAGCCGCACTGGAGTTAGCCTACTTGGCAAGCGGACGTGTTGATGCTTATATCTCCATGAGATTATCACCTTGGGACATTGCGGGTGGCATGGTCATTGCGCAAGAGGTAGGAGCTATAACGACGAATTTCAAAGGAGACCCAGCGAACTTATTGAAACAGGATACGTTCATCGCTGCCAATCCGGCTATTCATCAAGAACTATTAAAAAAATATATCAAAATCAAGTAAAAAAAGATGCGGAATTCCGCATCTTTTTTTATAATTATAATATACCGGCTTCCCGCATCTCTTTTTTCTTCTTGAACCCCATACCCATGATCAGACACAATACCAAGATTGCCGCGAATATGCCCAGGACACTGCGCAGGCCAACAGCCAAGCCGATTCCGACCATTGCCAATATCGCTGCCAGGGAATATATCACAAAGACCCATTTTACGTTTTTCATTAAGTTCATCACGCGATTTTCCTCCTGTAGCTTATAGCCTGAAATAAAATCTTAGGGTTTTACACCTATATGTGCTATACTAGCACAGTTATAGGCATGAAAAAAGAATATTGGAGTGAAAATATGACTAACTTACGAAACGACCTAAGAAACATTGCAATTATTGCCCACGTTGACCATGGTAAAACAACTTTGGTAGACCAACTTCTACAACAATCTGGAATTTTCCGTTCAAATGAACATCACGAAGAACGTGCGATGGATTCCAACGATATAGAAAGAGAACGTGGAATTACCATTCTTGCGAAAAACACGGCTATCGAGTACAAAGATGCAAAAATCAACATTTTGGATACTCCTGGACACGCCGATTTCGGTGGAGAAGTTGAACGTATCATGAAAATGGTTGATGGTGTTCTATTAGTAGTAGACGCTTACGAAGGCTGTATGCCACAAACACGATTCGTTTTGAAAAAAGCTCTTGAGCAAAACTTGAAACCAATCGTAGTTGTCAACAAAATTGACCGCGACTTCGCACGTCCTGAAGAAGTAGTTGATGAAGTTATCGAATTGTTCATTGAACTTGAAGCAAATGACGATCAATTGGAATTCCCTGTTATCTTTGCATCAGCTATGAATGGTACAGCAAGCCTTTCTGCCGATCCTGCGGATCAGGAAGAAACTATGCAGGTTCTATATGAAGCAATTCTGGACCATGTACCAGCACCAATCGATAACAGAGATGAGCCACTTCAATTCCAGGTTGCTCTTCTTGATTACAATGACTATGTTGGACGTATCGGTATCGGCCGCGTATTCCGTGGAACGATCGAAGTGGGACAATCGGTTTCTTTAATGAAGCTTGACGGTTCTTTCAAAAACTTCCGAGTCACAAAAATCCATGGTTTCATGGGACTTAAACGCGTTGAAATCCAAAAAGCTGAAGCTGGCGACTTGATTGCTATTTCAGGTATGGAAGATATCAACGTCGGAGAAACGGTTTGTCCTGCAGATCATCAGGAAGCATTGCCGATCCTGCGCATCGATGAGCCGACCTTGCAAATGACTTTCCTTGTCAACAACAGCCCATTTGCAGGTAAAGAAGGTAAATGGATCACTTCAAGAAAAATTCAGGAACGTTTGGATGCTCAGTTGCAGACTGATGTATCATTGCGTGTAGATGCTACAGATTCACCTGATGCATGGGTTGTTTCTGGACGCGGAGAATTGCATTTGTCGATCTTGATCGAAAACATGCGCCGTGAAGGATTTGAAATTCAAGTTTCAAAACCTGAAGTTATCGTACGTATGGTTGACGGAGTTCGCTGTGAACCAGTCGAACGCGTTCAAGTGGACGTGCCTGAAGAATATACAGGAAATATCATCGAATCATTGGGTGAACGTAAAGGCGAAATGTTGGATATGATAAACAACGGCAGCGGACAAGTCCGTTTGGTGTTTAACGTACCAGCTCGTGGATTGATCGGTTACACAACTGAATTCCTTACACATACTCGCGGATACGGAATCATTAACCATACATTCGACAGCTACCAGCCAGTTGCTTCTGGCCGTGTGGGCGGACGTCGTCAAGGTGTATTGGTTTCTATGGAGCGCGGAAAAGTTTCGACTTACGGCTTGATGGGAATCGAAGACCGCGGAACTTCATTTGTTGAAGTCGGCGCGGAAATCTACGAAGGCATGATTGTCGGAGAACACAACCGCGATAGCGATTTGACAGTCAACATCGTTAAAATCAAAGCTGCAACAAACATCCGTTCAGCTAATAAAGACCAAACAACAACAATGAAAAAAGCACGTTTGATGAGTCTTGAAGAGTCGCTTGAATACTTGAATGATGATGAGTATTGCGAAATCACACCGCAAACAATTCGTTTGCGCAAAAAAATTCTTGATAAAGCTGAACGTGAACGTATGGCTAAGAAAAAGAAAGTTGCCATCGAAGAATAAGTGAATTGGAAGGATGTATAGCCCGTGGACGATCAAGCCTTTGTCTATGACAATATGTATCCGGTAGCCCGAATTCTATACCAGAGTCTGCCGAGTTTTGAAATGGCAGGATACGCATTATTTGCGGTTATTTTCCTGCTCTCGGCGTTCGTCTATAAATTAGGGTTTGCTAAAAAGCTATCACTTGGAAAAAATGCAATGATCGGCCTGTTTCTGGCGGTCGGTGGTTTGGGGCTTACGTTTTTAGCCTTCTTCCTGCCGATTGTGGAAGGGCTCGTTATTGCCGCGCTCATACTGATTCTCTATAAAATCCGCCTATGGCGCGAAAAGCGCGAAAACGCTGTATCTCATTGAGATACAGCGTTTTTGCGTTCAAATGTTTTGTATAGGATTGGCAATAATAAAGCAAAAGTGAGATGGGCGAAAATCCAGTAAAGAAATGCTCCCCAATCATTGGGAGCCGGCACATCAGCATCAACTGCAAGCCATGACAATATGAAAAAAAGGAACGGTAAAGGCACGGACAGCAGCAGGCTGATGATCATCAATTGGCTGAAAGGGTAATTGCGCCTTTTTGCCAGATACACATAGACGATGCCGATAATCAGCGCGATGATCAGGTGGAAAACGAATTCAGTAACCTCGGACCATTGCACACCGCCGATCACCGGAATGAAATCCACATTCAATAGAAGGGTATATACTCGTTCGCCTGTGACAGATTGAATCCATTTCAGTAGAAGCCCTAAAATCAGTCCACTCCAGAATCCAATCCAGATGCCTTTTAAGAGCTTCATCAGAAGTCATCCTCAATGCTTCGGGAACTGCGGTAAAAGCGGAAAGAGCCGGTAGCCAGGCGTTCTTTGGTCCTTGCCGTGATCCGGTCATGGCATTCATTGCACATATGGGTGTGGATGGGTCTGTTCCGCAGGCGTTTGGCCTGCAGGGTATCATCCACTAATTCCTCAATCTTATCGCAGATTACGCATTGTACACGCATGGTGAATCACTCCTATTCAAATCGGATGGCTTGGATATCGGTAATCGGATTTTGCTGGTTGGAACCATCCGGAAGAAGAACATGGACAGGGCCGTCTTCTTTCAGGGGTTGGCCTTTTTCGCTGAACTTAAAGATCAATTGTTTAGCGTGTTCAATCGGAAACTCAAACTCACCGTGCAAGGTTTCGAATATCACCCGTTTAGTGTGTTCATAAGGTTCTGCATTCAAAAGGAACGGTTTGAACAAAATACCGAATGTCCCTGTCAGCATTTCCTTCTTTTCTTTGCTCTTGTAGGTTTTTTCTGAATTCAAAGTCGGCGGGACGGTACTGCCTTCCATGATTTCACGGGACCAGTGTTCACCCATTCCACGCTTGTATTCTTCAAGTTCATCTTTTTCGACTCGGTCTTCCTGGAAATAACTCTCCAAATTCAATTTGCGGTCGTCAAAAATCCAGACAGTCGGATCCAATATCAGCTTAAATTTCACTTCACCTTTAAAAGGTACGATAAATTCCATTGGTAAACCCTCCATTTAAATAATCACTCTTCCAACAGTATACCTTTTAATGTCAAGTTCCCAAAGGGATTCATCTCTTTCATCATAGAGGCTTGCATTTTTCTTGTGTAAAAGATACACTTTAGACAGGAAAATAGAGAAGAAAACTCATAAAATGGGGGAGTCCTCATGGAACATACAGAAGAACAAACATACCATCTAAAGGCTTTAGAACTCCTCAAAGCTGATGCACAAAAAATCGAGCAATTAATCAAGGTGCAAATGGATCATTTGACATTGCCATCTTGTCCTTTATATGAAGAGGTGCTTGACACCCAAATGTTCGGTCTTTCACGCGAAATCGATTTTGCGGTTAAGCTGGGACTCATCGAACGTGAGGCTGGAAAAAATTTAATGGATACGCTGGAGAAGAAACTTTCCATTCTTCACGAAGCGTATACAAATAAATGACCTAAAACTCAAACGAATTTTGTTTGAGTTTTTTTACAATGTAAGGAATATGATATTTGAGCTCTTTATTTATTGTCTAGCGTCAGCGCCTAGCTCTTCGGGTCATAAGTCAACCCAGCTGCGTGGCAAAAAACGCCACACTGCCGGTCTGCCTTATGCCTTTCAGAGCTGAACAGGCGCTTCCGCTTTTCGTGTTGTCTAGCTTCAGCGCCTAGCTCTTCGAGTCGCTTCAGCCTTGCCAGCAATGGCTGAAGAACGCCATTACCGGCAAGACTTCCAGCGCTTGTCGGAGGGCCGCAGGATGCGGGTCAGCTAACCGTTGCGACACGACGTCGCGCTCTTAGGTTAGCTTCTGCTGCTGGGCCGTTTCCGCTTTTCTTGTTCACCCATCAAATTAAAAGAGGTATAAAAATGAAATCTTACATCAAGAAATACGCAAAGTTCATCGACTATCCTTTATTTTTCACTTATTTAGCCTTAACGATATTCGGCTTGATCATGATTTACAGTTCAAGCATGGCCTGGTCGGTCAATTACTATGGCTCGGAGCCAGACCGATTTTACATACAGCAATTGATAAACCTGGCAATTGCGTTCCCTGTCTTTGCAGTGGCTGCCGCTTTTCCGTATAAGCATTTTAAAAAGCGTTGGATGATGGTGACCATCCTAACAGTGGTCTTTGCTGGATTGATTGCCGTTCACTTTGTCGGTTTCGCAGCCGGCGGCGCAAAAAGTTGGATTAGCCTCGGATTTGCTAACATACAGCCTTCTGAAGTGGCAAAGGTAGGCATCATCCTGTACTTGGCCGGTGTCTTTTCAAATAAATACAATAAAGGCACCATCAATAAATTGAATGAATCCATCATACCGCCGGTCATGATTTTGACGTTCGTACTGTTTTTGGTTTTTCTGGAACCGGATCTTGGCTCGATGCTCATTATCGGAGCTGTCGGTTTGTCCGTCATGTCAGCGAGCGGCGTTCGGTTAAAGCCGTTTATCCGGCTTGCCGCCGTCTTTATCGCAGCGGCAATGGTCTTTATTGTTCCACTTATGATTTTTGCCGGAGACAGCATCTTTACAGAAAAACGGCTTGGCCGCCTGGATGCTTTCTTTAATCCATTCTCAGATGAACTGGGTTTTGGTTTTCAAATCGTCAACGGTTATCTGGCGATCGGTTCTGGTGGCTTGAGTGGGTTAGGACTCGGACAATCCATCCAAAAGTTGGGCTATCTTCCCGAACCTCATACCGATTTCATTATGTCGGTCATTGCTGAAGAGCTTGGTTTACTGGGTGTAGTGTTTGTTTTAGGCGGTTTAGGATTTATTGTGCTGCGGGGGTTATGGATTGCCATGACGACCCACGATCCCTTGGCGAGAATGCTTGCGGCGGGTGTCGCCAGCATGATCGGAATCCAATCTTTTGTGAATTTGGGGGGCTTGACCGGCATTATTCCATTGACTGGAGTAACACTTCCTTTTATAAGCTATGGCGGAACGTCGGTAATTTTGTTATCTTTAGCTATGGGAGTATTAATGAATGTTTCCATGTTCAATAAATACGAAAAAACGAAAAAGTAAAGGGTGTGCTGCGGTGTGAAGGAGTTCAACAAAATCTTGGTGGCCAACCGCGGAGAAATCGCTATTCGGGTTTTCCGCGCTTGTACAGAACTGAAGATTCAAACAGTTGCTATTTATTCTCAGGAAGACAGTGGTTCATACCATCGTTACAAAGCGGATGAATCCTATTTGGTGGGTAAAGGAAAAAAACCGATCGATGCATACTTGGATATTGAAGACATCATCCGCATCGCGAAGGATTCCAATGTGGATGCTATCCATCCAGGCTATGGCTTCCTGTCTGAAAATGTTCATTTTGCAAGACGCTGCGAGGAAGAAGGAATTGTCTTTATCGGTCCAACGTCACAACATTTGGATATGTTCGGCGATAAAGTAAAAGCACGTACGCAAGCGATAGCTGCAGGCATTCCCGTTATTCCGGGCACAGATGGTCCTGTCAAGTCGTTGGACGAAGTTGAAGAATTCAGCAAAACCGCAGGATTCCCGTTAATGATCAAAGCATCTCTAGGTGGTGGAGGACGCGGAATGCGGATTGTCAAATCGCATGATGAATTAGCGTCTGCCTATGAACGTGCGAAATCTGAGGCAAAAGCGGCTTTTGGTTCAGATGAAATGTATGTCGAAAAATTTGTCGATAAGCCAAAGCATATCGAAGTCCAAATTTTGGGTGATTCAGAAGGCAATATTGTCCATTTGTACGAAAGAGATTGTTCGATTCAGCGCCGTCACCAAAAAGTCGTGGAAATCGCACCTTCAAATTCAATCAGCAATGAATTACGCAATGAAATTTGTGATGCCGCTGTCAAATTGATGAAAAACATTAACTACATAAATGCGGGCACTGTCGAATTTCTTGTAGCCAATGATGAATTTTACTTTATTGAAGTAAATCCACGTATTCAGGTGGAACATACGATTACCGAAATGATTACAGGCATCGACATTGTCCATGCGCAGATCCATATCGCCAAAGGCCATATGATCCACAGTGAAGAAGTGGGAATTCCACAGCAAAGTGACATCCCATTATTCGGCTTTGCAATCCAATCGCGTGTGACCACTGAAGATCCGTTGAATGATTTCATGCCGGATGCCGGGAAATTGATGGTCTACCGTTCAGGCGGCGGCTTCGGTGTACGTCTGGATGCAGGCAATGGTTTCCAGGGCGCGGTCATTTCACCTTATTATGATTCGCTTTTGGTTAAAGTTTCCACTTGGGCTGTGACGTTCAAGGAAGCAGCAGCTAAAATGGATCGTAACCTACAGGAATTCCGGATCCGTGGAATTAAAACAAACATCCCTTTCCTGGAAAATGTGGTAAAACACCAGAATTTCATCAAAGGCGATTTTGATACAAGCTTTATCGATACAACTCCAGAGTTATTCATATTCCCTGTACGGCAAGACCGTGGGACAAAGTTATTAAGCTATATCGGAAATGTAACGATTAACGGGTTTCCTGGCATCGAGAAGAAAAAGAAACCAATCTATGCGGCTCCGCGTAAACCGGAAGTGGATCTTTTGGCGCCGGCACCAAACGGCACGAAGCAGATTTTTGATCTTCAGGGTGCAGAAGGTTTGACCAAGTGGATCCATGAGCAAAAAGATGTCTTATTGACAGACACAACATTCCGTGACGCCCATCAATCACTTTTGGCGACACGTGTCCGTTCACATGATTTATTTGAGATTGCCAAAGAAACTGCGCGTCTGCAAAGTGACCTGTTTTCATTGGAAATGTGGGGCGGCGCAACGTTTGATGTATCTTACAGGTTCCTGAAAGAAGATCCGTGGGAGCGTCTCATCAAACTTCGCCAGGAAATTCCGAATGTTTTGTTCCAGATGTTGTTCCGAGGCGCTAATGCTGTCGGCTATAAGAATTATCCCGATAATGTCATTCGTGAGTTCGTCCGGAAATCAGGCGATGCAGGAATTGATGTGTTCCGCATCTTCGACAGCTTGAACTGGATCAAAGGAATGGAAGTGGCGATTGATGAAGTTCGTCAATCCGGTAAAATCGCAGAAGCGGCGATTTGCTACACTGGAGATATTCTTGACCCAAGCCGTGACAAGTATACGGTTCAATATTACAAGGAAATGGCGAAAGAGCTGGAAGCGGCAGGAGCCCACATTCTGGCAATTAAAGACATGGCCGGACTCTTGAAACCGGAAGCGGCATATCGCCTGGTATCGGAATTGAAAGATACGGTTTCGTTGCCGATCCACCTGCACACACACGATACAAGCGGAAACGGCATCTACCTGTACTCGAAAGCGATTGAAGCGGGTGTGGACATCGTAGATACGGCTCTTGGGTCGATGGCAGGACTAACATCGCAGCCAAGCTCCAATTCACTTTATTACGCGACAAGCGGCAGTGGCCGTGAAGTCAGAGCTGACGTCAAAGGACTTGAGAAATTGTCCCATTACTGGGAAGATGTCCGCAAATACTATGTTGATTTTGAAAGCGGCATGAATAGCCCGCATGCAGAGGTATACGAGCATGAAATGCCGGGCGGCCAATACAGCAACCTTCAGCAGCAGGCAAAAGCCGTAGGGCTCGGTCTGCACTGGGAAGAAGTTAAAACGATGTATTCGCGTGTCAACCTCTTGTTCGGTGATGTCGTGAAAGTTACACCTTCTTCGAAAGTAGTGGGAGACATGGCTTTGTTCATGGTTCAAAATGAGTTGAATGAAGAAACTGTCATTTCCCGTGGGAAAACGATCGACTTCCCAGAATCAGTCATTGAATTCTTTGAAGGTTATATCGGTCAGCCGCATGGCGGATTCCCGAAAGAGCTGCAGAAAGTCATTTTGAAAGAGCGCGAGCCAATCACTGTTCGGCCAGGCGAACTTTTGGAACCTGTAGATTTCGATGAAATCAAGAAAACTTTGTTTGATAAATTGGAACGTCCTGTAACAAGCCATGAGATTTTGGCTCATGCACTTTATCCGAAAGTATTCGAAGAATATACAGCAACCAATGTCCAGTTCGGCAAAGTATCCGTTCTCGACACCTTGACGTTCTTGTACGGAATGAGATTGGGCGAAGAGATTGAAGTGGAAATCGAAAAAGGCAAAACCTTGATGATTAAGATGGTATCAATTGGCGAACCGCAAAAAGACGGAACGCGCATCATCTACTTTGAATTGAACGGCCAGCCTCGTGAAGTCAGCATTCAGGACATGACGGTGGAAACAGACAGCACGGCTAAACCGAAAGCAGATCCAACAAACGAAAGCCATATTGCAGCGACAATGCCGGGCACTGTATTAAAAGTGCTTACGGAAAAAGGCGCTAAAGTGAAACGCGGCGATCATTTGCTGGTGACTGAAGCAATGAAGATGGAGACGACTGTCCAAGCTCCGTTCGATGGAACGATCCAGGATATCCACGTAGATGCCAATGAGGGCATTTCTACAGGAGACCTTCTGATTGAAATGGAGAAGAAATAAAAAAAATGGCTGGCGCATTAGCGCCAGCCTTTTTTTTATTATTTTTTGATTCGGCTGCGTGAAACGAGCAGTACCATGTAACACAATAAACCGAAAAGCATGGAAATCAGCAGTGAATGAAGAAGTGCAACAAACAAATTCAGTTTTGTCAGGACAACTAGCATACCGGTTGTCGCTTGAAGAAGGACAATGCTGAAAGCGATTATCCATCCCCAATAGATGACGCGCTGATCTTTGTATTGCTTGATTGCATGCCAGGCAATGTAACCCAGCCAGATGACAATCAGGCCGGCAGCGGCCCGATGTCCCATCTGGACCCATTCATACATATTGCTCGGCAATGTGAAATCATCATTCCGGCACAGCGGCCAATCCGAACAAATGAGGCTAGACTCAGTGTGGCGAACCAAAGCGCCAGTATAAACCACGATATATGAATACAAAGTGACACCTATTGTATGAAAACGCAATTTCTTGCCGATCTGCAAACGGTCTGCATCAAACTTCCGGTCTACTTCGAAAATCAGCAGCGTCAGCAATAATATGGAAGCGAACGACAGCAGGGAAATCCCAAAGTGAAGGGCTAAGATGAAGTCGCCTTGGCCCCAAAGAACCTGTGCTGCTCCGATCAATGCCTGTAGGACTAAAAAGAAGACGGCCATGATTGCCAGGAATTTTGTCTCCCGAACATGCCCAAATTTTCTCCAGGCCCAAACGGCCAGAATGACGATCAAAATACCAACGACCCCAGTTACAAGGCGGTGGGAAAATTCAATCAAAACTTCTGCTGTGATATTATCGGGAATCAATTTGCCATTGCAATCTGGCCAATTCCGCCCGCAACCCAAACCGCTGTCGGTCTTGGTAACAAGGGCGCCACCCAAAAGAATTAATAACATACCAATGGTAGCCGAAACAGCAAACCATTTTATATATCTATTTTGCTGCAAAATACCACCTACTTTTTCTATAGAAAACTTTTCAATGTCTATACACCTGCATACTCGATAATAGCGAAAGTTTCTCCAAAATACAACGAGAAATCAACAATAGTAGAAACTTTCAAGATTTGGACATAATAACTGGAGCTTCACAAACTGTTCAAAAACTATTGTTTTTCTATCTTAAAATAGTGTAGTTGTTCATGTATGATTAGAGATGGATAATTGTGAGGCCATTTACGTGAAAATCATCTCTTTTATCAGGAAATTTCAGTTATATGTAGAAAAATGACTGGAATTTAGATATAGTTATGGTTAGCGGAATATGCTTACAACTTTGAAAGGAGGGACTTATATGTCAAACGGCCCGACAATGTCTGCAGAGACACATGAAGCGCCGGAAGCGACGACATTTCTGAAAGACTTTTTGGCACTTATAAAAATTGGAATTGTAAATTCTAATTTAATTACTGTCTTCACAGGATTGTGGCTCGCATTTCAGTTTTCCGACAGGCATTTTCTGAATGAGCTGGATATTCTTGTCTATACCATCGTCGGTTCGGCATTGATCATTGGGGGATCCGCAGCGATGAATAATTACATCGATACGGATATAGACCCTTTGATGGAAAGTAAGAAAGCGCGACCGACAGTGACGGGAAGATTCAAGCCATCAGCTGTATTGGCACTAGCTGTTTCTTTCATCGTTTTAGGCGAATTGTTTTTGTTTTCCGCTTCTGTATCGGCTGGCCTATTCGGGATTGCTGGAGTTTTAGCTTATGTCGTCTTATATTCCATGTGGTCTAAAAGACGTCATGTCAGCAATACGATAGTGGGGAGCATCTCTGGTGCGATTCCTCCACTTATTGGATGGGCTGCTGTAGAACCGACACTCGGTACGGGTGCCTGGGCGTTATTCCTGATCATGTTCATTTGGCAGCCGCCGCATTTCTATGCTTTGGCTATGAAACGGACAGAAGAGTATCGGGCAGCGGGTATTCCGATGCTACCGGTAATTAAAGGTTTTCACCGAACCAAAAAATCGATGCTTGCATGGGTTGTAATGCTTTTCCCTCTGCCATTCCTATTAATGGAACTCGGGACAGGCTTCATCATCTTAGCCACACTTTTGAACATTGGTTGGCTAGTATTAGCCATTCGTGGATTTAAAGTGGCTGATGACTTGAAATGGGCGAAGACGATGTTCATCTATTCATTGAACTATATGACCATTCTATTTGTTTCAATGATTATATTTGCAGTCTTTGTCTAATCAACATTTCTAAAGCGATACTATTTATATGAGAGAGGGGTATGAAAAGCTATGATGAAAGGAATTAAAAAATGGCGGCTTTTCGCATTGATGACCACATTGCTGGTTTTTCTTGCGGGATGCGGACGTGAAGAGATTTCGACCTTAATACCGGCAGGCAAAGTAGCTCAAGATCAATTTAACCTATTGATTTTATCATCTGTAGTTATGCTGTTTGTTATTATTGTTGTATCGATTATCTTCGTTTTGGCAATTGTAAAGTTCCGACGTTCGAAAATGGGCGAAGATATGATGCCTGAACAGGTTGAAGGAAGTGCAAGATTAGAATTCTTATGGACAGCTGTTCCGATCGTTCTCCTTTTGATCCTTGCTGTTCCAACAGTCTATTCGACATTCGACTTGGCTGACGTTACTGATATGGACGTGCAGGCAGAAGATGGCAACTCGACTCATTTGACAGTCAACGTAACCGGTAAGCTTTACTGGTGGGAATTTGAATATCCAGAACAAGGAATTGTCACTGCACAGGAGTTGGTTGTACCAACTGATGAGCGTGTGTACTTTAACCTGATTTCTGCGGATATCAAACACTCTTTCTGGATTCCTTCCATTGGCGGTAAATTGGATGTAAACCCTGAAAACGTCAACACTTTCTATTTGGAGTTCGACCAGCAATCTTCAGAACTTGATGATGGCGTATTTTACGGCAAATGCGCTGAGCTTTGCGGACCTTCTCACGCATTGATGGATTTCAAAGTGAAATCTGTAGACCGCGAAGAGTTTGACCAATGGGTTACAGCAATGCAGGCAGAACCAACACCTGCTGAAGATGCTTTAGCTCAGGAAGGCCAAGAACTATTCGAACAAAGCTGTATCGCGTGCCATGCTACTTCTGGTGTCGGTGGTACTGGTGGAGTCGGACCTAACTTGGCAACATTCGGCGATCGCAACCGGGTTGCAGGATACTTAGAACACAATGAAGAAAATCTTAAAAACTGGATTGCAGATCCACAAGAATACAAGCCTGGCAACTTAATGCCTGATCCTGAAGCATTGAATAATGGTGAAGCATTCACTGAACAACAGCTTGATTCACTTGCGGCCTATTTAATGGGCTTATCAGTGGAAGAGTAGAAATAAAGCTTAAAAAAGGGAGGTATACAGTGTGAGTTCTATTGCTCAAAAAAAGGGCTTCGGCGCTACAATTTGGGACTTCATGACAACGGTCGACCATAAGAAAATCGCGATCCTTTATCTTATCTCGGGTGGTTTCTTCTTCCTTGTCGGCGGTCTCGAAGCGATGTTGATCCGTGTCCAGTTGGCTAAAGCAGGAAATGATTTCCTGAGTGCTGGAACATATAACGAAATTATAACAATGCACGGTACTACCATGATCTTCT
The DNA here is from genome assembly GCF_056680115.1 of Planococcus sp. BI3. Classification (NCBI taxonomy): domain Bacteria; kingdom Bacillati; phylum Bacillota; class Bacilli; order Caryophanales; family Caryophanaceae; genus Planococcus; species Planococcus sp. BI3. Next base: position 108,983 of record NZ_CM155266.1, read on the forward strand.
TGGCAGCGATGCCGATTTTACTGGCTTTCATGAATGCGATCATGCCTTTGCAGATCGGCGCCCGTGATGTTGCCTTTCCATTCCTGAATTCACTTGGTTTCTGGTTATTCTTCTTTGGTGGTATTTTCTTGAACCTTTCTTGGTTCATGGGAGGCGCACCAGACGCAGGCTGGACGAACTACGCTTCGTTAGCACTTGCCTCTGAAGGGCACGGAATCGACTTCTATTCACTGGGATTGACGATATCCGGTTTTGGTACGCTGATAGCAGGGATTAACTTCCTGGTTACGATCATCAACATGCGTGCTCCGGGTATGACGTATATGAGAATGCCTTTGTTCACATGGACAACTTTCGTTGCTTCCGCATTGATCTTATTGGCATTCCCGCCACTTACAGTCGGACTTTTCTTCATGGTCTTTGACCGTATGTTCGGCGCGAGCTTCTTTGCGGTCGAAATGGGCGGTAACACGATCATCTGGGAGCATTTATTCTGGATCTTCGGCCACCCTGAAGTTTACATCTTGATTTTGCCGGCTTTCGGTATTTTCTCCGAAATCTTTGCAATCTTCTCCCGTAAACGCCTTTTCGGATACACTGCATTAGTTTTTGCTACAATCCTGATCGGTTTCTACGGATTCATGGTTTGGGCTCACCATATGTTCACAGTCGGTTTAGGGCCAACAGCCAATGCTGTATTCGCTCTTGCCACGATGATTATTGCGGTTCCAACCGGAATCAAGATTTTCAACTGGCTATTGACAATATGGGGAGGGAACATTTCCTTCTCAGTACCAATGATTTACGCTGTAGCATTTATTCCGTCATTTGTAGCGGGTGGAGTTACAGGGGTAATGCAGGCGATTGCTCCTTTGGATTACCAATTGCATGACTCTTACTTTATCGTAGCTCACTTCCACTACGTAATTGTTGGTGGAGTTGTTTTGGCAATTTTGGCAGGTACACATTTATACTGGCCGAAAATGTTCGGAACGATGCTTAGTGAAAAATTAGGGAAATGGACTTTCTGGTTCTTCTTCATCGGATTCCATTTAACATTCTTCATTCAGCATTTCCTAGGCTTGATGGGTATGCCACGCCGTGTTTACACGTTCGGAGCAGATCAAGGTTGGGACCTATTCAACGCAATCAGCTCAGTAGGTGCAGTATTTATGGCTATTGGTGTCATTATTCTTCTAGTCAACGTAGTATTGACAACTATTAAAAACGAGCGCGTCGGCAATGACCCTTGGGGTGATGGCCGTACACTGGAATGGGCAATTCCTTCTCCACCGCCATTCTATAACTTTGCACAGACTCCATTAGTTCGTGGTCTTGATACATTCTGGATCGAAAAAATGGAAGGCAATAAAAAAGGGATGATTTTTGCTGAACCTCTTGGCGATATCCATATGCCGAATGGTTCGATTATTCCTTTCGTGATTTCACTTGGAATGTTCATTGCTTCATTCGGAGCCTTGTACTTCCTCGATGGCGACAAGCCTTGGGCGTTGGCTGTCTTAATTATCGGATTAGTAATCACTTTCGGTTCGATGTTAGTGCGTTCATTGAAAGATGATTTAGGTTTCCATATTACAAAAGAAGAATTACTGAAAGATGCGAAAGGAGGCAACACCGATGGACATTAATCAAAGATATACTCCTCAATCATGGCCAGATCATCCTGAGACGGCTACGATGGAAGGTAAAAATAAGTTTATTGGTTTTTGGTTGCTTCTTGCTGCGGAAACAGTAACATTTGCTTCGCTTTTCGCAACTTACCTTGCATTAAAAGATAAAGGGCCAAGCGGCATGGAATTTTCTGCCGCTGGACTTTTTGAACTGCCGCTGGTCTTTGCAATGACAATGATTCTTTTGACATCTTCATTGACAAGTGTTTACGCTATGCATCATATGAAAAACCATAATTTCAAAGCAATGCAGGCTTGGCTGGGAATTACCGTCCTGCTTGGTGCAACTTTCCTAGGATTGGAGATTTATGAGTTTAATCATTATGTCCATTTAGGATTCGGTTATACGAACAGTGCTTTCAGTTCTGCGTTTTATACTTTAGTTGGAACGCACGGGGCTCACGTACTATTCGGGCTTAGCTGGTTTATCGCATTGATGCTTCGAAACGCTAAACGCGGATTGAACATGTACAATGCACCAAAATTCTATCTTGCTTCGCTATACTGGCATTTTATTGACGTCGTATGGGTATTCATCTTTACTGTCGTCTATTTGATGGGAGTGATCGGATAATGGCACACGATACACATATTCATGTAAGATCGCAGGCAGAATTCGAATACACGAAGAAAAAAAGAGCAGAAGAAATGCGGGGCCATTTGGCAACTTTTGCAATAATGATCTTTTTGACATTGGTTGCTTTTACAATGGTAGCCGCAGGATTCTCCACTTACCTGATTGTTCCAATCATTCTTTTGTTGGCAGGTATTCAAGTAATCCTTCAGCTTTATTATTTCATGCACCTGAGCGGTAAAGGGCACGGTATGGTTGCCTTCTTTATGTTCTGTGGTATGTTTATCGCATTTATCACAGTTCTGACATTCGTCACAATTATTTGGTGGTAGATTCGTTTGAAAACCCCTTACCTTTCGAGGTAAGGGGTTTTTCTATGTGCAAGGATCCTTTAACAATATGTAACGGAAAATGCCTTAGATTACTTTCTGAAGAGGATATCAGCCACTCTGGCTGTGCGGCTGGAGAAACGCCGCTTCGCCAGCGCGTCTTATGCCCGTCGAATCTACACGGGCGCTTCTGCTTTTCGTATTGTTCATAGTTCGTTCATTGATATAGTTTGCAAGCCACTATATAATGAGGGTACTTGAGGAAAAGGAGGTCCCGCAACATGCCAATCAGTATCTTCGGGTTTCAAGCTTTATGGAGTCCCGTTTACTTCGCTGTCCTCGTTTTAGTGACGATTTTATATTTTTTGGCTACTACAAAGTGGCGCGGAAAGTTTAAAGGAAATCAGCCGCTCAGCATAAAGGAAGCTGCACTTTTTGTTTCAGGCATTGTCCTGCTTTACATCATCAAAGGATCACCGGTGGATTTATATGGTCATATCTTGTTTACGATGCATATGGTCCAAATGGCGCTGTTGCTGTTGCTGATTCCGCCATTACTTATTATGGGTATACCGACTTATATCTGGAGAGCATTTATTAGCCTGCCAGTAGTCAAACCCTTATTCAACTTTCTCACTAAACCGATGCTTGCATTAATCCTGTTTGGAATGGTCTTTTCGTTTTATCACATTCCTATGGTTTTTGATTTCGTTAAACAGGATGTATGGATTCATGGTGCAGTAAATATCGTCTTATTCACTTCGGCTATATTTTATTGGTGGCCGGTAGTCAATAACCTAGAGGGAATGCATAAATTCCACGGATTGAGTAAACTGGCATACTTATTTGGATTGAGCGTCTTGATGACCCCTGCATGTGCATTGATCATCTTTAGTGGCACTCCTTTTTATGCGACTTATACCGATGGAGAGGCATGGCTGCAGGCAATGGCATTATGTGTGCCAGCTGGTACGCTGTCACAATTGAACCTGTCGGGCCCTGAGTTATTTTCTACCATGTCAGCACTTGAAGATCAGCGCACAGGTGGAATTACCATGAAAGTTCTTCAGGAGCTCGTTTTCACCGTATTCTTGTGGCTGGTTTTCTATGAATGGCTGCGCAACGAAAATGACAACGCTGATGAGATTACCGCAAAAGTATTGCAAGACCGTAAAGATATGGCTTATCACAGACATAATGCTTAATGCATCATAAAGGAGAATAACTTAAATGAATTTGCCGCTATTGCCGACAATCAGCACATTTTTTATCGTATTAAGCGCAGTATTGGTGGCGATTGGCTGGAACCTCATCCGTCGCCGCAATATTGAAGCTCACAAGAAAGTGATGGTGGGAGCAGGTGCAGCAGCACTGACTTTCTTCATCATTTACATGTCCCGTACCATTTTTGTCGGAAATACCGCTTTTGGTGGACCTGATGATTTGAAGATCTTCTATACGGTCTTCTTGATTTTCCACATCACATTAGCGACAACAGGTGGTATTATGGGTTTGATTACCATGTACTGGGGATGGAAAAAACAATTGGCTAAGCACCGTAAAATAGGTCCGATTACCAGTGTCGTCTGGTTTTCAACTGCCATAACAGGTGTCATGGTCTATTTGCTGCTTTATGTGTTTTACGAAGGCGGCCATACAACTTCAGTCTTTAAAGCCATTTTAGGTGGATAAAAAAAAGAACCCCATGGGGTTCTTTTTTTTTATACTTTAAAATCCATCTTAATCATTCCTGCTTCACGTGCTGATGTGAAGAGGATGACGATCAATGGTCCGACAAAAAAACCGAGAACACCAATCAACTGCAAGCCAATGAACATAGCGATCAATGTTGCTAAAGGAGAAAGGCCGATCTGCGTACCCATGACCTTTGGTTCCACTGTCCGCCGAATAATCAGCAGGACAAGTGCCAAGACAGCCAATTGCGTTCCCTGGACAATATCGCCTGTAATGAATTCATAAATAAACCATGGGGTCAAAACGATAATCGATCCTAAAATGGGTATGAAATCAATGAGCCAAATGAATAATGACATGACAAGCGCATACTCAGGGGTTATAAAGGCGAGCGAAACGAGTGAAACGATAAAGATGATGCAGCTCACCAGGAACTGGGCTTTCAGGAAGCCAAAAATCACTTTGTTCAAACGTGCAAACATGAAGCGGACCTTTTCGGCTGTTGAATCCTTTAATCGGTTAAACAGCATAATTTTTAAATCAGGCAAATCCAGCATAAACAAAAACAGTGCAATCAGGAAGACGATAAAGCTGACAAGAAAAGAAGGGATGCCGGTCAACAGATTGGAGACCGTATCATAATTGACGATCGTCAATACCCAAGTACGGATTCCTTCCATAAAACCAGCCAGTTCGGTTTCAAATGAAGATACGACTTCAACCGGCATATCTTCCGTGGAACGGAAAAAGAATCGTTGAAATTCGTCCCACATGGCGGATAAGGAATTGATGTACTCAGGGACCATTTTCGAGAACTGGATAATCTGGCCAATTAGCTGCGTAACTATCCAGTAAAGCAAACCAGACACTACCAACAGAAAAAGGATAAATACAGATATGACGGCAGATTTTCTATGCCACTTGAATCTTTTATGTATAAAATTAACAACTGGCTCTAAAAAAATAGCAGTGATCAAAGCAATGATCAAAGGGATGGAAACGGGCAGTATGTATATCGAAACTAAAATCAAGACCGCTACTATAACTGCGATCGTTACAGTTCTTTTCGTCAACCACTTCAATTATTGAATCCTCCTTATGAAATTCATCTATTTATGGCTAGTTAAAAAAACCGCAGTTCAATTGCTGAACTGCGGGATTTTTTATACGTTGATCTCGAAAGCCTGAACTTCCTTTTTAATGGAGTCCAACAATCCGATACAAGTTTTGATCAAATGTTCCGGGAACTCTTCATCTTCACCGTATTCAATGCCATGCGGATAATAATGCTTGCCAAGTACCGGCTTCAAGACGCGCATAGTGGCATCGTTCGAATCGACGTCTCCGTCAGTAGCATAAGCAAATACGCGTAAATAGTATGTACCTTCGCGTATAATGAATTTGCGGTCGTAGGTGACACGCTCGTAATCCCATTGGCCTTCTTTAGTCAAGCCATGTTTGTTCATGATGCTTTCAAGTAATGCGATATCTACGTGAATGTTTTCAAGTCCTGTATTTTCAAAATACATAGGATCTCTCCTCCTCTATAACAAAAAAGACTACATGCTCCTTTAATAATAGATCATAATTTAAGTTGTTGCAATGGCTAGATTGTGTCAGTGTGGAGGCGGCTGTTATAATAATGAGAATACAATAGCAAAGGGGCTGTTCGGTTGAAAGACTTGCTGCGCATTATGATTTTTCTATCGATAGTTCTGATCGGTTTGTTTTATTTGGATCCATCAATAAATGAAAATGATATTCTTGAAGCGCCCCGGACGGTAGAGCCTTTGCCGAACGTGGATAGCACAGACAAAACTTTGGACATTGACCGTCCCAGCACGGGTATTTCAAGCTATATAGGCGGTTCCAGTGACCACTGGGTTGAACAGTATGGAGAACCCGAACGGATAGAACCTTCTGCATATGGATATGACTGGTGGGTCTATAATGCCAGCTATGCTCACTTTACCATGATAGGGGTAAAAGACGGCAAGGTGGTTCAAGTATACACTGCAGGGGCTGCAGCAGATGCCGCTCCTTATCAGATTGGGCAAAGTCTCGATGACTTATACCGATTTACAATTCTGGAAAATGAAGTCACGGTTAAATATGGAGAAAATATCTATACATTCAATGTCACTGCTGAAGATATGGACAAACGTATTCTGGTGAAATTTGAAGGGGTCTATGCACAACTGTATATCGATTCCATCGACCGTGCACTGGAAGCTGTACGCTTTATGGACGCGGAAACGCTCGTTCGCCATCAGCCGTATGACATGATGTTCTCTGGTGAATTATTGCCGGTAGAGACGCCTTCTTCGACCATGCAGCAATCAATAGATGACGCAAACGCCAAACAGATTGTCGACCTGGTGAATGTCTATCGGCTTCATCATCAGACAAAACCCTTGATTGCCAATCCGCTGGTAAACAGGATTGCAGCAGCAAACAGTGAAGGGATGGCCAAACAGAATTTTTCTTCTGAAGAAATGGAAATCAAGGACTTGCATGCCCGTTTAGAAGAAGGCAATATCGTTTTCGAAAAGGCAGCTGCCAATACAGCCACCCGTTATTATGATGCAGCAGAGACAGTCCATGGATGGATTAATTCGGGTGCCCACCGCAAGACCCTTCTCAGTAACCAATTCAACCAAACGGGAGTCGGGGTCTTCGGAAAATACTATACTCAGATTTTTCTCGAAAAAGAGCCTGCTATTGCTGTGAAGCAATAGCAGGCTTTGTTTTTTTAGGGATGATAAAAAAAGATCCGGTTGCGGTTGCAATATGTTTTCCATCTTTTTGAAAGATATTTCCTTCAAGAACCATCGTATGTCTGCCGCTGCGGATGATCCGTGCTTCTGCGCTTATGATGTCTTCGTGTGCAACAGTGAGGTAATGGATCGTAAGGTTTGTAGTCACAGCTCCGAATCCGGTCGGGCATTTGCTGTTTGCAAGAGTGCCCATTGCAGTATCAAGAAGAACTGCGAGAATGCCGCCATGTGGAATATCAACATTATTATGGATAAATGGAGTATTTGGTATAGACACAATCGAAGACTGTTCATCTGTATTGCGTGTCATGTTCAAGCCTGCACTTAAATAAGTGGAGAATTCACCTTGTTGTTTTTTCTCGAAATTCGTCAGATAATCAGTTAAGATCCTAAGGTCTTCGGTGCTGGAATTTTCCATAATGCGTGTGAATTGATCGGTTAAAGAGTTCATGCTGACAATCCTTTCAAGTCTATAGTGAAATTCAAAAATATCTGCTATGATTAAAGTGTAAAGGAGGAAAATGCTATGATTATGACCTATGAATGGGCTGAAATAACTGACTTTGCAGATGAGTTAAGCCAAATGATCCTACAATCAGAGCAAGCTGACCTTTACCGGGCAGCATACGCCTCTGTCTATAACGATAAAAATCTTGCGGATGAAATCCACGACTTCGCCAGATTAAAAGAACAATACGAAGAAGTGCAGCGTTTTGGCAAATACCATCCGGAATACTCGCGGGTGATGAAACAGATTCGTGTAGATAAACGCCATTTGGACTTAAATGAAAAAGTGGCACATCTGCGTCTTGCCGAAAATGAATTGCAGGACTTGATGGACCAAGTGAGTTTCATACTTGGAAGATCTGTATCTGAGGCAGTTAAAATTCCTTCCACCAATCCGTTCTTTTCATCGGAATCTTCCTGTGGGGGAAGCTGTGGTACTGGCGGCGGCTGTTCTTGTTCAGCTTAACCGAAATATAAGCCAGTATAAGCCAGTTCCATAAAAAAAGAGCAACGCCTTGCGTTGCTCTTTTTTACGTTAACTATTCTTCCATTTCTGAAATGAGAGCTACAGCAAGATCGGGTCGGTCGGTTATGATGCCTTTTGCCCCGGCACCGATCAAAGCGCGCATCGCTTCCGGTTCATCGATGATCCAATAATGGACCGGTATGTTCAAGTTCTCAAGAAATGCAATAAAGCGGGGAGAATCCAATCGGAACAGCGATGATTTAACGGGAATCTGAAAAACATCTGCACGCGGCTGATACAAATGGCCAAATTGGCTGTTAAAGGATGTATAAGCTTTTCTGACCTCATTTTCACCTGCGCCGATAGCTACCCGATTTTGGGCGTATAAATTGAAGCGGTCGATTTGTTCATCATAAAAAGAAGTCACAGCTACGCGGTCATGCACTCCAAGCGAATCTATCAGCCGCCACAATTTTGATGGCACCAAGCTGCCTTCATATGTTTCAGGATCATCTTTTATATCGATATTGATATACATTTGCGGAAACTTTTCAATCAGCTCACGGAGCAGCACAACTTTTTCGTTTTTGCCTCGGTATGAATGCTGGCCGTCTGAATCAATGAAATGGTAGCCGAGATCAAAAGCTTTTAACTGTTCGAGGGACATATCAGCTACTCTTCCGGCTCCGTCTGTAGTCCGGTCAATAAACTCGTCGTGAAAAACCAAAATTTCTTCATCATTCGTCATCCGGATATCGATTTCAAAACCGTGGACTCCGAGTTCGGCTGATCGGTTAAACGCAGCCAAGGTATTTTCGGGTGCCAGTTTGGCTCCGCCGCGATGTGCAAGAACAATCGGGCGTTCATAATTCAGGACTTCTTTAGCAGGACGCTGCTGTGGGTTTGCCAAAACTTTGGAACCTGCCCAAGCGGCAGCTCCGACAGCAGCGGCAGCAAAACCGATTTTCGTCTTTTTTCCCATACTCTGTGTGACCTCCCTGGAATTCTATACTAAAAATAGTATAGCGAATTGTATGCTGCATTGTCAGTTTATTCCGCTTTAACAGTCAGTAAGATTCTGGCTTTCGCAAATAAGAAAAGCCACTGGACGTATAAGTCCGATTGAATCGGGCCGACAAGATATCGGTTATATAGGCATTGCCACAGGAAGCGGCGTTCTTAGCCGGTGTTCTGCTTGTCTCCAGTGGCGGAGCAAGACCTTTTCACTGATTGAAGTTTCTCTGCATTCAGTTGCGGCTTTTTTCTTTCCTATGGTATTCTAGAAGTTAAGAAAAGAGGGATACTTATGCATGATCGCCAAGGCCTCATTGTCTATGTGCATCATTTAAAACAAGCTAAATCGCTGCGGAAGTTCGGGCATGTTCATTATATTTCCCGTAAATTGAAATATGTAGTCCTTTATATGGACCAGGATGCTATCGAAACGACCAAAACGAAGTTAAATAAATTACCTTATGTAAAACAGGTGCTTGAATCCTACCGTCCGTTCCTGAAAACAGAATATGAAAATGCCAAGCCGGATAAGGCGAAGGAATACGATTATAAAATCGGTCTTTGATTATTGCATTGGCGGAATATAATGATTTAATCTTAAAACTGAAATCAAATGGCTATGGTAGAATTTTCGATCTGCATAAACGGTTGAATGCTTGACTTCCATCTTGATCGGAGTATAGCCGATTTCTGCCACGGCTTGCTCAAAGATAGCCAAACGCTTGGAATCGACTGGAATGCCTTCTCTACAAATATAGATTGGCATGAAGTTGCCTTCTGAAGCCGGTTTAAATGCAGCTGCAACCGACAAAACATTCTGCCCTTGTGGGTTGGTGGAAATAAATACAAATCCATGCATAAAGCGTTTTTGGTTACTGGTGATGAGTTCACGGAGTTCATAAATATCTCCGTACCCTTCTCCGAGTTCGATAAAACGTTGAATCATCGTTACACGTCCTTTCCAGTCTTCATTTTACCATTATGTGTGCAAAATGCATCAAGAAAATCATTTAAGTTAGAGGCGATAGTATGCGTGTTGTAGCAGGTACAGTTAAAGGGATTCCATTAAAGGCGGTGCCTGGCAATTCGACCAGACCGACGACGGACAAAGTGAAGGAATCCATTTTCAATATGATCGGCCCATTTTTTGACGGCGGAATTGCTCTGGATCTGTTTGCGGGAAGCGGTGGACTCGGCATTGAAGCCCTTAGCCGCGGCATTGACCAGGTCATCTTTACGGATAAAGATAAACGTGCCGTGGAAACGATCCAGGCCAATCTGGAAAAGACACGCCTCTTTGACCGTGCTGAAGTTTACCGGGCAGATGCAGAACGTGCAGTAAAAGCGATAAAGAAAAATGGCATCCAGGCCAGGCTGCTGTTTTTGGATCCTCCTTACCACATGAAAAAATCCTATGACCTGATGGATAAAGCGGGAGAATTGGAAATTGTCACGAAAGATGCGATTATAGTTTGTGAACATGATCGCGAAGTGGAGCTTCCCGATCGGACCAGGTATTTTGAACGCTACAAAAAAGAACTTTACGGGAGCACCATCATTTCAATTTACCGTTATCAGGGGGAAGAGGGAGAACATATTGAATAAAATTGCTGTAGTTCCAGGGAGTTTCGATCCGATCACAATGGGGCATCTGGATATCATTAAACGGGCGTCCAAAATTTTTGACGAAGTGAAAGTGGTCGTGATGAATAATTCTTCTAAAAATCCATTATTCGACGTCAATGAGCGGATGGATTTGATTTCGCAGGTGACGGAATCCATCCCAAACGTCAAAGTGGATTCATTTTCAGGTTTGCTGATTGATTATTCAGTTGAAGTACAAGCAAACGCTATCATTCGCGGCCTGCGTGCGGTCAGTGATTTTGAATATGAAATGCAGATTACATCGATGAACAGGTTCCTAAATGAAGATATCGAGACCTTATTCATGGTGTCCAACAACCAATATTCATTCCTCAGCTCGAGCATCGTCAAAGAAGTGGCCAAATACAAAGGCAGCATAACAGGCCTGGTTCCTGAAGTAGTTGAAAAAGCCCTTCATTCAAAATTTCAATAAGTCACGAATTTCGTGGCTTTTTCTTATGTGAAAGTTAAGAAAGAATAAGGCTTCAGCCGATGAAAGGAAGAACTGCATGAAAAATAAACGCTTATTTATTTTCGTCATCGTGATGGCTCTTGTAGTCTTTCTGTCCTCTTATCAATTAGATGCCTATATTACAAGACCAGGCGCAGCCTACGAACTGTCGCCGCTGGTTGAAGTTGCGGGCGGTGATGAAGATGATCAGGGAAGCCTCAGCCTGATGACAGTTTCGATGCTGACAGCGACTCCTGCTCTCTACGTCTGGGCAAAATTTCAGGATGGCTATAAAGTTATGCCTCCAGAGCAGGTCAGAAGCCCTCATGAAAGCGATGAAGAATACAATGTGCGCCAATTAAAGCTGATGTCCGATTCACAGGTGAATGCGCTGCAGATCGCTTTTGAGCAGGCCGAGCTGCCATATGAAATCAGCAATAACGGTGTTTTTGTCTTGAATGTCCTAACGGGGGGAGCGGCGGATGGTATTTTGGCGCCTGGAGACCGTGTCCTGGAAGTCGATGGCAATAGCTTTACCGAAATGCAGGAATTCATCGATTACTTGAGTGGCAAAGAAGACGGGGAAATGGTGGAGGTACTTTACGAGCGCGAGGACCGCGACATCAGAACCGACATCGAATTGGCGCCATTGCCGACGGATCCGGAACGGGTGGGCTTGGGAATCTCTTTCGTGGAAGACAAAAGTATCGAAACGACACCAGAAGTGGAAATCGATTCGGATACGATAGGGGGCCCATCAGCCGGACTGATGTTCACACTGGAAATTCTTAATCAACTGGTGGACGAAGACATTACAAAAGGTTATGACATCGCCGGCACAGGAACTATGGAAAGTGACGGCTCTATCGGGAGAATCGGAGGCATCGATCAGAAAATCATGGCCGCTGATTCCGCGGACATCGATATATTCTTTGCGCCGAATGAACCGGTGGAGGGCGGGGGAGACAGCAATTATACGATAGCTGTTGAAACCGCAGAAAAAATTGGGACATCAATGGAAATTGTTCCGGTGGACACCGTTGAAGACGCACTTGCTTTTCTGGAAGAGCTTCAGCCCCGGTAAACTGGAGGTGTCGTAAATTCCTTTTTCAAATCTGCAGAACCCATTCCCATCAAATACATGGCGGTGGCATGAATATCAAACTTTCCCATGGGACCGTTCAGATCGGCTGCGCGGCTCACAAGGGGAAGGCCGATATTCTTTTTTTTATGGTTCAAATAGCTTCTGCCGGCGGCGGACATGCCGAGAAGCCTCAGATAATCTGGAGAATCAAAAGAACGCAGCAACTGCCACGTAAAGCCTGTATAAATATGCGTCAACATCCGCTGGATCCGCGTTCGTGTAAAGCGTTTTGATTTAACAAGGGAGATGAAAGATTCAAAGTCATTCGCTGTTTTCGCTGACTGGTAGATCAGGTTTTCGATGCCTTCTGTTATTTCGGCAAAGCGCTTCAGGTTGTCCGGGCCTTCCCGCAAAATTGTGAAACGCAGGAATGGATAGAACTGTTCCCAGCTGCCGAACGTGCCATATTCCTTTTCCATCTTCTTTAATGACAGGATTGAACTTTCCGGCATATAGGCTGACAGCTCATCGACTGACTTACCCGTGAAAAGGGCTTCGCGTATTCCGGTGGCGCTGGCAATCGGCAGCCCCGCTTGAATCGGATCATGGTAATTAGCGCCAATGCGTTGGATGGTCAGCGGCTTCATCGAAGATCCGAGATTTTGAACGGCTTCCAAATAATGAAACCCTAAAATATTATTCGGCTGCGTCAGATCCGCAAAACCCGTCCGTCTGCCTGTCAATGTTAGGTAAGCATTGTTCAGCGCTTTTGGATAGCTGATGCCGGTTTGGACGGCCTCATGGATGAGGCGCTGGTATTCATCCTCGTGCTCGGTCAACAGCTGCCTGGAGTTCAGGAAAGGGGCAATCGATCCCTGTTCGCTGCCAAAGCAAAAGGAAGAACAGCCGATTGCGTCGAGCAGCGCAATTCCGCCTTTGGCGAAATCCGAGGCTTGTGCTGTCGCATAGACATAAGGAAGTTCAATCACCAGGTCGATGCCGGCATCCAACGCCATTTGTGTCCGCGTCCATTTATCGGCAAATGCCGGTTCCCCGCGCTGCAGAAATTGTCCGCTCATGACCGCAATGACAATGTCAGCACCTGACTCCGCACGTGCCTGCTCTGCATGGTGAAGATGGCCATTATGGAAAGGGTTGTACTCAACAATGATTCCTACAGCTTTCAATCTGCTCACCTCTTTGGTAGAATTAACTCTAGTATACCGATGTTTGAAATAGACTGACAAGATTTTTTCTTGACATCTTTTTCTGTGCATTATATAATCAACTTTGTTGTCTTGAGGTGATTACTTATGAAAATAGCGATTCAACAGCTTCAAAAGCATCGCAAAGACGGACTGCCAATTGACCAAATGGTTTATTTGGATGCAGTGAAATCACGGAATAGCGATATTCGGGAAATTTCACCTGTACATGTTACAGGACATTGCACAATTGGTTCGCAGCAATTAACGTGCCAACTCCACCTCGAAGGTATGCTCACGCTGCCTTGCGCCAGAACTTGGGAGGATGTTGAGTTTCCGATAAATGTCGATTCGGTTGAAATGTTCGATTGGTCTGATAAAGGCCAGGAGGATAAGCTTAGCGACGTTCACGCCGTAGAAACTGAGGTCATTGATCTGCAGCCGATACTGGAAGAACTTGTTTTGCTGGAAATACCGATTCAGGTGTTTAAGGAAGACGCCGATCAGACTGTCATCAAAGGCGGAAATGATTGGTCGTATTCAACAGACGAAGAGTATGAGGCCGAGAAAGAAGCGGCACCACCAAAACCGGATCCAAGACTTGCTGATTTAGCAAAGTATTTTGATCAGTCAGATGAATAGAATTAGTGTAAGGAGGTGTCACCAATGGCTGTACCAGCTAGAAGAACGTCCAAAACCGCTAAAAGAAAACGCCGTACACATTTTAAATTGTCAGTGCCGGGCATGGTAATTTGCCCAAGCTGTGGCGAAAGTAAATTGGCTCACCACGTCTGCAAAGCATGTGGATCATACAAAGGGAAAGAAGTAGTAGCAAGCAAATAAAACAGTATTTGTTGCTGAAAGACTATTGAGAGGCCATGGCTCTCGATAGTCTTTTTCTCTATACATAAGCAAGTGGCGGATTTAAGCCGTCAGCAGGTAAACTGTCAGAAAAGAGGGATTCTATTGTCTTATACGATTAACCTTACCGATGGCATTATGACATTTACAATTGACCGGCCCCATGTCCGCAACGCCATCAACGACGAAGTGACAGCAGGGCTTGAAGAACTGGCGGAAAAGGCGCAGCATCCGTCCGTCCGGGCGGTCATCATCACAGCGTCCGGCAAACAGGCTTTTTGTTCGGGCGGGGATCTTTCGGTATTCCATGCCTTGCGGACAGAAGAGCAGGCTTACGGTATGCTGAAGCGCATGAGCGATGTGCTGTATTCGATCAAAACACTGCCTGTGCCGGTAGTTGCAGTGGTTAATGGAGCAGCTGTCGGCGGCGGCTGTGAAATCGCTACAGCGTGCGATTACAGGCTTGTATGGGATCATGCGAAATGCGGCTTTATTCAAGGCACCCTCGCCATCACCAGCGGCTGGGGAGGCGGAACCTACCTGCTGGAAACCCTGCAGCATGACAAAGCCTTGAAAATGCTCAGTGAGGCCAGAGTCTATACGGCAGCTGAGCTGCAGGAAATAGGCTGGGCATCTGCTGTTATTCGGGATAACCAGGACATCGAAACCTTTTTCGGCGCGATGAAAGGTGTCCATCCAGACGTTCACCGTGCTTATAAGGAAATGGCCATCCGCAAATGGCGCATGACTGACCTGCAGGAACGCGTCGAACAGGAAGTCAGAAGATGCGCCGTCCTATGGGAGAAAGACGCCCACCACGAAGCGGTCGACGGATTCCTCAATAAAACGAAAAAATGAAATCCCTTTTGTTGGGGGTTTTTTTTTTTATAAACCCAACAATATTATTCCTCAGCAATGAAGAACATCAATCGTCTTTGCTCTACCCAAAGCGACTTTAGAAGGAGGATTCTGTATTTCAATCTGCTTTAAAAGAAATATTTCACTGAATAGTTGAAATCGCTTACAAAATTCGTATATGCTATAGAAGGGAGAAAACATAGGGGGTATTTCAAATATGAAAAGAATCCTGATTGCGAACCGGGGAGAAATAGCGCGCCGAATCATTCGGACATGCGAGCGCCTCGGAATCGAAACAGTCGCCATTCATTCTGAGGCAGATGGGGATCTGCCTTACGTCAGTGAAGCGACTCAAGCTGTACTGATCGGTCCCAATCCGGTCGTACAGTCTTACCTGCAAATTGAAAAAATTATAGAAGCAGCCAAAAAACATGAAGTAGATGCGATTCATCCCGGATACGGCTTGTTGTCGGAAAATGCCGATTTTGCACGCAAAGTGGCGGAAGCGGGAATGGTCTTTATCGGACCGTCAAGCGACATCATCGAAAAGATGGGCGACAAGATTGAATCACGGAGAACCATGATCCAGGCTGGGGTGCCTGTGGTTCCCGGAACTGAAGAAGGCGTAGCGACGCTTGAGGAAGCTCTCCAGGAAGCTGGAGCGATCGGCTATCCTTTGATGCTGAAAGCAAGTGCAGGCGGCGGTGGGATCGGCATGGTGCGCTGTGAAAGTGAGCAAGCGCTCACTCAACAGTTTGCCTCTGTCAAAAATCGCGCCAAAGCCTATTTTGGCGACGATGTGGTCTACCTTGAGAAGTTTATCGCGGACGCCCGCCATATTGAAGTGCAGATTTTCGGCGACCACCACGGCAATCTGGTTCATCTGTACGAACGGAATTGTTCGGTCCAACGCCGCAACCAGAAAGTGATTGAAGAATCACCTTCGCCGAACTTGCCGCAGGATGTGCGCGAGCGCCTTTGCGAAGCTGCGCTGAAGGCAGGGAAAGCAGTTGATTACACGAATGCCGGTACCGTGGAATTTATCGTCGACCCGGATAACGAGTTTTATTTCCTGGAGATGAACACGCGTCTGCAGGTGGAGCACCCCGTTACCGAAGAAGTAACAGGGCTTGATCTGGTCGAATGGCAGCTGACTATAGCTGATGGAGGCAAACTGCCGCCTCAAGACAGCATAGCGACCAAAGGCCATGCCATTGAGTACCGTGTATATGCCGAAGATCCGAAAACATTTTTCCCTTCTCCCGGAAAGCTCGAAAAGCTTCAATGGGGAGAAGGTGCACGAATTGAAACGGGCTACGAAGAAGGCAATCTGGTGACGCCTTTCTACGATCCAATGATTTCGAAGATCATCATTTACGGAACTGATCGTGTCGATGCATTGTCGAAATCACAGAGTTTTTTCAATCGTGTTACGATTAATGGCGTAAAAACCAATATCCCATTATTCAAGGAATTTATTAGGTCAGAAGAATTTATTTCAGGTGACTATGCAACAGCGGTATTGCCGCAATGGATGGAAAAAACCAAGGAGGAACATACATTATGAAAGAATTGAAAGCGTCTATGGCAGGAACTGTATTGAATTTACTGGCAACCGAAGGTGAAGCTGTAACTGCCGGACAAGCTGTTTTGACAATCGAATCCATGAAAATGGAAATCCCGATTGAAGCGGAATTTAGCGGCAAAGTGGAAAAGGTCCATGTGGAAGTTGGCGGTTTCGTCAACGAAGGTGATTTGCTGTTGACTGTCGGAGAATAATCGATCCAAAGCAAAGGGGGCAGTGAAATGACAAAAACGACTGAAACAACAGGGTACAATGACCGGCTGGAACAAAAACTGGCGAAGATTTTTGCTGGGGGGCAGCAAAAATACCACGAAAAAATGAAAGAAAGCAATAAACTGTTTGTCCGTGACCGTTTGAAGTTATTATTCGATGACGAAAACTACGCGGAAGACGGGCGTTTTGCCAATGTCGAAGCGGAAGACCTTCCGGCAGATGGCGTTGTTACGGCCATTGGGAAAATTAACGGAGAAACGGTCTGCGTCATGGCCAACGATTCAACGGTCAAAGCTGGTTCATGGGGATCCCGTACCGTTGAGAAAATTATCCGAATTCAGGAGACAGCAGAAAAAATGCAGGTGCCAATGTTGTATCTGGTGGATTCTGCCGGAGCCCGGATCACAGATCAGCTGGATATGTTCCCCAACCGCCGCGGTGCAGGGAAGATTTTCCATAACCAGGTAAGGATGTCTGGAATGGTGCCGCAGATCTGCTTGTTGTTCGGTCCATCCGCTGCAGGGGGCGCTTATATTCCTGCTTTCTGTGACATCGTCATCATGGTGGAAGGCAATGCCTCGATGTACCTTGGTTCGCCGCGCATGGCGGAAAAAGTCATCGGAGAGAAAGTCACGCTTGAAGAAATGGGCGGTGCGCGCATGCACTGCACCGTCAGCGGGGTTGGTGATGTATTGGTTGCAACGGAAGAAGAAGCGATTTCTGAAGCGCGCCGCTATTTGACGAATTTTCCAGCCAACTTTGCCATTAAGCCTGAAAAGATTGAAGCCAAAGCGGCAAAAGCAGGGCGTTCGTTGGAAGCGATCATTCCGGAAAACCAGAATGCGCCTTTTGATATGTATGAACTGATTGATCAATTGGTCGACGAAGGCAGCTTTTTTGATATTAAAAAGCTGTTCGCCGGGGAATTGATTACAGGAATTGCACGCATCGACGGCCAGGTGGTCGGTATTCTTGCCAACCAGCCGAAAGTTAAAGGCGGCGTCCTGTTCGGTGATTCAGCTGATAAAGGCGCGAAGTTCATTAATCTTTGCGACGCCTTCTCGATTCCGTTGCTGTTCCTTGCCGACGTACCGGGCTTTATGATCGGCACGAAAGTGGAACGTGCGGGCATTATCCGCCACGGCGCGAAGTTTATTGCCGCCATGAGTTCGGCGACAGTGCCGAAGATCTCTGTTATAGTCCGCAAGGCTTATGGAGCGGGTCTTTACGCAATGGCGGGCCCGGCATTTGAGCCGGATGTCTGCATCGCTTTGCCGACTGCGCAAATCGCGGTGATGGGTCCGGAAGCGGCAGTCAATGCCGTGTATTCGAACAAAATCGAAGCGATTGAAGATCCGAAAGAACGTCTTCAGTACGTGCAGCAAAAACATCAGGAATACAAAGAAGAAATCGATATTTACCGTCTGGCATCCGAATTGATTGTGGATGAAATTGTGGCGCCCCATCAATTGCGTGGAGTGCTTTCGCAGCGCCTATCTTTTTATGAAACAAAAGATTTGCCGTTGCCATATCGAAAACATCCGATTTATCCTGTATAATAAAAACTATTATTGGAAGTCTGCCTAATATGGGCAGGCTTCTTTTTTAAGAAAAATTGTGGCACTGTAAGGAGTGATTCCGTGAACTATGCAATTATCGGAGCTGGAGCGAGTGGACTGCTGCCAGCCTATTTATTGAAAAAAGCAGGCCATGATGTGCAGGTGATTGCGCAGCATGAAGAACAAGCTGCATCCATTAACGAGCAGGGAATCATACATGGTGAAAACCGCCAGCAGATGAAAGCCTACACGGATGTTGAACAGATCGATCCGGATGCTTTTATCATTCTGACGGTGAATTACGAAGACCAGCCGCCGATTTTAAGGCTTCTGAAGATCCGCTGTCCAAGCAATAAGATCATTTTTCTTCAGCAGGGCATGTTGTTTCTGGAAAAAGCGAGAACCTTATCGCATCGACATATTGCAGCAGCCGTTCTCGAAACGGATTGCGTCAAGCTGAGCGATACCGAAATCAGCTTCAAACGGGCTGCGCGCCTTACATTCGGCTTAGTGAAAGGGAATGCGGAAGAATTCCAGCCGCTTCTTGAAACGGCTGCCTGGCAGAGCAAGTGGGTAGAAGATATCGAAGCATCGCTTTTTGAACACCTGCTGTTAAGCAGCCTGATCGACCCGTTGACGGCAATAATGAAAATAAGCAACGGCGAACTGATCACCAATCCACATGCCTATGAATTGTTCAGAAATCTATACAGTGAACTTTACCTGGCCTTCCCTGAAATCGAGCGGCTGCAGCCGATTGAAAAGGTGGCAACATTATGCGCCGCAGAGCCTGAGAGAGTGTCAGCGATGCTTGCGGATCGTCTTGCAGGGGATCCGATGGAGATTGAAGGATTGTTGCTGTATGTATTAAACCGTTCGAAACTGGAATTGCCTTTATTTAAGGCTTTCTATCATCTTTTGAAAACTGTTGAGGTAGAAAAATGACGTTATTACATACAATCGGAATTGTTTTCCTCTATATTCCTTTTCTCCTTTTTGCTTTTATTTATTTTATTTCTCTGAGAAGAAAAAAACGGAAAGCGCTTGGTATGGCATCTGATGCCACCACCCTTTTACTGTTCTTCTCCGTGCCGGCTTCCGTTGAATTCTTATGGGGTTATTCAATTTCGGCAGTAATTTATTTTGTTGCACTTGTTTTGGCAATCATTTTTTTAGTCATTGAATGGAGAACGGCCAAAGAGATCGAGATCATTCCATTTTTCCGGAAACTGTGGAGAACCTATTTTTTGCTGTTAGCCTCCGTGTATGCCCTAGTTTGGCTGGTTGGCCTTGTGATTGTTATCATAAAATCATTTTGACAGGCGTATTTTTTTTCTTTAAGTGATGCATTTGATATAGTAGATTCTAATGTAAAGGGAAAAGGGGACTTTTTTTCATGAAGGTAGAGGAACAATACGTAGAACCAGCCAGTAAATTGATGAGTGACTATGTGAATGGCAGACCGGCAATCCGCACTTATTTTTCATACGATCCGCAGACGCAGTCATTTGATGAACGGTTGAAGAAACTTCAAAACCATTCTGTCGACCGCCAAAAATTGGCAGGCATTATGCGTGAGTATATGGGACATAATGGATTGTCGGAAGCAGCAGAACAAAATTTAGGTGATTTCGAAGAAGGTGCGCCGGTGGTCATAACAGGCCAGCAGGCGGGTATCTTAACGGGTCCCCTCTATACGGTACATAAAGCCATTTCGGTGATTGTTTTGGCAAAACAGGCCTCGGAGCAGTTGCATACCAAAGTAGTGCCGGTTTTTTGGGTTGCCGGTGAAGACCATGATTTCGCTGAAATCAGCCATCTATACCGGGAAATAAATGGGCGAGTGGACAAATTGAATATTCCCCATGCTGAATATGGCAAGCACTCGGCTTCTTCCGCACAACTCAATAAACTGAAAATCGCTCTTTTTTTGGAAGAGTATTTCCGCAGCCTGCCAGAAACTGAGCATTCTAAAGAAATCCATGATCTGGCTTTCGGTCTGCTGGAGAAATCTGTTTCCTACACTGATTTTTTCACTTTGCTGCTTCATTATTTTTTCCAGGAAGAAGGCTTGCTGTATATTGATGCAGCAGATGGAGAATTCCGCAAATACGAATCTCCTTATTTCGTGGAAATGATTGAACATGCGGGTGAAATTGCAAAAACCGTGACTGCTGCCGAACAGGCACTTGTGAAGGATGGCTATAGTGCGGTCATTGGAGCAGAAGAAAATGCCGCCAACCTGTTTCTTACTGTGAAAAATGAGCGTTTGCTGTTAGAGCGGCAAAATGAAGAGTTTGTGGCAAACAATGGCGCTATCCGCTACACAAAACAGCAGCTTCTGGACATTGCCGAAAAGAACCCGGAACTCTTGAGCAATAATGTGGTGACGCGCCCTTTGATGCAGGAAATGGTGTTTCCGGTACTGGCATTTGTTGGTGGCCCCGGAGAGATCGCCTACTGGGCAGCATTGAAAGGTGCTTTCGAGCTGTTTGAGATGGAGTTGCCGGTCATCATGCCGAGGCTAAGCCTGACCCTTGTAAACCGGCACACGCAGCGTTTGCTGGATAAATACGAATTAGACTTCTCAGCCGTTGTCAACGACCGCAAAATCCCGGTGATGAGGAACGAATTGATGGAGTCGATCCGTGAGCAGGAAGCTGAGGCGCTGATAGACGAACTGCAGGAACAAATGGAACAGGCATATAAGGGGATCAATCAGCATTTTACTTCCATCAGCAAAGGATTGACGCCGCTGGTTGAAAAGAATCTGCAGCTGCATACCAAACAATTAACCTTCCTGAAGAACAAGCTGCAGGATGAAGTCATGCTGCAAAACAGCATTGAGTTTGGCCATCTTTCTTCCATCGAAAATGAACTGCTGCCGAATGGCGGTTTTCAGGAACGAATTTATAGCCCGTTCATCTATATGAACCAGTACGGAATGGGACTAGTAAAAGAGCTCCTGGCACTGCCGTTGAATTATGACAAAAATCATAAGATTATTTATATTTAACCGGAAAAGTCTGCATATGCAGGCTTTTTTTATGTCAAAATAACTTGTTGAGATATTTTACTGTAACAAACATGAAATATTTCAAAAACAAGTGGTGACAAGTGGGGGATTGTGGTACATTTATTACAATAAGTGGGGTGAAGGGTATGTTCATGGGCGAATATCAACATAGCGTTGATGCGAAGGGACGGTTAATCGTTCCGGCTAAGTTTCGTGAACAGCTGGGAGACAATTTTGTCATCACCAGAGGCCTGGATCATTGTTTATTTGGCTACACGATGGACGAATGGCAGAAAATTGAAGAAAAGCTGAAAGAGCTGCCGGTCACTAAAAAAGACGCTCGTGCTTTTACACGCTTCTTTTTTTCAGGCGCCACGGAAGTGGAACTTGATAAGCAGGGACGCGTCAATATACCGACGACATTAATTTCTTATGCGAAACTTGAAAAAGAATGCATCATCTTGGGTGTGTCCAACCGTTTTGAAATATGGGCAAAAGATTCATGGGAAAGCTATTTTGCAGCATCCGAAGATTCCTTTAATGAAATCGCGGAAAATTTAACTGATTTTGACTTTTAGAAGTGAACGGGGGGAATGGATTGTTCAATCACACCACGGTTTTACTGCATGAAACTGTCGATGGTCTGAACGTTCGCCCTGACGGCATATATGTTGATTGTACGCTGGGCGGAGCAGGGCACAGCGAATATTTGGTTCAGCAATTATCTGACCAAGGTCATTTATATTGTTTCGATCAAGACGCGACGGCAATAGCTCATGCAAAAGAAAAACTGCAAGATTACTTACATAGAATTACGTTTATCCATGCCAACTTTAAATTTTTAAAAGAAGAACTGGAAAAGCGTGGAGTGGAAAAAGTTGATGGTATTTTATATGACCTCGGCGTTTCTTCTCCGCAATTGGATACTCCGGAACGGGGCTTCAGCTACCATAATGATGCTCCTCTGGATATGCGGATGGACCAAAGCGCCGAATTGAGCGCATATCATGTTGTCAACGAATGGTCTTTTGAAGATTTGGTGAGAATTTTCCACCGTTACGGCGAAGAAAAATTCTCTAAACAGATTGTACGCAAAATCGAAGCTGAAAGAGAAAAGCAACCGATCGAAACAACCGGCCAATTGGTCGAATGCATCAAAGATGGCATTCCTGCTTTTGCCCGACGAAAAGGAGGCCATCCTGCAAAGCGTGTATTCCAAGCGATTCGAATTGCGGTCAATGACGAGCTTGGTGCTGCAGAAACTTCTCTGCAGGATGCAATAGATCTATTGGCTATCGGTGGAAGAATTAGTGTCATCACCTTCCATTCACTCGAAGACCGGCTTTGCAAAGCAATCTTTAAAGAAGCTTCGTCGCTGCCTGAATTGCCGCCGAATTTCCCGGTAATTCCTGAAGGAATGAAGCCAATCTTGAAATTGATTACACGAAAACCAATCCTGCCTTCAGAAGAAGAGCTCGCACATAACAATCGGTCAAGGTCCGCCAAGCTGCGGATTGCAGAAAAAATAAACGAGTAAGGACGTGTTCAGATGGCGTTGAATGCAAGAACTGAAACTTATATCCAACAGCCGGCCGTTCCTCAAAATCCGAGTCGACAGCCGGTAAGAAAAAAAAGCTTAATCACAAAAGGTGAGAAAATACTGTATTTAACTTTTGTAACAGTTTGTATCATGTGCGCATTGCTGGTTCTGCAGAATCAATCGACGATTCAGGCATCTACCCAGGAAATCCAAACAATTGAACAATCAGTCAATGAAAAAACGAAGCAAAATACAGATTTGTCTGTACAAGTAAGTGAGCTGTCTTCATATGAGCGCATTTGGTCAAAAGCAAAAGAACTTGGCCTAAAATTAAATGAGCAAAATGTAAAGGTAGTGCCTGGACAATGAAAAAAAAGTTTCGATTTCAAGGAGGAGCCTTTCTGCTGTTTTTGTTATTTGCAGGGCTCTTTTTCCTTTTATTGACTAGAATTGTGATGATACAAGCAACGGGAGAAGTGGAAGGGCAGGAACTCGCTGCCAAAGCTGCAGCAAAATACAGTCAGGAAGAAGTCCTGACTGCTGAACGCGGACGAATCATTGATCGCAACGGCGAAGTGATTGCTGAGGACACACTGACCTATAAACTGGTGGCAGTACTTGATGAATCAGCCACCCATAAGGCCAGTGATCCACGGCATGTAGTGGATATCGAAGAAACTGCTGAGAAATTGGCGGGTTATTTGAATGCTTCTGAAGAAAGCATCCTGGAGAAACTGAAGGTGGGCAAAGAAAAAGACCGCTATCAGGTGGAATTCGGTTCGGCTGGCCGTGAAATCAGCCATACGCAGATGCTGGAAATGAAAGAAGCCGAAATTCCGGGCTTATTATTTGTTCGGGATTTAAAGCGATTATATCCAAACGGTGTCTTTGCATCTCATCTGATCGGTTATGCCATGAAAGAAGAGCTGGAAGACGGCGAAACGAAAACGACTGGAAGAATGGGTCTTGAATCCATCCACAATGATGTATTGACTGGCCAAAACGGCAAAATGGAGTTTGACACCGATAAATGGGGATTCTTATTGCCGAATAGTGAATCTGCAGTTACCCCCGCTGTCGACGGCTCGGATGTCCAACTGACTTTAGACAAAACCTTACAGAATTTTTTGGAAGATGCCATGACTGGTGTCCAGGAAGAATACGATCCGACACGGATGATCGCCGTGATTGCTGATCCGAAAACTGGTGAAATTTTGGCGATGTCCCAACGTCCGACATTCAACCCGAATACACGGGAAGGGTTGTCCGACAATTGGTTGAATGAAAGCATTGAATTGACAATTGAACCTGGATCTCCGATGAAGATCTTTACACTGGCGGCAGCAATCGAAGAAGGCAAATGGGATCCGAATGCTACCTATAATTCTGGAACCTATACCTTGCTGGACAGTACAATCGGCGACCATAACAGCGGGCGTGGATGGGGAACCATCTCGTTTCTGGAAGGTTTCCAACGCTCCTCCAACGTTTCAATGGCCTATTTATTGGAACGCTTAGGTGCAGATACATTCATGACCTATGTCGATGCTTTTGGATTCGGCGAGCAGACAGGAATAGATTTGCCGAAAGAGGCATCGGGTACCATACTCGATCAATACCCGATCAATAAATTGACGACGGCATATGGCCAAGGGTCGACTGTAACACCGATTCAAATGATTCAGGCGGCATCTGCGATTGCAAATGGCGGTGTCATGATGAAGCCATATGTCATCGATCAAATCAAGAATACCGACACTGGAAAAGTTACTGTAGAAAGTGAGCCCGAAGAGGCAGGACAGCCTATTTCAGCTGAAACTGCTGAAAAAGTTAGAGAGCTCATGGCTTCAACTGTCACTTCCGAAGTAGGCTCGGCGCAAGGATTTGCGCTGCAGGATTATACAATTGCCGGAAAGACCGGAACTGCTCAAGTTCCGAAAGAAGGCGGCGGTTACCTGACAGGAAGAAATAATTACTTGTTCTCCTTCCTGGGGATGGCTCCTGCCGACGATCCGGAACTGCTCATCTATATTGGCGTCCAGCAGCCTAATGTGCCGGCTGACGAATATGGTTCTGTGCCGGTTGCGAAAATCTTTACTTCCGTTATGGAAAATAGTTTGAAGTATTTGAACATCGAACCGGAAAATATGGCTGAAGCAACAACCATGCCCGTCGGTGATTATGTGGGGCAAACGGTCACAGAAGCTTCTGAAGCCTTAGGTGAATTGGGTCTCGAAGTCGTCGTTGCAGGAGACACGGATAAAGTGATTTCCCAATATCCAGCAGCCGGAAATACCGTGTTGGAAAGTGGGCGAGTTGTCTTGAAAACAGCGGGAAAAACAAGCTTGCCTGACTTTACAGGGTGGTCTAAACGGGAATTGCTGGCCTATCAATCCTTGAGTGGCTTAAAACTTGAGATTGCCGGACAGGGATATGTTTTGACGCAAAGTATTGCCGAAGGGGAAATAGTAACGGATAATGAGCCTGTGGTAATTGAGCTTCATCCTCCTGAAATCTACTATCCTGCCCGGGCCGAAGCCGAAGCAGTTGAAGAAGGGGACGAAGCGGAAGAAGATCAGGGCGCATTGGAAGAATCCGATGCTGGAAACAATGAAGAAGCAATAGAAATAGACCCTGAACCACAAACAGAACCACAAACAGAACCACAAACAGAACTAGAAACAGAACCACAAACAGAACCACAAACAGAACTAGAAACAGAATCACAAACAGAAGCAGAACCACAAATAGAATCAGAAGAAACAACCGAGTAATCTCGTGTTTAAAGGAGCTCAATAAATGAACGCTTATATAGTAATGGGTCTTGGAATTGCTTTACTCTTAACAGTTGTACTGATGCCGATTTTCATACCGTTGTTGAAACGGATGAAATTCGGCCAAAGCATTCGCGAAGAAGGACCCCAATCACATATGAAAAAAACAGGTACCCCCACTATGGGCGGACTGGTTTTCTTAATTTCCATCATCATCACTGTCTTATTGGTTGCCTGGTTTGCTGATCTTTTGACCGCTAAAGTACTGATTTTATTGCTGGTGCTTTTCGGATATGGAATGATCGGATTTCTGGATGACTTCATCAAAGTTGTCGTCAAGCGTAATCTGGGATTGACATCCCTGCAGAAACTGCTTGCTCAAATCGTTATAGCGGTCATTTCGTTCTTTGTCCTGAGCAGCATTGATTTTGAAACGGGAGTCAACATTCCGTTTACAGATATTTCCATCGAGTTGTCATGGCTGTATGTATTCTTTATTGTATTTTGGCTGGTTGGATTTTCCAATGCGGTCAATTTAACAGATGGACTTGACGGCTTGGTAGCTGGAACGGCATCCATCGCATTTGCTGCATTTGGTGCACTTGCGATCCATCAGGATGAAATCGGTATTGCAATATTTACTTTTTCCGTTACAGGCGGTTTGCTCGGATTTTTGATCTTCAATAAATATCCTGCAAAAGTCTTTATGGGCGATACGGGTTCACTGGCGTTAGGTGGAGCACTCGCGATGGTTTCAATCCTTTTGAAACAGGAGTTATTGCTGTTGCTGATCGGACTGGTATTTGTTATAGAGACAGCTTCGGTTATTTTGCAGGTGGGCAGTTTTAAACTGCGCCAAAAACGAATTTTTAAAATGAGCCCAATTCATCATCATTTCGAATTGAGCGGTTGGTCAGAATGGAAAGTAGTACTCGTATTCTGGTCAGTCGGTCTTATCAGTGCGGCAATCGCAGTCTTTTTGGAGGTAATGTAAATGAAAGAGGCTCCACAATTATATCAAAAGAAAATCCTGGTTCTCGGATTGGCAAAAAGCGGTTTTACAGCTGCCCGCATCCTGCACAAACTGGGTGCATTTGTAACTGTCAACGATTCCAAGCCGTTTGAAGCGAATCCGGAAGCACAGGAATTATTAAACATGGGTGTTACTGTGATTTGCGGCAGACATCCTGAAGACTTGTTGGAGGAAGGCTTTGAGCTGGTCGTAAAAAACCCGGGTATTCCTTATAGCAATATATTGATTGAATCAGCTATCGAAAAAAACATTCCAGTATGGACTGAAATTGAATTGGCTTATTTGATCAGTGAAGCGCCATTTATCGGAATCACCGGTTCAAACGGAAAAACAACAACAACTACGTTATTGTTCCATATGCTCAACCAGGACAATAAAAATCCGTTGATTGCCGGGAATATCGGTACCGTAGCAAGTGGAGTGGCTGAAAAAGCGAAAGCGAAAAATGTCATCGTCACTGAACTGTCTTCGTTCCAGCTTAAAGGCACCGTGTCTTTCCGGCCGGAAATTGCGATCATTACGAATTTATATGAGGCGCATTTGGATTATCATGGAACGATTGAAGACTATCGGGCTTCTAAAATGAAACTTACTGAAAATCAAACAGCACAAGATTATTTTATCTACAACGCTGATCAGCCATTATTGGTTGAACATGCAAAGAACTGTAATGCTCAGTTGGTGCCTTTTACATTACAAGGGCGTACCGCGACCAGCATCAGTGCAGATGATGAATTTGTTTATTGGCAGGGCGAAAAACTGATTGAACGTTCAAAAATCATGCTCGCTGGCCAGCACAACCTGGAAAATATCTTAGCGGCCACGGCAGCGACTTTGCTTTGTGGCGGAACCAAAGAAACCATTATACGTGTGCTGACTTCATTTACAGGCGTAAAGCACCGTTCTCAATTTATTGTGGAATGGCAGGGGCGTAGATTCTACAACGATTCAAAAGCCACCAATGCCTTGGCAACGAAAAGTGCATTGGAAGCTTTTCCGGAAAACATCATTTTACTGGCCGGCGGTTTAGAGC
This sequence comes from Planococcus sp. BI3, assembly GCF_056680115.1. Lineage (NCBI taxonomy): Bacteria > Bacillati > Bacillota > Bacilli > Caryophanales > Caryophanaceae > Planococcus > Planococcus sp. BI3. The sequence continues at coordinate 136,892 of NZ_CM155266.1, forward strand.
GCAATCATTCTCTGGAGGAAATTCGGCCATTTATGGATCGTGTCAAAGTACTGGTTACATTTGGAGAGACTGCACAACGATTTACGGCATTTGCAGAAACCTGTGGTGTATCGAAAATTATTCAGGCAGGAAAAATGGACGATGCAGTCGAGAAAGCGATCAAACAGTCTGTGAGTGGAGATACGATTCTGCTATCTCCTGCCTGCGCAAGCTGGGATCAATACGATAGTTTTGAAATTCGGGGAGATGCTTTCATCACCGCAGTCCAGCAGATGACGGAAGCGAATGAATAAAAGATAAGGGGCAGCAATTATGGACAAAGTGATTGACATCGAAGAACGCATCCCGACGCTACGTGAGCGCCGGAAAAAAAGGACCAATCGCAAGTTCGTGGCGCTGCTGTTCATTTTTCTCACTTTGCTTGCCGTACTCCTATACAGCCAGTCGAAGTACAGTGAAATCCAGACCATCACTATCGAAGGCGCTGTTCTTTTCGACCAGGAAAGCTACCAGGCAGGAAGTGGATTAACCATCGGCGATTCGATGTGGTCCTTTGATGCAGGTGATATAGCGCAACAACTGGAAGAGTTGGAATGGGTGGAAGAAGCATCTGTCAAAAAAAATTGGTTGACCGGCGTTGAAATTAATTTGAAGGAATACATTAAAATGGGCTACTTGGACCGAGGCAACAGCTACCAAATTGTTCTGTCGAATAGCCTCGCTCTGGATCAGCCGGTTGCTGATGTGGACGGTCCGATCTACTCGAATTTTGAAGACGAGAAGAAACGTGGAAAATTGATCGATCAATTAACTGAAATAGATCCTGAAGTTCTTCAATTGGTTTCTCAAGTTATTCTGGATCCTGAGCAGGAAGACGCGGATTTTGTGACCCTATACATGAATGACGGAAATGAAATACGTGGAATCTTAAGTACTTTAGCTGAGAAAATGAATTATTACCCATCTGTCATCGCTCAATTGGAAGATGGCCAAAAAGGGGTAATCGATATGGAAGTGGGTATTTTCTTCCGCTCTTATGCAGATGTCTATGGCTTTGCGAAGGAAGGTGCCGAAGATGAAACCACCGAAGAAGAAGAATAACCGCAAGAGCTTCAGTAAATCGATCGTGTTTTCACTGGTCTTTCTGGTACTGGGGTTTATCATGGCCTATTCCTATAGCTTATCGAGCGCCAACAAAGAAACAGAAGGATTTACAGGCGGCGCATTTTTTGAACAGGAAGAACAGTATCGGAAAGAACTCATTGATCAGCAGGAGCGCAATAAAGACCTGCGGGGTGAGTTGCAGGAAAAGCAAAGCGAAGTTCAGGAATATGAAAAATCATTTGCCGATGGAGAAAACCGTTATACAGAATATGCGACGGAAGCTGAAGAACTGCGGAGATATCTCGGGCTTGTGCCAGTAGAGGGAAGCGGTTTGAAAGTGACGCTGCAGGACGGGGATTATAACCCAAACTCGGTCAACCCGAACGATTACATTGTTCACGAAAGCCATGTTTTCCAAGTGATCAATGAATTGTATATTTCAGGCGCCCAAGCCATTTCGATCAACGGCCAGCGCATTCATGGAAATTCGTATATTGTCTGTACCGGGCCGGTTATAACTGTAGATGGTGTACAATATCCAGCTCCTTTTGTCATTGAAGCTATCGGCGAACCGGAAGTGTTGACATCTTCAATGGAATTGTCGGGTGGGGTCATGGATCAATTGTTGAATGATAACATTATCGTCACGTTGGATGAGGGGCAGATCATTGAAATGCCTGCCTTGCTGACAGAATCATGAGTAAAGGGGTAGTTGCATGAAAAAAAGGATTCTTACCCGATTTACGGTAATCATGTTTGTCATTGGCTTGATGACAGCCATCCAATATAATACGATCAATGAACCTGATATCCGCGATACACGGGATGCTTGGGAAATCAGGCAGGAATTGGCTAGGGAAAAGCAGCTGCACTCTCAATTGTTGTCGGAAATCAGTTCCCTTGATGAGACCTTGGACAAGTATGGAGCAACTGCGGATGCCAGCCCGGAACAGGCTTTACGTGAAACCGCCGGCAAACTGAGAACAGCTGCAGGTTTAATGGAGACAACAGGATCCGGAATTGAAATTTTTGTCGAACCTTCCTTGGAAGCGGTGGCGATGGGACTGGAAATTGAAGGGATCTCACCGGATCTGCTTATCCGGCTGGTCAACGAAATCAATCGTTACAACGGTCTGTATGTATCCATTGATGGAAAACGGATTATCAACACGACAGCCATCCGGGATATAAATGGAGAAACGACCGTCAATACGCAAGCGGTGGAAACGCCGCCGTTCTCCATAAAAATTATTTCTGAATCGATGGATGACTCAGAAAAGCTCTACAATCATTTATTGGCATCCCGTATTCTGGATGATTTTTACATCGATAATTTGACGTTGACGGTTTCAGAGCCACAAGACGATCTGGTCATTGAAGCATATGATGGTGTCATCGACACCAATTATTTACAGGCATCAGAGGGGGAATAGCGATGTGGCTGTCCATTTTAGGTTTAATACTCGGTATATCGCTTGGGCTCTTGACAGACATTCAAATCCCTCCAGAATATGCCAATTATCTATCGATAGCCGTATTGGCGTCACTTGATACACTTTTCGGAGGAATCCGGGCTCATTTGCAGCAAGTCTACGACGATAAAGTATTTGTCTCCGGCTTTTTCTTCAACATCGCGTTGGCGGCCGGCCTTGCTTTTCTTGGTGTCCATCTAGGAGTCGATTTATACTTGGCTGCAATTTTCGCGTTCGGTGTGCGGCTATTCCAGAACATTGCGGTTATTCGCCGCATCATTTTGGCGAAATGGGCTGAAAAGAAAGAAGTTAGAGAGACTATTTGAACAATTGAAGGAAATTGTTCGAAGTTTTGCGATTTTCTTAGACAAGGTGCATAATTTACAATAGAATATAAGTACAGCAGTTTAATAAGGAGGTGCCACGAATTGAGTCAATCAGAATTATACGTTAGTCTAGATATCGGTTCGTCATCCGTTAAAGTTTTAATCGGGGAAATGGCCAACAAGTCGCTGAATGTAATCGGCGTCGGAAATGTGAAATCTAATGGGATTAAAAAAGGTGCGATTGTTGACATAGATGCAACGGTGCAGTCCATTAAAAAAGCGGTCGATCAAGCAGAGCGTATGATAGGCAAATCAATCCATGAAGTTGTGCTGGGAATTCCAGCGAACAAAGCGGTGCTGCAGCCTGTTAAGGGAATTGTAGCAGTGAACAGTGAAAATCGGGAAATTACCGACGATGATCTGGATCGTGTATTGGAAGCGGCTCAAGTCATGTCGATTCCACCAGAACGGGAATTGGTCAACATAATTCCTGAACAGTATGTGGTTGATCATTTAGGTGAAATTAAAGATCCGCGGGGCATGATTGGTATCCGCCTCGAAATGGATGGTACAATGGTGACAACTTCTAAAACAATTCTGCACAATGTACTCCGCTGTGTGGAAAGAGCAGGGCTTGAAATCCGTGATATCTACGTACAGCCACTTGCTGCAGGAAGTTACGCATTGACTGAAGATGAGAAAAATCATGGCACAGCATGTATCGATATCGGTGGAGGTTCTACTTCCATTGCCATCTTCCAAGACGGCCACTTGACCGCTTCTTCTGTTATACCAGTTGGAGGCGACCACGTTACAAAAGATTTGTCCATCATTTTAAAGACACCGACAGATCAAGCTGAAAAAATCAAACTTGAACATGGCCATGCATTTTATGAAGATGCTTCAGAAGATGAAGTCTTTGAAGTTCCTGTCATAGGATCGGATTCAACAGAACAATATAACCAAAAATACATATCTGAAATAATCGGGGTTCGCCTGGAAGAACTTTTCGAACTGATTTTAGATGAGTTTTACCGTCTGGGTGTCCAAGACCTGCCAGGAGGAGTCGTTTTAACCGGTGGTATGGCTAAATTGGACGGACTCCCTGAACTTGCACGAAACATCCTGCAGACGCGTGTTCGACTATTCACACCAGAATTTATCGGCGTCCGTGAACCTCAATACACGACAGCAGTCGGCCTTATTCAATATGCGTATATGGAAGATGTCTTCTATGGCCGTGTTGGAAATGGTGGAGCTGTTTCAGGAACTGCTAAAGTTGAACACCAGGAAGTACAGCAACCTAAGAAACAAAAACAGCCAAAACAAAATTCTGAAGGTGTCGTAACTAGAGCCAAAAAGATGTTTGATCGATTCTTTGAATAAAATCAACATTGTATCTAGCTTGCAACTATAAAAGCTAAGCAATTTTAGGAGGAAAAAGAATGTTGGAATTTGATACAAATATTGACGCACTAGCCGTAATTAAAGTTATCGGTGTAGGCGGCGGCGGAAATAATGCTGTTAACCGCATGATCGAGCACGGAGTCCAAGGTGTAGAATTTATTGCTGTAAACACAGATGCACAGGCTTTAAACTTGTCCAAAGCAGAAGTACGCCTTCAAATTGGCGGAAAATTGACGCGCGGACTTGGTGCCGGAGCTAACCCTGACGTAGGGAAAAAAGCAGCAGAAGAAAGCAAAGAACAAATCGAAGAAGCCTTGCGCGGAGCGGATATGGTTTTCGTTACAGCAGGAATGGGTGGCGGTACCGGAACAGGTGCAGCACCGGTTATAGCTGGAATCGCTAAAGAACTTGGCGCTTTGACTGTAGGAGTAGTTACACGTCCTTTCACATTCGAAGGCCGCAAACGTTCGACGCAAGCAATCGGCGGCATTTCTTCAATGAAAGAATCTGTTGATACATTGATCGTTATTCCAAATGACCGTTTGCTTGAAATCGTTGATAAAAACACACCAATGCTTGAAGCATTCCGCGAAGCTGACAATGTTCTTCGCCAGGGTGTATCCGGTATTTCCGACTTGATCGCCGTTCCTGGATTGATCAACTTGGATTTTGCCGATGTAAAAACAATCATGTCCAATAAAGGTTCTGCATTGATGGGCATCGGAGTTTCTTCAGGAGAAAACCGCGCTTCAGAAGCTGCTAAAAAAGCTGTTTCAAGCCCATTGCTGGAAGTTTCTGTTGATGGAGCAAAAGGTGTTCTGATGAATATTACAGGCGGTTCAAACCTAAGCCTTTATGAAGTTCAAGAAGCAGCGGATATCGTAGCTTCAGCTTCTGATGAAGAAGTAAATATGATTTTCGGTTCTGTTATCAATGATAACCTGAAGGACGAAATCATCGTGACAGTTATTGCTACCGGCTTTAATGAAGAACAGCTTCAGCCAAGAACGCCTAAAGGCTCTGGATTGAATTCAAGCCGCGTGCAGTCGATTCAACAACAGGCTCCAACACCTTCAATCCGTGATGCGCGTCGTGAAGATCAGCGCCGCGATGAGCAGCGCCGTGAAGAACAGCCCCCTTATTACAATCAGGAACCACAAAGACAGGAAAAACATAGCGACGATGCATTGGACATCCCAACGTTTTTACGCAATCGTCAAAAGAGACGTTAATCCGAACAGCTGCCGGTTGGGCAGCTGTTTTTTTTTCGGAAAAGGGCTCGATTGATAAATTAGCCAAAACTTGATACAATATATTGGACTTCTATAGAAAAGTTGTGAATACATGAAACCCATTAAACCGGTATTTGAAGAAATCACCGAGCAGTTGAATGCTGTGAAGGATAATATACAAGTGATCGCTGTCACCAAACAAGTTGGCGTGGAGCGTACGAAAGAAGCAATCCAGGCAGGAATTCGCCATTTGGGTGAAAACCGTCCAGAAGGATTGGCGCAGAAACTCGAAGCGATTGATGAGGATGTATCCTGGCATTATATCGGCAATCTGCAAACCAGAAAAGTAAAAGACGTCATCAATGAAATTGATTATTTGCATTCATTGGACCGTTTAAGCTTGGCGAAAGAAATTCAAAAACGTGCAAATCGGCAAGTGAAATGTTTTGTTCAGGTGAATGTGTCCGGTGAAGAGTCAAAAAGCGGGATTGCGGCTGACGAAACAATTGATTTCATCAAATCGCTGGAGGCTTATGACAAAATCCAGGTAGTCGGATTGATGACGATGGCACCGAATACAACAGATGAACGCGTTATCCGTGAAGCGTTTAAAGGATTAAAATTACTCCAACTCCAAGTGTCAGAGAAAAACTGGACACATGCACCATGCACAGAGTGCTCTATGGGCATGTCCAATGATTACTTGATCGCTGCTCAGGAAGGGGCAAGTTTTGTCCGGATTGGAACAGCGTTAGTCGGGTCGGAAAGTGAGGCAAAGCGATGAGCATGAAAAACAAATTCAAAAACTTCTTTTATTTGGATGAATACGAAGAAGAACAAGTACGGGAACAGCCCGCAACACAACAAAAGCCAGCTCCCAGGTATGAGAAACCGGCTGCAGCAATACAAGAGCCGAAAAAATCACCGAAAGAACGGCGCCAGAAAGTGGAGGAGACCATTGTGCCTAATTTAGTCAGTTTACAAAGTGCTGCAAAATCTTCGAAAGTCAGCTTGGCAGAACCTAGAGTTTATGCAGAAGCGCAGGATATTGCAGAAAGCCTGAAAAGCAAACAGGCTGTAGTTGTAAATCTTCAACGCATTGAAAAAGATCAGGGTCTTCGGATCATCGACTTTTTGAGTGGGACAGTGTATGCCCTTGGCGGAGATATTCAACGCATTGGAACTGACATCTTCCTTTGTGTACCAGACACTGTAGAAGTGGATGGCGCCATTTCAGATTATTATTACGATGATCAACAATAAGAGGGGTGCCATAAAATAATATGATAGTTCTTGTAAACTTATTGCTTTCGGCCATTAACATCTATTTCTATATCTTGATTGTCAGTGTCTTTATGAGCTGGGTGCCGAGCATTAAAGAATCCAGCTTTGGCCAAATGATTTCAAAGATTACGGATCCGTATCTGGATATTTTCAGACGTTTCATCCCGCCGATCGGCATGATAGATATCTCTCCGATTGTGGCGATTTTTACATTAAGCTTAGCAAGCCAGGGGATTGTTGTTCTGGCTGGTTACCTCATTTAACTCAAAACCTCACGTGATGTGAGGTTTTTTTCTTGAACAACTGATCACACGTGAAGGAGCATCCCTATGGAAGAGATATTTCAGCATTTTAGAAAAGAAGAACAGCAATTTATCGAGCAAGTGTCAGGCTGGCTGCGGGAAGTGGAAGACCGCTATTCACCCAAGCTGACTGATTTTTTAGATCCCCGGCAGCGATTCATCGTGGAAGCGGTGATGGGCTCGAGTGATGTGAAAATGATGTCTTCGGGAGGATTCAAAGACGCGGAACGTCAGCGAGTCTTGCTGTATCCATCTTATTTTGAGCCGCAGCAAGAGGATTTCAACATTACCGTTTTTGAATTGAAATACCCATCGAAGTTTGTCAATCTGCGCCATCCGGATATTCTGGGATCTTTGATGTCGCTTGGACTGGACCGCAGCAAGTTCGGGGATATCCGAATCGACAATGAGCGGGTTCAACTGGCTGTCATGAATGAAATCAGCCCTTATCTGCAAAGCAATTTTGTCAGTGCGGCAAAGGTGAAAGTTCAATTGAACGAAGTGGCAGCAGCAGAAGAAATGATCGAGACCAGCGAAGAGTGGACAGAAGAATCGTATACGGTCAGTTCGATGAGGCTGGATACGGTTATGAGTTCGGTCTATAATATTTCCCGGCAGAAAGCATCCGCATTGATTCATGGAGGCAAAGTGAAAGTCAACTGGACCCTGCAGGAACAGCCGTCGTTTGAGCTGCACGAATCGGATATGATTTCATCAAGAGGCTATGGCCGTGTGCGGTTGATCATGATCGAAGGGCGAACCAAAAAGGACAAAGTCCGGCTGCAGATCGGCCGCCTGGAAGCGAAAAAGTAGGCGGCTAGGAAAAAATACGAAATAATACTGAAATTTCGAGTCATGAACTGTATAATAGGAAGATAAGATGACACTTTAAGGAGAGGTTTACTCAATGCCATTATCCCCGTTAGATATACATAACAAAGAATTCAGCCGAGCATTCCGAGGATATCAGGAAGATGAAGTAAATGAATTCCTGGAACAGATTATGAGAGATTATGAAATCCTGCTAAAAGACAAGTCAACGCTTGAAGAACGGTTAAAAACCACTGATGAGCGTGTTGGCCATTTCAATACAATAGAATCAACCCTGCAGAAATCGATTTTTGTGGCACAGGAAGCTTCGGAAGAAGTTCGCCGCAATTCGCAGAAAGAAGCAGAATTGATCATCAAGGAAGCTGAGAAAAATGCAGACCGCATCGTCAATGAATCATTGACCAAAGCACGCCGCATTGCAACAGAAATCGAAGAGTTGAAAAAGCAATCACGCATCTTTAAGAACCGCTTTAAAATGTTGGTCGAGGCCCAATTGGATTTAATCGAAACAGATGATTGGGAGACGCTTTTGGAATACGACATCGATACTCAGAATTTGGAGAAGATCGAGAAGGACAAAGAAGAGTCGAACTCTTGACTCTGAGACTTTCTGCTTCTATAATTACGACATACAAAAAAACGCGCTGATAGAGACAGTACGCCATGAAGGACGGTAAAGCGAACCAGGGGCAGTGGGAGCCTGGTACGGACGCATGGACGAAAATCACTCTTGAGCAGAATTGGTGAACGACAGTATCCAATTCCGTCTACGCCACGTTACGGTGATCGAGTGGCAGCTATCTAGCTGCAACAAGGGTGGTACCGCGAGTCTAAGCTTCTCGTCCCTTTCCAGGGATGGGGGCTTTTTATTATGCCTACAGGAGGAATGGAAATGGAATACAAAGATACGTTATTGATGCCGAAAACAGATTTTCCGATGCGTGGCAATTTGCCGAATCGGGAACCGGAAATGCAACAGAAATGGGAAGAGATGGATATCTACAAGAAAGTATTGGATCGCACCAAAGGCCGTCCTTTCTTCATCCTTCATGATGGGCCTCCCTATGCGAACGGCGATTTGCATATGGGCCATGCCTTAAACAAAGTATTAAAAGATATGATCGTGCGCTCCCGCTCGATGATGGGCTTCCACGCACCATACGTTCCAGGCTGGGATACACACGGATTGCCGATTGAGCAGGCTTTGACGAACAAAGGCGTCAATCGCAAAGAAATGTCACTAGCGGAATTCCGCAAGCTTTGTGAAGAATATGCCTATCAGCAAATCGACAGCCAGCGTTCACAATTCAAACGAATCGGTGTCCGCGGTGATTGGGACAATCCATACGTAACGTTAAATCCGGCATACGAAGCACGCCAAATTGAAGTATTCGGCAAAATGGCCAATAAAGGCTATATCTATAAAGGGCTAAAGCCGGTTTATTGGTCCCCGTCAAGTGAATCATCACTTGCTGAAGCCGAAATCGAATACCATGATAAAAAATCTCCTTCTATCTACGTATCTTTCCCTGTCACTGACGGCAAAGGCGTTTTGGTTGAAGGAACAAAATTGGTGATCTGGACAACCACACCTTGGACAATCCCGGCAAACCTTGGAATTTCTGTACATGCCAAATTGGATTATGCGGAAGTTTCCGTAAACGGCTCACTGTATATCATTGCTCAGGAGCTATTGAAAGAAGTTGCGGAAGAATTGGGCTGGACGGATTACGAAGTCGTCCGCGTATTGCAAGGTGCCGAAATGGAAAATATCCTGGCGAAGCATCCATTATATGACCGGACTTCATTGGTCATGCTGGGTGATCACGTAACGACTGATTCTGGTACAGGCTGCGTCCATACGGCACCTGGCCATGGTGAAGATGACTTCCTGATCGGCAAGAAATACGGGTTGGGGATTCTTTGTCCAGTTGATGAGCGCGGAGTCATGACAGATGAAGCTCCTGGATTTGAAGGGGAATTCTATGACAAAGCCAACAAATCCATCACAGAAGCGCTGGACAATGCGGGCGCTCTTGAGAAACTTTCCTTTATTACGCACTCGTATCCGCATGACTGGCGGACGAAAAAACCGGTCATCTACCGTGCAACGGCTCAGTGGTTTGTATCGATCGATGCATTCCGCGACCAGATCCTGAAAGCCATCGGAGAAACTTCGTTCACACCGGCATGGGGCGAAACACGCCTGTATAATATGCTGCGCGACCGCGGAGATTGGAACATTTCACGCCAACGCGTATGGGGAGTTCCGATTCCAGTATTCTACGCTGAAAATGGCGATCCGGTCATCACAGAAGAAACGATTGCGCATATTGCAGATCTGTTCCGTGAAAACGGTTCGAATATCTGGTTTGAACGTCCAGCGGCAGAATTACTGCCTGCAGGATTCACCCATCCGAGCAGCCCGAACGGCTTGTTCACGAAAGAGATGGACATCATGGATGTTTGGTTCGATTCAGGATCGTCTCATCAGGGTGTACTTGTTGAGCGTGAAGATCTGCAGTACCCGGCGGATCTGTATCTGGAAGGATCTGACCAATACCGCGGCTGGTTCAACTCTTCGTTGACGACAAGTGTCGCAATTAACGGCATCGCACCTTATAAAGGCATCCTGAGCCATGGTTTCACGCTTGACGGCAATGGCCGCAAGATGAGCAAGTCGCTCGGCAACGTCATTGTGCCATCGAAAGTGATGAACCAAATGGGAGCGGACATTCTGCGTTTGTGGGTTGCTTCTGTAGACTATACTGCGGACGTTCGAGTTTCTGACGAGAACTTCAAGCAGGTATCGGAAGTTTACCGCAAAATCCGCAACACGCTGAAATTCCTTCACGGAAACTTGGCTGATTTCAATGAAAAAGAGAATCGCGTGGCATTTGAAGATATGCGCGAAATGGATCAATACATGGCGATGAAACTGCAGAAGATGGTGGAGACAGTTCGGAAATCATACGAAACCTACGAATTTTCAACGATCTACCATGCATTGAATAATTACTGCGCCAACGACTTGAGTTCTTTCTATCTGGATGTCGCGAAGGATGTCGTCTATATCGAAAGCGCTGATAATCTGCACCGCCGTGCGATGCAGACCGTCATGTTCGATTCGTTGATGGCGATTCTTAAGCTGTCGGCACCGATCATTCCGCATACAGCTGATGAGTTGTGGTCATACCTGAGCTTTGTTGAAGAAGAAAGTGTTCAATTGACCGACTTCCCAGAAGCCGTTTCGAATCCGGCGTTTGAAGGCCTGGATGAAAAGTGGGGCCGCTTCATGGATGTCCGTGATGATGTGCTGAAGGCATTGGAAGAAGCACGCGCCGCTAAAACCATCGGTAAATCACTGGAAGCAAAAGTGACGGTTTACGGCAATGAAGAACTTGCGTCTCTTCTGGCTTCAACTGATGAAAATCTGGCTCAATTGTTCATCGTATCCAAATACGAATACGGTGGCACTCAGGACCAGGCGCCGGACTATGCTGTAGAGCTGAACGAAGTTTCGGTGACAGTTGAAAAAGCGGAAGGCGAGAAATGTGAGCGCTGCTGGACGATTTCTGAAGAAATTGGCCAAAGCGAAGCACATCCGGCATTATGCCCTCGTTGTGCAAGCGTAGTAGAAACACAATACGCGTAAGCAAAGCTGAACGCCTATTCACAAGAAAGGTTTGGAGAACCGGCTATCCGGTTTTTCAGACCTTTACTTTTTTTGCTGACATTGTGTTAAAATAGATTGACTGCTGAATTGACGGAGGATACGGATGTTTATTTATTATGGAATCGCATTATTGATAATCGCATTAGACCAATGGACAAAATGGCTGGTTCTGAAAAATATGGAATTGGGTGAACGGATTTCGGTAATTGACCCTTATCTCGGATGGCTTTCACACCGCAATCGTGGAGCTGCCTGGGGAATGCTGGAGGGACAGATGTGGCTGTTTGCGATCATCACCGTGGCAGTCATCATCGGAATTCTTTACTATTTTCATAAACATGCCAAAGGGCAGCCCCTGTTTCAACTGAGTTTGATGGTTCTTTTAGGTGGGGCGGTCGGCAATTTCATCGACCGGATGCTGCGCGGAGAAGTCGTCGATTTTGTTGATGTGCTGATTCCAGTAATCAATTATGATTTTCCGATATTTAATGTTGCGGATGCTGCTTTGACGATCGGTGTCGTATTGATGATCATCTATATTATTTATGACGAAAAACAACAAAAGAAAAAGGTGTCTTAATGGAAGATTTAACGATTGAAATTTTAGAGGAAATGGCCGGCGAACGATTAGACAAAGCCGTGTCATCGATAGATGAAGAATGGTCACGTTCACAGATTGCCAACTGGGTCAAAGAAGGTGCCGTAAAAGTTAACGGCCTTACCGTAAAACCGAATTACAAAGTGCGTTTGCAGGACATCATCATAGTCACGCCTCCAGAGCTTGTAGAACTGGATGTTGTGCCTGAAGACCTAAACTTGGAAATCGTCTATGAAGACGAAGATGTACTGGTGGTCAACAAACCAAAAGGGATGGTTGTCCATCCGGCTCCAGGACATGCCAAAGGCACATTGGTGAATGGCTTGATGCATCAATGCACGGACCTTTCAGGAATCAATGGTGTGGTGCGTCCAGGGATTGTCCATAGAATCGATAAAGATACTTCTGGTTTATTGATGGTGGCCAAAAATGATGCTTCCCATACATCATTAGTCGATCAATTGGTGAAAAAGACTGTTACCCGTAAATACGTAGCGCTTGTACACGGCCACATTCCTCATGATAAGGGAACGATTCAAGCGCCGATTGCACGCGATCCGAAAGAACGCCAGAACATGGCAATCGTTGATAGAGGAAAGCATGCAGTAACGCATTTCCGCGTATTGGAGCGCTTCGGCAATTTCACGCTGGTGGAATGTCGCCTGGAAACGGGAAGAACCCATCAAATCCGTGTCCATATGAAGTATATCGGTTACCCGCTTGTCGGCGATCCAAAATACGGACCGAAAAAAACGATGGATGTTGGCGGACAGGCTTTGCACGCGGAAGTCATTGGATTTGTTCATCCGAAATCCGGCGAATACATGGAGTTTTCTGTAGAACCGCCAGCTGAATTTGCAGAACTTCTGGAATCTCTTCGCGACAAGGATTGACAAACCCGATCACCTTTCTTTATACTTGAAAAAACGAACTGAATAACAAACACCTTTAATAACAGTCCAGAGAGGCTGAGAAGGTATTTACGCAAGCCGGAAGTTTGTCTTCCGTGCTGAATTTTTCTGCGCATCTATTCTCTTGCCTCTCGGGCAAGAGGTTTTTTATTTGCAAAAAAGGAGCGGATCCCATGGTGGAAAAAGCGGATATTCTGGACGAACAGGCAATTGCTCGTGCCATCACCCGTATTGCACACGAAATCATCGAACGCAATAAAGGCATCGATGAATGCATACTGGTCGGCATCAAGACGCGTGGAGCTTTTATCGCGAAGCGTCTGGCAGAAAAAATAGAGAAAATTGAAGGGCGTCCGATCATGAAAGGTGAACTTGATATCACCCTTTACAGAGACGACCTGAGCATCAAAACGAAAAATCAGGAACCGCTTGTGCAGCAGGTGGACATCAAGCACAGCATCCTGGATAAAAAAGTCATCCTGGTGGATGATGTGCTTTACACAGGGCGGACAGTACGGGCTGCAATGGACGCCGTCATGGATCTTGGCCGGCCGGCACAGATCCAGTTGGCTGTACTGATTGACCGGGGGCACCGGGAGTTGCCGATCCGTGCCGATTTTGTCGGAAAAAACATTCCGACTTCGAGTGATGAACGGATTGTCGTACAAATGATTGAAAGCGACCAGGTTGACCGGGTAGCCATTCACGAATAGAGAGATAGAGACAGGGGAGAACGGAAATTGAGCGAAGCCATTTTAGATGTACACGATAAACCGAAAGCAGCACAATGGATCTCATTAAGCCTGCAGCACATGTTTGCAATGTTTGGAGCGACCATCCTGGTGCCGCAGCTGGTGGGTTTGAGCCCAGCCATCGCATTGTTGACAAGTGGTATCGCCACTATCATCTTCATCATCATCACCCAATTTAAAGTGCCGGCGTATCTGGGATCTTCATTCGCCTTTATCGTGCCGATTACCATCGCCACTGAAACCGGCGGCATCGGATCAGCAATGATCGGCGCCATGTTCGTGTCATTGGTCTACGCCATCGTCGCGCTGATCATCTGGAAAACAGGTTACAGGTGGCTCATGAAACTGCTTCCGCCGATAGTGGTGGGTCCTGTCATCATCGTCATCGGACTGGCTTTATCCGGTACAGCGGTGGATATGGCAATGACCATTCCGGTTGGAGAAGGCTCAGAGTACAGCCTGCTGCATTTCTCGGCAGCCATCGTCACATTGTTGACAGCGATCATCTGCAATATCTACTTCAAGAACATCATTTCATTGATGCCCATCCTGATCGGCATCATCGTGGGCTATGTCTATTCAGCCGCCATCGGCATCATCGATTATTCAGCTATCAGTGCAGCAAGCTGGTTCGCAGTGCCGGAGTTCCTGATTCCAGGAGTGGATTATTCGTTCCAGGTCACACCAACCTTGCTGTTCGTCATGGTTCCGATTGCCATCGTCACGATTTCAGAACATATCGGACATCAACTGGTACTTGGCAAAATCGTAAATCGCAATTACATAAAAGACCCGGGCTTGCATCGCTCGATTCTGGGCGACGGCATCGGGACCTTTATTTCTTCACTGGTCGGTGGCCCGCCAAAGACCACATACGGTGAAAACATCGGCGTTCTGGCCATTACGAAAGTGTTCTCGGTTTATGTCATTCTTGGAGCTGCGGTGTTCGCCACCGCCTTCTCTTTCCTGGGCAAACTGATGGCAGTCATCGAGACCATTCCGACAGCAGTTCTTGGCGGAATTTCAATCCTGCTGTTCGGCATCATCGCTTCTTCAGGGCTGCGCATGCTGGTAGACAATAACATCGACTTTGGCAACAACCGCAACCTGGTAATCTCTTCAGTGATTCTGGTCATCGGAATCGGAGGAGCCAAGCTGGAGTTCAGCGAATCCTTCTCTATTGAAGGCATGGCACTCGCCGCTATTGTCGGCGTCATCTTGAATCTGGTGCTGCCAGGAATGAATAAAAAAGAATTAGACGACGGAACTGAATAATCACCTTTTAATGAATGTCCAGAGAGGCATGGAAAGGGTTGAAGATTGGGGTGGACGCTACCCTTCTTTCCTCACACCTTCCTGCCCCTGGGAAGGTGTTTTTTTTGTCTGAGGGATGAAAGGATGAGATGATTTTGCCGAATTTACTATCCATGAACAACTTGGAAAACAAAACGATCATGAGCTTGCTGGAGCGGGCTGGAGAATTTCAGCGCGGGGAAAAGGCGCCAATCGATGGTACAGTCGTTAATCTGTTTTTCGAACCGAGCACACGGACCAAGATGAGCTTTGAGATGGCCGAACATAAACTGGGGCTGGCTGTCCTGCCGTTTGAAACAGCTTTTTCCAGCATCCTGAAAGGCGAGACGCTGTATGACACGGTCAAGACAATGGAAGCAATCGGCGTAAACGCGGTCATCATCCGCCACGAAGAAGAGGAATACTACCAGCAGCTGGAAGGCTGCAATGTAGCGGTCATCAACGGAGGAGATGGATCGGGTCAGCATCCGACGCAGTCCCTGCTGGACTTGATGACGATCTACCAGGAGTTCGGGCGCATCGAAGGGGTTCACGTCACGATCGTCGGGGATATCGCACACAGCCGCGTAGCAAAATCAAATGCAGCAGCTCTTCAGAAATTGGGGGCAGAAGTGACTTTCATCTGTCCAGCAGAATGGAGCGGAGAGTATGAGTCATCCGAACACCTGGACGACTTTATTGAAAAGACGGATGTGGTGATGATGCTCCGGGTTCAGCATGAGCGCCACGCAGTATCGGCCCTCTTTTCGAAAGATAATTACCATGAGCAGTTTGGCTTGACGATTGAACGCGAGAAGAAGATGAAAGACGGCGCAATCATCATGCATCCGGCACCGATCAACCGAGGCGTGGAAATTGCAGATTGCCTCGTCGAATGCGAACGCTCACGAATTTTTAAACAAATGGCTAACGGAGTATTTGTCCGGATGGCAGTACTTGAATACGCATTGAAAGGGAGAGATTAACTTGAATTTATTCATCAAAAACGTAAACATGCTGCAAAACGGAGAACTTGCTCCAACCACTATCCGCATTTCGGACGGCAAAATCGCTGAAATCGGAACAGACTTGAAAGTGAACGGCGAAGCGGAAATTGACGGCAAAGGCCGGATGATCGCACCAGGATTTGTCGATGTCCACGTGCATTTGCGTGAACCGGGCGGCGAGCAGAAAGAAACGATCGAAAGCGGGACAAAGTCAGCAGCAAAAGGCGGCTTCACCACCATCTGCGCCATGCCGAACACGCGGCCTGTTCCCGATACGAAAGAAAATCTGCAGCTGGTCAACGGATTGATCGAAAAAAATGCGCTTATCCGGGTTTTGCCGTATGCTTCCATCACCATCCGGGAAGCAGGGAAAGAACGCACGAACTTGCAGGAGCTGAAAGAAAACGGGGCTTTCGCTTTCACCGATGACGGAGTGGGCATCCAAGAGGCGGGCATGATGTACGAAACGATGCAGGATGCAGCAAAAATCGATATGGCGGTCGTGGCGCACTGCGAAGACAACAGCCTGATTTACGGAGGCGTCATGCACGAAGGCAAGCGCAGCAAAGAACTTGGGCTGAAAGGGATTCCATCGATTGCAGAATCAGTGCACATCGCGCGCGACATCCTGCTTGCAGAAGCGGCAGGCGCACACTATCATGTCTGCCACGTCAGCACGAAAGAATCGGTCCGAGTCATCCGCGATGCAAAGCGCGCAGGCGTTCGCGTAACCGCCGAAGTGACGCCGCATCACTTGCTGTTGACAGAAGACGATATTCCGGCAGACGACGCGAACTACAAGATGAACCCGCCGCTCCGCGCCAAAGAAGACTGGCAGGCGCTGCACGAAGGCTTGCTTGACGGAACACTGGACTTTATTGCAACAGACCATGCCCCGCACACAGCGGCAGAGAAAACCAATGGCATGAACGGTTCGATGTTCGGGATTGTCGGATTTGAAACGGCGTTTCCGCTGCTCTACAGCAAGTTTGTAGAAACCGGCACATGGACGCTGCAGCAATTGATCGACTGGCTGACCATCAAGCCGAGCGAAACCTTCAACTTGCCGTATGGTACAGTGGCATTGGGCCAAACTGCGGATTTGGTATTACTGGATCTGGAAAAACAGCAGGCCATCGACGCAGATGGGTTTTTATCGAAAGGCAGAAACACACCGTTTGACGGCTGGAATTGTAAGGGCTGGCCCGTGATGACTATTTTTGGTGGAGAAATCGTATGGCAGGAGGAGACAAATTGATGAAACGTTATTTGATCTTAGAAGACGGTACGGTATTTGAAGGAACAGCATTCGGAGGCGAAGGTGCTTCAGTAGGGGAAATCGTTTTTAATACCAGTATGACCGGCTACCAGGAAATTTTGTCAGATCCTTCTTATTGTGGACAGATTGTCACCATGACTTATCCGCTGATCGGCAATTACGGCATCAACAGCGATGATTTCGAATCGATCGAACCGGCAGTTAAAGGAATGGTGGTCCGTGAAATTGCTGAATTCCCATCCAACTTCAGAAATAAAGCAACGCTCGATGAACTTTTTAAAATCAAAGATATTCCCGGGATCTCCGGTATCGATACACGTAAATTGACGCGCCTGATCCGCTCAAAAGGCGCCATTAAAGGCGTTTTGACTGCAGCAGGCGAAGACGTCAAAGTTGATGAAGTCGTGAAGACCCTTCAGTCGACAGAACTGCCAAGAAATCAAGTGGCACAGGTTTCAACCGCACGCCCTTATCCAAGCCCAGGCCGCGGCAAGCGTGTGGTGCTGATTGATTATGGCATGAAGCACGGCATCCTGCGCGAGCTCAATAATCGTGACTGTGATGTGATCGTCGTACCATATAACACCTCTTCTAAAGAAATACTGGCGTGGGGACCGGACGGCGTCATGCTGTCGAATGGCCCTGGAGATCCAAAAGATGTAGAAGAATGTGTGGAAGTGGTCCGCGAACTGCTTGGGGAAGTTCCGATTTTCGGCATCTGCCTCGGCCACCAATTATTCGCAAGAGCCTGTGGAGCAGATACTTTCAAGCTGAAGTTCGGCCACCGGGGCGGCAACCATCCGGTCCGTGACCTGGTCACCGGAAAAATTGAAATCACCTCCCAGAACCATGGCTATGCGGTAGATGAAGAAACACTGCAAGGCACACGCCTGAAAGTGACGCACAGCGCATTGAACGACGGAACGAATGAAGGGCTGGCACATTTGGATTTTCCTGCTTTCACTGTCCAGTACCATCCGGAATCCTCACCGGGCCCGGAAGACTCGAACTACTTATTCGACCGTTTTATCGATGTCATGAACGCAACTCGAAAGGAGCAACAACATGCCTAAAAGACAAGATATTCAAAGTATACTCGTAATCGGATCCGGACCTATCGTCATCGGACAAGCAGCGGAGTTTGACTATGCAGGAACACAGGCCTGCCTGGCATTGAAGGAAGAGGGCTACCGTGTCATCCTCATCAACTCGAATCCGGCGACCATCATGACGGATACCGAAATTGCAGATAAAGTCTATATCGAACCGATCACACTGGAATTCGTCAGCCGCATCTTGCGCAAAGAGCGTCCGGATGCACTGCTTCCGACACTCGGAGGCCAAACGGGATTGAACATGGCGATTGAACTTGACGAATCGGGCATTCTGGACGAATTGAATATCGAAATCTTGGGCACCAAGCTCGAAGCGATCCATAAAGCGGAAGACCGTGACCTTTTCAGAACGTTGATGAATGAACTCGGGGAACCGGTTCCGGATTCGGATATTATCCACAACATGGCTGAAGCGGAGAAATTCATCGCACGTGTCGGCTATCCGGTCATCGTCCGCCCGGCTTTCACTTTAGGCGGCACAGGCGGGGGGATATGCCACAATTACGAAGAATTGAAGGAAATCGTTGCGAGCGGCTTGAAATATAGTCCAGTGACGCAATGCCTGCTGGAAAAATCGATTGCCGGCTTCAAGGAAATCGAATACGAAGTGATGCGCGATAAGAACGATACAGCGATTGTCGTCTGCAACATGGAAAACATCGATCCGGTCGGCATCCATACAGGCGATTCGATTGTCGTGGCGCCAAGCCAGACCTTGTCGGACCGGGAATACCAGATGCTGCGCAATGTGTCATTGAAAATTATCCGTGCGCTGAAAATTGAAGGCGGCTGCAACGTGCAACTGGCACTCGACCCATTCAGCTTTAATTACTACATCATCGAAGTAAATCCGCGTGTCAGCCGGTCTTCTGCACTGGCTTCTAAAGCGACGGGCTATCCGATCGCCAAACTGGCTGCCAAAATCGCAGTCGGCCTGACATTGGATGAAATGATGAACCCGGTCACCGGCCGGACTTACGCCGCTTTCGAACCGGCACTGGACTATGTTGTCACGAAAATCCCGCGCTGGCCGTTTGATAAATTCGAAGCGGCAAAACGCAATTTGGGCACCCAGATGAAAGCGACAGGAGAAGTGATGGCCATGGGCCGCACGTTCGAAGAATCGATCCTGAAAGCGGTGCGTTCACTGGAAACAGGCCAATTCCACCTGGAGCTCAAAAATGCCGATGCCATGAGCGATGAATGGATTCAAAAACGCATCTGCCGCGCAGGAGATGAGCGTCTGTTCTTTATCGGCGAAGCGCTGCGCCGCGGGGTGACGATTGAAACCATCAACGAATGGAGCCAAATCGATTTATTCTTCCTGAAAAAATTCGAAAACATCGTCAAATATGAAGAAGTATTGAAAAACGCGGCTTTCGATTACGACACAGCCAAACGTGCGAAGCGCCTGGGCTTTGCGGACCGGACGATTGCGAAGCTTTGGAATACGACCGAGCAGGAAGTTTACAACTGGCGCAAAGAAAACAAATTAATGCCGGTCTATAAGATGGTTGATACATGTGCTGCAGAGTTCGAATCCGAAACGCCTTATTTCTACGGCACGTACGAAGATGAAAACGAATCGGTGAAAACGGACAAAGAATCCGTCATCGTACTCGGATCAGGCCCAATCCGCATTGGCCAGGGAGTCGAATTCGATTACGCCACAGTCCATTCCGTCTGGGCCATCAAAGAAGCGGGCTATGAAGCGATCATCGTCAACAACAACCCGGAAACCGTCTCGACGGATTTCTCGATATCAGACAAACTCTATTTCGAGCCTTTGACGATTGAAGATGTCATGCACATTGTCGACCTGGAACAGCCGAAAGGCGTCGTTGTCCAGTTCGGCGGGCAGACAGCGATCAATCTGGCGGAGAAACTGGAACAGAACGGCGTCAAGATCCTGGGAACTTCACTGGAGGATACGGACCGGGCTGAAAACCGCAATAAATTCGAAGCCGCCCTGCACGAAATTGGCATTCCGCAGCCTTTAGGCAAAACGGCTGTCAACGCGAAAGAAGCGATCATCATTGCAGCTGACATCGGCTATCCGGTCTTGGTCCGCCCTTCTTATGTCCTCGGGGGACGTGCAATGGAAATCGTCTACAACGAAGAAGATTTAGAGTATTATATGGAGCATGCAGTGGAAGCAAGCCCGGAACATCCGGTGCTGGTCGACCGTTACCTGACAGGCATCGAAATCGAAGTGGATGCCATCTCGGATGGAGAAAACGTGCTGATTCCAGGCATCATGGAGCATATCGAACGCGCAGGCGTCCATTCGGGCGACTCGATCGCGGTATATCCGACGCAAAACATCTCGACGGAATTATTGGATACACTGGTCGACTATACGACGCGCCTGGCCAAAGGGCTGAACATCATCGGCTTGCTGAATATCCAGTACGTCATTTCCAAAGGTGAAGTCTACGTGATTGAAGTCAATCCGCGCTCTAGCCGGACCGTGCCCTTCATGAGCAAGATCACCTCCATCCCGATGGCCAATATCGCGACAAAAGCGATCTTGGGGCAAAGCATTGTCGACCAAGGCTTTACACCAGGCCTTGCACCAATTTCAAAAGGTGTTTTTGTCAAAGTACCGGTCTTCTCCTTCGCGAAGCTTCGCCGAGTTGACATCACGCTTGGGCCTGAAATGAAATCCACCGGAGAAGTCATGGGCAAAGACACGACACTTGAAAAAGCGTTGTACAAAGGCTTGGCAGCAGCCGGCATGGAAGTCAAAGACCACGGAACGGTGCTGTTGACAGTAGCGGACAAAGACAAAGAAGAAGCAGTCGGCTTAGCGAAACGCTTTAAAGCGATCGGCTACCAGATCATGGCGACCGGTGGCACAGCGAAAGCCTTCGAAGAAGCAGGGATTGCCGTTGCACCAATCGGCAAAATCGGTTCAGAAGGCAAAACCTTGCTGGATGTCATCCAAAACGGCGACACGCAGCTTGTCATCAACACTTTGACCAAAGGCAAGCAGCCGCAGCGTGACGGTTTCCGCATCCGCCGCGAATCGGTCGAGAACGGCATTCCTTGCCTGACTTCACTGGATACGGCAGAAGCAATGCTGCGCGTCATCGAATCCATGACCTTCTCAGCTGAAGAAATGGGGGCAGGTGTATGATCAAACAAGAACGTATGCAAGTCATTAAGCAGCAGGAAATCGCCAAGCATATTTTTGAACTGACTCTACAGGGCAGCTTGGCCAATGAAATGGCAGAACCGGGGCAATTTGTCCATATCCGTGTGGCAGACAGCTTTGAACCGTTGCTGCGCCGGCCGATTTCGGTAGCATCCATTGATTTGGAAGCTTCCCAATTCACCATGATCTACCGGGCGGAAGGACGGGGAACAGGGTTGCTTTCAGAAAAGAAACCAGGCGACACGCTGGATGTCCTGGGCCCGCTTGGCCACGGCTTTCCCGTGGAAGAAGCCCAGAAAAAAGCGTATTTGATCGGCGGGGGAATCGGTGTGCCGCCATTGTACGAACTGGCGAAACAATTGAACGCAAGCGGCATTGAAACCGTCCATATCTTAGGGTTTGAAAGCAAGCAGGCTGTCTTCTATGAAGACAAGTTCCGGGCACTCGGCGACACACATATCGCCACAGTCGACGGCTCTCATGGCACGCAAGGCTTCGTGACGCATATCCTCAATGAACTGCCGACTGATTTCGATACGTATTACAGCTGTGGGCCGACGGCGATGCTGGAAGCGGTGCAATGGGCTTATCCGCAGAAAAAAGGTTTCCTATCCTATGAGCAGCGGATGGGCTGCGGCATCGGGGCATGCTTTGCCTGTGTCTGCCGGACAACGAAAAGCGAAACGGATTACATCAAGGTATGTTCAGATGGACCGGTATTTCCAGCAGGAGTGGTGATTTCATGACAGATTTAACAGTTAAACTTCCAGGACTCCATTTAAAGAATCCGATCATGCCGGCATCCGGCTGTTTCGGTTTCGGCAAAGAGTATGCGCAGCTGTATGACTTGTCGCAGCTCGGCGCCATCATGATCAAAGCGACGACCGTTGAAACGCGTCTCGGCAATCCGACGCCGCGCGTAGCGGAAACGGCATCCGGCATGTTGAACGCCATCGGCCTGCAGAATCCGGGACTTGAAAAAGTGGCCGGCCAGGAACTGCCGTGGCTCGAACAATACGACGTGCCGATCATTGCCAACGTAGCCGGCACCACGACTGAAGATTATGTGGAAGTCGCGAAAGCCATTTCACAGGCGCCGAATGTCCATGCGCTGGAAATCAATATTTCCTGTCCGAACGTTAAACTTGGGGGCATCACATTCGGAACAGACCCTGACATTGCCCGCGAGTTGACGCGCGCAGTGAAAGAAGTTTCTTCGGTCCCTGTCTACATCAAATTGTCGCCGAATGTCACAGACATTGTTTCAATCGCCAAAGCGGTAGAAGAAGGCGGAGCGGATGGCATCACGATGATCAATACGCTGCTTGGCATGCGCATGGACACCAAAACCGGACGTCCGATCATCGCCAATATTACAGGTGGGCTGTCCGGCCCCGCCATCAAACCGGTGGCGTTGCGGATGGTCTATGAAGTCAGCAAGCACACCAAATTGCCGATTATCGGCATGGGCGGCGTCACCAATGTGGATGATGTCATCGACTTCCTGTCAGCAGGCGCCAGCGCCGTAGCTGTCGGAACCGCCAATTTCGTCAATCCCTTTGTCTGCCCTGAAATCATCGGGCAACTGCCGGAACGTTTGCATGAACTTGGATTTGATTCAGTCGAACAACTTGTCGGAAGGAGCCACCGTCTGTGAATAAACCCATCATTGCTTTAGACTTTGCATCAAAACAACAAGTAGAGGAGTTTCTCGCTCAGTTTTCCGAGCCGCTTTTTGTAAAAGTAGGCATGGAGCTTTATTTTCAGGAAGGGCCGGAACTGATCCGTTACATCAAGTCATTGGGACATGACATTTTCCTGGACCTGAAACTGCACGACATCCCGAACACGGTGGAATCCGCTATGCGCGGCTTGTCCAAACTGGGTGTGGATATGGTCAATGTCCATGCCGCTGGCGGGCTGGAAATGATGAAGGCCGCAAAACGCGGGTTGGCAGGCAGTGACACAAAACTCATCGCTGTGACGCAGCTGACTTCGACGAATGAAGAAGAAATGCATGAAGACCAACTCGTTTATGTCAGTCTTGAAGAATCGGTGCTGCACTATGCGAAGCGGGCGATGAAGGCGGGACTGGACGGCGTAGTCTGCTCCGTACTTGAAGCCCAAGCAATCACAAAGGTCTGCGGTCCGGATTTCCTGTGTGTGACACCAGGCATCCGTCCGGCAGAAGTTTCAGCTGATGATCAGAAACGGGTGGCGACACCTGAAGAAGCGCGTGCAAAAGGGTCCAGCCATATTGTGGTCGGACGAGCCATTACGAAGTCGGCGAATCCATCAGAAAGCTACAGACAGATTGCAGCAGAATGGAGTGGACAATCTTGAAAAATGAAATTGCAAACCATTTATTATCCATCGGAGCGGTGGAGCTGCGTCCGCAGGATCCATTTACATGGGCGTCCGGCGTCAAATCACCGATTTACTGCGATAACCGCTTGACGATGTCTTATCCGACAGTGCGAAAAGACATTGCCGCGGGATTAGCGGAAACGATCAAAGAGTTCTATCCGGAATGCGAAGTGGTTGCTGGAACGGCGACTGCAGGCATCCCACATGCTGCCTGGGTCAGCGATCTGCTTGAATTGCCGATGGTCTATGTGCGTTCCAAAGCGAAAGAACATGGCCAGACAAATATGATTGAAGGCAAAGTGGAGCCAGGCAAAAAAGTGGTGGTGGTGGAAGACCTGATCTCCAAAGGCGGATCGGTGTTGCAGGCGGCACAGGCACTCGAAGCGGCAGGCTTTGACGTGCTGGGCATTGTGGCGATCTTCACCTACGATTTGCCGCAGTCGATCGAAGCAATCACAGGGGCTGGATACACCTTCCACACACTGACGGATTTTCCGGCTTTGGTCGAACAGGCATTGAATACAGGTGCCATCAATGAAGAAGATATGCCGATGCTCGCTGATTGGCATGAAAAGTTAAAAGCAGGAACCTTAAACAGCTGACCTTTGGGTCGGCTGTTTTTATATACCGCTTGTCAATGGAGTGTTGGACTATCGACAATCAATTTCTAGTTGTCCATCAACAGAGAATTTAACCGACTGTCCGACTGCCATAGATACAAATGCCTCATGAGGATGAATTTTATTTGGCTGTCCTGTATGATGAAACTGATAGCACGAACGACTGAAAGGGGATTTTTATGACTATTCCACAGCAGCAATTAAATAGCTGGATCGAAAACTATCCACTGTTGAACAACATCATTCGTTTAGAGCCGGTAGTCTGGCTGAATCCGAATCTTCAAAAGATGGCTGATATGTCCGGTCTGCCAGTGGATCTGGAGGATATGACAGATGCAGAACAGTTATGGCAGCGGTTTGCGCCTTACCTGGCAGCTGAATTTGACGACACGACAGCGGCAAAAGGGATTGTCGAATCGCCATTGCGTGAAATTCCTGAAATGAAAGAGCAGCTCATCGCCAACTATGGCAGAAATCTGCCGGGCAGGCTTTTCTTGAAATGCGACAATGAATTGCCGATAGCGGGATCCATCAAAGCACGCGGCGGCGTTTACGAAGTGCTGCATCATGCAGAAAGATTGGCCATGGATGCCGGCTTGTCGGAAGCTGGACAATCTTACGAGCAATTCTCATCCGAGCGGTTCAAGCAATTTTTCAACCAGTATTCCATTGGCGTAGGCTCCACGGGGAATTTGGGCCTCAGCATCGGCATCATCAGCGCCAAGCTCGGTTTCCAGGTATCCGTCTATATGTCTTCAGATGCCAAGCAGTGGAAAAAAGACTTGCTCCGTGAAAAAGGGGCGGAAGTTGTGGAGTTTGAAGGGGATTTCAGCGAAGCGATTTTGTCGGGGCGCGAAGAGACGTTCGGCAAGCCGGATGCTTATTTTGTCGACGACGAAAAGTCTAAACACTTGTTTTTAGGCTATAGCGTCGCTGCGTTCCGCCTCAAACAGCAGTTGGATAATGCGGACATCCAAGTGGATGCCGAGCATCCGCTCTTTGTTTACCTGCCGTGCGGAGTGGGCGGAGCTCCCGGAGGAATTGCGTTCGGTCTGCGCCAGGTCTTTGGCGACGCAGTCCATTGCTTTTTCGTGGAACCGACGCATTCGCCCGCAGTGCTGATCGGCTTGATGACCGGCGAAAAAGACAAGGTCAGCGTCCAGGATTTCGGCATCGACAATGTGACGGAAGGGGACGGGTTGGCAGTCGGCAGGCCTTCGAGCTTTGCGTCTGGCATCAGCGAAAAAACTGTCAGCGGCATCTACACGGTGGAAGATCAGGATCTGTTTAAATTATTGGCGCTGCTGGCGGACAGTGAAGGCATCTTCGTCGAACCATCTGCTACTGCGGGATTGCTGGGTCCACTGGAAATTCAGCCAACTGAATACGCTGAAACGAATAAAATCCCAATGTCGGCTGCGACCCACGTCGTCTGGTCAACAGGCGGCGCTTTGGTGCCGAAAGAGGAAATGGACGGGTTTTATCAACGCGGCAAAACCTATTTGAGAGGTGCTGAGTAAATGGATTCTTCTTGGATACTGATTATAGTTGGAGCCGTTCTAGTGTTTGGCTACATCTTTTACAATGCTACGGAACAGCGGGTAAAAGCCTTGGAAACCAGAATCAGGCATGTGGAGAAACTTCTCCAACACGCTACGCAAGGCCAAAAAATAGCAGAGCCTGATATCAATGAAGAACTTCGGGAACTTCTGCAAAAAGGGAAAATGGTCGAAGCCGTCAAGCGTACAAGACAGGAGTTCGGCTGGTCTTTGCTGGAAGCAAAGCAATACGTGGATGAATTGAAGGCCGGCAACTGATGCAGCGATGTGTAGATTGCCAGACGCCATTTACCTGGAAGCAAATCAGCAAATCATTATGGCTTGCATACAAACCCATCGCCTGTCCCGGTTGCGGCAAGCTCCATAAAGTCCAATTCCTATCACGCATTATGGCTTCATTAATGCTGGTGGGACCCCTTTTTGTATTGAATGTTCTTCCGCCTTTTGCGGGTACATGGGGTTTTTTCATTAGTGTGTTGGTCATAATGCCTGCAGTTTTATTGATGCTGCCGTCGATAATGCGGTACCGGCTTGCCTGAAAGATCCTCATTGTGGGGATCTTTTTTATTTTGCAGGATATTTGAATCTGGGGGCGAATAATGGTAATAACAAAATCAAAGGAAAGGAGGGAGAAAACATGAGTGTCCAATCCAGCCATATTTTCGTCAATTTGCCGGTGAAGAATCTGGAGCGGTCCAAGGCTTTTTTCGAAGAAATTGGATTTGGGTTTGATGAACAGATGACAGATGAAAAAGGCGCATGCATGATTATCGGGCCTTCGATTTACGGGATGCTGCTGACCGAAGATTTTTTCAAGAGTTTCTCAAAAAGGGAAATTGCCGATACCGCAAGCAGCGCTGAAGTGATCACGGCCATCTCGGCAAACAGCAAAGAAGAAGTGGATCGACTGGTTGACGCTGCGTTCAAAGCAGGTGCCCAACAAGCAAGTGAAAAAATGGATGATGAATTTATGTACCTCAAGAGTTTCAAGGATTTGGACGGCCATATGTGGGAAATTATTTATATGGCTGAAGAAGCAACGGGATGAACACAAAAAGGCATCCGGGAGATTTTGTCCCGGATGCCTTTTTCTTTATAGATAATCTGCATAGCGTTTTTCAAGATAGTTCTGCAGAATGGTCATCACAGAACAGATGGCCCAATAGATCAATGCCACCAGAATCAGCATAGTCAACAAATCATATTCACGGGCGCCGACAATCCGTGCCTTCTGGAAAATCTCTGGAACGGTGATCATGGCAGCCAAAGAAGAGGCTTTGATCAGGTCCAGGTAGACATTCGATAAAGGCGGAACCGCAATCCGTATAGATTGTGGAAGAATGATGCGGCGCATGGCCTGCCAGTAGGTCAATCCAAGTGCGGTGGAGGATTCCCATTGGCCTTTATCAACCGATGCCAGTGAAGACCGGAACACTTCGGCAATATAAGCTGCACTATTGATGGTGAAGCCGATCAACGCAGCTTGCACAGCTGTAAATTCGATGCCGATGACCGGCAGGGCAAAATACAGCAAGAACAGGATGACCAGAATCGGGACGCCTCGCATAAACGAAATATACAGGCGGGCCGGAAATTGCAGGATATGCAACCGGGATGTGCGGGCGAGGGCCAGGAAAAAGCCGATGACGATGCCAAGAACCATACTGACCATGGAAATCAATAACGTATAGCCGATTCCTTCCAATACATAGGGCAGGGATTCGATGGCTAAGGCAGGGTCAAAAAGCAATCCCCATTCAATGTCATTCATCAGACAACCTCCTGCTTAATTTTCTTCAATATCAGGTTTGACAGAAACATCCGCGCCGCCGAAGAATTCTTCGGAGATTCCAGTGATGGTGCCGTCTTCAAGCATTTCTTCCAATGCTTTATTGACATTTTCCGCAAGCTCATTATTGTCTTTGTTCATGACAAGGCCGACCTCAGACGGTGCATATTTGATATCCGGATGGATGGTGATATTCAGCTCAGGAAAAGCCGCAACCCCGAATGTCGACAAATAATAATCATTCAGGATGACATCCGTGCGTCCGATTGACACGTCGCGTAAATACACTTCGTTGGTGGCGTTGTCATAAGTCACTTCTTCTGCACCGTAATCGCGTGCAATTTCCATGTAGATCGATGTGGAAGCTCCGGCTGCTTTCTTGCCTTCCAAATCTTCAAGGCTTGCAATGCCGGATAAATCGTCTTTTCGGACAACCGCTGTGCCGTATGAATGTTTGATCGGCGTCGAAAAGATGAACTCTTCCGCGCGGTCTTCAGTGATTTCAATATCATTGGCGGCAATATCTATCTGCCCTGTATTGACACTTGTCAGCATTTCATCAAATCCAAGTTCCGTAAAGTCGATGTCAAGCTCCAAGCGTTCGCCGAGCTCCCGTACCACTTCCACTTCAAAGCCCGTCAGTTCATCAGAATCTGCATCACGGAAAGAAGTGGCAATCAAGGTTCCGGAAGTGGCAACGGTCAATGATCCCTTTTCCTGAATTTCATCCCAAGCTGTTTTGTTCTCCTCGGTTTTGCTTTCTTCGCTGCCACATCCTGCCAGCAGTAAGGCTGCAATGGCACCGGTAGCCAAAAGCATTTTGTTTTTTGTGGAATATGTATACACGTGTAAAGCCCCCTTAAATTTAAGTCCTTTAAGAACATAGCATTTACTGGTGGGTTGAGCAACGGGTTGAGCTCAACTTGTGAGAAAACTCTTTCAGTTTCATATATATTTATTATGTAAACAAAAAAGAGTCTTTTAAAAAAACTGGTTTTGCTTCACCAAAATGGGCCGCTGCAAAGATAAACAGCCACTTTAAGCGTAGCAAAAGGGCTGTCCCCATAAGTCATTTTTGATGACCTTTTGGGACAGCCCCTATTTAAAATTATTTCTTCAATTTAATGACCAGTTCTTCATCGGGTGTGACGAATACCGTTTTCTGTTCAAAATAAATAACAAATCCTGGCTTTGAGCCATTTGGTTTTTTCACCTGGCGCACCTCGGTATAGTCGACGGGTACAGACGATGACTCACGCGCTTTGCTGAAATAAGCGGCGATGGTGGCTGCTTCCAGGATCGTCGTCTCATCTGGATTGCTGTCGTGGATGATGACGTGCGACCCTGGAATATCTTTGGTATGCAGCCAAGTATCAGATTTAGATGCTACTTTAAATGTTACATAATCATTCTGCTTGTTGTTTTTACCGACAGAGATCGGTGTGCCGGTAGAAGACACGTAAGCTTCCACAGAAGGTTTTGTCGGTTTTTTCTTTTTCTTCGACTTTTGCGCTTTCATAAAGCCTTGCTCAGCCAATTCTTCACGGATTTCCTCGATATCGGAAATGCCGGCCTGCTGGACCTGTGACATCAAAGTCTCGAAATACTCGATGTCCTCAGTGGTCTTGTTGATTTGTTCCTCGGTTTTGACGACTGCGGTTTTCGCTTTCTGGTAGCGCGAGTAATAGCGCTGCGAATTGTCGATCGGCGTTTTGCGCGGATCCAGCGTGATGGTCACTTTTTCATCGTTGTAATAATTGTCGACTTCGATTTCCTTCATGCCTTTGGTGATGCGGTGAAGGTTGGCCATGATCAATTCGCCATTTAATTGGAGCAGTTCGCGTTTTTCTGCCTGGTCCTGCTCTTTCTTCAATTTCTTCAGCTTGAGTTTCAGCTTGGAGATTTCATTTTGCAGCCATCTTTCCAAATCACCTGCCTGCTGTTTGACGCGGTCGCGTTCAGCTTTGGCATAATACATCCGGTCGAGCAGTTCGGCGAGCGTCGGGAATTCCAGTCCGCTCACTCCGATATGTGTCAGCGGAGTGGCAGAAAAGAAACTTTTGCCGTCATGCTCCACGTAATGGCCTGTCGGTTGGGTCTTAAGGAAATCCGCCAGAAATGCCTTGGCGGTTTCGGATTTGTCTTCTGAAGCTTCCAGGCGAAACGCAAGTTCACGCGCATTCAATGGAGAAAAGCCGGAAAATTGGCCGACGATTTCTTTTGGATCTGTAGCGGCCAACTCTTCGATGGCTCCAAACGGATCTTTTTTCTCCTGGGACGGCGGGAAGATATACGGCTGTCCAGGAAGAATGGTGCGGAATGAATTGACGCTTGGCGGCAAATGCTTCAGGCTGTCGAGAATCATCGTCCGCTCTGCATCGATCAGGATGACATTGGAATGCCGTCCCATCATTTCGACATGCAGCTCGCGTTCAATGTCATCGCCGATTTCATTTTTTGCTTTGATCTTCAGCATGATCAGGCGGTCCATCCCGTATTGGGAAATCTCTGTGATGACGCCGCCTTCGATATGCTTGCGAAGCAGCATGCAAAACATCGGCGGTTCTGACGGATTGACGTTTGCCGCGGCCGTCAAATGGATCCGTGAATAAGACGGGTGGATTGAAATCAATAACTTATGGTTTTTTCCTTGGGCGCGTATATGTAGAAGCAGTTCAAGCTGGTTGGGCTGATGAACTTTTGAAATCCTGCCGGTGACCAGCTGTTGCAGTTCGCTTGTCATCGATTTTGTGAATAATCCATCAAATGCCATTAAATATCCCTCTTTCAAATCGTTTTGTTCCATCTTATCATTTTCCCGGTGTATTATGATATAATAAGACAGTTAGTTAGAAAACGAAGAATAGGGATCAGCAGTGAATGGTGGTGAAGAGTTTGGCGAAAAACGTGAAGTTCTTTTCACTTGGCGGCGGCAACGCAGTTTCGGTCAGCCGGATTGTGGCGGTCATCACACCAGATTCTGCACCGGCAAAGCGGCTGATCCAGGAATCGCGCAGCAAAGGGTTGCTGGTTGATGCGACCAGCGGGAAAAAAACCAGATCGATTTTTATTATGGACAGTGATCATGTGGTGATTTCTGCGCTTTCTGCAGAGACAGCGCTCTTGCGTTTAGAAGAAAATGATGATGAGGCAAATGAGGGATAAAATGAGAAACCAACGTGGACTGCTGATCGTCCTATCAGGGCCTTCGGGTGTTGGCAAAGGCACGGTAAGAAAAGAGCTGTTCTCACAGCCGGATACAAATTACGAATACTCCATCTCGATGACGACACGTTCGCCACGGGAAGGGGAAGTTGATGAAGTCGATTATTTCTTCAAGACCCGGAGTGAGTTTGAAGAATTGATCGAACAGGATCAGCTGTTGGAATATGCGGAATTCGTCGGGAATTATTATGGCACGCCGCTTGCGTATGTCAATAAGATGCGCGACGCGGGCCGTGATGTATTCCTGGAAATTGAAGTGCAGGGTGCCGCACAGGTTCGTTCGAAAGTTCCGGATGGCCTGTTCATCTTTTTAGCGCCGCCGAGTTTGTCGGAGCTTGAAGAACGGTTGGTCGGCCGTGGCACGGAATCGGATGAAGTCATTGCTTCAAGGCTGCAGGCTGCCCGCCAGGAGCTGGAAATGATGAACCTGTACGATTATGTTGTAGAAAACGATGAAGTTGAAAATGCCTGTGACCGGATCAATGCCATCATTATTGCAGAACATTGCAAGCGTGAACGTGTAGAAAAACGATATTTTGATATGCTAAAGGAGAATGTCTGATGTTATACCCATCCGTTGATAAACTAAAAAGCCGAATTGATTCAAAATACTCGCTGGTTGCGCTTGCTTCTAAACGCGCCCGCCAATTGCACGAACACGGTGATGAGAAATTAGATTCATATGTTTCTACTAAATCGGTCGGAAAAGCACTCGAAGAAGTAGCAGCCGGCGTGTTGACACAGGAAAAACAAGATGAATTTGCAGTATACGAAGACGAAATTTAACCATTAATCGCAACACACGACTCCCAGAGCAAACTTGTTCTTTGGGAGTTTGTTGTTTAGAAAGGGTGTTTGAGTTGTTGGAGAATCGTAAAATCCTATTGTGTGTCAGCGGAGGAATCGCCGTTTATAAAGCTGTTGCCCTTGTCAGCAAGCTATCGCAGGCAGGCGCTTCCGTAAAAGTAATCATGACAAGGTCGGCGCAGCAATTTGTGCAGCCGCTGACTTTTCAGGTCATGTCCAGAAACGATGTCTACACCGATACATTTGATGAAAAGGATTCTTCTGTCATTGCGCATATCGATCTTGCGGATTGGGCTGACCTGATCCTTGTAGCTCCAGGAACCGCCAATGTCATCGGCAAACTGGCAGGCGGCATCGGTGATGATATGGTCACGACAACTTTGCTTGCAGCTACAGCTCCTATTTGGATTGCTCCGGCAATGAATGTCCATATGTATGACCATCCGGCAGTAAAGCGCAATATCCAGCAGCTTCATGAAGACGGCATCCGTTTTATCGAGCCGTCTGAAGGATTTCTTGCTTGTGGGTATGTCGGCAAGGGCCGCTTGGAAGAACCGGAAAAAATTACGGAGCTGGTGGAAGGCTTTTTTTCGCGCGAGTCTAAACTTGCTGGCAAAAAAGTGATCGTTACGGCGGGTCCGACGCGGGAGCGAATTGATCCTGTGCGATTCCTGACGAATTTCTCAAGCGGCAAAATGGGCTATGCCATGGCTGGTGCAGCGGCAGAAATGGGTGCCGAAACCATTTTGATCAGCGGTCCGGTATCCTTGCCTGTACCGGTGGGGGTCACGCGGATTCTGGTGGAAAGTGCAGAAGATATGCTGCGGGCAGTCCAAGCCCAGTTTGATACGGCAAATTATGTCATCAAAACAGCGGCAGTAGCCGATTACAGGCCTAAAACGGTTGCGGATCAGAAAATGAAGAAACAAGAAGGCGGTTCGACCATCGTCCTCGAACGGACAGTCGATATCCTTCAGCAGCTGGGCCAGCAAAAAAAGAATCAGGTGCTGATCGGGTTTGCGGCTGAAACCAATGATGTCGGACAATATGCCAAAGATAAATTAGAGCGCAAAAATGCGGATTATATTATCGCCAACGATGTGACAGAAGCACAGGCAGGTTTTGAATCGGACACCAACCGGGTGACGGTTTACGGAAAAAACGGCTTTGAAAGAGCTTTTGAAATGATGCCCAAACAACAATTGGCGCGCCAATTGCTTGAATTGATCACGGATAAGGAAGAGCCATATGATAGCTGAAGTCATTGTGGACGTCGCCGCGCATCCGATTGACCGCCCTTTTGATTACGCCATCCCGAAAAGTGTGGAAGTGTTGGCAGAGCCGGGAATGCGTGTCAAAGTGCCGTTTGGCAACCGCAAAGTACTTGGATTTATCACTAAAATCAAAGAGACCTCAGAGTTTGATCCAAAGCGTCTGAAGCCCATCCATGAACTGATGGACGTTGTGCCTGTATTAAATGAAGAGTTATTGAAAATGGCCCAGTGGATGAAAGAACAGACTGTGTGTTTTGAAATTGATGCGCTGCAGGTCATGGTGCCGGCCGCATTGCGTGCAAAATACGAAAAACGTTTTGTACTGAATGCGCCGCTTGAAGAAATTGCCGCCGCTTTACGGCCGTATTTTGAAAAACGATCCTTTATCCGGCTGCAGGATGCAGTTGATATATATGGCTTGCTGAAGCAGGAAATGGAAAAAGGCACAATCCTTGCCGATACGGATATTCAGCAGCAGACCGCTGTGAAAAAAGTGCGGATGATCCATATCGCTGACAGCATTGAACAGCTGGAGGCCTTGGACATCCGGGCAAACGCTAAACAGCAAATAAAGCTGATGGAGTTTTTCCAGAAAAATGCAGGGCGTTCGATTGAATCTTCACAATTGCAGAAAGAGGCAGGTGTTTCACTGCCGACGATCTACAGTTTAGTGGAAAAAGGAGCGGCCCAGATTTCCAACATGGAATCTTACCGGGATCCGAAATTGCTGACAGCAATTGAACAGAAATCTTCCCTGGAATTGACAGGTGCACAGCAGATTGCGTTTGATTCGATTGAAAGCGCATTGAACACACCAAAAACCTTCCTGTTGCACGGCATCACAGGCAGCGGGAAAACGGAGATCTACCTGCAGACGATCGATCAAGTGCTGAAGCAAGGCAAAGAAGCGATCATGCTGGTGCCGGAAATTTCATTGACACCCCAAATGACGATTCGTTTTAAAGAGCGTTTCGGCGACCAGGTCGCGGTCCTCCACAGCGGATTGTCGGCTGGCGAAAAATACGATGAATGGCGAAAAATCCAACGCGCGGAAGTGAAAGTCGTAGTAGGTGCACGTTCAGCCATTTTTGCGCCGTTTCAGAACTTGGGGCTGATCATCCTCGATGAAGAGCATGAATCAAGCTACAAGCAGGACGATTCTCCCCGCTATCACGCACGCGACATGGCTATCTGGCGCAGCGAGTACCATAAGTGTCCGGTAATTCTGGGCAGTGCTACGCCTTCGCTGGAATCGTATGCACGCGCACAAAAAGGCGTCTACGAATTGCTGGTGCTGGAAAAACGGGCAAAAAATCAGCCTTTGCCGGAAGTCCACATTGTCGATATGCGGGAAGAGCTGCGTAACGGCAACCGGTCGATGTTCTCGGTGCAATTGGCGGAAGCCATCCGCGACCGTTTGGAGAAAAAACAGCAAACGGTTCTGTTTCTCAACAAACGCGGCTATTCATCCTTTGTGCTATGCCGTGATTGCGGAACTGTTATGCAATGTCCGAACTGTGATATTTCTCTGACCTATCACCGGTCAAGCGAAACGATGAAATGCCATTATTGCGGCTATGACGAACGCGTACCGAAAACCTGTCCGGAATGTGAAAGTGAGCATATCCGGTTTTTCGGAACCGGCACACAAAAAGTTGAAGAAGAATTGGCGAAAGTGGTGCCCGAAGCACGGGTGCTGCGGATGGATGTCGATACGACACGCAATAAAGGCGCGCATGAAAAAATCCTGTCCGCTTTTGGCGATGGCAAAGCAGATATCCTGCTGGGCACTCAAATGATCGCCAAAGGGCTGGATTTTCCGAACATCACCCTGGTCGGCGTGCTGTCGGCAGATACCACCCTGCATTTGCCTGATTTCCGTGCGGCGGAAAAAACCTATCAGCTGCTGACACAAGTCAGTGGCCGTGCAGGAAGAGATATTCTCCCGGGTACGGTTTTTGTTCAGTCGTATACACCGGAGCATTATGCCATTACGCTGGCAAAAGACCAATTGTATGAGCCGTTTTATGAACAGGAAATGGCTATGCGCAGAGCGAGCGGCTATCCGCCGTATTATTACGTCGTCAATATCCAGTTTACGCATGAAGATTTGATGACAGTGGCGGAATATGCGGATCAAACGGTCCGTTACCTGAAGAGCCATCTGTCTCCAAACACCCTGATCATCGGGCCTTCAGCATCGCTCATTGCCCGCGTCAACAATAGATATCGCTACCAATGTTTGATAAAATACAAAAAAGAACCGAAACTGACCGATACGATGCAGCAATTGATCAAAATCCATCGCACCGAATGGCTGAAAAAAGGTGCCACGCTGTCAATCGATATGAACCCGACATCGGTCATGTAACAGAAAAGAGGAAATGAATATGTCAATTCGAAAAGTAATCAAACACCCGAACGAAGTATTGGAAACTAAATGTCTGCCTGTCACAACTTTTGATAAGAACTTAGGCATTCTTTTGGATGATATGCATGAAACGATGGTTGAATCTGATGGTGTCGGCATTGCCGCACCGCAAGTAGGCGTCGCAGTCCGTGCCGCTATCGTCGATTTCCAGGAAGGCCAGGAACCGATTGAACTGATCAATCCGGAATTGGTGCTGTTTGAAGGCGCTGATACAGATATTGAAGGCTGCTTGAGTTTTCCGGGCATCTTCGGCGAAGTTGAACGTTGGGACCACATCAAAATCAAATCGCAGGAGCGCGATGGTTCGTGGTATGAACTGGAAGCGGAAGGCTTTGAAGCCCGTGCGATCCAGCATGAAATGGATCATCTGGATGGCATCCTGTTCACCAGCAAAATTACTAAATATGTAACACAGGAAGAATTGGACGAAATGATCCGCCAACAGGAAGAAGAGGAGGAACAGGTTTGACCAAAATTGTATTTATGGGAACACCTGCCTTTTCCGCGCCAATCCTGCGCATGCTCGTTGAAGAAGGCTATGAAGTCATTTCCGTCGTGACGCAGCCGGACCGGCCAGTCGGCCGAAAAAAAGTGATGACGGCGACACCGGTCAAAGAAGAGGCGATGCGCCTTGGCTTGCCGGTATACCAGCCGGAAAAACTGAAGAATCCTGAAGAGCTGCAGCATGTGCTTGATATGGGAGCAGATTTGATTATTACCGCAGCTTTTGGGCAGATTTTGCCGAGTGCAGTGCTGGAAGCACCAAAGTTTGGAGCTATCAATGTCCATGCTTCGCTGCTGCCGGCATATCGCGGTGGCGCTCCGATCCATCAGGCTATTATGGATGGCCAGAACGAAACAGGCGTCACCATCATGTACATGGTGGACCGTCTGGATGCGGGCGACATCATCTCGCAGGTAACGGTGCCGATTACAGAGCAGGATCACACCGGCAGCATGTTCGATAAACTGAGCATTGCCGGCCGGGACCTGTTGAAAAGAACTTTACCGTCGATTATTGACGGAACGAACGAACGGATTCCACAGGACGAACAGAAAGTTACCTACGCGCGCAATATTTCACGTGAGCAGGAACGCATAGACTGGTCAAAATCAGCCACAGCCATCTACAATCAGGTGCGCGGCCTCTACCCGTGGCCGGTTGCGTATACAACATTCAACGGCGCCAATATGAAAATTTGGTGGACGGAAAAAACTTCATCCCAGGCAAGCGGCCAAGCCGGCCAAGTGATCGGATTGACCGAAGATTCAATAGAAGTGCAGACTGGCGATGGCGTTTTGGCCATCACTGAACTGCAGCCATCCGGCAAAAAGCGCATGACAGCAAAAGAGTATTTAAAAGGACCTAAAATCCAGGCAGGAGATTTATTCGAATGAAAAACAAAAAACTTCAAGGCAATGTCCGCGACGCCGCATTCTCGATTCTATGGGCAGTGGAAAACAAGCAGGCCTACAGCAACCTATTGCTTCACCAGACGATCGAAAGCTACGGCATCGCCGCAAAAAACAGAGGCTTACTGACTGAAATCACTTACGGCACCTTGCAACATCAAATGACACTGGACTATTACCTGGAACCTTATTTGAAAGGGAAAATTGAGCCCTGGGTCAAAACTTTGCTGAGGTTGTCTCTGTATCAGATTGTCTACCTGGACCGGATTCCGGCACACGCAGTCGTCCACGAAGCGGTTGAAATCGCTAAACGCCGCGGCCATGGGGGAGTTGCTTCTGTCGTCAACGGCGTCCTGCGCTCGGTTCAGCGCAACGGTGTCCGGTCGTTCAATACGATCAGTGATCCATACGAAAAGATTTCCATCGAAACGAGCCATCCGATCTGGATGATCAAACGCTGGGCAGAGCAGTTCGGCTTGGAAAAAACACGTGAAATGGCATTGGAAAACAATAAAACACCGTCACAGACAGTACGCGTCAACACTGCGCGGGCAACTGTTGAAGAAGTGATTGAAATGCTCCAGTCTGAAGAGTTGGAAGCTGTACCGAGTAAGTTGATCCCAGAATGTTTGATCGTTACGAATGGCCAGCCTGCGAGAACGGCAACATTCGAAAAAGGGTTCATCACCATCCAGGATGAGAGTTCCATGCTTCCGGCCTATGCCCTGCAGGTCGAACCGGATATGACGGTGCTTGACATGTGTGCAGCACCCGGCGGAAAAACCACTCATATCGCTGAAAAGATGAATAACAGAGGCACGCTTTATGCGCTTGATCTGCATCAGCATAAAGTAAAGCTGATTGATGAAACAGCCCAGCGTTTAGGCCATACGGTCATCGAAACTCTAGTGGGCGACGGCAAGCAAAGTGTCGAACGCTTCGGGGAAGAAAAGTTTGACCGCATTCTAGTGGATGCACCTTGCAGCGGATTGGGTGTCATCAAACGGAAACCCGATATTAAATACACGAAAAAAGAAGAGGATTTTGCGCGTTTGCAGGAAATCCAAATTGAATTGCTCGATCAGGCAGCCCGTTTATTGAAGCAAGACGGCATCCTTGTTTACAGCACCTGCACAGTGGATGCAGTCGAAAACCGTGGCACAGCTGAACGGTTCTTGAAAGAACATCCTGAAATGGAGAAAATCCAGGCAGCCTTGCCGGCGGCCATGGGCATCAAACACACTGGCTTTGTCCAGGTATTTCCGCAGGATTACGGAAGCGACGGCTTTTTCATTGCGGCTTTTAAAAAGACCGAAAAGACAGCAACAGCATAAAGCAGGAAAAGATCAGGATTGGGGTGTCATGAATTGTTTCAGTATGTAGTGGAAAGTGATACAGGTAAAATCCGTGAAGTGAATGAAGACAGCGTGGCTGTCCTGAAACGTCCAAACGGACTCCTCTTGGCAATTGTGGCAGATGGAATGGGCGGGCACAAAGCAGGCGATGTCGCCAGCAAAATGGCTGTCGATCAGTTGAGCAGCTACTTTCTGGAAGAGGATGAAGAGGCATTTTCAACACTGGCCAATAAGAAAAAATGGCTTTCTGAGCGCATCCAGATGATTAACCGGTCGGTGTTTGACCATTCGATGGAAAATCCAGAGTGCAAAGGGATGGGCACCACCTTGATCGCAGCGTTGATTGAAGGCGATGAAGGCATCCTGTGCCATATCGGGGACAGCCGTGCATACCTCATAGATGGCAGCATCGATCAGATTACACGGGACCATTCCTATGTCAACATGCTGGTGGACAGCGGGGAAATCAGCCAAGAAGAAGCGGAAGTGCATCCGAAGAAAAATTGGATCGTCCGTGCGCTTGGCACCGAAGCGGACATTGAAAGAGAATTGATCCGTTTTTCATTTGCAGGTGCATCTTATCTGCTGATTTGTTCAGATGGCCTAAGCAATAAAATTCCAAAAGAAGAACTGGCTTCCATCGTTCGCTCATCGGCTCCCCTGTCTCAAAAAGGCCAGGAGCTTGTAACTGCGGCCAACGAACGTGGAGGAGAAGATAATATTTCATTGGTTCTTCTGTCCTCTATGGATAAGGAGGTGTAGGCATGTTGATCGGCAAAAGCATCAACGGCCGCTACAAAATCAAGGAATTGATTGGCGGCGGCGGAATGTCTAATGTGTATTTGGCACATGACATGATCCTGGATCGGGATATCGCCATCAAGATTCTGCGCTATGATTTTTCCAATGAAGAAGAACTGCGCAGGCGTTTCCAAAGAGAAGCTCTGTCCACCACCAGTTTGGCGCATCCGAACATCGTCAATATTTTTGATGTGGGCGAAGACGGCTCTATCCATTACCTGGTCATGGAATACGTTCCTGGAAAAACTTTGAAAGATTACATAATCGATCATTCACCAGTATCCCCTGAGCGGGCTGTTGAGATTATGAAACAACTGGCATCGGCTTTGGCGCATGCCCACCATAACCAAATTGTTCACCGGGACATCAAGCCGCAGAACATTCTGATGGATGCGGAAGGCAATGTGAAAATAACAGACTTCGGCATTGCGATGGCTTTGAGTGCAACATCTTATACCCAGACAAATTCCGTGTTGGGAACCGTCCATTATTTATCGCCTGAGCAGGCACGCGGCGGAACAGCCAATAAAAAATCCGATATCTATTCACTCGGTATCGTCATGTACGAATTGATTACAGGAAAGCTGCCATTTTCAGGTGAGTCGGCTGTATCGATCGCGTTAAAGCATCTCCAGACAGAAACTCCTTCTTTGCGAGATACGGTCCCCGACCTGCCGCAAAGCCTGGAAAATGTCGTCTTGAAGGCAACTGCCAAAAACATTCAGCATCGCTACCAGTCTGCTGATGAAATGGAAGCCGATCTGGCTACGGTGCTATTGCCGGAACGGTTGAATGAACCAAAATTCGAGGTGCCAGTAGATCAGGATGAGACACGTGCGATGCCGGCTATTAAAGATCCGGCGGCCTATACCAGCGCTGCAGAGACCAAAACAATGCCTCTTCCGCTGAATCAAGCAAAAAAAGAAACAAAAGCTCCTAAAAAAAAGAAAAAGAAATGGCCGTGGATTGTCGGCATTTTGGTTTTCCTGCTCATTGGCGGACTGGTTCAGGCAATTGCTTTTCCAGGCCTGTTTGAACCAAGGCAAGTTGCTGTGCCGGATGTTTCAGGAATGGAGCAAAACGAAGCAGTGGAAGAATTGCAGGCGGCTGGCTTTATTGCAGGCCAAGAAACCGAGGAATTTTCGGAACAAATAGAAGAAAATCACATTATCCGAACGATTCCGGAAGCCGGAAAAATGCGGGACCGTGAAACGGAAATCCAATTGTTTGTCAGCTTGGGAAAAGAAATGACTGAAATGGACGATTTTGTCGGCAGCACCATTGAACAAGCATCTGAAGCCCTGGAAGACCAGAATTTTGCATCGGTGGAGTCTGCTGAAGAATTTTCTGAAGAACCGGTTGGCACCATCTTGAACCAGGAACCGGCAGCCGGCGAAAACGTCATCGTCAGTGAAACCGACATAGAATTTATTGTCAGCAAAGGAAGAGATATGCGGGACGTTGAAGACCTGTCAGGCTTTACTGAAGAAAACCTCAACGAATATGCCCGTTCTTCCGGTTTTAATATCCGCATTGTCTCAGAACAGGCGTCGGATTCAGTTGAAGCGGGGAAAGTCATGTCACAGACTCCTGCTGCAGGAGAACAGCTCGTAGCTGGCAGCACGATTGAAGTGACTTTGTCGGCCGGCATAGCCGAACAGCCGATGAAGACTTATATTCATACGGTGGAGATTCCTTATGAACCTGCCGAACCGGCCGCAGAAGGCGAAGACCCTGTTGAGCAGAACATCCAAATCTATATACAGGATAACTCACAGACAATGGTGGAACCGGTCGAGGAGTTTACGATCACCGAGGATCGGTCGCATCGCATTGAAATGCAGATTGCAGAAGGCGGAAGCGCATCTTACCGGATTGTCCGGGATTCCACGGTGATTCTGGAAGAAACTTTTAATTATTCAAGCGTAGACTAATACAACAGCAAAAGGAGTGAAATGATGCCGAAAGGTCAAATCAGAAAAGCATTGAGTGGATTTTATTATGTATTGGATGAAGACGGAAAACGGTATATCCAATGCCGCGGGCGTGGAGTTTTCCGCAACCGCCAAATAACACCCCTGGTCGGAGATTACGTCGATTATAAAGCGGATAACGACCTGGAAGGAACAATCCTGCACGTCTATGAACGAAAAAATGAATTGGTGCGTCCACCGATTACGAATGTTGACCAGGCCATCCTGGTTTTTTCAGCCAAGCAGCCTGACTTTCATCCTTTGCTATTGGATCGCTTTTTGACAGCAATCGAATCCAACTCGATCACACCGATCATCTGCCTGACGAAAATGGATCTGCTGAAAGAATCAGAGAAAGAAAAAATCCAGCATTACATCGCGGATTATGAAAAAATCGGCTATGAAGTGATTCCGACATTTATTGGCGATCCTGCCTTGAAAGACCGTCTGATGCCGGTGCTGGAAGGGAAAATCAGCGTTCTGGCAGGCCAGTCAGGTGTCGGGAAATCGACTTTGCTGAATACGATCCTGCCATCGCTGGAGTTGAAGACAGACAACATTTCCAAAGCCTTGAACCGGGGCAAGCACACCACACGGCACGTGGAGCTGATTGCTGTGAACAATGGACTGCTTGCGGATACACCAGGCTTTAGCTCGTTCGACTTCGAGACCATGGAACGGGAAGAGCTGTCTGCATGCTTCCCAGAATTTGCTGCACGTTCCAACGCCTGCAAATTCCGGGAATGCCTGCACATGAATGAACCGAAATGCGCCATCAAAGCTGCCGTCGAGGCCAAAGAAATACCGGAGTACCGCTATAAGCATTACTTGAAGTTTTTAGAAGAAATCATGAGCCGAAAGCCGAGGTATTCAAATGATTAAAATTGCACCGTCTATTCTAGCAGCAGATTTTGCGAAACTTGGAGAAGAAGTTTTGGAAGTGGAAAAAGCAGGAGCCGATTGGATCCACGTCGATGTCATGGATGGCCATTTTGTACCGAATATTTCATTCGGGCCGATTGTCCTGAATGCCATACGGCCGTTAACCAAATTGCCGATGGATGTCCACTTGATGATTGAAAACCCAGATCAATATATTGAGGATTTTGCAAAAGCGGGTGCTGATTTCATCACCGTCCACGTGGAGGCCTGCCCTCATTTGCATAGGACCATCCAATTGATCCGTTCATTTGGCGTCAAGCCGGGTGTCGTATTAAATCCCCATACACCGATTGAAACGATTCAGCATGTACTGGAAGATATCGATTTGGTCCTGTTCATGACCGTGAATCCAGGCTTTGGGGGACAGAAGTTCATTCATTCTGTTATACCGAAAGTCAAACAGCTGTCTGACATCATCAAAGAGAAGGGCCTGTCCATCGAACTTGAAATTGATGGCGGCATCAATGAAGAAACCATCATACCTTGCGCAGAAGCTGGGGCAACTGTCTTTGTTGCCGGTTCAGCCATCTACAGCAAAGCAGACCGGACGCAAGCTCTTCAAGCAATCAGGAAAGCGGGAGAAGAGGCGATCTCGTGAACGTCATTCTAATCGCGGGAGGTCCGGCAGGCGAACTGCCGGACTTCTCTTTTTTTCCAGAAGCTCTTTATATAGGAATCGATTCGGGGACGCTGGTACTGTTGGCAAAAGGCATTCAGCCAACAGCCGCTGTCGGAGATTTCGATTCAGTGACCGATGAGGACTATAAGAAAATACGTGCTGCATTGCCCGAATTGGAGCGCTTTCCTGCCGAAAAAGAACAGTCTGATACAGAATTGGGGCTTGAAAGGGCGATGGGATATCAGCCGGAGCAAGTCATACTCACGGGTGTCACGGGCGGACGGCTCGACCATTACTTGAGTGCATTGCACACCATGTTCAAGTTCCAGCAGGAATTTCCCGCCACCCGTTTTGTTCTATTGAATAACCAGAACCGCATCCGTTTCCTTAGTCCTGGCACTCATGACCTTCAAAAAGAGGAGCGTTACCGCTATGTGTCATTCTATCCTTTTGCGGAAGAAATCGGCGGCTTGACCTTGACCGGATTTAAATACCCTGTCATGAACGAGGCCGTCCCATTCGGCACGACGCGCTTTGTCAGCAATGAGCTATTGGGCCAGGGAAGTATAACCATTCAAAGCGGCCAATGCCTGATGGTGGAGAGTTCAGATTTGTGAAAGCACTGCTATAAAAAAACAGGCAACGAAAAGGGGAATC
Organism: Planococcus sp. BI3; assembly: GCF_056680115.1. NCBI lineage: Bacteria > Bacillati > Bacillota > Bacilli > Caryophanales > Caryophanaceae > Planococcus > Planococcus sp. BI3. The sequence goes on from NZ_CM155266.1 coordinate 180,470, forward strand.
CTTTTCGTTGCCTGTTTTATATTTTGCGTTGACCTCTACCGAGTCTACTGCCTATTTTAACAAAGAAAAAATGCCGGGCTGATAGGATCAGCACCGGCATTATCGATGAGCGATTATACGCGCTCAACTTTTCCTGATTTCATTGCTCTTGCAGAAACCCATACACGTTTCGGTTTACCGTTTACAAGGATGCGAACTTTTTGAAGGTTTGCTCCCCATGTACGTTTTGTCGAATTCATTGCGTGCGAACGGGCATTTCCGGCGCGAGCTTTACGTCCACTAACTGCACATACTTTAGGCATGTAAGTCCCTCCTCACAAGTGAAGCTGAAAATTATGATAGAATTCCAGTTCGTTTTTCGTTTCACATACTTTAATAATTTACCACAGACATATCGGGTTTGCAACTATATTTGGAGGTCTTTAAAGAAAAAAACCTTTACACCCCCAAACGGTGGCTTTTCTTCTATAAGTCTTTAAGGTAGAATGATAAGAGTGAAATAGGACTCGAGGAGGAATTTCAATGTCGATTGAATTAAAGAACGAGTATGGTCAAATCGATATTTCCAATGATGTAATTGCTCAAATAGCAGGCGGCGCAGCAATTGAATGCTATGGAATTGTAGGCATGGCAACGAAACATCAAATACGCGATGGTCTGACGGATATACTCCGCAAAGAAAACTTTGCCAAAGGAGTTCTGGTACGGCAGGAAGATGAAGATTTGGTTGTAGATATGTATGTCATCATCAGCTATGGAACAAAAATTTCCGAAGTGGCTTATCAAGTCCAGTCCAAAGTGAAATATACGATTAACAAAACATTGGGTATGTCAGTAAAAGCGGTAAATATTTTTGTCCAAGGAGTTCGTGTAACGAACCCGTAGGAGGAGGAAGAATCGGTTATGAAGTCATTAAACGGAGTGAAGTTCGCGGAAATGGTACAGATGGGATCCCATCATCTTTTTCAAAATGCGGATTATGTTGATGCATTAAATGTTTTCCCGGTCCCTGATGGCGATACGGGAACAAATATGAATTTATCTATGACTTCTGGAGCGAAAGAAACAACTGCTCAGGCAGAAGAGCATATCGGCAAGACAGCGAGTGCTTTATCCAAAGGGCTCTTGATGGGTGCACGCGGAAACTCAGGTGTTATTCTTTCACAGCTTTTCAGAGGCTTCGGCAAGTACATTGCATCAGAATCGGAATTGACAGCGCTTAAGTTCGCAGAAGCTCTTCAGCATGGTGTCGAAACTGCCTATAAAGCCGTGATGAAACCGGTTGAAGGCACAATTTTGACAGTGGCGAAAGATGCTGCTGCCAAAGGCATGGAAGTTTCAAAAACGGAAGAGGACATCATCGTTTGGTTCGAAGCGGTTGTCACAGAAGCAAAAGCTTCTTTAGAGCGGACGCCGGACCTTTTGCCTGTTCTTAAAGAAGTAGGTGTCGTCGACAGCGGTGGACAGGGCCTCGTTTATGTTTACGAAGGATTCCTGGCTTCACTGAAAGGTGAAGAATTGCCTGCAAAACACGCGCATAACACGATGACTGATCTGGTCAGTGCGGAACACCATAAAAATATTGCCAGCTTCATGGATACGGCCGATATTGAATTTGGCTACTGCACAGAATTCATGGTGAAATTCGAAAAAGGCAAAAAAGAGTTTAACGAAGCTTTATTCCGTTCTGATTTGAGTGAATATGGCGATTCGCTATTGGTCATCTCTGATGATGAAATTGCGAAAATTCATATCCATTCGGAAGAGCCAGGAAAAGTGCTTACATATGGCCAGGACTATGGAAGCTTGATCAGCATGAAAATAGAAAATATGCGCCAGCAGCATATTGATATTGTCGGCGAAGACTTCCAGAAAAATGCGCCAAAACAGGAAGCAGTGCATCCTTATGCAGTAGTGACTGTTGCAATGGGTGAAGGAATTGCGGAATTATTGCGCAGCATCGGTGCATCATATGTCATCGAAGGCGGCCAGACCATGAACCCTTCGACGGAAGATATCGTCAATGCAGTCAAGTCAATCGGTGCGGAGCGTGTACTGATCTTGCCGAACAATAAAAACATCATCATGGCTGCAGAGCAGGCAGCTGAGCTTTTGGATATCGAAGCGGCTGTTGTTCCGACAAAAGATGTGCCTCAAGGCATGTCAGCATTGCTGGCCTTTAATCCAGGCGCATCAGTGCAGGACAATCAAACTGCCATGGCGAGTGCTTCAAAACACGTGAAATCAGGCTCAGTGACATTTGCGGTCCGCGATACATCTATCGACGGAATTGGCATCAAGAAAGATGATTTCATGGGCATTTCCGAAGGCAAAATCGTTGTTTCTGACAGCAGCCTTGAACACGTAACAGAAGAACTGGCTAAAAAACTGGTGGACAGCGAAGCTGAAATTGTCACGATTCTGTTTGGAGAAGACGTGACAATGGCAGATGCTGAAAAACTGGGGGCATTCATCGAAACGCTTAATAGTGAAGTCGAAGTTGAAATCCATGATGGCAAGCAACCTTTGTATCCATTTATTCTTGCTGTAGAATAGTTTTTCTTTTCAATTTGATCATATAATCATAAAGCTAAGGCGCATACGGATGTATGCGCTTTTTATTTTTGTTTAATATGCCGGAATCATGTAAACTAGGAGTATACGTAACCGAAAGTGAGGGGTTTGAGCCATGAAGTTCAAATCTGTTTTTGATATAATCGGTCCGGTCATGATCGGGCCATCTTCTTCGCATACTGCGGGAGCAGCCCGCATCGGAAGAGTAGCGAGGGACTTGTTTGGGAGACAGCCGGAATGGGCAAGGGTGCATCTCTATGGTTCATTTGCCGAAACTTATAAAGGACATAGTACAGATGTTGCGATCATTGGTGGATTATTAGATTACGATACCTTTGATGAACGCATCAAAACTTCTTTTGAAGAAGCACAAAAAGCAGGAATGTCCTATGAATTCATTCCTGAGACCGGCCATGTCGACCATCCGAATACAGCGCGCATCGTCATTGGGGATCAAAAATCCGAGATGTCGATGATGGGCATTTCCATTGGCGGCGGTAAAATTGAGATTACAGAGTTAAACGGCTTTCCGCTCCGTTTGTCGGGGAACCATCCGGCAATTCTCGTCGTCCACGAAGACCGTTCAGGCTGCATTGCGAATGTCGCGAATTGCCTGTACAAGTACGACATCAATATTGGCCACATGGAAGTATCCCGGAAAGAAAAAGGGCATATGGCATTGATGGTTATCGAAGTAGATCAAAATGTCGACAAAGAAGTGATGGACGAATTGACAAAACTTCCGAATATCACGCAGGTGACCAGAATCGCCGATTAAATTGGAGGGTATAACGATGGAAGCTTTATTCCGTAATGTTAGAGAATTGGTTGAACGGGCTGAAAAAGAGCAGAAGCTGATTTCAGAAATCATGATTGAGCAGGAAATCCTCATGACGGACCGTTCACGTGAAGATATTATGATCCAGATGGACCGCAATTTGACGGTCATGGAAGAAGCGGTGGAAAAAGGGCTGAAGGGTGTCCATTCAGTTTCTGGTCTGACAGGCGGCGATGCTGTTCTGTTGCAGGCATACCGTGAAAAAGGCAATACGCTTTCCGGAGATTTGTTGCTTGACGCAGTCAGCAAAGCGGTAGCGACCAATGAAGTCAACGCAGCGATGGGGACCATCTGTGCAACGCCGACAGCAGGGTCTGCAGGCGTCGTACCGGGTACATTATTTGCTGTACAAAATAAATTGAACCCGACACGGGAGCAGATGATCCGTTATTTATTCACGGCAGGAGCTTTCGGCTTTGTCGTGGCCAATAATGCCTCGATTTCAGGAGCTGCCGGCGGTTGCCAGGCAGAAGTGGGATCAGCTGCAGGAATGGCGTCAGCGGCAATCATTGAAATGGCTGGCGGCACCCCGCAGCAAAGTTCGGAAGCATTTGCCATCACCATGAAAAACATGCTTGGCCTGGTCTGCGATCCAGTGGCGGGATTAGTGGAAGTGCCTTGTGTGAAGCGTAATGCGATGGGAGCAGCCAATGCAGTAGTGGCTGCGGATATGGCGTTAGCCGGTGTCACCAGCCGCATTCCGTGCGATGAAGTCATCGGTGCGATGTTTGAAATCGGGCAATCCATGCCGAGTGCGCTAAGGGAAACCGCAAAAGGCGGACTTGCCGCAACTCCAACCGGAAAATGGCTCGAGTCCAAAATTTTCGGGGGAGCAGTTGTTGGAAGTGGGCAGTAAAGATTCTGTCGCCACATTAAAAGGGGTAGGCAAGCAAGCGACCGAGACCCTGCAGGAAATGAGAATCGAAACCATCCATGACCTGATCATGACATTTCCGTATCGCCACGAAGATTTTCAATTGAAGGATCTGGCGGATACGCCTCATAATGAACGCGTTACCGTGGAGGGAAGGGTCGAAAGCGAGCCTTCCGTCCTTTTTTTAGGCAAGAAAAAATCCCGAACTCAAGTTCGTGTGTTGGTTGGCCGGCATTTGGTCAAAGCGATTTTCTTCAATCAGCCCTACGTCAAAGCCAAATTGCATCTGGGGGAAATCATCACCTTAACTGGAAAATGGGACCGTGGCCGTCAAGTCATCACCGTATCAAGCCATTCCATCGGCCCACGTACGGATGGAGCGGATTTTGAGCCCGTCTATAGCCTGAAAGGCAGCATCCATCAAAAAACCTTCCGGAAGCTGATGCGGCAGGCACTTGATCTGGCAAAAGAAGATATAGAAGATTGCCTGCCCAACAGTTTGGTTGAAGCCTATCAATTGGCTCCAATTCAAGATGCATTGGAATGGGTTCATTTTCCTCCGAACGGCGAAGCGGTCAAACAAGCACGCCGACGTTTTGTCTACGAAGAACTGTTGGTGTTCCAGTTGAAGATGCAGGCGCTGCGCAAAAAGAACCGTGAGGAAGAAGGCGGTTCTTTCATCGATTATGACCTGGATCGCCTGAAGGCTTTTATTGAAGATCTGCCTTTTGATCTGACAGCCGCACAAAAACGGGTGGTCAATGAGATCTGCAAGGACATGAAAGAGCCGTTCCGCATGAACCGCCTGCTCCAGGGCGATGTGGGTTCCGGCAAAACAGTGGTGGCGGCAATTGCGCTGTATGCAGCCCATACCGCGGGGCTTCAAGGTGCCTTAATGGCACCGACTGAAATCCTGGCCGAACAGCATGCCAATACATTAGAGCAGTGGTTCCGTCCGTTTTCAATGAACATCGCGCTGTTGACCGGTTCGGTTAAAGGAAAAAGGCGGCAATTGATTCTGCAGCAATTGGCAGCGGGAGAAATCGACCTCCTGATCGGCACCCATGCCTTGATCCAGCCTGAAGTGAAATTTCATAAATTGGGGCTCGTCATTACAGACGAGCAGCATCGTTTTGGAGTGGACCAGCGGCGTGTCTTGAAAGACAAAGGCTATAATCCGGATGTGCTGTTCATGACGGCGACACCGATTCCCCGGACCTTGGCGATTTCTGCCTTTGGGGAAATGGACGTGTCGGTCATCGACGAGATGCCGGTCGGCCGAAAAGAGATTGAAACCTACTGGATGAAAAAAGATATGTTTGGCAAAATTGTCGGCCGGATGGAAAAAGAACTGGCCGCTGGACGGCAAGCTTACGTCATCTGTCCGCTGATCGAAGAATCGGATAAACTGGATTACCAGAACGCAGTGGACCTATTCCAGCAGCTGACGATGTATTTCAAGGACCGCTTCACGGTCGGTTTGATGCACGGCCGTCTGCATTCAGATGAAAAAGAGCAAACGATGCGTGAATTTACAGAAGGCAAAATCGATGTATTGGTGTCAACGACGGTTGTAGAGGTTGGCGTCAATGTGCCGAATGCATCGTTCATGCTCATTTATGACGCTGAGCGTTTTGGCTTGTCCCAGTTGCATCAGTTGCGGGGGCGTGTCGGCCGGGGCAGCGAACAATCCTATTGCGTGCTGTTGGCGGATCCGAAAACGGAAATCGGCAAAGAACGCATGACGACTATGACGGAAACCAATGACGGCTTCGTGCTGGCGGAAAAGGACCTGCAGCTGAGGGGGCCGGGTGACTTTTTCGGCCGCAAGCAAAGCGGGATCCCGGAATTTAAAATGGCCGATCTGGTCCATGATTACCGGGCGCTTGAAACGGCCAGAAAAGATGCTGAGAAACTGATCAGCAGCGAAGAATTCTGGCATGCTGAAGACATGCGCTGCCTGCGGCAGCAGATAGAACAGTCGGGTGTATTATCAGGCGGCAGACTGGATTAGGGATGCAGGGATCATTATTTTCCTTGCATTCTTTTTTTGTTATTTATATACTCATATTAGTACCAAGTGCTAATAGCGGGCGGTGACATAGTGAAAAGATCGAAAAAACAGCGGCAACAGGCGTTGAAAGACTCTATAAAAGAGAATCCTTTTGTGACGGATGAAGAACTGTCGGTTGAATTTGACGTCAGTGTGCAGACGATCCGTTTAGATCGAATGGAGCTAGCCATTCCGGAACTGCGGGAACGCATTAAACATGTAGCCGTGAAAACTTTTGAAGATGAAGTGAAATCTTTGCCGATCGACGAAGTGATCGGAGAGATTATCGATATTGAACTGGATAAAAAAGCGATTTCAATTTTCGATGTAAAACCAGAACACGTATTCCAGCGCAATAAAATCGCGAGAGGCCATCATTTATTCGCGCAAGCCAATTCGTTGGCGGTTGCAGTAATGAATGATGAATTGGCGTTGACCGTAAAATCGGAGCTGCAGTTTTTACGGCCGGTAACAGCCGGCCAGCGTGTTGTTGCGAAAGCGGAAGTGATCGAAAGCCATCCTGAAAAAAACAGGGCCTTTGTAAAAGTGGTTTCTTCTGTCGAACAGCAGACGGTTTTTATCGGCACATTTGAAATGTATCGAATGACAGAGCAAAGTGAAGGTGACGTAAAATGAAAATTGCTGTAGATGCAATGGGTGGAGACAATGCCCCGAAAGAAATTATCGCAGGTGTATATAAAGCATTGGACGAATTTGCGGATATTGAAATTCAACTTTTTGGCCATCAGGAAAAGATGCAGGAATTCCTGAAGGAACATGATCGCCTGACGATCGTCCATTGTGAAGAAGTCATTGAATCGGAAGACGATCCTGTCCGATCTGTAAAACGTAAAAAAGACGCTTCCATGGTCCGGATGGCACAAGCAGTAAAAGATGGCGAAGCTGATGCTTGTGTCTCAGCCGGAAACACAGGAGCCCTTATGTCAGCGGGGCTATTTATTGTAGGCCGCATCGAAGGCGTGGACCGGCCGGCGCTGGCTCCGACTTTGCCGACCATTGACGGCAAAGGATTTGTTATGCTGGATATGGGCGCAAACGCGGAAGCAAGGCCGGAACATCTGGTGCAATACGCCATTATGGGAAGCATTTATGCGGAGAAAGTCCGCGGCATTCAGAATCCGACAGTCGGTTTACTGAATATCGGAACCGAAGAGAAAAAAGGCAATGATTTAACCAAAGCCGCTTTTCCGTTATTGAAAGAAGCGCCGGTCAATTTTATCGGCAATGTGGAATCGCGTGATTTGCTGAACGGCGTGGCTGACGTGGTCGTAACAGATGGCTTTACCGGAAATATGGTGTTGAAGACAATCGAAGGCACGGCAATGAATGTCTTCGCAATGATCAAAGGCGTCTTCATGAGCTCTGCCAAAACCAAAGTTGCGGCTTTTTTGGTCAAAGATGATATGAAAGGCCTCAAGGGCATGCTGGATTACAGCGAATATGGCGGCGCCGGACTGTTCGGCTTGAAGGCACCTGTCATCAAAGCGCATGGTTCATCAAATGCTACGGCCTTATTCAATGCCATACGCCAAACACGCACGATGGTGGAATACGATGTAACGGGCACAATCTACAGTACGCTGAAAAAGGAGACATTACATGAAGACTAAGATTGCATTTATTTATCCAGGACAAGGATCGCAGACAGTCGGAATGGGCGAAAGCTTTTTGGCAGATGACACAAGCTGCAATTTTTTCAAAAGCGCAGATGGGGCGCTTGGCCTTGAATTGTCCAAGCTGATGCTTGAAGGGCCACAGGAAGAATTGACGCTGACGTATCATGCCCAACCGGCTTTGTTGACCGTCAGTTCAATGATTACCGAACGGCTGATTCGCGCGGGCATAAGACCCGACTATACAGCCGGGCATAGCCTCGGGGAGTACAGTGCGCTTGTAACGTCAAATGTGTTGGATTTTCCAACAGCGGTCAAAATTGTACATAAACGCGGATTATTCATGAATACAGCTTTTCCGGCAGGAGAAGGAACCATGGCAGCTATTTTGGGCATGGAAAGTGATGAATTGGAGAAAGTGACCAATGAAGTCACGGACACAACGGGTGTCGTTCAACTGGCCAATTTGAACTGTCCGGGGCAAATCGTCATTTCCGGAACAAAAGCAGGAGTCGAGCAAGCCTGTCTGGTTGCTAAAGAACGTGGAGCCAAACGCGCAATTCCGCTTGACGTCAGCGGTCCTTTCCATTCTGAATTGATGCGTTCGGCGTCGCAGGACCTGGCGAAAGAATTAAGCAGCTCGTTTCTGTTGGATGCAAAAGTTCCGGTGGTGTCGAATGTCACCGCAAAAGCGGAAACCAATGCCACTCAAATCCAGGATCTTCTCGTTCGCCAATTGTATTCACCAGTTCTTTGGGAGCAGTCAGTCCGTGAAATGATCGATCTTGGCGTCACGGTATTTATCGAAATCGGTCCGGGAAAAGTATTGAGTGGATTAGTCAAAAAAATTGACCGCTCAGTGAAAACTTTGCCGGTCTATGACCTGGAGTCATTCGAAAAAGCGGTAGAGGAGTTGGCGAAATGAGTAAATTAGCAGGGAAAACAGCTATCATTACAGGAGCATCGCGCGGAATCGGAGCAGAAATCGCCCGTAAATTTGCAGCTGATGGCGCCAAAGTGGTCGTCAATTACAGCGGCAGCCAGGAAAAAGCAGAAGCCGTTGTAGCTGAAATTCAAGCAAATGGCGGAGAAGCGATTGCTGTCAAAGCCAATGTCTCGGATGCTGAATCCGTCAAAGCGATGGTCGATGAAACGATGAAAGCTTTCGGTTCGGTGGATATTTTGGTGAACAATGCCGGCATTACCCGTGATAACCTGATAATGCGGATGAAAGATGATGAATGGGACGATGTCATCAACACCAACTTAAAAGGTGTCTTTGTCTGTACAAAAGCGGTCACGCGCCAAATGATGAAACAACGCGCCGGACGGATTATCAACATCGCGTCAATCGTAGGCGTCATGGGCAACGCGGGACAGGCAAACTATGTCGCGTCAAAAGCTGGCGTCATCGGTTTGACCAAGACAACAGCGCGTGAATTGGCGAGCCGGGGCATCACGGCAAATGCCGTAGCACCTGGTTTCATCACCACGGATATGACGGACCAATTGACGGATGAAGTCCAAAAAGCGATGCTGGGACAAATTCCATTGGGACGTTTCGGAGCACCTGAAGATGTCGCAAAAGCGGCACTCTTCCTGGCTTCTGATGATGCATCCTATATGACAGGCCAAACGCTCCATCTGGATGGCGGAATGGTCATGTAAGAAAGATTTTTGTATACTGATTTGAGGGGAGGTGACGACATTGTCAACAGTATTAGAGAGAGTAACTAAAGTAATCGTGGATCGTCTAGGTGTAGAAGAGAGCGAAGTGAAAATTGAAGCTTCATTTACCGGTGACCTAGGTGCAGATTCATTGGACGTAGTGGAATTGGTTATGGAACTTGAAGATGAATTCGACATGGAAATTTCTGACGAAGACGCTGAGAACATGGCTACAGTAGGCGACGCAGTAACGTATATCGAGAAGAAACAAGCGTAAGCGATCAATAGATCCTTCTGCCGCATGCAAATACTTAAACACCCATTGACGCACAATTGCTGTTATACTAAGCAGTTGTGCGTCAATTCTCTTTTTGCACAATAGCTGAAAAAAAGGTAAAATTGATGGAAGTACACAAAGGAAGGCAGATAAAAATGGCAATGAATAAAAAATCAAATCAACAAAAGCTAGGCTCTATAAAAGAAAGCGCTAAAGCGGCATTTGAACAACTGCAAAAAGAGCTGAATGTTTCATTTAACAAACCTGCATTACTGTATCAAGCCTTCACGCATTCATCTTATGTGAATGAGCATCGAAGAAAACAATATACCGACAACGAGCGCCTGGAATTTCTGGGGGATGCGGTATTGGAATTATCCGTTTCGCATTACCTGTACATGAAATTTCCTGAAATGAGCGAAGGCGAATTGACGAAGCTGCGTGCAGCCATCGTTTGTGAACCTTCACTGGTTTTATTTGCCAATGAACTTGGTTTCGGCAGATACATCCTATTGGGCAAAGGCGAAGAGTTGACAGGCGGCCGAACACGCCCAGCGTTGCTGGCTGATGTTTTCGAATCCTATATCGGCGCTCTCTACCTTGACCAGGGACTGGAACCTGTTGTCGCATTTTTGGAAATGATCTTGTTTCCGAAAGTGGAACTCGGTGCTTTTTCGCATGTGATGGATTATAAGAGCCAATTGCAGGAATTGATCCAGCAGAAAAATACTGGAGCATTAAATTATGAAATTATTGACGAAATCGGACCAGCCCATAGTCGGGTATTTGTAACGCGTGTCTCTCTTGCGGAGCAGGAACTCGGTGTTGGCAACGGCCGTTCGAAAAAAGAGGCGGAACAGCAGGCAGCTCAGCTGGCGATCCGTAAATTGCAGGAAGCGGCGGAGGAGTAACAATGTTTTTGAAAAGATTGGAAATCATGGGGTTCAAATCTTTTGCCGATCGCATCGGCATTGATTTTGTACCCGGCGTAACAGCCGTTGTCGGACCGAATGGCAGCGGCAAAAGCAATGTCACCGATGCCATCCGTTGGGTGCTCGGCGAACAATCGGCAAAATCACTGCGCGGCGCTAAAATGGAAGATGTTATTTTTGCCGGCAGCGATTCCCGAAAACCGCTGAACTTTGCGGAAGTCACCTTGATTTTAGACAATACAGATGGCCGTGTCCCTCTTGATTACAGCGAAGTCAGCGTAACCAGAAGGGTTTTTCGCAGTGGAGAAAGTGCTTATCTGTTAAATAAGCAAAATTGCCGTTTAAAGGATATAACAGATCTGTTTATGGATTCTGGCCTTGGCAAAGAAGCCTTTTCCATCATTTCGCAGGGACGCGTGGATGAAATCCTGAATTCAAAAGCCGAAGAGCGCCGATCGATTTTCGAAGAAGCTGCAGGTGTTCTGAAATACAAACAGCGCAAGAAAAAAGCTGAAGTAAAATTAAATGAAACCGATGAAAACCTGAATCGCGTGCTTGATATTCTGCATGAATTGGATGGCCGGATGGAGCCGCTGCAAATTCAGGCTTCCACGGCACGGGATTATCTGGATATGAATGAGCAGCTGAAAGATGCCGACATTGCCTTATTGGCTTATGATGCAGGCAACCTGGAGCGCGAACTGGCTCAGTTGACGCGTGAAGCCGCGGCTCATTCAGAAAAGGAACAGCAGTTATCAGCAGAAATCAATCTGAAAGAACAGACTGTCACCAAAACGCGCCAATCGCTGTCAGATTTGGACAGCAAAATAGATCAGGCGCAAAATGCCCTTGTAGAAGCCAGTGCAGAAACAGAAAAATGGCAAGGGCGCAAGTTGCTCATGTCCGAGAAAAAAAGCAATGCCCATCGCCAAGCCCAGCAGCTGCAGGAAAATCTTGAAGCAGAAAAACTGGAAAATGGTTTCCTGCAGAAAAAGCACAGCGAACAGCTGGCTTTGCTGGAAGAACGAAAAGCAGAGCAGCAAACTATGCGGACGGCTATCAAAGAACTCGAAGACCAGCTGAACCGGACTCCGGCTGATATCGACAACGAGATTGAAAATTGCAAGTCGGTTTATATCGATTTGATGAATGAACAGGCCACAGTCAAAAATGAATTGAAAAATATCGGTTTGCAGGCACAGCAATTGTCAGAATCCACTGGACGCATTGCTTCGCAGCGAACAGACTTTACAGCAGAATTAGCACTGTTGGAAAAGAAGCAAGCCCAAGCCCAAAAGAGCGTCCAGGAAATCCGGACGCTGCTTGAAGGCAAGCGCCAACAGTATAAAGACAGTGAAGCTTCCTATCAATTGCAGAAGCAGGCTTTTGACCAGAAACAATCCATGCTGTTCCAGGCATATCAGTCGCAGAAGCAATTAGGGGCACGGATTGACACGTTGCAGGAACTGGAAGCTGATTTTTCCGGGTTTTTCCAAGGTGTCCGTGAAGTATTGGTGGCGCGTGAAAAAGGCCATTTAGCGGGAATCAGAGGAGCCGTCGCTGAAATTGCCAAGGTTGAGAAAGATTATGCCAAAGCGATTGAAACGGCTTTAGGGGCTTCCAGCCAGCACATCGTAACGGAAAATGAGCAGCATGCCCGGGACGCGATCGATTTCCTGCGCAAAAAAAGAGCCGGCCGTTCCACATTCCTGCCGATGACTGTCATGAAGCCAAGAAGGATTCCAGAACATACCCTGGCCACTGTGAGCCAGCACCCTTCCTACATCAAGATGGCATTTGAATTGGTCAATTACGATCCGCAATATGGGATGATCATTGAAAATTTATTGGGCAACGTCATTATCGCCGAAGACTTAAAAGGCGCGACGGCCATCGCCAAAGCAATAGGCAACCGGTTCCGCGTGGTCACACTTGAAGGCGATATCGTCAATGCCGGTGGATCGATGACCGGTGGAGCCAATAAAACACAAGCCTCTTTCTTTTCCCGAAAAGCCGAGCTCGAGCAATTGCTTGTGCAGGCAGGAGAACTGAAAGAAACAATCTTGAATGCCGAGAAAACAGTCCAGAAAGAGCAAGCTGAAGTAAAGGAAGCCGAAGAGTCTATTCAGCTTCTTCGGATCGAAGGCGAAAAATACCGGGACTCGGAAGCGGAAAGCTCCATAATCCTGCGTGAAATCGAAGCGGTATTAAAGACCACTTTAGAGCGTTTCCGGCTTTTCGAAGCTGAACAGAAAAACAGGGAATACGATTTAACGGCCATAACTGGACGCAAGGAAACTGCAGCTGTGCGTCTCGACAGCATTATCGGGGAACTGAGCGCGATAACAGTCAAAATTGACGAATTGTCTTTATTCAAGCAACAAAACGAATCTGCGCGCGATCAGGTTCTGGAGAAATTGGCGGAGCAGAAATCACTCCATGCCGTGACGAAAGAACGCGTCCTCCAGTTGACCAACAGTGAAGCAGAGCTTTTTGAACGCCTGGAAAAAAGCAGCCTCAAGCTGCAGGGGCATCAAAAAGAGCTGCAATGGATTCAGTCGGAAGAAGCGGCAAAAGTTTATTCTGATGAAGAGATCCTTCAGGAAATTGAATCGTGGTCAGCGAAAAAACTGCAGATCCAACAAACTGTCAACCAGACGAAAGAGCAGCGTGCAAAGCAGCAAAGTGAGTTGAATAGTCTAGAAGAAGTTGTGAAAGAACAGCAGCGCATCTACAAAGGATATGTAGAAGCGATTCGAATCTGCGAAGTCAAATCGACACGACTGGACGTGCAGATCCAGAGCTTTATCCTCCAGCTCGAAACCAATTACCAGCTGACGCTCGAGCAGGCGAAACAATTTGAAATGATGGACGAAGAGGCAGCTGTCCGCAGAAAAGTCAAACTGCTGAAGCAATCCATTGAAGAATTGGGGCCTGTCCACATTGGAGCTATCGAAGAGTTCGACCATGTCTCCGATCGCCATGCCTTTTTGACAGAGCAGCGCAATGATCTGAACGAAGCCAAAGACACTTTGCGTACCTTGATCCGGGAGATGGATGGAGAAATGACCAGTCGTTTCGACGATACTTTCCATGCTATTCGTACACAGTTCCAATTGGCTTTCAAAGAACTGTTCGGCGGGGGCTCTGCGGATCTGGTGCTTACCGATCCGAAAGATATGCTGCTGACAGGCGTTGAAATCATCGCCCAGCCACCTGGCAAAAAGCTGCAGAACCTAAGTCTGCTGTCGGGCGGAGAACGCGCACTAACTGCCATCGCGCTGCTGTTTGCGATTTTGAATGTGCGCCCTGTGCCGTTCTGTGTGCTTGACGAAGTTGAGGCAGCGCTTGATGAATCAAATGTCGTGCGTTACAGTCAGTACTTGAAGAAGTTCAGTGAAGATACACAGTTCATTGTCATCACACACCGTAAAGGAACGATGGAAGGTGCGGACGTCCTGTATGGCATTACGATGCAGGAATCCGGGATTTCAAAATTGGTGTCTGTTAAACTTGAAGAGAAAATTTAAAAGAGGAGTGGTCACGTGAGTTTCTTTAAAAAATTAAAAGAAAAATTTGCCGGAAACGCCGAGGCTGAAGAATCAACTGAAAAATACAAAGAGGGATTAGCTAAAACACGAACCGGCTTTACTTCGAAGATCAATGACTTGGTAGCGAAATACCGTAAAGTGGATGAAGACTTTTTTGAGGAATTGGAAGAGATCCTGCTGCAGGCAGACGTTGGTTTTGAAACAGTGATTGAACTGATGGATGACCTGCGTTTTGAAGTGCAGCGAAAAAATGTGCGGGACACGTCCAACGTACAATCCGTCATTTCAGAAAAACTGGTGGAGATCTATCAGGCGGGCGAAGCAGAAACCAGCGAAATCAATTTTGTTGATGGACTGACGGTTATTCTAATGGTCGGTGTCAACGGTGTCGGCAAAACCACGACCATCGGAAAATTGGCCCACCGCTTCAAGAATGAAGGGAAAACCGTGATGTTAGCTGCCGGCGATACATTCCGTGCCGGTGCCATCGAGCAATTGGATGTCTGGGGCCAGCGCGTCGGCGTCGACGTCATTAAGCAAAGCGAGGGCTCGGATCCCGCGGCTGTCATGTATGACGCAGTCCGTTCAGCCAAATCCCGCGGAGTGGACGTGTTGATCTGTGATACGGCAGGGCGTCTGCAGAACAAAGTCAATCTGATGAATGAACTGCAGAAAGTGCACCGTGTCATTTCGCGCGAAATTCCTGGGGCGCCTCACGAGGTGCTACTGGCTCTTGATGCGACGACCGGACAAAACGCCATGATCCAAGCGCAAACATTCAAAGAAGTCACAGATGTTACAGGCATCGTTCTGACAAAACTGGACGGAACGGCAAAAGGCGGAATCGTTTTGGCCATTCGCAATAAGCTGAAGATTCCCGTTAAATTTGTTGGGCTTGGTGAAAAATTGGATGACTTGCAGCCATTTGATGCACAAAAATATGTCTACGGTCTATTTGCTGAAGGATTGGACAAAGAGCAGCAATTAGAAGATGCTGGGGCAGACAAGTAAAATTACTTGACAGCTATTTCGGTTTTCAGTATTCTAAACAGTAGTATGAATGGGGTGAGCGTCAATGATGGGACTGGAAAAAACAACACGTATGAATTATTTGTTTGATTTCTATCAGGAGCTACTGACACCTAAACAGCGCAGCTACATGATGCTGTATTATTTAGATGACCATTCACTGGGCGAAATTGCTGAAGAATATAACATCACCCGCCAGGCTGTCTACGACAATATAAAACGGACAGAAGCGATGCTGGAAGAATATGAACGCAAATTGCAGTTGTTTGAGAAATTCCAGAAACGGCAGCAATTGGTTTCGTCATTTGAAAAACAGCCATTCACAGAAGAACGCGTCCGGCAATTTTTGGACGAACTGAAGGAATGGGACTAGGAGGCGGAAAGAATGGCATTTGAAGGATTATCCGAACGCCTGCAAGGCACCATGACAAAGATCAAGGGCAAAGGAAAAGTCAACGAAGCAGACGTTAAGGAAATGATGCGCGAAGTTCGTTTTGCCTTAATCGAAGCGGATGTCAACTTAAAAGTCGTCAAGGAATTCGTCAAGAAAATCAGCGAACGGGCAATCGGCCAGGATGTTATGGATAGCCTGACACCAGGCCAGCAAGTTGTTAAAATCGTAAAAGATGAGCTGACTGAATTGATGGGCGGCGAAGAACGGAAAATCGAGTTTTCTACAAAACAGCCGACTGTCATCATGATGGTCGGTCTGCAGGGTGCCGGTAAAACGACCACTTCGGGAAAACTCGCTAACCTGCTACGCAGAAAACACAACCGCAAGCCGCTTTTGGTGGCAGCCGACATCTACCGTCCGGCAGCTATCCAACAGCTTGAAACGATTGGCAAGCAGCTATCCCTGCCGGTTTTCTCCAAAGGGACAGAACTGTCTCCTGTGGAGATAGCGCGCCAAGCAATTGAGCATGCAAAAGCCGAGCATTTGGATACGGTCATCATCGATACGGCAGGCCGCCTGCACATAGACGAAGCATTGATGCAGGAATTGAAGGATATCCGCGCCCTTAAAGAGCCGGATGAAATATTCCTGGTGGTCGATTCCATGACCGGACAGGATGCTGTCAATGTAGCTCAAAACTTTGATGAAGCTATCGGCATCACAGGCGTCATCCTGACAAAACTTGATGGTGATACACGTGGTGGTGCCGCTCTGTCCATCCGTTCAGTCACCCAAAAACCGATTAAATTTGTCGGAATGGGCGAAAAGTTGGACGCGCTTGAAGCTTTCCATCCAGAACGTATGGCGTCACGGATTCTGGGGATGGGCGATATGCTGTCGCTGATTGAAAAAGCGCAGTCAAGCGTCGATGAAGAAAAAGCAAAAGAATTGGAAGAAAAGTTCAGAACCTCCACTTTTACCTTTGACGATTTCCTTGAACAGATGTCGCAGGTCAAACAGATGGGGCCATTGGATGAAATTCTGAAAATGCTCCCAGGCGCAAATAAAATCAAAGGGCTCGAAAACGCAAAAGTGGATGAAAGCCAAATGGATCGTGTGGAAGCCATTATCTATTCCATGACGAAAAAAGAGAAAACCACACCTGAAATCATCAACGCAAACCGCAAAAAACGGATTGCCAAAGGTTCAGGAACGACGATTCAAGACGTCAACCGACTCTTGAAACAGTTCGAAGATATGAAGAAAATGATGAAACAAATGTCTGGCATGAACACGAAAAAAGGCAAAAAGAAAATGGGTATGTCAGGCCTGGACTCATTTTTCAAGTAAAAATTTAAGGTGTTAAGAGAAAATGCTTTACAAACTATTTAAAGCTTGCTAATATAATATCTTGTGTGAAACTATTCGGAGGTGCTTTAAGAAATGGCAGTTAAAATTCGCTTGAAACGTATGGGAGCTAAGAAATCTCCTTTTTACCGTATTGTAGTAGCTGACTCACGTGCCCCACGTGACGGCCGTCAAATCCAGACAGTAGGTACTTACAACCCACTTACAGTCCCAGCTGAAGTTAAGATCGACGAAGAGCAAGTGTTGAAATGGCTTCATGATGGTGCAAAACCATCTGACACTGTACGCAACTTGTTTTCTCAAAAAGGCATTATGGAGAAATTCCATAACGAAAAATTAAGCAAGTAAGGGAGATTTTCTTATGAAGCAGCTGATTGAGACCATTGTGAAACCGTTAGTTGATTATCCGGAAGAAGTTCGTGTCGAAACTGACGAAAACGCAAGCCGAATTGTCTACAAGCTTTCTGTGCATCCAGAGGATACAGGGAAAGTGATCGGGAAGCAGGGGCGTGTAGCGAAAGCTGTGCGTTCAATTGTGTACTCAGCAGCAGGTGGTTACCATAAGAAGAAAACGTACCTTGATATTGTCGATTAAGAAAGAAGAAGGAGCCTAGGTTCCTTCTTTTTTTTTCAGAAAAATAGTACTGGAAGGATGTTTGCTTGTGCAATGGTTTAATGTAGGAAAAATTGTCAATACCCATGGAATCAATGGAGAAGTGCGCGTTTTGTCGCGTACTGATTTTCCGGAAGAACGGTTCGCGATCGGCACAAAACTTGGGCTTTTTACACCGGATGCAAAAAAACCGATTATGGTGAAAATTGCCAGCCATCGCCAGCATAAGAACTTTGAATTGGTGACTTTTGAAGGCTATCCGAATATCAATGACGTAGAACAGTTCAAAGAATCCTATTTGAAAATTGCTGAACACGATTTGACTGAACTCGAGGAGAACGCATTCTATCATCACGAAATTTTAGGGTGTACAGTTTTCACGACAGAAGGACAGGAACTCGGAACCATCAGTGAAATTTTGGAAACGGGTGCCAATGATGTCTGGGAAGTTACGCCAAAAGCCGGGAAAAAGCATTACATTCCATATATCGAAGACATCGTCAAAGAAATCAATATAGAAGAAAAGAAAGTGATCATCGAAGTCATGGAAGGTTTGTTGTCTTGATGAACATAAATGTCTTATCGCTTTTTCCGCCAATGTTTGAAGGGGTCTTTCAGCACTCGATCATGAAAAAAGCGCAGGAAAAAGGCGCAGTCAGCTTGAATGTTGTAGATATCCGGGAATTTGCCGACAATAAGCGGCAGGTGGATGATTACCCATTCGGCGGCGGCGCTGGCATGGTGCTGAAGCCGGAACCGATCTTTAATGCTGTAGAAAGTTTGACCCCGAACAGCAAGCCGCGTGTCATCCTGATGTGCCCGCAAGGCGAGCGTTTCACGCAGCAAAAAGCCGAAGAACTGGCAAATGAACAGGAATTGGTGTTTATCTGCGGCCATTATGAAGGCTACGATGAGCGAATCCGGGAGCATTTGGTGACAGACGAGATCTCCATCGGGGATTTTGTGCTGACTGGCGGAGAGCTCGCGGCCATGACTGTCATCGACAGTGTCGTCAGACTGCTTCCAGGGGTGCTGGGCAATGCCGACTCACCTGTTCGCGACTCATTCTCTACAGGCCTCTTGGAACATCCGCAATACACGCGTCCGGCCGATTTCAGAGGATGGAAGGTTCCGGACGTGCTGACTTCCGGCAACCACGGCAAAGTTGATCAATGGCGCGAAGAACAGACCCTGAAACGGACGCTTGAACGCCGCCCTGATCTGCTCGATAAAATCGAGCAGAGCGACACGCAAAAGAAAATCATCGCGGAACTGAAAAAACAAAAATAGATCGCAGAGTGCTCTTGCGCAAGCAATTGTTTAGTGGTATTATGGACACTGTACTTTTATGTGAAGTACAGGATCACGATGTTCCGCTGCAACAATCCATTTGGGTGTAAGAGCATCTGTAGAAGGAGAGAAAAATAATGCAAAACATTATTACAGAAATCACTAAAGAACAGCTTCGTACGGACCTTCCAACGTTCCGTCCTGGAGATACTGTCCGCGTCCACGTTAAAGTTGTCGAGGGTACACGCGAACGTATTCAGGTATACGAAGGAGTCGTTATCGGCCGTCGCGGAGGCGGAATCAGTGAATCATTCACTGTTCGCAAAATCTCTTACGGTGTTGGTGTTGAGCGTACATTCCCTGTACACACACCAAAAATTGCACAGCTTGAAGTTACCCGTCGTGGTAAAGTACGCCGTGCGAAATTGTACTACTTGCGTGACCTACGCGGTAAAGCAGCTCGTATCAAAGAAATTCGATAAGATTGCATGGATGAAAGAGGGCGCTTGCGCCCTCTTTCTTTTTGCTAAAAAGTTTATTTCCTTGTACAATTAAAGCAGTAAGCATGGGGAGGAACACGCATGGAGACTGAAGTGAAGAAGAAGAATGAAATATGGGAATGGTCCAAAGCTCTGTTGATCGCCTTCGGTTTGGCAGCAATTATCCGTTTCTTTTTATTCACGCCGATTGTCGTAGATGGTGAGTCGATGATGCCGACTTTGGAACATGGAGACCGCATGATCGTCAACAAGATCGGTTATTCAGTCGGCGAACCTGACCGCTTTGACATCATCGTTTTTCATGCACCGGAGCAAAAAGATTATATCAAGCGCATAATCGGTTTGCCGGGCGATCATATAGCCTATGAAGACGACCAGTTATATATAAATGGAGAAGCAGTGGAAGAGCCTTATCTGGATATTTACAAGCAAGGAATCACCGGTACCCTGACAGAAGATTTTGTTCTGGAAGACGTCACTGGTGAAAGCGTCGTACCCGAAGGCTCTGTATTTGTCATGGGCGATAATCGCCGTGCCAGCAAAGACAGCCGCCATATTGGGTTGGTCCCGACCGACGAAGTGATCGGGGACACAAGTTTCGTTTTCTGGCCGTTGCCTGAAGCGGGAATTGTAAAATAAGGAGTGGTTTTATGACGATACAATGGTTTCCTGGACACATGGCGAAAGCCCGCAGACAAGTTACCGAAAAGCTGAAATTGGTGGATATCATTTTTGAACTTGTTGACGCCAGGTTGCCTTTATCTTCACGAAATCCGATGATCGATCAAGTGATTCAGCAAAAACCGCGTCTCATTATTTTAAATAAAATGGACATGGCAGATGAAGTTGAAACGAAAAAATGGATTCGTTATTTTGAGGATCAAGGTACCCGGGCAGTCGCCATCAATTCGCTTGAAGGCAGAGGGCTGCAGTTAGTGACGAAAGCATCAAAAGAAATACTGGAAGAAAAATGGGACCGGATGATTGCCAAAGGCATCAACCCACGTGCCATTCGCGCGATGATTGTCGGCATCCCGAACGTTGGGAAATCGACGCTCATTAACCGCTTATCGAAAAAGAGCCTGGCTAAGACCGGAAACATGCCAGGAGTCACGAAAGCGCAGCAATGGATCAAAGTCGGCAAAGAAATTGAATTACTGGATACGCCAGGTATTTTATGGCCGAAGTTTGAAGACCCGGAGATCGGATTGAAACTGGCGGTTACGGGAGCGATCAAGGATTCAGTTATCCAAATGCAGGAGTTGGCCATCTACGCCCTGAAGTTCTTGGAAGAACGCTATCCAGACCGCATGATGGAACGGTACGGCATTGACCATGTCGATGAAGAAATCGTCAATACCTTTGACCATATCGGCAAAAAACGCGGCTGTTATGATCAGCATGGCGATGTTGATTACGAAACAACCGCTGAAGTGATTGTCCGGGATATCCGTAACCAACACTTAGGCAAAGTGACTTTCGATTATAGAGATGAAATGATTGAAAAAGAAGAGTGAGAGTCTGCTCTATCCGAAAACCGGCTGTTCCTCGATTTTGAGGAGCAGCCTTTTTGGGATTAAGCTGCGGAAAATAAATAAGGTTTCATCAATCGCTCTATTTAATTCGCAGCAGCATCATTTTAAGAAATTATTCAAGGGAGAAGTTGAAGAGATGCAAACTACGGCGCAAATAAAAGAGAAATTGAATGGTGTGACGGAATGGCAGTCTTGGATGGAGGAACTTCAAAGCGATTCGCGGAAGAGTGTCCAGACTTTATTGGCATCCTGGCAGCGGAAACAGGAACTGCGTGATAAGCTGCTGCAGAACCATAGCCTGAAGCTGCAATTTGATGCGGCATACAGAACCGGAACCGGTGATTTAGTGGCTGGCATCGATGAGGCGGGAAGAGGTCCGCTCGCCGGTCCGGTCGTAACGGCAGCGGTCATCTTGCCGGAAGATTGTTCAAGCCTTGTCGGTTTGGACGATTCCAAGCAGTTGAGCAAAGCCAAACGCGACCAGTTTGCTGAAACCATCAAAAAGATAGCTGTCAGCTACTCGGTCCATGTTCAGCCACCGGAAGAAATTGATCGTGTGAACATCTATCAGGCGACAAGAGGTTCCATGACTTCCGCTGCTTTAATGTTGACCCCCGCACCTGACATCGTGCTGGCTGATGCCATGAAGCTGGATTTGCCGATGCCGTGTGAATCCATCATCAAAGGCGATGCCAAGAGCTTGAGCATTGCTGCAGCTTCAATTTTGGCGAAGACGGGAAGGGATGCCATTATGGCTGAGTATGCCGTTCAGTATCCACAGTACGGTTTCGAAAAACATGCCGGATATGGAACGAAAGAACATGTATTGGCACTTGAAAAACACGGTCCAAGTGAAATCCATCGGAAGACATTCGAACCGGTCAAATCGCTTTTAATGCAAAGTCTTTTGTTTTAAAGGGATGAAGTTTTTCGGAACAGCTAACAACATTGGACATTCTGTGTCAACTTTAATACAATGGTAGAGGTAAAAGAATTAAGATAGAGATGTTTGATTGGAGGATGACAGATGAATATCCATGAATATCAAGGGAAAGAACTTCTCAGACAATACGGCGTAGCAGTTTCTTACGGCATTGTTGCTTTTTCTCCGGAAGAAGCAGTAAAGGCAGCTAAAGAACTGAGTACGGATATTGTCGTGGTAAAAGCACAAATCCACGCAGGTGGACGAGGCAAGGCCGGCGGTGTTAAAATCGCTAAAAATCTGGATGAAGTCCGTACATACGCAAAAGAGCTGTTAGGCAAAGTTCTTGTGACTCACCAGACAGGTCCAGAAGGCAAAGAAATCAAACGCTTGTTGATCGAAGAAGGATCTGATATTAAAAAGGAATATTATATCGGATTGGTGCTTGACCGCCAAACTTCACGTGTCACTCTTATGGGTTCTGAAGAAGGCGGAGTTGATATCGAGGAAGTTTCTGAAAACAATCCTGAAAAAATCTTCAAGGAAGTTATTGATCCAATAGTCGGTTTGACTGGTTTCCAGGCACGCCGTATGGCTTTCAACATGAACATTCCGCCTAAGCTTGTAAACAAAGCGGCGAAATTCATGCTTGGCCTTTACACTGTATTCATCGAAAAAGACGCTTCAATCGTTGAAATCAATCCGTTGGTAGAAACTGCCGACGGCAATATTCTAGCGCTTGATGCAAAATTCGATTTCGATGAAAACGCTCTTTACCGCCACAAAGACATTGTGGAACTTCGTGATTTCGACGAAGAGGATGCAAAAGAAATTGAAGCTTCCAAGTATGACTTGAGCTATATTTCTTTGGATGGGAACATCGGCTGTATGGTTAACGGCGCCGGACTTGCTATGGCAACAATGGATACGATCAACTATTACGGCGGAACACCCGCTAACTTCCTTGACGTTGGGGGCGGTGCCACTGCTGAGAAAGTAACGGAAGCTTTCAAAATCATTCTTTCTGATAAGAATGTAAAAGGAATTTTCGTTAACATTTTCGGCGGTATCATGAAGTGTGACATCATTGCGGAAGGCGTAATCCAGGCTGCGAAAGAAGTAAGCCTTGATGTACCGCTTGTCGTCCGTCTTGAAGGAACCAATGTAGAAATCGGTAAAAAACTGCTTAATGAATCAGGTCTTAATATTGTGGCTGCTGGTACGATGGCAGACGGCGCTAAACGGATCGTAGAACTTGTAGGCTAAAGAAGGGCAGGGACAAAAATGAGTGTATACATTAATAAAGACACAAAAGTGCTTGTACAGGGAATTACAGGGTCAACTGCCCTTTTCCATACAAAGCAAATGCTTGAATACGGAACGAAAATCGTTGCGGGTGTAACACCAGGTAAAGGCGGAACTGAAGCTGAAGGCGTACCTGTCTTCAATACTGTGGAAGACGCAGTAAAAGCTACAGGAGCAAACGTATCTGTAATTTATGTACCGGCACCTTTCGCAGCTGATGCAATTCTTGAAGCTGTTGAAGCTGAGCTTGACATGGCAATCTGCATCACTGAGCACATTCCTGTATTGGATATGGTTAAAGTGAAGCGTTACATGGAAGGCAAGAAAACACGTCTTGTTGGACCAAACTGCCCGGGCGTTATTACTCCGGACGAATGTAAAATCGGCATTATGCCTGGATATATCCACAAAAAAGGGCATGTCGGCGTTGTTTCACGTTCAGGTACATTGACGTATGAAGCGACTCACCAATTGTCTGAAGAGGGAATTGGCCAGTCGACAGCTGTCGGCATCGGCGGAGACCCAGTGAACGGCACAAACTTTATCGACGTATTGAAGGAATTCAACGAAGATGAAGATACTTATGCAGTGGTTATGATCGGTGAAATCGGCGGAACAGCTGAAGAAGAAGCTGCTGAGTGGGTTAAAGCGAACATGACGAAACCTGTAGTAGGATTTATCGGTGGACAAACTGCACCAGAAGGAAAACGTATGGGCCATGCCGGTGCGATCATTTCCGGTGGTAAAGGAACAGCTGCTGATAAAATCAAAGCGATGAACGAAGCTGGCATCGAAGTTGCAGACACTCCATCTGTTATCGGAGAAACTTTGATTAAAGTTATTAGAGAAAAAGGGCTATACGATAAGTGTAAAACCCATTAATATGGAGATAAGGTGCGTCTTAGCTGATGCACCTTATTTTTTATCCCAAAATAGAACAGGAGGAACGAAATGAACAAAGAATTTACAGAGCGTTTATTGGCCTTGCATTATGTATACCCGAAAAGTTTGCAGAAATTATTGCCGCTATTGGCAGAGGATCCAGACCTGTCAAGGCTTGAGCAGAAATCCCCGTATGAATTGATGCTGCTCTTGAATATAAAAATGGATCAGGCCGTAAAACTGAAATCTTCTTACTTACAATCCCTGACATTCCCCTTAAGTGAAACCTACGACAAGCATAAGATACTCCCCATATCTTATCAGCATCCCCTATACCCCGGAAGCCTGCTGGAATTGATCGATCCACCTGCTGTCCTGTATACGAAAGGTGACGCCGCTTTATTGGCAGAACCCAAAAAGATAGCCGTTATCGGCTCGCGTAAAGCTTCCTCCTATTCCGAAAAAGCCATGCAAAAAATAATTCCGCCGCTCATTGAAAACGGCTTTATCATTGTCAGTGGTCTGGCGATAGGAGCGGATGCCATGGCTCATCAAAAAACGATTGATTTGGGCGGGCGGACAATCGCCGTCACGGGCAGCGGTTTTCGGCATCCTTATCCGAAAGTAAATGCACCATTAAACCATATAATAGAAGAAAATCATCTGGTTTTGACTGAATATCCGCCGTATATGGAGCCGCGAAAATGGAATTTTCCGATGAGAAACCGCATCATCAGCGGATTGTCCAAGGGAATAATTGTAACGGAAGCTCTTGTGAAAAGTGGTACCTTGAGTACAATTGAACATGCACTGGACCATGGAAAAGATATTTTCGCCGTTCCTGGAGATATTTCATCGCCATTATCTGAGGGGCCGCATAAATTAATTTCAGAAGGCGCAAAACCGGTCTGGAATGGCTGGCAGGTGCTAGAAGAATACCAGCAAATGACAGCTGAAAAACAATGAAAAAAATGAAAAGCCTTGCATTAAGCCAAAATCTGTTATACATTTTGCAACAGGTAATTCTTTTAAGCAGTTTTGAGAAACCTCTATGAGGAGGAAATAGTTATGGCGGATTTTTTAGTGATTGTTGAGTCGCCTGCAAAGGCTAAGACAATCGAACGGTATTTGGGTAAGAAATATAAAGTCCGTGCTTCACTTGGACATTTACGCGATTTGCCCCGGAGTCAAATGGGTGTGGACGTGGAAAACAATTATGAACCTCGTTATATTACAATAAGAGGCAAAGGCCCGATCTTACAAGACCTAAAAAAAGAAGCGAAAAAAGCGAAGAAAGTCTTTCTCGCGGCTGACCCTGACAGAGAAGGGGAAGCGATTGCATGGCATTTGGCCACAGCACTCGGCATAGACCAAACTTCGGATTGCCGTGTGGTCTTCAACGAAATCACCAAGGATGCCATTAAGGAATCATTCAAGCATCCGCGGAAAATCGATATGGATTTGGTCGATGCCCAGCAGGCGCGCCGAATCTTGGATCGTCTCGTCGGCTATAGCATCAGCCCTCTGCTTTGGAAAAAAGTGAAAAAAGGTTTATCAGCTGGACGTGTACAATCCGTAGCGCTTCGATTAGTGATCGACCGGGAAAATGAAATCAAAAGCTTTGAACCGGAAGAATACTGGTCCATCACCGGAGAATTTGAAAAAGCCAAAAAGAAATTCGAAGCTCAATTTTATGGCAATACAAAAGAAAAAATGAAATTGCAGAATGAAGCTGATGTCAAAGCCGTTATGGCTTCGATGAAAGGCAAAGACTTTACCGTAAACCGCGTAGTGAAAAAAGAGAGAAAAAGAAATCCATCCCCTTCTTTCACAACCTCTTCACTCCAGCAGGAAGCAGCCCGCAAATTAAACTTCCGAGCCAAAAAGACAATGATGCTTGCGCAGCAATTGTATGAAGGTATTGCAGTAGGAAAAGAAGGCATCACCGGTTTAATCACGTATATGCGGACAGATTCCACGCGAATCTCCGATACAGCAAAAAAAGACACCATCGATTTCATCAATGAAAACTATGGAGAAGAATACGTAACCCAAAAAGTCGCTGCCAAGCAATCAGCGAAATCGCAGGATGCCCACGAAGCGGTGCGTCCGACAAGTGTGATGCGGACACCGGAATCGATGAAGAGCATTCTTTCACGGGATCTTCACCGCTTGTACAAACTGATTTGGGACCGATTTGTAGCCAGCCAGATGTCACCGGCAGTGTTGGATACGGTTATGGCGGAACTGCAGAATGGTGAAGCAGTATTCCGGGCAAACGGTTCACAAGTTAAATTCCCTGGATTCATGAAACTTTACATCGAAGGTACTGATGATCAAAAAGAAGAAAAAGATAATATTTTGCCGGAAATGGCTGAAGGTGATGTCGTTAAAGCGGTTGAAGTTACGCCGAATCAGCATTTTACGCAGCCGCCTCCACGTTTTACAGAGGCCCGTTTGGTACGGACACTTGAAGAGCTTGGGATAGGCCGTCCGTCGACCTATGCACCAACCTTGGATACGATTCAGAAACGCGGGTATGTCACATTGGATGCCAAACGTTTTATGCCAACCGAATTAGGTGAAATTGTTCACTCACTGGTACTTGAGTTTTTCCCGGACATCCTTAATATCGAGTTTACCGCTAAAATGGAGCACGACTTGGATACCGTAGAAGAAGGGGAAATTGACTGGCGCTCCATCATCGATGCATTTTATTTGAAGTTCGAGAAAAATGTTGAAGTGGCTGAAGAAGAAATGGAGAAAGTCCAGATCAAAGATGAGCCTGTTGGTGAAGATTGTGAATTATGTGGTTTCCCGATGGTCTACAAATTGGGGCGCTACGGCAAATTCATGGCCTGCAGCAATTTTCCGGAATGCCGCAATACAAAAGCTATCGTCAAACATATCGGAGTGAAGTGCCCGACATGTAAAGAAGGCGAAATTGTGGAAAGAAAGAGCAAGAAGCGCCGTATATTCTATGGCTGCGAACGCTATCCGGAATGTGAATTCGTATCATGGGACAAACCGATTGAACGTCCTTGTCCGAAATGCAACGAATTGCTGGTTGAGAAAAAAGTGAAAAAAGGCGTGCAAATCAATTGCACAAGCTGTGATTATAAAGAAGAAGTTCAATAATAATATAGAGGTGTTTGAAAATGACGAAGTATGTAAACGTAATTGGAGCCGGATTAGCCGGTAGTGAAGCAGCGTGGCAAATCGCAAAACGAGGAGTTAACGTCCGTTTGTACGAAATGCGTCCGGTAAAACAGACGGCTGCTCACCATACTGACAAATTTGCAGAGCTTGTCTGCAGCAACTCGCTTCGAGCCAATTCCCTGACCAATGCGGTCGGTGTCATCAAAGAGGAAATGCGTAAACTGGATTCGGTGATCATCGATTCAGCAGACCGGGCTTCTGTGCCAGCCGGCGGAGCACTTGCTGTGGATCGCCACGAGTTTTCAGCAGCCGTTACCGACAAAGTCAGAAACCATCCATTAGTGGAAGTGATCAATGAGGAAGTGACTGAAATTCCGGAAGGCATCACCATCATCGCAACCGGACCATTAACGTCACCGGCACTTGCTGAAAAGATCCGCCACCTGACAGGTGAAGAATACTTGTACTTTTATGACGCAGCAGCACCGATTGTTGAAAAAGACAGCATCGATATGGATAAAGTCTATCTGAAATCCCGTTACGACAAAGGGGAAGCGGCTTACCTGAACTGTCCAATGACTGAAGATGAGTTTATGCGTTTCCATACCGCACTTGTCGAAGCCGAGGTTGTGCCGTTGAAGGAGTTCGAAAAAGAAATTTATTTCGAAGGCTGTATGCCGGTTGAAGTGATGGCCGCCAGAGGTGAGAAAACTTTAACTTTCGGACCGATGAAGCCAGTAGGATTGGAAGATCCAAAAACAGGGAAAATTCCGTACGCCGTCGTTCAGCTGCGCCAGGATGATGCAGCTGGAACACTTTACAATATCGTCGGATTCCAGACGCATTTGAAATGGGGACCTCAAAAAGAAGTGCTCAAATTGATTCCCGGGTTGGAGAACGTGGAAATCGTGCGTTACGGTGTGATGCACCGCAACACCTTCATCAACTCGCCTCGTGTCCTAAAGCCGACCTATCAATTAAAGGCTGACGGGAACATTTTCTTCGCCGGCCAGATGACCGGTGTCGAAGGCTATGTTGAATCTGCAGGCAGCGGATTGCTGGCTGGGATCAATGCAGCGAAATTGGCATTGGGTGAAGAGTTGTTGGTATTCCCGGCTGAAACAGCTTTAGGCAGTATGGCCCGTTATATTACAGAGGCGGACAGCAAGAATTTCCAGCCGATGAATGTCAACTTCGGTTTGTTCCCGGATCTTGGTGAGCGCATCCGTTCGAAACAGGAACGCGCAGAAAAACACGCAGACCGGGCACTTGCTTCAATTCAAAACTATATGAATACTGTGACTGTTTAATTGATAAAAGCCTCTAAATGTTGGTATAATTTAGAGGCTTTTGTATTTGGTGAAAGGTGGAGCATATATGCAGAAAGAAAAGATGCTTGAATCTTTTATGACCTACATTCAATTGGAGAAGAACTATTCGGAACACACCGTCCACCATTATGAACACGATGTGGCGGATTTTTTTCTGTTTTTGAATGCTGAAGGCGTTCCTGATATTAGAGAAGTCGAGTATATACATGCCCGGAATTATGTCACCAAGCTATATGATGCCAAGTTATCGAGAACCACAGTTTCCAGAAAAATTTCAGCGATCCGTTCATTTTTCCGTTATGGCAATCGTGAGTTTGGATTGAATGAGGCAGCATTCAGATCTCTTTACCATCCGAAGAAAGAAGAGCGGCTGCCGCAATTCTTCTATGAGGAAGAGCTGGCGCAACTTTTTAAGTCGGTTCTGGGTGAAGACAAACTGTCGATCCGCAATACTGCGCTTCTGGAACTTCTTTATGCGACGGGTATGCGTGTCAGTGAATGCGTCTCTATTCGCCTGGGCGACCTGGATCAGACGATGCAGATTGTCAAAGTGATGGGAAAAGGCAGGAAAGAGCGTTACATCCCGTATGGCCAGTTTGCTCAGGACGCGCTGGAACATTATATGGAAGATGCGCGTCCTAAACTGATGAAGAACAAAAAACATGATTACCTGTTCGTGAATAGCCGGGGAGAAGCTGTAACAGATCGGGGCGTCCGCCATATCTTGAGTGAGTGCATGAAGAAAGCTTCTGTCAATTCGTCTATTTATCCGCATATGATCCGCCATACATTTGCGACTCATCTGATTAATAATGGTGCTGATATTCGGACTGTCCAGGAACTGCTTGGACATACCCATTTAAGTTCGACTCAGATTTATACGCATGTCACCAAAGAGCATTTACGGAACACCTATTTAAAGTCACACCCGAGAGCTTAGAAAGGGGAATTTTATCATGCAACAATTCCATGCAACCACAATATTCGCGGTTCAGCATAACGGCGAATGCGCCATGTCAGGCGACGGCCAGGTGACATTCGGCAATGCTGTCGTCATGAAGCATACCGCAAGAAAAGTACGGAAAATATACAATGGCCAAGTTTTGACCGGATTTGCAGGATCAGTTGCAGATGCTTTTACGCTGTTTGAGATGTTCGAAGGAAAGCTGACCGAATATAATGGCAACCTTCAGCGGGCGGCAGTCGAACTGGCAAAACAATGGCGTGGAGACAAAATGCTTCGCCAATTGGAAGCGATGCTCATCATTATGAACAAAGATGAATTGCTGCTGGTATCAGGCACCGGTGAAGTCATTGAACCAGATGATGGCATTCTGGCCATCGGATCAGGCGGAAACTATGCGCTGGCAGCAGGGCGTGCCTTGAAAAAGTATGCCGGAGATAACATGACGGCTGCACAAATCGCGCAATCTGCCTTGGAGACAGCGGCAGATATCTGTGTTTATACCAATCATCAAATCGTAGTGGAGGAATTGTCCTAATGAAAAATCAATCTGATTTAACGCCAAGACAAATTACTGACCACCTGGACCGTTACATCGTCGGCCAAAAAGATGCGAAGCGCTCGATTGCCATCGCATTGCGCAACCGCTACCGGAGAAGCCGTTTGGATGAAGAAATGCGGGGCGAAGTGATCCCGAAAAATATCCTGATGATCGGTCCGACCGGCGTTGGGAAAACAGAAATCGCCCGCCGGATTGCCAAACTGACCGGTGCACCTTTTGTCAAAGTAGAAGCGACGAAGTTTACAGAAGTCGGCTATGTCGGCCGGGACGTTGAATCCATGGTGCGCGATCTGGTCGAAGCAGCTGTGCGGATCGTTAAAGATGAAAAATATGAAGCGGTCCAATTCCAGGCAGAATCGGCCGCCAACGAACGGATCGTCAAATTGCTGGCTCCGTCGATGCGTAAAAAACAGGCGAACCAGAATCCGCTGGAAATGCTTTTTGGCCAGAAGCTTGAGCAGGAAGAAGAAGAACCAACTGCTGAAGTGGAAGTTCGGGTCAAGAGAAGAGAAATTGCTGCAGACTTGAAAACTGGAAAATTGGAAGACGAATGGGTGACCGTTGAAGTGGTTGAGAATTCACTTTCCATGTTTGACGCTATGCAAGGGTCGGGAATGGAGCAAATGGGCGCGAACATGCAAGATGCCTTGTCATCCCTGATGCCGAAGAAAAAGAAAAAGCGGCGCTTGCAGGTAAAAGAAGCCCGCCGGATTTTAACAACTGAAGAAGCGGCTAAATTAGTGGACGATGAAGAAGTGGCGTCAGAAGCGATCGACCGCGCTGAACAGCACGGCATCATCTTTATCGATGAAATGGACAAGATAGCCAGCAAGAACGGTTCTTCTTCTGCTGATATTTCGCGCGAAGGTGTCCAACGCGATATCTTGCCAATCGTTGAAGGCTCCACCGTGTCCACTAAGTATGGGGCAGTGCAGACGGATTATGTGTTGTTTGTTGCTGCAGGGGCTTTTCATATGTCGAAACCCTCTGATTTGATTCCGGAATTGCAGGGACGTTTTCCGATTCGTGTCGAATTGCAGAAGCTTGAAGTCGCAGATTTTGTCAAAATTTTAACGGAACCAAAACATTCTTTAATAAATCAGTACAAAGCCCTTCTCGAAACAGAGGGAGTTGTGGTACACTTCAATGATGCCTCAATAGTCAGACTTGCAGAAATTGCATATGAAGTAAATCAGGACACAGATAACATCGGCGCGCGCAGGTTGCATACAATACTGGAGCGTCTGTTAGAAGATTTATCTTTCGAAGCTTCCGAAATTTCTCCAGCACAAATTGACATAACCCCTCAATATGTAAATGAGAAACTCGAGGACGTGGCGAAAAATAAAGACTTGTCACAATTTATTCTGTAAAACAAGGCGAATTAGTTCCATTAAAGAGTAAAAAGCTTTAGAATATTGAATAAACATGGTACGAATTATGTAGGAGGTTCATTTAAATGAATTTATTAGGAAAAACAAGACAAATCAACTCGATGCTGGAAGCAGCTGGCGGGAAAAAAGTTAACTTTAAAGACATGGCTCAAACACTAAGTGAAGTAATTGAATGCAACGCATTCGTAGTGAGCCGCAAAGGTAAAGTATTAGGTTACGCAATCAATCAGCAAATCGAGAACGAACGCATGAAAGGGATGCTGGAAGAGCGTCAATTTCCGCTTGAGTATACCCAAAAACTTTCAAACATCACTGAAACGACTGAAAACTTGGACGTTAACAGTGAACACACAATCTTCCCTGTGGAAGAACGTGAATTGTTTAAAAATGGTCTGACAACAATCGTTCCGATCAATGGCGGCGGCGAGCGTTTAGGAACACTTCTTCTTGGACGTGTAGACGCAGAATTCCACGACGACGATTTAATTCTTGGAGAATACGGCGCTACAGTAGTAGGGATGGAAATCCTTCGCGAAAAAGGCGATCGCATCGAAGAGGAAGCCCGCAGCAAAGCTGTTGTGCAAATGGCGATTTCTTCACTTTCGTACAGCGAGCTTGAAGCTATCGAACATATTTTTGAAGAGCTTGACGGCAACGAAGGTTTGCTGGTCGCTTCTAAAATTGCTGACCGTGTTGGCATTACGCGTTCGGTTATCGTTAACGCACTTCGTAAGCTTGAAAGCGCAGGCGTTATCGAATCACGCTCTCTAGGAATGAAAGGGACATACATCAAAGTATTGAACACGAAATTCCTAGCTGAACTTGAACAATTGAAAATGAACTAAATTGAACTTCAGAAGAGGCTGTCCCAAATGTCATGAAAATGACTTTCCGGGGCAGCCCTTTTTTGTATCCCAAAGAAATAGCGGCTGTCCAGTGCGCAGACGTTTTCTGCGGGATTCCGGCCAATGTCTTTAAGTTGAAATGTGAAAAGCGGAAATGCCTATTAATGTTTTGGGGCTAACGCAGCGATGCGGAAGGTTTTGCGAGCGGACATTTCTCCCAACCGCTTAGTGAACTTTTTTGCCTTGTGAGAAGAAAAGGCTCCACTACTTATAGCTGTCATTTTAGGGACGCTGAAATTTTCTTTTGGCTGTTGCAAATTTATGAGAGAAACTTGTTGCGGTCTAAAGGAAAAGCATGGTATAATTTCAAATGGTGTTAAATACACACGCATTTCGATTTGAGTCGCAGGTGCCCAACTGGGTAACGGTTCAGAGAAGAAAAATGCGGAGGGAAAAAATAACCTATCAGGAGGAAACAAATCATGGCAGTAATCTCAATGAAACAATTGTTAGAAGCTGGTGTACACTTTGGCCACCAAACTCGCCGCTGGAACCCGAAAATGAAAAAATATATCTTCGTGGAACGTAACGGCATCTACATCATCGATCTTCAAAAAACAGTCCGCAAACTGGAGGAAGCTTATAGCTTCATGAAACAAGTGGGCGAAGAAGGCGGAAAAGTACTTTTCGTCGGTACGAAAAAACAAGCTCAAGACGCTATCAAAGAAGAAGCAGAACGTTCTGGCAACTACTACATCAACCAACGTTGGTTGGGTGGAACACTTACTAACTTCGGTACAATCCAAAAACGTGTGAACCGTTTGAAACAGATCGAGCGCATGGAAGAAGATGGAACTTTTGAAGTTCTACCGAAAAAAGAAGTTGTTCAGTTGAAGAAACAACACGAACGCCTTGTTAAATTCCTTGGCGGTATCCGTGACATGAGTTCACTACCGGACGTAATGTTCGTAGTTGATCCACGTAAAGAACGCATTGCAGTTGCAGAAGCAATGAAATTGAACATCCCTATCGTTGGTATCGTTGATACTAACTGTGATCCGGATGAAATCGATTATGTTATTCCTGCAAACGACGATGCAATCCGCGCAGTTAAATTGTTGACTGGTAAAATGGCGGACGCTTTGCTTGAGTCAAAACCGGAAGAAGAAGAAGAAGAAACTCAAGCTGAATCTGCTGAGTAATTCGCAATTTACACAGGTGATAAGCGGCCAACCCCTCTTATCACCTTTTTTTGAGAAAATGGTACCAAATTATAGAGGAGGAATTTAATCATGGCAGTTACAGCACAGATGGTAAAAGAATTGCGTGCAAAAACAGGCGCAGGTATGATGGATTGCAAAAAGGCTTTAGTGGAAACAGACGGAGATATGGAAGCGGCTCTAGATTTCTTGCGTGAAAAAGGTCTTTCAAGCGCTTCTAAAAAAGCGGACCGCATCGCAGCTGAAGGAATTACTTCAATTCTTGTAAAAGAAAACGAAGCGGTAATCTTTGAAGTGAATGCAGAAACTGACTTTGTTGCGAAAAACGAAGGTTTCCAAACTTTAGTAAAAGAATTGGGCGAGCACTTGATCACGACAAAGCCGGCAACAATTGAAGAAGCTAATGCTTCTACTTTGCCTAACGGTTTGACAGTTGCAGACCACATTTCAAATGCAATCGCAAAAATTGGTGAAAAAATCACATTGCGCCGCTTTGAAGTGCGCACAAAAACAGATGCTGACGCATTCGGTCCTTACCTTCACATGGGTGGACGTATTTCAGTGCTTGTTGTTCTTGAAAACTCTACGGATTCAGACGCTGCACGCGACATCGCTATGCACATCGCTGCGTTGAACCCGAAATATGTATCACGCGACGAAGTTTCTGCTGACGAAGTAGAGCACGAGCGCAAAATTTTGACTGAGCAAGCATTGAACGAAGGCAAGCCGGAAAAAATCGTTGCTAAAATGGTTGAAGGCCGCCTTGGTAAATATTTCGAAGATATCTGCTTGCTTGACCAAGCATTTGTTAAAAACTCAGACCAAAAAGTTCGTGATTTTGCAGCTTCTACAGGTGGATCTGTTAAAGAATTCATCCGTTACGAAGTTGGAGAAGGCATTGAAAAACGTGAAGATAACTTCGCTGACGAAGTTATGAGCCAGGTTAACAAAAAATAAGATTGTTTATCATATGATTCATCTTAGGGAACACGAGTACGTGTTCCCTATTTTTCAATAACTATGTAATGGAGGGTACCGATGAGTGTTCAGCAATATAAACGCATTGTATTAAAACTAAGTGGTGAAGCAATGGCAGGAGGACAAGGTTTCGGATTGTCCCCAGAAATCATCAAATCAGTAGCGAGCCAAGTAAAAGAAGTGGTTGAACTCGGAGTGGAAGTTGCAGTCGTAGTAGGCGGCGGCAATATCTGGAGAGGCAAAGTCGGTTCTGAAATGGGAATGGACCGTGCGACAGCAGACTATATGGGCATGTTGGCAACAGTCATGAACTCATTGGCGCTTCAGGATTCTTTGGAGAAACAGGACGTTGAAACCCGCGTTCTTTCATCTATTGAAATGCGTCAGGTTGCTGAGCCTTATATCCGCAGAAGAGCTATCCGCCATCTAGAGAAAAAGCGGGTTGTCATTTTTGCAGCCGGTACCGGAAACCCGTATTTTTCAACTGATACAACAGCAGCATTGCGCGCGGCCGAAATTGAAGCTGATGTCATTTTAATGGCGAAGAACAATGTTGACGGCGTTTATTCAGCTGATCCGAAGACGGATTCCACTGCTGTGAAATATGAAGAACTATCTTATTTCGAAGTGATTCAACAAGGCTTGCAGGTGATGGATTCGACTGCTTCCACACTTTGTATGGACAATGACATCCCACTCGTAGTATTCTCAATTATGGAAAATGGAAATATAAAACGGGCTGTACTCGGAGAAAAAATCGGGACAGTAGTGAGGAGAACAATATAATGCCGAAATCAGTGATGAACGAAACCAAATCTAAAATGACCAATGCGATCCAGGCTTTTTCCCGTGATCTAGCTTCTATCCGTGCGGGCCGTGCAACGCCATCTGTGCTGGATAAATTGACGATTGATTATTATGGTTCTCCAACACCGGTCAATCAAGTTGCGGGGATTTCCATCCCTGAGGCTCGTTTGATCATGATCCAGCCGTATGACAAATCGGTTCTTGGCGATATCGAAAAAGCCATTCTTAAATCTGATCTTGGATTAAGCCCATCAAACGATGGTTCAGTAATCCGATTGGCAGTTCCGGCATTGACGGAAGAGCGCCGCAAGGATCTTGTGAAGCAAGTGAAAAAAGAAGCGGAAGAAGCAAAAGTGGTAATCCGCAACATCCGTCGGGATGCGAATGATGAGTTCAAGAAACTGGAGAAGAAAAGTGAAATCACAGAGGATGACTTGCGTGGTTACACAGATGACGTCCAGAAGTTGACAGACGATAACATCACGAAAATTGATGAAATGGCTAAAGATAAAGAAAAAGGAATTATGGAAGTTTAAAACGAACTTCATTTCATGTGGGGCGTCCTGTTAAACAGGACGCTTTTTCATGCCAAAAATTAACGCTGTCTCCTGAAAGAAGCGCACAATGCTGTTTTTTTTGATATGATAAGCAATAGACATGCCGATTTGTAATAGGTGGAGGATTAACTATGTTCAATAAACTACTAAAACGAAATACTGATTTGGTCTTGGGAAATGGAGATCGCTCAGTTTTGATTTCGAACGAAGCCGTTCCGGCTCATATTGCGATTATTATGGATGGCAATGGACGCTGGGCCAAAAAACGTTCACTTCCACGAGTTGCTGGACATCATGAAGGAATGAAGACTGTCCGGAAGGTGACGAAGCTTGCCAGCGAACTTGGGGTCAGTGTATTGACTTTGTATGCATTTTCCACTGAAAATTGGAAACGGCCAAAAATCGAAGTGGATTTTTTGATGCGCTTGCCGGAAGAATTTTTGACAACTTTTCTGCCGGAACTGATTGAAGAGAATGTTCGGGTGGAAATGATGGGGTATCATCATAATTTGCCTCTGCATACACTCAAAGCCATAAAAAAAGCAAAAGAGGCAACGAAAGACAATACAGGACTGATCCTGAATTTTGCTTTGAATTACGGCAGCCGTGCAGAAATTGTGGATGCTGTGAAAGATATTGCTGCGCAGGTGGCGGCGGGTACGCTGGATGTCTCTGACATTAATGAGGACCTTATTTCAGGCGGGCTGATGACGAAAGACCTGCCAGAACCTGACTTGTTGATCCGCACAAGCGGTGAAGTCCGTTTAAGCAATTTCATGCTTTGGCAATTGGCTTATACCGAGTTTTGGTTCACGGAAACCTTGTGGCCCGATTTTAATGAAGATTCCTTATTGGAAGCGATTGAGATTTACCAAAAACGCAATCGCCGGTATGGTGGGTTGAAAGGAGACGAAGTGAAATGAAGCAACGGATCATAACGGGCGCCATTGCAGCAGCTCTTTTTATCCCATTTGTCATTTATGGCGGCGTCCCATTTATTCTGCTGGTTTATTTGCTTGGAACCATAGCATTGCAGGAGCTTTTGAAAATGAAGGGCCGGAGCTTACGGAGCATTCCCGGCCTTATTTCACTATTGGCGCTTTACGCATTTATGCTGCCGGACCAATGGGCGGTTCAGGTTTATGAATGGACAGGCTATGAGAAAGTTGAATTTGCTTTTTTAGCCGTCATTCTTCTTTTAATACATACAGTCATTGTGAAAAACAGCTTTACTTTTGATGATGCTGCTTTTGCTATATTAGGCACTTTATATGTTGGCATCGGTTTCTTCTACTTTATTGAAACGCGTGAAGCCAGCCTCAGCTTTTTGATTTTTGCTTTGCTGGTGGTTTGGTTCACAGATTCTGGAGCTTATTTCACAGGACGCAAAATCGGCAAACGAAAACTATGGCCGGAGATTTCACCGAACAAGACAATTGAAGGCTTCGTCGGGGGCATCATCTGGGCCATTGGAATTGCACTGGTCTTCAATTATTTCATCCCATTAAATCACTCAATTATCCTAATCATCATTGTCACCATCATCGCATCGGTCTTCGGCCAGATGGGTGACTTGGTGGAATCTGCGTTAAAGCGCCATTTCAACGTGAAAGATTCTGGGTCGATCCTGCCGGGACATGGTGGGATATTGGATCGTTTTGACAGTATTCTGTTCGTTATGCCGTTGCTTCACTTTTTACATTTCATTTAAGAGAGGAAATTGCTGAATGGTTAAGAAAATTATCCTGCTGGGCGCAACCGGTTCAATCGGTGTGCAGACAGCTGATATTATCCGCGAACATCCACAAGAATTTTCATTGATTGGCTTTTCGGCTGGGAAAAATATGGACATCACCCGTAAATTGATTGCGGAATTCAATCCTGAAATTGTTTGTGTCCAGCAATCGGAAGATGCCAAAATACTGAAAGCTGAATATCCGGCTGTATCATTTGTGGCAGGAGCTGAAGGGCTGATTGAAATTGCTGTCTACGACGCCGATATCCTGGTCAATGCTGTACTTGGCAGTGTAGGGCTGGAGCCGACCCTGGAAGCAATCAAACTTGGCCGCACCATTGCTATTGCCAATAAAGAAACGCTCGTGACTGCGGGCCACTTGGTCATGGATAGCGCCAGACAATACGGTGCAATCATTTTACCGGTCGACAGCGAACACTCAGCGTTGTTCCAAGCGTTGAACGGTGAAAAGAAAGAGCAGGCCAGCCGTCTGATCCTAACGGCTTCCGGCGGCAGTTTCCGTGACTTGACACGCGAACAGCTGAAAAACGTCACCGTTCAGGATGCGTTAAACCACCCGAACTGGTCGATGGGCTCGAAAATCACCATAGATTCTGCAACCATGGTCAACAAAGGGCTGGAAGTGATCGAAGCGCATATTCTGTTTGATTTTGCCTATGCCGATATTGATGTGGTGCTTCACCGCGAAAGCATCATCCACTCCATGGTCGAATTCCAGGATACCAGTGTAATTGCACAGCTTGGAACACCGGATATGCGGGTGCCGATTCAGTATGCGCTCTCCTACCCGGACCGGCTTCCGCGCAAAGAGGCCAAGCGTTTGAATTTGGCTGAGATCGGCAAGTTGAACTTTCAGGAAATGGACTACAAACGATTCCGTGCTTTGCAGCTGGCTTTTGATGCGGGTATTGCAGGCGGAACGATGACGACAGTGCTAAACGCGGCCAACGAACAGGCCGTTGCTTTATTCCTTAATGAAGAAATCAAATTCCTGCAGATTGAGGAAATGATCGAGCGTGCCATGGACGAGCACGAAGTTCTGGCAAATCCTGATTTGGAAACGATTCTGCATGTGGATGCTGAAACAAGAAAATCTGTAAAAAACATGCTAAAATAACTAAAGATCAAAACCGAATAACTTTATAAGGATGGGTTTGAAATGGAGACAGTTATCTCGTTTATAATAATTTTCGGTGCTTTAGTTTTTTTCCATGAATTTGGCCATTTCCTTTTCGCAAAACGTGCCGGCATTTTGGTCCGTGAATTTGCAATAGGGATGGGCCCGAAAATTTTGGGCATCACTAAAGGAGAAACGCTATACACATTGCGTTTATTGCCAATTGGTGGATATGTACGCATGGCCGGCGAAGATATGGATACGATCCAGCTTCAAGCGGGCCATCGCATCGGTGTTCTTTTGAACAAAGAAGGCCAGGCTAAAAAAATCATTTTGAACCAAAAGAACGTTTATCCGGAAATTCTGTTTCTTGAAGTGGAAGAAGCAGACCTGGAAAAAGAGTTATGGATCAAAGGCTATGATGAAGATGAAAAGCTAGTGCGCATTGAAGTGGCGCGCGATGCGGTCGTTGAAGAAAATGGCAGAGAAACCATTCTGGCTCCTTACGATCGCCAGTTTGATTCAAAATCAGTAGGCAAACGTTTTATGACGATTTTCGCAGGACCGCTATTCAATTTTATTCTGGCGTTCCTGATTTTCACAGCACTTGGCATGATGCAGGGCATTCCGACTTTTGAACCTGTCATCACCGAAGTGACAGAAGAAAGTCCTGCGGCAGAAGCTGGAATGCAGGATGGGGATCTGGTGACTGAAATTGAAGGAAATCCGATTGGCACATGGGACGAACTGGTTGAATCGGTTCAGAACAATGCCGGCAATGCTCTTGATTTCAGTGTTGAACGAGACGGTGAACCGTTGAACTTTACCATCACGCCTGAAATTTCAGAGCAGTCACCTGAACAGATTGGTGTCATCGGCGTATTGTACCAAAGCCCAGTGGAAAAAGATTTTCTCGGATCTTTTGTCTATGGCGCTGAACAAACCATCTTTTGGTTCAAGGAAATCTTCCGTCTGCTTGGAATGTTGGTAACCGGCCAATTTACCATTGATGCTTTATCCGGTCCAGTTGGGATTTATAAGACCACTGAAGAAGTCGCCAAATACGGTTTCTTCACCTTGATGAGCTGGGCGGGTATGCTCAGCATCAACTTGGGGATTATGAATCTGCTTCCGCTTCCGGCATTGGATGGCGGACGTCTGATGTTCTTCATACTTGAGGCCGTGCGCGGCAAACCGGTCGATCGGCAAAAAGAAGGGATGGTCCATTTTGTCGGGATCATGCTCCTCATGCTGCTGATGATCGTCGTCACCTGGAATGATATACAAAAGTATTTCTTTTAATAATTGAGTGAGTATTACCGGACAGGCAGCTATTTTTGCCTGTCCTGAACTTTTATCCCATCAATAAAAATCCTATAGTCAGTTGAGGTGTATTCTGGAATGAAACAAACAGCAACTTTTATCCCTACTTTACGTGAAACTCCGGCCGATGCAGAAGTGAAATCGCACCAGCTATTACTGCGCGCAGGCTTTATCCGCCAAAACACCAGTGGCATCTACTCGTTTCTGCCACTTGGCAAACGCGTACTCCAAAAAGTTGAAACCGTCATCCGTGAAGAAATGGAAGCCGCCAACAGCGTTGAAATCTTTATGCCTGCACTTCAGCAGGCGGAACTATGGCAGGAATCTGGCCGCTGGTATACTTACGGCGACGAATTGATGCGCTTGAAAGACCGCAACGACCGTGAATTCGCTTTGGGGGCAACGCATGAAGAAGTCATCACCAGCCTGCTGCGTGATGAAATCAAATCTTACAAAAAATTGCCTTTGAACCTGTTCCAGATTCAGTCGAAGTTCAGAGACGAAAAACGTCCACGCTTTGGTTTATTGCGCGGCCGTGAATTCCTGATGAAAGATGCTTATTCGTTCCATGCCACGTCTGAGAGCCTGGATGAAACTTATGATGTCATGATGCAGGCATATACCAATATCTTTACACGCCTTGGCTTGAATTTCCGTGCGGTAATTGCGGATTCAGGTGCAATCGGCGGAAAAGACAACCATGAATTTATGGTTCTGTCGGAAATTGGCGAAGATACGATTGCCTATTCCGATTCTTCCTCTTATGCAGCAAATATCGAGATGGCGGCAGTCAATGTAAGTTATCCAGTTTCCAATGAAGCACCTGAAACGATGGAAAAAGTGGCGACACCAGGAAAAAACACCATTAAAGATGTGGCTGATTTCCTTGAGACCACTGCTGATAAATGCATCAAAACCCTGGTCTTCAAAGCAGATGATGAATTGGTTATCGTTTTAGCAAGAGGCGACCACGACATTAATGACGTCAAAGTCAAGCATGCAACCGGAGCCAAAGTCATCGAAATGGCAACGCCGGAAGAAGTTCAACAATTATTATCTTGCGACATCGGCTCTCTTGGCCCGATCAATCTTCCTTCAGATATTCGGTTGTTTGCGGATCATGCAGTAGAAAACATGGTCAACGCGGTAACCGGCGCCAACGAAAGTGGCTATCATTATAAAAATGCGACACCTGGAAAAGACTTTCCTGTCGCTGCTTACCAGGACCTGCGTTTTATCCAGGAAGGAGATGCTTCTCCTGATGGGCAAGGGACGATCCAATTTGCCAAAGGCATTGAAGTTGGCCATATCTTCAAATTGGGCACGACCTACAGCATTCCGCTGAAAGGCACATTCCTGAATGATCAAGGCAAAGCAATGCCTTATATCATGGGATGTTATGGAATTGGTGTGTCGCGCGTCATGGCAGCGATCGCTGAGCAATTCCAGGACGACAATGGCTTTACATGGCCGGATATCGTCGCACCTTATGAGGTCCATCTTGTGCCGGTCAACGTCAAAGATGATGTGCAGCGCGAGCTTGGTGAAGAGCTGCATGAATTACTGAAATCCAATCGCTATGAAGTGCTGCTTGATGACCGCAAGGAGCGGGCAGGCGTAAAATTTACCGATGCAGACTTGATCGGTTTGCCGATCCGCATCACCATCGGCAAAAAAGCGGCCGAAGGAATATTGGAAGTCAAAATACGTCGGACAGGTGAAACGTTCGAATGGACGCGCGAAGAATTACTCGATCAATTGCAGCAGTTCTTTAAAAAATAACAGCAAAATCTGATATGATGAAAGGAAAGTACATTATGTACTTTCCTTTCTTTTTCTGCCTGCTTCATATATACGCGCTCTTGCGCTTTTCTTAAATCACTACCACGAAGGGGATAATTATGACAAACCAGCAAGACCCTAAAATGCGATTCAAAATGCTGCTTCAGCATCTCGACTTAACGGACGATGTACATATGCCCTTTTTCGAAGAGGCTGAACTGACACGGATGACGGTCCATAAAAAAGAGCGGTCATGGAAATTCCTTGTGAAACTGAAGAATATCCTGCCTGTCGATTTGTACTTATTATTAAAAGAACGACTTTATAGCACGTTTTCCCCGATTGCTTCAATTCAATTGAATATCGAGTCAAATCAGGAGACGGCGCAGGAAGCCCTGGTCTTGTCCTACTGGAAATACGCTGTCGAAGAACTGGCGGACATGGCACCCCCACTGCGGGAACGGCTCTTGTCACAGGCGCCAGTCTGGAATGGCAATAAGCTGTTATTGTTATGCAACCACGAACATGAAATGATGGCTTTAAAATCAAAATACAGCGAAAAATTAGCAGGCGTATACCGCCAGTTCGGCTTTCCCCATGTGGCAATCGATTTTCAGCTGTCAGATGAAAACCAGGAAGCAGCACATGAAGCCTTTATGGTGGAACGCCGCCGAGAAGAAGAGGAAATGGCAAATAAAGCCTTATCCGACATGAAGAAGCGGGAGACGAACCGCAAAGAAAATGGCACTCCATCTGGTCCATTCCAAATGGGTACGGCCATCAAACCGGATGAAAATATAGTCGAAATCAAATCCATTGTGGACGAAGAACGCCGAGTGACCATTGAAGGTTATGTCTTTGATGCGGAAGTGAGAGAGCTTCGGAGCGGCCGTTCCCTATTGACGGTGAAGATTACAGATTACACCGATTCGATTCTCGTGAAGATGTTCTCCCGTGACAAAGAAGATGCTGAACTCATGGCCAATGCCAAAAAAGGCATGTGGCTAAAAGCACGCGGCTCGATTCAAACCGACACCTTTGTCCGCGATTTGGTGATGATGGCACAGGATATGGTGGAAATCAAACCGGTGCTTCGCCTGGATACGGCAGAAGAGAAACGCGTTGAATTGCATCTGCATACGCCGATGAGCCAAATGGACGCAGTTTCGTCTGTCGAATCCCTGGTCAGCCAAGCCGCCAGATGGGGCCATCCCGCAATTGCCATAACGGATCATGCCGGCGTCCAATCCTTCCCGGATGCCTATGCTGCCAGCAAAAAGCATGGCATCAAAGCGATTTTTGGATTGGAAGCGAATTTAGTCGATGACGGAGTGCCGATTGCGTATGAAGAGCGCCATGCGTTATTGG
This sequence comes from Planococcus sp. BI3, assembly GCF_056680115.1. NCBI lineage: Bacteria > Bacillati > Bacillota > Bacilli > Caryophanales > Caryophanaceae > Planococcus > Planococcus sp. BI3. Next base: position 223,872 of record NZ_CM155266.1, read on the forward strand.
AAGAAGAGACTTTTGTGGTGTTTGACTTGGAGACGACAGGCTTATCTGCTGTCTACGATACGATCATTGAACTCGCTGCCGTGAAGATCAAAGGCGGCCAAATCATCGATAAATTTGAGAGCTTTGCCAATCCGCACCATGAGCTGTCGTCGACAACGGTAGATTTGACCGGTATCACCGACGACATGGTCAAGAATGCACCGGAAGTGGAAGAAGTAATCCGCAAATACCACGAATGGGCAGGCGACCATATTATGGTTGCCCATAATGCTTCATTCGACATGGGCTTCTTGTATGTCTGCTATAAAAAATTCGGCATTGAGAAAAAGCACGCGACCATCGATACATTGGAACTTGCACGCATGCTTCATCCAGAACTGAAAAATCACCGTTTGAACACATTAGCCAAGAAATTCGGCATCGAGCTGACCCAGCATCACCGGGCCATCTATGATACCGAAGCCACTTCGTATTTGTTGACGCACCTTTTAAAAGAAGCCGATCAAAAAGGCATACTGTACCACGACCAGATCAACGATTATGTCGGCAGCGGCGACGCTTATAAACGGTCGCGTCCGACGCATTGCACATTGCTGGCACAAAATGACGAAGGGCTGAAAAACCTCTTCAAATTGGTGTCCGCTTCGCACATCGATTATTTCTACCGGGTGCCCAGAATTCCGCGTTCACTGCTGCAAAAGCATCGGAAAGGGCTTCTGGTCGGTTCCGGCTGTGACAAAGGCGAAGTTTTTGAAGCAGTCATGCAAAAGTCGATGGAAGAAGTCGAAAAGGCAGCTCAATTCTACGATTATTTAGAGGTTCATCCGAAAGAAGTCTATTCCCATTTGATTGAACGGGAAATGATTCGTGATGAATGGAATTTAGAGGACATCATCCGCAAATTGGTGAAAATCAGCCGCAAATTGGAAATTCCGCTGGTGGCCACAGGCAATGTCCATTACCTGGATGAAACGGATGCGATTTTCCGTCAGGTGCTTATTGGATCTCAAGGCGGGGCAAACCCGCTGAACCGCCAGAAATTGCCGAAGGTCCATTTCAGAACGACCAATGAAATGCTGGATGCTTTTGACTTTCTTGGTGCTGAAACGGCACATGAACTGGTAGTGGAAAACTCGGTTAAAATTTCCGGAATGATTGATGTCGTCAAGCCGATCAAAGATGAATTGTATACACCGAAAATTGAAGGCGCTGATGAAGAGGTCCGGGAATTGAGCTACGACATGGCTCGCCAGATTTACGGAACACCGTTGCCTGAAATTGTGGAAGCGCGCATTGAAAAAGAATTGAAGTCCATCATCGGACATGGCTTTGCGGTCATCTACCTGATTTCGCATAAGCTCGTCAAGAAATCCCTGGACGATGGCTATCTGGTTGGATCCCGTGGGTCGGTTGGTTCTTCGCTGGTTGCGACATTGACTGAAATCACCGAAGTCAATCCCTTGCCGCCGCATTATATTTGCAGGAAATGCAAAAAATCGGAGTTCTTTAATGATGGTTCAGTCAGTTCCGGATTTGACTTGAAAGACAAGAACTGTCCGGATTGCGATGTTCCGTATCAAAAAGAAGGCCAGGATATTCCGTTTGAAACCTTCCTCGGATTTAAAGGAGACAAGGTTCCCGATATTGATTTGAACTTCAGTGGTGAATACCAGGCAGTTGCCCATAATTACACGAAGGAATTATTCGGGGAAGATAATGTCTTCCGCGCAGGAACCATTGGTACAGTTGCAGAAAAAACTGCCTACGGCTATGTCCGCGGCTATGCCAACGACCGGGAGATGACTTTGCGGGGCGCAGAAATCGACCGCCTGGTACAAGGCTGTTCGGGCGTCAAGCGCAGTACCGGCCAGCATCCCGGGGGCATCATCGTTGTCCCTGATTACATGGACATCTATGATTTCACGCCAATCCAATTCCCGGCCGATGCCCAGGATTCCGAGTGGAAGACGACGCATTTTGATTTCCATTCCATCCACGATAATCTATTGAAACTCGACATACTCGGGCACGATGATCCGACAGTGATCCGCATGCTCCAGGATCTGTCAGGGATCGATCCGAAGACCATCCCGACCGATGATCCGGAAGTGATGAAAATTTTTGCCGGGCCAGAATCACTCGGTGTCACCAAAGAGCAGATCGGCTGTAAAACAGGTACGCTTGGAATTCCGGAATTCGGTACGCGCTTTGTACGCCAGATGCTGGAGGAAACGAAACCGAACACCTTCTCTGAGCTGGTCCAGATTTCCGGGCTTTCCCACGGAACGGATGTATGGCTGAGCAATGCGCAGGAACTGATCCAAAACGGCACCTGCCAGCTGTCCGATGTAATCGGCTGCCGGGATGATATCATGGTCTACTTGATCTATCAGGGGCTTGAATCTTCATTGGCATTTAAAATCATGGAATCCGTCCGTAAAGGGAAAGGGTTAACGCCTGAATTTGAAGAAGCCATGAAAAAAGAAGGTGTGCCGAACTGGTACATTGAATCCTGCAAGAAGATCAAGTATATGTTCCCGAAAGCGCACGCAGCGGCTTATGTCTTGATGGCTGTGCGGATTGCTTACTTTAAAGTGCATTTCCCGGTTCTTTATTACGCAGCCTACTTTACTGTTCGGGCAGAAGATTTTGATGTCAATGCCATGGCTAAGGGGTCACACTCGATCCGTGCCGTAATTGATGACATCAACTCTAAAGGTCTGGAAGCATCAACAAAAGAGAAGAACCTGTTGACGGTTATGGAATTGACGCTGGAAATGGTCGAGCGCGGCTATGCTTTCCAGAAGGTGGATCTGTATAAATCATCTGCGGATCAATTTATCATTGATGGCAACAGCTTGATTCCCCCTTTCAATGCCATTCCGGGATTGGGGACGAATGCAGCGAAATCAATTGTTGCCGCCCGTGAGCATGGTGAATTCCTGTCCAAGGAAGATCTGCAGCAGCGTGGCCGCGTTTCGAAAACAATCATCGAATACATGGATGATCTCGGCTGTCTGGAAGGGATGCCTGACGCCAACCAGCTGTCCCTTTTCTAGCCAGTTGCACCACGGTGCCGTTTGTGGTATTATTGTAGTAACATTTACTGATAGCTCTGTCGCAGAAGAGTGGGTTCTCCCGCTCTTTTCTGTTTGTTATGGCATAAAATTGGCGGGAGGCATATATGAGCAAAATTACAGAACAAATCGAGAAGATAGCACAGCCCATCACCAGTGAATTAGCACTGGAACTAGTAGATGTGGAATTCCTGAAAGAGGGACGCAACTGGTTTTTACGGGTATATGTAGACAATCCGGAAGCACCGATTGATATTGATCAATGTGCTTTGGTAAGTGAAAAGTTAAGTGAAATCCTGGATCAATTAGATCCGATTGAACAAAACTATTTCCTGGAAGTTTCATCTCCAGGGGCAGAACGTCCGTTGAAAAAGGAAAAAGATTTCGAGAAAGCTATCGGTAAGTTTATTTATATCAAAACCTATGAGCCGATTGAAGATGCGAAAGAATTTGAAGGCTATTTAAAATCTTATGACGATGAACAAGTGGAAATTGAAATTAAAATCAAGACACGCAGAAAAATAATCACCTTTCCGAAAGACAAGATTGCCGTTATCCGTTTGGCCATTGATTTTTCTGTTAAACCTGATTGAAGAACCTGGGAGTGAATAAAATGAGCAGTGAGTTATTGGATGCTTTTGAAGTATTAGAGAAACAAAAAGGGATTTCACGTGAGGTCCTGATTGAAGCGATTGAAGCGGCTTTGGTAACAGCTTATAAACGGAATTTTAACCAAGCACAGAACGTCCGTGTAGATTTGAACTTGGACACAGGCACGATGTTGGTTTATTCACGTAAAGACGTTGTGGAGGAAGTTGAAGATGAACGCCTTCACATTTCGTTGGAAGATGCCAAAGTCATCAATCCGGCCTATGAGCTGGGAGATATCGTGGAAGAAGAAGTAACACCACGCAATTTTGGGCGTATTGCTGCTCAAACAGCAAAACAAGTGGTTACACAACGTGTACGTGAAGCGGAACGCGGCTTGATCTATGAGGAGTTTGTTGATCGTGCAGACGATATCGTCAATGGTATTGTTGAGCGTATGGACCCACGCAACTTATATGTAGGCCTTGGCAAAGTTGAAGCTGTGCTGCCGCAGACAGAGCAAATGCCGAATGAACATTACAAGCCGCATGACCGCATCAAAGTGTATATCACGAAAGTGGAGCGCACGACACGCGGACCGCAAGTATTTGTTTCACGTACACACCCAGGTTTGCTTCGCCGTTTATTTGAAAATGAAGTGCCTGAAATCTACGATGGCATTGTTGAAATCAAGTCAATCGCACGTGAAGCTGGAGACCGTTCGAAAATCTCTGTTTTTGCACACCGCGACGACATCGATCCAGTTGGTTCATGTGTTGGATCTAAAGGTGGCCGTGTTCAGACGATCGTCAATGAGTTGAGCGGAGAAAAAATTGACATCGTGGAATGGTCAGAAGAACCGGTTATTTTTGTAGCGAATGCGCTTAGCCCGTCAAAAGTATTGGACGTACAGGTGAATGAAGATGCAAAATCGACTACGGTTGTCGTTCCTGATTATCAATTATCTCTTGCAATCGGCAAACGCGGACAAAACGCCCGTTTGGCGGCAAAATTAACTGGCTGGAAAATAGACATTAAAAGCGAAACAGACGCTCGTGAACTTGGGATTTACCCGAACCCGAACGCTGATATCGAATTAGTGGAATCCGGTGAAGAACTGGACGACTTTGATTTTTACGAAGAAAAAGAATAATGTAGAAAAGGTGATGTCCGTTGGCTCTGCAAAAGAAAATTCCATTACGAAAGTGTGTAGCTACAGGCGAGATGCATCCTAAAAAGGAAATGATCCGCATTGTCCGTTCAAAAGAAGGCGAAGTCGCCGTTGATTTGACAGGCAAGAAATCAGGACGCGGCGCATACCTTTCGAAATCGGAAGATGCCATCGCGACTGCCCGTAAAAGGAAAGTGCTGGACAAGCAATTGGAAGTCAAGATTCCAGACGAAATCTATGATGAGTTAATTCGCGTCGTTCTCAGAGAGCAGTTGAAATAATGACTAAACAAAAAATTCTTCAATTACTGGGATTGGCAACACGTGCACGAATGACCATTTCCGGTGAAGAAATGACCGTGAACGAAGTTCGAAAAGGCAAAGCGAAATTAGTGATACTATCTGAAGATGCTTCAGATAACACCAGTAAGAAATTGCAGGATAAATGTAAATCGTATGGAGTGGACCTTCATGTTTTTGGGTCCCGTTTCGAGTTGGGACATGCGATAGGCAAAGAAGAGCGGGTAGTAATTGCAATCACAGATAAAGGATTTGCAAAGAAAATAACCAGCTTATATGAAGAAATTAATCGGGGGCGAGCAGATGACCAAAATTCGAGTACATGAATACGCAAAGAAGGTAGACAAGCCAAGCAAAGAGATTATTAATGAGCTGTCTAAGCTTAATATTACGGTACAAAACCATATGGCAACATTAGAAGACAATGCTGTAACGAAATTAGACAGCATCTACAAAAATGCTTCAGCTGGACAGCGTCCACAAACGCAATCCCGACCACCAAGCCAAGGACAATCCCGTCCGCAAGGCAGCAGCCAGTCACGTCCATCAGGCCAGGGACAATCCCGTCCATCACAGGGCGGCCAGTCACGTCCATCAGGCCAAGGGCAATCCCGTCCGCAAGGCGGCCAGTCGCGTCCATCTGGACAAAGCCAGTCGCGTCCGGCAGCAGCACCGAGTATAGGGCAGTCCCGTTCACAGGGAAATGGCCAACGACCAACTGCTGCACCAGCAAAATCAGGATCGAACTTCACTCCAAAAGCAGCTAAACCTACGGCAGGTCCAGGCCAACGTTCTTCAGGACGTCCAGGTGGCGGGAACCGCAGCGGCTTCCAAAACCGCAACCGCAAAGGAAAGCAGCAGCAACCGGTAAATCCGTTGCCGCCAATGCCGAAAAGAGAAAAAGAACTGCCGGCTAAAATCACGTTCAGTGAGTCATTGACGGTAGCAGAGCTTGCAAAAAAATTAGGGCGTGAGCCTTCTGAAATCATCAAAAAATTGTTCATGCTTGGTGTAATGGCTACCATTAACCAAGAGTTGGACAAAGATGCGATTGAATTAATTTGTGCTGAATATGAGGTTGAAGTGGAAGAAGAGATCTTAGTAGATAAAACGGATCTTGAAGTTTACTTTGAACCTGAAGACGAAAGCCTAAACCAAGAGCGTCCGCCGGTAGTGACCATCATGGGGCACGTTGACCATGGTAAAACCACTTTGCTTGATTCGATCCGCCACACGAAAGTGACTGCTGGAGAAGCAGGCGGAATCACACAGCACATTGGCGCTTATCAGGTTGTTGACGACAACGGCAAGAAAATCACGTTCCTTGATACTCCTGGCCACGCCGCGTTTACGACGATGCGTGCACGTGGAGCAAAAGTGACCGACCTTGCAATTATTGTTGTTGCAGCAGACGATGGCGTTATGCCGCAAACGGTTGAAGCGATCAACCATGCCAAAGCAGCAGAAGTTCCAATTATCATTGCAGTCAACAAAATGGATAAGCCAAGTGCAAATCCTGACCGTGTGATGCAGGAATTGACTGAACACGGATTAGTAGCTGAAGCTTGGGGCGGCGATACGATTTTCGTACCGATTTCCGCTTTGACCGGCGATGGCATTGATTCGTTGCTTGAAATGATCCTTCTTGTATCTGAAGTTGGAGAATTAAAAGCCAATCCTGCGCGCCGTGCAATTGGTACAGTTATTGAAGCAGAGCTTGATAAAGGCCGTGGCTCAGTAGCTACACTTCTTGTTCAGGATGGTACCTTGAAAGTTGGAGACCCGATTGTTGTCGGAAACACATTTGGCCGCGTTCGCGCCATGGTTTCTGATATCGGCCGCCGCGTAAAAGAAGCAGGTCCATCAACGCCAGTGGAAATTACTGGTTTGAATGATGTACCGCAAGCAGGAGACCGCTTTGTCGTCTTTGAAGATGAGAAAACAGCTCGCCAGGTTGGAGAAACTCGTGCGACGTCAGCGCTTCAAGTTCAGCGTTCTGAAAAAACACGGGTAACGCTTGATAACTTGTTTGATCAATTGAAACAAGGCGAAATGAAAGAATTGAACTTGATCGTCAAAGCTGATGTTCAAGGTGCCGTTGAAGCAATGGCTGCATCCCTTCTGAAAATCGATGTAGAAGGCGTCAACGTGAAAATCATCCATACAGGCGCTGGTGCCATCACGGAATCTGATGTTTCATTGGCAGCTGCATCAAATGCCATCGTCATCGGTTTCAACGTTCGTCCGGATGCAAACGCGAAACGCGCTGCTGATGCAGAAGGCGTAGACATCCGTTTGCACCGCATCATCTATAAAGTGATCGAAGAAATTGAATTCGCAATGAAAGGGTTGCTTGACCCTGAATTCGAAGAAAAAATCATTGGACAAGCTGAAGTCCGCAGCACGTTCAAAGTATCTAAAGTCGGAACCATTGCCGGAAGCTATGTAACAGAAGGCAAAATCACCCGTAACAGTGGTGTCCGCGTCATCCGTGAAGGCATTGTTGTTTTTGAAGGTGAGATTGATACATTGAAACGCTTTAAAGACGATGCAAAAGAAGTGGCTAAAGGCTACGAATGCGGTATTACCATCAAAAACTTCAATGATGTGAAAGAATTGGATATCATCGAAGCGTACGTTATGGAAGAAATCGAACGCAAATGATCCTGTACATGGAATGCGAGTTCTACATTCCAACGGCACATTCGCTAAAAGATAAGCGGGCAGTTGTGAAAAGCATGCTGACCCGCAGCAGACAGAAATTCAACGTTTCCGCAGCAGAGATTGATCACCAAAATGTTTGGCAACGGACCCGTATCGCCTTTGTTATCGTTTCTTCATCGAAAGAAATGGCGGACAAGGAAATGGCGCAAGTTCTCTACTATTTGGAAAGCAATCCTGCTTGGGAATGCTTGGAGATTGAAAAAGAATATTTGTAAGATCGAGGTGGATTAGCAATGACAATGCGCGCGAATCGTGTAGCTGAGCAGATGAAAAAAGAGCTTAGCGATATCATCAGCCGAAAACTGAAAGATCCACGTATCGGATTTGTCACTGTAACAGATGTTGAAGTTACAGGAGATCTCCAGCAGGCAACTGTATATATCAGCGTGTTAGGCGAAGACCATGCAAAAGAACAGACATTGCTTGGGTTGACGAAGTCAAAAGGATTTATCCGTTCTGAAATTGGACAGCGGATCCGTCTCCGTAAAACTCCTGAATTGTCGTTTGAAATTGATTCATCGGTTGCGTACGGCAATCGGATCGACAGTTTATTGCGTGATATTCAAGTACCAAAAGAAGATTAAAAAGAGCCTGCTGTCTATTCTAGATAGCGGGCTTTTTTTTGCATCAAGCAAAGGAGCTAAGGCATATGGCATTAAACGGAATTCTACCCTTATGGAAAGAAAAAGGAATGACATCTCACGATTGTGTCTTTAAACTGAGAAAAATTCTTCAGACAAAAAAAGTTGGACATACGGGAACGCTGGATCCCGAAGTGGATGGCGTGTTGCCGATCTGCATCGGCAACACGACGAAAGTAGCGGAGTACATCACAGACCAGGGAAAAACCTATGAAGCTGAAGTGACAATCGGCCATTCGACTGAAACGGAAGACGCCACGGGGGAGACTGTGGATACGGATGCCTCAGAGAAGCTTATTACACGCGACCAAGTGGCTGAGGTCCTGCTGGGGTTGACAGGCAACATCAAACAGATTCCGCCGATGTATTCTGCAGTTAAAGTGAACGGCAAAAAACTTTATGAATATGCACGCCAGGGAATTGCTGTTGAGCGGCCAGAACGCATCGTCAGGATCGACTCAATCGAGTTGATGGACGACGATCAGCAATGGGCAGGACAGGAGATCAAATTCAACATCCGCATCCGCTGCGGCAAAGGAACTTATATCCGAACACTTGCAGTGCAAATCGGTCAGGCATTGGGATATCCTGCGCATATGTCGAGGCTGACACGGACAGAGTCCGGGAAATTCAGCAAAAAAGATTGCGTAACACTTGCCGAAGTGGCTGAACTTGCCCAAAATGGAGATATCGGTGATATTTTGAAACCGCTCAGCTATGGTTTAAGTGCATTTCCGTTTATGGAAATTGAGTCTAAACAGATTTTTGCTGTGAAAAATGGCCAGGTTTTGGCGCGTCATGCCATACTCGACCAAATGGGATTTGTGGTGTTGACGGTTCAGGGAGTTCCTGTAGCGCTCTATAAAAACCATCCTGAAAAAGCGGACAAGATGAAACCTGAAAAAATGTTCGGTTTTCCGACAGCGGACGAGGTGTAATATGAAAATAATCCATTTAAGTTATCCGATTCACGTAAAACCCGATGTCGAAACTGGTCCCTTATCATTGGCGCTCGGTTTTTTCGACGGGGTACATAAAGGGCATCAGCGTGTCATAGATGCAGCAATCGAACAGGCAGAAAAAAAGGGCGTTAAATCAGCAGTGATGACCTTCGACCCGCACCCTTCATTGGTTTTGGGGGGCAGGAAGGAAGAGGTATTCTACATTACGCCGATGCAGCAGAAGATGGAAATCCTGGAGGGGATGGGCGTTGATTATTGCTTTATCGTCCGTTTTACTTCAGAATTCGCCAAACTGACACCTGAAGAATTCATCAAATTCTTTATTGTAGGCCTTAACGTGGCGCATGTCACAGCAGGATTTGATTTTTCATTCGGCAGTAAAGGAAAAGGCGATATGGCATTAATGAAGCAAATAGGAGAAGGCCATTACGGCGTCAGCGTTGTTGATAAGCTGGAAGACGGCAATGAAAAAATCAGTTCGACGCGCATCCGTGAATTATTGAAGCAGGGCGTAGTCGAAGAGGTCTGCCATCTGCTGGGTCGGCCGTTCCGGGTATTAGGCACTGTGGTAAATGGCGATAAACGAGGGCGCACGATCGGTTTTCCGACAGCCAATGTGGAACCGGAGCTCGGTGCGGTCGTACCGAGCCGCGGCGTCTATGCGGTGAAGATTCAAGTGCAGGGCCAGTACCATAACGGTGTCTGCAACATCGGTTACAAGCCCACCTTCAACAATCCGGATATTAAAAAACAAGTCATCGAAGTCCATATCCTCGATTTTGATAAATCAATCTACGGAGAAATGGTGGAAGTCGAATGGCATGAACGGATTCGGGATGAACAGAAATTTTCTGGCATCGACGAGCTGAAGGCACAAATTCAGCGGGACAAAGAGACGGCGGAACAGTTTTTTGCAGGCATTAATTGATCGATGCAGTTGATTTCGGAAAAGCCTTATGCTATTATTTATGAGTACTGAATGTACTAACCGTTGCTTGGCAAATCGAATCACCAACGTTTGCTCGGTAATTGGGGATATCAGAAATTAGGAGGTGGAAACAGTATGGCAATCACACAAGAACGTAAAAATGAATTGATCAATGAATACAAAGTGCATGACACTGATACTGGGTCTGCAGAAATTCAAATCGCCATTCTTACAGAAGACATCAACAACTTGAATGAGCACTTACGTACTCACAAAAAAGATCATCACTCACGTCGTGGTCTATTCAAAATGGTTGGACGCCGTCGTAACTTGCTGAAATACTTACGTGAAAACGAAGTAGCTCGCTACCGCGAGTTAATCGCAAGACTTGGCCTACGCCGTTAATAGTAAACAGTAAAAGCGGGATTCGTCCCGCTTTTTCTTTATGGATAAAACTTTAATCTATCGCATCGCATACCGGATGCTTTTTTGATACACTACTATTGGATACATATAGTCTATAGAAACAAGGTAAGAGAGAGGAGCTCGATATTATGGGGCAAACAAAAAAAGTCTACACACTTGATTGGGCAGGCCGCGAATTACAAGTTGAGGTCGGCCAATTGGCAAAACAAGCAAACGGAGCAGCATTGATCCGTTATGGCGATACAGCAGTTCTTTCTACTGCAACCGCTTCAAAAACTCCGAAACCATTGGATTTCTTCCCATTGACTGTAAACTACGAAGAGCGTCTTTACGCAGTAGGTAAAATCCCAGGCGGTTTCATCAAACGTGAAGGACGCCCTTCTGAAAAAGCGACCTTAACAAGCCGTTTGATCGACCGTCCGATCCGTCCGTTATTCCCGGATGGTTTCCGTAATGAAGTACAGGTCATTTCGATGGTCATGTCAGTAGATCAGGATTGTCCGTCAGAAATGGCTGCCATGTTCGGTTCTTCCCTGGCTTTGATGATCTCTGATATTCCTTTCGGCGGACCGATTGCCGGTGTAATCGTCGGCTTGATCGACGGGCAATACATCATCAACCCGACAAATGACCAGCTTGAGAAGAGCTCGATCAACTTGACGGTTGCCGGAACAAAAGATGCCGTCAACATGGTGGAAGCAGGAGCGAAAGAAGTTTCTGAAGAAATCATTTTGGAAGCCATTATGTTTGGCCACGAAGAAATCAAGAAATTGATCGCTTTCCAGGAACAGATTGCTGCAGAAGTCGGCAAAGAAAAAACCGATATCAAGCTTTATGAATTGGATGCAGAATTGACAGTATCCCTTAAAGAAGCTGTAGAAGCAGATCTGAACACAGCTGTTCAGATCAACGAAAAACAAGCGCGCAATGAAGCAATCGATGAAGTCAAAGCACGCGCAATGGCACCATACGAAGAATCGGATGACGCAGTGAAAAAACAGGCTGGCCAAATTCTTGATAAAATGGTCAAAGATGAAGTTCGCCGTTTGATCACTGATGAAAAAATCCGTCCGGATGGCCGTGGACCTTCTGAAATCCGTCCATTGTCTTCTGAAGTCGGCATTTTGAACCGTACACACGGTTCTGGTTTGTTCACGCGTGGACAGACACAGGCAATGAGCATCTGTACGCTGGGCGCTTTAGGTGATGTTCAAATCATCGATGGCCTCGGCATTGAAGATACAAAACGCTTTATGCACCATTACAATTTCCCGTTGTTCTCAGTAGGTGAAACCGGATTCCTTCGTGGACCTGGACGCCGCGAAATCGGCCACGGGGCACTTGGTGAACGCGCACTTGAAGCGGTCATCCCGAACGAAAAAGATTTCCCTTACACAATCCGCCTTGTTGCGGAAGTATTGGAATCCAACGGTTCGACTTCACAGGCAAGCATCTGTGCTTCAACGCTTGCGATGATGGATGCGGGTGTACCGTTGTCAGCTCCAGTTGCAGGCATTGCAATGGGACTGGTCAAAAAAGGCGATAACTATACTGTATTATCCGATATCCAAGGGATGGAAGATTATCTTGGCGATATGGACTTTAAAGTGGCTGGTACTGCTAAAGGCATCACAGCTCTTCAAATGGACATCAAGATCGACGGGCTTTCCCGTGAAATCTTGGAAGAAGCATTGGCACAGGCTCAAATCGGCCGTATCCACATCCTTGAATCGATGCTGGCGACAATTGCTGAACCAAGAACAACTCTTTCCAAGTTCGCACCTAAAATCATTATGGTGAAGATCAACCCTGACAAGATCCGTGACGTTATCGGACCTGGCGGCAAAGTGATCAACAAAATCATTGATGAAACAGGCGTTAAGATTGATACAGAGCAAGACGGCACCATCTTCATTTCATCGGTTGACGAAGAAATGAACGCAAAAGCAAAAGCGATGATCGAGAACATCGTGCGTGAAGCGAAAGTCGGCGAATATTACGAAGGCAAAGTGAAACGCATCGAGAAGTTCGGCGCATTCGTTGAATTGTTCACTGGCAAAGACGGACTTCTTCATATTTCTGAAATCCAGGAAGAACGGACGAAAGAAGTGGAAGATGTTCTGAAGATGGACCAGATCGTCCAAGTCAAAGTAATTGAAATTGACCGCCAAGGACGTGTAAACTTATCACGTAAGATTGTTTTGCAAGAACAAAAAGAAGCAGCTGAAAAACAAAACCAAGAATAATCAACTATTCAAATTGCCGACTTTGTCGGCAATTTTTTACTATGAGGAGGGACATGCACATGGTGACTACACATACTTGCAAAAACGGATTGCGCATCGTTTCTGAACATATCCCCCATTTTCATTCCGTAGCGGTAGGGGTCTTTGTCAATAATGGTTCCCGGGATGAATTGCCGGAAGAAAATGGCATTACCCATTTCATCGAACACATGCTGTTCAAAGGAACGGATTTGCGGACTGCCAAAGAAATTGCCCGGGAATTTGACCGTATCGGCGGCGATATTAACGCTTATACATCAAAAGAATACACCTGCTACTATGCAAAGGTATTGGATCATCATGCAGAGCACGCTGTAGCTGTTCTCGCTGATATGCTCTTCAATTCGCAGATGGATCCAGTGGAATTCGATAAGGAACGCCAGGTCATCCTTGAAGAAATCAGCATGACTGAAGACATGCCGGATGATGACGTTCATGAGCAGCTGTGGCGAGTCATGTATCCGCAGAATTCAATTGGCGCTCCAATACTCGGAACCGCTGAAACCCTTGCAAGCTTTACACCGGAAAAAATCCGCGATTACATGGATCAGCATTATACGCCATCCAATACCGTCGTTTCAGTGGCTGGCAACATTACACCAGCCTTATTGGAAGAGGTTGAAGCTTTATTTGGTAATTTTGAGAAGAAAGAGAACCCTAAAAAATATGAGCTGCCTACTTTTGCAGCAGGCTATTCATTAAAGAACAAGGAGACGGAACAGGGCCATTTATGCCTTGGGTTTCCGGGTCTGTCTTTAAATGATCCGGATATTTACAACGTCACCGTTTTGAACAATATTATCGGTGGCTCTATGTCTTCAAGGCTGTTCCAGGAAATTCGGGAACAACGCGGACTGGCCTATTCGATTTTCTCATACCATTCGGCTTATTCCGATCACGGAACTTTGGCGATTTATGGGGGAACTTCGGATGAGCAAATGGCTGAAATGCAGCAGGTGATCATGAACTTGCTGAAGGAATTAAAAAATGGCGGCATTACGCAACAGGAAATCACAGATTCGAAAGAGCAGCTGAAAGGCAGTTTGATGCTTGGGCTTGAAAGCACCAGCGCACGGATGAGCCGCAACGGCAGACACGAGTTGCTGCTGGGCAAACACCAGACTTATGACGAAGTGCTTACGCAAATCGATCAGGTATCACTTGAAAAAGTAGTCGCATTATTGGCGATTCTGGTGGAGTCACCAGCAGTTTCCATTATCCGCCCGAAAGAAGCTTCCCTAGTTTAGGGGAGCTTTTTTGTTATTTCGCCTCTTTAGCAGACTAAATTATGTTACAATAATTCAAATCATTATAGAAGGAGCGAATATTTTGAAAACATATAACGTAGCGATTATGGGATCAACTGGAGCAGTCGGGCAACAAATGAAAGAGCAGTTAGAGAAACGGAATTTTCCGGTAAAAGACATCGTCTTTTTATCCTCGAGCCGATCTGCCGGCAAAGAAATTGAATTTAACGGCAAGACATTCACCGTCCAGGAAGCAAAGCCGGAATCATTTGAAGGCATCGATATCGCCTTGTTCAGCGCAGGCGGCAGTGTTTCAGAAAAGTTCGCGCCGGAAGCTGTTAAGCGCGGGGCAATTGTCATCGATAACACCAGCGCGTTCCGTATGGACAAAGAAGTGCCACTCGTCGTGCCTGAAGTAAACAAAAGCGATCTGAGCCTCCACAAAGGGATCATCGCTAATCCAAACTGTTCCACCATCCAGATGGTCTGCGCATTGCAGCCGTTAAAAGAGCAATTCGGAATTACGAAAATTGTAGTGTCCACTTATCAGGCCGTTTCAGGTGCAGGTATTGATGCCATCAATGAATTGAAAGCGCAGGCCGCTGATTTTGATAATGCCAAAACGGCAGAAGCGGAAATGCTGCCGGTCAAATCAGCTAAACATCATTACCCGATTGCGTTCAATGTCATTCCTCAAATCGATCAATTCACCGACAATGGCTATACGTTCGAGGAAATGAAGATGATCAATGAAACCAAGAAAATCATGCACGATGATTCTTTGGCAGTCGCAGCTACATGTGTGCGTCTCCCAGTAGTTACAGGGCATTCAGAATCGGTCTATGTGGAGCTTGGAGAAACAGCAACTGTCGAGCAGGTGAAACAGGCAATGATGGACGCACCAGGCGTGGAGCTGATGGATGATCCGTCAAACCAAGTTTACCCAATGCCGTTGATGACAGCCGGCCTGGATGAAGTGTTCGTTGGACGTATCCGTCAGGACCTGGACAATCCGAATGGCTTCCACCTATGGGTTGTTTCGGACAATCTCGTCAAGGGCGCCGCTTTGAATTCGGTTCAGATTGCGGAAGCCTTAATCGAGGAAAATATCATTTAATGGAATGCTAACCCTTAAAATAAACCGGGCATCATGCCGGTTTATTTTTTTCTTTGGACTGTTTCCGGTGATTCCCGTATAATGAAGTCTATGGATGTGTACGGGTGAATTTTAGGAGGAAATAAATTGAGTAAAATTAAAAATGAAGTAATAAGAGTTATCCCTTTAGGCGGCGTCGGCGAGATCGGCAAAGCAATGTACGTAGTAGAAATTGACGAAGATCTGTTTGTTGTAGACAGTGGATTGATGTTCCCAGAAGGTGAGATGCTGGGTGTTGATATCGTCATTCCAGATATGACTTTCCTGGAAGAAAACAAAGACCGTGTCAAAGGAATCTTTTTGACGCATGGCCACGAGGATGCGATCGGTTCCATCGCTTATTTAATGAAAAAGATTCAAGCACCGGTTTACGGATCGAAATTGACGATTGCGTTAGCCAAAGAACATATTAAAGAACAAGGTTCTTTAAAGCATGTCAAATTCTTTGAAGTGACCAATAAGAGCCGCATGAACTTTGATAAAACGCATGTGACGTTCTTCCATACGACTCATAGTATTCCAGATGCACTTGGCATTGTCTTCCACACATCAGAAGGCGCCATCGTGCATACAGGAGAATTTAAGTTTGATCAATCAGCAAAAGGCAGCTATAGACCCGATATCGCAAAAATGGCGAAATTAGGGGAAGACGGCGTACTGATGCTGTTGTCTGATTCCACTGAAGCTGAACGCCCTGGTTATACCACTTCGGAAATTGTCGTTGCTGACCACATCTTGTCGGCATTTATTGCTGCAGAAGGCCGTGTAATGGTATCGCTGTATTCATCAAACTTTATCCGTATCCAACAAGTATTTGATATTGCAACAGCTACGGGCAAAAAAGTTGCTGTAGCCGGAAGAAGCCTGGAGAGCAGTTACGAAGTTGGTTTGCGCCTTGGCTATCTGACGGTCCATGAGGATACTGTCATTTCCTTGAAAGAACTGGAAAACTACCGCGATGATGAAGTTGTCATCATTGTTACCGGCAACCAGGGAGAGCCGCTTGAAGCATTGGACAAAATGGTCCGCAAGCAGCATAAAGATGTTAAAATTAAAGAAACAGATACTGTATTGATTACATTCACACCATCACCCGGTATGGAAGTTCCTATGTTTCAAACAATGAACAAATTGGCAAAAGCCGGAGCGAACGTTTTGACTTCAAGCAAAAAAGTCCACGTATCGGGCCACGGCAGCCAAGAAGACTTGAAAATGATGCTGAACATGATGAAGCCGAAGTATTTCATTCCCATCCAGGGTGAATACAAAATGCTGATCGCCCACTCCAAGTTGGCTCAACAAGTCGGTTTGCACAAGTCTGAAATCTTTATTGCTGACAAAGGCGATATCGTCGAATACAAAGGCGGCAAGGTCCGGATGAGCGGACGTGTTCCAGCCGGCAACGTCCTTATTGATGGAATCGGCATCGGGGATGTTGGAAATATTGTCTTGCGTGACCGTAAATTGCTGTCACAGGATGGAATTTTCATCGTCGTTGTTACGCTCAACCGCAAAGAGAAGAAGATTGCTTCCGGTCCTGAAATGATTTCACGCGGGTTTGTCTATGTCCGTGAATCAGAAGAGCTGATGGAGGAATCCACAAGACTTGTGCGCAAGGTCGTTGAAAAATACGTCACCAGAGATGCGTTCGAATGGAACAACATCAAACAGGAAATTCGCGATACATTGAATTCCTATTTATTCCAGCAAACAAAACGCCGTCCGATGATTATCCCGATTATTATGGAATACTAAGAAAAAAGAAAAAGGATTTCCATACCGAGTTATTCGGAGGAAATCCTTTTTCGATTATGGAGGAAACGAGGGATAGCTATGACCAGGGCTCGTACAACTACGAAAGCAAAACCAAAAGCAAGAGTGAAAGCAAAAACAAAAACAAAGCCGAAAAACAGGAAACGGCAACCGATGCCGTTAATCGCGTATGAAATAATTGGCTTGGTATTTTTGGGGATATCCGTATTAATGATGTTCCAGATAGGACCTATTGGCAGGGTATTATATAACATGGCTAAATATATGACTGGCTATATGGCTTTCCTGATTCCACTGGCACTTGTCTATGTAGCTGTTTACGTAATGGTTAAGCGTTCATGGCCAAAACCAAGGACGAAAATAGCGGTCGGATGGGCATTTGTATTAATCGGCATTTCACTGATCTGCCATTTGATCTGGGCAGCAGGCTCCATTTTGCCAATTACTTCATCCAATGTTATTTCTAATACGAACATCGCTACAAAAATGACCGGCACAATTTGGAACTCCTATTCAGCTACAGGAGGCGGAATCGTCGGTGCCTCTCTTTATAAATTGTTGCATGTATTATTCGATACAGCTGGCACGTGGATTGTCGCGATCATCATCTTGTCGATCGGCGCCATCATTTTAACAGGAAAAGCGGCAGCACCTTTTATTGCTGAAAAAATACCAAGTGTACGCCCGATGATTGATGGATTAGTGAGCCGCTTTCAGCGGGACGAGCCGAAAAAATTGCGTGCTCCCCGCAAAAAATCAGAACCTGAGCAAGTACTGGAGATCAATGAATCCTTAGCGTATGAAGAGGAAGATGAGGAAGAAGATCTTCTCTACCGGCCAAAACAGGAAGAGCCGATCATTTCGGCGTTTACTGAAAACGTTAAACCGAAGAAGGCAGAAGCTCCTCCGGAATCTGCAGCTGAACCTGAAACAGGTGAAATCCAGTTGATGTCGACTGCAGAAGAGCTGGAAAATGAAGAATACCAATTGCCGCCGCTCAGCTTGCTGACGCTGCCGCCGCATCACGACCAAAGCGGCGAGTATTCAGGCATCCAAAAAAATGCCAAGAAGCTTGAAAAAACCTTCCAAAGCTTTGGTGTTCGGGCGAAAGTGACACAGGTCCATTTAGGTCCCGCTGTCACCAAATACGAAGTCTTGCCGGATACTGGCGTCAAAGTGAGCAAAATTGTCAGTCTGCATGACGACCTGGCATTGGCATTGGCAGCCCGTGATATCCGTATTGAAGCGCCGATTCCAGGGAAGTCCGCAATCGGCATCGAAGTGCCCAACTCGGAAGTATCAATCGTCAGTCTGCGGGAAGTACTGGAATCAGAAGAAAACAACCGGCCGGATGCCAAGCTGTTGTTTGCGCTGGGCAGAGATGTTACCGGCCAGGCGGTAATGACCGAACTGAACAAAATGCCGCATTTGCTGGTTGCCGGTTCGACAGGCAGCGGGAAATCGGTGTGCATCAATGGCATCATCACGAGCATCATCATGCGCGCCAAACCGCATGAAGTGAAAATGATGATGATCGACCCGAAAATGGTCGAATTGAATGTCTACAATGGCATCCCACATCTGTTGGCGCCCGTTGTGACAGATCCGCGTAAAGCGGCACAGGCGCTGAAGAAAATCGTTTCAGAAATGGAAAGAAGATATGAGCTGTTTTCCCATACCGGTACCCGCAATATTGAAGGCTATAACGAATATGTGCGTGTCTTCAATGAAGAAAACGAAGACAAGCACCCGAAATTGCCGTTCATTGTAGTCATCGTCGACGAGCTGGCTGATTTGATGATGGTTGCTTCAAATGAAGTGGAAGATGCCATCACCCGTTTGGCTCAGATGGCCCGTGCGGCAGGGATCCACCTGATCATTGCCACGCAACGGCCAAGTGTCAACGTCATTACAGGGGTCATTAAGGCAAATATCCCATCCCGCATTTCCTTTGCCGTTTCATCATCCATCGATTCACGGACAATCCTGGATATGGGCGGTGCTGAAAAACTGCTGGGACGCGGAGATATGTTGTTCCTTGGAGCTGGCCAATCAAAACCGGTGCGTGTCCAAGGGGCATTTCTGTCTGATTCAGAAGTCGAGAAAATTGTCGACTTTGTCATCGAACAGCAAAAAGCACAATACCAGGAAGACATGATTCCAAGCGAAATTGATGATACCAAAATAGATGAAGAAACAGATGAAATCTATGATGATGCTGTGAAGATGGTCACGGAAATGCAGACAGCATCCGTTTCCATGCTGCAACGCCGCTTCCGTGTCGGCTATTCACGGGCTGCCCGCATCATAGACCAAATGGAGCAGCGTGGAGTAGTTGGGCCTTATGAAGGCAGCAAACCACGCACAGTATTAGTTCCAAAGCAGGAAGAATACTGAGCATTTGGGGTTTTTTTGTGACAAAATGATCAGTGTTTCTGGTTATAAGGAAATGAAAATTCGCTAAATTCGACAAATGGCTATTTATTTCATTTCAAATAAGTGGTATAGTAATTTTGATTAGTAGGAATGTTTTACATCAGATGTCTGATCTCTGTCATGGGTGGTGAATCGTATGACGATCAAATCGGATCATCGTGCTTTGTACCTTCAAGTGATCGATCGAATGAAACAGGATATTGCTGCGGGCGTCTACAAAGAAAAAGAGAAGTTGCCGTCCGAATTCGAATTATCGAAAACACTGGGAGTCAGCCGGGCGACTTTACGAGAAGCGCTTCGGTTGTTGGAAGAAGATAATATTATCGTCAGACGCCACGGAGTCGGGACGTTCGTCAATTCAAAACCTTTATTTTCTTCGGGGATTGAACAATTGACGAGTGTTTCCGACATGATCCGACAGGCAGGAATGGAACCCGGCGCTATCTATTTGAGCACGTCGGAGAGCCTTTCGTCTGAAGAAGATATAAAACGCTTTCATTGCACTGGCGATGATACTATTATTACTATTGAACGCGTCCGCACGGCAAATGGAGAGCCTGTCGTTTACTGTATCGACAAGGTACCTTCGGATTACTTGCCTGCAGATTTTTTAGGGCGCACAGAAAGTTCCATTTTTACGGCGATTGAGGAATCGGGGGACATTCATATATCCTATGCGGTGACATTTATCGATCCGACGGGATATCATGAAGAAGTTTCGCCAATACTGGAATGTGAACCGGAAACAGCATTGCTGGTATTAAAACAGCTCCATTACGATGAAGACGATCGCTTGGTGCTTTATTCAAAGAATTACTTCAGAGCTGATAAATTCAGCTTTCATGTGGTTCGCAAACGCGTGTAAAACATCAAATTCCTGCTACTATCAAAAAAACCTTGGGGGTTATTACATTGACAAAACGTAAATTTGGTCTAGGTCTATCATTGATGCTTGCTGCTGGTACGATGCTTGCTGCCTGCGGAAGTGAAGAAGATACTTCAACTGGCGAAACTGGCGGAGGAGAAAGCACAGAAGAAGCTGCTGATTTCTCAGTTGCCATGGTTACAGATGTCGGCGGTGTGGATGATAAATCCTTCAACCAATCTGCTTGGGAAGGCGTCCAGCAATTTGGTGAAGAAAATGGCCTTGAAAAAGGCGATGGCGGCTTTGATTACCTTCAATCTGCATCGGATGCAGATTACAACACCAACCTGAACAACTTGATCCGCCGTGATTTTGATGTGGTATTCGGTATCGGGTTCTTGATGGAAGGTGCTGTAGCTGAAATCGCTGAACAGCAGCCTGAAGCTCAAATTGCGATCATTGATGCTGTAGTAGATGCTCCAAACGTTGCAAGTGTCCTGTTCAAAGAGCAGGAAGGCGCATTCCTTGCGGGTGTAGCAGCAGCTCTAATGACAGAAACGAACAAAATCGGATTTGTTGGCGGAATGGAAATTCCGGTAATCGAGCGTTTTGAAGCAGGATTCCTTGAAGGGGTTGCAGCTGTAGACGATTCAATTGAAGTCGATGTTCAATACACAGGGGCTTTTGATAAAGCGGAATTAGGTAAAACAACTGCGAACCGTATGTACTCTGCTGGAGCAGATATCATTTTCCACGCTGCAGGAGGCACTGGTAACGGTGTATTCACTGAAGCAAAAGAACGTAAAGAAGCAGATCCAGAAGCGAATATTTGGGTTATCGGCGTAGATGCTGACCAATACGATGAAGGCCAAACAGGCGATGCCAATGTTACGTTGACTTCAGTATTGAAACGCGTTGACACGGCTGTCATCAACATTTCTGAACAGGCAATGGCTGGCGAATTCCCAGGCGGCGAAACAATCACTTACGGTTTGTCTGATGATGGTGTAGGCCTTGCTGATTCACGTGGAGCGATTCCAGAAGATGTAATGACGCAAATCGAAGACTTTAAGCAACAAGTTATCGATGGAGACATTGTTGTTCCTGAAACAGTAGAGTAACAGTTTTTCAGTAACACGGTCATCATAAAGACCGGTTCAACCGGTCTTTATGATTTTTTTTGCCTATAAGCTGGAAATTAATAGATGAAAGGCTTTTGGCAACGGAAGCCTTTCCTGTGTTAATTAATCTATAAAAGTTAGTAGTTTTCGGGGGAGTGACAACAGTGGAGTATGTAATCGAAATGCTGAATATCCGCAAAGAGTTCGGTACGTTTGTCGCCAATGACAATATTACGCTGCAACTGCAAAAGGGAGAAATTCACGCATTGCTAGGGGAAAATGGAGCAGGAAAATCAACTTTGATGAACGTCCTATTCGGCTTATACCAGCCTGAAGGCGGAGAAATCCGAGTTCGTGGGAAAAAAGTGGATATTACCAATCCGAATGTGGCCAATGATCTTGGGATCGGAATGGTTCACCAGCATTTTATGCTGGTCGAAAACTTTTCAGTCACCGAAAACATCATTTTGGGCAGCGAGCCGACCAAATTCGGCATCACCAATAAAAAGGATGCGGCTAAAAAAGTACAGGCCTTGTCTGAACAATACGGCTTGAATGTAGATCCCTATGCAATTATTGAAGATATTTCGGTAGGCATGCAGCAACGGGTGGAAATTTTGAAAACTTTGTACCGTGGAGCCGAGATTCTGATTTTTGATGAGCCGACAGCTTCATTGACGCCACAGGAAATTACGGAATTGATTCAAATTATGAAGCGGCTGATTGCTGAAGGCAAATCCATTATTTTGATTACACATAAATTAAAGGAAATCATGGATGTTTCTGACCGGGTAACGGTTATCCGCAAAGGCCAAGGAATCGGAACGGTTGTTACTGCTGAAACCAACCCGAACGATCTTGCATCATTGATGGTTGGCCGTCACGTGGAATTTAAGACGGTAAAAGGGCAAGCGTTTCCTGGTGAAGAAATTCTGGATATCAAAGACTTGGTTGTCCAGGATTACCGTGGAATAGAAAAAGTGAAGAGCTTGAATCTGAACGTCCGCAAAGGCGAAATTGTCGGAATTGCGGGAATTGATGGCAACGGGCAGTCCGAGTTGATCGAAGCAATCACGGGCCTTCGCAAAGTGAAGAGCGGGACCATCTTTATCAATGGCAAAGATGTCACCAATATGAAACCGCGAAAAGTGACGGAATCAGGCGTCGGGCACATTCCGCAAGATCGCCATAAGCATGGCCTGATATTGGATTTCCCGCTTGGCCACAACATTGCGCTTCAAACCTATTATACAAAACCGATTTCCAAATCAGGGATTATCGATTACAACAAAATCAATGAAAAAGCATTGCAGATCATCAAGGATTTTGATGTTCGGACGCAAGGGCCGGGAGAATTGGCCCGTTCCCTATCTGGGGGCAATCAGCAAAAGGCGATTATCGGAAGGGAAGTTGACCGTGATCCGGATCTGCTGATTGCGGCATTACCGACCAGAGGCTTGGATGTCGGCGCCATTGAATTTATTCATAGCCGGTTGATTGAACAGCGTGACAACGGCAAGGCCGTTCTGCTGATTTCGTTTGAGCTAGATGAGGTTATGAACGTTTCAGACCGTATTGCGGTTATCCATGACGGTGAAATTGTGGATATTGTGACACCGGAAACCACCAGCGAACAACAATTGGGCTTGCTGATGGCGGGCCACACCGATAACAAAAAAACGCAGGATTTGACGAAGAAAGGTGAGGATCAGCATGTCGAATAGAGCGACGAATCTCCTGGTCCCCATCGTTTCCGTTATTTTAGGTCTCTTGGTCGGCGCGGTAATTATGCTGGTCAGTGGCTATAATCCACTGGAGGGCTACGCAGCTCTTTGGAACGGGATTTTTGGAGACATGTACACGATTGGTGAAACAATCCGCCAAATCACACCTTATCTATTAGCTGGTCTTGCGGTCGCTTTTGCGTTCCGCTCGGGTCTTTTCAATATTGGTGTGGAAGGGCAATTGATAGTTGGCTGGTTTGCTGCAGCTTATGTAGGGGTAGCTGTAGAATTGCCGAAAATCATCCACTTGCCTCTAGCCATTATAGCGGCAGCGGTAGCCGGCGCATTATGGGGCTTTGTACCAGGTCTCCTGAAAGCGAAGTTCCGCGTCCATGAAGTAATTGTAACCATCATGATGAACTATATTGCGTTGCATGTAACGAACGCATTGATCCGGACTGTTTCAGAAGGAGGCGACCGGACGGGGAACATTTTTGCAAGTGCTTCCCTGCGTTCTGAGTTTCTTGAGAACCTGACAGAATTTTCACGGCTGCATTACGGAATTATTCTTGCATTGATCATGGTCGGTGTGATGTGGTTCATCCTGGAGAAAACGACGCTTGGCTTTGAACTGAAAGCTGTCGGCTTTAATCAGAATGCCTCGCAATATGCAGGAATGAACGTCAATAAAAATATTATTTTAGCGATGGTCATCTCTGGTGCATTTGCCGGAATGGCTGGAGCAATGGAAGCGCTTGGAACGTTTGAGTATGTTTCTTCCAAAGGCGGATTCACCGGTATCGGATTTGATGGAATCGCGGTTGCCTTGCTTGGCATGAACACGCCGCTTGGTGTGATTTTCGGCGCCACATTGTTCGGTTCCTTAAAATATGGAGCTTTGAACATGCCGAATGCTGCAGGCATTCCGATTGAAATCGTTGAAATCGTTATCGCAGTTATTATCTTCTTTGTAGCTTCAGGCTACATCATTCGCTTGCTGCTGCTCCGTGCATCAGCTAAGAAGAAGGAGGCGAAGTAATATGAGTTTCTTGGAGGTTCTATACTTCATCATTCCTTCAGCGATTTTCTATGCGGCGCCGCTTATCTTAGTGGCGATCGGTGGCGTGTTCTCGGAAAAATCGGGGGTCGTCAACATTGGTCTGGAAGGGCTGATGGTCATCGGGGCGTTTGTCGGGATCCTGTTCAATTTATTGTTTGCCGATACCTTCGGCGCCGCTACACCTTGGGTTTCACTGTTAGCGGCGATGGTCGCTGCGTTGCTGTTATCACTTTTGCACGCAGTCGCGTCCATCTCGTTCCGTGCAGATCAAGTGGTTTCGGGCGTCGCCATCAACTTATTGGCAATTGCGCTGTCTTTGTACCTGGTGAAAAGCATTTTCGATAAAGGGCAAACAGATTTCATTACAGAGCGTTTCGCGCGCTATAATGTACCGTTCCTGTCAGACATACCAATTATTGGGCCCTTGTTCTTTACCTCTGTGTACAATACATCGTTCTTTGCGATTGCAGTAGCTTTTGTTGCTTGGTTCGTTATCTATAAGACGCCTTTTGGCCTTCGGCTTCGCGCTGTAGGAGAACATCCGATGGCTGCTGATACGATGGGAGTCAATGTAACGAAAATGCGCTATGTTGCAGTTATGATTTCTGGTGCCTTAGCGGGAATCGGCGGTGCGATTTATGCACAAACCATCACCAATGATTTTGGCCATGCCACGATCAATGGACAGGGCTTTATGGCGCTCGCAGCAATGATTTTTGGTAAATGGCATCCGCTTGGAGCCATGGGAGCAGCCTTATTCTTCGGCTTTGCACAATCCTTGAGTATTGTCGGATCATCCATTCCGTACATTCAGGATATCCCGAACGTCTTCCTGCTGATTTTGCCGTACGTCCTGACGATTCTGGCACTTGCCGGATTTATCGGACGCGCCAATGCTCCATTGGCGAACGGAAAACCATATATCAAAGGACAACGATAAGCTATTTTGGAAGAGCCGTCATTGCGACGGCTCTTTTCGTTTGCATAAAGGGAGTGGGGGCTTCCTCTTTTCTTTTGTCCAGCTGCAGCGCCCAGCTCTTTGGGTCATAAGCCTCCCTGGCTGTCTAGTTCAGTGCCTAGCTCTTCGGGATGTAAGCTGATCTGGCTGTGCGGCTGAAAACATGCCACTTCGCCAGCTCATCTTACACCTGTCAGAGCTGAACAGGCACTTCTACTTTTCGTGCTGCGTGGCAAAGGGCGCCACTCTGCTGGTCTGTCTTATGCCCGGCAGAGCTACACGGGCGCTTCCGCTTTTCTTTTGTCCAGCTCCGGTGCCCAGTCCCTCGAGGTCGCTTCGGACTTTCCGCCAATGGCAAAAAACGCCATTACCGGGAAGTCCTCCAGCGCTTGTCAGGACTAAAACGGGCACCTGCGCTTTTCTTTATGTCCAGCTCCAGCGGCCAGCTCCTCGGGTCATAAGCCTCCCTGGCTATGTGGCAAAGAACGCCACTTCGCCAGTGTGTTTTATGCCTTTCGGGGGGACGCAGGAAGCGGGTCAGCTAACCGTTGCGACAGGACGTCGCGCCCTTAGGTTAGCTTCAGTTAGCCGCTTTCGCTTTTCTTTTGTCCAGCTCCGATGCCCAGTCCCTCGAGGTCGCTTCGGACTTTCCGCCAATGGCAAAAAACGCCATTACCGGAAAGTCCTCCAGCGCTTGTCAGGACTAAAACGGGCACCTGCGCTTTTCTTTATTTGCAATTAACGGAAAGGGTTCGGTATAGTTAGAACATGAACGACGAGAGGGGATTCCAAATGTTTGAAACAATCAACATCGCCAAAGGTGTTAATGTACATGTTAATGAGACGACACAGTTTAAAACGATAAATTTTTCAATTAAATTCAAAGACAAGTTGACCAAGGAAAAAGCGTCTGCCCGTTCGATTTTGGCAAACGTGCTGCAGCACAGCAATGAGGTTTATCCTTCACATACCGCGCTCCGCATGGTTCTTGATGACCTGTATGGAACGTCTCTTTACATAGATTCTTCAAAACGGGGCAATGAACACGTTGTGACCTTGAATGTTGAAACGGTGAATGATCAGTATCTTTCTGAAAAAGGCGTTCTTGAAAAAGTGCTGAACTTGATGTATATCGTCCTGTTCAAACCAAATTTAGAACATGGTTTATTTAAAGAGACTATCTTCGTGCGTGAAAAAAATGCCGTTGTGCAGCGCATCGAATCGGTTTTTGATGAAAAAACACGTTATGCGCAACAACGCATGATGGAATTGGCCCTGCCAAACCATCCTGCTTCGATTACGTCAAATGGCACAATTGAAGATGTGGAAAATGTCACGAATGAGCAATTGTTTGCTGAGTACAAAGAAATGCTGTCACAAAATGAAATTGAAATCTATGCAGTAGGCGATGTAAAGCCGGAAATGATCGCTTCGCATATCCGTGACTTTTTCCACTTTAAAGATCGGGAAAGAGCGATTGCTGCACCTCCACTGGAATTGATTAAGCCGACGCAATCACATGTTCTTGAATACGAAGACATGAAACAAGGCAAATTGCATATGGCATTCTTTACGCCGATTACATTCCGTGACGAAAAATTCCCGGTCATGCAATTGATGAATGGGGTTTTTGGCGGTTACGCACATTCGAAGCTGTTTGTGAACATCCGCGAAAAGGAAAGTATGGCCTATTACGTATCGAGCTCTTTTGCTTCACAATTTGGGTTGATGTTCGTTCTGGCTGGTATTGATTCGAAACTGGAAGAAAAAGCAGTGACCTTGATTCTGGAACAATTGGAAGAAGTCAAAAAAGGCAATATTTCTGATATTGAGCTTGATCAGACAAAAGCCCTGTTGACGAATCAATTAAAAGAAGCTCTTGATTCGGCTCGCGGACAAATTGATATTTACGATCAATACATGGAATTGACGGATGCATTTGAACCGGAATTCATGATCAACAGATGGAAGAATGTCACAAAAGAAGACATCGCTGCTGTAGCTCAGCAACTTTCTTTGGAAATGACTTACTTCCTAGCTGGCAAGGAGGATGAAAAAGATGCATAAAGTTGAATTTGAACAATTGGAAGAAACGCTTTTTCATGAAAAGCTCGATAATGGCTTGAACGTCTACATTTTGCCGAAGGAAGGATTTTCTAAAACATTCGCCACTTTCACCACTAAATACGGTTCGATCGATAACCATTTTGTGCCTCAAGGCGAAACGGAACCGATCAAAGTACCCGACGGCATCGCCCATTTCCTGGAGCATAAAATGTTCGAGAAAGAAGAAGGGGATGTTTTCCAGGAGTTCAGCAAACAAGGTGCCGCCGCAAACGCCTTTACTTCATTTACGCGGACGGCTTATTTGTTCTCGGCTACCGGTGAAATCGATAAAAACGTTAAAACCTTATTGGATTTTGTCCAAAGCCCTTATTTTACGGAAAAGACCGTAGAAAAAGAAAAAGGCATCATTGCGCAGGAAATCACCATGTATGATGATCAGCCGGATTGGCGCCTGTATTTCGGCATCATCGAAAATCTCTATGAAAACCACCCGGTGAAGATTGATATTGCCGGAACTGTAGAGTCGATTCAGGACATCACAGCAGAACATCTGTACACGTGCTACAACACTTTCTATCATCCGTCCAACATGGTGTTATTCATCGTCGGCAATGTCGACCCGGACCAAATGATGAAATTGGTGAAGGAAGACCAGGCACAGAAAACATTTGAGGAACCGACAGAAATCAAACGCATTTATCCGGATGAGCCTAAAGAAGTGGCAATCAAGGAACGGGTGCTGGAAATGAGCGTCCAGAAGCCGAAAGTCTTCTACGGTGTCAAACCCGAGAAACTGGATTTGATCGGACCTGATATGCTGAAGCATGAATTGGCTGCTCAATTGGCCTACGAATTGCTGTTCGGACGGACATCTGATTTTTATCATCACGCTTATGAAAACGATTGGATCGACGAGTCCTATTCGTTTGACTATTCTCTGGAAAATGGATTTGGTTATGCCTTGATCGGTTCTGATACCCACAAACCGGAAATCTTGATAAAGGAAATCAAACACACACTGCAAAATGCAATTGAAAAATGGCCTTTTGGACAAGAAGACCTTGACCGGGTTCGCCGCAAGAAAATCGGATTTTTCCTGAGAGCATTGAATTCACCGGAATATATCGCCAATCAATTTACTCATTATGCTTTTAATGAAATGAATTTGTTTGATGTTGTGCCGGTCTTGGAAAGTCTGGAAGTTGCCGATCTGCAAAACGCTTTTGCATTAGTCAGCCATGAACCCCAGCAATCTGTATTTACCATCATGCCGTCGAAAAAGGATGCACAGTGAAAAGGTTTGCCGTCCTATTGGGGGCGTCGGGAGAGATTGGAGAAAGCATCGCATTGCAATTAGCAGAAAGTGGCTGGTCCCTGTACCTCCACTGGAATACCAATCCGACAGAGGCGCTAGCGCAGCAGTTGGCGAAGCGTTATCCTGAACAGGAATTTATTGCTGTTCAGTCCGATTTCGCTGGTGAAGGAGGAGCACGGCAGCTTGCTGAGTATGTTTATGACGCAAGCTGCATCATTGTTGCCAGTGGCCATTCACTGATGAAGCTGCTGATTGATACATCAGAACAGGATATGGAAGCGCTATGGCGCGTACACGTAAAAAATCCGATTTCAGCGATCCGCTCGATTTCTCCATTTTTTCACCGCCATGAAAAATCTTATGTAGTCTTTATTTCTTCTATCTGGGGTGAGACAGGTGCCTCGATGGAAACCATGTATTCGGCCGTGAAAGGTGCCCAGTTGGCGTTTGTCAAAGCCTATGCCAAGGAGATGGCACCTTCAGGAACACGTGTAAACGCTGTTGCACCAGGATTCATAATGACAAAAATGAATGCTTCCCTTTCTGCAGAAGAGCTGGAGGAAATCGAGGAGGAAATTCCGTTAGGACTTGGAACTCCCCAAGATATCGCCGATGCAGTTGATTTTCTGGTAGGCGGCAGAGCGGACTACATCACCGGCCAAACGCTTCGCGTCAATGGCGGATGGTTGATATGATGGTGTTTAGAAGCTTTTTCCTCTATCTATATGCCCCTTTTCCAACAGCGGCAAATCAGCTATCATATTAATTAGAGATTCCTTTAGGGGAACCCATATGGAGAAAGGTCGGATTGAGTATGAAAGAATGGTATTTCGAATACGAAATTCAAGTCAACCGTCCCGGCCTGCTTGGCGATATCGCTTCTCTGCTGGGAATGCTGCGGGTGAATATCGTGACCATCAATGGTGTGGATCAGGGCCGCCGCGGAATGTTGCTGCGTGCAGAACACGATGTCCAATTAGAGCGTTTTGAACAGATCCTGTCAACGATAGAAACGATTGCTGTGACGAAGTTCCGTGAACCAAAGCTGCGCGATATTCTGGCAGTCCGGCATGGCCGGTATATCCAACGGGATGCGGATGACCGCAAAACTTTCCGTTTTGTGCGGGATGAATTGGGGCTGTTGGTTGATTTTATGGCCGAAATCTTCAAGCAGGAAGGCCACAAGCTGGTCGGGTTGAGAGGCATGCCCCGGGTCGGAAAAACCGAATCCATCGTAGCGGCAAGCGTCAGCGCCAATAAAAAATGGATTTTCCTATCCTCGACAATGATCAAGCAGACAGTACGCAATCAGCTGATGGGTGATGAACACAATGCCAATAATATTTTTATCCTGGATGGCATTGTCACACGCCGATCGGCCGATGAACGCCATATGCAGCTGGTGCGGGAAATGATGCGCATGCCGACGATCAAAGTCGTGGAGCATCCCGATAAATTTGTAGAGCAGTCAGAATACAGTATCGACGATTTTGATTATATTATTGAACTGCGCCATCATCCCGATGAAAAAATCACCTATGAAGTGTTGGAGAAAAACACATTTATGGACGAAAAATCCCAGGGGAATATGTTTGGGGACGGATTCAACTTCTAAGTAGGCAGGTGATCGTTTTGAGTGAGTTGGGTACTCGGCTGAAACAGGCCAGAATCGCCAAAGGATATAGTTTGGAAGATTTACAGGACTTGACTAAAATACAGAAGCGGTATTTGGCTGGTATAGAAGACGGCAATCACAACATGATGCCCGGCACGTTTTATGTGCGCGCTTTTATCAAGCAGTACGCTGCTGCAGTTGGGCTGAACGGGGAAGAATTGCTTGAACAATACAAAACAGAAATGCCGGCTAACGAACCTGCTGCTCAAAAACAAATGCCAAGTGCGCTTACTTCCAGAAGCCGGTCGGTTACCAGAACGGCTCCGAGTGAAGCATATGCCGAAATTATGCCCAAAGTTCTGGTAGCGTTGTTTATTGTTCTGATTCTTGCTGTCGCTTGGTATTTTTACAGCGCTTCAACCAATACCGATACGGCAAATACACCGGTGGAGGAAGAAGATGGAGTTCCGTATGACGAGCCTGCTTCCTCTGCGCCGGAACCAACGGCCGAGGAAACTGCTGAGGAACCGGCTGAAGAGCCTGCAGAAGAACCAACAGAACCAGAGGCTGTTCTGTCGGTTGAAGGCACACAGGGGGAAACAACGACTTTTACGTGGCAGGGCCCCGCAGAGCGTCAGTTGGAAATAGCAGCAAGCGGTCCATCCTGGATTGCAGCTACTGACCAGAACCAAAACGAGCTGACTTCTGAAGCACGTGTTATGCAAGCCGAGGAAACTGAAAAGATTGATTTATCGGAAGTGGAAACCGTTCGCTTGCGCATCGGCGATTACTCGAATGTTACGCTGACGCTGAATGGTGAACCGATCGAGTATACACAGCAGCTTCAACCCCAAAATATCGTTATTCAATTTATCGACGCCGAATAGCCATCTTTGGATGGCTATTTTTCTTTAAAGTTTGAAAGGAGAAACAATAATGAACATACCAAATCAGATCACCATTTCGAGGATTTTATTGATTCCAGTATTTATGGTGATCATGCTAGCCGGCTTTGACTGGGGAACAATGACGCTTTTCGGAGCTGAAATGCCTGTCACTCATTTCGTCGGAGGACTTATTTTTATCTTTGCTTCCTTAACGGATTGGGTAGATGGCTATTATGCCCGCAAATACAATTTGGTTACGACCTTCGGCAAGTTTTTGGATCCGTTGGCAGATAAGCTTTTGGTTTCGGCTGCATTAATTATTTTAGTGGAGCTTGGCTTTGCTGCATCGTGGATCGTCATCATCATCATCAGCCGTGAATTTGCAGTTACCGGCTTGCGCCTGGTGCTTGCGGGTGAGGGAGAAGTTGTGGCAGCTGGAAATTTGGGCAAAATCAAAACGACCGCACAAATTTTGGCGATATCCGCATTGTTGTTGCATGACACCATCTTTACATTAATCGGCTTGCCGTTTGGTGACATCATGCTTTATATTGCCTTAATCTTCACGGTTTGGTCTGGATGGGATTATTTCTATGCCAATCGCCGTGCATTAATGACTTCAAAATAGGCTTGTACAAAGGGGATTGAACAGATGAACGCAGAAATTATTGCGGTAGGTTCGGAATTGCTATTAGGACAAATCACCAACACGAATGCCCGTTTTCTATCCAATCATTTGGCCGAGCTCGGCATCAATGTTTATTACCATACAGTAGTGGGGGACAATCCCGGCCGGCTGGAGGATGCGATAAAAATCGCAGAAAGCCGCGCTGATTTGATCTTGTTCACTGGAGGGCTCGGACCGACGAAAGACGATTTGACGAAGGAGTCGATTGCCCGGCATCTGGATACGACACTTGAAATGAACCAGGAAGCACTGGATTCCATCGTCGCTTTTTTTGAGCGTGCGGGTCGTCCGATGACCGAAAACAATAAAAAACAGGCATTGGTGCTGAAAGACAGCGATGTCCTCGTCAATCATAATGGCATGGCACCGGGGATGATGTACAAAAAAGATGAACGTGTCTACATCCTGCTGCCCGGTCCGCCAAAAGAGATGGAGCCGATGTTCCAATTCGAAGCAAAGCCAAAACTGGCGCATTTATTGAATAAAGCGGATGTCATCCTTTCGCATGTACTGCGGTTTTACGGCATCGGCGAGGCAGAGCTTGAAGACCGGCTGCACCATATCCTCGACAAGCAGACCAATCCAACCATCGCACCTTTAGCGGCTGATGGCGAAGTAACTCTGCGCATCACCGCCAAAACCAATACGACAGAAGAAGCATGGCATTTGATCAATGGTGCCAAAGATGAAATTCTGGATTTGGTGGGCGATTACCTTTATGGCTATGACAATGATTCGTTGGCTTCCAAAACGATTGAGCTGTTAAAAGAACAAGGCAAAACGATTTCAGCAGCGGAAAGTCTAACTGCCGGCCTCTTTCAGTCTGAACTGGCTTCTGTTGCTGGAGCAAGTGCTGTTCTGGCGGGTGGCGTCATCACTTATAACGAGGAGATGAAGGTTCATCAGCTTGGCTTGTCTTCTGAGCTGCTGGCGGAATATGGAGTAGTCAGTGAACAGACAGCACTGGCGATGGCAGAAGCTGTGAGAGATAAGTTTAAAACCGATATCAGCGTTTCATTGACAGGTGCGGCGGGCCCGGATGCCCATGGCGATCAGCCTGCAGGAACTGTATGGATCGGAATTGCTACAGAACAAGGCTCAAAATCCTACCGTTTGCAATTGTCAGGAATGCGGAACACCAACCGTTTGCGTGCCGTCAAATTGGCGCTGCATTATGTAATCCGCACCCTAACTGAAGAAGATGCACGCAAAATTTAATTTTGCGTGTTTTTTTATGGCCAAAAATGGGGAATGCCATATATAGGACGTTTAAAAATTGTTTTTCAAAAAACAAAAGCGAATAAACGTTCGCTTTTTTCTTGTGTATTTCTCAATAAGCTAGTATACTAGAAACAGGTAGAAAATTAGGTTTTCATTTAGAGGAGGATTTCTTTTGAGCGATCGTAAAGCAGCATTAGACATGGCATTAAAACAAATAGAAAAGCAATTCGGTAAAGGTTCTGTCATGAAATTGGGGGAGAAAACTGACCGTAATATATCATCCGTTTCCAGTGGTTCTTTGGCATTGGATACTGCACTTGGAATAGGCGGATATCCGCGCGGACGCGTAATTGAGATCTACGGGCCTGAAAGTTCGGGTAAAACGACGGTTTCCCTTCATGCAATTGCTGAAGTTCAGGCAATTGGCGGAACAGCTGCATTCATTGATGCAGAGCATGCATTGGATCCAGTCTACGCACAAAACCTTGGCGTCAATATCGACGAATTGCTGCTGTCCCAACCGGATACAGGCGAGCAGGCTTTGGAAATCACAGAAGCTCTTGTCCGAAGCGGTGCGGTCGATATCGTAGTTGTCGACTCAGTGGCAGCATTGGTGCCAAAAGCGGAAATTGAAGGCGAAATGGGCGATTCACACATGGGATTACAGGCACGTTTGATGTCTCAAGCCCTACGTAAATTGTCTGGTGTCATCAACAAATCGAACACAATTGTTATCTTTATCAACCAGATCCGTGAGAAAATCGGCGTTATGTTCGGTAATCCTGAAACAACACCTGGTGGCCGTGCGTTGAAATTCTATTCATCTGTCCGTTTGGAAGTCCGTCGTGCAGAAGCATTGAAATCCGGTACAGATATCATCGGCAACAGAACGAAAATCAAAGTAGTTAAAAACAAAGTCGCACCGCCATTCCGCACAGCTGAAGTCGATATCATGTACGGAAAAGGGATTTCCCGTGAAGGTGAAATCGTCGATATCGGTTCTGAATTGGAAATTATCCAAAAGAGCGGATCGTGGTACTCGTACAACGAAGAACGCATCGGTCAAGGCCGTGAAAATGTTAAGCAATTCCTGTTGAAAAATCCGGAAATCCGCAATGAAATTTCAGGGAAAATCCGTGAGTCTTACGGGATGGCAGCTGCATCCTATACAATTGCAGGCAGCAAGGAAGAGCCTGAAGATTTTAATCTTTTGATTGATGAAGATGACAAGTAAGATCCTCTAAATAAGCAAGGAAAAACCGCTAAGCAGCAGCTTTGCGGTTTTTCTGCTATAGCGAAAGTTCTGGTGCCGGGGAATTCTGTAGCAATCCGCAATGCGGCTGAATAAACGCCGCGCAGCCAGATCGTCATACTCCTGTCAGAGGCCTACAGGATGTAGGTCAGGTAACCGTTGCGACAGGAAGTCGCGTACTTAGGTTACCTTCCTTAAACGATTGCTTCCGCTTTTCCTGTTGTTTAGGCTTCAGCGGCCAACTCCTCGGGTCATAAGTCCCTCTGGCAATGCGGCTGAAGAGATGCCACACAGCCAAAGTGCCTTATGCCTGTCGGGCCTAGACGATCGCTTCCGCTTTTCCTGGGTTGACACGACATAAGTCCATCTATACAATTAAAATTGTATAATTTACTAATTTTAAACTAGTTGCAGTGAAAGAAAGTTTTCATTATCCATCTTTCAAATGAAAAAAATCAATAGCAAGAGGAGGTGTCCGAATGGGTATTAATGAGTTCATCTTCGCTTTGCTTGGTATCATCGTCGGTGTAGTTGTTGGTTATTTTGCATTAAAAAAGGCTAACGATTCCAATATCGCAGGCGCTAAAAATTCTGCGGAGCAAATAGTCGAAGATGCAAAACGAGAAGCTGAAGCGCTGAGAAAAGAAGCCTTATTGGAAGCGAAAGACGAAAATCATAAATTGCGTACTGAAACAGAATCTGAAATTCGGGAACGCCGTTCTGAATTACAAAGACAAGAGAATCGGTTGTTGCAGAGAGAAGAAAATTTAGATCGCAAGGATGATGCA
The DNA here is from genome assembly GCF_056680115.1 of Planococcus sp. BI3. Lineage (NCBI taxonomy): Bacteria > Bacillati > Bacillota > Bacilli > Caryophanales > Caryophanaceae > Planococcus > Planococcus sp. BI3. The sequence goes on from NZ_CM155266.1 coordinate 259,146, forward strand.
GTAAACAAAAGAGAAGCGAGTCTGGAACGTAAAGACGAAGCGCTCGCAGAAAAACAACAGCATATTGAACAGATGGAGAGCAAAGCTGAAGAGTTAGTCCAAAAGCAGCAGTCCGAAATGGAGCGCATTTCATCTTTGACACGCGAAGAAGCGAAATCAATTATCTTACAGGATGTTGAAAAAGAACTTTCAACTGACATTGCTGTAATGATGAAAGAATCGGAAGCCCGTGCCAAAGAAGAATCGGACAAAAAAGCGAAAAACATTTTGTCATTGGCGATGCAGCGCTTTGCTGCAGACCATGTGGCGGAAACTACCGTATCGGTAGTCAACCTGCCAAACGACGAAATGAAAGGCCGTATCATCGGGCGTGAAGGACGTAATATCCGAACGCTTGAAACCTTAACAGGCATCGATTTAATCATCGATGATACGCCGGAAGCGGTTATTCTGTCAGGATTCGATCCAATCCGCCGTGAAACAGCACGATTGGCTCTTGAAAAACTGGTATCAGATGGCCGCATCCACCCTGCGCGCATCGAAGAAATGGTCGAGAAGTCAAGACGTGAAGTGGATGAACAAATTCGTGAAATTGGTGAACAAACCACATTTGACGTAGGTGTACATAACCTGCATCCTGACTTGATCAAAATTCTTGGACGCCTTCGCTACCGCACAAGCTATGGACAAAATGTACTGAAGCATTCTGTGGAAGTTGCATTCCTGTCTGGCTTGATGGCAGCAGAACTTGGAGAAGACGTTACACTCGCCCGGCGTGCCGGCCTGCTGCATGACATCGGTAAAGCGATTGATCATGAAGTTGAAGGAAGCCACGTGGAAATCGGCGTTGAACTTGGAACCAAGTATAAAGAGCATCCGGTTGTCATTAACAGCATTGCTTCCCACCACGGTGACACAGAAGCGACATCGATCATCTCGGTCATTGTTGCAGCAGCGGACGCATTGTCTGCCGCTCGCCCAGGTGCAAGAAGTGAAACACTGGAAAATTACATCCGCCGCTTAGAGAAACTTGAAGAAATTTCCGAATCGTATGAAGGCGTTGAGAAATCATTCGCTATTCAAGCAGGACGTGAAATTCGCATCATGGTTCGCCCTGAACAAATCGATGACATGACGGCGCATCGTTTGGCCCGCGATATCCGGAAACGGATTGAAGAGGAGCTGGATTATCCAGGTCATATCAAAGTTACGGTTATCAGAGAAACCAGAGCAGTTGAATACGCAAAATAATAAGGGTGGGGCTTCGATGAATGTCTATTCATCGAAGCCTTTTTCTTATGGGAAAAGGTGAGCTTGTGAAAATTTTATTTATTGGAGATATCGTAGGATCAATCGGAAGAGATGCATTGGAATCATATTTGCCGAGACTGAAAAGAAAGTATTCGCCGGATGTCATCATTGCCAATGGGGAGAACGCAGCAGCAGGACGCGGCATCACCAAGGCCATTTACCAGGATCTTTTATTCATGGGAGTGGATATGGTAACGATGGGCAACCACACATGGGATCAGAAAGAAATATTTGATTTTATCGATGAAGTGGATTATTTGATCCGTCCAGCCAATTTTTCGGACGAAGCACCAGGGCGCGGCATGGCCACTGTGACCAAAAATGGCCAGACCCTGTCCGTCATCAATCTGCATGGCCGTGTTTTCCTGCCGCCGCATGATGACCCATTCCAGAAAGCGGACGAGCTTATAGCTGAAGCTAAAGCGATTTCCCCGTTGGTGTTTGTTGACTTCCATGCGGAAGCGACCAGTGAAAAAATTGCGATGGGCTGGCATTTGGACGGCCGCGCGTCAGTCGTTGTCGGTACCCATACACATGTTCAGACTGCCGATGCACGCATTTTGCCGAATGGCACAGCGTATATCTCGGATGTCGGGATGACCGGACCGTATGATGAAATTTTAGGGATGAATAAAGAGGCGGTGCTCTACCGTTTCAAAACGAATATGCCGACGCGATTCGAAGTGCCGAAGCGCGGCCGTTCAGTGGTCAGCGGATTCTTCACCGAAGTCGACGATCAAACAGGCAAAGCGAAAGCTTTTGAACGGGTTTACATCAATGAGGATTATCCGTTCCAAGGCTAAATCTCCAGCTTCTTGACAAAACTCCGACAATTGGAATAGACACCTTGTAGAACATACTTGATTGTCAGTATAATAGGTATCGATTGAAAGTTTTTTCATGAACAGAAAACATTGATTTCACTCGACTGGCCCAACTTTGTTTTTCGCAGAAAAAATTCTGGAAAGTTAAGGCCAATCTTTTCAAAATGTCTAGGCACTGTCTTGTTTTTCATCAACTTGACACAAATATCGGCGATTCATTGATTAGAGTCCTTGAACAAGGCGGAAATCTTGTCGACCCGATCTATTTACCTGTACAATCAGGTAGAGTGGCAAGCTTGAAAAGCATGGCATGTAAATAGTTGTGTGTGTATTGCATCGAGCAGTCAGAATTACCGAAACTAAAAAATGGTCGTTGAACGGTGAACTTATAGAAGTCGTATCAGACCAGGAATGGGTGTCTAAAAATGACGTATACAAAACAGGAAATCGTCGCAAAAGCGCGCGAAGTAGCAGATATGATCGCAGCAACAGAAGAAGTGGATTTCTTTAAGCGTGCGGAAGCACAAATCAATGAAAACCAGCAGATCCGTGAAAAAATTGCCAGCTTGAAGAGCCTGCAGAAACAAGCAGTCAACTTCCAGGCATACGGCAAAGAACGGGCATTAACTTTAATTGAAGGCAAAATCGCCAAAATTGAAGAAGAAATCGACGCCGTGCCGATCGTCCAGGAATTCAAGCAATCCCAAAGCGACGTCAATTCGTTATTGCAGATGGTTTCAACTGCCATCGCTAACCAAGTAACGAACAACATCATCACGGAAACAGGCGGCGACTTGCTGCGTGGCGAAACCGGATCAAAAGTCCGCAACGACACACCAGGAAGCTGCGATTAAAAGAAAAGCGGAAACGGCCGCTTAGCTCCGACAGGCATAAGACGATCTGGCGAAGCGGCGTTTTTTCAGCCGCATAGCCAGAGTGGCTTATGACCCGAGGAGCTGGGCGTTGGAGCTGGACAAAGAAAAGCGGAAACGGCCGTCTGAGGAAGGTAACCTAAGTACGCGACTTCCTGTCGCACCGGTTACCTGACCCACATCCTGTGGGCCTCCGACAGGCATAAGACGATCTGGCGAAGCGGCGTTTTTTCAGCCGCATAGCCAGAGTGGCTTATGACCCGAGGAGCTGGCCGTTGGAGCTGGACAAAAAGAAAAGCGGAAGTGATCGTGTAGCTCTGCCGGGCATAAGACAGACCAACAGTGTGGCGCACTTTGCCGCGCAGCTGGGTGGGCTTATGACCCCGAGAAGCTGGGCACCGGAGTTTGGACAAAGAAAAGCAAAAACAACCATAATTGCTCAATATAAGCACCACCCCAAAACTTTCCCATCAGCAAAAAACTGAAAGAGCCAAAGCTCTTTCAGTTTTTTCTTTTCCGCTTTGATTTTTGGTATAATGGAGAAACGACGAATCGATTTGAAAGAGGTTTTAATAATGGCACCGACACCGATGATGCAACAATATTTTCAAGTAAAGTCCGAATACCTGGACGCGTTTTTATTTTTCCGTATGGGCGATTTTTATGAGTTGTTTTATGACGATGCCATCAATGCATCGCAAATTTTAGAAATTACGTTGACGAGCCGCGGCGGAACTGGAAATGACCGGATTCCCATGTGCGGCGTCCCTCATCATGCAGCGAAAAACTATATCGATCAACTGATTTTAAAAGGCCATAAAGTGGCCATCTGTGAACAAGTAGAAGATCCGAAAACGGCCAAAGGGGTCGTCAAGCGTGAAGTGGTGCGACTCGTTACGCCAGGCACGCATACGGAAGGGAAAAGCGTCGATTCCAAATCCAATGTATTTTTAGCAGCTGCCGATGAATTGGCAGGCGGATTTGGTTTGTCGTACATCGACATCAGTACAGGGGAAGCTACAGCCACATACATAATGGGAACGGAAAAAGCTCTATTGCAGGAATTGCAGTCTTTGAATATTCGCGAACTGGTGGTTTCAGAGCAATTGTTTTTATTGCTGACCGAAGAAGAACAGGACTTGGTCTTATCCATCGAAACGATGGAAGATGCGTCTCTGTTGGCTCCAGCGCAAGTAGCTGCTTGTCCGGAAGACCTGAAGATGAGCTGCCACCGTTTGCTGACGTATATTTCCCGTACTCAAAAGCGATCCCTGGACCATATCCAGGCCTTTGCCTATAAAGAAAACAACCAATTATTGAGCATCGATTTTCATTCGAAGCGCAACCTGGAATTGCTGCAGTCGATCCGCGGCGGCGAAACAAAAGGGACATTGCTGTGGCTTTTGGATGAAACCGTGACGGCAATGGGCAGCCGGAAACTGAAGCAATGGCTGCATCAGCCTTTGGCAAACAGACGGATGATCGAAGAACGCCAGGAAATGGCAGCAGCTTTGATTGACCAGTATTTCGTGCGTGTGGAGCTGCAGGGGCTGTTGAAAGAAGTTTATGACCTGGAACGCTTATCCGGCAGAATCGCCTTTGGCAGTGCCAGTGGGCGCGATTTAGCGCAACTCCGCAGTTCGCTTGAGAAAGTGCCGGCGCTGATCGAAGAACTTGCCAATTCCGGCAATCCGGCATTGCTGGAATTCAGCGGAAAGCTGGACCGGTGCATAGAGGTCTGCGATTTATTGCAGGCGATCAGCGAAAATCCGCCCCTGTCTTCAAAAGAAGGCGGCGTCATCCGTGACGGCTTCAACCAGCAATTGGATGAATACCGGGATGCTTCACGCAACGGCAAAGACTGGATTGCAGAACTGGAGCAGAAAGAACGCAAATTGACCGGCGTCAAATCCTTGAAAATTGGCTATAACCGTATTTTTGGCTATTATATTGAAATGTCCAAAGCCAATATGCATCTGGCGGACCTGGAGCGCTATGACCGCAAGCAGACCTTGGCCAATGCCGAGCGCTATACCACGCCGGAATTGAAAGAAAAAGAGGCATTGATTTTAACGGCCGAAGAAGAAAGCTTGTCCCTTGAATATGATCTGTTCGTGGCCATCAGAGATGAAGTCAAACAGTATATTTCGCGTATTCAGCTCCTCGCTTCTTCACTCAGCGGGCTGGATGTCTTTTTGAGTTTCGCTAACGTGGCGGAAAAATACCGTTTCGTGAAACCTGAGTTCAACGACGCCAATGAAATCTCCATTATAGAAGGGCGCCATCCGGTCGTGGAAAAAATGCTCAATAAGCAGCATTACGTGCCGAACGATTGCGTTCTGGCGGAAGGCCAGAACATGCTGTTGATCACTGGGCCGAACATGTCCGGTAAAAGTACCTATATGCGGCAAGTGGCGTTGACGATTGTGCTGGCGCAGATCGGCAGCTATGTCCCTGCAGAATCGGCGAATCTGCCGATTGTCGATCAAATTTTCACGCGCATCGGTGCGGCGGATGATCTTGTTTCAGGGCAGAGTACCTTTATGGTCGAGATGCTCGAGTCTCAATATGCCATTACCCATGCGACGAAAAACAGCTTGCTGCTGTTTGATGAAATCGGGCGCGGTACATCGACCTATGACGGCATGGCACTCGCCCAGTCGATGATCGAATACATCCATAGAGAAATTGGCGCTAATACGCTGTTTTCAACCCATTATCACGAGCTGACGGCGTTGGAAGGCTCACTCGAAAATCTGCATAATGTCCACGTAGCGGCAATGGAGCAATCAGGCAAAGTAGTCTTTTTGCATAAAGTGAAAAAAGGCCCGGCAGACAAGAGTTATGGTATTCATGTCGCAGAGCTGGCGAATTTGCCGGAGCCGATCCTGGCACGTGCCCGTGAATTGCTGAAGACTTTTGAAGAAGATAAAAAGCAACAGCCTAAAACGATTGAACAATTGTCATTTTTCGACGATATTGATACTGAGAAAGAAGAAATTCTGCAGGCCATCACGGATCTTGAAGTATCCGCAATGACGCCGCTTCAAGCCTTGCAGATGCTTAACGACCTGCAGCAAAAGTTAACCAATAAGGAGTGAGACTATGGGCATCATTCGATTGATGGACGAACCTCTATCCAATAAAATATCCGCTGGTGAAGTGGTGGAACGCCCGACGTCAGTCGTCAAGGAACTGGTGGAAAACGCCATCGATGCCGGAAGTACGGCCATCGAAGTGCTGCTGATTGAAGCCGGACTGACTTCCATCCAGATTATCGATAATGGTGCCGGCATGGATACAGATGACGCGTTGCTGTCATTTTCCCGGCATGCCACCAGTAAAATCGCCAACGAACACGACCTGTTCCGAATCCGGACGCTTGGATTCCGCGGAGAAGCACTGGCCAGTATTGCCTCGGTCTCCAAAGTGACCTTGCATACATCGGACGGTGTGAGCGGCACCTTCGTGCAGATGGAAGGCGGCCGCCTGACCGAGCATCGAGCCGGTTCGCTTAGAAAAGGGACGGATATTAAAATCGATCAATTATTTTTCAATACACCTGCACGCCTGAAATACATGAAAACGCTGCAGACGGAACTTGGCCATACGATCGATTTGCTCAACCGTTTTGCACTGAGCTATCCCAGCATCGCATTCAAGCTGCTGCATGATGGCAGAACCATTCTGCAGACAGCCGGCAGTGGAGAAATCAAGCGTGTACTGGCGGACATTTACGGGGTAGCGATTGCCAAGAAAATGATTCCGTTTGAAGGGCAATCGCATGATTATAAGGTTTCTGGCTATGCTTCGCTTCCTGAAATTACCCGGGCCAATAAAAACTACATTTCCTTGTTCGTCAATGGAAGGTGGGTCAAGCATTATGCCATCGCCAATACGGTCCATAAGGCTTACCACACCTTTTTGCCGCTTGAGCGGCAACCGATTGTCGTCATGAATATCGAAGGGGATCCTTATTTGACGGACGTCAACGTCCATCCGTCCAAGCAACAAATCCGTTTGAGCAAAGAAAAAGAATTGATGGAATTGATCCATGAAACGATTCGCCGGACCATCAGTACGGTAGTCCGTGCCCCTATCATCGATAAGCCGAAACCCGTGAAACAAGCGCCAACCAAGCAATTGGATTTTTGGAAAAGCTCGTTTACGGTCCAGGAATCCAAACAGCCATTGCCACAAAATGGAGTAGAGGAATGGCATGAGCTGCCGGCGGGAAAAGAAGTCGAACCTGTTCAGCTGGATCCCGTTCCGTTCGAAGAGGGATTGCCTCCGGCAGAAGAACAGGAGACAGAAGACAGCCCGCAATTCCCGGAACTGGAAGTAGTGGGCCAAATTCACGGCACGTATATTGTGGCACAGAGCAATGATGGGTTTTACCTGATTGATCAGCATGCTGCACAGGAGCGCATCAAATATGAATATTTCCGTGAAAAGGTGGGGGATATCGACAGCGACGAAAGACAGTCGCTGCTGCTCCCGCTGACTTTCCATTACAGCCGCGACGAAGCTTTAAGGTTAAAAGATAACCTGGACATCTTGTCTGACAGCGGCGTCTTCCTCGAAGAATTTGGCGATACGTCATTTATTGTCCGGGAATACCCGACTTGGTTTCCAAAAGGTTTCGAACAGGAAGTTATTGAAGATTTGATTGAACAGGTGCTGACTGAACGCAAAGTGGATGTTAAAAAACTGCGTGAAGACGCCGCGATCATGATGAGCTGCAAGCGATCAATCAAAGCCAATCATTTCCTGCAGAAGCACGATATGGAAAGGCTGCTTGCAGATTTGAAACGAGCAGAACAGCCTTTCACTTGTCCGCATGGACGTCCTGTCATCATTCATTTCAGGACCTATGATGTTGAAAAAATGTTCAAGCGTGTCATGAATTGAACTTTTGATGTCTTGCCTGAATGAGTTTTGGGTATTGGTATAGAATAGGTGAAACGACGCAGTGAGAAGGGGTGTGGAAGATGCAGGCAAGCAAAGATTATATCCGTGTGTCGGATGGGCACGAACTTTATTATGAATGCTACGAGCCGCCAAGCCCGATTGGACATGTCCATATCATTCATGGAATGGCGGAGCACATCGGGCGCTATACGGAATTTGCGGAGTATTTGGCATCCCGCGGATTCGTAGTGTCGGCGCATGATCAGCGGGGACATGGGAAAACAGCAGAACGCAATGGTGTAAAAGGCTATTTTGCGGATCGGGATGGCTTTGAACGCGTGGTTGAAGATGCCCACACAGTCATCACGGAAGTGCAGCAGGCGACCGGCGAATTGCCGCTGATCCTGTTTGGCCACAGCATGGGTTCGTTTGTGGCTCGCCGTTATATGCAGCTGCACAGCGAAGACATCAGCCGGGTGGTCCTGTCCGGAACAGGCGGCGATCCCGGAACTTCCGGGAAAATCGGGTTAGCGCTGGCGATGGCTTCAGCGAAAACGCAGGGCAAGCAGCAGCCGAGCAAAGCGCTTGGGAAGCTGACTTTCGGCAGTTTCAACAAACCCTTTAAAGAAGAAGATTCATCCTACGCATGGTTGACCCGGGACAAGGCGGCAGTCGCGAAATACGAAGCCGACCCTTGGTGCGGTTTTGAATCGACCAACCAGTTTTACATTGATTTGTTCACAGGGCTTGCAATCATCAATAAACCATCAGAAATCGCCAAAATCCGGAAAGACTTGCCGGTCCTGTTGATCAGTGGAGCAAAAGATTCCGTCGGTAATAACGGCAAAGGCGTCTTCAGCTCAGCCAAGCAATTTGTTGAAGCGGGAATGGCCAATGTGAAAGTTTATCTCGCAGAACAGGGCAGGCATGAATTGCTGAATGAAACCGACCGCCACGCTCACTTTGAAACCATTGGTGATTGGATGTGCGGAAATGATTGATGTTGTAGCTATTGTTGGACCGACCGCATCCGGGAAGACGGCATTGAGCCTCGAGCTAGCCAAACGGTTGGACGGCGAAATCATCAACGGGGACTCTATGCAGATTTACCGGGATATGACGATTGGGACAGCAAAAATTTTACCGGAAGAGATGGCGGGGATTCCTCACCACCTTTTGGATATCAAAGATCCGGACGAAAGTTTTTCGGTAGCTGAATACCAAAAGCTGGTGCGGGAAAAAATTGCCGAAATACGCTCTCGCGGCAAGTTGCCGATTATTGTCGGCGGCACAGGGATGTACGTCCAAGCGGTGCTGTTCGATTATCGTTTCTCCGAAGAAGCTGTCGATCAAGAGCTGCGTGACAGCCTGAACCAGGAGCTGGAGCGATTCGGCCCTGAAAAGATGCACCAGAAATTGATGGAACTGGATCCGCAATCAGCAATACATCCGAATAATGCACGCCGAGTGGTACGGGCAATTGAAAACCTGATGAGCGGCCAGGAAAAGAGCGACCGTCAACTTACATTGTCGCCCATGTACAATGAGGTCATCATCGGATTGGATATTCCAAGGGATATTCTGTACGAACGCATCAACCAGCGTGTAGACACCATGATAGAACGCGGTTTGATTGAAGAAGTCGAGGCATTGCGGCAAAGGGGCATCCGGGAAGCGCAGTCGATCCACGCCATTGGCTACAAGGAAATTTACAGCTACCTTGATGAAGAGGAGAGCCTCGAAGAATCGATCGTCAAACTTAAACAGAACTCGCGGAAATACGCCAAAAGACAGTTTACCTATTTTAAGAACAAACTGCCGATTTTTTGGATTGATGCACTAGAGGACCCTGAAAAGAATCTCCAGGAAATAACCGCTTTCATGCAGGAAAATGACAGAAACTGTCGAATTGATAAACTTGACGGCAAATAGGCAAATCAATGACAAGTAGAGAAATAGGGGGATTCGAATGAAACCGATCAATATTCAAGATGTCTATCTTAACCAGCTTCGTAAAAATAATATTTATGTTACGGTCTTTTTACTTAACGGCTTCCAATTAAAAGGAACCATTAAATCCTATGATAATTTTACGGTGCTGGTCGAAACAGAAGGCAAACAGCAATTGATCTACAAGCATGCCATCTCAACATTTTCTCCTGCAAAAGCTGTAGCGATTGAACACGAAGAGTAAAAGGATGCCGGGCTGCAGCTGCAGCCCGGTTTTTTCTTGCGTAATAGAATCGCTTTTGTGTCGAAGCGCTTTATGCCTGTCAGGCCTAAATGGCTGCATCAGCTTTTCTGGTGTCCAGCGCAAACGCCCAGTCCCTCGAGTCGCTTCAACCTTCCCAGCAATGGCTGAAGAACGCCATTACCGGAAAGGTTTCCAGCGCTTGTCGGGACAAACACGGGCGTTTGCGCTTTTCAGTGTCCAGCTTCAGCAGCCAGCCCCTCGGGTCATAAGTCGCTCCGGCAATGCGGCTGAAGGGATGCCGCACAGCCGGAGCGCCTTATGCCTGTCAGGCCTAAACGGCTGCTTCAGCTTTTCAGTGTCCAGCTCCAACAGCCAGATTCTCGGGTCATAAGCCACTCTGGCTGTGCGGCAAAAAACGCCGCTTCGCCAGCGCATCTTATGCCTGTCGAATCTAAACGGCTGTTTGCGCTTTTCTGGTTGACAGTTAGCTTTTGGCAGTATAGCATTTTCAGTGAACAGGATTTTAATTCAGGAGGCGTATCCATGAAAACCATTACAGCAGATGAATTGCAAGAACGAGTCGAAGCTGGAGAAGAATTGAACATCATTGATGTTCGTGAAGCAGACGAAGTAGCTGCAGGAATGATTCCTGGAGCCAAACATATTCCACTTGGTGAAGTGGCAGAACGTGCCGGAGAACTCGATGCCGGAAAAGAATATCACATGGTTTGCCGTGCGGGCCGCCGCAGCGAAATGGCTTGCAGCATTTTAGAATTGAACAATATCAATACCATCAACGTTGAAGGCGGAATGACCGCCTGGAACGGCGAAACAATCGCATAAATGCAAATAAAAATAGACCACCCGGTGTGGTAGTGACCCCTTAACGTTAGAGTTCAAATCTAACTTTTGGGGCGCACTACCTGTTTGCTGCCGAGTGGTCTTTTTTTATTCTTGATAAGGTATATTGTTTTGGCTAGTCATTTGATGGTGGGACATGTTGGTATCATGCACGACATGATGGCATCCGCTTTGCTTACGACATCTGGATTTTGTGTGTCGGCAGCCTCCACTTCAACGTATAGGACAAGACTCGCAGGATGGTAATCAGGACAAACAGGGAGTAAAGCATCAAATCAGAACTGACCAAATCAAAGCCGATAAATAGTCCTGCCAGTGCTGCCCATACTGCATAGATTTCCGACTTCAACACAAGTGGTTTTCTTCCTGCCAGCAAATCGCGGACAATTCCTCCGCCTGATCCTGTCAATACCGCTGCGACAATGACCGCAAAGAGCGGCAATTCCAGCTCGACAGCATAGATGGCTCCTTGGACGGCAAATGCTGATAATCCAATGGCATCAAAAAAATTACCCCATCGATTCCAGGGGCCAAGCAACTTATGTGGGAATAAGAAAACGACGGTAATGGAGATAAAGGCAAGCTGGAACATGAATTCCTGATCCCATAGGGCTGATACGGGTACTCCAATCAATAAATTCCGGATGGCGCCTCCGCCAAATGCGGTGACAACGCCCAGAAGGTAGACACCGAAAATATCGTATTCTTCTTCCATCGCGATAATTGCACCGGACACTGCAAAAGCAATCGTACCGATGGCGCTCAGTACTTCCCAAGCCATAGCCTTATTCCTCCTAAACATGCAACTCTATGAATTGTAGCAGAATTTGACGCTATTTCAAGTCATGCCGCATAATAGGGAGAGAAGTTCAAGAGATTGGAGAATCACATGTTTACAACAATTAAAACAATAGAAGAAACAATCCAGGCGCAGTTGCAGCTTGCCGATGAAACAGCTTACGTCAATCAGAAAAAAGTATTGGATGCTTTTCATAGCCAGCGCGTCAGCGATCATCATTTCAATCCTTCGACCGGCTACGGCTATGACGATGAAGGGCGGGATACGCTTGAACGGGTGTACGCTGATGTCTTTAAAGCAGAAGCCGCTCTTGTCCGTCCGCAAATCATCTCCGGAACCCACGCTATCACCATTTCCTTGTTTGGCGTGCTGCGTCCGGGGGATGAATTGCTTTATCTCACAGGAAAGCCCTATGATACGCTGGATTCCATCGTGTCCGGCGGTGAAAAGGATACAGGTTCGCTGAAGGACTTCGGGATCAGCTATCAACACGTGAATCTGAATCCCGACAATAAAATTGACTGGGCAGCTGCAGAAGGAGCGATCAGCAGCAAGACGAAAGTGATTGCGATTCAGCGCTCAAGAGGCTACGATACACGCCCTTCCTTTACGATAGAAGAAATTGGGGAGATGGTCTTGAATATCCGCCGCCTGAAACCGGAAGCCATCATTTTTGTTGATAATTGCTATGGGGAGTTTGTCGAGCAGCAGGAACCGATTGAAGTCGGAGCGGATTTGATTGCGGGTTCCCTGATCAAAAATCCCGGCGGCGGCCTGGCGAAAATCGGCGGCTATATAGCTGGCCGAAAAGATTTAATTGAAAAATGCGGTTATCGCATGACTTCTCCGGGTATAGGTGGAGAGGCAGGTGCCTCGCTTAATGCCTTGCTGGACATGTATCAGGGATTTTTCATGGCACCCCATATTGTCTCTCAAGCATTAAAAGGTGCAATTTTCACTTCAGCGCTCTTGGAGCAGGCAGGGATGGAAACGACACCCCACTGGAGCGACAAACGGACAGATTTGATCCAATCCGTATCATTCCAAACTGCTGAGCAGATGATTGCTTTTTGCCAAACCATCCAAGCAAGCTCGCCGGTTAATGCGCAATTCAAGCCGGAACCCGCGTATATGCCGGGCTATGAAGACGATGTCATCATGGCAGCGGGGACATTCGTGCAGGGATCCAGCATTGAACTGACAGCAGATGGTCCGATCCGTCCTCCTTATACCGCGTTTGTCCAAGGTGGGCTGACGTACGAGCATGTGAAAATTGCCGTACTGAATTCGGTGGATTCTTTAAAAAAACTCAAATTAATTTAACTCAATTCCCGTATTATCGATGCGGGAATTTTTTATGTCAGAAAACATAACATTGATTTGACAAATAATCTGACGTGGTTTATGCTGTAAGAGTAGTAATTATTTGAAATGGGTGAAACTTATGACGAACCGGGTGAGACGGACGATGCCGCTTCTGCCGATCAGCATTGTGATGCAGCTGACGGAATTGACCGCGAGACAAATTCGTTACTATGAAGAGCATGATTTAATCAGCCCTGCCCGAACAGAAGGCAATAAGCGTATGTTTTCATTGAACGACGTCGATACCCTTCTTGAAATTAAGGATTACCTGGAACAAGGGATCAATATCGCAGGCATCAAGAAAATATACGATATGAGAGAAACACCTAAAAACGAAAAGGCAGAGCCGAAAAATTTAAGCGATGCCGAATTGCGCAAGCTGCTTCATGAAGAATTGAAGCATCAAGCCCGTCCATTTGAAAAGGGCGGCTTCAGACAAAGTGATTTATCCCGTTTCTTTAATTGAAATGGGCTTACATACAACATTCATAGGAGAGTGAAGAGAACATGGGCAAGTATTCAAAAGAAGACATTCAACGATTAGTAAAAGAAGAGAACGTGAACTTTATCCGTCTGCAATTTACCGATATTCTTGGAGTCATCAAAAACGTTGAAATACCAGCATCCCAATTGGACAAAGCACTCGATAACAAAATGATGTTTGATGGATCTTCTATCGATGGATTTGTACGCATCGAAGAATCTGATATGTACTTATTCCCGGACCTTGATACATGGGTAGTATTCCCTTGGATCACCGGTAAAGGGAAAGTAGCTCGTTTGATCTGTGATATCTACAGCCCGGATGGTACGCCATTTGCTGGAGATCCACGTACGAACCTGAAGCGTGTATTAAAAGAAATGGAAGAGCTTGGATTTACGCATTTCAACTTGGGGCCTGAGCCGGAATTCTTCTTGTTCAAATTGGATGAAAGAGGCGAACCGTCTCTAGAGTTGAATGACCACGGCGGTTATTTTGACTTGGCACCGATGGACCTTGGCGAAAACTGCCGACGCGATATCGTGCTTGAACTTGAGGAAATGGGCTTTGAAATCGAAGCTTCCCACCACGAAGTAGCGCCAGGACAACACGAAATCGACTTTAAATACGCAGATGCAATCACAGCGTGTGACGAGATCCAAACCTTTAAATTGGTTGTTAAAACCATTGCCCGTAAACACGGCCTTCACGCAACCTTCATGCCGAAGCCATTATTCGGTGTCAACGGTTCAGGAATGCACATGAACCTTTCCTTGTTCGACGGAGACCGCAACACATTCCTTGATGAAGACGGCGAAATGAAATTGAGTGAAACAGCTTACCAATTCATCGCTGGCATCATTGAGCATGCTAAAGGCTTTACAGCGGTAACAAACCCGCTTGTCAACTCGTACAAACGTCTGGTACCGGGTTATGAAGCACCTTGTTACATCGCTTGGTCTGGCCAAAACCGGAGCCCATTGATCCGTATTCCAGCATCGCGCGGCTTGTCTACACGTGTTGAAGTACGTTCAGTCGATCCAGCAGCGAACCCATACTTAGCAATGGCTGTTCTTCTAGGAGCCGGTCTTGACGGGATTCGTAGAAAACTGACTCCACCAAATGCAGTTGACCGCAACATCTATGCGATGAACAAGAGAGAGCGCGAAGCTGTCGGCATTGAAGACCTGCCAGGCACGTTGTATCTAGCTCTTGAGGAATTGCAAAACGATGAAGTCATGACGAAAGCATTAGGCGAACATATTTTGAATAACTTCGTCGAAGCAAAAGAAATTGAGTGGGACATGTTCCGCACAAGCGTCCACCCGTGGGAACGCGAGCAATACTTGAAGATGTACTAAAATATATGAATGTAAACCGTTGGGGCGTAAAAGCTCTGACGGTTTTTTTCTGGTTTGTAAAAGTAGTCAATTTGGCTACTTTTTTATTGCCCAATTTTTGCCCAACTTGATTAAAAAGTGCATATATAGTTTTCAAATTTGATAAGCAGATTATGATGCTGTCGTTTAAAAAGGTTGTGTGCCACATGTGGAAGTTTCTGACGATTAGCGTTGAGGTTCAACAATGAGTAGCTTACGACAAAGGGGCCAGTCCGAATATTAAAGACATCACTCCGCACGATACCAACACCTTTGTGGAGGCATTGGATTACGACTCGTTGCAGGCTCTGCAATTTGACCAAGAACCTGAACCAGCAGTTGCAGAACCAGAAAAACTAAAGAAACAGAGCATTCACGACCAACCGTTAGATTAAAGAAATGGAAGAAGGGTGAGTGCAGCTCTCCCATAAATTAATGAGAAGTGAAAACAATGAGCAAATACAGATAAGTGCAAGTGAGTTATTGGCAGGACGGTTTTGTTTTAGATCTTACAACAGAAGAAAAATTCTATATCTATTTGATGCCTAATAGCAGCATGCTCCAAAGAAACTGATTAACGGGCCAATACATTTGAGTGTGGACATTTATCGTCCAACGCCTAAAAAGTACCAGACGAAGCCTAAGCAGGAGCTCATCGAAAAAGGATTACTGCTTCTTACTACAAAGCCCGACGTTGATAATTACGTGAAGAGTGTGAAAGATGGAATTTCGAAAATTATCTGGCAGGATGATAGCCAGGTGGTGAGCATGATGGTCCAGAAGCTTTATAGTATGACACCGCGAGTAAAGTATGGATTCAGTATAAATTATAAAAAACTGCCTCTTTTCGAAAGAAGCAGTTTTTCAAAAAATCAACTAAAAAGCTTTTGTTTCCATGACTGTTCAGGCTTTGGAAAACTTATTTTAGTTAAAGGCTGACACATGATTGATTCAACTGGAATTAGGTAAGTTTTTTTGCTGTTTTCTTTAAAATTTGCGTCAGGATCTTTGGAGCAAATACAAACTTCTTTATTTAACATACGCATTATATAAACATTACCTATAGCTGGCAATGTCACTCTGAATTTATAGTGTCGTTTTATTCGATAGTTTTGATACCACTTAATAACTCTACCAAGCGAGAGAAGAGAGAGAAAGAATATACCTGTTGCAAGTGACAAGGCTATTCCTAAAATGGTTGGATCAGTAGCTGCTTGGTTATTACCATTAAAAATAGCGATTAATATGACTATGCAAAAGCTTTCAATAAAAAGAAGGAAAGATAACATAAATAACCGATAGTAATAAACTTTTAGTCTTTGTTCATCTGTAAAAAGCGCTTGACCTATATCAGACTTTTCATGTAAGACATTTAAACTGATTAACGTACCAAAAATTGTAGCAAGTATTACAAGCGTTCCTGAAATAATCCCTAAAATAAAAATCACACCTTTTAGCATATTAATTAAGCCAGGATATCTCCCGGCAAAGCCTTTAAATTATATCACGGGAGGGAATATATATAAGGGTGAATTCGGTAAAAATTTCCGATACAGGCATACTAAAGTTGGGTATAATGGAGCTACCACTTTCTTGCGTTCTGATTATCTCAGAAGGGAAAGTTAAATTAGCAGAACTTCCCTCACATGCTGAAACAAGCATTATTACGTATAAGGGCAAAGTGAAGCGTATGAATTTTGATGAGGGGGAAGATTTTTGAACGAAATATGGATTGCTCCGATATTTGCAATATTAGGTACGGTTTTAGGTGTTAGCATACCAAGTATTGCAAAATACTTAGAAAATAAATCTTCGCATTCAAAAGAGAAAAAAGAGAAGTATGAATTAATAACACGGAAAATAATAACGGAGTTTGTTCCGAAATTGAAACATTCTTTATATCTGGCGAATAATTATCTTAAAAATAAGGAACACGGATTAGTAACAATTATTTCATCTGATATCGCTTCTGACAAAATAAATGAGGTTCAAGCTTTTTATTTATGTGATATAAAACCACATTATCCATTAGAAATGCACTCGAAAATATCGACTATAATTGATGAAATCAATGGGCTTTCTATGGATATTAGTTTTGACAATAGCAACGATAATTCCACAAACCCCAAAATCTATAAAACTGTAGATAGGTGCAGCTTATTAATTCAAGATATGGTAAAGCACATAGAGAAAAAATATATTTAGTCCGCACTAGCAAACTGGAGCGCATTATTACAGCATTGTGCTATTTTGGTGTCTTTTAAATAAATTATAGGTTGAAATACATTTTTACATTCAGGGAGATCTTTTTAATTTTGATGAGGGGGAAGAGTTTTGAAAAGAATAAAGGTAAGGTACTATGTGAAGTCCAATGAAGGGATAAATATTGAAGAACGATATTTTGCCACTTTAGTCGAAGACGATTTTTTTGAAAACATTACAAGCGATACTTTTTCTCACTATGAAAATCTTATATCCGCAAGTGAGAATTTAAATTTAGGAAATTTAGAAATAAGGGGTTTTAGAGAAATTTAATAAGTCCGACCAGTCAACTGGAGAAATCATTATAGTAAGTAAAGGTAGTTCTTTAATGGGGGGGAGAGTTTTGAAGATAAATTGTCAGGATAAAATATGTTGATTACAGTGGCGATTATAATTTTGAATAGTACTAGTTTTTGGACGACGTTCATCTCAAATGCAGATATCAGCGATTGGTTTACATTAACTGGTGGAGTGCTAAGTGGAGTTATAGCTGGAGCATTAACTTACTTTGGAGTTAAGCTAACTATTAACCATAATGAAAAAAAAGAAGATACAAAGAGAAAACCTAGGTTAGAAGTGCTGGATCATCGTTTATTATTAAGAGGCGGTTTAGTTTGGGACGAAAGAGACGAAATAACTATAACCATTCAAAACTTCGGCGGTACAATTGCTAAAAACATTGAAGCAACAGCATATATGGATAACTTCGATAAGCTAACTAGTGATGTTCGCCAAGTATTAAAAGCCAAGGTTCCTCCCCAACAAATAGTTTCTAATACATTTACTATAGCTAATACAGGAATTAAGGCCTCCCATTTAATATTTAAAAACTCATTGTGTGATAAAAATGGTGTAATTAAAGATGTTCATTATGGGACTCTTAATGAACGCTATTTTAGAATGATAGGCAACTGTGTTCCTATCAATATTAATTATTCTGCTAAAGCCGAAGTGGTCTTGCCAAAAGATATCCATGGGTGGATGTCATATTATACGGGACATGATCATAACACTTACTTGGAAGACGGAATGTTTGATATCACTTTAGAACTTAAGTATTTTTCTATAGAAAATGAAGAATATAATAAAAAATTCAACTTAACATTTATCGATACTAAGACTTACGAAGTCTTAAATGGCAGCTCTGAAAAGCTGATTATTTTAAGAGCAAAAGAAATAGTATAGTCCCACCAGTCAACTGGAGGACATCATTACAGCATTACGCTGTTTTGGTGTCCTCTTTTTTATTTACCTAAAAGGAGATGTGGTTATGAGAACGATTCAACAGCTAAGAGAAAAAGGGCTCTCAGATGATCTAGAACAGATTGCAGAGAAACCGAATGCTATTAACCAGCAAAAAACAGACAGAGCAGCTGACGCCTTGGGAAATAGCAGAATTAATGGGCAGTAATCGCAATACATTCAGAAGAGCTAAAGGCGGAGCGATTCGCCGGAATCGATAGGAGGGGTGAAGGATGACGATCTGGGCTGATGAAATGATTTTACAGTACAAGAAATTTCGCGATGAGCTTGTGAAAAAGAGAAGTACGCTAAACAAGAGAAACCCGCAGGATAAACTGGATTTGACTCAATACAATAGCATGATTGAGGAAATGGAGTATATAATGCAGTGGTTAGAAACAGGAAGGGATCCAAATAATTACCGTGGTTCGGATAAGAGAGGCATCTACCAGAGTCGTTCATTCCAAGGCACGGACTTCATTCCGGATATCACTGAGCAGCTGGAGGAAGGTCCGAAGCATTTGTATATGTCTTTTGAAGAGGAAATCATTCTGGCGAATATATTTTCAACTTTATCGTTTCGCGAGCGTCAGTGTTATATTTTGCATGAAGCTACATTGTTAAGTGTGGGGAAAATTGCCGAAGAAAAAGGACTTAAAAAGCGATCAGTTCAACAATACATTGAAAGAGCCCGCCAGAAAATAAAAAATCAAGCAGGATGAAACTCTTAGGCCAAATAAACGTAATAATATATATAATTTGGAAAAGGAGATGTATTAAATAATGAACTTAAATTTAGGAGAATTATTTTATTCAGAAATGATTGAAGTGTACTTGGCGTTAGCAGTAGGTTTGCTTCCAATCTTCTTATGGATTCTAATACCAGCAATGCTGTTGAATAGGCTTTTTGGAAATAAAGAAGGTTGGCAGTTAGGAGCTCTTCTAGGATTTGTTGCTTATATGACAATAGGGCCTTACCCGTCACTGGGAATGTTCTGACGTATGGCTGACGTACGAAATTGCTATATATGAAGGGGAGAAAAAAGAGGGAATGCGTTCGAGAGATCAGTCCCTCCCACTATCCCGCTTAATTCGGATGGTTAATACTGGATATAAAGGATTTTATTGCTTCTCTCTAGAATTAGTGTGTAGAGGAGGTGGTAAATTTGGCAAAGAAAATGATGGTTGTAGTAGAAACTCATAATAGCGATCTTCCTTTAGTGATTAAAAGTAATCCAGAAGAATTTCTCAAAGCAGTAGCAGATCACAAGGATGGGAATATCGAAATCACTAATGACTTTATATACTTCAAAGAAAATTTCGATGATATTAAGTCGCTTGAAGTGAAGTTCGTTTAAAAATTGTTTATTTTATAGATTAGTAATAGAAGAGGTGGTGTATGTATGAGTGAAATCGAAAGAGATACAGAAACAGAAGCGTTTATTAATACATTGGAACATGCTGATGTTTATACATTCATGAGAAGTGAACATGATCGATTAAGCAATAGCGGTGATGATTATGATGCAGAGGCTCATGATCTTGAAGTTGCAGAAGCAGCTAGTAAGAAATTTAACATTTCTGTTGATGACGCTGGTAATTTATATGAAGATTACGAAGTAAAGATAGCTGGTTTTTGGCAAAAAAGAAAAAATAGCTAACAAGAGCATCTCTTCGGAGTTGCTTTTTTCTATGTCTAATAAAGCGAATAGCGCGAGAGTGGGTGTTAGAAAGATGGCAAGACCGAAGAAAATCACGAAAGAAGTAGTCCGAAAACTAGAAGAAGGATTCATGAGGGGATTAACAGATCGTGAAGCCTGTCTTTATGCGGATGTTCGACTCTCAACCTTCTATGATTATTGTAAAGAAAAAGAAGAGTTTTCGGAGCGAAAAGAGCTGCTGAAGGACCAAGTGAAAATGCGGGCCAAATTAAATGTGACAGACAGCATCCAGCGAGGCAATATTGATTTGTCATTATGGTACTTGGAACGTAAAGCAAAAGATGAATTCAGTACGAAACAGGAAATCGAGCATAGTGGTGGATTCGAACATAAGGTGGATCTGTCCAAGTTTTCTGCCGAGGAGTTGAGGAAACTTGCTCAAACTGACGGATAAGCAACGGAAGCAGCTGGCTTATGAAGCGCAGAGTGAATTGGCTCGCCGCTCCTATCGCGATTACGTGGTGCATGTGCATCGAGGCAATTACACGCACTTCAGACATACCGAATACATTACTGACAGGCTTGAACCGATTGCTCATGGCAAACAGAAGTATATATTCATTGAGATGCCGCCGCGACATGGAAAGAGTATGACGGTAACTGAGAGCTTCCCGAGCTACTACTTGTCGAAGAATCCAAGCAAGCGAGTCATTGCTGCTTCTTATTCCGATACACTGGCCAAGAAATTCGGACGTCTCAATCGAAGTAAGCTTGAAGAATACGGCCCAGATCTTTTCGGCGTTTCCTTATCACAAATCAACTCATCTCAAAGTAACTGGGATGTCGCAGCTGATGATGGCGGTATGATTTCTACAGGTATTGGCGGTTCTATTACAGGACAGGGAGCGGATTTGCTCATTATTGATGATCCGTTCAAGAACTCAGAGGCCGCTAACTCACTGACGATTCGAGACAAGGTATGGGATGAATGGGAATCCACGCTATCTACCCGTCTTCATAAAGGCGCATCAGTCATCGTCATTATGACGCGATGGCATGAGGATGACATTATTGGTCGTTTGCTTGAGTGTTCTCCCTATGATTGGGAGCGGATTCGCATGCCGGCAATTGCTGAGGACGAAGACGATTTGCTGGACCGTAAAATAGGCGAACCGCTCTGTCTGGAACTTGGCTATGACGAGAAATGGGCTAAGGACAAAAAGACGGAAGTCGGTACCCGTAACGCTCTTTACCAACAACGTCCAGCTCCTGTCGGCTGTACCATCTTCAAGCGGAATTGGTGGAAGCTCTATAAAGTGGCTCCTGCTCATTTCGATGAAATTATTCAGTCCTAGGATTGCACGTTCAAAGATGCCGAGACCTCCGACTTTGTTTCCGGACAGGTGTGGGGGCGCATTGGAGCGGATAAGTACTCGCTGGATCGAGTGAAAGAGAAGATGGGCATCAAGGCAACCATGCAAGCCATCCGCACAATGTCCGACAAGTGGCCACAAGCCGGGTGCCGGGACAAAGTTCATTGAGGACAAAGCAAACGTTACTGCCGTTATTGAAATGCTGACAAAAGGAATACCTGGACTCATTCCAGTGAATCCGAAAGGCGGCAAAATGGTAAGAGCTCAGGTTGTTGTTCCGGAAGTGAGAGCAGGTAATGTTTATTTGCCAAACGGATCTATTGCGCCTTGGATACATGACTATATCGGTGAATTCAGTACTTTCCCATTCAGAAAGAATGATGATAATCCGATGACAGGAAAGCTGAAAGAGTTAGCCAAACGTAATGGCCTGCTATATGGTGGCGGCATGGATTAATTGTTGGCGTTTGGATGTTAGAAGGTTACACGCATTTTGACAGTTAATATTATAGAAGAAACTTAATTCGGTCATTTGCTATTTGGTCAAACAACATTCTTATGATCACCCAATTTTGTAACTAGAAATATAGACTAATAAACAAGATAAATATATTGAAATCCTTATAAATCAATAAAAAAGAGTGGAAACCCCAGATGTAGACTCCGCACAAGGATCCACCCCTAGGAACGCGAGCAATACTTGAAGATGTACTAAAATATATGGATGTAAACCGTTGGGGCGTAAAAGCTCTGACGGTTTTTTCTGTTTTAATAAAAAAATGAAAGCCCATCCTGCTGAAAAAGAAAAACAGCCGAAAGTTACTAAAGAAAGAAACTTATTGGCGTGTTAATTCGACTAATTAAAAATAACGCAACACTACAACTTATTATTAGATCTATTACGCCGATTTTTGGGCTGTTAATACTGCATTGCTGATTAGTGAAGAGGAGGGATAATCATGTTCATGATTTTAACTGCAGCTGTAATTTCACTTTGGATCACGTCGCTGGTCGCTTTTGCAATATGCTACATTGGCTTTACCAAGGAAGAACGTGCTTATGAAAAAAGCCAAAGAGCGGATTCCTAATAAGCAGGACAAGCCAAAGTGAGTAAATGTGATTGTCGACGGCATGCGGAATCGTAGATATTTCGTGTCATGACAAACGCATGGGGGAATAAAGTTGTATGCGACGCCTGACTCAGGGTGGTCTAAACTCCTATTAATTTATCCTGCAATTAGTACAGTAAGCGTGATTAATAGGAGTTATAGCTCAACTGCTGTATGCTTGACCGAATGGAAACAATTCTATTTTCCATTCAAAGGGGAAGCAGTATGGTCAAAGAGAAAGAAAATGCAGTTGAATCAGTTGTCAGCCGATTCTCTTCTACAATTTTACGTTCTCATTTCGGCAAGGGACCGAAATCGGTTTACGTCAATATAGTCCATCCTTTTATTTGTATACAAATAAGGGATTTTCTATCGCCGATGGAAAAAGTGCTGCTCAGCAAAAATGAAGAACTAAAAGTGCTTGAACTTAGGGATCTGCTGATGGTTGAAATTCAAGAGGAATTCAAGAGGAATTTTTGGAAAGAAGCGAATCTTGATGTTAAAGAACTTTATGCTGATTGGAATCTGGAACGAAAATCCGGCATGATTCTGGCAGTCCTCAAAGAAGGCACCATCACCAAAGAACCTTGGCCAGAAGAAGTGGATGAAAAAGCACTCCTTAATGAAATTATTAAGGTTAGTGAAATAGGGCAAAAAGTACCCGGGTCAACTGAAGTTTTTTGGTTAAGTAATCGAACGCTTTTGATAAGGCGCATCGACATATTTACCTTGCTTGAAAAGGAACTCATTAATCAGGGGTTTGCAGAAACACTGAAACTGGCGAAAAGGCCGCTGGAGTATAAATTATTTAAGCAATCTGCGTTAGAGAAGATACTGAATCGTTCTATCAATGAAGTTTTTTTCGATTGGAGCTTCAATGAGGATAAAGGATATGCAGTTATAGCTTTACAAAAAAATGATAATAGCTAGAGCAGCTCTTCGGAGGTGCTTTTTTTTTTGAGGGGAAAATAAAATTTTAACACCTTAAACGGTTTACAGCTTTCATTTTGAGGTTATAATTAAGTGCAGCCAAGAAATTTAATAACTCATACTGAATTTTCCTTTGGAAGAACAAAAGGAGGATTTTGTGGGAGGGGATTAAATTGAGGAAAATTCAAGGACTTTCGAAACTGGTTGATTATTTAGAATCAGTAAATTATCCGTTGGCTGCAGAGCAGATTACAGATTTAATGTCGAAAAGAAAGATTCCGCACCGCAAAGCATATCAGGATACTGTGATCTTTAATTTGGAACACATAGACTGGTGGATTGCTGAGCAGCAGAAAAGATGATTATTAAATGAATATGCTTGAGTTAAGTTAAAGAAAAGGCCTCTGGTTGAGTTCTGCAAAGAATTTAACCAGAGTTTTTCTTTTTTTATGGTAACTTTATACACTTTTGTACGTCTGCTGTTATAATAATCTAAAAGCAAAGGAGAAATCTACTATGCGTTTTCTCATGATAATCATTATCTTTTTAATATTCTTTTCATTTGCTGGAATTGGAGCATATGTCGTAGGCCCGGATTTTTCGGTGGATCGCTTTGTTGCTAAAGCGACAGAAGATCTGCGGAATAATGGCCAGATGGAAAAAATAGTGGAGTATGTAGAGAATGATCCTCAAATGCTTGAATACATAGAAGAGGCCCAGATTGCGGAACAGCAGAGCCAGCCTTTGCCATTCCAAACAACTGAAGATGCTGCCGGGACAGTGATTAAAAAGGTGGGTTTAACTGACTTGGCTAAAATGAAGTCCGGAGTTGAAGATGGGACAATGTCTGCTGACGAAGTGATTCAAAAACTTGAAGAGGATTTAAATGAAGAAGAACTGCTGGCTCTTAAAGTCATTGTCTTTAAGGAATTATACAAACAGCAATAATGCTTTATATATGATAAACTGATTCACGAAGACAAAGCAAATAGATTGAAGGAGGCCATTGCATGAAATCGTTTCGAGTAGAATTTAATTTTGATCAGGGCAATACGATCGTCCACAGCGTCCAGGCTATGGATAAAGAGTCGGCATTAAGCAACATTCCTTCTAATGGCACTTATGAAATTTCCGATATGGAAACAGGCAATATTATTCGCATCACAATTAATTTGGTTAAATATATAAAAGTCAGCGAATTGTAGAAGGTTTCTTCTCAATAAGCTGCACGCAAGGTGCTGCTTATGCAGCGCTTTTTTTATGCCCGGAATTGGGAGAGGTCAATCTGATGATGGAGGGGTTTTATGAATTTTAAAGGTTCGAGTGCATATGATGAAAAAGATTTTTTGGAGAGCTTTCTGCAAAGAAGAAATCGGATTGAAAGCCCCAATAACACCATTGAAAAACCGGTGATCTATAAACTGCTCGGAGCATTTCAAAACAAGCGTGTACTGGATCTGGGATGTGGGGATGCGTTGTTTGGAAAAGAACTGTTGGAGGCTGGTGCGCTTCATTATCACGGAGTGGAAGGTTCAAAAGGGATGAGCGGGTTGGCGACAGCGAATTTAGCAGGTCTAGAGGCTCAAATCACGCTGTCTGCAATAGAATCATTCAGCTTTCCAGAAGGTGGGTATGACATCGTTGCATCTCGCTTAGCGCTGCATTATTTGCCGGAAGTGGATCAAGTGTTTCAAAACATCCATAAGTCGCTAAAGGAGAATGGGAAATTTGTTTTCAGTGTCCAGCACCCGCTGACGACTTCTTCTTTTGCAAGTAAAAAACCTGGAGAAAAGAGAGGCAGTTGGATTGTGGATGATTACTTTGAAGAAGGCGAGCGGCAGGAACCGTGGATCGACAAAATAGTGGTCAAGCATCACCGTACCATTGAAAGTTATTTTACGGCGCTCACCGAGGCGGGATTTACAGTGACGGGTCTATTAGAAGGAATGCCTGAGCGGCAATACTTCGAAGAGGAAGAGGAATACAGCAGAAGAAAAAGAATTCCGGTGATCCTGGCTTTCAGCTGCATCAAGCAGTGAGCAGCAGGTGGTTTTTACATAATGAGATTAAACAAAAAACACCTTCGATTTGGGCACTTGTGTAAAGTGGACCTTCTCGAAGGTGTTTTATAGTATTCCATTTAGTCCGGTTAATCTAAATTGTCCCGGTGTTTTTTGTTTAATGGATTTGGCGATAAACCCCAACAACTTTTCCAAGAATCGAAACCTGGTCCACGATAATAGGGTCCATTGATGAATTTTCAGGTTGCAGGCGGAAATAGTTTTCTTCACGGAAAAAACGTTTGACTGTCGCTTCGTCTTCAGCAGTCATGGCAACAACGATATCTCCGTTATTGGCGGTTTGCTGCTGTTTCACAATGACATAATCCCCGTTTAGAATTCCGGCTTCAATCATACTTTCTCCCATAATCTCCAGCATGAAGATATGATCATCTTCTGTGCCGTAGCTTTGGGGAAGAGGGAAATATTCTTCCACATTCTCAATTGCGGTGATCGGTATACCCGCGGTTACTTTACCGATTAATGGAACGTGCAATACTGGTCTTTTATCAATAAGCGCTTCATCAGTGCTGATTACTTCAATGGCTCTTGGTTTTGTAGGATCCCGGCGGATTAAGCCTTTGCTCTCGAGGCGGGCCAAATGGCCATGCACAGTCGAACTGGATGCCAGACCAACTGCCTCTCCAATTTCACGTACGGAAGGCGGATAGCCTTTCAAACGAACTTCATCTTTTATGAATGTCAGTATATCTTCTTGGCGTTTGGATACTTTTTTCAACAGTTTCACCTCATTTGAGTAATTCTACTTAATTTCTACCAATAGTATACCAACTCGGGCAATGAAATGCAAACATAGGTTCGAATTTTATTCTTGACAAAAACACCTGTTCGCCCTTATTATGAGAACATACATTCCGAACATATATTCTCAGGAGGCGATTTATTTGACGATCATCCGACAAAATTCTTATCTAATCGTATTTTTTGCTTTAATTGTGGTATTTACTTTTTATGCAATCCTGTCCCATAATACAAACAGTGCACAAATGAGCCAAGTTGAAATAGCAGAAGGCGATACACTCTGGACTTTAGCAGAATCGTTCAGTGGCACGACCCCTCATCATGAATGGATTGAAGATATTATGAAAGAGAACAATCTTTCGACTTCGAAAATTATTGCCGGGCAATCACTTAAGATTCCCAGCGACCAATTAAAATTTGCTCCTGATGAGACCATTAAATTTGCAGGTGATGCCGAATGAAGAAACATGCATTAATTTATTGCCGTGTCAGCACGACCAAAGATACGCAGGAGTCTTCCCTTGAGAGACAGGAAGAAGAACTCATGAAGTTTGCGTTTGAACAGTCCTATAAAGTAGAAGGTGTTTTTACCGATCAGCACAGCGGATATGAAATGGATCGTGATGGGCTGTTGGAGATGCTGAACAGCATCAAGACAGAAAAAGTCGATGCTGTATTTATCCAGGACGAAACACGGTTAGGCCGAGGGCATGCACGGATCGCCCTTTTGCATGTAATGAAGAAATACGGTGTAGATGTTTATACCCTATCAGATCGTGGTCCGATTGCATTAAATGATATGGATGACATGGTGCTTGAAATTTTGGCGATCGTAGAAGAATACCAGCGCAAAATTCATAATGCCAAAATAAAGCGTGGCATGATGCGCGCAGTGGAAAACGGCTACAAACCAGAGAAAAACCTAAAAGGGAAAGGCAATCCTGATGGCCGGGAACGTCTGGACCTTCCCATCGATCAAATTGTCAGCTTGAAGACCAATGGCCTGACCTTCAGTGAAATCGCTGTGACGCTTCAGGGATTCGGCTATCAGGCGAGCAAAGCGACAGTCCATCGCCGATACAAGGAGTACGAAAAACTGATGAAAGACTAAACCATTGCAGAAACCTGACTTTTTTTGTACTATATGAAAAGAAGAAAGGTGGATGTCTATGTTATCACCAGACAAATTAGGTCGTATAAATGAGCTGTCACGTAAATCGAAAACTGCAGGATTATCGAAAGAAGAGGCAACAGAGCAATCTTCTTTGCGCCAGGAGTATTTGCAGACTTTTCGTAAAACGATGCGCGGCACAATTGAAAATGTAAAAGTG
This sequence comes from Planococcus sp. BI3, assembly GCF_056680115.1. Lineage (NCBI taxonomy): Bacteria > Bacillati > Bacillota > Bacilli > Caryophanales > Caryophanaceae > Planococcus > Planococcus sp. BI3. The sequence goes on from NZ_CM155266.1 coordinate 286,873, forward strand.
ATTGACCCCAATGGAAATGATGTAACTCCGGATAAGGTCAAAAATATTCGAGAGAATAAGTATTTGAATTAAATACTTATTCTCTTTTTCATTGTATTCTTTTCTATTGTTGACTAAACTAGTAATGGATTAAATTTTTTGTTTGAGAGAGGATGTTACTATGTCAACCCACGCAGATCAACTTGCAGTGACTACAATTCGTACACTTTCCATCGATGCAATCGAAAAAGCAAATTCTGGCCATCCAGGATTGCCAATGGGCGCAGCTCCAATGGCCTATACATTGTGGACGAAACATATGAACCACAACCCGAAAAACCCAGATTGGTTTAACCGTGACCGTTTTGTATTATCAGCTGGACATGGTTCTATGCTTTTATACAGCCTGCTTCATTTAAGTGGCTATGGTTTGGAAATGGACGAAATTAAAAACTTCCGCCAATGGGATTCAAAAACACCAGGACATCCGGAATATGGCCACACTACAGGCGTCGAAGCAACAACCGGACCACTTGGCCAAGGAATTGGCATGGCAGTCGGTATGGCTATGGCTGAACGTCATTTAGCGGCTACATATAATAAAGAAGGCATGAACATCGTCGATCACAACACATTCGCTTTATGCGGTGATGGAGATTTGATGGAAGGTGTTGCCGGAGAAGCTATTTCTCTTGCGGGCCATTTGAAACTGAACAAATTAGTCATTTTATATGATAGCAACGACATTTCATTGGACGGGCCACTCGGCAAAAGTTTCTCTGAAAACGTTCAAAAACGTTTTGAATCATACGGCTGGAACTACTTGCGCGTAGATGACGGCAATGTTTTGGATGATTTGTCTGCGAAAATTGCACAAGCCAAAGACTTTTCAGACAAGCCGACATTAATCGAAGTTAAAACCGTTATCGGCTACGGAGCTCCGAACAAATCCGGTAAAGCGGATGCACACGGCGCGCCACTTGGTGAAGATGAAATGAAACTGGTCAAAGAATACTATGAGTGGACTTTCGATAAAGATTTCCATGTACCTGACGAAGTTTATAAAACTTTCGAACAGGCAACTGAAGAACTTGGAGCAAAAGCTGAGTCTGAGTGGAACGAATTATATTCGCAATACGAATCAGCACATCCGGAGTTGGCAGAACAATTGCAGACGGCAATCCGTGGAGATCTTCCGGAAAACTTTGACGCTGATTTCCCGACGTATGAATTCGGCAAGAAACAAGCAACCCGTTCTTCTTCTGGAGACATGATCAATGCAATCGCTAAAACGGTTCCTTCATTTTTCGGCGGCAGTGCTGACCTTGCTGGATCCAACAAAACAAACATTAAAGGCGCGGGCGACTTTGATTCGGAACATCCTGAAGGCCGCAATATCTGGTTCGGTGTCCGTGAATTTGCGATGGGCACTGCCTTGAACGGTATGGCGCTTCACGGAGGCCTTCATGTCTTCGGTGGAACGTTCTTCGTCTTCAGTGACTATGTCCGTCCAGCAATCCGTCTGGCTGCGTTGATGGGCCTTCCTGTGACGTATGTCTTCACACATGACAGTGTAGCGGTAGGGGAAGATGGTCCGACTCATGAGCCGGTTGAACAATTGGCTTCTCTTCGTGCAATGCCGAACCTGAGCGTTGTCCGTCCTGCTGATGCCAACGAAACAAAAGCAGCGTGGCGTTTAGCATTAACAGCTAAAACAACACCGACTTTATTGGTGCTGTCACGTCAGGACTTGCCGATTTTGGAAAACAGCGCGGAACTGGCTGAAGCTGGTGTTGAAAAAGGCGCTTACGTCGTCTCACCTGTTGAAAATCCACAAGCGTTATTGTTGGCGACAGGCTCTGAAGTAAGTTTGGCTGTAGCTGCACAAAAACAATTGGCTGAAGAAGGAATTGAAGTATCTGTAGTTTCTATGCCATCTTGGGACCGTTTTGAAAAACAGGACAAGGAATACAAGCAATCCGTTATTCCGAAGACTGTCAAAAAACGTCTGGCTATAGAAGTCGGCACTTCATTCGGCTGGGATCGATATACAGGCGATGAAGGCGATATTCTGGCTATTGATCGTTTTGGTGCCAGTGCACCGGGCGAGCGCATCATGGAAGAGTTCGGTTTCACTGCTGAAAATGTAGCAAACAAAGTGAAAAACTTACTAAACGAAAAGTAAACTAGGGAATGGGAGCAATTGCTGCTCCCATTTTTTCTTGGATATTTATAGCCGAGGGGAAGAAGAAATTTTTAATGGATGAAGTTTCTCTTTATTATTTTTCTAGTTATGGTCACAAATCTTTTTTTATAGTATAATCCATTGTGGTGCACTACTTATTTACGCAACACGAAGGAGGTAACAAGAATGGATACATGGATCTGGATCGTAATCGTTATCGTGGCTTTACTCGCAGGTGTTGCACTTGGATTCTTTATCGCACGCCGATATATGATGAAATATTTGCAAGATAACCCACCAATCAATGAAGAAATGCTGCGAATCATGATGATGCAAATGGGGCAAAAACCGTCTCAAAAGAAAATCAATCAAATGATGGCTCAAATGAATAAAGCATCAACTAAACCTGGCAAACCAGCTAAAAAATAAAAGTACTCTCCGGAGTGCTTTTTTTATTTTGTCTTTTTTACTATTAGAATTCTAGGAAACGGGTATGTTGCCAGTAAGATCCTGGTTTATTGTTGCAGCTTGTATGGAAAAATTAGAGGAGGCGGACTTTATGGCTGAAAATGAAGAGCTGCTGTTTTATTTGCCGGTCATTGAAGAAGATGACAAAGAAGAAGGGAAGTTCCATCTGGAAAACGCAAACTTTAAAAAAGCTTTTCCCGTTTCATTGGATAAGATACAGGAACTGGTGAAGGATATGACCGATTACAATTTGGATACCATTGAACTTCATGTCACCGGCATTGTGAAAAGTGGACCGATTACCGAATTGTTCATTGGTGCCGAGGGACAGGCTGGCATGAAGCTGGTGCTTAACAAAAAGAAAAATCCATAAGAAAAAGCACTCCGCGGAGTGCTTTTTCTTATTTGATAAGAGATGGGACAGCTTTTGCAGAAGCCCAGTGTGTTTCTTGCTGCTTGGGTGTCAGCAAGCCGTACTTCATGAGGAATTCCGCCACGGTCTCCTCGTATTCATCAGGGTTCCTGTTGAAAGACTGTGCGTGGGCACCTTCTTCAAACAACTTCAATTCCTTGGGCCCTTGTTTTAATGCATAAAGTTCCTCGCTCATTTTCGGCAAGACAAAATCATCATTGACACTATGGATAAAAAGAACAGGTTTTTGAATGTTCTGTACGGTTTCTCTCGGTGAAACAGTCGAAATGGAATAGCCATCCCGCATTTTCATGAAAATGCTGGCAAGCCGCAGCGCCAAAGTGGTGCGCAGGGGCGTCGTCGTTTTCATGACATGGAGAATCTGTTCGTAAATGTCGGAATAGGCACAATCAGAGATATAGAAATCCGCTTTGTCTTCCATGCCGGCGTATAGAAGGGTAGTTGCAGCTCCCATCGATTCTCCGTGAATGCCGTAAAACAGATCCGCTCCGACATGCAGTTTTAAAGCCTGGACCACCGCTTTCAGGTCCATCTTTTCAAAATGCCCAAAACTGGTTGTTTTCCCGCCGGAATCGCCGTGGCGCCGATGATCGTAGACGACCGAATTAAAACCCATCCGTTCAAACAGACGGGCGTATTTAAAGGAATTGACTTTGGTTTCCGTGACGCCATGGCAGATGATGACATAGCGATTGGTCTCATGTGGTTCAAGGAAAATGGCTTTGATCGGGTAGCCATTCTCGGATTCGATCCACTGCTCGCTTTTCGGCACATTGGCGTACCACACTTCGTCATAGCGTTTTGCGGTGGTTTCCCTTTCGAGAATCAGCTGTTCATCTTTTTTCTTTACATACATCAGCCGGTTGCTGGCAATAAATCCTGCAATTGTGGCCAAAGCTGTCAGTACACTGGAAACGATTGCTGAAGTCCATATCAATCTTTTCTTCATGGTGTAGTCTCCTTATGCCTGGTTTTTGTATAGCGTGTACATGCCGGTGGTTACCGGATTCGTGACATGTGGTTCGATTTTTTCAATGGCTTGGCAAAGAAGGTCCACGTTGATTCCTGTTTGTATATCCATGCTGTGAAGCATGTTGACGACATCTTCTGTTGCGACATTGCCGGTGGCGCCAGGTGCAAACGGACAGCCTCCCAAGCCGCCTGCAGAAGCATCAAAACGGGTAACGCCTGCCTGCAGCGCTGCAGAAATATTGGCCAAGGCCATTCTGCGCGTGTCATGAAAATGGGCAGTCATCAATACGTCTGGAAATGCTTCCACCAGTTTAGCGAATAATTCATAGCTTTCCTTCGGATTTGCCATGCCGATTGTATCAGCGACACTCAATTCGTCGACTCCCCAATCCACGAACTGGCGGCACAGCGCCAAAGTTGCTTCCGGAGAAACGGCACCTTCAAAAGGACAGTAGAATGCAGTTGAAATACAGGCGCGGACAAAGACGCCCTGCTTTTTTAAGTTGAGGATCAGGGGCTTTAACGCCTCCATGCTTTCCTCTGTGGTTTTATTGATATTTTTCTTATTAAAGGTATTGGAAACACCGACAAAGACCGCAAGTGATTGTGCACCCGATTCAAGAGCAGCCTGGATGCCGCGTTCATTCGGCGTCAGGACGAACTGCCGGCCGACTTTTTTGGTTTGTGCCACTATCTCCTTGGCATCAGCCATTTGAGGCACCCATTTTGGCGACACAAAAGACGTCAATTCCATTTCCTGGATTCCGGCTCTTTGCAAAGCAGCTATAAATTGAAGTTTATCTTCGGTTTTAACAAGTTTCCCCTCGTTTTGAAGGCCATCTCGTGGCCCGACCTCGATAATCGTTGCATTTTTTGGTAAACTGAACATAGTATCCCCCCTATATTCCATTGTATCTAGGGAAGGGATAAAAGAGCAACTTACAGCTAATCAAACAAGGGGGAAAAGTTCATGTCACAGGAAATCGTTATTGTAAGCGCTGTCCGTACAGCGGTAGGTTCATTTCAAGGGTCTCTTAAAGATGTATCCGCAACCCAATTAGGGGCGATCGTCATTAAAGAGGCGATTGAACGCGCAGGCATTCAGGGAGATCAGGTTTCTGAAGTCATCATGGGGAATGTACTTCAGGCGGGCCTGGGCCAAAATCCGGCGCGGCAGGCGTCTATCCGCGCAGGGTTGCCGGAAACTGTACCGGCAATGACGATCAATAAAGTATGTGGATCCGGGTTGAAGTCCATTCAGCTGGCTTATCAGGCGATTTATGCTGGAGATGCAGACATCGTCGTGGCAGGCGGAATGGAAAACATGAGCCGGGCGCCTTATCTGATGGAGAATGCCCGCAGCGGATTCCGCATGGGAGACCAGAAAGTAGTCGACAGCATGCTGGTGGATGGTTTAACCTGTGCATTCAACGATTACCATATGGGCGTTACTGCAGAAAATTTATGTGAACGCTATGACATTACACGGGAAGAGCAGGACAAGTTCGCCGCCCGCTCACAAGCTCTCGCCACGGCAGCCATCGAGTCAGGCAGATTCAATGACGAAATTGTGCCGGTGGAAATTCCACAGCGCAAAGGAGACCCGATCGTCTTTAAAACAGATGAGTATGTTAAAAGTGATTCAACTGAAGAACGGTTAGGGAAGCTGCGTCCAGCTTTCAAAAAAGAGGGCAGTGTAACAGCAGGAAATTCTTCAGGCATCAATGACGGAGCAGCAGCGGTCGTTGTCATGTCAAAAGCGAAAGCAGATGAACTTGGCCTGACGCCGCTGGCAACAGTCGTGGCAAACGGCTGCGCCGGCGTCGATCCAGCTGTCATGGGCATCGGTCCCGTGCAAGCGGTGAAGAATGCCTTGAAGAAAGCCGGGATGTCACTTGAAGATATGGAATTGATCGAAGCGAACGAAGCATTCGCGGCGCAATCGATTGCAGTTGACCGTGAATTGAAATTCAATCATGACATCTTGAATGTCAATGGAGGAGCTATTGCAATCGGCCACCCGATCGGAGCAAGCGGTACCCGTATTTTTGTTACTTTGCTGCATGAAATGATCAAACGGGATGCTAAGACCGGTCTTGCCACCCTCTGCATCGGCGGCGGCCAGGGCATTGCAACTGTTATCAAACGTCCTTAAGGAGAGAAAATCTATGGCTAACAGAAAAGAAGAGTCCAATAGTGTGCTGCCTGAAGACATTTTGGCGAAATTGAAAGAAACCAAAAAAGAATTGCTGAAAGAAGAACAGATAAAGGAAGAAGAAAAAGAAGTGCAGCGCTTGTTCGAACGCAAAGAACGCGAGAAGAACCTGTCGTTCGCTGAATTGCTGGAGCGGCACGGAGATAAAGGCGATAAGTTTTAATTAGGCATGAACACGAAATAGCCAATCCCATTGCACAATGGGATTGGCTATTTCGCTGTTTAAAGCATTATTTTTTCTAGGGAATTTCTTGAACCAGTTTTTCGGCTGCTTTATTCTTTTGCAGCAGTGGGATGGAATCTGGATTTAAGCACAAGTGACAGAACAAAAATAACAAATGCCAATCCGGCAGAAATGGCCAGGGCTGCTTGTTCTCCAGAATGTTGGATCAGGTACGTGTAGGCAATAGGTGAAATCGCCGACAACAAGAAACCGGGCACCAGCAGCTTTCCGACAAGGGTTCCATACGTTTTATGGTCAAACAAAACGAGTGGCAATGTTCCTCTGGTAATCGTCATCAGCCCATTGCCTGCGCCGAAAAGAAAGGCAAACAGAAGAGCGGCTGCAAGAAACTGGCCACTGAGGAGCCCGATGACAAAGCCGAGAGGCAAAATCATAGAAGCGAGAATTGTTAAGGACACAGGATGCAAGCGAGCGCCGAACAAGACTTCACAGACCCGTGCCAAGGATTGTCCGATTCCCCTGAGCGTTGAAACCCAAACAGAAAGAGCAGCAGTCAATCCAAGCCCTGCTAGAAGAGTGATCATATGGGTGGACATGCCTGAGTTCAAAAAGTTTAATAAGGTGAAAATTACCGCATACAGGCTGCCGGCAATCCATTGTTCCTTGGTTGTTGTTGCTGCAGGGGATAGGGGCGGCTCAAGATCTTCAGCCGTGTTGCTCCCCTCGCCAAATCGCTCTTTAGGAAGTGACAAATGCAGCGGAAGCGTCAACAAGGCAAACAGAGCATAGATAAAAAGAGCGATCCGCCAACCGAATGTTTCAGCTAAAAAGAAGCTGATCGGAAAAAAAACGGTGGAAGCCAAACCGCCCAAAAGAGTGATCTTAGAAATGGGGCGTTTTGCATGAACGCCTCCTATGCGTGCCAAGGCGGCAAATGCTGCGTCATATAAACTCAGGCGCATAGCAAGACCCAGAACCATCCAGGCAGCATAATAAGTGCCATAAGAATGGGACAAGGCGATTCCTCCGCATCCTACGGCCAGTAAAATAGAACCTGTGGACATAACGACGCTTCCTCCGTAACGGTCAATTAATCGGCCAGTCAGTGGTGAGGTGATTGCCATAACCACCAATGCAGCTGAAAAGCCCCCGTAAACAATGGCGTCGTTCCAGCCAAGATCTTCAGCAATCCGTGCGCCGAAAGCTGCTATCAGGTAATAAGAGATCCCCCAGCACACCAGTTGGGATATGCCGAGAGAAATGACTGTGTGGCGGGTGATCATTGCTTCGCCTCCTTTCCCCAAATGGATTCGACTAATGGTTTTGCTAGGTCCATTATAATTTTTTTATAAGATTTGGTGTAGTTTTATACAAAAAAAGGAACCCACAGCTGCGGGTTCCTTTTTCTTTGGTTTATTGTGCTTCGGAATACTTTAATGCTCTGTCCATGAAGACTGCAAATTCAGCTCGTGTTACAGCAGCTTCCGGATTGAACTTTCCGCCAGTCGAACCGACTGTGATTCCAGCGGCATAAAGCGTATCGATATACGGATCAGCCCAGCCGGTTTTATTGACGTCTGGGAAGTTGTGGGAACCTTTTTCTTGAATATCGAAGGCTGTCACTAACACTTTGGCCATTTCTTGGCGAGTCAGCTTGCTGATTGGTTGGAATTGATTGTTGTAGCCTTCGAAAATTCCCGCCTGTTGAGTTGCGGTAATTTGATCATAATACATATGCGATTTCGGAACATCGATAAAAGCTTTAAACGGCAGTTCATTCTCTAATTTCAGCGCACGATTGAACATAAGAGCAACATGCTGACGCTGAATCCCGTCTCTCCACTTGAAGGTGCCATCTGTATGCCCTTGAATCACGCCTCTTGCTGCCATCCGTTCAATCTCTTCGTATGCCCAGTCAGGCTTTTCGGGTGTGACATCCGGGAATGTTGGCGTGTTTGGTACCGGATCAGGGTCAGGTGTTGGCTCTGGTTCTGGCTCTGTTGATCCCGTTGTAAATTGATAGACTGGTGATTTGTCGCTTTCGCCTGCAGCATTGGTCATATTCACATACCAGTGATACGCAGTGTTTTTGCTGAGGCCTTTCCATTCAACAGAAGCAGTGTCCCCTGATTTAAGGTCCTTGTCCTGGCCGATCAATTGATCGGTAAAGATATTAACAGCCAGATAATCTGTTTCGATCTGTCTAGGGTTTACTTTCGCTTCTACATCCGCTAAATCAAAGCTTGCTGTAAAGCTCTCTTTTGCAGGATCGAATTGTTCAAAATCTTTATCATCCAAAAATGGAGAGTACGAAACAAAGTCCAGTGTCTCATCCGTTGGATCGAATGTCAGCATCTTCAAATACCCTTGTCCGCGTTCAGGAGCTGTATTGCCTTGATGATTCGCCAAGACTTCGAGTACGTCACGCTGTGAACCATCTTCATTTTCGACTTTCTTCACACGGTAGTTCGCGCCGTGATGGTGTCCGCTGAGGACCATCTTGACGTTTTCGTTCGGCATAACAATTTCTCTGTTGACTGTACGTGCTTCAGCAGTAACGTATTGCGCCAATGAATTGATATTTTCATGCATGCCAACAATCGCATTGCGGTCAGCATGCTGCTCCAGGACTTTATTGGCCCATGCGACGGTTTCAGCTGATCCGTCTCTTCCGAACCCAAGGTAAAGCATGATGAAATCATGATCGCCAAAAGAGAACAAATCATAATGGTTTTGATTTTCGTCATTCATTGCTTCACCAAACCAAGGCTTCTCCTTAAAGCGGTCTACGCCTGCATATCTTTTGAAAATGCTATAGTCATAGGTTTTGTTAAGGGGATCGATGACGACATCGTGGTTTCCGGCAAGCACGCCATATGGGATATTGGCTTCATCCAGTCGGTCCAGATTTTCTTTGGCTACTGCCCATTGCTCCGGCTTATCAACTTGATTGACAAGATCTCCGGTATGCATCGCGTACTCATAATTTCCTTTTTTGAATTCAGCGATCATCCAGTCGGTCATAGATGTCCAAACTTCCGGAAAATCCTCTGCATAATACTGTGTATCCGTAAGCCATACCATAGAGAAGTCCTGGTCTTTGGAATCTGTCAAAGTACCGGAATCATGAACCATGGCCTGGACTTTGCCGTCCTTGACGAAACGCTCTTTGTCAATTTCTGCTGTCAGGACAATTTCCTCGTTATTAGCATTTCCTTGCATTTGACTCAAAGCTACCCAGTTGCCGGCTTTAAAATCCCATGCAGACAAATTAGCTAGCCCGCTTGCCAATGTTTTGCCTTCCCAATAAAGTTCAATCGAATTTCCCGCTGCCAAATCTTTGGATACGTCGACTTCAAAACGCTGGGAAGGGAAGCCATTGCTGCTTTTTGTAACAGCAGTGTCGTCATCATCAGCTGCCATCGCGTCTATCTGCTCGCTTGTTAACGCGGTCGATCCTGATTGAATCGGAACAGAAATCGGGTTGTCGGCTGTGTCGTTCTCAAAGCCGGAGATACCGTTGCCGTTAAAGTCGTATGTAAATCCTTTTTTGAAATCAACCGTTTTGATTCCGGCACCAGTGGAATCTTTAACGAGGGCTTCCAAGGTCGCATTCAAACCGACATCAGTCGCAGAATTGGCCGGCTTTACATTTGTCGGTGCTTCCAGACTGGTTGCTGCCAGTGGAGCCAATGAAACACTTGTGAATACTAATGCTAATGCGGCGGTAGTGGTGAAAATTTTCTTGATCATTTTTCGTCCTCCTCTGATGGGTGTTGCTTAAAATATTTAAAAATTCTCAGGTCTCCCTGAAAATGAGTACAATAGACCACTTGGATAGGGATAAATATTATTTTTGAATATAAATGGTGGATCTATTTATCTATAATACCAAAAATAAAAGAAAAAACAACTTAATTTTCCATATTTTTAGAATATTTAATAAATGATTATATGACAATTAGCTCATAGTCGCTCTGGGCAAGGATTTGTCCGTAGAAAAGCCTGATGATTTTTTTGTGGAAGTAAGGAACAGGGTTTTTGTACCTGCAGGTATCGACAGTTACAATAAATACTGATTCAATTTTTATCATTATTTAACGTGAAAGAGGCGAAGTGGATTGAAACAAGAAAAGATGATGGCATTAGGCTTTTACGAACCGGGCTTGAAAACGGCAGCGCCTGAATTTCAAGTGGTTGAAATTGACCGTCCAAAGGCAACAGGCAAGAATCTATTAGTGGAAGTTCGGGCCATATCGGTGAATCCGACAGATTTGCGGACCCGTGATGGCAAGAGCGAAGACGACCGGTCATTGACGATTGTCGGACGCGACGCAGCTGGGGTAGTCGTAGAAGTGGGAGAAGACTGCAGTTTGTTCCAGGTGGGTGACGAGGTATTCTATGCGGGAACGAGCAATGTTCCGGGAAGTCTCAGTGAAGTCCATCTTGTTGATGAGCGGATTGTTGGGAAGAAGCCAAAAACCATCGGCTTTCCAGAGGCAGCAGCTTTGCCTTTGACCGGCATCACGGCAAGCGAAGCGCTTTTTGAACGGCTTGGAGTATCAAAAAAAGCATCCGATAATCAAGGCAAGGTAGTTTTGATCATTGGAGCAGCTGGGGGAGTCGGATCAATCGCGACGCAAATTGCGAAACTTGCTGGACTTACCGTTGTCGGCACAGCTTCCCGGCCGGAATCACGGGAATGGGCACTCGATCATGGGGCTGATCATGTCATCAATCATCACGAAGATTTTAAACCGCAGTTGGAAGCATTAGGGATTTCAGGAGCACATTATATTTTTTGTTTGACCAACGTGGATGACCATATGGAAAATATGGCGGAAACGATCCTGCCGCAAGGTAAAATCTGTTCGATCCTTCCGGCTTTTCAGCCGCTCCATCTTGCATTGTTTTCAAAATCTATAAGTTTTTCCTACGAACTTATGTATACACGTTCGGTATTTCAGACAGCAGACATGATTGCGCAGCATCATATTTTGACACAACTGGCTGACTGGGTAGAGGAAGGCAAAGTCCGTTCGACCATGACTAAACACTTATCGCCGCTCAATCCCACAACCTTGAAACGAGCCTATGACAACCTGCTGACAGGCCGTACAATCGGGAAAATCGTTGTCGAGGGCCCGATTCGATTATAGAGCCATCTACATGAATACGGAAAATCTCTATCCTGAGCTAATTTGCATAGCACTTGAAACACTGCTGATTTTGAATAATCTGAAAATTATGGTATGATAATTATGGATCCATTTGTCTTTCGGATTGAAAAGTTTGCTGTTAAAAATTACGGGACGATCAAAAAAGGAGTGATTTTAATGGCTGTTGGAAAAAAACCAGAAGAAACTTATTCAAGCAGGGCTGAAAGAGAACGGATCGGGCGTGCAACAAATTCAGGCTTTGCACGTGTTGAACGCGCAGAAACTGGAAATAGTTCCACTGAAATCCCGACAGGACCCATCGGGCAAAAATTAACTGAAGAAGAAATACGGCGCAGAGTCGGCCAAGGGAATTTTGATTCCGCCAAAGACGACAATCAAACAAATTCAATCAATAGCTGAGTATTTTAAGGCATAGGTAAAAGGCTGCATCTTCTATTACAGAAGATGCAGCCTTTTAGCTTGTAGACAAAAGAATATTGATGTCATTTAAAGAATGAATCCATATTTTATCATGTTTATACCGGATCCTGCGCTTCAGGCGGACGCTTTCCGCGGGCTCGCGCCGAACTAACTCGGACTAGCGCCCGAGTGGATTTCGGCACTTCGCTGTTCCCGCAGGAAAGATAATCGCCGAAGGGAGTTCGGCCATTATCTTTGCGACGAAGCAGCGTAGCGATGCAGGAGCATATCTTTGCCCTTCGCCGCCTTGCGCTCCGGATCCTTGAGTGAAGGATTTACCAGATTTGTAGGGACTACAGTTCCTGAAGTTGACTAGCAAGCTTCTCTTTTTGATCGAAGCAACACCCTCCCAAGCGAGCTGGCCACGAAGACTCCTGTGGGACAGCGAAAGCTGAAGACCCCGCAGGAACGCAGTGACGAGGAGGCTGAAGCTGAGCCCACGGAAAGCGAAGTGGCCGGACCGCTTGGGGATTATGTACCGCTATAGATTTTGGTCAAACTTTGTCTACAGTTTGAAAGGCTGCATCTTCTATTACAGAAGATGCAGCCTTTTTTTAGTTTTTCATCTGTTCCAAAGTGTGTTTACCGTTTATCAAGAGTTGGTGCCAAAAACGTCCAGATTAACCCTGCTTCTTCAGGGGAACGGGGAGTGATGACAGCCGATTTTGGATAAGGCAAAGCAGCATGCCGCTTTTCAACATATTTTTTCACATAAGGATTTTGATCGACGGCTTCCACATAACGCGTTTGAACGGTTTGGGAAAGCATCCCTTTTTGCCGTTCAATAGACCATCTAAACCATGCATAGAATGCATTGTCGCTGAGTTCTTCCTCATAATGGCTGATCAAGCTTTCTGCTTCTTCCAGGCGGCCCAATGCAATTAACGCCGAAACCGCTAAATAACGTACCCCTTGATGATCACCGGGGTTCAAACGCATCACTTCATAATAGATAGGGAAAGCTTCTTCGAAGCGAGCTTGCTCCCAATAGAAATTCCCAAGCAAAAACAGAGAGCGCAGGTATGGGCGGTTTGGCACGTACAACCAGGCTACATCCATTTCCAGTTCAAAGCGTTCTTTGCCGCTGGCAATCGCCTGTTGGAGCAATTGTTCTTTTATTGTTATGTCCATTTCGGCTTCAGCTGCCAATAGGAAGGCATCTGTATTTTGGGGGTCCAGTTGTTGAATCTGCTCTAGCTGGCTTGCCCGATCCGTGTTTGTGTATGCACTGTAGGCTAAGAGTTGAGCAGTTTCCGCCTTGGTTTTCGGCTCATAGGATTTGCTGTGATAATACTCCATTTGGCGTTTTAATTCATTTTCGCTCGTAATGGTGGCATTTTTCAAATGCATATACAACTGCCAGTTCTGAAGTTCATTGCCTTTTGGGTCCGTTCCTACTTCAAATGCATAAACGGCTTCTTTCTCTGGGTCTTCGTTATTCTTGGCAGTATGGTAAAAAGAGCCAAGTCCATCTTTGAATAGAGCCAGTCCTTCTGTATCCACCCCGAAATGCTGCGCTGTTTCCTCGATAGTCCAGTCCAGCTTCACCAAGTGGTGGTCGATGGCAAACTGAATCGCCCCGGCGACTGCTTCTTCAGGAATTGCGGCTAAGGGTTCTGCGTAATGAAAGAAGGCTTCGATTAATTCATCGCTTTTCAAATCATAGGCAATGAGGAAATTCTCCAACTCTTCTACAGTTTCAAGAACCGCAGAAGAGACTTGCCCGGTGCTTAGAAGGCCGCTGCTCAGGATTTGGTAAACAGCCAGCATGTTCTGGTGGTAAAATTCCTGCGCGTTTTCAGTTTCTGAGGATTGATACATTTCCTTGAGCTTTTGGACACTTTCCTGGTTTACTTCAACCGCAACTGTCAGGCTGTTCAGGACCATCATGAAATGGTCTCCAATCCGGATATCAGGCAAATAGAAGCCGGTTGCGATATTTCCAGTTTCAACAGGGAAAGATTCATTGACTTCAATTTCCGTGACTTGTTCAGACAGCAAATCACGGACCTGTGCATGGTAATTGGAGACGGAAAGAACTTCGCCGGCCATAAACAGGGGATCAAGCCATGAGCTAAGAATCTGCTTGATTTGCGTTCTTTCTTCTTTGGCGATCTTTTTTTCGATAAAAGCATTCCATACATCAACACGTTCAGAAAAGAAGAAGAGATCGCCGATGATGCCGTTTGATTTATCTTCACCGTAAAGAGGCACAAGAATATTTTCGACTTTATCTTTCCATTTCACCAATTCTTTTTGTTCTGACGGACGGGGATGATTTTCAAAAAACTCTTGAAGCAGCCCTTGAAGCACTTTGTTTTGTTCTTCAGTCATCAGTTTAGTGGAATCATCCACTCCACAACATTTTTTGTATTTTTTGCCGCTTTCACAAGGGCATAGGTCGTTTCTTCCAATTGTATTTATCATAATGAAGGCTCCTGAAGCAGCTGCCGTTCTTCTTCGCGGCTGTGGATGGCGTTCACAACCAGCAGCGCATGAAATTGTTTCATGACTTCATAGCTGACGCCTTCTTCCACAAGTAATTTTTTGATGTCGGCAGCTACGAGGCGCATAATTTCATGGTCGCGTGTCAAATCGGCTACTATTTGCTTGAGTTCAGGTTTCTGCTCAAGCATTTCCTGGTAAAATCCTTCTTCTTCCGCATCGGCATGGCTGATGATCCGCGTTTCCCAATACTCCAGCAAATGATCCGCTGCCTGGCGGGCAACTTCGAATTCTTTGGCTCTCAATAGGTCTTCCACTTCTTCGGTTTTGGTTAATGCTCCAGATAACGCGCCTTGATGGATTGCATGATGGGCATGCAACTGGCGTAAAGATGGTCCTGACATAATCATTCATTCCCCTCATTTTTTTTCAGTATAACATGTCGAAAACCGCTGATTTTCCAGCTAGGGCATTTCCTGCAGCGAAAGAGGGAACTCCCTTATTCGCTGTGGAGCGGGGGAATTCGAGCGGCAGGCAATATTTTGGAGGCCGCCAATCCGAGGCTGGCTATTAAGTATGGCAAGCATTTGCCCCGATAAAAAATACGGTCTCGTGGCATCTGCTAAGAAAAGAGAAGACTTATTACCTGGCATGGTATAGCCGAATCCCTATAAGAAGGAGCGGATGCCGTCAATGCCGGAGCAACGGAATTTTCAAATATCAACGAACAAGGGAATTCCAGGGGTTCTATAGGACATTCCCTAATGGGAACTTTTAAGAGGGACTACCATAATAAGGCTATACGAATGAATTTGTAATTGATTCCCTTCAATAGTTTTCATTCATGAGAAGGAGTGGGTATAAGCGATGAAGACAAAATTTGGATTAAACTTCTTTAAACCAGTCGAGAGTTATTCGGGCAGTTGGTCCATCCTGGAAGAAAAAAGTCGGGATTGGGAAAATATGTACCGCCAAAGATGGTCACACGATAAAGTAGTACGCACTACGCACGGAGTAAACTGTACAGGATCATGCAGCTGGAAAGTATTTGTGAAGAACGGCATCATCACTTGGGAAAATCAGCAGATCGATTATCCTTCCTGCGGACCCGATATGCCGGAATTTGAACCACGCGGCTGTCCACGGGGCGCCACATTTTCATGGTACGAATACAGCCCGTTACGTGTGAAATACCCTTATATGCGAGGCAAACTTTGGCGTTTATGGAAAGCAGCACGCGCAAGCCATGCGAATCCTGTAGATGCTTGGGCAAGTATAGTAGAAGATCCTGAGAAAGCGATGTTCTATAAATCAGCGCGCGGAAGAGGCGGACATATCCGTGTCAACTGGGAAGATGCTTTGGAATTGATCGCAGCACAATTGATCTATACCATCCAGAAATACGGTCCAGACCGCGTGGCTGGCTTTACGCCAATCCCAGCGATGTCGATGGTCAGCTACGCTTCAGGAGCACGTTTCATCTCGCTTCTTGGTGGACAGATGCTGAGCTTTTACGACTGGTACGCCGATCTTCCTCCTGCTTCTCCACAAATTTGGGGCGAGCAGACAGATGTACCGGAATCGTCGGATTGGTACAACGCCGGGTATTTGATGATGTGGGGCTCGAACGTTCCAATGACTCGTACACCGGATGCGCATTTTATGACAGAAGTTCGTTATAAAGGAACAAAAGTAGTATCTGTGGCACCTGATTACGCAGAAAACGTGAAATTCGCGGATAATTGGCTGGCTCCTCATCCAGGGACGGATGCTGCATTGGCACAGGCCATGACGCACGTCATTTTAGATGAGTTCTACCAAAAACGACAAGAACCGATGTTCATCAATTATGCGAAACAATTTACGGATATGCCATTCATGATTCTTTTGGATCCGCATGAAGATGCATTAAAAGGCGGTCGATTCCTGCGCGCCAGCGATCTAGGCGACACTTCCCAACATGCAGAGTGGAAGCCGGTCATTTTTGACGAAGCGGCAGACAAATTGATGGTCCCGAACGGCACGATGGGACAGCGCTGGGAAGAAGATAAAAAATGGAACCTGATTCTAGAGAATGAAGATGGCTCTAAAGTGGAACCTGCAATGAGTGTTGTTGACCATGATGAAGAATGGAAGGAAATCGTCTTCCCTTATTTCGATAACCAAGGAAATGGCGTCTTTAAACGTGTGATTCCTGCAAGAAAAGTAACATTGGCAGACGGCACTGAACGCTATGCTGCAACTGTATACGATCTGATGATGAGCCAATATGGAATTATTCGGACCGAAAGTGAATATAACGCAAAAGGCTACGACGATGAAACATCATTCTATACCCCTGCATGGCAGGAAAAAGTAACATCTGTCAAAGCATCGATCGTCGTTCAGATTGCGCGTGAATTTGCACAAAACTCGATTGATACAGAAGGACGTTCAATGATCATCATGGGCGCCGGCATCAACCACTGGTTCAACAGCGATACGATCTACCGTGCCATCTTGAACCTGGTCATCCTGACAGCTTCACAAGGCGTCAACGGCGGTGGATGGGCCCATTACGTGGGTCAGGAAAAATGCCGTCCGATTGAAGGCTGGTCAACGGTCGCATTCGCTAAAGATTGGCAAGGCCCTGCAAGACTGCAGAATGCAACATCGTTCTTCTATTTTGCAACTGAGCAATGGAGATATGAGGAAGGCAGCATAGATGCATTGACTTCACCTCTGGCAGAAGATGTCGCCTATCAGCACCCGGCTGACTATAATGTCTTGGCAGCACGATTGGGCTGGCTTCCTTCTTATCCGCAGTTCAATAAAAACAGCTTATTATTCGCAGAAGAAGCTGCAGAAAAAGGCGGAAAGACCAATAAAGATATTATCGATCATGCAGTGGAAGAAGTTATTTCCCGCAAAACGAAATTTGCGGTGGAAGATCCAGGCGCACCTGAAAACTTCCCAAGAACCCTGTTCATCTGGCGTTCCAACTTGATCTCAAGTTCTGCTAAAGGCCAGGAATATTTCATGAAGCACCTGTTAGGCGCTAAAGACGGCTTGTTGGCAGAACCGAACACCGATGACAAACCAGAAGAAATCGTTTGGCGGGAAGATGTTGAAGGCAAGCTGGACCTAATGGTTGCACTTGATTTCCGTATGACTTCGACTCCGCTGTACGCGGATATCGTCTTGCCGGCAGCAACTTGGTATGAAAAGACCGACCTGTCTTCAACTGACATGCATCCTTTTGTCCATCCATTTAATCCGGCGGTCAACCCGCTTTGGGAATCCCGTTCGGATTGGGACATCTACGCTAAATTGGCTGAAAGATTCTCAGAGATGGCGAAAACGCATTTGCCTGGCGTCTATAAAGATGTAGTCATTACACCGCTTGCGCATGATACGATAAGCGAAATTTCGCAGCCGATGGGTATCGTCAAGGATTGGACTAAAGGGGAAATTGAAGCGATTCCAGGCAAGACAATGCCGAATTTCAGTATTGTCGAGCGGGATTATACCAAAATCCACGATAAATACATTACCTTGGGACCTAATTTAGCAGTCGGTAAAACCGGCGCGCACGGCGTCAGCTTCTCCGTAGCAGATGAGTATGAGGAATTGAAGCACATAAACGGCACTCACTTTGATGAAACCATCAAGAATGGCCTGCCGAAAATCGAGACGGCCCGACAAGTGGCGGATGCCATGCTGAATATCTCGTCAGCGACAAACGGACGTGTTTCACAAAAAGCATATATTGAAGCAGAAAAAGACACAGGCGTCCAACTGAGAGATATTTCAGCAGACCGCGCAGCAGAAAAAATCACTTTCCAAAGCATCACTGTCCAGCCGCGTGAAGTTATTCCGACGCCAGTGTTCAGTGGATCCAATAAAATGGGACGACGTTACTCTCCATTCACAACGAATATAGAGCGTTTAGTGCCATTCCGGACATTGACAGGCAGACAGCATTTCTATATCGACCATGAAATTTTCCAACAGTTCGGCGAAGCTTTGCCGGTTTATAAACCGACATTGCCGCCGATGGTTTTCGGCAAGAATGATAAAAAGATAAAAGGCGGCGTTGACACGCTTGTGCTTCGTTATTTGACGCCTCACGGCAAATGGAATATCCATTCCACTTATCAGGATAATCAGCACATGCTGACATTATTCCGTGGAGGTCCGACTGTCTGGATCAGCAACGAAGATGCAAAAGCGCACGATATCGACGACAATGCATGGCTCGAAGTCTATAACCGAAACGGCGTTGTCACAGCACGTGCGGTCGTCAGCCACCGGATACCAAGAGGCACGATGTTTATGTATCATGCCCAGGATAAACACATTCAGGTGCCGGGTTCTGAAATTACGGATACCCGCGGCGGCAGCCACAATGCGCCGACCCGCATCCACATGAAACCGACTCAAATGGTCGGCGGATACGCTCAGCTCAGCTATGGCTTCAACTACTACGGGCCTATCGGAAATCAGCGTGATGAATACGTAGCAGTTCGGAAAATTAAGGAGGTTGACTGGCTTGAAGATTAAAGCGCAAGTAGCAATGGTAATGAATCTGGATAAATGTATCGGATGCCATACCTGCAGTGTCACGTGTAAAACGACGTGGACCAACCGTAAAGGTGCAGAGTATATGTGGTTCAACAACGTGGAGACAAAACCAGGCATCGGATATCCGAAGCGCTGGGAAGACCAGGAACTTTATAAAGGCGGCTGGCAGCTCCGCAAAGGGAAATTGGAATTGAAGTCAGGCAATAAATTATCAAAAGTCGCATTGGGGAAAATCTTTTATAACCCGGATATGCCGGAAATGAAGGATTATTACGAACCTTGGACATATAACTACGAGCACTTGACCAACGCCGGAGAATTGGAACACTCACCGGTTGCCCGTGCACACTCTGTCATTACTGGCAAAAAGATGGATCTCGAATGGGGTCCTAACTGGGAAGATGATTTAGCAGGAGCCCACATTACGGGCCCGCTGGATCCAAATATCCAAAAAATCGAAGAAGAAATTAAATTCAACTTCGATAAAGCATTTATGGTTTATTTGCCAAGACTTTGTGAACACTGCTTGAATCCAAGCTGTGTCGCATCATGTCCTTCCGGAGCTATCTACAAACGCGAAGAAGACGGCATCGTCCTGGTCGATCAGGAAGCTTGCCGAGGCTGGCGCTATTGCATGACAGGCTGCCCTTACAAAAAAGTTTACTTTAACTGGCAGACCAACAAAGCAGAGAAATGCACATTCTGCTTCCCACGGATTGAAGCGGGACTGCCGACGGTTTGTTCGGAAACCTGTACGGGCCGCATCCGTTATTTAGGAGTTCTTCTATATGATGCAGACCGTGTTCTGGAAGTGGCTTCTACACCGGATGAAAAAGATTTGTACAAAGCGCAATGTGATTTATTCATTGACCCATTTGATCCTGAAATGATGGCAATCGCACGAAAAGATGGCATCTCAGAAGACTGGATAGAAGCAGCACAGAATTCACCGGTCTACAAACTGGCGATTGAGCATCAACTTGCTTTCCCACTCCATCCGGAATACCGTACTTTGCCGATGGTTTGGTACGTGCCGCCGCTTAGCCCGATCATGAACTATTTTGAAGGCAAAGATTCCATTAAAAATCCGGATATGATTTTCCCGGCGATTGAAGAAATGCGTACACCGATACAGTATTTGGCCAATATGCTGACTGCTGGTGATACGGAAACAGTCAAGAAATCGCTGCAGCGTATGGCAATGATGCGTTCGTTCATGCGTGCGAAGACAACCGGCAGAGAATTCGATGAAAGCCGCTTGGAACGAATTGGCATGACGGCCCATCAGACAGAACAAATGTACCGGCTTTTGGCGATTGCCAAATACGAAGATCGCTTTGTTATTCCAAGCACGCATCGTGAAGGACGGGTCAATCCGTACCGTGCGCAAGGAATGGAAGGCTTTGATACAGAAGGTATGGGCGGATGGGGAACCGACTCTGGTGGATCGTGTGACAGTTGTGGTCCGGCAACGCCGAGCCCGACTGGAACAGCAACCAAAACAGGCAAAGAAATCTATGAAGAAAACTTCTACGGAGGTATATGGCGTGATTAATTTAGAAAAATTATATCGTTATAAGCTGTCATTTGGTTTTTTTGCCCATCACTTGACCTATCCGCAAAAACTGGATTTTCATCCCTCGATGATTGAGGAATCATTTGATCCGGAACATCCGGCATATGAGCATGTTCAGCGGTATTGGGAACAAATGCATGAGTTGAGTTTGGATCAAATACAGGAAATGTATACCGAGATTTTCGATTTTGATAAAGACAGCACATTGTTCATGACATACTTTAAGTTTGAGGATGCCAAGGAGCGGGGCCAGATGCTTGCTAAGCTGAAGGTCTCGTATGAAATGTTCGGCCTTGAAATGCCGGATACGGAATTGTCCGATTTTCTGCCACTGATCTGCGAGTTTCTTTATGCAGCTGAGTGGCTGGGGGATCCCCGGGGACCTCAAAGTTTCCAGATGCTGATTGCGGTGCTGGAAGATGGAACCTATCATCTGCTGAAATCTTTAGAGAAAAAAGATAGTCCTTACTTCCATCTCGTAAAAGGATTACGTGAAACATTTAAAGTCTGTATTGAACAGGAGGCACCTGTCGATGGAAACGGTAAGTAGATTAACCTGGGTAGTTTTCCCTTATTTATGTATGGCGATCTTCATTTTTGGACATATTTACCGATACCGAGTCGATAAGTTTCACTGGACGGCAAAATCCAGTGAGTTTATTGAGAAAAAACAATTGATGATCGGAAGTTTATTGTTCCATTTTGGTATCATCCCGGTGATTTTTGGTCACATTGGCGGATTGGTGGTTCCGATTTCATGGATGAATGCAGTAGGCGTCAGTGATCATTTGTACCATATCGGAGCCATCTATATCGGCGGGATTTTCGGTTTCATGACTTTGTTTGGCATGATTATTCTGACGTTTAGACGTTTTACTATATCAAGTGTCCGGAAATTGAGCTCTTTTTCTGATCTGGCAGTTAATTCACTCTTGCTCTTCATCGTAATTATGGGAATGTATGCCACACTGGTCACCAATGTGGTTCAACCTGATTTTGATTACCGGATGACTATCTCAGTTTGGTTCCGTGATTTGTTCCTGTTTAAGGCAAATCCGGCGATCATGGCTGACGTGCCTTTGTCTTTCAAAATCCACGTTTTGACAGGATTCGCAATATTCGCCTTCTGGCCATTCTCCCGTCTTGTGCATGTTTGGAGTGTACCGTTGAATTATGTGGGAAGAAGTTATATCCTGTATAGAAGACATAAACCAACAAATTAAAGAGGGTCTCACTTTTTAGTTTGATAGGAGACTAGAATATGGTGCACACAGAAGAATACCAATTACAGATTGAAAAGATCCGGGAAGCTACCGGTTGTGATATTATCGCGCTTGCATTAGTCGAGCCAGCAGAAAACCTGCATGTATTAAAGTGGCAATACATTTCGGGCAATTTAAGTGGCCGCATCAAAAAAGTAGTCCTGCAATCAGGAAAAGGAATTGCCGGTGGAGTTTTTAAAAGCGGCAAGCCTCTATTGATTTCGGATGTAAGTGAATTTGCTGCGAAAGATGATTTATTTAATTATCCTATATTACGGCTAGAAAAATTGAAGAGTATAGGCGCTACTCCTTTATGGCATGGCGGAAGAGTGGTCGGAGTGCTTTTGGGAGGCTTTCGGGAACCTCATCTGATGACGCCGGAAAGATTGCAGCTGCTGATCAGCATGTCGAAATCCGGTCTGGGCACGCTGGACGGGAAGGAATTGATGTGGAATTGATTTCTGACAAAAAGGATCAATTAGTTGATATGATGCTGAAGATGTATGAAAACAGCACAGAAGCAATTTTCTTTTTTTCGAGTGAAGGAAAGACCATTTCGATGAACCCTGCAGCAAAAAACATTATAGATATCCAGGTACTGGATCAGTTAAAAAAAGGGGCGGAAAATGCTCTTTGCAATGTTTGCCGGGGGTACACCAGCGAGAGCGAGCTGGTAACCTGCAAAGACTGTTATTTCACCAGTTCCAACCACGAGGATTTCTCTTCTTTTCAAGTGTTTTTGGAAACAACAGGAAAAGGTGTCGTTCCTTATGCAGCGACTTTCCACATCATTGATGTTGAAAAAGGCACACGGGTCTTCATCCTAAGGGATCTGTCGATTCAATTCGAAACGCAGACCAAACTGCAGCAAAACACGATGACGAAAAATGTCATTAAAGCACAGGAAAATGAACGCAAGCGGATTTCAAGAGAGTTGCATGACAGTGTGGCTCAGGAACTCTTGAGTGCTGTCGTTGATTTGCGTGCTTTAAAATATATGACTGAAGATAAAGAAGTCTTGAAGAAAACCAGTGAAAGTACGGCTACATTGATCAGGCTGATGGATGACATCCGTAATTTATCTGTCGAATTGCGTCCATCGGCTCTTGATGATTTGGGGCTGGAGGCCGCTTTTCGCTCTTATTTTAAACGAGTAGAGGAAAGTTATGGCATAACCGTTGACTTTAAATCGACGATTAAACGTAACCGCTATGAAAGTGAAGTAGAAACGGTGATGTACCGGATTTGTCAGGAAGCTGTTTTGAATGCCATTAAATATGCTCAGGTAGAAATCGTCCAAGTTGTTTTGAAAGAAGAAGGCAACACCCTGCAATTGATCGTAAAGGATAGAGGCATTGGCTTTATCCCAGGGCAAAATCCAATAGGAACCGGGCTTGGGCTATATGGTATGAATGAACGGGCTGAATTGGTACAGGGCAAAGTAACCATCAATTCTGAAGTCAGCAAAGGGACAACCGTCCATTTGCGTGTGCCTTTGGACGACAACCGTGAGGTGGTAAAATGAAGATAGTCATAGCGGATGATCATGCGATTGTGAGAAGCGGGTTTTCGATGATCCTTAATTTCCAGGAAGATATGGAAGTTATAGCCCTGGCTGCCGATGGAATCGAAGCTTATCAAATGGTGGCCAAGCATCAGCCGGACGTGCTGCTGCTGGATTTAAGCATGCCGCCGGGTGAGAGTGGTTTAGTGGCGACGGGAAAGATTAAGGAAGATTTTCCTGAAACCAAGATTCTGATACTGACGATGCACGACGACGAGGAATATCTGTTCCATGTATTGAAGAATGGCGCTTCAGGCTATATGCTGAAAAGTGCTCCGGATGAAGAGCTGCTACAGGCTATTCGGGTCATCTACAATGGCGGAACCTATATTCATCCGAAAATGGCCACTTCATTGGTTCGTGAATTAGTCAACAAAGATCACAATGTAAAAGAATCAGATCCTTTTGAGTTATTGTCCAAACGAGAAATTGAAGTTCTTCCGTTGGTTGCAAAAGGCTACGGCAATAAAGAAATTGCACAAAAGCTCTTCATCTCTGTGAAGACGGTGGAAGCGCATAAAGCGAAAATCATGGAAAAGCTCCAGTTGAAGAGCAGACCTGAGTTAGTGGAATACGTATTGAAGAAAAAACTATTGAATTTTTGACGAATAGCTGGGAGTTGATCTTTTTATGACAGAAAAATCAGAGCTTCGATTTAAAGAACCCGGTATGAGGCTATTGGAAAATGAGCATGTTTATTTAACATTCTTGATGAATGAATGGCATGCGCTGGTCTTGTCTTTTGAAGATGAAAAATTGAGCTTAGAAGCTGGCCGTGAAAACATGAAAATTTTACGCCAAAAGCTCTTTGAGTTTGTTGAACCCTTCAAAAACCATACTGACAAAGAAGAAGAATTCTTTTTTCCGGCACTTGGTGATTATATTGGGTTCGAGCAGGGGCCGCTTGTCGGTATTCAGGATGAGCATCAGGAAATCGATGCTTATATCGGGCATTTTTTTCATCACACACGTGACAATATCGATCTGCTGACATTGGAACAGATGAAGGGTGTCGCACTGGATGCGGCAGAGGCATTTGAAGTTTTGACCGTCCATTTCATGAAAGAGGAAACCGTATTGTTTCCGATGGCCGAAAAAGCCATGAAAGCGGCCGATCAAGATGAATTATACAAAAAACTGAATACCCTTATCACCTGAATTGTTTGAGCTGCTTCTAAGAGAAGCAGCTTTTTTTTGTTTAAGAATGCGCGGAATATGAAAAGATCTGAACAAAGAGAGACGACTTTTATCCATCGCCCTGTTTCTGAATGCGCAGCTCAGGGAGGCTCTCGTGCCAAAAGCCGCTTAGATCAGTTTCTGCTATTGGGCGCTTCTGCTTTTCTGGTTGTCCAGGCTCCAGCGCCCAGCTCTTTGGGTCATAAGCCAGCCCAGCTGTGCGGCTGAAAACATGCCGCTTCGCCGGTCTGTCTTATAGCCCGACAGAGGCCCGCAGGATGTGGGTCAGGTAACCGTTGCGACAGGAAGTCGCGTACTTAGGTTACCTTCCTTAAGCGGGCGCTTTCGCTTTTCTTTGTCCAGCTCCAGCGCCCAGATTCTAGGGACATAAGCCACTCTGGCTGTGCGGCTGGAAAAACGCCACTCTGCCAGATCGTCTTATACCCGTTGAATCTACACGGGCGCTTTCGCTTTTCTAGTTGTCCAGCTCCAGCGCCCAGCCCCTCGAGTCGCTTCGGCTATACCGACAATGGCAAGGAACGCCATTACCGGTAAAGCCTCCAGCGCTTGTCGGGGCTACACGGGCGCTTTCGCTTTTCTTAATTAAGGGTTTCCCCTTGCAGTAGGAGGGCGCTCCCTAATTAAAAAGACGGTGTTCTCGGGATACAATGAGAGCAGGGAATCAATATAAAAAAATCGTAAAGAAAATTCAACGGAAAAGGTGATTTTGATGATCAAGAAACTGCAATTGCCCCTTCAAACAATGAATCTCGTGGTTGGTTTTATGGTGTGGGTGATTATATCTTCTCTTATTCCATTTATTAGTGAAGATATAGCCATAGCTCCGGAAAGACTGGCTATTGTAACTGCTGTACCTGTTGTACTGGGTTCTATTCTGCGGATTCCACTTGGCTATTACGCTAATATCTTTGGAGCGCGAATTATATTTTTAGTCAGTTTTATCCTACTTTTATTTCCGGTCTTTTACTTAAGTGAAGCTTCAAGCTTTACAGATCTGATCATCAGTGGACTATTCCTTGGTATTGGTGGAGCGGTCTTTTCGGTAGGGGTAACTTCGCTGCCGAAATACTACCCAAAGGAAAGACACGGATTTATCAACGGAATTTATGGTGCTGGTAACATCGGTACAGCCGTCACCACATTTTCAGCTCCATTGATCGCCAATCAAATTGGCTGGTCAGATACGGTTAAACTTTACTTGATCCTGTTGCTGATTTTTGCAGCTTTGAACTTTTTCATTGGTGACCGCCAGGAACCGAAAGTGAAAACCCCTATTCTTGAACAGATTAAGGGCGTCTATAAAAATGAAAAACTTTGGTTTTTTTCCTTGTTTTATTTCATCACCTTCGGTTCGTTTGTAGCATTCACGATTTATCTGCCAAACTTTCTTGTCAACAATTTCGAGCTGGATAAAGTGGATGCGGGTATGCGGACCGCCGGCTTTATCGCACTCGCGACTTTTCTCCGGCCAGTAGGCGGTTGGCTTGCCGATAAACTGCAGCCTTTGCTGCTGTTGATGGGTACGTTCTTCATCTATACGATTGCTGCTATTGTCTTGGCTTTTTCTCCAACAATCGGAATTTACACAGTCGGTACGCTGGCTATTGCAGTAAGTGCTGGTATCGGCAACGGTGTCATCTTTAAATTAGTGCCGTTCTACTTTAATAAGCAAGCCGGTATTGCGAACGGTATCGTCTCTATGATGGGCGGACTGGGTGGGTTTTTCCCACCGATCATGCTATCAATCATCTTTTCGGTTACGGGTCAATATTCAATCGGCTTCATGCTCCTCTCCCAAGTGGCATTGGCAAGTTTAGTGCTGGTTGTCTGGATGTATTACCAGGATCGTCTGCAGTTGTCGGCCGAAGTTTTCAAATCTACAGGCCAGGGCATTCTGGTGACAGACATTTCCGGGAAAATCAAAACGGTGAATCCTGCCTTTACTAAACTGACTGGATTTGACGAAGCGGATGTCGTCGGACAAAATCCAAGCATCATGAAATCCGACAGACAGCCAAAAGACTTCTATAAAAAAATGTGGCAGGAAATTGAACAGACTGGTATGTGGCAAGGCGAGATTTGGAACCGGCGCAAAAATGGCGAAGAGTATCTCCAATGGCTGAATATCAGTGCTGTAAAGGATGATACCGGTGAAGTCGTCCGTTATGTCGGAACCTTTACTGATATCACTACTGAATACCAGAAAAAAAACAGTTCGATTCCAGTAATGACTACTTGACTGAGTGACGATAAATAAAGCAGGGAATTTCGAATAGAATTGAAGATAGCACGCAAGGGAGGAGGATGAGATGATGTTGATACAACCATTGACGGACAAGCTGGGACGTCCAATGAGGGATTTGCGGATTTCTGTTACAGACCGATGCAACTTCCGTTGTTCATACTGTATGCCGAAAGAGGTATTCGGTGACGATTATGCTTTTATGCCGAAAGAGGAATTACTGACTTTTGAAGAAATTCATAGGCTCACTAAATTATTTGTGTCAATGGGGGTTAAAAAAATCCGCCTAACAGGTGGAGAGCCCTTATTGCGCAGAGGTCTGCCGGAATTGATCAAAATGATCTTTTCGGTCGAAGGCGTAGAAGATATCGGATTGACCACTAATGGATTGTTGCTCAAAAAGCATGGCCAGGCTTTGTATGATGCGGGACTCAGAAGGCTGAATATCAGCCTGGACGCACTGGATCCGGAATTGTTCGGGAGTTTGAATGGAAGAGGGGTCAGTTCAGAAACTATTCTGGAACAGATTGATTATGCAAAAGCACTCGGTTTTGAAATTAAGGTGAATATGGTGGTTCAAAAAAATGTCAATGACGGGGAAATTATCCCGATGGCCGCCTATTTCAAAGAACGGGACATCACCTTGCGTTTCATTGAGTTTATGGATGTCGGAAATGATAATAATTGGAGCTTCAAAAAAGTCGTAACCAAACTGGAAATACTCAAGAAGCTCGAAACGGTCTATACATTGGAAGCTGTCGATGAAGACTATTTTGGGGAAGTGGCCAAGCGGTATCGCTATGCAGGCAGCGATGCTCAAGTCGGTTTCATCACATCGGTTTCAGAATCCTTCTGCTCATCGTGCACTCGATCCAGATTATCATCCGATGGTAAATTCTATACATGCCTTTTTGCAACAGAAGGATTTGATATCCGTGAGCTTCTCCGAAACGATTGGAATGATTCACAGCTGCTCGAAGCAATCGGTGCAGTCTGGAGCGGCAGAACAGACCGCTATTCTGATGAACGGACTGAAGCAGGTGCTAAAAATCGGAAGAAAATCGGCATGTCTTATATTGGCGGTTGATCTATACTAAAGAAAAGATCCAAATACGTGGATTAATATAGGAGGGAAAGTATGGAGAATAATGGGTTGGAGCAACCATCTTCGCCACATGAACATCTATGTGTGTCCATTGTACCTATTTTTAATCATCTCGAACAAACCGAACTGAAGGAAATTGCAAACACCACCAAAGGACGGGATTTATCAAAAGGCGAAGTCCTGTACCGGGCAGGCGAAAAATCCGATTCTTTGTATATCATCCATAAAGGTAAATTAAAAGTATATCGTCTGACTGAAAACGGCAAAGAACAAGTGATCCGGATTCTGCAACCAGGTGATTTTACGGGCGAACTGGCTCTTTTTACTGACAATGTCCATGATTCCTATGCAGAAGCAATGGAAGCTACAAAACTGTGCACAATAAACAGTCCAGACATAAAAAAACTGTTTTTAAAGTATCCGCAGATATCCCTGAAGATCATCAAGGAATTCTCGTTGAGGCTGGATCAGACAGAGCATCAAGTGACCAGTTTTACGACAGAAGATACCGAAACAAGAGTTGCTTTGTATTTAATCCAGCAAGCTGAATCCGGTCAAAGCCCGGAAGTTCAATTGCCGATGTCACGGAAAGACCTTGCATCTTACCTTGGGACCACGCCGGAGACTATCAGCCGGAAATTGGCTAAGTTTGAAGATGAAGGTTGGATCCGGCAAGACGACCAACGAGCGATCCGCATAGTGGATATGGAAGCTTTATCGCATTATAAATAAAGAAAACCAGCTGCAATCCGTCTTATTGACGGAAATGCGGCTGGTTTTTTATTGTTCCACGGAACAAGACATATTTTATTCTCGGTGGTCCTGGTAGGTGTCCTGTCGGGTCAAAACCTTAGCCTCTGCAATCTGTTCCAGTGAAACGGGCGTTTCGTAGGCTTTGATGGTCGCGTTAATCTGCTCTGCTGAACTGGCCCCTGCGACCACGGAACTGATCGTGTCATGCTGAAGCACACTGTGCAATGCCAAGGCGTGCAGATTGTCGTGGACTGCCAGTAATTTCTGCAGCAAATCCCTCAGTTCAGGTGCACCGTAGCTTAAGTAACCGTCCATTTTTTCTGCCCGCTGAAGCCCTTCGCCGGTCAATAGCCCTTTCGCAAGAGATCCACGCGTGACGACGGATGTTCCGGCTTGGCCGATGCCGTCGAGCAGTTCTTCTGGCCGGCGGTCCAATAAGCTGTATTGCATCATGATGGAGGAAATGTCACTTTTATCGAGAAAACGTTTGATGACATTCGGGCGGATGGAGGAAATGCCATAAGCGCGAATCAAGCCTTCTTTTTTTAATTCTTCGAAAGCTTCAATGGTCTCTTCGGCATCATCGGTGATCATGCCGCCATGCAATTGGTACAGGTCGATGTAATCGGTTTGCAGCCTCTTTAAGCTCGCATGGATCTGCTGTTTAATATAGGCTTTCGTCGGGTTCCACTGGACCTCATCTGATTGGGCGCTCCATTGATTGCCTACTTTGGTGGCTAAGACGATGTCTTTTCGGTGGTGCTTTAACGCTTTGCCGACAACTTCCTCGTTCGCTCCCTTATTGTACAAATCCGCAGTATCGAAATAATTGATGCCTTGTGCGATCGCTCTATCAACAATGGTGCCTGCTTCTCGTGCATCTGTTGGCAGGGACATGCAGCCCAAGCCGATTTCGCTGACTTGGATCTTACTGGTACCCAAAAAGTTTTTCTTCATTTTTCCACCTCATTTAGTCTGTCATATCTAATATGGTATACTTTTCCTCAGAGAAACCACAAATGAAAAGAGGATTCCAATGAAAAAATTTGAAGAAAAGACCATCCATTCCAATCGTTTGTATGAAGGGAAAATCATTAATTTGAAAGTTGATGATGTGACGCTTCCCAATGGCCACACATCGAAACGTGAATTGATCGAACATCCAGGAGCGGTCGCCATCATCGCGATCACACCTGAAAATAAAATCATCCTGGTGGAACAATACCGAAAAGCGTTGGAACGTTCTCTTGTGGAAATTCCGGCAGGAAAGCTGGAACCTGGTGAAGCACCTGAGTATACCGCTATGCGTGAGTTGGAAGAAGAAACAGGCTATACAGCTGAGAGGTTGGTTAAAATACAAACTTTTGCCACATCTCCCGGATTTGCGGATGAAGTGGTCCATATGTTTGCAGCGGAAGGCTTGAGCAAAGCGACAAATGGTGCGGTGCTTGATGATGACGAATTCGTAGAATTGATGGAAGTGACCATTGAAGAAGCAGAACAGATGGTTGTGGATGAAAAAATTTACGATGCGAAAACAGCATTTGCTGTGCTGTGGGCAAAGCAACGGATCGCAATTGAGAATTGAAACGATTCTCTCTTTATAACAATTATAATTAAAGGGTAGTTAGTAATGTTGTAATTGAGAACTCCCTTTTGATATAATAGAGGCAGTTTGAGGGAGGGCGTCGCATGGAAACCAGGATTGATCGGATTAAAAAGCAATTACACGCTGCGAGTTACAAATTGACGCCACAGCGTGAAGCGACAGTTCGAGTTTTGTTAGATCATGAAGAAGACCATCTAAGTGCGGAAGACGTCTATCTTTTAGTGAAAGACATTGCACCGGAAATCGGTCTGGCAACTGTATACCGAACGTTAGAGCTTTTGACAGAACTGAAAATTGTCGACAAAATAAATTTTGGTGATGGCGTGTCGCGCTACGATCTGCGTCAGGAAGGCGCAGCACATTTCCACCATCACCTTGTGTGTTTGGAATGTGGAGCAGTGGATGAAATTCAGGAAGACCTTCTGGAAGATGTGGAGAACATAGTAGAGAAACGTTGGAATTTCCAAATTAAAGACCACCGTCTTACTTTCCATGGCATCTGCTGGCGCTGCAACGACAGCAGTTCTCAAAATCCATCAGAATAACTGATGCCAAAAGGACGGCCCATACAGGCCGTCCTTTTTTTGTGGCAAAATAGAACAGGCTGCATTAAAGAGAAGGAAATCTTAATCGTAAAACACAAGGGAGGCAGACGCATGAACTTTGGCAAAGATGCACTAGACGATTATGTGCATTTTCTGCGTGTTGAAAGACAGCTTGCGGATAATACACTGTCGTCATACCAACGGGATCTGAAAGCCTATCTGCAGTATTTAAAAGAAGTGGAACAGCTGGAGTCCCTCGGTAAAATCGAACGTGTACATATATTGAATCATTTGCGCCATTTGAAGGAATCGACGAAAACTCCTCGGACAGTGGCACGGCATATTTCATCCATCCGCTCATTTCATCAATTCTTGATTCGTGAACGGATTGTCGAAACCGATCCGACTGTTCATTTGGAAATGCCTCAAATGGACAAAAAGCTTCCAAATGTCCTGTCCATTGAAGAAGTGGACGCTTTAATACAGGCGCCTGCCACCAATAAAGCAAACGGTTTACGGGATCAGGCGATGCTGGAATTATTGTATGCCAGCGGAATGCGTGTCAGCGAATGCATCAATCTGGATGTGGAAGATATCCATTTAACGATGGGCTTTGTTCGCTGTACCGGAAAAGGCGGCAAAGAACGCATCATTCCTTTAGGGCAATCGGCACTGAGATCCTGCCAGACTTACCTGGAGCAGGGCCGGCTGGATTTGCTGAAGAGCGGCGAAAAAACAGATGCCATGTTCATCAATCAGCGCGGCAAACGGCTGACTCGCCAAGGTTTCTGGAAGCTGCTCAAGCAGCATGCCCAAAAAGCGGGCATCCAGAAGGAATTGACGCCGCATACGCTGCGCCATTCTTTTGCGACGCACTTGCTTGAAAATGGAGCAGATATCCGGGCGGTGCAGGAAATGTTGGGCCATGCGGACATCTCCACCACACAAATTTATACACATGTCAGCAAAAAACGCTTGAAGGATGTCTATTCACAATTTCATCCTCGCGCTTAAAGAAGGTCTGACTTCCGACGAGGTTAGTGAATGTGGTAAAATAAAGATGAAAATAAGGAGGAAGACTTATGACAATCAAACCATTTAAACGCGTTCATTTAGTAGTATTGGATTCAGTGGGAATCGGCGAAGCGCCGGACGCTGAAGCTTTTGGTGATAAAGGATCAGATACGCTTGGCCACATCGCAGAAGCGGTGGGCGGATTGAACATGCCGAATATGGAGAAGCTCGGGCTTGCCAACATCGTACCGGTGAAAGGGCTTGCAGCTTCGGATGCGCCCGCAGCCTTTTACGGCAAATTGCAGGAAGCTTCTGTCGGAAAAGACACCATGACAGGCCATTGGGAAATCATGGGCTTGAACATCGACACACCTTTCAAAGTCTATCCAGACGGATTTCCGGAAGAGTTGATCCGACAGCTGGAAGAAAAGACAGGCCGCAAAGTGCTCGGCAACAAACCGGCGAGCGGCACTGAAATTCTGGACGAACTTGGCCAGCAGCATATGGAAACGGGCGCAATTATCGTCTACACATCGGCTGACCCGGTTTTGCAGATTGCGGCCCACGAAGAAATCATTCCGCTGGACGAGCTTTACCGCATTTGTGAAATCGCCCGCGAATTGACACTGGAGCCGGAGTACTTGGTTGGCCGCGTCATTGCGCGCCCATTCCTTGGACAGCCTGGAGCATTCAAACGGACTTCGAACCGCCATGACTATGCCTTGGCTCCATTCGGTCGGACTGTCATGAACGAGCTGAAGGACGGCGGCAAAGATGTTGTCGCTATCGGCAAAATCGATGATATCTACAACGGCGCAGGCGTCACGAAATCTTTGCGCACAACAGACAATATGGATGGCATGGACAAACTGGTGCAAGTCGTGGGAGAAGAATTTCACGGAATCAGCTTCCTGAACCTGGTGGACTTTGATGCGCTTTACGGACACCGCAGAGATCCGCAAGGGTACGGAGATGCACTCGAGGCATTTGATGTCCGGTTGCCTGAAGTGCTGGAAAAAATGCAGGAAGACGATCTGTTGATCCTTACAGCCGACCACGGCAACGACCCTACGTTCCCAGGCACTGACCATACGCGTGAATACGTCCCGCTTTTAGCTTATTCTCCGCGCTTCAATGGCGGCGAGCAGCTGGACACCGGAAAGACGTTTTCTGATATCGGCGCTACCATCGCCGAGAACTTCTCAGTGGCGATGCCAAAATTCGGCAAGAGCTTTTTGTCCCGTTTAAACGGATAATATTATAAATTGAATTATTTGCTATAGATATATAAGTTGAACTAAAGAATTCACTTTTTAACTCATAGCGAGTGAAGAAACGAAGAAAGTGTTCCAGGCGGACGCTTTCCGCGGACGAAGCTAGCTTGGCGATGCAGGAGCACTGGGTTTTTAGGAGCTGATTTGCGGAATATCAACGACAATTAATCCAATAAGCTTTTGGTCTAACTGTTCGAAAACTAAACTAAGAAGGCGGTAGAATTCATGAGAATGGTAGATTTGATTGAAAAGAAAAGAGACGGCCATGAGCTGTCGACCGAAGAAATCAAGTTCGTCATCACCGGCTATACAAATGGCGATATTGAGGATTACCAGATGAGTGCTTTCCTGATGGCTGTTTATTTTCAAAATATGACAGAGCGTGAACGCGCAGACCTGACGTTGGCGATGGCTGAATCAGGCGATCAGATCGACTTGTCGGCGATTGAAGGCATTAAAGTCGACAAGCATTCTACAGGCGGAGTCGGCGATACCACAACTCTCGTACTTGGACCGTTAGTGGCTGCATGCGGCGTTCCAGTTGCGAAAATGAGCGGGCGCGGCCTTGGCCATACCGGTGGGACGATTGATAAGCTGGAAGCCATTGAAGGTTTCCATGTGGAACTTTCAACAGAAGATTTCATCAAACAGGTTAATGACCATAAATTGGCGGTTATCGGGCAGAGCGGCAATTTGACTCCTGCTGATAAAAAATTGTATGCATTGCGTGATGTAACAGGAACAGTCAACAGCATTCCATTGATTGCAAGTTCCATCATGAGCAAAAAAATCGCAGCCGGAGCCGATGCAATCGTCCTTGACGTGAAGACAGGCGAAGGCGCGTTCATGAAAACGCCGGAAGATGCCAAAGAACTGGCACATGCAATGGTCGGCATCGGCAACGCGACAGGCAGAAAAACAATGGCCATCATTTCTGACATGAGCCAGCCACTCGGCTTTGCCATTGGCAATGCGCTGGAAGTCAAAGAAGCGATCGAAACCCTGCAAGGCAAAGGTCCGGAAGATCTGACGGAATTGTGCATGGTGCTCGGCAGCCAGATGGTCGTTGTTGGAGGCAAAGCGGAAACACTGGAAGAAGCGCGGACTATGCTGGAGAAAGTGATTGAAAATGGACAGGCTTTGGAAATCTTCAAGCAGTTTATCGCAGATCAGGGTGGAAAT
Organism: Planococcus sp. BI3; assembly: GCF_056680115.1. Taxonomy (NCBI): domain Bacteria; kingdom Bacillati; phylum Bacillota; class Bacilli; order Caryophanales; family Caryophanaceae; genus Planococcus; species Planococcus sp. BI3. Next base: position 321,279 of record NZ_CM155266.1, read on the forward strand.
CCGGCAGTTGTGGATGATGTCACATTATTGCCACAAGCTGAATTCGTTACAGAAGTCCCTTCCAAAGAAGAAGGCTATGTTTCATTTATGGAAGCTGATGAAATTGGCACGGCCGCAATGGTGCTGGGCGCAGGCAGAGCAACGAAAGAATCCAAAATCGATTTGGCTGTAGGCATCGTTCTTCACAAGAAAGTGGGAGACTTCGTAAAAGTGGGCGAGTCGGTCGCAACGATCTATTCCAACACAGAAGAAGTCGCAGAATGTTCTAAAATGATATATAATAGTATCGAATATACAAGTGAACCGGTTGAAAAGATCAAACTGATTTCAGCATTGATAACCGATTGACAAAAAATCTTGCTGGGTAGTTGCTCAGCAAGATTTTTCACATACATACATCATCAGGAGGGGCTTTTATTGCATTTATACGGCACACAATCAATCAATGAACAGGGCCATTTGACGATTGGCGGCACCGATTCGGTGGAATTGGCGAAAACTTATGGCACACCGCTTTATGTCTACGATATCCAATTATTCCGGGATCGCGCCAGAGCGTTCCAGCAAACTTTCGAAGAAGCAGGCATCGGCTATCAAGTCGCTTATGCCAGCAAAGCATTTTCGACCATCGCGATCTACCAGGTAGCAGCGGAAGAGAAACTGTCGTTGGACGTGGTTTCTGCTGGTGAATTGTATACGGCGGTTAAAGCTGGGTTCCCGGTCGAAAAGATCCATTTTCACGGCAACAACAAAAGTCTGGAAGAGTTGCAGATGGCGTTTGAAGTGGGAATCGGCTGCATCGTGGTCGATAATTTTCACGAAATCGACTTATTGAAGAAACTTTCTGAGCAAACAAAACGACCAATGAATATTCTGTTGCGTGTGACTCCTGGCATTGAAGCTCATACACATGATTACATCACGACCGGGCAGGAAGACTCGAAATTCGGTTTTGATTTGAAAAACGGCCAGGCGGACAATGCCTTTAAGGAAACCTATAACCATGAATACTTGAAACTGATGGGCCTCCATTGCCATATCGGTTCTCAAATCTTTGATACAGGCGCATTCCAACTGGCTGCTGAGAAACTGCTGCAGAAAATGGCTGGATGGAAAGAGGCGTTCGGCTATACATGTCCGGTACTAAATCTTGGCGGAGGCTTTGGCATCCGGTATACAGACGAAGATGAGCCGCTGGAACCCGCTGTCTATGTTAGTGGGATGATCGAGACAGTCAAACAGACTTCTGAAGCTTCAGGTTATCCGATTCCGGAAATTTGGATTGAACCGGGCCGTTCATTGATCGGAGATGCCGGAACAACGCTTTATACCATCGGATCGACCAAGGAAGTGCCGGGAACACGCAAGTATGCGGCGGTTGACGGTGGCATGTCGGATAATATCCGTCCAGCTTTGTACGGAGCAAAATACAGCTCTTTGGTGGCCAATAAAGCAAATGCGGCCCTGACAGAACAATATACGATTGCGGGGAAATGCTGTGAATCAGGAGACAAGCTCATCGAACAAGCCGAGCTTCCTGCCGTCGAACCGGGAGACATTTTGAGCGTTTTCTGTACAGGCGCCTATGGCTATTCAATGGCAAGCAATTACAATCGCATCGCACGCCCCGCTGTTGTTTTCGTGGAAAACGGTGTACACCAGCTGGTTGTAAAACGGGAGACAAATGATGATCTGATCAAACAAGATCTAGGTTATTCGCAAAAGGCTGTCCAGAAATGAAAAAAGGGAACCTGGTCTTGCTTCTTTTTATCCTCGCGATGGCCATCGCTTGGGGAATCGTCTATTGGGTCTTTTTTGCAGAAAATGTCATTAGCGGCTAAAGAATGCTCTCTTGAGTTATCCGGAGAACTATAGTAGTATGGTAAAAGCCGCTTTTAGACGAAAATGAGGGATTTAATTATGTTGTTCAGATATAAAAAATCATTCGAGAAAATCGCTATGGGGCTGTTGTCGTTCATGCCGAAAGAGCGAGAATTGAAAAAACTGCAGCAAACCATGCATATCTATGAAGAAAATCCGGATTGGCAGTTATTCCTTTGGAAAAAAGGGGATGATTTTGTCGGGTTATTAGGTGTGGAAGTCGGCGAAGAATCCTATACAATTCATCATTTATCGGTGAATCCTTCGCATCGCGGAGACGGAATTGGCCATGAAATGGTGGATAAGATCCAAGATATCATGCAGGATCGAAAAATGCTTGCAACGGAAGAAACCGAAGCGTTCCTAAAAAAATGCCCAGTAAAAAAAGGCGGCCTTTAATTTAAAGGTTCCGCCTTTTTTTTTGTTCACGCAAGCTGATGATGGAAGAACGATCACGAAGCCTGTGCTTATGCATCAAGTAGTAAGGGTCCTGTTGGATCAGAGGATGTTCAGAGCAATAGGATTCCACTGCCTGCTTCAGCTCCTCGGAAATGATCGGGATTTCCTGCACGAAAAAAGGCTTGCGCTCTGTAACAGCTTCAATAGAGTCCGTCAAAATGCCAATCAGCTTTTCATGGTCTATTCCTTCCACCCAAATTCCGCCTGCAGCCAACTTGACTTTTGCACGGATAAACGAGCGCAAAGCTCCCGGATAATTGCTTCTTCGCCAATGGTACATGCCGACTGCCAATTGGATCCAGCCGGTAAGGGGATGCATTTTGTCTTTTGGAGCAACTGATTTCCAGTATTCTTCTCCAACTTCATGGCATTCAAAAAAATCTTTTTCTTGATTAAAATTAATAATGAATTGAATAAACAGTGGATGTTGAAGTGGATGCATTTTGATCCCCTTTCTACTATAATAAAAGTTAATTGCCCATTAATCGGGAAGAATGAGTATTTTAACAGTCAGGTGGTAAAATTATGTCTTACGAAGTAAAAGTAGAGGCGTTTGAAGGTCCTCTAGATTTATTATTGCATTTAATCCACCGTTTGGAAATTGATATTTACGATATTCCTGTTTCACAGATCACTTCACAGTATATGGAACACATACGTGCGATGCAAGTACTGGAATTAAATGAAGCAAGTGAGTACCTTGTTATGGCCGCCACGTTGCTGGCGATTAAAAGCAAAACGCTGCTGCCGGTGCATGAAGGAGAACTGGATGAAGTTGAGTATGATTTTGATGAAACCGATCCACGTGAAGAATTGATATCGCGGCTTGTCGAATACCGGAAATTTAAAGATGCTTCCGAGCAGTTAAAAGAACTGGAAAGCAAACGCTCCTTCATTTACACGAAAGCCCCTATGGATTTATCGGAAATACAGGCAGCGATTCCCTACGATCAGGTCGATCTTGGGGTGAATGCCTTTGATATGCTTGGGGCATTTCAGAAAATGCTTCGCCGCAAGCAATTAAAAGCGCCATTATCTGCGCGTATTGCAAGACAGGAAATTTCCATCAAGCATCAAATGACTCAAATCGTCGACCAATTGAAGTTGTCAAAAGGACGTACATCTTTCAGCAAGCTGTTTCCATCTGACGACAAGACCGTGCTGGTAGTATCCTTTTTGTCCATTTTGGAATTGATGAAACGGCAGGTCGTTGCAGTTGAGCAGGAATCCAACTTCACTGATTTGATGGTGGAACTCAGAAAGGACAAGTGGGAATATGAAGACCAATCTTTCGAGTAAAGTAGAAGCGCTGCTGTTCGTCGCTGGAGACGATGGCCTGACGCTGAAACAGCTCCAATTTTTGACGGAAGCAAGCAATGAAGAACTGCAGGCAAGCATAGAAGAGTTGGAAACACGCTATTCTGAATCTGCCAGCGGCATCTGCCTCAAGGAACTGGCAGGTGTTTTTCAGTTGGTGACCAAGCAGGAAGTGGCTGGAACCATTCAAAAACTGGTGGAAAACCCCACCGTCCAAGCTTTGTCTCAAGCTTCCCTGGAGGTTTTGGCAATCATTGCCTACAAGCAGCCGATTACACGGGTGGAAGTTGAGGACCTGCGCGGAGTAAAAAGCGAGAAAGCGCTGCACACCCTGGCCGCAAAAGGGCTGGTCCAGGAAGCGGGGCGTGTTGAAGGGACGGGCCGTGCCATTCTGTACGGCACAACCAAAGAATTCCTGAATTATTTCGGGCTGAAAAATCTGGATGAGCTGCCCCCATTACCTGAAGAGGCGATGGAAGATCTGGATGAAGATGCTGATCTTTTTATGACCAACTTTCAACAAACCTTTAAAGAAAAGGTGGAAGTGTAGGTTTTTTCTGGAAGGCTGCGCATTGACAGTCTTCTTTTCTTTTGAGCTTAGCGCTTCCGCTTTAAGGAGAAATGTGACATAATTCCGAGAGGAACGAACGGCATATCGAGTTATTGTAATACATTTGCAGTGCTTGGCAGGAACGCTCCAAAATGTGCATTTGCACTTCTGGGTCTGTCCTGCTGCAGTGTCCAGCCTCCGGTTGGACGAGCGCGTACGCTTTTCGAAAAAAATACTAATGAGGTGAACTTATTTATGGAAAGATTACAGAAAGTACTTGCACATGCAGGCGTGGCATCACGACGTAAATCGGAACAATTGATTTTGGACGGCAAAGTAAGAGTCAATGGAAAAACGGTCAAAGAATTGGGAGTAAAAGTTTCAAGCACGGACAAGATCGAAGTGGAAGGCGTTCAGCTGGAAAAAGAGCAGAAAGTCTATTATTTATTGTATAAGCCACGCGGTGTTATTTCGGCTGTTTCTGATGATAAAAACCGGAAAGTAGTTACAGACTTTTTTACAGACATTGAAAAACGGATCTATCCGGTAGGGCGTCTGGATTACGATACATCTGGTCTGTTGATCATGACAAATGACGGGGAATTCGCGAATATGCTGACGCACCCGAAATTTGAAATTGACAAAACCTATATAGCCCGCTTAAAAGGCATTCCGGAAAGAGACGATTTAAAAAAATTGGAACGCGGCATTAAACTTGAAGATGGAATGACAGCTCCTGCAAGAGTGAAACTTCTATCTGGAGATAAAAAAACAGGCAAAGCCATTGTCCAGATCACCATCCATGAAGGAAGAAACCGCCAAGTCCGAAGAATGTTCGAAGCAATTGGTTATCCGGTCCAGAAATTGAGCCGTGAACAATTTGCTTTTCTGACATTGCATGGCTTGAATGCAGGCGAATCACGGGAGCTGACTGCGCATGAAGTCAAATTATTACGCGTCCTGGCTGAAACGGGCAAGCGCGTCTAACGTTCACAAACACTTCAAAACTCCAGCCTTGTGACTGTTTAAACTTTGTTATAATTAAGCTTGCATAATATCCCTCGAAGGAGGATCAGGTATGGATGAACGAGCAGTTCCACAAAAGAATAGTAAAAAGAAAAAAAGGGTGGTAATGAGAACTGTTATTTTGGCGCTTTTGGTAGCCGCAGTCGGTTACACGATCTACAACAGCGCGACAGCGGAAGAGGTCAGCCTGCTTGAAGTTGGTGACAAGGCGCCTGATTTTACACTGGTGGACCTTGAAGGCAATGACCATAAATTATCGGATTATGAAGGCCAAGGAGTCTTTTTGAATTTCTGGGGAACATGGTGTAAACCGTGCGCGAAAGAAATGCCAGCCATGGACCGGCAGTACGAAGCCTTTTCAAACGAAGGTGTTCAAGTGCTCGCAATAAACATCGCTCAATCAGATTTTGAAGTTCAATCGTTCGCTGATCAATATGGCTTGTCTTTTCCAGTAGTGATCGACAAAACAAAAAGCGTGATGACAGCTTACAGCATCAGGCCATTGCCGACCACGGTGCTTGTGAATCCGGAAGGAAACATTCAACGCATCATTACAGGCGAAATGACGGAGCAGGATATTGAAGGGTTTATGGAAGAAATCAAACCTGAATAAGGAGATTTTTTGGATGGAAAATTTACAATGTCAATGTGGTCATACGAATCCGCCCGGTACGAAGCTCTGTGAATCGTGCGGGCGGTCTTTGACTGAAAAAGAGCAAAACAGCAAATTGGTGGATATGCGCTATGAAGGAACAGCCAGACGTTCCCAAACGTATAACAAATCCATCATCGACAAAATCTGGAACTTCTTTTCAAGCGTGAAAGTGGGCGTCAGTATTATTGTTGTCTTGCTGGTGGCAGCAGCTATCGGTACGATCCTGCCACAGCAGGCTTTTGTTCCAGCGACTACAGAAGCCACGATCAAGGATTATTATGCAGACACTTATGGCAGCATTGGCCGTGTCTATCATGCCCTTGGTTTCCATGACTTATACAGCTCTTTTTGGTTTATCGCATTGGTTGGGATGTTGGCGATTTCGTTGGTGATTGCCAGCTTAGACCGCTTTGTCCCTCTTTATAAATCGTTGAAAAATCAACGGGTGCTGCGCCATCCAAGCTTTATGGATAAACAGCGGATCTATGGGGAAGGTGCCGGAGCAGAAGATACGCTTCAAAAAGCTGAGACGAAATTGAAAGAATTGAAATACAAGGTCCGTACGGATAAAAATGGGCTTTTGGCTGAAAAAGGACGTTTTTCCAGATGGGGTCCTTATGTTAATCACATCGGTCTGATCATCTTCTTGTTCGGCGTCATGCTGCGCATGATTCCAGGGTTCTATATAGATGAAAGCCTTTGGCTGCGTGAAGGCGAAACCAGAGCCATTCCTGAAGTGCCGGGCTATTATCTGGAAAGCAAGAACTTCGAGCTGGAAAATTACTCAGGTGAAGGCGAAGAAGAAGTGTTCGGCGAAGCTCTGGATCGTGTCGGTACGGTAGCGAAAAATTACCAGACAGACGTCGTGCTGTATCAGAAACCGGAAGATGCATTGCCGGGTGATGAGGACAGCCAGGAGGTTGTAAAAGAATTTCCGATCCGCGTCAATCAGCCCTTGAAATTTGATGGCTATGCCGTCTACCAAATGGATTATAAATTGGATGAATTAAAAGCGATGAAGTTCGCTTTGACCAATAAAGAAACGGAAGAATCGCTTGGTGAACTGACCATTGATTTGATCGATCCGAAAGACAGCTATGAACTTGAAAATGGTTCAACTGTGGAATTGCTCGGCTATTATCCGGATTTTTCAGGATTTGAAGACGGAGAACCGCAAACCGCTACACCGTTGCCGAATAATCCTGGATTCCTGGTGAAACTGACGACTCCTGAAACACCTGAAGGGGAAACAAGTTTTATTACCATTCAAAATACGGTAGAGCCTTTAGGTGAAAATGACTTTAAACTAGCTTTCCAGAGTGTAGAAACACGTGATGTTTCAGGCCTTACAGTTCGGAAAGACAGCACGTTGCCGATTCTCGGCCTTGGCGGTTTAATCTTCATGATCGGTGTAGCGCAAGGGATGTACTTTAACCATCGCCGGTTCTGGATTCAGCAGAAAGCGGATGGCACGATCTTACTTGCTGGACATACCAATAAAAACTGGTTCGGCTTGAAGAAAGATCTTGATCAAGTTGTTGAATATGCATCATTGCCCGCTTACACAGATCAGCAGGATGAAATCGATAAAGCAGAGAAAGCGGAAAAGGAAGGTGAAGCATTGTCATGAATTTAGCCGATTTAAGTTCAAATCTACTCTATGTGGCCTTTATTGCTTACCTGATTGCGACATTTGTATTCGGTGGAGCAGTCAAAGGCAATAAAGAAGGCACATACAACTCAGAAAAACGGTGGGGCAGAGTTGCCATCACCATCACCCTGATCGGTTTTGCCGCCAATCTTGGTTATTTCTTTACAAGATGGGGCGCGACCGGACATGCACCACTCAGCAATATGTTCGAATTCACGACTGCTTTCGGCATGACTTTAGTCGGAGGATTCATTATTTTATATTTCCTGTACAAAACGGCGGTTCTTGGCATGATCGTATTGCCTGTCGCTTTATTGATCATCGCATTTGCGAGCATGTTCCCAAGCGAAGTCAGCCCACTTATTCCGGCGCTTCAAACCAACTGGTTGGCGATTCATGTCAGCACAGTAGTTATTGCTGAAGGAATTCTCGCCATCAGCGCTGCGGCAGGTTTGATTTACCTGCTGAAAGTTGTAGACCTTACAAAAAAATCCAAGCAGCGTTTTTGGTTGGAAGCCATCATGTATTCATTGGTATTAGTGGTTGGCTTTGTTGCAGTGAGCTCGTTCTTCTCTCTGACGAACTATGAAGCAGAATTCACCTATGTAGATAAAGAAGATAAAGAAGCTGCGATCACTTATGCCATGCCGCCTATTTTTGGCATGAATGAGTATGTGGCTTTAACGGATGACGCGATGACGCCACTTATCGAAACGCCTGCACTTGTCCATGCAGGAAAACTATCTACAGTTACCTGGTCTATTCTTGTGGGGACAATCATTTACTGGTTGATCCGCTTGATTTTCAGAAAGCGCATCGCAGCATTACTGAAACCATTCGTCAAAAATGTCAATCTGCAATTGATGGATGAAATCGGTTATCGTGCGATTATTATCGGGTTTCCGATCTTCACATTGGGTGCATTGATTTTCGCTATGATTTGGGCACAAATCGCCTGGTCCCGTTTCTGGGGCTGGGACCCGAAAGAAGTATGGGCATTGATCACTTGGTTATTCTATGCCGCTTACCTGCATTTGCGTTTGGGCAAAGGCTGGCAAGGTGAGAAATCCGCATGGCTAGCAGTTCTAGGCTTTATCATTATCATGTTCAATCTGGTTGCTGTTAACTTAATAATCGCCGGATTGCATTCTTACGCATAAAGAGAAATTTCATTTAAATGGGCCTTTTCCGGCAACGGAAAAGGCTTTTATTATTGTCCGTACTCCAGTCCGTCGGCGAATCAGCTCGCAAGGCGACAGAAAGTTTCGTTTTTAACTGGGCTTTTACATTGAGTGCTTGCGCTTTTCTTTATTTTTGACAATATTATCGGTACAATGAAACATAACAGAAGAAAGTTGGAGGGGTTAGTATGTCCGAAGAGATTACGATATTGGTAGTGGATGACGAGGAGCGGATTCGGCGATTGCTGAAAATGTATCTGGAGCGTGAAGGTTATTTAGTGGAAGAAGCGGAAAATGGCGTCCAGGCATTGGAGATGGCGATGGAAAAAGATTATCATTGCATCCTGCTGGATCTGATGATGCCTGAAAAAGATGGCGTCGAGATGGCTACAGAACTTCGCGAAACGAAAATGACTCCAATTATCATGCTTACCGCCAAAGGGGAAGAAGCCAACCGTGTAGAAGGCTTTGAATCTGGAGCGGATGATTATATTGTTAAACCGTTCAGCCCAAGAGAAGTGGTGCTGCGTGTTAAAGCGATTTTACGCCGTTCGTCGGCTTATTCTCCAATCTCCAATTCAACCGTCTCTAAGGACCTAGTAGTCTTTCCGCATCTGACGATTGACCATGATGCCCACCGTGTCACAGCTGACGGTGTAGAAGTGAATTTAACTCCGAAAGAATACGAATTATTATACTTTCTGGCGAAAGCACCGGATAAGGTGTTTGATCGGGAGCATTTGCTGAAAGAAGTTTGGCATTATGACTTTTTCGGTGATTTGCGGACAGTCGATACGCATGTCAAACGTTTACGTGAAAAATTAAACCGCGTGTCGGAATCTGCAGCGAAGATGATTGTCACTGTATGGGGCGTAGGTTATAAATTTGAGGTCGGAAATGAATAGAATATGGAATAGTGTCGTCGGGAAGCTGTGGATTACGATCCTGCTTCTCGTTTCTTTTGTCCTTTTTATCGTGACGGTTCTGCTTCTGGAGTTTCTTGGAAACTACCATAGTGAAACAGTGGAAGAAGCATTGAACAGTGAAGCGAATATGATTGCGAATATTTTTAATGACCACGAGGAAGTGGCCAGTTCGCTGGGGATTATTGAAGATGTTATAGGTCCGGAAACCAACGCGGTTATCGCTGAAGAGCCTTATGACAGCAGTTATTATATTCATGATGGCATCAATGGTGACCAAACGCGTGAAAAGATATTAAATGAAGCTTCTTTTCAAAAGGTCTTCGAAACAAGCGAAACCGTAATGAAGGAGATGCTGCTGCCTTCATTGACCGAACAGAACCGCCTGGAGTCTTACATTGTTTTGGCAAGTCCGCTTCAGACAGGCGAAGAACAGCATGGCGTCGTCTTTATCTATCAATCATTGGAAGTGATGGACCGGACCGCAGAGCGGACAACCAATATTGTTTTCCTGTCAGCGTTCATCGCTCTTTTACTGACCACATTTTTTGCCTTCTTTTTGTCCTCACGAATCACGTCGCCGCTCCGGAAAATACGGGAAGGCGCATTTGAATTGGCAAAAGGCAATTTCGATTCCAAAGTCAGTGCAACTTCCAGTGACGAGATTGGCCAATTGGCTACGGCATTCAATCAGATGGGCCGCCAATTAAAGCATCATGTCGAAGTGATCAATCAGGAAAAAGAACAGCTATCCAGCATTTTGACATCGATGGCAGATGCGGTCATCACCTTTAACCAGGATAAAACCATTCTCTTAAGTAATCCACCGGCAGAGAAGCTGCTGCAGCAATGGGTCTTTAAGAACGGTTCTACGGAAGCGCAGCCGATGCCGCCGGAAATGCTTCATATGCTTGATCACGTACTGGTCTTTGAAGAGGAGATTGAGGAAGAGTTGGAGATTGAAGGTGCGTACTATGCCATCAATTTCAGTCCTTTATACAGTGGTGAATCCATTCGGGGAGCTGTCGCTGTTGTGCACAACATGACGGAACAACACCGCCTGGAGAAGCTGAGAGAAGATTTTATCGCCAATATCTCTCACGAACTTCGGACGCCGATTGCTATGCTCCAAGGCTATAGTGAAGCGATTCTCGATGATGTCGGTGCAACAGAAGAAGAGCGCCGTGAAATGACCAAAATCATCTACGAAGAATCACAGCGGATGGGTCGCCTGGTCACTGATCTGTTGAACCTGGCGCGAATGGAATCGGGGCATATGCGGCTTTATAAAGAAATTGTGCAATTAAATGGTGCCATCGAACGGATGACACTTAAATTTTTGCAGATTGCCAAAGAAAATGATGTCCAGCTGTCATTTGAAACCAGCATCGATGATTGGGCCGCCAGCGAAATTGATCAGGATCGAATTGAGCAAGTTATGACCAATTTGATCGATAATGCAATTCGCCATACACATGGAGGAGGGCAAGTGGTCGTTCGTGTCGAACAACAACAAGAGTATGCAAAAATATCGATAAATGATAATGGAGTAGGCATTTCAGAAAAAGATCTGGAATTTGTTTTTGAACGCTTCTATAAAGCGGATAAGGCCAGAACGCTTGGCAAAGGCGGAACGGGTCTTGGGCTGGCGATTGCCAGTAATATCATTCAAGCGCATGAAGGCAAGATCTATGCAGAGAGTATTGTAGGACAAGGAACTTCATTTGTCTTTTTACTGCCTTTGAAGAATATGTAACTTTCTAAAGACAAAGACGACTAATCCTAAGAACGGGGGGAGTATATTGAATGACTCCGTTTTCCATCGGCTTTACGAAGAGTATCACCAGGATGTCTTTCAGTTCTTGATATACCTGGTGAAAAACAGGCACCTGTCGGAAGATTTGATGCATGAAGTATATATTCGTGTTTTTCGTGCTTATGACCGTTTTGAGGGGAAAAGTTCCGAGAAAACATGGCTTTTTTCGATTGCCAAAAACGTGGCGATCGATCATTTCCGAAAAGCGGCAGTGCGCCAAAAGCATTCGATGGAGTTTTTTGATTGGGAAACGCAGCAATTGGTTTCGTCTGACCGGATTCCTGAAGAAGTATCATTATTGAATGAGGATAAAATTCTTTTGTATAAAACATTGGACACCTGTACGGGAGACCAGAAGATGGTCATCATTATGCGGTTCTTCCAAGACTTGTCGATAGCGGAGACAGCAGATGTTCTGGGTTGGACTGAAGGCAAAGTAAAGACCACTCAGCATCGCGCAATCAAATCCTTGCGTGAAAAATTAATAGCTAAGGAAGGGGGAGATGAAGATGCCGAATAGCAAATGGACCGATGAAACCATCGAAGATTTGTTAAAGGATTTCCCCGCTATAAAAGATAACCGGCCAAAAGAAGAAGTTTATAATCGTCTGGCCCAAAAAGAAAAGGTTCAAAAACGTCCGAAAAGATGGCTGCCTTTGCTGGTGGCTGCATTGGCGTTCATAACGATCGGCATACTGGTAGCTGCCATCCTTAGCCAAAATGGGATGGATACCGCTCAAAATCCGGAAAATTCGAGCGATTCAACAGCGACTACAGTTGAAGAAAATGCCCAAGAAGAAGCTGAAGGTGGAGAATCCGGAACCGGAGAGCCTGGTCAATACTCCACAGCTCAAGTGGATATTCCGCTGCGGACAGCGGTTTATGAAGAAACTATTGGTGATCAGACATTGATGACCATTGGGCTGACCGAAAATGCTTTTGTGGTACCTGTGTCTTTCTTGATTCCCAATGAACAGGTGGCAGCTGCATTTGGAGGTGACACTCCGACCTCGCTTGATCTCTATCAAGAATATGCTGGGAAAATTGATGAAACGCTGCTTGGTTTTGATGAATACCATCCGTATATTGGATCCTTGGAACCAACGGCGACGGGTATTCGCCACCTGCTGCCGCAAGATCATCAATATGATCTGGCTTCTGCCAGTATCGGAGTTTATTTTAATACTCTGTCTGAGACATTTTCTGATGTCCCTGAAATTGAAGTAGCCAATGAAGATGGTTCAGCTGCAGAGTTTTCCGAAATCGGTCCTGTGGAGCCAATTGTTCCGGTGCAGGAAAACATTGCTTACTATTCCTTTGAATCTTCAAGTGGTGAAGTTTACCTTGTGCCCGGATATGATATGCCGTTTGCTTCAGTGAGCGACGCAATTGGAGCACTTGCAGAAAGCCCGAACGATTTTTACAGAGCCACAGTTCCGCAAAATGCAGATATTAAAGTGTCGGAGACGGATGGCCTTGTCCAAGTTGAATTTCAGAATTCCTTCGATTTGAACTCACTGGACACTCTGGAGGCAGTTCGAATGATTGAAAGCTTTGCGTTGACAGCTGACGCATTCGGCAAAAGAGTAGAAGTGGAAGGGCTGCAAACAGAAACCTGGAATGGTTTCGACTTCAGCCAGCCGTTGCCAATTCCGGTGGAACCTAATCTTCTGGTATGGCCGGTACAATAAGGAAAAGAGCGTTGTAAACAAATTTGTTTACAATGCTCTTTCTTTATACTAAGATTAGGGCATAACAAAATATCGATTCATCTTCGGGGCAGGGTGCAATTCCCTACCGGCGGTAATTGAACTCTGTTCATAAGCCCGCGAGCCGTAAAACGCAGGATTTGGTGAGACTCCAAAGCCGACAGTATAGTCTGGATGGGAGAAGGTGAAGGTGCGGACGTTTGTCGTTTACATGTAGACGGAACGCTTATTAAGTGTGCCTTTTCTCCCTTAAGTGCTTGTTGCTTAAGGGTTTTTATATGTAAAAGCGGGGTCCAAGCCTTTCTTCTGGTGAATCACGACAAGGAGAGAGGAATATGAAGAACAAGAAGTTGCAAACGATGATCGTTATTGGGATGTTGAGTAGTATTTCGTTTATTTTGATGCTATTCAACTTTCCGCTACCCGCTTTACCTGCTTTTTTGAAAGTGGACTTCAGTGATGTTCCGGCATTAATCGCAGCCGTTACAATGGGCCCGGTAGCAGGGATTTTAGTGGCATTCTTTAAAAATGTATTGGATTGGCTGTTTGCAGGAAGTCCAACAGGGGTTCCGGTTGGCCACATGGCAAATTTCGTGACAAGCATGTTATTCATTTTGCCGGTTTATTTTATCTATCACAAAGCAGCAACTAAAAAGGGTATGGCTTTCGGCTTAGCAGTCGGGACATTATCTATGGCAATCGGCATGAGCATTTTAAATTACTTCGTTTTCTTGCCGATGTACACGTATTTCCTTAACATGCCAGCTGAAACAGGCAGTATCCTGTTCGGCACCATCGTTCTGGGAATCCTACCGTTCAACTTAATCAAAGGCCTGCTCTTGACTGCAATCGTCCTGCTGATGTTCAGCAGCATGCACACGTGGATCGAAAAGCAGCGTTCCTATTATTTATCATAAAAAAGAAAAGCGTAAGCGCCCGTGTAGCTCTGCCGGGCATAAGGCGGACCAGCAGAGTGGCGCTCTTTGCCACGGCGCTGGGTTGGCTTATGACCCAAAGAGCTGGGCGCTGGAGTCTGGACAAAGAAAAGCGTAAGCGCCCGTGTAGCTCTGCCGGGCATAAGACGCTCTGGCGAAGCGGCATGTTTTCAGCCGCACAGCCAGAGTGGCTTATGACCCAAAGAGCTGGGCGCTGGAGTCTGGACAAAGAAAAGCGTAAGCAGCCGTTAAGCCCCGACAAGCGCTGGAAGCCTTACCGGTAATGGCGCTCTTTGCCACGGCGCTGGGTTGACTTATGACCCAAAGAGCTGGGCGCTGAAGTCTGGACAAAGAAAAGCGTAAGCAGCCGTTAAGCTGTGACAAGCGCTTTACATCAAAACAAAAAAGAAGGCGTTCAGCAGTGATAAACTGCCGAACGCCTTTTCTATTTGGATCAGTCTTCGTATTTTAAAGGGTCGCCTTCAAAAGATGAATCTGCAACTTTGATGGAATCTGTTGGACATCCTTCAAATGCATCTTCCATATCTTCCTCGAGTTCGTCTGGAACTTGTTCTGTCCCCATGTTATTATCTAAAATAACAAAAGCGATTCCTTCGTCATCGTAATCATAAATATCAGGTGCAGCGGCACCACAAGCACCACAAGCGATACAAGTATCCTTGTCGACAATGGTATACTTAGCCATATTGTTTTCCTCTCCTTTATCTCCGAACAAGTTCAGTTATGCTATCGTATTTATTCTAAAGGTGTTTGAGGAGTTTTTCAACCCAAAACCGCTAGGGGGCGCAAGCTTGTTATTTACCGAACTCATTTTAGCTATTATGAAGGCCGTCAATCGGCAACGTACCGTCTCTTCTCCCTATCATTTGATAAAAGGGAAGAAGTCCGGACAAACGATACAGGATATCGGCTATTTCGGCCTGTATCCTTATTTTGGCGTGTTGCCGAAACTTGATAAGAAAGCCTATGACCATGCGGTTCAGCACTTGTTTTCACAAGCTTATCTGTTGGCTAATGACCAAGTAGTCGATTTATCCGAAAAAGCCTTGGATTTGGACATTGCAGCCTCTCCGTTGAATGGCTGGAAATACCGCGGCAATGAGAATCTTTTTTTTAGCCGATTGTCACTAATTGTACAAACTTTATCTCATATTAGCCAGCAGGAAAAAACTTTTGATCCGATTGTCAGCAACGAAGAAATACAGAGCTGGGTAAAAAGCTATTTAAACCGGATACAGTTTCGCAATCTGGCAGTAGCCCAAAGGTTTACCGAAGAGCTTGTAGCTTCATTAACCGATACCGATATTTCTGAAACCCATAAAATGATACTAATGGAGCGTCTAACAGGTTTTGGATTGAGTGGGTTGACATGGCAGCAAATTGCAGCTTCCAAAAACCTCACCGTCATGGATGTTCAATTGATGGCTGTTGAAGCTCTGCACGGCTGGATGGCGGTAATTGAGCAGGCCAAACCCCCGCTCTTGATGGGTCTCATGGAAGGCATCATTCAGCAATCCTCATTGACAGAAACCGCCCAGCGTACAGAAAAACTGTTCGAGAGGGGATTTTCTTTAGAGCAGATCGCTTCTCTTCGCCAATTGAAAACCAGCACCATCGAAGATCATTTCGTGGAGCTGGCGATGAATGATCCTTATTTTAATTACACGCAGTTTGTAGATGCGGGATTATATGAAGCGATCATTGCTGAAAGCCGTCGCCGGAAAACAAAGAGATTGCGTGAAATCAAAGAGCATTTGCCGGAAGCCAGTTATTTTCAAATCCGCTTGGCTCTGGCGATTAGGGAGGAACAAGGATGAATCTGGATGAATTATTATATTCTGCCTACGGTTTTACTTCATTTCGTCCGGGACAGCGGGAAATCATTGAACGGATATTGGCTGGTGAAGACGTTATTGCGTTGCTGCCGACCGGAATGGGAAAATCAATCTGTTACCAGTTGCCGGCGAAAGTATTGCCGGACAGTATTCTGATTGTATCTCCTTTGTTGTCGCTGATGCAGGATCAAGTCGCTCAATTGAAAAAAATGGGCGAGAAATCAGTGGTCGCCATCAACTCGTTTTTAAAACCGGAAGATAAAGAGCGGATTTGGAGCAGCCTCGGCTCTTATAAATTTATTTTCATATCGCCGGAAATGCTTGTTCAGCCTTTTGTTAAAAAAAGGTTGCAGCAGCTCCGGATTTCGCTGCTGGTGGCCGATGAAGCTCATTGCATCTCCCAATGGGGATTTGATTTCCGGCCGGATTATTTGCGGATTTCAGAAATTCTTCCCGTCCTCAATTTTCCGCAGGTTTTGGCCTTGACTGCGACTGCGACAGACAAAGTCACTGAAGAAATAAAAAAATACCTTGAATTGGAACAACCTTATGTTTACAGCCATCCGATGGACAGAAAAAATATTGTCTATGATATAAAAAAATTCGAAGATAACCGGGAAAAGCTCGAATTTCTGAAGGGCTTTATTCAAAAATTCAACGGTCCCGGAATTATTTATGCAGGTACCAGAAAAAAGTCCCAGGAACTGTCTATGCTTTTGACAGAGCATGGCATTTCCTCAGCTTTTTATCACGGGGGAATGGAGCACCAGGACCGTGTTTTTGTCCAGCAGCAATTTCAAAACGGGGAGCTGCAATGGATCTGTTCCACAAATGCTTTTGGGATGGGTGTCCATATCCCGAATATCCGCCACGTCATCCATTTTCAATTGCCGACCTCGGTAGAAGGGTATGTTCAGGAAGTGGGAAGGGCGGGAAGAGACGGCCAACCGGCTTTGGCTACGCTGCTCTATGCGCAAGGGGACGAGGCCTTGCTCGAAAGCCTCATCATGGATGACTTGCCCACCCAGTACGAAATCGAAGCGGTTTACCGCGATGGCGGTGCTGCAACGCATCTGATCGACCAAGGCATTGTCCGGGAGACTGCCTTTCGCGTGCTATCTTATTGGATCACCAAATTGCCTTTGGAAGGCATCATCAGGCAAATGGAAGAGCTGAGAAGCGGCAAAAGGCAGCAGGCGGCAAAAATCCGTGAATTGATCTCGCGTGAAGACTGTCTGCGGAGCTATATTATCGAATGTTTTGATCAGCAGCTTACAGACAAACCGGTCAATTGTTGTGTTAACGATGGAATAGATTACAAGGTTTTTGAAGCTTTTTCATATCCGAAAGAAAAACAATTATCCCTTGAATGGCAGGACCGTTTACGTGTAATATTACCTATATAAGAATCTCATTAACTAACATTTACAAATGAGCCTTTTTTCGTCATAATAGATATATTAGTACAGATAGGGGTAGTCATTTATGGGGAATAACAGTTATCATGAGTCGATCGAGAAGAATCGACAGGAAATATCGGTGGACAAAAATTCAGCGTTATCCAGAGCTGCTCAGAGGCAGGCACAAAAGCCTAAGGCCCCAAAAAGCAAAAGCCTCTTGATGCCTGCATTATTTTTTATATTTATATTGATTCCGGTTTCTTTGCTGATTTATGTAGCTTTCTTATTTGAACCCGACGATTCATTGACAGCTAAACCCGCAGAAAATGAAGTAAGCTTCGAGATGAATTCCCAACCATCCACTACTTCCGTTGCTGCGGCAGAAAAAGAAGAAAAAGAAGCAGCAGAAAAAGACAAGGCTGCGGCAGAAAAAGAAGCAGCTGAAGCAAAAGCAGCTGAAAAAGCTGAAGCAGAGGCTGCAAAAAAAGCAGAGGCTGCTGAAGTGAAGGCGGAAGAGGAAGCTGCCGCGAAAGCCAAGGCTGCAGAAGCGGAAGCCCAAGCAAACGCTGAAGCCAAAGCTCAAGCGGAAGCAGAAGCTAAAGCAGTGGCGGAAGCCCAGGCCAAAAAAGAGGCAGAAGCCAAAGCTAAAAAAGAAGCGGAAGCCAAAGCCAAAGCAGAAGCTGATAAAAAAGAGGAAGTTCCTAGTGCCAACGGCAAAACCTATGTTGTGCAGTCAAGTGAAACGCTTTACCGCATTGCCGTCAATAATTACGGAGCAGCCGGTGCAGCCGCTGCGGTGGAAAAAATCAAACAGGCTAACGGGTTGAGTTCAAACAGCATCAGTCCTGGGCAGACCTTGATTTTACCCTGATCAATCAGTTCCAAAAAAAGTGGCCGGACAGGAAATATGCGTTAGATATTAGAGAGTGGGGCGAGCAGATGTTTGTTAAAAGTGCAATGGTCAAACGTGAAAAATGCCATACAGTGAAATTAAATGATTCAGTACAGATAGGTTTTGACCTGTTGGAGAAGTATTCAATTGATGCTTTACCGGTAGTAGAAGGAACGGAATACAAAGGGATCTTCAGCTGGTACTATGCATACCGTGCATTTTTCTATTCTGGAAAAACGAAAGAAGAGTTCAACAGTTCAACTAAAGTCAGCGATGTAATAGTCAATGAAGATGTGTATCTGAATATTAATGATGTATATGAAAAAGCGTTGGTTGAATTGAACGATTTTCCAATTATTGCAGTTGTCGAAGACCGGCAATTTTTAGGGATCGTCACCCGTTTTGACATCGTCAACCAATTGCAGAGTGCTTTTGGGATGAACCAACCGGGCTATCGCATTACTTTTACTTCGGTAGAATCGGAAGGCCGCATCGGTCGGCTCGGAGAAATCATTGAAAAATACAAGGAATCCGTAATTTCCCTTGTCACTTTTGATGAAACCAATAAAATGGTTCGCCGCATTGTACTGAAGATCAAAAAGAAGGACAATATCACCCGTTTTGTGAAGGAGCTGGAGAAATCCGGATTCCGTGTATTGGACATCGCAGAAGATTAATAGCAGAATAAGACGAAAAGCATAAGCCTCGCTTATGTTTTTTCTTCTTTTTGGAAGGAAGCCCGACATGAAATATTTAATTCAACTAGTTTTGGCAGCGTTGGCGTTTCTTCTTTTTATGGCACGCAATGCCTTTTCGGAAAAACTCGTGCACGCAACCATTGAATTGCCTGCTGCCAAGCCGTTTGAGCCCTTTAAACTCCTGTTTATTGCGGATGTCCACCGAAGAGTCATCCAATCCAAAACAATTGATTTCCCCGTGGATATTATTATTATCGGAGGCGATTTGGTGGAAAGGGGTGTGCCGCTGGGACGCGTTGCAGAAAATATAAAAACTTTAACGGCTCATGCTCCAGTATATTTTGTTTGGGGAAATAACGACCGGGAAGTCGACGAAACTTCGCTCCGGAAAATTTTCAGGCAGTATGGGGTAAATGTGCTGGATGATCAATCGGTGACCTTGTTCGGCAATGAGCGGCTGAAGTTGGTTGGATTTGACCATTTCGGTTTCAAGCCAAATGGGTTGAAACATGCTTTCGAAGACGTCAATGACCAGGATACGGTGCTGTTTGTTTCACATACCCCATTTGATTTCCAGAAGATAAGAGGCGAATATTCAGCAGACCTGCTGCTCGCCGGCCATACGCATGGCGGCCAAATCCGTGTCGGCCCTTTCGGTTTATTCAGAAAGGGTTCGATGAAAGTAAAGGATGGCCGTGTTGAACTGATCAGCAATGGTTTTGGAACGACCACTTTGCATCTGCGGCTGGATGCGCAAGCGCAATATCATTTACTGGACATTCGCCCTAAAGTTAAAGTGCCCGAATAAAAATTTGTCACGAGCCGGCTAAATCCATTATGCTAGATAAGGATCAAGTACAGGAGATGTTTTGGAATGGAATATGTAGATGCATTAATTATTGGAGGCGGCCCCTGCGGCTTGTCAGCGGCTATCGAGTTGAAGAAACTGGGTCTTTCCCCGGTGGTAATCGAAAAAGGGAATGTCGTCAATGCGATTTTTAATTACCCGACGCACCAAACCTTTTTCAGCACCAGTGAAAAACTATCGATTGGCGATGTGCCTTTCATCATTGAAGGACGTAAACCCAAGCGCAATCAGGCATTGGTCTATTACCGCGAAGTCGTCAAACGGAACGGTGTCGACATACGCCCTTTTGAAACGGTGGAGCGTGTGGAAAAGAACGGCCTGTTTACGGTGACCACATCAAAAGGCGAATACCAGGCCAAATATGTAATTGCTGCGACCGGTTACTACGACCAGCCCAACAAACTTGAAGTAGAGGGCGCAGACTTGCCGAAAGTGATGCATTATTTCAAGGAGGGGCATCCTTATTTCGATCAGGATGTCTTGATCATCGGCGGAAAGAACTCTGCTGTCGATGCGGCTCTTGAATTGCATAAGGCAGGCAGCCGCGTAACCGTGTCCTATCATGGCACGAGCTACTCCAAAAGCATCAAGCCATGGATTCTGCCGGAGTTTGACGGCCTGGTGAGAGGAGGGGAAATCACGATGCTGTTCGATTCGATGATCGACAAGATCACGGACAGCAGCGTCGAGTTGACAGTCAATGATCAAAAAGAGACGATTCCCAATCAATTCGTTTTTGCGATGATCGGCTATCACCCCGACCATCAATTCCTGCAATCGATGGGCATGTCCATCGATCCAGTTTCCGGCCGGCCGACCTTCAATGAAGAATCGATGGAAACCGAGGTCGACAATCTTTATATTGCCGGGGTCATTGCGGCAGGAAATAATGCCAATGAAATCTTTATTGAAAATGGACGCTTTCATGGACAGCAAATTGCGGAAGCTATTGCAAAAAAAGAAAGCACAGATTGATTGTGCTTTCTTTTTTATGGTCTTGAAAATTAAGGCTGAATAATTGGAACAGGAAAGGAAGTTGGAAATATGAAGAAGAAAGTATCGTTGATTACGACAGGCGGGACCATTGCGAGCAGGGAAATTTCCAACGGACTTTTAGAATCCGGTGCGATTTCAGGAAAAGAATTGGCCGAACTATGCCAGTTGCCAGAAGAAATTGAAGTGAAAGTAATCGACGTATTCCAACTGCCGAGCATGCACATCGGTTTCGACCAGATGCTGACAGTGAGAGAAGCGGTCCTTAAGGAGCTGCAGGATCCTGAAGTTGAAGGGATTGTCGTGACCCATGGTACAGATACTCTCGAAGAAACAGCCTATTTTTTGGATCTGACAATTGATGATGACCGTACAGTGGTCATTACAGGCTCACAGCGATCCCCTGAGGAAGTGGGAACCGATGTCTATTCCAATCTCCGCAACTCGATTTATGTGGCAGTAGACCCTGGTTTAAGAGGGATAGGAGCGGTTGTGGTATTCAACGAACGGATCTATAGTGCTAAATACGTCAAAAAGGTCCATTCCAGCAATCTGCAAGGCTTTGATTCGTTCGGCCATGGCTATCTTGGCATTATTGACAATGACAAGGTGCGGATCTATCAAAAGCCGGTGATGCATGAAGTTCATGCGGTCAATGGGCCTTTGCCTCGAGTGGATATCATCAAATGCCATTCGGGACAGGATGGTTATTTGATTGATATGCTGGTTTCTGGTCCTTCTAAAGGGATTATTCTCGAAGCAGCTGGCAGAGGGCAGGTGTCCCCTCATATGGTGGACGCGATCGATCAGGCAGTGAAACAGGGTATTCCGGTGGTTCTGACGACCGGTGCTGAAGAAGGAAATGCCTATCCTGCTTACAGCTATCCGGGAAGCGCACATGATTTATTGACACGCGGCGTTATTCTTGGCAGTGATTACGACAGCAAAAAAGCGCGCATTAAACTTGCGGTTCTACTGTCCTGCCAAAAGGACTTGCAGGCGGATGTTTTTGACCGATAGCCAATTGTGGAACTGTCCAGCAAAGGTGAAAAACACGCAGCTAAACATGTTACACTAATGGTAATCCAAACAAAGGGGTACGCGTATGATCATTTTACTAACTGTAGCAATAGCCCCGAGTCTAGCGCTTTTCAGTTATTTGTATTTGCGCGATCAATTTGCCAGTGAACCGTCGAAACTGCTGTTTCAAAGTTTCTTATATGGAGTAGTGTTGACGTTCCCGATTCTTTTTGTCCAATACGTCTTCAATGCTGAAGGTGTTTTCGCCAATAGTTTTATCCAGAATGTGCTGTTCTCCAGCGTTATTGAAGAATTTTTCAAGTGGCTGATTTTATTGATTGCGGTTTACCGCCATGTCGACTTTGAAGATCCTTATGATGGAATTCTCTACGGTGCCAGCGTTTCTCTTGGATTCGCCACAGTCGAAAACATCTTATACTTGTTGGAGTTCGGCCTGCAGACTGCTTTTATCCGAGCTTTTCTGCCGGTATCGAGCCACGCATTGTTCGGAGTTGTCATGGGCTATTATTTCGGCAAGGCAAAGTTCACCAGAAGCAGCAAACGCTGGCGATGGATCGGCTGGGCGCTTGCAAGCTCAGTGATTCTCCACCTGGCCTATAACACCAGCCTGTATGTGTATGACAATATCATGTATGGTGCGATTCCGTTTATGCTGTTTCTTTGGTGGTTCGGGCTCCAGAAAGTCAAGCAGGCCCACCAACTTTCCTTGTCGCACTATCATGACCACAATTCTTCTGCGCAATCAGGCAAACTGAAATGAATTTCCAAAGAAAAAGCCTTAATCAAAAAGGCTTTTTCTTTTTTTGTTGGGAAAATAACTTCTGCTTCTTTACAATATGCCCAGACTTCAGTGCCACCTGGGCGCTTCTGCTTTTCTTATGTTAAAATATGATGAATACATAAGATGAGGTGACTATTTTGACGAAACCGATACAAATAGCAATCGATGGGCCAGCTGCTGCAGGCAAAAGCACAATAGCGAAAATTGTGGCGGAAAAACTGGGCTATGTCTACATCGATACCGGCGCTATGTACCGTGCAATTACATTAAAAGCTCTAAATGAAGCGATCAATATGGCCAGTAATGAAGAGGCCGGCAAATTATTATCGGAGACAGAAATCGACCTGCAGCCGTCTGAAGGCGGCCAACTGGTTTTTCTTGATAAAAAAGACGTGACAGAAGCGATCCGTTCCCAGCATGTCACAAAAGCCGTGTCAGAAATGGCAGCGCATGAACTGGTCCGCCTTCGTATGGTTGAGCTTCAGCAACAATTGGCTGAAGGGCGTGGAGTGGTGATGGATGGCCGGGATATCGGGACCCATGTCTTGCCGGATGCTGCATTGAAAGTGTTCATGTCGGCATCGGTCGAAGAACGCGCAAGAAGAAGATTTGAAGAAAATAAGAAAAGGGAGATCCTGACACCGCTCGAGGAACTCCAGGCTGAAATTGCCAAGCGGGATAAAATGGACAGCGAGCGCGTAGTGGCTCCGCTGCGTCAGGCAGAAGACGCCATTTATCTCGATACAACCGCCCTGACAATTGATCAGGCGGCGCAGGAAATATTGAAACTGGCTGAAGAGAGGTTGGTATAAAGTGAATTTATATGCAGTTGGCAAAGGATTGGTGAAGACCGTATTAAGCCCTTTATATCGTTTTGAAGTAATTGGAGCTGAAAATTTCCCGAAAGAAGGCGGTATCCTTTTATGCTCTAACCATATTCATGCACTTGATCCCCCTGTCGTTGGAATGACGGCACCAAGGACCGTCCATTTCATGGCAAAAGAAGAGCTGTTCAAGGCACCCATTCTGGGGCCGCTGCTGCCAAAGGTAAACGCTTTTCCCGTAAAACGGGGGATGAGTGATCGGGAAGCTCTGCGTACTGCGCTGAAGCTCTTGAAAAGCGGTGAAGTTGTGGGGCTGTTTCCTGAAGGAACCCGTTCAACGGATGGCATTTTGCAAAAAGGCCTGAGCGGCGCAGGATTCTTCGCACTGCGCGGCAATGCGGATGTTATGCCCTGTGCGATCATCGGGCCTTATAAAGCATTCCGCAAAGTTAGAGTCGTATACGGAGAACCGATCCGGATGGAGGCATTCCGCGAACGGAAAGCTTCAGCCGATGAAGTGACTGAGGTAATAATGGCCAGTATCCAGAAGATTTTGGATGACTACGCCGGCAATAAGTGATAATTTTTGTTTTTATTAGAGAATTCGAATAAAATAGAAGGTGGATAGTTTGTGAAGGAGGGCTACTTATGTCAGAGGAAACGAACATGATGGAAAACCGTGACTTCCAAACAGGAGATCGCGTAAAGGGAATAGTGGCAAAAATAGAAGAAAAAGCAGTAACCGTAACGATTGAAGGTGCGCCTTTTGACGGCATCATACCCATTAGTGAGTTATCAAGCCTGCATATCGAAAAGGCATCAGATTCAGTAGATGTTGGTGATGAACTAGATCTGATCATTACGAAAGTGGAAGACGAGAATTTTGTTTTATCCAAACGCAAAGTCGATGCCGAACAGGCATGGGATGAATTGGAGAAAAAATTCGAATCGGGCGAGATTATTGAAGCTGAAGTAAAAGACGTTGTAAAAGGCGGTCTGGTAGTTGATCTGGGCGTGCGCGGATTTGTTC
The DNA here is from genome assembly GCF_056680115.1 of Planococcus sp. BI3. Classification (NCBI taxonomy): domain Bacteria; kingdom Bacillati; phylum Bacillota; class Bacilli; order Caryophanales; family Caryophanaceae; genus Planococcus; species Planococcus sp. BI3. Next base: position 345,765 of record NZ_CM155266.1, read on the forward strand.
CCGCTTCATTGGTGGAAGATTACTTTGTAGAATCATTTGAAGATTACAAAGGAAAAATACTAACCTTCAAGATTGTTGAAATGGAAAAAGAAAATAATCGCCTGATTCTTTCTCACCGCGCAGTCATCGAGAAAGAAAAAGAGTCGCAAAAAGAACAGGTAATGGAGCATATCCATGCCGGAGATGAGCTGAAAGGCAAAGTGCAGCGTATTGCTTCTTTCGGTGCGTTTGTCGATATCGGGGGAGTAGATGGCTTAGTCCACATATCCCAGCTGTCGCATGAACACGTGGAAAAGGTTTCTGACGTGGTGACGGAAGGACAGGAAGTTACTGTTAAAGTGTTGTCCGTCGACCGTGATTCAGAACGCATTTCGCTGTCCATTAAGGATACTCTTCCTGGGCCGTGGGATTCCATCGACGAAAAAGCGCCGAAAGGCTCCGTCCATACCGGAATAGTCAAACGCCTTGTCAGCTATGGAGCGTTTGTGGAAGTCTTGCCTGGAGTCGAAGGGCTTGTCCACATTTCACAAATTGCACACAAGCACATCGCAACACCGAATGAGGTATTGACAGAAGGCGAAGAAGTTCAAGTTAAAGTGCTGGAAGTCAATAAAGCTGATAAACGCCTGTCGCTCAGCATCAAGGAATTGCAGGAAAAAGAAGGCGAACATGATTTCTCCAATTATGATATGCCTGAAGAGTCTACTGGATTCTCCATCAGTGATGTGATCGGTGACAAATTAAAAGGATTTAAGTCCGAATAATATGTCGAGAGCTGAGCGGAAAATGGACCATATACAATTTGCTTTATCGACAGGCCAGAGCAAAAAAAACATGTTTGATGATATCCGGTTTGTCCATCAGGCTTTGCCTGACTCGGCAGTATCCAGTATCTCCATAAAACCAACAACAGGTGATTTGAACTTGAAATCACCTGTTTTTATTAATGCCATGACGGGTGGCGGAGGCAGGGACACCGAACAATTGAATGGCCTTTTGGCTCGGGTGGCCAGGGAGACTGGGGTTGCGATGGCTGTCGGATCACAGATGGCGGCGCTCAAAGACCGCAGCGAACGGCAATCCTATGCGGTCGTCAGAAAAGAAAACCCGAACGGCATCCTGTTCGCAAACCTTGGCAGTGAAGCAACTGTACAGCAAGCGGAGGAAGCGGTCGAGATGATCGAAGCGAACGCATTGCAGATCCACCTGAATGTTGTACAGGAGCTGACTATGCCTGAAGGGGACCGCGATTTCCGTGGAGCGTTGGACCGCATAGAGGCGATTGCACAGCGGCTTTCTGTTCCTGTAATTATTAAAGAGACCGGCTTTGGCGTATCGCGCGAAACGGCAGAGAAATTGAAAGGCACCGGGATTTCTGCCATTGATGTCAGCGGTTTTGGCGGAACGAATTTTGCGCTGATTGAAAATGAACGCCGCAGAAGAAAACTGGCGTATTTCGAAGACTGGGGCATCCCGACAGCGGCAGCAATTGTGGAAGTGAGGAGTGTCTTTAAAAAAACGGTCTTTGCTTCCGGCGGCATACAGGATGCACAGGACATGATCAAAGCCTTTTTGCTGGGGGCAGATGCCGTGGGTCTCGCCGGTTCTTTTCTGAAGACCGCGATGCACGAAGGCGAAACTCAGCTCATCAGGGATATACAAGCCCTCTATGAGGATTTGGCGATGATGATGACGGCTCTGGGGGCTGATAACCTGGCGGAGCTGCAGAAATGTCCGGCTGTCATCACGGGAGAATTGGCGCAGTATCTCAGCGTCAGAGGCTTCAATCCGGCATCTTATGCAAACCTTGAGAAAAACTGAATATTGCACATTTTAAGGGGATGGACATTTAACAGATGCCATCGCCTTTTTCGTGTATAATAGGCATATCAGAAGTGGAAGGATGAATTTATTATGTCTAAACCGGTAGTAGCAATAGTTGGCCGGCCGAACGTTGGTAAGTCCACGATATTCAATCGCGTGGTAGGAGAACGGGTTTCCATCGTGGAAGATATTCCAGGAGTGACGCGTGACCGTATTTACAGTTCGGCAGATTGGCTGACACATGAATTTAACATTATAGACACAGGAGGCATCGATCTTCGTGACGAGCCATTCCTTGAACAGATCCGCCAGCAGGCAGAAATCGCTATGGACGAAGCGGATGTCATCATTTTCCTCGTTAACGGACGCGATGGTGTCACAGCGCAGGACGAGCAGGTAGCAAAAATTTTATACCGTACGAAAAAACCGGTCATTCTGGCCGTCAATAAAATTGACAATCCCGATATGCGCCACATGATTTATGATTTTTACACATTAGGATTGGGTGAACCTTTCCCGCTTTCAGGATCCCACGGTTTGGGATTAGGGGATCTTTTGGACGAAGTTGCTAAAAACTTCCCGAAAGACGACGACGAAGAATATCCGGATGATGTCATCAAATTCTCATTGATCGGCCGTCCGAATGTCGGCAAATCCTCTCTTGTAAACTCTTTCCTAGGGGAAGAGCGGGTTATTGTCAGCGAAGTAGCAGGCACCACGCGCGACGCTATAGATACACAGTATGAATACAATGAGCAGCCGTATGTCATAATCGACACGGCCGGAATGCGTAAAAAAGGGAAAGTCTATGAAACGACCGAAAAGTACAGTGTTTTGCGCGCCTTGCGTGCCATTGAACGCTCAGACGTTGTTTTAGTGGTTCTGAATGCAGAAGAAGGCATTCAGGAACAGGACAAAAAAATCGCTGGATATGCACATGAAGCCGGCAAAGCAATCATCATTATTGTGAATAAATGGGATGCTGTCGAAAAAGATGAAAAAACAATGAACGTGATGACACGCAAAATCCGTGAACATTTCCTATTTTTGGATTATGCTCCGATTATGTTTGTCTCCGCAATCAGCGGCAAGCGTGTGCACAGTATTTTGGAAATCGTCAATAAAGTGAACGACAACCATTCAAGACGCATCCAATCGAGTATCTTGAATGAAGTTATTGAAGATGCCGTTGCGATGAATCCTGCGCCATCAGATAAAGGCCGTCGTCTGCGTCTTTATTATGCGACACAAGTAGCAATCAAGCCGCCGACATTCGTCGTCTTTGTCAATGAACCGGATCTGATGCATTTCAGCTATGAACGCTTCTTGCAAAACCGGATTCGTGATAGCTTCGATTTTGAAGGAACTCCTCTTCGTCTTATAACAAGAGCGCGTACTTAAGGTAAAAGGTGGTTTTGGCTTATGGAAAAAGTTTCTGTTTTTGGAGCAGGAAGCTGGGGGACCGCCTTGAGCTATGTATTAGCTCAAAACGGCCATGATTTATTACTTTGGACACATCGCAAGGAACAGGCCGATGAAATCAACCAGCATACAAATAAACGCTATTTAAAAGATACACAATTGCCGGAAAGCCTGAAGGCAACGAGTGATTTGGCTAAGGCTGTCGATCATGGGGATATCTATGTGCTGGCCGTTCCGACAAAAGCCATCCGGGAAGTTTGCCAGGATATCAAAAAGCATCTGGACCGGAAAATTCTGTTTGTCCATGTTTCCAAAGGGATTGAACCGGATTCGTTAAAGCGGATCAGTGAAATGATCCGTGAGGAAATACCGGAACAATGGATTGAAGATGTGGTCGTATTGTCCGGACCAAGCCACGCGGAAGAAGTGGTTCAGGAGCATCCGACAACCGTTACAGCAGCTTGCGAGAACACCGCATCAGCTAACCGGGTCCAGGACCTGTTCATGAACCATTATTTCCGCGTCTATACCAATACCGATGTGATCGGTGTTGAAATTGGCGGTGCATTGAAAAACATCATCGCTTTGGCTGTCGGAATCACTGACGGTTTAGGATTTGGCGATAATGCAAAAGCCGCGATCATGACGCGCGGACTCGCAGAAATTGCACGGCTCGGCGTGAAAATGGGGGCAACTCCTTTAACTTTCTCCGGATTGACCGGAGTGGGTGATTTAATCGTGACCTGCACTAGCGTCCATTCGCGTAATTGGCGGGCCGGGAATATGCTTGGAAAAGGTAAATCCCTGGATGAAGTGCTGGAAGAAATGGGCATGGTCGTCGAGGGGATCCGGACGACAAAAGCGGCTTATCAAATGTCGAAAGCGTATGATGTGCCGATGCCGATTACAGCTGCACTTTATTCGGTTCTATTTGACAATGTATCGACCGATGATGCGGTTGGAACGCTGATGGGACGCACGAAGAAGAACGAAATGGAAGATTTGATCAACTTGCTTTAATTGTCACAAAAGAAGAGGGTGCTACAAGCTGCCTCTTCTTTTTTTATGCTATACTATTGACTGAAACACTATGAAAGGCGGGCAATTATGAGTGCTTTAGATAAAATGTGGGTATCATTTGCTGGAATTGCTTTTTTGATGATTTCAATGGGTCTCATCTACTTGAGCAGATACAAACTGAAAAACGGCATCCTTAAATTTATTTTCGCGCTAGTTGCATATATCTTGCTGATTCTTGGATTCTTTATCATGATATTCACAGTATTCAGCGGCCCTACCGGCGGCGCATGAGGTGAGGAAAATGAAAAAAACATCAATGCTTATTCTGCTCTTGTTGCTTGCTGCATTTCTTACAGCTTGTGGCTATCCGCAAAGTGAAAGAGCTGAAAACCAGATTCCGTATGAGGATCAAATAATTACAGTCCAAAACGCAGTAAATCAATACAGAGGGGCGACAGGCGGCTTGCTTCCCATCAAGACGCGGGATATGGAAGTTGACCAATACATCAAATATCCAGTCGATTTCTCGAAGATTGTTCCCGACTATACGGCAGAAGTACCTACAAACGCATTTGAAACCGGTGGTATTTTCCAGTACGTTCTTATGGATGTCGAAGAAAATCCAACGGTAAAACTGGTTGATCTGCAGGCAGCAGAAGCGATCAGGTCTGTTAATGTACGAAAAAGCGCCAACGGTGGACAGGCTCCAATCGCCGAAATTTTGGCGGATAATGTCTATAAGTTTAACCATGAAGCAATGGGATTCTCTGAGGAACCAACTGTTGTCAGTCCCTATAGCGGCCGGAATTTGCCTATGATAATCACTGGCAGCGGTGATGTCTATATTGATTATTCGATGGACCTTTATACAGCTCTTCAAGAGTATGAAGGGGAGTTGGAACCTGGTCAGGATATCCGCTTTATCCTGTATGAAGACCACCCGGTAGTTCCTGCTTATTCTCTTCCCTACACAATCAATGAAGAAAATGAACCAGTATTTTTAGCGGAGTGAAAACATTGATTTGACGCGATTTTGATAGAAATGACCTCTTTTTAGAAAATTTTGTTAGTATTTGGTGGATTTATTGAAAAAGCAAGCTGTTTGTTGTTGCTATGCGATTTTCGATGTGATACTCTTTTTACAGGATTGATGGTTGCATCCCCTTTGAGAGGAGGTGAATAGCATGAACAAAACAGAATTAGTGAACTCTGTTGCTGAAGCAGCTGAACTTTCTCGTAAAGACGCTGCCAAAGCAGTTGACGCTGCATTTGAGACGATTCAAGACGCTTTAACTAAAGGTGAAAAAGTACAGTTGATCGGATTCGGTAACTTTGAAGTACGCGAACGCGCGGCCCGCAAAGGACGTAATCCACAAACTGGAGCTGAAATTGAGATCGCTGCAAGCAAAGTTCCTGCATTTAAGCCAGGTAAAGCGCTTAAAGACGCAGTGAAGTAAGCTTTAGCCTCTGTACATAGGATGACTTTTGCGAGACACAATCTTGCAAAAGTCATTCTTTTTTTGAGTCAACAGTTTTGCGAAACACCTGTGCGTATGCTACGATTCATGAGAGAAAAGCGGAGGCGGCCGTTCTGCTCCGACAGGCATAAGACGATCTGGCGAAGCGGCGTACTTTGCCGCATAGCCAGAGTGGCTTATGACCCGAGGAGCAGGCCGCCGAAGCTAGACAATGAGAAAAGCGGAGGCGATCGAGAAAACCTGAAGGGCATAAGACGGGCTGCCGAAGTGGCGCACTTTGCCACACAGGCGGAACGGCTTATGATCCCGAGGGTTTGATCGCCGAAGCTAGACAATGAGAAAAGCGGAGGCGGATAAGGAAGGTAACCTAGAACCGCGGCTTCCTGCCGCAACGGTTACCTGACCCACATCCTGTGGGCCTCCGACAGGCATAAGACGATCTGGCGAAGCGGCGTACTTTGCCGCATAGCCAGAGTGGCTTATGACCCGAGGAGCAGGCCGCCGAAGCCGCAAACCAGAAAAGAAAAAGCGTTGCAGGAAAAACTGACATAGAAAAATATCTGTTGGTAGCCATCCTGCTGCCACAAAAATAACGATTCGTCTTCAACAGGAGGAAACAGAATGATAGATGTGAAAGCACATAAAGTAGACCTTGATAAAATAGAGCAAGCTGTCTCGATGATTCTAGAGGCAGTTGGGGAAGACGTAAACCGAGAAGGATTAAAGGATACGCCTAAAAGGGTAGCTAAGATGTATGCAGAAGTATTTTCTGGATTGAAGGAAGATCCAAAAGAATATTTCAAAACAGTTTTTCATGAAGGTCATGAAGAATTGGTGCTCGTCAAAGATATTCCTTTCTACTCGATGTGCGAACATCACCTCGTTCCGTTTTTCGGAAAAGCGCATATCGCCTATATTCCTCGCGACGGAATCGTGACAGGATTAAGTAAGTTGGCCCGTGCGGTAGAAACAGTCGCAAAACGGCCACAGCTGCAGGAACGCATCACTTCGACGATAGCAGATTCATTGATGGAAACATTAAACCCGCATGGCGTTTACGTCATGATTGAAGCGGAGCATATGTGCATGACCATGAGAGGCATCAAGAAGCCGGGCTCAAAGACAATGACAGCTGTGTCCAGGGGCATTTTCGAAACCGACGACATCAAGCGTTCAGAAGTAATCACATATATCAATATGGACTAATACGGAAAAGCAGGTGGGAAAATGGCTCAGACAGAATATATTGTTATTCGCGCACAGGAAGACGGCGTGAACGTCATAGGATTGACTCGTGGCAATGATACAAAATTTCACCATACTGAAAAATTGGATAAAGGCGAAGTGATGATTGCTCAGTTTACTGAGCATACTTCAGCTATGAAAATCCGCGGTAAAGCGGAAATTCATTCTGCCCACGGTATCGTTGAAAGTGAAGCTAAAAAATAACGATATTGGATGAAGGCAAGGCTTTGCCTGTGATATACTATTGTAGTATGGCTAAATCATGAATGGAGCAAGCAGTATGAACGGACATCAAATACAATCGAAAATTATTTCCATGGAAATCGAGGTCGTCAATGCTGTACGGCAGCAGACACTCGATGAATTTACAGAAGGTCCTTCTGTCAAAGAATCCCGTTTATTTTTTTTGTTATTGCCTTTTTTTGGCGGGAAAACTTGGTCAGCAGAAATTGAGTCCTCTGCAAAAACAGTTTCCATCGTCTATGCCGCTTTGCATGCCCATGATCAAATAAGAGAAGATTCGCCCATCATCAAAGAACAGCAGCTGACTGTTTTGGCCGGAGATCTATATAGTGGAATCTATTATCAGATGCTGGTCAATTCCAAGAATATCGGCATGGTCCAGCAATTGGCATCGGCGATCATTCAGGTGAGTGAAAAGAAAACTTCGTTTTTTGAAGAAGCAATTCGGCCGATTGAAGAAATAGAAAAAGCGATCATCACTATTGAAACTGAACTTTTAATGTCATTTTATACATTTTACGGCTATACCGAATACGAGTCGCTCGCAAAACAGGCGTTGTTGTATATACGCTATGCGGATGAGTTGAAGCGGCTGCAGTCTAAAGATTATACGCATTTCCTGCGTGAATTGAATGCAAAGCTTGTTCATGAAATTTACACAGAACATTGGCTATTGGAAAAACTGGATAGCCTGCATGGACAGATATTGGCATCCATTGCCGATTGTTCACTGGATTATGAACTGGCACAATTTTTGCTCCATCAAATAACCCCGCACCAGCATAGAGCTGAGCAGCTGACCCGAGAAGGATGACTGATATGCCTAAAACGAAAGAACAAAGAGTCCACGAAGTGTTTGAAAAAATATCAGAGAACTATGACCAGATGAATTCGGTCATCAGTTTTCAGCAGCATAACAAATGGCGTGAAGATACCATGTACAAAATGCAGGTTCCCAAAGGAGCTGCGGCTATTGACGTTTGCTGTGGAACTGCTGATTGGACCATTGCACTTGGAGAAGCTGTCGGCGAAACCGGACAGGTTGTCGGATTGGACTTTAGCCAGAATATGCTGAATGTCGGCCATGAAAAAACCAAAGATATGCCGCAGATCAACTTGATCCAGGGAAACGCCATGTCATTGCCTTACCCGGATAATTCATTTGATTTTGCAACCATTGGTTTTGGGTTGCGCAATGTTCCGGATTACCGTCAGGTCCTTTCTGAGATGCATCGTGTATTGAAACCAGGCGGAATGATTGCCTGCCTGGAAACTTCACAGCCTGAAAACATTGTTTTTAAGCCTTTTTTCAGAATGTATTTCCGTTTCGTTATGCCTGTTTTCGGTAAACTTTTCGCCAAAAGCTACAAAGAGTATTCATGGTTGCAGGAATCCGCAAAATCATTCCCGGGCATGAAACAATTGGCGAAACTTTTCGCTGAAGTCGGATTTGAAAAAGTGAAGTATAAGCCTTATACAGGAGGCGCCGCAGCCCTCCACCTAGGAATAAAAAAAGTAAATTAGCGGGAGAAGGATTTTAAGTGGAAAAGATGAAGTTGAAATTGCTCTATTCCGACCTTAGACCGGAACTGGAAATGATCGAGAAGGAATTGGAACGGGCAGTGGATTCTGAATCTCTCCTTTTAAATGATGCGTCTCTTCATTTATTGCAGGCCGGAGGGAAAAGAATCCGACCTGTTTTTGTTTTGCTTGCTGGAAAATTCGGCAATTATGATATTGAAGTCATGAAACGGGTGGCAGTGCCACTCGAGCTGATCCATATGGCTTCACTCGTCCACGACGACGTCATAGACGATTCGGAGATCCGCAGAGGCCGACCGACCGTCAAAGCGCAATGGAACAACAGTGTGGCGATGTACACGGGTGATTTCATTTTGGCGCGTGCATTGGAACGGATAGCTGAAATTGAATCTCCACGGGTCCATGAAATCCTCTCCAAAACCTTGATCGAAGTTTGCCGGGGCGAAATTATTCAAATCAAAGATAAATACAAATTGGACCAGAATTTACGGGATTATTTCCGGCGCATCAAACGGAAGACGGCTTTGCTGATTTCTTCCAGTTGTGAATTGGGGGCTCTTGTTTCGGGAACAGATGAGAAAACTGCAGCGCATTTGCGCCGCTTCGGTTATTTTATCGGGATGTCATTCCAGATCATCGACGACATCCTGGATTTCACATCAACTGATGAAGAATTAGGGAAACCGGCAGGCAGCGATTTTATCCAAGGGAATATCACTTTGCCTATTTTATGTGCGCGAAAAGATCCCGAAATCTATGCCATGCTGAAAGCTAATCTCAACAAGGAACTTTCCAATGAAGAACGATTGAAGATTGTCGCGACGATCCGCAACAGTTCTGCCATCGAAGAAGCCAAAGCCATGAGCGAACGATATCTGGAAAAAGCCTTGCGGGAACTTTCTTTCCTGCCTAAAGGACGAGCGGTGAAAACGATGAGGAAAATTGCCTTCTTTATCGGCAAACGGAATTTTTAAGTTGCCGGTTGACAAATGAGTCGACAATGATAGTATTTTTTAAGGTGGGCTAAAAGCCCGAGCTTTTAATAGAGGAGTGTTTACATTGGAAAAAACATTTTTAATGGTTAAACCAGATGGCGTTCAACGGAACGTAATCGGAGAAATCGTCGCACGTTTTGAGAAAAAAGGATATCATTTAGCAGGTGCTAAATTGATGCAGATCTCTACGGAGTTGGCTGAAGAGCATTACGGCGAGCACAAAGAACGCCCTTTCTTCGGTGAATTGGTTGAGTTCATCACTTCTGGTCCTGTATTCGCAATGGTTTGGGAAGGCGAAAACGTTATTTTGACTGCACGTCAAATGATGGGCGCTACGAACCCTAAAGATGCAGCTTCAGGAACAATCCGCGGAGACTTCGCAGTCACTGTCGGCAAAAATATGATTCACGGTTCAGATTCTGCTGAAAGCGCAGAACGCGAAATCGGCTTGTTCTTCAAAGAAGAAGAATTGGTTTCATATGAAAAAACAATCAACAGCTGGGTTAACTAATCCATTCTGATTAAAAGCAGCCTAGCTGCTTTTTTTATATCTTTACTGATAGAGCCGTCCGGTTTTCGGGCGGCTCTATTTTTTATATGGAAATGAACAAATAATGAAGGTAATAATTCTCAATTGATTGAAGTTTCACTTTATCTGATTTTCATATAGAATTGAAGAAATACCTTATGGTATAGTGATACATAAATACTTTAGCACGTTGAAGGGAGAAAGCGTAAATGCGTTATTTAACAGCAGGAGAATCACACGGTCCGCAATTGACTGCCATCATAGAGGGGTTGCCGGCGCAATTGCCTTTGACGGCAGAAATGATTAATAAAGAGTTGAAAAGGCGCCAAGGCGGGCATGGACGCGGAAGACGGATGCAAATCGAAACAGATACGGTTGAAATTGTTTCCGGCGTTCGGCACGGCAAAACATTGGGTTCTCCTGTCGCTCTAGTCGTCACAAACGACGATTGGAAACACTGGACCTCCATTATGGGAATCGAACCGATTGAAGATACAGAAGAAGTGAAACGCCAAATATCGCGTCCGCGTCCTGGACATGCAGATTTGAACGGCGGCATTAAATATGGCCACCGCGATCTTAGAAACGTCCTGGAGCGGTCTTCAGCACGTGAGACGACGGTTCGTGTGGCAGTTGGGGCAGTAGCCAAGCAATTGCTCGCGGAACTTGGCATCAAGATCGTCTCACACGTAACAGAAATCGGCGGCATCAAAGTAAATCCGGAAAGCTATCTTGGAAAGTCTGCTGATGAAATCCGCGAAATCGTTGAAAATGATGCAGTTTATTGTGCAGACCCATCCGTTACCAAACAGATGACGGATTTGATTGACCAAACGAAGAAAAATGGCGACTCTATCGGAGGAACAGTGGAAGTGATTGTGGAAGGCATGCCGGCAGGGATCGGAAGCTATGTCCATTATGACCGGAAACTGGATGCCAAACTGGCAGCAGCCATCATGAGCATCAATGCTTTTAAAGGTGTGGAATTCGGCTTAGGCTTCGAAATGGCCAGAAAACCCGGCAGTGAAGTGCACGATGAAATCCTATGGGATGAAGAAAATGGCTATACCCGCAAAACCAATAATCTTGGCGGATTCGAGGGTGGTATGACAACTGGAATGCCAATTATTGTAAGAGGCGTCATGAAACCGATTCCGACACTATACAAACCGTTAAACAGTGTGGACATCGAAACAAAAGAACCATTCCAGGCGAGCATTGAGCGATCTGACAGCTGTGCAGTGCCAGCCGCTTCGATTGTTGCTGAACATGTAGTGGCTTGGGAAGTGGCAAACGCCTTGCTGGATCAATTTGATGCAGATCAAATGCCGCGCCTGGTCGACAACTTGAAAAATTACCTGAATTACACGAAGGAGTTTTAAGCATGAAGCAATTGCGGGTCGAAGCTGACCATCCATATACAGTCCATATTGGTGCCGGGGTATTCGATTTGTTTGCTGATGCTTATCGCCCCTTGCTGGATGCAGCAGACCGCATTGTCATTATTGCGGATGAACGGGTGGCAGAGCTTCACTTGCAGTATTTAATGGGGTTTTTGGCAGACTGGGATATCCGTGTTTTGACCGTACCCGCTGGAGAAAGCGCTAAATCAGTGGAAACCTTCATGGCATGCCACAGCTTTCTGCTTTCCGAAAACTGCTCGAGAGATTCTTTGCTGTTGGCATTTGGCGGCGGAGCGACAGGAGATGTGGCTGGATTTGTCGCTTCGACTTTCATGCGCGGCATCCCGTTTATTCAGCTGCCCACGACGATTTTAGCCCATGACAGTGCGGTAGGCGGAAAAACAGCCATCAATCACGAATTGGGCAAGAACATGATCGGCACATTTTACCAGCCAAAAGCAGTTTTGTATGACAGCAAGCTGTTGGCTACATTGCCACCGGGCGAAGTGCGTTCCGGAATGGCGGAAGTGATCAAACACGCTTTCATATCCAATGAAGAGTGGCTGGCAGAACTGTTGGCCATCCGTGATTTCAAGGGAATGGCCCAAGAGGATCTGAATCGCCATCTGGAAAAAGGCATCGCTGTAAAAGCGGCAATCGTCGAAGAAGATGAATTTGAAGGCGGCGTCCGTAAATACTTGAATTTCGGCCATACCCTGGCCCATGCGTTGGAAGGCTATCTGGGCTATGGCAAACTGACGCACGGGGAAGCTGTGGTGCTGGGCATGTCCTATGCCTTGCTATTATCGGAGCATAAAAAATTGGATGAGTTTATCCGGTGGTCCGATGCGAATGGCTATCCGCTTCATTTGCTTGCGGAAATTCAGTTTGAAGCCTTATTGCCTTATATGAAAAAAGACAAAAAATCCTCAAGAGGAGCGCTGAATTTTGTCTTGCTTGAACAGACGGGCAAACCATTTGTTCAAAAAGTGGAAGAACAGCTTGCCAGTTCTGCATATGAAAAATTAGTTTCAAGGATAGGAGAAGTGATTGGATGATACGTGGAGTAAGAGGTGCAATCACGGTTTCTGCAGATCAGCCGGAAGAAGTCCTGAAAGAAACAAGACGGCTGGTTTTGGAGATGGCCAAAGAAAATAAAATTGAACCGGATCATGTCGCTTCTGTCATCATTTCGACAACGACAGATATCTCTTCGGCTTTTCCTGCAAAAGCTGTCCGGACGATTGAAGATTGGAATTATGTACCGGTCATGTGCACGCATGAAATGGACGTTCCCGGCAGCATGCCTTTGTGTATCCGTGTAATGATGCACGTCAATACAGAGCTTGGCCAGCAGGAGATCCATCATGTTTATTTGAATGAAGCGACGAAATTGCGTCCTGATTTGACAGCTAAAAGCCAGGTGAGTTCGACGTGACAACTCATATATTAATCATTGGATTGGGCTTGATTGGCGGGTCGCTTGCAAAAGCGCTTCAGCGCAACAGCGATATCCATGTAGCGGGCTACGATGCCGATGCATTAACTGCAAGAAAAGCTTTTAAAATGGGCATTATACATAGTTCGCCGCCATCGCTTGAGCAGGCTGCCTCTGAAGCGGATGTCATTGTTTTCGCCACGCCGGTCGGTGCCACTATCAAATTGATGGAGCAAAGCAAATACTGGAATTTAAAAGAAGATGTTATTTTGACAGATACAGGCAGTACGAAAATCCAGATAATGGAAGCTTCAAAAAGTCTGGATCGCCTGTTCATTGGCGGCCACCCGATGGCGGGATCTCATAAAAGCGGTGTAGAGGCTGCGAAAGATGTCTTATTTGAAAATGCTTTTTATATTTTAACTCCTGGTGAAAAAACCGATGAAAAGCGTCTTCAGTTTCTTAAGGAATTATTGGCGGTGACAAAGGCGAAAATCGAAGTGCTGCCAGCGGAAGAGCACGACCATATGACAGCCATCGTCAGCCATTTCCCGCATTTGATCGCTGCTTCGCTGGTCCATCAACTGGATCAGGAGGAAAAATTCCCGTTTGCCCGGCAATTGGCAGCAGGCGGCTTCCGGGACACGACGCGTATCGCTTCGTCTAATCCGGAAATGTGGCGGGACATCACCACCCAGAATAATGCCATGATCGTCCAGCAATTAAGCAACTGGATGGAACAGATGGAGCAACTGAAGGATATGCTTGTAAAAAATGATCCCGAACCGATCCAGCAATTCTTTTCGCATGCTAAAATGGTGCGCGACCAATTGCCGATAGCAGGGCATGGAGCGATGTTCTCCGTATTTGATCTTTATATTGATATCCCGGATGTTCCGGGCAGCATTTCGGAATTGACGGGCTATCTGGCAGAAGAAGGGATCAGCATCGTCAACCTCCGGATTTTGGAAACACGCGAGGATGTTTTCGGTATTCTTGTCATCAGTTTCCAGACTGCCGAAGACCGCGCCCGTGCCCAGAAATGCATTTCAGCACGGACAGTTTACGATTCGTACATTTCCTGAAAGGATGGATAAGCCCATGGCATTATCGCTAGCATATAAAAAACCTTCCCTGAAAGGCAGCATTCAAGTGCCTGGGGACAAGTCGATTTCCCACCGTGCCATCATGTTCGGATCTATGGCGACCGGCACGACAACAGTTGAGGGCTTCCTCATGGGAGACGATTGCTTAAGCACTATTTCCTGTTTCAGGAAACTTGGAGTTGAAATCGATATCACTGATGACCTGGTAACCATCCAAAGCGAAGGGGAGGATTCCTGGAAAGAACCTTCCGAAGTGCTGGACACTGGCAACTCTGGGACGACAACACGCTTGATGCTCGGTTTATTGGCTGGAACAGGGTTCCACTCCATTTTGGCTGGTGACGAATCGATCGCCAAACGCCCGATGAAGCGCATCATTAATCCGCTTCGTGAAATGGGGGCCGATATCCGTGGACGAATGGATGGACAGTATACGCCTTTAGCAGTTCAAGGAACCCCGTTGAAGGCGATAGACTATACCTTGCCGGTCGCCAGTGCACAAGTGAAATCCGCCATTCTTTTGGCAGCATTGAAAGCGGATGGCAAGACAGTCATCCACGAACCGATTGCTTCACGTGACCACACGGAAATTATGCTGGAACATTTTGGCGCGACGATCACACGCGAAGACCACTTGATCAAGCTGGAAGGCGGACAAAAATTGACCGCTGCACATGTAAAGGTTCCTGGCGATATTTCATCCGCGGCGTTCATGATCGGCGCTGCATTGATTACAGAAGGCAGCAAAGTGACATTGAAGAATGTCGGCATCAATCCGACACGGACAGGCATTTTGGATGTGATTGAACAAATGGGTGCTTCTTTTGATCTGGAAGAAAAGGAAACACTGGGAGAACGCTCTGCCGACCTGACCGTTTATTCCAGCAGCTTAAAAGGAATTGAAATCGGCGGTGACTTGATTCCACGGTTGATTGATGAAATTCCTTTGATTGCCCTGATTGCAACACAAGCCGAAGGGACGACCGTGATTAAAGACGCTGAAGAGCTGCGGGTCAAGGAAACGGACCGCATTGCAGCAGTCGTCAAGGAATTGTCGAAAATGGGCGCGGACATCGAAGCGACAGAAGATGGCATGATCATCCATGGACCGACTTCTTTGACCGGTGCTGAACTAGCTTCTTATGGCGACCATCGCCTCGGCATGATGGCGGCAATCGGTGCTTTGGCCGCTTCTGGGGAAGTTGTGATCGACGATCCGGAATGCATCTCAATTTCTTATCCGAACTTCTTTGAACAATTAAATTTACTGACAAATGGACTCTCCTGATGGAGAGTTTTTTTATTATGATAAAGCAGTCTTTTCGTGTAGGATGAGAATAAGAACGTGAAGGAATAGGTGATGGAATGGCTACTATTGAAGAGATACAAAAAGCAGTTGAACAAGGAGATCCAAATCTCCTGAACACTTTACTGGAGAAGTATTTGCTGCAGGGCGATCCTGATGAGCAATACGGTTTGTCGGAATGGCTTGCGGAAATCGGTTTTGTGGAAGAAGCAATCAAAGTGCTGGAGCATCTGCAGTATATTTTCCCTGAAGAAGCGCAGTTGATCATCGACCGGGCCAATCTGCTGATTGACGCCGACCGGGAAGACGACGCATTGAATGCATTAATGGAAGTGCCTAAGGACGATGAGCTGTACGCTCAGGCACTTGTGACACTGGCGGATCTGTTCCAGCTTCAAGGCTTGCTTGAAGCCGCTGAGAACCGCTTGAACGAAGCGATTGAATTGATGCCGGATGAGCCGCTGCTGCAGCAGGCGAAAGCGGAGTTGCTGCTGGATTCCGGACGCTACCTGGAATCGGCTAAAATTTATCAGGAGCTGGAAGCACAGCAGGTTGTAATTGAAGGAGTCAGCCTTTCTGAACGGCTGGCCGAAGTTTACAGTGCTGGCGCTGCGTATGAAGAAGCTTTGCCCTATTATGACAAGGCATTGGAAGGCCAACGTACGCCAGACGTTCTGTTCGGCGCTGCATTTGCTGCTTTCCAGACACGGCAATACGAAATGGCGATCCGCCGTCTTGACGAACTGATCGGCATCGATCCGGATTATTTCTCTGCTTATTTGCTGAAAGCGCAATGCTTGAATATGACGGAAGATTACCCGGCAGCCTATCAGGTAATCAGCGAAGGAATAGCCAGAGATGAATTCGACAAGGAATTGTACCTGTTCGCAGGCAAGTTGGCGATGAAACTTGGCAAGCCCGATGAGGGTGTTGCCCATCTGCGCCAGGCAATTGCACTGGATCCGGAATACATGGAAGCCATCTACACACTGGTATCTTATTTCCACGCAGAAGAGATGGATGAAGAAGTTCTTGAGCTTGCAGACATGGTGATCGAAAGTGGCGACGACTGGGCAGGCCTTTATCCGATGATTGCTGAAGCCTATGAACGTTCTGAAAACTACGCTCAAGCAACAGTCTATTACGAAAAGGCGTACCCATCCTTTAAAGAAGATGCCGGTTTCCTGAAAAAATATGCCTTATTCCTAATTGAAGAAGGAAAAAGAGAGGCAGCCCTCGAAATTATTAAAGAGCTGCAGGTCTTGGAACCGGAAAATCCGGAATGGTTCGACTGGCAGCAGTCGTTTGACTGAAAGGAGGAAATTTCATGACCGCTTCAGTATCGATAGGTGAAAAAAAGCAATTTGTTCGTTGGTTTCTGCAGTCATACAAGATGAAAAGACGTGAATGCATTTGGATTCTTAATTATATGTTGAGCAATGAAGAACTGCTTGAAAAAACCCATTTTGTTGAAGAAGCGCATTATTGTCCGCGTGCAATGGTCATGTCCTCAACTGAATCGAAAGAAATACCGTTTCGCTTCTATAAAGGGAATTTGATGACAGCGGATGCGGAAAAGTCGTTTCATGATCTGCGATTGAATCCTGATGACGATTTGTATGTCCAATTAAATTTCCCGAACATTCCTCCACCGGCTCTGTATTTGTCAGTGCTGGAAGAAAATCCTTATATGCCTAAAAATGTATCAATCAATGAACAGGATAGCCTGATCGCTGAGAAAATTCTTGAGGAAAGTATGGCGATTTTTCAGGAAGAAACAATTCATAAGCAAATTGATGAGGCATTGGACGCCAATGATCGCGAGCGGTTTTTTGAACTGTCAGCGATGCTGAAGGCGTTCAAGGCCCTGAAAAAAGACGGAGTGTGAAAGAGTGTTATGCATTTTATCGGAAAAGAAATGGATCAGTACTTAAGCCAGCAGGATTATGTAGATACTGCCGTTGTGCCGCTGCTTCAGTTAGATTTAAGTGCAGCAGGGATGAAGGCGAGTGCAGGAGCTTCTGAATACCTGCAAACCTTGACCGCATTATTGGAAAAGCAATTTAAAGGGCGGATACTTTTGTTTCCGCCCGTTTCTTATGCCAAAATAGCGAATCGGCAGCGAATAGCCGATGAACTATCGGAAGAACTGCAGCATACGAAATTCAAGCATGTCTTTTATTTGACCACTGATTCGGAATGGCGGACGATCGACAGCCTGAAAAATGTTTTATGGCTGCCGGCGATTCCGATTGAAGATATGGATCAATCTTTCAAAAAATCAGTCATGGAAGACCAGTTGAGGCAGGTATTGCCGCTATTTACGAAAGAATGGTCACATCATTCATGAAATGTTCACAAACTGTGTGAATACGCTGAATGCGATATTGACCTAAAGATTTGATTGATATATCATTAGGTTGTCCTAGTAATTATATTTGAATGAGTATGTCCATTGGACTGACCTTGAATGTTAGAGGGGGGAAAAGGATGAGTAATAATCGTGTATCACGACGTCAATTTTTAGGCTACACTTTAACGGGTGTAGGCGGTTTTATGGCAGCAGGTATGTTGATGCCAATGGTTCGTTTTGCGGTAGACCCGTTACTTCAGCAACATGAAGCCGGAGACTTCGTTTTAACTGATCAAGCTGTAGCTGATATCACTGAAGAACCAGTACGTGTCGACTTTGCTTTCGAACAGGTTGATGCATGGTATACATCTGAAGTGACGAATTCAGCTTGGGTGTATAAAGAAGGCGATAAGTTAATCGCGCTTTCACCTGTCTGCAAACATTTAGGATGTACAGTGAACTGGGCGGGAGATCCAGAAAACCCGACACAATTCTTCTGTCCATGCCACGCAGGCCGTTATGAGAAAAACGGACAGAACATCGCAGGAACACCACCGCTTGGACCACTTGATGAGTACGAAGTACGAGATCAGGATGGCTTTGTAGCGATCGGTGCAGTAAGAGCAAACACAATAGTTTAATAGTTAGGGGGTACGACACCAGTGCTAAACAAGTTATATGATTGGGTTGATGAGCGATTAGACATTACGCCTATCTGGCGTGATATTGCTGACCATGAAGTACCTGAGCACGTAAACCCCGCACACCACTTTTCAGCATTTGTTTATTGTTTTGGAGGACTTACATTTTTCATTACAGTGATTCAGATCTTATCCGGTATGTTCTTAACAATGTATTATGTACCAGATATTGAAAATGCTTGGCAGTCGGTTTATTATCTTCAAAACGAAGTCGCTTTTGGAGAAATTGTGCGTGGGATGCATCACTGGGGAGCTTCTCTTGTAGTAGTTATGATTTTCCTTCATACACTGCGGGTATTCTTTACAGGTTCTTATAAGAAACCTCGTGAATTGAACTGGGTCGTGGGCGTTTTGCTATTTGGCGTTATCCTTGGTTTAAGTTTCACAGGTTACTTGCTTCCATGGGATATGAAAGCTCTATTTGCAACAAAAGTTGGGATTGAAATTGCGGCATCTGTACCGGTGATCGGCCAATCGATCAAGCTTCTACTAGCTGGGGATACAACAATCCTCGGTGCACAGACCTTGACACGATTTTTCGCTATCCACGTCTTCTTCTTGCCTGCGGCTTTGCTTGGGTTGCTAGCTGCTCACTTTATCATGATCAGAAGACAGGGTATTTCAGGACCGCTATAATTTATTCCGCAACAAGGATTTTTTAAGGAGGGAACACTATGCATCGCGGAAAAGGGATGAAATTTGTAGGAGATTCGCGTGTTCCAGGTATGGAATTCCGTCAGCCGAATGTTCCTAAAGATTACTCCGAATACCCTGGTAAAACAGAAGCATTCTGGCCAAACTTCCTTTTGAAAGAATGGATGATTGGTTCCGTCTTCTTAATTGGTTATCTGCTTTTGACTGTCGCTCACCCTTCGCCTCTTGAAGGCCAGGCTGACCCGACTAATACAGCTTATATTCCTTTACCTGACTGGTATTTCTTGTTCTTATATCAATTGCTGAAATATGAATTCGCTTCCGGGCCATTCAACGTGGTTGGTGCCATCATCGTTCCGGGCCTTGCTTTCGGTGCACTTATGTTAGCGCCATTCTTGGATCGCGGACCGGAAAGACGTCCTTCGAAACGTCCATTGCCTACAGGATTTATGCTACTCGGAATTGCTTCTATCATTTTCCTTACTTGGGAATCGGTAGCAAACCATGACTGGGAAGCTGCTGAAGCGCAGGGACAAATTACAGAGGAAGTCGAAATTGATACAACTGACCCAGGATATGAAGTCTACTCTGGTGCCGCTTGTATTAGTTGCCACGGCGATAATTTGGAAGGTGCAGTCGGACCGACTCTAGTCGGCACAGGCTTGACTCCTGAAGAAATCGCTGACATTGCTGTCAACGGCATTGAAAAAGATGGCGCGCAAACTATGCCTCCATCATGGGACGGAACAGATGAAGATCTGCAAGTCCTATCTGAATTTATTTCTGGCCTTGAAGCTGAATAATAAAAAGTAGAAAAAGAGCCGGGAAACCGGCTCTTTTTTTCTACTCTGAAAGGAAGAAACTAATGCTATCCTTTGCGATTAAGATTTCTGCATGGTTGATGTTCCGTCCATTTTTAATCCTGCTATTCTTCATTAACTTGGGCGGAACAATTTATGGATACATATGGTATGGCTGGCAACTGAAAATCACCGAGCCAATCTTTTTAATATTTGTTCCTGACAGTCCGACAGCCAGCCTGTTTTTCACTATTGTGCTGGGGCTATGGATTTTTGGCAAGCGGAGCCGGTTGTTTGAAGCATTGGCATTTGTCACGTTGATCAAATACGGCTTATGGGCAGTCGTCATGAATTTGCTGACCTTGTGGGAAACCGGTTCAATCGGGTGGATTGGCTGGATGCTGATCGGTTCTCATTTTGCCATGGCTCTTCAGGCGGTCCTGTATATCGAACACTACCGTTTTGGCTGGCTGGCTGCAGCGTTAACGGCCATTTGGACTTTGCATAACGATGTTATCGACTATGTTTTTGGCCAAATGCCGATTTACAGCACTTTGAACGCATACAGCAGCCAAATCGGCTACTTCACTTTTTGGTTGTCGATAGCTTGTGTCGGCTTTGCCTTTTATGTGGCTTATTTGAATAAATCACAATCCGTTTCAGTTGACCAATATTGACTAAGCCAAGTAAAATAGAGGTATCAAGTAGAAAGAAAGAGGTGTCGCTTACACATGGGTGGATATATCTTATATTTTATCCTTTTGCTGATCATCCCGATTTGGGCGCAATTTAAATTAAAGAGAACATACAAGAAATACTCGAAAATTCGCTCTACCTCTGGCCATACTGGGGCACAGGTAGCACGCACAATTCTGGATGCCAATAATCTTCAGGACATTAAGGTCGTAGAAAGCCGTGGTATGCTGAGCGACCATTACAATCCGATGACGAAGACTGTGGCACTCAGCAGCCATAATTACCATGAAGCCTCGGTTGCCGGAACCGCAGTTGCGGCTCACGAAGTTGGACATGCAATCCAGGATGCAGAGGATTATTCCTTCCTGCGCCTGCGCCATCGCATGGTGCCAATCGTTAATATTTCATCGAATATGTCATGGGTGTTCATCATGATCGGGTTTTTCTCTGCTTGGAGTGGAGCGTTATTGATCGGAATCATCCTTTTGGCTGCCGGTGTGGTGTTCCAATTGGTGACCTTGCCAGTCGAGTTTAATGCCTCCAACCGGGCGATGGATCAACTGTTATCGCATAACATCATCCGCAATGACGAAGAACGCCACGCGAAAAAAGTGCTGAGCGCAGCTGCGATGACTTATGTGGCAGCTACCGCAGTCGCAGTTCTTGAACTGGCCCGATTGATTTTGATCTATACAGGCATGAACCGCTCATAAAAAAACGGCCCATAAAAAAGGGCCGTTTTTTCTATGTCCATTAGCCAATCGGCCGCTTTTCTTCATCAAGCGTAAATCCTTCGCCCATGACGTCGTGCACTTCAATCAAGGAAACAAACGCATGAGGGTCGACGGAGTTGATGATGTTCTTCAATCGGACGATTTCGTTTCGGGCTACGACACAATACAGGACTTCGCGCTCTTCTTTTGTGAAGTGGCCATAACCGCGAAGAATGGTGATGCCCCGATCCATTTCGGCAGCAATCCGGCTGGCGATTTCTTCCTGTGAATTTGAGATGATCAAAGCACCACGTCCAGCATAGGCGCCTTCCTGTACAAAATCGATGACGCGTGCGCCGACAAAAACGGCAACCAATGTATACATCATCGAACGATGGTCGAGGAATGTCAGCCAGGACAGCATGATGACGCCGGCATCAAATAGGAACATTGTTTTGCCCATGCTCCAGCCGATATATTTCTGAGCCAGGCGTGCAATAATGTCGACACCGCCTGTAGTTCCGCCATAGCGGAAAATAATTCCGAGCCCGACGCCAACAAAAACTCCGGCAAACAATGCTGCAAGGAAAAGATCATCCTGCAAGTTGATTTGGATTTCGTAGATCAGAAAAATCTTCAGAAATACAGAAACCGCAACTGTTCCAATAACGGTATAAAGAAAAACCTTTCTGCCAAGAAGTTTCCAACCAATAAAAAACAAAGGGATATTCAAAAGCAGGTTCATTAATGCTGGGTCCCACTGGAAGATAAAGTACAAAATCAATGTAATCCCGGCAAAGCCGCCTTCGCCCAGTTGGTTTTGGATATTGAAATGGACAAACCCAAAACTGTAGATGGCGGCACCCAACAGGATGAAAAAGATATTTTTTATTTTTAATTCTTTCAATTCAGTCAAGCCCCTTTCTTGAATATCAACTTCTGTATTATCGTTGAAATAATGTATTTTGACAACATCATCAGTTTTCTTTACGATTGACTGAGGAGTGTGATGAAATGAGCGGAGAAAAAACGATGAAACAGCTGCAGCAAGACGTTGAAGAGTATATTGGGCAATATAAGGAAGGCTATTTTCAGCCGATGGAAATGATGGCCCGGATGACAGAAGAGCTGGGTGAACTTTCCAGAGAAGTTATGCACGAATATGGACCAAAGAAAAAGAAGAGTTCTGAGGCAGTGAACAGCATCGAAGAAGAAATGGGAGATGTCCTGTTTGTCCTGATTTGCATGGCAAACTCCATGGACATCGATTTGGCGCAAGCACACGACCGCGTAATGGCGAAATTCGCCAGCAGAGACAAAAACCGTTGGACAAGAAAGGATGATGACAAATGACAATTCGCGTGGCAATCGCAGGAGCAAGAGGCAAGATGGGCAAAGAAGCCGTACATACAGTAATGGAAAATCCCGATATGGAACTGGTGTCTGTTTTGGATTATAAAGAAGTCGGCAACACATTGGCAGAAACGAATTTATTTCCTTCCAGTTATACCGTACCGGTCTTTATCGACCTTAACCAACTGCACACGGAAACCAAACCGGATGTGCTGGTCGATTTGACCACCCCTGAATTTGTATACGAACATACAAAACAGGCACTTGAATTAAAGATACGGCCAGTTGTCGGAACGACCGGCTTTTCCAGTGAACAGCTTGCTGAACTGATCGCACTGTCTAAAGATTCGAAAATTGGCTGTATCATCGCACCGAATTTTGCCGTTGGTGCGGTATTGATGATGAAATTTGCGGAACAGGCAGCCAAGTATTTGCCGGATATCGAGATTATCGAGATGCATCATGACCAAAAATTGGATGCTCCTTCCGGTACGGCGATGAAGACGGCTCATTTGATTTCACAGGAACGGCCGATCCATGAGCAGGGACATGCCCGCGAAAAAGAGACCCTTCCCGGTGCCAGAGGCGCGAAATACGATGGCATGCGCATCCATAGTGTCCGCTTGCCTGGACTCGTCGCCCATCAGCAGGTCCTGCTTGGTGGAGACGGACAGTTGCTGACGTTGCGCCACGACTCATTTAATCGCGGCTCGTTTATGTCAGGCGTCGTTTTATCCATTAAAACGGTCATGGAAAAAGAAGAACTTATTTATGGGTTGGAACATATAATCGTTTAAGGGGGAAGAGGACATGAAAATCGCTTTAATTGCCCATGACCGGAAAAAAGATGACCTGATTCAATTTATCACAGCCTATCAGCCAATATTGGCGCAGCACACGCTATACGCCACTGGAACGACTGGCCAACGGGTAATTGACGGAACCGGTTTGCCGGTCATCCGTTTTCAATCAGGTCCTCTTGGAGGCGACCAGCAGATCGGTGCCATGATTGCCCAGAATAAGATGGATATGGTCATTTTCTTCCGTGATCCATTGACTGCACAGCCGCATGAGCCTGATGTTACCGCATTGATTCGTTTATGCGATGTCTACAGCATCCCGCTGGCAACCAATATGGGAACGGCTGAAGTGCTCTTGAAGGGGCTTCAAGAAGGTTTTGTCGACTGGCGTCTGCTCGGAGAACGAAGAGGATAGGAGAGAATACTGTGCGGAAAATGAAAATTGGCATCACCTGCTATCCGACAGTTGGAGGATCGGGTGTCATTGCTACGGAACTAGGGAAAATGTTGGCTGAAAAAGGGCACGAAGTGCATTTTATCACGTCCAGCACCCCTTTTCGGCTGAATAAAACCTATGCAAATATTTATAGCCACCAGGTGGAGGTCAACACGTATTCGGTCTTCCAGTATGCGCCGTATGATATTGCGCTGGCGACGAAAATTGCAGAAGTGATCAAAAACGAGAAGTTGGATCTGTTGCATGTCCACTATGCAATTCCCCATGCGGTCTGTGCCATCCTTGGACGGGACATGGCAGGCTCCAATATCGGAATTGTAACGACCTTGCATGGCACAGACATCACGGTATTGGGTTCTGATGCTTCATTGAAAGAATCAATTCGCTATGGCATCGAAAAATCAGATATCGTTACGGCGGTGTCAGATTCTTTGAGAGACCAGACCTACGAACTGATCAAGCCTGATAAAAAAATTGAAACTGTTTATAATTTTGTTGATGAAAGAGAGTATCATCCGCAAGATTCAACAAAGCTGAAAGCGGAATTGGGCCTTGCTGCAGATGAAAAAGTGCTGATCCATGTTTCGAACTTCAGAAGCGTCAAGCGCGTTCAGGACGTTATCGAGACATTTTCATTGGCTCGTCAGCAACTGGACTGCAAATTGATGCTGGTTGGCGACGGACCTGAAATGAGCCGGATTATCCAGCAGGTCCGTGATCTCGGGCTGGAAGATCATGTGCTGTTTCTTGGTAAGCGCGACAGTACTGCCGAATTCTACAATATCAGCGACATCAAGATCCTGCTATCTGAAAAAGAAGCATTCGGCTTGGTGCTGCTGGAAGCTATGGCGTGCGGCGTTCCGGTGATCGGCTCCAATATCGGCGGAATGCCGGAAATTATCGAGCCGGGCATAAACGGCTATCTTGTCGAATTGGGTGATACGCAGCAAGCTGCCGAATACGTGGTTGAAATACTGAGTGACGAAACAAAGTTGCAGAAGCTGCGGCAAGGTGCGTTGAAAACGGTAGCCGATCGTTTCCATTCCTCTAAAATTCTCGAACAATACGAAGGCTTATATGAACAATTGCTGCCAAAGGACGAAGAGGAATGAAGACGGCGATCAAAGTGATCAGCATATTACAACAAGCCGGTTTCCAGGCCTATATGGTCGGTGGTGCTGTACGTGATTTTTTGCTTGGAAAAACGCCTCAAGATATTGACGTTGCGTCCTCGGCTTCCCCGCAGCAGGTAAAAGCGCTTTTCAAGCGGACAGTCGATACAGGAATAGAGCATGGCACAGTGCTGGTGCTCGTTGACGGTGAAGGCATCGAAGTGACGACGTTCCGGACCGAAGGCAACTATTCCGATAACCGGAGACCTGATTCGGTCGAATTTGTCCAATCACTTGAAGAAGATTTGAAGCGCCGCGATTTCACCATCAATGCGATGGCGATGACGGAAGATCTGTATATTATCGATCCATTTGGAGGGAAAAGTGATCTCCAGAATCAACTTATCCGTGCAGTCGGTAATCCGGATGAACGTTTTCAGGAAGATGCGCTGCGTATGCTGAGAGCTGTACGGTTTTCGGGACAGCTGGACTTTATTATCGACAGAGAAACCTTGAATTCCATCCAGCGCCATGCCGAATTGATCACAACGATTGCAGTTGAGCGCCTGAAGTCGGAAATCGACAAAATTCTTGTCAATTCGCGCACCAATACAAGCATGGCCTATCTGGAGGGCACGGGGCTGACGGATTTCCTGCCGGCCGGTCCGCTTTTCAAAGTGGATTGGAGCCATTACCAAACCAATGGCAAAGCAGCATTTGGCTGGATTTACCTATTGCATAAAAACAATCGTCCATTTGCAGAAATAAGGGATTACCGCTTCTCGAACGAAGAAAAACGGCTCATTGAAAAAACCCTGGAATTGGCCAATTTGGAATTTTGGGATCAATGGACATTTTACCAGTATTCAATCGAGCAATTGGAAAGTGCTGCTCGGGTAACCGGGAAATGGCTCGATCCTGCAGCGGCTAAAGGACAATTGCCCATCCAAACAAAATCCGACATAGCAGCGAGTGGACGGGATTTGATGGAATGGAGCGGAAGCCGTTCAGGTCCCTGGCTGAAGGAATGGATTGAAAAACTGGAAAAATTGATTGTCTATGGGGAATTAAAGAACGACAAAGAACTCATAAAGGACTGGTTTGTGAATGAATATCACCGTCACGCATAAGTTAGCAGAGCGATTGATCGAGTCGAACGGTGAGGCCGTATCTGGCCAGCAATTGGCAGATGAATTCGGCATTTCCAGAACAGCAATCTGGAAGCACATCAAAGATCTTGAGGAAAAAGGGTACATTATTGAATCGGTTAAGAAAAAAGGCTACCGCCTTGTCTCCATGCCGGATACCTTAGAGCCGCTGGCCATTCAAACAGGATTGAAGACCAAACGGATCGGCCAAAAAATCGAATATGTTGACAGCTGTCCATCCACTCAAATCATCGCCCATCAGCTGGCGCAAGAAGGCGTTCCAGACGGCACGGTGGTGCTGACTGAAGCCCAAACAGCCGGCCGGGGCAGATTGGCCCGTAAATGGGATTCGGCTGCGGGAAAAGGCGCATGGATGAGCATTATCCTGCGTCCGGATGTGGTGCCGCAAAAAGCCCCTCAATTTACGCTGGTCACGGCAGTAGCAGTCGTCAGAGCCATCGAAGAAGTCACTAAGCTTCAGCCAAAAATCAAATGGCCGAATGACATCCTGTTGAATGGCAAAAAATGCACGGGCATCCTGACTGAGCTTCAGTCGGACGCGGATGGCATTCAAGCGTTGATTATCGGCATCGGGTTGAACATCAATCAGGAAAAAGAGGATTTTGACCCGGAAGTGCAGGATATCGCCACTTCTCTGAAGATGGAGAATGGAGACCTGGTAAGCCGCCAAAAGCTGGTTCAGTCCCTGCTGTATTATCTGGAAATCTATACGCAGATGTATATCGAAGAAGGCTTTGGCATGCTGAAAGTCATGTGGGAAAGCTACTCGACCACTATCGGCCAGCCGGTGCGTGCGCGGATGACCAATCAGACACTCGAAGGCATCGCAGAAGGCATCACCGAAGACGGTGTCCTGCAATTGCGGACTGCGGACGGCAAGCTCCACGGCATCTATTCAGCAGACATCGAAATGGCCAACTAGAAGGAACAAATATACTGTGATTGATCTTTCACAAACCAGCTCCGCTTTCGGGTCTGCCTGGAGCGCTTTCTTCAAAACCTGATTCACATAATTCACCAAGCATGAAATATGTTTTTTCCTGGATTTCTGGTATAGTATTTTTAATGGGCAGTATCGCTTGCGAACTGCACCTAACAACCGCAAGACACCCAAAATTTCATAATAAGCAGTTCTGCCTTGATCACTTACACGACAGGGACGGAGGAAACCAAATGCACATTTACTGTCCTTCTGTCTTTTTTTCGGCGGAAGGGCTTTTTATATGGTTTTCTTCCCGAGAGGAGAGAAAAAAATGTTGATTTTACAGACGGTGAAAGAACTTAAAGAGTGGGTTCGGGAAACCAAAGGAGCAGGCCGCACCATCGGCTTAGTGCCGACAATGGGTTTTTTGCACGAAGGGCATTTGTCCTTGGTGGAGAAGGCCAAAGCAGAAAATGACAAAGTGCTCATGAGTATTTTTGTCAACCCGGCTCAATTCGGGCCGAACGAGGATTTCGACCGGTATCCGAGAAACCTGGAGCGCGATCAGCAGCTGGCCGAAGGGGCAGGGACGGATGCTATTTTTGCACCAGGCGTAGAAGAGATGTATCCGCGTGAAAGCCAAATCAAAATAACGGCCGGTGCCCAGGCAGATGTGCTTTGCGGTGCGAAAAGACCCGGCCATTTTGATGGTGTATTGAAAGTGGTGACGAAACTGTTTCATTTGGCTGAGGCGGATCTAGCGTATTTCGGGCAGAAGGACGCGCAGCAATTGGCAATCATCGAATCGCTGGTGGAAGATTTTAATTTCCCGATGGCAATACGGCGAGGCCAAACCGTGCGCGAAGAAGACGGACTGGCGAAAAGCTCCCGCAACGTCTATTTGAGTGAGGCAGAACGGAATGAAGCGCCCCACTTGAAAAAAGCGTTGGAAATGGGCAAAACCTTGTTTTTGCAAGGGCAGGATCCATTACAAGCTATGACTGCATATTTGACTGAACACACATCCGGGAAAATCGATTACATTGAATTGCTTGATTACCCGACACTGACCGCGGATATCCAGAACGATGCGATTTTGGCTTTGGCCGTTCAGTTTGAGAAAGCACGCTTGATCGATAATATCATTTTCAACCCAAAGGAGAACTGACCCATGCTTAGAATGATGCTCAATTCAAAAATCCACCGTGCAACGGTGACAGAAGCCGACTTAAACTATGTGGGAAGCATCACCATCGATCAGGATCTGCTTGATGCCGTTGGGATGCTGCCGAACGAAAAAGTGCATATCGTCAACAATAATAATGGTGCCCGTTTCGAAACCTACATTATTTCCGGGGAACGCGGCAGCGGCGTCATCTGCGTCAACGGAGCGGCAGCGCGGCTCGTGCAGCGCGGGGATATTGTCATCATCTTGTCGTATGCCTATGTGATGAATGAAAATGCCCGTGACCATAAGCCGACAGTCGCCATTATGGATGCCGACAATGGAGTCAAGGAAATCATCCATTACGAACCTGAAGCGACCGTCATGTAAACCGAACAGCCTCCGAGAATTATCGGGGCTGTTTTCTTTTGGGCTGATTGAAAGAAGAAGATTGAATTTTCATCTTGAAGGCGGAAAATCACAGGATATGTTACAATTTTTTTAGGCAATCACCTAAGAAAGAGGGGTTAAGATGAATACGCAAAAGTATGTCGTTGTCGATATTGAAACAACGGGCCATTCCCCTGCAAAAGGTGACCGGATTATTCAACTGGCAATGGTAACGATAGAAAACGAAATAATAACGGATACATATACGAAATTCATCAATCCCGGGCGAACGATTCCCCTATTTATTCAAGACTTGACAAATATTTCAGATGCTGACGTGGCCGATGCCCATGCTTTTGAATTTTACGCAGAAGAAATCTATGAAAAAATGCAGGATGCTATTTTTGTGGCGCATAATACCAATTTCGATCTGCCGTTTCTGCAGGCTGAGCTAAAGCGCAGCGGCATGCCGAAGTGGCAGGGCATTACGATGGATACAGTCGAGTTGGTCCGGCTCATGTACCCGACAGCGTTCAGCTTTAAATTGCAGGACATCACTTCAGAGCTGGGGATTCCACTTGAAAGTGCGCACCGTGCAGATGATGATGCCATGGCCACCGCGCTGTTGTTTTTGCGCGCCAAAAATGACCTGGAAGCTTTGCCGTACGATACCTTGGCATTTCTCCATAAGCGGTCTTTCCAGCTGAAATCAGACCTATCCCGCCTGTTCTTTGAATTGACGCAGAAAAAAAGAACTGCGCAGGCAGATCAATTTGACCGGTTTCAAGGGATTCCCCTGAAACCGAGAAATCTATTTGCAGCAGATCCAAACGGGCCTGACTCACTGCCGCGTGATTGGCGCCAAGGACTTGAAACGGTGTTTCCGAATTTTGAACGGCGTCCGAGCCAATATGAGATGATGGCTTCGATTGAGGATGCCTTGACCCATAAGAAGGAATTGGTCATCGAAGCCTCGACAGGGATGGGGAAAACCATCGCCTATTTGCTGCCGGCGGCCAATTATGCACTGGAAAGCGGAAAGCAGGTCATGATCAGCACCTATACCACACACCTGCAGGATCAGCTGGTCCTGAAGGAGGGTCGGATGGTCGAAGCCTTTATCGGTTCACCGGTCCGGATTTCATTGATCAAAGGCTTGTCGCATTACATTGATTTGGCACGCTTTGTCGAGTTGCTGCACGGGGAAGATGAATCCTATGATGAGACCTTCACTATCATGCAGTTGCTGGTCTGGCTCACAGCGACAGAAACCGGTGACTTAAATGAAATCAATTCATCAAGCGGCGGCCAGTTTGTGCTGGATAAGATTCGCCGTTCACATATCCGCAAGCTTTCAAAGCAGGAAAAAAAGTCGGATTTCTATGAATTTGCGCTGAAACAGTCGCAGCATGCCCACATCATTGTCACCAATCATGCTTTTCTGCTGAACCAGCATTTGAGCAAGAAATCGATCCTTGCCAACGTCGATGCCTTTATCTGGGATGAAGCGCATCAGGTTATCCAAGCGGCAGTTTCCCAGCACGAGAAAACGTTCGTTTATACGCAATGGAAATATATTTTCGGCCAGATCGGCAATCTGGACGACCGGCAATTATTTGCCGCGCTTTTTGAGACAGCTGAGCGGACTGGATTTTTGACTGTGCCTGAATTGCTTAAGCTGGAGTCGCTGTTCCAGAAGTTCACCTCGTTGTTCGACGAAGTCTCAAGCCTGATGGCAGTTGAGTTTGCGTCGAAGTTTGCAGCGAGCCGGCATAAGAAGAATGCCTCGCTCCTGAGTGAACTGTCACTCGAAGATGGCCGTTTTCTGGAAATGCTGCGTTATTTGAATGAATGGATCGATTTGTCGCAGCTCGTTTTGCAAAAAGCTGAGCGGTTAACGGAAAAAAATATCCGGGACCAGCTGACGATAGCGGATTGGCGCTATTGGACAGAGGAAATGATGGTCAAGGCAGTCGAGTTCAGTGAAATTTTCGTCTTTCCGCTGACAGACGAAGTCAGCTGGATTGAAGGCGACCTGAGAAGTCTGCCGACCAGCCTGTCCTTATACAAGCGGCCGTTTGCTGTGGCTTCCCTAGTAGACAAGGTAGTTGCTTCAGCACGTGAAGACAAAGCCATCATCTGGCTGTCAGGAACGATGACTGTTCCTGCCAATGACCGGTTTATCGTCAACCAAATTGGCATTCCACAGCACGTACCCATCCTGAAGTTCGAGCCGCCCAAAGATTTTTATCAAGGAGCGCATGTCTATATTGTGGAAGATATGCCGGACATCCAGCAGGTTTCCCAGCATGAATACATCGAATCGGTGGCGGATGCGGTAATTCAGACAGTCATTGTGACAGAAGGCCGCTGTTTCGTTCTCTTCACGTCACAGGATATGCTCCGGAAAACCGTAGACTTGATTCAGGACACGGGGTTGCTGGATGATTATATGCTGTTTGCACAGGGCATTTCGTCAGGCAGCCGCATGAAGTTATTGAAGTCATTCCAGCGTTTCCAGAAATCGGTGCTGTTTGGCACCAATAGTTTCTGGGAAGGCGTCGATGTGCCGGGAGACGCCCTGCGTGCAGTAGTGGTGGTACGCTTGCCATTCACGTCACCGGATGAGCCGATCTTCAAGGCGCGATCTGAAATCATTTCGCGTGAAGGCATCAATCCGTTTCTGCAATATGCGCTGCCCGAGGCGGTGCTTCGTCTGCGGCAGGGATTTGGCCGGTTGATCCGATCGAAAAATGATAAAGGCCTGTTTATCGTGCTGGACCGCAGAATCGAGACGAAATCATACGGCAAGGAATTTATAAGCGCTTTGCCAAAAGTCAAAGTATCCAAAGTGTCTCTAGAAAAGATGGTAACCGATATTGAAGCTTGGTATAATAAGCAATGATATAATGAAAGGAATGGCGCATGCATGGAATCAAAAATTGAAGTGATCTCTACAGTGGAGCTTACGTATCAAAAGGATTTATATAAAGTGGTGGACGCCTTGAACCGTAGCTTGAAAGACAAGAATTTAATGTTCGGACTGGCACTTGACAAGGAAGATTCTGAAAAAGCAGTTTTCACAATTTATAAAACATAGGTGATGAAATGAGACAATGGATCACATTCATACTAGGTTTTTTATCTTTTTTGGCAGTCGCCATCATCGTCTTGGTTTTATTTCTTGGCAATAAACCTTATTCGGAAACCGAAGAACAGGCAATCGACCGGGCAAAAAGCGAGCAGCTGATTGAAGAAGTGGAACGGGCTTATGTCTATACCAATTCTGCGGTTTCCGTAACAGTGCTTGGGACAAACAGCAAAGGTGAATTGACTGCTGTTTTTGTTCCTGAAGGCGAAGGCGAGATGCAGACGATTCCGTTGGAAGACAAGGTCACTGCTCAACAGGCACGTGAACTTGTACTTGCTGAAATGGACGTCAAGGACATCCTGCATACCAAGCTTGGTATGGAAGGCGAAGGGCCAGTGTGGGAAATTGCCTTTCTGAATGAAGAAGACAGCTTGAATTATGTCTATTTATCAGCGAGTGACGGAACTTGGTGGAAACGTATATTGAATTTGTGAAAGGGCGGAAAAAATTTGATCAACTTAGCGAATCGTGTACAAACTCTAACACCTTCAACAACTTTGGCAATCACGGCAAAAGCAAATGAATTAAAAGCTCAAGGAGTCGATGTGATCGGCCTGGGTGCTGGGGAGCCGGATTATAATACACCGGCGAACATCCTCGAGGCTGCCTATCAGTCGATGATAGAAGGAAAGACGAAATATACGCCGGCAGGCGGGCTGCCTGCTTTGAAAGAAGCCATCATCAATAAATTGCAGCGGGACCAGCACTTGAGCTACCAGCCGAAAGAAATCATGGTCGGCATTGGCGCGAAACACGTTCTCTATACATTATTCCAGGTCTTGCTAAACGAAGGGGACGAAGTGATCATTCCGATTCCTTACTGGGTCAGCTACCCGGAGCAGGTGAAACTGGCGCAAGGCGTTCCGGTATACATAGAAGCGACAGCCAGCCAGGAATACAAGATCTCTCCTCAGCAATTGAGAGAAGCTGTGACTGACCGGACGAAAGCCGTTATCATCAATACACCGAGCAATCCGACAGGCATGATTTATACCAAAGAGGAATTGGAAGCTTTGGCGGAGGTCTGCCGTGAATTTGATATTCTGATTGTTTCAGATGAAATCTATGAAAAATTAATTTATGGGGATGTGGAGCATACTTCCATCGCGACGCTTTCGGAAGATGCCAAAAACCGCACCATTCTGATCAATGGCGTTTCAAAATCCCATTCGATGACAGGTTGGCGCATTGGTTATGCAGCTGGCGACGCTAAATTGATCAAAGCCATGACGGATTTGGCGAGCCATTCCACTTCAAACCCGGCAACAACTTCGCAATATGCGGCAATTGAAGCTTATAATGGACCACAGGATACGGTGGAAGAAATGCGCCAGGCGTTTGAACGGCGTTTGACTGCCATTTTCCCGAAACTGCAGGCCATTCCGGGTTTCAAGGTGATTCGCCCTCAAGGTGCATTTTACTTATTGCCGGATGTTTCGGAAGCAGCTGCGAAAACCGGTTACGCATCAGTCGACGATTTCGTAACGGCTCTATTGACTGAAGCCAACGTAGCGGTCATTCCAGGCTCAGGATTTGGTGCGCATTCGACGATTCGCCTGTCTTATGCAACCTCGCTTGAAACTTTGACAGAAGCCGTAGAGCGGATCCATCAATTTGTTACATCGAAATGGAAAGACTAAGACCACATTATTCTTTGGAGGCTATCGCTGGATGAAAAAAATTACCATTGCCGAAATGGCTAAATATAACGGACAGACAGTAAAATTAGGAGCTTGGATCGCCAATAAGCGTTCAAGCGGAAAAATTGCTTTCCTGCAGCTGCGCGACGGTTCAGGATTTGTGCAGGGTGTTGTCGTGAAAGCCGAAGTGGGCGATGAACTATTTGCGACTGCTAAAGGGCTGACACAGGAAACGTCCCTGTATGTAACAGGAGAAGTAAAAGAAGATGAGCGCTCAGCATTCGGCTATGAGTTGGCTGTAACGGGCATCGAAGTGATCCACGAAGCGAAGGATTTCCCAATCACACCAAAAGAACACGGAACGGAATTCCTGATGGACAACCGCCATTTATGGCTGCGTTCGCGCAGACAGCATGCCATCATGAAAATCCGCAACGAGATTATTCGTGCGACTTATGAATTTTTCAATGAAAATGGCTTTGTGAAAGTGGATCCGCCAATATTGACAGGTTCATCTCCAGAAGGCACATCTGAATTGTTTGCAACGAAATATTTCGACGAAGATGCCTATTTGTCGCAGTCAGGCCAGCTGTATATGGAAGCTGCTGCCATGGCACTTGGAAAAGTCTTCTCGTTCGGCCCGACTTTCCGTGCTGAGAAATCCAAAACACGCCGCCACTTGATTGAATTCTGGATGATCGAGCCGGAAATGGCATTTATGGAACACGCGGAAAGCCTGGAAGTGCAGGAGCAATATGTCTCGCATATCGTCCAATCCGTATTGAACAACTGCAAATTGGAATTGGAACGTCTGGAAAGAGACGTATCGAAACTTGAAAAGATAAAAGCACCATTCCCGCGCGTCTCGTATGATGATGCCATCATATGGCTGAACGAAAATGGCTTTGAAGACATCAAATGGGGCGAAGATTTTGGCGCGCCGCATGAAACGGCATTGGCGGAAAGCTATGATATGCCGATCTTCATCACCAATTACCCAATCGGCATCAAGCCATTCTACATGCAGCCGCATCCGGAACGCGATGATGTCGTGTTGTGTGCAGATATGATCGCACCGGAAGGCTACGGAGAGATTATCGGCGGATCTGAACGAATTCATGACTATGACTTAATGAAACAACGGATTCAAGAACATGGCTTGGATGAAGAAGCCTATGCCTGGTATTTGGATCTTAGCAAATACGGAGCGGTTCCACATTCTGGATTCGGCTTAGGACTTGAGCGGACCGTTGCTTGGATCAGTGGCGTTGAACACGTCAGAGAATCTATTCCATTTCCGCGTCTATTAAACCGTCTATACCCATAAAAATATAAATATATAAATGGAAAGGTGGTTGGGATATGAAACAACCTAATCGGCTGCAAACGTGGATTGAGCAGGGAAATGTTAACATTTCCCAGCTTTTTTTTCAGTTTTATAAAGAACTGAAGATTACAGACGAAGAAGCCATGCTGCTCCTGCACATTCAGGCATTTCAACAGACCGGAAACCAGTTTCCAACGCCTGACGAAATCGGTGCGCGCATGATGACTTCGCAAAAAAGCGTAACAACTATGCTGCAGAAATTGATGCAGCAAGGCTATTTAGCAATTGAGCAAACGACTGAAAACGACGTTTTGACGGAAATCATTTCGCTTCAGCCCCTATGGGACCGATTGCTGGACTGTGTTTACAAAGAACAGCATGAAGTGAAGGAAACGACCCAAAAGGAACTGGAAGGGGAAATCTTCCAATTGTTTGAGCAGGAATTCGGACGTTTTCTGTCACCAATGGAAATCGAGACCATTTCGATGTGGATGGACCAAGATGGCCATACGCCGGACGTGATCCGGATGGCGTTGAAAGAAGCGGTCATTTCACAGAAAATCAGTCTCCGTTATGTGGACCGGATCCTATTCGAATGGAAAAAGAAGAATATTAAAACTTCCACGCAAGTCACCAAACACGCAAGCTCTTTCAGAGAGAAAAATATCCGGATTCAGCCGACAGAGAACGTTGCGAAAAAAGTTCAGTTTTACAATTGGCTGGAAGACCGCAATTAGAAGGTGAAGTAGATGATGTCGAAAAAAGAATGGCTTGCCTGCTTGGAAGAGATGGACCGGATGTTCCCGGATGCCCATTGTGAATTGGTGCACCGCAATCCCTTTGATTTATTGATCGCGACGCTCCTGTCTGCTCAATGCACCGACAAGCTGGTGAACCGGGTGACGGCTGATTTATTCCAAAAGTACCACACACCTGAGGATTATGTATCGGTTTCTCTTGAGGAACTGCAGCAGGATATCCGCTCGATCGGCTTGTTCCGCAATAAGGCTAAAAACATCCAGGCGCTCAGCCAAATCCTGATCGATTCGTACGGCAGTGCAGTACCAGCTGACCGAGATCTGTTGATGACATTGCCGGGAGTCGGACGCAAAACGGCCAATGTGGTCGTTTCTGTGGCTTTTGGCATACCGGCATTGGCGGTGGATACTCATGTTGAACGAGTCGCCAAACGCTTGGGCTTGAACCGGTGGAAAGACAATCCGCTTCAAGTGGAAGAAACCATCATGAAAAAAACACCAGCAGATGACTGGTCCAAAACGCATCACCAAATCATCTTTTTTGGCCGCTATCACTGCAAATCACAAAACCCCGGCTGCCATATCTGTCCGCTTTTTGATCGATGCCGCGAAGGACAGAAACGTGAGAAAAAAGGACTTGTTAAACGTGAAATCGTCACAGAAGTTAACTAAAGAACAGGTGGAGCCCTTTTTTCAGCAATGGGATCGGCTATCGGCAGAATTAGCCGATCTTCATAGCCAGCGGAACAAGGGCACAAAAGATGCCCTGCAAAGCGGGATCAGCGTCTATAAATCCTTGCTGGCCTATTGCCGGGAAGCGTTGCAGGATGAAGGATTTGAACCTTTGAATGGCTCGGAACGCTTGTCATTCATCGAGGCATCTCCAAAAACTTATGCGGCTTACCGCCAAATGGACGAACTGTTTTCAGAGTTGAAGAAGACCCTCGCCAGAAAGCGGATCGAACTCAGCCGTTTAAACGAATAGAACGAAAAAACCCCCGAATGCCTGAGCATTCGGGGGTTTTTCTGAATTTAGTTAGTATCTTCACCGTCGGCCTCTTCGTCTTGTGTATCATTGTTTCCGTTGCCGTTTTCGTTATTGCCATCTTCGTTTCCGTTGCCATTGTCGGCGTTGCTGTTCCCGCTGCTGTTGACAGAAGGCGTTTCGCCTTCCTCTTCTTCAGTTGGATCTTCCGGAACGTCGATAGGCGCTTCTTCGGTTGGTTCTTCTTCAACCGGTTCTTCTTCGGTTGGTTCTTCTTCGGTTGGTTCTTCTTCAGCCGGTTCTTCTTCAACTGGCTCTTCTTCAACCGGTTCTTCTTCGACCGGCTCTTCTTCAACCGGTTCCTCTTCGGCCGGTTCCTCTTCAACCGGCTCTTCTTCCGGTTCTTCAGGAGCAGCAGCAACTTCTACCACAGTCGAAGCAGGATCGCTTCGTTGGGTGCTGTTGACGGCCACGACGCGGAATGTATAGCTCTTGCCGTCTTCCAGGCCATTGAAGGTATAGGACTGGCTTGATGACGTGCTGAGTACAGTCCGCGATCCATCGACTTCCACCGATACTTCAAATGACACATCATCGTCGCCGTAGTTCCAAGATAGCTGCGCTGAATTGCCTTCAACATTTGCACGCAACCTGCTTGGTGCATCCAGATCTTCGACAATATAACGCTGGGATACTGAATTTGGTTCAGTGCCGCGTGCGAATAATTCAGAGCTGCGCATGCTGTAAGGTGTAAACGCGCTGGCTAGTTTCAATGGCTCAGAGCCCACTTCGACAACTTGTTCAGTCACCGATTCGGGCTGTTCAAAACGGGCTGTTTCAGGTGATGAAATCTCTGACATTACGTCTTTGAACAAACGCTGAGACAGCAGCCGTTCGTTTGATGCCGTGTCAATCGGTGTTTTCCGATCAGCATAACCGCTCCAAACCGAGATGGAATAATCTGTTGTATAGCCGGCAAACCAAATATCCAGTGCGGAGGAGGAGTCAAGACCATATTCTTCAAGCTTATCAGCCCGAAAGTTAGTGGTTCCGGTTTTGCCTGCTACGTCCAACCCGTTGATGGCGGCTTCTTTTCCGGTTGATCCTGAAAGGTTTGTGTCCATAACATCTCTCAAGATATCCGTGACCATGTATGCAGTGCTGTCTTTCATGGCTTGCACCGGTTCTGGTTCAACAACTTGTTCGGTTGAACCATCACGGAAGACAATTTTCTTGATGGTATGCGGTTTAATGAATTCTCCTTGATTTCCAAAGGCTGCAAAAGCGCCAGCCATGTCGACAGTTGAAAACTCAGCAGAGCCCAAAGCTGTCGATTCAAAGATATCTTCCATGTCCAGTCCGACATTTTTCATGAATTCACCGGCATTTTCAGAGCCGACTTCTTGCAGGGTTTTAATGGCAGGGATATTGCGCGAGCGGTAAAGTGCTTCGCGGATCGTCATGGTTCCAAGGAATTGCCCATCGACGTTCCGGACTTCTTGGCCGTCTTCGTACGAGTAAGGCTCATCTACGATTGTCTGGCCGGTTGACCAGCCCAGGTATTCGATGGCTGGGCCATAATCCAAGAGGGGCTTAATGATCGACCCTACCTGGCGGCTGCTATCGGTAGCATAATTATGGCGTACATCGCCGGTGTATTCACGTGCCGCACCGACTGCGCTGATGCCGCCTGTTTTTGTATCAACCACAGTCATGGCAGATTGAACTTTATCATCAAAAAATAGATCAGAAGCCATCGCTTCGTTTACTTTAGTTTGGACGTAAGGCTCCAGGGTAGTGTAGATCGTCAGGCCATCGCCCAGTGAATAATCACCTTCCAATGATTCCAGTTCATCTTCGACCATCTCCATGAAAGCAGTATGTTCACTGCTGGCTGTTTGAGGCTGGCGTTCCCCTTCAGGCACCAATGAATCGGCAAGAGGTGCTGCCTGCGCCTGCTCTTTTTCTTCCGTGGTGATTTTCTCGTGCTGTTCCATCAGGCTCAAGACGACATTGCGCCGTTCTTCAGAACGCTCCGGATTGGTGAATGGGTTATAGCCATTCGGACTTTGCGGCATACCTGCAAGCAAGGCGGATTCAGCAAGCGTCAGCTCGCTAAGTGGCTTGCCGTAAAAATATTCTGAAGCTGTACCGAAACCGTAGATATTTCCGGACATCAGAATTTTATTGAAATACATCTCGAAAATTTCCTCTTTTTCGTATTCGCGTTCCAGCTTGAATGCCAGGTAAGCTTCCTGGGCTTTTCGTTTTAAGGTCTTGTCATTGGTTAAAAATGAATTTTTGATGACCTGCTGGGTGATGGTGCTGGCTCCCTGTGAGCCGAAGCCGCCAGTGATGTTTGCAATGACTGCACCGCCCAAGCGGATGACATCGATTCCGGAATGTTCATAGAAGCGATTATCTTCTGTCGCTAAAATAGCATTTTCAATCGATTCTGGAATATCTTCATAATCGACATACTCCCGATTCTCGGAGGTGATATAGGGAATTTCTGTTTCGCCGTCGGCTGCGTAGAAGGTCGGGCTGATCGGATCACGCAGCAATTCTTCATCAAGGTCGGGGGCGCTGCTCGCATAGAATGCAAACAGGGAGGCTCCAAATACAAAAACTGCGATGCCGATGGCGACAATTGCCAGCAGGATGCGTTTCATCCATGTTACTGCAGGAGATTTCTTTTTCTTTTTGTTAGTGGTCTTCTTTTGGCGTTCGATTGCTTTTCGGCGTTCTTCACGCGAAATTTGTTTATCGCTCAAGATCGGTTCCTCACTTTCATATATATAATGGTGCTTAGAGCTTATTCAGAAGAGGCAGATAATCGATGCGTGGGAATGCTCCAGGTGTTATTTCAAATGAAGTTTCTTCAATTTCCTGCAAAGTAACGGATTTTCTTCCGCCTGTTACCATCCGGTTCCAAAAAACCTCAAGTTCTCCAAATGGCATGATGAAATAGCGCTGCCAGGAAGAGAATCGGATGATCATAAACGCCGTCCCGTTCTGTTTGACCACTTGGGCCATGTGGTGAATCTGGTGATCATGAATATTCTTCAAAGGGAATGATGTCTTGTTTTCCGTTTCCTTTGCTTCAAAGTCGATGTATCGGCCATTCCAGACGCCGTTGTAATCTGTCGTCGAAGGAGCCTGGAAATAGGCTTCCCGTATCACGGCAGCACTTCTGGAAGGGTACTCCACTCTGACAATCTGAAGAGGCACCGGCTTCTTGTGGATGACAGCCAATCCCAGCTGAAGGTAATAATCATTGGTTTCATTCAATTCGTCTTCTAATGTCTTGCCGCGGTTGCTGAAGGAAAAATCCTTCTTCTTTTTCGGCGCTGTCTTTTCTTTGGCAGGTTGTTCTTGTGGCGGAATGAACTTTTTTCCGTTCGGATAATTTATTGCCATTATGATACACCTCGCTTACTCTATCATATCACAAGCTTTTAGACGACTGATATGATGAAAGGTTTCAACAATTTAAGTTGAGGCTGAGACCGTTGCCTATTGCTGATCCGCAATCTAGTTTCGTATATTTCCACAGCCGCTGCGCGCATCATTTTCTTGCTTTTCATGAGCGGACAACAGCCAAAGATGATGAGGCTAACTGGAGTCCATGCTTTTCAACTGTACTTATCCGGAGGTTATGAAGAGCGAGGGGACTCCTGTTTATACACTGGATTCCCGCATTGGCCATGCCCGAGCCCATCGTAGTGTTGCAAAGTTGAACTTTTTGGTTCTTCTTATTTATATCTTCTAATAATAGCGGATTTCTCCGCCCGTTCCAACAAGAAAGAATGTCTGTTCGATAAAAGTCGTGTCGCTTTAGTGAATATGATAAACTAATGGCAATGGAGGGGTTGCAAAATGACAGTTAGAGAACTCTCTTCTGCATTATACGACGAATGCGGAAAATGCTTGGACCGCTTTTATGACATGCGTGAAAAAGACGCGGTACCTGATTTTTATGAGGATGTTAAACCATATGCCGATTACTGGCACGGAAAAATAAATGAATGGCAAAAAGAATCCTTGCTGTATATTCAGCAGGAACGGCCGAAGTATGTCCACAAGCCGACAATTGATACAGCGGCAGAAGGCATGACACAGTTTTTTGTTCAAAGCTTCTATAAGGAGACCAGCAAGAAGCGCTTTATCCAGACCATTCAGGCTGCCCAATACACGCTGCAGACATTTATCCTGGCTTTCGATGAAAAGAGTGCGGAGCATGATTAAGCGAAAAAATCTGGTTGAATTGATGGAAGAATGGAAAACAGAACCTGATATGATGGAACGGATTGTCCATTGGCATACGAGGCAGGAAAAACCTGCCCAGTACGCTGACTTTCCGCCGGAGATGCATGACAGCCTGAAGGCGGCTCTCCGCAAAAAAGGCATCGAACAATTGTATACCCACCAGCGTGAAGCGTTCGATTTGGCGACATCCGGTAAATCGTTCACTGCCGTTACACCGACAGCATCAGGCAAATCCTATTGCTATCATCTGCCGGTGCTGCACAAGATTCTAAACGATCCGGGTGCGCGCGCTCTGTACTTGTTTCCGACAAAAGCATTGGCGCAAGACCAGAAAAGTGATCTGCATGATTTGATTGAGAAGACCGAAGAGGCGATTCTGTCCTATACCTATGATGGAGACACGTCACCGGCAATCCGGACTAAGGTACGTAAAGCGGGGCAGATTGTCATGACCAATCCGGATATGCTGCATTCCGCTATTTTGCCGCATCACACAAAATGGGTCTCTCTTTTTGAGAACCTTCATTATATAGTCATCGATGAATTGCATACCTACAAAGGAATATTCGGGACACATGTCGCACATGTCATCCGCAGACTCAAACGGATCTGTGAATTCTACGGCAGCGACCCGGTCTTTATCTGTACCTCTGCTACCATCGCCAACCCAAAAGAGCTGGCTGAAAACCTGACCAACAGTACACATCAGCTGATTGACCAAAACGGTGCACCTTCAGGCAAAAAGCATATCGTCTTCTACAATCCGCCGATTATCCATCCGACTTTCGGTGTGCGCAGAAGTGCAATATTGGAAGTCCGTGACCTGGCCACACACTTGATCAAAAATGGCATCCAGACGATTGTCTTCGCCAAGAGCCGTGTCCGCGTCGAAATGCTGGTGACTTACCTGCAGGCGATCACTAAAATGAAGCTGCAGGACGACTCGATCAAAGGCTACCGTGGAGGCTATTTGCCGACAGAACGCCGTGCCATTGAAAAAGGTCTTCGCGATGGATCGATCAAATGTGTGGTGTCCACCAATGCGCTGGAGCTTGGCGTCGACATCGGACAGCTTCAGGCGTGCATCATGACGGGCTATCCCGGCAATATTGCCAGTGCCTGGCAGCAGGCAGGGCGTGCGGGACGCCGTCAGGATGAATCCCTGGTAATCTATGTGGCTCAGTCGACTGCACTGGACCAATACATCATCAACCATCCGGAATATTTGCTGGACCAATCTCCGGAAGAAGCGCGCATCCATCCCGAGAACATCATCATCCTGATGGATCATTTAAAATGCGCTTCTTTTGAATTGCCATTTCGCATCGACGACCAGTACGGGGAATTCCAAGTCCAGGAACTGCTCCAGTATCTGCAGGAAGAAGGGGTGCTCGTGCAGACCTCGGACCGCTGGCATTGGATGAGCGACCGTTTCCCGGCGCATGATATCTCCCTGCGGTCGGCTTCACAGGAAAACGTCGTCATCATCGACCAGTCTGTTCCTGCCGACACGCGGGTCATCGGGGAAATGGACCGCTTCAGCGCCATGACGCTTTTGCATGAAGAAGCGATCTACCTTCATCAGGGCACACAGTTTCAAGTGGAGATTCTGGACTGGGAAGAAAAGAAAGCTTATGTCAGGGAAGTCGATGTGGACTATTTCACCGATGCCAATCTGGCAGTGGAACTGAAAGTGATGAGCGAAGACAAAGACAAGAAGATGAACGGCTCAGAAGTTTTCTACGGGGATATCGCTGTTCTTGCGATGCCGACGATTTTCAAGAAAATCCGTTTTGATTCACATGACAATATCGGTTCTGGCCCCATTTCGCTGCCGGCGGAAGAGCTGCATACTTCGTCGACGTGGCTGAGCTTCACAAAGCCGGAAGATTTTTCGGAAGCGGAATTGTCGGATACCATGACCGGCGCAGCCTATGCCATTGAGTCGTTCATCCCGATATTCGTCCAATGCGACCGTCGCGATGTCCATGTCGTGCCGCAGGTGAAATCGCCGCATAACGATATGCCATCCTTTTTCATCCACGACTCTTATCCGGGTGGCATCGGCATCAGTGAGCGGATTTACGATTTGTGGCGCCCTTTGCTTGATAAAGCGCAGCAGCACGTCTCAGAATGCCCTTGTCTGGATGGGTGTCCCTCATGCATCGGCGCACAAGATGCCGCCGTCAGTATGAAAGGCCATGTTATCCGGTTATTGAATGAGCTTCGTAAAGAGGGGTGAAAGAGTATGTCGTTTGAGAACAAGCTTCTCCAGATGAAAGGCATGCTGAAAAAACAGCCCGCCAAAAAACAGCAGCCCAAAGCGGCAGCGCGGCCGTTGCATGAAGACAAATGGAATAGGATCGGGCTGGAGCTCGTCGAGAATAAATTCGGATTTGTATTCCGAAAGAAAATCATCTATCCATTTGATACCCGCCATGGTTCAGTGGTCCTGAATGAACTTGATCCTGTGCTGAAGGCGTGGGAAAATACAGATTTTGACCATCCTTTCAAGCTGAAAGAACAGGATCCTCTGGTATTTTTTGATACGGAAACCACTGGCCTCAGCGGAACCGGTGCCTATATCTTTTTGGTCGGCCTATTGGTGAAGCGCAGCGATCATTTTGAAATGATGCAATACATCATGCCGGATCCTTCGCATGAAGCGGCGTTTCTGTATGAAACCGGTTTGTGGAAAACCGATGATCCGATCATCTTTTCCTATAACGGCAAAAGTTTTGACTGGCCGCAGCTGATGTCCCGTTGGACCATGCACCGCCAGATTCTTCCGAAATTGCCGGTGCCGCGCCAAATCGATTTGTTTCACGGCACCAAACGGATTTGGAAAAATGAGCTGGAGCGGATGAAGCTGAGCACCATCGAAGAAGAGAAGCTCGGCTTTATGAGGCAAGGAGATGTGCCGGGCTACCTGATCCCAGCCATTTACCTGGACGCAGTGAAGAGTGGGTTTCCGGATGGGCTGGCTAAGGTCCTGTACCATAATGAACTGGATATCCTGTCGCTGGTGTCGCTGTATGTACTGTCGTCTAATTTGCTGATGGAGGACATGGAGTCGGAAACGAGCGGGGCCTATACGAATATCGGCAAATGGTACGCGGACTTGAAGCAGTTTGACCAAAGTGCGGCTTACCTTGAACATGTCACTAGCGAAAGAGGGGCATCTTCTGCACTGGCGCGTTATTTATTGGCCATTCAAAAAAAGCGGGCAGGCCAACACGAAGAAGCCGTCAAATTGTTCAAGGAAGCTGCCCCACATCTGCGGGGCAGCATCGAAGTGGAAGCGTGGATCCATGCGGCCAAATTATACGAGCATCAATTGCGCAACCTGGACCAGGCAGCCATTATGGCCGGCTTTGCGAAAGAAGCCAGCGAGCATACGACAGTGCGCCAGTCGCTCATCGAAGATATTCGCAAGCGGCAGACGCGTCTGGAAGAGAAAATGCGAAAAAAACGTCCGGAACTTGAAGAGAACTAAACACGTCAAAACTACCTTATGCTATACTTAGCGTAAGGTAGTTTTTTTATGGAAGGACGATTGGAATGGAAAATAAATTTACATCTAAGGATATATTGGAAAAAGATTTTAAAACAGCGATGCGTGGTTACAATCAGGACGAAGTGGATCATTTTTTGGATGAAATCATTCAGGATTATGAA
Source organism: Planococcus sp. BI3 (assembly GCF_056680115.1). Classification (NCBI taxonomy): domain Bacteria; kingdom Bacillati; phylum Bacillota; class Bacilli; order Caryophanales; family Caryophanaceae; genus Planococcus; species Planococcus sp. BI3. Next base: position 390,409 of record NZ_CM155266.1, read on the forward strand.
GCGTTCTCGAAACGGATTGAACAGCTTCAAAATGAAAACAAACGCTTGCGCATGGAATTGGAAGACACACCACGAAAACAGGCGACACCGGCTCCGGGTACAACCAATTTTGATATTTTGCGCCGCTTATCCCATTTAGAGAATCATGTTTTCGGCAACAAACTGGATAATAACTAAAACGATTGTTTTATTGCACCAAATGACGTATACTGATAAAGCCATTTGAAATTCTGGCAATCGCTCCGGCTTTTTAGCTGGAGAGGAAAGTCCATGCTCGCACGGCTCTGAGATGACCGTAGTGATCGCGCTCAGTGAAACAATAAGCTGGGGCAGCTAGCAATAGCTGACGGCGGGTAGAACGCCTAAGTCTTCGGATATGGCCTAAATACCCTGAAGGTGCCACAGTGACGGAGCTGTATAAGAAATTATGCAGGTGGAACGAGGTAAACCCCGTGAGCGAGAAACCCAAATTATGGTAGGGGCACTTTTCTGAAGGAAATGAACCGATGAAGAGGCAGGCGCAAGCTTGCAGATAGATGGTTGCTGTCCACTAGTACGAGGTGCAAGCCGCTTGAGTACGTGGAAACAAAACATGGCTTATAGAATTTCACATGGTCTTAAAATGCTTATCAAAGGCTCCCCTTTTGGGGGAGCTTTTCTTCATATTATGAGACAAACTTTTAAGCAGGCCCTGTTAAATCCTATTAATTTAACGGAATGCCTGTAGTGAGATATGATGTAATTAGACAGTAACTTTTCTATAACCGCTTCGGATGGAGAAAGCGTCCGTCCGGAACGATTTTTATACGTATTTTAAAAAATTGATCAACAATAAAACAAACACAGAAATCTGAAATAGTGAACAACTGGAGAGGGAGTCGTTATGACAACATTTAAATTGCTCGCAACCGCCGCGATGGGCCTTGAGTCCATTGTAGCCAACGAAGTAAAAGAATTAGGGTATGAAACAGAAACAGAGAACGGCAAAGTATTTTTTGAAGGAAATGAACGCGACATCGCCAAAACGAATTTGTGGCTGCGGACAGCTGACCGCGTCAAGATCATTGCCGGTGAATTCAATGCGTATACCTTCGACGAACTGTTTGAACGCACAAAAGAAATCGAGTGGGAAAAATTCCTGCCGGTGGATGCTGAGTTTCCGGTACAAGGGAAATCGGTTAAATCGACTTTGCACAGTGTGCCAAACTGCCAGTCCATCGTCAAAAAGGCGATTGTTGAACGTTTGAAAAAAGCGTATCAGCTGAATTCATTCCTTGATGAAACGGGGCCGCGCTTTAAAATAGAAGTTTCGATCTTGAAAGACAAAGTGCAATTATCTATTGATACAAGTGGAGCAGGGCTGCATAAACGCGGCTACCGGTTGGATCAGGGGGAAGCGCCTTTGAAGGAAACACTGGCTGCGGCTCTTGTGAAGTTATCAAGATGGACACCAGACCGTCCATTCGTAGATCCTTTCTGTGGTTCCGGGACCATCGCCATCGAAGCGGCGATGATCGGACAAAATCTGGCACCTGGTTACAACCGCGATTTCGACAGCGAAGAATGGCCATGGATCGGCCAGGAAATTTGGGATGAAGTCCGTGAAGAAGCGGAAGAGTTGGCGAATTATGACCAGCCACTTAATATTCTGGGAACAGACATCGACCATCGCATGCTGCAGATTGCGGAAGAAAATGCGCGGGAAGCCGGTTTTGGCGACCTGATCAAATTCGAGCAGCGCCAAGTCAAGGATTTCGCCACAACGGAAGAGAATGGCGTTGTCGTCGGCAACCCGCCATACGGAGAGCGTCTGGGCGAAATTGAAGTCATCGAAGAAATGATTGCTGACATGGGCCGCGTATTTGCACAACATCCGACATGGTCTATTTATATGCTGTCATCCATGGGGCGTTTTGAAACCCTTTACGGACAGCCGGCAACGAAAAAACGCAAATTATTCAACGGGTTTATCCGCACGGATCTTTTCCAATTCTGGGGAGAACGTTCAAAAAATAAATGAGACGAAACGGAAGGGCAGCGGCTCTTCCGTTTCTCTGTGAGGAGATATTATGAGACAGCCACTACCATTTCCTTTAACGAAGGACAAAACTTTCTTTGAATCACTCAATGACTGGATCGGCGATGTGTTTTACGATGAATTGCCTGAAAAAGGCTATGATCTTCGCGATGAACAAATTTTCATGTCTTTCCAAATCGAACAGGCATTGAAAGAAAAAGCGGTGCTGTTTGCAGAAGCCGGCGTAGGGACAGGCAAAACCATGGCCTATTTGCTTCCGGCTATTGCCTATGCCCGCTATACCGGCAAGCCGGCGCTTATTTCGTGCGCAGACGAGACACTGATTGAACAATTGGTCAAAAAAGGCGGGGATGTTGACCGCCTGAATGATCTGTTCGACTTGAATCTGGATGTCCGTTTAGCAAAATCCCGCGATCAGTATTTGTGTCTTCAGCGGCTCGAAGGGGCTAAAAAGCGCAGCGATGCCGATTTCCTATACGATATCGAAGACAGCCTGCCGGAATTTGTCAATAAAACCTACTCCATGCAAAACACTTATCCTTATGGTGAGCGCTCCAGTTATCCGGAAGTCACGGATGAAGAGTGGCAGCAGGTCAATTATCACCCGATCCAAAACTGCAATGCCTGCGAACTGCGCAATAAATGCGGCCAGACCATTCACCGCAACCATTACCGCCAGGCGACGGACCTGGTCATCTGCTCGCATGATTTCCTGATGGAGCATATTTGGACTAAAGAAACACGCAAACGCGAAGGCCAGACGCCGCTGCTTCCTGAATTCTCCCAAATTGTGCTTGATGAAGGCCATTTGCTGGAATTCGCAGCACAGCGTGCATTGACCTATGAAGTGCAGGAAAGCACGCTTCAGGACGTTACCGAAAGCATCCTTTCTGACGGCATGCGTGAAAAAACCTTGAATATGATCGAGCAGACAATCGATCTCCATAATGAATTTTTCCGCCTGCTGCGTATCCATACGGTTAAAAGTGTCGAAGACCGCAAAGCAATCACCAAAGCCCCCGAGTTGCTCAAAGTCGGTAATATGCTGATTCGCCACATCGACTTGATGATGGAGGAGTTTGTCTTTGAAGGCGAGCTTTTCACCATTCCTGAATATGAATTGCGCCTGGCAGAAGAGTATTTTGAACAATACATCTTCTCGATGCGTTTATTCGTTGAAGAAGGCGACGCTGTAACGTGGCTGGAAATAAAAGATGAAATCGAGACGCTTGTCATCATGCCGCGCCTTGTCACCGATATTTTGGACGAAAAACTATTTGATGGTAAAATTCCAATCATTTTTTCATCGGCTACCTTGTCGATTCAAAAAGATTTCACCTACCTGTCGGACAGCCTCGGAATCGACAATTACCAATCGTTTTCCGTGCCATCGCCATTTGATTATGAGGATGTCATGAAGATATTCAAGCATCCGCTGGAACAAAGCCAGAAGTTTGAACGCGTCTATGATTTGTTCAGCACAGGCGACCAGTCGCTGGTCCTGTTCACTTCGAAAATGGATATGGATAATTTCAAGAAGTCGCTGCCTCTTGATCATCAATACACCATCGAATTTGAAGGGGACCGTGAGCTGTCGACAGTCGTCAAGGAATTCCAGGGAGGCAAATTCCAGATCTTGTGTTCTTATCATCTGTGGGAAGGCCTGGACCTTCCGGGTGAAGCATTGACGAAAGTCATCATCGTCGATTTGCCATTTCCACCGAAAGATCCTGTTTTTGATGCCAAGCGCAAATTCAGCAACAATCCATTGGAAGAAATCGATTTGCCTTTCATGCAGCTTCGCATCCAGCAGGGAATTGGCCGCTTGATCCGGACTTCCAAGGATTATGGCGAAATCCATTTATTGCTCAATGAAGACGAATTGCGTGTCGAGCATCTGTGGGAAACCATTCTGCCGGTCGCTGCTGAAAATTTCTAAACCACTGATCCTCTTGTGATACAATAGTCACATCACGCATTGGAGGGATTTCTGTGTCACTCGAAAAACAGTTTACCGATCATTTCAGCAAGATCAAAGGTTATGAAGAAGCTATCGCGTTATTGTATTGGGATTTACGGACAGGAGCTCCGAAAAAAGGTGTAGAACTGCGCTCTGAAAGCATCGGTACTTTGTCGGCAGAAGTATTCCATCTATCGACGTCCGATGAATTCGGCGAACTGCTGTCTTCTTTGGAAGCAGATCAGGCCACGCTGGATCCTTTTATCCGCCGCTCTGTAGAAGAAGCACGCAAAGAGTATGATTTAAGCAAAAAAGTCCCTCCTGAAGAATACAAGAAATTCATCATTTTAAAATCCAAAGCGGAATCTGTATGGGAAACCGCTAAAGAAGCTTCGGACTTCTCGTTATTCCTCCCTTATTTGGAAGAATTGGTCAGCAGTACGAAAAAAATGATTGGCTACTGGGGAGAGAAAAACGGCAGCCCTTACAATACCTTGCTCGATCAGTACGAACCCGGCATGACCACTGAAATTCTTGATGAAGTGTTCGGCAAGCTCCGTGAGCGCATTGTGCCACTTGTACAAAAGATTGCCGCTTCACCGAACAAGCCGGAAACGGCATTTCTGTATGAACATTTCCCGAAAGAGGCTCAGCAGGATTTCAGCCGCCAGATGCTGGAACAGTTGGGCTATGATTTCGAAGCAGGGCGCCTGGATGAAACGGTTCACCCATTCATGATCTCGATCAATCGCCAGGATATCCGTGTGACGACCAAATACGATGAAGCCGATTTCCGCACAGCCGTCTTTGGAACAATCCATGAAGGCGGCCACGCCATGTATGAACAGAATTTGGGCGAAGCATTGGCTGGCCTGCCGATTGAGACGGGCGCATCTATGGGCATCCATGAATCGCAGTCTTTGTTCTGCGAGAACTTTATCGGCCGCAACGAGCATTTCTGGCAGAAAAACTACAATCTGTTGAAGAAATACGCTCCTAAGCAGTTTGCCGATGTGGAATTGGCCGATTATGTGCGGGCAATCAATGAGTCCAAACCGTCGTTGATCCGCATCGAAGCGGATGAACTGTCATATGCATTGCACATCATGGTTCGCTACGAACTTGAAAAAGGGTTGTTTGACGGCGATCTTCAAGTCAGCGACCTGCCGCAGCTGTGGAACGATAAATACGAAGAATATTTGGGCGTCCGTCCATCAAACGATGCGGAAGGCGTGCTGCAGGATGTCCACTGGGCAGGCGCAAGCTTCGGCTACTTCCCGTCCTATGCACTGGGCTATATGTATGCGGCGCAGTTCAAGGATGCCATGCTGAAAGACTTGCCGAATTTTGACGAGCTGTTGGCGGAACAAGACATCAAACCGATCCGTGAATGGTTGAGCAAAAAAATCCATCATCATGGTGCCTTTAAAAAACCATTGGATATTCTCAAGGAAGTCACAGGAGAAGGTCTGAACCCGGATCACTTGGCTGATTACCTGGAAGAGAAATATACGAAGATCTATCAATTGGATAAATGACCAAAGAGCCGCCGTGAATTTTCACGGCGGTTTTAGCATATAGAAATAGATTGCCCAAATTGACTAGCGGATCAAACCCCTCAACTGGTCCGGGCACTTCGCATTTAGAGGGCTCAGCTTCCGCTGTTACTGAAAAATATGCTCTCTTATTGCTACGCTAACTTCTCACCTTCGCTACCTCCACAGGAGTCTCTGTGAGCAGCCTGAGTTTGAGCGTATAACTACGATTAAAGAGAGTGACTCACTAGTCAGTTCCAGGAAAAATAGTCTCAACAATTCTGTAATCCTCCACTCTAGGATCCGGAGTGTAAGGCGGCGAAGGGCTGAGATGTGCTCCTGCATCGCTGCGCTAGCTTCGTCGCAAAGACTTGGTCTCGCAGGCTTCGACCAATGCCTTTCCTGCGGAAGAACGGAGTGATGAGACCCCGCAGGAGCTTGCGACGAGGAGGCTCAGCACTTCGTCCGCGGAAAGCGTCCGCCTGGAACGTGGGATCCGGTATGAGTACGATAAAATGAAAACTAATTATTTTAATTACATAAATATTCCTTTGTCTACAAGCTCAGTCACCGAGAATCCAAGACGCTTTTCTTAATTTCAGGACAAACATCGAATTGTTTGATTATAATAGGAGCGGAGGCGATAAACGATGTTGAAATCATTCAGTTTGGACGGCAAGACGGCGATTGTGACAGGAGCCGGCAAAGGAATCGGCAAAGCGATTGCCATGGCGCTTGCAGAAGCGGGAGCCAAGGTCATGCTGGTGGCGCGGACCGAATCGGATCTGCAGCAGACCCAGCAGGAAATCGGCAATGAACGGACAGCTTATGTGATTGCAGATATCACAAAACGCAGTGAGATACAGGCAGCGGTGGAGAAAACCATGCAGCAGTTCGGCGCGATTGATATTCTGGTCAATAACGCGGGGATGAATATCCGCTCTTCTTTGTCGGATGCAACCGATGCGGAATGGCATCAGATTATGGATACCAATGCACAGAGCGTCTTCATGTTTTCTCAGGAAGCTGTCAAAAAAATGGACAGAGGCAGCTCCATCATCAACATCAGCTCAGTTGGGGGTGACCGCGCTTTGAAGACAGGCGTGATTTATGCTGCTTCAAAAGCGGCAATCATCCAGATGACCAAGGTCATGGCAATGGAATGGGGACCGAAGAATATCCGTGTCAATGCAATTGGGCCGTGGTATTTTAAAACGCCTTTAACGGAAAAGATTTTAAGTGATCCGGAATACTTGGAATCGATACTGGCAGTGACACCGATGAAGCGTGTCGGCGAATTGCCGGAAGTAGCGTCTCCCGTCGTTTTTCTGGCTTCGGATGCGGCCAGTTACATTACAGGACAGACACTTTTCGTCGACGGCGGCATGTCCATCCATGGATTTTCATAAGAAAAACAACATCCTTCCGAATTTCGGAAAGGATGTTTTTCGTTCGGACGTAAAAATGATATGATAGAGAGCAGTAAGCGGAGAAGGAGATTTCTAAATGACAGTTCTGGATCATAAGAAAGAATTACTTGAAACGGCACATCTCTACAAGATCTTCAAAGACAATGAAGATACAGAACGCGAAGCGAAAGCCCATTTATTCGCGAAGAAAATCTTGAAGAATAATTTCATAATCGGCTTTGCCGGGCATTTTTCATCCGGTAAATCCTCCATGATCAATGCGTTGACAGGTGAAACCTTATTGCCATCCAGCCCGATTCCGACGAGCGCCAATATCGTCAATGTCCAGAAAGCGGATAAGGACTTTGCCATCGTCAATATGCGGAATGAGAAGCCGGTCTACTTTCCAGAAAACTACGATTTCAACGCTGTTAAGGAATTTTGCAAAAGTGGGGATGTTACGCAGATCGACATCGGCCATCAGGCTTCTGTCCTGCCAAAAGGCATCACCGTAATGGATACGCCTGGCGTCGATTCCACCGATGACGCACACCGCATGTCGACTGAATCGGCCCTGCACGTGGCGGATATGGTCTTTTATGTCATGGATTATAACCATGTCCAATCTGAATTGAATTTCAATTTTACGAAAGAACTGCAGAAATACACTGAGCTGTACCTGATTGTCAACCAAATCGACAAGCACCAAAACAGCGAAATGAGCTTTGCGGATTTCCAGCAGTCTGTCCACGATTCGTTTGCGGCATGGGGCGTCGTTCCAAAAGGCATCTTCTTCACATCCCTGAAGGATTTCGATTTTCCGGGGAACGATTTTGAACAGGTCAAAGGGCTTGTGACTTCAACGATGCAGGACTGGAAAGGCCATATCGGCGAAGCTTCGGATTTAGCCTTGAACCAATTGAAAGATGAACACATCACGTTTTTGGAAGATGAAAAAGCCGAACGCCTGCTGGCATTTTCGGAAGTCCTGGATCCCGAAGAATGGGAAATGCGCGAAGACCTGAAAAAAGAAAATGCGTTGGTGTCACGCAGGATGTCTGTACAGGATTTTGAAAACTGGCAGGCCAAATTCGAAAAGAGCCGCAAGGAACTTTTGGAAAACTCGAACATCATGCCATACGAACTGCGCAGCGCATTGACCAGCTACCTGGAATCGATTCAACCGAATTTTAAAGTCGGCATGCTGTTCAGCGGCAAAAAGACGGAGGAAGAACGGCAGAGAAGAAAGCAGGAAGTGGACGAGCGGCTGGAGTCGACCGTTTCTTCCCAAATCACCAACCATCTGAAAAAATTGATGAAATCCTCCTTGAAGGATGCCGGTCTTTTAACCGACAGCGAATCCTTGGCAATCGATGATCTGGTTTTTGATGTTCCATTTTCCTTAGTCGAAGAACAAAAGCCCACAGGCGGCTCAATGACCGGTGATGCGTTGCTGAATTATGCCAATAGCATCTCAACGGCTGTACAGCGCTGGTTTATCCGTGAAACGGATGGCTGGAAAAAGATGCAGGAAGAAAAATTCGAAGGCCTGACGGATGACGTCAACACAGAAATCGATATGAAAGCACAAAACCTGTCCAAGAAAGTGCTGGCCATCCAGACATTGGAGGAAATGGACAGCAAAATCGACAAAGTGAAAAAATCCTATTCGGCGATGCTGCCGAAGCAAGAAACGGCAGCCAAAGCAAAAGTGGATCAATGGCTGGAGGAATTTGAAGTTTCCATTGAGGAAATGACGGAATTCAATCCGGCGATGCTTGAAAAGAACGATCTGCAGCAGGAAGAACAGGAACAGCAGGCAGAAGCGCTTGAAGTGGCAGCGTTCGATGAAACGGCTGTGCTCGAGCGTGCCAACCGTACGGCAGAAGTGATCAACCCGATCAAAGGCTTTGCGGAAACAGCGGCTTACTTGAAACGGAAAGCGGGACGCCTGGAAGGCCAGGAATTTACCATCGCTTTATTCGGCGCTTTCAGTGCTGGGAAATCATCGTTTTCCAATGCCCTGATGGGTGAAACCGTCTTGCCCGTATCCCCAAATCCCACGACTGCCACCATCAACCGGATCCGTCCGGTCACGGAAGAGCATCCACACGAAACTGCGGATGTGCGTTTGAAGACCCGTGCCCAAATGACGGACGATGTCAAAAACTCCTTCCATATACTTGGAATTAGAGTGACGTCTTTGGAAGATGCTTATGCCAAGTCACTGGAATTGCCGGAAGATACGCCGACTGAGCAGCAGGTCCACAAATCGTTCATCTCGGCTTTCAACAAAGGCTATCTGGAGTTCAAGGACCGTTTGGGTGAAACCATCCGGACGGACCGCGAAGAATTCGGTTTGTATGTCGCAAAAGAAGAAAAAAGCTGTTTTGTCGACGAAATCGACTTTTATTATGATTGCGAATTGACGCGCAACGGCGTGACGCTTGTCGATACGCCGGGAGCGGATTCCATCAATGCGCGGCATACCAATGTCGCCTTCGAGTATATCCGAAACGCGGATGCGATCCTGTTCATCACGTATTACAACCATGCGTTTGCGCGGGCGGACCGGGAATTCCTGATCCAGCTCGGACGGGTCAAAGATGCCTTCGAAATGGATAAAATGTTCTTTGTCGTCAATGCCATCGATTTGGCCAATGACGAGCAGGAAAAAGATGCGGTCGTCACCTATGTGAAAGACGAACTGCAGCGCTTCGGCATCCGGTTCCCACGGCTGTTCGGCGTTTCCAGCCTATTGGCACTGCGTGACCGGGAGCATTCGGGTATGCCGCAGTTTGAGGAAGCGTTCCAGCATTTCCTGAAAGAAGAGCTGAAAGGCATGGCTGTCCAGTCACTGGCGGAAGAAGAACAGAAAGCGGTAGACCGTTTCCAGAGCCTGATCGAACATACAGAAAAGAACCTGTTGCGAAAAGACGAGCGGCTGGAAGAACTCAAGCATCTCGAACAGCAGCTGCGCATCCTGTTCGGCGCCTCAATCGCTAAGCTATTGGAGCGGGAAGCCTTGCAGGAATTGGATGAATTGCTGTATTACGTCAACCAGCGGGTTTTTTATCGCTTTAATGACTTTTTCAAGGAAGCATTCAATCCTTCGGTCTTCTCGAATAAATCAGCTCAGCAGGCTTTAACCACAGCTTTAGGGGACATGAATGAAATGCTGGGCTTTGATTTTCAGCAGGAATTGCGCGTCACCAATTTCCGTCTTGGCCAGTTTATCGAAAAGAAACTGGAATCGCGCTTTAAGGAAGATGTTGTCAAGCTGAAGGAGTTGAATGCGGACTTTTCATTCACGCCGTATGAAGTCCAGGAAGCGGATTCGTTGGATATCACTAAACCGTTCATTGAGTCTGATTATTCTTCTGTCAAATCCTATTACAAGAACAATAAGAGCTTTTTTGAGAAAAATGAAAAAGAGAAGCTTCGTGATGCACTGCAGGCCCTGATGGAGCCTGATGCACTGCGTTATCTGGAACAAGAGAAAAAAGAGCTCAGCAACTGGGCGGAATTTTGGATCGAGCAGGAAGCGGAAGGGCTGCGCCAACATATCCTTCGCCAGGCGGTCGACCAGATTGATTCGGAGCGTACCTTGCTGCAGCAATCAGAACGATTGGCACAATGGAAAGAGCTGTATTCAAATTTGATGGACGGAAGGGTGTAGACGATGACAGTGTTTATTGAAACAACCGATACCGAAAACCACAAATGGATAGATGCACGATTTGAGTTGAAGGATCCGTCAGCTGGCCGTAAACTTTACGCGCAAGAGCATGTGGCCGGGGCAGTCTTTTGGGATCTGGAAGAAGACATGTCGGATATGTCAGCGACAGAAGGACGGCATCCCATGCCTTCGAACGAACAGCTGACGGATCTGATCCAATCAAGCGGTCTGGATAAAAGTGATTCTGTCGTGATTTATGACCAGGGCGGTTCGCCATATGCGGCACGTGCCTGGTGGTTGTTGAAATACGCTGGATTCGAAAGAGTCTATATAAGCAAAAAGGGCTTCCAACAGCTGAAAAGCCAGGGAATTGCCGTTTCCACTGAAATACCGAACCCTGAATGGACGGACAGCAGACCCGATTTTGTCAATGATATTTTCGCCGATCAGGCATATGTAAAGAATGTCATCAGCGGCGACGAATTGGGTGTGCTGGTTGATGCCCGTTCTGCAGCGCGTTACGCAGGGCTGGAAGAGCCGATCGATCCGGTTGCCGGGCGGATTCCTGGAGCGCGGAACCTTGACTGGGCACAATTCGTCTCCAAAGGGGAATTTCAATTGAGTGAAGACATCAGCCATACCGTCCAGAAGCATGAGCCGGCTGTCGTCTATTGCGGCAGCGGTGTAACAGCGGCCGCCCTGTATGCCATTATGGCTGAAAAAGGCTATGATCAGTTGAAGCTTTATATGGGCAGTTTCTCGGATTGGATTACAGATGCGGAGAACGTCGTTGAATTTGACCGTGACGAACAGCCGGAAGCGACAGACAATCAAACCAAAGCGATATTGGCAAAATTGATCGAAGAAGGCTATTCAGGCGAGATGCTCATGAAAAAGTTCGAATACGAAAAATCATTATTGGATGAAAAATAAAAAAATCCCCGACAACAATTTCTGTTGTCGGGGATTTTTTCGATTATTCGATGCGGTCTGCAGTACGCGTTAATAGTACGCGGATAATCTGATGATTTTCCATTTCGCGGACAGTGATGGTATGGGTCGGCAATTCGACCGACTCGCCTTCACTGATATCCGTATTTTTTAATTGGATCCAGCCGCCGATCGTGTCGACGTCTTCGCTGTCATCAAACTCGATGGCAAAACGATCTTCGAGATCTGACAAGAGTACACGGCCATTCAATAAATAATTATTGATGTCGACGGCTTTGATCTCGTCGCGCTCGTCTTCATCAAACTCGTCGCGGATTTCCCCGACGATTTCTTCCAAAATATCTTCCATCGTAATGACACCGGCGGTTCCGCCATATTCATCGACGACAATGGCCATATGGACATGCTCTTTCTGCATTTTCAGCAATACATCCTGTATGGGAGCCATGTCATGGACAAAAGGAATGTCATGGACGACGATGCTATCGTTCAAATCCTGTTTATAGGTGTAATTGGTCAGCATTTCCTTGACGTTGATAAAGCCGAGAATGTCATCCTTGTCACCTTGTTCGGTAACCGGGTAACGGGTGTACTGGTGGTCACGCACAATCTCCATCAAATCGTCATGGCTCATCTCAAGTGAAATGGTTTCCATTTGTGTCCGCGGCAGCATGACATCTTTTGCCAGCCGTTCATCGAAAGAAAAAATGTTCTGCATATACGATAGTTCCGTTTGATTGATTTCACCGCTTTTGTAGCTTTGCTTCATGATGATCTTCAGCTCTTCTTCTGAATGGGCCTGTTCATGCTCCGCCGGTTCAATGCCGAAGGCGCGAAGCAGCAAACGGGCAGATCCATTCAACAGCCAAATGAATGGTGCCAGAACGATGCCGAACAGATAGAGCGGACGGGCGAAGATAAGGGCCATTTTCTCTGCGTATTGAATGGCCAGAGTTTTAGGCGCCAACTCGCCGATCACCACGTGCAGGAAGGTAATGGCGGTAAATGCAATGATAAAGGAAAAGATCGACGCAGTCGGTTCTTCGATTCCAAAGTTTTCAAAAACCGGATGCAGGATCCGTTCGACAGTCGGCTCACCCAACCAACCAAGGCCAAGCGCCGTTACTGTAATTCCCAATTGGCAAGCGGATAAATAATAATCCAGGTTGCTGGTGATTTTCTTTGTCAAGATGGCATTTTTATTGCCTTCTGATACAAGTTGATCAATACGGGACATCCTGACACGGATAATCGAAAATTCCGATCCAACAAATAAAGCGGTCAGCCCGATTAAAAGAGCGACCAAAAACAAATTGAGAATGAGTATACTGTCCAATTCGTCCCTCCGATTGGGAGGGTTCACCTCTGCTTTCTATAAGTAAAAACAGTATACCATATATAGGCCTGCTTTTGCTTTAGGTGCGAATCCCTGAAATATTCAAACCAAACGTATTGAATGCCGCGGTGAATAAACTTATGATGGGAAGAGAGAAAAGGAGTGGTTTGATGAAAGTGTTATGGCATGGGGGAACTATTTATACAATGGAAGCGGAAGGCGCTGCTGCTGAAGCGGTATTGGTGTCGGATGATCACATAGAGAAAATTGGTACGTATGCAGAATTGGAGCAGGAGGCTGACAAGAAAGTCGATTTGCAGGGGAAGATTATGTACCCGGGATTTGTCGATAGCCATATGCACATGATTGGCCATGGCGAAAAACTGATGCGCGTTGATTTGTCGAAAATCGAAAGCTCAGAAGAAATGCGGGAGCAATTGATCGTGTCCACTCAAGGATTAGATAAAGCCGAATGGTTTATCGGAGAAGGATGGAATGAAAATAATTTTGCGGACCGTAAAATATTCCACCGCCATGAGCTTGACGAAATCAGTCTATCGCCGATGCTGCTGAAGCGGGTTTGCCGCCATGCCATCCTGGCCAATTCAAGTGCCTTGGCACTTGCCGGCATCACAAAAGACAGCCCGGATCCTGAAGGAGGCGTCATCGTCCGCGATGCAGATGGAGAGCCAACCGGATACTTGCTGGATGCTGCCCAGGATCTTGTCTCTAACCAAGTTCCAGAAGTCAGTGTCGAGTATTTGACGCGTGCCCTGCAGAAATCAGTGGATGATTTGCTGGCACTCGGCTTGACCGGTGCACATACGGAAGACATGGGCTATTACGGCCATTATTCACGACCGCTCCAGGCTTTTAAGAATGTCATCGGCGGTCAAGTGAAATTCCGCGCGCATCTGCTTAGAGCGCATAGCGCATTTGAAGACATGATGAAAAACGCAACATACGCGGAACCGTTCGTCGATCCGGGCCCGATGAAGATCTTTTCAGATGGCTCGATCGGCGGCCGCACAGCATTGCTGAGCAAACCCTATAACGACGATCCATCAACCGTCGGCGTCGCGATTCAATCAGATGAAGAATTCAAACGCCTGGTTTCTATTGCCCGCAAGCACGGAGAAGCGGTAGCAATCCATGTCATCGGAGATCTGGGGCTGGAAATGGCATTGGATGCCATTGAAGCGCATCCGGTGCCTGCAGGAAAGCGTGACCGCCTCATTCATGCAATGGTGGTTCGCGAAGACTTAGTGGAGCGCATGCAAAAGATTGAAGTAGCCCTGGATCTTCAGCCAAGCTTTGTGACATCCGATTTTCCTTGGGTTGTGGAACGTCTCGGAGAAAGTCGTCTGGAATGGGCATACGCCTGGAAAAAGCTGCTCGACCATGGCTTGATCTGTGCTGGAGGATCGGATGCGCCGATCGAAGAAGTGGATCCGCGCCTGGGAATTTACGCGGCGGTAACTCGCAGAAAGCCATACGAAACGCACGAAGGCTATCAGCCGGAAGAAAAGTTGTCCCGCTTCGAAGCTATACAGCTTTATACAAGCGGCAGTGCAGCAGCCATCGGCAAGGAATCAGAACGTGGTGTTATCCGTGAAGGGTTTGACGCTGATTTCACAATTTTCGACCGGGACCTGTTTTCAGGAAATGAAGAACAGATTCTGGAAGCTCAAGTTGCGATGACCGTGGTGGCAGGAGAAATTATGTACCAAAAAGGCGGGATGGAGTAATGGCGAAAGAAGCATACATCATTACCGGAGCATCCAAAGGAATCGGTTTTGAATGGAGCCGCCAGCTCACTGATGCCGGACATTTGGTCATCGGCATCGCACGGACTAAACCGAAAGACTGGCCGGGTGGGCATTTTCTGCCATTCGACCTGACACGCCTTGAAGCGGTGGAAGAAATTATAGCACAGGCTTTAAATCTGATTCCCGGAGAAACAGAAACCATTGTTTTGGTGAATAATGCGGGGACAATCGAACCGATCGGACCTGCCCATACAAATGGCGCCGAACAGGTCAGCCAAAGCATCGTACTCAACTTGACGGCACCGATGCTGCTTTGCGGTGCTTTTATCAGACAGCTGAAAAGCAGCTCGGCCGTGAAGAAAATCGTCAATACGTCTTCAGGTGCGGGCCGCAAAGTCTATGAAGGCTGGAGCGCTTATTGCGCCGGAAAAGCGGGGCTTGATCATTTCAGCTCGTGTCTGGATGCAGAAAACGATGACGTCAAAGTGGTATCGGTGGCACCGGGAATTATCGATACCGCCATGCAGCAGAAGATTCGCCAAAGTGAAGCCGCTGATTTTCCATTAGTTGAGAAATTCCTGGATTATAAGGAAAGCGGGCTGCTGAGCAGTCCGGAAGAAACAGCGCGCCTATTGATTGAGATGACCCAACGACCCGATTTCCATAGACTGCCGACCATTTTGGACATCCGCAATTTACCGGAAACAGGAAAGGGGAGCTTAGATTGAACAAAACACCAGAGCACATCCTGACAGGACTGGCCGATGCCAACCAGGCGGGAATTGATATGAACAGTCCGAAAGCCGTTGTCACTTTTTTGTTGGCCCAAGGCGAAAAAGAATCCATCCTGTTCTTCTATAAGCCGAACAGCGTCGAATTCGATTTTGACAAGTTCAACAGAGCGGTAGCAGAAATGAATGATTGCAAAAATTAACCCCGCCTTCCTCCGTTTTTAATTGCATAGGAAAGTGAATGGACGTCCGTAAAGTGTTTTGACACTTTACGGACGTTTTTTGTTTTGCAGGAGGGAGTCACAAACAGCAAGTAAATTTCTATTCGCCGAAATGAAGATTGCTGATGCTCACTTATGAAAACGATTTAAACTATTCAGAAAATTATGTTATTATTTAATTGGATGCAATTGTAATTGATTACTTATTTTATTTTGCTGGTGATAAGCATATACGAATTGTTCGACAAAATAATAGTACTCCCATTTCCAAAAAAAGAAGGAGTTGGTCCATCATGGGTGAAGCAGCAAAAACAGTCCTATTTGAAATTGAACGCAGAAATTCCATGGATGAAGATTCATATTGGGAAAAGTTCGAATTGCCCTATGTGATGAACATGAATGTCATTTCCGCTTTAATGGAAATTCGCCGGAATCCGGTCAATATGGAAGGCCAAAAAACCACGCCAGTGACATGGGATATGAATTGCCTGGAGGAAGTGTGTGGAGCCTGTTCGATGGTCATAAATGGCAAGGCCCGCCAATCCTGTACCGCTTTGGTCGATCAGCTGGAACAACCGATTCGGCTGCAGCCGATGAAAACATTTCCGGTTGTCAGAGATTTAATTGTTGACCGCAGTTCTATGTTCGATACATTGAAAAAGCTCAAGGCATGGATTCCGATTGATGGAACGCACGATCTTGGTGAAGGTCCGCGTATGCCGGAACGCAAACGCCAATGGGCATATGAGTTGTCTAAGTGCATGACCTGCGGCGTTTGCTTGGAAGTATGTCCAAATGTCAATGACAAGACCAATTTCATCGGTGCCGCGCCTATTTCTCAGGTGCGGTTGATGAATGCGCATCCTACGGGGGCTATGAATAAAGACGTCCGATTGAATTTACTGATGGGACCTGGGGGCATCCAAAACTGCGGAATGGCCCAAAACTGTGTGGAGTCCTGTCCGAAAGGCATCCCTTTGACGACTTCCATTTCCGCTATGAACCGGGACACCACAGTCCAGATGTTCCGCAACTTCTTTGGAAGCGACTACATGGTGGATTAGCTCTAGAACTAAAGGAAGCTGGACAGAAGTTCTGCAGTAGAGCGCATATTGATCATAGGAGGAGTTCAGATGACCCAAGAATCCTGGTTGCCGACTTTAAAGACCAATACCCCTGAAGAAGGATATGAATTGGCCGTTAAGTTAGCACGTAAAGCGGTGGGGATGACGCAACCCGATGAAGAGGTACGGAAAAAATTACGTCCGGTCTATGCAAATGACGCAGATAGTTTAATTTCAACTTCGCAAGTGGTTGCCATTAATTTTCAAACTGTAGCTGCAGCCAACAATTATTGGAATAGTTAATGGCAATTCAGCATCTTAATAAATAATACAGCTGAAAGTAAATGTGAAATAATAGAACCCCGAAGCTCTTAGACTAAAATCTAAGAACTTCGGGGTTCTATTTCTGTCATCATAGCTGAAAATATATCAGCTGATACGTTGAGTAAAAGTGAGTTTCTTCAGTTCGACTTATATACTAGTCATGAAGTAGAGTGATTTATATTATACAAAAGATTTGCTGACTTTAACCGCTTTCTGACTGATATTCCAATCCATGCAGCAAGCGCAGCTTTAATGACACCGACTAAAAGGAATGGGAAAAACCCGCCCATAAACGCCCCGGTCCATGAAAGTTCTGCGAATATCTTCAACCAAACGGTTCCAAAAGTCAATGCAACAAACATACCGGCAATATTTGCGATAATAGCGTTGACAATTGTAAAGCGGGTCTTTTCAAGATAATACCCGATAATAAAGGCGGTGGGGATAAATCCAATTAAGTATCCACCGGTCGGTCCAAATAAGCTGCCGAGCCCACCGGACATTTGTGCGAAAACGGGAATGCCGACTGCACCAAGCCCCAAATAAACCAATACAGAAAGTGTTCCGTATTTAGCCCCTAAAATTGTTGCAGCAAGCCCAATTGCTAATGTCTGTCCTGTAATAGGCACTAATGGCAACGGAATTGTCACCTGTGCCAAAACTCCGATAATGGCTGCAAATAATGCTGTAACAATCATCATTCTCAATTTCAAATTTGACTCTGTCACGTAATATACGCCTCCTTTTGTGTTAACAAATTATATAAAATGGTTAACACATATGTTAGCGTATAGGAGTAAAGCCTGTCAATAAACTTTTTTTAAGGCATAAAAACTTTTTAAAGGGCTGCCATCCCTTTAAGAAGTTTTGGGGAATATCATTAAACATTCCGTGCATTATTAGTTTACTTCATCATTGGCCCTATTGTTTTTTATTCTTGTAAACAGAGCCAGTGTACTATGGTTGTTCTGGATTTCCTTCTCTGCTCTTGCCGATCTTGATGCAAGTTGCTTGTCCATGAGGCGATCTGCAATCGTAGAAAAACAATAAATCAACACCATGAAAATCGCCAAGGGCGGAAGGATCATCCAGTACTGGTTTGTTACAAAAACTTCCCTGGAAATCGCAATCATGCCGGACAGCTCATAAATTTCCGGCACCAGGCGGGGAGAATCAGATTGATAGAGCGCTCCGCCGACAAAAATAGACAAAATCCCCAAGTGGACGAACAGTTGAAGGACCTGGATAATATGCTGCACCCACATCAACAGCAACTTCGGCCAAATCTGTGGCTGGATGTGTTTGGCAAGGATCCAACTCAGTGAACCTCCCATTAACACCGAACTCAAGACATATTCTTTTTTCATCGACTCATTTATCTCGTTTCCGATTGCGCTGGCCGTTACAGGCAACACAATTGCCGTCATGATGGCGGCCTGGTAAACCAAACGCTCGGTCAAAGTACTGTCCCATTCGCCGGACGTGATAAGGACCGGTATCAGCAAGATGAAAACCAATAAAGTCAATGGCAGGAAATGCATGCCGTCCGCGATGGAATTGACGAAGTTGCGTGCTTTGGCGGGAAGAAAGAACGTATAAACAATCCCGAGCAGGCAACCGGCTGCAACCCGCAACGTGGCGATGGACAGGCACAGGATAATGGTGTATTTGATGCCCACCAGCAATTGCTGCGCTATGGAGTAGCCGAATGGATCCGTCCCGAAAAGAACAGCGGAGGAAGGCGGATGCGGCGCACTGCTTTCAATGCCGCCTGCATCATCATAGACATACGTGACTTGTTCCACCTGATCCCCGGTGATTCCAGCATACAACAAACTGGCCATCAAAAGCCCCGCTACAATCAGCGAAGAGATCAATACAGCCGGCCGTCTGTTCAGTCGGAAGAAAGGAGTAGTTTTTTCTTTTGGCCCTCTTGAAAAGAGCTGTCTCCTTGCTGTACGGAGTTCCTGTGCATCAAACAAACGCAAATTGAACTTCTCAAACACTGCATTCCGTTCGATTTCATTCCGTTCCAGAAACAGTTCGACGGCTGTATAGAAAAAGAAAAAAGGGATGAACATCGTCAGCAGGATGAAAGTGATGCCTTTCGGACTGAAATCCGATCGCAGGTAATAGAGGATTCCATCAATTCCAAACAGGTATTCGATGATCAGCAAAGAAGAAAGCGTCAGCCAGACGATGGATTTGGATTGATAAAACGCGCTCCTTAAGACATTGGAGGTACAATGTTTCCACAAAACTTCAAATCGGCTTAATCCTTTGGATCTGGCTAATTCCACGTAAGGGCGCTCCAATTCTTCATCGTACAATAAGAGAAAAAGCTTGAAGAACAGCAGGGCCGGCAAGACCGACAAGCACAAGACCGGGGCAAGATAGATCCGTTCATCTCCGAGATTGTAAAAGCTGAAAATCAAAGTGCTTGTCTTTTCATAGATAGTCAACACCACGATTTGGATGATGAAGACATAGGCGAAATCCGGGAACGATTGAAGGATTTTTGCCAGATCAAGCAAACGCCTTTTAATCCTGCCCTTAGCGAGCAGAGTTAATAAAGCCAGGAGAAAAGCCAGGACGGCTGCCAAACCTAATGCCAGCAGTAAAATCGGCATCGTATACAAATAAGGGCCGCTTAGGAATGCTGAAAATGAAAAGAGTGCGGGTTCGAATGTTGCAGGATTTAAATAGGTCAACGTCCAGTCGTCGGGAGTAACCAGTGAAATCAGCAGCTTCTGCAACGCAATGATATAGGACTTGAAATCCAGCCAGCCAACACCATTGAATAAAGCAGGCGCCGCACTGATCAGGACGATTCCAATAACACCGAGTAGAAATTTCAGGGAAATTTTGGTTAAGGGTCTCATAGATAGCTCCTGTTTGAATTTTTTGAAATAAATGTTAATTCGCCTTTGTCTTCTATACGTTAACATATGGGATTGGTTTCAGAATATATATTCTCCATAAATATTAGAGTGTATTTAAAGTGCTTTTAGGAACAGCTAAAAAGTAATATTAAAGTGATTTGTGAGACCGTCAATATTGATGAAAAGGTTATTTATGAATATTTGGTGCTTTTTCAACTAGCCGATTTATCTCCCTTTATGGAAATGCTTTAATTGCTGCTTGTGAAACTTTGGATGTGAAAGATATGAGGGTTCGTATATACATAGAAGTATTTATGGACAAATCATTGATTTTTTTAAAAAATTTGTTTTATTCACCCCTCAGTTTGTATAGAATAGGATTAGATTGAAAGCGTTATTATAAGGGGGAAAGGCAACTAGAGACGTTCAGCAGGAGATGGGCTGTGTTTAAGCTACTTAGAAATCAACAGGGGGAATAAGGAACGTATGAAAGTATTGAAAGCATGGAATCAGATTGGTCTTGTAAAACAGATATTGATAGGCCTGGCTTTAGGGGTTGCACTGGCTGTTTTGATTCCAGAAGCAGCAAAATCATTGACCATCTTTGGTACTTTATTTGTAGGTGCACTAAAGGCAATTGCGCCTGTATTGGTGCTGTTTCTAGTAATGGCATCGGTCGCGCAGCACAGAAGCGGCCAGCCGACAAATATGAAAACAGTTGTTTTCCTCTACCTATTAGGAACATTTTTAGCCGGATTGATAGCTGTCATCGCCAGTTTCATCTTCCCGGTGAGCATAGCCCTTACTCAGGGTGCTGAGGATTTGTCGGCTCCTGGCAATGCAATTGAAGTGATTAAAGCTTTAGTATTGAATATTGTCGATAATCCAGTCAGTGCGCTTTACAACGCAAACTATATCGGCATTTTAGCTTGGGCGATTGTCCTTGGCCTAGCATTGAGAACGGCCTCTGATAACACAAAATTAGTAATCACGAATTTCTCGGATGCAATAGCCAAAATGGTTGGGTGGATCATCAAGTTTGCACCACTTGGCATCATGGGCCTAGTCATCGAGTCCATTACGACGAACGGGCTTGGATCATTGCTGAGCTACGGCAAATTGCTTGTCCTTCTAATCGGCTGTATGCTTTTTGTGGCTCTTGTGGTCAATCCGCTTATCGTATTTATAAATATCCGCCAGAACCCGTATCCACTTGTCTTTAAGTGCTTAAGAGAAAGCGGCATTACGGCTTTCTTCACGCGCAGTTCTGCAGCCAATATTCCTGTAAACATGACTTTATGTGAAAAGCTGGGATTGGACAAAGACACTTATTCTGTATCAATTCCACTGGGAGCCACCATCAATATGGCAGGGGCCGCAGTTACGATCACTGTTTTGACGCTCGCTGCTGTGCACACGCTTGGCATCCAAGTGGACATCCCTACAGCCATTATCCTGAGCGTTTTGGCAGCAGTTTGTGCATGCGGCGCTTCCGGTGTTGCTGGCGGTTCGCTTTTGCTGATTCCTTTAGCCTGCAGTCTATTCGGCATTCCTGCTGATGTGGCTATGCAAGTAGTGGGTGTTGGTTTCGTTATAGGCGTGCTGCAGGATTCTTTTGAAACATCGCTCAACTCTTCAACAGACGTCCTTTTCACAGCGACAGCTGAATACAAGAAGCGCTTGAAGGAAGGCGAAAAAGTGAATTTCAAAGAAATATTTGCCATCAGCAAACCTTCCGAAGATTTAGTGAAGAGTTGAATTGTTGAATCATCGCAATGAATCACTCAATGTCAGCCTAAATCTTAAAGTGAACCAGTAAACATAGATAGGTATAAAGCATCATTTTGGGCGGCTTGATTTCCGGATTTTTTCGGAATGAAAGCAGCCTATTTTTTTGCGTTCTTTTAAGGGGGCAGTGATGATTCTAGTTGGAAAAAGTTACACGAAGAGATACCGCGACGCCTACCAGAATAACGCTTGCTCTGACTAAGTGAAGCAGTTGAGGGAGGCTTTTGAAGCACCTACCTTCTGGATGGAAGTATTCCATAGAAGCTCTATTGATTAAAAGTGACTCCGATAAATCCGGCAAGTGCCTGAAAAATGTAGTTATGAAAGGTCAATTTCTGAATTCTCACCGCTCTGAAGGTCACGAAGAA
The DNA here is from genome assembly GCF_056680115.1 of Planococcus sp. BI3. Taxonomy (NCBI): domain Bacteria; kingdom Bacillati; phylum Bacillota; class Bacilli; order Caryophanales; family Caryophanaceae; genus Planococcus; species Planococcus sp. BI3. The sequence goes on from NZ_CM155266.1 coordinate 412,464, forward strand.
GAGAAAAACCAAAATAAAAATCAAACGCAAAAAGGCGATGATGCCGGAATCGAAAACACCGACCAAAACAGCTCCGAAACCAAAACAGCTCCGAAACCAAAATTGCTGCCCCAGGCAAGGACACAAAAAAGTATTGCATAAGTAAACCATAAGTTATTTTTCAAGATAAGGATGCCTGCCTTTTTGACAACTGAAAAGAAAAAAGAAAGAGGGAGACTCTTTCTCTAAGTGATGATAGTTATAAAAAGTATCTCCGAAAATAGGTTTGGCTGTCGCAATGGTTCGTTTATCACGTCTATGTTTAGGATATGCGCCAGCTCCACGACGCAGTTTTTCAAATGGAAAAGCCGATGTCTTCCATTTTGTTATAGGTCTTTTTACCAACTTTTCATGGTTATAAATAACTGCATTCACTACCTGCTCTTTACGTTCAAATACCCCTATGCTAAGTTGCTGTAGAGGGAGTTTAAAAGCCGGTAACAAAGGGAAAATTGAAGAGGTGTTATTTATTCCGAAAATTCGGATTTTTGGGATAAAAATAAAAATTTTCTAGGAAGGCTATTTTTACTTGCGATTAAAAAAGAAAGGAGGCATAGCTTATGCATTTGTTGCCCCGTGAAATTGACAAACTGATGATCGTAGTAGCAGCAGATTTGGCGAAGAGGAGAAGAGAGAGAGGGTTGAAACTCAATCATCCAGAAGCAGTTGCCATCATCACTTACGAAATAGTGGAAGGAGCACGGGATGGAAAGACGGTCGCAGAACTGATGGAATATGGCGCGACGATTTTAACGGCAGAAGACGTCATGGAGGGGATTCCTGCAATGATTAAAGACATTCAAGTTGAGGCCACATTTCCTGATGGCACAAAACTCGTGACCGTCCACAGCCCGATCCGTTAAATTGATCAAAGGAGGCATCTACTAATGGAGCCAGGACAATATGTATTAAAGGATGAAGATATCATCTGCAACGAAGGCAGGGAAGTATCTACGGTTTCCGTCATCAATACAGGTGACCGGCCCGTTCAGATTGGGTCGCATTTTCATTTTTACGAAGTGAATATTGCGCTTCAATTCAATAGGGAAGAAGCTTATGGAAAACGTTTGAATATTCCTGCGGGAGCGGCAGTCCGATTCGAACCTGGAGATGAAAAAGAAGTACAACTCATTCAGTTTGTTGGAGAACGCCGAGTATATGGTTTCAATAACAAGGTCGATGGACCACTGGAAAGCAGGGATGGATCATGAGTTTTAGAATGTCCAGAAAGCAATATGCAGAAATGTTCGGCCCTACAACAGGCGATGCGGTTCGGCTTGCAGATACCAACCTATTCATTCAAGTGGAGAAAGACTTTACGACTTATGGAGAAGAAATGGTGTTTGGTGGAGGAAAAGTCATCCGCGACGGAATGGGACAGCACCCCCTTGCCTCGCGAGAAGATGGAGTGGCTGACCTGGTCATCACGAACGTCATCATTTTCGACTATACCGGAATCGTAAAAGCGGATCTTGCCATAAGGGACGGAAAGATATTTGGAATCGGCAAAAGCGGCAATCCGCTCATTATGGATAATGTTGATATTATAGTTGGGACAGCGACAGAAGTAATCGCAGGTGAAGGGCTGATCGTAACAGCAGGAGCCATTGATACACATGTCCATTTTGTCAATCCGGAACAGGTTCAAGTCGCTCTTTCAGCAGGTACGACCACACTGATCGGTGGCGGAACCGGTCCTGGAGCAGGATCGAAAGCCACAACCGTAACTCCCGGCGAATGGAATATCCATCGCATGCTCGAAGCAGCTGAAGGCTTGCCGATCAATATCGGATTCACAGGCAAAGGGCATGCCGCAACTACTGCACCTTTAGTGGAGCAAGTAAAAGCTGGAGTCATCGGCTTGAAAGTCCATGAGGATTGGGGCGCAACTGGCTCTTCTCTGGACCATGCACTGAGTGTAGCTGATGAATACGATGTCCAGGTGGCCCTCCATGCCGACACCTTGAATGAGAGCGGATTTATGGAACAGACCATGGCTGCGGTAAAAGATCGCGTTCTCCATATGTACCACACAGAAGGAGCAGGCGGTGGACACGCACCCGATTTGATCAAATCAGCAGGCTATCACAATATATTGCCGTCTTCAACCAACCCCACCCTCCCCTACACTGTCAATACAGTTGATGAGCATCTGGATATGGTGATGGTCTGCCATCACTTGAACCCTTCAGTACCGGAAGATATCGCTTTTGCCGATTCACGAATACGCCGTGAAACGATTGCTGCGGAAGATATCCTGCATGATATGGGTGTATTCAGCATGGTCAGCTCCGATGCCCAAGCAATGGGGCGCGTCGGAGAAGTTGTCATCCGGACATGGCAAGTAGCCGATAAAATGAAAATGCAGCGCGGCATCATGGAAGGCGACAGCGAAAATGCAGACAATAACCGGGCAAAGCGCTATATTGCAAAATACACGATAAATCCGGCCATTACCCATGGCATATCAAACCATGTAGGCTCGATAGAAGTGGGCAAAATGGCGGACCTGGTTTTATGGAATCCGGCGTTCTTTGGAGTGAAACCGGAAATGGTTCTAAAAAACGGATTGGCGGTCGTCGGTTTGATGGGAGATGCCAATGCGTCCATCCCTACTCCGCAGCCTTATATTTCACGTCCGATGTATGCCCAGTACGGCAAAGCGCTATCAAGAAGTTCGGCTACGTTTATTTCCCAAGCAGCGTTTGATGAGGGGGTCCATGAGAAGCTGGGACTTCAAAAAATCATCCTGCCCGTCGGAGGAATCCGTACGCTGTCCAAAAAAGACATGAAACTGAATTCGGAAACACCTGATATCACTGTGGATCCACAAACATACGAAGTAAAAATAAACGGAGAGCTGCTGACCTGCGACCCTGTAGATAAGGTGCCGATGGGACAGCGATATTTCCTATTCTGAGGTGAACTGAATTGATCATTGAAAAAGTAGTAGTGAATGTAGAAGACATGGATAAAGACGAGATCGATAAACGCCACATTGAAAAAGTCTATTTGGAGAGCGCGTATTTGGTCAAACGGATTCAGCGTGTCAAGACCGATCATGGTAACGAACTCGGAATCCGCTTAAAAGAAGCGCGCGATCTGGTTGCGGGCGATGTGCTGTTTATGGACGACAAAAATATGATTGTGGTAGATGTCCTGTCTGATGATTTGATCGTCATCAGTCCGCGTACCATAGAAGAAATGGGCACCATTGCCCATCAGCTTGGAAACCGCCACCTGCCCGCTCAGTTTGAAGGCGATGACATGCTCGTACAGTACGATTATCTGGTGGTGGAGCTGCTGCAGGGAATGGGCATCCCATTTAGAAGGGAAGACCGTAAAGTGAAAAGAGCATTTCGCCATATCGGCCATAGCCATGAATAGGAATCTGCTGTCCCTGTTTCAACTATGCGACTCCGGCTTGCCGACGGGAGCATTCAGTCATTCATTCGGTTTGGAAAGCTATATACAAGCGGATACGGTTAAAAACCAAAGTACGTTCTTTGACTGGCTGAAAGTCTATGTGCACAATCAATTGATCTACACAGACGGTTTGGTTTGCCGTATGGTATACGATGCCCTTGAACAGCAAGATATTCAGCAAATATGGAAATGGGACCGAATGTTGATGGTCCAGAACTTACCAAGGGAAACTCGGGAAGGTACGCAAATGATCGGTGACCGTTTGCTGAAAATCGCGCAATCTCTATATGATTTCCCAGTTCTTGCGCTCTATCGGGAACGTATCAAAAATAAACAGGCATTTGCCCATCCTTCGATCGTTTTTACCATGATTGCACATGGGCTTGGGGTCTCAAAAGAAGATACAGTTCTGTATTATCTGTATTCCGCTTCGTCCAGCCTTGTTCAAAACGCGGTCAGGGCAATCCCCTTAGGCCAGACGGCTGGAGTAATGATTACGCATGAATTTCATCCAGAACTACAATCGGCAATGGAGAAAATCATGCAGTTGCAAGAAACGGATTTTGGAATTGCTTCACCTGGGCTGGAACTTTCCCAAATGCAGCATGAACGTGTCCATATCCGTATTTTCATGTCATAACAATGAATTTTATAAGGAAAAGGAAGTGTTTTGAATGGGACCGATAAAAATTGGTGTCGGCGGGCCGGTAGGAGCAGGAAAAACAATGCTCGTCGAGAAAATAACCCGCACATTGGAACATGAAATTGATATGGCCGTCATCACCAATGACATATACACAAAAGAAGATGCTAAGTTCCTGATGGAAAATGGCGTACTTGCCGAAGACCGCATCATTGGAGTCGAAACGGGAGGATGCCCGCATACGGCAATTCGTGAAGACGCGTCTATGAACTTTGCAGCAATCGACGAATTAGTGGAACGGCATCCGGCAGTGGAATTGATTTTTGTTGAAAGTGGCGGGGACAACCTTGCCGCAACTTTCAGTCCTGAACTCGTCGATTTTTCAATATACATCATTGACGTGGCACAAGGTGAAAAAATACCACGTAAAGGCGGACAAGGAATGATCAAATCCGATTTGTTCGTCATAAATAAAACTGATCTTGCACCTTATGTAGGTGCCCGATTGGATGTTATGGCTTCGGACACGAAAGTATTCCGAGGCGATAAACCATTCGTATTCACCAACCTGAAAACCGAAGAAGGACTCGATGAAGTCATAGATTGGATGAAGACCCACGTTCTGTTAAAAGGGCTGGAATAATATGCCACAATGGACAGGCGAACTCTTGCTGGATTTAGAGGAAAGAAAAGGAAAGACGGTTGCAAAGAATGTATTTTTCCAAGGCGCATTCAAAGTGATGCGGCCAATCTATCATGACGATTCAGGAAAAGTCTGCTATTACTTGTTGAATCCTGGCGGTGGTTATTTAGACGGAGACCGCTACCGGATGAAAGTGACAGCCAATGCAGGTGCTAAAGTAACGCTGACTACCCAATCTGCTACAAAAGTGTACAAGACGCCGAAAGGGCATGCTTATCAAGAAACGGACATCGTATTGGAAAAGGGCAGCTATTTGGAATTTCTTCCTGATCCCTTAATTGCATATGAGAATGCACGTTACCGGCAAAAAAATACCATCCGAATGGAACCTGGATCTGTTTTTCTTTACACCGATATTTTAACGCCTGGATGGTCACCAAGCGGTAAGAAATTCACTTATCATACTGTTCAATTGATCAATGAAATTTATGTTGGTGGAGATCTTGTTGTATTTGACCACATCAAACTTTCCCCGGGGCAACAGGATATCTCGGGCTTAGGACTTATGGAAGGTTACAGCCATATCGGGTCGATGATCGTCGTCGGCGAACAAACCAATAGCTCCCTGCTCAATGAGCTGTATGAAGCAATCATCTCGCAGGGAGCCGATGTGAAATTCGGCTTATCGGAACTGGTCATTCCTGGCTTGAGCATTCGAATACTGTCCAACTCAACGCAAGTGATCGAAAAAATCATTTTTGAATGCCGTCGCTTAATACACGAACGGTGGTTCGGCATAACCCCTAACTCATTAAGAAAGTATTGAACCATTGAAAAAATCCATCAGTTTAGAAAGCTGATGGATTTTTTATCGGATATGGGGGAAGTGATGGTATTCTTTCGTAAAAGTGGGTTACTTACTTTATACTGAGGGGAAATCATTGGAACGGAAAATGCTGAAGGAGGTCTGGAAAATGTATGAAGAAGACAAAAAAGAACCAGTTCTGAAAGACTTTGAAGTGACACCAGTATTCGAAGACCGGATTTACGAAAGGTATGCTTTTACTTTTAATGTGGAAGACCATATATTTAAAGGACATTTTCATGAAAACCAAATCCAGTGGCTTCATCCTCATCCGAAGCAATTGATTGAAGAGGAAAAAGTGGATGCGATAGAATCTGTTATCCATAAGTTGATGGTGGAATATGGTATTTCAAGCGATTCGAAAGAATTGGAAGTAAAGCCGGTGTTCGAGGACAAAGCTTATAAACGCCATCAATTCACTTTGAAAGTACAAGGTGAACAGTACAAAGGATTTGTCCACGAAAGTGAAATTCAATGGTTCCATCCACAGCCAAAACAAAAATTGGAAGAAGAGCAAGTGCAGGCAATCGAAGCGGAAATTCATGAGAAGTTAGCGGATTTTCAAAAAGAGGAAGATAATTAAAAGAAAGTCCTGCGTAACTGCAGGACTTTCTTTTAATTATCTTCAATTTTTTTGTCCCATTCTTCAATATTCCACAAAACACCGAATCCATGATGTCCAAGCGTGCGTGTGCTGATTCCTGACACGTTGTCATTGACGCCGTATAAAGCTTGTAGGTAAACAAGGAAATTATAAGGCGGATCAGCTGTCAGTTCTTTCTGAAACTGGTGGTAATGAGCCATTCTTTCATCCTGGTTTGCCGTTGTTCTGGCTTTCTCCAGCAAGTCGTCGACCGTGTCATTCTGGTATGAACCGAAATTGTATTGTCCGTCGCCTATCTCATTGCTGTGGAAGAGGCGGTACGTATGGTCATCGGGATCAAATTCACTGCCCCAGCCAATGATCAACGCTTCTTCAGCATCATAATCGATGGCATTCTGATCAACCGGTTTTGGTTTGGCAACTATGCCAAACGGTTTGAGCTGTTCAGAGACAACAGTGGCAAGTGATGTGCGTACAGTGTCCTGGATAGGGGCAACCAGCTCGAATTCAAACCGTAGCCCGTCTTTTGTAAGTACACCATCTTTGCCTTTAACCCATCCGGCTTCTGCCAAAAGCTGCTGGGCTTTTGGGGGATCATAGGCATAACCCGCGGAATCGGCAGTGCCAGCCCATGATTTCTGCAATGGACCGTAGGCGGCTTCGCCTTTCCCCGCCAAAATTCCTTTCACCAATTCTTCTCGATTTACCGCATAACTCATCGCTTGCCGCACCCGTTTATCCTCGAAGAGAGGCATATCAAAATTATAGAGGATGGCACGATAATCGGCCGTCGGGATTTCATGTACCGAATAGGAATCGGTTCGCTTCGTGCTGTTCAGTTGGGAAGGCTCGATGGCAGCCAAATCGATTTCCCCCGTTTTTAATTGGAGGACCCGTGTGTTTGCATCAGGGACAGCTGTAAATACAACTTCATCCAATTTTGGGGTAGGGCCATAATACGTTTCATTCCGTTCCAAAGTGATGGTGTGGTCGGAATCCCAATTCTTTAGTTTAAAAGGTCCGTTGCCGATGGGATGCTGGTTGAATTCCGCTGTATTGAGATTTTCTCCATTTAGTAAATGTTCAGGGATGATGCCGATTTTCAATTTATCCAGTAACGGAGGAAACGGACGGTATAAAGTCATTTTAATTTCATAATCACCCAATGCTTCCACTGATTTGATTTCATTGAACTCACCGGAAATGGGCGTATTTGTTTCGGGATTTTTGATTTGGTCATATGTGAATTTCACATCTTGTGCAGTTACGGGTTCTCCATCCTGCCAAGTCGCATCTTGCCGAAGTTTAAAAATGTAAGTTAACTGGTCATCTGAAATTTCCCAGTTCTCTGCCAAGTCAGGAATGGCTTGATTTTCTGCGTTGGTTTTTGTTAACCCGCGAAACAGGAGGGAATCAATTTCCTGGCTTCCGTCAAGTACAGGATTCACTTTCTCAATTTCTGAAGACATGCCATAAACCAGTTGTTTGGTCTGCATGGACTCTGATGAAGCACTGTTGTCCTGGCTGCACGCGGAAAGTGTGAGCAAACCAGCTAAAAGTATATATTTCCAAGTTTTTTTATTCATAAACGTCCACCTTTGCTAAGTTGTTTTCTATCTTCTTGCGGGCTTCAAATCCTGGTATGCAAGATAAAAGCTTTTTCGTATAAGGGTGTGTGGTCAGCAGGATGTCACTTGCATCTGCTTCCTCTGCAATAGACCCTTTTTCCATTACATAAATTCGGTGGGAAATGGCAAGGGCTACTTGGATATCATGAGTTATGAATAAAATAGCTAACTTGTCATTTCTATTGAAAGATTGGATCAGTGAAATAAGTTTTGCTTGTGCACTCATATCCAGGTTGGCGAAAGGTTCATCCAACACGATCAATTCCGGCTGCATGATCAATGCTCGTGCCAATGCAGCACGTTGCCTCATGCCGCCGGATAATTGATGGGGGTACAATTTTCCGTCTGAAGCAGACAAGCCGACTTGTTGGAGTATGTTTTGTACATGTTCTTCTTTTCCATGTTTTTCTTCTTTCAGGTAATCCAGTCCTTCTCCGACGATTTTCTCAACGGTCCAGCGCTGGTTAAAGGAGGAAAGAGGATCTTGATGCACCCATTGAATCCCTCTTCGGAAATTCTGTTTCCCAAGCCAGCTGACAGTTCCGCTCGTACAGGTTTCCAATTGGAGAATAAGCCGGGATAAAGTACTTTTGCCGCCACCGCTTTCTCCGATAAGTCCTACAATTTCTCCATGCTTTATATGGAGAGAGACATCTGCGACGGCAAGTATGATTTCTTCTTTAAACCAATTTTTCTTTCTATATTTTTTCGATGCATTTTCAACTTTCAGAACGAGGTTATCACCAATGTGTTTTGTTTTTATGCCAGTACGGGAAAGCGAGTGATAGTCGCTCAGCAATTGCCTGGCTTGAGGGGATTGGGGGGCTGTTAAAATTTTTTGTGTCGAAGCATGTTCCACGATTTTTCCGTTGCTCATCACAATCACTTCATCAGCGAGTTCTGAAACAACTCCAAGATCGTGGGAGATGAATAAAACGGAACTTCCCGATTTTTGTTTCCAGGACAGGATCAGCCCAATTATTTCGGCTTGAGTCTGCAGATCCAGCGCAGTGGTCGGTTCGTCTGCAATCAATAACGAAGGGTTCAATGCTATAGCGAGCGCTAACTGAACACGTTGCCTCATACCGCCTGAAAGCTCATGAGGATAAGCACGGAAAACTTCTTCGGCATTGTCCATTTTCATTTGCTGAAGAAGATCCAATGTGTGTGCTTTAGCTGCATTCTTGGAAAGGAAAGAATGGGCGGCCAGCAATTCCAGGAAATGGCTGCCAATTGTTTGAATGGGGTCAAATGTCTCCCAGGTATCTTGGAAAACAATGCCGATATGCTTCCCCAGATACTGCCTTTTCTGTTTATTGGTCATGGAAAAAACAGGTTTTCCAGAGAACTCGACGGAGCCCGACAAAACAGCTATTCCATCCGGCAGCAAATTGATGAGTGCCCTGACAGTCAAACTTTTTCCGGATCCGCTTTCCCCGATGATCGCTGTGATAGTGTTTCTTCGAACAAAAAACGAGAGCTTGGATACGATCGGCTGTTGCTGTTTAACCAGTGTCAAATCGTCGACTTCAAGAAGAAATCCAGTCATTTTTATTCTCCTTTCTGAACTGGGGCGCAGCCAGATGGCTCTGTAACTTTTCTCCAAAAAAGTTGATGGCCAGAATGGTGTACATAATGCACAAGGCAGGAGATACGGCCAGCCACCAGGCTCCTGAAAGCAAATGGCTTTGGGCGCCCATCAGCATATTTCCCCATGAGGGCTGTTGAGGAGGGATGCCAATGCCTAAAAAGCTGAGTGTAGCTTCTGCCAGAATGGCATGGCTGATGCCACTGATGGCAAGGACAATGATGGTTGGCATACACTGTGGCAGCATATGCCGGCGCAGCAATTGAAGAGTAGAAGCACCAACGACTGCTGAAGCCTGAATAAATACATCTTTTTTAATGGCCATCAGTTCGGTACGAATCAACCGTGCAACAGGCATCCAACTGGTCATGCCAATAACCAAAATCACCGTCAGAATACTTGGTGAAAATACCAGTTGCAGCCCAATCATCAATAGCAGGGAAGGGATGCTTAAAAGTGCATCCAGAAAGCGCATCATCAGCCGATCAATCCCGCCGCCTGCCAAACCACTAAGGGCCCCATACAATACCCCCACTGCAAGGGAAGCGAACATGGATGCCGCGCCGATAGCCATGGAGACGCGTCCTCCGTATAAGAGGCGTGAAAATACATCTCTCCCCAATTCATCCGTTCCAAGCCAATGGGAGGAGCTCGGGGGCTGCAGTACACGGTTCATTTGAATGGCAAGAGGGTCATGATTTGACAAAAAAGGAGCGAAGAGAATGGCAGCAATAAACAAAACGAATGAAAAGAGGGCGAAAATCAACAAATGGTTTCTTTTTATGTCCATTATTCCCCCTCCTTGATCATTTGATTGCGCAGCCGTGGATCAATCCAGGCACATAGAAGGTCGACAAATAAATTAACAAGGATGACAAATGCCATACTTAACATGATTATGGCCAACAAGACGGGGTAATCATGTGCAAGGGCGGATTTCAGTGCAAGCCGGCCAAGTCCCGGCCAGGAAAAAATGGTTTCCACCACAACTGAACTGGCCAGTGCAACAGCGAGCGAAACACCGGCATAAGACAGCAACGGAATGGAAGCGTTGGGAAGCAAATGATTTTTGACTATTTTCCATTCCGAAAACCCGCGCGCTTTTAAAGCAAAGATGAATCCGGAGTCTTGTGTGATGATCATATGATTGCGTAGAAGCCGAATGTAATAGCCGGCATGGGATAAAGCGAGGACGAGCGAAGGGAGCAGAATGTAACGAAGTTGTCCGTCGCCCATTCCGGATGTAGGCAACATGCCGAGATGGACGGAGAAAAAGATCATGAGCATCAATGCGAACCAGAAAGGGGGGATGGACAGGAAGATGAAGCTGATGACAGTCACTGCATGATCATATAATGAGCCCTGTTTTAAAGCAGTGGAAACACCGAAAAATATAGCCAGTAAAAGTATAAGGAACTGAGAAGCAAGCAATAACAGAAATGTCGGCTGCAATGATTGGGCAACCACCGTTGCAGCATCGATTCCAGAAACAGTGGAATGTCCCCATTCCCCCTGGAATACTTGGCCGATCCATTTGATATATTGAATAGGCAAGGCTTCATTCAGTCCCAGATTTTCCGAAATGCGAAGCCGTTCCGCTTCATTTAATTTCTGCAACTGATCTCCGTACATTGCTGCAGCTGGATCACCCGGAAGGATGCGGATAAATGCAAAACAAAGCATGCTGCCAATACTCAAAACAAAAAGTGATTCAACAATTCGCTGAAAAAAGATACGTATCATTTATTCCCTGCTTTCCATATATAAATAGCACCATTCCTCATTTTAGCATATTGGTGACCACTATTAAATGTTGAGGGCTAAAGAACTTCTCGTCACCATGAAGAGGATTTCTGACCCATGATTTTTTATAGAGAAATGATTTATATCAAGAGAAAAACGTGAATAGCTGGGGTATCCTTATTTCACTTAAGACATCCAAAATAGTTCTGGGCAAGGACCGTAAAATCAATTTGAAAAGGACCTCGTGCAAGCATATTGCACCGCCTCTTTTTGTGGACAGCCAAAAAGAAAATAGTAGTGTACACTTACGTTAGAAAAGATTGGATTTGAAATGGTTTTTAATGAAGCAAGATGTTATTTTTTCTCGAGAAAGGGTGCTGAATGATGGAGTTTGAAACAGTGATGCAGGAACTAGAAGCCTTAGGAAAAGAACGCACGAAAAAAATATATGTATCCAATGGCGCGGTTGAACCCGTTTTCGGCGTAGCTACAGGTGCCATGAAACCGATGGCCAAGCAAATAAAAAAAGATCAGCCATTAGCTGAACAGCTGTATGCAACCGGTAATTACGATGCGATGTATTTTGCGGGTGTCATCGCAGATCCAAAAGCGATGACCGCAGCAGATTTCGACCGCTGGATCGATGGCGCATATTTTTACATGCTGTCGGATTATGTGGTGGCGGTGACCCTTTCCGAATCGGATCTAGCACAGGAAGTAGCGGATAATTGGATTGCGAGCGGTGATGAGTTGAAGATGTCTGCCGGCTGGAGCTGTTACTGCTGGCTATTGGGGAACCGGAAGGACCATGAGTTTTCTGACAGCAAAATTTCCTCCATGCTCGATAAAGTGAAAAATACGATACACGATTCACCTGAACGTGCGAAATCTGCCATGAATAATTTTCTCCATACGGTGGGGATTTCCTATGTGCCGCTGACTGAGAAAGCGATTGAAGTTTCCAAAGAAGTCGGTGTAGTAGAAGTGAAGCGGGACAATAAAAAACCTAGCTTCCTGAACGCCTATGAAAGCATTCAAAAAGATGTGGAAAAAGGGCGAGTAGGATTCAAACGAAGATATGTCAGATGTTAATAGAAGAGGGCCAGTCCACAATGGACCGGCCCTCTTTCGAAATACCAACATTTTAGAGCAGCGCGAAGGAAGGCAATCACGGAAGATTTTTTATTCCTCACGAAGATTCTTCGATGCATATCCTATATACAAAAAGACGAATCCGGTAACTAATGTAGCGACGGCAAAAAGTAAGCCGAAAAAGCTCACCCCAATTCCAGCTTTTACAATAGGAGCAATGATTCCAAGGAAAATAGCATAGACTAAAACAGGCAGCAAAAATGTGGTGATGTAGCCGGAATGGATCCACCGGTGGCGCTTATTTCCGGCAAATTTGCTGACAGAAAAACTTAGCAGTGCAATATAGCTGGCTAAAATTAAAATCACACCAAGACCTCCAGTTCATCGAGATGAATAGTAATCAGCATGAAGAAATAAAGTAGAAAAGCAAATGCTGAGAAATACATTCTTTTTATTAAATCATATGCCCATATTCAATAACCTATCAGAGATTTAACAGAGCTGTTGGTATATCTATTTCGTCAACAATAGGAATATACCTGCTTGTATACTCATATGTTAAAAGTGGAAAGAGATTACAACGGAGCTATATAATGGATCAGGGGTGCCAGAATGAGGAAGTTACAGGGATGGTTGGTCGGCTGTTTTTTGCTGGCAACAACTTTATGTGTTTTTGGGCAAGGAATGGCTTATTTTTTCAATGAATATTTCATGCCCATCGCGCCAATTTATTATCTGACGGGAATAACGATTATCGGTATATCCCTATATGCAGTGACTGCGATTTTGATTTTTCTCTTGTTCAAAAAGAAGGAATTTGTTTCGGACAACAAGGAAATCTATTTGATGGTACTATCAATCATTGCTCCAAGTGCTTCTCTCTGGGCATTTTTTGTGACGGCCATGTGGTGGGGATAAGAAAAGCTGTTGCCGAACAGAGATCCGTTTGGAAACTATCATTTTTATTTTTGCAGCATCCATGCGAAAGAGTATGAGTTAGACGATTATTATTATATAAAGAGCCCAGCCCGTGTTATAATAAAGAACTTAGGGCAATTACTGCTATTGTCCAATGTGAACGGATGCCAAAAGCCTCCGCTTAGCGAAAGAATATGGAGGTGTAACAAAATGAATAAACGATGGAACTTTAAGGAAATCAAAGCATTTGTCGAGAAAAATTCGGACAGTAAATTATTATCGACGGAATACCACGGTTTTTCTCAAAAGCTGCTGTTTAAATGTGCATGCGGCAATAACTTCGAAAAGACATTCACGAAATTCAATACGAAAAATCAGCGTAAATGTGACGTGTGCCAGCCGCCAAAAGCGCCGCGTGGCGAGTAAGATATGAACGAAGCCCCAATTTCTGAACCCAGAAATCGGGGCTTTTTTAGTTGGCTATTATAAAAACTTTTTGTCTGTTAAGAGTAGATCGTGTTAAATAGAGAGAAATGGATTGACTTGTTTTCAAGTGGGTGCTATATTTTATTTAATTAGAGATAACAAGAGTCTGTAATATCTTTGTAAGCGAAAAGGAGGGCCATTATGAAATATTCAAACGCTACGAACTACGCCCTGCATACCATGGTGTATTTAATCCACTTGCCCCAAGACAGTACGATAGGGGTTCAGGAACTGGCGGAATTTCAAAAGCTGTCACCGACTTATCTGTCGAAAATCTTGACCAAGCTAACTAAAGCTGGACTGATTGAATCCACACCGGGTGCCAAAGGCGGATACAAAATCTCTAAATCTCCAGATGAAATTTCATTTCTGGATGTCATTACAGCTATTGAAGGGGACACCAATTTGTTTAATTGCTCTATCCATCGGCACGAAGGCTGTCTGATTGAAGAAGTCATGAGGCAGTCTGAAGAACATATGAAAGAAGAGCTTCGGAATCGGCTGCTGATCGATATTGTGAAAAAGATGGAAAAGGTGAGCAAGGCAAAAGAAAGCAACAATTAAAAATTTCAGGAAGAAGATGATGACATGATACTGGATTGTGCTGTAATTGGCGGCGGGCCAGCGGGGTTGAATGCTTCACTGGTTCTCGGAAGAGCAAGAAGAAAGATCATCTTGTTTGATGACAATAAGCCACGTAATGCAGTGACTTCAGAAGCACATGGGTTCATAACGCGCGACGGGATAGACCCGCAGGAGCTGAAACGGATTGCCCAAGACGAGCTGGATCAGTATCCGGACATCAAAATTGAAAAACAGCGGGTCTTGAATGTAAGGAAAGAACAGCAGCTGTTCCATATCGAAACAGAAAGCGGAGATTTCTACAAAGCTCGAAAAATCATTATAGCAACCGGCTTCAAAGAAATTCTCCCGAACATCGACCGGTTGGAGGAGTTTTACGGGAGCAGTTTGTTCAGTTGCCCTTTCTGCGACGGATGGGAGCTTAGAGATCAGCCATTAGCAGTTATTGCAGAAATCCCAGGCGCATTTCATATGGCCAAAGTAGCTTCCAATTGGACGGATGATTTAATTGTCTGTACAAACGGCAATCCGATCTTTTCAACAGATGAAAAAGAGATTTTAGAAAAGAACAGCATCCAGGTCAATGAGAAAAAAATCCGCTCATTGATTGGGACAAGCGGTAAGTTGGAGGCAATTGAGTTTATTGGCGGCGAGCGTCTCTTCCGTACAGGCGGATTTGTAGCGTCACAGCGGATACAGGCCTCTGCTATTGGGTCATCACTCGGCTGTGCGTTGAACGAGCGGGGCGGAGTGGAAGCCGATCGTTTCGGGCGGACCAATATAGAGGGAGTCTTTGCCTGCGGAGATACGGTCATGGACGGTCCGTCGCAATTGATCATCGCAGCTGCAGAAGGCAGTATGGCTGGGATTGCCGTGAATGGAGAGTTGTTGGAGGAAAGATTTGCATAAGTAAAAGTAGGCTATATAAGTTGAACTAAGGATATATTTTAGCCGATACTCCGCAAAACAGCTTCGCTTTCGGGCCCGCAGGATGCGGGTCATGCAGGTGGCGCGACAGGACGTCGCGATGCCAGCTGCCAAGGGCTCCCGCCCAATCCTCCTCGTCCGCTGCGCTCCCTGCGGTGTATCGGTCGAATCGCTAAGCCGCAGGAGTCTTCGCTGTTTTGCTCCATATCTCTGAGAGTTCTCCGGCGCCGGTGCAGCTCAGGACGAGGTGTGGCACTAAGGTGAGTAGTCTTCTCAGCTTATCGTGTGAATCAAAGTGTGCCAGAAGAATTCGGTCCACCTTAGCGACAGAGCTTATAGTAAACCAAAAGCATTTACCAGCAAATCAAAAGGAGATCAGAAAATGACTAATGAACACGTTAAATCCCACGGGACAGCTCATCAGCACGGAAAAGTTTCTTACTTGGAGAGCGCAAAAAGAAAAGCCGAATTTTCACCGGAGCAATTGTTGAATAGGATTCCATTAAAGAGCACCGATCATATTTTAGATTTTGGGGCGGGCACGGGCTATTTTACGATTCCTGCTGCGAAAAGAGTGGATGGCCAAGTGTTTGCCCTCGATATCGATCCGGATATGCTGGAGATGATCAGCCAAAAAGCAGCTGAGGAAGAGCTCGCCAACATCGTTCCAATCCAGGGGGGCAACAAAGGAATTCCGGTACCTGATGCATCGATCGATGTGGTGATCGCATCCTTGGTATTGCATGAAATCCATCCGTTGGCGGCGACTTTGACACAGCTTAAAGATGTACTTAAAAACGATGGTTATGTAGTCGTCATCGAATTGGAGCCGAAAGGGCAGTCAGCACATAAAGCTCCGAGAATTTCTTTAGTTGGTATGGAACAGGAGCTAGAGCGTGCAGGACTGCATATGACAGAAAAGTTCTTTCCAGCTGAATCTTTGTATGTTTTGATTGCACAAAAACAAGCGCTTTGAAATGAACCCTTTATTTATCTTAATTAGAGATAACATATATCTTTAAAGTATCTGATTGGGACGTGAAAATCTACAGTTGAAGTTTACAAGAAAAGGGCAGCTTCTATTTCTGCCCTTTTTTATTGTGTATAAGAATAATCTTTTCCTCATAGACTAGAGCTGTGAATAAACGATTGAGACTCTCGTATGGATAGAAAATTACATTCGAAAAAAGCAAATATTGCAAGCCAGGCAGAAGAACAAATGGTACTATTTAGGGAGAATAATCTCTTGCGGTGATCTGCCGGAAATAACTGCAGGACATTATAAAACATTTAGAGAAACGGGAGATGTGCCATGAAGCTGAAAATATGGGCAGCAGTATTGGTCATGGCAATAGGAGTAATCGGGTTTCTGATTTTGAGGGCCACTGTCTTTTGTGAAGACTGCGGACCTCAGGAATCCGAAAGAGTAGAGGATGCAGTAAATGCTATTTATGACTTGGAGGTTTCTCTGAATGAGACAAACGAATTTCAGATAGCGGCTTCCATCGACGTTACGAACTATTCATCGGACACTTGGGATGATATCGGTTTTTACTTGGTTCCTAATGCAATGAATTCGGAAGAAACGCCCTTATATCAAGATGAAGATCTATGGCTGGAAATAACTGCGGTGACTGTTGACGGGGAAGAATCGGATTATAACTTGGACAATAATGAATTATTGGTGGAGTTGGATACAGATCTCGAACCGACATCCAATGTGACTATTCAAGTGGAGTATTCAATGATTTTGCCGCAAAACGGTATGCGGTTGTCTCAAGTAGACAACAACTTTTATTTGGCTCATTGGTATCCGATGCTCGGCCATTACCAAAATGGATGGGATATTGAAGACTATGACTCAAAAGGCGAGTCCTACGATACGGATTATGGGGACTATACCGTAAGCTATGACTTGCCCGAAGACTATTTGGTCGCCAGTTCAGCAGATGACGGAGAAATCACGCCCGCTTCGACCGGCACTGTGCAAGGTGACAACATAAAAGACTTTTACTGGGCCATCATGGATCCCGGCGAATGGGAATTTGAAACCGTAGCAGCGAATGAGACAAACCTGCGGGTGTTTACGCCGCTTTCAGCGAATATGCTGAAGGAGACATCCGCACTGGCAGTGGATGCCTATGTGTATTTTGAAGAACATATCGGCGATAATCCATTTGGCGAGCTGGACATCATCGGGAACGACGGCTACATGGAATACCCGAATATTATCGAAGTGGCAGCGGACGAAGAATCCCAGGAGTCCGTACTTGTGCATGAAATCGCCCATCAATGGTTTTACTTCCTGGTGACGAATGATCCGTACGAGGAAGCTTGGCTGGATGAGGGGCTGACGGAATTCACAAGTTCGCTTTTCCTAAGCGACTATTATGATGACGATGAATACGGATTCTGGAGCGCGCAAATGGCTCAAGAGTACTACCCGCCAGAAACCTACGTGAATCTGCCGCTCGATAAATTCAAAGAGGAAGCCTATTACTCCACCATCTATGGCAAGGTTCCGATGCTGCTGAAGGACTATTTTGACAGTATGAATGGAACTGAGACAGCTCTCGAATTTTTATCAGCCTATTACGCAGAATATCAATTCGAGCAAGTGGACACAGAAGAGTTCAAAGTATTTTTTGAAGATTATTTTGAAGAGGACCAAAGTGAGTTTCTGGATAGCTGGTTGAAATGAAATAGTAGGTAAAAGGAGAAGCTGCACTTGTGCTTCTCCTTTTTTTATTTTTTCGAAAAAAAACCAGTCCGCTTGCGAAAAATTCGGAGCCAGTATTAATGTGGACCATACAAGTACCAGCCCTGCTAGAGATGACACTTAAACTCTACATCTAAAGTCTTAGTTCTAAGCACCCCTCAGGCCGATTATTTCTAAGTTAAAACCGGTTATGCTTGTATGATCAAAGACTTAACTAGCCAGTAGGAGGTACCGTATGCAATCTACACAAAAATTGGTTTCATTATCCATCATTCTGTTGCTGGCTCTTTTGGTTGGCTCGGCGTTATTTATGAACTCATTAGAAAAAAATCCATGGGTCCATGATAAGTTGGTCGAAATGTTCCAAAACGATCCCAAAGTGCAACTGGAAATGAGCAGAGGAGAAGCTACAGTTTCAGCTGATCAATTTGCGTCTGAGGCGCTTCTGTTTGCCGAAGAGGTTCTGAGGTATCCTTTTTATATGATTGTCTTCGCCATATTCTTCAGCTTGTTCGGTTTGGTGATGATGTCGACTTTTCCATCAATTGCGGCCGTATTCTTCGCGCTGGCTGGTCTCTTGTCGCTATTCACTTTGGTTCCAGCCGTACTCTTATTTTTTGCCGCAAACAGGTTACTGAAGTCGGAGGGTGCTTTAAAAGCAATAAGCACCCGGAGCGCAATTTAATGGATTGGCACAATGAGCGAGAAGCAGCGTTGGGATGCGCTTCTTTTTTTTATGCAATTAAGTCTCCTGCAATCAGAACAGGAAGGAATTTTTGAAGAAATGGAAAATATAACCATATAGACAAAAAGCTGTATTAGGTGGGAGGAACAATATGCACAAACTGCTGATGTTGTTGTATGGGCTTTCCGCCATCCTTACTCTTGCTGCTTTTTATGGAATGAATGCGTTGAGTGAACCCGTAAAAAATGACGGCTTCGGAGGCGGCAATGGCAATCCGACTTTGGTCATTCCTTTTTTTCTGATGCCATTCATCCTGTATTTTTTGTATGGCACAATCGAATTGTCGATGCGGATTGCCAGCAAGTGGTTCACTGCGAGAAGTAGTTGGCTGGGGATTTTGATCAGCTCTGTTTATGTGGCCACCGTCTCTGCCTATACATTCAAAAAAGCCAACGATTTACGTACCTACATCGTCGAAACGAAAGACGCTTTCGACAATCCAGAAGATTTTTCCCTGTTCACTATCTTTTCCAATCACATTTTCTTTAATCCGCTGACTTTCCTCTTGGTGGTGATGGCTTGTTTTCTCACAGGTTTGGTTTGGAGTTTGATAAGGGATAGACCGAAGAAAGAATGAAGTATTCATAGTGGCAGTTTCCGGGCTTTTAGGATTGACGGGCATGAAAACGATTGAAGAAAAACGCCGAAAGAATAGAGGAGATTAGCAACTATATATGTTAAAATTTAACTGTGTATATAAAGGAGTGGTCTAATATGTCCAATGAAGTGATCGGAATCATTGCATTAGTTTCTATTGCAATCTGGATAGCCGTTTCCAAAGAAGCGGCAAAACCAACGAAAGAGATCCAGTGGCCGAAGATGTTGACCTTGTTGTCTGCCGGGACCCTATCGGCATTCATCATCACCCTTTCGCTTTTTCAAAGCTTGCCGTTCTAGGATGGACTCGTTAATTTGAGTCTGTCTTTTTCTTTCTGTATTGCAGACGCCAAACATAAAAAACAGTCCAGGCGCTCAAAATAACCAATGAAGCAATAGGTTGATAAACGTAATCTGCAAAAATTAGAATAGAAAACCCGACAACCGCGGTGGGAATCATGATGTAAATCCACATTCTCACTTCTTTGTTCTTCCAACTCAATTCGAATTGATTTTTCACAGATTTTCTCCCCCTGTAAATAAGACTCTTTTGAAAATTTTTCTTATTAAGGCAGTACTCTTATCACCAGAGTATACAATAATTAGGCGAATTGGGAAATGATGAAGGCAGGTGAACGATGAGGGATCGCAGTGCAGTGGTATTGATAAAAGACAGTAAATTAGGTCTCATTAAACGAGTGAGAAATGGAAACACCTATTATGTTTTTCCAGGTGGTGGAATAGAAGATGGCGAAACCCCGGAAATTACAGCGAAAAGAGAAGTTTTGGAAGAAACCGAGCTTGATATAGAAATTCAGGAATGTTTTGAGAAGATCGAGTTTCATGAAACCCAGTATTTTTTTCTCGCCACAATAATAGACGGTGAGTTTGGTTCGGGGAATGGTGAAGAATTTAATGACGATAGCAGAAACAGGGGCACGTATTTACCTGTGTGGGCAGATATAAGCAAGTTAAACGCATTTGATATAAAACCAACGGAAGTAGCTAGAAAAATACAGGCTCTGTTCGGCTGCTGATATTTTAACGATGCACCATGATTATCCGGAAGATTTGGAGATGCTTCTCTCTCCTGTTGAAAGGGATTTTTCAGAAGCTGAACGTTAACTTGACGAACTTTAAATTCACAGTCCAAGTGGAAATAAAAGAATCAGAAAGGTTGGTAAATCATGTCTAACGAAACGAATTGTCCATTTTGTCATCCTGATAAAGATCCTGACCAAAAGATTGTATTGGAGAATAGGAGCTGCTATTTTCTGCAGCATGCGAAAGAACAGGGCGTGCTGGAGGGAAGTGGTGTGATTGTTCCAAAGCAGCATCGTCCCCTCACGTTTGATTTAACAAAAGAGGAGTGGAGCGATACATACGACTTGCTAAAGCTGGCCCGCGAATACTTGGACAACAAATTTTCACCGGATGGCTATACGCTGGGATGGAATGTAGGCGCGGCTTCAAATCAGTCGGTCAGCCACGCCCATTTTCATGTGATTCCCCGGTATAACGATGAGCCTTTGGCAGGGAAAGGCCTGCGCCATTGGCTGAAGCAGCCCGAAAATAGAAGGAATAAGGAGACGCTCTAAACAAATACAACTTAGACGGTCTATTCTTACAATGATCATCAAAGAAATTTCAAGGTATCTATAGGGGGAACTGCTTTGAAGCAAAATTTAAAAGAATGGAAAACACCTTCGATCCTCCTCGGTTCTTTGGGGATCGCCAGTGTGGGGGATTTCATTTACCTGGTTGCGATTAACATCATGGTCTACCAGATGACCGGTTCGGCTGCCGCTGTGGCAGGCCTTTGGATAATCGGACCCTTGACCAATATCGTGACGAAGTTTTGGACCGGCAGTTTCATCGATTATCGAAGCAAGAAAAAAATCGTTTTGGCGACCCTGATTGCAAGATCGCTGTTTATCGCGTTGATTCCCCTGGCGCCGAATCTTGTAGCGGTGTACGCAATACTTGTCGTTCTCAGCGTCGCCAAATCCTTTTTCGGCCCAGCTTCAATGACCTATATCACCATGCTGGTCCCTCCGCAAAAGCGTAAGCGATTCAACTCGTTGCGATCGTTCACGTCTTCGGGAGCTTTTATCATCGGACCGGCTATAGGAGGCGCGCTTATCTTACTGAGCAATATCTCAGTGACGATGTGGCTTAACGCCGGATTCTTTCTGGTTGCTGCGCTGCTCTTGATCTTTTTGCCTGAAACGGAAAAAATTGATCAGGCGGATATTCCTGCTTTGACGCCTGCTCAAATCGCGAAAGACTTTACAGTGGTTTACGGTTTTATGGCAGACAGGAAATACGTTACGGCCATCTATCTGGGTTTTCTGGCTGTGATGCTCTTTTCTTTTGCGATGGATGTTCAGGAAGTTGTCTTTACCCAGCAAGTGATTGGCCTGACGGAAGTAGAATATACACTGCTGATCAGCATTACAGGTATCGGTTCAGTGAGCGGAGCCCTTTTGCTTTCGTTGTTTTCGAATAAAATCTCAATCCGATACATGATTGTCGTTGGATTGCTGATGATGACGGCAGGCTATGTCATCTATGCGTTTTCCTGGTCATTCGCCTCGGTTACAGTCGGCTTTGTCATACTCGGGTTCTTTAATGTCTTTTTGAATGCAGGCATCATGACCTTTTACCAAAACAATGTTCCCGTTGCTGTGATGGGCAGAGTGACGAGTATCTTTGGACTGGTCCAAAGTGTTTTTCAGATCTTCTTCATCCTAGTGATTGGATTATTGGCTGATTTTGTTTCACTTGAGCTGACGATCAGCTCACTTGCAGTGCTTATGTCAGTGACGGCTTTCTTGTACGCTGCAGCTGTACTGAACCCGAAGTATTCTTTGTGGTATGGGGAAGAGAGTGGCAACGAAGTAAAAGAAGAACGGGTTTAAACAGTAAATCTGTCTCTAATGTGGAATTGGCATGGGAAATTTAGGGGTTGCATGCATGGGTTGGACATTCACCTCGAACTAGAAAAGGGGAAATCATGAAAAAAATAACAAAAATCTTCATATTAATTTCATCGATATTGGTAACGTTCGTGTTTTTACTCTTTCTGGGGGGAAGTCTTCTTTTTCATAAAGCGATAGCAGAAGAAACAGATGCTGAATTCACCTATTTTCAATCTGTGAAAGCCATTTTAAACTTTAATGCTGATGGGAAGATTGAAAAGCAGATTAAAGATTCCTATTTAACTACGGATCATCATCACATTTCCATTTATTATGAAGACGAATTTGCCGAGCTATTGCCATTGACTAAAGAAACAATAGACTGGGCTATAAAAAGAAATAAAGAAATCTTTGGCGAAACGAAACCGAAATCCATGGACTTTATTGTCTTTGAAGAAACAAAGGATTTAACCGAATTCTCAGGTCTTGAGCAAGTGGGCGGATATTATACGGATCTGCAGAAAGTATTAGCGATTAGCTATCGCGATAAGGAACTTATCCTTAAAAGAGATGAAATGGCTTTATATAATTTTCAGCAAATGATTCTTCACGAATACACCCATTACGTGTTTTCCCGTAAAGGAGGAGATGCGGCATTATATCCCCATTGGTTCGGGGAGGGGCTAGCTGAATACATAGGAAATGATCAGCATGAAGTCCCATTTCCCCATTTTGAAAAAGTAGCATTTAAACAATTGGCTACTGTAGAACAATGGCAGGCAGCCCGATTTTCAGCAGCCACGGATGTTTATCTGCAAAGTTATTTTGCGGTTGAATACCTGACTGGTGAATTCGGTGAAAAAGTCATTTCTCAACTTATGGATTCAGTAGAAGAAACAAAAAACTTCGAAAAGAGTTTGGAGCAGGTTACGGGCTTAACGATCACGGAGTTGGAAAATAGTTTCTTGAAGGCTTATGAAAATTGACAGGAAATGAACCGGCTGCTTTGCATATTATCTAGAGGGCCAGCATTTGTCGGTATGTCCACAAAGAGCGGCTGTCGCTGAGTCAAGTATGCAGTGTTAAACTAACGAACAATCCCCGCCTGGCACACGTTAGTGTCCCAGGCGGGGATTGTTCGTTCAAAGAGACCTTCTTTACAAACTCGCAGAAAGTTCATGATTTGTATGATAGCGTCCTTTTGGAACTGCAAAAGGCGAGCCGGAGACCGGATCTTTGATCACGACGCAATCAAGACCGAAAATATCCTTGACCAACGGGCTGGTGATAACTTCTGAAGGCGCTCCTTCAACAATCATCTTGCCTTTTCGAAGACCAAAAATATAGTCGGCATAACGGGCGGACAGGTTGATGTCATGAAGAACCATGACAATCGTCGTTCCACGCTTTCGGTTCAGGTCCGTTAGCAGATCAAGAATTTCAATCTGATAAGTGATATCCAAAAAGGTTGTCGGTTCATCCAAAAACAAAATATCCGTTTGCTGCGCCAGTGCCATGGCAATCCAGACGCGCTGCCGTTGACCGCCGGACAGTTCATCGATGTTGCTGTTTGCCAATTCTGTGATATCCATGATCCGCATTGCTTCAGCGACCGCTTCGTAATCTTTTTTTGTCCAGCCGCTGAACAGGGATTGATGCGGAAACCTGCCGCGTCCAACTAAGTCGGCAACAGAAATACCTTCCGGCACAATTGGGGATTGCGGCAATAGCCCGAGAACCCGTGCCAATTGCTTTGGTGGTATCTTGCTGATGGGTTTGCCGTCAAGTGTGACTGTTCCGGATGTCGGTTTGATGAGCTTAGCCAAAGTCTTCAGAAGCGTAGACTTTCCACAGGCATTCGCCCCGATGATGACGCTGATTTTATTGCTCGGAATGGTAAGGCTGACACCTTGGATGACGGCTTTGTTGTCATAACCCGAAACGATATCTTCAGCTTGGAAAAGGTGTGTTTGTTTCATCATAACTCTCCTTTTTGATTCATGCGGATCAGCAGATAAATCAGATACGGTGCACCGAGAATACCCGTGATAATTCCTACAGGATATCTGGCCACAAAGGCGAATTGTCCGATCAAATCGGCCAGTAAAACTAAATTGACGCCGACAAGGCCAGCAGGGAGTGCACTTGAGAAGCTGGCTCCGACCAATCTTTTAGCAATCGGACCGGCAAGGAATGAAACAAAGGCTATTGGACCGGTAGTAGCGGTCGCAAGCGCAATCATGATGACGGAACTAAATATCAGTACGACTCTCGTTTTGTCGGTGCTGATCCCAAGAGAAGTAGCCGATTGCTCGCCAAGCTCCAATAGGCTCAGGTGTCTACCAAGAAGCAGAATGATCGGCGCAAATATGGCGACGGACAAGATCAAAGGCGGCAGTTCGCTCATTTGTGAACCGTTCAAGCTGCCGCTAAGCCATCTGAATGCTGCGGGAAGATCCTGTTCAGCCCCGATCAATAGCATGTAAGAAATCAATGCATTCAACATCGCCTGTATGCCAATGCCGATCAGGATCAGCCTTCCGATGGAGAACGACCTTCCTCTGGATAGGAAGTAAATCAGCATAATAGTTGCAAGGCCAGCAACTATAGAAGCGATGGAGACGATCGTCCCACTTGTGTGGAGGATAACGATGCAAAAAACAGCAGCGGCGCTCGAACCGGTCGTAATGCCGATGACATTCGGATTTGCCAGTGGGTTGCGCAGCATTGTTTGAAACGTGTGGCCAGCGATGCCGAAAGCAAACCCTGCGAATAGCCCAGCCAGCATTCGGGGCAAGCGGATAGTCGAAATGGCGAAGTATGCCCCTTGGATCTGTTCTCCGGAAAGGACCCGGATGACGTCCATCAATGGATAGATGGTATTGCCCATCCATAACATGGCCAGACAAAGAGCGACTGCCAATGCGGCCATGGAAAAGGTAACCAATAGCCAGCGGCGGTATCGCTGGCGCCTGCCTGTTTGGATAAATTCGATGGCTTCATTTCTCATAGAGACCGAACCTTCGATTTCATCGTCAGCAGGATTAGGATCGGAGCACCTATAAAGGCGGTGACAACCCCGACTTCAAGTTCGCCGGGACTGCCGATGATGCGTCCGCTGACATCGGAGAGTGTCAAAATGATGGCGCCTGCCACGGCCGACATCGGAATGACAAAACGCAGGTCCGGCCCTAAAATAAGCCGCATGACGTGAGTCGATAAGAGCCCGATAAAGCCGATCGGACCGGCAAGGGCGGTGGCGGCACCACATAAAAGAACCGCGCCAAGAGCCGCAACCAGCCTCAATACCCCTGTCCGGACACCAAGTCCGCTGGCAACCTCATCTCCTAAAGCCAAAGCGTTCAAAGCTGGGGCAGTAGAGATGGCAATGATGATACCGATGATCAAAAAGGGCAAAAACGTGGAAATGGAGCTCCAGTTTCCTGAGCCCACACTTCCAACTTGCCAAAATCTGAATTGGTCCATGACATGGGACCGGGGAATCATGATGGCCATCACCAATGAAGAAAGAGCTGCACTTGTTGCGGCTCCTGCCAGGACAAGTTTGAGCGGCGTAGCGCCGCTTCGCCCCATTGAGCCGATGCCAAATACAAAGAGGGCGGTCAGCGCCGCTCCAATTAAGGCCAGTACAATATATTCATTTGCCGTGCTGATATTCAGGAACGCAATTCCACAGACAACGAACAGGGAAGCGCCTGTATTTACGCCCAATATGCTGGGATCGGCAATCGGGTTGCGTGTGACGGCCTGCATAAGGGCGCCCGATACGCCGAGTGCTGCACCGCACATGAGGCTAAACACCGTACGGGAAATGCGCTTGCGGACGATATTTGCTTCATAGGAATTTACCTCTGCATGGAATAGGCCATCCATGACATGGGACACGCCGACAATTCGTGATCCGAATGCAAGAGATGCCACGGCACAAAGAGCAAGCAGCAGCAAAGAGATCAACAGCATTTTAGTGAAATGCTTTGGAACGTGGAGACGTGACTCTTTAATGCCTGAAAGGGCGGTGCTATTCATCTATTTTGCTGACGGCTCCGCCAATCAATTCAAGATACTCATCCAACGTATAAGCGATGGAAAGTGGATTTGGATTTCCAGAAGCAGCTAAAGGCGTATTGTCTCCAATAAATACTACAGACCCTCTCTTGATTGCCGGGATTTCGCCAAGCAATGGATCCGCTTTGACAGCTTCATACAGGCTCTCGTCACCGTAGCCAATCAGGACATCGGCGTCATTCAGGACGTCAGCATTTTCCGTGCTTAGTGATAGTGAATAGCTTGTCGGATCTGTAATCTGGTCGGTGATGCTTGCCGGATATTCCATGCCCAGCTCGATCAGAAAAGCACCGCGTGGATCAGCTGGTGTATAGAGGTGAAGTTTAGACATATCGTTTGCTGAGAAATTGACCCAGGCCACTGTTTTGCCTTTCAATTCGGGGTACTCATCAGCGCTGTCTTCAATCAGCTTTTCCGTATCTTCAATCAGTTGTTCGCCTTCTTCTTTCATGCCCATACCCGTTGAATTCAAGGTGATTTGGTCACGCCATGTCGTAGCCCATGGCGCATCTTCATATGCCACAACGGGCGCAATTTCAGTTAAAATATCGTAATCTTCCTGAGTGATGCCGGAATAGCCTGCTAAAATAACATCTGGATCTGAATCGGAAATGGCTTCAAAATCAAGGCCATCCGTATCCTGGAATATGTTTGGATCGGTTTCACCGAGTTCTTCCAGTTTTTCGGCTGTCCACGGCAAAAGTCCGCTGCCATCTTCGACACCGTAGTTCGCTGCAGAAAATCCTACCGGAACAGTGCCGAGTGCCAATGCAACATCATGATTTGCCCATTGGATGGTCGCAACACGTTCAGGCTTCTCTGTAATTTCCGTTTCGCCGAACGCATGCTCGATGACAACGGGGTATTCCGCAGCGGTATCTGAAGATCCAGCTGTTTCAGCTTCAGTTGATGAAGGGGTGTCCTGGCTTGAACAACCTGCTAAAACCATGGCTGCAAGTGTAGAAAGCAAAAAAGTCGGCAGTTTCTTTTTATGTATGATCGTCATGTTAAATTCATCCTTTTCATCGTTCGATTTTTTGTGGTGTTTTTACATTTATTTGCGGGCATGGTGACTAAAACGGTGCATGGATAATGCCTACGCTTTTCTGCATGAAATTATTTTTGAAACATAAAAGAAGTTTTGTAGTAGAATCAAGCGCTCCTCCTTAATTGATAATAATTATCATTCTCACTTAATATAATCTATAGTTCTTTTAGTCCGGTGTCAATAGACTTTTTGTGGTTATTTTCCTAAGTAGTGGAAAATTATACGGAAAGCTATGATTCAGAGTTGTCGCTCGTGTGATTTGTCAAACGGGTGTGCCCGCAAATCTGGTCTTTTTCTGTTTTTATAAGACGTCCAAAACCATGACAGTGCAAATTTTACTGGAGTAATGACTTTGCACAATCACTTGAGAAGCGACCAAAAAGTTGCATATAATAAAATGTATGGAGAATAAAGACGCGGTATTTAAAGCGCTCAACGGTTCGACGGTTAATGCTGGACGAATTATCCGAACGCAACGAAATGACTTTATACGAACTGACGATTCGTTTAATCGCCGAACACAATCTTGGCATTTCACGGCAGGCAATCGCTAAACATTTATCCTTGTTGGATGGAGCAGAGCTGGTGAAATCAACAAGAAAGGGGAAATGCCGGGTACTGACTTTTAATCAAGCGCCGTTAAAAAATTTGTTCGGGGATTGGCTTGAGTAAGTTGCGGAAGCGGAATCATTTGTTCAGGAGAAGGAGGCAAAACAGGAGGAACATTATAGTAACCAGTCTATTCGTCGAAGATCAGGACCAGACCTTGAAATTTTATTCGGAAAAACTCGGCTTTATCAAAAAGAACGATATCCCGATGGGGGCATTCAGGTGGATCACGTTTGTGTCTCCAGACAACCAACAAGGGACGGAGCTTGTCCTTGAACCGAATAATCATCCTGCAGCCAAAGAATACCAGCAGAAGATATTTGCGGAAGGCATTCCGGCGACAATGTTCGGAGTTCACGATGTGGAGAAAGAGTATGAGCGATTGCTGGGCAAATGTGTAAATTTCACTATAGAGCCGACAGAGTTAGGCAATATCGAAGTTGCTGTTTTAAATGAGTACGGAGCTGTCTTCTCAAGGGAGTTTCAAAGATCGTAAATATGTAATCTCGGAGAGTTTTTTGCCTGTGGACAGTATTTAGTTCAACTTGGACAGTAAAATCTATTAGATTAGATCTAATCTGATTCAGATTGCGCAAATGCTGTAATTGCAGGGGTATAAACAAAAACCCCCATCCTGTAGCTGAAGGGGGGGTTTTTGTCGTTTGTTAAACCGTTTTATCGAGTACGGCGTCAATATTTTTCCACTCGTACACCAATTCTTTTAAGAGATTTCCAGCTATATTAATCTCAACGGTTTTTATGAGTTCTGCACCAAAGTGTTCATAAAAATACCTGGTTTCATTCGCCTCTAGCACCTCCACAAAGATCCTCTCGTAATCCAGTTGCTTGAAATGCAGGAATAATTCGTTCAGCAGCATTTTTCCGATGCCCTGTCCCTGGTATTCTTCGAGCAGGTAAATGGAAGTCAAATCGCCTGAGCGTTCCACTAGGTTCGAGGCTCTTTTTGAAGCAGTGCCAAAACCGATGATTGTTCCTTCATCCGTTACTGCAACCACAATATAATCTTCTTTCACAGCAATATTATCCTTCCACAAATCTGTCCGTTTTCCGTAAGATAAACCCTTGAGAAATGCAGCAGGCATGATGCCCTCGTATGTAGTTTTCCAACTATCGACATGCACTTTGGCGATACCGGAAGCATCGCCATATTCAGCTTTTCTTATTCGCATTTGTCCACCCCATCCGCTGTGTGTAGTAGGATCTGCTTCATTTCAATGATCGTAACATATGGAAGGCATTTTTAATCTGATCAACGGTAAAATTTCTTGGCTGATTCCAACTCGGATATAGTGCTCTTTTCATCGGATAACTATTGAGTTGAAGCTGTCTGCCATCCATCGCCCAGAACAAAAATGCTGTAAAAGGAAGTTTAAAGGACGACTTTCTTTACGCAAAAGAGGAATAGCGATAAAATTAAGTAAACGCAGATACAATAGGTAGTGCACTAAAAAAAATAGCTGAAGCGGCCGAGTATTCCAGACAATGGTGCTGGCAATAACGCCCAAAAGAATAGACCATTCTTTTGGGCGTTATTTTATAGACGTAAGAGAGTTGGTATAGATCCAATAACTAAATGATTTCCATATGTTTTTAAAAAGAGGAGTGTTTAGCATGTCTCGTGAGCAGCATGTCGAAGAACTTATCTCCAAGTACATGGAAAAATTTCTGGAGGAGAATTTCGGGGAAAAACCTGAGCAGGTAAAAGTCATATTTCGCCATCCCTTCCTCTTGATTCATCTGACCGGCTTTTTATTGCCGACTGAGAAAATGTTTGTAGAAAAAGGGCAATGGATTAAAGTTTTGGAAATAAGGGATTTGCTGATGGATTCTGTAAAAGAGGAGTTATTGACAGGGCTGGAGGAATACAGCGACGGGAAATTGGATGATTTATACGCTGACTGGAATCTGCCCAAGAAGAGCGGCATGTTGATTGCGACCATGGAAAAGGACAGTCTGCAGGAAGAGTTTCTTTGGCCGCAGGAAGTCGACCAGGAAATCCTGCGGGAAATTATTCTGCTGGATAGTATGCGCACCCAAAGAATACCGGATAAAACGAATTTTTATTGGTTGAGTGATCAAGTTCTTTTGGTTGAACGCATCGGCATCCTCATCGATATCGAAAAACAGTTGGTTCAGAACGGGGCGGCCGAACATTTACGCTTGGCCAAACGGCCGCTGGAGCACCGGATCATTCAATTGTTCAACCTGGAAACCCTGCTGAATGGCCGAGTGACCGATCTCTTTGTGGATTGGAACTTTCAGAAGGAAATCAGTTATATGGTTATTTTGTTGGAAAAGCGGCATTCATAAAAATAGATATGTCAGTTGAAAACTAAAAAAAGCAGGCCAGCTTGAATTTCTCAAGTTGGCCTGCTTTTTATTCGGTGTTCCGTTTCTTGTTTCAGGAAACTTCAACAGGTTTACTGGTTTCTGTACCTTCTCCAATAGATGGGCTCTTCCATACATACGTTAAGGCGATTCCGATCCCCAATACGATGGTGGCGAAATAGAACGGGTAGTTCAAGTCAATGTCAAACAACATGCCGCCGATGATCGGACCAAAAATATTGCCGATGCTCGTGAACATGGAATTCATGCCTCCGGCAAATCCCTGCTCATTTCCGGCAATCCGCGACAGGTAAGTGGTGACGGCGGGACGCATCAGGTCAAAGCCGACAAATACCACCATCGTCACCAGCAAGATCGACCAATAGCTGTTGACGAGCGTCATGATGAATACCAGAATGGTGGACACCAGCAGGCTGTAGCGGATCAACCGGATTTCGCCGAGCCATTGAGTCAGCCGATTGAATAAGCCGACCTGGAAAATGACTCCGACGATGGCGCCGAGTGAGATGACAATGGCGATGTCCATCGCGGTAAACCCGAACTTATGGTCCACAAATAATGCAAACAGGGATTCAAAGGCAGCCAGTCCGAATGATGAAATAAGGATGACCATGAATGCAATGAAATACATCGGTGAAAAAATCTTTTTGAATCCGGATTTAGGGATTGGCTGATGCTTATCCTCCACTACATAGATCCGTTCCGGCTCTTTTAAAGTGATGAGCGACAGAATCGTCGCAAACAAGCCGAAGCCGGCCGCGAAGAAAAAGGGAAGCCGTGTGCTGATGTCAGCCAGGAAACCGCCGATTCCCGGTCCGATGATGAACCCTGTGGAGATGGCTGCGGACATATAGCCCAAAGCTTTCGGCCGCGTACTGCTGGTTGTGATGTCCGCGATATAAGCAGTGACAGCCGGCATGATGAAAGCAGCACTGACGCCTCCGAGAATCCGTGAAAGAAACAGGACTTCCACCGTTTCGCCGATGCCGAACAGGAATTCGGAAATACTGAAAATAAGCAGTCCGATGATGATCATCGGCTTGCGTCCAATGTTATCGACCCATCGTCCGGCGATAGGTGAGACAATGAGCTGAGCTAAAGCGAAAGCAGAGACCATGTAGCCGACCACCGTACCCGAAATGCCTAATTCGTTCATGATGGTTGGTGTGACTGGAATGACGAGGCCGATTCCTAAAAATGCGATAAACAGATTGAGCAACAAAGTGGAAAGAACTAATTTATTTGTTTTCATGCGATGGTCTCCTTAGAATGTTCGTGCCGGTTGGACAGAAAGTATTTGGTTAGAAAGAAAAAGGTTCGTAAGGAGGGAATAAGAGCAGTCGCTTCAGGAACTGCTGCGATGGTCAAGATCCCCGGTTTATTGGCTTAAGCCGCGCCAAAAGATTGGCCAAATTGCCTGGAGGCGCTTTTCATACCTGTCCACGCCGCTATAGACGAGTTCGGTCATCGTTCCTTCTGCAACAGTCAAATAGGCCAAAGCCGCATTTGAAAAATCAGCCGAATGCAAGGCTGTTTCCTGCCGCTGGCTTTCCCGAAGCAGGCGCGTTAAATGGCGATGCATGCTATCAAAAAAAGGATTGAATAATCCACTGACTTCTTGTTCCAGTTTGAGTGGCGGGAAATAAGCGACTCTCAGGATGAATTTCATCCGTTCGCTGTCCTGGCTTTCTTTGGCGAACCATTCAAAATAACCGTATAAAATCGACTCCATCGGCTTATTTTTCATGGCATTAAAATAAACAGCCAAATGAGCTTTTTGTGTCCGGAGCGAATACTGTAGCGCAGATAAGAATAAGTCGTCTTTTCCTTTGTAATGCGCATAGATCGATGGTTTCTTAATGCCCACCTCCTCGGCGATTTTGCTGAGGGAAGCCCCTTCGTAGCCTTCTTTTGCAAAATGGCTGACGGCAGTTTGAAGAATAAGATCAGCTTTCATCGTTTCACCTTCCTAACGGTCGTTAGGATATAATCTCACGCACCAATTTTTTTGTCAATCCTGTGTTCTTAAAAATTTTGCGTTCATCAAACAGATGTGTTCAGTCTTGACATGTGTCAAGGCATTTAGGCTGCCTAAGGGCTATGCTTGGGGAAGAGAGGTGAGTTTATGAGGAAATTTATGTTATTTCTATTGATTCTAGTCTTCCTTGCAGCTTGCGGCAAAGATTCTTCCGTAGCGACCATAGCAAATCCATCGCCGGACCAGGAATTGGCCTCCAGCAAAGCCGGCTTGTCGCTGCTTCTTGAAGAGCATAGCTTCGTGGGATCGCCTTCTGTTATCGCAACGACGATCAAGAATGACAGCATGCAGGATTTTGGTTTCGGGGAATACTTCTATATTGAATTAAAGCGAAAAAGCGGGTGGCATATCCTGACCCATTCTGACGCAGTATTCATAAATAATCCGCATTTAAATGACTTTGGCCATGTGTTGGCGGCGGGAGGGGAAACGAATATGGATTTTTCCATTGAGGAATTGGGAATTGAATTGGCTCCAGGCGAATACCGGATCGTCAAAACTTTTTTATCACAGGAAGAACCTTTTTTCGAAATCTCGATAGCGTCTCCTTTTGATGTGAAATAATCACAGCCATTAAAAAAACGTCTACCCAATGCCAGAGAAGGCAAGGGGGAGACGTTTTTTAATGGATTGAGCTTGGCAGGCAACAGGCTCCTTTAATAAAGGATAGGGCCTGTTCCTGCATTGCCGCCTTTTGTAATGTTAGTCGGGCGTAAATGTGTTTTTTCAGTATGCCGATAAAAGCTTGTGTCGATGGCGATTTTTAATTTCCAGATCATCCAAATGCCGAACAGCACCTGTAAGATGACCAGTGCCAAGTAAAGTGGATTTGCAAAGCTTTCAGTGATGATGAAGAAAAGAGAAAGCAGGACAGCCTGGGCGATAACGATTTTTCCAGCACGCAACACCACCGAGACGAAAAGGATCAAAATGCCGATGATCAAAAATGCACTATGTTCCTGCATCAGGGAAGTGAAGGAAAAATCTGTAGAAAGAGGAGAAATGAACTGAACTGCATTCATTTGATTTCTCCTCCTTCCTCGGACGGATCAACTAGAGACGGGGCCTGGTATTTTTCTTTCAGTTTCAGATGAGCTTCTGTATACTTCGGATCTACTGTCCCGCCGCTTAGTCCTTCGTCAATCATACGGTCTATTTCTTCAATGCAATCACAATCGATTGTTTGCTGCTTTTTCATGGGTGGTTCCTCCTCGTTTAATGTGGTTATAACTTAACATTGCCCGGCTTCATTCGTGGTGCCGGGGTTTATGATGGTTTGTTGGAATTGCTCCGCCAGTTTTTTGATGGATAGCAGCTCTTCATCCTCATCAGGCGCCAGGTCCACTTTGACCGAATGTTGGATGACTCGGGCGTTCTGCTTTTCAAACTCAACTTTCATCAAGTCAACTGCTGAACAAAATCCATCGTAGGCAGTGTCGCCTGAACCGAAAACTCCAACCACTTTACCGGTCAAATCGATGGTCCGCAGCGTGTCGCAAAATAGTTCTGTTTCAAATGGAAGGTCTCCATCATCATACGTATAGGTGCCGAATAGAATGCCGTCATACTGAAGCAGAAGCTGGGGATCCAGTCTACCCATTTCGATATTTTCCAGGCTTACTGCATAGAGCTCGGAATCCAGGTACTGCTCCAATAATTCAGCTATTTCTTCTGTATTTCCTGTTGAACTCGCATAAAGGATAAGCACATGTATCATAACGACCACTCCTGATTCTGACTTGCTTTCTAACGCTAGTTTATCGAAAAGCTCTAGGAAAAAAATTGACACACATCAAGTCTGGAGTGAAATCCGTTATTTTTTATCGAATGCGCTGCTGTTTTAAGAAGTTCGAAATTGATGGACAAATTAAAAACCGGCAAAAAGATTTGCATTTTTTGGCCGGTTTCCTTTTCTCAATCAATGGACCGGAAATATCAGGCAACGACTGGATAGCCAAGTTTCTCAATAACGGACTTCAATTCTTCCGGTGCTACCTGCTCTTCATCATAATTTACTTTTACTTTACTGGAATTGAATAGCACTTTCACTTCCTCCACGCCATCCATTTTCCCGACTTTTCCTTCAATTTTTTTGATGCATGAAGGACAAGTCAAGGGCTCCAATTGAAATTTAATTACAGTCATTTGAACTGCTCCTTTCTCTTTCTACTTCCAGTATAGATTCACCAGACAAACTGTTCATTGACCTGCATCAAGTCCCGGCAAACAACTAATCGGCAATCCATTGCCATGCAAAGCCTCACTGGAAGAATGGTAGGCCGCCTCCGAAATTCTTGGCACTAATAAGGAAGGAATAAATTCTTCTGATGATTCGGCAGTTACTTGATGGGGGTCAATTTATCAAAACGCCGCTCGATTTAGTATAGAAGTATAAAGAAAAACCTTATCCGCAAAAAGTTCAGTCAACACTTTACACATTCATGAAAGAGGAGTTGAAGAGAGATGTTTGCATTTATTCACAAGAACAAAAAAACTATTACATTTGGAGCTGGATTTTTACTGGTGCTTGCGTTGGTTTTAAACTTTACAGGCCAGTATGACTTGCGGCAGCTCGTATTGATTCTTGCCACGGTCATCGCAGGGATCCCAATTGCCATCAAGGCATTTCAGGCATTGATGATGAAAGCCTTCAGCATAGAAATGCTGGTCACCATCGCAGTCATCGGCGCCTTGTTTATCGGTGAATACGTGGAATCGGCAGTTGTAACATTCCTGTTCCTGTTCGGGGATTACCTGGAAGTGCGTACGCTCGAAAAAACCCGTTCTTCCCTGAAAGGGCTGGTGGATTTGGCGCCGCAAGAAGCAACCGTCATCCGTGGCGGCGTCACCCAAACTATACCGGTGGAAGACGTCGTCCCGGGCGACCGCGTGATGGTACGGACTGGTGGAAAAGTACCGGTCGATGGCAAAATCGTCACCGGACACGCTTCACTTAATGAAGCGGCTATCACAGGGGAATCAGTTCCTGCCTCCAAGAAACAAGGAGACAAAGTGTATGGCAGCACCGTCATCGATACGGGATACATCGAAATCATCGCTGAAAAGGTTGGCGATGATACGACATTCGCAAAAATCATCGAGTTGGTGGAAGAAGCGCAGGAATCGAAATCGAAGACCGAAAAATTCCTGAACAAGTTCGCGAATATTTATACACCTGCTGTCGTGGTCTTATCGATTGTGGTATACGCTTTGACAAGAGATCTCCATCTGGCTATTACATTCCTGGTCATTGCCTGTCCAGGTGCATTGATCATCGGTGCGCCGGTCTCCAGTGTAGCGGGCATCGGCAACGGTGCGAAAAATGGTGTTTTGGTCAAAGGCGGCGAAGTGATGGACCGCTTCTCGAAAGTCGACACATTGGTCTTTGATAAAACCGGCACATTGACAAAAGGCAAACCGGAAGTGACCGATATCAAAGTGTTCCATTCCTATGAAGAGCAGGAGTTGCTCCGGTTGGTGGCGCAGGCAGAAACAGTTTCTGAGCATCATCTGGGCCAAACCATCGTCAAAAGAGCGATAAGCCAAAATATTGCCCTCGATCAAGAGCCGGAACAAGTTGAAGTCATTAAAGGCAATGGCTTGGCGGCTAGTGTGGAAGGTCGGATTTTGGTGGTCGGGAACCGGAAACTGATGAAAGCGAAACAGATCAGCATCCCGGAAAAAGTAGAGGCCTATGCAGTAGAACGTGAAAAAGCAGGGAATACCGCCATATTTGCAGCTGTGGACGGGGCAGTGGCCGGCATCTTCTCGATCGCCGACCAAATCCGTGAAGACGCGGCACCTGCACTCGCTCAAATGAGAGCGAACGGCATCAAAAAAATCGTCATGCTGACTGGGGATAACCAGCATACGGCCGAACTGGTCGCTACAGCCCTAGGCCTGGATGAATTCCATGCCGAGCTGCTGCCGGAAGACAAAGTGGCTTACGTAAAACAATTGAAAGAGCAGGGCCATGTCGTCGCGATGGCAGGGGACGGCGTCAATGATGCCCCGGCGATCGCCACTGCAGACATCGGTCTTGCGATGGGCGAAGGCGGTACCGACATTTCAATGGAAACTGCGGATGTCGTGTTGATGGCTGATAAACTGATGCAATTCTCGCATGCTTACTCCTTGTCAAAAGCAACAATCCGCAATATGAAACAAAATACATTCTTTGCAGTCGGCATCGTGGCAGTCCTGCTGTCAGGTGTGCTGATGGGATCTATCCACTTGGCTTCCGGGATGTTCATCCATGAAGCCAGCGTCCTCATCGTCATCTTGAACGCCATGAGATTGATGGGCTTTAACCGCAAAGAAATGAAAGCTGGAAAACCTTTGGAACCGGCCCATGCTGGGGTTTAAAACACTGCCTCATCTTCAGGGAAACTTATGGGAACCTGATTTTGGGCATGAAAAAACCGACTGATTGGATTAAAATCAGTCGGTTTTTTGTATGCTTTCGCTTTCCTGGCTGGTCTGCAGCTTTCTCAGGGCGAAACTGGCAATAGGCTGAACCACTGGAAACTCGATCCAAAGGTGGTGGGAAAGTTGTACGGTCCCTTGCAGAAGAAGTTCAGGAAATCATCTTCCGCCCAGTAAATCGAACAATCCACCGGCGGCACTGCCTTCACCTTTCGAACGGCCGGCAGGATTTTGGGGAGCGGCCGCAAACACACGGCTGGCCAAGCGGCTGAACGGCATCGACTGAATCCAGACACTGCCGGGACCGCGCAATGTCGCAAAGAACAAACCTTCGCCGCCGAACAAGGCGGTTTTGATGCCTGGTACAGCCTCGATATTGTAATCGACGTCTCCGGTCATCGCGACCAGACAGCCGGTATCAACGCGCAGCACTTCACCTTTTTGGAGATTTTTGCGGTAGATGGTGCCTCCGGCGTGGACAAATGCCAGCCCGTCGCCTTCAAGCTTTTGCATGATGAAACCTTCACCGCCGAAAAAACCGGCCCCCAGTTTTCGCTGGAATTCAATGCCGATGGAAACCCCTTTTGCCGCAGCCAAGAAGGCATCTTTTTGGCAGATGATTTTGCCGTTCAGCATGCTCAAGTCCATCGGAATGATCTTGCCGGGATAAGGGGCTGCAAAAGACACATGGCGTTTGCCGGTTCCGTTATTGGTGAAAGCCGTCATGAATAAGCTTTCCCCGGTGATGATCCGTTTTCCGGCCCCCATGAGTTTGCCCATCAAGCCGCTGCCTCCCGAACTTTTCGAACCATCGCCGAAAATCGTTTCCATGGAGATGCCGTCTTCCATCATCATCAATGCGCCAGCTTCTGCGATGACGGTTTCGGAAGGATCCAGCTCCACTTCCACAAACTGCATATCGTCCCCATGCAGCTTAAAATCGATTTCATGATTATTCATCTTTTATTCCTCCTTGGTTAAGGGTATGTTTATAACATACAATGGATACGTCTAAAGAGCTGGAAAGTTTCATTAATTTCGGAAATGCAAATAATAAAACGGAATGGAGATGGACACGATGAATGCAGAGGATTGGATCACCCATCTGGATATGGCTGCACATCCGGAAGGCGGATACTTTAAGCAATCGTTCGTTTCGCCTGAAAAGGTCAACCTGGCTGCGCACCCGGCTGAAAGGAATTTGTACACCAGCATCTATTTTCTGTTGAGGTCACAGGATATTTCACATTTTCACCGTCTGAAATCCGATGAGCTTTGGTATTTTCACGCGGGCCATGCGGTTACAGTGCATATCCTGGATGCTGAAGGGCATTACCGGGCCGAAAAATTGGGGCTTGATATAGCCGCCGGGGAACGGCCGCAGGTGCTGGTGGAAAGAGGCAGTATTTTCGGTTCGACAGTCGAGGCCGAGGAAGCATTTTCTTTGGTGGGCTGCATGGTTTCGCCGGGATTTGATTTTGCTGATTTCGAATTATTGCTGCAGGGGGAACTGCTCGATCTCTATCCTGGACAAGAGCCGATTATCAAGAAGCTGGCCTATGAAAAAATGCCCGGCACTCTATCGGATCGATAGGATAAATGCTAGACTTGGGGAAGACAAAGCTAAAGGGTGAGGGAGAACTATGGGGAGTTTTTTATTGATATTGATTATTGCTGTGGCGATTTTTGTAGGAATCGCATCCAAGAAATATTATGACCGGCCGTATATTGTGAATTTTGGCATTGCGTTGATGATGGCTTTACTGGTCATCCAAACCTTCCAGATGACGCCAATCGGCGGACTCGGCTATGCTGCGATCATTCTCTGTTCGATTGCATTTGTGTTTCAGTTGGTCATTGGGATAAAAAGCTTGAAAACTTCATCCTGATCAACACGAAAAAGGCTTCTGATCATTTAGATCAGAAGCCTTTCAGACTGTAGACAAAGTTTGACCAAAATCTATAGCGGTGCATAATCCTCAAACGGTCCGCCACTTCGCTTTCCGTGGGCTCAGGCTTCAGCCTCCTGGGGTCTTCAGCTTTCACTGATTTCACAGGAGTCTCCGTGGCCAGCCCGCTCGGGAGGGTGTTGCTTCGATCAAAGAGAGAAGCTTGCTAGTCAACTTCAGGAACTGTAGTCCCTACAAATCTGGTAAATCCTTCACTCAAGGATCCGGAGCGCAAGGCGGCGACTCCTGCGGGAACAGCGAAGTGCCGAAATCCACTCGGGCGCTAGTCCGAGTTAGTTCGGCGCAAGCCCGCGGAAAGCGTCCGCCTGGAGCGCAGGATCCGGTATAAACAGGATAAAATGTGGATTCATTCTTTAAATGACATCAATATTCTTTTGCCATTTTGATGGATCTACAAACTATTGAGCGCGTCTTCGATTTGGTCTTCGCCGGAAATAATTTCAAAAGTCTTGTTATAGACATGCTCATTCGCTAGTGAATGCAGCAGCACACGGGCTACATCTTCCCGTGGGATTTCTCCGGAATCCAGATTTTCTGTCGCCAGAATCTTGCCGGTTCCGGGATCGTTCGTCAACAGGCCCGGACGGATGATGGTGTAGACCAATCCACTGGCGCGCAGTATATTATCGGCGTGGTGTTTGGCTACATAATAATGGGCCATATCTTCTTTCCACATGTTGCGCTTGTCGGCGTTGATGGCACTAATCATAAGAAAGCGTTCAGTACCGGTTTGTTCTGCTGCTTCGATCGTTTTGGCGGCGCCGTCCAAATCTATCAGCAAGGTTTTATCTGCACCGGTTCCGCCGCCACTGCCTGCTGCGAATACAACTGCGTCGCAGCCTTCCATGGCATCCGCAATCTCTTCTACACTGCCTTCAAGGCTGGTCAATACCGATTCTACGCCCAGACTGTTGAAAAAACTGATTTGCTCTTCTTTGCGGATCATTGCTTTCGGTATGTGCTCTTCGCTGTCTGCCAGCATTTTTACAAAATGCCTTCCGATTTGTCCATTTGCTCCGACTACCAATACTTTCATCCTGATCAGCCCCTCTGCGGTTTTCGTTTCGCTCTTCCCTAATATACCCTGCAAGAGCCACTTCAAGCAAAGTGGGCCTCTGTTTAATTCTGAAAAATGCCAATATGTAGAAAAAGGGACTTTATTCTCAAGTTAAGTTTAGTATAATAGAAACAACAAACTGATTTTACTGCAACTGATTTTAGGAGGAACATTATGAACCCGATGACAGATACAAAGATGATGGAATTAAAGAGAACAGCTCCGATAAGAGAAACACCGCCTGACTTTTCGCAATTTAAAGGGAAAAGGTTGGACAAGGAACCAAGCCGATTTATGGAATTGATGGGTCATGCGGTATGGTTCTGTTCGGGTACTGCTATCTTAATGGCGATGATATTTTCCTTATTTTATTTTGTTTAACTCATAAAGGGGGACTATTGGATGATTCGATATCCTGGAAAAACCTTGAATACGATTGGAATTACAGCGCCATCTTCAGGAGTAGGGAAAGAGCAGCATAATCTCCTGGAGCAGGCGATTGCCCGCCAACAGCAGAACGGCTTCCGGATTGAAACGGGAGAAACTGCCTGGACGCAGCAGTTGGCCAAATCGGCACCTGCAAAAAAGCGTGCGGATGAATTCATGGACATGATGAATAATCCGGAAATCGATTTCATTTTCCCACCCTGGGGCGGAGAACTGCTGATTGAAACACTGGAATATTTGGATTTCACCAAAATGCAGCCAAAATGGGTACTGGGGTATTCAGACCTTAGTGTGCTGTTATTGGCGATTACCTTGAAAACGGGAATAGCCACAGCCCACGGGACCAACATCGTGGATCTGCGCGGCGAAAAAAGCGACGAAACAACAGGGCAGTGGCTATCGGTTCTGAAAACCAAAGCCGGAGGGACCGTTGCGCAAAGTTCTTCTTCGCATTTTCAGAAAGAATGGAATCATTCAGCTCCATCTCCGGTGGTTTTTCATTTGACGGAACCTACCAGGTGGAAGACTGTTTCAGGAACCGGCGAAACATTCTCAGGCCGCCTGCTGGGTGGCTGCATTGATGTGATCCGCCACTTGGTCGGAACACCATATGGGGAAGTTCAGGCTTTTCGGGATACGCATATTCCGGGTGAACAGGTTGTTTGGTACCTGGAGAATTGCGAAATGTCCGTCGTGGATTTGAAACGGTCACTGACAGGGATGAAATATGCGGGATGGTTTGAAAATTGTGCCGGCATTCTTTTTGGGCGAAGTGCGGCGAATGAGCCGGTCGAGGGTTACACCGTCGAAAAGATGTATCAGGAGCTGTCAGAAGATCTTGGATTGCCGATTGCCTTTGATATCGACTTGGGCCATGTGCCCCCGCAGATCATCTTTGTCAACGGAGCGTACGCGGAAATTCAAGTCGCTGACGGCAAGGGCACCGTCACTCAGGAGTTTAGATGAAAAGGATGTCTGCTTATGGAGATTCGGAAATTGGACATAAGGGATGCACAGGCTTATTATGATTTGCGCATCGAAGCTTTGAAGGACAGCCCGGATTCTTTCGCAACGAGACTGGAAGATGCAGTCAGAAGGCCGGTTGAAAAAACAGCGGAGAATTTGGCTTTAGAGAATGCTGTCACATTCGGTGCTTTTGCGGCCGGTGCTTTATGCGGAAATGTAACGCTGGTGCGCAATTCGGCAGCTAAGCTCAATCACCGGGCATCAGTAGTGGCTGTTTATGTGGCGCCTGCTGAGCGGGGAAAAGGGATTGCCTGGCGGTTGATGCAGGAGCTCCTGCGCTTTGCCGGGAACTGGCATGGGCTGGAACGCTTGGATTTGACGGTCGCCAGTGAAAACCTGCCGGCAATCGCTCTATATGAAGGGCTGGGCTTTGAAAAATATGGAACTGAAATCCGGTCGATGAAAACACCGGAAAAATACATCGACGAAAATCTTATGGTGAAATTCATTTAACAGCATATTCTAAACTGAAAAAGAAAAGGACCTTGGTCAAAACGACCATCACCAACCGGGAATTCAAGGAGTTTGCTGGACTCGGTTATCCGTCGCTCGCATCGAAATTTTTAGCGGGCACAAAAATGTTCCATCAAGGCAGTTTGAAGGGGCGCCATCCCCTCGTGCCGGCAGCATTTTCGCTCGCGGACAGTATTGTACCGAGTTTGGACCGTATTCTATCCAACTTGGACAGTAAGATCAATTAATGGAATAAAACAATTCTTCTTTTCAAATAAAATTCAAAAAAGCTTCCCATAATCTCCTGAAAGCAGCTGGCACCGGCAAGCTATTTTCAGGGAATACTGCATGCAAAGCAAAAACCGCTGGAGAAAAATCAATCCTTTTTCTCCAGCGGTTTTATGTTGGGAACTTAAGAGACAGCCCCATTTGCTATTCATTCAGTTTATAGAGTTTGTCGTCACCTTCTGCGGGGGTGCCCCGGCCATCTGTGTTATTGCTGATGAAATAAAGGGAATCACCATCTGAATACACATCACGGACGCGGCCAAAGCCTTCAATCGAGTCCAATACTTCAGCGGTTTGGGGATCCAACACCTTAATGGACGTTCCCCGAAGAGCAGCTACATAGAGGGAACCGTCGTGCATGTCAATTCCGCTCGGTGCCCATGTGACGTCAGAGCCGGTAGTGAAAAATGGTGATTCCATCCCTTCTTCGGACTCATCGCCTTCGATGGTCGGCCAGCCGTAATTATTGCCTTCTTCGATGATGTTGATTTCATCATTAGCCGATTGGCCATGTTCAGAGGCATACAGCGTTTCTTCATCCCAGGTGAGGCCTTGCGGATTACGGTGGCCATGCGAATAGATTTCAAATTCATCGGAGGGGTTCAGCTTTAGGATTTTGCCGTTGACAGAGCCCAGATCCTGGGCAAGCTCGGGAGTGGAAGCATCCCCAATGGTCGCAAAGAGGGTTCCATCCGGATCCAATTCCAGCCGGCCGCCGTGGTGCACATTGCCTGTTGGGATTCCTTCCAGCAGCACGCTATTTTCCCGCCACTGGCCCCCTTCCAAAAGCAGCGTGACAATTTTGTTGTAATCATCACCATCGCGTTCATAGACATAATATCCATAAGCTTCTTGGCTTTCTTCAAAGTCTTCCTTCAAAACGAACCCTAGGAAACCTGCCTCTGCAGCACCGGAAAGAGCATCGGAAAAGTTGACTTCCTGCCGGGTCATGGTACCATCTTCAGCTATATGGGCAACACTGCCAGGCCGTTCCGAAATATAAAATTCATCACCCGTCTTGTTGATTGCCCATGGAGCTTCAAGATCTGTGGCCACCGCTTCAAAAGGTGCTGTCGCTTCATCCGGATTGGGTGCGGCGTTGTTGCAGCCTGCCAGCAGCAATAAGGAAAGAGAGGGGACTAGTATTTTTCTCACGAAAAAACCTCCTTTTTTTCCATCTTAATGGAATTGTTCGGCAATAGGAACCCATATACTAAGGGAGGTGATTTCATGCCATTAATGAAAGACGTAAAAGGTCAGGAAGAAATCCGCAAAAAAAAGAATCTCATCCGTGTCGTTACTTGGGTCATCGTAGCCATTGTCTTGGTGCTGGTCTGGTATTTCACCAAGTAAAGAGAAAAATGCATAAAAAAAACCATAACCAGCTCGAATTGTTCGAGGTTGTTTATGGTCTGCAGCCATTTTAGGATGGCTTTTTTTTCGTCTGGATAATCTCAGCTATCACTATCCCCAATGTGACGCCAATCAGCACATTAATAATCAATGGGTTCAAAAATTCGTCACGGAAAATTGTCGCAACAGTCAAAAGGTAAAAGGCCACCTGTGTGATTTTGGCGATTGGCGGTATGGCATCTTTCGGGTAGCGCAGGCGCGCCAGCTGGAAAACAAGAAACGCCAGCAGCAATACCAGGTAATGCGGCCATGCCATGCTGGCAACGACGTTGTTGACCACCACAAAAACCAGCAGTGGAATAAAGTAAAACAAAACCGATTTCACGATTGGAGCCTCTTTTCCACTTATTTTTTCATATTATCCTGCTGTTTGCGTGTCACCAGCAAATATAGGTTATAGACGGAGAAAATTACTGCAACGGTTACAATAACCACTGAAACCACCGGATAAACAGAGGCTCCATTTTGCATGATTTCAACGATGCGCGTATAGACGATCCACGGTCCGATGACCAGGATGAAAATGTCGAGTGCCGTACCAAGTTTAGTTCTCATAAGCTTCCTCCAATGAAATATAATAACTTAATCTTATCAGACTTTCGCTGCAGCGTATGCATAGAAACCAAAACAGCCGCCCATAAAATGTGGGACGGCTGCCAAAGCTTGGACAAATTATTTATGGGCGCGAAGTTCAGTCCTGGCCAAGGCATCCGCCGCCCGGTTCTGGAAGTCAGGAATCCATTTGATAAAGCAGAAATCGAATTGATCGCCGATTTCCAGCGCCTTTGCCAGAAAAGGTTTATACTTTGGATTTTTAACGGATCTTTTCTCAAAAGCATTCACGGTGACCTGTGAATCCGACTTGACCGACACCATGCCTGACGACAATTCTTTCGCAAGCTCCAGCCCTTTCACCAGCGCGAAGAATTCCGCTGTATGATTATCCATTTCCCCCACATATTCACTCCAGTGGATCAAATGGCCTTCCCCCCGTATAAAAACGCCGACTGCACTCACTTGAGGAGTTCCTGCAGACGCTGCATCCACAAACACTTCCAACATAGGATCACCTACTTTTCATCAATGGGTTTGATCCATTTCGCCAGATAGCCGAAAGGCGTATCCATAATGGAGACAATGAATTTCAGCACATAGGTCGAAATGAATATTTGAAGCCACACATCGAACGGGAAAACGCCCCAAAAAGCGATAGAGGTAAAAATTAAGGTATCCAGCAGCTGGCTCAGCAGAGTAGAACCGTTGTTGCGGATCCAGAATTGGCTGTCTTTCGGGAACATTTTGCGAAGCGCTCCGAAGATGATGACATCCAAGTGTTGGCTTGCAAGATAGGCCACCATGCTGCCGATGGCGATCTGCGGAATCAGTCCGAAAATCGTTTCCAAAGAGCCTTGGGCAAAATCACTGTCAGCGGGGATGAACTTGATTCCGAACTGCATGACCAAAACCATGACCAGCAGGGAAGAAAAGCCGAGCCAAACTGCTTTTTTCGCCTCTTTTTTGCCGTATTTTTCATTCAAGATATCTGTGGCCAGAAAAGTTGACGCATACAGGCTATTGCCCAAT
Organism: Planococcus sp. BI3; assembly: GCF_056680115.1. Lineage (NCBI taxonomy): Bacteria > Bacillati > Bacillota > Bacilli > Caryophanales > Caryophanaceae > Planococcus > Planococcus sp. BI3. The sequence continues at coordinate 457,444 of NZ_CM155266.1, forward strand.
GTGGCCGTCAAGCCGATAATTTCTATGGTCTTTGTGACCTGGATATTCGCCAGTATCGTGGAAATGGCCACCCAGGCAAACAAGCCGGTCTTTCCAAAAAACTTATACATGATCAATAACAGTACAAAATTGAACAAGGCAAAGCCGAGTCCCCAAAATTCATTAAACAAAAAAACTTCCTCCTTAGTTTTGGTGAAGCGGGAATTTGCGAACCGCTTAGTACCGTGAAAATGTCCTCAGTCAGTATAACTATTGTTGGAATAAAAAACAAATGCGTAGTAGAATAAGGAAATGACGATTTGCTATGAGGTGACAAAGTGAAAAAAGTCTCTATCATCAATGAAATAGACGAAATGCTGACGGCATACTGTGAAGGTTGCTTTGTGCGGGCCCAACTTCGCAAAGATGAAGGGAAAACCGCCGCCCACAGATTCTGCATTAGCAGCTGTACAGTTGGAACCCAATTGCAATTTTTGGGAAATGAACTCAATAAAGTTGGAACTGGTGATAATCAATAAAATCTGTTTTTCTTGTGCATGATAAAAAGCAGGAACGGAAATTCCGTCCCTGCTTTTTTCTATTGGTTTATTCCGAATCGATTTGGATAACATTGGCAGCCTGTGGTCCGCGGTTGCCATCAATAATATCGAACGACACGGTTTTGCCTTCAGCTAATGTCTTAAATCCATCACCTTGGATGCCTGTAAAATGAACAAATACATCATCACCATCATTATACTCAATAAATCCGTAACCTTTTTCTGAGTTAAACCACTTTACTGTTCCCTGGTGCATGCGAGTTCCCCCTATTATTGAGTATGCCATGGACCTCAAGGCGCCATGTCATGGATGGCTATACTATACATGATGCCCATCAAAACGTCAATAATCGTTGGGAATACAGGCATTCTGATGGCATTTCAGGTTATAATAGAAGAAACAGGCGATAGGAGCGGAAATATGGACCAGGAAAAGATCAGGCAATGTCGGAACGAAGTAAAGAAAATCTATGAGCTGTTCGATGCCAGCCATGATTGGCAGCATATTGAACGCGTGTTGAAAAATGCGGAAATCATATTGGAACAAGAGCAGGCGGATGCATTCATCGTCGAACTCGCGGTGCTATTGCACGACGTTTCGGACCCGAAATATAAAAAGCCTGAAGAGGATTTGGAGCAGGATATCCTGGATCGTCTGGCGCTTCCGGACGTCCAGCGGCAAAAGATCCAGGATATTATAGCGTCGGTGTCCTTTAAAGGCGGCAACGGCAAGCCGACAACAAGCATCGAAGCGAAAATCGTCCAGGACGCCGACCGCTTGGATGCCATCGGGGCAATCGGCATCGCACGGGCATTTGCCTATGGCGGAGCCAAAGGGCGAAAGCTCTACGATTGGAGCGAAAAAGCACGTACAGAAATGACTGAGCAGGAATACCGGGAAGCGCAAACAAGCAGTGTCACGCATTTCTATGAAAAGCTTTTACTGCTGAAAGATCAAATGACTACGGAAACTGGAGAGCAGATGGCTGAAGAACGCCATCAATTTATGCTATCCTTCTTAGAGCAACTACAAACAGAAACGGATGGGAATAAATGAGCCACTTAAATATTACGAAATTAACAAAAACTGTTGGAGCCAAAACATTATTCAAGAATGTCGAATTTTCATTGTATCCAGGAGAACGCGCCGGATTGATCGGCGTCAACGGAACAGGGAAATCGACTTTGATGTCAATTTTGGCTGGAACAATGGATGCGGATAAGGTTGTTATGGACCATCCGAAAAAATACCGGATTACCTATTTGATGCAGGAGCCGGAATTCGATGAGTCACTGACTGTCCTTGAAACGGTATTCTCGGGCGATTCGCCGATACTGATGTTGAACCGCGCCTATGAGAATGCTTTGAAAAATATGATGGTCGATTCAAGTTCCACTCAATTGCAGGATGAATTGATGGATATCCAGGAAAAAATGGAGCAGGAAAACGCCTGGGACATCAACGCCATGGCAAAAACATCTTTATCCAAACTGGGGATCGACATGTACGACCAGGTAGTCAGTGAGCTTTCAGGCGGCCAGCGCAAACGTGTCGCGCTTGCTAAAGCCCTGATTGAACCAGCGGACTTGATCCTTCTGGACGAGCCGACAAACCATCTGGACGCCGTTTCAACGGAATGGCTTCAAGAAACTTTGTTGCGTATGGGTTCAGCCATGTTATTTGTTACGCATGACCGTTACTTCCTGGATGCAGTTTCGACACATATTTTTGAAATTGCGGATGAGACCATGTACACCCATAAAGGGAACTACGGGGATTATCTGGAGAACAAAGCGATTCGCGACGAGATGAACGCTTCGTCCCAGCAGAAACTGGAAAACCGTTTCCGTTCAGAATTGAAATGGATCCGCCGAGGTGCAAAAGCACGTTCGACCAAACAAAAAGCGCGGATTCAGCGTTTTGATGAAATCAAAGAAGATGTCCAAAAAGTAAACGACAATACTTCACTGGAACTATCGATGCAAAGCCAGCGTCTCGGCAAGAAAATCATCGAAGGCAAAGATATGGGCGTCGCTTTTGGCGACAAGCAGATCTTCAGTGGCTTTGACTTCCTGTTGCAGGGCGGAGACCGCATCGGAATCGTCGGCCCGAATGGCGCCGGCAAATCAACATTGATGAAAATGTTGGCTGGCGAACTGGAACCGACCACCGGTCAGATGGAATACGGCAGCACGGTTAAAATCGCCCATTTCACGCAGCATTTGCCGGAAATGGACGAGTCCCAGCGGATGATCGAATACATCCAGGAAACATCCAGTGATTTTGAAGCCGAAAAAGGGGTTCGCCTGTCTGCAACGCAGATGCTTGAACGCTTCTTGTTCCCTTCAAATGGGCATGGCACGCAAATCGGCAAATTGTCGGGTGGCGAGCGCAAACGCTTGTATCTATTGAAATTATTGATGGAGCAGCCGAATATCCTGTTCCTGGATGAGCCGACAAACGATTTGGATATCCAGACCCTTTCGGTTTTAGAGGATTTCCTGGAAAACTTCCCTGGCGTCGTCATCACGATTTCACACGATCGCTTTTTCCTTGACCGCATTGCGCGGAAATTATGGACGACAGGCACCGGCCAAATTGAAGAATATCAGGGCCTATACTCTGAATTCATCAAAGAGAAAAACAACCCGGTCGCCTTGGCTGAACAAGAGCTTGTCGAAACCATTGCAGCAGAGCCGGTGAAACCAAAAAAAAAAATGACTTATAAGGAACAGCAGGAATACGATGGTATCCTTGATAAAATCGCAGAAGCCGAGGCAAAAATCGAAGCACGTGAAGAAGAGATGGCGCTGGCTGGTGCTGATTACGATAAGCTGCAGAAGCTGACCGAAGACGTTAATCGACTGACAGCTGAGTACGATGCATTGATCGAACGCTGGACCCATCTCCAGGAAATCGCGGAAGCATGATCCATTAATTGCAGGAGGGATTTTTTGTGAAAATCATTACCATTGAACCGACACCAAGCCCGAACACGATGAAAGTGATCATCGACCAGGAATTGCCGTTTGGCAAAAGCCACAACTACAATAAAGAGAATCTGGCAGATGCTCCGAAAGAAGTCCAGGAACTGCTGTTGATTGACGGTATAAAAGGCGTTTATCACGTTGCCGACTTCTTGGCAGTCGAGCGTATCTCGAAATTTGACTGGGAAGAGATTTTAGCCCAAGTCCGCAATGTGTTCGGTGAAGACCGCGAGCATACAAGCGAAGAAATCGAATTGGATGAGCATTTCGGGGAAGTCTATGTGCATGTTCAGGAATTCAAAGGGATTCCGCTGCAGGTTAAAGTTTTCGACAATAGCTCAGAAGAACGCTTTGGCATGCCGGAACGTTTTGTCGATGCAATGAAGCTGGTCCTGGACCCGACAGAGGAAAACTACCTGCTGCAGCGCAAATGGGCCGATTATGGCGTCCGTTACGGCGACAAAAGCGAAATCGGCAAAAGCATGGTGGAGGAAATCGAAGCCGCTTACCCGCAGGACCGCTTGGATTCGCTGACAACCAAGGAAGAGGAAGAACAGGCTCAAGCAGCACCGCGAGGCCGCAGGATTTCTGCAGAAGAATTCAGTGCGCCCGACTGGGAAACCCGTTTCCAGCTGCTGGACCAAATGATCGAAGCGGATGTTGACGATCTGCCGTTGCTGTCGCTTGCACTGGATGATGAAAAGATGTCGATTCGCCGCCAGGCCGCCATTTTCCTTGGAGATATCAAGGACAAAGCGGTAGTGCCTTACGTCGAACGTGCAATGAAAGACAAGAGTTGGGCTGTCCGCAGAACAGCTGGGGATACCATCAGTGACCTCGGTTTTGAGGAATTCGAACCGATCATGGTTGAGACTTTGAAGGACAAAAACAAGCTGGTTCGCTGGAGAGCTGCGATGTTCCTGTATGAAACGGGAACAGAAGCGGCTTTGCCGGGGCTGAAGCAAGCTGAAAACGATCCGGAATTCGAAGTGAAATTACAAGTCAAAATGGCAATCGCACGCATCGAGCAAGGCGAAGATGCCAAAGGATCCGTTTGGAAACAAATGACCGAAGCACGCCAAGCCATGAAAGAAGAATAGAAAAAAGCCGCTGACTGAAAAGTCAGTGGCTTTTTTCTGCGTTTAAATCAACTTGCTCGAAAGAAAATGTTTCCCCTCGTCTATTAAGAGGTAAAGTTCTCCTAACCAAGATAAAATGGGGAGTCATAATTTACTAGGAGGAACAGGGATGGCAAACAGCATGTATTCAATTGAAATCTTATCAAGTGGAAAGTATGAATCGTGGGAATTTGAAGATCGCCAAAAACGGGATGTTTTTTTTGAGAAAGTGAGCAGGCAGTTTAAAGGCCATAAAGTGAAAGGCGAGGAAGAAGACATCGAAGATGCGCAGATTGTTCAGCTTTCCTCCAATAATCTAGAGATTAAAGCTGATGGGAAATACGATCAGGATACTTCCTATGAATGGTTTGAATACGACATATTCAGCAATATGCTTGATTTCATCAATAAGGAATACGACAAATCGGATTAATTTTCCACAAAAAAGGAAGGTGATGGATATGAGGCTGACCAAAGAACAATTGGAGATCATCGCAAGAACATTAAACGACCGGGGCGTCAGTAAAGTCTGTTCTGCCTGCGGGACCAAAGAACCGGTCATCGTGGATGAACTGCTGTTCCTGGGGAAATCGACGTCCGGAAAATTTCCGTTGATCGTCACAGGCTGCGGCCATTGCGGACTGACGCAAAGCTTTGCGGTCAATAGACTGGTGCCGGGACTGTTTGATGATGCAGCAGTCGACAGAGAAAGTGATCAATAGATTTCGCTGACTACCCAATTCGGGTAGTTTTTTTGGTAGGAATACGTGAATCTTGAGTGGGGGGTATTATAAATGCGGGATGGTATAGGTCTATTAAATCACTTTCTATACCAATAGATACGAATTTATTAGTATTTTTCATTTTTAATAATAATTATTAGGTCCTTGTATACGTTTGTTTTTATTAATTTTATGCTATCTTGTAAGGATACATAGGAGGGTTTCAGGTGAATCTTACAGTCGATGGCATAGTGTTAAATCAAAAAAGAAGTTCGTTGATTATCAGTGAACTTATAAGAGAAGCAGTTGCAGAACACCCACAAGGTGTGGAAGAATATTTAAAGGATTACACGGTAGAAGAAGTCGGAAGCTCCATTATTCTTCGCCCGCCATCGGTTGAAGGCATTCAAATATCATTATTCAAGTCGTCCTGAGGGATGGCTTTTCTTATGGTCAGCCAAATTTTTTCCGGAATAACAAACTGTTCAGGATAGAAGAAGGGGGGGGCGGAATGACAAAAAGCTGTTTCAATGATTCTTTTCAAAATTTCTGTTTTGCTGTATATTGGTAAGAGAAAAGAGTGATGTAATGGGCAGTGCAGTATTTCCGGCGAAAAAGAAAAAAATAGACGCGATGATCAACAAGTATGGCATAGATATGAGTTGGCATATTTTTAAGACTAATTTCAAGACGGATTATCCAGAGGATTGGGAGCTGATTAATTCTGCTTTTGAAAGTTACCAAAAAAATACCAAAAGAGGCAAAAACCATCCGATGCCCCATCCGGATAAATATCTTAAAAATATGTATACAGGTTTTTCAACAAAATAACCAACTCCAAAAAGCATCCAATCGGGTGCTTTTTTCTTATGCGAAAATAGAGGGGAGGGATATGAGCAGGGAGGAAGTAGATCAGTATTCAGGACAGTTGAGCAATGAAAAATTAGATCTATCTAAGTTGAACTAAAAGAGTAACATTTATAGGCCGATTCGGTGGCTATGGAAGAGAAGAGAACAATATTTCTCCGTAAGTTTTGCCGCAAAGGTGGACCGAATTTTTCTGGCACACCTTGATTCACACGATAAGCCGAGAAGAACACTCACCTTATTGCCTCATCTCCTCCTGAGCCGCACCGGCGCTGGAGAACTCTCAGAGATATGGAGCAAAACAGCGAAGACTCCTGCGGCTTAGCGATTCGACCGATACACCGCAGGGAGCGCAGCGGACGAGGAGGATTGGGCGGGAGCCCTTGGCAGCTGGCACCGCGACGTCCTGTCGCGCCACCTGCATGACCCGCATCCTGCGGGCCCGAAAGCGGAGCTGTTTTGCGGAGTATCGGCTAAAATAAATCCTTAGTTCAACTTATATCATCAAAAAACCTCCCTTAAGAGGGAGGCCGGAAAGTTTATTTAGGGTGGATTTTATTGAAAAGGCTTTCAGCTGCTTCATCAATAGATGTGTAATATTCGGTCTTGTGGCCTTCACTGGATGCGATTTCAAGTATAAATGTGTCTTTGATGCACTTGACGATCAGCGTATTTTCGCTCTCTTCAATAGCGAAGGTGTGGGTGATTGAGGAAGTGTTAAAATGGCATGTAATTAACAGCAGATCCTTGATGTGGTTTAACTTCATAACATTCGCTCTCTTTCAGGGTCAGACTTAGCTTTTTCACTCCTTAGTGAATCCGGGACGGGTTCCATGAAAAGTAACATATTTCACTAATTTCAAATAAATCATAAAAAACCCCTGAAAGATCAGGGGTTAAGCATTGTGGGTTGAATTAATTTGCAGTTCCACTATCTTCACTGCTTCCGCAAGAGAATCGAATAACTCTACTCGCTGTTCTGCGAGAAAAGTAAGTTCCAGGGTCGAAGTTAAAGGGAGGCATCTTGCGCGAATCAAAGAAGTACCATCTTTACTGAAAGTATGGATGATTGTGGCGGTATTGTATTGGCTTATGGTGGTAAATATTTCTGTAATGCTTTCTAATTTCATGGTGATTCCTCATTTCCATAGTTGGAAATTGACTAAGTGAAGTCTCAAAGAATCCATTCCATCGTACAACCTTTATTATAACATAGTGATGAGAACCATATTTCATTTATGGAAATATTTATATTGACTCACAAAAAACTTACATTCAAATCGCCAGACTATGAAATTCCAAGCTGTCTGGGTTACACTGTAGGTGCTAAGATTCTCTATACAGAACAAAATAATATGATAGAAAAGAGGCAAAAGCATGAACGCATATGATGAGTACATGAAAGGCATAGTTGTGCCTATGCGCCAGGAATTGACAGGGGCAGGATTTACGGAATTATTGACGGCAGAAGAAGTCAATGAACATATGAGCAGCTCTAAAGGAACCAGTCTTCTTGTCATCAACTCAGTCTGCGGCTGTGCAGCAGGTTTGGCGCGTCCGGCAGTTATTGAAGCACTGAACACAGTGGAAGCTAAACCAGAACACTTGGTGACGGTATTCGCCGGACAAGACAAAGAAGCTACTGCGCAGATGCGCAATTATTTTGAAGAGGTTCCACCATCTTCACCATCAATTGCAGTATTGAAAGACGGCCAATTGGCTTATTTCATTCCGCGTGAACAGATTGAAGGCAATCCAATGGAGCAGATCCGCGATCATTTGGCATATGCTCTTGGACGGGTGTCCGCTCAGTGAAAACGGTCGTCACGACAGCGTACCGGCCAACTTCGTCACTATTCGAAAATGCCGGACGGGTTTCAGCAGACCTTTCGCTCAAACAGGTCCCGCGCAATAAACGTTCCATCGACAGATTGCATGCGGATGAAAGAGCGGATCTTTTGGTCTGTTTAAAGGAACGGCTCGAGTTTTACCCTTTGGGTAAAAATGAGCCGTTCTTTTTTCACCCGAATTCAGCAGCGTTCCGAACTAAGCGGCCACTCGACCAGGATCCGTTGATTGAAATATCAGGTCTTGAAGCGGGCGATTCTTTTTTGGATTGTACATTGGGCCTGGCATCCGATTCGATTGTCGCTTCCCAGTGCGTTGGTGAAGGCGGGCAGGTGTATGGCTGCGAAAGCCACCCCGTCCTTGCATACGTCGTCAGTCAGGGGTTGCAGCAGTATAGCGGCATGCCGCATTTGGATGAAGCCATGAAGCGCATCAAAGTGATTTCTTCTGATGCCGTTTCATATTTGGGGAAACTGGAATCCAATTCAATCGATGTGATCTATATGGATCCGATGTTTACTGAGGAAATAGCGGAAGCGTCCAACTTCACCCCTTTAAGAGGACCGGCTGATCAAGGGCAATTGACGGAGCTTTGGATGGCCGAAGCAAAACGGGTGGCAAGGAAAACAATTGTCTTGAAAGCGCATTTTCGCTCACAGGACTTTGAACGCTTCGGATTTGCCCGGCGTATACGCCCCAATACGAAATTCCATTACGGTGTAATCGTCTGTCACGCCGAAAAATAAGCAATAAAAAAACTTCCTGGATTTCAGGAAGTTTTTTTATTGCTTATTAGTCTGTAAAAGAAAGTGAAGTCAAGTAGCCGAGCATAAACAGAAGACCCAGTCCAATCAATAATGATGCATCCATGAAAATTCCTCCTTTTCAAAAAAACAAGGCGTTGTTAATGACTTTATTGTACAATGAATTTCAAGAAGATGAAACCTTTACCAATAAAATTCGTATAAATAAGCAAACGCATTCCTAAAGCGTTGCTAAAATGTTCATAAATGAAGAGGTGATGTTGATGAAAAATTGGTGGCAAAAGTCGCTGATGATTGCAGTTGCCGTATTGACATTGGGCGCAATCTCCCCGAACCATTTAATCTGGGAGTCGCTTCTGGACGAAAAAGGCCAACCGAAATCACATGCAGCGGAAAGCGATAACAAACAATATATCTATGATTGGGTCGACCCGAGTGAGTTTTACGTCACCGGTGAATCCATTCTTGACACGGTCCACCAATCGGCTGAAGAGCAGTCTTATTTGAAGTTCGGTTCGCGGATCGGCCCTGTAATTCAAGATGAATTCCAGACCATGATCCTGCCGAACATCCAGCGGGCAATTGATGTCCATCTGTCCACTCTTGATTCCGGCAAGTTAAGCAAACTGGCCATCTCTGAAAAGCCATCTGGCGATTACTCAGAAAAGATTTTCCACGTCTACGATACCGAAACGAATCAAGACGAAATCCGTTTCCACGTCAGAACGGAGAGAAAGCCGCAAGTGGGCTACTCGTTCAATTTCCATTACCATTTGGCCGAAGATGATTTCCAAAAGCACATAACCGTTGGCGATATATACTGGTCCAAAAATACACCGCCGAAATGGCTATCCTAACCGTTCACTTTTTGTGGCGGTTTTTTCTTTTGGAGTTTTTTGATTTTATAATCATTCGTAAAGGGAAGTGTGTTAATAGAGAGTTTTTGTTATGATTAAACTTAGCAACGGAGGCGATTTACATGAGGCAATATTTAGAATTATGCGAACATATTTTACATAACGGGGCGACGAAGGAAGACCGGACCGGCACAGGAACCTTAAGTGTCTTCGGCCACCAGATGCGATTCGATTTAAATGAAGGGTTTCCCTTGATGACCACCAAGAAAACAGCGTTCCGCTTGATCGTGTCGGAACTTCTCTGGTTCATCAAAGGGGACACCAATGTCCGGGCTTTGCTGCAGGATAATAACCATATTTGGGATGAATGGGCATTTGCCCAATGGGTGGCAAGCGACGAATACGCAGGGCCCAATATGACTGATTTCGGGCGCCGCGCGCAAAAAGATCCGGAATTTGCGGAACTCTATAAGCTGGAGATGCAAAGTTTTCAACGAAAAGTCATCGAAAATCCGGAGTTTGCCGAAAAATATGGTGATCTTGGACCGGTTTACGGCAAACAATGGCGTTCGTGGGCAACAACACAAGGCGGGACCATCGATCAATTAAAGAATGTCATCGAATCCATCAAAAAAAACCCGGATTCCCGCCGTCATCTGGTCACTGCCTGGAATCCGGAATTCATTGATGACATGGCTTTGCCGCCATGCCATATCATGTTCCAGTTCTACGTAGCAGATGGCAAACTGTCCTGCCAGCTCTACCAGCGCAGTGCAGATGTCTTTTTAGGCGTGCCGTTCAATATCGCATCCTATGCGCTGTTGACACACCTCATTGCACGGGAATGCAAGTTGGAAGTCGGCGATTTCGTCCACACAACAGGTGACACGCACCTCTATTCAAACCACCTGGAACAGGTTAAAGAACAGTTGACTAGAGATCCAAAACCATTGCCGACCCTAAAAATCAACGGGGATGTCGAATCAATTTTCGACCTGACATTATCGGATATTACAATCGAAGACTACGATCCGCACCCCCGGATTAAAGCACCAGTTGCTGTATAACAGGGTTCGCTGGTGATTTTTATGGATTTATTTTCAAATGCAGATATTTTAAACTATATAAGTTGAACTAAAAGAGTAACATTTATAGGCCAATTCGGTGGCTATGGAAGAGAAGAGAACAATGATTCTCCGTAAGCTCTGTCGCTAAGGTGGACCGAATTCTTCTGGCACACTTTGATTCGCACGATAAGCCGAGAAGAACACTCACCTAAGTGCCCTACCTCATCCTGAGCCGCACCGGCGCTGGAGAACTCTCAGAGATATGGAGCAAAACAGCGAAGACTCCTGCGGCTTAGCGATTCGACCGATACACCGCAGGGAGCGCAGCGGACGAGGAGGATTGGGCGGGAGCCCGCTGGAAAGCGCAGCTGTTTTGCGGAGTATCGGCTAATCTAAAATATTAGTTCAACTTATATAGTCTCTGAAGAGCATTAGTCTTATAGCTACATTAGCTTGAGTAGATTAGAACAAAAAAGAACGAGCAGAAGCCGTGCCCGCGGAAAGCGTCCGCCTGCAGCGATTTCTTCAACAATAATTAAAGTTCAAACCCGCCAAAGAGCGGAATAGGAGGAACATGCATGATTTCATTAATGGTAGCGCACGATCCAAACCGGGTCATCGGAAAAGATAACGAATTGCCTTGGCATATTCCAGCCGATCTGGCTTATTTTAAAGAACACACAATCGGAAAAGGCATCATCATGGGACGCAATACCTTTGAATCCATTGGACGTCCGCTTCCAAAGCGCCGGAACATCGTCGTCACACGCAATGATGATTATGAGGCAGAAGGTGTCGATGTTGTCCACAACATACAGGATGCCGTGAAATTGGCCAAAGAAGTTCATGAAGAAGTAATGATCATCGGCGGCGAGCAAGTTTTCAGCTCGGTTTTGGACGATGCGGACCGCCTGTACATCACACTGGTTCATCAGCCGTTTGAAGGGGATACTTATTTCCCGGAATACGGCCGTGAATGGAAGCTCGTTTCGGAGTCGGAACAGCAAATTTCAAATGAAGTGCCCTTTTCGTTCCTGGTTTATGAACGACGCAAAAAGAGATGACCCATGTTTAATTCAATCCGGACATTCTCGTTTCTTTTCGGTTATTTGCCATTCAGTGCAGTGAATTTAAAGAAATTTATCAAGCAGAAACCGCAGCTGAGCATACAGGAATACGATCAATTGATCCACACGGAGCCCCAAAAATGGGCGAAGGGCATTATGGAGCGGACGAAAAGCTCCGTTTCGATTACAGGACTGGAGAATTTACCTGAAGGGCCTGTCCTCTTCGTGAGCAATCATGAAGGGAATTTTGATATCCCGGTCCTGTTGTCGACAATTCCGAAACCCTTCGGCTTCATTTCCAAAAAAGAAGTGAAAAAGCTGCCGATCATCCCCATGTATATGGAGCAGATGAATTGTGTCTTTTTAGATCGAACTGACCGCAGGAGCGCCTTGAAATCGATTGCCGATACGGTCGGGAAATTGACAGAAGGCCATTCCATCCTGATTTTTCCTGAAGGCACAAGGAGCAAGGGGCAAGGTCTCGGAGAATTCAAGTCCGGTTTTATGCGCATTGCCAAAGACGCAGGCGTCCCCATCTTGCCGATTGCAATTCACGGAACATCGGATATAATGGAAAAAAATAACAATAAAGTCTTGCCGGCAGATGTAAAGGTTCAACTTCTGCCTTCCATATCCGCTGAGTCGATAGGGGAATTGGATTCAAAAGAGGCGATCCAATTGGTTCGTTCACAAATTGCCGCAGCTATTTCAACGCTGTCTCAGCAAAAAACAAACTAATTAAAGACGGATTTTGAAAGGGATGGCAATCCTATCAGTTGTTTACTGCTCTGCAATTCCTTAAACTAACTAAAGAAGAAGGAAGTGATTTCATGTCTAAGATTCATATTGTCACGGATTCGACCGCTGATCTAAAACCGGAGGTCATTGAAAAATACGATTTGCATGTGGTTCCTTTAACGATTCAAATTGGTGGAAAAACTTATCTTGACCGGGTTGACCTGGAACCTGAATCTTTTCTTGAACTGATGAAGGATTCCGATGAAATGCCAAAAAGCTCACAACCAGCTCCTGGTGTATTCAAGGAACTCTATGACGAACTTGGAAAAAATGGCGATCAGATCTTATCCATCCATATGACCGGAGGAATGAGCGGCACAGTCGAATCAGCAAAAGCTGCAGCTCAACTGACCGATTCAGACGTTACCGTAATTGATTCACGCTATATTTCCCATGCACTGACCTTCCAGGTTTTCGAGGCTGCCGATATGGCGAAAGCCGGAAAAAAAATGGAAGAAATTGTGGAGCGGGTAGAACAGATCCGCCTCAACACCAAGTTATTTGTCGTAGTGGATACGCTGGATAATTTAGTGAAAGGCGGGCGTATCGGGAAAGGCCGCGCATTGCTTGGCTCCTTGATGAAAATCAAGCCGATCGCTTCACTGGATGATGGAGAGTATACGCCGGTTGCCAAAGTCAGAAGCCATAAGCAAGTGGTGGATTATCTACTGAAGGATTTCATGGAGCGGACCGCCGGAAAAATAGTCAAAGGCGTCGGCATTGCCCACGCTAACGGATTGGCAATGGCTGAACCGTTGAGGGAAAAAATTAAGGAAACGGGTTTTACGGATATTAAATTCGATTTTACAACGCCAGTCATCTCCACCCACACGGGAATTGGAGCAATTGGTTTTATGTACTACACGGATTAATTAGAGCGGAAAGGCCCATTCGAAAAAGGAGAGACACATTTGAAACGCATCCTGTTTATTATTGTCATTTTGTCCATGGGTATAGTAGCGGGGTGCAGTCCAACGTTTATCTTTGGTAATGAAGAAGCTGAGCCTAGAAGCGAGCCGGCCATCAATCCTTACACTGTGCCACCGAATTTTGTTCCTCAAGCAGTGATTCTTACAGCGCTTGGGGATTCCTTGTCTCAAGGCGTAGGGGATACAGAAGACTTGGGTGGTTATACAGGCCGGATAGCAGCCGAGATCCGCACTTGGCAGGGGATTAGAGGGGTTGCTGTTGAAAATACGGCGAAACGCGGCCGGCGCAGCGACCAACTGCTGGCCATGTTTCAACAGGGGGAACTCACTGGCCCTGTGGCAGAAGCGGATTACCTGGCTTTGACGATCGGCGGCAACGATGTTATGCGAATTGTTAAACGCGACCTGTTTTCATTGAATATGGAAGCTTTTGAGGATGAACTGATATTGTATGAAAATAGATTTGATAACATCTTCAAAGCAATCCGGGATATCAATCCAAATGCTCCCATGATTGTTATGGGCATCTATAATCCCTTTTCGCTCATTACGGATGATGTAGAGGAGTTCGATCAAATTATCGCCTCTTATAATGAAACGATGCAAAAAAGGGCAGAACAGGATCCGCAGGCATGTTTTGTGTCTGTCAGCGATTTGTTTGTCGGCAACAAGAACTTGGTTTACCATTCTGATTTTTTCCATCCAAACAGCAAGGGGTATGACTTGATGGCTGAGCGCATCCTGGAGCGGATGGAAGAATGTGGATTGATCTATAAAGAATAGGGGCGGTGACAAATGAAAAAATGGCGTTTCGCTTTTTTTGTTCTGCTTGCGATAAATGCACTGGCATTGGTGGGAATCATACTTTATGTGACCACTCCACCTAAAGATTATACGTCTTACCAGGCGATGGAAAGTACGCAAGCAGCCGGGCATACGGTAGTCGTCAACACCACGAAAGCTGATTTTGAAGGAATCGCCAATACCTATATACAGGATGCTATGAAGGATCAGCCGATTCCTTTGGCATTATCGGTCAATGACGACGTCAGTTTGTCGACAGAGCTCACAATTTTTTCAGTAACATTGCCGATTTTGATGAAATTTGAACCGCTTGTTCAAGAAGATGGCAATTTATTGCTGGAACAGAAGTCTGTAGAAGTCGGCATGCTGGATATTCCTCCTGAATCTGCGTTAAAGTTGCTTAGAGACTCAGTTGAACTTCCTGAATTCATGGAAGTGATGCCAGCAGAAGAAGAAGTGCTGCTTAAGTTGACGGAAATTCCGTTGGACGATGGCATTTCAGTCCGGGCAGCATCATTCAATCTGCAAGAGGACGATATCCGATTATTGGTGACAATTGAACCATAAAGAACGGAGTGAGTGTATGAAGACGGAAAAAGCGACATTTGCAGGAGGCTGTTTCTGGTGTATGGTCAAGCCATTCGATTCATTGGACGGCATTGAAGAAGTGGTAAGCGGCTATACAGGCGGCGATTTGCCGAATCCAACCTATGAACAGGTTTGTTCAAACGCCACGGGCCATGTTGAGGCGGTACAAATCACGTTCCAGCCTGAGATCTTCCCATATGAGAAATTACTGGATGTCTTCTGGACACAAATTGATCCAACGGACGCAGGCGGCCAATTTTTTGACCGCGGCGAATCTTACCAGACAGCGATTTTCCATCATTCTGAAGAACAGCGGATTGCAGCGGAAAAGTCCAAGCAGGAGCTGGACAATTCAGGCAGATTTGAGAAGCCTGTAGCGACACCGATTTTGGAGGCGAAACCGTTTTATCCGGCAGAAACACACCATCAGGATTATTATAAGAAAAACCCTGCCCATTACAACCGCTACTCGGTTGGTTCCGGGCGGACAGCGTTTATCGAAAAGAACTGGGGTGGACAATCATGAAAGACGAATTAAAAGCGAAATTAACGCCGATGCAATATCATGTCACACAAGAAAGCGGTACTGAGCCGCCTTTCCAAGGAGAATATGATCAGCATTTCGAAGACGGCATCTATGTCGATATCGTCTCCGGAAAACCGTTGTTCAGCTCTAAGGATAAGTTCGATGCCCATTGTGGTTGGCCGAGCTTTGCCAAGCCGATTGAAGGCACAGAAGTGAAAGAAAATCTGGATACAAGCCACGGCATGAGAAGAACGGAAGTCCGGTCTGAAACAGCTGACTCCCACTTGGGACACCTTTTCCCGGATGGCCCTTCATCTCTTGGCGGCTTGCGCTACTGCATCAATTCTGCGGCACTTCGTTTTGTGCCAAAAGAGCAATTGGATGCAGAAGGTTTATCCGAATACAAGAAATTGTTTGAATAACGGGTTGCCCGGACAACTGTCCGGGTTTTTTTTGCCCTAAATCTGGAAGGAGACCTTCATGGAACGTTCATTTTATCAATTTGCATTGAAATACCGAGGGAAACTCGACGCCGACGATTATTCACACTTTGCGGAAGCGATGTTCTTGGATCATTCATTCCCTAAAACAGCAACGGATTTCGATCACCTTTCCCAATACATCGAAGAAAAGGCACATCCGGTCATGAAAGCATCGACCTTTGATGAAATGTGGGAAGAATATATAGGGGGATAAGACTCGTCATTGCACTATAGAGAAAAAACCAGTATGATTAAATCGACTATATTAAAGTGAGGTTTTTTAGATGAGTGTTCATATTAATGCAAAAAAAGGCGATATTGCCGATACGATTTTACTGCCGGGTGACCCGCTTCGCGCAAAATACATAGCGGAAACTTTCCTGGAAGATGTAACTTTGTACAACGAAGTCCGCAATATGTTTGGTTATACCGGAACGTATAAAGGAAAACGCATCTCTGTTCAAGGAACAGGAATGGGTGTACCATCAATTTCAATCTATGTGACTGAATTGATGCAGGAATATGACGTGAAGAAATTGATCCGCGTTGGAACTTGTGGTTCAATCCATAAAGACGTTAAGGTTCGCGACGTTATTTTGGCTCAAAGCGCGTCCACTGATTCGAAAATGAATGAAATCATTTTCAAGGGCGTCAACTATGCACCAACGGCAGATTTCGATCTATTGCTGAAAGCATATAACGCAGGACTTGAAAAAGGCTTGAGTTTGCGCGTCGGGAATGTCTTTACTGAAGATGTTTTCTATAATGAATTTGCAGAACATGAAAAATGGGCGCAGTACGGAGTTCTTGCACTTGAAATGGAATCTTCAGCCCTTTACACATTGGCTGCCAAATTCGGCTGCCAAGCCCTATCAATCTTGACTGTCAGCGATCATTTGTTGACAGGTGAAGTGACAACTTCCGAAGAACGCCAAACAACATTCAACGATATGATCGTCGTCGCTTTGGACGCAGCAATCCAATAAGTGAGGCTTATCCTCTCTCAAGTTCGAAAAAAAGACTGTTTCGACAGTCTTTTTCTTTTAATGATTTCCAGTACCTGAGCTAATTATGAAAGTGGTGAAATAGATGGATGATAAACGTCCGGGGGAAGAGCATGAACAAGTTCCGCCAGTAGAAGAATCTCCGTCGCACGTTATTAAGATGAAAACATTCTCTTTTATTATGCTTGTCTTTCTTTTAATAATCGCAACGGCAGGTTTGACCGTTTTCGCATTAACGTTCGGGGACGATAAAGCAGTGGAAGTCAATTCGCCGGAACGCCGCGAATTCGAGAAATTGTATACGGCGTACGACCAAATACAGGACCAGTATTTTGAGGATGTCGACAGAGATGTTCTGGTTAACGGAGCCATCAACGGCATGGTCGATTCGTTGGAAGATCCTTATTCCGATTATATGAATGAAGAAGAAGCAGCTCAATTCCTTGAAGGGATTTCGTCAAGTTTCCAGGGGATCGGCGCTGAAGTGCAGGAGCGCGGTGGATATGTAACGGTGGTTTCGCCCATCAAGAATTCACCTGCAGAAAAAGCTGGCGTCTTGCCAAACGACCAGATTACAGCGGTTGACGGGGAAAGCATCCAAGGTTTCACAACAACTGAAGCCGTTATGCTGATCCGTGGTGAAAAAGGAACAGAAGTCACGTTGACTATTCAACGCGGTGAAAATGCAGAGCCGATCGACATTACCATCGTTCGCGACGAAATACCGATCGAAACTGTTTATGCAGAGATGGTTGGAGACAATGTCGCGCACATTCAAGTGACAAGCTTCTCCGAAAACACCTATCAGGAGCTGCTTGATGCCATTGAAACAATGGAAGCTGAAGGAATGGAAGCGATCGTTATGGACGTTCGCCAAAATCCGGGTGGCTTGCTGGATGTGGCACTTGATATTTCCGATTTGTTCATTGAAGAAGGAAAACCATTATTTGAAGTTCAGGCAAAAGGTGCAGAACCCGAGGTCTATACATCTTCATCAGGCACAAAAATTGATGTTCCTGTTACCATGTTGATCGATGGCGGCAGTGCTTCGGCATCCGAGATTCTCGCTGGAGCGATGAATGAGTCGGGAGACATTAAATTGGTCGGTGAAAAGACATTCGGCAAAGGAACTGTCCAAACAGCCAATGACCTTCAAGACGGCTCTAATTTGAAGTTTACAACAGCTAAATGGCTGACGCCGGACGGCAATTGGATCCATGAAAAAGGAATTGAGCCGGATGTAGCTGTAGCTTATCCGGAGTACGCATCACTACCGGTTCTGGATACATCAGCGGAACTGAAAGACGGCGTTATTTCTGACCAAGTAGAAACTGCTGAGAAAATGCTCGTGGCACTTGGCTATGAAGTCGGAGATGTCGATGGCGTCTTTGAAGAGCAGATGACGGAAGCTGTTGAAACTTTCCAAGAAGAAAACGATTTGGAAGTAACAGGTATTCTGACTGGAGACAGTACATTTGCAGTAATGGATGCATTGCGCGCGAAAATCGAAAGTGATGATCCGCAATTGCAGGAAGCGAAGAAACTTCTGATGGAAGAAGCGGGAATTTCAGCTTCGGCATCAGAAGAAGCTGAAGAAACTGAAGAGTAATTCTTAAGGTCCGCTTATGCGGGCCTTTTCTTAATCAATACCCGAAAGGATGAGACGATGAAAGATGTATATTTGTTCAGTGGATTTTTGGGGAGCGGAAAAACGACCCTGTTGAAGGGCATGATCAGCCAAATGAAAGACCGGGGACTGAAGCCTGCAGTCTTTATGAACGAACTCGGCAAAATGAATATGGATTCCGACTCGGTAGAAGACGGCGTGCCGTTGAAGGAAATCCTTGATGGCTGCATCTGCTGCTCGGGATCCGAGAAATCAGAAGCACAGATCCAGACGCTGTTGGCCGAAGAAGACTTTGACGTATTGCTGATTGAAACGACAGGCGCAGCGCATCCGGTGGAAGCCTTGGATGCCATCTTTTCTCCCTTATTTGCTGAACGCTTGAATTTTAAAGGAATTGTCACAGTTGCTGACAGCAAACGCTGGATGGACCGGGAGAGCCTGTCGCCGCAGATCCGTTCGTTGTTTTTGGAACAGATCCGCCATGCCGATTTGATTTTGGCCAATAAAATGGATTTATTGACGGATGGGGAACAGGGTACGGTGGTCTATGAGATCCAGTCGCTGAACCCAAAAGCGCAGATTATCCAAACGGTACATGCAAAAGTGCCATTTTCAGCCTTGGACAAATTGAAGCCTTCTCCGGCTGGAGATGTTGCCAAAGCGCCCATCTCAAAATTGAACCTGAACGCCAAAGTGCTCCAGTTCGAGGCACCTGTCCAACGCGAGAAATTTGAGGACTGGCTGCGGGCACTTCCGGATACGGTGTTCCGCATCAAAGGGTATGTGCCGCTGGAAGGCGATAAATACCCGCACGCCTTCCAGTTTGCTTATGGAATGGCGCAATGGCTTCCTGAATACATCAAGATGCAGAACCAGATTGTCGTCATTGGAGAAGGGCTGGAAGGAGTCGAGCTTCCATGATAGGAGCGTACCGGAAACTCTGGCCGCAACGGGCGGCTGCAGAAGCGATTACGACACAGGAAGAGCTTGAAAAATACATGCTGATCGAATTGGATGACGAACTGACGCATCCGCGCGTCCGCAAATCCAGACAGCAAAAACTGGAACTGGCACTGGCGCGGATCAAAGGGTCGGATTTGTCACAATCAGAAAAAGATGGCTTAGCTGCTTTGTATAGAAAACTTGCATCACAGTAGATTCGAAGCTGCTTAAATAATAGTCGGCATAACTAAAAGCAGGACGCGAAAAATCATTGATTTTTCGCGTCCTGCTTTTTATCGTTCCCTATTTTATTGCGCGTTCCGCGGTACTGTTGCGGTTTGGCGGGAGATCTTTTTCTGGATCGACAGCAGGCGGATGGATAAGGTGATCGCTCCTGCAGTCAAGCCGACAATCAAGCCGATCCAATAGCCGAAGGCACCGAAATCAGTGAAGTTGGCTAATAGGTATCCCGAGGGAAGGCCGATGACCCAATAGGAAATCAAGGCCATGATGAATGTGATGTTGACGTCTTTGTAGCCGCGTAATGCTCCTTGGACAGGGGCTTGAATCGCGTCGGAAAGCTGGAACAATGCCGCAAACAGCAAGAACTGGACAGCCAATTCAACCACCACAGGGTCTGAGGAATACAAGGCCGCAATCTCGCTGCGCATGAAGAACAGGAGAAAGGCGGACAGGGCACTCAGGATGATGGCGGTGCTGACGCTCAGCCAGCTGTATTGTCTGGCATCCCGGAAGCGTTTGGCGCCGACTTCGTAGCCGACCAGGATGGTGGCGCCCATGGAGATGCTGAGCGGCAGCATATAAAGCAAGGAAGCAAAATTCAACGCGATTTGATGCGCTGCGATAGTGACGGTGCCGTAGACAGCAAGCAAGAACGTCACTGCAGAGAAAATACTGGTTTCCACAAAAATCGAGATGCCGATCGGAACACCGATCCGGCTGATCTCACCCCAGCGGCTCAAGGACAATTTGGGCCAGTCGCGGAAGATGCCATAGGAATTGAATGGGCTTCTCGTATGGATGATCCAGATGGCAATCACCAGGATCAACCAGTAGGTGATGGCCGAGGCAAGTCCGGCGCCGACGCCTCCGAGTTCCGGGAAACCGAATTTCCCGAAAATCAGCAAGTAGTTGAAGAAGATGTTGATGGGTGTTGATAGGAGTGAAATGACCATCGTGACACGGGTAGCCCCGAGTGCATCGATATAAGAACGCAAGGCATTGTAGACGAATAACGGAATCAACCCGATCGACATCGCAAAGATATAGCGGCTTGCAACGTCAGCAACGACCGGCTCGAGGTCCATGAACGCAATCAGGAAATCGATGCCGAAGTAGAAGAAAGCAAAGACGATGGCAGCCAGCAGAATGGCCAAATAAATCCCTTGCTGGACGGCTTGTTTTACTTGTTCTTTTTTCTTAGCTCCCATCAATTGTGCTACAATTGGTGTGATGGACATAAGGATACCGGCTAGGCCAATATAGACGGGAACCCAAAAAGATGACCCGATGGAAACGCCGGCCAAATCTTCTGTTCCGTAGCGGGCAGTCATATAAATATCGAAGAATGTTACCATATACATTGCAACTTGCGTAACGAGAATCGGAAAAACGATTTTCACCAGGAGCAGTATTTTTTCTTTCATGGTTTTTGTTTGGTACATATTTCTTTCCTCCCGCAATTCAAATACAATTTAGCAAATAAAATCCAGTATAGCATAGAAAGGCTTGCTCAAAGCAATCCGGCTATGCCAAATTAACAGATGAGAGTAGGACATGCAATGGACAACAAAACAATTTTATTGACCGGAGGCGGAACGGCAGGACACGTCTCTTTAAATCAGGCATTGATACCAGAACTGAAGAATTTAGGTTTTCATGTTGAATACATCGGCTCTAAAGATGGGATTGAAAATGAACTGATCCGCGACTCTTTTCCGTCGGTACCCTACCATGCTATTTCCAGCGGTAAGTTGAGACGCTATTTTTCCACGAAGAACTTCTCGGATCCGTTCCGTGTAGGCGCTGGCTTGATGCAGGCAGTCAACATCATCCGCAAAACGAAGCCTGCCGCAATTTTTTCAAAAGGCGGATTCGTATCGGTGCCGGTCGTAATGGCTGGACGCATGCTGTCGGTTCCGGTGATCATCCATGAATCGGATGTTACACCTGGTTTGGCGAACAAAATTGCCTTGCCTTTTGCTGACCATATCTTTACGGTATTTAAAGAAACGCTGGCGCATGTGCCAAGCGGCAAGTCTACGTGTACAGGTTCACTTATCCGCAGTGAACTGATGGAAGGCTCTACAGAAAAAGGGCGGGAAATCTGTCCGTTCGACAATGAGTTGCCGGTCCTCATGGTCATGGGCGGCAGCCAAGGTTCAGCGATGATCAACTCGGCTGTCCGCAACAACCTGGAACGGCTGTTGAAAGAATTCAATATCATCCATCTGTGCGGCAAAGGCAATAGCGTGCCGGAATTGAATGTCCATGTGAACTACCGGCAGTTTGAATATGTGACTCATGAATTGCCGCATCTGCTGCATATGACGGATTTTGTGGTATCACGTGCAGGGTCCAATTCGATATTCGAGTTTTTGGCATTGAAAAAACCGATGTTGCTGGTGCCTTTGTCTATTCAAAAAAGTCGCGGCGACCAACTATTGAATGCCAATCTCTTTGAAAAACAAGGTTTTGCGCATGTAGTTGAAGAGGAAGAGCTGTCTGCAGACCGCTTCATGGACGAGATAGCACGCCTGCAGGCTGATAAAGATCAGCTGATTGAGAACATGACACAAGCCGAAGCACCGATTACGGCTGCCGAAATGGCTAAATTGGTAGCTGCCCACGCTAAATAAATTCTTTTCATCACTTTACACTGCCGTTTTACGGGAAAAATATTGTGTGAAAATTCTGATTTCAATATATAATACTTTTAAGAGGTGACGAATTTGGAAATGACATTGATAAAAGTCCATGGCTCCATGAATACCTTCTATATGTTCGAATCGGAAGAAAGGGCTGATTTTGCGCAGCTGGCAATCCGGTTGGCCGAACTGGACAAAGACATTGACGGTATTTTAGTGATTTTGCCTTCAGCTGTCGCACATGCGAAAATGCGGGTCTTTAATAATGACGGTTCAGAAGCGTCCATGTGCGGAAACGGTTTGCGCTGTGTTGCCCGTTTTGTATGCGAACGCGATGGGGTGCAGGAAGCGGTAATTGAGACCATGAAAGCTCTGCTGCGCGTGAAAAAAGAAGAGACATTAAATGAAGGAATTGAAACGTACGCGGTGGAAATATCGCCGGTTTCATTTTCACTCAGCAGTTTGCCGATGAGCTATGAGGGGCACAGCGAATGGATTCACAAATCCTTGCCATTCGTTTCAGAAGAAATTCCATTTACAGCTGTCGCCGTTCCCAACCCGCATCTGATCGGCATTGTACCGCCTGAATTGCAGAGGGATACAAGCCATCAGCAAAAATGGGCGCAGTATTTTAATGGAGACAACGATTATTTTTCAGATGGAGTCAACGTCAGTTACGTGACGCCGGTGGAAGATGGCATCTTTGTCCGTACCTATGAGCGGGGTGTAGGATTCACCAATGCCTGCGGAACGGCAATGACGGCCTCAGCTTTGGTCAGCTGCATGGCGGGACTCGTTCCTTATGGGGATGTATCAGTCTACAATCCCGGTGGCATGGTGAAATGTTCAGTTTCCAGGCAAGGGGATGACATCCATCTTCAGCTTACCGGCAATGCGACTTACCTGTCGGTTGCCAAATTCAGTTGGCCTGCGGATCGGGAAGAAAGCAAAATCCTAAGCTCTGAATCATTGGATGAGCAGGCGTACTATGCCCAATTCAGTGAGCGAATTTCAACATTCTCGAAACAATTTGTCTAATGGAAAGCGGTGAAACAGATGTCCATGCCTTTTACCCACGAACAGTTGGATCTTCTCTATGGAAACTCGAAAGACCCTGTCTATTTTATGAAGCAAAATGGAGACACCTTTGACTATGTATACGTCAATCCGGTGTGCTTTGCTTTGTTCAAAAAAGAACTGTGTGGAACAACATTGGATGACAGCATGCCGCCGGATTTGACACGGGAAATTAAAAAACAGTATTTGATTGCCTTGAAAGCAGGAGAAAAGCACATTTACCGTGACTATAGCTTGTTCAGTGATTTGGACACGGCGATGGAAACTGAACTGACTCCGATCCAGTTTGAAGGGCAAAATTTCGTGCTGGCGATCACAAAGAATGTTGCAGCTCAGAAGAAGATTGAAGAAGATTATTTATTCTATGAATCCCTGGTCCAAAACTCAGTGGACCCGATGATCATGATTTCAGCAGAATACATGATCATCGATTTGAATCCGGCCTATGAACGAACATTCGGAGTGAACAAAGAGGATTGGATCAACCGTTACTACAAGGATTTGCCTGAAAAGCAAAAAGAGCAGTTTAAGACGGGCAAAAATTTGCTTGATCAGTTTGTCCCTGGATCTAAGAGCTCGTCCATCATCATGAAGCGCAGAAAACAGGATGGCACATTGGCGAAGTTTTCAGCCAGTTATTCCCCCATCAACGAAAATGGCATTATCCGGGCGTTCCACGTGGTGTTCCGGGAATTGACCAACGAACTGCTATTGAAGAATGAGCTGAAAAAAACCGAGAATATTCTGGAGAGCTACAAGGATGCACTTAATTACGCAGCGCTTGTCGCAATCTGGAACTTGTCTGGTAGGATAGAATTCGTCAATGACAATTTTAATGAATTAGCCGGCTATAAGCCTGAAGAGCTGATCGGCAGCAATATTTTCAAGATAGGAAAGTCGGTTATCTCCACTGAGGAATATAGAGAGATTCGGTCTGTTATTTGGCAGGGTTCCATCTGGCGTGGACAGATAAGAAGCTTAAAGAAAAATGGTGAGATTTTCTGGGTGGATGCCACGATCATTCCTTTGATGGATGTGGATGGCCAAATTTATCAGGTCCTGTCGATCTTATTCGACATTACCGAGCGCAAACAACTGGAAGAACAGCTTCATTTCATGGCTTACCATGACAGCTTGACAACTTTGCCCAACCGCCGTCTGATGGTCCTGCGATTCCAGCAGATGAAAGAAAAGGCGGAAGCAAAAGGACACCAGATCGCTTTGTTGTATATCGATGGCGACGACTTTAAATCGATCAACGATCAATTTGGCCATGATGTTGGAGATGACTTTATTTATCATTTCGGACAGGCGATCAAGAAAAGTCTTCGTAAGGAAGATATGGTTGCCAGAGTAGGCGGAGACGAATTTCTGGTGGCGCTGTGCGGCATTATTCCTGAAGTAAGCCAAGTGCACATCGAAAAGGTCATCAGCCGCATCAACCAGACACTTGCCGAAGGCTGGGAAATCAACGGCCATCATTTTGCGCCGACTTCATCAGCGGGCATTGCCGTTTATCCGTTGCACGGAAATGATTTTGACGATCTGGTCAAAAAAGCGGATGCTGCGCTCTACCTGGCGAAAAGCAACGGCAAAGGGAATTGCTATTTGTATTCATCCACTTAAAGCCGGTCTGTTTACGCGTCAGTTTAGGGCAGCAGCAGGCATAAAAGCGCTTTACGCCTTCTTATGTGAATATTTTCACGAAAGGGCTTGTTTTTTAACGGGGAAGTAGTAAGATTGATAGGGAATTTTAAACTTTAATCAACACAGCGCCTTCTGCTTTATGTCTAGTGGGATGCGTGATAAAATGGACGAGACATATACAAATAAAGTGACTGCCGTCAAACAAATAGTTGGAGGTTTTTTTAATGTCTAGCAATTATTCAGATGCCAAATCCCCATGGAGTTCCATTACAGGTCCTAACCTGGGATACATAATGGAGATGTATGATCTGTATCAAGAATCACCGGAGTTGCTTGATCCAGAGTACGTTGAACTTTTTAAACAATACGGCCCTCCTGTTGAAGTTTCCATGGGCCAACAAGTTTCCACAAGCCAACAAGCTTCTGCTGGAAAAGCGGTAGAACCCAATAATTTTGAAAAAGTGCTGGCTGCTGTCCATTTGGCTGAAGCGATTCGCGCTCATGGCCATTTGGCATCGGATATCTATCCGTTGAAGGATCAGCCGAAAGACAGTTCCCGAATTGAGCCTACCCATGGCCTCAGCGATCAGGATTTAAAAGAAGTGCCGGTATCATTGCTTTTGAATAATGCACCAAGCAATATCACGAATGGTTTGGAAGCTATTAATTATTTGAAATCGCTTTATACGGATAAAGTCGCTTTTGAATTTTCTCATGTGATCCAGCCTCAAGAACGCAGCTGGCTGCAGGATAAAATCGAAGCGGGTGAAGTCAAGCCAACATTGGATGCGGACAAGAAGAAACAAGTTCTTGATCTGTTGACACGTGTAGAAGGCTTTGAAAAATTCGTACACCGTACTTTTGTTGGGCAAAAACGCTTTTCAATTGAAGGTGTCGATTCATTGGTTGTTCTGATGGATGAACTTGTTCGTCTATCCGAGTCGGCCGGAACAAAAGATATCATGATCGGGATGGCGCATCGCGGTCGTTTAAATGTGCTTACACATATTTTGAATAAACCCTATGAAATGATGTTTGCAGGCTTTGCACACGTTGGAGACGATGCTTTCCTTCCTGAAGACGGTTCGCTTCAAATCACTAAAGGCTGGTTTGGCGATGTCAAATACCATATGGGTGCAGCTTTTAAATCAGAGAATGGGACAAGTATTAAACTTGCCTATAATCCTTCCCACCTGGAAATCGTCAGCCCAATCGTTGCTGGACAGACGCGTGCTGCACAGGAACTTACCGATCAAACGGGTGTGGCTAAAATGGATCCGAAAAAATCATACGCGATTCTTGTGCACGGGGATGCGGCATTCCCGGGACAGGGCATCGTAACCGAAACCTTGAACTTCAGCCGTGTCAAAGGCTATCAGACAGGTGGATCAATCCACGTCATCGCCAACAATTTGATCGGTTTTACAACAGAACAGTTTGATTCAAGATCGACACATTATTCGTCAGACCCTGCAAAAGGCTTTGAAGTGCCGGTAATCCACGTCAATGCTGATGAGCCTGAAGCTGTAGTGGCAGTCGCTCGTCTGGCATTTGAATACCGTGAGAAATTCGGCAAAGATATTCTGATTGATCTGATCGGCTATCGCCGTTACGGCCATAATGAAATGGATGAGCCGCTGGTGACGAATCCGATAATGTACCATGGCGTCCATCAGCATGATACGGTTCGTGCGCTTTACGGAAAACAATTGGCAACAGAGAAAGTCCTATCTGAAGACGATGTCAACAAGCTTGATTCAGATATACAAAAAGAGATGCAGGAAGCCTATGACAGAGTCAAAGAAAACAAAACGGCGGACTTCCCGAAACTTGAAATTCCGGAAGCTGTCTTAGCTGGTTATCCTGAAGTGCCGACAGGCGTTGACAAAGACGTCCTGACGAAGATGAATGAAGAACTATTGTCTTGGCCAAGTGATTTCTCTGCCTTCAGCAAGTTAGCACGAATTCTAAAGCGCCGTGAAGATCCATTCAATGAAAAAGGCAAGATTGACTGGGCACATGCTGAAACGCTTGCCTTCGGTTCAATCCTGCAAGATGGCAACCCAATCCGTCTGGCTGGCCAAGATGCGCAGCGCGGAACATTTGCACATCGCCATCTTGTCCTGCATGATGAAAAGACTGGCAATGAACTGGTGCCATTGCATCATATTTCAGATGCCAAAGCATCATTTGTCGTCTATAACAGCCCATTGAGTGAAGCATCTGTACTGGGCTTTGAGTATGGCTATAACGTTGAAAATGATAAAGCACTTGTTATTTGGGAAGCGCAATACGGCGATTTCGCCAACATGGCCCAAATGATGTTTGACCAGTTTATTTCTGCGGGACGCGCAAAATGGGGCCAAAAATCAGGCTTGGTCATGCTGTTGCCTCATGGCTTCGAAGGCCAGGGACCTGAGCACTCAAGTGCCCGTCTTGAAAGACATCTTCAGATGGCTGCTGAAAACAACTGGACAGTCGCAAACCTTTCCAGTGCAGCCAACTACTTCCATATTTTACGCCGTCAGGCTAAAATGCTTGGAGAAGAAGCAATTCGTCCGCTAATCATCGTTTCACCTAAATCATTGCTTCGCCATCCTCTAGTGGGTGCAGATGTAGCTGAGTTAGCTGAAGGCCAATTCGAAACTGTCATTGAACAGCCGAATATGGGCAAAGATGCGAAAAAAGTGAAACGCGTTCTTTTGGCAAGCGGCAAAATGGCGATTGACCTGGCAGAACGGGTGAAAGATGGAAAAGGCTTCGAGTGGGCGCATATCGTCCGCGTCGAGCAATTGTATCCATTCCCGGCTGAGAAGATTAAAGCGATCCTTGACCGCTATCCAAACGCCAAAGAGTTGGCTTGGGTACAGGAAGAACCACAGAACATGGGTTCATGGACTTTTGCTAATCCGTATCTGAATGAATTGGCAGATGGCAAAGAAGTGAAGTATTTTGGACGCATTCAACGCCAAAGCCCTGCAGAAGGCGATGGAGAAGCGCACAAAGTGGAACAAGCACGTATAATTGATGAAGCATTAGCTAAATTGTAAGGATAATCTAAGGAGGAATTTTTTGTGGCAGAGATCAAAGTACCAGAATTAGCAGAATCGATTACAGAAGGAACAATCGCTCAGTGGCTTAAACAGCCGGGCGAAACTGTTGAAAAGGGAGAATTCATCGTTGAACTGGAAACAGATAAAGTCAACGTTGAAGTCATTTCCGAAGAGGCTGGAGTTGTTCAGGAACTTTTAGCGCAGGAAGGCGATACAGTTGAAGTTGGACAAGTTATCGCTATCGTTGGCGAAGGTTCTGGCGAAGCTGCAGCACCTAAAGCTGAAGAAGCTCCACAAAAATCCGAGGAGCCTGCTAAAACAGAAGCTCCTGCTACTCAAGAGCCTGTAGAAAAAGATCCAGCAGCAGAAGAGCAATCTTCTACTGACCGGACGATTGCAAGCCCTGCAGCACGCAAATTGGCACGCGAAAAAGGAATCGACCTGGCTGCTATTTCACCAGTTGACCCAATGGGCCGTGTACGTGTTCAGGACGTTGAAGCTCACGGATTAAAACCGGCTGCAAGTGCACCAGCAGCAAAAGCGGAAGCACCAAAAGCTGCAGCTCCTTCTTCTGATGAAGAAAGTGGCCGCATTGTCCGTGAAAAAATGTCAAGACGCCGTCAAACGATCGCCAAACGCCTTCTTGAAGTAAGACAATCAACTGCAATGTTGACGACATTCAACGAAATCGACATGACGAACGTTATGGCTTTGCGCAGCCGCAAAAAAGACCAATTCCTTAAAAATAACGATGTGAAACTTGGCTTTATGTCATTCTTTACTAAAGCAGTTACAGCAGCACTTAAAAAATACCCATATGTCAACGCTGAATTGGACGGGACAGATGTCCTGCTAAAACAGTTCTATGATGTAGGGATTGCCGTTTCAACTGAAGAAGGCTTGGTTGTACCGATCGTTCGCGACACGGACAAAAAGAACTTTGCTGAAATTGAAGCAACAATCGGCGAGCTTGCTAAAAAAGCGCGCGACAAGAAGCTTTCAATTGCTGACATGACAGGCGGTTCATTCACAATCACGAACGGTGGCGTATTCGGTTCATTGATGTCTACACCAATCTTGAACGGAACACAGGTTGGTATTCTTGGAATGCACACAATCCAAAAACGCCCTGTTGCAATCGGCGACGAAGTTCAAATCCGTCCGATGATGTACGTGGCACTTTCTTACGATCACCGTGTAATTGATGGAAGCGATTC
Source organism: Planococcus sp. BI3 (assembly GCF_056680115.1). Classification (NCBI taxonomy): domain Bacteria; kingdom Bacillati; phylum Bacillota; class Bacilli; order Caryophanales; family Caryophanaceae; genus Planococcus; species Planococcus sp. BI3. The sequence continues at coordinate 486,863 of NZ_CM155266.1, forward strand.
TGTTGGTTTCTTGAAAATGGTCAAAGATATGATCGAGAACCCAGAAGATCTATTGCTGGAATCTTAATATTTGTTCAACCAGGTAGTCCTGCATTGCAGGACTGCCTTTTTTTTGTCATCATAAAGGTAACAAGCCTAAAGGCGGTAGAAGTCTATGGATATCTCGTTTTTTATTGAATTAGTGAAGGAATATGGTTATTTCAGCATGTTCGTCTTTAATTGGCTGTTGCTTTTTGGTCTGCCGATTCCCAATGAAGTCGCCGCAGCCTTTTCGGGAGTCTTGACGGAAATCAGCTATTTTAAGCCAGTCTATGCTTTTCTTTCAGCTTATCTCGGTCTGATCACCAGCAACACGTTCGCGTATTTTATTGGCCGCAGTCTGGGGCATCGGCTCTTAAACCGGTTAAACCGGACCCGTCTGAAAGGGCCGATCAGCCGCTTCAGCAACTTTCTGGAAAAGCATGGGGAATGGGCAATCGCCTTCAGTTTTTTTCTGCCTGGAATCCGTTGGGCGATGCCTTATGTCGTCGGCGCCAACCGTTTTCCATTCTTGCGTTACATGATGTTCGCTTATACGGCCGGATTTGTCTGGATGTTCATCTATTTTAATCTCGGCCGGATGTTTCCCTATGCCTATGAGACCATCCTTGAGCACCTGCAGGGCTTTTTGATCCTGCTGTCGGTTCTTGTCATCGGCATCGTGGTGTTCCGTTATCTTTACAGTACCAAGTTTGCGAAGAAGTGAAGGGTTTTAGAGAATGTGGTAATGTTACTGGACCTGCATGACCCACATCCAGTGGGTCTGAAAGTGGATATTTTCGTAAAAGCTTTCGCAAATTATAACCTATAAGCACATCAAAGCAGAGCCAGTTTGAAATTGGCCTGCTTTTTCCTTATACTGAAGGTATAGACAGATTGAAAAGGATGAGGACGATGATTCACAATGAATGGCTTGACAGAGAAACGATTAAAACGGTAACTTGCAAGCACACGGATGCAGCGAAATTTTTGGTTTCCAACGTGCTGACTGTGGGCAAAGAATATGAAGTGAAGAATGAGACCGAAGAATTTATTTTTGTTATAGACAATACCGGGAAAATCGGCGGGTTCTATAAAACTTATTTCGAATAATGAATGGATAGTTGGCTGTTAAAGGCCGTGAAGAATATCAAAAAGCCGATGAATCTACATCGGCTTTTTCTGTGGAAAAGAGGAATCGGAATGTCATTGATTGAACAGGATATTGCAAAGCGAAAAGAGCGAACGCATGAAGCGTATGATAAATTGATCGGGAAAGCGGGGTATATCGCGCCTGATAACCATCTGTGGCAGGATATTCTGTCTGCGGTTGTCCTGCGGAAGCCTGTTTTGCTGAAAGGGCCGACGGGAGCGGGCAAGACCAAGCTGGCGGAAAGCATTTCCGCGCTGTTCGGACAGCCGATGCAAAGCATCAACTGTTCGGTTGACCTGGACGCGGAAGCGCTGCTGGGCTTTAAGACATTGGTGCAGCGGGATGGCCAAAGCGTCATTGAGTTTGTCGAAGGGCCAGTGGTTACGGCCATGAAAAAAGGGCATTTTCTTTATATTGATGAAATCAACATGGCCAAAGCCGAAACCCTGCCGATTCTTCATAGTGCATTGGACCATCGCCGCATGATGACGAATCCATTTACGGGCGAAGTGATTGAGGCGCATCCTGATTTTGGGGTGATTTCTGCCATCAATGAAGGTTATATCGGCACAGCCCCCATGAATGAAGCCTTAAAAAACCGTTTTATTGCGTATCCGATCCCTTATTTGACAGGTCAGCAGCTGGCTGAGCTATGGGACCGCGAATTTCCGGAAGCGGATAAAATTCTGAAAAAATTTATGCTGAATTTGGCGGAAGATTTAATGAAACAAGTGACGAACGGCTTGTTGTCGGAAGAAGCTGCTTCGATCCGGAGCCTGCTGGATGCAACGGCTCTGGCGCACTATATGGACCCATTGCGTGCCGTGCAATACGCTATCGCGGAAAAATTGGAAGATGAAAGTGAACGCGATCTGTTCATGGACCTGGCTCATACTTGGAAGGAGTAGGTGAAACTAATGGCATCAGTCAACCGGTTTATCCAATTCAATAATGAAACCATCGATACCAAGATGCTTCATCAAATGGAGCTGCTCGCCGGTGCACTGGCAGATGCTCCTTATTTGAAGGTGACGACCCGCAAACTGGTGGAGTTACGGCCATCCGAATCGGCGATGTCCGTCAGCGTCTTTTGGCGGCACCGGGCCAAACGGATCGAGCGCAATGGCTACTTGTCGGATATCTATTTGATAGCAGCGGGCTATTGGCGGGACTTCAACTTGACTGCATGGCGCCGGTTCAAAAGGACTGATACCGCTTTGCCGAGCCTGCGGGAACAATTGCTGTTATGCGCCGAGGAGTTCCGGCTTTCCGAACAGATTAAAGCGGCGCGTCCTGGAACGGTTGCGGCTTTTGACACGCGGGAAGCGGTCTATACGGAATACCACAAAGATCAATTCCGGCAAAACCTGAAAAAAGGCTTTGGAAGCGATGGGTTGATCAACTCGGCTTATCTGCGGTTGCGGGGGATTGACGTTGATGCCGGAGAACGTTTCAATGCCTTGTCTTTCATTTGGACGGAATTATTCGATGCAAAAACAACAATGGATTCGGTGAAAGTGGTGGACCGGATCATGGACCGCGCAGAATTCCTGCTTGAAGGAGATGCACTGCATACCTATTACACTTTTGGTGAAACGGCTGATAAAGTGCCGCCGTTTCATTACCATGAAGGCATCAAAGCGGATGAGGCGGAAGAACCGGAAGAAATTGAAACTATTGAAGAATGGTTCCAGGCCTGGCACCGGGAAACCGAAATGAGCGAGGCACCTGCAATGGAGTTTGAGCTCGAACGCGGCGACTCCCAGCTTGCTGAAGGCGGCAGGGAAGAAGAAGGTGCCGGCGAGGTTCAACAGACCGCTAAAGGCGATTCAAGCGGAGAGCATCTGGAAGACAGTGATGCCGAAGACCGGCAGATGGAAAGCCAGCCCAAAAAAGCAGAAGGCCGGTTCGGTTCAGCCAATGACCAGGTGGTATACCATGAGTCCAGACTGCGTGCGGAAGGTGACCATCGCCTCGAAATTGAGGACTGGCGGAAAAAACAGGCACCGTATGTGCGGGCTTTGCTGAAAGAGCTGAAAAAACGGATGACGCAGCGGCAGGAAGGCGTCCGTACCAACCTGAATGCGGGGAGGCTGTCGAAGAAGCTGATGCCGCTGGTGATTGAAGAACGCCCCAAGCCGTTCTACCGAAAAACAGCACCTTCTAAAGAACTGGATGCGGTTTTTTGCCTGTTGATTGATGGCTCCGCTTCCATGCTCGATAAACTGGACGAAACAAAGCAAGCCGTGCTGTTATTCCACGATGTGCTGCGCGGCTTGAACGTACCGCATGAAATCGTCTTGTTTTACGAGGATGCCTATGAAGCTAGTGATACTGAGCAGCCGAACTATTTCGAGTGGATGCATAAGTTCGAAGACCGGGGCAAAGACCATGCCCAGGTAATTGCCTCCCTGGATGCGCATGAAGACAACCGGGATGGTTTCGCCATTCGCTGGATGAACAGCCGCTTGAAACACAGAGCCGAGAAACACCGCTTTTTACTGGTCTTTTCCGATGGAGAGCCATCTGCCTATAATTACGCGGAGAATGGCGTGGTGGATACCGCAAACGCCGTAGCAGAAGCGAAAAAACAGGGCATCGAAGTGTTGCACCTATTTTTGAGCAGCGACTCGATCACAGAAGAGCAGGCCGCATTTTACCGGATGATGTATGGCAATAAATCCGTCAGTGCCGATTCCTTGGAGCAATTTGTCGAACAGACTCTGCGCCTCCTGAAAAGAAGCTTGCATCTGGTGATTCAGGCGGGGTGATGTTAAGTGTTTTTGGCTAATATTGGCGTGTTTCAATCGTTAATTCCAATAAAAGCATTTGCTTTCCAAAAAGTATAAAATACTTTCCAAAAGAGACGAAACACTTTCTGCAGCTCCCAGAATACTTTCTGGCCAGGCTGAAATACTTTCCATGAAAGAGACCACACAAAGCTGTTCACGGGACGAAAGCTGGGGATAGGAAGTGCTGCTTTCTCATCAAGCTCTATTCACAGACAGTTTGTGATGGTTTTCATGGAATTCGTTTAGAAAGCTGAATGGTTCATGTAGAAGAGTGGATGGATGAGAAAGCCGCCTCTTTTCTTCATGTAGAAACCCGGAACCATAAGGTAGGACCGCCGAATCTTCATCTAGAATACAAAAACCCCCGGAAGCTCACCAGCTTCCGGGGGTTAACTATTTACATATTATTCTTTTCGTTGTTGTCATGGATGGCAAGAAGGCGTTGTTTCAGGTCTTCTTCCATGCGGCCGATTTCAAGTTCGGCTGCTTTTCGGTTTCTGCGGCCTTCCGCCTGGATCTTCAGCGTTTCTTCAATGGTTTCAAGCAGGTTTTCCTGCGTTTTCTTCAAGGTATCGATTTCGACGATGCCGCGTTCATTTTCACGGGCGGTTTCGATCGAATTCATTTTCAGCATTTCCGAGTTTTTCAACAGCAGGTCATTGGTGGTGGAGGTGACTTGTTTTTGTGCTTCTACGGCCTTTAGCTGTTTGTTCAAGGTCAACGCGATGGCAATCTGGTTTTTCCATAAAGGAATCGACGTCATGATGGACGACTGGATCTTTTCCGCCAGGGTTTGGTTGGTCTGCTGGATCATGCGGATCTGCGGTGCGCTTTGAATGGTGATCTGGCGCGAAAGCTGCAGATCGTACAGCCGTTTTTCCAGGCGGTCCACGTACTGCATCATGTCGTTGACTTCCTGGTAGACCATTTGATCCTGCGAAGTTTCCGCTTTTTTGCGGAGCGCGGGAATCGTTTCGCTCATGATTTCGTCGCGCTTCAATTCAGCGGCAGCGATGTAGACATTCAAAGCCTGAAAATAGGTTTTGTTTTGGTCATACAGCTGCTCAAGCATCTGTACATCATCCAGCAGGCCGCGCTTGGAATGGTCCAGCTGGATGCTGATGCGGTCGACCTGGGTGCTGAGCTTCTGGTATTTGGTCATCATTTCCTGGACTGAGTATTTGGCTTTTGAAAAAATCTTGCGGATGCCCGTTTTTTTCTTTTGCGTCAACTCTTCAGGATTCAATTCCTCCAGCTTTTTCATCAGGTCATGGAGCACGTCACCGACAGGACCGATGTCTTTGCGCTGAACATGGTCGAGCATCTTGTGTGAAAACTGGCTCAGCTGATTTTGTGCATTGGCGCCGTAGGTCAGGATGGCTTCATTGTTGCCGGTCGGAATTTGCTTGGCAAGCTCACGCGCTTTCGCTTGTTCTTCTTTCGTCAAGCGATCCATTAAAGCAACAGGGCGGCCCTCCGCTTGTTCGGCAACTGCCTGCTCCTGTTTTTCCAATTGCATGCCAAATGGCGATTCCAATAAATCATCCAATTCACTTCGAGTTGATGGTTTCTCTGTCATCTTCCACGTCTCCCTCATGTTCAGGCTCTGGCTGAACGAGTAATTTCTGGCTATTGTTATTGTGCTGATCGACAGCCAATTGGGCATAATCCAGTTCCATGCGAAGTTTCTCGACATCACTGGACAGGACCTGCTTTAAATCCTGTTCCATCACTTTATTGAGCGACAGCAGCATTTCCCGCGTATCCTGCAAGGCCACACGCATTTCCTGGTCTTTGACAGGCTGCCCAACCAATAAGGTGTATTTTTCCGTCAATTCAATCGCTGAATCCAAATGGGAATAAAAGAAGGGTTCGGCTAAATAGAATTTTCTCGGATTTTGCTGGACGACATTGATGATTTTATTCGCGATTTTTGTCATGTCCATCAATTGTTTAAAAGATGAAATAGAACGTACTTTATAATAATTACCTTGAAGCTGTTTGATTTTTTCCTTGCCTTCTTTTATCTGGTTTCGTACATTTTTAAATTCACTGCGGGTCATTCCAAGATGTTTGGAGTCAGCTGAAATTTGAACCTGTTTGATGGTGCTGTTGCTGGCGATATAAGTTCCGGCGGCAACAGCTCCTGACGCGATCAACCCAATTTCGGCTCCTAGATACAGGATTGGGAACATCACTGTCATAAGAGGCAAACTGACGGATTGTCTCTTGATAAAATTTTCAATCGGCTTTAGGGGCTTCATGTAAAGGACCTCCTTCACTGCTACTTAACTTATACGTCCTTGACACTGAAAAGTTTCATTCCAGTGCTCTTCTTCCTTATATTTTACGTGAAAGAAGAAGTCAATACAAACTTTCGAATCCCTGCAGAAATCCATGCTTATATCTTTACAAGCTGAAAAAGATTTGGCACAATTCTTATGAGGAAGAAATGGGGCAGGCAACTATGCACGAAATCATCTATATGAGAGCGGATTATGAACCGTGGTGGATGTTTGATGACTGGGAAGATAAAGTGGTCACGCGCCGGAAATTTTCTGCAGCCGATGCTGCACGCAACTACCTGGCAGAACTCAAAGCGGATTTCAGCCTTCGATTCTCAGAGCATGAAGAGCGGGACGCGGCCTTTACAAGTTACTGGAACGAAGAAGAAATGGAATATTGCGAAAAATGCGAAGAGGATTTGCAGATATTTCATGGGTTGATTTGGCTAGTTAACGGGAAACCTCAGATAAGTTTTTAGATTTGTTTGACTTTTGTAGTCAATTTGATATAATTACATTAACAATTTGAAATCCGCACCAATTACAGCTATTCACATATTCCCTAAAGTGATCAGCACGTGATGGTACTTTAGGGAATATGTGAATTTTTTTATTGGAAAGATTCCATATTGAAAATTTTTCTACCGTAGGAGGTAATTATTATGCAACAAGGAACAGTAAAATGGTTTAATTCAGAAAAAGGCTTTGGCTTCATCGAAGTTGAAGGCGGAGACGATGTATTCGTACATTTCTCAGCAATCCAAGGCGACGGCTTTAAAACGCTTGACGAAGGACAACGTGTTGAATTTGAAGTAGAAGAAGGCAACCGCGGACCTCAAGCTACAAACGTAACTAAAGCTTAATAGCCAAGAACTGCTCTCTCGGGAGCGGTTCTTTTTTTTGCAAAAGAATCTCCTGAAATGGACTCCATTCTATTGCGGATTAACTTTAACAAGCCGGCCTTTCCGGGTGCTCGTTTAGCCGGCCTCACTGTCCTTGTTCATCAGGTTTTTATTTAATGCTGGAAGGGTATAAATAGATGATTGGACAAAGACAATACGGGAGGTTTTCGCAATGGAAGGCAAAGTGAAATCATTTGATGAAAATAAAGGGATCGGTATGATTACAGGTGACAACGGAGAGGATTTCTTCTTCGAGGAAATTAATATCAATGTCGATGGCTTCCGGAAACTGAATCCGGGCCAGCCGGTAAAGTTCACTGTATATGAAGGTGTTGCAGATAAAGAGCGTGTAGCGACAAATGTGACATTGGTGTTTTAAGTGTCACCGCATTCATGAGTTGCTGTAAAGAAAGATTGAGGGGGACAACTAAATGGCTGATGAGTATTTAAAAAAAGAAATGCCAAGCAAAGAAAAGCAAGAAGATTTTTATCATAAGCTCCGGGAGAAAGTACAGGATTGGGTAGACTCCAAACCAAAAGTGTTTGGAGCTGTCAGCGGCTATGTATTGTTTGCTCCAGATTTGTTCCACTTGCTGACAAGATTGATGCTGGACAGTCGCATTGATGCGAAAAGTAAGGCTGCTGTTGGTGCGGGTATCATGTATTTCATCGCGCCAATTGATTTTCTGCCAGAAATTTTGGTTGGTCCCGCAGGATTCTTGGATGATGTCGTGGTTGCAGTATTCGTCATCAACACGATATTGAACAAATTCCCGGCGGAAGTTATCAAAGAGCATTGGACAGGGGATAAAGACTTATTGGAACTTGTCAAAAAGGTATCCAATTCAAGTAATAAATATGTTTCCAAATTGCCTGCTGGCCGCTTGGTGAAACGTTTCATGAAATAAAGAAGCTTTGAAAAAGCCGCGGATCTTCATAGACCCGCGGCTCCTCTTTGTCGCAAAAAAGCAGCAGACCTACTCGGTTTGGCGAGTAGGTCTGCTGCTGAGATAGTAGCTGGTTTAGTTGGTGATTCCTTGTGCGTCTTTCCATTCCAGGTATTCATCATAGCTCAATTGCTTGTCGAGGATTGATCCGTCTTCACGGATTTCAATCACGCGGTTTGCAACCGTCTGGATAAACTGATGGTCATGGGAAGTGAAGACCATGGCGCCTTTAAAGGCAATCATGCCGTTGTTCAACGCTTGGATCGATTCAAGATCCAAGTGGTTGGTCGGCTCGTCCAATAGCAGGACGTTCGCATGTGACAACATCATTTTCGAAAGCATGCAACGCACTTTTTCGCCACCGGATAACACAGAAGGTTTCTTTTTCACTTCTTCGCCGGAGAACAGCATTCTGCCGAGGAAGCCGCGAAGGAATGTTTCGCTTTCGTCTTCAGGTGAGTACTGGCGAAGCCAATCCACCAATGACAATTCACTGCCTTCAAAGTAGCTGGTGTTGTCGATCGGCAAGTAAGCGCGTGAAGTGGTGACACCCCAAGTGATCGAACCGGCTGCCGGCTGGTCTTCTTCCGCAAGGATGCGGAGAAGGGCCGATTTCGCCAATGGATCGCCCATTAAAACGATTTTGTCGTCTTTGTTCAGGTTGAAGCTGACTTTATTCAATAATTGTTTGCCGTCCACAGTTTGGCTGACGTCTCTGACAGTCAACACATCGTTGCCGATTTCGCGGCCGAGGGTAAAGTTGACGAATGGATATTTACGGGAAGAAGGGCGGATATCATCCAGCTCGATTTTATCAAGCATCTTCTTCCGTGACGTCGCTTGCTTCGATTTGGAAGCGTTGGCGGAGAAACGGGTGATAAAGGCTTGGAGCTCTTTGATCTTTTCTTCTTTCTTCGAGTTCTGATCTGATGCCAAACGGGTTGCCAATTGGCTTGATTCGTACCAGAAGTCGTAGTTGCCGACATACAGCTGAATTTTACCGAAGTCAAGGTCAGCAATATGCGTACATACTTTGTTCAGGAAGTGGCGGTCATGCGAAACAACGATAACGGTGTTATTGAAGTTGATCAGGAATTCTTCCAGCCATTGGATTGCTTTCAAGTCCAGATGGTTGGTCGGCTCATCCAGCAAGAGAACATCGGGTTTGCCGAATAAAGCCTGTGCCAAAAGCACTTTCACTTTATCGGAACCGGAAAGTTCAGCCAGCTTCTTATCATGCAGATCCTCAGAAATGCCAAGGCCTTGCAACAGGATGGCCGCTTCAGATTCAGCTTCCCAACCGTTCAACTCAGCGAATTCGCCTTCAAGTTCAGCAGCGCGCATGCCGTCTTCATCAGAGAAATCCTCTTTCATGTAAATGGCGTTCTTCTCAGACATAACCTCATATAATTTCTTGTGGCCCATAATAACAGTTTCAAGAACTGCGGACTCTTCGTATTCGAAATGGTTTTGTTTTAATACAGCCAGGCGTTCGCCTGATCCCATATAAACATTTCCGGATTGCGCTTCAAGTTCACCAGAAAGAATTTTGATGAACGTCGATTTGCCGGCACCATTGGCACCAATTAATCCGTAGCAATTGCCGGGGTTAAATTGAATATTTACATCTTCGAATAGTTTGCGGTCACCAAAGCGAAGACTTACATCATTTGCAGCTATCATTTATACGTACCTCCTAAATTTCACAATAAGAAGAGTATACCACGAAATCCACGGAAATCGATAGCAATCGCCCGTGGTCTCGGATAAACTAATAATATAAGGCTATTTTTACCTGATTTTCCGTTCAACATAAGCTTCCAGCATGCCAAGTTCCTTGTTCAGCAAATATTCCATCCGCACATACTCGCGGCGGCCGGGAATATGCTCCGGCGTCAGGCCTTTCATCGAGTAGATAAAGTAGTAGCCGCCAATTTGGCGAAACAGCACGACGACATGAGGAAAGTCATCGAAAATGGCTTTTATATTGTAACGTTTGGCATAACTCCAATGAACGAGCTTCATCAACAACCCGCCTTTCACACCTCTATTTTAAATGATTGAGGGGTGAGTACACAAGTTTGGCGTTGTGTACTGAGAAGGACAGTCCAATGAAATAATATATTGTTGAAACTTCACAAAACGTAATCTTGTTTTGTTTCTTGAGGTTGAAGAAATCACTCCAGGCGGATTTGGTTTGCGGAATATCGGCAGGCGAAAATCTTTGGTTCAACTTCCACAGGTTAGCCGGAAAAATATGAATGAATATAATTGGTTTTATTAATAGGAGGAAAAAAACGTGGCTGAAAAGCAGAAGAAATCAACGATTGGCTTGATGGTTTTGGCAATTTTGTTTGTTGCTTTAAACCTGCGTCCGGCCATTTCGTCCATTGGCCCAATGCTTGAGGCCATTCGTGCAGATTTAAACTTAAGCAATAGTGAAGTCAGCCTGTTGACGGCTGTTCCTGTATTTTGTATGGGGCTTTTTGCGCCCTTAGCCGTTTTGTTCGGCCGGAAGTTCGGCTTAAAGCCTTCGATTGCGGTATTGCTTGTGGCCATTGGGCTGTTTACATTGGTCAGAGGATTTGTGCCGACTTATCCGGTTCTGCTTGCCAGCGCCTTTTTCATCGGTATTGCCATCGCCATCATCAGTCCGCTGCTGTCGGCGATGATCAAGCGTGATTTCCCGATGCGGACTGCGGCATTGATCGGGGTCTATTCGTTCGGTATGGGGTTGGGAGCAACGTTGTCAGCTGGATTGACGGGAGTTTTTTACACCATCGCGGACTGGCCGCTGGCGATTGCCAGCTGGAGCTTGTTGTCGGTTGCGGCCCTCATCATTTGGCTGCGTGTAGAACAACCGGGTGAAGTGAGGGTTGAGGAAACAATGATTGAGGAGTTTGCCCGTGTTTCCCCGTGGAAAAATAAGCGTGCCTGGTATATGCTGTTGTTTTTCGGCTGCCAATCGGCTTTATTCTTTTCCATGTTGACCTGGCTTGCGCCGATCGCGATTGAAAAAGGCATGACAGTTTTAGCTGCCGGGGGCGTATTGACGTTGATGGCAGCGGTTCAGATTGCCGGCAATATCTCCATCCCGTTATTTTTCAATAAATTCCCAAACCGTTTGGTCTGGATATTGATCGTATTGGCTTTTGGAACGCTTGGAATCCTGTTGCTGATGTTCGGCAATGTCGATATGATTTGGATAGCGGCTGCATTTATCGGCGTCGCACTTGGCGGACTTTTCCCGATTGCTTTATTGATGCCGCTTGATGAAACAACTTCTGCTGATGAAGCCAATAGCTGGACAGCGATGACGCAGTCGGGCGGCTATATCATCTCGGCCTTTATGCCGCTCACCATCGGCATCGTCTACGATCAGACGGGCAACCACGACATCACCTTGCTGCTGTTTTTGGTTTTCATTGTGCTGATGGTTATATTTGCGGTCCTGCTCAATAAAAAAGTTACTATTAATTGAACGAACAATTTTTAACGAATACAAGGAAAAACCGATGCTTGCTCCGAATTCACTCCCACTCATAGCACCGCGAAGTCCTGTCGCGCCACCTGCATGACCCGCATCCTGCGGGCCCGAAAGCGGAGCTGTTTTGCGGAGTATCGACTGAAATAAATCATTAGTTCAACGCAACTAGTTATTCTTTTGGATCCGGCAGGAAAAATGCTTTGATGACATGAAGCTGAAACACGATCATCCAAGAAAGATAGAGGGAGATTAAAGGGAAGATGATGCACCAGGATGAAATCATGGTAAAGGAAAGTTCTGAATCGGGGAAAAAAGATGTGAAATACCAATAATTATAGCTCAAGGTGACAATCATCGTCGCAATTGGTCCAACGTATACTCTATTGGTGAGGAAAGCGAGCAGCATGCCAATTCCAATGACAATCATCGGAACAATCACCAATTGCATCACAATAGGATCTATGGATTCTACAAGTTTCAATGGAGTCCCTCCCTGAAATGAATATGAATTAACGAAATAGTGCGTCTATAAAAGAGGGTAAAAAAAGCTGACGCATCAAGCGTCAACTTTTTCCCAGGCATTGGACAGAAATACATCCCGGCCGGATTCTGCCCGGTCTATGCTATAGTGTTCGGCATTTTTCTTATAAAAATTCTGATGGTAATCTTCTGCTTTGAAGAAGGGAGCGGCATCGCGGATTTCAGTAACGACAGGCTTATTGAAACGTCCGCTGGCATCAAGTTCCAGCTTGGTTTTTTCAGCTATCGCACGTTGGTGCTCGTTATGGACGAAGATGGATGCCCGGTAAGAAGGGCCCCGGTCTTGAAATTGGCCTTCGTCATCTGTAGGGTCAATTTGCTGCCAAAAGATATCCAGCAATTGTTCGTATGGAAAAACATCAGGCTGGAATGTGATTTCAACAACTTCCAAATGGCCGGTGGTACCGGATTTCACTTGTTCGTATGTAGGATTTTCTACATGTCCGCCGCTATAGCCTGAAACGATCTGCTCAATGCCGTCAAACTGATCAAAAGGTTTGACCATGCACCAAAAGCAACCGCCTGCAAATGTCGCTTTTTCTGTCATGATAAGGGCTCCTCTCGGTGGTGATTGCTGTGCTACATTTTACAGATGAAATCTTTCGCTTTAATTTCTCAGTATACTAGTTGAACTAAAGAATCATCATAAATAAGCCGCTTCGGCGCTTGAGAAATCTCTAGAGATATAGAGCAAAACAGCGAAGACTCCCGCGGGCCCGAAAGCGGAACCGTTTTGCGGAATATCCGCTGCTGTAGTTATTTTAGTTCAACTTATACAGTTAATAGGAAGAAAAGGTTATTTTGCCTGTCATCTGAATAGTAGGTAAGAAAAATCTTACCACTCCGCCGGTTTCCCGACAATTAAAATGTTCTGTACACGACGAACTAATTCGCATCATTCTTCATTTTTTCACCAAATTCGCATCAGTTGAGGGAATAAAAGCCTATTTCTATGGTTTAAGCCTTTAATTTAAAAGGAATTCCGAAACTTAATGCACAGCTGAGCGTCTTATTGACGTGAAAGTTTAGAAAGGAGTAGATTTATTATGGAAGAAGAACTACAACCCCCCAAGAGAAAAAGACGTAGAAGAAGATTTCGGCTGCGCGGCATCGTCTTCCTGCTCCTGGTTGCACTTATCGCTGTTGGTGTTTATGCATTTATCCAATTCAAGAGTGGTGAAAGTCTAGCTGACAATTCAGAGCAAGAACCTGTTACATTCGATGGAGACGCTGCAAACGGTGATTATGAGAATATCCTGGTGCTGGGTGTCGATTCGCGTGGAGAAGAGCAGTCCCGTACAGATACGATGATGCTCGTCACACATGATAAAGTGAACAATGAAATTAAATTGACTTCATTTATGCGGGATATTTATGCCGATATTCCCGGCTTTCAATCCTATAAATTAAATACGGCATTTTATTTAGGCGGCGTGGATCTGTTGGCGGATACGCTTAGGGGCATGTTTGGCGTGGAGATTCACCATTATGCATTGATTGACTTTTCAAGCTTTGAAAGTCTCGTCGATGTAGCGGCGCCAAATGGCGTGGAAATCGATGTCGAAAAAGCGATGTCCAAAGATATCGGCGTTTCGTTGACGCCGGGTGTTCAGGACCTGAACGGCAAACAGCTTCTGGGCTATGCGCGTTTCCGGTCTGATAACGAAGGCGACTTCGGGCGGGTCCGCCGGCAGCAGCAAGTGATTGCGGCCATGAAAGACGAAATGGTCAGCTTTGCTGCAGTTGCGAATATCCCGAAACTGGCGGGTGCCTTGCAAGGCTATGTCCAAACCGACATGCCATTGACTGACCAAGCAAAACTGGCGGCCCAATTGGCCATTGGCGGGGGCGGAGAAGTAGAGCGCTTGACCCTGCCGGTTGAAAACAGCTATAGCTATGGAAACTACTCTCATGCCGGATCGGTTCTGGATATTGATGTTGAGTACAACAGGCTGGCATTAGGCGAGTATTTATCACAACCCTTAGACTAAATCATTAATGGATATGATAGTATGAAAGTATAGAGTCTATTTGAAGAGGGGAAGCTTATGCAGCCAGAGGAGAAGCAATCATTTTTCGCCACCAATTATATCCGTTTCTTAGGTGGCAAGAACACATTATTCACATTGATCACTTTGTTATTGCTTGGATTGGTGGTTTATATTTCCAGGGAAGTCTCATTTCTCTTTCATCCAATCACGGTTTTCATGAAAACCGTAGTTTTACCGATTGTCCTGGCATTGATTTTCTTCTACTTGCTGCGGCCGATATTGCGCTTGCTGGAGAAATTCAAAATCAAACGCATTTGGGGCATCATCATCATCTTTCTTGGTTTGGTTGGGCTGACTACCTTGTTGATCGTCTTGGTTTTTCCATTTTTGCGATCACAATTTCAAACCTTGATTGCCGAGTTCCCGGAATATTTCATGCAATTGCTGACCAATATTGATGCGTTTTTGAGAACATCGTTTATTGGCGATTATTACAGCGAATCCAACTTCACGGTGGATACCTTGCTCGCTACTTTGCCGGCGAACATTGCAGATACTCTGCAAAATACAGTGACAAGCATCATTACAGGCGTTACCGGGTTGATTTCGACCATTACCGGTGTGATTTTGTCGGTGGTAATTGTGCCTTTCATCTTGTTTTATCTTTTGAAGGACGGCGATAAATTGCCGGAGTATTTCCTGAAGCTGTTGCCGCCAAGATTCCGTGACGACACCCGTGAAGTGTTCACTGAAGCGGACAAGCAATTGAGCGCCTATATTCAAGGCCAGTTGATTGTGGCGTTTTGCATTGGGGTAATGGTCTATATCGGATTCCTGATCATCGGCATGGAATATGCCTTATTGCTGGGCGTTTTAGCCATGGTCACGAGCGTCGTTCCGTATATTGGGCCGGCGATTGCCATTGCTCCGGCAGCCATCATCGCTTTGGTGACTTCGCCGTTCATGCTGGTTAAACTGGCTATCGTTTGGACAGTTGTGCAATTGGTGGAAGGCAACCTGATTTCTCCGCAAGTGATGGGGAAAACCTTGTTCATCCATCCGGTGACCATCATCTTCGTGCTTTTGACGGCAGGCTCCCTGTTCGGCATTGTCGGAGTCATACTTGGGATTCCGATGTATGCATTGCTGCGGGTTTTGATTTCCCATTTTTACAAATTATTCAAACGCCGGTATAATAGACATGAAACCAATTTGGAAAATCAATACGATTACACGGAACTGTAAGATTGTTTTGAAACAACGAAGTTGTGGTATATTATGAGTAACAAAAGTTGGAGGTTTCTACGTTATGAAGTTCAAGGATTTTTTATCATCTATAGGCATCGGTTCATTACAAGTGAAAACGGTAGTTGAAATGCCTCATCTTGAAGAAGGCGAAACATTGAACGGCACCGTTTATCTGGACGGCGGGGACGGAGACCAAACGATTGATTTCATCGAATTGAATGTCATCAAGCTGATCGAGGATACGCGTGACGACAGCGATTTTGATTTTTATGAAACGGTTATCGCAAAACAATCGATGGAGTTTGCAGGTTCTGTCAAATCAAAAGATACGGTCATGCAGCAGTTTGAAATCGTTCCGGATGAACGCTGGATTCTGGATAATCCAAAAGCTAAATTAATCCTGCGGACGGTTGTCCATGTGAAAAACGGTGTCAATGCAAGAGATGAAGATGAAATTACCTATGGAACATTAGAGAGCTGAAATCCAGCTCTCTTTTTTTATGGTTGAAGACGAGTTCGGAACTGGAATGGATTAGATGAATAGATGGGCAGCCAAAGTTCGTGGAAAGGCTTTTCGACAGTCCCGCATAAAAAGGTGCGAAAGAAAATTTAGAAAACTTTTTTCTATTTCATTAATGATATTGATAATCATTCTCACTTATGATAAGGTATATGAGAACACAAATTAGAAATTAGACAAGAGCACAAGCTGTCGGAAAATAACGAAGCTTGTGTTTGGTTGCTGCAATAGCAATAGCCAGCTGGTTAACCTGCAACAACAGGCCGTGACCCTGTATTTGTGGAATGGACTGGTTGAGGAGGAGCGCCAAGAATGCTGGCATGATCGCTTTCGTCCTTTAATTGGAATAGTTTTCAGACATTCCATCTGGACGTGAAATTATCATTTGGCAAAAGTTTAGAAGAGGCTCAGGTGCAATTAGCGTTCGCAGGTGCTCTGCTCAGCATCTGTGGAACAGCAAATGCCACCAGGAAGCCTCTATTATTTTTTCCGAATTCCTGCTAATGGGGCAATGCAGCTGGAGAACCAGGAGTTCCAGATTACGGATAATAGGAGCGGAGGCAGATGAAGAAAGCAATGTTGTTGCTGTGCTTGAGCCTGTTTCTTTCCAGTGGGGTTCAGGCTCATGTGCTGAGTGAAAAACAGGGGGATCGCAATCATTTGGATGGTGATGTGCCAATGGCTATTCTGCTCGAGGCTGTGCCGGATGCCTACCTACAAAAAACGCATTTGCCGGCAATTCAATCCGCAAAGACCGAAACAAAGCTTGCTGGAATGTCGTCAGCCCAAACGAAACGAGAAGTGGTGAAGGCAGGCTTGGACGAAGAAGCAGGACAAGTCGATTGGAAAACAGTCATCATCGTATTATGCGTCGCTTTTTTGGTTTACTGGATCAACAAGAGCAAGCGGCAGGATATCGATTAGGACCGAGTGGAGCAGTCAGATTCTGATGCCCAGTCTCTAGTTGTCTAACTAAAGTAAAGTACATAAAACCCCCTATTGCCAAAGCTTGCCTATTAAGGACAAGTATCGGCAATAGGGGGTTTTTTATACTCAGTTGAAATTGTATAGGCATCTAATGGAAGGGGTCACTGTAACGGGATGTCGTAGATCATTTTGGCGCCGAGGGCTTTAATTTCGATGTTGGGAGATGCAGTTTTCAGGCTGGCCATTTGCTCGGTTGCTGCCTTTTGGGCATCTTCGAAGTTCCGATGATTCTCAATGGTTTGGATAGGCTGAAGTTCAAAGGGAGCGGAAGGGGAGTTTTTAATAAATAATAATATTATGTAACCTTCTTGAATTGTGGTGTCCATAAATGAATCGGGTTCAATCAATAATTCGTTGTCGGGGAAATAACTGATTTTATCTTCACAGATGATTGCGATTTTTTTTAAGATCCAACTATTCGGCTGGCCGGAGGGGACACTGGATTCAAAATGAGCCAGTACGGTTTCCAGATGTTGTTCAAACAATAGAAACGAATGTGGATGACGAGGTGTGAAAACAAAGTAGATCCGGTTGTCTTGTTCGTCGAGCAACTGAAATCCATTCACAGCAATTCCTCCCCGTTAATTTAATTAATGTAACTGCTTTCATTATAATCGATAAGAGGGATAGAAACAAATGGTGTACCCCGTTGTACATGTAAAATACTACATAAGGTTATATGAAAAAATTCAAAACATGCAACAAGAAAAAGTGTCCAGAAAATAAAAAAGAGCAACTAACAAAATACCAGCAGAAAGGGGAACTCTCTTAAAGAGAATTCCCCTTTTTTTTATAATGTGCAGTTTATCTATCCCAAATTTCAGCTTAGCCAGCTGCCGCCAATGCAACTGGCGAGGAGGAGGACAAGAAAAACACCGGACATCAGCAAATCCGTGCGGCCAACCCGGACCGGCCGGTAATAAGCGCTTCTCGGTTCTCCGGTAAAGCCGCGCGCTTCCATGGCGAATGCCGAACGTTCCGCTTTCCGGACAGCGCCTGCCAGCATCGGAATCAACACGCGGCGCATGCCCAATAACCGCTGCCAGCTGTGTTTTTCACTATCTGCACCGCGCAGCCGCTGCGCCTGCTGGATCTGGGTGAACTCATCTTTCATGACGGGCAGGAACTGGTAGCCGACCATGGCGCCGTATGCCAGTTTTGGTGACAGCTTGAGCTGTTGCATAAGGCTCATGATGAATTTCACGGGATCAGTGGTGAAAGCGAACAGCAGGGACAGAGTGGAAAACGCCATGACTCGGAAAGCGAGAGACAATGCGCGCGCCCATTGTTCGTCGGTCACATCGATTCCGGCAAATGAAAGGATGACGGTTCCGCCAGTGTCTGCGCCAAAAACAACCGTGGTCCATAAATAGCCAAAAGCGCCGATGGAAAACGGCAGCATGAACAACAGCCACAGTTTCCAGTTTATACGGCTCATCGTCAGCTGCAGCAGGATGATGCCAATCCAGAACAGCAACGGCGTCCACGGGTTGAAAAAGAACGCAATGGCCAGCATCGACAGGGTGACCAGGACAAACTTGACGGACGGGTTCATATCATGCAAAAGATTCCGCAAGGCGAGTCACTCCTTTTGGTGGCAGCAAATGGTGCTCAGCCAGCAACTCGCTGTTGCTCCAGACTTCTTTTGCCGGGAATTTTCCGGTCATCCGGCCATCCTTGACCAGCAGCACCGAATCCGCAAGGCTCGCCGCAAATTCCATGTCATGCGTGACGATCAGGAACGTCGTGCCTTCTTTGGAACGCTCTTCAATCAAACCGAAAAGCTCGAGCAGCGCGGCCGTATCCTGACCTGAGGTCGGTTCATCCATCAACAGCACCGGCCGTTTATCCGCGAGCATGGCCGCGATCGCCACGCGCCGTTTTTGGCCGTGGCTGATGGCGAAAGGATGCGCATCCTTTATTTCTTCAAGCCGCAGACTGTCCATCAATTCACGGAGCTGGCCGTGGTTGGAAGCACCCGAAAACGCCACTTCCTGTTCGACCCTTTGTGTCAGGAACAGGTATTCGGGAGACTGCGGCACATAGCCGATTCCGTCGGATCTAATCGAACCGGTCGTCCGTTTGTAGATGCCGCATAGCGACTTCACCAGCGTCGACTTGCCGCTGCCGTTTGGTCCAGCGATGGCCACCACTTCACCGCGGCGGGCGGAAAAAGTTAGTGGGGAAAGCAGTTGCTTGCCCTTGATTGTCACTGAGAGTTGTTCAGCCCTTAACGCAGTTTCCGGTTGAACAACTGACTGCCGTTCGGGAAATGAAATCGGGTGACGCGGTGTGAATTTTTGGTCTGCCACGACATGGCCATCGCAGCCCAATTGGATTTCACGTCCAAAAAACGAACCCCAGCTGTCCAAACGGTGTTCAACGGCAATGATGGTCAAATTTTCTCCTTGCTGCAGAAGTTCCAGCCAGTGGATAAATTGTTTTGCGGTATAGGGATCCAAGTGAGACAGGGGTTCATCGAGCAATAAAACCTCAGGCTCCATGATCAGCGCGCACGCCGTCGCGACGCGCTGCTTCATTCCTCCGGATAAAGATTGGATAACGGTATGACGCAGCTGTGTAAGTCCTGTCGTTTCCAAAACCGCCGTGATGCGAGGCTCCATGTCAGCGAAGGGGGTCTGCAGGTTTTCCAGCGTGAACGCCAATTCTTCTTCAACGGTCGGCATGCAGAACTGTGAATCGGGATCCTGGAAAACGGTGGCCACGCGGTGATTGATCTCCCCCGGTGCATAGTCAGCTGCGGGTTTCCCGAACAGCCAGATCTCCCCGCCAACCAAGCCATCGCAGTTTTCCGGATACAGACGGTTCAGCAAGTACAGCAGTGTGCTTTTGCCGCAGCCGCTCGGGCCATTCAGGACCAGCCGTTCGCCCCGGCGGACCGAAAAGGAAATGCCGGTTAGCGTTTTTTTTTCGTCTTCCGGAAAGCGGAACGACAGCTCGCTTAAAGAAATGATTTCTTCAGGCATTCACATCACCTTTTTTCGCACGCGCAATTGCATAGCCGCGGAGCGAACCAGTCGCAAGCAACGCATCGCCGATATACTTGCCGCCGATTCCAGCGATGATGGCGCCGCTGAGGACGCGTATCGTGAACATCAACGCGACAAATGACGGGTCCAGTGCCGCATAACCCGAGATGAAATAGCCATAAATGAAGCTGAAGACGGCTGAACCGATGCCGGCAAGCATCAGCACCAGGATATTGAAATGCTTATAGCCAGTCAATGCGAACGCAGCTTCAGCGCCGAGCCCTTGGATGACGCCGGAAAGAATCAGCCGGGGGCCCATGGCGTTGCCGATCAAGACTTCAATCGCAGCGGCCATCGTCTCGGACAGGAAGGCAGCGCCGGGTTTGCGGATGATGTACATGCAGATGATCGAGACGATGAACCAGATGCCGAACATCCATTCATAGGCGAGCGGGCCGATGATTGCTGCCCAAATATTCGCCGCATGGACAAACAGCAGATAGATGATGCCGAAGACGACCGCAAACAGCGACATCAGCACAACTTCTTTTAATTTCCATGATTTCAGCACCTTACGCACCTCCATGGGACGGGCTGTTGAGGCTCATCGATACCGTCATGACCAAGTGCCGATGTTCGGCGGAGCGTGCATGGGTAAAGGCTTCTTCATAAAAAGTGAAGACCTCATGGATATCGCCGTGGATGCCGCTGGCGTAATGCATCGAATCGTTGAAGACGCCCAATTTTTTGGCGCGGTCCACTTCCCGGTAGATGGCCGCCATGTAATCCGGATTGTTCATCGGGTACAAGGCAAACTGGGAAGAGACGTATTGCTTGGTGTCATCGGTGTTCAACAGCACATCGTCTTTTTCCAGATAGACGTCGCCCGAAGAATCGCCGGGGCAGCCGATCGAGAAGGTGCCGGACAGCGCGACATGCTCACCGGTTTTCGCAGTGTGCAACGCCAGTGCTTTGGCAACATTGAAGACATGATTCTGTTTGCCGCGTATGACGGTCGAGACATCGTCGGTATGCATCCAAACGTTCGACGTGTCCGTCTCGTTCAAGGCTCCTTTGATTACTTTGATGAAATCGCCGGTCATCGGATGTAGCGAAAAGCGAAATCCGACAATCGGGCTGGTCCCGCATTGCAATGGTTCCATATCAGCATTCCTCCTAAAAATTTGCACAAAAAAGGCCGCATCCGCGAAGATGCAGCCATAATCTACAAATAACCAAAAGGAATTATTTCAGAAATGCGCCGCACTTCCTCACGCAGGTATTATCCTGATCGAGTTTTAAGGGATCGAAGCTTGCGCTTGCATCTCAGCCATAGTGGGCACCCCTAGTGCAGTAAACGGTATGCGGTTTTTGTGTTCGGGTTGTTCCCGATGGGTTTAGTGTAGTGGAAGTGGTGGGGGATGTAAAGAGGGAGATTGGAAAGATATGCGAAGTGGCAGTTTGGATTGGTGTGCTGGAATGGCTTCGGCCGCTTTGGGCTGGGCAAAGACAATTGCTCCAGTGCTTGAACTAGGAAGAGCACCTTTTTCATCGCTCCGCCTAGCCTATGGATGCGCCGGCGCTTGAGAGTTGATGGGAGAAAATCTACACAAATAGCGCCCTTTGAAATGGATTTGTGACTTTCAGTGTTATTTTGCAATGATTTCAATATTTTTCGTGAGGGCATTCTGTCTCTGCAGAATCTCTTCTTTGTTCTGGCAGAACCAATCCAGCGAATGGATATATAGAATGTCTCCTTTTCGAATAACTCGTTTTAGCAATTGCTAATTTGCCCGTTCAAAATTTTTACCACTCTGCTTGTCCAGATAGATATCCCGTTCATTGATGCTCATTATTGCGGTCAGATGCTATAAGATCAAAAAAAAAGAAAGAAATCTGAATAAAAAAAACATTCAAATAACCTTTACATCTATTGGAAGTGGGTATAGTCTAAAGGTAATAAAAAGTTATATAAAATAATTTTTTATTGCAGTTAAGTGAATCTATAGTCCTATCTTAACTCCGTTAAAAACTAGTCTTATTTTTGATAAATTACGCGGTTTTTCTGAAGGATCCGGATAGCTGAAAACCCAAACGAAATTTCGAGCTTTGCTGTTGCA
Source organism: Planococcus sp. BI3 (assembly GCF_056680115.1). Classification (NCBI taxonomy): domain Bacteria; kingdom Bacillati; phylum Bacillota; class Bacilli; order Caryophanales; family Caryophanaceae; genus Planococcus; species Planococcus sp. BI3. The sequence continues at coordinate 508,843 of NZ_CM155266.1, forward strand.
TGGCAAAAAGGAGCGCTGTATCAATCGTGATCAGACTTTCTAACAGCTGCGGGGAGCAAACAGAAAAAGGGATTATGATTGATAGGATGCTAACAACCAGGGCCTAGTGAACCTTTGCGGAATGATGGAGGAAGTGGCCAACCGGATGCTGAATGATTTAAAAAAGCGTGGTTTATTGACCTCGAGTAAAAGAAACTCCTTCTTCACAATCCCGAGCATCTAAAGTCAGAAACAAATTGTGAAAACTGCCCGATCTATTTATGCAAAATCAATTAGCAGAAGAACTTGCCCATGAGGTTGACTTTTTTTATCCAAAGTTCATCATTTTTCAAAAAACCTTCAAGCGTGAGAAATATCGAAGTACAAAATACATGGAAAGTATAGGTTAAAAGTAATGGTGATGTGCATCTTCATTATTCGGATATTTGCCCGCATTTTATCTGAAAGATAAAGGTCCAGAAACCCGGACTATTTTATCAACTAACCCGGTACTCGTTAAAAAACTTTATCGAGAGGCCATTCTGCTTAGCAGAACAAATGTTGGGCACTTTAGAAAGCTGCGCCGATTATCAATTCTGTAAACTAAACGCGGAAGGGTTGGGTTAAGTGGTAGGAAAAGATCCATTGGCACAGGCAACAGTAGAAATAAGCCAGGTAATGAACACAGAAGTTGAATGGAGTTCGGGAATTTAGGGTTTCAGAAAGAAACGAGCAGCTAAACGGGAGACCAGCAAATCCTGCTTTTACTATTCACTGAATATAGAAGTGTCCTTTTACGGAATTCTGGAAGGCAGGTCTGCTGTTAACATGGTTGAAGTTTTCCTGCTGACTGAAGAAATTTCTCTTATCACGTCAGCGCTCAAACAACAGGCCTTCTTATTTCCAACATACTGCTTGCAGCAAGTGATGACGATGGCAGATGGTTTGTGCTGTCTGCAACTTGAATTGCTTGGAACCCACTGAACATTTTGTAGGATGTCTTTATGAGGCGCTTCTGGTTCTTGAATAGCAAGTTCCGTCCATTACAAAAAAACCTTGGTTTGTCCGATGACTTGCAGTTACGCACTATTGGCATGCAAGAAAGTGTGCAGATGCTTGTATTTGAAGAATATGCTGAAAAAAGTGTTGATATGAAACTGCAAGAAGACTCCTGAGCCAGCGACTGGAAGAAGAACATGAAATGGGAGGTAATTGAAATGTTATCAGAAGAAGTGGATTTTAAGCTTCTGGAATTTGTTCAAACTGCCGATGGGAAAACTTTTTCCATCGGCTTTCTGGACAATGAGAACAAAAAACTCTGTCGAAAAAAACAGCTTACTCCATGTATAAAAAAGGCCAAATCATTAAAAAACCAGAAGAAATTGAAGGTGGCGCTGTATTTGGGGAATTACTCCGTAATTAAATAAAGGTGTAAAACAATCTTATTCTGATGAAAAGGCAGTCAAAGCGGACTCCCATGAGAAAAGGGGTTGTGGTTCGGTTAATTCACAAATATTGCCCTGTTCGGAGCTGGTTTTATTTTCATAAAGAACCACATGGAAATGGGAAAAGGAGAATCAAGAAAATGGCGCGAGAACAATTGAGTACTCAGAAGTCAGTCACTTATTTCTTTCTCAAATCCAAGGATGTATACATGGAAAATGGAGTGACCGCGATTACGCTATTCGCCAGGTTGACGCGTGTAGCCATTTCTTTCACAGGCAGAGAGAAACAGACTCAAGTTGAAACATGTTGGGTCGAACTCGAGGATATAGGGATGGAACAGGCAACTGAAAAAGTGAAGGCCTTGCCAAATTGCTTGGAGAAATACGAGGTGTCCGAACAAGTTTTTCGGCATTTACTGCAACTGTCCAAACGTTGTCCGAATGAACTTTATGGCATTATTCCTTATTATCTGAAGGCCAATCGGGAGATGTTCCTTACGTGGCAGGAGTTGGAACAAAGCTGGGAGAATTTCTGAACAAAAGCTGCCGGGGGAAGAACCGGATGGAAATGTCGGCAGCCATCAAAAAAGAAGCAAAGCCACATTTCTAAACTGACTATACAAGGAGGAGGAATAGCTCATGGAAAATTATCAATCTGCAGAAGCAAAAGATACATTCAGTTGGGAGTTGTGCGACTACGAGGAATATATCACCGGGTACAAAATGTATAAGCAATTGAAGAAAAAATGGGATGCCATTGAAAAAGGGGAAATCCCGATGCCATCCAGCGAATACTTGACTAACTTCAGTGATGAGGATGTCTATACGATGCTGTATCTTTACCACAACAAAGAGGACTCTTTGGAAACTATAGAGCGCCAGTTTTCAATTGGACGAGAAGCACTTTTAGGTTTATTGGAGGGACGCTGCCGGAAAGAATGTTATGACAGCTTCAAAGCCATCGAGAAAATGTTTCAAGGCTGAGAGCAAAACCGGAATAGCAATCGGTGTATAGCATCCTTATAGGGATACAAGAATCATTTGAGAATTCATGTGATTTATGGTTTTTTCCTGATAGTTTGGTAAGTCGTTATTACTGAAGACATGCAATAAAAAGCGCAGAAAAATCAAGGGCTGGCAATAGATTAGGAAGGGCGATGCTAATAAAATGGCATCGCTCTTTTCTTGGCCAAAAAAATTGTCATTATGCATTCTCAACACATGCTGTATAAAAATAAACTAACTGGAAAGTGATGAAACAATAAGTAGGCAGAAAAATCCTTCATTGCATTGTTTAAAAAAGTTTACATAACTGCACTTAATAATTTCCAATATTTTCTTTTTATGTACGCAAATGTCCGTTATACTAAAAACAGAATGAATAGAGGAGTGTCTTGAATGAGTACGATTTCCCTGAAGAAGAAAACCGCAAGTATCGTATTAGAGAAGAAGAACTTGACTGGGGTTGTAGCCAAAGTCGGGATCGTACTGGATATTACAGGATCGATGCGCAAGCTGTATCGTGACGGAGTGGTGCAGGAAGTTGTGGAGCGTGTGCTGGCGGTAGCGAGCCAGTTTGACGATGATGGCGCTTTGGATGTGTGGGTCTACGACAATGAGTTTTCCCGATTGCCTGCAGCGACCGAAGAGATTTTTATGGGGTATGTGGAAAAGAACATCCTGTCCAATGACCATGTCCATAAATTCGGGCGGAATGATGAACCGAAAGTGATGGAAGACGTTATCCGGAAATACACCAAAGAAGAGCCCAGTGACGTGCCGGTCTTTCTGGTGTTCATCAACGATGGCGGCTGCAAGCCGGGCATCAAGAAATTCATCGTGGAATCGTCTACCCAGCCGATTTTTTGGCAATTTATCGGCATCGGCGATTCGAATTTCGACGTACTGAAAAAGCTGGATACGATGGAAGGCCGCTTCGTGGACAACGCGAATTTTTTCCATGTTCCCGATGTCGCTCAAATTACGGATGAAGAGCTATACAATCAAATGCTGAATGAATTTCCCGAGTGGTTGAAAGAGGCAAAGGACAAAGGGATTTTGCACAAAAAACGAAGATCACCGTTGGACTTTATTTTTCCGAACAGAAATAAATAAGGACAGCAGCATAAAATCCCCGATGAAATCGATTGATTTCATCGGGGATTTTGGTTGGCTCGGTTAATGTTGTTCATAGCTGGCATTGAGTTTTGGGTTATCAGCCCCTTCGGCATTCCGGTCAATTGCCGGGCGGGTCAATGAAAAGACGGCGCAGGCAAGAGCAATCAGCACGATGACAGCGCCAACCCACGCGGTGCTGGAGACCGATCCGGTTTGGGTCAAGGTGATGCCGCCGATGGCAGAGCCTAAAGCGATGCCGATCTGCAACGCGGAGTTATTGAAGCTTTGCTGGATATCTGAAGTGGCCGGATCAGTTTCAATCAAATAGCTTTGCTGAGGCGGAGCGAGGCTCCAGCTCAGTGCCGCCCAGATGACCATCACCGGCAGGAAAATGACCAGCGAAAACGTCGTCAGTGGAAGCAGGAATAAGACAGCTGCAAACGCGGAAATGACGATGAGGATGCTCCTTTTCGAGCCGATCGAATCGGACATCGTGCCGCCAATTGCGCCGCCGCTGACTGCTGCGATTCCGAAGACCAGGTAACAGACGCTGACCCAGAACGAGCTCAGCTGCAAGTTGGTTTCAAGAAATGGCGTGAAGTAGGCGTAAACCGTATAATGCCCGGCAAGCATGAACATCGTCGCAAGGTGCGCCGTGCCGATTTTGGCACTCGCCACCGCTTTTAACTGTTGCTTGAGCGGAATTGCTGCACCTCCAGGGAGTGGCTGGATGTAACGGGCGATGAGTGCCATCGAACCGACGGACAATACAGCGATCCCAAGGAAGATGATGCGCCATCCAAAGGCATCCGAGATGAGGATGCCGAGCGGAACGCCGAGGACGAGTGACGAACTGATTCCCATAAAAATCAGGCCGATCGCTTTCGCGCGGTACGGGGGTTCGACGATTTTCGCGGCGATGGTCAAAGACAAGACAACGATAAGCGCCGTGCTCGCTGCCGTGATGACGCGCGCAATCATCATCCATGTAAAGTCAGGACTGAAAAACGTCAGGATATTGCCGAGGAAAAAGATGAACAAAGAAACCAAATAAACTTTTTTCCGTTCAAATCGGCTGGTCGCTACCAGCAAAACGGGTCCGGCGATGGCGTAGATCAATGCGAATAAGGTGATCAGCTGTCCGGCTGAACTTAACGAGACGCCGAACTCCTCGGCGATCGTCGGCAAGATGCCTCCCACAATAAGTTCCACGAGCCCGACTGCGACTGTGGCCAATGCTAAAATATAAACTTTAAAATTCATGTGTTTATACACTTCCTTTCGAAATAGAATAAAAAAATGGCTCTAAAGATCCCTGTCAGAAAACACAAAAAAATCCTGATTACAAAAAACGAACGGATCGTTTTCTGTAATCAGGATTTTGCGGTTCCTGGTAGAGACCCTTAAGCCATATTCTTAAGGTTATACAGATGCTTATAGATGGATATTTACTTTAGAAATTTTACTACAGACAATCCGTTTCTGCAAGCTATCCTGATGAAATATCAACCCGCAAGCAAAAAAACTCACCCATAAACCAGATCAGCCTTGCTGCAAATTTCAGCCAGTCTCTGGTCATCGAATGCAAAAGCCTGTATCGTAGATTCGGAAGGATTCTTTACACACAGGCAACTAGAAAATAATGGAAATTAGATGATAGGGGAAACCATATGAACATTTTAGTGGTCGAAGACGATCGCACCATCGCATCCGGATTGACGTATTCCCTGCAGCAGGAAGGCTACGGAACCATCCTGTGCCACACAGCAGCTGACGCCGAGAAAGTCATCAGAGAACAGCATGAGGACATTGGATTGTGTTTGCTTGATTTGTCGTTGCCGGATGGCAGCGGCTATGATTTATGCGCGCTCGTGAAAGAACAGGGCGACATACCGGTCATTTTTTTGACAGCGTTCGATGATGAAGTGAATGTTGTGATGGGATTGGATATGGGAGCGGATGATTACATCACCAAGCCGTTCCGGGTCCGTGAACTTCAGTCACGCATCAATTCGGTGCTGCGCCGCTACCAGCGGGACAGCCAGCCGAAAACGGCCATGCGAATCGGAGACGTCCAAGTCGACACGGCAAATGGAAAAGTCCATAAAGGATCCGTCGAAATAGTATTGACGGCTTTGGAATATCGCCTGTTGCTGATCTTCGCCAATCATCTCGGACAGGTTCTCACAAGGGCACAGCTGCTCGACCGGATTTGGGATGTCGGCGGGGATTTCGTCAATGACAACACATTGACGGTCTATATCAAGCGGCTGCGCGAAAAACTTGAAGACGACCCCCAACAGCCACTCTTGATAAAGACTGTGCGGGGCATGGGCTATAAGGCGGGTGATTGAAAATGCTGCGCAACCGGGAAATCCAATTATTCCTGATGGTACTCCTTGTCATCAGCATTGCCGCCGCTATTCTTGCCGCTATTTTCATTTCTGGAGCGGCAGCCTGGAGCATTGCCATCGTATCTTTTTTATTGATCCTAACGGCTGTTGTTTTTACGGGGTGGCGCTACCGGGAAATCGACAAGCTGTCAGGGTACCTGCAAAAAATCAGCAATGGCGATTTTCAGTTGGATGTCCGTGACAACGTGGAAGGCGAATTGAGCCTGCTGAGGAGCCAAATCTACAAAGTGACGAATAGGCTGTCCGAACACGGCACGCTTCTCCGTGAAGACAAAGAAAAATTGACGGATGCCATTTCCGATATTTCCCATCAATTGAAAACGCCGCTGACCTCCATGATGGTCATGTCGGATTTATTGCGCGACAGCCGTCTTGATGAAGAGAGGCGTAGTGAATTCACCCGCAACCTTCGTGTTCAGCTGGAGCGGATGGACTGGCTGGTGTCGTCGCTGCTCAAGCTGTCGAAAATCGATGCCGGTACGATCGCGTTCAAAAAAGAAGGGATATCGGTGCCGCTTCTCATTGATAAAGCGATTGAACCGTTATTGGTACCGCTGGATATCAAAGGGCTGCAGCTGGAGATAGAAGGAGAACCTCAAGCCGCTTTTTCAGGGGATCTGAACTGGACCGCCGAAGCGCTGATCAACATCTTGAAAAACTGTGTCGAACACACCGCAGCGGGAGGGAAGCTGTCGGTCGGTTACACAGAAAACGCACTTTATACCGAAATTACGATAGCCGACAATGGCAGCGGCATCCTGAAGCAGGACTTGCCCCATATTTTCAAACGCTTCTATAAAGGAAAGAATGCGGGAGATGACAGTGTCGGCATCGGACTGGCGATGGCGTACAGCATCATCTCCAGCCAGCAGGGCGACATCGAAGTGAAAAGTGAGCCGGACATGGGCACTTCATTCCACATTAAATTCTACAAGCAGGTGATTTAGCCCATCACCTGTTTTTTTCTCCTGTTTTCTTAAGTGACTGGATTGTCACTTGCCAGTCACCGGGCAGTCATGTGGCCAATCTATACTAAGCTTAGACATAGAACTTACGGAGGTTTTCCCCATGACAATTGTTGAAGTGAAAAATTTATCAAAAGTATACGGCAAAGGCGAGACGGCGGTGATGGCACTGGACGATGTATCGTTTACGGTCAATAAAGGTGAATTCGTCTGCATCATCGGCCCATCCGGTTCCGGCAAATCGACCTTGCTTCATATGCTGGGCGGTGTCGATCTGCCAACAAGCGGAAGCGTCTGCATCGACCAAACGGACATTTACAACTTGGACGAAACACAGCTGGCCATTTTCCGGCGCCGGCAAATCGGCTTGATCTACCAATTCTATAACTTGATCCCGATTTTGACGGTTGAAGAAAATGTCACCTTGCCGATGCTGTTGGACGAGCAACAGGTGGATCCGGCTCATTTCAATAAAATCATTGATGTGTTGGGGCTGGGCAAACGGCTTTCCCATTTGCCGAACCAGCTCTCAGGAGGACAACAGCAGCGCGTCTCGATTGGGCGTGCGCTCATCAGCAACCCAGCGATTATGCTGGCGGACGAGCCGACCGGCAACCTTGACAGCAAAAACAGCGAAGAAATCATGGAATTGCTGAAGCTGTTCAACAAGATGTACAAACAGACCTTGATTGTCATCACCCACGATGAGCGCATCGCGTTGCAAGCTGACCGCATCATTTCCATCGTAGACGGGAAAATTGCAAAAGATGAGGTCATCCGGCCATGAACATCATCAACAAAGTAACTATCCGGCATATCCGGCAGAACAAACGCCGCTCACTTGTGACCATCATCGGCGTCATCATTTCCGTTGCGATGATTGCAGCGGTGACCACGCTTGGCGTATCGTTTCTGGATCTCATGGTCCGCCAGGAGATTTCAAAAAATGGTGAATGGCATGTCAAATATGAAAGTGTGGAGAAACAACAAGTCCAAGCCATCGAACAGGATGGTGACACCGAAAAGGTGATCCTCTCAAGCGGCGGCTATGCCACCCTGGAAAGTTCAACGAATGCTTACAAGCCCTACCTGTATTTCCAAAACTATGATGAACAGGGCTTGGCCCAATTTCCCATGACGGTTTCGGAAGGGCGATTGCCGGCTTCTGAAGAAGAAGTCGCCATCTCGGCAGCAATCCAGGACAATATCGAAACCCCTTTCCAAATCGGAGACCAACTGACGGTTGAAATAGGACAACGCATCCATGAAATCGAAGGGAAGGTATTGACACAAACTGATTCCCTGCAGACCACCGATGGGGAGAGCTTCGAAAAGCTCGACAACTTGAAAGCAAAAACGGTGACGATTACAGGAATACTCGATCGCCCGGAGTGGGAACCGGCCTGGTCGCCCGGTTATACAGTGGTCGGTTTTATAGACAAAAACAAACTGGATGAAAGCGAAACATACGACGCTTTTGTTGTCGTCTCCAAGCTCGAATCCAACCTATTGGGCCATGCCGAAAAATTGGCCGAAAAAAACGGCATTGAAGAGGTCCAATTCAATTCGGATCTGCTGCGCTATTATGGCGTGACAGCCAATGACCGTTTGCGGCTCACGCTGTTTTCGCTGGCCGCGATTATTATGGGGGTCATCCTCATCGGTTCGGTGGCGCTGATCTATAACGCCTTTGCCATCAGTGTCTCTGAGCGCGCAAGGCATCTGGGCATGCTGTCGAGTGTCGGCGCAACGAAAAAGCAAAAGCGTAATTCGGTCTTTTTCGAAGGGGCGGTGATCGGGGCCATCAGCATTCCCATCGGCCTGTTGGCAGGATTCGGCGGAATCAGCCTGACTTTTGCCTTCATCAATACGTTCATTGAAGAAGCTCTCAATATCTCCGGAAAACTTGAGCTGGTCGTTACGCCGTCTTCACTGATGCTCTCTTGCGGCATTTCGATTCTAACCATTTTCATATCAAGCTATGTCCCTGCACAAAAAGCATCGAAAATTTCTGCCATCGATGCCATCCGCCAAACAGAAGACATCAAATTGACCGGAAAAAACCTTAAAACCACCAAATGGGTGCGGAAAATTTTTGGCCTGGAAGCGGAAATCGGCTTGAAGAATGCCAAGCGAAACCGCAAACGCTATTTGGCCCTCGTGTTTTCACTGGTCATCAGCATCGTCCTGTTCCTGTCGGTGACGTATTTTACCGACGGGTTGAAAAGATCCATGGAAATGGTGCGCAGCGATTCCCAATACGACCTGCAGATCAGCGGCAGCGGCGTGGAAGAAAGCGGCCTCCCGAAATACGGCCAATTGCAGCATGTCACCGAGGCGACAATGATCAAAGGCGCCGTGGCGGAAGCATTGATCGAACCGGAGCGGCTGCCGGAACGATTGGCTGCCCAGCTGGAAACCGGTGAAGTAGGACTGGAAGAAGGAAAGTACCGGTATTATATCGATATCCATGGCCTGGACGATGCCAGTTTTGAAGCATACGCAAAAAAGCTCGGCCTAAATGTGGAAGATTTCGGCTTAGGCAATCCGAAAGCGATTGTCATCGATCAAGTGTCTTATGAAGATGCCGCCTCCGGCCAATTCATTGAAACCCAAACCATCCTGAGTGATATTGGGGATGAAATTGAGTTGTACACCCAGCGTTACAGCGAAACAGGCGAGCCGGCTGAAAAAGAATGGTTAAGCACAGTTGAAATCGCAGCATTGACCGAAGAAGTGCCGATGGGCGTTGCAACGTCCGTTCTTGGCGGATTGAATATCATCATTCCTGAATCTATCTTCAATCAGCTGGAACTCACCGGCGATGAATTCAGTCATTCGATTTATGCGATGAGCACCGATCCAATTGCAACGCAAGACGCGATCGAAGAGCAGAACGATATGACGATCCAAGTCCATAACGTCTACCAGCAGCGTCAGCAGGAAGAGCAGATGATTTTGCTGATGTCCGTGTTCACCTACGGCTTCATCACCCTGATTTCGCTCATTTCCACCGCCAATATCTTTAATACCATCTCTACGAGCATTTCGCTCCGGAAACGGGAGTTTGCGATGTTGAGGTCGGTCGGAATGACGCCGAAAGGATTCATGAAGATGATCCGTTACGAGAGCCTTTTTTATGGCGTAAAAGCATTGGCGATTGGACTGCCGCTGAGCATTGCCGTCATGTTGGCCATGCACCGCTCACTCGGCTATACATTCCAGTATGGCTTCACGCTTCCTTGGATGAGCATCCTCTTTGTTGTGGTGATGATTTTCCTGATTGTCGGAGCAGCGATGCTTTATGCAACCGCCAAAATCAAAAACGACACTATTATCGAAAGCTTAAAACAGGAGAACGCATAGTTTTTCCGAGCTGATTCTATAAAAAATATCAACCACCCCCTTCTGTCGCGAAGGGGGTGGTTGTCTGTTTAAGCCCTACAATTCGATCAGGATTTAGCCGGAAAAATAAATCTGATAATTAATGAAAATTCACCATCCATAAATAGGTGTCATGTGCTATTATATGTAAGATATTCCAAATTGAGAGGAAGTAAGAGATGGATAAAACGAGGATTCAATCAAACAGAGAAAACGTATATTTTGTCATCAGTTTATTTTTCAGCATTCTTATCTACGCAGCGGCAGCGGTATCCATCATTGGTATTGGGATCGCCCTAACGATTTTCGTCATTATGCTGTTTGCTAATGCCCTCATGCTCGGTTCAATCCGCGGCAACGGGGTCCGCATCCATGAGCGGCAGTTTCCGGATGTCTATGAACGCGTACAGACCTTAGCGAAGCAAATGGACCTGAAGAAAGTGCCGGATGTCTTTGTCATCCAATCCGAAGGGGCATTGAACGCTTTTGCTACCCGATTCTTCGGCCGCGACATGGTCGTTTTGTATTCCGAGGTGTTTGAACTGGCGCGTGAGCAGGGCCAGGAAGAACTGGACTTTATCATTGCCCACGAACTGGCCCATGTAAAGCGCCGCCACGTGTGGAAAAACCTGTTGATCCTGCCAGCTGGGTTTATTCCGTTCCTCAGCCAAGCGTACAGCCGGTCATGCGAATATACCTGCGACCGGCACGCGGCTTTCACCATCCAGAACGCAGCAGCGGCGAAACGTGCACTGACGCTTCTGGGAATCGGCAAGAAGACCTATATGGAAGTGAACGAAGATGCCTACTGCGAACAGATTGCGACGGAATCCAATGCGATTGTCTGGTTGAGCGAAGTGCTGTCCACGCATCCTCGCTTGCCGAAACGCATACAGGCCATTGGGCAATTTGACAACAGCGAGACAAAGTTCTACGAGCCGAACCACGGCAAGATTGTATTGGGCGCTGCGTTGATGGTGGGTGTGCTTGGAGGAGCTTACTTCCTGTCGGTCGCACTTTTTGCCGGGGGCGCCTTCGCCTTATCCCAATTCACAACGGATCTGGACGAAAGCTTTTATGAAGAAGGTTTCGGAGTGGAAAATGAAACGGCGCTGATGACAGCTGCTTCCATGGGGGATTTGCCAGCAGTCAAAGAGTTTATCGCGAACGGCGAAGACATCCATGCCAAGGATTCTGAAGGGGCGGATGCCCTGATGTACGCCATTTATTCAGAAGATCCAGCCGTCATTTCAGCTTTGCTGGATGCTGGAGCAGATCCCAACACGACGGATGATTATTCGACCGTTCTAGGGTCAGCCGTTATGTATGGAGATTATGAACTGGCTTTGCTGCTGGTGGAAAATGGAGCAGATCCTGCTTTGCCGGGGCCGGATGGCTTGAGTGCCATGGATCATATGGGCGCTGAGAGCGAAGCGGAGTTTGTCGATCTGTTGGAAAATGGCATGTAACAGCGGGTTCTAAATAGGAAAAGAGCGTCAATCTCTCACGAGGTCGACGCTCTTTTTATTTCAGAAAAATCCAGGGGAGCATCCCGTTATACCCTTAATGAGCTCGGTGCAGCTCCAAGCGAATCCGCGAGATGTGCTTGTACATCAGCTGCTTGGCCAATTCGCTGTTGCCGCTGGCGATTGACTGGTAGATTTCCTCGTGTTCTTTGAGGGTATCTTGGTGGCGGCCCTTATCGGTAAACCGCTGGCTGCGGGTGGCACGGATATTCTCTTCCATCCGTTTGGCGAGTGTTTCCATCAAATCGATCAACAGCTGATTTTTTGTCGCATAGGCCACCTGCAGGTGAAAATCCAAATCTGCCTGGACGCCCATTTCCGGATCGTCCACCGCTTCGGCCATTTGCGACAGCACGTGTTTGATGGCTTCCAGGTTTTCAGCCGTCGCCCGCTGTGCGGCAAGGGAAGCGGCTTCCACTTCGAACGCTCTGCGCAGTTCGAGCATGTCGTCGATCAATTGGGTGTGTGTTTCGTCAATGTGGGTGCGGAGCTCATTGCCGAGCGCATCCCGTTTGGAGGCAGCCAGGTAGCTTCCGCCGCCTTGCCGTATTTCTAGAAAGCCTTTGCTTTCCAAGCCTTTCAGCGCTTCTCTGACCGAATTCCGGCTGACGCCGAACAAACTGGCCAGATCGCGTTCAGAAGGGAGCCGGTCACCCGGCTGCAGATTCTTTTCCAGGCAGAGCATGTTAATCTGTTCCACAATCAATTCATAAGTCCGCTTTTTCGGATTCACCAACATACATCTTTCTCTCCCTGCTTGCTTGGTTTTTGAAGCTTTCCTTTATCATACCGAAAAGAAGAGAGAATGTCTGAAAATAGACGTTGTACTTTTCAGAGTATTAGGTATAATTAGGGTAATTGGTTGGACCAATTTTCGAAAAGATGAGTATATTTTATTTAAGATAATGAAAACAGAAGAGGAGCGGATCAAATCATGGCAAACAAAAATCTAGAAACCATTCTCCAAAGCTTACATGAGCAGTTGAAAGAAGAGCAAATCAGCGTCAACGAAACAATCAAGGAATTGCATGGCCAAGACGAATCGTATCATCACATGGAATTGCCGGATATCGTGGTTTTCCCGGAAACGACCGAGCAGGTGTCGGCCATCATGAAAATCTCTGCGCAACACCAGGTTCCCGTCATTCCGTTCGGTCTCGGCTCCAGTCTAGAGGGCCATGTCATTCCGCAAAGGGGCGGCATCACCATCGATTTTTCATTGATGAACAAAGTGTTGAAGGTGTATGAAGAAGATTTTCTGGTGACGGTGCAGCCGGGTGTGACGCGCACCCAGCTGAACAAGGAATTGAAGAAGTACGGCTTGTTCTTCACCGTCGATCCTGGAGCGGATGCGACACTTGGCGGAATGGCCGCAACCAACGCCAGCGGCACCACATCCGTCAAATACGGCGTTATGCGCGACCAAGTGCGTGATCTGGAAGTGGTGACGGCTGATGGCACCGTGATCCATACCGGAAACAAGGCAGCCAAATCTTCATCTGGCCTGCATTTGAACGGCTTGTTCGTCGGTTCAGAAGGAACGCTCGGCTGCTTTACCGAAATGACGCTGCGTGTCTATGGCATCCCAGAATTCATCACAGCGGCCCGCGCGTCGTTCGCGACGGTCAAAGATGCTGTAGAAGCGGTCGTCTCCATTTTGCAGGCCGGCATCCCGATTGCCCGCGTGGAACTTGTGGACGAGCAATCGATGAAGCAAGTCAATAAATACAACGATACCGCATATGCAGAAAAGCCGACGCTGTTTTTGGAGTTTCATGGCAATGAAGCTGGTTTGCAGCAGGACGTTGCATTCATGCAGGAAATCGTCCAAGGGCATGCCTGCGAAGAAGTGGCGTTTGAAACGGATACTGCGGCGCGCAATAAGCTGTGGGAAGCTCGCCATACCCTGGCCTATGCCTATATCCACGGCTATCCGGGCAAAAAAATGATGGTCACGGATGTGTGCCTGCCGATTTCTGAACTCGCAGGAGCTGTCGGCCATGCGCGGGAAAACCTCTTGGCACTCGACTTGCCGGGGGGCATTGTGGGACACGTCGGAGACGGCAACTTCCATGCACTCATCATGATGGACATGAACAATCCGGAAGAAGTTTCACGGGCGCAGGAATTCAATGAACGCATTGTGATGTACGCACTCGAACGGGACGGCACATGCACCGGCGAACACGGTGTCGGCATCGGCAAGCAAAAATACCAGCAACAGGAACACGGAGCAGCACTCGACGTGATGGAAAAAATCAAAGCGGCGCTGGATCCTGATAATTTATTGAATCCCGGCAAAAACATCAATGTAGAGAAGCAGGAACAGACTAAGTTGAACGGATGATCTTCGCCTGCTGATACTTTACAAATCAGCTCCGCTTTCGGGCCCGCAGGATGCGGGTCATGGCTCGCGCCAGACTCACTCGCTTTTGGCCCGAGTGGATTTCTTGTATGTTGTTGCTCTGCTCCCTTGGGAGTTTCCACCGTTTTACTCTGATTTCGGTAAGGTATGCTGGGGTTGAGAATATACACCAGGAAAGTGTGGGCATTATGGCAGAAAAAACAATAGAAGAAAAACCGAAACGCAATTTAAAGCCGCTTTACATTTTTTTCGCTTTTGCCGTATTAATTATCATTGTATTATTGCCTACGCCGAGAGATTTATCAGTCGTCGGGCAAAGAACGCTAGCCATTTTAGCCTTTTCGGTCGTTTTATGGATGACAGAAGCGGTTCCATATCCAGTTAGTGCCGCCATGATCATCGGGCTTATGGCTCTATTATTGGGCCTTTCCCCAAACCCTGAAATTCCAGGGGAACTGCTCGGAACGAGAGAGGCACTCAGTCTGGCATTGTCGGGTTTCAGTAATTCGGCCGTGGCGCTTGTCGCGGCCGCCTTGTTCTTGGCTGCGGCCATGCAAGCCACGAATTTGCATAAGCGTATGGCGTTGTGGATTTTATCGAAAGTCGGTACAAAAACGGGAGCCATCGTCTTTGGTGCCATTCTTGTTTCGATTGTACTGGCATTTTTCGTGCCGAGCGCCACAGCACGTGCCGGCGCAGTCGTACCGATTCTGCTTGGCATGGTTGCGGCATTCGGATTGCCTGTCAATAGCCGCCTCGCCGCATTATTGGTCATCACTGCGGTCCAATCGGTATCCATCTGGAACGTCGGAATCAAAACAGGGGCTGCACAGAACCTGGTAGCGCTTGGTTTCATGGAAAGTGAATTCGGAGAGACGGTGTCATGGAGCGCCTGGTTCATTTATGCGGCGCCATGGTCCATCGTCATGTCGATTGTGCTGTATTTTATAATGATTAAACTGATTAAGCCGGAAACGAAAGTCGTAGAAGGCGGCACCGAATTGATTCAAAAATCCCTGAAGGAATTAGGGCATTTTAAACCGGCTGAAATCCGGTTGATAGTCGTATCTCTGTCCTTGCTGCTTTTGTGGTCGACAGAAGAAATCTTGCATCCCTTTGACACGACAACGGTCACCATTGTGGCAATCGCTATTTTGCTGGCTCCAAAAATCGGTGTCTTTGATTGGAAGACGGTAGAAAAAATGATTCCGTGGGGCACCATCATCGTATTCGCTGTCGGAATTGCGCTCGGTTCCACTTTATTGAGTACGGAAGCGGCCCAATGGTTATCCGATAAAGTGTTTGGGACGATGGGATTGGAAAATATGCCGCTTCTTGCGACGATCGCCTTGCTGTCATTGTTCAATATTCTCATTCACCTTGGCTTTGCGAGTGCGACAAGCTTGTCATCTGCGTTGATTCCTATTTTCATCGCGTTGGCCATGACTTTGCCGCTCGACGGCAATGAAATCGGCTTTGTATTGATCCAACAATTTGTCATTTCCTTCGGATTCTTGCTTCCAATCAGTGCGCCGCAAAACATGCTGGCCTACGGAACAGGAGCTTTTACCGTGAAGGACTTTTTGAAATCCGGTGTGGCGTTGACCGTCATCGGTTATCTGCTGATCTTGCTTTTCAGCGCGACCTATTGGAAATGGCTCGGATTATTGTAAGAAAAAGAAAGAGGATATTTTCCCAGTCTATTGAAGAAAAGACTGAGGGAATATCCTCTTTTATCTATATCTGTACTGACTTTCGAAATATGGCCGGGAACCACATTTTGATAAAAAGGGGGTTAGTCTAATGGGGAAAAAAAGCAATTATGACTACTCAAAAATACCTTTCACCGGATTGGGTTTAGTCTTTGGCACGGCAATTGGTGCAGCTTTAGGTCTGATCCTTACTGGCAATGTCATTTGGGCCGGGGTAGGGACTGGAGTTGGGTTGGTTTTGGGTGCAGCGATCGACAGCATGAAGAAACGGAAATAGTTTGTATGTATAGAGACTAACAAGAATAGGCTTTTATCACTCCATGGAAAACAGCAGAATTGAATTGCCAGGGAGGAGGCGAGAGTGTTGAAGAACCTGAATCAATTGGTACACGAATACACCAGCCAGTTGCAGCGCAGAGAACTGCAGGCTGCGTACAAAGGAATACTGCAGTTTATCGGCAAATTGAGGGCAGAGTTGATCAAAAAATACCCGCACGACAATATAAGCGGTATCTATCAAGGCTATCTGGACATGACGTATTTTTCATTAACGACCCAACCGCTAAAAAATAAAGGGCTGAAAATTGCCATCGTCTACTTGCACGAAAAGGGAGCTTTTGAAGTCTGGCTTTCCGCTCGGAACAGAGCGATAGCAAAAGAATATGAATCGCTAATAAAAGGTAACATTTCAGATGACATAGAGGTGTTTCATGACGATGCGAACCAAGATGCCATCATAGAATGCACATTGACATCTGCGCCGGATTTTGAAGATCCGGATTCGCTTGTAGGACTTGTTGATGAGGGAGTCAAAAGGTTCGTGACTGCTGTATCCAGTCGCTTGTGATTGTAAACTAAAGTAAAAAAGTAAGGCCCTCTACGGTGCAATACCGTAGAGGGCCATTTGTGTTGCAGTTTTCTGCTTTTATAGCAAACGCAATAGAAGGTACGATCAACAATGATGTATTTACATAATTTCATCAAATATTTATAATATTCAGTATAATTATAACGTAGTTTAAATATGAAGAAATACAGTAATTAGAAAGGGGTGTGAGTAATGAAAGAAACTAATGAAAAGCGACCTGCTTCCGTTAAAATTTTAATTTTTCTTCATGTATTTTTATCGGTTGGAGCTATTTTTGGAGGGTTGGGTCTTATCGTGCCATCAAAAGGTAACAATAGTTATTTGGAGCTTCCCATTTCTTATTTGGAGAATAGCCCGTTCAGTAGTTTTCTAATTCCTGGAATCCTTCTTTTCACGGTGCTTGGTGTTTTTCCGTTATTAATCGCTTATTATTTATTCAGTAAAAGGCCATCCAAGCTTGGAGATTCGCTAAATATTTTTAAAGACAAACACTGGTCATGGGTTTTTTCCCTCTACATTGGGTTTGCTTTAATCATTTGGATCACTGTTCAAGTTTACTTCCTGCAATTGGTTGTCGGCTTCCACTTGTTCTATATGGCTTTGGGTCTGCTTATATTAATCACCACTTTATGGCCAAATGTCCAAAGGCATTATTCAATTCCGCTTTAATAGACAGTGAAAGGCATTAAGGAATATTATTCTTGCGATGCTGGCTCTTCACTACTCAACATCAAACGAGAAGAAAATCTGGAGCCATTTACTCTTATATTTACGGTTCTGTATGCTGCCTATGTATTTAGACAAAAGTACAAAAGAATAAGGCTCTCTACGCTGTAATTCCGTAGAGTGCCTTTTGTGTTTTTAGTCCTATATTTTCATAGCGTTCTTAGTGGAATACGGGATTGAATAAGAAGTTGTGGGGAACTGCAATGCAAGCAGCATGATGCAGCGCTGGTGGAAATCAAATAGATTTCAGCAAAGACAGTTTCTAAGGAAAACGGTGTAAAAAGGCAGTATCGGCCGAATCATTCTGAACCAATGGCGCGCCTCATTTGTTTATAAGATATGATTACCTAAAAATGGGACAGAAGCTTTCCAGATTTATATCCACTAGTCTGTAGGGCTTTAATAGTTAGCAGAATGAAAAAAGTTGGTAAAAAGTATGTCACTTTGTGGTAAATAAGATGGCAGAGGTGGTAAAAATCTTTGTCCGTAATCAATTTACGGATTTTTGTGATGCAGGTAGCGATCTATTCCATTTAGAAGTCATACGCTATAAATTAATAAGTTAATAAAATAGAGGAATGGCTATATTTAATAATAAAAGTTAAAAAACCAAATTTGTGAAAAATTGATCTATCCTACTTGACGGTTACGCCAACGTTCTAACATTATAATTGTTAAAAAAACTCAAATGGTTTAAAGTTAGAAAAACACCTAAAGGAGAAAAGATAATGTTAAATTCAGATTTGGATATACGCTTAGAACCGCGACTTAAAGAATTATATCAATTACACAAGGAACGCTCTGCAAATATTGACTGGAGCTATCACGAATTTATACCATGGGACAAGGCCATGTCCTTTAAACGAGTTCCTTGGGATAAGAGTCAAGTAACTCTTCCGGAAGGTGTAATTATTGCGGTAGAAACAGCATTACTTACAGAAGTAAATTTACCTTGGTATACTTCGCATTTGGATTATACATTTAAAAATTCAATGGAAGTAATAAATGATTTCGTACGCACTTGGACGGCTGAAGAAGACCAGCACTCTAACTTACTGGAAACGTATTTATTGGTGACACGAAACGTAGATCCCGTAAGATTGCATCAATTAAGAAAAAGAGTAGTTGAAAGTGGCTGGTTTCCAGATTTCACTAATCCTCTAGCAACCATGGCTTATACTACTTTGCAAGAGTTAGCTACACTGGTTTTTTATAATAATGTAGCTAAGGTAGCGGGTCTTTACGACAAAGATTTAGCAACATTACTTCGACGTGTAGCGAAAGACGAAGCACTTCATTATGCATTCTATCGTGACACGGTGAAAGCCCATCTTGAACTTGATCCGAATTTCATTGTTTTTTTTGAGAAAGTAATTATTAATTTCTCTATGCCAGGTGCCGTTATGCCGGACTTTAACGAGAGAATGAAAACCATTGCAATAGATACGAATTATGGACCCCTGCAATACTTTGACCAAGTATTAGATGTAGTTATTAAATACTGGGATATTGCCAACTTGCAACCTACTAGCGAAGAGGCCAAACAATCACAAGCAAATATAATGAAATATCACGGGCGACTAAAAAGAATTAAAGATCGCCAGCTAGAAAAAAATAAAAGGTAGATGTATGAAAGGGTTCTTTTATAATGAAAACAACTTGCGAATTATGTGGAAAAGAAACGAAAGATAAAGTAAGTTATTTGGAAATTGAAACATGGGAGTTTAATTTTTTAGAGAATGAGAAAAAAGACTTTTACTCTATTTGTTTTAATTGTTTTGACAAACATACGAATAAGTTCATTGACAAAGAAATGGATCTTGAATTGAGAAAAAAACGTTCTCTTTTGGTGAATAAAGAGATCCAAGAAGAAATCGAAGCTATTCTTGAAATCGAAAATTAATTACTCAACTATATTTATTGGGCCTAAGTTGAAAGCATATAAGCAATAAATTGAATTTCTTAAAACAGAATTACAAGTACGTCATGTATTAAAGAGGCATCACTTTAGTAAAATAGATGAAATTTGGATTGGTGAAAAGAAAATCCAACTAGGTTCCAATGATATTGACACGGCAAGAATAAATAATTGCTTCATTATATGAGGAACCTAGGATACAGGAGTCGGAAAAAGGAAAGCCATCTTCTTTGAACTGCACCTCCATTGTTAGACTAAAGTACAAAAAGTAAGGCACTCTACGCAGTATTCCGTAGAGTGCCCTTTTGTGCTTTCAGTGCTATGTTTTATAGCAGAATCTCCACATATTTTCGAATTGGGGTAGATACCCGAAACTGTTCAGCATAGCGCAGCAGCTGAGGAACATTCTTTTCTTCCCGCGTTAAGTAGCGCTTCATGCTGTCGTTCAGTAAATCTGCATCCACCTTGCTTCGCTGTCTGAATATGTCACACAACGTGCGTTCTGCGTTATAGAGACGAATCGGCCGGCCGTATACTGTAGAGGTTTCAGTTAGGCCAAGCTCATGCCATTCTTTTTTCACCGAATAAACCTGCAAACCACTATCTGTGAGAAGTCGATTGTGATAGCCTACCGGTACCGTAACGGAAGGTGTGATAGGTCCCGGTCCGTCAGATCATGCAGGTACAAAGCTGTTTCATGAGAAAAGATCAATTGAGGCCTCCGCGCCTGGAGCATATAAAGATTATTTTCAAATGTCTCCGGAGATACATATATGCCGTGACTGACACGTTCAATCAGCCCTTGACGAGCCAATAACGTTAAATAATATCGTGGAATACCAGCTGCTTCAGCATCGCGAGTCAGGACGAGTCCATTCTGTTTGGTAATCAAGTCAAGGAGTTGAGTCGTATAGGACATGACTTACAGAGGAATTCAATAAACAAGTGCTTGAGCTGCACTCCGGTGGAAAAAGCTGACCAGATATCATCCAGTAATATGACCTGGCAATTTCTACCCACAATCGATGGATTGCCCAATCCCATCAAACTGGCTCGTTCACTGAGAAGAATAACCGAAGCCCTTGTACACGGCATCTTGTCTATCACTCTATTTGTTGGTAGGATTAGGAATAAAAGAAAAATAATATTACTAATATTATCATTAGATTGATAGTGAAAGAATATGTGATTCGTTTGATCAAATATAGATAAGAGAGGTGTATTCAATGGAACCAATTACAGCTACAGAAAAAGCCAAGAACTTTTTTGAATACATGCTGGCGTTAAATAATCTGGTAGGAAAAGTGATCCGTAATTACGCGGATTTCGAGAAGAATTGGCAACTTGAAGAATTGGAGAAGTTGGAGGGCTGTTTTACTTTCGGAGATTGCCATAACAGTGAAAACCTTGTGGAAATTCATAGACCCCTTATTACAAAGGCAGATTTGACACCGCCTTCACCAAAACCAGTTTTTAGGGATTGGCTTAATTTTGATCCGAAAAAAGAGACGGCTTTTCCTAGCTATGAAACGATGAAAATGAAAGAATCAGCAAATGGAGATACACAGAAAGAATTCTTCATCGATGACGCTACCCGTTTAAGCAGTTTTGAACAATGGGTGCCAGTGTGGAAAGAATGGGCCGTTAAACTGAAGAACAAAAAACGGACCTTGGAGAAATATGAAGAGTTTTTCGAGCTGATTTCGCGTTTTGAAAAAGAAGGGGAAAACCTCGAGTTTGTTTATGGCACTGGTCTTTTTACATGGGATCATCCAGATCCAAAAATAGGGATTATCCGTTCGCCTCTATTATCAAGCAAAGTCGAGTTGGACTTGGATGCGATTAAAGGGGTCATTTCCATAAAGCTTGTTGACCAGGAAACAATGGTCGAGCGGGAACTTTTTTCTGGAATTTCGATCCCCAACATCAATCCGATCAATCAATTATGGAAAGAAGTGCAGACACGAGACATTACTGAAGACTTCGCCGATTTCTTTACACAATTTATCCAAACCTTCGATGCAAACGGGAAGTTTGTCTCAGGTTCAGCTTCGAAAGCTCCTGGTGAGCATCCTGTAATTTTCAACCATCATATGCTTTCCCTAAGAATTAAAAATGCACGTGTATTGCGCGATGACTTGACTCATATCATCGATGGCATTTCCACGGGTGAATTGGAATTGTCCGATACGGTTGCTTCAATAATCGGAGAACCAATCAAGCACAATTTGCTGGATGGACCTGAACTTTCATCAGACAATGGAAAGCTTGAAGACAATAACCTCTATTTTCCGCTTGAGTCAAATGAACAGCAAAAAGCCATCATTCAGAGAGTTTCCCGGCATCAAGGAGTAACCGTACAGGGGCCGCCTGGTACTGGGAAAACCCATACCATTGCAAACCTGGTTTCCCACTTTTTATCCGAAGGGAAAAAGATCCTGATCACCAGCCAGAAAGAAAGTCCGTTAAAAGTATTGAAAAACAAAATCCCGAAAGAAATCCGTGATTTGTGTGTGCCGGTTCTGGGCGGCGGACGCGAATCCCTGCAGGAAATCGAACAATCCATCCGAGTGATCGGCGAAAAGCTTGGTGAATTAGATGTTCCAAGACTGGAAAAAGAAATTGAACGAGATAAAGAAGCACTGAACAGCAGCAAGCGGGAAGAAGCCCGTTTGAAAAACCTGCTTAAAGAATATGCTGAAAAAGAAGGGACAGTCCTCCAATACAAAGGAGAAAAACTGTTTAAATACGATGTAGCCAAACGTCTTTCCCAATCGGATATTAGTTATCGATGGATTCAGGACAATGTTTCAATCAACGCAGAGTTTCCACTGAAATCCGTAGATTTTAAAGAGTTATGGCAGCTGAAATGCGACACAGCTAAAGATGAACTTCATTTGCGCAACCAATCCCTTCCTATAATAGAAACCGATCTCAAGAACGCTCTTTCTTTTGAAGCTTTCATGGAAATCAAAGACAACTTAAACGTATCCAACAAAGAAGGCGAAGCCGTCTTACAAAAATACCAGCTGCCAATGGATGAAAAGGAAATCAAAGAACTGCAAAAAGACTTGAATGAACTCCTCAACATGTCATCCGTGTTGGAAAACCAAGTTTACCAGTCCATGATGGAAGATTGCCGGGCTGGTGGGCTCCGTGAAGAGCGGTGGCGGACCTTATCAGAAAAACTGGCAGGAGCAGTAGACCGCTTATTTGCATCGCATCATATTTTGGTTACTCATAAAATCAATTTGCCTGAAAAGAGCAATGAGGCGATCATAAATGATTTAACGATTGCAAAAGAGCCTCTTCAAAATGGCAAGAAACCAAACTTCCTGTTCTTTTTGGTAAAAGGAAAACAAGCTAAATATTTATTTGAAGATCCCGTTTTAAATGGACAATCTATAAAGACTCTGGAAGATATTGAAATTCTGGATATGTACATGGAGTATGAGTGGGTGAAAAAAGAAGCGGCACGTTTGCTGAATGGCAATATGGAAGACATCGGCCATACCGTGATCAATGAAAGTGAAAAGCGTTTTCCGCATCTGCTGGAAGAGCGCCTGAAAGAATTGCAATTGGTGTTAAAAGCAGCTGATACAGCTCAAACCCTAAAAGGGAAGATTACTCCTTTTGGGATGGGTGATGCTGATCTTTACTCGATTGGAGAAATTCAGCAATTGAACAAAGACCTTGCAGCGGTACTCAAACGGTTAGAATACTTGAAATGGGAAACGCAATATAAACAGGATCTAGCTGGCTTGAAGGAGTTAAGTGCCAAAGCAACCATGCATCCGATAAGCCAGGATTTTGTCCAAGCTTATCAGGAGAAAGATCTTTCAAAATGGGTCGAGTTATTAAGCAGGCTGGAAAATTTGATGCAAAACAAAGAAAAAGTAAATCATTTCTACAAACTGCTGGAACGGTTCAATCAAACATTGCCTCTGACAGGCAAGCTGCTGGAAATGTCAGCCGGGTCGGAAATCGAGTTTCCTGAAAATCATCTAGCCGCATTTGAACTGAAAAAATTACAGTCTTGGCTCGATGAAACGAAAGATACGAATACAACCTTGCTAAAAAAACAGCTGGAGGAAGAGCATACTGAACAAAAACGCTTGATTCGCGAGATTGTCAGTGCCTCTACCTGGAAAAACCAAGTCAACCGCATCACTGATGAAGAAAAAAGAGCCTTATCCGCTTGGAAAACCTATATTAAACGCTTCGGTAAAGGCAGCGGGAAATCAGCTCAGCGTAACCTGCAAGGTGCCCGGCAAGAAATGAAGACCGCACAAAGTGCCATTCCAGTCTGGATCATGCCAATCAGCCAAGTGCTGGAAAACTTCCCAGTCACCAATGAGAAATTCGATGTCATCATCTTTGATGAAAGCAGCCAATGTGATTTGTTTGCCATCAATGTGCTGTTGCGCGGCAAGAAGATTGTAGTGGTCGGTGACGATGAACAGATCAGTCCGCAATCGATCGGCACCAAACAAGATGACGTACTGGAGTTGGTGCGGCGCCATTTGAAAGGCATACCGAACGCCGACCTCTTCGATGGCAACTTGTCCCTATACGAAATCGCGGAACAGACTTTCCCGAAAGAAGGGAAACTGATGCTGCGGGAACATTTCCGCTGTGTGCCTGAAATCATCCAGTTCTCCAATGACATGAGCTACGGCGGCGAAATGATTCCGTTGCGCCTGCCGCTTGACGAAGATAAAATCGATCCGCCGGTACTGGCTATCAAAGTCAAAGATGGCTATATTGAAGACCGGAAAGATGTCAATGAAGGGGAAATCGATGCCATCGTCGCTGACATGGCGGAAATGGTCATGGATCCCAAATTAAAAGGGCAATCATTCGGTGTTATCACGCTGCTCGGACAAGACCAGCACAAACTGATGGAATCCCGGATACGCCAGAAAATTGGCGATCGTGAGTTTGTCGAACGCAAAATTATCTGCGGCAATCCGTATACACTGCAAGGCGACGAGCGGGACATCATCTTCCTGTCGATGGTCACAGCCCCTAACCGGAGATTTATGCCTTTGACAAAAACTTCGGACAAGCAACGGTTCAACGTAGCCGCCAGCCGGGCGAAAAACCAAATGAGGTTGTATCATTCAGTGGATCTAGAAGAATTGAATTCCATGGATTTGCGTTATAGTCTATTAAGCTATTGCCAAAATCCAACCCGTGTAAATACGGAAGTACAAAACCTGGAGGAATTATGCGATTCGCCTTTCGAAGTCGACGTTCTTCGCATGATTTTGGCAAAAGGCTATAAAGTGACGCCACAGGTCAAAGTCGGCCAATACCGAATTGATCTGGTCATTGAAGGTCTCCGTGACCGCCTAGCCGTCGAGTGCGACGGAGAAAAATGGCACGGTCCAGAAAAATTCGAAGAAGACATGAAGCGCCAGGAATCCCTGGAACGTTCGGGCTGGAAATTCTGGAGAGTGCGTGGCAGAGAGTTTTACTTTGATAAGCCGAAAGCGTTGGAGAGTCTTTGGGTGCTGTTGGACGGGCTGGGGATTGAGACTGTGAGGGAACATCAGATGGTGAAGTTATAAATAAAGAAATCTTTCAGCAATATATAAAGCTCCTTCAACTAATCTAAATTGATAAAATAAGATGATAAACTTAAAAATGAATTGTTACATTGTTATTCTCCTAAATTAATTAAATGCATTACTGTATAAATGTGTTTCGTTAGCTGAAATACTTTTTAAGTACGCCCCGCATTTTTATACTTGTAATATGACAGGGTTCAGTAAATTTCTTTTGAATTAATGATATTTATATTGCTTTTAAAATTATAATCGAAAAATTCTGAATTTCATCAAATTCGTTTTTAAAGGTAGAGGGGTGTTAAACTATATTGAAGAATAATAAATTATTATTGCTAAAAAAATGGAGGTTAATAATATGCTAGATTTGACTTTAAGAACGGAATTTCAGAATCGAATATTAAAAGGTACAGCTATAGATTTTAATGTAGAAGTGAATAAAAATGCTAAAGATTTTTTTGAGATGACATATCCTTCTAATGACTTAATTCAAACTATTGAGTCTGTTGCACTTGAAGAAGCACGACCAGTGGTTTTGATGGGAGAGAGAGGGCTAGGTAAATCTCATTTACTTACAGCTCTTTTTCATTCATTTTCCAATCCAATTGCTACTATGAATTGGCTGAATAATTGGTCAGAAAAATTAGGGAATCCAAGATTAAAAAGCTTACAATTACGTTCGGAAATGTTTGTTGTTGCTGAAAGTTTACATTGGCAAAATTACAAATTTTTATGGGATCTAATTTTAGATAAACATCCATACGGAGCATACATTAAAGGTAAATGGGAAGGACAAGGTGAAAGAAAGACTGATATACTAGGGCGAGATTTATTAATTGAGATGTTTCAAAAAAACCCCACAGCGATAATTTTGGATGAATTTCAAACATGGTTTGATGCTATAACAAATACTAAACAATATCCGTGGAAAAATTGGGCTTTTAGTTTTATTCAAACTCTTTCAGAAATTGCAGAAGAGTATCCACATTTGTTGATTCTCGTTGTATCAGTCCGTAATGGTAGCTCCGATGCATACCAGCAAATCCACAGAAGAAACCCAGTAATTGTAGATTTTAAAGGTCATTATGTGAAAAGAGATAGAAAAAAATTATTATTACACAGATTGTTCGAAAATCGATCACAGATTTCTGATGAGCAGATATATAGTTTTATTAAAGTGCATTTAAGTGAGTTTTTTCGATTATCTAACACTCCTGACAGTGAAAGAGAAAGTATTAAACAGGAATTTCTAGATTCCTGGCCTTTTTCTCCAAAGTTAATTCAACTACTGGAAGATCAAATTTTAATATCAACAGATGCTCAAGAAACTCGCGATCTAATTAAAATTCTTGCGAATTTATTTAAGCAAACAACTAAGGGAGTTAGAGTTATTACAGCTGCAGGTTTTACTATTGAAGAAGATGCATCTGGAGTTACAGCATTCTTAGATTCTGTTACTAATGAATTTCATAGAAATTTAAGAGAAAAAGCACAAAGGAATTTAAGTGCTGTTAGGGAAGCTGTAAACTCAAATAGTCAAATTTCTCATGTAGCCCCGATTCTAAGTTCTTTATGGATTCGCTCCTTAGCGATAAATAATTTAGCGGGTGCTGAAAGATATGTATTGCAAATTGATATTACACAAGACAAACCAATAGATGACAATAGCTTCTTAATTGAAATGGATAATATAATTCATAACAGTTTTAATATCCATGAAGTAGGTAATAAACTGCTGTTTAAAGAAGAAGAAAATCCCCAAGCAAAATTGTTAGCATTTGCTAGAAACAATAAGTTGTTTTCAGATGGCTCTGATATTGATCAATTAGCTAGAGAAGTAAGATATGTAATAGGTGGAGCTGAAGATGTAACTCCTAAATATAAGGTGATTGTGTTAAAAAGTAACTGGCTTTCAACCCCTTGGGAGGAACTGGATGAAAGTGATCATCCCTTAAGATGGGATAATCGAATTCCTTTAATAGTTATACCAGAAGATATTGAAAAACCTTCTGAAGTATTAGGGAAATGGTTAAAAGATCATGTGGCAAAAAAGAGGAATATAGTTAGATTTTTACTCCCGCAACAAGGCCAAGGAAATATTTATAGAGATGATGAATTAATTATTTATGCACGAACTATCCTTAAAGCAAGTGAATGGAAAAGTAACGAACCTGAATATAGAGGATTGTATAAACAATATCAGGATAAATTGCGTCTCATGTTAAATTCTCTCTATAATCGTTTTGCCGTATTAAGTGTCTGGAATTTTAGTGACTCTAAAAAATGTGAATTCCAAATCGAATCACACCATTCTAAAGGTAAAGAAATCCCAGAAACAATAGACTCTTTTATTCGTCAATCAATATTTGAACCAGAAGATTTTGAGGAATTTCTTTTATTATTGGCAGAAGAAAAAGTATCTATAGGGAAATTATTGGCAGATTTACAAGAACCAAGACCAGGAGGGGCAGAATGTATTCCATGGCTTGGTGAGTTAGAAATTAAGGAAAAAGTAATTAGGTTTTGTTCAAAAGGTAAAATAGGAATTGATATTAGAGGAATGGAGCAGCTTTTTCTTTTTCCTGGAGAAAGTGAAGAAGAAGCGTGGAATAGAATGAAAGGACAGTTAGGTACTGGAAGTCACTTGTTTCAAACATATTTAATGTTACCGGAGGCATTTCCAATAAATTCATATATTGAAATAGAAAAGGAAACTACAAATGAAGGTGCAATTAATAATCTTGAAAATCTTCCTGAATTTAACAAAAACGAATCTGAAGTCAATACAGATGCTGGTTTTAATACAGTTAATGGGACATCAATTTTTGGTGAAACGACCAGGGGGATTAGCATATTTGATCCTTCAGTTTCTAATGAAATAAAAATTGGAAAATACAGTACAGAACCTACTTCTGCTCTTAATTTAATTGAAAAAGTTGAAGGCTGGGGTATTAACGCAGGAACAAAAACTAAAAATATTTCGATAAATATTAACGGAATTACAGGAGCACAGCTACAAAAATTATTACGTTCCTTACCAGAAGGAGTGACTTATGGATTGCATTTAGAGAAGGAGGAGAATTTATGATAGATAAAGAGTTATTAAATAATATTCTTTTCCAAAGTGATTACAGAGCGTGGAAAGAAATTGAAAAATACCTCTACAAAATCTTTACTCCCAATTTTGGTTCTTCTCCTACACAAGAGATTGTTAGAAGAGAAAATTTAGTCAGTAATATAGAAGCTTTGATAGCGGGAGCTGGTTGGGACTTATGGGAAAGTTTCGAAAAAAATGTAACTAAAACATCATCGAATATAATTGAATTTTGGGAAAACACAATTAATGGAAAGGCTGTTTTTATCATTGATGGACTTTCTTTAAGAGAAATGCCATTTTTTCTGGAGCAAAGTTATCAGCGAGGATTTAATATTCATCAATCAAAAATAACTGCTTCTGCTCTTCCTAGCGATACTAATCATTTTGCAAAAAGTTTAGGTTTCTCAAATAGATCATCTCTTGAAAATAATGGCGCTGGATCCGCACATTTTTTACAAGGAGCAATATCAGAATTGTCCGATTTGCCATGGAAGGATTGTATGCCTCTTATTAGTAATAACCAAAATATAATATTCTGGCATACTTCATTCGATGATTTAATTCATACTTATAAAGTTCCAGGGAAAGGACTAAGAGAATTAAGTATAAAAAGCACAGAATACTTTACTTCTAATGAGTTTTGGGAGTTGGTTGAAATTATGTCGAAAGGAAGACGTTTAGTAATTACTAGTGATCATGGGTATGCATCTACAGGGGATTTTAGAAATATAAGCGGTATACAAGGTGAATATTTAAAGAAAAATTATAAAAGTCAAAGATTTGTTAAAGATACTGAGAAAAAATCAGCAAAAACAACTCCTCCTATCGAAATACAAATTCAGAACAATAGTGGTTTACATTCGTACGTTTTAGGAAGAAGGAAATGGAAAAATTCGGGTGGTTATCCAACTTTAGCACACGGTGGGCTATCGATTATGGAGACAATGGTACCATTTATTGAAATATCAAAGCACTTAGAATGAGGAGATATAATATGGTGAAAACTAAAATACAATTATTAGAAACAAAAATTTCAAATCATGTTAATGCAGGGAAAAAAATGCAGATAGAAACGGTAGACTTTGGAAATCCAAATCGTCCTAAAACAGCGATTGAAGTTGATTTCCCTATTTTACCAGTAAACCAAGTGGCAGCTATAGAAGGAAATGCAGGTAAACCAATTTACCAAATGTCAAAATGGTGGGCTCGAAGAAATTCGAGTGTGTTTAGAACCATGCTTTTAGCAAGCGCAATGAAAGTTCCAGATGATCCAATTAATACAGCAAAAGAAATTTGGGAAGCTTATTATGCTAATCATCAAGATAATAATAAATTCTCTAATTTAAAAGTAGCAGATATATTTATGGGTGGAGGGACAACCCTTATTGAAGGTTCAAGACTGGGTATGAATATGGTTGGAAACGATATTAACCCAGTTGCATGGCTAGTTGTTAAGAATGAATTTTCACAAGTTAATATTGAAGAAATAAAAGGTGTTTTTGATGAGATTGAACAGCAATTAAAACCTGAAGTAATGCCTTACTTTTATACTACATGTCCACGAGGACATAAAGGGAAATGGTTGAAATTCGAAGATTCTAATATTCCAGTTGTATCGAAAGACGAAATATTAATATCAGCTGTTTATTCTGATAAGGAAGCAAAGAAATTTAAAAAAAGTGTCTCTAGCTTTGAAGGTTGGAGTCGATGGTATAGTGAACGCGGATATAAATATATAATAATGGAAGATGATTTTGATCCATTTACTATACCTTTGAAAGATAGAGGGAATTATCGTTATTGGGGACCAGAATTAGTTTATACTTTTTGGGCAAAACATGCCCCTTGTACTGTAACAGGATGTGGTCATATTACTCCGTTAATCTCTTCTCCTATAATAACTTCTAAAGAAGTTAGTGTTAAAACTTGGGATTCATATAATTGTTCTTGTGGTAAACAATTTGATATCGAACAAAAAGAAGCGAGATTAGCATTTGGAGAACCATTTGTTGTTTCAGAAAGTGAAAAAGATTTTGTTTCTTTAAGTAAAGAAGGAGAATTTCTCTGTCCTTTTTGCGCTGTCAAGAAAAAAATTAATGAAGTTAATGATATTAAACCAAAAAACAAAAAAATCTTATTAAGCTTAATTTTGCATCCAGATTGGCTAAGTGGAAATTTACACATCGATGGAGGGAGCGTAACCGACTCTGTAGAAAATACTTTGAATTGGAATCAAGAAAGAGAAAAAACTTTAAAATTTATTGAAATAAGAGGACAGGTACCAACAGAAGTTATATGTCCTGAAACTGAAACATTAATTTCTACGAATAAAGGAACTATCCCAAAAAGATCAACGTTTACTTGTCAATCAGATACTTGCGGAAAAGAGCAAGATGTTCTGAAGGCTATAAAAAATAGTGGTAAAACCGGGCCGGTTTCAATGTATGCACAATTATGCCATTGTCCTGAGTGCGAAAATAATAACGAAATCAGTAATGGTAAATTTTACAAAAAACCATTTGTGAAACAATTTGACAAAGCAAACCAAGAATGGAACGAGAGAAAAGAAGAAGAGTTATTAAAATATTGGCCTAAAAGCGAGCTTCCTTATGGTTTTATGACACATAAATTAAATGGTGGTATACCTAATCATGGTTTTACTCATTGGTGGACTATGTTTAATCCGAAGCAACTACTAATACATTCTCAAATATTGAAAATAATAGATAAGGTATCTGTTAACCAAGAAATAAAAGACGTTACATTAGGTGCCATGCAACAATACTTAAGGAATCAAAATATGTTTTGTTTTTGGAATTCAACTGCAGAAAAATTAGAACCTATGTTCAGTAATAATAACTTTCATCCTAAATCAACAGTAATAGAAAATAATGTCTTTGGGAAATATGGTAGAGGTAATTGGCTTTCAAGTGTTAAAGCCACTCTTGAAGGGCTTAATTGGGCTCAAAATCCTTATGAATTAGTTTCTAAAGAACACCTAATGACAAAAGATAAAGAATTAGCAAATCAAGTAAACGGTAAAAGTTTTAAAGTTAATACTAAAGATAAAGTTTTACCACCTTTAGAATTAAAAAATCAATCTTCTACCGATTTATCTAATATTAAAAGTGAAACTTTTGATTTAGTAATTACTGATCCTCCTTTTGGTGGTCTTCTCCATTACTCTGAGTTATCAGACTTTTTTTATGTTTGGCTAAGGTTACTTTTAAAAGAAAAATATAAAGAACAATTCACTTCCGAATATGTATTGAAGTCTTTAGAAGCCGTGGCAAATCCTGCAAGGCAACCTGAAGATCCTAATGGATTCTATAGAAGATTACTTACAGAATCTTGGAAAGAAGGAAATAGGTTATTAAAGCCTGGTGGTATTTTAGCTTTTACTTTCCATCACAGTGAAGATGAACCATGGATAGATGTCTTGGAAAGCCTGTTTGATGCAAAATTTTATCTAGAGGCAACATACCCAATTCGAAGTGATGAGACAAAAGGTGAATCTGGGCAATTTGGCTCTAGAACTATCGAATACGATATTATTCATGTATGTAGAAAAAGAGTTGAAGAACCCGAAAAGATCAGTTGGGCGAGACTTCGAAAAAGAATGATAAAAGACATAAGACAGCTTGAAGATATACTTGCTAATCACTTAGCCTCAGGTTTAACAGAATCTGATTTACAAGTTATTAGAAGAGGAAAAGCATTAGAATACTTTTCAAAGCACTACGGTCGCGTGTATGTTGAAGAGGGACGTGAATTTACAGTAAAAGAAGCGTTGGTGGGAATAAATCAGATATTAGATGAAGAAAAAGATAGTGATGTAGAGTCACCTCCAATTGAAGCAGAAGTAATGAGTAGACAAGTTTTAAGAATTTTTAATAAGACATTTTCAATGCCTCGTAATGAAATGCAAAATTTCTTAAGAGGTACGGGTCTTTCTGCAGGTGACTTTGAAGAGAAGAATTGGGTTTTTGAAAAAAATAAAGTATTCATTTTGATTTCGCCATTAATGTTTGCTAGAAATTGGAAAGGGAAGTTACGAAAAGGGCTTTCTCATGATTTAGATCAAACGCTTTATTTTATTGGAGCATGTTTTGAGAATAGTGGCATCAATGTAAATGAGACGTTAACAAATCCAAATTTCAAATTACATCCTGCTGTAATTCCACTTTTAGATTGGTTTACACGAAATGCAGAAAATTTAGAAACAAGAATGGCTGCAATGAGAGCTAAACAAATTTGTAGTTCTTGGCAAGCAAAAAATCCAGATAAGGAGAACGAACAATTAGCTCTATTCGGATTGGATGAGGAGGAATAAGATATGGTTTCAGTATTAACAGGAGATTCTTGGTCTCGAAAAGGAATATCCCTATTATGGAATCCAGAAGCATTAGCTTCTATAACAGAAATAAAAAGTGTAATCAGTGTTAGACAATACTTAAATTTTTCTAAAACAGAATGGCCTGAAGAGCTTTCATCTGCTAATGGTTATTCCATGGTTGTCAGTGGTTTGGACATGATTTTAGACACTTCAGAACCTACTGAATTAGAAAATTGGCTCCAGTTTGAATTTTATCAAACGCTTCTTTCCTTTCAAAGTATGTATGAAGGACAAGCATCGCTAGTATTTTGGTTGCCAGATGCTCAAAGAAGATTAGAAGAGAAAGCAGATGGAATATACTATTGGAACTGTAGCGGTGTTTATCATGGTAAGCAAATTCCTCTAAGTCTATGTTTATGGAATGGAGCTGCAATTGATGCCAAAATGATTTCAAAGAGTATGAATATTCATGAATTACAACATGAGAATTGTATAGGAATATATCATTCAAGAATCTCTTAATTATATTAAAGAATAAAACAATTCCGTTTGTCAATTTAAGCTAGACAGATCTATTCCATTCAGGTGACTCAAAAATGCCTCCAGGGGCGTACGGTAATCCAGCGACTTCCGTGGGATGTTATTCCGCTTGTCTGCCACCGTGGAAATGAACGGTTGATCCACCTGGTTGAAATCCATGTCCTTTGCCAAGCCGTCTTTTCGAAGAAGCCCGTTGGAGTTTTCATTCAACGCGCGCTGGGAAGGCGTGCCGGGATCCGCAAAGTAAATTGAGACGTCGTGCCGGTTGCATAACGGCTTCCAATTGGAGAATTCCTTCCCGCAATCAAACGTGATGGATTTGAACAGATTTCTGGGGATCCCTTGAAACCACTGATTCAACGTGGTTTCAATATCGCATGCCTTGCGTCCTGCAGGCTTCAAGGCGATGATGACTTTCGTCAGCCGTTCGACCAGCGTAATCACCGCACTTTTGTGGAGAGCGCCCACAATGGTGTCGCCTTCGATGTGCCCGAACTCTTTTTGGAAAGAAGGGTAATCGGCTTCCCGTTCGGAAATATGCCGTTTGAACGCCTGCTTTCCGCGGCGTTCCTGGTGGCCATTGGGTTTCCGTTTCCCTTTCATCGGCAGTGTCGCGGCATCCAAGACCTGATTTTTGAACATGCGGTAGAGCGTGCGCGCAGAAAAATCGATGGCCGTTTCTGGGCCGACAATGACATCCGGCGTCCAGCCCTGCGCCACCTTGCCTTGAATATAAGCCCGTTGTTTTTCCGGCAAGACGATGGTCTGTCGTCCGCAACGCTTCTTGTTTTTCTTGTACTGCGTGTAAAAATCGAGCGCTGTGTGACCTGATTTCAGGAAGTTGATGACATTGTAAATCGGCTGCCTGGAACGGCTCAGGTATTCAGCTATTCTCGTTACAGGTATATGTTGATGATAGTAAGCTTCTATCATCACCAGTTCGTCCGTGGTAAGATGGGTGTAGGTCATTCGTGGTCACTCCTATGTTTTTCTTTGGTCGGAAAATACATTGTGAGTGTACCACGGATGGCTTTTTCAGTTGTCTAGCTTAATTTTACAATCTGCGTAATATAAAAAATGAAAAATAAAAACTCTCCAAGATGATATATTAGATGGAGAAGGAAAAACTATTAAAGAATTGATTTAATTAATTTATTTACTGCTAGTAATTTAGGTGGCTAACAGCTCTGCTCTAAACATCTAAGAGTCTGTATTATACTAAATAGATTAAATATGAAATTTTCTGTACTTGGTATTGGATAAAAATAGGCAGGTGATGAAAGTGATATTTCAAATTGGTCAGCGCATTTCTCATAATGAACATGGGAAAGGAATAGTAGTGAGTTTACCGACTGACGGTTTTATACAAATTTTCTTTAGTAATGGAGAGAGAAAAGTACCTGTAGAAGCCTTATCATTACTAATAAGCAATTCTGATTCAATAGTTACCCATATTAATTCAGATGAATCAAGTTTAAAGAATGCATGGTTAATTTATCAAGCACATAAACTTCCCTTAATTGAAAGCGCAGCTGCACTAACTTCAGCAAAGATAGATCTATTGCCGCATCAAGTAGTTTTAACACATAGAATTTCGACTGCTTTCCCTAGAAGATTTTTAATTGCAGATGAAGTAGGATTAGGAAAAACAATTGAAACTGCCTTAATATTAAGAGAATTAGCTAGCCGTGGAGAGTTGAATCGTGCGCTTATAATTGTGCCAGCTGGATTGGTAAACAATTGGCATCGAGAACTGAATGAGGTGTTTAATTTAAATTTCGAAGTATTTGGAAGTGAAGGGGATGTAACCGATAGACGTTCGAATGCTTTTATAAAGCATGATCGATTGATTGCAAGTATCGATACTTTAAAAAGAAAGTCTAGAATAAAAAAATTAAAAGATTCACCTATTTGGGATTTAGTAGTGTTTGATGAAGCTCACCACTTAACTGCTTATAGAAGTGGAGGGAAGATTAAAAAAACTGAAAATTATAAATTAGCTGAAGTAATGCAAAGCTTAGCAAGAGATCTTGTATTACTTTCTGCAACTCCTCATCAAGGAGACAATTTCAGATTTTTAATGTTAGCACAATTGTTGAATCCAGCTCTATTTCGGAATGTGGAAGATATGATGGATAATAAACATAGATTAAATGAAATCGTTTATAGGAGAACAAAAGCAGATGCTTGTCGAGCTGATGGCACTTCCCTTTTTGCAAGAAGATCTGTTCAAACTGAATCTTTTGTGATGTCAGAAGAAGAAAGAGTGTTCTATAACGAATTAATTGGATACTTGGCGGAGGGATTTGCGCTTGCAAATCGTAACGGAGGTAAAAGTAGAGCATTAGGTTTTGTAATGACAATTTTCCAAAAAATTGCAGCCTCTAGTTTTGCAGCTGTTAAAAGAACTCTTCATAGAAGATTGTTAGCACTTACAATTCAAGAAGGAATAATACATGATGGTAATCTTGATATTGAAGCAAGAGAACGTTCATATGCTGAAGCAAGAGAAATTATTAGAAATGAATATAATTTAGTCGATGACCTTTCAGCCAATATAGAGGTTGATCAGATATTAAATGATTTTAAAAGAAAAGTTTTGAAAAAAATGAATTATGAGGACCAGCTAAGCAGCGACGATTTTAACGTTTCTGAATCTGATTTTAATGAAATTGAAGATACAGCT
The DNA here is from genome assembly GCF_056680115.1 of Planococcus sp. BI3. Lineage (NCBI taxonomy): Bacteria > Bacillati > Bacillota > Bacilli > Caryophanales > Caryophanaceae > Planococcus > Planococcus sp. BI3. The sequence continues at coordinate 544,492 of NZ_CM155266.1, forward strand.
TTGATAGCTATTAAATATGCTCTGCCTGAAGAAAGATTTAGAATAAAGCAGGTATTGTCAGTATTTCCGGAAAATCAGGAAACAAAGGTTCAAAAATTACTTCATGCTATTGGAGTATTATGGGAAAGAAATCCTGGAGAAAAAATTGTTATCTTCGCTACATATTTAGGGACAGTTGAATTACTAACCAACGAAATTGAAAGATATTACCCAGGCCAAGGTGTCACTGTTTTGAAGGGGGGAGATCATAAAGCTAAAATAGCTGCAGAACGACGTTTTAAAAGATTAGATGGCCCAAAAGTTTTGATTTCCACAGCTGCAGGAAAAGAAGGTATTAATCTTCAATTTTCTCGTGTTCTTTTTAATTTTGATTTACCTTGGAATCCAATGGATGTTGAACAAAGAATTGGACGTATTCATAGATATGGCCAGAGATACACAGCTCAAGTATATAACTTGATTCTTTCAGATACTATTGAAGGTAAAATCTTTTTGTTACTCAATGAAAAATTAAGAGAAATTGCAAAAACACTTAGTAAAGTTGATGAATACGGAAATGTAGCTGAAGATTTAAATTCACAAATTCTTGGTCAACTTTCTGAAAAGTTAAATTATGATTCGCTTTATAAAAATGCTTTAAATGATCCAGAATTAAAGAGAACCAAATATGAATTGGCAATTGCTATGGGAAATGCTATTGAATCTAGAAAAGTTGTTTTTGAACTATTTCAAGAATTAGATGGTTTTAGTTTAGACGATTATAAACCTATGGCTGATATTAAAAGTGGGTTAGAACAAGTTGAAAAGTTTTTGGAAAGAGCAGTACTACAAGAGAACGATGAATTTTCAAAAGTGGAAAATGATATAATTAAAATTACTAAAGATTCTTCTCATATTTTACTAACAACTAATCGAGAAAAATCATTATATGATAATCATATTGAATTATTAGGGTTAGATCATCCTTTAGTAAAAAGTTATATTGAAGATTACCAAAATTATGATCCGAAAAAAGTAGGGATATCAATTGAAATAAAAGATGGAAAAAACGGGATTGTATCAATATGGTGTATAGAAGTTCAGAGTAATAACAGAGAAAAAAAACTTTACGTCATTCCTATTTCAATAGATTTAGAAGGCAATAGATTACCTAAGTGGGAGAAGGAGGTTGAAGAACTATTTACTTATCCCTTAAAAGAAAAAAATAAAACCTTAGATCGTAAACATATGTTATATGAAATAATTGAACCTATGCTTCAAAGAGAGTTAGTTTATCGAGGAATTATTACGGAAGTGACAGATTATGATTCAAAACTAATAGGTTGGATTGAGATAACGTAAATACGTAAGCATCTATTGGACGCTTACGCAAATACAAGTGAAAAATTATATTAAAAACGAGGGCTAAAATGAATAGCCCTCGTTTTTGCTATCTAGCTTGATTCATTCGTGGTATTTTCCCTAAAATTACATTTTCATTGTTAGAAACAGATAACTTAGACTTAGGGGGGCGGATTACTTCAACATCAACGCCTAACTTGTTCAAATCTGCTATTTTTTCCTCAATACTACGAACATCTTTAACGATATTTTTTATTTTAACTGATGTATACATAATTTTCCCTCCCTATATTATGTAATCACTTTTTACTACGCCTAAATCTTTATTAAGTATATCATAAAATTTTTCTGCTGTATTGTCTAAATAACTGTTTAATTCAAGTTTGTCAAGTGTTCTATGGTTAACAGTAATTATAAACATATATGGTACATTTTCTAGGTGAAAAGGTTTAATAATATAACTTCTATTTTTTTTGTCGTTAACTCCTTCATGAACAAATTTGTAAAAATCGCCTTCAATTATAGCTCTTAAAAATCCTGTTCTTTTAGAATTTAAGAAGTAATTAAAAACTTCTATTTCCACATTTTTTATAAGTGTTGGATAAGATCCCATAAGTTGTTGATATGCCAGAATAAGTAAAGCAAACTTTATAATATCACGCTCATTTGTTTTTGAAGGTATATTTCCGTTGAATTTACTAAAGTAACTTGTCATTTCAGAAATATATCTTTCTAATGCTTCGAATTCGCCACTTAAATATTCATCACGTGCTTTTATAAACTTATCAAGATCCAACCTAAGTACTTTATACCTTTCTCTAATTAAATTTATTGAATAACTATCTTTAACATACATTAGTAAAGTTGGATCTACATCATAAGTTATTTCTTTATCACCAACGCTTTCTCTATATTCGTAGAGTTGAACACTAATAACAGGACTGTATAAATTTACAAACTTTGTAATAGCAGTTTTTAAGTGCTCTTCAGATTGTATTCTATTAGGAGAAATTCGAAGTTCCAATTGATCTCCACCGCTCTTTTGCTTCTCAGTATTAACCATATTTAATACGCTGTTGAAATATATTTGAAGTAACCAAGAAATTGAAAAACTTAACAAAATTAAAAGTAACATAGAAACAGAAAAATTCACACTGAACTGGTGATCGAAAAAGGCTTTCAACTTAGAATCCAGGGTATTGTATTCTTTTGTATATACCAATATGCCAAAAGTAGGGAATATAGCTATAAAGAAAAAACTTTTAAGCCTTTTAAAGAAGGTGTATAAAAAATTGTGAATTTTTATCATTTAGCATAAACTCCTCAATTTAATTGTATTTACTATAATATAACCAATTTAAGTGCTTCTGTATAATGCAACTCAAAAGAATTCTGACGTTCGTTTTGGGAAAACATAGCGGTCTTACATAAAATATAAAATTTATTTTAAGATAGTCTTAGCCATTGATAAAGAATCTGGTTTCGCAACACTTGAAATCCAGCTCCTACGAACATCATCTGTTTCGTACGCTCATTCGCTGATTTGGTAGATCGGTATTTCAAATTAGGGAATATCCTGAACCAGCGGGACACCATTGCGGTCCGTAAAACAGTATCCGGTATGGTCAAGTTGATTTATCCGAATGGGATCTATCCAAAAGAAGATATCGAAGAAATCTTGAAATATGCTTTGGAAGGACGCCGCCGCGTCAAAGAGCAGCTTAAAAAAATCGGTGGCATGGAGTTTTACGATGTCATGTTCTCTTATATCGATAAGGAATCATTGGAGGAAGAATATACTTCGGTGCCTGAACAGGGCGGCGGCAAACTGATTCCTGAAGGCATGGGCAAGCCGGGCCATGTGTACGTGGCTGGACATGGGCATTCAGGGATGATTGGTGTTTATAAACTCGAAAATGAAGTGGTGAGCGGAACAGGAAAGTTTGATAAGTCTGGTGTAAGTTCTTCACGAGATGCGAGGGAAAGCTTAGATACCGCCTTCCGTTTCTTTACAGCCAACAGCAAAAGCATCAGTAATACCATCGCCATCAAAACGAAGGATTATCTGATGCATATCAGCGATCTTCAAGGAATCGGCCTAACTGATGAACTGGCAATCGCGGAATTGATCGGCCTTTGTTCCGGTGCACTCGATAAACCGGTCCAGGAAAGCACCATCGTCATTGGGAATATGACCGTTGGCGGAACAATTGCGAAAGTAGAAGAATTCGCCAATGTATTGCAGGTCTGTGTAGATGCGGGAGCCAAGAAAGTCTTGATCCCAGCTGCATCGGTTATGGACTTGCAGACGGTACCACCGGACTTGCTGGTGAAAGTACAGCCAGTGTTTTATTCAGATCCTGTTGATGCGGTTTATAAGGCTTTGGGGGTTAATTGATTTTTATATCAAAGGCCTTGAAAGATTCAGATGCTACGTTTTAGTGGAGATTTGTAGTAGTTATTTGAGTTAATGATTTATAGGGGAAATCATTTAATTGTTATTTTCTTTCCCGCAAACTATAATACCAATGAGTATATCAGCAAGGTGTTTCAATTTGTAAGTGGAACATGAATGGGAGGGGAGAAAGAAATATGGCTACAAGTACTTTATATGAAAAATTTAACTTAGATGAGTCTGCAGCGCAAAAACTTATTTCTACTCCTGTTACGAAGGTTAACGAGACAAATGTTTTTAGTGATATAAATTTAAATGAAAAAGAACGAGTTGCTTATGCAACAAAACTTCTTGCTTCTCGAAAACGAATCTTATGATCTTTACGAAGTTATTCAAAGTAACTGAACAAAAATAGCTAATGGCTCGACTCACTCAAGAGCATTACAATAAATTGCAGAACTTTAAGAATAAATCTAGGGTACCTGTTTCTGAAATAATGAATTATAATAGTTTGAAATTTAAGCCGTTCGTTACAGTCAACCAAAGCTGTAGCGAACGGCTTTATTGTTCATAAGTTTACATAATATTTTTATTGTGATGAAATACATCCCTTAGTTGAGTAAGGAATTTAACCCCCAACACATCCATTTATCAAGTTTCTCAGAACGATCTTTTACTCTGAGGGTATCACCAGGCTTTACTACATCGCATTCAAGCATGGATTCTTCCTCGTCGTAAATCATTGCATTTTTTTCTGAAGTAGAACCTAAAATTATATACATAGGCATAAGTCCTTTCCTAAGAAATATGGAAAAATAATGAATTGATAATTTTAAACTTTTCGTCATTAAGACTTAGGGATATGTTACCATTTAATAAAATACATAATAAAGAATTTCAGCTTATTTACTTTAAAAACATAAGAGAAGGTAGGACTTTCCATGTCATTTCAGACACCCATTACAATTAAAAAGGCAGTAGACAATATACATAAAAACAAATATCTTCTACCAGCGATTCAAAGGGAGTTTGTTTGGGACACCGCTCAAGTTGAGAGACTTTTTGATTCATTGATGCAAGGCTATCCTGTAGGATCATTCCTTTTTTGGAACGTTGAAAAAGATAAAAGTAAAGAGTTTCAGTTTTACGAGTTCATTCGCAATTATCATGAAAAAAACAATCGTCATAACCCCATTGCGAGCGTCAGTGGACGGGATGATGTAACCGCTATATTAGATGGACAACAAAGGTTAACTTCCTTGTATATAGCGCTTAAAGGGTCCTATACATATAAATTACCTAGAATGAGACGCGAAAATCCGCTGGCATATCCTACGCAGCATTTATATGTTGATTTGTTGGGCCCTTCTGAGGAGTATGATATTAAATACGATTTCCGATTTTTAACGGCGGAAGACGCAATTAATGAATATGAAGATGCGTATTGGTTTAAAGTTTCAGACATCCTAACTTTTAACGATACATATGAAATTGCTCAGTATTTGATTGAACATGATTTGAGTTCGATTGAAAAAGAAAAGGCACTGTTTGCGAATCAAACATTGCATAAACTTTATCAGTCGATCAATGAAAAGCCTAATATCAATTTCTTTTTAGAAGAAGAACAGAATTTGGAAAAGGTACTGAATATTTTTATCCGTGTTAATAGCGGTGGGACGAAGCTAAGTTATTCTGATTTGCTGCTTTCGATAGCGACTGCTCAGTGGAAAGACAAAGATGCTCGACAAGAAATTAATTCTTTTGTAGATGAGATAAATCAAATCGGCAACGGATTCAATTTCAATAAAGATTTCGTTCTTAAGTCTTGTTTGGTTCTTGGCGATTTTAGAGACATTGCTTTTAAAGTCCATAATTTCAATAAAAAAGCTATGAGGAAAATTGAAGAAAATTGGGATGATGTTAAAGAGGCAATAAGACTGGCAGTCAATTTAGTATCTAGTTTTGGCTATAATCAAGAAACTTTGACTTCCAATAATGCCATAATTCCCATCGCATACTATTTGATGAAGAAAGGATCGCCACATCAGTATTTGCAATCCCAGCAGTACAAAGATGATCGGCAACTCGTTAAAAAATGGCTTGTGCTAGGGATGTTAAAACAAGCCTTTAGTGGACAACCGGATAATGTCATTGTGCCGATTAGAAAAATCCTAATGGAGAATCATAACGAGTTTCCCCTGAAACTTATCATTGAAAAATTTAAAGGTGGCACTAAATCGTTCACTTTCAATGAAGATGAACTTTATAATTTACTTACATACAAATATGGCCAAAAGCAAACTTTCTCAACGCTAGCACTTTTGTATCCGAGCCTAGATTTCAGAAATATATTCCACGTGGATCATATATTTGCAAAGAACTTGATGAAGAAAAAGAATTTAGTGAAAAGCGGTATGACCGAAGACGAAGTCAATTTTGCTCTTGAGAATATCGACTCGATTGTTAATCTTCAACTGCTCGAAGGAATACCTAATATAGAAAAATCAGATCAGGATTTTGAGGAATGGGTCAATAAAATCTACAAAGATGACCAATCTAAAAATGATTATTTCAATAAGCATTTTATACCTCGTGTAGACCTAAGCATTGTTAATTTCAAAGAATTCATTGAGCAAAGAAGAGAGCTGCTTCTCCAAGTTTTAAAATCAAAAGTTAGTCAGTAATAAAGATGCTGCAGAGTTATAAGAAAGTAAAATATCACAGTCAAAAGAGCCTGTTGAACGCTTATAAGAATTAAACTTTGAGGGTGTTTTTTCATATGGATCGATCCGAGTCAGCGGCGTACATGGCCAGCCACCTTCAATACGCTGGCGTAAGGTATTACATTTTCTCGGAAGTCGAAATCGACGAAATCCAGCAATAGACAAGCGGAGCCGCCCAGCTTATCAACAAGTTGGCGACCCTCTGTCTGCTTTACTCCGCACAAAACGGCCATCGAATCTTCAATGACCGCATTGTGAAGAAAGTGATTGAAGGAATACTCTAGCCCAGTCTCCTTTTTTGTGCGAAGGACAAGATTTCCAGCAGAATCTGGACAGTAATCACCGTCAATTTTTGGACTTTTAGTCATGTCATTGACAGAAATGTTCAAACAGGCTTAATCAAAATACATACAAGAAAAGGTTTTACTTATTTACACATAATTCTCGAAGACCTCGCCTAATTATACTTAGAAGATATTGTAAGAAATAATTTAAGGGATGCTAATGGAAGTGTAATGACACCAATTCGAAGATTGGCTACAGCTTACGATTTGCTTATCCACAGAGGTTTAGCATAAAAAATAGGACATGAACACGGTTTCCACATGGTGATGGAATTCGTCTTCATGTCCCTTATTTTATAATTTAATTATGATTTATTATACGGCAGGAGTCAAGATGGACATTGACAAGGATAAGCAATTATTTAGATTCCAGCCATTTAAAATAAGAAGGTAGGTAAGAGACATAACTTCTTAAAGATTTTAAACGAGAGAACGGATTGCCATTACTTTATTAGGAATAGGAAACAAGAAACTGCCTTGCATTCTGCTTTCTCCCCAAAAAATAGTATGCTATACTATGGATATTAAAAAGACCGAGTGCTGTTACACCCGGTCAATGCAGTACATGCCGCAAAAGAGCGGCCGGCCAAATTATGAGAATGTTTATCTTAAAGAGTAATCGCCCACAATCCTGGCAGGGACAGAGCGGTTACTTTTTTTTGTTGATGGTAATTGCGATGATTGCCACTACAGCTGTTAAGGCCGCAGTGAGGAATATACCAAATTGAAATAGCATATTCATAGCATCGTAAGTCACCATATCTAAACACCCCCTTTCTCAAGGGAGTGCCAACCGCTCGTCCACTTTATGTAACTGCATTCTTAGTTTACCATTCGATTAGAAGAATCACTATATACCTCATGGCCTATGGGAGAGGATATCAGTCCTCAGTATTGTTGCATGATTGAAGCTTTAACGCCTTAGCCGTATTTTCAAGTTATTTGTGGCCTGTGAGAACCACGCTATTTAATAAATTTGATTGTTCAAGGGAAGTTAAAAGTCATGTAAATAGTAGCGAACTAAACAAAAGTGGGGTTTTTATGAAACCAGTAAATTCAAACCCGCATGAAGAGCGTAAAAAAAGAGTGGGATTTGCTGTTGGCTTGGCTGCTATTGATGGCGGAAAGCCAACGATGTATACGCAGAATTTGCTGGAACAGTATGAAACTGGTGAGATAACTGCCTGCCAAGTAAAACAAGCAATCATTGAAAAATATACCAAATGACAAAGTAGCTAAATAACCATCTTTATGCAGCCATTTCTGAAATCTTGTGATTTCAAAGATGGCTGTTTTCTTTTATCCCTAAAGAGCGATGAAAGAAAAGAAGAAGGATATCTTCACTGAATAGTAGGTATAATAGATTAGTGAGCATTTACAATATTCGACTATTATAGATCAGAAAACCAAAAATCTTCAAATTGAGAGGCGTGTTTATTTAATGACGATAAATATGAACTTGTGGAAAGTGGAAGCGTACGGCTTGAAAGAAGTGTCCAGATCAAAACTCGACAAGGAAGACCGGTTAGAAAAATGGATTGAGCAGGACATCGGTATCCTCGATTTGGATTTATTGCTTATCGGCCGGCAAGTGGCTACTCCTTATGGCGGCAGAATTGATCTCTTGGCGATGGACTCAGATGGCAACCTGGTAATTTTAGAACTGAAAAAAGACAAAACGCCGAGGGATGTCGTGGCGCAGGCATTGGATTATGCGTCGTGGGTGAAAGACCTGAGCTATAAAGAAATCGAATCGATCGTTTTAAACTATTTGGACAAGAGCCTGGCTGAAGTATTTGCTGAACGGTTTTTATCGTCCTTGCCAGAAGAGCTCAACAAAGAGCACAGCATTGTCATCATGGCATCTGAGTTGGATTCGTCTTCAGAGAGGATCGTCCGCTATTTGTCTTCCGAACACAACTTGAACATCAACTGCATCTTCTTTAAGTTCTTTAAAGAAGGCGAACAGGAATTCCTTGGTCGCACCTGGTTGATGGATCCCCAGGAAGTCGCTGTCAGAACCCAGTCGGAGAAAACCGTTCCATGGTCTGGCTTGTACTTTGTCAATGTCGGAGATGGAGAACATCGAAGCTGGGAAGACTGCAGAAAATATGGCTTTATGAGTGCCGGCCAGGGGAAACGATACAGCAATTCCATGAAGAAGTTGAAGCCTGGAGACCGCATCCTTGCGTACTTAAAAGGCCACGGCTATGTCGGTTTCGGGGAAGTGACATCAAGTGCCGTGATGGTAAAGGATTTTGAATGGGATGAAAGGGGTTCGTTGCTGCTGGACCAGCCATTAAAGCAGCCGAATATCGAGCAAAACAAAGAGGATGCCGAGCTGGCAGACTGGACAGTCGGCGTCAAGTGGCTGAAAGCTGTGCCAAAAGAAGCTGCGGTGACGATGCCGGGGATATTCGCAAACCAAAATGTCGTCTGCAAACTGAACCACCAGCCAACTATCGATTTTCTGACTCCCCATTATTCTTTATAGAGCAGGGATTGGGTAATAGGAGAGATCAAAGAAGGAGTCTATGAAATGTTCTCGTTTTTCAACAAGAAATGTGCCCTATGCAAAAAGAAAGCCATCCAACCGCGAAAATATTTTGACGATCAAAACAAGTCGATCCTTGTCTGCGTGAAATGCGTACTATATGCAGAAAGAAGAGCTTTCCGGAAACGGAGCGCTTGAATAGCAAAAAACCCCTGACAGGAGAAATCATTAATTTTCTCCAGTCAGGGGTTTATTAATTTATAAGGATTTTAGAAATCCACTAACTTTTCATCATTCACACAAGACGCCATTAATGCAATCGACCTTTATATATGCGAATACTGCCTAAAAAAAGAGGATTACTTCGTAGAGAGAGTCTATAAGAATGGGCGCTATGAAAGCACAGCAATCAGTAAAATAGGTTATTGAAAATATTTACAGCGATGGACAGGACTTACTGGATACAATTTCAGGAAAAGCCAGGTAGTTGCCATGCATGCAGCAGGCGCAGATTTACCTACTTTTGCGCAGCAGACGGGTCATCAATCTCTTGAAACGTTAATTCAGCACTACCTGACAATGTTTGAGACAACCGTGTATAAATACTTATAGGTATGGATCGAATTGAATTAAGAACTAAAAACAGGAGAGGGTTACTGCATTTTCAGCAGCCCTTTCCTGTTTTTTATTGAGGGCACAAACTTATTTTCAATAAGAGAACAGCAAAGTGCAATTACTCCTTAGGTTGTGAGGCATAATCAATTTCTTCTGTACCATCGGGATCAATTAACTTTAATTTTTCCCCGTTCGCACCTATGCGATAGTAACCTGGATTGTTCTGATGAAATGCTCCGCCACATTTTTCGAGATATACCTTTCCATACTCACTTTCAAAATTAAATGGATTCAAACATAGAGATTTTTCAGCCTCACATATTGCTAGTTGAATAAAGTCATCAGCCAAATTAGATCGATTTGTTTCTAACAATTTAGCAATATAGTGAAGCCGGAAATTCGTCTCATTTTCAATTGATACTGAGAATTTAACAGGCTTTGGTAATATTGCGTGATTCAATTCTTGTACTCGTTCTTCTACATAATCTTTTATTATGCTCATTTCTGTTCAACCTCCAAATAGTAATATTTTAAATAGTTTTAAAATTATATTTACTTTATTATCGCGCATAACTATAATTAAAGTAACTTACATATTGTGGAATTAATGGGAGGGAACTATGAAATTTAAATTACCTTATGGTCTTCGAGACGGGGAACTCGTGCATATATCAATGGTAGATAAAGGGTTGAACTGTCGATGTATTTGCCCGGCTTGTAAGCAACCTTTAATCGCAAGAAAAGGAGAAAAGACAGTTCATCATTTTGCTCACGCTAGTTTGGCAGAGTGTGCTAAAGGCATTGAAACAGCTTTGCATTTATCGGCTAAAGAAATCCTTGAAAGACGTAGGGAAACTTTATTGCCTAAAGTAGAGGTCGAATTCAATAGTCACAGATCGAACTGGCTCGTTTCAGAGAAACGACTTATTCAGTTCGATAATGTCAAACTGGAATATAAAATGGATGCTATCGTTCCTGATGTCATTGTTTGGATAAAGGGAAGACCCCTGATGATAGAAGTGACCGTTACTCATAAAACAGATGAAGAAAAAATAGCTAAAATTAAAAGCCTAGGCATTTCCAGTCTTGAAATCGATTTAAGTTCTGTCAAAAGAGAAATTTCCGTTGCAGAACTGGAACTTATTCTTATTGAAGAAACAGGCTATAAAAAATGGCTGCATAATGAAAAAGCGGATTTTTATAAGGCGAGAGCGCTGACTTTTGCTGAAGTGAGAAAAACAATTGATCGCAATTGGGCTTTGCATGTTGATGGGTGTCCCATTCGATCAAGAATATACCGAGGGAAATCCTATGCGAACGTTATCGATGATTGTCTGTCTTGTGAATACTGTTTACATATAGAAGATGGAGAAACTGGAATAGAAAACATTCATTGCAGCGGTTCTTCCGGAATAAAAGAACTCGCAGATTTATAAAGAAGATAAAGAGCTAGTGGAATTATTAGAAAAGGGGAAAGTTCATGAATTATGCCATTCATAGGTTGGATAAGACGGAGGAATTTATCATTCAGCTTCTTAAGAACCAGACAATCGAAGAATTAAAAAAAGTGGCAGAGAAAGATACCTACGAATGCCCATACTGCCAAGAAACACTACATGTCCGTGGGGGGAATATACGTGAATGTCACTTTTCCCATCTGCATAACAAATCTTGTGATGCCTCCAGACAAGTGGAAAAGTCCTATAACCAATACAAAAAACAAATCAAACGCGAATCAACGAAGCATTCGATTTTAGTCAGTATAGTTAAAGATGAACTAAAAACGGCTGCCATCGGAAAAGAAAATATCGAAATTGTAGAAGGGTATCGAGTAGAAAAGTTCAAGAAACACTTTCCAGACCTTTATGTTTGTATCGGCAGCCGTGAGTGGGCAATCACCATCTTGACTGAATTGACCGAGGACGAAAATAATACATACGCAAGAAACTTTAGGGAACGTCACCGCTATTTTCAGGAGAATGGATTAGAACCTTTATGGCTGTTTGATAAAGCGAATTTTGCAACTGAAAAAAATAAAAGAAGCCTTGTCATGTGGGAAATTGAATACTTAAGTTCGAGAGAAAGCAAAGAGGATTTTCATTGGAAAGAATCTATTAGCCAATACACAGATAGATACGATTTGTTTAAACTGCTAAGGTATCCAATGGTAGATGTCGGCAAAGAACTGCTAGTAAAAAGTATTTACTACATTTCCAAAATAGATGAAAAGAATGCGATACGGGTTTACCGATATATTGATGACGCGGATACTGGTCCATATCGTGGGTTTTTAATAGGAGAGACTTCTACTGTTCCATTTAGTCAGGCCCTGCAAATTGAATGGGAATCATTTCAGCTGAGCGATCCCGAAAATGAAAGTAGGTTGAGGAAAGAGCTGAAGGAAGAATTTGTGGGATCTCAAGAAGAGGAGAAAGAAAGGTTAAAAAGAATTGAAGAAGAAGAAGTGAAAAGAAAACAGCTGTTAGCAAAAGAAAGAGAGTTACAGGAAATAAATGAACAACAAAAACGCTTGGAAGAAGCGAAAGCTCCAAAACCACAGACTCCCGATCTACTTAAGGAAAACGATCAAGCCAGCTATCAATTAAATTGGAATTCATTTTCTGCGATCAGTTATGGAGAGCAAGAATTACATAATTATTGGGACGAACAGTTTAAAGAGATGAGAAAAAAGCGGCCTCAGAAATTAACTTCTATAATCCGGGTTTCTGAAAAAAAGTACGAAGAGTTTAAAGAACGGCTTTTGACTGTACGGATAGAAGGGGAGATGTATATTCAATCTCCCAATAGAAAATGGCGGAAACTCATTTTGGATTGGTTGGAAGAAAATTATTATGAGGAGAACTGGAACTTATCAACGCAGATGATGCTGGAGCATCTGAAAAAATCGGAAATTGATTTCACAAAAAACAATGAAAAAATCCTGAAGACACCGATAATAGGATTTTTAACGGCATTTAACAAATCGGTGAAAAAAGAATTGAAACTTGAAAATACAGTGGGAATTGTTGAATAAAGAGAGGAGGATAGCTCTGTCCTCATACCAAAAAAATTGGAAAGGTGGAAATTAGAATGAATATAGAAGAACTTGAAAGAATAGAGGCAGCTTTATTAAGTGATGAAATCACGTATGAGGAGGCTGGAGAAAAAATTTACAGCACTTCTACAAAACCGTGGCAAACAGCCTATTGGAAGAAGAAGAGAAGTGAAATCATTAAAGATGCTTGCGAGCAATGCAACAGTGCCAAACTTCCTATGGTCTTGCAGCACACATGGCATCCGTCTACTTACAAAGAGCGTACTCGGGAGTATTACATAGCTTGCTTTGAAGAGGCACAAGTAAAAGGTTTTCAGATAACCATTGAGGATGAAGAGATTAATCAATACCTAAACCAGTTTACAGAAGTCAAACCAGCTTGCTCGGCTTGTGAAATGCGTAGTTTTAGAGAACGGAAAACAATGACACCAACTTTTCATTGTAATCGGTGCCATCATGAATTTGAAGAGCCCACAATGGTTTCTTATCATCCACTACTTGGAGTCGCACCCACCTTTGATCATGTGAAAGCAGGCATGAGAAGTAAGCGAATACGGGAACATATCTGGGAAACATATGGACCAGAAATTAAAAAAAGAGCGATTCTAAAAGGAATCGAAGAGCACAAACGCTATATGTCGTTGGAAGATACGAAAACTTTTTGCAAACGCTGTGCTTTTCTCTGGGACAAAAGAGGCAAGAAAGTTTGTGAAGTTTGCAAGGATACTTTAATCCCTCTTGCTATGCACGCTTGTTATAAGTGCCAAGCAGAAGGGCATCCTGGTGTTAAAGTGAATTCTTGAGTTGAAATTGTCTTACGCATAGCATATTAAAAGGTTGTTTTTGAAACTTAAGAAATAGCCTTGAATAAATCCTTTTTATAAAAAGACCTACCGTGGTCCGCATTTTTAAGAGGCGTGGTAGGTTCTGTTAATTCAAATATAAATTTAATTAATATGCCCGTCTATCTAGATTTAGGATAGGGTATTTATAATTGATCTATAACTTAACCCCTTTCTTCTGAAAGCTTCTTCTCCACCTTCTAAATGGACCAGAATTAGTCTCATAATCTGCATGTCACTAAGGTAGCCAGTTTTCTTGATATAACCTCTGTTATTTTGAGAATCGAGAACTATTACTTGTTCAGCATCGGCGTTGGTCACAATAGTAGAGTTATGAGTAACAATAACAACTTGCCGAGAATTTTTCAGTTCCTGTAGACTTCTGACCAAGTTTTTGTAGATATATTGATTATCAAGATTGTCTTCTGGCTGATCGATAATAAAAGGTGAATTATCGCCTATGAATTTTCCATAAGACATAATAAAAGTTAAAATTGCCACCACTTGTTGGCCCAAAGATAATTCCTCGATATTTTTAAAGAAAGTCGGAAGGTTTTCAGTTGTCTCTTTTGAATTAACATTAAATAATAACGCATAGTCATCTATCAGATCCAAATAATTTTTCAAGCAAGAGATGACATTAGCTCTATTATCTCTTAAAGTATTAAGGACTTCGTTGAAGACATCTTTAACAGGAATATCGTTGAAACTTTTAATATCTTCTTCAATATCATGAACCGATATATTATTAGATACAAACTTGCCGATAGGTTGCATATTTTCGAGCTCTTCAAAATTCCTATTAAATAATAAGCGCAGAAATTTTATTATTCCGATATTTCTTGCGAAATAGTGTGCATAATCGGCAAAATCTTCCCAAGTGAACATCGTATTAGCAATTTTCTTCTTTTTTGAAATTCCACTTATTAGTTCGTCTACATAGTCGAAAGTAACAGTTGCATTAGGAGATTTTATGATATTGATAAGGTTATTGTGTAAGGAGTTATACTTATCTAGATTTTTTTGGATTTCATCATTATAAACCTGAATAGTTTTTTCAAAAGCAGTTAGCGATTTTTTTAGAGCTACATTGAAACCTGAACGTGAAATGTTTTTTAAATGTTGTAGTTCGTTATAGAAATTATCATCAGTCATATTGGAAAAGATAATATTTTTTACAAATACTCCGCTTTGCTTGCTTTGGATATTATTAACGATCGAGTTGATTGAATAATGCTTTTTATAAATTTTGTTCAGAATTACATTACGTTGGCCAATGTCTTTTATCTCGACTGTCTTTTCACTATTTACTACCTCGAAAAGATTTACCCAATTATCGGAGAGCTTAAATACCTGTAATTGAGGAGTGCCTGCAGCTACAAAGGCTTTTGATAGAAAGAAATCTGGGTGGGAAGGATCTAAGTCTAAGTCAACCTGAGGAAGGCATCTCAATATATAATCTTTATTCTCTAATCTAAAAACGATAAATATGAATTCATATTGTGAGATGAGTTTTAAAACACTCAAATCTTTGGATTCGAGAGTGAAGGCTGTGTCAAGTATGTTAAGGACGGTACTTTTTCCGGTGCCTCTGCCACCGATTATGCAATTTAAATCTTTGGAAAGATCCAAGATGAAATTCGGATTTTGGCCATTTCCCTTTAAAAAACTTTTTTCACTAGGCTGCAATACAATACCTTTAATGAACTTATTAGTGGTTTGAGGAGCAACAGTATAAATACAAAAATTATGATTATGTATGGCTTTGTTTAAAGAGTTAAAGTTCACTTCATTCATTTTGATCCATGTATTTTTGATTCCCAGGTCTTCTAAACAATGTGCATCACTTTCATGGAAATAACAAAACTGTTCCAAGTCCCTAGCAGAGTTAATGTGTTTTTTCCAAGAAGTGGATTCCAAATTAGTTAACCCTAGAACATTTATATTAGCGTATTCAAATAGAGCTCTTTTATAGAGGCCAGTTCCAATCCCCTTATATGAGTTAACGTGTGCGATGTATCCAATACCTTTAGTTTTGTGTATTTTCTCCAGAACACTAAGACTGGTTTCAATAGTTCCTAGCTCCTCGTTATGGATTATCAAAGTTAAGAGGTTTTGGACCTCTAGAAGGTTATCGTCATTAAAAATTCCAACAACATGTGTGTGATCCGAACATGAAATTTCTACGCCTAAATAAAGATAGATGCACTTTTGAGTTGATAAAGCATTACTTTTAATATTCTTAATAAAGTAAGCCTCTAAGGCATATTTCAGCTTTTCAAAACCCTCTATCGTATTGTGGTCGGTTACAACGGCAATTTCAATGTCGTTCTGATAAAGCGTATAAGCAATTAGCATATAAGAAAGGTATTCTTTAAAACTGTGGAAAGGAAGCATTTTATCGGAAATTGAATTTCGATAATTTTCATCAGTAAATTTTCCGTCTGATAACATTCTTAATAATAAATCACCTTGCTCTGTTGAATGATATCCAATGACTACTGAGTGCTTTATAATTTCTTCTTCAGTTAATTCATTATACTTCTTGTTTTTGATAAGCTCGTAATCGTGAGAAGCAGGTGTATGAAAGTGAATCTCAGCTTTTTTTAGTTTCCCATATTTTTTTCTCATTTCTTCAAGTTCTTGATAGACACTAATGGCATTGAGTGAAGCAGTTTCTAATCTTGCCAAATTTCTCACCCCTATTTATTTTGCATTCAAATTTTGGACTTCTATATTTAATTCCATTTCTTCATTCGGACTTTTGAAAATTGTACCATGGAATAGTATGGAAATTAAGGGAAATAAAAAGCCGATAACAACTGCTTGTTATTGGCTGCGAAAAGGAGTTTCTTAATAATTATAGAATTAACTATTGACCTGTATATTGTCTTCGTGTGCTTTAAATAATTTGTGAAAACTAGTCTTTTAACTCCAGCTTTCTTCATGGCTTCCATTGCTGTTAGCTCTTTAGCTTTCCATCTTCTATAAATCTCTTTGAATTCTTCTGAAACAAGAACAGGGGCCCTGCCAAATTGTATGCCATTTTGCAGGGCCAAATCGATGCCTTCAAGCTGTCGTTTCCGGATGCGTTCACATTCTTCTTCTGCCATCCAGGAAAGAATCTGCAAAACCAAGTCTGCAATATAGGTCCCCAGACTGTCTTTGTATTGCGTCGTATCTAATAACGGCATATCCAGCACCACAATATCCGCTTCAATATTTTTCGTGAGATCATTCCACTCCTGGAGAATCTCTTCTTTGTTCCGACCAAACCGATCCAGCGTAGAATACAACACAACGACTTTAGCCATGTACTTTGTCACTCTTCATTTATACTTAAACTCAGGAGGTTTTTATTTTGCAGAATCGTATTAAAAAAAAGCTCTTCAATTTATCAAAACACTTGCGTGGAGAAGCTGCTCAGTCTCCATTGATCAGCGGTATTATATTAGATACTTCTAGGCGTCATGTATCAGTGTCGTTCTTAATGCGGATTATCGATGAGATTCAAGTAGGAGGCGGTAATTACCTTCAATTGCATTTTTCGGATGCAGAGGGATACCGGCTATACTCTGAAATCTTAGGTCAGGCTTCGATGGAAACGAATGATCAATACCTCGTTAAAAGCGAAATTCTAGAACTCATCACTTATGCAAATGATAGAGATGTGATGATCATTCCGGATTTTGATGTTCCAAGCCACTCAAAGGGATGGTTGAGCCTTGTCAAAGAAAAATTCGATGAAAAATTTTATAATTCTATCGTGTCAGACTTTGATGAGGGTCTGGTTGACTATTTTGATAATCCTCAAGCAACAAAGTTCGTTAAACATCTGATAGAGGAAATAGCCTTTTTATTTAAGCAAGACAAATATAAAGGGCACCAAGTATTTTCAATAGGAGGTGATGAAGTACCTGGGACAAATAACTTTCAAGAAGAGTATGTAAGGTTTATAAATACGATTTCTAGTTATGTCGAGCAATGCGGCTATAAACCGAGAATATGGAACGATTCTTTAAATGAAGTCGGGTTATATGCATTAAATTCAAATATAGAGATCGTGTATTGGCAAGAAAGTATATTGACCCCAGAGGTGTTTATTTCGCACAAAAGAGCACTTCACAATTCGAATTTTTATACATTAGTGTACAGCCCAAGTAATGACAACATAAATATAGAAGCTATCACAGAACAAATTGAATACGTGAAGGCGTTTCATAAATCAGATATATTTTGTTACAAAGATAATCCTTATGGCGAGGTTGATACGCAAGGGGTCCTTAAAGGTACTGCATATACCTTTTGGACTGAGCGTGGAATCGAACTAACAGATGAACAATTATTAGCTCAAATTTTGCCTTTAGTAAAAAATTATTTAAACATAAGCCAAAACTAATCTATTGATAATTGCAAAGTTGTCACATAATATTTATCGTCTTCTTAATTTGGGTAGTTCATCTTTCTTTGTTCCAAAACTCATTTATTAATGGTTTTATTGACTTCCGCTTTTGTCATTAGAAGGGAAGATACTTGTGATTAAAATCAAAAGGTTAGGATGATTGCTATGTCTTCCCGCTATTTGAAATTGTCTATAAAAGAATTAGAAGACCTGGACCGTGAGCACCAGTCCACTTATGACGAAGATGAATCGACTACATACAGACACAAAATCGATCTCTACACAGCGATGTATCTCCGGGTAAAAAAATTGGTCAGGCAGAAGAAGGAAGACCCGAGTTATTTAGGGGCGATTAAGGAACGACTGGTTTATAATTTGGTCCATTACGGCACTTATTTAAAAATGTCTGATCAAAAGAACGAAAAGATGGCGGAATCCAGTTTAGAGAAAGCACTGTCCTTTGATCCAACAAATCCAATTGCTGCATATCGATTGGGTTTTTTGTCTTATAAGCAAGGGGGATTCGGTAAAGCGCTCCAGTATTTCCAAACTTCTATAAACAATATGGCTGGAAACGAAAATCCGGCGATGAGTCTTAATGAGCAACAGCTTAGGCGTGCCCATCTTTATTTGACCAATAGTGCGTTGAATGTTGCTCGTCGGGCTCAGGCTAACCTGGAAAAGCTTCCCGCTGCCGAATTAGAGCAGTTGCCTGGATATGAATTTTCAGGCCTCTTTTCAGCGATGAACAATAATGACAATTACTTATGGAAGCATGCTTTCTGTAAGAAAACGGTTGAAGGCAGGACCACTTGTTCAAAACAGGACTGTGAAGACATCGCGATGAATAATCCAAGAGACACGATTATTTTGTATTTTGGCGATGTGGAAACCAGTTTGAACTTTAATGGAAAAGCGGTTTCCTTGAGTAAAGGATCGAGCGATTTGCTGCGTTACCTACTGAATGAAAGCTCGGAAAAGAAGCCTGCTAAAGCTGGGAATGTGAAGCAGTTTTTTGGAAATTTAAGTCTGGATGAGGAATTAAAATGGGAAACGTATAGAAGAGCAATCAGTCGCTTAAGGGCAGCTATGCAAAATGCTTTGATTCCTGAAGTGATTGCTACAGTACCGAATGGCCAAGCTTATTATTTTGATGGTTCCATACCATATATGATTCTCTACCG
Source organism: Planococcus sp. BI3 (assembly GCF_056680115.1). Lineage (NCBI taxonomy): Bacteria > Bacillati > Bacillota > Bacilli > Caryophanales > Caryophanaceae > Planococcus > Planococcus sp. BI3. The sequence goes on from NZ_CM155266.1 coordinate 563,887, forward strand.
AGTGGATGAGGAAATTGAATAACCCTTTTTTTTACTGGCTGTGACAATCGTGTCACAGCTTTTTTTGTATGCTACAGACAAGAAAAGAAGGGGAGAGGATATTATGGAAAACTGGAACAGCTTTTTGAAAGAACTGGAAGAGTGTCTGGCAATAGATGGGGAGAGCGGTTATGAAGATGTAATTCGTCAATACGTTTTGGATAGACTGGTCTCTCATGTAGACAACATCAAAGTGGACAGAAAAGGTAATGTGCTTGCAGAGAAAAGCTGCGGGACTGGGGATGGCCCTGTAATTTTATTGAATGCTCATCTGGATACAGTATATGGATTTGATGAAGGACGAAAAATCTTAAAACTGGGGAAGATTTGGTCGAGCACAGAAGGCATATTAGGAGCGGATGATCGGGCGGGTGTTGCGATTTTATTGGAATTGGCAAGGCGAATGGATGAATTCAATTTTAACGGCAAACTGAAATTCATTTTCACAGTGGAAGAGGAAATCGGACTCATTGGAGCAAGAAATATAGACGCACATTTTCTGAGCGGTGTGGATGCTGCTTTTGTAGCGGATCGTCGAGGGGCTGGCGACATAATCACCTCTAGAGGGAGTGGATTGAAATTCTGCGATGAAGCGTATGGTACTTGGGTAGAAGAAATTGCAACAGGTGCAGGATTGAATGGCTGGAAATGTCGGCCAGGAGGCAGCAGTGATACGAAGATATGGGCGTCTTATGGAATACAAAGTGTGAATCTGTCTGTGGGCTACCAAAATGAGCATACTTCAGAAGAGTACCTGGATACGGAGGCTTGTTACGAAGCGTTTAAACTGCTGAGTACAGTCTTGAAGAATGGCGAGCAGCTTAGGGGGATACTAGAGCTTATAGAGAACAAAGAAGTAATCAATGAAGGGTGAGGTAAAGCGGAGGATGGGTAAAGTGTTTATGGCATTCTATAATCTTCTTAATAAAATGGCCGGAGAAAAAGAACGCCTTTTTCTCCGGCCATTTACATAAAATCTATTAGAATAGGAAAGCTATATGCTCACCGAAAATCGGCTGATTGCCATTAATTAATCAGAAATCGGAAACAAGAAACTACCTTGTAATCTACTTCCTCCCTAAAAAAAAGGTATGCTATACTATGGATATACAAAAGACCGAGTGCCGTTACACCCGGTCAATGCAGTACATGCCGCAAAAGAGCGGCCGGCCAAATTATGAGAATGTTTATCTTAAAGAGTAATCGCCCACAATCCTGGCAGGGACAGAGCGGTTACTTTTTTTTGTTTATTGCCACTGCCGCTGTTAAGGCCGCAGTGAAGAATATACCAAATTGAAATCTATAAAAAATGTACGCTATGCAGAAAGAAGAGCTTTCCGGAAACGGAGCGCTTGAATAGCAATAACCCCCTGACCGGAGAAATCACTAATTTTCTCCAGTCAGGGGGTTTTTAATTTATAAGGATTTTAGAAATCCACTAACTTTTCATCCCTCACACAATTCCTACTCACTCGGCCAGGACTTCCCAATATAATTCTCGAACACTTCCCGGGAAGAAAAGCTCGGCGTAAAGCCGAATTGTGTTTTTAGCCGCGTATTGTCGAGAACCGGACGGTAGCGGAGAAAATTGATCTGCTCTTCCCCGTATTGGGTCAGGCGAAGGCGTTTCAAGACGAACAATCCGTTCTTCACGACACTTGCCGGCAAGCGCAGCATCTTCTTTCCGAGCATACGGCTTAGTTCGGTTATCGTGACAGCGCCGTCTCCGGCTACATTGAATATTCCGGTGGCCTCATTGGAAATCGCTTGAATGAGGCAGTCCACAACGTCCTGGTCCCAAATAAAGACGAAGGGGCTTTCCGAACCTTGGATCCCGAGAACGACTGGTTTTTCAAAGAGTGCGGTAATTTGATTGCTGACGTTTTGGCCGAGAATCGTGCCGATGCGGAAGATGACCTGCTCCAACTCGGGATGTGTCTCGCGGTAGTCCGCCATCATGTTTTCGACCAGGCGTTTGTGATGGGAATAGGCGAATTCTTCGTTGCCTCTCAACGGATCATTTTCCACGAGCCAGTCGGGGTTATCGGCGTGGTAGCCGTATGCCGCTCCGCTCGAAGTGACGACGATCCGTTTGACACCGGCGGCTGTACAGGCTTCCAGGACATTCTTGGTGCCGAGGACGTCCACAGAGTATTCGAATTCCCGGTTGCTTTTCTTGCCGGGCGTCACGATGGTCGCCAAATGGATCACTGTATCAATGGTCTGTTCTTCCATGAAATCCGTAAACTCAGCAGCGCGGACATCCATTTTATAATAGCTTGTCTTTGGACCCGTTGCATAATGTGGCTGGTCGCGGATATCAGTCGCAATAATATACCAGGGTTTATCCTGTTCCTTTATCAGCTTTTCTAATTTTTGTACGAGCTGGCTGCCGATATAGCCGGCCGCTCCAGTGATCAAGATATTCATACAGTCACCTCTTCGACTTTCAGGGCCGGACGTTTGGACCAGAATAAAGCCAGGGTCAAGCCGCTGATAATATGCCAGACTGACCACCAGGCAGCGACGATTGCCATTCCACCGAGGCCGTCAAAAAAGTTGAACACCAGAATCAAGCACAGGCCGGAATTCTGGATTCCGACTTCAATGGCGATGGCCCGCCGGTCTTGTTCTGGCAGCTTGAACGCCCGAGCGGAAAAGTAACCGGCAAGGATGGCGATCAGATTATGAAGGAATACCGCTATCACGACCATGCCGACATAATCCAGGAAGTAATTGAAGTTCGCCGCCAGAGCACCGGCCACAAAGAAGAGGAAGAAGACGATCGAGAACTTTTTCATCCACCCGCTGGCTTTTGCGGACCAACGCGGCGCTTTATGGTTCACGTACATACCGAGCACCAACGGGATGCCGAGCAAGATGACGATCGACTGGACAAGGTCGATGGGCTGAATCATGAAAGAACGCAAAATTTCATTGGTCGGTCCGTACAAAGAGCCCCAGAAAACGGTGTTCAATGGCGTCATGACTATGGACAGGGCAGTGGATACGGCGGACATGCTGATGGAAAGCGGCGTATTGCCTTTCGCCAGATGCGTCAGGAAATTCGACAGGTTTCCTCCAGGAGCAGCTGCGACAAGAAACATGCCGAGTGCGATGCTCGGGTGCGGCTGAATGATCAAGACCAGCAAAAATGTTAAGGCCGGCATGATGACGAATTGCGCGCTGAGCCCGATGATGAAAGGCTTTGGCGACCGCAGCGTCCGTTTGAAATCAGCGGGTTTCAAGTCCAGCGCAACGCCGAACATGATAAAGCCGATTAAAATATTCATCAATAACAAAGTCATTGGATTGAAATTGAGTTGAATATCATCGATTCCCATAGTTTATTTCCCCTTTGGTTCGGCGTGCAGGTCTTTGAAGAACTTCAATCCAGGTGCCCACATATGCATGACCGGGTTGACGTCGCAGTGGATGACTGCGCATTTGCCGCTGGCGTAAGCCTGTTCCAGTGCAAAGCGCAGATCTTTCGGGTCGCTGACGCGCGCTCCGTGGGCACCCATGCTTTCGGCAAGCTTGTCGAATTGAATTTCCCCAAGGTCCGATTTGATGCTTTCTTCGGCACTGAGCGATTTTTTGATCAGGGTTTTCACCGGTTTCAAGGCAAAATGCTGATTCATTTTCACCATGCCCCATTGCTTGTCACAAAAAACGAGATAGATGACCTGCAAGTTGTTGCGCACCGCCGTTTCAATCTCCTGAGGATGGAAGCCCATCGCGCCGTCGCCGATCATACAGACAACCGGCTTGCCGGGATTTGCGACAGCTGCCCCAAGTGCCTGAGCCGTTCCGGCACCGAGCATACCGAATTTAAAGGTGGAAAAGACCGTGGCCGGTTTTTCAATCTGGTAATAGAAGTTGGACCAGATGGTTGTATTGCCGCCGTCAAATACGACTGGCGTGTCTTTCGGGAAGACTTGCTGGACAGTTGCCGGAATATGGGCGGAATTCATCGGAACCGACAGATCGGATAGTTTCTCGTCGAGTTTTCTGCGGTCCTTTTCCCGTTCCTGGCTGAAGCGGTCGATGTATTTTTGCATGGCGGCCGTGTTCAATTGGTCTTTTTTAGCTGCCAATTTGTCATGGAGCTTTGTTAAAAAGCTGGCGATATCGCCGTGGATGGCCAGTTCGACGGGTTTATTGCTGCCTAATGTACCAGGGTCGAGATCCACCTGGACGACTTTCTGGTCTTTGTTCCAATAAGGCGCTTTGCCCCACCAATCCGTTTCGCCGAGGCGTGACCCCAGCACCAGCACCAGGTCGGATTCATTCCGGATATTGTTATTGGCTTCGATATGGACCATCGGCATGGCATGGGGACTGCTTTCAGGAATCGCACCGCGTCCCGCCCAGCTGGTCGTCACGAGCGTATTGAGCAGTCGGGCGACTTTTTCGAGTGGTTCCGAAGCCTGTGCATGGAGTACGCCATAGCCTGCATGGATGATCGGAAACTTCGCCTGTAAAATCAGCTCGACTGTCCGGTCGATTTGAGCATCTGACGGTTCCGGTTGGACAATCGAACGGTATTGATGCGGCTGCCAAAATGCCGGATCCGCTTTGACTTTTCCGTTGAGGATGTTTTCAGGGATGTCCAAATGCACAACGCCCGGCCGGCCCTCGTAGCATTTCCGCAGTGCGCGCCGCATCATTTCGGGAATCCGGTCAAAAGAAGGGACCGCTTCACTCCATTTTGCAAATTGGGAAATCACCCCTGTTTGATTGAAACACTGGTATGTACCGCCGCGGTCCGGATACATGATGCCTGTCCGGCGTGAACTGGTGATGACGAGTACGCGGTTTCCTTCGGCTTCTTCGACCACCAAACCGGGTAAAATATTCGCCACACCCGGACCGTTGCTTGCCATGCAGACGCCCAATTTCCCGGTGGAGCGGGCATAAGCGCCTGCCATATGTGCCGCACTCGTTTCATGGCGCGGTGTGGTCAATTCAATGCCATGCGGTTTCAGCTTGGAATAAAAGCCAAAATACGTCCCATCGATAATGCCGAATATGTTTTGAACCCCTTCAATTTGCAGCATTTTTGCGACTACTTCGCCGCCTGTAATTTCTCCCATTTTGTTAGCCCCCTATTTAAGTCAGTTACTAAATTTCGGTAAATTCCACTGATGTTGTCGCTTGTTGGGATTTTTCGGTTTGTCATGATGCCATTGCCGGATAATGCATCTTCCACCAAAATGGGGATGCTTGCGGTGACTTGTTCCAAATCAAGGCATTTGAGTGCTTCTTCTATTAAATAGAATTCTTCATTCAGCTCCTGGATGAATGCCCGGACACTGTCGACACCAAGTGCTTTTGCAATTTCCCCATAGCGTTCACGCGCTGCGTCTTCTCCGAACGCAATCACATATGGATGCATAAGTGCCACGCTCAAACCGTGCGGCATCGAAAATCGGGTGCCGAGAGGCCGTGCCGTCGCATGCGCTAGGTTTGTCGAACTGTTTGAAAAAGCGAGCCCGGCAAACATGCTTCCGCGCAGCATTTCGTCGCGTGCCTGTAAGTTTTCGGGCTCGTGATACGCCGTCCGGATGGAATGGCCGATCAGGCGGATGGCTTCAAGCGCAAAAGAGTCGCTGATGGGCGATGCAAGCGTTGAGACATAGGCTTCGATAGCGTGCGCGAGTGCATCAAGACCGGTTTCAGCAGTGATTTTCGGCGACATGCTGACGGTCAGTTCCGGATCCAATACCACGACATCCGGAACCAATGCGGGATGTGCCGGGTTTAATTTACGGTTTAACGCGAGATCCGTGATGACCGTGACTTTGGTGACTTCGCTTCCGGTTCCGGCAGTTGTCGGCACCGCAATGAGCGGAATTTTCTTCAAGCTGCCATGTTTCGGAATGTCGCTAAGCGAAAGGCCGGGATTTGCAGCGAGAACCGCTAATGCTTTAGCCAGATCCACTGCCGTGCCGCCGCCGATCGCCAAAATGCCATCTGCTTTAGACAGGATGAATTCTTTTACGGCGCTTTCGAGGTGTTCAGTCGTCGGTTCACTTTGAAAGTCCGTGAAATAATGAACGTCAATATTGGCAGAAGCAAAAACGTCCGGTAAGCTGTTTTTTGTCCGCTCACTCAATAAAACGAAGAGAGAACTTGCCCGTATAGCCAGGCAGGCGGGTCCCAAGTCTTTCACACTTCCGTTACCATGGATGATTTGCGGGGCAAAGGTTATCGTTGAAGCCAACTGTTTCACCGTCCTTGTTTTTTCATCTTCAGCCGGAATACATACATTTCCGGCTTTACAACACTTCTGTAATATTCAACCGGTTGGCCTGCCGCATCTTTGATCAGCCGGTCGACCATCAAGGCGTTCACTCCGGCTTCCAGGCCGAGTTCGTCCGCTTCTTCGGTTTGTAAGGGCTTACATGATATAGCTTGTTCCGCTTCATGCATGGTGACGTTCAAGTCGTTTTCCAAAATATCGTAGATGGTGACGGTATGTAAATCATACTGTTCAAGTGCGGATCCGAGCTCAGGTGCATAATAATGGCTTTCGATGGCAATCGGTTCTCCGTCCGCTGTCCTGAGCCTTTTGATCAAATGCAACTTCTCTTGCTTCATCGCGGATGCAATCAGATCGGGTGGGGTGACAAGTCCGCTGAACAATAATTTCGACCCTGGTTTCATGCCCATCTGTGTGACCGTATCGGTTAAACTGTGAATCGCGTGGAGCCATTCATGAACTTGTTTATTCCTTTTGATAAATGTGCCTTTCCCGTGGATTTTCTCGACGATCCCATCATTGACGAGATGGTTGATCGCTTCTCGGATCGTCGTTCGGCTGACGGCAAAACGCTCCATCAATTCCCGTTCGCTCGGAACTTTGTCCTGATAGGCACCTGCAGCTATTTCTTCTTTCAGCTCATCCCGTATCTGAAAATGAAAGGGAATAGGGCTGTCTGTATCAAACATTTTAACCACCCCTTTTATTCGTCATGACGTCACTACCAGTTGTTGTAGTTTTGATTATAATGATAGAGGAGAAAAATTGCTACTAAAATATTTAAATCTTCTAAAAATTGTAACGATTGGTTTTTCGGGAAGAATAAAAAGTCTTTTAAGAGAAGTATACTGACATAACTAAATGGGGCACTATAAAACATCTGCGAAATGGTACACTTTACACAAACACTGAAACCCAAGATTTTTTTGTATGGCAAAGTCGTATATTCAAGCGAAATAAAATGGGCCGTTGTAAAAGGCATAATAAACGGCCACTTAACCAATGGGGAAATCATAGAGAAGTACGGCACTAGAAATATTGCTGCAATAACAAGGTGAAGCGTGAAAACCATAGTTAATAAAAATCAGATCAAAGGCTGCGAAATGATAAAAAATTAAATTCGATTCAATAAAAAAGGGGTTTTACCGATGGCAATCGCAAACTACACGAAGTTCCAGCAGTACAAAGAATCTATCCAATCCATACCGTCTTCCTATACAGAAGAGTCGTTGATCCATGAAGATTTCTTACTGGAAAGAGACGACAAGAGGAAGCTTGAGATTTATTACGCGCCTTTTGAAGCACTTATGAGCGCACTCTCGTGACTTTAGTCGTGAGTTAGTGAATGCTCTTTTTTTTGGACTTTCATGCTACATATGGCATACTATATGTAGAGGTGAACGAGATGACTAAAGCCAGTAAGGGTAGGGGTTACGTCTACTATTTACATTATCACATCGTATGGTGTGTTAAATACCGGAATGCCGTGTTGGTCGGCGACGTGGAACGCGATACTAAAGCGGTTCTTCGAGAGATCGCCGATGAACAAAAAATTGAGATTCTTTCACTCGAAACCGACAAAGACCATGTCCACATGCTTATCAGTTGTACGCCTCAACAGACGATTCCATCGATTCTGAAATCGTTCAAAGGGACGTCGGCGAGACGGCTGTTCCTGCTTCATCCGTCGCTCAAGAATGCGTTATGGGGCGGCCATTTGTGGAACCCCAGTTATTTCGCCGCGACGGTGAGCGATACCACCGACGAACAGATTAAACACTACATCGAACACCAACAAATCAACTGGAAATGAGGGGAAACCGCATGCTGAAAGCCTATAGCTATCGACTGTATCCCACGGCGTCGCAACAAACGTATTTTGCAAAAGCATTCGGCAGCGTGCGGTTTCTCTACAACCAGATGCTGGCTGACCGGAAAGACCATTACGAAAAATACAAACACGACCCGCAATTGTTGCGTTCGATTAAGCCACGTACGTACACATCGTTCAAACAGGACTTCCCGTGGCTGAAAGAAATCGATAATTTGGCGCTGGCCAACGCGAAACTCAATTTAGACGCGGCCTACCAGAAGTTCTTCAAACAAGGCGCGAACTTCCCGGTGTATAAATCCAAACATCGGTCAAAAGCCAGTTACAAAACGAACAATCAAAAAGGGTCGATTCGAATCGAAGGCAAACGCATCAAATTGCCCAAAATCGGATTCGTCAAATTCACGCAGCACCGGAAGTTTACTGGCACCGTCAAGTCCTGTACGGTGCGCATGAAACCCAGCGGCAAGTATTATATTTCCGTTCTTGTCGAGCAAGACGACCTGTTATGGATTCCCGCCCAGCATAAAATCGGTATCGATTTGGGGTTGACCGACTTTGCGATTACCACAAACGATGCCGGTATTTCCGAAAAAATTGCCAATCCCAGATATCTGCAAAAAGCGGAAAAGAAATTAAAACGCGCCCAGCAACGGTTGTCGCGCAAACAACACGGCAGCAAAAACCGGGACAAGGCGCGAGTGGTCGTTGCAAAAAAACACGAAAAGATTGCCAATCAGCGCAAAGACTTTTTGCATAAGTTGTCTCACCGGATCGTTCACGAAAACCAAGTGATCGCCATCGAGACGCTTTCCAGCAAAAACCTGATGCGGAATCGCCGGTTGGCCAAAGCCATTGCGAGTGTCAGTTGGTCTGAATTTACACGCCAGCTCGAATACAAGGCGTTGTGGCTGGGGCGTACGCTGATTAAAGCCGACAGATGGTACCCATCCAGCCAAATCTGTTCGGCCTGTGGGGATAGAGGTTCCAGGAAACCCCTAGCGATTCGTTCGTGGACATGTACACCTTGTGGAACACACCATGACCGGGACATCAATGCCAGTCAGAATTTATTGGCACTGGCGTTATAAGATTCAAGTAGGAGGCGGGAACCGTCTTTTGAGCCTACCGTAATCATTTCCGCTGCATGCGCTGGACGTTACAACAGACGCACGCAAGGAAGATGTTTGTAGGAAGCTGGCGGCTTTAGTCGTGAGTAGTTCACGAACGACATATTGAAGAAGTACGTGACAGAAAATTTTGTGGCTGAACTGGAAAAATTGGGTGACGCCTTGATCATTCCGCTCGGCGTCAACGTGTCGAACGCCTTGGATTACCTAAAGGATCAAGGGCTGGTTGCACCGGGGAATATCCTGTCCGGCTTTCCGCATCCATCAGGCGGCAATGGCCATCGCCATAAACAATTCGCTGAAAACAAAGCCGCGATGGAAGAAAAGCTGAAAAATCATTTTCTTCAGGTGGAAGCGGCGAACTAATCAAATGGAATGCTTATCGTTAAAATGAAAAAGGCAGATAGCGAAATAATCGCTATCTGCCTTTTCATATGCTAGTATACTTCGATTTGCCCCATCATGCCGTTATCTTCATGCTCCAAGATGTGGCAATGGAAAACGAAAATCCCTTTTTCGGGGAACGTGACAAGCAGTTTTACCCGTTCGCCGGGTTCGACCCGCACGCTATCTTTCAAACCTTGTTCGTTGGGTTCCACCTCTTCGCCATCACGGGAAATGATTTTGAACTGGGTGCCGTGAATATGGAAGGGGTGAATCATGCCCCCCATCATATCGGGTCTGTTATAAACTTCCCATACTTCCGTAACGCCTTGTTCCTGACGAAAGTCAATGCGGTCCATATCGAACTTGTTCCCATTGATCGTCACCATATCGGCCATACCGAACAATTCGATGTCCTTCGTGACAGGCCTTGTTTTTTCCTGTTCGGTCAGGAAGGGCTCTTCGGCTGTCCGCAGTTTGGCGGAGTCTGCCGGAGAATCATCAAGAGCCAGGTCAAAAGGCAGTAATTCCGTTCCATCATCATTGATGATGGCGAGGGACTCCTCCTCCGTCATCGATGAAAAGTCGATGAGAATTTCAGCGCGTTCCGAAGCGGCTAATGTCAGGCTGTCGGTTTCCACCGGTTCGTCCAGCAGGCCGCCATCAGAAGCAATTTGCGTGAAGCTGGCGTTATTGCTCAATCGGAACGTGTAATTCCGCGCATTCGCTCCGTTCAACAGCCGAAAGCGCATGACCGATTCGGTGACAGTCAGTTTTGGATTAATGGTACCGTTGACGAGGGAAATATCGCCTAGGGTTCCGTCCTGGTTCATGAGCCTGTTGTAATTCAATTGTTTGTTTTCATCAAACAGGCGGTCTTGGAAAATGAGCGGAATATCATCAACGCCGTACTCATCGGGAAGTTCCGAATCAGAGCCCGGTTTCTCGCCAATGAGCAGCATCCCGGAAAGGCCTTTAAATACTTGTTCAGCTGTCGAGCCGTGAACATGGGGATGATACCAAAGGGTAGCAGCGGGCTGGTCCGCTTCCAAAGTGATGATTTGGCTGTCGCCGGGCTGGATTTCACCGTGTGGACCACCATCAATTTCACCGGCAACTTCCAGGCCGTGCCAATGGAATGTTGTCGGTTCATCCAGGTCATTTGTAATTTTGACGTCCACACTTTCACCTTCCTCCAACTTAAGCGTCGGGCCAAGTAAATCGCCGTTATACCCGAACGTGTCAGTTGAGATGCCTTCGAAAAATTCAGTGGACCCTTCCTGGGCGGTAACTTCATAATCGAAGTCCCGTCCTTGCTGCTTTTCCAATATTGGAGGAATCTGCAGCTCATTTATGCCTTCAGAGGATTCAAGGGTCGGAACATTCCCATGGTTCATCATGCCACCACCCATACCACCCATGCTTCTCTCATTCACGTCTTCTTGGTCCATGCCGCCCTGACCCCCGTCCATGTGGCCGTTGTTCATCGAGGAGTTGGTGTTATCATAGTTGCTGCAGCCGAGTAGGATGAAACTGAGGGCGAATGAACCTACTATAATTTTTTTCACTTCTGTCACTTCCTTTCATTGCAAATATTTCTATATAAGTTGAGCTAATGATTTATTTTAGTCGATACTCCGCAAAACAGCTCCGCTTTCGGGCCCGCAGGATGCGGGTCATGCAGGTGGCGCGACAGGACGTCGCGATGCCAGCTGCCAAGGGCTCCCGCCCAATCCTCCTCGTCCGCTGCGCTCCCTGCGGTGTATCGGTCGAATCGCTAAGCCGCAGGAGTCTTCGCTATTTTGCTCCATATCTATGAGAGTTCTCTGGCGCCGGTGCAGCTCAGGACGAGTTTGGGCACTAAGGTGAGTGTTCTTCTCGTCTTATCGTGTGAACCAAGGTATGCCAGAAGAATTTGCTTCACCTTTATGCAAAATCAGAATGGATGTGCTTCTCTTTCTTTGAAGAGTGCCTCTTTAATAGAACAAGCCTTTAGGGAAAAACTCTTTTCAGTGCTTTGTATGTTGGCGAAAGATGGAATTGCCGAGTTTGTTTTTTACATAAAAAATAACCTTAAAACAACCCAGCTTATTAGAAGAAACCCGCTTGACAGAGCTATGAGATACCCTATGAACAAGTTGTTTTCTTTATTTTGCAGTTGTTTGTATTCCGTAAAAGTGATTTCCCCTTTAGCGTAGCTTAAGCCGATTTCAGTTGGTTCAATATCGAAGCGCATGCCTTCTCCATCTTCTAAAATCACTTTGCAGACTAATGGAAGGTCTTCTTTGAACGGGATATCCTCTAACGGTTGATTTTGGAGTTCAATATGTTTCTTTCCGATAAATTCTATTGAAATCGGTTTATAGATGGAGTGTCTTCTGATTTTTTCACTCATGATATAAGCTTGCCGTTCAATTTCATTATTCGACATGCACATATTTCCCACCCCATCTTTTGTCGTTATTTATTGCGGCTTTGATATAAATTCAATTGTTTCCCGGTCAGTTTTAGTCGGCAACTGGAAGTCTTGCTGATATTTCTCATGTCCTTTCCCAGTAATCAAAATCCAATCGCCCATTCGGCTTTCCTGAATCGCCTTTTCAACGGCTAAGGTGCGATCGAAGATGATACGCCCTTTTTCATTTCCATAGTTGTCATTTAACTGTGTACAAGTCTCTAACATCTCTTTGCTGGACACCGAATTTAAGTCATCCGAAGTTAATATATATTGATCACTCAATTCAGCTGTTAGGGTCAGCATCTCATCTCTCTTACTGGAATCTCTGTCTCCCCGGAATCCGAAAATATGAATAATTCTGTTGGCACCGCATTGTTTTGCAGTCGTTAGGCAGTGAACAATCGCATCTGGTGTATGAGCATAGTCCACTATAATTGTCGCGCCGTTTGCCTGTTTCGAAACTTCGAACCTGCCATCGACTCCCTCGAATTCACGAAGTGATTGAAGAATACTTTCCTTGCTTAATCCCATCAGCTTTGCTGTCCCATATGCCATTAACGTGTTGTACATATTGTGTATCCCGGGGATTGAGGAAAATGCAGCGATGCATTCATTATTTTCTCTAAAAGATACGATGGAGTTTTGTAAGTCGAAATCTATAATGCGAAGCTGACTTTTATCGGATTTTCCAATCTGATAAACTAATTTCCCTTCGTTTTGCAAAGCATCCGTCAACTTTTCTCCCCAAGGATTATCTGTGTTAGCTATAACTTTTCCAGCTGGATTCAACTGCTTAAACAGCAACAATTTAGCTTGGAAATAGTCCTCCATTGAGCGGTGATAATCAAGGTGTTCAGGATGAAGGTTTGTAAATAAGCAATAATCAAAAGCAATGCCTTCTAGACGGTGCTGAGCCAAACCATGGGATGATACCTCCATGATCATGACCTCATCGTTACTGAGAGCGATGAGTTTGTTTAATAGGAGTGAGCTTGGAGTTGTATTGGAACTGGGAGTACGCTCACCGTTTATAATATTGTGTATCGTGCCGATTACGGAACAGGTCTTTCCGTTGCTTTCCAATAGATGCTTTAGCATATAACTTGTCGTGGTTTTTCCATTGGTGCCGGTAATTCCAATCATCACTTTCTGCTTGGAGGGGTCACCATAGAAATTATTTGCAATTATTCCGAGTGCTTTTCTGCTGTTTGCCACTTGAATATATGGGATTGAGAGATCTGCAGAAGGCTGTTCTCCTACGATCACGGCAGCACCTTTTGCAATCGCATCATCTATATAATCATGACCATCACTGCCTAGTCCTTTAATAGCGACGAATAGATCGCCTCTATCAACATCTTTCGAATTATCCGCGAGTCCATGAATCAGTAAATCTGCAGCCGTATTTTCTAACTTCTTTTTTAAGTCAAGTCCATCTAACAGTTGGTGTAATTTCATTTGCTTGTCTAACCTCACAATGACTATCTGGATTCGTCTATTTTAAATGAAATCTATGGAGAAGGTGTGCAGAAGAGGATAGATAAAAAAGCTGAAAAAATTTCACTTCTTTGTAATGAAAATAAAAGAAGAAGATGGTTTTATAAGCGGCATATAGTTATGGAAGCACATCATGCGAGGGGATGGAACATTGCTTCGTTTTCACTCTTTTTCAGCGGTTTGATTTAACAGTTCAGTGCCTGTTGTTTTGAATGTCTTCCGATTACGAAGAAAAAATTATAAATTAGGATGATCCAAACCCTGTTTTCATTAAATTAATTGGAGTTTGGGTTATTTTTTTGTGTTTTCTCCACAATTTCTCGAAAAAGATTTTATAAACTAAAAGTTAACTAATTTATTCAACCGTTTTAAAGTCGTTAACTTTCGTTACTTGGAAATATCCTTCTATATGAGGAGAGGCATTATGAAAAGATCAGAACCAAAACAGTCCTCAGTAACAGTGAAGTTGAACTGAACAGGACAACCTTCACGACGCAGCCACAATCCAAATGGGAAATTCGCACGAAAAAAATAGGGGCCATGACCAAAACCGTCACAGCTATCAAGACCCGGGCGTAATAGGGATGGCCATTTTTAACCGGCGGCCATCCACTAATTGAATTTGCTTGCAGAGGCATTCAAGAAACGATCTAGCTTTAGGAGGGATGAAATGAAAATTCAAATCATATGTGAGAACTGCAGTACAGTTGCGGAGCTTCTCCCTCGCAGTAAAGATGCTGAGGTGGGTATCCGAACAGTAAATCAAAAATTTTTCGTTGGCGTGAGCTGGAAGAACGAAGTAATTGAGAACTTTCAAGAAGATTTTATCAACAAATTGGGCAAGGCCATCTCAAATGAGGAAAGAAAAGAAATCCTGGAAGATGGGATAACAAGGAACACGATAGCAGAAACTGTCGATTTCGAATTAAGTTTTACGTGCAGAGGATGCGGGGATCGAATTACTTTAAACGACTTTCAATTAATCGATTATATTGGATTTTAATAAAGTATAAGAATCGAATGAAAGCCAGTATACAGATAGGTGAATAAGTTTTATCAAATATTTTTTCAGACTCAGCCATTCAAAAAGCATCTTCAGCTATTTATTAGCAGAAGATGCTTTTATTCATAAGTGGAAGCACAGACTGTATGACGCTCATAAAAACCTTTCAGACAAGGTGCAGCTGTCTGTGTTAAATCAAATAAAAGACGTCTGTTCTAGAAAATCACGACAATTATCAAAACAATGTAAGGCAGTTTAAAGAGGTGGTCATAGTGGGGTGGCTTTTCTTAAGGCAACACAAAGCAGGTACATTTTCATATTAAGCTTAATCTCGATAGTTTCTCCACAAGTTTCCCTTAATGTATGAAGAGTTTTGAAATGCACTTATCTTTTGTAAGTAAAATGGCGCTTATTTTTGGATGGCTATGGTAATTTAATGAAATTTAAGCAACTTGTAAGCTGGAGTGTATTAACAAATACATAGCAACGACAGTTTTAAGAAAGAATTGAGGAGATATCACCTATTGGCAACAACTAAAGACTGAATATCCGGAAGGAGAATTTGTAAGTGAACTTGAAATCGAAATGGATGGTGACGGGTGTTTCAACTGTATTAGCCTTCACTATGTACTTGCCAACAACGAATGCAGAGACATTAAGCGAACTTGAAAAAAAGCAACAGGAGACGCAACAAAAAAAGAGTGAACTAGATGCTGGAATCAACGAAAAATCACATGCAATCAGCGAAAATCAAACGAAGTTAACCGGAATCATGACGAAAATCACGGAACTGGATAATAAAATTAAAGAAACTGAATTCAAAATTGTTAGAGCTCAGGAAGAAATCGATCAAACTAGAAGTGACATTGATGAGGTGAAAAAATCAATTAAAGTACTTGAAGATAAAATTGCTGAGCGAACACAGTTACTTAAGGAACGTGCCCGTGCCATTCAAAAAAGCGGCGGGTCAGTGGATTACATAGATGTTTTGCTTGGGGCAAATAGCTTTATTGATTTTATCGATCGCTTCTCTGCGGTAAATACATTAATTGAAGCAGATCGAGAAATTATGTTGCAACAAGCGCAAGACAAAGAGCTTTTAGCTGAACAAAAAACCGAAGTGGAGACAAAGCTCACCGAACAAAAAGAACGCCAAGCAGAACTTCAAGAGCTTCAAAATTCACTTGCTGGCCAAAAGAATAAGCAACAGGAGTTAGTAAAAGAGCTGACTGTGGAACAGAACCGATTAGCAAGTGCAAAATCCGAACTGGAAGATCGGTTTGAAGAAGAAATAGAAATCAGTGTTGATTTGGAACAACAAATCGCAGCTGAGCAAACTCGTCTTGCTGAATTAGCCAGGATAGCGGAAGAAGAACGCCAACGTCACGCAGCGGCTGAAGCTGAAAAACAGCGAGAAGTAACCGCTAAAAAGCAAGTGGAGGAAGAACGTGCGGCTGCAGATCGCAAAGCGGCAATTGCATCACAAAAGACTGAAAAAACGAATGCTTCAAATATAATAATACAAGCCGAAAAGACGGAATCTAACTATACAGCCCCTGCTGCTTCAACAAGTTCTCCATTTAGTAGACCGGCAGCGGGCCGGCACACATCGGGATTTGGCGGACGGGACATTGGCGACGGGGCTGAAACGCATTTAGGGTACGATATTGCGAATGTAACCGGCACACCTATCATGGCAGCTGCACAGGGTTTTGTATCCTTTGCCGGTGTAATGGGGGGATATGGAAATGTCGTGATTCTTACTCATTCGATTAATGGACAAACACATGCGACGGTCTATGCTCATATGAGTTCCATCAATGTTGCGGTTGGACAATCTGTTTCACCAGGTCAACAAGTCGGAGGCATGGGGAATACGGGACGTTCCACAGGAACCCATCTGCATTTTGAAGTTCATGTAGGACCCTGGAACGGTGCACGTTCGAATGCGGTAGATCCAGCTCAGTATATTAGATAATCCTTTAAACAATCAGCATTTTCTACTATGCCGATTGTTTTTTCTTCTATACCATTTTAATTTAAGGGAGATTAACTCATGTGGTCAAAGACTCAAGCAAATACTAAAAAAAGAAAAAAGAAAGTTTCTGGATTAACTCGTCTATACCATTGGGCACTTTTTATCTCAACTTGTTTACTAATCATTGCTTTGGCGTTTATATACGTCAATATAGACGGGGAAAACCATGGAAATTTTGAACCAGATGATTCGAAATCCCAGGCAGCATCCGATTTGACTCTATCCAGTTTTCTATTTCAACTTCTTAAGCCAGAAGATAGAGCAATTAGTTCTCCAAACCATAGTCTTAATCCCGAAGAGGGATCCACATTACAGAGTGAGCAGCTAACAAGAGATGAATTTCAACCTGCCATGAAAGATCTGTTCAAAGACAGGGAACTTTCACTAGTGAATGCTGAAGATAGATTTGAAAATACAATATCTTTAGATCAACTAAACACAGGGCACTCGACTTTTGGGAGAAAGATCATTTACATTTATCACTCCCATAGCAGAGAAGCATTTTTGCCTTATTTAAAAAAGACCGATCAACCAGAAAAAGCCTATCATTCCAAAGCCAATATTACGTTGGTTGGTGAGATGTTGGGAAAAGCCTTGGAACGGAGAGGCATAGGAACATTAGTCAATTCTACTGACATCGTTCAAGAATTGGAATCGAAAGGGCTAGACTATGGCAGTTCTTACGCTGTTTCGGGAGAACATATGAAGGCTGCCCAAAAAGAAAATAGGGAAATGGAAATTTTTCTGGATATACATCGGGATTCATTGCGTAAAGATTCCACCACTATCGAAATGAATAAAGAGGAATATGCGCAGCTGTTATTTGTAGTTGGAACAGGCCATAAAGACTTCGAAAAGAATCTGACATTCACGGAAGATTTGCATCAACAGCTTGAACTTGAATATCCCGGATTGTCAAAAGGAATACTTGAAAAAGACAGTGCTCAAGGGAACGGTGTCTATAACCAGAATTTGTCTCCCAACGCAGTCATTGTTGAAATTGGCGGAGTCGATAATACGGCAGAAGAACTTCAGCGGACAGTCGAAGTGTTGGCAGAGGTCTTAAGCGATTATTATTGGCATGGAGAAAAGTAAACAGCTAAAAATGGATTAAGTCTACCTTCAGGCGGCAATGGCCATTGTCCTAAACAATTCGATGAAAACAAAGCCGCGATGGAAGAAAAGCTGAATGAATATTTTCTTCAGGTAAAAGCAACGAAATAATAATTCGGAGGATTGATCGTTAGAATGAAAAGGGTATATTATAGCCTTTTTTTAGATAATATACAAAAAGAAAATAAAAAATATGGGGATATTAGGGAATATAAATAATATTTCCGTTAATTTACATTATCTTAACCTTTCTTAATGCTCTATTCACACCTGCCATATATTCATTGCTTACACTTGAGTTATCAAATACATAAGGAGTGGTTAAGTGAAAAGGATGATGGTTATTTTAGCAGCAAGCCTTGCGATGACGAGTTTTGCCGGATCTGGACTTGCAGCTGAACAGGGAGAAGCAGGTAAGGTGATATCGAAACAGGAACAACAAGAAATGGTGAACATCGCACATCGCGGAGCTTCTGGACATGCACCTGAAAATACGATGGAAGCTTTCCAAAAAGGCGTTGAAATGAAAGCAGACTATATCGAAATCGATGTCCAAATGACAAAAGATGGAGAGCTTGTCGTTATTCATGACACCACCGTAAATCGTACAACCAACGGAACCGGCAAAGTGGGCGATTTAACCTTAGCGGAAATTAGGCAGTTGGATGCCGGCAGCTGGTTCGGCGAAGCTTTTGTTGGCGAGCGGGTTCCTACTTTTGAGGAAGTGTTGGATGCGTTCCGCGGGAAAGTTGGTGTTTTAATCGAATTGAAGGCACCGGAACTTAATCCGGGAGTGGAAGAGAAGATTGCGGATGCATTAATCGAACGAAACATGAGTCTACCGAATAATAATAAAATCATCATCCAATCCTTCAACCACGAATCCATGAAAAAATCGAAAGCGCTGTTGCCGAATCTTTCTCATGGCGTTCTGACAGGAGGAAGTTGGGCAGATGTAACGGAAGAACAACTAGCCCAGTTTGCAACTTACGCTGATTATTTCAATCCAACGATGAACATTGTAACGGATGAGCTGGTCAGTGACGTCCATGAAGCGGGGATGGACATCTATCCATACACTTCACGTTCACAAGAACAAGCTTTACGGTTATTTGATTTAAACGTAGATGGCATCATTACCGATTATCCGGAACATGTTTATCATCATCCGGTAAAAAATTCATAATTCCATAGTATAAAAACAGGCCGAGGATTCTCATAAGAACCCTCGGCCTGTCTTATTTAGCTATAAATGATTAGAGTGAATAACCACACTCCAATAAAAAATCAATCAAGTATAATCGCCTTTCCTTGTTCACGCATTTCTTTTAAAGAGGTAAGCATGTGATTGATTTCCTCATCTGAATGCCTTTCCCAGGAAGCCAGTTCTGCGACGATTTTCAGCGGTGATTGGGATCTGTAGGAGCGGGTTGGCTTTCCGGGAAATCTTTTGTCGGTAAGGTTCGGGTCATTTTCAAAATCACCCGTTGGTTCTACAACATAGATTCTTTCTTTTAGATCGGATGCGGCCAGTTCAGCACCCCATTTTGCCGCTTCCAGCGATGCTGTGAAGTAGATATAATTGGATTTTTTGTCTTGGTAATTGGATAGATATTGGGCTTCCAATAGATCTCCGATGCTTAGTTGTGCTTTTGTTCCATGGAAGAAAGGGCCTGGATCCAAAACATCCTTCTTGTCATTCATACCGAAATCCCTCCTTTAGGCTAGTGTGGTTATATAAAAGTATAGGCTAGGAATTCCGGAAAGAGTAGTCTGTGAATTATTTTTAATTGGTAGTATAATTTAGTATAAGGAATGATATCGGATAAGCTTTTTTATTACATAAGTTAACTAACTAAAGCCCAATTTCTCGAATTTAGTTGCCGCTTAGGGCGGACAGAGGGTAATCAGAAACCATTGAGGAATTACTGTTGTGAGAAATCCAAATGTGCGACCATCATAGGAAAGAAGGGAGAAAATCATGATTAGAATTCACCTTGAAAGGGCTTTTAATGTCGACCCAGAACTGCTTTGGGAACTTGTGGTCGATCCGGATCATTATCGTTTTTGGACGGAAACTTTCTCTCCAGGCTCAGAGTTTAATGGGGAGTGGACTAAGGGCAGCACGATTCGTTTTGTGGCGGAAGATGAAGATGGGATGGAAAATGGCATGTTGTCAGAAATTGCAGAAAGCCAGTGGCCAGAGTTTATTTCGATCAAGCATGTGGGTTTGGTGATAGATGGCGCCGATGACTATGATTCCCCTTTGGCTCAGGAATGGTCAGGGGCCTTCGAGAATTATAGATTTATTCCGCAGGCAGATAACACATGTATTTTTGAAGTTGAGCAAGATTTGCCGGAGGAAGTAGCCGAAGAGTTTAAGGGCAGCTGGGAAAAAGCTTTTGACCGTATGGCGATTCGTCTTGAAACCAGTGGAGACGTAGGGAAGGTGATAACCCTCCGCGAAAAGTCGCGCAATCGTCCCGAGGTGATTTGGGAAAAGCTGGTCACGCCTGAGAAAGTAATGTCTTGGAATTATGCGAGCGATGATTGGCATTGTCCAAACGCTGAAAATAAATTAGCGATCGGGGGCGAATTTCACTACGAAATGGCTGCTAAAGATGGCAGTGAGTCTTTTGATTTTTGGGGTACTTATACGGAAATTGAACCTGCTGAAAAATTGTATTTTGTGTTGGGGGATGGGCGAAAAGTGCGTATCGATATCTTTGAGAAGCCTTATGGCTGCTTGATCGAAGAACGCTTTGAGGCAGAACAGCAAAACAATTTGCACCTTCAGCGCCAAGGGTGGCAAAGCATTCTGAAAAATTTGGCCCGCTAATGTAGAGTCCTTGCACCGCAAAAAAAAGACCCAAGCAGCTTATAAAATAGCCCTTGTAAAGTGAAAACTTTCAGGGGCTATTTTTTTGATTTGGCGCGCAAAAGCACTGACCCAGTTTAGCCGATTTCCCAGCGGGTAGATACTTATAGATGATATGTACTAAATCTACTTCAGAAGAGGTGTCCATAAATGAAAAATGAATTGACCATAAAAAACAAACTAGGACTCGGCACAGCGCCACTCGGCAATATGTTCAGGGCGGTACCGGAAGGCGAAGCGATGCAGACGATCCAGTCTGCATGGGAAGAAGGGATCCGCTATTTTGATACGGCGCCATTTTACGGAGCCGGCTTGGCTGAAATCCGGCTGGGTGAAGTATTGTCTTCCTATAAACGCGATGATTTCCTGTTGAGTTCGAAGGTCGGCCGGATTGTGCTGGATGAAGAGGAAGCAAAAGAGGGGCTGTTTGAGAATGGCCGCAAGAATAAAATCCAGACGGACTACACAGAAGATGGAACACTCCAATCGATCGAAGACAGCCTGAAACGCCTGAAAACGGACCGTTTGGATATGGTTTTTGTGCATGATATCTCGCCGGATTTTCTGGGAGATGAATGGGTCACAAAGTTCGACGAAGCACGGAAAGGTGCGTTCAAAGTGCTGGACCGCCTCAGAGATGAAGGGGTCATCAAAGCGTGGGGGCTTGGCGTGAACACCACCACGCCGATCGAAGTGGCGCTTGAACTGGAGGAGGCACATCCGGATCTGAGCTTGTCTGCGACACAATACACGCTGCTTCAACATGAACGTGCATTGGAGCGGATGATGCGGCTGGCGCAGGAAAAGGATGGCGGGCTCATCATTGGCTCAGCATTCAACTCGGGTGCATTGCTCGGCGGCGACTATTTTGATTACCAGGAAATCACACCGGAGATCAAGAAGAGAGTCAGTCGCTTCACAGACGTTGCACACAACCACGGCGTGAACTTGAAAGATGCCGCCCTGCAGTTTTCAACAGCACATCCTGCGGTAAAAGCGGTGGTGACGGGTTCGACGCGACCCGACCGCATCAAAGAAGATCTGCAGGCAATGAAGGCCACTATTCCCGCTGCTTTTTGGGAAGAGCTGGTGGAGACGGGGCTGGTTTCTTCTAAAGCGATTTTGCCAGGAAAATAAAGCGTTATTCTCATAGTGTAAAAAGAAGGTTCTGGTTAAATTGCCAGGACCTTTTTTTGCGTAGATTTCAACACTTATACTGACTTTTTTCTCCTCCGAAATGGCAACCGTTCGTAACGTATTTTGACACTTTCACGAACGGTTTTCTAAAGGTTTTAAAATGTTCAACTTCTTGTATATTGCAGAGGGGCATCGTTGACAATAAATTTGGGTGGTAATATAATTTAGTTATGAAAGCGTTTACATTTAAGGGGGGGATGGAACCGATTCCGCAAAAAAAAATGGAGGAAAACACTTCGAAGAATCACAGAAAACAGGAAGAAAAGTAAATTTTCAAAGCCTTTTATGGAATCGGTTCCATAAAAGGCTTTTGGCAGGGGGAAGGGTTTCTTAGATAAGCAAAGTTTTCTGAATATGTTGCAACGAAAGATTTTGCTTTTTAAAAAGGAGCATAGTTTAAAATGACATTACCAAGAGAAAAAAGTTACATCCGACTCGATCAGGTCAGCCAAGAAGATATAGACAACTTGATTTTAAGGGTTAATAGCTGTACCTGGCGGCAAACGTTTCATATCCAACCGGTTTCTGGGCTTCTCAATGATCCGAACGGTTTCTGTTTTTATAACGGTGAATATCATTTGTATTATCAATGGCATCCGTTAGGGCCTTTTCATGGCTTGAAGTATTGGTATCATACCAAATCTGCAGACCTCGTAAACTGGACGAATGTCGGAATTGCCATTAAACCGGACGAATATTTTGATAGCCATGGTGCATATTCGGGAAGTGCTGTTGAGTATAACGGAAACTTATATTTGTTATACACAGGCAATACACGGGACGAGAATCTCGTGCGGCACCCTTATCTATGCATAGCCATGATGGATGAAGAAGGAAATATTATAAAATCGAAAAAATCAGTTCTTGATAAAGTTCCTGCGGGATATACGGAGCATTTCCGCGATCCGAAATTATGGAAAGAGGAAGAAAAGTTTTATGCGGTAATAGGAGCACAAAGAACCGATAAAACAGGGTGTGTCTGTCTGTTAAGTTCATCTGATTTGTTGGAATGGAAGTTTGAAGGAGAACTGGCCACAAACTTGGATGACTTCGGTTTTATGTGGGAATGCCCGGATTATTTTGAAATGGAAAATCAGGGTATCCTGATTTTCTCACCGCAAGGACTGGAGCCCGTGGGGGATCTTTATCAAAATATCTATCAAGCGGGTTATGTGTTGGGTGAGAAGATCGATCTGCAACAAAAGGAATTGATTCACGGAATTTTTATCGAACTTGACCGTGGTTTTGACTTTTATGCCCCGCATACAATGAAGGATCCGAGTGGCAGGCGTCTTATGGTAGCCTGGATGGGTTTGCCTGAAATCGAGTACCCCACCGATATGAATGGATGGGCAAACTGCTTGACCATCCTTAGAGAATTATCGCTTCGTGATGGAAAAATTATTCAAAAACCTGTTCCGGAACTGGAGTCACTCCGTAAGAACAAAGTCGTAGCAGAAGATACAATTTGGGATGAAAAGAAAATGTATGATGGATTCTCAGGGACCACTTATGAGCTGGTTTGTGAGTTTGAACGAGGAGATGCCTTGGAATATGGCATAGAATTCCGAGCTGGTGAAGAAGAAAAAACAGTGATCAAATACGATGCAGTCCAGGGGAAAGTGATACTGGACCGCACTCTATCAGGCAAAGTGATTGGAAGCAAGTATGGAACAGAAAGAAAATGCCAGATTGTTGGAGATGTTCGCAAGTTTCATCTGTTCGTTGATTCTTCATCAGTAGAAATTTTTGTGAACGATGGAGAAGAAGTTTTTACCTCGCGGATTTTTCCCGATATAAGAAGCAAGGAAATCCGGTTTTATGCAACAGGCGGTTCTGTAACGTTTAAAGCAGTAAAGTGGGACTATTAATAGAGGAACGTTCGAAGAGGGAGATGTGCTGAATGGGAAATTTGTTTTCTATTGGCGAAATATTAATAGATTTTATCCCCCACCAAAAAGGACTCGCATTAAAAGATGTCGATTCTTTTACGCGAGCTCCTGGTGGTGCTCCTGCAAATGTAGCAGCTGCTGTTGCAAAGTTTGGCGGAACTGCTTCACTGATCACCAAATTAGGGGAAGATGCCTTTGGTGATTTTCTTCTGGAACAACTGATAAAGGCCGGCGTAAGGACCGATAAGATTGTAAGAACAAAGGAAGCGAATACCGGCCTTGCCTTTGTATCATTACGCGAGGATGGGGAACGCGATTTTTCATTTTACAGAAATCCTTCTGCAGATCTGCTTCTTGCTGAATCAGAAATAGATACCGACTGGTTCCATCAAGGGGATTTTTTGCACTTTTGTTCTGTGGATTTAGTCGAGAGTCCGATGAAACACGCGCATGTGAAAGCGATTGGAGCAGCCAAGGCGCGTGGTGGGATTATTAGTTTTGATCCAAATGTACGTCTGCCTCTGTGGGACGATCCGCAGGAATGCCGGAAGACCATACTGGAATTTATTCCGATGGCGCATATTGTCAAAATCTCCGATGATGAACTGGAGTTTATTACAGGGACAGCGGATGAACAAAAAGCAATTGCGTCTTTGTTCACAGGAGATGTAAAGGTAGTGGTGTTGACGAAAGCTGCAAAAGGCGCAGACCTTTACGTTCAGAACAAAAAATATTCATCCGCGGGATATTCTGTGAAAGTGGAGGACACGACGGGGGCGGGAGACGCGTTCGTCGGCGGTTTCCTGTATGGACTGTTGAATCTGAATACAGGACAAGACAATCTGGAAGCTATAGTAAGTGAGCATCATCAGGAAATACTGGCTTTTGCAAATGCCAGCGGAGCTCTGGTTACCACTGGAAAAGGAGCCATCCCTTCGCTTCCCACGAAAGATCAAGTCTTGCAATTAATAAAATAAAAAAACTTTTATTTTTAAAAAGAGAAAGAGCAGACTTAACAGAACCCCAAATGGGAGACGCTTAAAAAGTGTCCCAGTTTGGGGTTTATTTCATCACCAGTCTTAAAGCTTTCCTCAGTAATTACAAATCACTCTGCATTAAAAGGAGATATTTTAAGTTCATTCAGATAGTCTTTTAACGCAATGACCCCTTGCTCTGAATTTGCTAAAGCAACGTATCCATCAGGGCGAATCAGGTAAAGTGCATTTTGCTGGAATCCTGCACGTTCTATCGGGATTTCCCATGCAAACTCATGGACCTTAAGAGACTGTGATTGTGCAAAATCAATCAGATCTTTGCTCTCTTGTTTTATCTGCTTAAATGGTCTTTGAAAATCTGTTTGAAGTAAGGCTTGAAATCAATTTCAATTGTTTGTTGGCTGTCTTCATTTATGATCGTCAGAAGTATGCTTGCATGTTCTTTTGTATCTGCTGTAATTTCAAGCTTTTGGACTCTTTTTAAATCGATTAGTGAAACCAATCGGTTCAAATTGGATTTGATGACTTGAATTTTTACTTCTCCATATGAGGGAGAAAGTTTAATGATGAAGTCATCATCCCCATTAGAAAATCGATAGGTTGCTTCGTTGTAGTAAAACGGATAATCTTTCGAGTTGTCCAATACGCTGGGTTCACATGCAAATAAAGACAAAAAGTCTAGTTCCGTTGGAAATTCCGGCATTTCATCCACCCCTATAAACAGGATAATTTCATAACTGGCAGTAAGAAAAACAAACGGTGCTTCCCAACACAAGCAGCAGTCTTAATTTATCAATGTGAATGTAGCTTAATAAAAAGTAAGTTACATTCAAAATCTTGATTTCTTGTTGCTTTCAGTCAAAAGTTTTAGCTAAGCGAGAGGTTGGTTTGTTAAAAAAATCGAATGCGCAAAAATGCAAGCCGTTTTTAACGGACCATTTATTACAATGAATGGATGTACGAGTTTAGGTTTTTTTGTATCGCTATATAGTTGGTCGTAAACAAAATATAGGTGTTTTCCTTAGTGATGATAACTACTCGATCTGTTGTGCCATAGGGCATTCCAATTCTTATAGCCTGTTTTTCTTTTCCGCTATACGTGTCATCTGTGGTAACTGCTGAAATATCAGCTATTGGAATTGTTATCTTTGTCAATAACCATCTAATCACGATATCAGAATTTACTTTTTTTACAAATACCTCAAACAAAATATCCCGCCTTCCTAGTAATTAACTTATTTTAACATATTAAGATAAATTAAACCCTTGATGCACTAACTCAACCGGCATGCTTCTTACATACATAATAGGTTATATATGAGGGACTAAATGATAAAACCTTGTTTATCGTAGTCAGCTGCTCGTTTTGGCGATACAACAGCTCAGTCCATAAAAAAAGAACTGTAGATTGGTACCTACAGTTCTCAATGAATGTCCGAGGATCGTAAAGTTTGTACACAAACAGTTAAGGATCTCCAAGCTGTACAACAATACGGATGCTCATTTAAAAATGGCATCTGTTATTTTTTTAAAAATTTTCCCCGTTTAAAATCATTAATGAATCCACTGCACAATATCCTTCATGTCTTTTCTTGCTGCAGGTAATTTAGGTTCATCTGCCCGGTAGCCGAACGCAACCATAGCCGATATAGCTAAATGACCATCCTCCAGTAAGTTTTTTTCCTGAAGAAGTTTTTGTACCTTATCATAATGGAACCCTTCTATTGGACACGAGTCAATTCCCAGCAAAGCTGCGACAGTCATCATATTGGCGAAGGGAATATAGGTTGACTTTCCAGCCCAATCCAACATTGTACGCTCATTTACCAGGAGGTTTTGCTGATTTTCTTGGAATTCTTTATACGCATCTTTGATTTGATCATACATTTCAGCAGGGAGTCCCCCATTAAGCGATTGATTTTTCGCATATTCTGAGTCGTACTTCGTATCCTTGATTGTTCTTGCAAGAATGATAACGAAATGGCTTGCAGTGGGCAGTGTTCCTTGGGCGCCTGGAGAAATCTCTTTTAGCTCCTCTCTGAATTCCTGGTTTTGAATAATGAGGAATTTCCAAGGTTCATAGCCAATTGAACTTGGTGAAAGTCGGGCTGCTTCTAAGATTACATGAAAGTCTTCCTCTGAGATTTTTTTTGATGGATCAAAGGTTTTTATAGCACGTCTAAAATGGAACGCATCCAGAATTTCTTGTCTTTTTACTGCTTTTTGTGTCATGTCCAAAAACTTCCTTCTTAATTGTATTTAGGCAAGCAAGCCTTTCCTCGCATTTTCGTCAATAAGAAAAAAGTGAGATGATATTTTTCTTGTTTTTGAAGAGCTTGGCCTATGTATGCAGTTGTCAAACAGCAAAAACGTGAAAGATCACATCTCTCTCTTAGACAACAGATGTTGCACATTAGACACTATAGGAAAGTACATTTGTTATCAATCATCGTGTTCGCTGTTTTATCGCTCGAACAACAAACAAGCTAAATTGTTGTTTATTTATAGAAAAAGGAGCGATAAATATGGAAGCGATGAAAGTAGATCCATATATTATAGGAACTATATAAGTTGACTAAAGAAGCAACATTTATAGGCCTATTCGGCGGCTATTGAAGAGAAGAGAGCAATGCTACTCCGTAAGCTTTGTCGTAAAGGTGGACCAAACTCTTCTGGCGCACCTTGGTTCACACGATAAGCCGAGAAGAACACTCACCTTAGTTCCCAAACTCGTCCCGAGCTGCACCGGCGCCGGAGAACTCTCAGAGATATGGAGCAAAACAGCGAAGACTCCATCCCTATCCATAGCGTAGCTTTAAAAATCGTGCTCCTTCGTACTGCGCACTACGTCGCAAAGACATTTTCCTCGCAAGCTACGGCTAATGTCTTCGGAGCTGTTTTGCGGAATATCGACTGAAATAGATCATTAGCTCAACTTATATAAAGCTATTGTGAAAATAATATAAAGGAGCCTGCCCCTTTATCGTGGCTCCTTTTGGATTTACTGAAGCAGATCCTTAAAATGGTGCCGGTAATTAAGAGCAAAAGAAAGCAAGGCAATAAAATTTCATCCCAATTACTGTAACGGACCCAGTTAAAAAAACGTCTACTCGATTATCAAGGGAGATTAGCATGAAAAGCCCGTGTTTTTATTACCCGATCCTGGACATCTTATAAGATTCGAAATCGTAAATTTTTGGATATATCCGCGTTTGCATATCAGGATTTAACGGAAGTTGGAAACTTATTCTACACATTTGGACATACTGTAATCGAATGAAGGGAAACGGCGTAAGACTCTTTCCTTCATAACTTTTCGGAAAAGATTCCAAATTTACCCGTTAGAGGAGGATGTTGAATGAATGATATTCGAAGCAAATTTATGGAAATGAAGAGTCTTCATTCTTTTTTTATGCGCACACAGCAAGAAAATCTGGGGTTTTTGGCAGAAGGTATCCATCTTTTCTTTTGGTCTTATGACCTCCGGACAGGGGAATGGATTGTAACCGAAGGACTGAAAAAGCTCTTTGGTTATTCTCCCGACGAATTGTCCCACCCGGATTTCTTTAGAAAGTTCTTCTGCCATGGAAACAAAGTGCTTGTGGAAAAGGTGAAGCTTCACATAACGAGTCAAGCTTCTTTCACTTTTGAATACAAAGCGAATAAAAAAGACGGATCGATTATTTGGGTCAAAACGAAGGGGAGCCCGGTCTTTGATTCTCATCAGGAAGTCATCTGCTATAACGGGGTCACACAAGACATTACGGACATTGTCCAGAAAGAAGCCGAAATGGCGGAAGCAGCGGCCCAATACCAGACATTGTTGGAGCAGAGCGCACAAGCGGTTTATATCTTGCAGAACGGGACCTACCAATATGCCACCCAGCAGATGGAAGAGATCACCGGCTACAGTGTAGACGAATTGATTGGCATGGATTACGATCAGATTTTGGAC
Organism: Planococcus sp. BI3; assembly: GCF_056680115.1. Taxonomy (NCBI): domain Bacteria; kingdom Bacillati; phylum Bacillota; class Bacilli; order Caryophanales; family Caryophanaceae; genus Planococcus; species Planococcus sp. BI3. The sequence goes on from NZ_CM155266.1 coordinate 592,562, forward strand.
CAAGAAAGCATCGATTTGGTCTTGAAAAAAATTGAAACCTTCTTGAGTGGGAAAGAAAAAGGGAGACTGGAACTTGCCATTGTCAAAAAAGACCAGACAAAGCGCACCGTTGAATTGCGTTCTTCTGTTATCGCCTACAAAGGAAAGCCAGCACTGATGGGAACACTGTTGGATATAACGGAGAAAAAGCAGGCATTGGAATTGGCGAACCGCCTGGCTTATTACGATGTGCTGACAGGTCTTCCAAACCAGACTCTTTTTTATGAAAAAATGAGTCCTTTTCTGAAATCGGCGAAAGAACAGGGAACGAAAGCGGCGTTGCTGTTCATAAACTTGGATCAATACAAGGTCATAACGGATTTGTTCGGCCGCCATGCAGGAGATGAAGTCATCAAAGAAGCCGGCAGTAAAATAGAAGAATTGGTGCCTGGCAACGGTTTTATCGCGAGGTACGGAGATAATGAGTTTGTGGCATTGCTGCCATACGAGGATATAGCCGGCATTAAGAGTTTGGCGCAAAAATTGATAAGAGACGTTCCGCTGGCACTTTCCAGTGAAGTAAAGGATGCGCCCACTATCGGAATCAGTCTTTTTCCGGAGCATACTGACAGTGCCGAGTCGCTGCTTCGCTTCGCTACTATTGCGATGTCCCAGTCTAGGCGGAATGAAAACCGGCAGCAAAACTTTACTATCTACAGCCCAAGTATGTTGGCAGATGCCCTGAGAACCCATAAACTGACGAATGCCTTGCAGCAGGAAGTCGAGTACAAGCAATACCAGTTGGTGTACCAGCCTAAGGTGTGGCTCGATTCAGGAGAACTCGAGGGTGTCGAGGCCCTTATTCGCTGGGAACACCCGGAATTTGGCCACATCTCCCCGAAAGAACTTATTCCCCTGGCAGAAAAAAGTGGCCACATTATTGGGATCGGCGACTGGGTATTGGAAAGGGCCATTCACGATATGCAAAAACTGGCATTGCCGATCATGTTAAATGTCAATATTTCCATGAGGCAATTGCTGCAAGATTCATTTGTCGGGAAAATAAAAGCCTTGATTGAAAGAACCGCTTTCCCGGCAGAACGCTTGAATTTGGAAATCACTGAAAGTGTGGTCACTTATGACATCGAGGGAACGATAGCGAAGTTGGAGCAACTGCAAGCGGTGGGAGTGAAAATTTCCCTGGATGACTTTGGAACCGGCTATTCTTCGCTGAGTTATTTGACAAGGCTGCCAATCAACTGTTTGAAAATAGACCGTTCCTTCGTGAATGGCATGGAAATGAATGAATCGAAGAAGACGCTGATCCGAGGAATTATACAAAGCGTCCATGATCTGAAGTTGGAAGTCCTCGCAGAAGGGATCGAGACGCAGGAACAAACGGAGTTGTTGAAAAGCTACAAATGTGAAAAGGGCCAAGGCTATTTCTTCAGTAAGCCCCTGTCTTTTTCTGAACTGTTAAAGTACATTCATTCCCAACGGTAATCTTTTCATCTGCAGCTGTAAATTTCGTTTTTTAGATAAACGCAATCATGGACTGTTCATGATTGCTTAACTTCCTGATGAGGGCGCAAAGCGATACTTTTACGGACGGTTCTATATATAAATGAAGAGCAACAAAACCGAATGAAGTTTTGAAGATCCAAACAATCTAACCGGAATCCAACCCTCCACTTAGACACCAGCCAGAATTTGTCTGGTAGACTAAGCATTGCTGTTTGAAGGAGGGGACGTCTTGGCTAAGGAACAGGAACTAGTGTATTTGGATAAAACGTTGGCAAGCTTGGATCGTGCATCAGAAAAATTGTCAGCTGGCATCACAACACAAGATCAAGGTTTTAAAGAATTGCAGAAATATATGATTGACTACAAAAGTGAATTGGACAAGTTTGAAGTATACGATCATCAACAAACACTGAGCATGATTGATAAACAAGGATACATGCAGGTAATGGAACGTGAACAGGTGAAAAAATTGATCGACTCGCCGTATTTCGGCCGGTTCGATTTTGTATACGAGGGCGAAGAGCTGGAGGACGTTGAACGTTTTTACATCGGGCGTTTCGGATTTCAAGGTGATGACGGCACACAGCTTATTTATGACTGGCGAGCACCGGTTTGTAATATGTATTATGAGTTTGAACTTGGCGAAGCTCATTATCGTGCGATGGAACGCCTTTTTGATGGTGAGCTTATTGGAAAACGACAAATTAAAATCGAGAATTCAGCGCTGCAATACGTTATGGACAGCTCCTTGACGATTCAAGACGAATCGCTGTTGCAGGCATTGAGCACACACTCGAATGATAAGATGAAGACCATTGTGACATCGATCCAGCGTGAGCAGAATAAAATCGTACGAAATGAAACCGCGCATAATGTCATCATCCAAGGCGTAGCAGGTTCCGGGAAAACAGCCGTTGCTCTCCACCGCATCGCTTATTATCTGTATAAATTCCGGGAGAGCTTGCGGGTAGAGCGGATCTTTATTCTGTCGCCCAATAAGGTTTTTGGGGATTACATCTCGTCAGTACTCCCTGAGCTTGGCGAACAACCTATCCGCTCTTTCACAATCGACGAACTGACCGTGAATCTGTTAGCGTCACCCCTTGGATTTACTTCGTTCGAAAAAGAAACAACGGCAATTCTGCAAGATCAATCCAGCGCTTTAACGGCACGTGCAAAATTCAAAGGAAATGCTGCATTCCACCAAAAACTCCAACAGTTTTTGGTGGAATTGGATGCGAACCTGTTAAACCATGAAGCTATTCAGGTAGCAGGGACGGAATTTACAGCTGATTATTTGCAGGGGCGTTTTCTCCAATACCGAAAAGAGCCAGTCATGAACCGCTTGGAGTCCATGGTTGATGATATGATGGAAGTCTTAAAGTCCAAACGTGGCGGCGAAGGGAAATTGCCAAGCCGAAATGAAGTGATGAAGCGCTTAAAAAAACGTCTGCTCTATTCGACGCCATTGGAGATTTACCGCAACTTTATCGGACAACTTGGTCCGGACATGTTTATATTCTCAAAGAATAAGTTTGAATTCAATGACGTGTATCCTTATCTTTATGTCCACTATTATTTTAAAGGCATCAAAAACTATGAACTCGTGCAACATTTTGTGCTGGATGAGATGCAGGATTACACGCCCATTCAATACGAAGTCTTATCAAAAGTGTTCAGCTGCAAACGGACAATTCTTGGGGACTTCAGCCAGGCGCTGCTGCCGTATGAAACCATTTCGAAACAGGCGTTCCAAACGATTTTCAAGAACACCGAGTACGTGGAATTGACCAAGACCTACCGTTCATCTTACGAAATAGCAATGTACTCGAAGAAGTTTATGCGCACAGGAGATCTAGAGCCGATTGCCCGCCATGGTGATGAACCGGCAGAACTTGCCTATGAGTCGCTTGAAGAAATGTATGAGTTGATTCGAAAATATGCGGCCAATGAATATAAGTCCACGGCGATCATTTGCAAGAGAGAGCAGGACCTTATCTGCTTGAGAAACAATTTAGCCATTTCGTTCATGGTACTGGACGGGGAAACAGTAAAGTTTGAAAGTGGGCTCCTTTTGACCACGATTCAATATGCAAAAGGCTTGGAGTTTGATTCGGTGATTGTTCCTTTTGTGAATGCAGAAAATTATGCCACGGAATTTGAGCGAGGGCTTCTCTATATTACGGCGACACGGGCAATGCATCAATTGACATTGATGGTTGATTCGAAAGAACCGTCGCCTTTACTGTAATTTCTTTAAAATCGTCATGATGGATTCGACATCCTTCATGGCGATTTTTAAATTATTGACCAAGTCGTCAGTGACGTGTGAAAAATCCTCAGTAAACTTGGCCGAACTGATGATGGCAAACACATCGTTGTCGACAGGCAATTCCAGTTCGCGGAATAGGTGGGCAATGCTGGTGATGGAAAGATGGGCAGTACGCAAAGTCCGGATGATCAACAATTTTTGAATGTCCGATTCTGCATAGATTCTCCGGTTTTGGGAAGTGCGGGGAACCGTATACAAATCATTGCGTTCCCAATTCCGCAGGGTTTCCTGCGTCAACTGAAGAGTTTCTGCGGCTTCCTGGTGAGAATATACGTTGTCGGTAAACGGCTGGTTTTGAAGCAGCCGATCAACGGTTTCGATGGCTTTTATTGTGTAACGGTACTCGCTTCGCAAAAAAAGAAAGTAAGCTTCCGCAGCACATAAGCTATCGGAAAATGCTTCCTGTCCACTCAACCGGACAATCTTTGTCGCTTTTTTGCGCAGGTTATTCTGTATGAATTCCTGTTTAAAAGCAAGCCGGGCAATTGTCATTTGAAGCAGATGAATTTCGGAAAAAACTCTGTAGCCATTGGCTTGGCGGGCGACTGGTGATATATACCGCCATTCTTCATACAGCCTGACGGTATTGGGGTGTACACCCACATTTTTTGCGATTTCGCTCGTATACATTTGACTCTCTCCAGAACTATAGGTTTTTAATCAGTATACCATCTTCTATTATGGCTGAGACTCTGCGTAACTTTGGGGGAGTACCAAACTGTGTAAGGCGGTTTCTCTCTTTTTATCTCCGAAAGTAACTTTAGCGTTATGTCTTTGATGCTTTCTTAAATCCGTAAAACCTTAAGTTTTTAAAATAATTACCATTATTGGGAACTTAATTCCTTTTCTATCGTAATAGAGGAGTGGGAAAGTAAAATACGGAGGTGCACAATCATGTCAAAGCCGGCAATGCAATTGGTGAATTTAAAAAAGACAATCGGCAACAAGCCGATTATCAAAGGACTGGATTTTGAAATCAGAGCGGGTGAAGTGTTCGGATTTCTGGGGCCGAACGGAGCGGGCAAGACGACCACGATCCGGATGATGGTCGGATTGATCGACATCACAGAAGGCGATGTGCTGATTGAAGGAAAAAGCATCAAAACGGATTTCAAAGGTGCCATCCAGCATGTGGGCGCCATCGTTGAAAATCCTGAAATGTATCCCTTCCTCAGTGGCTGGAAAAATCTCAAGCAATATGCGCGAATGGTCGAAGGCGTCACAGAAGATCGTATAAAAGAAGTGACAGCTCTCGTGGGACTGGAAAATGCAATTCACGAAAAAGCGGGCCGCTACTCACTCGGTATGCGTCAACGCCTCGGAATTGCGCAAGCTTTATTACATAGACCATCGATTCTGATTTTGGATGAACCTACAAACGGGCTGGATCCTTCAGGTATCCGTGAAATCCGGAAATACATACGCAATCTTGCTGAAAAAGAAAATGTGGCGGTCATCGTTTCCAGCCATTTATTGACTGAAATCGAATTGATGTGTGACCGGATCGGCGTCATCAAAAACGGCGAATTGATTGCCATCGAAGAAGTGAAAGGCGCCGTAAACGAAGAAGATCTGAAAGAAGTTTATATCGAAGTAGAGCCGTTGGATACTGCCAAAGCCTACCTCGACAGCCATTTAGGCAATAAAGTGGGAGTTGGCAGCAAAGAACTTTCCATGTCGGTCAAACGGGAAGAGATTCCGCAAATCCTGAAAAACCTGATGGAGCTGGGCATCAGCATTTACGGTGTACGCGTCCTGCAGGCGACGCTGGAAGATAAATTCTTTGACCTGATTGGAGAGAATACCATTGAGTAACTTACTGAACTTAATCTGGAATGAACAGATAAAATTATATGCCAAAAAAGGGACATTGGTGATGTTTGCAGTACTGTTGGTCATTGCGGTCGGCGGCGGGCTTATTACGAAATTCCTTGGGGGCGAATCCGATTTCAAGGAATACGGAAACAACTGGCAGACTGAATTGCAGGAAGAAAATGCACAGATGACGGCGGAAATGGAAGAAGATGAGTTTATTGGATTTACAAATGAGATGTACATAGCCGAAAATAACTACCGTCTCGAAAACAATATCAAGCCGCAGCCCTATGACGGCTGGGAATATGTGCTGGAAAACAGCTTCCTTACGTCAGTCATCAGCTTGTTCACCATCATTGTGGCGGCAGGTATTATCTCGAATGAGTTTAAATGGGGCACAATCAAATTATTGCTGATCCGGCCGATATCACGGACAAAGATTCTATTGTCCAAATACCTGTCAGTGCTGATATTTGCCTCTACGTTACTCGTGTTCCTGCTGCTTTCCTCGTGGATTGTCGGCGCATTATTGTTCGGGCTGAACGGTTTGAATCCGTTGGTCGTACAGGATATGATGCCTGGTTATGTGCAAAATGATGTGTTGGGTGAAATTGTGAAATCTTATGGCTTCAGCCTTGTGACACTCGTGATGATGGCAACTTTCGCATTCATGATTTCCGCTATTTTCAGAAGCAGTGGAATGGCAATCGGCCTGGCGATCTTCCTGATGATGGCCGGCAACGCAATTGTGGCTTTCCTGTCGCAATACGAATGGTCAAAATACATTCTGTTCGCCAACACGAACCTGAACCAATACATGAATGGCATGGAGCCGATGATTCCGGGGATGTCGCTGACTTTCTCAATCGTGGTGCTGGTGGTTTACTTCGTCATCTTTATAGGTGCAGCATGGGTAGCATTTACAAAACGGGACGTTACAGGGAATTAAGAGTTTTATTTGAAATGGAAAAATTAGTAGGAGGAATAAAAATGAAACGTACAGCGGAAATAGTATTAGGAATTATCGGGGCATTGGGCTTCGCATTTTCAGCAGCAATTGGCGGCTTCCTGATGTGGATGCAGGATAATAGAGTTTTAATGGAAGAAGCAATGACCGGAACCGGCGATCCAAACACCGAATTCAGCATGGCAGAATTTGAAATGGGGATGGATTTGCTTGGTACAGGCGGTTGGGTATTGCTTTTGGCGTCAGTTGCAGCAATCGTGTTAGGAATTGTAGCAATGGTCTTGCTGAAAGGCAATAAAAAACCGATCATCGCGGGCATCGTCTTCATCGCGACTGCGGTAATCGTCTCAATCGTTACAGCGGGCGCTGGAATCCTGGCCGGTCTTTTCTATCTGATTGCCGGTATCATGTGCTTCGTGCGCAAGCCGCAAAGAACTTTGGAAATGTAATTTACAAAAAGGAAGTTGCCCTAAAATGAAAGAACCCCTGGTCCTCTTGTCTTAACAAGAAGGCTGGGGGTTTTCACTTTATCCAGAAAAAAGAAGTACACTCGATTAATATGAAAAAAGTAGAATTAGACGAACTAACACTTATGAAGTTGAATACTCCTAAGACTATTTGGAGAATAAACCGATGCGGTATCCACTTTATAGAAAGTTTGAAAATCGTGGATTGCGGGAAGTGAAGAGGTTGGAGCTGATTCTTATTTCACTTGATTCTTGCGCTTCTGCGAATACTACATTGCATCCGAAATCACTACTTTGTGGGCAGGGAAACAGGCAAACGTAAATTAAAAGAACGGCAACCCATTAATCTCCAGGCTTATGTGTGAAGTAAGCAGAGACAAACTTTACAAAAGGAGAGGTTAGCATTATGAAAATTAAAGCGGCAGTCACACCGGGAATGGGAAGAGCGTTTGAAATGACTGATATTGAATTGCCGGAACTTGGTTCGGGAGATGTTTTAATAAAAGTAGCAGCATCCGGGATCTGCCATACGGATGTTTCAGGGAGAGACACCGGGATGGTCGATCCGCCCGCAGTTCTTGGCCATGAAGGCGCAGGAGTTGTAGAAGAGGTAGGGGCTGAAGTTACTGAACTTCAAAAAGGAGATCACGTGGTTGTCTCATTTGCAAGTTGCGGAGAATGTGATAATTGTTTAGCCGATCACCCTGCACATTGCAGACATTATGGTGAACTTAATTTAAATAGCCACATCGATCAAGATACCAATACATTGGTTTCCAGATTCTTCGGGCAATCTTCATTTGCAACATACTCACTCGTCAACCAAAGAAATGTTGTGAAGATTGATAAGGATATGGACTTAGCTTTGGCGGCTCCACTAGGTTGTGGCCTACAAACCGGAGCTAGCAGTGTATTAAATGTGCTGAAGCCAGAAGCAGGCAGTTCTATTGCGGTATTTGGTGTCGGGGCCGTAGGATTAAGTGCGATCATGGCTGCTAAAATTGCAGGCTGCAAGAACATTATTGGAATTGACCTCCATGAAAATCGCTTGGAACTGGCGGAAGAGTTGGGGGCAACCGCTACTATAAAAAGTGGCAAGGGTGTCGATGTTGCAGAAAAGATCAAAGAAATTACAGGTGCAGGGGTGCAGCATGTCCTTGATACGACCGGAGTCGATGTGGTGATTGCACAGGCCATCGATTCATTGGATACTTTTGGAAAAATAGTTACTGTCGTTACTGATTTTAACCTTTCTATACCGTTGGAAGCATTGGCATTAAAAGGCGGCAGTATTGCAGGAACCAGTCAAGGCGATGCAAGTCCACAAACTTTCATTCCGGAAATGATTTCTTACTATAAGAATGGACAATTTCCTTACGATCGAATGGTGAAATTCTTTGGATTTGATGAAATCAATAAGGCTTTTGAAGAATCAGAGAATGGGTCAGTCATTAAACCGGTTCTAAAAATTAATTACTGAATTCTATATAAAAAATGGAAACTTGTAAAAAAACAAGTTTCCATTTTTTATTGAAATCAGCATGTTTACAGGGTTGCGGCTTTCTGTTGCAAAAAATCTTCTGTCGTTGTGACATCCGCATACATCCCTTGGAGTGCGCCGACAAACGCATAATGAACCTGCTCTGCTGGAACGACTTTGTCTTGATACGTTAATTCTCTCGTCGCACAGGCATCTTCGATCAATGTTGTTTCATAACCCAGATCCACCGCAGCACGCACAGTAGCATCGATGCACATATGTGTCATCATGCCGGCCACTACAACCTTGGTGATGCCTTTTTCTTTTAATTGGCTTTCTAATTCCGTTTGCAGAAAGCTGTTCGGGAAGTTTTTGACAATGATGCTTTCGTGTTCCATTGGCTGAACCGCTTCATGTATTTCCGCCCCTTGCGTATCTGGAAGGAAGAAGCCCAAAGCTGGATTGCTTGCGATATGTTGAACATGGAAAACATGGTCTTTGTGATTTTGTCTGAACCATTCAAGAACTTTAGCCGCATTGGCAGCTGCGTTTTCTGGATTGCTCAATTCCATTTTTCCATTTGGAAAGTAGTCATTTTGAATATCGACAACGATTAAAGCTGTACTCATTTTCCCACCCCATTCATGAATTTTTCCTACAAGCTCATGATATACGTAATCATCGTTTTTATCGAATACTTTGGCATGAAATCAGTTGACGATGTAGTCTGCTGGCAATCAAAGAAATTATTCCGGCTGGTTTCTAAGAAAACGTTTTTGCCGGTAGAATGGGGCATGATTTTTATAAACAGAAAGGTTCCGGTATATTAACCGGAACCTTTTCAAGTACATTAAATTCAAGTTGCATAGTGTGAGTTTATTGCCCAACGATCAACAATTCTACAAGTTAACTGCCCAAGAAAGAAGAGATATAGCGAAAAAACATGCCAAATCAGTGTTATCAACAATTGAAGAAATTTAGTTTAGCAGCATCAGATGCAAAGGATGCAAAAGAGGGAAAGACGCTGTGGCAAGCATCTTTCCCTCTTTTCCTGTGCAGCATTCATTTCCAATACGGTTAGGATGGCAATTGCTTCAAGAGAGAAATCTAAAGAATATCGCTTCTCATTTCACGGCCAAGCCATCTTTCATCGTGATGACATGGTCGGCATAGGCCAGCATTTCCTCATCGTGGGTAACCATCAACGTCGTGATCTTCATCGTTTTCGTCAAGTCGCGGATCAGCTCCATGACATCTTTTGACCGTTTTGAATCCAGGCTGGCCGTCGGTTCGTCCGCAAAGAGGATTTTCGGTTTGTGGATGATGGCACGGGCAATCGCTACCCGCTGTCTTTCGCCACCCGATAATGAAGCGGGGTAGGCAGCTTTTCGATGTTCCATGCCGATCAGTTTCAGGATATCCGCAATTTCCTTTTGTTGCTGCGCTTTTTTTAATGTCGTTTCCGATACTTCAAGCATCAAAGTCAGCTGCTCCTCTACCGTTAGGAACGGGACAAGATGCGCAGACTGAAAGACAAAGCCGAACTCGCTGGCCCGGATCTTCCGGATCTGTTCCTGGCTCATGTCGGTCATATTCCTTCCATTAAATAGAATTTTGCCATTTGAAGCCGGCTGGAGGCCGGCGGCGATTGTCAGCAGCGTGCTTTTGCCGGATCCGGAGGCGCCTACGAGTGCTGTAATCTCTCCTTGTTGGAGCGTCAAATCGATTCCTTTTAATATTTCTTCTGCCACTTCACCGGTAGTAAACGTTTTTCTCAGTTCATTGATTGTGAAAATGGTCATCTTACACCTCTCCTTGTTGAATCGCTTGCAGCGGTTCAACTTTTTTGATTTGGATGCCTGACAGGGTAGCTCCGACAAAACCAATGACGAGGAAAACGATGGATAATTGGATCGTTGTGGCTGCGGTTAAGCTGAAAGGCATTCCTTCTGGTGCGATAAAGTTGAAGCTCTGGCTGAGTGCAATCGATAACGCCAGTGCAATGAAGGTGATAAAGAGCATCTGCGTCCACATCATTTGGAATAAGGTACTCGTCTTCACGCCGATTGCTTTAAGAATTCCATACAATCCGATTTTTTGCACGTTCATCATGTAGAAGAAAATGGCGAACAACAATCCGCTGATGACGACAAGAAACCAGACAATCATGTTGAGGGACAGTTGTTCCGCGCTGTAGCTGGGAATCGTATTGAGGAACTCGCTGTTCGTAAATGATTGCAGCTCTTCGATGACTGGGAATTCATCTCCTGAAGAAATGAAAATCAATTGCATCTCATTTACCCGGTACATCTCTTTGTAGTTTTCCATATTGATGAAAGCGACAGGGGCGTGGCTGTACTTTTGCTGATCAACAAAGCCCTTCACGACAAATTCGCCGCTGAATTGGTTGTTGGTCAGCGTATCGCCGACTTTTAAGCCTGCTTCTTCCAAAGAACGGTCCAGGACAATTTCGCCTGCTTGGACATTTTCAAACAGTTTGGAGTCTGTTGACGTGACGAAGGCCACACTGCGTTGCTTGTCTTCTTCATCATTCAAAAATCCCATTTGGATGGACAGGGCAACCGCTTCTTCTTGTTCCTTTAAAACCGCTTCTTGGACAACGGGGTCGATCAGCGAAAGGTTGTACGTTTCTTCCGCATCTTGATCCATATAAAATTGTCCATCCGGCAAATCTTTGATCAATGCGGCGTTGTCCTGGGACAAGCCGTTTGCGAGTCCGGAAATAATGAATGTCAAAAAACTGACCAGAAACACAATCGAACCCAGAATCATAAATTTCACTTTACTTTTTTTAATTTCTTTCCATGCAATGTTCATCTATAGGCCTCCGATTTCTTTAATACCCTTAGTTTAAGGGGCTAAGATGAACGGAAGATGAACAAGCCATTACATTTCAAAAGGAAAATCAACTAAGAAACCAAAAAAGAGGTGCGTTTTACGAAAGTGGCAGTTTCACTTCTACAGTTGTTCCGACTGTAGGAATACTTTTGACTCTAATCGTCCCTTTATGCAACTCGACGACTTCTTTAACAATGGCCAATCCCAACCCTGACCCTTTCAATGAACGCACCCGCGCCTGGTCCGCACGGTAAAAACGGTCAAACGCACGGGCCGTTTCCTCCTGGTCCATGCCGATGCCCTCATCCCGTACCCGCACGACCATCTCGGTTGCTGTAGCGCTTAACTGAAGTTCGATGGCGCCACCCGGCTCACTGTATTTGATCGCATTGGTCAACAGATTTTCCCAGACCGTTTGAAGAAGGACAGCGTTTCCTTTGGCTTTGACCGCTTCCAATTGAGCTGATACCCCAAGCTCTTTTTCATCAAAGGCGAAGCGCAAATGGGACAGGGTATTCCGTAGTTGTTCGTCTACGGCGATTTCCTCTACGGGATCAATCGTCTCTTTATCGAATGACGCCAAGGTCAGCAATTGATTGGTCAATAAAGACAAGCGCGTCGTTTCTTCCTGGATGATGGCAGCATATTGTGTTTTTTCTGCTTCGCTGCTGTCATCCTTTTGAAGGAGAGACAAATAACTTTGAATCGTATGCAGGGGTGATTGGATATCATGGGATATATTGTGGACAAATTCTTTGCGTTTTAAAGTTGATTGCTCAACCCGGTTGCGCATTGTGACAAATTGATCTGCCAGACGGCCGATTTCATCTCTTCGATGGATCGCAAGAGGAACGTCAAAGCTTTCCGTGCCCATTTTTTCTGTCGCTTCCGTTAATTTGGTGATCGGCTGGATCAATAAACGCGCAACCAGCAGCATGCCGATAAAACTCAACAAAATGATGCCGACTGCCAATCCGCCGAATAAGAAGCGAAGTTCCTGGAAAAGAAGTTTAATATCCGGCCGCAAAAAGAGTGCATGGTTTTCACCGTTCATTTCCAGCGATACACCGACAGAATTTTCCAGCTCGTTGGCGAAAAATCCGGTGACAAACGTTTCCCGTGGGAAATCACGTATGCCGTTAAAGGCGTCTCCCTGGAGAACTTGCTGAATATCCGCTTCATCAATCGATTCGTTCCGGAACTCGCTGCCGTATCGATCTACAGTGTCGCCATCTGTAACATACAGCTGGTACCCGGCATCCCCCAGCAAACGCAATGTCGCTTCAAGTTGATCGGGTGCAACACCTTCCACATACTCGGCAATTGAAGCGGCGATCGCCAAATTTTTGTCGTTATTTTCTGTTTTTAAGTTTTGGTGGTAATAAGTGTTCATCGCAAAAAAGGAGATGATGCTGCTGACGAGCATTGTCGCAAAAGTAAACCAAATTAATTTGACGTAAAGGCTCATGGGTTCACCTCGAGTTTATAGCCTACGCCTCTTACGGTGACAATCTGCACATCGGGAGCAAAACGGCCTAAGCGTTGGCGAAGCCGTTTAATGTGGACATTCACTGTCTGCTCATCTCCTTGGAAATCAATGCCCCAAATCCGCTCAATCATCAAATCCCGGCTCAACACTTGTCTGGGCTTGGAAGCCAGCAATGACAGCAATTCAAATTCCTTGAGCGGGATCAGTAGCATTCCTTGACTTGACCGGACTTCGTAGCTTTTAGAATCAATAGTTAAAGATCCGATAGTCAACGTATCTTCAGTGGGATGATCATACCTCCGCAAAATGGCCTTGACGCGGTACAGCAATTCCTTTGATTCGAAAGGTTTGACCAGGTAATCGTCCGAACCGGCTAAAAATCCGCGCTCTTTGTCTTCGATGTGATGCCGCGCCGTAAGCAAGATGACGGGAAGGTCATAGTCTTTCCGCAATATTTGCGTAAGTTCAAATCCATCAATGCCCGGCATCATGACATCCACGATCGCCAAATCCACCGTCTTTGATTGTAAGCAAACTAAAGCTTGTTCTCCTGATCCGGCTTCGATTACTTCGTACCCATTTTGGCGAAGTTCGGCTGAAACAAAATGCAGCATATGCATGTCGTCATCTACTGCGAGTATCCGTGTCATGTTCATCCTCCTCAAGTGCTTGCAATAAGTAGACTATAAAGCTTACCAATCGAAGAGGCAATGAATCGGCGGAAAAGAAACCAACTCAACCCCATTCTTGCTGTTTTATTTTCATGACTAAGACGCCATACAAGAACCCCACAACAACTTTGTCTTTACAGGATTGCTTGGGCTTCTCAACTTTAAAACTGCTATTTTGAAGAGAACATGTGCAATTTTCCCCCGGCCTATTACTACCTATGTTAAAAAGCAATATCGATTCAGATCGCATAACCAGAACGGATCCCTTATTTCAGAAGACCCATTTTGCGAATGGTTTAAAATATGATTGCTTTAAAATTTCAAGTAAGAGGCCTGCTTGGCAGGTAAAAAGAGGGATTTCTGAGCGGATAGCGAAAGTATGATAATGGAAGGTAAGAGAAATTATAGGAATGAGTTGTTGTGCTTGGAATCCAAAGATAGACATTCAAAAAGAGATGACTCTTTGCCAAAACATCGAGCAGTTCTCTTGCAGAACGCTTTGAAGGATTTAATGGCAGATGCGAATGTTCTCGCCATTTACTTGGCAGGATCATTAGCGAAACAGAACTTTGACGATTACTCGGATATAGACCTGCACACAATTGTAAAGCCCGAAAAGAGAACTGAATTCATTGAGGAGAAATGTGTCAGAGCAGAGAAATGGGGCAACGTGCTGTTTCATGAAAATGCGGATCCAAAAGGTCCTGTAGTGGTGACGCATTATGATTGTTTTGTCAAAATGGATAGCTGGTATCATGCTCCGGATGAAATTATGCCGTCCATCTGGCTAAAAGGAGTAGAAGTACTTCACGATCCCGACTGCCTAATAAGTCCGGCCATAAAAGAGTCATCTGATATCTCTTATAAAATTTCGACGGATGAAGTGGAGTTCTGGAAAGGGAAGATTCTTGCGTTTGCTCATGAGACGTACCGTGCCTTCATGAGAAGGGAGATGCTTCACGCTGAATTTAATATAGATAGGATGCGTTGGCTAGTAGTTTCTGGCTGGTATATGGAAATGGATGAACACTTTGATGCTTCTTATGGCAGCTGGTCAAAAGTTGAAGGGAAAAGAAGCATACTGAATAATGGGCAGCTGTCTCTTTTAGAAGAGTGGCGATGCAGGAGAGAGCCGGATGAAGTCTTGGTAACAGTGACATCCATGGTTCCTGAAGTTCTCAGATTGAATCGGCATCTAAGTGAAAAGACTGGCATAGATGCCAACGAAAAACACTTCCAAAAAATAATGGAAATGATTACTTAGCTATATAAGTTGAACTAATGTTTTAACGGCGCTGTTATCAATACAGGGGATAACAGCTGATTTCTTTAGTTCAACTTATATAACCGCCTTTTTTCACAGTCGGCATAATCTTTGCCGAGCTGTTATCTCAATGGTTTTTGCCAGCACGAAAAAAATAACCGGAGGAGGCGATTCAATGAAAAATCATCGTGTTCTCTTGATAATCATCGGCATTGTGGCTTTTCTTTTCGTGGCGTCCTTCATCTACTATGTATTGAATGACCATAATCCGTATGAAAATCATTCGGGTTTGGGTGCAACCCTTTCCGTCTCGCCTGATGATGCATGGGTTATGTTTTCTTCATATGAAAATGGAAGAGAAGCTATTTACAAAGGCAGCCTGCTAAACGGGAAAGTGGAGAAAGTGACAGAACCGGAAGGCCAGGACCATCGCATGCCGAAATTTTCACCGGATGGCGAAGGAATTCTTTATTTGGCGGCTAATAACAGCGGTATTCAGTCTCTTCATTATTGGAATGTGGAAACTGGAGATGGGCCCATCCAATTGACTGGGTTGGATGCACATGTATCCGACGCGGCTTTTTCACCAGACGGCCGGACCATTTATTATATAGCGATTCCAGCAGCGGATTTTTTAAAGCCTGAGGGAGAGAAGGAAAACGGAGCCGATTTGTTTTCTATTGCTGCAGAAGGCGGAAATTCCCTTAAATTAACGGACAAAGATTCTTTTGCAATGGATGGAATTTCGGTTTCCGCTGATGGAACCAAGCTTTATTACACGGAGTTTGACGGGGTTCAACGGCTGATGGCCTATTCGATCGAAGCAGGGACAGATCGTGCTTATTTTCCGGAGTACCTAAAGAATGACCTATACGCTCCGGATTTCTCAGGCAATAATGGACTGTTGGCGTATACAGCCGTTTCAGAAAAATCGAGAAAATCCGGGTCTCTCTATGAATACGAACTTTTTTTGACGGACACATTAACGGGAGAAACGAAAAGATTGACGGACTTTCAGGCTTCGGTTACATCTCCTTCTTTTTTTCATCATGAAAACCGAGTTGCCTTTTTAAAACAGCCGAATTGGCCAGATGAGCCGGCGGTCTATGAGGCAATGACAGTTGATTTCGACAGCGGGGAAATAGCGGATTTGCAATTGGATTTTCCTGAACCGAAAAATGCGTTCCAGCCATCCGCTATAGCCCGCTGGTTCACACATCCTATAATTGTTGCGGGCCTTTATCTGCTGCTATTCGGTTTGTGGACTGCCTATTCCCATTCCTTATTGAAGAAAAGGTATCTCCCGCTTAAGGTAAGCGCCATTCTGACCGGCCTCGTTTTCGCCAGCAGTTTTGCGGCTGCTGTTTTTAATCCATGGGCGGCCATAGGATTGTTTGCTTTGTCTGCAGGGCTGGCTGGTTGTACAGTGATCATCTTTGCTTTCGCATATAGTTACCGTAGACAATGGGGAAAGTGAATTTTAATTGAAATCAACCCTGCTGTACGTGATAAACCTCCTCAAAAGGCTGCACGACGACAAAGCCGTTGCCGGAAAACTTCATCTGCACCGATTCTCCGCTGCCTCGGCCAAACAGGCTTTTCAGCTGGATATCCGTCACGAAATCAGGTTCCAGGCTACCCGACCAGGCAACGGTTGCGTTGGGGTCAGTGAAAACGGGCCTGTCAGGGGTGACGAGCAAAGTGAGCGGCTCGTAATGAGATGTGAACGCGACAAGCCCGTGCCCTTCCAGGCGTACGTTAAATAGGCCTCCAGCCATCATGCCAGCGACACGGCGCATGAGTTTGATGTCCCATTCCAGGCCGTCCTGGAACGCGAGCAAGTCATTGCCGTTGATGAAGATGCTTTCGCCTTCCAGATCCAGAATGGTGATTTTCTTGCCGCGATCCGCGATATAAAGTTTCCCGTTTCCGTTTGCCTTCATCAGCTGTGCGCCTTCGCCACTAAAGGCTTTCTTGACGAATTTCCCCAGTCCGTGCTCAAGCATGCCTTCCCGTTCGAATTTGATATTTCCTTCATAGGAAATCATGGACCCGGCTTTTGCCCAAACCAGTCCATCCAGGTTGACTTCCAAGAGACGATCCGTCTCCAGCTCGAAAAATTCGCGTGCGCTTTCGTCTTGCTGTGTTTTTTGTACAAATTGATGGATGGAATACTTCGACATAAAAATACCTCCTCGTATACTACGTTTAAAATGCTTACAAACAGCAATCCTTATCGTTCAAAATATTATTAAAAAATAGATATTTGTGATAAAAGGGAGTATAATTTATGGTGAAAAAAACTTGATACATAATAAAAGAAGCGTCCGTTTTAGACTTTAAAACAGGGAAGGGGGCCACTAACGAACTGCATAGACACCGGAACAAGCTCTTGCTGATTTTTCTGTTGCTATGCCTATTGCCGATTTACTGTGTACTCAAACGCTTTTCAGAAAAGACTTGCCTGACACTGGGTTTCATGAGAATAAGTTTTGGAGGGACTGAAAATGGAACCGCAATTGGATCATGTATTTTCGTTTGCGCATAAAGAAGGAAAAGCCTATTGGTTTGACGGCAATCTGATGGAAATCAAAGCATCCGGTGAAGAAACAAACGATGTTTTTTGTTTGATTGAAGGACTGCACCCAGCGGGATATGAAACGCCGCTGCATCTTCATCGAAATGAAGAAGAATCCCTCTATATTTTAGCGGGTGAAGTGACATACACCATCGGGGATAAAACGATGACGGGAAAAGCCGGCACCTTTATCTACGCATCGCGCAACGTGCCGCATAAGTTTAAAGTTGTGGGCGGCGAGCCGGCGAGGACCTTGACCTTATTGACGCCTGCCGGAGGGGAACAATTTTACATTGAATCCGGTGTGGCAGCAGATGAGCGTAAATTGCCACCGGCCACACTAAAGCCTGACATTGAAAAAATGATGGCGGCTTCCCAGAGGTACGGCATCGAAATTCTGGGATAAGCTAGAATCCATCCCGCTCCGTTTAATGAATACTGTAGCTGATCATATGCAGAAAATGCCGTATGCTTTATTTGGTCCCCAAAAACGGGAGGTAATGAAAGTGGTACAGCAAATGAATAACGCTTTTTCGTTTGCGCACGGAGAAGGCGATGCCTATTGGTTTAACGGCACGTTAATGGAAGTAAAAGCAAGCGGCGATGAAACGAATGGCGTTTTCAGTTTGATAGAAGGGTTGCTCCCGCCGGGGTATGAAACACCGCTGCACGCCAAAAGCAATGAAGAGGACATGTATTATGTGCTGGAAGGCGATTTGACATTCATCGTTGGGGAAAAAACCATCAAAGGAATACCGGGAACATTTGTTTATGTGCCGCGCCACATCAAACACAAATTCACAGTTGAAGGATCTTCCCCTGCTAAAGTGCTGTTTATGTTTACGCCGGCTGGAGTGGAACAGTTCTTCATTGAGATGGGGGCAGCAGCCGACGAGTATAAACTGCCGACAGATCCAGTTGAGTTTGATATGGACAAATTTGTGGCGACTGCACAGAAATACGGCATCGAAATTCTGGGGTAAAACAAGGCAATGCGGCTAATTCTGCACGATGGGATAAAAAGAGAGGCTAAAAAGCAAAGAGGACCACTTTAATGGTCCTCTTTGCTATTCCATACTATTTCCTTACCATTTAACCCGGCTATTTCTTTGCCGAATCAAGCTCCTTAATCCGCCAGTTGAACCGTAATCGTCCCATTATCTGACTGCAGGTCCACCGAATGATCTCCGTTTCCGAAAATGCTTTTTCTGTTCTTCCGGCCGAATACGGAAATCAGCCCCCAACCCACTTCAGCGCGGATCGTCGCATTTTTTGGCTCAGTCTGCGTTTCGAGAAGGATCGGGCCATTGTCTGTTTCCAGCGCAATATTCCGGTCGATATCGGCAGTCAACAAGTGGATGCGTCCGTTATCTGTCTTGGCGCGGACATTGCCTCCGATTTCCCTCATGATGATGGCGCCATTGTCGGAAGTGGCATGCACTTCACTTGCCTGAATATCCTTCAACTTGAGCTGGCCATTGTCTGTTTTGGCTCTCAATTTTTTTCCCTGGATGGACTTCAGCTCAATATCCCCGTTGTCTGACTGGGCAACGCATTCATCCGCGCTCATGTGTTCGAGCTTGATGCGCCCATTATCCGTTTCCACATGGAACTGCGTGCTTTGGAGACGCTCGCCGGTAATGCTGCCATGGTCTGATGCAATTTCGATTTTTTCATAAACTTTAGCAGGCAGTTGTACGGTGAGCATCGGGGATTTCATGTTTGCCGTAAAACTGAAGATGCCCCATTTTCTTGGTTCTTCTTTTAAGGTGATGACCAGTGTACGGTCGAGGATATCGACGGAAAGCTGCTGCCGATAGCTTTTATCTTTGATGTCCGTGTGCATTTTGCCGTCTTCGGAAGGTGTGATGACTAGGGTGCCGTTATCGAGTTGGATGTCGACTTTATCGAATTCATCTTTTGTCAGCACTATGGCGGCTGCAGTTAAATCTGTTTGGCTGAAATCAAAAGACTCGATCAGTTCGTTCGCGATGGCCTTCGGCGAGCCGAGTTCAGCTGCGATTTCACTATCTGTTTTGCCGTCAGCTTTGCCGTTCGCAAAATATTCCCTGATGTCTTGTAGAATATCGTTCAGCTCTTCTTGTGGCAGCTGTTTCAAAGCCGTTTCAAGTTCTTGGAGAAATTGGTTTTCAGTCATTTTGCACACCCTCTTCGATTAGTTTATTGACCCCATCTGTGAAGCTTTTCCATTCTTCGAGCTGTTCCTGCAGGTAGGTCCTCCCGAGTTCAGTAAGCGAGTAATATTTTCGTGGCGGACCTTCGCTCGATTCCTGTAAATAGGTGGTGAAATAGCCTTCCTTGGTCAGGCGGCGGAGAAGGGGGTAGACCGCACCTTCAGAAATCGCGATGCGGTGTGAAATTTTCTGCACCAGCTCATAGCCGTAGCGGTCCTGTTTATCCAGCAGCACCAGCACGCATAAATTCAGCGCCCCTTTTTTAAATTGGATATTCACTTATGAACACTCCTTCCCTAGCTATTGTTTAATAAATAGTAGTGGTTAATGAACAATATATCATCAGCTAGTGTTCAATGCAAGGTAGTGGGGTGGAATAATTAGGTGATTTTAAAATTGATAGGGAGTATCTCTCAGAAATAAAAAGGTGGCCCCAATTCAAGCTATGAATTGGGGCCATCCTGACTAATTCAGTTCAAAAAGCATTTCTTTTATTCAAATTCAATTTCCGTCGTAATCACACGTCCGGTTGGATGCGGGTCAAAGCCGGTGATATTTTCTTTGCCTGCCAGAGACGGCGACGTATGGACGAGCGGGATAATTGGTGGATCTTCGTGCAGGATGACCTGCGCTTCTCTGTATAGTTCATTGCGTGCTTCCTGGTCGGTAATGGTTCTTGCTTCATCCAGAATCGCATTCAATTCGGGGTTATCGTATTGCGTCGAGTTGGTGGATCCGACATTGTCGCCGTGCAACAGTGTATAAATGAAGTTATCGGCGTCGCCGTTCATGCCTGTCCAGCCGAGCAGGAATGTGTCGGCTTCTCCGTTGATTGCTTTTTCGATATAAGTCGCCCATTCAAAAGTGACGATCTCCGCTTCAACGCCGATAGCTGCAAAATTGGACTGGAGATATTCCGCCACTTTTGCACCGTCCGGCATATAGGGCCGGGATACAGGCATAGCATAAAGCTCCATTTCAAAGCCATCCGGGAG
Organism: Planococcus sp. BI3; assembly: GCF_056680115.1. Lineage (NCBI taxonomy): Bacteria > Bacillati > Bacillota > Bacilli > Caryophanales > Caryophanaceae > Planococcus > Planococcus sp. BI3. Next base: position 613,177 of record NZ_CM155266.1, read on the forward strand.
TCCTGCTTCTGCAAGCAGTTCTTTGGCTCTTTCCGGATCGTATGCATACGGTTCGATGTCATCGTTATAACCTTCGACAGCCGGAGGGATTACATTTTTTGCTGCAATCGCCCCTTCACCGAAGAACGCTTCGACCATCGCCTCTTTATTCACCGCATGGCTGAGCGCCTGGCGGACAAGTGGATCGTCGAAAGGCTCATGTGTCAAAGTCATACCCAAATACCCGAGATTGAGGGGAGGGCGCGAATACAGCTCTAGCTCCGGATTTTCTTCAACTTGCGAATAGGACTCTGAATCGAGGCCGGTGATGAGATCCACTTCACCGCTCAACAACGCATTGAGCCGTGAGGAATTATCCGGAATTGTACGGAAAATCACCTGTTCGAGTTTGGGAAGTCCATCCAATCGGTAGTCATCATTTTTCTCTAGGACAATACGTTCGTTCGGCTGCCATTCCTGGAAGATGAACGGGCCAGTGCCGACCGGATTGCTTCTATAATCTTCACCCGACTCTTCAATCGCTGCCGGGCTTGAAATAGAGAGGGGAGTGAGTGCAAGATCCTTCAACAGCGTCGGCTGAGGATTTTTCAAGTTGATTTCGACTGTGGATTCATCCAGTGCAGTAACCGCTGCGATATTATGGGCTTCATCGCCTTGGTAGCCACCGAATACGGTTCCATACATCGGGAATTTGTCTCCGCCACCATTCATCCAACGGTTAAAATTGAAGGCAACAGCGTCCGCATTGAAATCCGTGCCGTCATGAAACTTAACCCCTTCTTGAAGGGTGAACGTGTAAGTGAGGCCGTCTTCGGATTCGGTCCATTCGGTCGCAAGCATTGGTTCCACCACCGTTTCCCCTTCTGCAAATGTCGTCAGTGTCTCCAAGATGCTTTGAGCGACGTTTTCAGATTCGTTATCCGTCACTTCTGATGGATCCAGGGATACGGCATCACCGCCACGGGCGAAAATGAGGGTGTCTTGAGCGCTGGAAGATTCTGTGTCGTTGGATTCTTCACTTGAACAGGCTGCCAAGAAGAGCGGAAGCATAGTGGAAAAGGTTAATAATAATGTCCGGGATCTTAAATTCATTGGATCACTCCTTATCATGGGATAGGTACTGCTGTTTAACGCAAAAGAGACTGAACAGCTAAAATTCAGTGTAATTTCGATACATATGTACAAGCATCGGGTTAAAATAATAAATCATGGAAGAAATAAATGCTTTTTTCGGAAGAAAAACAAGCCTCCTTTCTTGAACTGTAAATAGAGCATTTATAATTGCCATATATACTAGTATAAAGTAAAAAGGTTAATTTTTGTAATAATACTAAATAGTTTGTCAATAAGGCGGAGGAATAGCATCGACGAAAATTCAGATAAAAGAGGGAACTCAAATGGAAAAATCACTGGTTTGCATTACCGTCTACTCTAATAAGTTTTGGAAAATAAAAGCCCAGGGCAATATTTTCATCGTATCTTACGGGAGAATCGGCACTCGGGGCTCTATAAACACGAAAGAATTCTCTTCTGAAGAGCATTGTCTGAAAGAAGCGAACCGGCTGATTGAATCGAAGTTGAAAAAAGGCTACCAGGAGCATGACAAGCAGGAAGAAGAAATGGAGGGGAGCGGGATGACGGAAGGCCGGTTTTGGGGACTGCTGGACATGGCGCATTACAAAAGAGACGATTTGGAGGAGCAGGCAGAATGGCTGGTTGGCAAGTTGGCGAGAAAATCAGTAGAGGACATTATCCGGTTTGATGCGCATTTCAACAAACAGTATTGCAAATCCTACACATCGGACCTATGGGCGGCAGCCTTTATCATTATGGGCGGTTGTTCCGACGATTCTTTCGATTATTTCCGGGCGTGGCTCCTGTATCTTGGAAAACAAGCGTATGAAGAAGCCATTCGCGATCCAGAAAGCATTATTCCTTATTTGGCAGAACTCGAGGAGGATGTGCCAAAGTTCGAAGATTTACTTTATGCTGCCAGCCGGGCATTTGGAAAAAAGACCGGTTTGGATCACGAGGCATACCTGGATATGTATGGGAAGCTGTCGGTAAACCACTATGAGCAACCCGACATGGAGTTGGACTGGAATGAAGGGGACGAAGAAGGATTAACAAGAAAGTTTCCGATGTTGTGGAAAGTGTATGGAGAGGCGCCTTTAAGGTGAAAATCCACTATGCTCTCCAAAGTGTAAAAAAATGGATCGGATATTCAGAAGAAAAACAACTTTTTCCTTATTTTAGTAAAACATTGCCGAAATAGAAAACTTATTTCTTATGCAATTACTGACAAATTTATGCTTGAACTATGGATTCCTGAAAAAGAGAAGGCGTGAGGATTCATGCGCCTTCTCTTTTTGCAATGGAAGAGATAAGGGGTGGCATACAGTTGATGACCAATATATTTTCCTGTACATCCTCTTGTGATACTGATTCTTCAAACTCCTGCACACGAATTCCCACATATTTAACCAAGGGATTCCAAAAGAATAAATATGCTCTCTTTTGTTAAATAGATAAGAATAAAGATTCGGTTCCATTTATTTTAATACATGTTGAATTCGACTGAAATATATTGAGATAACATTTAATTTATCTGAATTAAAAGAATATTGTATATACCTTTACATTTATTAGCATATATAATAGGCTTATTGTATTAGTAACCAGCAATTTAATTGTGTTTTTTAATTCAAAAGAAGAAAAAAGAATCAACCTTCAAGTATTAAAGGGGTTTATTATTTATTTAATATTCAGAATATTCATTTCCTGGATTAAAGGGGAAAAAGTTTTATGCAACAAAACGATATTGCTATTTCCCAATTATTTTATTAGTTAAAAGCAATTGTGCAATACAATTCAGTGGAAGAGTTTAAGGGGTGGTTGAAATGAGTGGAACAGATCTACTGACATTAAGGGATGAGAAGACGAATGATTTTCGGGCTGAAGCAATGGAGTCCATCGAACAAGGGTGGAGGTTAAGGAAGATACGGACGATCCAGGTGGAAAAGAGATCGGATATAAATGTCAACTGGTCGTTGGACCTGGATGTTTCCAGTCGAGTATTGAACAATGGCCGGAAAGAGTCTAACCGGGCGGAAGTCTTTTTGCTTCACGAGGAACTGCCGGTTTTTACACAGGCACTTATCGAGCATCGCATTCCGTTTCCCACATGCTATTCGCAGCAGCTATCACAGGAGCGCGGAATGTATTGCCTTCGACTAGCCTCCCAGGAACCTTTCGAAGATTTTGCTGAGCGGCTTTCCGAGTCACTTGGCGTGCTTGGGAAAATGTAAGGAATAGAGGAATTTACGCTATGGCTTGGTTTAAAAGGGAGAAGTGATGATGGGGCAGCTAGTGCCACTTATCACCGGGAATCCAGCAGTGAGAAATTCATGCCCTGAAGAATCCTGAAAAAGTAATTAGGAAAAGAACCTGTGTTCAAAGTCTTAGGACTGCAAGCATATAAACCATGTTTAGGAAGAACACTACCGAGGAGGATGGATAAGATGACTGTAATGATGAAGGAAGAAAAAAGAATGGACCGCACTACGAAAACGTATTTGGAAATTTATAAAGAGCATATCAATGGCTATAAGCAGTATAAACTGGAAAAAGAGACTTCCCCTAAAGCAGGGAAGACTCAAAATGCTTTGAAATAACAATAGGTGAAATCGCCGCATCCTGAAACCGTTCCGGTTTTCAGGATGCGGCTTTTTTGTCCCGAAAATAAAAAAACGCCCCGAAGGACGTTTTTTTTCATCTGCTCCGTATTTTGGACAGCAGGCGAAGAATTTCGAGATAAAGCCAAACCAATGTCACGAGCAAGCCGAATGCCCCGTACCATTCAAAGTATTTCGGAACTTGTTTTTCGGCCGCATTTTCAATAAAGTCGAAGTCCAATACCAGATTCAGCGCAGCAATAATGACGATGACCACACTGATGCCAATGCCAAGCGGTGTGGATTCATGGAGATGCGGGATTTCAAAGCCGAAAAATCCGCCGATAAAGGAAATCAGGTACACCACGAAGATGGCGCCTGTCGCAGCAGCAATGCCGAGGCGGAAGTTTTGCGTCACTTTGATGAGGCCGGATTTATAAATGAGCAATAAACTCAGCAGCACACCGATGGTAATCAGCACGGCCTGGAAGACAATGCCGCCATATTGGGCTTCGTACTGGGCGGATACCGCACCGAGGAATAATCCTTGCAGCAACGCATAGACAGGCGCGGTAAACGGAGAGATTTTCGGTACGAAGATGGTGACCAAGCCGATAATAAGACCGCCAATAGCCCCCACAAGAATGAGCGGCAAGACACTGTCCGGGCTGTTGACAAACTGATTCCAGGAATAGACGAATGTTGCCAGCAGCAATAAGAGCAAAATAAATGTTTTGTTGACCGTGCCTTGGATGGTCATCTTCTGGCCGGTATCGGTCTCTTTAAAATTTTTGAATGAGTCGGCTTTCAAACTTGGATTTCCACTTCTCAACTTTTTCCCTCCACAACTTTTTTCTGCTTTAATAAGAAGCAGGATCAAGAACCCCGCTAATTGAAAATTCTCTTGACGCAGTAGATTCCATTATATCCTTTCAACCAAAAGAAATATATGATAAAACATTTGCTGTCGCTTGATTGCAAATAAAAACAGCGGTCCTCATTTTCAAGGGCTGCTGTTTTTGGGTCGTATTAATTTTTGACTGTATCCAAGAAAAAAGCTTCCAATTCGATTTCAGCGAGCGATTTCTGCAAATGTGGCATTAATCTGCGGCAGATGAAGATCGGAAATTTGGTGGAAGTAATCCGTCAATTGGAATGGATTATAGATTGTGTACAAAACGATGGGCGAACTCTGTCAGTGATCGTATTTCCTGGATTATTGCTGCGAGATTATCAAAAGTATCACTACTGGCCAGCTTTTGTCTAATCAGCTGTTGAAATAACTCGGGATTTCTACCATTTTCGGCGTTGGCAGGATGTTCTTTGTTCTTGCCAAGGTTATAGCCAAAAGGAATGGATTTTTCACTTTAATAAAGGCGATGGTTTCCACGTTTTCTTTTTTAAAAAAACTCATAAATAGAGTTTCAACAACTATCTATCAATCTATGGAAAGAATCTATCTTTGAAGGGTTCAGCTTAAGCTGTTAATGCTCGAATAAACAAGTTAGTAATAAAATCTTCTAAACTCCCTAAATTAGTACCTAATCCTAATAGTTGATGGTAGAATAGGGCGAGAACATCATAAAGGGGAGATTCAACTGAACATTTCAAAAGCCAGAATTACAGCCATCGGATCATATGTACCTGAAAAGAGGCTGACCAATCACGATTTAGAGGAATTAGTGGAAACCAACGATGAATGGATCGTTCAACGAACAGGGATAAGAGAACGCCGGATTGCTGCCGATAATGAATTTACCAGTGATGTCAGCGTCAAAGCTGCTGAGAACTTAATGGAACGCTATGATAAATCGCTTGCCGATGTGGATATGATCATCGTCTGTACGATGACACCCGACTTTAAAACGCCGAGTGTTTCCGCATTAGTGCAGGCAAAGCTGGGCATCAAGAATACCGGTGCCATCGACTTGAATGCGGCCTGTTCCGGATTCGCGTACGGCCTGCATGTGGCGAATGGTTTAATTACTTCCGGTTTGAACAAGAAAATCTTAGTGATTGGAGCGGAAACCTTCTCCAAAATCCTGGATTACAGTGACCGATCGACCTGCATTTTATTTGGCGACGGTGGTGGAGCAGTTCTTGTGGAGTATGATGAAGAAAAGCCAAGCTTTATCGAATTTTACATGGGGACGAATGGGGAGTTGGCGCATAATCTTTACTGCACGGATCTCTCGACTCAAATGTTCGGCAATGAATTGGCGGTCAACGGATTTGTAAATCAAAACGGCCGTGAAGTCTATAAATGGGCGGTCAATACCGTTCCAAAAGGGATGAAGGCTTTGATGGAAAAAGCTGGATTCGGAATGGACGAGGTAGATTGGTTTGTGCCGCACAGCGCGAATCTGCGGATTATCGAGTCGATCTGCAGCAGGAATGCCTTTCCATTGGAAAAGACGATCTACAGTCTTGAATATTACGGCAATACGTCTGCCGCTTCAATTCCTTTGTCATTGGATAAAGGGGTGCAAGAAGGCAAGATCAAACCGGGCGACAGCTTGCTGCTATACGGATTCGGCGGGGGTTTGACGCATGCGGGAATGTTGGTTAACTGGTCGATTTAATGATGGGATCCTGTAAACAAAAGCTGGGATGATCCACTAGTACAAGGCAAGCCCGAACACCTCTCCATTGTCGTTGCACGTTCGACACTGGGGAGGTGTTTTTCTATGAACTGCATAAATAAAGGCTCCATAAATCAGTGATAATAGTTTCTGGACGCTCTAGTAAATTTTCACAATATGCCTGACTCTTAGTTATCTCGAATATGAGGCAAATAAATTGTAATCGTGTGTGCAGAGCCGTAGAATTGGACTTAGCAGCAAGTTCCCAAGGTTTTATGCCAGTGGCATTTTTCTCTAACTATGAAATTGCCTAGAGCCGAGCTGCAATGAAAAAAACGTTGGAATTCTGCAGATTGAGTTTGCCGGTGTCCGTTTAGGGAAACAGGAGAGTAAGCCGCAATAATGGTTTTGGATTGATATCAATTGAATGATAAATAATGTAAAGAAGGTGCATAGATATGGGTACGAATAAAACGATTTTGAAAACAAGTGATTGGGTGAAAGGCAAATCCCGCCACGACGAGCTGATTATCGGTTTCATCGATTCCATGAATGTCCTTAAAGAAGCCGTGAACGTCACGGTGGTGGAAAGCGATAATGAAGAAATGATTGGCATGACCATTCCTATGTCAGTGCACCAAGTGGAAAGCATTCCGGAGTCGGATAAGAAAGATGCCGCACAATTGAGCTTCCTGATCGACCTGGCACTGGCCACCGATGACAAAGAGTGGTTCCAGGAGCTATCCGCTCAATTGAATGCCAAAAAAGAAACAGTCAATTAGACGAATATATTAGTGATAAATATGAAATAGTACCCATCCGCAAGGTTTTAACACCTGAAAATGCGGAAGAGGTGCTATTTTTTTGTTTTTTTGCAGGTAGCAAATCCATCTCCATTAATTTTATGGAAGAAAATGAACTTCTTTCATTTACCAGCGTTGTATTTGAAGAGGTGTTGGATATGAGAAGAGGCATCATGATAGCGGTTGGAAGTTTTACAATCATTGCGGCGCTTTTAGGCTATGGCATTTACTGGGCGTTTTTCGATATGCAGCGGCTGCCTGAAGGCGAATTACTAACAGAGTCCGTTTCACCGGACGGTTTCTATACCGTTCGTGCCTATGTTACAAATGGCGGTGCGACGGTGGCTTATGCTGTCCGGGGAGAAGTAGCGTTCAATAATGAAAATAGAAAGGATCAAAACATCTATTGGAATTACAGGGAAGATGCTGCAGTTATAGAATGGATTGACGTAGATACGGTTGAGATTAATGGACATCGAATAACGCTGCCTGATGAAAAGTACGACTTTAGGAATGAAAAATAATTTGTGTGGTGTTGAAAGAAAAGCATCTGCAAGACACCTGTTGATAGCTGTGCAGAAAGCCGGTATTTTTAGCATGGTGTTCGACGTGCTTTGATAGATAAGTGCTGTATGAAGTATGATTTTGTGGAAGAAACAAGAAGCATCTTTCGTCTATAAAACTGAATATTACTTCAACTTATATTTGACCTCGCCAGCCGGACAAATTATAATTGCTATATGGGGTACTAACCAGTATATAAATATTTACATCTTGGACTTTGTTGACCGCAAAGAGTTGCTGGAGAAAGAAGGAAACGTTCTGGACATCATGTGCCATTGTTGTGATTTCCGCAACAACTGTCATTCACCAATGCCAGAGGAACAATGGTTCGAACTATTTTATGAAGACGAATGCAAAGAAGCATTAGTTTAAAAGCCTTTGTACTGAATCTAGGTGTAGTTATCTACACCAGAGTCAGGCGTAGGCTTTTTTGTATAGACAAAAAGAAAGGGTGAATGGCAAGGGCTAAGAAGAATAACCAATGAAATCGAGCAGATTGCGACAAGCCTCCCTATACCAATCACTGCCTAGCAAACAAAATTTTTTTAATGGAATTGTTTTTACTCATGTCAACACTTACAATAATGATAGTTCTTATGTCTTAGGTTGAATTTCACACAAAAACACATTAAAGGAGAGTATAAAATGTTCATGGTTTTATTTTCATTATTCGCATTGTCCCTAGTTGCCTTAGTCTTGGGTTTAATTAAACCCGACCTTATAGTATGGTGGATCCCTGAAAGCGAAAGAACCAGAAAAAGAGTAGCTGTTGTTGTGATTCCTTTTTCGGTATTGTCTTTAATTTTTTCGATGATATTGGCGGGAACAGTTGAGGAGAACGCCTCTGTTGAAACGCCTGTAGTTGCTGAAGAAGTTGTAGAAACAAAAAAAGAAACAAAAGAGGACCCCGAAGAGGTAAGTGCCAGAGTAGATGAAGCAGTGGCGAAAGTTCGGAAGAAGAATGAGAAAGTTGCCGCTGCCGAAAAATCAAAAATAAAAGCGGAAGAAGAAGCAGCAGCCAAAGCAGCAGCCAAAGCAGAAGCGGAAGAAGAAGCGGCTGCTGTAGCAAAAGCCGAAGAAGAGGCAGCAGCCAAAGTGAAAGCCGAGGAAGAAGCAGTAGCTAAAGCGAAGGCTGAAGAGGAAGCTGCGGCAGTCGCCAAAGAGAAAGAAGAAGCGGCTGCTATCGCGCACGCGGAGGAAGATAAAGCTGCAGCGCAAGCAGCTGCGGAAGAAGAAGCGGCGATTGCTGAAGCAAACGCACAGTCAGGATCTCAGTCTCAAGCGGTTTCAATGGCTCAAAACTATTTAGACTTTACCGCATTCTCAAAGAGCGGTTTAATTGACCAATTAGTCTATGAAGGATTTAGTTACGAAGATGCTGCTTATGCTGTAGAAAACATCAGTGTTAACTGGACAGAGCAAGCCGCATACACTGCCCAGAACTATTTAGAATTCACCTCTTTTTCGAGAAGCGGTTTGATTGAACAACTTCAATACGAAGGATTTAGTTACGAAGATGCTAGTTATGGCGCTGATTCTGTAGGGCTCTAAGGAAATTGATAAAACAGCACAAGTGAATCCTGGAACTTTTTCAAAAGTTTCGAACGATTCACCGGTGCTGTTTTTAATTTTCCCTATTAATCAACGGGTGCATGTTTGACTAACAACTTTAATTTATTTTTAAGTTCTTTCCGCTTCTTCCTTGTCATGTATTGGCGGTAGCCCAACACTTCTCCAACCTTTTCGTAGGTTAGGTAGTTGTGGTAATATAGACGAATCAGAGGTTGCTCAAACAAATTGAGTTGAGTGAACGAGTAGTTTGTTTTAGCGCCTAAGGTCCAGTTGAAACCTAATACTTCTCTTTCGAAGCACTGGTCAGGTTTTTGCGAATCATTAGTGACGAATTCATTGTTCTTTTCGTGGTAGTCTTCCAGCAAACCCATTCGCAGTAGGAACTACCGAAATTAAATGAAAGCGCTCTACCAACACGAAATAATATTTCTTAATACCAGCTTAACAATGGCTTCATAATCGGGCTCTATACTTACCGAGAGTCTTACATAATAAGTGCCAAAAGGCCGTTACAAAAATCGAGGAGGAATCGGGATGAAAAAAATCTTTTTTGGTTCGGCATCGTTGGGTCTGGCTGCATTTTTAGCAGCATGCGGCGGCGAGGACGTCGCGACGGAAACACAACCTGCAGAAAGTGGTGCAGGGATTTCCGGCACTTTGGATTTCTATACGTCCCAGCCGGATGCGGATGCACAGGCGTTGGTGGATGCATTTAAAGAACAGAACCCGGAAGTCGATATCAGTATTTTCCGCTCCGGTACGGAAGAAGTCGTCTCAAAAATCCAGGCGGAAAACCAAGGCGGCAATATCCAGGCGGACGTCCTATTGGTTGCAGATTCTGTAACTTTTGAGAACTTCAAGGCGGAAGAGCTGCTGCTGGCTTACGAGTCGCCTGAAGCAGAAGCCATCGATGAAGCATTCGTCGATCCCGACGGCACTTATGCCGGCACCAAAATCATGGCGACCGGCCTGATTGTCAATACCAATGAAGTGACAGAACTTCCGACCAGCTGGAGCATTCTGACTGATGAAGCAACGAGCGGACAGGCAGTCATGCCGAGCCCCTTATATTCTGGCGCCGCTGCCTATAATCTGGGCGTGATAACGCGCCAGGACGGTTTAGGCTGGGAGTTCTACGAATCGCTTCGCGCCAATGACATTACGATTACGCAGGGCAACGGGGCAGTATTGGAAAGCGTTGCGACGGGTGAGAAGAATTATGGCATGATCGTTGATTATTTGGCGGCACGTGCGAAAACTGACGGTTCTCCGGTCGAATTGGTTTATCCGGAAGAAGGCGTTCCGGTCATCACCGAGCCGGTGGGCATCATGGCCAACACAGAAAATGAAGAAGCCTCCAAAGCGTTTGTTGATTTCATCCTTTCTGAAGAAGGGCAGCAATTAGCCTCAGAGCTTGGCTATACACCGATCCGCGAAGGAGTGGAAGCACCGGAAGGCTTGAAGACGCTGGACGAGATGACCATTCTGGATGCCGAAGCGGTTGAACTATTGGAAACGCGTGATGAAGACAAAGCAGAATTCGGACGGATTTTCGGCCAATAAAACGGGCTTGGATTCTGATGTGAGGAGTTACGGATATGACAGTAAAACAGCCAATGGTTGAAGAGAGAAAAGAGAGGAATTCCTCTTTTTCTCTCTTTTTTCAAAAAAAAAATCTGTATAAAGGAATCGGACTGCTGGTAATTTTTGTGTTTTTCCTGCTGCCGGTGCTGCGGCTTGTCTGGCTAAGTTTTATTGCGGACGGTTCGCTGACGCTGCAATACTACACAGAGGTCCTCCGAGAGCCGGCGACCTGGAAAACGGTACAGAACACGCTCATTATTGTAGCGGGCTCAACGGTTCTGGCATTGGTGCTGGGCGTCCTGTTTTCCTGGATAGTCGCTTATGTCCAGCTGAGCGGAAAAAGGGCGATGCAGCTCTTTATCTTCCTGCCGTTCGTTATCCCTTCCTATATAACGACATTGGCCTGGACGCAGTTTTTCAGCGCCTCTGGTCCGGTGAACGCCATGCTTGCCTGGCTGCCGGGAAGTTTGGAAGCACCGAACCTGTACAGCATCGGCGGAATCATCTTGCTGCTTGGGATTTCACATTATCCGTTGGTGTATTTGTTTACAGTCAATGTGTTCCGGAAAATCCCGCGTGAACTGGAAGAAGCGGCAGCGACAAGCGGCCTGTCGAAAAAACAGGCATTCTGGAAAGTGGTGCTGCCACTGGCGCTGCCGGGCATTGCCAGCGGCGGGCTGATCGCCTTTCTGTCGAACTTGGATAATTTCGGAATTCCGGCATTTCTCGGGACACCTGCAAATATCCGTGTCTTAAGCACGTATATTTACGAGCAGGTCGTGGGATTCGGCCCTTCCGCATTTTCGCGGGCAGCTGTGCTGTCGGTCATTCTCGGCGTCATTGCGCTGATCGGGACGGTTTTCCAATGGTTCCTGCTGCGCCGCAGCCGCGTCAATGAAACGAATAGAAGTGATTCGACGCCGCGCATCTACTTATCGGCGGGCAAGCAAAAACTGCTGGAAGTTTCACTGTGGATTTTCCTGCTGGTGACGAGTTTGATGCCGCTGATCACGATGGGGGCATTGTCGCTCATCTCAGCTTACGGCGTTCCGTTCAAGCTGGGGAACTTGTCGCTGCGGAATTATGAATACGTCTTTTTGACCGATTCCAAGCCCTTATCGGCATTATCGAACAGCCTGCAGTTGGCTTTTTTCACCATGCTGGTCTGTTTGGTGCTCGGTACAGCGATGGCGTATCTGCGTTTTAAGTATCCAGACTGGAGCACAAAAACGGCAGAATTGTTCATGACCATTCCGTTTGCGCTGCCTGGTACCGTATTTGCGCTGTGCATGATCTTCATGTGGCTGGAGCCGGTTCCAGGATGGAATCCAGGCATTTACGGCACGGTGTGGATTCTGTTCATCGCCTATGCCACGCGCTTCTTGGTGCTGCAGGTCAGAGGCAGTTATACGGCATTCCTGCAGATCGACCCGTCGATGGAAGAAGCGGCGCGGACTTCAGGCGCTGCCGGTTGGGTCAAATGGCGTCGGATTTTATTGCCCTTGCTGTTTCCGGGAATTCTCAGCGGGGCGCTGCTGGTGTTCCTGATGGCGCTCACTGAATTGACGGTCTCCAGTTTGTTGTGGTCATCCGGCTCTGAAACGGTCGGTGTGGTGATCTTCGGCTACGAGCAGGCGGGCTATTCCACCTACTCGACCGCATTTTCAACAGTGCTGGTGCTGGGCATCCTGCTCGGCGGCGGAGGGTTTATGCTGCTCGGCAAGCTATGGGACAGAAAGGTGCTGAAAACCAAATGATCAAAGTGAATAATGTATCAAAAAAATATGGCTCGTTCACCGCACTGCATTCGATCGACCTGGAAATCGGCGACGGCGAATTTATTGCGGTACTGGGTCCTTCCGGCTGCGGAAAAACGACTTTATTAAAGCTGCTGGCGGGCTTTATGGGACCGACAGAAGGGACCATCGCCATGGACGACCTGGTCCTGGCATCGACAAAACGCGTCCTGCCGCCTGAAAAGCGCAATATCGGCATGGTGTTCCAGTCATTCGCCCTGTGGCCGCATATGACGGTCGCAGAGCACGTCAAATTCCCGCTCAGCTACCATCCAAATAAAATCAAAGAAGGCAAAAAGGAGCTGCAGGAGCGGATCGGGGAAGTGTTGAAGCTGGTCGGCTTGGATGCCTTGGCTGACCGCTACCCGTCAGAACTGTCAGGCGGCCAGAAGCAGCGTGTGGCGCTGGCACGGGCCATTGCGCCGCTGCCGAACCTGCTGCTGATGGACGAGCCGCTGAGTGCGCTGGATGTCGAGCTGCGGATGGAGATGCGCAAGGAAATCCAAAAGCTGCACCGGGAAACGAAAGCTTCCATTGTGTTTGTCACGCATGACCAGGGCGAAGCGCTTGCCATCGCGGATAAGATCGTCGTCATGAACCAGGGGCGCATCGAACAGATTGCGCCGCCGGAAGTCCTGTATACACGTCCGGAGACGGAATTTGTGGCAACGTTTGTCGGCAAATGCAATTTGGTGAAAGGGCACTGGCAAAACGACCGATTCGTCCCGGCCATCGACTCAAACAATATTTGGCCGGATCTGGGTGTGGCAGACAGCTTCAAGGAAAGCGGCATCTATCCGGTTCGGCCGGAACAGTTCCTGCTGATGCCTGCAGAAACGGATGGCTTGCAAGGGATAGTATCGTTTGTCCAGTATCAGGGCCATGAAATCCATTATACGGTGGAAGTTGGAGAAGAGACTTGGACCATCCACGAATCGGTATTTGCATCGCGCTTCCAAACAGGTGATCTTGTCGGCATCTCTTTGAAGAATGCACGGGTTCAGGAAGGGTCTTTGATTTCACGTTGATTTATTTCGATTAGGGATCAGTGAATCATAAAACACAAAGCTAAAACGTTCGGAAGGTGCTCATTAGCCTTGCGGGCGTTTTTTATTGCAGTTATGTTGAATGGGATGTGAAATATTTAGGTTAATCATTGGCTAGAAGTGAAGGCATTCAAAGTTGTAAAAGGTATGACAGGACAAAAGTTAAATAAAATTGCTCAAAAAAGGGTTTAGGTATAAGATAGCCTTAATATATCTGATTATTCTGATGATAAATTATTGTTCCGAGCTATGCATATTATTTTATGGCTTTCCCTGTTTGTTTCCTCAACTCATTCCGCATTTACGACAAACCCCGTGTTAGCTTCTGCAGCTGCTTATGAAAAAATGATGATTGCAAGTTTATTTTCAATGGAGGAGGGAAAACGGAAATTCTAATAAAGCTTCCAAAGCCTGATGGATTGTTGTCATTTGCTGTTCCTTTTCTGAATTCAACGTGATAATTGGAGGAATTGAAATGTATACGGGTATTACTGAAAAAACTCCACAATTTTATGCCAAAGTTATAGGATTCGGTTTGCTGCTTATGGCTTTGTTAGCTCTATTTGCGAATTTTTTTGTGATTGAAAGCTTTATCATACCAGGTGACGCAGCGGCGACAGTAACTAATCTCACTGACAATGAATTATTATTCCGATTGGCAATCGCCAGTTTTGTCATAATCCTTGTTTTAGATGTAATCATTTCATGGGGACTTTACATTTTGCTGAGACGGGTAAATAAAAGTTTTGCGTTGTTGGCGGCATTGTTCAGGTTGACCTACACCGCAATTTTTACAGCTTCTATTTTTAATTTTGTGAGTGTTCTGGGGCTGATAAATGAAGCAAGTTACTTGATGCTGCTGGAAACAAATCAATTGCATGCTCAAGTAATGCTGCTGATTGACGCTTTTAGAAACGGGTGGCTTATTGGGCTCGTGTTTTTCGGTGTTCATTTGCTCCTCATCGGTTATTTGGTCTTCAAATCGGGATTTATGCCAAAACTTCTTGGAATTTTGGTGATACTGGCTGGTCTGGGTTACCTGATCGACAGCTTCGCTAAAATTATTCTGTCAAACTACTCTGATTTCGAAACCATGTTCATACTCATCGTAGCCATTCCGGGAGCGATCGGGGAACTAGCATTAGCTATCTGGCTATTGGTGAAAAGCAAGAAAATACCTGAAATGAACCCTTGAGGTGCTGACAATGAAAGGAGATTTTTTTCATGAAAGCGATTGTTCATACCAGATATGGACCACCGGAAGTACTGAAGCTTAGTGAAGTAAGAAAACCTATCCCAAAAGATGATGAGGTACTGATCAAAGTATATGCGGCTACAGTAACCTCGGGAGACTGCAAAGTGAGAAGGGCTGACCCGTTTGCTGTCAGGTTTTTTTATGGTCTTAAAAAACCCAGAATCGGAATATTGGGATCTGAGTTGGCTGGCGAGGTTGAAGCGGTAGGGAAAGATGTAAAGGCGTTTAAAAAAGGGGATTTTGTATTTTGCGGAACCGGCACAAAACTCGGTGCCAATGCAGAGTATGTATGTATTAAAGAAAGTGGAGCAATCGCGATAAAACCGGATAATATGACATTTGAGGAAGCGGCATCAGTGCCTTTCGGCGCAACAACATCCTTGTATTTTCTTCGGGATAAAGGGGGAATACACGACGGGCAAAAAGTGCTTATTTATGGTGCCTCCGGTGCTCTTGGCACATACGCAGTACAGCTCGCCAAATATTTCGGAGCAGAAGTAACTGCGGTTTGCAGTGCGAGAAATCTAGAACTTGTGAAGTCTTTGGGAGCAGATCAAGTTATCGACTACAATGTGAAAAATTTTACCGAAACGGGGGAGACTTA
Organism: Planococcus sp. BI3; assembly: GCF_056680115.1. Taxonomy (NCBI): domain Bacteria; kingdom Bacillati; phylum Bacillota; class Bacilli; order Caryophanales; family Caryophanaceae; genus Planococcus; species Planococcus sp. BI3. The sequence goes on from NZ_CM155266.1 coordinate 628,657, forward strand.
TGATATTATTTTTGACACAGTAGGCAAAACACTATTTTCACAATGCAAAAACTCCCTCAAGGAAAATGGAATCTATCTTACGTCAGTAGCCGGACTGCTGCAATTTGCTCAGATGATGTCGACCTCAGCAAAAAGCGGCAAAAAAATCAAAGGTGGAGTAGCACCGATGCGAAAAAAAGATTTGCTTTTTCTGAAGGATTTGATTGAGGCTGGAAAAATCAAGTCAGTAATAGATAGGAGCTATCCCTCGGAACGAGCCGCGGAAGCTCATGGATATGTAGAAAAAGGACATAAACGGGGGAGTGTGGTTATAACATTCGAATCATTAAAGTAGTAAAAAAATGAATAGCTATGTAAGTTGAACTGAAAGAGTAACATTTATAGGCCAATTCGGCAGTTATGGAAGAGAAGAGAGCAATGCTCCTCCGAAGCTCTGTCGCAAAGGTGGACCAAATTCTTCTGGCACACCTTGATTCACACGATAAGCCGAGAATAACACTCACCTTACTGCCCCACCTCATCCTGAGCCGCACCGGTGCTTGAGAACTCTCAAAGATATGGAGCAAAACAGCGAAGACTCCTGCGGCTTAGCGATTCGACCGATACACCGCAGGGAGCGCAGCGGACGAGGAGGATTGGGCGGGAGCCCTTGGCAGCTGGCACCGCGACGTCCTGTCGCGCCACCTGCATGACCCGCATCCTGCGGGCCCGAAAGCGAAGCTGTTTTGCGGAGTATCGACTAAAATAAATCCTTAGTTCAACTTATATAGTTTCAAAATGAAAGAACAGGTGAGGCTGAATGCATCGTTAGCTGCATTTGGCCTTTTTGCCTGGCACTGGAACCTGGCAGCAGTGGCCGGCGTACTGCTTATGGAAATGCTCCTTCACTGCCATTATTGACTGAATAGTCTATACTGAAGGCTGGTATGGATATTTATAAAAGCCAATGAGGAGGAAAAGAAATGAAAGTTGCAGTTATTGTAGGAAGCGTACGGAAAGAATCGTTCAACAGGAAATTGGCGGAGTTTGTCCAGAAGCGCTACGGCAGCCGTTTTGAGATGAAGATCCTGGATTTGAGCGTCTTGCCCTTATACAGTCAGGATATCGAGAACAATGAGCCGCAGGAAATCACGGATTTTAAGACCACCGTGAAAAAGGCGGATGCTGTTTTGTGGGTGACGCCTGAATACAACTCGACCATTCCGGGCGTATTGGGCAATGCCATTGACTGGCTGTCGCGCGTCGATAAAGTGATGATCGGCAAACCTTCGTGGATTATGGGCGCTTCTATGGGAAATTTGGGGACGGTCAAAGCCCAGATGCATTTGCGTGATATCCTTTTTGCGCCAGGGCTGCAATCACCTGTGCTGATCGGCAATGAAGTCTATGTCGGTGCGGTCCATACAAAAATGGATGAAGCCGGGAATATCACAGACGAAGCGACTGTGGCTTTCCTGGATACGGTAGTAGATAATTTCGAGCAGTGGATGAAACGTTTTAGTTAATCGGCTGAAAGGGGAAATGACAGTTGAGGATCGCCATCTTATCTGATATACACGAAGGCTTGAACCGAAAAAAGTCTGGCGCTGATATTTTGGGGTTGCTGAAGGAATGGCTGGTTCAGTATACGCCAGATGTTTTACTCATCAGTGGCGATATGGCTTCAGGTCCCGAAAAGAGCCTGGCACTCTTAAACAGGCTGCAAAACGACTTGCCCGGAATCCAAATTCTCTATGTCCACGGCAACCACGATTTGTACCATGAAGATTCCACGGAAGCATACAAAAAACTGCTGGAATTCAAGGGGAATCTTGGGAATGGGCCGGTTCACCTGAATAAAGACTGGGTCGTAATCGGTGATGGCGGCTGGTACGATTATACATTCGGCGTCGATGGTTTCAGCAAAGAGCAGTTTTCAGCTGGGAAATTCAACGACTTCACCTGGCCGGACAAAGTCCATGCGCATTGGCCGGCGGATGATGGGGCTGTCACCGAACGGTATTTGTCGCAGCTGGAAAACTGGCTGGTGGAGCATCAGGAAAAGAACATCATCCTGGTCAGCCACTTTGTGCCGTTTGAACGGTTTGTCCAAGTTAAAAATGACCCGGCTTGGGATTTCTTCAATGCCATGATGGGAAGTAAAGGCGTCGGGGAGCTGGCTGAAAAATATGGCGTGAAAAAAATAATTTTTGGCCATATCCATACCAGGTATCACGAGGACTACAAAGGCATCGACTGCATCTGCAATCCGCTTGGCTATTTTCCGCATGAATGGGTCCATGATTCAGCACAAGAAGAAATCGGTTCCGCGATAAAAGTCATCGAAATCTGATGCATCGCCTCTCCATGTTTAATTGCTTCTAGCCAAAGGAATAGGGAAGAAAGAACGAATTGGGGAGGCGGTTTTTCTAAATGGATATCTATACCATCGGCCATTCCAGCCATCCACAGGATGTTTTCGGCGCGATGTTGAAAGAAGCCGGCATCGAGCTTCTGGCAGATGTTCGGGCATTCCCGGGCAGCCGGAAATGGCCGCAGTTTTCAAAGGATGAATTTCCGGTTTGGCTTGAAGCCGAAGGGATTGCTTATAAGCATTTTTCTAAACTGAGCGGCAGGCGCCGAAAGTCGAAGGATGTCCAGGATGACAGGAATGCCGGCTGGCGTAACCAATCCTTTCATAACTATGCGGACTTTACGCTGATGGAAGAGTTTCAAGAAGGCATCACCGAACTGCTGGAAAAAGCAGCGGCCCAACGAACTGCCTATTGTTGCTCGGAACGCCATCCTTCGCGGTGCCACCGTTTGCTGATCAGCAATTGCCTGACCGCGAATGGCCACCGTGTGTTGCACATTATCGATGGCAAAAAAGGAGTGGTTGACATCGTTGAGCATGAACTGGGCATGTGGGGAGCCAAGGCATCCGTGGACGACGATGGCACGGTGACTTATCCTGCGGATGGGTAAAGAAAAGCCGAAATGACTTTAATTGCTAAAAAAACCTGCAAGCCATCAAATGGCTTGCAGGTTTTACTTATTTCGCTGTTGTTCCGTGGTTGATCTCTGTTAAAGCTGAATTGACCGCGAAGATTTTTCCGTTGACTTTAGAGATGCCAAAACCCGCTAACCGGGCAGAGTGCATGTGCAGATATTTTTCTGCTGTTTCTGCTGTCTCAAATAAATAAATACCGCCTGCTTCTTTGGCTTCAGGATTTTCTGTCCAAATCTTCCAGATGAATCCTGCTTCTTCATTGATGCTTTGGGCTAGTTCTTTGAATGCTTCCGCCATTTGAGTTCCAAAAGGACCGTCCATAGGGAAGTCTACCTGCAATACATAAGCCATATTGTAATTCCTTTCTGATGGAGATTTGATCAATCTGAGCTCTTGAATTTCAGCTCTTCTTTATCATACAGCCATTATTTAAGGGGTTACAATTTTTTGCTCAGACGGCCAAGCAGGAATGCACCGGCCACCATGCCGATTGCTGCATTGGTCTTTTTGGTGAAGACTTGTTTAACGACCAGGTTCAAGTTTTGAGGGCGCTCGGCCAATCTGCGCATGAAATAGCCATACCAATCTGTACCAAAAGGAATATAAGTACAGAAATTATAGCCCTGTTCCGCCAGTTCCAACTGCATTTCTTTACGGAAGCCATACAGCATCTGAAATTCGAATTTGTCATTAGGGATGTTGTGGTCAACCACGAATTGCTTTACATGTTCGATGACATTATGGTCATGTGTCGCAATGGAAGTGAACTTGCCATTCAATAAATGGTATTCAATCAACTCGATAAAGTTTGCATCGATTTCTTCTTTGCTTTGGTAAGCAACTTCTTCGGGCTCCTTGTAAGCACCTTTGACAATGCGCAGGCGGTAATTGCTGTATTTCTTGATATCGTCTTCAGCTCTGATGAAATAGGATTGGATGACCGTGCCGATATTGTCGAAGTCTCTCGACAATTCATCCATCAGGTCAAACGAAAGTTGAAGGCGTGCATAGTTTTCCATATCAAAATTAATGAAAATGCCGTAGCCGGAAGCCTTGCTGACAATTTCCTTGATGTTTTCCAGGCAGAAATCATAGTCGATGTCCAATCCGAGCTGTGAAGGCTTTAAGGAAATATGGGCATCCACTCCATGTTTGTGGATGGCATCCACAACACCCAGGATCTGTTTTTTTGCTTCCAATGCTTCTGCTTTATCGTGGACAAATTCACCAAGATTATCAATGGTGCAGCTGATGCCTTTTGCATTCAATTCTTTGATGCTGCCAATGGCTTCTTCGATATTGGTTCCAGCTACGACACTGTGGGCGCCCAGCTTGAAGCCATAATTTTGTGCTGCTTTATTTAAAAGTTGGTTTTCTGAAAGATGGATGAAAAAATTTTTAACGATCATTTTTTATTGCCCCAATCTTCTCTGTATTTTTTAACGGAACAAATTATTGAAAGGATGGAAATGGAAGATGTAAATAAAGGAGAAAATGTTACCGCAAAATATTTTTGCATTAATAATTATCTCTATCTATAATAATGCAAAAAAATAATGCATTTTGCAATCTTTATTTTTTATATTTTGAAATTAATGAATGATTTCAATAAAAAACAGTCGTTAAAATGACAATTGCATTGATAGCTTCCGTAAATAGCCGTCTTTGGTAAAATGAAATCACAAGAAAAAAGAGTTGAGAAAGGGGCAGATGGATGGAGACAGCCTATATTTTCGAATCACAGCGTTTGGGCTTCAGGCGCTGGAAAAAGAGCGACCGGAATCCGTTCGCGGCGATGACCGCGGATCCGGAAGTGATGCAGTATTTTCCAAAGCCATTGGAAAAAGATGAAGCTGGCCGGTTGATTGACCGATTCGAAACGCATATGGATGACAAAGGCTACACAATGTGGGCAGTGGACCGGAAAGAAGATGGAGTGTTCATCGGCTTTATCGGGCTGCTTGAAATTGCCATGCCGATTGAGGGGCAGGGAGCGGCAGAAATCGGCTGGCGCCTGGATAAACGCTTCTGGAAACAGGGCTATGCTGTTGAAGGGGCCAAAGCCTGTTTAGCATATGCGTTCGGCCCCTTGGGCATGAAGGAAGTCTATTCCTTCACGTCGGTGATCAACCAGCCCTCTGAAACTGTCATGAAACGGATTGGAATGGCAAAAATAGGGGAGTTCGAGCATCCGAAGCTGGGTCGAGAGAGTCCGTTGAAAAAGCATGTGCTGTATAAAATCAACAGACAAGAAACGGAAAAATAGATGAGTAGGGGGATGAACGATGAAAAAGCAAGTACTGGAGACATTCAATGAGTTGGCTGGCATCTATGAAAAGATGGGAGACGCGAATAATCTTTATAATACGCAATACGAAAGGCCTGCGATGTTGGAGCATGTCCCGGCTGATTTGGCGGGTCTGAGAGGTCTCGACGCAGGCTGTTCGGCAGGCTGGTATTCCCAGCAATTAGCTGACAGAGGAGCAACGGTCACAAGCGTTGATATGAGCCCTGAAATGGTCAATACCACCAAAAAGCTGCTGGGCAGTGATGCCGAAGTGCTGTGTTTGGATCTGGAAGAACCGTTGCCATTTGGGGACCAAAGCTTTGATTTTATTGTCAGCTCGCTGACCCTGCATTACTTGAAAGACTGGCAGGCCGTTTTTGCCGAGTTTAGCCGGGTCTTAAAGCCAGGCGGCAGTTTTCTGATGTCGATCCATCATCCATTGACAGACCTGCAGCTGCTTGATGAAGCCCGGTATTTTTCGACGGAGCTGATTGTTGACCAATGGATTAAATCCGGCAAGACCTATCAGGTGCCGTTTTACCGCAGGCCATTGAGTGACATCTTCAATACCTTATTGGTTCATTTTGCGATTGAACAAGTGACAGAGCCGAAGCCGACAGCGGCATTTAAAGAACTGGCACCCGAACAATACGATCGGTTGATGAAGAGCCCGAATTTCCTGATTTTGAAAGTTTCCAAAAACTAAAAAAAGCAAAACAAAAACCCACTCGATTTGAGTGGGTTTTGTTTGTTCTATTCGTCTTGATTGCACATGCAGCGTTCGCATTCATAGATGATTGACTGGTGCTGCTCCTTGATTTCGCATCCGCACTCGCGGCATTCTTTCATCGTGCGTGTCTCGTAAGTTTGTGTTGTTTTCATAAGGATCTCCTCCAATAGTTTAGTTTTTTTGAATGCCGTGTCGATGGATGGACGCTAATCAAAAGATGGCAATTGTTTATTTATTTGATGTGAATTGAGCTGTTTCTGTAGAGCCTTTCATAGCGGTTGTTGAGCTTGTGCCGCCTGAAACGATCTGTGAAATTTCATCAAAGTAGCCGGTACCAACTTCACGCTGGTGGCGCGTAGCTGTGTAGCCTTTCGCTTCGTTGGCGAATTCAGCTTGCTGCAGCTTCGAGTATGCCGCCATGCCGTTGTCTTTGTAATCGTGAGCAAGTTCGAACATGCTGTGGTTCAATGAGTGGAAGCCAGCCAATGTTACGAATTGGAACTTGTAGCCCATTTTGCCAAGTTCAACCTGGTATTTCGCGATTGTTTCTTCATCAAGTTTCGCTTTCCAGTTGAATGAAGGTGAACAGTTGTAGGCAAGCAATTTGCCTGGGAATTCTGCATGGATTGCATCAGCGAATTGCTGAGCTTCTTCCAGGTTCGGGTGAGAAGTTTCACACCATACAAGATCCGCATAAGGTGCGTATGCCAGGCCGCGTGCAATGGCTTGGTCGATGCCTGGGTTCGTACGGTAGAAGCCTTCTGGTGTGCGTTCGCCTGTGATGAAAGCGTGGTCGCGTGGATCGATGTCGCTTGTGATCAAATCAGCTGCATCTGCATCCGTACGGGCGATGATAAGGGTCGGTACGCCAAGTACATCAGCTGCCAATCGGGCTGCAGTCAGGTTTCTTACAGCATTTTGAGTTGGAAGCAATACTTTGCCGCCTAGATGTCCACATTTTTTCTCCGAAGCCAGTTGATCTTCAAAGTGGACGCCAGAAGCACCTGCTTCGATCATCGCTTTCATCAATTCGTAGACATTCAACGGTCCGCCAAAGCCAGCTTCAGCATCTGCTACGATCGGTGCGAACCAGTCGAAGCCTTCTGTGCCTTCAACGCCGTCAATCTGATCAGCACGTTGAAGCGCCTGGTTAATTTTCTTAACAACATCAGGGACCGAATTGACTGGGTACAAACTTTGGTCAGGATACATTTGGCCTGCAGAGTTTGCATCTGCAGCTACTTGCCAGCCGCTCAAGTAAATTGCTTTTAAGCCTGCTTTAACTTGTTGAACTGCCTGGTTGCCAGTCAATGCGCCTAGTGCATTCACGAAATCTTCTTCATGAATCGACTTGAACAATCTTTCAGCGCCTTTTTTCGCTAATGTATGTTCAATTTGGATAGAACCGCGAAGCTTGACAACTTCCTCAGCTGTATACATACGTTCAATGCCGTTCCAGCGTTCGTCTTGCTCCCAGCTCTTATTCAGTTCCTCGATTTGTTGTTGTTTGTTTGTGACCATGTCATCCATCCCTTTCTGATATGAAGAATTTATTTAACAATCTGTATTAATACAGTTTGTTTTCTTGTTAATTAATATATAACAGAATGGGGAAGTTGTCTTGGAAATCGGATAAAAGCGATTATTTCGTGATAAAAGCAGATAATCAGCGACAAAGGAGTGTGAGTATTCTGACAGGCTGTTGCATTACAGGTTGGATAGCGGCCTTAAGAAGGAAGAACGGTGGTGGAGAGGCATAATTGCTTAGAAAGGCTCTTTCGCTGTAAAGAGGGAAAATACAGAAGACAGCTAAAAATAACCAAGTATTTTGAGGAGAAAAGATTGCAGAAGCATGAAATCATTAGAATAGTGTCGGTATAAAAAGACAATGCGGCTGCTCTTGCTGATAAAGGCGATCAGAAAAGTTAAAAGTACAGTCGAACCGATTTCTTTCTATAGAAAGAACACAAAAATCTATGCAGGAGAAAATGTGCTCCAAGCCATGATGTAGCTGGAGGGAAGAGTGGAATCGCTGGCAAACATTTTGCAGTTCCTTCTATATAATAGAATGTATCTATGATTGCTGGCGTAGTTGCCAACAGACACATGGAAATCTGCTCAACCTGGCCAACGTCAGCAGTGAAGCCATCATCGACAAAAAACAGCCGCGGCTATGTAAAGAGCCGCGGCTGTTTCTATAAAAAATATGTTTTTCAAAGTGTTTAGCGATCCAGCCCTTTTCCCATGCCTTTCAGGAAATTGAGGCCGAACTTGATGGTGCGGTTAATATCAGGATCTCGAAATGCCTTCACCATCTGTAACACACCAAGTTTCTTCCCATTATGATTTTGCGCTTCGGCTTCTTTCAAACCATTTACAACACTCGACGCCAACTTGCCCGTTGATGCCGGGTCAATTGCTGTCAGTGCACCTGCTGCACTCAACATGTTATTGATGAGATTGGTTACGGGTTCGCGGGTCGCTTGGCCCATCACCACTTCCGCAATGCCTTCTTTTGCTTTGACCATTGCGAGAACAGCGTCCAGCACACCAGCATCATCCAGATCACCGGTGATGGCCAGGAGTTTATTGAGCGCTTGATCCTGTTCGGCAATCAGGGTTTCCAATTCGTAGAGCTTTTGCTGACGGATTTCATCAGCGGTCCATTCTTTCTTCTTGATCTGTGTTATTGGACTTGCCATAGGACATCACCTTTCTATCGTTGATCTGTCAAATGCACATAGCCTTCGCGTGCCCATTTGCGTTCCACTTCGATGCCGGATACCGGCGTCCGTTTCTTATCTCGCGGATTTGATTTTGGCAGCGGGCGTTTGACATGGTCTTTCAGCACTTCCATCCGGACTTTGGTCTGCTTATAGGCAGGCGTATTGGTTCGCTGATCGACGGCAGGACCTGTCAGGAAATTGATAGCCGTTTCTTTTTTCGTCGAATTCATCGGAAGGAACAGCTCATTGCCTTTGACTCGACCCGTTACAATAACCGGCAATTTTAACGCGCCGTAAGGAGAAACCAGTCGGACAGTCGAGCCATCTTCCAGTCCGCGCTCTTTTGCGAGCTGCGGAGACACTTCAACGAACGTCTCCGGCAGTTTGGAAATGATCCCTTTGGATTTATCGGTCATATTGCCTTCATGGAAATGCTCCAGCAGGCGGCCGTTATTGATGTGAAGATCGTATTCGGCAGGGAAGACAACCGGCTCTACCCAATCGGATAAAGCGAAACGCGCTTTTTTATCCGGGAAATTAAAGCCGTCGACGTAGAGAAGCGGTGTGCTTTCTCCTTCCAGGCTTCCCCAAAGGAAACTGTTCCAACCTTCCATTGAAGCGTAATCCGCTTTGGCGAACAGCGGTGACAAACTGGCCATTTCCGCAAATATCTCGCTCGGGTGGCTGTAATTCCAGCCAGCGCCCAGACGGTTGGCGATTTCCTGGACAATCCACCAGTCCGCTTTAGACTGGCCAAGTTCCGGAAGGGCTTTGTACAGGCGCTGGACGCGGCGTTCGGTATTGGTGAACGTACCGTCTTTTTCCAGTGACGGTGCTGCCGGTAAGATAACATCTGCATACTGTGCGGTCCGGGAGAAGAAGATGTCCTGGACGACGAAAAAGTCGAGCTTCGCTAACACTTCATCTACATGGTTGGCGTTTGAATCGACCAAGGCCATGTCTTCACCGACGACATACATCGCTTTCATGATGCCTTCGTCGACGGCCTGCAGCATTTGAATATTGTCCATGCCCGGCTTGTCATCAATTTTCACACCATAAGCCCGTTCAAACTTCTGGCGGGCCGCATCGTCTGTAACATGCTGATAGCCTGGCAGCCAACCCGGCAATGAACCCATGTCGCAGGCACCTTGCACGTTATTGTGGCCGCGGAGCGGGTAAGCACCGGCACCTGGACGGCGGTAGTTGCCTGTTGCTAATAACAGGTTGGAAATCGCGGCGGAAGTATCAGAGCCACCCGTGTTCTGTGTGACGCCCATGCCCCAAAGGATGCAGGTGCCATCAGCGTCGCGGATCATTTCAGCTGTGCGGATCAAAGTTTCTTTGGACACGCCGCTCTGCTGTTCGGCATATTCCAAAGTGTATTGGCCGAGCACTTCTTTAAAGTCGTTGAAATAATTGACGTTGTCATCGATAAACTGCTGATCGTGCCAGCCCTGGTCGATCATGTATTTCGTTACGGCCATCAGCCAAACCTGGTCCGTACCTTGCTTCGGTGTAATGAAGATATCCGAGCGTTCAGCCATTTCATTTTTACGCATATCGGCAACAATCAATTTTTGTCCATGCAATTTATGGGCGCGTTTTACGCGAGTCGCAAGAACCGGATGGCCTTCTGCAGGGTTGGCTCCGACGATGATGACCAGTCCTGCTTTGGCGATGTCTTTGATCGTGCCGGCATCTCCGCCCATTCCGACTGTACGGAACAGCCCGTCTGTTGCTGGAGACTGGCAGTAGCGCGAGCAATTGTCGACGTTATTCGTCTCAAATATCTGGCGGCTCAGTTTCTGGAGAATGTAATTGTCTTCATTGGTGATTTTCGAAGATGAGATGACGCCGATGGAATCTTTGCCGTTCTCTTCTTTGATCGTTTTGAACTTCGAAGCGACCAGATCAAGCGCCTCTTCCCAGCTGGCTTCGACAAACTCCCCATTTTTACGGATCAGGGGAGTGGTGATGCGTTCTTCGCTGTTGACGAAGTCCCAGCCGAACTTGCCTTTGACGCATGTGGAAATCGCATTGGCCGGAGCTTCTGAAACCGGCTGGATTTTCAGGATTTCGCGGTCTTTTGTCCAAATTTCAAATGAACAGCCAACCCCGCAGAATGTACAAACCGTTTTGGTTTTTTTCGTGCGTGTCTCACGCATCTTCGCTTCGGCATCCGAAACGGCCATGATGCCGCTGTAGCCTGGTTCAACATCTTTCACCAAATCGATCATCGGCTGAAGGATCTTTTCCGGAATGGCGGTCATGAAGCCTGCTTCACCAAGCATTGATGTTTCCATTAAGGCGTTGCATGGGCAGGCGGTTACGCATTGGCCGCAGCTGACACAAGAAGAATCATTTATTTTGGCGCCGCCGTCCCATAGGACGATCGGCCGGTCGCGCGACCAGTCCATCGTCAAGGTTTCATTGACCTGCAGGTTCTGGCAAACTTCTACGCATTGGCCGCAGGCGATGCACTGATTCGGATCGTAGCGGTAGAACGGGTTGGTCAAATCGACTTCATCGACCGAGCATTTCGGTTCGAACGGATATTTTTGATGTTCGACTTCCATCAAGTCGACGGTATTGTGGATTTTGCAGTTGCCGTTGTTATTGTCGCAGACGGTACAGTAAAGCAGATGGTTTTCAAGAATCCGGTCCATCGCTTCCGTCTGTGCTTCTTTCGCGCGGGGCGAAGCCAACTGGACATCCATGCCCGCTGCTGCGGGAGTTGAACAGGAACGTACCAGCTTGCCGTCCACTTCGACGATACATGTGTCGCAAGTTTCAATCGGGTCCACTTCGGGCATGTAACAGATTTGCGGATGAAGAATCTTTTCTTCGTTAAGCACCTGTAAAATGGTTTTCCCCTGTTCGAATTCGACGGGAGAGCCGTTAATTTTAATCGACATGCCAAAACCTCCTTTTATAAATTAAAAAATTCCACTATGAAAAATACACTTGACAAGTGCATCTGTTTCATAGTGGAATAGTGTCTTAACAGGACTTGTTAAATGACCAATCCAACCGTATAGGGTAAAGTGAAAGCGCTGCCGCATCTAAATACGGCAAGACCAACATATGCTATTATTATAAACAGTTAAAATGAGATGCACAACTAGAATATCAAATACTCAAAAAATAACGAGTCCGAAGAAGGAGAAGATCTATATGTCCAGACAGATCCATGAGTTTAACGACATCATCCGAAAGCTTCGGAAAAACCTTTTCGGCAAAGGGCCGGAGCGCATCCAGACGGTCTTTGTCAATGACATGGCCATCGCGACTTTGTACGGAAACCTGAGCCCTTCAGAACAATTTATTGCCAGAACACCGGAAGGCAGGGAAATGGTCCATACTGCACGAACACGGATGATCCAAAGTGTTTATGCAACAGCTGCGCCGGAGGGAATGGAAGAACTCGTAGGGGCAAAATTCGTCCATCTTTTCTCGGACATCAAAGTCGAAGACGATATCGCGGTATCTGTTTTTCTTTTTGACCGACCGATCGACCGAAAAAGCCAAGAAGGAGGAAAGACTGATGAAGCAAGACAAAATACGGAAAATTCTCCGCTATGAGAAGGGGGCGTTTAGTGAAAAAGAGGACCGTGTCGTCATCGAACAGCCAGCCACCATCAAAATTAACGGCAAGGAGTTCATCACCATCGTCTGCTCACCTGAGCACATAGAGGAAATGGCCATTGGTTTTTTGGTTTCTGAACGCATCATTCCCAATTACCGGGACATTCAGGAAATCCGGGTAGACGAAAAGAGCGGGACAGTCCATGTCACCGCAGAAAAAGTCTATCCATTTTTTGAACAGCTGCAGAATAAGCGTTTCATCAGCTCCTGCTGCGGCATGAGCCGCCAGGGATTTGTCTTTGCGCATGATGCCATGATTGCCAAGAAAAAGTCTGATGTCAGTGTCACGCTGACGCCGGAAAATTGTTTTCAGCTCATGGATGACATGGCCTCTACAGCAGAAATGTTCAAGCAGACGGGCGGCGTCCACAATGCAGCGCTCTGTGATGCAAATGGCATCATCGTTTCGCGGATGGATATCGGCAGACATAATGCGCTGGACAAAATTTATGGGCATTGCCTGATGAACAGGATTGACGTCCGCGACAAAGTCATTGCCTTCAGCGGCCGGATTTCTTCTGAGATTTTACTGAAAGTGGCAAAGATCGGCTGTGAGATTGTACTGTCGAAATCCGCTCCGACAGAATTGGCATTGACACTGGCTGACGAGCTTGGAATAACGGCAGTCGGTTTTATCCGCGGTGAATCGTTTAATCTGTATACGCATCCGAAACGGATCGTCAGTGAAGAAACTTCCGGTTTGATGAAAAATAAAATCAGGTGACAAGAAAAGGGAAGGGTGCTATGCTTCTAATCGTCTTACTATTCCGTAAACAAAGCTGGCATATTCCCTATGATTTTCATTTGCATCCAGCTGGATTCCAGCGGCCATTCCTCCACTGAAATCCAGAATTTCCCGCCTTTTCCACATGGCAAAAATGAGCCTTGAAAAAGAAAAAATTTATGATTTCGCAGCTTGAAATCATTTTATATATGCTTTGATCGATGACAATAGGAGGTTAGGGGAAAATGAAAAAGAAGCCGAAAAACAGATGGTTGATTGCATTATCTGCAGTGGGGATACATATTTCAATCGGCTCTGTTTATGCATGGAGCAATTTTACGAACCCGTTGATCGACCAGTTTGGATGGTCCACCAGCCAAGTGCAACTGACGTTCAGTATTGCCATCCTGTTTCTGGGATTGTCCGCCGCCTTTTTTGGCAGTTTTGTTGAAAAGTACGGACCCAAAAAAGCCGGCCTTGTCGCAGCGTTGTTCTTCGGAACTGGAATTATCGGCTCAGGATTTGCTGTAAGCGCTTCCTCTTTGCCGATGCTTTATGTGTTTTACGGCGCACTTGGCGGGATTGGCCTTGGAATTGGCTATATTGCACCGGTTTCGACTTTGGTGAAATGGTTCCCGGACCGCCGTGGCCTGGCTACAGGACTTGCAATCATGGGCTTTGGTTTCGCCGCAGCCATCAGCAGCCCCATCATGGAAGTGCTGATCACTTCTGTCGGGATAGAGCAAACCTTTTATATTTTAGGTGCTGCCTATTTGACGATAATGGTGCTGTCATCCCTATACCTTGAAAAACCGGAAGAAGGCTGGGCGCCTACGGGCTTTGAAGAAAAAGTCAACAGCGGCAAAGCAGAACGGAAAATCGATCTGTCCCAGCTGACAGCCAACGAAGCGGTGAAGACCAAGCGCTTTTATTATTTATGGGTTATGCTGTTCATCAACGTAACATGCGGCATCGCTATTTTATCGGCCGCAAAACCGATGGCCATCGACAGCATCGGCATGACGACCGTCCAGGCAGCGGCTTTAGTCGGTGTTCTGGGAATCTTCAACGGCCTGGGACGTCTCGGGTGGGCGGCAATTTCCGATTACATCGGGCGCCCGAACACCTATACTGCATTTTTCGTGATCCAGATCGCTTTATTCGCCTTATTGCCATTCACGACTAATGCAATCTTCTTCCAGATTATGCTGGCCATCATCTACACGTGCTACGGCGGCGGATTCGCTTCGATTCCAGCCTATATCGCAGATATTTTCGGCACCAAGCAGCTCGGCGCAATCCATGGCTATATCCTTACAGCCTGGGCAGCAGCGGGACTTGCCGGACCGCTTTTCGCCGCGTTCATGAAGGATAAAACAGGAAGCTATGAAGGCAGTCTGTTGTTCTTCGCCGCTCTGTTTGTGGTCGCGCTTGTCATTTCGATGGTCATCCGTCTTGATATCCGTCGGATCCGTGCCAAAAACGCTGAAATTACTGTGCCCGCTGCAGCTGAAGCCGTCAGCGACTGAAACAAAACCGGCAATGAGAAATAGAAGCAATTTCTGCAAACGGTAAAAAGATGGAGACAAATACCGAAACAACCTTGAAAGCGTTATTTTCGAGGTTGTTTTTTGTTTGAATCCGACCGGGCGGATTTGACAGTCCCGCCTGGCTTTGTATAAGTTTAGTACGGAAAGCGTTATACTTAGGAAGAAATGAGTTAAGGCTTGCACAAAAAAAGAATACATAGCGAAACAGCATGCAATTTTAATGAAACCCAAAATAAAGTTGAAGGAGCTGAAGGACAATGGTTGAAAAACGCACACCGATTCCCGTTGCTGAAGCGGTTAAAAAGATATTGGACCATGCTTTTCCGCTAGGGGCTGAAAAAGTGGAATTGGAAGAAAGTTATGGCCGCATTCTGGCTGAACCGATTGTCGCTTCAAATGATGTGCCGCCGTTCGACCGGTCTCCATATGATGGCTACGCAATCCGTTCAGCGGATTCTGCTGGAGCATCAGGAGACAATCGAATCGCGTTCAAAGTGATTGACCATATCGGAGCAGGTGAAGTGTCGGCCAAAAAGCTGCAGGCCCATGAAGCAATCCGCATCATGACCGGTGCGCAGCTGCCAGAAGGTGCTGACGCAGTAGTGATGTTCGAACAGACAGTGGAATCAGAGGATGCCATCACCATCCGCAAACCGTTTGAAGCGCTGGAAAATGTTTCTTTGCAGGGTGAAGATGTACGGAAAGACGACGTGGTCATCGACAGCGGCAGCTCTATCAATCCTGGAACCATCGCGCTACTCGCCACTTTCGGCTATTCACAGGTATCGGTAGCCAAACAGCCGGTAGTCGGAATCCTATCCACTGGAACCGAATTATTGGCAGTTGGAGACGAGCTGGTACCAGGGAAAATACGCAACAGCAATGGACCGATGATTATGGCGCAACTAAAGCGGATGGGATTTCGCTGCAAAATGTACGGCATGTCGATCGACCAATTGGATG
Source organism: Planococcus sp. BI3 (assembly GCF_056680115.1). NCBI lineage: Bacteria > Bacillati > Bacillota > Bacilli > Caryophanales > Caryophanaceae > Planococcus > Planococcus sp. BI3. Next base: position 644,274 of record NZ_CM155266.1, read on the forward strand.
AAAGCTACGAAGTGGTCAAAAAAGCAGCAGAAGAAACCGATTGCCTGATTACCACAGGAGGCGTTTCCGTCGGCGATTTCGATTTTCTGCCAGCGATTTATGAACGGCTTGGCGCTGAGGTATTGTTCAACAAAGTCACAATGCGACCTGGCAGTGTAACGACGGTTGCCGTGGCAAATGGCCGCTATCTATTCGGATTGTCCGGCAATCCGTCTGCCTGCTTTACAGGTTTTGAATTATTTGTCCGGCCCGCATTGTTGAAGATGATGGGAGCTAACAAACTTTATTTGCCGCACACGACAGCGATCTTGGGAGAAGATTTTACAAAAGCCAATCCATTCACCCGATTTATCCGCGCCACCTATGACGGGGAAAAAGTGTCGCCCGCTGGCTTCAACAAGTCGAATGCTGTATCATCTATCGCACGAGGCAATGCATTGATCGTCTTGCCTGGAGGCTCGCGCGGTTTCCGCTCAGGCGATGCCGTCGATGTGCTGCTTCTGGGTATGGAAGAAGGATCCGGCCAATGGCGGCTGTAAAAGTACTGCAGATCGTGGGCTTTAAAAATAGCGGCAAAACGACATTGACCCGAAATCTTCTCAAGCTGGCAACCAGTACAGGGATATCCGTTTCTACTATTAAGCATCACGGCCACGGCGGTTCACTTGAGCTGCCGGCAGCCGAAACCGACAGCATGCGGTTATTTGAAGAAGGAGCGGACTGTTCCATCGCATACGGCGGTGGAGTGGTTCAGCTGCATCAGCGGAAACAAGAAGCGACACTGGATGAATTGATTGTTCTGGCATCTGCTGGAAAGCCGGATTTGATTTTGGTGGAAGGCTTTAAAGAAGCTGATTATGAAAAAATTGTTTTGCTGCGTTCAGCAGAAGACTGGCTGGAGCTTCAAAAGTTAAAGCATATCGTATTAGCAGTTGCACCAGAAATGATGAAACTGGACCAGATTCCAACGGTTCTGCAGAATGACAATGGACAAGTGCAATCTTGGTTTACTAATTGGATGGATGGTGACAGAAATGAAAGCATATGAAATAGTGACAGAAGCGATCAATCCTCAACTTTATGCGGATTTAGTGCTGCGGCCTGAAGCGGGAGCAGTCACTTTATTTACCGGACATGTCCGTGAATGGACGAAAGGTGTTCGGACACTGCATTTATCCTATGAAGCTTATGTGCCTATGGCAGAGAAGAAATTGGCGCAGATCGGCGAAGAAATCGAACAGCGCTGGGATGGGACGAAAGTGGCGATCGCCCACCGGATTGGCGAGCTGCAGATCAGCGACATCGCCGTCGTTATCGCCGTTTCGTCGCCGCACCGGAAAACAGCCTACGAGGCGAATGAATACGCCATTGAACGGATAAAAGAAATTGTGCCGATCTGGAAAAAGGAAATCTGGGAAGACGGCGAAGAATGGATCGGCGACCAGAAGAAAAAACCGGAAGGGGAATTGACATGATCAACTTGCGTTATTTTGCAGGACTCCGCGAACAGACTGGAGTTTCCGAAGAACAGGTGGATATGGCTGGACGGACAGTAGAGGAACTTTGGCAATGGGCTACCGAAAAATATCCGGATTTCATTTCGGGAGCAGCACGCGTGGCGGTCAATGAAGAATATGCCTTGCCTACGGATGTTCTGGAAGCTGGAGACATTGTGGCTTTTATTCCGCCGGTAAGCGGGGGATGAATTCTACCGTAGGCATCCTGCTGGCTGGCGGCCTGTCACGCAGGTATGGTTCGCCTAAAGCATTTGCGCTCATTGAAGGCGAGCTGTTCTATGAACGTGCGTACAGAGCGTTGGCTGGCATTTGTGATCACGTGGTCATTATATCCAGGCCAGAGCTGAAGCCGCGTTTTCCGCCTGAAGTTGATGTCATCACAGATCTCGACTGGGTTGCGGGGCAGGGGCCATTAGCTGGAATCCTGTCAGGCATGTCTGCAAGAGATGCCCGGAAGTATGTGGTGCTGCCTTGCGATATGCCCTTTGTAGGACCTGATGAAACAGCTAAGCTGCTGGCCTTGGCCGACAGTTCTGCCGACATTACAGCAATAAGGAACCCGGATGAAAAAATCCCTTTGTTCAGCATCTGGGATATTCGAATCAAGGAGCAGCTGCAACGGGAGTTGGAGACTGGCCAATTGCGCGTCATGAAATTTATGGAGAAAGTAACCACCGAGTGGATTGATTCATCACAGATTCACGAAGATCCTCTCGTATTCCGCAACTTGAATCAGCCCGATGATTAAAAGAGGAGGTGGCGTAATGGCCATTAAACCAATAGAAGACCAATTTCAACGGCCGATACGGGATCTGCGGATTTCAGTCACTGACCGCTGCAATTTCCGTTGTTCATATTGTATGCCAAAAGAAGTTTTCGGCGATGATTACGTGTTTATGCCAAAACAGGAATTATTGTCATTTGAAGAAATCCATCGTTTGACCAAGGTTTTTGCAGCGATGGGTGTTAAAAAAATCCGCTTGACAGGCGGCGAGCCGCTGATGCGCAGAGGGTTGCCTGAATTGGTCGAAAAAATCCTTTCGGTTGAAGGGATTGAGGATATAGGCCTGACGACAAATGGCCTGCTTCTTGGAAACCAGGCACAGGCACTTTACGATGCTGGCCTGCGGCGTTTGAACATCAGCCTGGACGCACTGGATCCGGAGTTGTTTGGACAACTGAACGGCAGAGGGGTCGAGCCCTCGCACATCCTGAAGCAAATCGATTTTGCCCAACAGGTCGGGTTTGAAATCAAAGTCAATATGGTGGTCCAAAAAGATGTCAATGAACAGGAAATCCTGCCTATGACAGCTTACTTCAAAGAACGGGGCATCACCTTGCGCTTTATTGAATTCATGGATGTCGGCAATGACAATGGCTGGAGTTTCAAAAAAGTCGTAACCAAAAAACAGATTCTTGAAAAATTGCAGACAGTATACAAGCTGGATCCTGTCGATAAGGATTATTACGGGGAAGTGGCAAAGCGCTATCGTTTTGAAGAAGGGGATGCCCAAGTCGGATTTATTACATCTGTCTCTGAATCATTCTGTTCTTCCTGCACACGTGCCCGTCTTTCATCAGACGGAAAATTCTACACCTGCCTGTTTGCAACCGGCCATTTTGATATCCGTGAGCTGATCCGGAACGGCCTCAGCGATGAGGAATTACTGGAGAAAATCTCGGCTGTCTGGGAGCGCCGGGACGATCGCTACTCGGATGAACGCACTGAATTCACAGCAAAAAATCGTAAAAAAATCGGTATGTCGTATATCGGCGGATAATCCGGCCAAACATAAAAAGGCGATTCCTGAGCAAACAGGAATCGCCTTTTGGGTTGCTATTGGGGTGAACCATCCATATTGTCCGATCAGAGAATGGAGCGGACAGCCTTTTTTTTGCTTATCTTTCTTCAATCGGCACATAAGTCTGCATGCCAGGCCCGATGTATTCCGCGCGCGGGCGGATCAGGCGGTTGTTCGAATACTGCTCAAGGATATGCGCCAGCCAGCCGGATGTGCGGGAAACCGCAAAGATCGGCGTGAACAGGTCATGTTCGATGTTCAGGCTGTGGTAGACCGATGCCGAGTAGAAATCCACGTTCGGCGGAAGGTTTTTCTGGCCTGTGACGATTTCGTCGATTTTCACCGACATGTCGTACCATTTTTCTTCGCCGCGGATCTTCGTCAGTTTCTGGGACATGTCACGCAAATGCTTCGCGCGCGGGTCGCCCTTGCGGTAGACGCGGTGGCCGAAGCCCATGATTTTTTCTTTGTTGGCCAATTTTTCCGTGATGACGCGTTCCACGTTGTCGACTGAGCCGATTTCCGTAAGCATCTTCATCACTTGTTCGTTGGCGCCGCCGTGAAGGGGGCCTTTCAGCGCGCCGATGGCAGCTGTGACGCCGGAATAAACGTCAGACAAGGTTGCCACGGCTACACGTGCCGTGAACGTCGAGGCGTTCAATTCGTGGTCTGCGTGAAGCACCAATGCTTTGTCGAACGCTTCTTCTTCGATCGCTTCCGGCACGTTGCCAGACAGCATATACAGGAAGTTCGCTGCGAAGCTCAAGTCCGATTTTGGGGCAATCGGCTCCTGGCCATTGCGGATGCGGCCGAATGCGGTCACAAGCGTCGAAATTTTCGCCTGGATCTTGATCGCTTTGCGGTAGTTCGCTTCCGGTTCCATCACTTCGGCTTCTTCGTCGAACAGGCCAAGCATGGAAACCGCTGTGCGGAGCGCCGCCATCGGGTGGACTTTCTTGATGTCATATGTTTTGAAATGATCCAGCACAGCTTGTGGAACGGCCATGTTGTCGGCCAATTGCTGCTTCAGTTCTGCCAGTTCATCCGCTTTTGGCAGGCGCTGGTGCCAAAGCAGGTAAATCACTTCTTCAAAGCTTGCGTTTATGGCTAAGTCATCGATATCGTAGCCGACATACGTAAGTGTGTCATCGATGATTGAGCTGATCGCGGATTGGGTTGCAACTACACCTTCTAAACCTTTAGTTGTTGTCATTAAAATCTCTCCTTTTAGTCTATTCAAGCTATTTGTCGTGCCGACTTGCCATTCAAAATAAATTTGCATGAATAATCAGTTAAGCGTTTACATTTTGATACTGAAGATCATTCTGGAAAAGGTCAACACGTAAGCTTGGAGTAATTGTGACTATTTTGTGCTATTTAGTTACTTTAACTTATTTTAATAAAAATACTATGTAAAATGACTGCGATTGCCTTTATTGCGATTAAAGCAGCATATTCAACTGCTGAAGAAGAGGATTTTTAAATTCATGAGAAAAGAATGTATATAGAAACTACTTAAGATGGAATAATACACTATTTCATTATAATTTATTTTTAAGTATAAAAATTATTTTTAGTACCATTTTTCTTACAGCCACCTGGTTTTGTCTACAGCAAGCTGCATGAATATAATTTTAATTTTTAAAAAAGTATTTGTTTTATTTTGAATAACAATGTATTCTCGGTAGAATCACTTCCAAATATAACGAGGTGGGTTTTACATAAAAGGAGGATATTCGATGGGAAAAACAAAAAACAGATGGCTGATCGCCTTAGCGGCGATTGCCATCCAATTATCGATCGGGGCAGCTTATGCCTATAGTGTCTATACGACACCAATCAGCAGTGAAATGGGCTGGGCTCCTAAAGAAATCACCTATGCTTTCACAATCATGATGGCACTTGGCGGTATCTCGGCCGCGTTCTTTGGAGGCTTTGTTGAGAAGAACGGACCTAGAAGGTCGGCAATTGTAGCAGCTGTCTTATTCGGTGTTGGACAGGCTGGTGCAGGTTTTGCAATCCAAATCGATTCACTTGTATTATTTCTTCTTACTTACGGTTTGTTAAGCGGACTTGGATTAGGGGTAGGCTATATTGCACCTATTTCGACACTTGTCAAATGGTTCCCGGATCGCCGGGGATTGGCTACAGGTATGGCAGTTATGGGCTTTGGAGCAGGCGCATTGATCACTGCACCGGTTGCTGCTAACCTCATCGGTTCATACGGTGTCAGCACAACGTTCTACATTCTGGGAATCAGCTACTTTATCTTAATCATATTAGGCGCCTCATATATCGCGCCGCCACCAAAAGACTGGATGCCAGCTGGCATGCAGCAGGCTATCGATTCCGGTAAAAAAGTGATGAAAAAAGATTTAGCGCAGTTGTCTGCCAGAGAAGCCGTGAAAACACGCCGTTTCTGGATGCTTTGGTCAATGATGCTGATTAACGTCAGTGCCGGCATCATGATCATTTCTGTTGCTTCACCAATGTCACAGGAAATGATGGGACTTTCAGCAGCCGGTGCTGCTACGTTAGTCGGCATCATGGGAATCTTCAATGGTGGAGGCAGACTCGGATGGGCTGCACTTTCCGATTACATCGGACGCCCAACCATCTTCACAATTTTCTTTGCACTGGAAATCGCAGCGTTCACTATGCTTCCAAACATCACCAATGTATTGGTATTCCAAGCATTGATTTTAATCATTGTCAGCTGCTATGGCGGTGGGTTCTCCAATCTGCCAGCATTTATCGGCGATTTATTTGGAACCAAACAATTGGGCGCGATTCACGGGTACTTATTGACGACTTGGTCAATGGGGGGCATCATCGGACCGGCAATCGTTTCGCAGATCCGCGAGCGGACAGACAGCTATGTTCCGGTGTTCTACGTCTTCATTGTGTTGGTTTCCATCGCATTCCTGATCTCGCTATTGATCCGCTGGGACATTAAACGAGTTGAGCGGCTGCAGGATCCAAAGAATGCGAATGTCTCTTCAAAAGGACTTAATCTTCAAGAAGGAAATAACTGATTCAACTGATTCTATAGAATCAATTTTAAGAGAAATGAAAATGAATAATTAGTTGTGTTTTAATAGAAGATTGATTTTCTTCTTTCTAAAATACGCTAAACAAAAAAGTCGCTTCCACTAACCTTTTAGGTTTTTGGAAACGACTTTTTTTATACTGGAATTCTCAAGGGAATTGGAGGCTGGCGGTGATTTCTGGGAACGGCAGGGGAATTCGATAAAACCGAAACAAAGGGAAGTGAGCCGCTATTATTTTTAGCATGAAAAATTTCGGATTGCCATATCTATTTTTCCACAATCCGGATAATCATTTTTTCATTACGAAAATCAAATGTCTGCCAATCCTTCTGTCCTGCCGGTAAGAAAAGCCATCCGGACTTGAAAAGGTGCAGGTTGGATCAATAAGGATCTGCCCAGAAGGGATGCCTGCAAGTTCGCATTGTCTTTTTACAATGGCCTGATTGTCAATATGGTATTTGTTTGTCGCGCCGTTGAAGACCATAAATGCGCTGGCATAGCGGAGTAAATCGAACTTCAAGTAGACGTCCTGGTCGACTTCAAACCGCTGTTGGCTGATGGCGGCACCGATCTGGATTTCCATATCGGCTGGATCGCAGTTTTCACTTCTAATCAGGTGCTGCAGCAAGTTGAACGTGATTTCTTTAATGGTCCCTTGCCACCCGGAATGGACAACACCGATCAGCCCTGTTCTTCTGTCACGGATGATGACAGGGACGCAGTCAGCCGCAAAGCTGCATAAAACGACTCCTGAATCATAGGTATATAAGGCATCCGTATCGGAAAAGGCATCCGACGTGTCGTATGCACCACGGCCTTTGTCTTTTCTAGACACACGCCGGAAATTGGCGCTGTGCGTCTGCTGTGTACAAATGAAATCAGCAAGCGGGACATCCAAAAGCTCAGCTAATTTTGCCCGATTCGCCAAAACCGTTTGTGGATTTTCACAAGCATGCAAGGCCATATTATTTTGTTCAGGCTCCGAAGAATCTTTTTGCGTCATGCCGGATACAAATTGCCCATCGTTGCTATAGAATTTTATCTTCATTTTCATCACCCCTCCTAAATATAGAACAATAAAAATCGGATGTACACGGCAGAATGAGGCTTGGTTTCAGTTTTGGATCTAAAAAAATAGCCCTGCCGCTGCCAGCAGGCAACGGAGGACTATCTTTCAGACTTTTTTATACCAATGATGCAGGTTTCACAAGAGCGTCATCAACAGAAACAAATTCAAACCCAAGGTCTTTAGCAACAGCTTCGTATGTTACGCTGCCGTTTGCTGTATTGACGCCAAGTTTCAATGCCGGGTTTTCAGCAACCGCTCGTTGAACGCCTTTGTTGGCCATTTGCAGTGCATAGCCGACAGTGACATTCGTCAATGCAATCGTCGATGTGCGTGGAACAGCACCAGGCATATTGGCAACTGCATAATGTACCACTTCATGTTTTATATAAGTTGGATCATCATGTGTAGTGATGCGGTCAGTCGTTTCGAAAATTCCGCCCTGATCGATGGCGATATCTACGATAACTGATCCAGGGTTCATGGATTGGACCATTTCTTCTGACACTAATTTAGGTGCTCTTGATCCAGGGATCAATACAGCGCCGATGACCAAATCAGATTCTTTCACTGCTTCCGCGATATTGAATGGATTGGAAATCAATGTTGTGACATCAGTTCCAAAAATATCATCCAATTGGCGAAGGCGTTCCGGGCTCAAATCGATGACAGTCACTTGTGCGCCAAGGCCGATCGCCATTTTCGCAGCATTCGTACCTGCCACACCGCCGCCGATGATCGTCACTTTGCCGCGCTGTACGCCTGGTACACCAGATAACAGGATTCCTTTGCCGCCATAAACTTTTTCAAGGAATTGAGCGCCGACTTGGGCAGCCATTCTTCCAGCCACTTCACTCATTGGCGTCAATAATGGAAGCGTACGGTTTACTGATACGGTTTCATAAGCGACTGCAGTTACTTTGCTGTCAACTAAAGCTTTTGTTAACGAAGGTTCAGCTGCAAGGTGCAGGTAAGTGAACAATAGAAGGTCTTCACGGAAATACTTGTATTCAGAAGCAACGGGTTCTTTAACCTTCATGACCATTTCAGCAGACCAGGCTTCCTGGGCTGTCTCAACCATTCTTGCACCAGTTGCTGTGTAATCAGCGTCTGTAAAGCTGCTTCCAAGGCCAGCGCCGGTTTCGATGATGACTTGATGTCCAGCTCTTACAAAAGCGTCGACACCAGCTGGAGTGATTGCCACTCGGTTTTCATTGTTTTTGATTTCTTTCGGAATTCCAATAATCATTTTTCTTCCCCCTATAAAACGAATAGTGTAGATATCCATAAGTATAGCCGGAAGCCCGTGATTCTTCATTGTATGAAACAAAGAAAGAAAGCGGTTTCTTTTGTGAAATTTCACAAAAGACTATTTATTCTCCATTTTTCGAGCTTTCAAATCCATATAAATGCCCATTTTTTCATGGACATTGGTCATACGAATATCCCCGATTTCTGATATGCGCTTGATACGGTAATGCAGTGTATTGGTATGGACAAACAGCTTTTTGGCGGCATCGTTCATATTGCTGTCCTGCTGGATAAAGACTTCCAATGTTTTCAGCAGATTGGACTTGTGCTGGGCGTCATATGCTTCCAGTTTGGCGATGGCTGGATGCTCGAAACGCTGAGAGCGCAGATCTTTTTGAAGTTGGTCCATATACCTGAAAACACCAAGGTGCCGGAAATGATATACATCCTCCAGCTCTTCGGGAAAACGTTCTTTCAACTTCAACACTTTTTGCGCCTCTTCATAACTCGTCTCGGCTCTGCCGAAATCGCTGTAACTTGTCCCGGAACTTCCTTTGATACCGGAGATGGAGAAACGGTTCGCCATTTCAGAAATGAAGAATACAATAAATTCATCAAATACTTTGTCATCAGGCTGTGAGGGATGGGGAGAAGCAATCAGGACCAATTCCTCTCCCATGACCACCAGAAAATGATTGGTGATCTTCTGGCTGGTCGTAATCAAGTAGGAAATCTGTTCTTCCATCTTTTGGGTGATATTTTGCTGGAACTGGAAAGTGAGAACAGTGAAGCGCTCCGGTATTTTAAGGTTCAGTTCATCAAATGTATTGTGGATTTCTTCAAGGGTTGTGTATTGGCCGGTCAACAGCTTCCACAGGGAATCCTGGTAATTTTCTTCTTTTCGTTTGCGGTTCTGATACAGCTTGGACATTAACGGTGTAGCTGCTGCTGCAGCATCCTTCAGCAGATCCAATTGTCTATCACTTAATTTGCTGCTGCCTTCAACAACCCAGATATAACCCAGTATTTCATTGTTTTTTCGGATGGCAATCGCCACGCGGTCGCGAAGTCCGATGTCCTCGATATGGGGAATGCGCAAAGCGGAATCCGATTGCATCAATTTCGGGATGACGCCTTCTTTCCACAGGCGATTGATGACTTTTTCGGGCACGCGTTGTGAGATGATGGTGCCGATTCGTGCAGAATCGGCGTCATCTTCATGAGTGCTGTAAGCATGCAGCCGGTGATTTGTATCTTCGATCGTTGCTGGGCACAGCAGATTTTCCTGAATGCTGTCGACCAGTTCCTTCAAATCGAAAAACGATTTCTTAAATGGATTTTCATAGGGTATTTCGTACATGGAGCAGCTCCTTTGACGGTCTATTCTATATTACAACCGTAATCATTGATCTCTATTCTTCAGTATAACGAAAATCAGCGCCTTACTCTAGCGCAGTCGGAAAAGCTGTGGGAAATTGCGCCCGGAACAGCAGCTTTACATCTTTTTATGGAGGGTTTATGGTTAAGAAAACCGGGTTTTGGGAATAGAAAAATGCCGGATAATGAGTTGGAAAGCACTGGACATCAATGTCTATTTCAAAAGTAGAGGAGGTTGTAAAGCATGCCTATGGAAATTGTCGACGGTGACATCACGAAGGTTGATGCAGATGCGATAGTCAATGCCGCCAACTCAGAACTGCAGATGGGCGGTGGGGTTTGCGGGGCGATTTTTCGGGCAGCCGGTGCAGAAGAATTGCAGCATGCCTGTGATGAAATCGGTTATTGTCCTGTCGGAAAAGCGGTGTTTACCGATAGTTTCCGGCTGCCATCCCAATACATCATCCACACGGTCGGACCCGTTTGGCGAGGAGGAGATCAAGGGGAAGAAAATTTATTGCGTGCCTGCTACCGCAATTCATTGGAATTGGCGTTGTCGCTCGATTGTGCTTCCATCGCTTTTCCGCTGATTTCGGCAGGGATCTATGGGTATCCGAAAGAACAGGCCAAACAAGTGGCGATCTCAGAAATAGAGAAATTTTTACAGGAGAAAGAAGTGCTTGTTTTTTTGGTGTTGTTTGATGTATGAGTTTTGCGCATTTTGAAGTTTGAAAAAATGAAAACAAGCCGCAGCTCCTCACTGGAGCTGCGGCTTGTTGAGTGGGTTTATGTGTTCTTTATTCCGGAACAGCTGTGAGGATATCGGTTCCAGCAAGCGGAATGGCGTATTTCACATCAGCGGCAGTTCCTAAGGGATAGGGGTTCAGCCGGAAATGGTCGATGGCATCTCCGATAGCTTGTGCATGTTTGTGCAGTTGCAGATCAGCGAAAGAGATATAATCGATGGACAGCAGGGACTCAGAAACTTCGATCAAGCGGATAGCCTGTTCATCGAGCACCGCTGCAAGCTGAAGGAAAGTCCAGTTTTCACGTGCGGCAATGGAATTAAAGTGGTTATGGCCGTTGACGTACAAGCCGACCCCTTGTTTCTCGGAAAGGATGTCCCAAACCGGGATATCGGGATGGATGCAGCGTTTATCCTTTGTGGAATTTTTAGTGGTGCCGTGAATCGGATGATGCCCGAAGACGATAAGGGGGCGGGTTTCGGTTTCTTTAACCACCGCCGAAAGCCAGCCCTGCTGCAGCAGATCCAAGGTTCCGCCCCAATTGGCATAATTTTGTTCCTGTGCAGTATCCAAAAATGCCAGTACAACCGAATCCGTAGAAACTTGGTGGAAACGGTGCTGCCGCGTAATGGCCAGCACTTCTTTCCGTGTCATCCCGTAAACGTCGTGGTTGCCAAGAACGTGTTTGAATGGCTTTCCGTGCTTTTTGATGATGGAATAGACATCTGCCAACTCATCTGGGGTTCCGAAATTAGTCAAATCGCCGATTGATACATAAAGGTCTGCTGGAATTGAAAAGAACTTCTCCAGGAAAATCTCGTAAAAACTTTCCCGGTCTTTTTCGATAAAGGAATAGGCTTCTTTTAATGCCGGATAATGCAAATCGCCAATAACCGCAATTTTCATCTGCTGTTCCGCCCCTTTCAATCTTTTCTAACTCCAGTATCGCAAAAGATTGTTGAGCTGCTTTTAAGCAGATGTTAAGAATTAGGCTCATCGGTCAATAAGGGCATTATTTTGCTTTCAGGACACCGCTTTCCACAAGGTTGTTTAAGGCACCGATATTTCTGAAACGGAAATAGCCACTTAAACGATTCAAGTCTTTTTGCGTCCAATTTGTATATTCTGTACTGAGCTCATAGTTCTGTTCGAGTTTCAGCACCAATGTTTTGGCAAATTCAATCTGTTTTTGCGTCAGTGGCTTTTCTTCGGTTTTCGCTTTATTGGCGGACAGCTGCTTGGCGACTTCGGAAGGGGAATTGATGGTCTTATGGATCGCTTCAGTATAAAACCCTTTTTTTATCCATGCCAGGTCTTCCCGCGTCAGGCTGAACCATTCGCCTTCGAGGCGTTTGTCAAAAAAATGTTGATGAAAAGCGCTTTCGGTCTGATGATGATCAGCAGTTTTGATAAGGAAAATTAGCTTGTTTTCGAAGGGCAGCTTGACATTGAAGACATTCATCCGTCGATCGATGTGTTTCGTTTTACCGATTTTAAACGAACCGGTCATGTATTCCTGAACAAAATAAACATAGCCTGGTGCTTTGCCGGGCTGTGCCGGAAGCTGGATGATCCGGTCGAGTTCCTGCTGATTGGACTCAAAAAGATAAATCTTGTCTATGTCTATTTTAGGGGTCGAGGCTTGTGGGATAGGAGATTGCGGTTGCTTTGTGAACTTGCGAAAAAAATTCGTGAACATGATTGATGCCTCCTCTAAGCTGATTGAAAAATCAAGGCTTTCCATTTATTATAGTACAAGCGAAGCTGTTTTAAAGGGCAGAAGTACAAAAAATGTAAATTAAATTACTAACTAGGGTATGTTTGGGAAAATGGGCACACAGCTTTATGAAAATTTAACGAATAAAGGCCAATTGAAAATCATGATGAGACGATGAACGCTGTCAAATAATACATAGGTAAAATGCTCATACTAAAGCTTTCGGACAGTTGCGTGAGGGTCAAGAGCAAACCGGTGCCAGGGAGATTACGCAGATATGTTTCTTCTCAGCCATCGGGATGGAGGAGACATAGAACTGCACCCGCACCGAAAAGTGGACGAGGAATCCCAATCCTTAGAAGCTGAAACCGTGAAATTCCGGGACAGCTATTCTGTGGGAATTCACGGAAAACCACTTGCAGTGGCCGGCGGGCAGACGCAACGAAGCCCCGTGGTAAAGTGGGATTTTACGGTGGACCGGTAGAGGGAGTAAGTTAAAAACCGTTTTTTTAAAAATGGTTTTTATGTTTGGTAAGAATCTGCTTTCTTTTATTCGCTGATAGCTCAACCCCTTGCTGCAGCTGGTGTCATATTTTTTTTGAAAAAAAGAGGTCGAGAGGGGAGGGGACTTTTTTGGAGAAAAAACCTAAAATAACGCTTCCGAATTCAGCTCTGGAGACATTTCTGAATGTTGTCTCGGTACTGATCTTTTTTGTGGCGCTTGCCTATCTGATTGTTGAATATAGTGGATTGCCTGAACAGGTGCCTGGACATTTTAACGCGGCAGGAGAAGTTGACCGTTGGGGCAGAAAAGCAGAACTGTTTCTTCTGCCGATAATTGGGTTGGCATTGTGGGTCGGCATGACGGTGCTTGAAAAGTATCCACATATTTATAATTACCTGAACCTGACAGAAGAAAATGCAGAGGCACAGTATAAAAACGCCCGTTTGATGATCAATGTACTGAAAAATGAAATCGTGCTGCTATTCAGCTTCTTCACTATCCAGTCGGTCCGAGTGGCTTTGGGGGCTGCAGAGGGTTTGGGCAGCTTCTTTCTGCCCGTCTTCTTGGCAGTGATTCTCGGCACAGTGGTGTATTTCCTGGGGCGAATGCTGCGGAATTAGTTTTTCCGCATCCACAGGCCGCTGTGCACAGTTGCACACAGATAAAGACGGTTATCCACAATGTCTGAAAGTTGTTAATATTTTGATGATACAGCCGTACTGTTAAAAATACTGTGCCGAAATTGACGCAATACAGTTGCGCTAAATAGATTGAAAATTATTATTATTCTGATAGTATAGAGCTATGCCAAAACTAATTGATCCCATTGAACGAAAGCAATCAATTGCACAGGCCGCGTGGAAAATCATGGTGGAACGGGGGATGGAAGGCGCATCCTCAAGGAATATTGCAAAGGAGGCCGGTTTGTCTTTAGGGGCATTGCGTTACTATTTTTCATCACAAGAAGAGCTGATGATTTATGCAGAAGCATTGGTTTTTCAACGGCTGACAGACAAAACAGGAGAAATCTTCCAGCAAGAGCAGACTCCACTGGAAAAGATCATTGACGTATTGATGGCATTCCTGCCTGCGGGCGATGAGTTGGAGATTGAAGCCAAAGTCAGGCTGATCTTTAAACTTCAGGGGCACACCAGCAATAAGGTCTATCAGGAAGAACAGGATGTCGCTTTGCAGGCGATCAAAAACATCATGTCGAATTTGATTTTATTGAATCTCTTAAAAAGGGAGTTGGACGTTCCGCTTGAAACAGACCGACTGATCAATCTGTTGGATGGCATGGTACTGGATGCCATGGTCAGGCCGGAACGGGCAAACAGGGAGCAGCAGCGAAAAATGATCGTTTATCATTTGAAGATGATCTGCAAAGAATAGGTTGATGGGCAGACTGCCACGATGCCTCCAGGCTTTCGGCAGTTCACAAAAAGACCAGCGGTGAAGACAACAATTCTGTCTTCACCGCTGGTCTTTTTAGAATGCTGTTAAAATTCAGAAAACCTTGTTAATTAAAACTGATTATTCAGAAAAAACAACATATTTTGTTATGATTATGCTACCATTTAATTAAAGTTTTGCAGTTTGCAGCCTTCTTGATGTTCTTCTTAATAGAAAGAGGTGAGAACCGATGTAGCAGCAGGTCTTCAGGATAAGCCAGGCTGAAGCAATCAGCCAACACGTCACATCGTTCAGCGTAAGGCAATCCGAACTTCATCAAGTTAGCAGAAACCTCATCGTTTGTCCTGTTATTTTTCATAACTAATTTCAGAAGAGAGGGATTCACATGGCTGAAGGTAAGAATCGTGCAAGGATCCAACGTTTTGGAAGTCATTTAAGCGGAATGATCATGCCGAACATCGGCGCGTTCATCGCTTGGGGACTTATCACGGCATTGTTTATTCCAGACGGCTGGCTGCCTTATGAGCCGCTGGCGGCATTGGTCGGTCCGATGATCACCTATCTCCTTCCATTGCTGATCGGTTTTACCGGTGGACGGCTTGTTTATGACTTCAGGGGTGGTGTGCTTGGTGCGACTGCGACGATGGGTGTCATTGTCGGTGCGGATATCCCCATGTTCCTCGGTGCGATGATCATGGGGCCCCTGGCAGGCTACCTGATGAAGAAAGTCGACCAGCTTTTCCTCGACAAGATCCGAGCTGGATTTGAAATGCTTTATAATAATTTCTCGGCTGGTATCTTAGGGGCCGTTTTGGCAGGTATTTCGGTGTTGGGAGTTGGGCCGATCGTCAATTCCTTGACCAATAGCCTGGCAGCAGGAGTTGAAGTCATCGTCAACAATGGCCTGTTGCCGCTGGCGAGCATCATCATCGAACCTGCGAAAATATTGTTCCTGAATAATGCCATCAACCACGGGCTGCTGAGTCCGCTGGGTGTTGAACAAGCGGCGGCGAACGGGAAATCGATTTTGTTCCTACTGGAAACAAATCCAGGGCCGGGCCTTGGCATCCTGCTGGCTTTCAGTATTTTTGGGAAAGGGATTTCCAAAAGCTCAGCGCCGGGTGCAGCCATTATCCAGTTTCTCGGCGGTATCCATGAAATCTACTTCCCTTATGTGTTGATGAAACCCTTATTGCTGCTGGCGGTCATCGGCGGCGGGATGAGCGGCATTTTCACCTTTGTCCTATTGGATGCAGGCTTGGTTGCCACGCCGTCGCCAGGCAGTATCTTTGCATTACTGGCGTTGACGCCGCAAGGAAACTACGTCGGCGTCGTACTGGGCGTAATTGTTGCCGCAGCTGTTTCTTTCACCATTGCTTCCGTCATATTGAAAATGACCAAAGATGTGGAAGAGGATTTGTCGGCTGCTGCCGGCAAAATGGAAGAAATGAAAGGCAAGAAGAGCACAGCGGCTGGATACTTGGCACCTCAGGCAGCGCAGGGTCCGACAGCCACTTCTGATGGGGATGTGCTTCAGGAAGGTGCGGTCGTAACTTCCGATCCAGGCATGAAAGAGGCAGATCAGGTGCGTCGTGTCGTTTTCGCGTGTGATGCCGGTATGGGGTCAAGTGCTATGGGCGCTTCCTTGCTGAAAAACAAATTCAAAAAAGAAAATATTGATATCCCGGTCACCAACACCGCCATCAGCCAGTTGCCTGATGACGCTGATATTGTAGTCACCCACAAAGATCTGACGCCGCGCGCAAAAGAAAAATTGCCGCAGGCGGAACATATTTCAGTGGAGAATTTCATGAACAGCCCGGAATACGACAAGCTGGCACAGCGTTTGAAAAAATAAGCGCGGGAATGGAAGCAATAAAAATTAGGAGTGATGATCATGGCCAAAGCAGTATTGAAAAGGGAAAACATTAAATTGAACGTCCCAATAGCCACGATGGAGGAAGGAATCCGTTATACCGGCGGGATTCTGGTGGACAACGGCTATGTCGATGCGGGTTACATCGACAAAATGCTCGAGCGGGAAGGGATGGCTTCCACATTCATGGGCAATAGCCTGGCGATCCCGCATGGCACAGAAGATGCCAAGGCGAACGTGTTGGAAACTGGCATTTCAGTTGTCACTGTCCCGGAAGGAGTCGATTTCGGCAGCGGCAATATCGCGAAAATCCTGATCGGCATCGCCGGAAAGAACAATGAGCACCTGGAGATCCTTTCCAATATAGCGATTGTCTGTTCCGAAGAGGAAAATATCGATAAGATCCTGAACGCTGCTTCAGAAGATGAAATCATGGATTTGTTCAGTGAGGTAAGCTGAGTGCCAGCGGTTCAATTCTGTTCAGACAAGGTTGGCGGGATTCCAATCGATACCTGCTGTTGTCCGTAAGAGATAATTGCGCTAGTGGAACAGGCTGTGGACGTTTGTTCGGGAAAATGTTTTTAAAGAATTTCTATTTGTTAATAGTTTGTTCACATTTATTCTGTATACTGAGACCATGAAAAAGTCTTGGAGGATGATGAAAATGAGCGGAACCTTATTTTATACAAATCCCAAACCGAAAACAGCTCGTGAAATTGTTGAACTCCTGAAAATCCGTGGCATTAAAGCGGAATTGTGCAAAAAAGCAACCTGTTTATAAAAAAAGTCAAAAAAAGCTCCAATGCCATATCGGCATTGGAGCTTTTTGTTTATAGGGGAAAATTTCAATAGCTGAGTGCTTTTTCATACATCCATCTTTTTAGGTTGCCGATTGAATTAAAAGAGATGGCTTCTCCTGTATCTTTATGTTCCGCTTTCACGATGACATCGAATTCATTGGGAGTAAATGACCAACCTTCTTCTACTAATGCACGCGCCATCTTCACGATCATGCTTGAGCCTTTAATCGAGTTCAAGTTCATTTTAACCATCTCCTTTTCTAAGTAGTTGATTATCATTATATTCTATTTGTCAGAATTTTAAAACTTTAATTCGCAGATTGGCGTGATTTTTTTATATAAGCCCACTTCTATACTTTTGTGCTTGGCTCTAATGAAAGGAAAAAGGCTTTGCCACAGGTCTGCGGCAAAGCCTTTCGGATCATAGAAATTAAATTGTCGCAACAGTTTTGGCAATAGATAGAGATTTACTTTTTCGTCAATTGTCCGACGATAACGTCTACTACTTTGTCGATATAGGGATCTTTGCTGGTTTTCAGTGAGGCATGGGCAAAAGTACGGTACTTCATGATTTTGTAATAGCCGTACAGGCCATCTTCCAAGCTTATGTTTTCATCAGTTAAAAATGAAGAATTTAATATTTTCCGCAAAGCAGCATCGTCCTGGGCGATGATCAAGGATGGATTGAGGAGGTTGAAGTCTCCATCAATCATAGCGTTTTCATAAAAAGTCTGGAGCATGGAGATTCGTTCATTCGCCAGCTTCAGTTTGCTTTCATATAAGGAAGGACAGGTTATTTTTAATTCGTCCAAATAAATTTCCGAGGCGTAGACAGCGGAAAAAACAGCCTGTTCAAAAACTGCTGGAAATCTTTGGTTATAGGGATAGCGCGGGTTGTTGATGAAAGCATTGGTTGTTGTCAGGTAATCAATGTAAATTTCGCTGACTTCCAGGATAATGTCTTCTTTTGATGCGAAAAAGTTGTATAAGGAAGCTCGGCTGATTCCCATCAAACGTGCCAGATCCTGAATCGTTAACGTGATGAATCCCTTTGTCCGGACAGTTTCCATTATTTTTTCAGCATAGGAACGCCGCATTATCCGCCGCTCTTCTGGAGAAATTTTCCGCATATAAACACCCCCATCTTGTGAAAATTATAACACAGGAAATTGGGCTGGAGATGCCTATTTTTCAGACCGGTTAGTTTAGCTCAACCCGTTGAAAGGGTAAAGAGAGAGGGAGCAAAGAATTATAGACTGTTATAAAGAAAAATGTCTAAAGTGCAGAAATGGAGATGTACAATTATGACTATAGATAAAACCGCAATTATAACTGGAGCGAGCAGTGGGATAGGCCAGGCAACTGCCAAGGAATTGGCTGCCAAAGGCTATTATGTATTGCTCGCCGCCAGACGCGAAGATCGTTTAATTGAATTGAAAAAAGAAATTGAGGCTGCCGGAGGGACGGCGGATTATAAAGTAACCGACGTGACTTCAGCGGACGAGATGAAAGCCTTAGTGGCTGCCGGACTTGAGAAGACCGGGAAAATAGACGTGCTGGTCAATAATGCCGGACTGATGCCTCTGTCTTTCATGAATAAATTGAAAGTTGACGAATGGGACAAAATGGTCGACGTCAATATCAAAGGTGTTCTATACGGAATCGCCGCAGTGCTGCCAGTCATGGAGAAACAGAAATTCGGGCATATCCTGAATGTCTCTTCAGTCGCAGGCCATACCATCTCCAAAGGAAGTGCGGTTTATAGCGGCACCAAATTTGCTGTTCGTGCCATTTCAGAAGGGCTGCGCCAGGAAATCGATCCGTCACATGAAATTCGCGTGACCATCATTTCACCAGGTGCGGTGGAAACGGAATTGACCAATACCATTACGGACGAAGATGTGCTGGCTGCCTTTAAAGAAGGTGGAGCGATGAAGATGCTTCAAGCGCAGGATATTGCAAATGCCATCGCTTATGCAGTGGAACAGCCGGCACATGTTGATGTCAACGAGATCTTAATTCGCCCCAGACAACAGCCGTAAACTAAACAGAATGGAGAAGATAGACATGAAAACCGATTTTTCGCAGATTTATATAAATGGTGAATGGACTAGAGGTTCAAGCGACAGCCAAATGAAAAATACCAACCCATTTACGGGAGAAGAGCTGGTGACCACTCAAGCAGCCGATAAAGGCGATTTGGACGCTGCCTATAAAGCGGCTGCTGAAGCACAGGTTGCCTGGGCAAAAGAATTGCCGCAGACCAAGCGCGCAGTCATTGAAAAGGCGATGGAAGTCATGCAGGAAAACAAAGAGCTGATCATCGACTGGCTTGTCAAAGAAGCCGGCAGTACGGTCATCAAAGCGACTGTCGAGTTCGGGGCAGCAATCGATATTTTGAAAGAAGCGGCGACTTTCCCTTACCGCTTGGAAGGCAAAATCCTTCCTTCACAACAAGCAGGCAAGGAAAACCGTGTATACCGCAATCCATTGGGTGTCATCGGCATCATCAGCCCGTGGAATTTCCCTTTGCATCTGGCAATCCGTTCGATTGCGCCGGCCATCGCAACAGGAAATGCCGTGGTCATAAAGCCTGCTACCGATACACCGGTAACCGGAGGCTTGTTGTTTGCCAGCATTTTTGAAGCAGCTGGCTTGCCTAAAGGCCTGTTGAATGTAGTGGTCGGACGCGGTTCCGAAATTGGCGATGACATCGTCACTCATCCAACGCCGCGGCTCATTTCCTTTACCGGGTCAACGCCTGTCGGAAAACGCATCGGCGAGCTTGCCGGCGGCGCATTGAAGAAAACGGCATTGGAGCTTGGCGGCAACAACAACTTTATCGTCTTGGATGATGCCAATGTGGACCAGGCGGTGGATTCTGCTTTATTCGGCAAATTCTATCACCAGGGCCAGATTTGCATGGCCATCAATCGTATTTTTGTCCATCAGGATATTTACGATGAGTTCGCGGAGCAGTTTATCGCACGTGCCGGCAAATTGAAGTTCGGCAACCCGGCAGAGCAGGATACACAGGTCGGCCCGCTGATCAACCGTGATCAGGTGGACCGGATCCTGAAAGACATTGAAGCATCGGTTGCACAGGGTGCAAAAGTACGGCTTGGCGGCAATGCAGATGGCAACGTGCTGGAGCCAACTGTGTTGACGGGCGTGACGAACGATATGCCATTGGCTGAAAATGAAATCTTCGGTCCTGTAGCGATTTTGATTCCTTTCAGCAGTGATGAAGAAGTGGTTGAAATGGCCAACTTCTATCCATTCGGGTTGAGCGGAGCGGTCCATTCGGCGAATATCGAGCGCGGCACGAACATTGCGCATCAAATCCATACGGGTATGATCCATGTCAACGACCAGCCGGTCAATGACGAAGCGCATATGCCGTTCGGCGGCGAAAAAGATTCAGGTCTTGGCCGCTTTAACGGCGAATGGGTGCTTGAAGAGTTCACTACCTTAAAATGGTTGTCGGTTCAGCATCAACGCCGTGAGTACGGACCATTTGTCAACAATACAAAAAACTAAACAGATCATGCGGCGGCAACTCTGTAATCGGAGTTGCCGTCATTTTTATGCTCGGAAACGGCGACTTCTGAAGAATTGTCCCAGACCGGCAGATTCCAATCTTTTTGCTGCAAGCATAGCTATTGGAGCAGCACCGCTGGAAGCGAGTTTCTAATGATAACAAGGGAATTATAAAAGAAGAGTCGAATTCTACCTGTAACCCGAAAACAAATAGAAGGAGCTGATGAACATTGGCTGGATGGTTACCCCATATATACGATGTGGCAATGAAGCCGCTGGAAAAAACACGGTTTGAGAGGATTCGTGCAGGCCTTGTCAGGAAAGCACAAGGCCGGGTTTTGGAAATCGGCTTTGGAACAGGCGCAAACTTCCGCTATTACAGAAATGTCGAGCGGGTTGACGCCATCGAACCGAATCCCGCAATGGCCAAGCAGGCAATGAAGCGGATCAAAAAAATCCGGACACCCATTCATGCTTATCAGGCAAAAGCGGAAGAGCTGCCGTTTCCCGACAATAGCTTCGACACGGTTGTCGCGACTTTAGTTTTTTGCACCATTCCAGAACCGGAGCGTGCCCTGCAGGAAATTCGAAGAGCCAGCAAGCCAGGTGCGAAAGTTCTCCTATTCGAACATGTGAAAATGGACCAAAAAATGTTGGGTAAAACTCAGGAGGCTTTGACGCCCATCTGGAAAAAAGTCTGTGATGGCTGCCATTTAAACCGGGATACACTCCAACTGGTGAAAAGATCCGGTTTGGACATAGAGAAAGTCACATCCTATTATGGAGGGCTATTTTTAACGATTGAATGCCGCAACCCTCTGTGAATGGAGACTTCTTTTTGGACTCCACAAGCCGACTGGGTCATCGATCTCGGACCGGAAGGCGGCAACGCGTCATCGCTGAAGGGACGCTTGAACAGATAGCTGCCTGCAAAACTTCGTCTACCAGCAGATTTCTGTAGAATGCAGATGAACACCAGTGCTGAAAAGTTAAGGAGGGATTGTTTTCTTAATTAATATTAAATTCAGTCATCTTTGATTGACAAAAAAGTATCTTTTTCTATAATGATTAGTAGAGAGTGATAGCCAACACTACTAATGATGAACAGGTAAAGGAGGTAAGGCATTCTGGTGGGAAGGCGTTGGTTGCATAGTTTTCATTGCAGCGATTTCAAGGAAAGAGTGAAAGTGAAATTCTACTAAAGAGGTTATCTGAGAGGAGAGTTTTAATATGAAACTTTTACCAAGAAAACGAGAAGACTTTTTCCCAAGCCTTTTTGACAGCAACTTTGAATTAGATGTTTTTGACCGCTTTTTCAAAGAAGCCAATTATCCGCAAGTAGACATCAAAGACGCAGATGATCATTATGAAGTGGAAGTGGATGTACCTGGGTTCAAAAAAGAAGACATTTCGGTGGAATACAAAGATGGCTATCTTCAGCTTCAAGGCAAGAAGGAAGAAAATAAGGAAGTTAAAGAAGATGATGGCCATTACATCCGAAAAGAACGTTCCTATGGATCATTCAAACGCAGCTTCTATGTCGGTGAAGTGGAACAAAAAGACATTTCCGGATCTTTCAAAGATGGCGTGTTGAAGCTGCAAGTGCCAAAAGCAAAAGAAGAAGAGAAAAAAGAAGAAGGGCATCAGATTATGATTGAATAATTTCATGCGAAGCTATCAAAAGAAAAAGATGGGGCTGTCCCGTAAGGCCCTAAAATAAAACCGCTGGAGAAAAATCAATGATTTTTCTCCAGCGGTTTTTGCTTTTTATGCGGTTGTTAGGAGATTATGGGAAGCCTTATTGGAATTTGTTGGAAAATAAGATTTGTTTTATTCCAGTAATAAAGCTTACTGTCCAAGTTGGGCAGATACAGTCCAAATACGAAAAATACGGTCCAAACGAATGAAATACTGTCTGCAAGCTAAAATGCTTCCAGAATGTCGGAGTGGCGGTCTTTAAAACTGCCTTGACGGGACATCTTCATGCACGCTAACAGCTTCGAAGCGATTGAGGGAGAACCAATGCGCTAATTCGGGCAGGGAGGACTAAATATACCTTTCATGAATGAATCCGACACCCCCAAAGATGCAAGTGGTTTGAGGGAATAGAAATCCAGCAAGTTATGCGCCAATGATTCCGTTTTCTTCTTTGATAAGATTGCTTGAGGATATTTCCACTAGCTGCTCCATCTGGTGGGACCCTTCGGTCTTTTTTCGGAATCATGGAAGATTCCGGTATTCCCGCGCGACATAAGTTGATAAATCTTCCGCTGCTTCTCCGGTGATACGCTCAAAATCTTCTGTAACCTCTGCCATCAATCCTCTGGCTGCAGCTTCATACAACGAAACAAGGACAGGCCCAAACCCTTTCGGTTCATCATAAAGGTTTGCAAACTCTTGGTGGCTGAGCGGATCATAGACGATCGGTGAACCGCTGACTTGGCTAAGCAATTCGGCAAGCTCATTCATGGACCAGGCTCTCGGTCCGGTCAAGGTGTATTCGCAGCCATGCAACTCCTCTTTTAGCGCAATTTGCACAATGGCTTTTGCCAGATCTTTTCGTGAAATAAAGGAAATTTGCTCATCCGCTACCGGATAAAGTAATTTTCCCCGTCTGACAAGTTCCGGAAGGTAAGGCGGCAATGGGTCGGAATACATGCCGTTTCGGATATAGGTGTACGGAACGGTTCCAGATGCCAGGCGGCGCTGGACATAGCCGAAAAAAGGACTCATTTTAAAAGGGTTATTGCCGTGGTCAGCCATAAAGCCGATAAAAATCAGCTGTTTGACGCCCGTTTTTTCGGCTGCAATGATCGCATTCTCAAATTCCATGATTCGCGCCACACTTGGAAAAGTCAGGCTTGGAATATAGATGAGTACATCTGTGCCCTTGAAAGCTTCAGCCAATGCCTGCTCAGAGCGGTAATTTGCCTGTTTTATACGAATGCCCTGCTGACGGAAAGCTTCAGCTTTTTCAGGATTCCGAACGGTCAGCACCAGGTGTTCTGGATTAATGTATTCTAATGCTTCCTCTACGATTTTAACACCAAGATTTCCGGTGGCAGCGGTGATGTTGTAGATCATGGGGATTCCTCCAGTCATTCTGTTTTCTTTCTACAAGTATATTCCCGATTTAGCGAAAAAGTGAACTAATTGCTTGTTTCATGCGTTTTGTCTGTATCTGCATAAATTAAACGATATCGGTTTTATATTGAACCTTGTATTGAAAGAAAAGATTTTCCTGTAGCGGGAAGTATAGTAAGGTAGATATACGAAATATGTAAAAAGGAGACAGGGGATGGAAAAAACTACCGATACACAGTTATATACGCGGATCAATGACCAAGACAAAGCCGCGCTTGAACAATTATACGACCGCTATGAAAAAATCCTTTTCTCTTTTCTATATAAGATGCTGGAAGATCGGGATCTGGCTGAAGAGGCGTTGCAGGAAGTATTCATCAAAATCTGGCGCGGCAAAGGGGTGTACGATGAAAGCAAAGGGAAGTTCACTTCCTGGCTTTTCAGAATGGCGCAGAATACAGCCATCGACTTGATACGGAAACGTAAAAAGCCGAACATGCCGATCGAAGCCGCCGCCCAAATGGCCAGCCACGATGCACCCGTTGAAGAGCAGGTGGAGTGGCAGGAAAAGAAAGGGCAGATTGAAACGGCTGTTCAGCATTTGTCCACAGAGCAGCAAAAAATGATCGATTTGTTTTATTTTAAGGGACATACACATGAAACGATTGCAGATATGTGCGATATTCCACTGGGAACTGTGAAGAGCCGAATCCGGCTGGCGTTAAAAAAATTAAAAACATCTCTGCACGGGTTGCAGGAAAGGGGGGCTTATGATGACTAACATGGATTGTGGCCGTTTAGTGGATTATTTGAACGGCACGCTATCAGCAGACGAAATCCAGCAATTTGAACAGCATATGAAAACATGTACGGAATGCCAGGAAATAGCAGAAGCGACAGGCGAGCTCCCTTATCTTGCAGACGCAGTGGAACCGCCGGCAGGCATGAAAGCACGGATCCTGTCCAATGTATTTGAAGAAGAACCGGAACAGGATGAACCGCCTGTGGCCTTGAAACCGGAAATGGCCGCTATACCGATTCACAAGCCGAAAAGAGAGGTCCGCATATGGAGACCGCTTCTCGCGGCAGTCTTTCTTGCTTCCTTAGTGGGCAACGCCTATGCGTTCTTCCAACTGTCAGATCAGGACGATGCACCGGAAACGGCGATCGAGTCCATCGAGCTGGAGCCGAATGAAGCATTTGGAGGATCCGCGACTGCAGCAATGATTGAAGAAAAAGGTTCGCTCAATTTAGTTGTAAAAGCCGATCAATTGGCAGAGCTGGAAGCCAGCCAGGTGTATCAGGTGTGGTTGATCAAGGATGACAAGCCGATACCAGCAGGCGCTTTTTCACCCAATCCAAACGGTGAAGGGGCAAGCTATTATGAGCTGGATGAAAATTCAACCGAATGGGATACGATCGCCATCACGCTCGAACCTCAGGCTGGAAACGAATTGCCCGAAGGTGAAGTTGTCATGAGTGCAGGAATTTAACTGGCCGCTTTTGCGGTCAGTTTTTTTATTTGAATCTTTTTTAAAAAAAGGTGATCTAAATGAAAACGCTCTCCGTTATGTCTATGAAACTATAAAAAAAAGAGGAGAGATTAAATTGAAATTAAACAAATGTCTATTAGCACTTCCACTATCACTCGCATTATTGGTACCGACGGCGGCACTGGCGGACAGCCACGGAAGCCATTCAACCTCAAGTGAATCGGCGATGGAGTCGAGCACAGCCACTCCAGCAGCGGAATTGCGCATCACCCTCGATACGGCTTTGACGGAGCACGCATTTTTAGCAGTTGAAACCATGCGCAAAGGAGCGGATGGCGCAGCAGATTTCGATCAGGCGTCAGCGGCGCTTTTGGCCAATTCCGATGACATTGCGGCAGCAGTAACTTCTGTTTACGGAGAAGAAGGCGGAGCGGCATTCCTTGAAATCTGGAATTCGCATATCGGCTATTTCGTGGATTACGTAGTAGCGACAGGTGAAGATGACCAGGAAGCGAAAGACCAAGCACTTGCTTCACTTGAAGAGTACAAGCAGGAGCAAGCAGCATTCTTTGATACCGCAACAGAAGGCAGATTGCCAGCCGACGCTGTATTGGATGGCTTGAATATGCACGTTGACCAATTGCTTACAGCATTTGATGCATACGTTGCTGGCGACTTTGAAGCAGCCTACACTGGAGAACGCGAATCAATTCACCACATGAGCATGTTTGCTGAAAGCTTGTCGATTGCCATTGCAGACCAGTTCCCGGATGTATTTGAAGAATCGAATCCGGACACGCCAGCTGTGGATCTTCGCGCTCAATTGAATACGACATTCACTGAGCATGCCGGACTTGCCGCTATGGCGATGCAGGACGGTGCTGATGGAGCTGAAAGCTTTGAACAAGCTTCTGCTGCATTGATCGCCAACGCAGATGATTTGTCTGCGGCAGTGGGATCTGTCTACGGAGAAGAAGCGGGAGCGCAATTCTCTGAAATCTGGAAATCCCATATCGGCTATTTCGTGGATTATGTCGTAGCGACAGGTGAAGGCGATACAGCAGCACAGGACCAGGCGAAAGCTGATCTTGACGGCTACATCGTTGAACAGGCCGCCTTGCTTGATGCAGCGACAGAAGGCCGTGTTCCGGCTGAAGCGTTGGAAGAAGGATTGACGGCTCATGTCGATCAATTGCTGATGGCTTTTGATTCGTATGCAGCAGGCGACTACGAGACGGCTTACAGCTCGATCCGTGAAGCGTATGCGCATATGACAATGCCGGCAGCTGGATTATCAGCGGCCATCGTTGACCAGTTCCCGGAAGAGTTCGGCGCAACTGAAATGCCTTCAGAAATGCCGGCTACCGGCATGGGCGGCACAGCGGATTCAGGTACGATTCCATACCTTTGGATCTTAGCTGGCCTGATGCTTGCAGGATTGACGACAACTCTTGCTTTGCGTTTCCGCAAACAATAATAAAAATAGTTACAACCCAGGTGAAAAATGAAAAGAACTGCCCAGAAGCCAAAAACAGGCTTCGGGGCAGTCTTTTTGTTAATTATCCGTAAAAAGTGGAGCCATCCGTACAGGTGTAATTTTGCAGGATTCATTGGGAGGGATAAAAATTTTTCAAAAAAAGATTGCAATGAAAACGTCAAAAGGATAAGATTTAAAACGTAACTGTTACGTTTTGCGGAATACATAGAATTGAGTAGAGAAAAGCTGAAGAAGAAAATTCCCTTTTTCTCCTAGCTGGACAAGGAGAAAACAGGGAATATTTTTTATTTACAAATCGTAATAATTACATTTTAAAAAGGAGCGTGTTTATTGATGAAAAAAGCATTTGGATTTCTGCTGATAGCAGTAATGTTATTTTTAGCCGCCTGTACATCAGGTGCAGCAGACCAGGAAGAGGACCGCAAAGAACTCAACCTGCTGTTCAATTTCGCCACAAGATCGCTTGATCCCAACGTGGACAGCAGCTATGTCCCATTGCGGGCAGGGGTTACCGAGACTTTGGTGCATTTGAACGATGACACGCTGACGCTGGAACCATGGCTGGCAGAAAGCTGGGACAGTGAAGACGGTCAGGAGTGGACCATTCAACTGAGGGAAGGTGTCACGTTCCAAAATGGTAATCCAATGGATGCGGATGCGGTGAAAGCTTCGTTGGAACGTGCGATGGCCGACAATATCGCAATCAGCAATGCGCTTCGAATTGAATCGATCGAAGCGGATGGACAGCAGCTATCCATAAAAACAATCATGCCATTTCCGGAATTCCCATCTGAGTTGGTGCACCCCAATACATCCATTATCGATGTGGCGGAAGAAGACTGGATCAACCGGCCAATCGGCACTGGTCCTTTTGCCGTCGAATCATTTACTCCAGGAACGGCAGTGGACCTGATCCGTTACGACGGCTACTGGGACGGGGCAGCCAAATTGGAAGCGGCACGATTTTCATTCAATGAAGACGCCAACGCCAGGTCGCTGGCACTGGAATCGGGAGATGCGGACATCGTGTTCCGTCCGGAAGTGCAAGGCTTAGAAAACCTGGAAGCGATTGATGGGATGGAAGTGGAGTCCACGTCCACTTTCCGGGTCCATCAAATGACCATGAACCTTGAGCGGGAAACGATGAAAGATATCCATGTCCGTAAAGCGGTAGATGTGCTGATCAACCGCGAGTCGATCACTGAAACCGTCTTGAAAGGCCATGCGGAAGTGGCGGTTGGTCCATTTCCTTCGACATTCACTTTTGCACCGGATTACCCTAAAAAGAAAACTGGGGTAGAAGAAGCCCGAAAGCTTTTAGCTGAAGCGGGGTATGAAGAAAAAGATGGGGTGATGGAAAAAGAAGGCAAGCCATTGGAGCTTACTTTATTGACCTATAGTGCGCGTGCAGATTTGCCGTTGATCGCGCAGGTATTCCAGTCGGACGCCAAGCAATTGGGGATTGCGGTGGACATCCAGCAAATTGAAGGGCCGGAAGAATACATGGCAGCCAACCGTGATTGGGATTTGACCACCTACAGCAACCTGACCGCGCCTCGTGGAGATGCCGGCTATTATTTAAATGCTACGTATCATCCGAACGGTGCCTTGAACTTTAGTGGAGCGGACGATGACGCATTGACCGCGCTGATTGATGAACTGAATGTGACTGTCGGCGAAACAGCGCGTTCGGTGATTGCCGAAAAGATTGCATTCTATGTGGACGAGCAGGTTTACAATTCCTTTATCCTCCATCCCAATACATTGGTCGCCTATAATGCCGATAAAGTGGAAAATTGGGTGACGTCCCGGAGTGAGTATTATATGTTGACCAATACCTTGGATGTGAAATAAATGCTGCGGATTTTAGTGAAAAGATCGATCGAAGCAGCTGTTTTCCTCTTGTTGGTGACGTTTGTCAGCTTTCTTTTTGCGCGGCTGGCACCGGGAGATCCGGTGCTGTCCATCCTCCGGGTTGACGATGTATCGGTGACGGCGGCACAAGTGGAAGCGCTGCGGGAAGATATGGGTTTTAATGAACCGCTGCTCGTGCAATACGGGGAATGGTTCCTGGATTTCGTGAGGTTGGACTTCGGAACTTCTTATCTGACCGGCCAACCCGTTCTGGAAATGTTATTGAGCGGGCTTCCGGCAACCCTGGAATTGACTATGGGAGCGCTGCTCGTCATGACTTTCATCGCGCTGCCTCTGGGATCACTCGCCGCACTGTACCGGGGCAGCTGGATCGATCAGCTCAGCCGCTGGTTCGCTCTGGTCGGAGCGGCGGTGCCAAGCTTTTGGCTCGGGTTATTATTGATCGATTTGTTTGGCGTTCGGCTGAAATGGCTGCCGACGATGGGTCGGGATGGGGTTGTTTCGATGGTGCTGCCATCCGTCACATTGGGTCTCGCCATCACCAGTGTCTATGTCCGCCTGCTGCGCTCCAGCCTGATTGATTCGTTAAGCAATGACTATGTAAAAGCAGCCCGTTCGAGAGGAATTTCTGAAATCCGCATCTTTTTCACCCATGCGCTGCGCGCCGCATTGCCGCCGGTCATTACGGTCTTTGGCGTCAGTCTGGGAAGCCTGATCGGCGGCGTGGTCGTGATAGAGGTGATTTTTGCTTATCCAGGCATCGGCAAGATGGTGGTCGAGGCGATCAGATCACGGGATTATCCAGTTATCCAAGGATACCTGTTCATTATGGCCATCATTGTTTTTGCCGTGAACAGCTTGGTGGACATCTCCTACCGGTACTTGAATCCGGAAATCAGACTAAAGGAAAGGAACGAGAGCTGATGCCTATTTTGACAATAAAGCCACGTAAATGGAATTGGAAAGCGGCTATGCTCGTCCTGCTGCTAAGCTTGCTCGCGCTGCTTGTGGCTTACACGTTCCTGTTTCTGAAGCATGATGCGGATGCTGTCGATTTAACTTCTCAGCTGATGCCCATGAGCCTTGAACATCCTTTTGGAACAGATCATCTTGGGCGGGACGTCCTGACACGTATTTTTCTGGGGACTCAGCTGACAGTCGGTTCCGCTTTGATGGCTCTTCTGGCAGCGGTGGCCATCGGTTTGCCGATCGGCTTGGCGGCAGGCTATAAAGGCGGCTTCGTGGAACGGATCTTGATGCGCATTGCCGACACTTTTATGGCTTTTCCGGATACCATTGTGGCAATCGTCTTGAGCGGCCTGTTGGGTCCGGGAATTGAAAACCTGCTGTTGGCAATAGTCTTTGTGAAATGGGTCAATTATGCCCGCCTCGTCAGAAGCACAGTAGTCAGCGAACGCCAAAAAGACTATATCGCCATGGCGAAGATTAACGGTTTGGGAGATGGCCAGATTATCCGCAAGCATCTTTTCCCACATATCATCGGACACGTTTTGGTGCTCGCCAGCCTCGATCTCGGGAAAATCATCCTGCTGATTTCCTCTCTGTCCTATATCGGCCTTGGCGCACAGCCGCCCGCGCCTGAATGGGGTGCCATGCTCAATGATGCCCGCCCTTATTTTCAATCCATGCCCTCGCTGATGATTTATCCGGGTCTTGCCATAGTCATCGTGGTGCTCATTTCCAATGTGCTGGGCGATTTATTGCGGGACAAGTTCGATGTCAAAAAGGAAGTGCAGTCATGAGTTTATTGGAAGTCAAAGGGTTGACCGTCGGCACAAAAAGCCAGCTCTGCGTCAAAGAGGTTTCATTTGATATTCAAAAGGGAGAATGGATCGCGGTTGTCGGCCAAAGCGGCAGCGGAAAAAGCATGACAGCTTCCGCAATCGGCGGGCTGCTGAAACCGAATTTGACAGCGGCCGGCACAATCCGGTTCAACGGCAACGATATATTGGGGGTCCCCCAAAAAAATATGAGAAGGATACGAGGCAAAGAGATTGCCTATATTTTTCAGGATTATCAAAGTTCGTTTACACCATTTTTGACGATCGGCAAGCATTTCGACGAATACCAGCGGACCCATCTGAGTTTAGGGAAATCAGAGCGAATGGAGAACACGCAACAGGCCCTCCTTTCCGTAGGTCTGTCAACAGAGTTGTCGAGCCGTTACCCTTTCCAGTTGAGCGGAGGACAATTGCAGCGCGCTGCTATTGCGCTGGCTTTGCTGCTGAAACCTGATTTGGTGATTGCGGATGAACCGACAACTGCCTTAGATAGCATTTCTTCTTTCAGGATCCTGCAATTGCTGGCCAAGCTGCAGCAGGAGACAGGCTGCGCCATTTTTTATATCACCCACGATCTTCGGCATGCCTCAAAGTACGCGGACCGAATTCTGGTGATGAAAGAAGGGGAAATCGTTGAGCAGGGAGGACAAGCACGGATTCTTGCATGCCCTGAACATGCTTATACCCGGGCGCTGATCGACGCCATTCCGGTTTTCAAGCAGACGAAAAATTAAAGTAAGAGGAGGCAAACGATGGAGATCATGAAAATCAGCCATGTCAATAAAACCTATTCAAATGGCTTGCAGGTGCTTAACGATGTTTCCTTTTCTCTTGTAAAAGGGGAATGTCTGGGCATCATCGGAGAAAGCGGCTGCGGCAAAAGCACATTGTCCCGCTGTCTGCTTGGGCTGGAAAAAATAGATGAAGGAGAAATTTCACTGAATGGCGAAACAGTCCACAATCTGACGACAAAAAAACTCAAACCTTTCAGAAAACAGGTACAGGCCGTATTCCAGAATCCATCTGCTTCCCTGAATCCCAAACTGCAAATACGGGATTCCTTGATGGATCCATATTTGCAGTTTGGCAGCCAAAAAAAGCTGCAGCATTTCAGTTACACGAGCAGGGAAAACTATATTGGACAGCTGCTGGAGGCTGTTGAACTTCCAAGCCAGCTGGCTGACCGTTATCCGCATGAACTGAGCGGCGGGCAACAGCAGCGCGTGACCATCAGCCGGGCCATCAGCATTGAGCCGGAAGTCATCATACTGGACGAACCGACTTCCAGCCTCGATGTACTGTCCCAGGCATCATTGCTGAGATTGCTGGAGGATCTTCGGCGGCAATTTTCACTTTCCTATGTGTTCATCTCCCACGATTTAGCGGCAGTTGCATCCTTAAGCCAAAATCTGCTGGTTATGAAAGGAGGGCGTATGGTGGATGGCTTTGGCAGCGACGAACTATTTTTGGAAAGCCGCCATCCGTATACGAAAGAATTGGTGTCGATGTTCGGATAGATGGAACTTCTAAGTTATGAAGTCGGTTTGGATCAAAACTATTTCGAGTGGTTAGGAGTTTCAAGATGAATCATCGTACATACCTTGCACTGGCGGTTCCCCTCACCATCTCAACGATTACGACCCCTTTGCTGGGAGCCGTTGATACCGCAGTTTTGGGGCAATTGCCGAATCCTGCTTTTATTGGCGGCGTTGCAATCGGCACGGTCATCTTTAACACGCTCTACTGGCTGTTTGGATTCCTGCGTATTGGAACGTCAGGTTTTGCCGCGCAGGCTCATGGTGCCGATGATCGGCTGCTCGGGACGCTTGCCCTCATCAGGCCGCTAATTATTGCAGTCGCTGTGGGAATCGGCTTTTTCTTGTTTCAGAAACCGATTGAATACCTGGCATTAAATTTGCTCAATCCAGCTGATGATGTGTCAGCACTGGCTTCCGATTATTTCGGCATCCGTATATGGGGCGTGCCTTTCACTTTGGTCAACTATGTCATCATGGGTTGGCTGATCGGCATGTCCCGGATTAAAATTTCCGTACTGATTCAGGTTTTCATGAATCTAATGAATATTGGACTGGATATGCTTTTTGTTTTTGGGTTCGAGTGGGGAGTTTCTGGAGTTGCGTTTGCTACAGTAATAGCGGAAGTGACAGCCTGCCTGCTTGGCTTATTGGTTGTCTGGCGCGGCACAGCTTACCGGTTCCAGACGCCTTCTTTTAAACTGGTGGCTGATGGTTCGTCTGTCAGAAAGATGATGGCGGTCAATCAGGACTTGTTTATTCGGACCCTCTGCCTGCTTGTGGTCTTTAACGTATTCGCTTATAAAAGTGCCGCGTTTGGTACGGAAAACCTGGCAGCCAATGCCATACTGCTGCAGATCCATTATCTCATGGCCTATTTTTATGACGGCCTTTCCAACGCATCCAGCATCCTATCCGGAAAAGCGATCGGCTCGAAAGATTCCGGGCTTTTCAAAAGAAATTTGAATCTGTCTTTTCAATGGGCTTGTTATTCATCTCTGGCGCTGACTGCGCTTTATTGGCTATTCAGCACGGCCATCTTTTCGTTTTTCACGACGATTCCGGAAGTCATTAGACTGGGCGGGGTCTATGGAGATTGGCTCCTGCTGTTTCCTTTAGTTTCGAGTTTCGGCATCGTCTTGTATGGCGTATTTACGGGAGCCACTGAAACAGCACCGATACGAAACTCCATGCTCTTGTCTTTGGCGGTATTTTTGCTGGCGCTGTGGGCGGGGGTTCCGCTTTTGCAGAACCATGGGCTATGGCTGGCGTTCATCCTATTCAGCCTGGGCAGATCTGTTTTTTTGATTTTGTATATACCCAAGCTGACGCACCTGATGGACAAGACTTAAGGAATCCCACTCTTCCAGCTAGAAGCAACTGTCCTCTTTGACATCTCTTCTGAAATAAAGTACATTATCATATGGACGAACAATTATTAAGATATATAGATATATCATTCGTGTATAGGGGTGTAATTTATGGAAAATGTATTTGATTACGAAGATATTCAGTTGGTTCCTGCAAAAGCGGTGGTGGACAGCCGTTCAGAATGTGATACATCAATTAAATTCGGCGGACGGACATTCCGATTGCCGGTCGTGCCTGCGAACATGCAGACCATTGTAGATGAAAAAATTGCCGTATTTCTCGCTGAAAATAATTATTTTTATATTATGCACCGCTTTGAACCTGGAAAACGCTTGGCGTTTGCGAAAGACATGCAGCAGCGCGGCCTTTACGCGTCCATCAGTGTCGGTGTGAAACCGGAAGAATATGAGTTTGTGCAGTTATTGGCAGATGAAAAGATTACACCGGAATACATCACAATCGATGTGGCTCATGGCCATTCCAATGCTGTCATCAACATGATTCATCACATCAAAAAATTGATTCCGGAAAGCTTTTTGATTGCTGGAAACGTCGGCACGCCGGAAGCAGTCCGGGAATTGGAGCATGCCGGAGCAGATGCGACAAAAGTGGGCATTGGACCCGGAAAAGTATGCATCACCAAGATCAAGACCGGCTTCGGCACAGGCGGCTGGCAGCTTGCGGCACTTCGCTGGTGCGGAAAAGCAGCCAGCAAGCCGATCATCGCAGACGGCGGCATCCGCACACATGGCGATATTGCCAAATCGGTCCGTTTCGGGGCATCCATGGTCATGATTGGTTCGCTTTTTGCGGGACATGAAGAATCACCTGGAGAAACCATCAACAAAGATGGCAAACTGCTGAAAGAATATTTCGGCTCAGCCTCAGAGTTCCAAAAAGGTGAGAAGAAAAATGTTGAAGGCAAGAAGATGTTCGTGGAATACAAAGGATCGTTGAAAGACACCTTGGTCGAAATGGAAGAAGATCTTCAATCCGCCATTTCGTATGCCGGCGGAGACAAACTGCTGGCGATCCGCAATGTGGATTATGTTATCGTCAAAAACTCCATCTTTAATGGCGATAAAGTTTATTGAATCATACAAAAAGCCCTCAATCAACGGATTGAGGGCTTTTTTTCTGTTTAGAAGATTTAAAAAAGATAGCTAGTGAAACAGCCAATACTGCGCCGAATAGGATGTACTGGATGGTTGCCGGGACAACTTGTGTAAATCCGTAAACAGCAGCCAGTTCCAGGAGGACAGCCGGAATCTTGCCGATGGTGCTGGCGGTAAAAAACAGCTTGCCGCTGATGCTTGTCAATGCTGCACCTGCTGTAACGAAACCGGATGGCATAAAGGGAAGCAGCCGCAGCAGAATCACCAAACTGAAAACGCGGTTTGTTGACTGGTTTTGGAACTTTTGCCAGAAAGGGTGCTGCAGCCATTTTGGATCTGCTTTGGAAAATCCAATGCGGTACAGATAGAATCCAAGCAAGGCACCGAGTATTTCACCTGTGAAAGTTAAAGCTGCACCGGCATATAGGCCGAAAGATTGTATATTGACAACTGTCACCAGAACACTTGGAATAAAGCCGACAGCGCCAACTGCTAAATTGACGAAAAGAAGAAATAAAAACTCGAATGCCACGGGTAAAGATGCGATAAGCGCAGCCTCCTTCAGATGATGTGATTTTAAGAAGAATCCCTGTAAGGCTTGAAAGTTTGCTAGTTACAAAAGAGCCCTTTTCGAATCTATTTTACCATAGCTATACTAAGGCTTTGAAGAAAATCCAACGAGCTGGATTTTGCGTTTTTGGCAGATCAGGTTCCTGAAATCAAAAAAAAATGAAAATATGATTTTTTTGATGAAAATACGTTTTATTTTTTGTGGGATGGATAAGGAATAGTAGATGAAAAGAAAGGAGGAGGTTTGGCGAGGGGTGAATTGACAAATCAGACCAGTCGTCCCTAGAGCCAGTGGGCTGAGCATAAGCAGTAAAATATCCAGAGGAGGAACTATTCATGAAGATTACAGACATCATGACGAAAGACGTTGAGACATGTGCTCCAGAATTGTCGATCCAGGAAATTGCATCCAAAATGCTGGAACTGGATGTAGGCTCCATTCCCATCAGCGACGGCAAACGATTGCTTGGAATCGTCACTGATCGTGACATTGTCATACGTGGAATTGCTTCCCAAGTTTCATTGGACAGCCCTGTATCACAGATACTGACTTCAGAGATGGTTACCGGAACAACAGATATGTCTATCGAAGACGCTGCTGAGTTAATGTCCAAACACCAAATTCGCCGGCTTCCGATTTTAGAAAATGATCAGTTATTAGGCATCGTCTCATTAGGCGACATTGCCGTAAGAGACCGCACAGACGACAATGCCAGCATGGTATTGGAGGAAGTATCCGAGTCGGATGATACAGAATTGCAATAACAAAGAAGGAAATTCGAAAGAAGCATGTCCTTGGAGGGCATGCCTCTTTCTGTTTGGAGGGACCGGGGTATTTTTTATTCCGGACAAGATCGTATACATCCTCCTATCATTAAAAATTCAGAATGGTAAAATAAGTATAAGAACTGAAGTGGGTTAGCAGCGTTAAAAAAATTTTGCTTATGTATACTTCTTGGCACTCTCATAAATTAAGTGGGCCAGTAGAGTGAGTGGAATCTATATTGTCTGCGGGTAAGTTCTAATCTTCGAATGATTGAATATAAAAAGAGGGTGGAATTAGTTGAAAGATAGAATCTTGTTCGCGATTATCTTGTTTTTCGTCTTAGGATCGGGTGCCATCAGTGGCAATGATTCAATAAACCATATGGCTAAGTCGATATTCCATGGACTTGGCCTGTTTACTCTAGGGATGATTGGAATTTATAGCCTTTATAATTTATTCAATAAATCCAGACAGAAGGAAAAGTTGAAATATCCAAAATAGAAAGAGTGGGTAAGGCAGCTTGGCTCTTAAAGTTACAGGCAAAGCCATTGCCAGCTGAAAGTGACGAATGCACTAGTAAGAAACGCATTAAATCAATTATTTATAGGGGTGGGCATGTGCATAACCAAAAACGGATTCGGGACTATGGTGTGGAAATCGGCAGTATGAAGACAGGAACTCTTAACGCCATAACCGACGTGGCAGGGGTCACCGTGGGCCATGTCACATTAAGCGACGGCGATATGCAAACGGGCGTGACGGCAATCCTGCCGCATCAGGGAGATCTGTTCCACGACAAATTGATCGCTTCGAGCCATGTCATCAACGGCTTTGGAAAAACGATGGGGACCATCCAATTGGCGGAACTCGGCACGCTGGAAACACCGATCGTCCTGACCAACACATTGAACGTCGGCACAGCAGCGAATGCCGTCATCGATTATATGCTGGAGAAGAATCCGGATATCGGCAACACCACTGGCACGGTAAATCCGGTGATCGGCGAATGCAACGACATGTTTTTAAATGATGTGCGGGGCCGTTTTGTTAAAGAAGTGCACGTTCGTCAAGCGCTGGACAACACCGGCGTTGAATTTGAAGAAGGCGCAGTCGGAGCGGGCAGAGGCATGCTGTGTTATTCGCTGAAAGGCGGAATCGGTTCAGCTTCGCGCATTATGGAGCTGGCGCACGGAACCTATACAGTGGGCGTACTGGTACTGTCAAATTTCGGAATGCTGAGTGATTTGACAGTCAACAGCAATCCGATCGGTCAAGAGTTGAAGAAAAAAATCCTGCAATCGCATAAAGAAGAAGACAAAGGCTCGGTCATGGTCATCGTGGCCACCGACCTTCCGTTATCGGAGCGGCAATTGAACCGGATCCTGAAACGATCAGTCACCGGACTTTCACGAACCGGTTCCATCATCACCAATGGGAGCGGTGAAATCGTACTTGGTTTCTCTACCGCCACGCTAATTCCCCACGCCAAACCGCCTACAGCTCTTCTAATTGAAACCATCCATGAAGATGACATGGACGAAGCTTTCAGAGCTGTAGGAGAAGCTACAGAAGAAGCGGTGCTGAATTCATTGATCACCGCAGAAGCTGTTGTTGGACGTGATGGCAATGAAAGGCCGGCGTTGAAAGACTTGCTTGGTAAATTTAAGTTGTCACTCTGGAACTCTTAACGGGTTCTTTTTTTTTTGAAAAAAGGAATAACGACAAGAAAATAAAGGCCAAAAGAAAATAAAATTTTTCTGTTTGTCCTGAATAATTATCTAGCGAAAAGAAAAGTGCCCAATGGTCGGATTTACCAACTGTGTAAGCGAAGCTAATAAATATATATTGAATCAAAGATATACAAGGATAGAAGAACGAGGATGAAATACAGCAAAATGCACTCTTTAAAGTAGTTTCTGATGCAATAAAAATGTCAAATTAATAGTTTTCTGTTTACAAGATGTATAATTGATTGTAGTCTAATAGTGTTACACGGAACTTTAATTTTCTAGTTAAAAGTAAAATGTATAGGTTATAAGACATCTTGTTCTTTTATAGAGACCGATTGTTCAGCTGGATTTCATTATTTTTTGGTTGGTTTGATAAAGATAGTCTGAAGGGATGATGACAATGATTACAGCAAATCCGATAAATGATGTCACATTAATCCTGAACAAAGCTTTGGAAGAAGAGGTAGAGGCGACCGGCAATGTTTTTTTGGTAAAAAAGTTTCGTGACTTAGTCATCCTGTCTGGACCATCCAGTTTTTCTTTCAAAGTGGATTGCATCATCACAATTCAAGATTTGCATCGAAAAGGAATTACAATCAATCATGCTGAAATTCTTCTGCTGCCTTCAGAACTGCCCCGGTTTTTGTCAGCTCTGATTAACCATGCCCACCCGTTGCCGAACAATTATTCGCAGCGGCTGTTCATGGAACCGAATGTCTATTGCCTTTACATGGAATCCCGCGAATGTCCCGAACAATTTGCTGAACGTCTGGCATCTGCGCTAAAAGCAATCAAATTCTAATTTTTTTGATTGCTTGTCTGATTCTAATGCCGACAATCAGAAAAGGGGGTGTTCTTATGAAGGGAAAATGGTTATCGTACATTTCAGCAGTTCTCTTTCTCTCAACCATGCTGCCGTTAATGTTGGCAGCAATCCATTGGTCCCATAAACCGCTTGGGATTTTAATGAGCCTTCATCTGCATTTGCCATGTGTGCTGAGCAGTTTAGGGATTGTGGCGGCAGTGTTTGGAGCAAAAGGCGATCTGAAATTCAATCTTGTCTTATTCAATATACTGACTTTAAGCTTATACCTTATATTTTCAACCAGTCTGCACTCCCTGTAACTCCTCCTCAACCAAGATTTCATCGCTTCATGCTGCAGCTACGGCCAATCAGCCGGTTAAGTTCTTCTATAAAAGATGGAGTCTGGCGCAGAAATGCATCAGACCCCATCTTTTTCTATTTACTTTAGAATAAGCGGCCTGACCCATAGCTTGGAAAAATCGACATAGCCGAAATGGCTGATGGAAATGTTCATCAAGTCAACCGAAAAGGGAATTTGCCGTTTTTCATAATACAAAGGCAGCATGATGGCTGATTCGATCAAATCACGCTCAATTTCCAGGTTTAGTGCCGTCCACTGTTCAAATGGCGTTTCTGCATACTGCTGCATGTAATTATTGAATCGCGGCTGGGATTTCATAATGGCTGCCAGCGGAGAATAGCCGTTTGAAAGAAAATAAAAAAACGAAAAGTTCTGGTTCATTTCAAATACTTCCCCGTGGACAAAAAGGTCAGCTGTTTGGTCTTCTTTTGTATCCAACAGCTTGTCTTGGAAAGACAGCCACTCGATTTCCACGGAAATGCCTTCGCTTTCCAGTGCTCTTTTGAGCCAGTGGGTAGCTCCGTTGGTGTAGTTCGCCGCTTTGATGATCAATGGTTTTTCAAGCTGAGGACAAACAGGCTGCGGCTGTAGATAAGATTGTTTTTGGCCGATCAGGCAACTGTGGTGGTTGGGCAAAGCACGCGGATGAAACTGCCCGATTTTATGGCGATGTTTGGCAATGGCGTAGTGGACATAATCGCGGACTTCTTTCCGGTTGATGGGCGAATCCCTGAATGCATTCAATATGACCACGCCGAACCCCGAATCACTTTCCACCTGGAATGTTTCATCCGTTTGTTCATTCGCTGAAGAACGATATGCAAAGTCGAAGTCTTCGGGTACTTGGAGAAACTCCACGATGTCCAGCAAGGGACGTTCTTGAAAATAACCGCCAAATGCCATCAATGTGGTTTTCCGTTTGTTATTTTCCGCGACATAAAAGCTGCCCGAACCGATGGGATGCAAAGCGGTTTCTTTATAGATGCTGGCATTGATCATGCCCAGCATTTGAAGGCAATAGCTGCATCCACCAGGAAAAGAAATTTCGATAACATGAGGTGAGATTGCTTGTACATCCGTGATGGGCGCCCACAAATCTGAGTAAGAAGCATTTTCTCGCAGCCTGTTCAGGCACTCGGCCACATCTTTTGAGCTTAGAAAAGAGCCGTCATGAAAACTGACTTCTTTTCTTAAGTACAGCCGAAGCTTCGTAGATGTAAGATCCCAGCTGTGTGCCAGTTCCGGAGAAACCTGTCCGTGTTCATTGACTGAGACCAAACGGCTGTATACATTGGCGACCATATTGGCGCTGTGGACATCTGCCGCTTCCAGCGGATGGAGCGTCAGCAACGGGTATTTCCTGGGTATGATCAGCTTATCGTTTTGGCTTGCCGCATTTTGGACATACCCAAAATTAGAACGGAACTGGTGCAATAAACGCTGCCTGACTTCCGGTGACCAGTCAAACAGCAGGTATTTGCCGGCAGCTTCGATAGATTGTTCTTCGATCAATTGGATGAGCTGTTGTTCATAGACATCTTCAACATGTCTGTGCCATTCAAGATGAGAAGCGTTGCCCCTGCCGCGGCCAGACGTAAAAGTGAACCAGCCCTCATCCGCCCATTTGCGCAAAAGCCGCGTCGTCTGTTTGCTGCTCAGTCCAAGTGAATCCGCCAGCAGCGTTTGCTTGATGTTGCCGGATGGAACAGCTTGCCATAAAGCTAAAAGGGATTTTTCCATGTTGCCTCCTTATAAAAGTGGACATAATTCATAAAATTGTCTATTTTTAGTATCTTTTGTCTAGTTTAATATACATAAGACAAGGGAGGTTGACAAGATGAAATGGAAAGACTATCCACAAAATATCAAAGTCCGTTTAATCACTTCCTTTTTTAACCGCGCTGTCTCTTCAGCCGTCATGCCATTCATGGCCCTGTTTTTTGCTCAGGAGATGAGCAAGGTCTGGGCCGGAACTTTTTTGATCATCACCGTTTTCATCGGATTTTTTGTCAACATGATCGGCGGCTATATTTCTGATCGCT
Organism: Planococcus sp. BI3; assembly: GCF_056680115.1. NCBI lineage: Bacteria > Bacillati > Bacillota > Bacilli > Caryophanales > Caryophanaceae > Planococcus > Planococcus sp. BI3. The sequence continues at coordinate 684,981 of NZ_CM155266.1, forward strand.
TCCCGCGAAAACGAGTATTGGTGATGACTTCCTCACTCAGTGCTGTCATGTTCCTGCTGATGGCGATCAGTTTGGTGCCGAGTGAAAAATGGATCAGCCTGTTTGCGCTGGCCTATGTCATTTTTATCATTACCAGCAGTTTGGGCAGACCGGCGATGCACGCCATCATCATCGATTCGACCACTCCGGAAAACCGCAAAGCGATTTATGCCATCGATTACTGGATGATCAACTTGTCGATGGCAATAGGGGCAGCACTGGGTGGTTTGTTGTATCTCAACCATCAGATCGAGTTGTTTGTTCTATTGACCGTAACAGCCGCCAGTCTGCCGGTCGCTTATCAGATTTGGTTGCAGGATGAACGCGTCCAAAGTTTGAAAAAGCAGCATAGCAATGTCGTCATCGATTTGCTGCAAAATTACAAAGTGGCTTTTCAGGACCGCCCTTTTGTGAAAGTGGTGATCGGCTCCATGTTCATCTTTTCGGCGGAGTTTTCTTTGAACAGCTATATCGGCGTCCGGCTGGCGGAGAGCTTTGATTCCTTTACCATCGGGGATTTTGAAGTTGCAGGGGTCCGCATGTTGAGCCTTTTGAATATCCAAAATATGCTGCTGGTCGTCTGCCTGACATTCATGGTCAATAAATTCACGGACCGCTTTTCCAAACAGCATGTCCTATTGACCGGATTGTTGCTTTACAGCATCGGCTATGTCACCATAACTTCAGCGAACAGCTGGTACTTGCTGCTCTTGTTCAACTTTATCGGCACAATCGGCGAACTGGTGTATTCACCAGTCCGCAACGCAGAAATGGCAAATATGATACCGGAAGACAAGCGGGGCTCCTATTCGGCTTTCTCCAATGTTTCCTTCAGTGGAGCGGATATGCTGGCACGGTCGACCATCATCATCGGAGCTTTTCTGATTCCGACCATGATGTCTGTCTATATCGGCGTCCTGCTGATGATCGGCACGCTCCTCGTTTATACGGGCCTGTTTGCCAGAAAGTCGAAGAAAGAGCAAATGGCTGCACCAGAAGTTATCTGAAATGGCAGTTGCAATAAACTAATGTCAGGAGAATGGTGATGATCATCAGAAAAGCAGTTCCGTCGGACGCGTTTCAATTGTCCGTTCTTATGAAACATGTGGAAGAATCGAATTTTATGCTGTTTGAACCGGGAGAACGCAAGACTACCGCTGAGCTGCTTGAGAAACGCCTTGCTGCTGCAGGGGAAGAAACGGTCGTGCTGGTGGTGGAAGAAGCGTCGGAGTTGACGGGCTATTTGTTTGCGATGGGTGAAGGAGTCAAACGGAAACGGCATTCCGTTTATGTAGTGCTGGGCATTCGGCAGAACGAACGGGGAAAAGGCAGAGGCACCCGGTTGTTTCAGGCATTGGAGCGGTGGGCGAAAGGTACAGGAATCCATCGCATGGAATTGACGGTGCTTGAGCATAACGTAGCGGCCATTGCATTATATGAAAAGATCGGATTTGAAATGGAGGGGATCAAGCGGGATTCCCTATGGATTGACGGCAACTATGCCAATGAACTGTATATGTCGAAATTGCTGTAATCTGCAACAAGGCTCTTCAACCGGTTAGGGAACACGACTGGTGAAGGGCTTTTTCATTGTGAACAGAAATTTGGAAGAAATCGACAACCTATTGTCTTTTTTTTACTGATATTCTGTAAAATAGTGTAGTTAATCTATATTTTTAGAGATGAAAACTGTAAACTGATAATGGAATGTTTGTGTAGGGAGTTGGATGGATGGATTCATTGCTTTTTTTCTTTCTTGAAAATATGGCGTTGATCATTGCGCTATTATACCTGGCTTTAAAAATAAAGGAATGGTTATTTCCGGATTTGACTGAATCGAAGCTTTTATTGCTGCTGACTGTCCTCTTCATCGGATTTTTGACTTTTTCCGTTATGTACAATCCTTATATCCATGAAGGAATGAGGCTTGACCTGCGGGAAGTGCCGCTTTATTTCATCTCATATGTCGGGGGGTGGAGAGTGGGCATCTTGTCTGCGGTATTTCCTTCTGTCTACCGCTACTCCCTTGGAGGGCCTACGGTAATTGCAGGGATTCTGCAGACGGTGGTATTGCCGGTCATCATCGGCAGCCTGTTCCGCAATAAAAAAACAGCCAATAAGTTTTTTGCCTTATTGGATATCAAAAGGATGGTCTTGGGACTTCTCGTGTTTGAAGTCCTTAAATCGATGACGATGCTGGTCACTACACCAGCAACCATTTTCATCACCCTTTCGATGATGTTTTTTGCGGTAATTGCTGCGTTGGCTATGGGGCTGATCGCAAATGGAGAGAATCACCACATCCTTGTCCGCAAGGAACTTGAGTTCTATTCGAACCAGGATCCCATGACGCAATTGCCCAATATCCGCTTTTTCAGGAACAAAGTTCAAACGCTGGTAGCGCAGCATATCCCTATGGCCATTGTGATGATCGATGTGGATTATTTCAAGACCTATAATGATACCCATGGCCATCAAAAAGGAGATGCAGTACTCCGCTCGATAGGCCAGCTCTTGCGGGACCATACACGGAAAAAAGATTATATCGCCCGTTATGGCGGGGAAGAATTCATCTTTTGCATCACAGACCCTTTGGATGACGCGGAAGCATTGAAGATTGCCGAGCGGGTCCGTGACCGGATCGAGCAGTATCATTTTGAAGGCGAAGAGCAGCAGCCGGAAGGCAAGTTGACCGTTTCGATGGGAATATCCTTGAATTCCTACAATAAAACGCTGGACCAGCTGATCGGGGAAGCAGATCAGGCACTTTACCAATCCAAACGAAATGGAAGAAACAAAGTGACAGCTTTTGTGGAAGCAAAGGAATCAGAAGCAGTGAATGCGTAGAATAAGATTCTTGGAGTCAGACAGCCGCTTTTTTCATTGGAGCGGCTGTTTTTTTTTTAGTAGAATCGGTCCATGATACATAACGGAATGAAGAAGCGGGTAGAGGGGGAAAAGGAAGTGTAATCCGGATTTGCCAGAACGATCAAGAAAGGAGGGGCAGGGATGGAACACAACCTGCCTGTAGGTGTAACCAGTCTGGAGGCAATCGCCGTTGTTTTACTTTTCCTGGCCTTCCTGTTGTATCCGTTGGCCGCTGTTTTGACAAGTTTGCGTTTCAAAACCTGGCCCTTGCATCGCTATTTGTTGTGGAGCCTTGGTCTTTTTGTCACAGCTAACGTCTTTACAGGACCTTTGGCGGAATATGCACATGAAAATTTCATCGGACATATGTGGACGCATCTGCTGCTCGGGATGCTGGCTCCGCTGCTGTTCCTGCTGGCGATGCCGATGACATTGTTATTGAGGTCACTGCCTGTTCAGTTGGCCAGAAGGGTATCTTTTCTCTTGAAAAGTCGGCCATTTCGGCTGTTAAGCCATCCGATTACCGCATTTATCCTGAATATCGGCGGTTTGTATGGGCTGTATATGACCGATTTATATGCGTTTATGCACCAATCCCTGATCGTGTATGCCCTAATTCATCTGCACATATTTCTGGCGGGGTACCTATTCACCGCTTCCATCATCTATATTGATGTAACAAGTCATCGCCTGGGGTATGTGTTCCGGTCAATTGTTCTGATTTTATCGCTGGCGGCGCATAAAATCCTGTCAAAACTCATCTATGCCAATCCGCCGGCTGGTGTGCCGCGAGAACAGGCAGAAACAGGGGCCATGGTGATGTATTACGGCGGGGATTTTATTGAGCTGGCCATTATCGTCATCCTTTGCTGGCAGTGGTATAAAGCCACTGCTCCGCGGAAAAGTGAAATGGCGGAGGAGGTATGACGCTTCCTTCGCTGGTCTGCCTTATGCCTGTCGGAGGTCCGCAGGATGCGGATCATGTAAGCGTTGCGACAGGAAGTCGCGCTTATAGCTTACGTTCCTTTAGCTGGCCGTTTCCGCTTTTCTTTATTGTCCAGCTCCAACGGCCAACTCCTCGGGTCATAAGCCACACTGACTATGCGGCAAAGGGCGCCGCTTCGTCAGCGCGTCTTATGCCTTTCGGAGCTGAACGGCCGTTTCCGCTTTTCTTTTTCCCCGGCAAAATCTCTTGTTTTGGGTTAAACTAGAGGTAAGCGTTTGGATTCGAATAATCTGCTCTACTATATAAGATCAACTGGATTTGAGCATCACCATCATTAGGAGGCAATTCATGAATAGTTTTATTGTTATGCAAGGCGAAACCTATCAGGACGAACGGAATGCAGGGGTTCTTTGGACGCCGCAGATCGACAAATCAGGCATGGTGCCGCATTCCTGGAACCGGATGCAGGAGCTGGAAAAAGGCGATGTCGTTTTTCATTATGTAAAAGGCTCCTTCGTGGCCATCAGCCGCGTGCGGGAAGATGTCCATAAAGGCCTGAAGCCGAAAGATCCGGACGGACAGCAAAGCGGAAACGAAGCCGCCTTTATCGCGCACGCCGCTTACCGCGAATTGGATCAGCCGTTGTCCGTAAAGGACTTCTTTGCGGAAATCGAGCCTTTATTGCCGGTGAAGTATTCGGCATTCCAGGAAGATGCAAGCGGCAATTCAGGTTACCTCTACCCCTGCAATGAAGAGCTGGCGATGAAGTTGCTGGAGCTGATCAGCGCGTTGAATATTTTCACTTTGGAAGTAGAGCAGCTGGAATTATCAATGGAAGTCATCAAAAAAACCGAACACAATCCATTGCTTGGGCTGATTGCCGAAGCGGAACTGGAAATCAAAACAAAAATGCGCAGAGGCAAGGAGCAATTCCGTGAAAGTTTGCTGCCGCAATGGAACGGCGAATGTCCGCTTTGCGGCATTGCGATCGGAGCGGTCCTGAAAGCGACCCACGCCAAGCCATGGAAAGACAGCTCAGACACAGAGCGGCTGGATCCATTCAACGGGATCCTGCTTTGCGCCAATCATTCAGCACTCTATTCGGCAGGCTATATTGCATTCACCGGCGGGGGCAGGCTCCATATTTCGAGCCGGATTGCTGAAGAAGACTATCCGGTCTACAGATTGCGCAAGAGCATGAAAGTACCGGTCTCACCTGAACATGCGCCTTATCTAAGATGGCACAAACGGATTGTTTTTGCAGAACCGAGAAAAGTGAAATTGCTGACAAATCAGGAGTAATAGATTTTTTTATCTGTCTATTTGCGTTTGGAATATGCTACACTGAAAACAAGTGAATAATCATGCAGAAAAAAGGTGCTGATTCGTCAGCATAACAGGGAACCCGGTTAGATTCCGGGGCTGTTTCCGCAACTGTAAGTGCGTATGAAATAAGAAAATGCCACTGTACGGATGACCCAAGTCATCCCAACGGGAAGGTTCTTAGAGTAAATCGATGCACAAGCCAGGAGACCTACCTTTTTTTGAACGTATTTTTACTCTTCGGAAGATAAGGGAATCATACGGCAACGTTTCTATTTTTGACTGCTGAAGTATGTCTCTGAATAGCTATGGCGCCGCCCTCTTTTTGAGGGCGGCTTTTTGCTGTTTTGCGGGAGCGTTCAATGCGGTGATTTTCACCAGACAAAAGCGAGGTGAAAAGATGAAGAGAGACATGCGTTACCTTTGTTACCCATTCATGCGGGAATCTGCATCCACGGTGGATTTTGAGATCAGGACAGATTCATTGACCACGCGCATCGGGGAAGCCCTGGCGCTGACAAAGGAAGTAGCAGCAGTACAGCGGGATCTGCAGCTGCTCCAGCCGGTAGCCTATCATTTAAATGGCTCCGTGCGCGGAAAACTAGCCGTCCAGGAAGAAGATTTGACCGCATTAAGTAGCATGTATGATTATTATGTCAACTCCACTAGGGACAAAATCGGCAACTTCGTTTTGCCCCAAGGGACTCAAGGCGCTTGTGTACTGCATGTCTGCCGTAGTGAGGCGAAGAAATCTGTCCGCGCCCTGCACAAAGTGAGCCTGGAACGGGAAGTTCCGGAAATCCTTTTTGATTACGCCAACCTGTTGGCGAATGTGCTGTTCACCATGGCTGTTTATGTCAACCAGCATCACGGAGTGGAAGAAATTCCATTTGCCAGCAAGTCCTATCCAACCAAACCCAAAAAGAAAGAAGTGGCCAACTAATAATGAAAATTTCCTTATTCAAGTACTTATCCATCGGTGCTGTGGCATTAACTCTTGGCGCATGCCAATCCGAAACGGCTGATACAGAAACAGCAGCCGAAGCTGAAGAACAGACAAACTACGCAGTAACAGATGATTTGGACAAGGAATTGACTTTTGAAAAAGTTCCTGCAACTGTCGTGTCTTTGATTCCAAGCAATACCGAAATCCTCTATGAAATCGGAGCTGGAGACAAAGTCGTAGGCGCCACGGATTACGATAATTACCCGGCGGAGGCAGCCGAAGTGGAGCGTGTTTCCGATTCGGTGGCTTTTAATGCAGAACGCATCATTGAACTGGATCCTGATGTCGTCATCGGCTATTCGACAGGCGCACCAACCGGTTATGAGGATTTAGAAGCAGCTGGAATACAAGTGTTTGTCATCGAGTCGGCCACATCTTTTGAAGACGTCTATGGGGACATCGAGCAGATTTCCACTGTAATGGGGCTTGAAGACAAAGGCGACGCACTGATTGCGTCTATCCAAGAACAGATCGAAGGCGTCCAGGAAAAAGTGGAGGCGGCTGAGACAAAGCAATTGTATTTTGAAATCAGCCCCTCACCGGAAATCTACACGACTGGACAGAACACGTTCCAACAGGAAATTCTGAACCACGCAAATGTGGAGAATCTATTTGGCGATTTGGAAGGATGGCCGCAGATTTCTGAAGAAGAAGTCATCAAACGAAATCCGAAAATCATTGCGACAACCGTTTCATACGTGGAAAATCCAATTGACGAAATCAAAGCCCGTGAAGGGTGGAAGGATATCGAGGCAATTCAAAATGATCAGGTCTTTTTCCTGGATTCCGATATCACTTCCCGTCCCGGTCCGCGAATCGGGGATGCCGTTGAATTAGTGGCTAAAACCGTTTATCCGGAAGCATTCGAATAATAGCAGAAAACCCCGCTCAAACTTGAGCGGGGTTTTCTAATTCATTCAAAGGAGGAGGCATTAGTGGAGCTGTTTTTCAAGCAAATCCTGGTCAATGCCAAATTCCTCTTTCAACACGTTTCTTTTTTCCGCTTCAGACAATTGGGTTTTTTCTTTTCCGCCATTTTCAGAACGCGTCAGCTGATTTCCGGATAAGGTGATTCGGCCGTTTTCAGTGGCACGCGTGACCAGATCATCGTGAGTAAAAGGAGAGTCCCGTGAGACTTGGTTGAAAACACATCCTTCGTGGAAATCCGCCAGCTGTTTTGCTGTTGTTGAAAACCGGTACAACACTTTCTCCGTTTCATCGTTCTCACGAATCAAGTCATAATAAACCTCGTCAACTTGTTCCACACGGTAAGTGCCGCTATGGTCTGTATGCCGTTCACCGCCGAGCGGAATCGGGCTAATGGTGGAATCCCCAAATCCTGCATCGACCAGATAGAAGGTATCGAGCTCAACAAGAATGGCTGCATGTGTATCAGATTTCGACCAGGTGCCATCTGGCTTTTGGACAGTAGCGGAAATCAGTTTTGCATCAAATCCCAATTCATTCAGCAGCCAATGGAACAAACCATTTATTTCATAGCAATAGCCGCCGCGGTGTTGATTGACGATTTTGTCGTAAATGCTTTCCAGATTCAAATAAATCGGAGTCCGGCGAATGACATCTAAGTTTTCAAAAGGAATATTCTGCATATGCAAAGATTGCAGCTCAGTCAAGTTCTGGAGGTAATGTTCCTGCGCCGGGGAAGCGTTAAATCGCTTCAGGTAGTTTTCTTTATTCATTCTTTTTATTCATTCCTTTCGGTGGTTTGAAATGCCTCCATAAAAGCACAGTCGTTATTTTATTCATTCATTTTAAATTTTAGGTGTAGATAAAGGCGGCGCGTGGTATAGTAAAAGAGCAAATAAAATTCAAACGAATAATGAATCCGAATGACTGGCTAAAAGTCATTCATAATAAATCAGAGGGCAGGGTGATCGAATTGGTATCGACAACAGATGTAGCAAAACATGCTGGTGTTTCACAGACCACAGTTTCACGTGTATTGAATAAACCAGATCAAGTAAAAAAGGAAACTTACACTAAAGTGATGGCTGCTGTAAATGACTTGAATTATTCGCTGGATGGGAAAGAAGAGGCAGTTCCAATCGCCGAAAAAACCAAATCAATCAGTTTGATTGCCGGCCCTTTGGATGACCCGATTTTTATCGGTGCTGCTCCATCTATTATAAGCTATGCAAAAGAACAGGGCTATCAGGTCAACGTTCATTTTGTCACAAAAGAAAATGAAACGGACACATACGATGCTGTCTTATCCAGCAAAGCAGATGGCATTATTCTAGCGTCCGTAATGCTCGATGAAACGAGTCATGAGAAATTGGCTCAATCAAATATTCCATTCATTCTGTTGAATTCAAGTTATGCTGGTGCCCAACACGCAATCGGTCTGAATAATGTCGAAGCTGGTTATTTAGCTGCGAGCTACTTGCTTAATGCAAACCATGCAGAAGTTGCCTGGGTTGGAGGGCCTTTGGCTAATCCAACCTATAAGGATCGGTTTTTAGGATTCATCCATGCATTACAGGAGGCGAAAAGCAAAGTCCGTAAAAAACGTTTGGTGATCACCGATACGGATAAAGCTTCTTTGTACGAAGCTTTTCAAGAACTCCAGGGTTTAAAGAAAAAACCGACGGCTATCGTGGCCGCCACGGATGAAATCGCCATCCAGCTTTTGGATTTTTACCAGGAGGCTGGGTACCAGGTCCCTGAAGATATCAGCATCCTCGGCATCGGGAATTCAGAAATCGGGCAGCATTCAGCGTTCGGATTGACATCTGTGGGTCCAACCGACAGTCTTGCAAATCTGGGGCAGGAAGCCGTTAAAAGGCTTTTTGATATCTTGCTGCTCGATCAGGATGAAGCATTTAATGTCAACCGGGATGTTGTCTTGCATGAGCGGAAAACCACAGTACGCCTATAGGAAGGGAAGAGACACAGAGAGCAGGATGCATTTTCTGTTTCCCCGTTATAGCTTTACTACCCTAAAAAGAACTGGTATTAACCCCAAGTGAAAAGAGCTGTACCGTTATTTTGCCGGTACAGCTCTTTTTTATTGGCCAATATTTGTTAAAAAACTTAGAATACTGCTTTATGTCTTTGATCTTGTTCTTTAGATAAAGATGAAGCTTGTCATTATTTCATTTCTTTATGCGTAAACGGACATTTTCCCTGTATCGGTTCACTGTCGTCTCCGATGAAAAACTGTTTCCATTCGTTGTGGTCAGGATCACCGAAGTGGCTGATGTCCGGATGCGTCGGCAAGTGATCCCATGCCTCTACGCGCTGCCGTACTTTTTCGCGCGACATGACGCCGCCTTTTTCCGTTCCTTTTAATCCTTCAAAGATGCGGCGGGGCTGGAATCCCAGAACCATTGCGTTGCCAAGGTCGCGGGTTTTCCGCTGCTTGTAGGCCGGCGTATTGCCGAAGATGAAGATTGGCTCTCCCTGGAAGGTGAAATCCCATAAATAATGGTCGGGGTCGCGCGGTGCATCTTTTGGCCATTCCATCTCATCTTCGTCATGCAGGTATTGGAGAATGTCCCAGAACTGCTGGCGGTAGGTTTCCAGTGAACCTTCTTCGTTGAAAGGTTCCACAAAAACGAATAATCCGTGGCGCTTATGTTTCGGATCATTGAATAGCGTCAAGAAGGACTCAACGGCAGCCGGCAAATTGCGCCAGTCGTCCTGCGTGATATAAGCGTAGCGCAATTCTCCCTTCAACTCGCCGCTCATCCCGAAGTAGCAGGGGAAGGTCTTGTCGGTCACGGTTTCGTGAAAGGTTTTATACTCGGCCAGCAGCCATTCAGGCAAATCTGTCCGTACGGTAAAATCTTCTTTCGTCAATAAAGCTGAGTGGGCAGTAATCATCAAATATTCCTCCATATGCAAAAAATAGCGTCTCTTTTTTACTTCCCTAAGAAACACCAGACAAAACAAAAACGGCTGAGAAAGTCTCAGCCGTTTTTGTCTGTGGATTAAAAAGCGCCGGAGCCGCCACCGCCGCCACCGACTCCTCCTCCGCCGGCAGGCATAGAGCCTGTCCCGCTCGCCGAGGCATTGGTGCTGGAATTCGCAGCGAGGAAAATACCCGTCAGGAGGACTGGATTGTAGAACACCCCAAAGTCCGCAAAAGCCGATTCGCTATAGGCATTGGTGAAGCCCTGTGTTTTCGGGTTTGTTGATTTTTCATCTGCTCCCAGTACGTAGGCGTAAGCCCGCATTTTTTCATCCTGCGTCAAGCGTTCCCATTCCGAAGCATCCAGGTTTTCCATAGCCGTGCGCAGTTGCTTCCATTCCGCACGGATCTCGTGGCCTTCACGAGTGATCGGGGAGTAGAAGCAAAATGCGACAAAACCGATGCCGATGAAGAGAGAAAAAAACATCAATGGCAATAGAGCCATTACCCCGAAAAAGATGCTTGCTGCAAATAAGGCCAGTCCGATCAACCCGACCGTCCAGCGCAGCAACGGATGCTTGCCGTACAAGCTGTGCTGCTTCACTTCTTCAGCGACACCCTGTTGCCAGGCGGTGATCGATTCGTTATAGGAAGAGTGGTTCAGTTCGTTTTTCGTATAACTTTCAAGATCCTTGGTTTCAAAAGTTTCGCCGTCACCGGCTTTATCGAACAACAAGTCGATCAATGTGGCTTCATGCGCAAATTCGGTGTTGCGGTCAATCAGTTTGAATTGCTCTTCAGACAGCTGTTCGATATTCTTTTTGCGCACCAATTCCATTAAGGCAGCTGCTGTTACGGCAGGCGTCAAGATGGAGGATTTGGTGAAATGCAGCGTTGCTGGAATGCTCATTTTCTGCTTCGGCACAAAGAAGGCATCGGTGCCTGGCTGTGCCTGCTGTTTGGTTTTGCGGGCACGGTTCCATGCCCAGGCGACCATTGCAAGCAGCAAAGCACCAGCAGCTGGAATCAGTCCGTTGCCGAGGGCAGCAGCTGTGTCTTGTCTTGCCGCAAAAGCGATGGCTTCGTCTTCCAGCCGCTCTTGTTCAGCTGCCAGCTCCCCGCGGATAAATCCATCCTGTTGGACCAGGGCGGGAAAGAGCTGTGCGTCAAAGATGACGCGGACATCGCCATTGGATCCTTCCGGCACAGCGTCCATATCAAAGCGGACGGCGCCGCCGTCCTGCAGGCTGCCCGTTCCGTAGGCTTCATCATAGCCGACAAATTCCGTATTTTCCGACGGAGCGGGAGGGAGGACGGTGATCGTCATCTGCCCGTAATCACTTTCATTGCGGTCATCGAAGAACGGCCAGTAGAATTCGGCGCCATCTTCAAATTTATCCACCGCATCCTGGATTTCATAGCGCAATTCAATCGTTACGGTTTCGTCTTCGCCTGCACGGAATACCTTGTACAGATCGCCGTCACGTTCGGTTTCCAGTTCTTCTCCATCTTCAAAGCCGTTGAACTTCTGGATCGACGTTCCTTCTTTCGGAACGATTTCCCGTGTGATGCCGTTGAACTCGCCTTCGAATTCGTAGGTATGCTGTTCCACCACAGCCACGGTGCCGTCCGCGTTTACCTGTGCGTCGATCTCCACTTCAGAAATCGAATACTCAACGGCCAAGGCCTGCAAGGGAAACAGCATGAAAATCAGCAGGACCCCTAATAAAATCTTAGCTGGTATTTTCCAGTACATCTCCATCACCTCTTCCTTTATTTACGGGGCACCCCGCAAAAAGTTTCAAAAACACCCGTCAGCGAAGGACGCCGTGAGGCAAAATGGCGTGAACTCCTTTCACCCCATTAACGATTTGTGTGACATGCAGGTCGACAGCCAGACTTGATAAAGCTGTGGCTTCCGTGCGCGTTATGCCGTACAGCTGCTGCATGAACGAGACCATTTCAGCCAACGCGCCAGCTGCCGCTTCGTTAAGGTCTTCATTGAACCCGAATGTGATCCAGCCCGCCGGTGTGTGGGCGCGCGGCATGGACAGTTCCATGTCCTTGTGGAGAATCAGCGTGATGTCAGCGAGATCCATCGGGCATTCAATTGCTGTGCCGGAACTTTCGCCGTCGCCTTGAAGGGCATGGCCATCGCCAAGTGAAAACAACGCACCGTCTACAGATATGGGCAGAAACAAACTGCTGCCTGGCACCAGTTCCTTGCAGTCGATATTGCCGCCGTAATAGCCCGGCGGTTTTGTCGGGAAAGTCCCGGCTTCTTTAGGCGCTACGCCCATCAGTCCGAGAAACGGGGACAAACCGATTTTGAATTCCTGCCCGGCGAGTTTACAGCTGCCCGTCATTCTTGCTGCATCGAGTTTCCAATCCACCTGCAGCCGTTCGCTGTCGGTGATGCCCAGCTTGTCATTTTGCCAAGCTGGGATTCCGCCTGCCCAATTGCGCCCGTACCAGCCGGGAATGAGTTTATTGGTGCGCACTTCAAGCACCATGCCGGGTTTTGCGCCAGCCACCGCGATAGGGCCGAAAATCGGATGGGCAAGCTTGTCTTCCTGTTCACGGGATGTGAAAATCGTCCGTTCTTCGTTTTGGGCTGCTGAATAGCCCCATTGGATATCGATCGTCTTCAACTGGATGGTATCGCCCGAATCGACGGTCAGAATCGGCTTGTAATCCCGGTTAAAGGAAGAATGGAGGTTGATTGAATCAAGCGGTATGGTATGAATCACAGAAATGCCCCTTTCAGTCGAGTGAATTTCACTTATTTCCTTGATTATACCAATTAACGGGCTGAGCAGACACAAGAGGACCTTAGGGTTAAGAGCAGAAAGAGCAACGTGCAGAAAAGGGATAGGGGTTCTGGTCTTATCCCGCTAAGTAGGCCGAAAGGATGCGTTCGGAAATCGAGAATCTGCTTCCTGTGGTGACGGGGCAAGGATTGAGAGTTCTGCCCGATATGGGGTTTGGATATTTGCGGTGGCTGAAGAAATAGAAGCGCGCTTGAAAAGAGACGGCCAGACGGATGAGGATTTCCTTAACTTTCCGGAACTGTTCGTTGATTTACCGCTGCTTGCTCTGGTTTTCAAAAATATGGAGTGGAACAATGGAAATTAGGGGCAGTCGCGTAAGGCACTAAAATAAAACCACGGGAGAAAAATGATTGATTTTTCTCCCGTGGTTTTTGCTTTGTATGCAGTTGTCAGGAGATGGTGGACCGAGACTTTTTTTGGATTTTATTTGAAAAAATTTGTTTTATTCCATTAATAGAGCTTACTGTCCAAGTTGGGTAAAATACAGTCCAAATACGATAAATACTGTCCAAACGAATGAAATACAGTCGAAACTCGGCACAATACTGTCCGCGCGCTAAAATGCTCCTGGAATGTCGGAGTGGCCGTTTTTAAAACTGCCTTGATGGGACATTTTTGTGCCCGCCAAAATTTCAAAGCAATCCACAGTGAACCGATTCCAGCAACCTTATTGAATTTCCGGCTGTTGATGTTTTAAACCGATTCAAAGCGTTGCCATTCCGCTAAGACATCGCCAATCTGGCGGTTATTGATCACCAGGTCGGCGTAATCATCGATCGGTGTGGCTTCCTGGTTGACGATAACCAGTTTTGCGCCATGTTCTTTAGCGATGAGCGGAAACTGGTTGGCGGGCGTGACGGAAAGCGAAGAACCGAGAACGATGAATAAGTCAGCGCGTGCAGCTTCTTGATAGGCCATCTCAAAAGGCTGTTCCGGCAGCATTTCCCCGAACAGCACGACAGAGGGCCGCAAAATGCCGCCGCAGCCGCAGCGGTAGGAACTTTCAAGAAATGCTTCGCTGCTGTTGGAGGTTCCGCATGATTGGCAATGGACCTTCTGCAGCGTGCCGTGCAGTTCGGCAACATGTTTGCTGCCGGCTTGCTGATGGAAGCCATCGACATTTTGGGTGATGATGGACTGGAGCCGGCCCCGCTTTTCCCATTCCGCTAAAATCCGGTGGCCGTTATGCGGGCTGTATTCCTTCACACCAAGAACGCGTTTCCGGTAGAAGTCGATAAATTCGTCGACATTTGTATTCAGTGCCTCGACACTGGCAACCTGGCTGGGATCTTTTTGCTGCCATAATCCTTGATTCGCTGAGCGGAAGTCCGGCAACCCACTTTCCGTCGACATGCCGGCGCCGGTAAAAACCACGATATGTGTTGAATTCAACAACCAGTCGTTGATCAATCAAATCCCTCCTCTCCATAAAGTCTTTTTTATAATAAAGCCTGCGGTCACAAATGTAAAAAAACGACTTTCAGGAATCCTCAAGGGATAGGTCGACTGCCGAAATATGTTAAAATAAGAGAGAAAATTAGCAAGAAGGGACGTGCAGCAGATTGATTAAAATCCGATCCGGTGCCCTTTCTGAAAGAGCACCTTTTCTCGCTTCGAAAAAACCCAAAACCCCACTTGATATAGAAAACATCGTCATTTTAGGTGATTCGGTGGCCTATGGCTATGGCACCAAAGGCGGCATCAGCAACCACCTAAAAGAAACCTTCCCGGCAAGCCGCATCACCAATCTGGGCATCAACGGCTTGACCAGCAGCGGGCTGGTCCAAAAAATGCAGACAGGCTCCTGGCGCACATCACTTGAACAAGCCGATCTTGTGCTGTTGAATATTGGCGGCAACGACTTGCTTCGCGGATTCCGGGACGGGGGAGCCAAGGGCTTGATACGGCAGTTCGCCATCCTGAAGCGCACTTACCGCCAAAACCTGCTCCAAATCTATGCGCTGCTCCGACACGCCAATGACCAAGTCATCATCGTCCAAAACAACTTGTACAATTCCATGAAAAAAGAAGAACAGTATTTCGGCTTTACCAACCTGTTGTTCCGCCTGTGGAATACGGCAATCGGCGAAAAGGGAGTCATCGTCTCCAAAACAAACGCCATGGGGAAAAATCCGTCGATTTGGCTTGATGCTATTCACCCAAATGATGAAGGCTATAAACTGATGCATGAATTATTGCTCCATACCTTATCCACGACAGGATTCACCATTCTTCCAAATAAAAAATAACGGAATGATGAATAGATGCAAAAGTACAGGGAACTCTCCTTGTGCTTTTTTCTTTTGCCGAAAAGATTGAAGGTTGCTGTCGTTTTGATGATAATGAAAATAAGTATTGTATAGAAGAAAGGGGGAACGGGATGAACAGAATGATCCTTTTTTATTCAATATGTGCAGCCCTTTTTCTTATCTTACAGGCCTGCAGCGGTGATGA
Organism: Planococcus sp. BI3; assembly: GCF_056680115.1. Taxonomy (NCBI): domain Bacteria; kingdom Bacillati; phylum Bacillota; class Bacilli; order Caryophanales; family Caryophanaceae; genus Planococcus; species Planococcus sp. BI3. The sequence goes on from NZ_CM155266.1 coordinate 700,322, forward strand.
GGACAGAGTGGAGGAGAGTGGACAGATGGATGAACTCATTGGAAATTGGGAAGGGGCGATCCAAGTGCCGGGTCAGGCATTGCCGATTGCTGTCAAGTTTGACGGGGAAAATGGAGCGATTTCCATTCCTGTTCAGGGAATCAAGGATTTTCCGCTGACCGCCCTTAATTTTACGGATCCGGCGATTCATTTTGAAATGACGATCCAAAGCCAATTGCTCGTCTTTGATGGCGCGCTCGAACAAGATTCGATTGCCGGCACATTTACTCAGCAGGGGCAATCCTTTCCTTTCGAGCTTTCCAGAGCGGCTGCCGCTGAGGAGGAAATAGGCACACGCACAGAGATAGCAGTGGAGGGAGGGAGCATGGCGGCTCTGATCCTGACACCTGAAGGCGAGGGGCCGTTTCCTGCCATGCTGTTGCTGTCGGGTTCCGGACCCACCGATAAAAACGGCAATTCCCAGCTGATTGTGGGGAAAAATAATAGCTTGAAGATGGTGGCCGAGGCGCTCGCTGCAGAAGGAATCGCCACAATCCGCTATGACAAGCGCGGGATTGGAGACAATGTCGGCCTGATGGAAAAAGAAGAAGATCTGCAGTTTGAGGATTATATCACAGATGCTTCCGCGTGGATCGGCTATGCCCAATCTCAGGAATGGTTTTCCTCCGTAGGCGTCATCGGCCACAGCGAAGGGTCTTTGATCGGCATGATTGCGGCAGGGCAACAGCGGGCTGCATCATTTGTTTCATTGGCCGGAGTCGGGCGCCCTGCAGACGAACTCTTAATGGAGCAGCTAAAGGAGGATTTGCCGGAAAATTTGCTGAATGAGTCGCGTGAAATCATCAGTGAATTGAAGAAAGGACGTACAGTGGAGCCAATCAGTCCGGAACTGGCCAGCATCTTCCGGCCATCGGTCCAGCCTTACCTGATTTCCTGGCTGGCGTATGATCCACAGACGGAACTGGCAAAGCTTGATATGCCAGTGCTGGTCGTTGGCGGGACGACGGACCTTCAGGTGCCCATCAGTGATGCAGAGCTGCTGCAGAAGGCGCATAGTGAGGCCGAATTGCTGATCGTCGACAACATGAATCATGTGCTGAAAAACACCTCTTCCGACCCGACGGAAAATATGGCAAGCTACGGCAACCCTGATTTGCCCCTGGCAGATGGATTGATGGAAGGGATATTGGAATTCCTGAAATAACATGAAACGCCTTCCGGCTTACGGGAGGCGTTTTCAGCTCTGGCAAAAACGAATTGCTCCGGATTGTTTACCGGGAATTGAAGATGTACATAGTTTTTCTTGTATTTCCCAAAAAAGATTGACTATTTTAAATTAAAATACTAATATAAAATATACTTCTGTTCCAGGGAAGAAGATTTCAAAGTTTAGAGACAGAAGCTTAGCCTGACAGTGTAGAGGAGGATAGAACAAAAGAAAAAGAGGATTGCGAGGAAAATTACATTATACCGAGAAAGCGTTTACAACATAGAATAGGGGTGCACAATGTTTACATTTTTAATTTCCATCGTCATTTTGGTGGTGGCGTATTTTACATATGGTAAATTTATCGAAAAACTGTTCGATCCGATCGAATCGAGAAAGACACCGGCTTACGCGAATGCGGACGGTGTGGATTTTGTTCCAATGAACAAGCATAAAAATGCGCTGATTCAATTGCTGAACATCGCTGGCACTGGGCCAATTTTCGGTCCCATCATGGGGGCGTTGTACGGACCTGTGGCATTTCTATGGATCGTCATCGGCTCGATTTTTGCCGGTGCCGTTCATGATTACTTGACCGGCATGATTTCCATCCGCAATAAAGGTGCGCATATTCCGGAGCTTGCCGGCAAATTCCTGGGGGCTGCTTCGCGGCACATCGTCAACGTTTTCGCATTGCTGCTGCTGTTATTGGTCGGAACGGTATTTGTCACGACGCCGGCATCGCTGCTGTCGATCTTACTGGATGGCAAAGTTGCGGTCGGCATCATCATCGTGTTCATCTTCATCTATTATTTCCTGTCGACAATCCTGCCGATCGACAAAATCATCGGCCGGCTTTATCCATATTTTGGTGCGGTGTTGTTGATCGGAACTATAGGCGTCGGCGTTGCGCTATTGTTCTCTGAATACAAAATACCGGAACTGAACTTTACGAACATGCATCCCGGCGAGTTGCCGATCTTCCCGATCTTGTTCTTTACAATCACTTGCGGCGCGCTATCCGGATTTCATGCCACCCAGTCGCCGATCATTTCCCGGACGGTTGAAAAAGAATCCCAGGGCCGCTACATCTTTTACGGCATGATGATTGCAGAAGCCATCATCGCTATGATTTGGGCAGCTGCTGCTATGAGTATTTTTGATGGGCAAACGCTGAGCGGGCTGATCAATTCCGGTACGCCATCAGCGGTTGTCAACGAAGTGTCCATGACCCTTCTCGGTGCTGTGGGCGGGACGATTGCCGTTCTCGGCGCCATCGTATTGCCGATCACGTCAGGCGATACGGCATTCCGCGCTGCGCGTTCCATCATTGCGGATTACATCAAGATCGACCAAACCAAGCTGATGAAACGTCTGCTCATCGCCATACCGCTTTTCATTATTTCAGCGGTCCTGACACAGGTTGACTTTAATCTGCTGTGGCGTTATTTCTCCTGGGCCAACCAGGCGACGGCAGCGATCGCTTTATGGATTGCCACCATGTATCTCTACATTCAGGGAAAAAACTACCTGGTATCACTTGCTCCGGCGATTTTCATCACCTACATGGTTTTTGTTTATATACTCAATCAGAAAATCGGTTTTAATCTGGATTTGAATCTGTCATTCATCCTTGGCCTGCTTCTTACGGGCATTATCATCGTGATGTTCTACACCAAAGCCAGAAGGAACCGGAAAGCAGAAGTTCAGACGGCCGCAATGGTCGAATAAAGAAAACTTCATACTTGGGTTTTTTGTCCCACTTACCGCGAAAGCAGGCTCCCGCAGCCTGCTTTTTTCGTAGGATTTTACTTTTTAAATCTGTTTTTGAATTAACAGAAATAAAAAAACCCTTTATTTTTCCTGTTTTTTTGATAAAATAAGAAATTGAGATGATTAGAAGCTTTCATAGAAAAAGCCGGTCGCTCTTAAAAAGGGAGGAAGCGTCAATTTCTAATAATTGGTTGTGGTTGCCGGTACTGATCTTTATGATGAACGGTTTCCGCTATGCAGAAATGATGATGCATAGCAGCCTGAGTCCTTATCAGGTCACCTTTTTTTCATTGAGTATCGTCGGCATCGTATGTTTGCTGTGGGTAATTTACAAAGAAAAACGAGTACGCAATAAACCAACCGGCAGACGGCATTTTAAAATCTGATTTCCGGTATAAAAACGGCTTGCCCCATTTCCAATTGGGACAAGCCGTTTTTATGATTTTTGGTTCAAATAGGATAATGTTCGCCGTTCAGGAGATTTTGCAGCGCTTGTTTCTCAAGGTTGATTTCGCTCATTGTGCGGACCCCCATGCGGCGGATCAAGGGCAGCGGCGGGCACCAGCCCTGAAGTGCATGCTGCAGCATGAATACGCTGACAGCGCCGCTGAAGTATGCCCATTTCTTGTCGGCGGTGAGCGCTAGAATTGAGGAAGCGAGTGCAAGGGAAGCCATATTGACTTCCAGGACACGCTCCGTATCCCATTCGCGTTCCAGTTCCGAGATGCGTTGTTTGATCGCCTCGGGACTCCTTCTCTTGAAGGTGTTGATGCGGGCTTCGGTCTGCCGTTCGATTTTTTGGTTGATGTGGTCAGGTGTCGCGTTATTTGCCTTCGACTGGGTCGATGGCAAAGCTTCGATTTGTACAGTCATATCGGATTCCCCACTTTCGGTGTTTTCTACTAGTATTCCGCAATAGGCATCCCTTAAACCTTTTCGCCGGAAAAACCGCTCACCGCCAGCTGGAGGAATGACTGCAGCTCGCAGAAGAATTGATGCTATAATCGGAGGACTGGAATGGAAAGATGCCAAGTTTTGCATCGTCCGTTTTGGCTGACAGGAAAGGTGGGCTAGTTATGATACGCGTATTGTTTGTGTGCCTGGGAAATATTTGCCGATCGCCGATGGCAGAAGCGGTTCTGCGGGAGCAATTGGACCGGCAAAATTTATCTCATAAAATAGAAGTGGATTCGGCCGGGACCGGAAATTGGCATGTCGGCAATCATCCGCATCCGGGGACGCTGGAAATTCTGAAAGCCAATGACATCCCGGCTGAAGGCATGAAAGGGCGGCAGCTGCAAAAGGGTGATTTCGATGATTTTGACTATATCATCGGCATGGACCTAACCAATATAGCCGACATCCGCTCGATGCTCGGCCAGCCGCACCACCCGAAAATCATGCGTTTCCTGGATTTGACCGACCATCTGAAAGATGTGCCGGATCCTTATTTCACTGGAGATTTTGAGGAAACCTATGGGCTGGTAACCGATGGCTGCAAGGCTTTGCTTGAGAAAATCAGGGAAGACCATCAACTTTAATCGGAAAATGGAAAAGCAAACGGGAATTTATTCCCGCCCGCTTTTCCATTTTTTCATGATTCGAATGCTGCCCATACTTCCGGCAGCAGCTCTGTCAATTCGTGCGCCAAAAGGGTATGGGGCGAGCGGCTCCGGGTCCATTTATCCGCACAGGCCCCGTGGAGATGGACCGCATTCAGCACCGCATGCTTCCAGTCTTTGTGGCAGCACAGCATGCCAAGCATCATGCCAGTCAAGGTGTCGCCGGTACCGCCTTTGGCGAGGGCGCTGTTGCCGGTCGGATTTGCCCAAATCTCGCCATCCGGAAAAGCCGTGATGGTGTTTTGGCCTTTCAGGACAATCGTGGCGCCTAATTTTCCAGCCCATTCAGCGGCGTGATCCGCCCGATTTTCCTGCAGCTCGCGGACATCGACGCCGGTGATGCGTGAAAATTCAGCTGGGTGCGGGGTCAAAATGACAGGAGCCTCACGCCCGGGGTAAGAACGCTTGCTCAAAGCGCCGGCATCGGCAATCACAGGAAGCGTACTTTCAAGAAGAACGCGCAGGGCGTCTTCCGTCAACGCGTCGGGATTGGTGCCAGGTCCGATGGCCGCAGCCCGGTAGAAATCGACTGAATCCTTTTTTTCTGCGATCCGCCGCAGGCCATCCCGCAAATAGGTGGCTTCGGGGAGGCGCGGCACGATCATCGCCATCGCTTCCGCTGCTGTTGCGATGACCAGCTTGCCGACACCGCTCCGCATGGCGCCAAGCCCGGCGAGCAGTGCTGCGCCGGGCATTTCTTCAGTCCCGGCAATCAATAGAGCCGTACCGTAGCTTCCTTTGTGGCTGTTCGGACCCCTTTTGGGAAGTGTCGCTTTTACTTGTTCTGCCGTCCACAGCTGTGGCGTTTTTTGTAATGGGCACATCTGCATTTACCTCCTGTTTTTGCAATTCTGATTATGCGCTTAACATTACGCAAAATCTCTTTGGAATGCAAAAATCACCGGTTCTGCAGTTCTATGCTCCCTATTTGCCAGTGTCGCACAGCCAAATGCCTGGCTGCGAAGGGTGGACTTTACTTGAAAAGGCTTCAAATCCATAAGGTTAATGGTAGAATATTCTTATAACAGCCGATTGGCCCAGCGAGAAGCTGACGCGTTGTTGGCAATTCGATAAAGCAAAGGGGATGGATAAAGTGGAAGATAAACAACCGATTCGCTTGAATGAACGCATGCACCTGATTGACGGATTTGATTTGGGATTGCCGGAACGGACCGGTACCTATGTCATCGCTGAAGAGAAGTTGACGCTGGTGGATACGGGGCCGAGCCCTTCTGTCAAATATGTTAAAAAAGGGCTGGCAGCTTTGGGCTTTGCACTGGAGGACGTTAAATACATAATCGTTACGCATGTCCATCTCGACCATTCGGGGGGAGCGGGTCTGCTGCTGCAGGATTGTCCGAACGCCCAAGTGGTGGTCCATCCGAAAGGCGCACGGCATCTGTCTGACCCGAGCCGTCTGACAGCGGGAGCACGGATGGTGTATGGAGAGCAGTTTGATCAATTGTTTGACCCGATCGTCGCCATTCCAGAGGACCGCCTGCTCATAAAAACGGAAGGCGATAGCCTCAATATCGGCCCTGAATGTACGCTCCAATTTTGGGATACCCCAGGACATGCCAACCACCATTTCAGCATCTATGACCCGGTCAGCAACGGGATTTTCGCCGGAGATACCGTGGGCATCCGCTATGATCAATTGGTGAGAGAAGGGATCGACTTGTACCTGCCTTCGACCTCGCCCAACCAATTCAATCCGGAAGCCATGCAAAACGCCATTGAACGGATGTCTGCTGCAAAGCTGGACGCCATCTATTACGGCCATTTCAGCAAAACCGACAAACCCGAGCAAGCACTGCGCCAGTCCCAGGAATGGCTGGAGGTATTCGTCGAAGAAGGACAGAGGGCCTTTACAGCGGGTCTAGCGCCTGATGAATTGGCCAAACGCCTATTCGACCGGGTTCAGGGCTATTTAAGAACCCAGGGCGTACCGGATGACCACAAAGTCTATCCGTATATCCGGCTGGATATGCAAGTCAGTTCCATGGGAATCATGGATACCTTGTCAAAACAGCAGCAACCTTAACCCTGTGCTTGTGCACAGGGTTTTTTTGACCGATCCAAAGCGATTCAGCGAAAGAAATCAGCAGGAATAGCCGTTCTTGATTAAAGTAACCCAGAGCGGGTATTTTAAAAGGTAACTATAGTCTGAAGGAGTGAAACGGGATGATGAATAATGATAAAAAGAAAAAAGCAGAAGAAGGGGAAAAAGAAGGATTCACCGGCTCCCCCAAAGAGCAGTTTCCGGATTTTGAATCGGAAGACAGGCAGGACCGGCAAAAAGAGCAATATGAAGATACAGCCAAAACCGGCAAAGAAGATTCTTCACCGGATAAATAAGTTTATCCATTGAATGAAACCGAATAATAAGGGGAGGCTAAAAAAGCGAGTTGGCCAGCGCCAACTTTCATCATGTTTATGAATATCCAGAAAACCTTTTATTCATTTATTTGATGCGTCTGAATGAATATTTTTTATTTATTATTCACAATATGAATGGCGATGGTTAGCTGTTATTCCTGCGGCTGGGCTGTTAGGCATCCGTCAAAAAGGGGTAAAGAAAAAAGCGTATATGTTTTGGATTCGCTATTTATCTTCTGCAAAATATCGGCTGAAGATAGATGAATGGAATAGAATAGTGAGAGGTGGAGTTTGCAACTATGCAATTATTGACGGAAAAAACGGCTTTTATAACAGGGGCAGGAAAAGGGATCGGGCGGGCAACGGCGTTAGCCTTGGCGAACGAAGGAGTCAATGTCGGGCTGATTGCGCGCACAGAGGCGGATCTTGTGAAGTTGGCGGCAGAAATCAAGTCATTGCGCGGGCGGGCAGCTTATGCAGTGGCGGATGTCTCCGATTTAGAACAGGTGGAAGCGGCCGTGAAAAAATTGACGAATGAACTCGGAACGGCTGATATATTGATCAATAATGCCGGAATCGGCAAATACGGACCCTTTTTGGAACTGGAGCCGGAAGAATGGAAACGGGTCATCGATGTCAACCTGATGGGCATGTATTATGTTACCCGAACCGTCCTGCCGCAGATGATCGAGAAAAATGGGGGAGACATCATTAATATTTCCTCCAGCTCAGGTTTGCGGGGATCAGCCGGATCGAGTGCCTACAGCGCTTCGAAATTCGGGGTGCTCGGCATGACGGAATCCTTATCACAGGAAGTCCGCAAACACAATATCCGGATGTTTGCTTTAACACCAAGCCGTGTTGTGACGGATTTGACGCATAAGGAAGGCGAAACCGACCAGGAAAAAGAAAAGTTCATGCAGCCGGAGGATTTGGCGGAATATATGGTGGCGCAGCTCAAGCTGCATCCGCGCATCTTTATTCCGACATCGAGCCAGTGGGCCACCAATCCTTTTTAATGCAAAAAAAAACGAGCCAGGGAAACTATCCCTTGGCTCGTTTTTCTTATTTAGCAGAAAGCTTTGTTACATAGTCTTCGACTTCCTGGGAATTGCTTAATGCCAGGATGCGGTCTGTATGCTCAGCCATTTCCGCTTTGGAAAGTTTGCTGATCTGTGAACGGGCTTTCAGGATCGATGAAGCACTCATCGAGAATTCGTCCAAACCTAAGCCGAGAAGGATCGGGATGGCAATTTCGTCTCCCGCCATTTCTCCGCACATGCCGGTCCATTTTCCTTCGCGGTGAGAAGCGTCGATGACCATTTTCACCAGGCGCAAGATGGCCGGGTTGAATGGTTGGTACAAATACGACACGCTTTCATTCATGCGGTCCGCGGCCATTGTGTACTGGATCAGGTCGTTGGTGCCGATCGAGAAGAAATCGACTTCTTTGGCGAATGTATCCGCCATGACAGCAGTCGAAGGAATCTCGACCATGATGCCAACTTCGATGGTCTCGCTGACTTCCACGCCTTCAGCTTGCAGCTTTGCTTTTTCTTCCAGCAAGAGCGCTTTCGCCTCGCGGAATTCATCAAGAGTCGCAATCATCGGGAACATGATCTTCAAGTTGCCATGCACGCTTGCGCGCAGCAAAGCACGCAGCTGCGTCCGGAACATATCCGGCATTTCAAGGCACAGGCGGATTGCGCGCAGGCCAAGGAATGGGTTTAGTTCTTTCGGCAGATCCAGGTAGGACAGCTCTTTGTCGCCGCCGATGTCCAGGGTGCGGACTACGGTCGGTTTGCCTTGCATGCCTTTTAGCACAGCGGCATACGCTTCGACTTGTTCATCTTCTGTCGGGAACTGGTCACGCCCCATATAAAGGAACTCTGTGCGGTACAAGCCGATCGCTTCGGCGCCGTTATCAAGCACGCCGGCAATGTCTTTCGGCGTCCCAATATTGGCTCCGAGTTCAACGGCTTGGCCATCCGCGGAAACGGTGGCTTCATTTTTCAATACAGCCCATTCCGCTTTTTGCTGGTCATAGGCCAGTTGCTTGTTTTTGTATTCTTCGATGACGCTGTCTGCCGGGTCGATCAAAATCTTCCCGTCCAAGCCGTCGACGATGACGGTCATGCCGTTCTGGATGTCCGCCATTGCTGTTTTCGCGCCGACCACTGCTGGGATTTCCAGCGTACGCGCCAGGATCGCCGAATGCGAGGTGCGTCCGCCGATATCGGTGATAAAGCCTTTGACGAACTGGGCATTCAATTGAACCGTATCGGAAGGGGTCAAATCTTCCGCAATGACGATGACTTCATCGGAAATCATGCTCGGGCTTTGGATGGTGACCCCTAAAAGATGGGCCAAAACCCGTTTTCTGACGTCACGGATGTCCGCGGCGCGTTCTTTCATGTAGTCATTGTCCATCGCTTCGAACATTGAGATGAACATATCCGTCGTTTCCTGCAATGCAAACTCTGCGTTGACTTTGTCTGCAGTGATCTGCTCTGTAATCGGGCCGACCAGTTCAGGGTCGCTCAGGACCAGCAGGTGAGCGCCGAAAATCGCCGCTTCCTTATCGCTGATCGTTTCCGCGGTTTTCTTCTGGATCACTTCCAGTTCCGCAATGGATTTGTCCAAAGCGGAGGTCATTCGTTCCAGTTCGCTTTCTACATCCGAAATCGTCCGTTTGTCAACATTCAATTCCGGATTCTCCAAGCGAAAAGCCTTAGCGATAGCGATGCCATTTGATGCTGCTATTCCGGACATTGTTTGTGTCATTGGTTTGAGATCCCTTCTGTTTTCATTACATCCGCCGCTTTTTCAACCGCTTCGTTTTCGTCTTCGCCGTCAGCTGCAATGGTGACGACTGAACCGCTTGGAATACCTAAAGACATAACGCCCAAGATGGATTTCAAGTTTACTTTCTTGCCTTTGTGTTCAATTGTGATTTCTGATTTGAATTTTGACACCGCTCCAACTAGCGCGGATGCCGGACGTGCGTGCATACCTGCTTCATCTGTAATTGTAAATTGTTTTTCGACCATGATTGATTTCCTCCTTTGATAAGTGCAGCCATATGATGCATTCACTGACCGTTTTTGACGGCTTTTGAGTGAACAAAAAAATAAATGGCGGTTTTTGATTGCTTATGAACGATTATGATTGATTGTGGAAGCGATTTCAAGTATTATCTATTTAACAGAACTTTGACTCTATTAAAAAGAAGGTGAGAACTTGCTTACCAACGAACGGCATGCTTATATTCTTCGGCTGTTGGAAGAAAAGCAGACAGTCAAAATACAGGAGCTGGTGGAATCCACCCGTGCATCAGAATCAACCATCCGAAGGGATTTGACCGATCTTGAGCATTCACGGAAATTGGAACGCGTTTTTGGCGGGGCCATATTGCCGGGCCAAAATCTGACGGAACCCAGCATCTGGGACAAATCCACACAGTTTCTTGAAGAAAAAATCAAGATTGCGGAATTCGCCTCTTCGTTCATCCAGCAAGGGGACAGTATTTTCCTGGATGCCGGCACCACGACCTTTCAACTGATTCCGTTTTTGAAAGACAAGGATCTGGTGGTCGTAACCAACGGGCTGACGCTTGTTGAAGCCCTTAACGAACAAGGCATCACGACTTATTTGACCGGCGGCCTGATGAAGCCGCGGACCGGCGCATTTGTCGGTGCCCATACGATCCAGGCCCTGCAGAACTACCGGTTCGATATCTGTTTCCTGGGCATCAACGGCTTCCATCCGGACTATGGCTATACAACGCCGGATCCCGAAGAAGCCGCGGTAAAGCAGATGGCCAGTTCCTTGTCACGGAAGACGTTTGCGCTCGCTGATCAGTCCAAAGCCAATAAAATCAGTTTTGCCAAGATCATGGATTTGGACCGCGCCACTTTAATTGTAGATGAAATTTCCAAAGAAGCCAATGCTGGACTCCAGAAAAAGACAATAGTAAAGGTTGTGGCACCATGATATACACCTGCACGATCACACCATCTATCGACTACACAGTATATGTACCCGAATTTGAAAGCGGGAAACTGAACCGCTCCGATGAAGTTTATTACTATCCCGGCGGAAAAGGCATCAATGTCTCCCGTGTATTAAAGCGGCTCGGCGTCTCCAACCAGGCACTCGGCTATGCCGGGGGTTTTACGGGACAATATATAGAGGCGTTTCTGAAAAACGAAGGCGTCGACACTGATTTTATTGAAACCGCAGAGATCACCCGTATCAATGTCAAAATCAAATCAGACCAGGAAACCGAGCTGAATGGGCCAGGTCCCAACTTGAATACTGCGCAACTGGATGCTTTGACGGAAAAAGTCCAAGGGATGGCTGAAGGCGACTGGTTCGTGCTGGCGGGCAGTCTGCCAGCTTCTATTGCTGCCGATTACTTTCTGGAGTTGGCGGAAATCTGCGCGGCCAAGAGGGTCCGGTTCGTGCTGGATACATCAGGGCCGGCACTGGAAAGCCTGATTGCCGCTCCGGTGTTTCTGGCCAAACCCAATCAACAAGAGCTGGGCGAATTGTTCGGTGTGGAGATTGCCACTGTGCCTGAAGCATTCCATTACGCCAAAAAACTGGTGGAGCGGGGTACGGAACATGTGGTCGTCTCTATGGGCGGGGAGGGTGCGCTATTGGTCACAAAGAATGTTGCCTTGATCGCCAATGCCCCAAAAGGGACCGTCGTCAACACCGTCGGTTCCGGCGATTCACTGGTCTCCGGATTTATCGCTTCCTACGCCACCGATCAGGACCCTGCACTCGCTTTTCGCTACGGTGTGGCGAGCGGCAGTGCCACCGCCTTCCGTTCGGATCTATGCCGCAGGGAAGATGTCGAGAAGTTGCTTGATGAGGTAGAGATTTACCCATATGAAGAAAAGGATGTGACAAAATGAAAATTACACAGCTGTTAACAGAAGAAACCATTATCCTGAACCTTTCCGCCACAACAAAGCAAGAGGTGCTGGAAGAGCTTGCCGGCCAATTGGAACGCGCCGGCAAATTGTCGGACAGACGCACATTCACGGCAGCCATCCTGGAACGTGAAAGCCAAAGCACCACCGGCATCGGAGACGGCATCGCCATTCCGCATGCAAAATCTTCCGCGGTCAAATCTCCGGCCATCGCTTTTGGCCGTGCAGCCGACGGACTTGATTTTGAATCACTGGACGGCCAGCCGGCCAACCTGTTCTTCATGATCGCCGCCACTGAAGGCGCCAATGACGATCATTTGGAGGCGCTGTCACGCCTCGCAACATTCCTGATGGACGACAAATTCCGTACGAATATCCTCGCTGCACAGTCGAAACAGGATGTATTGCAAGTGGTGACCGATAAAGAAGCTTCCCTGGAAGAACCTGAAGCGGCAGCGGAAAACATTCCCGCAGACAGCACGCAAAAGAAAATCCTGGCGGTCACGGCGTGCCCTACAGGGATTGCGCACACTTATATGGCTGCAGAAAAACTAAATGAACGCGCCAAAGAGCTGGGCATTGCCTTGAAAGTGGAAACCAATGGCTCGAGCGGCGTGAAAAACCGCTTGACCGCTGAAGACATTGCCGGAGCGGATGCCATCATCGTGGCAGCAGACACCAAAGTGGAAATGAGCCGCTTTGACGGCAAACCCGTCATCCAGACAGGGGTCGGCAAGGCGATCTACGAAACGGACAATCTGTTGAACCGTGCGGTAGCGGGTGACGCCCCAACCTATAAACACGATAAGTCCAAAGATGAAGCCGATGCAGGAGAAACCAAAGGCGGCTTTTATAAGCACCTGATGAACGGCGTATCGAATATGCTGCCGTTTGTTGTCGGCGGCGGTATTTTGATCGCCATCTCGTTCTTCTGGGGCATTAACGCCTCCAACCCTGACAGTCCTGAATACAACGAATTCGCGGCTATGCTGAGCACTATCGGCGGCGGCAACGCGTTCTTCCTGATGGTTCCGGTACTGGCCGGCTTTATCGCCATGAGCATTGCCGACCGTCCCGGATTTGCACCGGGTATGATCGGCGGATTGATTGCAATTACCGTTACCGGTGTTGAAGAAGCAAGCGGCGGTTCTGGATTCCTTGGCGGATTGATCGCCGGCTTCCTGGCCGGTTACGTGACGCTATTGGTCAAAAAAGCGTTTGCCGGTCTGCCGAACTCCTTGGAAGGCTTGAAACCGGTATTGTTCTACCCGGTCTTTGCGATTGCCATCACCGGCATCATCATGATGCTCGTCAATCCGCAGCTGACCAAAGTCTACACAACGATTTCCGCTTTCCTTGAAAGCTTGGGCGGCACGAACCTGGTGCTGGTCGGTTTGCTTTTAGGCGGCATGATGGCCATCGATATGGGTGGCCCCATCAACAAAGCAGCCTATACATTCGGCATTGCGATGCTGGATGCGCAAAACTTCAATTTCATGGCGACGGTCATGGCGGCCGGAATGGTTCCGCCGCTTGGCCTGGCGCTTGCGACGACGCTGTTCAAGAATAAATTCAGCAAACCGGAACGCGAAGCCGGCAAGACCGCATACGTCCTTGGTGCCTGCTTTATCACCGAAGGCGTCATCCCGTTCGCTGCAGCCGATCCGGCCCGCGTCATTCCGGCTTCAGTAGCCGGAGCGGCGGTGACCGGTGCACTGGTCATGCTGTTTGACATCGGATTGCGCGCACCTCACGGCGGCGTCTTTGTCATCGGCCTCGTCGACGGAGGGGTTGCCAGCATCCTGATGTACATTCTGGCTATTCTGGCCGGTGCTGTCGTTACGGCGATCGTTGTCGGTTCTCTGAAAAAACGGGTAGCCGTTGCTGCATAATCCACAACCGCTTCAGGTCTTTTATCCTGAAGCGGTTTTTTTATATCCATCAGCAAAAACAGAAAAAAATCTTTCAGAAAAAGGAATTCATGACTGATTCCAATCGAAATTGGGTATTGGATAATACAGCTGGAACAATGGATAGCGGAGCCGTTTCAACATAAACGATGAGAAAGAGGTGAACAGCCAGGAGGAGTGGTTGTCTGGAAAGGATCGGGCATGGCCTCGATTTTCCAGGGGAACCGGCCAGTAAAAACAGGGAAGATTTTTGGGTTTATTCAATCCGGGAAAAATGAAGAAAGGGACAACGCGACGGGAAGGAGCGGCTGGCTATGAAAGCGGTAAACAATACAGATTTTTTCTACCATTTCAATAGTGCTTTCTTTCATGGAGATCGTCTGTTCATTGAAAGCCATATCGCAGATGATGTCGTGTGGACGATCGTCGGTTCAGAACCGATTACTGGGAAACAGGCATTTCTCGATGCGGCATTCGGTGTGGAGGACGGCTACGGGGATGTGGATTTCACCATCGATCATGCTGTTGCCGTCAACGGGGAAGCGGCAGTCAAGGGAACGATGATAAAAAAAGGGCTGGCGGATGAGCCGAAAGTTTACGCCTACTGTGATTTTTACGTAATGGAAGCGGAAAACAGCGAAAAAGTAAAAGAACTGACCACCTTTGTCATCGAAGTAAAACAATAAAGACATATTGGATGCAAAACCCCTATGGCCTAATAGGGGTTTTTTTATGGGGCATAGCTGGAAGACAGTAAATGATGGGGTTGAAAATATAAATGTAGTTACTTACATAAGGTTATATGATAATCAATTCAAAACAGCCAACAAAGACGAAATGACAATGCAAAATGACTCAAGCAGGTAGAAAGAAATCGAGTCTGTCTATAGCTGTGCCCAAAGCTTTTCGGGTGAGCAGCATGCTCTTTTGTGGTAAAATGAAAAAATAGTAATAATTGATGGAGAGGTGATTAAATATGACCATCGTATGCTTGGTACGCCACGGAGAAACCGATTGGAATGCGCAAGGGAAGATTCAAGGGAAGACCGATATTCCGTTGAATGAGGACGGTGTCCAGCAAGCGGCGCAATGCGGGGCATATTTATCCGACTCCGATTGGGATCTGATCATTACGAGCCCATTAAAGCGCGCCCGCCGTACGGCCGAAATCATCAACGAAACCTTGGCATTGCCATTGATTGAAATGGAAGAGTTTGCGGAAAAGCATTTTGGCGACGCAGAAGGCTTGACCTATGAGGAGCGGGCACTTACTTTTCCGGACAGGTGTTACCCGAACCAGGAAGACAATGAGCTATTCGCTGAACGGCTGGCCACGGGATTGAAAATCATCAACGACCGGTACAAGGAGCAGCGTGTTCTATTGGTTTCCCACGGAGGCGTCATCAACGCCATACTCGGTGAGTTGTCGGAAGGTGAAATCGGTTCCGGAAAAACACGGCTTTTGAACGCCTGCCTCAGCCATATCCATTTTGACCAAGCGAATTGGATCATCCGGAACTACAATCAAGTCCACCATCTTGAAAAGACCGTGATCGAACGATAGGCAATTGAAAAAAAGCAGCAAGACGTGAGACGTCTTTGCTGCTTTTTATTTTTTCCGTGCCGTTTCTTTGTCCTTGTCCATCCGGTAGACATAAGTGGCCAATGCGCCCATGAATAGAGCTGAATTGAACCAAAAGACGAGGTCGCTCAGCACGCCGCTGAACAGCAGCGAGTTTGCGGCCGTAATCAATTGCATAGCCAGTATGAATAAAATTAAAATGGTTGCGGTCTTCATCAGATCACTCCGTTCCTTTTTCCATTATAGAGATGCTGCCGATTAATTCAAGTGAACGGAAGTTCCGGCAGGCAGGACAACCACTCTATCGGCGTTGAGGCGGGAGCATGCGGACGTGAATGTTTGGCGCAGTCATGGGATAATGGCTGAGAGCAAGTTAGACCAAAGGAGGAACCCCCATGGTTAAGTGGAAAGAAGAAATGGTGATCGATGCCGACATCGAAAAAGTCTGGAGTTTGTTCCGGGATGACAACATCAAAAAGCTGATGCCAAGAGTCGAAGAGCATATTCTGCTGGAAAATGACAATGACCAGCTGGGCGCAAAACACGCCCAAAGCTACCACGAAGGCACCCAATTTCAGACCTATATCATCGAGACCGTCGGCTATGAAGACGGGCCGGACAAAAAACTTAAACAAACCCAATTCGAGATGGGGCAGAGCTTTGAGGTGTTTTATTCGTTTACGCTGCTGAAGGACGGAGAACACCGCACAAAGTTCATCTATGAAGGCACAAACAAAGGCCAAGGGATGATGGGCAAGGCGATGCTGTTGGCGGGCAGCAAAAAGAAACGCCGGCAGACGGTCACCACGTTCATGGAGCGGGTAAGGGATGAAGCGTTGAAGCTATAGAAGGGAGTGGGAAGATGATCCAGTGGAATGAGCAACGGATAATAAAAGCTCCTATCGAAAAGGTATGGGCGCTGTTTTCGGATGAGCAGCTGCAGACCATCATGCCGCAGCTGGAAAAACATCAATTGGTGGAAGGGCCGCCCAACCAGGTCGGCTCGAAATACGCGCAGCAGAACCGGATGGGCAACCGCCTGGTCAGTTATGTCATGGAAATCACTGCCTATGAGGATTTGCCGGAACAAAAGCGTAAAGACATCAGTTTTGTGGCCGCAGGGCTCTTCCGGATCTCCTTAAGCTTTGCCTTGACCAAAAAGAGCGATGATCAGACGGTATTTGTCTACAGCGGCTCTAATAGGGGCGTCAACCTGGTGGGGAAGACCTTGCTGAAGCTTGATCCGCAAAACAGCAGCAGGCAGGAAGTGGAGAGTTTGATGGAGCGGGTGGTCGAGGCGGCGGAATCATGAAAATCTATATCACCGGCTCAGTCGGGAGCGGCAAATCCACCTTGGCGCGGCAGCTGTCATTAGCACTAGGTGCCACACATTTCGAAACGGATAATTTTGTCTGGCAGCGGCAGGAAGGCGGAGACGTCCGGAATGCCGTTGCCGTGAGGGATGCACGGTTTCTTGAAGCAATCATGCAGCCAGAATGGATTATCGAAGGTGTCCACAGCGGCTGGACGGAAGACGCGATCTCCTCTGCAGACATCGTGGTTTTTTTGGACATTCCATTTTATTTGAGGACGTACCAATTTATTGTCCGTTACCTGAAACAAAAGATGGGGAAGGAGCGGTCCAATTACAAACCCCGCTTTTCGATGCTCGTGAAAATGTTTGGATGGAACCGTTATTTTGAAGAAACGATGAAACCTGAATTTTTGAGAAAGCTGGAATCCGTTCCTGAAAAAACCAGGGTTCTTCGGAATCGGGGGCAAATCGCAGAATTTATGGCCGATCTGCTTCTGAAAGCTCGATGACCGCTCTTTTTTATTAGATATGTAACTTGTTACATAAGGTCTTATCATTAAAATTCAAAACCGTCTACAAGAAAAGAAAAAAACAGACAGCAACTGTCAAAAGAAACTGCAGAAAAAGCTTCGCGTGACAAGAGACCGCCAGATTTGTATCATGAAGAAAATGGATAGGGAACCAGAGGGGGAAATGGAACATGATCAAGGTCTATGAAAAAGAACAGGTAGTGTGCGTCGAAGGGGTGCTCACAGAAACCCGCAGCAAAGTTTTCGTTTTTCTGGTTGATGGCATGCTGATCGATACAGGGGCTGAAAAACTGCAGAAGGACTTGATCGATTTTTTCAACGAGCATTCATTTGACCAAGTGGTCTTGACACACCATCACGAGGACCACACCGGGAATGCGGCTTGGCTCCAGCAAAATCGGGACATTCCATTCGCCATCCATTCCTTGGGATTGGAAATTACGAAAACGGAGGGGGAATACCCGAAGTACCGGAAAATCACTTGGGGCAACCGACGCGCGTTTGTTGCACAGCCGCTTGGTGAGCGCGTCCGCTCCCGTACGCTCAACTGGCAAGTCATCCATACACCGGGCCATGCAGACGACCATGTGGCTTTGTTTCATGAGGAATCGGGCCGCCTGTTCACTGGCGACTTGTTTGTTTCACCGAAAACACGCGTCATGATGGAGAGTGAATCGGTACAGCTCATGGCCGCATCGCTGCGCAAACTATTGGCATTGCCGTTCCAGTCAGTGTTCTGCAGCCATGCAGGCTACCTGGCAAACGGCCGCATTTTGCTGGAACAAAAACTGCATAATTTGGAAACTCTCCAACAAACGATCATTCAGTTGCACAAAGAAGGGGTGCGTCCACATGAAATCGATCGGCAGCTTTTTCAAAAAACCTATCCGCTTGTTCAATTTTCAGAAGGGGAATGGAACACTATTCATATTGTGGCATCTGTGGTGACTGATTATGACCTTCAAAAGAACCGTCATCTACAGCCGCGGGCTATCACTTTGGGCATCCTCAGAAAAGGCGATGCGATTCTCCTGGAACAGCAATTTAAATCCCATTCAGCCGGAGACGGTCCGTTCTACCGGCCTTTGGGCGGCACCATCGAGCTCGGGGAACCGTCCGCTGTAACATTGAAAAGGGAATTTAAAGAAGAAATCGGTGCCGACATCCGTGTGGCGGACTACTTGGATGTAGTGGAAAACATCTTTACGCTGGCAGGCCAGGTCTTTCATGAACTCGCACTCGTCTACGAAGTCGAATTTGAGGAAAAAAGCCTTTACGATCAAGAAGCGTTTGATGTAATGGAAGATGGCAAAAAAACCAAGGCGAAATGGGTCAGTCTGGAAGAACTGGCGCTTGGCGAAACTACTCTATATCCTGTCGGCCTGCTGGAACTGATCAAAAAAATGCCAGCGCCTGCAGAATCAAAGCCGTAATCGCACAAGAAAACACTGAGGCATATTTCCTGATCGCTTCCGGTCTATCAACCAAATTTTGCTATACTGAAGAAACAAAGCCCGCCTCTTGCTGTTGAGGATTGGTGATGAAAGGAGAATGCTCTTCATGATCTATTTCATTATGTTGCTGGGACTTTTAACGGTGGTCTTTTTCATCTATTATGTGAGTGGCCGGTTAATGGGGTCACATGTCAATTTCACTAAACGAATTCTTTCTGTCTTATTGGGCGTCAGTTTAACAACTTTTGTCTATTGGTATTCTTATTTGCGCTATACGGATTTTTTAAGTGAAAATATCACTGATACGGTCGCTGACGCAAGCGCCATCATCTGGATCGGCAGCATGCTGCTGATTTCGATGCTGTTCTATCTATTTTTCGAGCTGTTCGATCCGATTGAACTTGGGGAACGGGGAGAGCGCATCACCAACCAAAAATTCATTATCCAGCGAATGAGGCATCGGTGGCGGCGCCAGAAACGCCTGAGCCAAGTGCTGGAAATCGCTGTCCGAAACGGATTTTCGCGCACTATCCGCTATGCACGCCACCGGGAAAGCAACCGGGATTTGGCCATCGCTTTCCGCGATACGCTGGAACAAAGCGGCGGCATCTTCATCAAGTTCGGGCAAGTGCTGTCCACGCGCACTGAGCTGTTTTCACCCGTCTTCATCGAAGAACTGGCAACGCTGCAGCAGGATGTCAAACCCCTGACCAGTGAACAAGTCACAACCATCTTACAGAATTCCTTATCGGCGAGTGTGGAAGATGTCTTCTCGGAATTCCGTATGGAACCACTGGCAGCGGGCTCCATTGGCCAAGTCCATCAGGCTGTGCTGAAAAAGACGCAGGAAGATGTCGTCGTCAAATTACTGCGTCCGGACGTCAAAGGCATCATGCGCAATGATTTGGATATTCTTGTTGAGTTTGCCGAATGGGTTGCCAGCAAGTCAAAATGGGCCGAGAACATCGGCTTCCGTGAACTGGCCATTGGCTTTGCGAACGGTCTTCGTGAAGAAATCAATTTTGAGATTGAGACCCGCAACACCATCCAAGTCGCCAATGCGTTAAAGAAAAGCGATTACCCGGTCAAGATTCCGCATGTTTACCGAGAATTCAGCAATGACAATTTAATCGTCATGCAGTATTTCAAAGGAAAAAGCATTTCCCGGGGACAGGACGTCTTTGACCAGTTCCATGTCGACCAAAAGGCGTTCGGCCGCACCGTGCTGTTTTCATTTTTCGAACAGATGCTGTTTTCTGGAATTTTTCATGCCGATCCGCATCCCGGCAATATCTTTATCGATGAACAGGACGGCCAGCCGATCCTTCTGGACTTTGGTGCTGTCGGACGGCTGGCCGCTCCTCAACAGGACGGACTGAACCTCTTCATCATCGGCGTCCAGCAAAACGATGCAGAAGTCATTTGCGACGCCATCAATATATTAGTGGAAGACAACAGCCAAATCGAACGCCAAAAGCTCGAACAGGCGGTTGGCCAATTGCTGCTGAAGGTTTCTTACGTCGATAAGATCCAGACCGAAGAACTGATTCACGCCATGTTTGACATCGTCCGCGAATTCGGTTTGGCATTTTATCCTTCTGTCGGCATGGCACTCCGGTCTTTGATCAGTTTGGACAGCACACTCCATACCATCGATCCGAAGTTCGATATGTTCACAGAAGCCAAGGTCTTTGCAAAAAAATATAAGACCGCTGTACTGAAAAAACCATTTACCGAACCACGCGAAACCAAACAGAAAATTGAAGAAGAATTGGCGCTGCTGATTCCCGAAATGATGAAGTTGCCGAAACGGGCCGATCAATTGATCCAGCGCATCGAAGGCGGCAAAATCATCCTGCATCACGACGTTTTCTCCGACAAGCACAATGCCAATTTTGTGCTTCAGCTGTTTTCCCGGTTCGTGCTGCTGATGTCTGGGATCACGTTTGGTCTGGTGTCGGCCGCATTGCTGGCCATTGCACAGTTCATCAATACCGCATACGCGGTCTACTTGAATACAGCCGCCTATACCGGATTGTTCCTGTGTGTCATCCTCCTGGTGCGTTTGTCGATTCAGGCGATACGCGATATGAAACGAAGCACGACATAAGAGAAGCTGCATCCTGAAAAGGGTGCTTTTCTATTGCAGGGGGAGTAATGGTCCAATCTGCTTCTAGTACTTGTAAGATGTAGATACAATGTATATACTAAATGTAGAAAAAGCATGGCGAGGAGCTGAATCAATATGCCGAAAATCAAGCAGAATATAAGTCGCCGAGAAGTTAAACTTCAGAGCTGGGGCAATAGTAAAGCGGTACGCCTTACAAAGGATATGTTGGAGGAAGCAGGCTTTGATGAAGTCGACGATGCTGTACTGGACGTGGAGATTGAACCCAATCGAATTTCGCTGGTTCGAAAAAACAAATTGACTCCTTTCCAAAAGTTATTCGCTGGCTACGACGGGGGAAAACCCGAGCCCGAAGCTCTCTGGGATGAAGCAGAGCCAGTTGGGAAAGAAGAATGGTAGTCTATTCATCGCATTAAAGAATTTTGCCTGTACTTAATTCCTCGAATGGAACCGTACAGGCATTATTCATAGGGGGAGTGGAAATGACGGGATATTTTAAAGTTGGCGACATCATAAAAATCGATATGTCCCCGGCAAAAGGACATGAACAGCAAGGTTATCGTCCGGCCATCGTCGTATCAGAAGAAACTGTACATAAAGAGACGGATTTAATTTGGGTCTTGCCCATCACAAACACCAATAAAGGGTATCCAACTCATGTGCCTGTCAATGGAAGAACTATGAATAACGAAACAACAGGGTATGTATTGTGTGAAAAGATAAAGGCGATCGATCCACTTGCCCGAGCCGCAAAGTTAACAGATAAAGCTGACCGGGATCTCATTGAAGAGTGCAAAGCGATTATCGATGCCATAACTTATATCGGTTGAATTAGGCAAAGACCCATCACAATGATGGGTCTTTTTCTATATCCGGATTTCTATTGTGAGCAAAATCTGCCGCTCTTTGGATTCTCCTGAAAGCCGAAGAAAGAAATTAAAGTCGATTCCAACTGGTAATGACTGGGTATTATTGATACCATTCAGTTATGACCCATTAGACTAATTAGGAGGGATGACATTCTTTATCCAACGAACCTGTACATCGGAATAGCCGTTGCCCTCATTTATTGTTTGGTCTTCTGGAAGCTCAGCAATCTGGGCAGAGTGCGTGTTCCTCTGTTTATTTATGCTGCCATTGTGCAGCTGGCTTTTCTGGTTTTATTCGCTTGGACCAGCAGCCGCTTTCAAGCAGATGAAAGTTTCTCGCGCGATTATGTAGAATTGTTCGGAGACGGCATCATTCTGTTTTATTTCTTGCTGGTGGTGCCGCTCCTTGCGGCTTTGTGGATCCATACATATAAAGGGATCGGGAAGCTGGCCGTCGGGAAACTGACTCAAGTGGTGATGATCGGGATGTTCATCGTCTTTACCCTGATTTTTTCCGCTATCGGGTTTTACCTGCACGTTTTCTTCTATTATGGGTTTGCGCCGTAATTCTCCCGGCTTAACCAGACCGCTAATTCGCAGTTGAATTAACGGTCTTTTCTATTCGGTGAGCTGAAGAGTCTTATTTAAAAGAAGAGAAAGTCTCTATAGCAGCCATAATATGTAAATCGACTGGAAGAAAAGTGAAACCGTTTACCGTTTGATCCGTATTACTCTTTAGAAAACAGTTAAGACCTTTTACTGACTATAGAAGGAGGGATTTTATGTATTTTTTTTATGCCAACGAACATGCATCGATGAAAAAAACTATTGGTCTTTTGGTTTTAATTTTTGCCAGTTTGTTGATTGCGGGTTGTTCAGCAAGTGGCACATCAGAAGACAGCGAGGCTGAAGCCGTTGATAAAAATGATCAAGCGATTCGGGCTGTTATTGAAAAGGAATTCAATGGTCCAGATGAGAAGTACAACGAATTATGGGATGCAATGGAGGAAGCTCAGGTTTCAGAAAAATACATGGATGATTATGAAGCTTTTCTGGAATCAACGGAATACCAAGACCTAATGAGCTATATGGAAGAAACTTATGCATCCTATTTTACCGAGAACGGCTATGAGACCTTCAAAAATACAGCCGCTTTTATGTATTCTGGGTTTGATCATGATTATACGTTGACTCCTTCCGCTATTGAAATTGTTCAAAATGAAAACGAAGCAACGCTATACGACCTTACTTTTCAAGTCGATTACGCAAATGAAGAAGGAGAATCCAGCCAATTCAATTTTGAAGGGCAAGCAATCACCCCTGAAGAAGGAAAAATCGGGAAGATCGAGTACTTGGATGGCTATGAGGACGGACTGCGTCAAGCGCTGGTAAACGATGAATAGAAACAGACTAACTGGACGCTGCCTTTAGGCGGCGTTTTTTTCTTTTTACTAGGAATTTCTGTGAAGTTGAATCCTATTTATGTCTTTTTATGAACTAGTCTCTCTGGATAGATTTTCATTTGGTTTAATTAGTAAAATTTATTATTATTACTAATCATTTCTAAATGGATATGTGATATTCTTAGTACTGCCATGTAGACCCATAATGATTTATCCATCAGGAGGAAAAGTGAATGAAAAACCTATTAGTTTTTATCCGCAAACACATCGTCATTATCTTTGTAGCCTTATTCATGCTGTTGATCGGCTCATTATTTGGTCCATCCCAAGCGCAAGTGGAAGAAAAAGATACGCAAATTTCTTCTCAACAAAAAGAAATTGAAAGCTATAAGAAAAGTGAAAGTGAACATTTGGCAGCTATTGATAAGCTCGAAAAAGAAAATAAGACATACAAGGACGCAGAAGCAGCATTAAAGAAAAAGGAAGATGCCCTTAAGGAGCAAGAAGAAGCCAAAGCAGCTCAAGCTAAAAAGAAAAAAGAAGAAGAAGCCGCTGCTAAAGAGGCTGAAGAACTGGCTGCTAAGAAAAAAGCTGAAGAAGAGGAAGCCAAACGTGTGGCTGACGAGAATGCCGCAACCGAACAAGCAGCTGCTGAAAAAGCTGAAGCTGCTGCATCCTCAGCAAGCTCTTCGCAATCGAGCAGTTCAAATACCTCACCAGTTGCCAGCACATCCGCGCAAACACAATTTGCGAACTGCACGGAACTTCGTACAGTTCACCCAGGAGGTGTCCCAAAAGGGCACGCTGCATACCAAAGCAAGATGGATCGAGACAAAGATGACTATGCTTGTGAAAATTAACTACATGCAGAAAAAGAGAAACAGCCACTCAAATTTGTGGCTGTTTTTTTGATCCGTATAAGAGGATGGTATCGCCGGCACTTATTAATTGACATATCGAATAAAATCGATATACAATACGTCCATGGATAATTTAAATGAATTAGAGGTATTTAAAGCTTTGTCGAATAAGACCCGTCTGGATATCTTGAAATGGCTGAAAGAACCTGAAAAAAACTTCCCGAAACAACAGGCGCATTTGCCGAAGGAGGTCAGCATCGAAGGTGGGGTTTGCGTCGGGGACATACAGGATAAAGTGAATTTATCCCAGTCCACGGTTTCGCATTATCTGTCGCTCATGCAAAAAGCCGGACTATTGGAAGCGGTCAGGTACGGGCAATGGACGTATTACAGACGGAACGAAGAGACCTTGGCTAAAATTGCAGAATTCGTGAAACAGGAGATTTGATTCCAGGTGGAGGCAAATCTCTGTCGGCTTTATATATCGATTTTTCTAGATATATCTATATTTCACACTCCAGACTTTTATGAAAAAAGAGTAGGGAATACGCACGATAAATCAAACCAGAAGTTGGAGTGAATCGTTTTATGGCCACACATGCACGTGAAGATCTATTAACGACTAAGCAAAAAATATTGGCATTTACATTAACCTTGTTGACCTTTGTGATGGGAACAAGCGAGTTTGTCATCGTCGGGTTATTGACCGAGGTCTCAAGCGATTTGAATATCACGCTGGCTACTGCGGGATCGTTGATCTCAGGATTCGCCATCGCCTATGCAATCGGCACACCGCTATTGACGGCTTACGTCAGCCGCTTCCCGAAATATCCCTTGATGCTCTTATTCATTTCCATCTTCATCATCGGCAATGTCATCAGTGCATTGTCGGGATCTTATGAACTATTGATCTTATCGCGCATTGTAACTGCTGTAGTCAGCGGGGTATTGATCGCCTTATCGATGAGCATCGCGAGTGATACCATGCCAGAAGCCAAAAAAGGATCGATCATTGCCCTCATTTTCGCTGGTTTCACCATCGCCAATGTCCTGGGCGTGCCTTTAGGGACGTTCATCGGCCAGCTCGGCAACTGGCAGTTGACGTTCTGGTTTACAGCGCTGCTGGGCGTCATCAGTTTGGTCATCAGCATCTTCATCATCCCGAAACACCTGCCGGTCGAAAAAGCATCCGCTAAAGAGC
The DNA here is from genome assembly GCF_056680115.1 of Planococcus sp. BI3. Classification (NCBI taxonomy): domain Bacteria; kingdom Bacillati; phylum Bacillota; class Bacilli; order Caryophanales; family Caryophanaceae; genus Planococcus; species Planococcus sp. BI3. The sequence continues at coordinate 725,495 of NZ_CM155266.1, forward strand.
AATTGAAGTTATTGACGAATCCGAGAATGGTTTTGGCATTCTTTATTCCGACCTTTGCCATTGCAGGGACCTACACGGTTTACACGTATATCACCCCGATTTTGGAAGAAGGACTGGGAATCCCGACAAAATACATCAGCATCATTCTCCTGGGCTATGGCGCATTTTCCATCCTCAGCAATGTTTTGGCAGGGAAGATCGCCAGCCGCAACGGCATCAGCAAGCTGCGCTTTGTGTTTATCGCACAGGCGATCATCTTGGGATCCTTGTTCTTCACCATGCAATCGACCGTTGCCGGGCTCGTCAGCATCATGCTGATGGCTGTCATGATCTATGTCATGAATGCTACGATCCAGCTGTATTTGATGAACCTGGCCGCCGTGTACTTTCCAGCTGCCAAAGATTTCGCTTCTTCACTCACGCCCGTTGCTGTGAACATCGGAATCGCACTGGGAGCAACACTGGGAGGATACGTCGTCGCAAACGGCAGCTTGATCCACTTGTCGTGGGTCGGGGGACTATGTGCGCTGATTGCGTCCGGGTTGGCATTCATCAGTTACCGGTTAGACCAAAAAGAAGAAACGGTAGCCAAACCTGCATATCAGGGTTCGAACCTATAATTCAAAAACACTCAGCTGTGGGCTGGGTGTTTTTTTGGATTTAATGGATTTAGCCGTTATCCCCCTAAAGGATAGGTTGGGGGCAAATGAATCCTAAAATGATAGGGTAAATAACGAAGAAAGTTCCAGCAGACGTTTTACCGGCCACTAACCAATGTAATTTTTTTGAAGAAGGAACCATCGTTAATTCTGTAAAGGATGAGACGGAGTTTGTCATAGTTGAAGATCCAAAAGGAGAACAGCATTTATTGCAGCGCACTCCAGCGAATAAGAATGAATAACTCCATACAGTAGCTGATGGATAAAATGAACGCTTGTCGACCATAAGATGTCCTTAAAGCAATTGATCAGCTGCTGGTGGACTGTGCCAGGTTCAAACAAGCTTAACGGGCGTGAGATGTTTTTTATAGAAGAAACCTTGGGACGGCAACACGTCTAAGAGGCGTTGTTGAAGGCATTCCGTTTTAAGGGACATGTCATGAACCGGCAGACGGCCCGGATAGAAGGAGAGCCGATAGCAAAAGGCCTCTTTTCTTAAAATTCTATTTTAGTAGACATAATATAAATTATCGGAAGTAGCGTCTCATTCGCTAAGTATTCTTATGACAGTGAGACGGAATCGGTTTTTCCGCTGTTTTCTGCGGTTTTCGCTCCATACACGGATTTCTGTCTAAGTGGTATTTTTGTGTTTTTGTTGCATGCCTAGACTGATTACTTGTTGGATCTGTCAACCGAAAATTTGGATCAGTCACCAAAAAATCCTTCAGCAAGTTTTACAGATCCAATTCAATAACTTAAACGCAACTCGTATGCAACTATGAGCTGCGTTTAAGTTTCCAGCACAAACTCCATTTAACTTACATCACCAGCAAATTCCACCGGTGTCCGTCCAAATCCGCAAATCCTGCACCGTAAAAGCCATCTTGTTCAGACGGTTCTGCAAATACAAATCCACCTGCTCTTTTTACTTTGCCGATCATCTCATCAAGTTCTTCTCTTGTGCCGACTGAGATCGAAAACAATGCTTCTGTCGATTGCTCGGCATCCGCCAATGCATTGAGCGAAAATCGTTTAAACCGCTCCTCCAAAACCAACATGACATGCACTTGATGATCCCCAACAACCATTCCAATCATTTCATTGCCGGCTTCGCCTGGTTCCATCACATTGAATCCGACCAGACCGAAAAACGTTCTCGACCTGTCTAAATCCTTGACCGGTAAGTTGATCCAAAGCTCTTTCATGATTTTTCACCTGCTTTCTATGCCTAGATTCCAGTACATTCATTTGCTGTGCGATTCCCTCCTTTTTCATTTCTTTCCTCTGATTTTAGCTTAATTATCAGATTATTCATATCCAAAAACCTTCAATTCCTGGCAATCTTGAGACAACATCTCCCCTTTGTATTCCGTAATTTGTTCAGTGGAATGGTTTCTTAACAATTTCTCTATCAATTCTTGACTCATCTTTCTACTTTTTATCTATATTTACCGGTATTATACAGAAATTCTTATTAATTCTTGGTAGACTAGAAGAAAAGAAGAAATGAGCGATTCCTTTGTCCCAAGCCCCGAACTCCATGACAGCCCCTTTGTTTTACCATTCCATCCAGCATTTTTCCATTCCGCACGGTGAAACTTGGCATCAACCGCTCCACCGCCATCCAGAAACAGCGGAATTGCTGCTGGTGCTGGAGGGAACCGTCCATTGCAAGTTAGCCAATCGCGCCCTTCCAGTCCCGTCTGGTACGGTTTTTCTTGTGCCGCCCGGTTCCTGGCATGAACTATGGTATGGCGCCGCACAACAGCAAAAATCCTGCCGCCTATCGTTTGCTTGGCAGGATTTCGCAGAATTTTCCCATCTGGCGGAATTGCCTGGGGTTATCGAGGTTGGCGACTGTACCGGAGTAGCGGATCTGATTGGCCGGCTGCAACAAGAAAAAGAGCAACCACAGCCTGATTCCAAACGGATGGCCCATCATTTGACCTGGTTGATCCTGGCGCTGGTCAGCCGCTCCGCAGAAACCGCACCTTCCCGAAACGAACGGGATTTTGAAGAAGCCATCCGACAGGTTCAGCATTATATGGAAGAACATCACTGCCGCTCTTTGACACTGGAAGGTTTGGCCGATCAGTTCGAATTGAATAAATACCAGCTAAGCCGCCTTTTCAAGCAGCATACCGGCATGAGTCCGCTTCAGTACATCATCGGCTGCCGCATGGATACGGCACAACAACTGCTGATCAGCACCGATAATCCAGTAGCGGTCATCGCCAGCAAAGTCGGCTATAAAAGCGCTACACAGTTTCAGGCGGCATTCAAAAAGATGGCCGGCACTACGCCCAGGCATTACCGGCTCGAATTCAACCAAAAAAATTGATTATTAATCAGGGAATTATCTGTTAAATTAAAATATAAATGGTATTAGTTAGGGAATTCCTCTATCATATATATCAAGAAAACATATTTTTGTGAAAGATGGCACGTATTTATCCAACTGCAAACCCGCAGTTTCGGATGCCATGAGTTCCAGTCACCGGGAGGCGCAGATCAGTGAAAAATGACAAAAACAACATAAACTCCTCCACGAGCAAAGAAATCTCTTCTTCCAATGACTTGTTGTACAAGGAGCTATTTGACGGGATGGTCCATCAGGCACCTGTCAGCATGTACATATTAAGTGATTGGTGTTATACCTATGTGAATCAGCAATTTTGTGAACTGGCGGGGTACAGCGAAGAAGAACTGCTGAGCGGCCGCGTCAGACCGGACACCTTAATCCATCCGGAGGACCAGGCAATTATTCAAGCCCGAATTTCAACTGAACCGAACGACCCGGACACCTATGCGCGTTACCGTGTCCGGGTCTATAGACGTGACGGCCAATTGCTCCACGTTGAAATCCATTCGGCTAAAAAACAATGGCAAGGCAAACGGGTCCTGTTTGGAACCGTTATTGACATTACCGCAGAAGTGACGGCCAATCTTCAGTTAAAAGAAAATGAAGAGCGGCTGAATTCCCTTTTCGCGCACAATCCCGATGCGGTCTTCACGTTTGGCCTGGAAGGGAAATTCAAAACAGCCAATCTGGGATGTGAAACACTGTCCGGTTATGCCACTGCGGAAATTCTTCAATTAACGTTCACGTCTTTGATCGTTTCAGAAGATCTGCCCACCGCCCTGCTTCACTTCAACAATGCCCTAAGCGGCATAGCTAACACCTATGAACTCGCCATAATCCGAAAAGATGGAGAAAAGCGGAATCTGCTGGTGACCAATTTTCCGATGAAAGCAGGCGGAAACATCATTGGCGCCTATGGCATCGCTAAAGACATCACCGATGAAATCAACTACAAAAAATTGATGGAAGGGCTGGTGTTTTTCGATCCCTTGACGCAGCTGCCGAACCGCAAATTATTCGAAGACCGGGTAAAGCAGGCGATTGAAAGCACCGAGGGCGACAAAATCAACCCCGCCGTTTTGTCTCTGAACCTGGATCGCTTTAAATTCATCAATGATTCGTTCGGCCATCAGTTTGGTGATGAGTTTCTAAAAGGGATCGCACAACGTCTCTTGAATGGTGTCGGCCAGCAGGATACTGTGGGACGGTTTGCAGGCGATGAGTTTGCGGTGCTGTTGCCGAACCTCAATCCGCAACAGGTGTTCCAATTGGCGGAACAACTCCGCGAATCACTGGGCGAACCTTTTGAAGCACTGGGCCATTCCGTCTCCATCTCCGCAAGCGTCGGCATCGCTTTCAGCATCGGACCGGAAGAAACCGTGGATGCGCTGATCAAGAAAGCGGACACTGCCATGTACTACACCAAAAAATACAAGACCCATCAATACACGGTGTATTCGGAAGAGCTGGATCAACAGACTGCTTACCGGCTGACCATTGAAAGAGAATTAAAGTCGGCCCTCACCAAAGAAGAGATGGTGCTGCATTATCAACCCATCGTCGAGTTAAAGAGCGGCAAACTGAAAGCTGTGGAAGCATTGATCCGCTGGAACCATCCGGAACTGGGATTGGTGCCGCCTGACTGTTTTATCCCGGTATCCGAGGAAAATGGCCAAATTGTCTCTATCGGCCGTTGGGTCCTGCATACCGCCTGTACACAAAATAAAGCCTGGCAAGATGAAGGCTGCCCGCCCATTAAGATCTGCGTCAATATTTCCACCATCCAACTGCAACAGCCAAATTTCGTCCAGACGGTCAAGGCGATTCTGGACGAAACCGGCCTGAACGCCGAGTGGCTGGAGCTGGAAGTGACTGAAAGCATTTTATTGGTGGACACAGACCTGCTTAAAAGCAGTTTGTTGAGCTTAAAACAACTGGGCATCTCCATGTCCATTGACGATTTCGGCACCGGCTACACCTCTCTCAGCTATTTGCGGCAATTCTCCTTTGACCGGGTGAAAATCGACCGCAGTTTCGTCGAAGACATCAACAAGAACCTGAACGGCAAAGCGATCACCGCCACCATCATTTCCTTGGCGCATCAATTGAACCTCACCGTCGTAGCAGAAGGCATTAAAGACAACACCCAGCTGACTTTCCTGCAGGAGGAACAGTGCGACGAAGGACAAGGCTATTATTTCGGCCGCGCCCTGCCTGCGGAATTGTTGGATTTGTCCACCCGTTATAAGAAATGATCCTCTTCAAAAAAGACAGCCGCATTTTTGCGGCCGTCTTTTTGTGTCAATTTAAATTACGAAGGCGGCGCACTGTCTTCCACATAAGCGTCGATGACCACCGGTTTTTGGCTCGCCTTGGCTTTTGCCAGGGCATCCCGCAGTTCAATCCGCGTCTTCGCGGTATAGCCTTCCGCTCCACAGGCATGGGCAAATGCCGCAAAGTCGATGTTCGCCAACTCCGTCTGCGTCGCCGGGTTGCCCATTTCTTGCTGTTCGTGTTCAATCAGCTGGATTTTTTGGTTGTTGAAGATGACCAGAATCATCGGCAGCTTGTATTTGACTGCGGTGACCAAGTCCTGCATGCCCATCGAAAACCCGCCGTCACCGAGCAGGGAGACCACTTGTTTGTCCGGATAGGCCAATTTCCCGGCAATGGCTCCCGGAAGCCCGCAGCCCATAGTGCCGAGCCACGCCGACACGACAAGCCGCTGCTGGGACAATTGCAGGTAACGCGCCGCCCACAGCGTCACACTGCCGACATCCAGTGACACCACAGCGTCCCGCTCCAAGATATGCTGCACTTCTGCGATTACGTGCTGCGGCTGCAGCTGCTCCGTTTCTTGTGCCATATCCTTGTGCAGGGTTTCGTGCCACTGTGCGCGTTTTTCCTGGTACTTCAAAAGGAAAGCATCTTCCTTCTCCCCTAAATGTGCGGTCAGCCAGGCGGCAGCCGGTGCCAGCTCCCCGGCCACTCCGACCAGCACTGGATAATACTTGCCGATGGCTTTCGGGTCGACATCAATTTGAATGGCCGGTGCGTCGTCAGGCAAATACTCCCGGTACGGAAACGCGGTGCCCGCCAAAATCAACAAATCCGCTTCTTTCATGGCCTGTTCTGCCGTATCGGTGCCGAGCTGCCCCAGTTGCCCCAAGTTATGCGGGTGGCTGTCTGGAATGATGCCTTTTGCCGGAAACGAGGCAATCAGCGGCGCTTTCAGCTTTTCTGCAAACGCCAGCACTTCCGGCGTGCCGCCGGCTGCGCCTTTGCCGGCCAAAATGACCGGTTTTTTCGCAGCCTGCAGCAACTTTAAAGCGGACTGCAAGTCTTCTTCATACGCCCGGATACGAGGCGTGGCATAAGCGGGTGAGGTCAGCGCATGGTCCCGCTTGATTTTGGTGCCGAACAGGTCGTCTGAAACGATCAGCACCGCCGGCCCTTTTTCAGCATAAGCGGTCCGGATGGCCTGATTCAGCATGTCGGGCAGCTGTTCTGCTGTTTGGACGCGGCGGTTGTAGACGGCCACTTCCTCAAACAGCGACTCCATTTTCAGCTCCTGGAAGCTGTCGGTGCCGACCAGCTCGCTGCTGACCTGGCCGACGATCGCCAGTACCGGTGTTTTGTCTTTTTGCGCATCGTACAGGCCATTCTGCAGATGCACCGCTCCCGGACCGGCAATCGACAAACAGACACCGATTTTGCCGGTCAATTTGGAATAGGCGGCCGCCGCAAGCGCTCCGGTTTCTTCGTGGCGGATCTGGATAAAGCGGATTGCTTCTTCTTTTCGCAGTTCTTCCATGAATTCATTGATGGAGTCTCCCGGCATCCCGTAGATATGATCGACTTCCCACGCCTTCAGCAACTCAACAACATGGTTTCCTGCGGTCCTGTCAAACATGGACATCCCTCGCTTTCAAGAATTTAGGCATAAGCCCTTATCTCTTGCTCATACCTCCAGCCGCTTAGCATTAAACGTCAGGACATGAAAAAAAGAGCCCATTGCCACCTGCGGCAATGAAGCTCTCGTGCTTAGTTGGAATCTTTCCGGCAGTTCCGGTAAAACCGGTCTTCCCGTTTTTTATCAATCCAGCTCCAGAGGCCGTAAATGACTGCCGCAATGGCAACCACCAGTAACGAGGCAGTGAACACGAAGTCGAAATCCATTTCCCGGACCACGACTTCATCGGCGCCGGCCACGTTCAGCTGGCTGTAGGTGATTTCTTCATAGCCAATCCACCAAAATGCCAAAGGCAGACCGATCAGCAAACCGCCGAGTACTGAACCAACAAACTTTTTCATAGGCATCCTCCCCCTTATCGGCATTAAAGAACTCCACTAGTTTTTCCGCTCAATGGACCTTTTCAGGCGGCTGCGCCGGATAGGTATAGATATGCTTGAATTTTCCGCTGTCCGGATGGGCCTGAGGCGCTTTGGCAGACATCCAGACGCGCACGCCAATGCCCTGCTTGTTGAAAAACGCCTGCAGCTTTTGTTCCGCTTCTGCAAATGCCGCTTCCGGGTCTTGTGCTTGCAGCCGCAGCTCCAGCGTCTCTCTATCGCGCTGGATCACTTGAAACCGTTGGATGGATTTGACTTCGGCAATCACCGACTGCAAAGCGAGCGGCGCGACTTTGCGCCCTCCAGCAAAGCTCAGGATCTCATCCGTGCGCCCTTCCAGCTCGATCCAGCGGGTTGTTTTGCCGCATGGGCAAGGTTCACTGTAAATGGTGGCGCGGTCGGTCACCACGTAGCGGATAAAAGGCTGCGTGTAATTGAACAAATTGGTGATCAGCAACTGCTCGGCGGGCAACCCATCCGCAACCGGCTGAAAAATCTGGTCGACCGCTTCGACGATCAGCCAGTCTTCATTGAGGTGATAACGCCCTTCCCGGCATTCACAGGCAATCGTGCCGGTTTCTGTACAGGCGTAAGTCGACTGGACCGTGCAGCCGAACGCTTCATGGAGCTGTGCGCGCAGTTCCTTACTCAAATGTTCGCCGCCCGCCATGATCAATACCGGTGAAATGGCCAACTTGCCGCTTCGCAATTCCGGCAGCAGCAGTTCCAGTGCGGTCGGGTAGCCGCCGAGGAGCGCCGGCTGAAAGGCGTTCAGCTGCTTGACGATTTGGTCTGTGTCTTGCCGCGCGTCGACGATGATTTGGTTTTTTTTCCACGGCATGCGCCGTTGGTTCCAACGGACTGTCCCATTGCCGAGGTAGAAGCCGCCATCGACGAACAGCCCCGCGGTGCGTTTGCCGTTTTTCAGGAACGCCTTCAAGTCTTCCCGTTTGGCAACCGCCCGCAAAACCGCAATGGCCGACACCACGTTCATGGTGGTTTTGTCATACAGGACGATGGCCGGATGCCCTGTAGAGCCCGATGTCGTATTGACCAGGTAGCGGCCGTTCAGTTTCCGCCCGATGTTGTCCGGGTTTTCCATAAACCGCTCCACATCCTGTTTTGATACGGAGCGGTCGGTGAGCCAATCATCGAAATTCGCCATCAGCTCCTCCTTCTGGGTGACGGGCAAATCGGACAAGCGGAACGGTCCGTCGAGATGCGGAAGTTTCGCCTTGAAATACGGACTGTGCTCTTTGGCATGCTGCACGAGGCGCGTCAGGCGCTCGTGCTGAAGTTGGCGCAACTGTTCCTGGGAGAGCGCCCGCGCGCGGTGCGTCAAGCGCAGTGCATTCAGTAATCCCATCCGTTTCATGCCACATCTCCTTTCGGAATCCTGGATTTTCTTGCTATCAGTTTAGCATGTAAACGCTCTTCGGACATACTGGAATTCGGCTACTTGGCGGCATCTTGATCTTTTAGTTTTTTTCCCGTCCAGACACCCACCGCCACAATGCCGACCATGACCGACCAAAAAACCACCGTCCACGGCAGGGAATGCGGGAAGTCAGGCGGCAGCAGCCCGATTTTTTCGTGCGACAGCGTCAATAGGCCCAGTTTCACGCCGACCCATCCGACGACAATAAAGGCGGCGGTTTCAAGCGACGGATACCGCTCCAACAATTGGACAAATTTATGGGCCGCAAAGCGCATGATCACCACCCCGATCAAGCCACCGGCAATCATGACGGAAAATTGCCCGCCGTTGATGCCGCCGATGGTGAACGCTCCCCAATGCGGCAACGTCATGGCCAGCGCCACCGCTGCGAGCATCGAATCCACCGCAAACGCGATGTCCGCGACTTCAATCTTTAATACGGTAGTCCAGAAACCGGAATAGGAATGCCACCGACAATCCGTAGAACAAGGCTTTTTTCTGCTGCGGTTTCGGCAGATGCTTGACCATGACCGCCATCACCACCGCATTGTCAGCTGCCAGCAAACCTTCAAGGCCCACCAGCACCAACAGAATCCATGCATACTGCAGCACTAACACATCCACTGCTGTTCTCCTCCTTCTTGAAATCAACCAAAAAAGACCCATGCCTAATTAGATAGGCAAAGGTCTCGCTGAGCAATCAAATCTGTCCTCACAACCGATGATGACGCATCATCATGTCCTGACGATTGTGAAAGAGGTGTTCCTCCAGCTACTCCCCCTTGGCTGCGGGGCAAGCGTATCGGTGGTACCGGTCCAAGCCTGTCGCATCTCTTTTCGCAAACCGAACTGCATCTAGTCCGGCTCTTTAATAATTTTATACCACCATTGCCCAGCTGATTAAACAGGAAAACGGGTGTTGTCGAAAGAAAATTTTAGAGAAGAATGGCACCAAATTGAATGTTATGCCGTAGAAAATTCGAAAAACCCATAACCTCAGTTAAAAGGTTACGGGTCTTTCGATTTTCATTTCATACATCCGGTAGCGCTATGCCCGCCCTTTAGAACTTCAGGTTTGGGTTGCTCCTTTTTAAATCCCGCTGTTCACAGGTCGCGGATTGATTGCTTCTGGATTCAGGCCATTTCCGAGTGAGCCATAGACCAGCTCTGTCTGAGGATCAATCAATTCTTTGCCATTGTAATAAACTCTCGGCGTCTTCCATAATGCTTTTAAAGCACTCGACATCGGCATCTCGTGATAAAGACCCGGCCAGTTGTCTTTTATACTTTCTTTCACTAAAGGATAATACTTTGAACTCATACTTGGAAAGATGTGATGCTCTGTGTGATAAGAGAAATTGAAATGCAGGACGTCGATCCATTTAGGAACCGTCACCGATAAGGTGTTTGCCAGTGGATCATTGACGGGAACGTGTGGATTCAACCGATGATTCGTAGAGATATACCCCATCACGATGGCATTCGCTATCAAATGCGGAATCAAAAATATGAATACCCAATTGCTTAGCCCCACAAAGAAAATCAAGCCTGTCCAACCAATCCAAGGAATTAAAAACTGGATCCAAACAGCTCCCCGTTTTTCAGGCTGAAACTCTTTAACGTAATTGAAGAACATTCGCGTGGAGTGCAGCGTGAATAGAAAGCACAATGAGAAAAACTCCAGAAATGCACGGACTGAAAAAGGCAAGCGATAGATAAGTTTCAGTGCAGGCTTTCGGTCCAATTCATCTTTAGTCATCCAGGTATCCGGATCTTTCTCTTCATTTTGCGTATGAACATGATGGGTCATGTTATGCCATTTGCGCCATAGTCTGGGTCCGGTAAGCAGAGGGAAAAAGAAAACAGCCCCTAATAAATTACGCAACCCAGCTCCTTTCACTACCGTTCCATGTAAGATTTCATGTCCTAAGAATCCCATGGCTGCAAAACTTGTTCCAATGGCAAACGAAAGGGCGATGCTTGTAAGAAACGGCAAATCATATACGCCGATCGCCAACATGCCCGCGATGGAAATGATCAAATAAGCGAGGCCGCCAAGTAAACGCCCTGGAACCCGTTTAAACGCATATTTGGGCAGGTACGGTGATACTTTAGACGCGTACCAGCCAAATGAGTGGTATTCTTTATTCATTCTTTTGCCTCCAATTAATGTACAATTACTTCTTCTCCAATGACTAGGTACGACAAACTGGGACAGCTCGAAATAGTTGAGAAAGAAAAAAGGCTCCAGCATGCAAACCACCCGAACTAAAGGTTCACTCTGTACGTATAAGCTTCTTTCTATGGTTCACTATAAAGGTTACTCTTGCAAATTCATAACCTTTTCTTTATTGGCTCTCGGTGTGTCGGAAGTTGGCTAACTTGCTGGAGAGTATTGAATGGCGACGATGATCCAAATCCTGTTGATGGTCTTTTCGCGATAGACAGATTGAAAAAGCTTCAGGCAAAGTCATCGCCTGAAGCTTTTTTTCAGCCATTCACGTGGATTTTTGAGCTTACTGCAAACAAAAGTGCTATACCGCAAACAACCTTGCGTATTCCGCAAACAAAGTGGTTTATTGCGCAAACAACGAGCGGGATTGCGCAAACAAACACGCGTATTCCGCAAACAACTCGCTTATGCCGGCAACTCTCTGTGTTGGCACATACAAATTGAAGCAGCTATGTTAAAGGCTGGATCAATAAAGGCGACGCTCATTCCTTCTACAACAGTTATAGTTTTTTTGGATGAAATCAACTCGCTTTTCATGTAATGCGTATCGATTGTGCAGAAATCCAAACCTTCTCTAACCATCCGAACGTCTCTTTCCAATGAGGGTAAATGATGAGCGGAAGGGTGGCAAGCTGTCATCTTGTATCGATGAATTTCGTTTTGATATGTATAATCGATAGTCGCATGATTGCGTGCTCTTTTATCTATAATATATGGGTCTGTATTTATGTAATTGATTTTACTTTTATCCAAAAGGTTGATGAGCCTGTTTGTAAACGTGGTTTTTCCAGCAGCACCATGGCCAGATATCCCGATAACGAGTTTTTGTCCGCCATCTTTATCCTGTTTGCCAGTTCGTGAATAAACCGATCCATTATTCTCCTCCTTTCATGTTTGTATTCAACTGATTTGAATGCCATGCTAAAGCCTCTTTTTGAATTTTTAATGCCAATTCCTGTTCCAGTATTAACACGGATTATTACTATTCAAGTAATCCATAACCGCAGCAACACGCTCTTCGATTGAATAGTCGCCCACGATTCTTAGTACCGGACAAGATAATTCGGCTATCCATTGTTCATGCAGGGCTTTGCTCCTGACTTCCATGCCTGCATGGTCATACAGTGAGGCCCACTCCAGAAAAGCCTGCGACTCCTCGTATCTGCTGCCACCAGCCAATGCTTCCTTTCCGTACCGTTCCACTTCCCTCTGCTGTAATCTCGCAAGCCTGACTTCCGGCGGAATCCACAAGAAAATAACCAGGTCAAAGCAGGGCATGAAGCAGTCACCCCAGCCAGCTACAGCTCCTGACAAGATCCATTCATCATCTCGCGACAAATCCTTCCTGAGCATTTCCTTCCTTTCAGGGACGGGTCTTTGTTCTGTGTATTTGCTACTCCAAAAATAGTCATCTGTATCAAGATGGGTATGCGGCAGAATTTTTGCTAACGAGTTGCCGAGTGTCGATGTTCCTGATCCCGCAGCTCCCAGGATATGAATCTTGCTATTCATCATTTTTCCTCCCATGAAAAGTCAGTATGTTCTTTCTTGATTTTTTATACAGCTGTGGAACTAAATCAAGATGCTTACCGCCTCTCATTTTCCATTAGAAGAAACCAGAAGATCATTGAAGTTAATAAAGTAAATTAAGTTGTCCGTCCACTCACCAAATTCAAAAATGAATCCTTCTCTCTTACATTCAAACTTCATCCCAGCACTCTCTGCTAATTTTATTGAAGGCGCATTATCAATATTGATATGAGCTTCAATGCGATGAAACCCCAATTCCTTATGTGCTATACGAAGAGCTGCTTTTACAGCTTCCTGGCCATAGCCCATTCTCCAGTGCTGATTATGAATCGTATAGCCAATCCGGCCCCACTGGAAATCCATTCGTTCCAAGGTAGAAAAATCAATCATCCCGAGGTGTTTGTTGTCAGATTTACAGAATACCCCAAAAATATATGCAATATCGTTTGCAGCCAACTCTTGATGTTTTTCAATCAGCTGCAGAAACCATTCCTCCGTGCATTCGCTCATGTCCTTTTGTCCTTCATCGTGTCTATGTTGAGAAGGGTTTCGGTTTTCAAACTCACTCAGCCAGTTTTGAAAATCTTCTTTTTTAAGTGGTCTTACTATCAATCTCTCTGTTTCTAATTGCATCTCAAAGTTAGCTTCTTTTAATATCAAGACGTCATCCCCTTACATGATTTTCTTTTTTCTCGGAATAAAAGTTATACACTGTTTTCAAGTTGCGCTGAATTCCCTGCACGCCTCTCCATTCTTTATATTCATCAGGAATAATAAAATCAGAAACGAAATCAGCTAAAAAAACATCAGATTGCTGTGCGTCCTTTACTGTGTTAATTAGCATAGTTATGTAACGAATCATGATATCGATTTGTTGAGTAGTTCCAACTTCTCCATGTCCAGGCAGTAGCATCTCTATTTCCATCTTCTTGGTTTCTTGCAAAATACTTAAAAACTCTTCCGGTTGGAAAATTGGCAGATGCAGTTCTTCAGTTACAATGTCTCCCATAAAGGCAGCCTTCTCTTGCGGCACATACAGGAATGTATCACTCGGCGAATGGCCTCCTCCTAAGCAATATAATTCAACATTTCGCTCAGTTCCAAAAATGGTCATTTTTCGTTCAAACGTAAGAGTAGGAAGAACGAGTTGTAAACTGGGGAGCTCAGCTAATAATTTAGTCATCTCCGAATATTGATTGGTCAAACTTTTCTTTACAACTTCATGTTCCTCTGTTGAAATTTGCAGTTTGAGGTTATCCAGGTACTGTGTGGTTTCTCTAAGTTCGGTATCAATATCCCCTATCGCATTCTTCTCTTTGATCCATTCTTTGGTTGCTTCTGTAGAAATAATCACTTCTTCTTTATAGGCTTGATTGCCAAAAATGTGGTCTCCATGATAATGGCTATTAACGAGGTATTTCACTTTTTTTCCCGTAAGTATTTCGGCTTGTTTCTTCAATTCTTGCGCTGCAGATGGGGTATTGAATGAGTCGAACACAAGCAGTTCGGTTCCTAAATCGACAACTCCTGCGTTGCTCCATGCACCGTTCCCGGGTTTGGCGATTGCAGCAAATATACCAGTCGCCATTTTTTTCAATATGAAATACTCGGTATGTATTGGGGTTTCCATGGTAATAAACACTCCCTCGAGTCTCTTTGTAAACATCCTGACTGCTATATATCGTGAATCTTTTTATGTATTGATTGAAGTTTCTCTAAATTGCTCAATTTGGGTTCCTGTTAAACTACTTGACATGCTATCTTCTTATAAACTATTTCCATTATACTAAAAATTCCCATAAAATAAATTTTAAATTTTAATCCTCGGAAATAAAACCATTAGTAAAAAGAAATTATAGTGCTGCTCCCAAAAGTTAAATTTGAATACCTACACTTTCCGAACGTTTTTCTATGGCAAAATACAGCGGAGAACTCAAAATCTAATCAGTCAACAAGTATTTGGCTGGCTTATTGTGCTATTCGCGACTAACCCAGACATCGGAATGTCCAGCTATGGGTAAATTGTCCTTCAGTTTCTGGATTGCCAATCATTCAGAAGAGGATCAAGGTCATTATAATCGAAGTGAGCTGGGAAAAATATAATACATGGTTATTTATCTGAAAATTGGGAATATAATTAAAATGGAAAGGCGGATTGATAGGTTCCCTTGTTGGAATCTTAGGCGGACCGATTGGCATGTTGCTGGGATTCGGGATTGGCTCATTAGTTGGGCTTGCCAAAGATTCAGAAGAAGCTTTGGAAGAATCGAATCTTATTTCAGGGATTACCTCCCGGATGAAAGAAGGCGATGTGGCAATTGTGGTAATTGCGCAAGAGCTGTCCCCGAAATCTTATGACCTTATTTTAGAGAAGTTTGATGCAGAGACCATGCGATACCGTGCGAGCAGTATTCAGGAAGAAGTAGTACATGCTCAGGCTGTAGAGGAAAAACTCCGTGAACAGGCAAAAAAGGAAATACGGCAGGAACGTTCTGAACAACGAAAAGAAAAAGTCGAAGCATACCGCAGCAAGTTCAAAGAAGAATTTACAGAACTCAAACAACGTTTATCATCCAAAAAATAAAATGTAAAGAGCAGCAGTCAATCACTCTATTTCCTGAAATGCCTTTAAGAACCGAATGCAGTTAAACATAGAAGAAATAAAGAAACAGGCATTGTAAGTACACTGTCTCTTCTAAAGCCAGACAACAATTTAAGTCGCCTTTTTCACATGAATCCAGTATTCTACTGGATTCATGTTTTTTAATTTAATTCCGTAGGATATATTGCTAATCTCTATCACTTTTATACTTTTCTAGTCCAATAAAGCGACCAGTCGCATCTGAAGTTGTAATAGATCGCTTGAACTTATTTCTTTTTTAATAGTGATTGATATCTTACTCAATTTTATAGTTTTCATCTTCCTCTCCGTCACCAAAGGCCAAGCAATTTCCACCACAACCCGCCTGCACCAAACCAGATGATGATGTGGATGATGGAAATAATAAAACCAAGCACCCACCATTTCTGCTGGTTGACATAGCCGCTTCCAAAAAAGACAGGTGCTGGACCGGCACCATAATGCGTCAAGCAGCTAAATAAGTTGGAGAAAAATGCTAGAATCAATGCAGACAACAACGGCGGAGCGCCTGAAGCCACGATGACAGATAAGAAAGCTGCATACATCGCACTAACATGTGCCGTATTGCTGGCAAAAAAGTAATGTGAATAAAAATAAACAATAGCAAGGATGACCAATGTCAATACCCATGGCAGTTGGCCTACCGCATTCCCCATAAGTTCACTGAACCAGGGAATCATGCCTAATTCATTCAAATAGGTGGCCATCATGACCAGAACCGCAAACCATACCAATGTATCCCAGGCACCTTGTTCTTTTTTTATGTCAGACCATGTCAACACTCCGCTGAGCAGCAACACACAAAGTCCGATAAAAGCACTCGTAGTTGCATTAATATCAAAGTTTCCACCAAAAATCCAAAGGATTAAAAGTAGTACGAATACGCCAATCATATAGCGTTCTTCTTTTTTCAGCGGGCCCATCTCCTTCAATTTCTCTATTGCAATTGAAGAAGCTTCTGGTGTTTCCTTTAATTCGGGTGGATATAGTTTATAAATCACAAAAGGTATCAAGGCTAAGCTGATTAAACCTGGCACTAGTGCTGCAAGCGCCCAACCTCCCCAAGTAATTGTCTCCCCAGTGATTTCCTGTGTAATCTGGACAGCAAGCGGATTCGCTGCCATTGCCGTTACAAACATAGCAGAGGTAATCATATCTCCTTGAAAAGAAACTTTGACTAAAAAAGCTCCGACACGCCGTTCAGTCCCATCTCCCGCTCTTGATCCGTATGTTTCTGAAAGAGAGCGGATAATCGGAAAAATGATTCCGCCAGCGCGGGCTGTATTGGACGGCATTGCTGGTGCCAGTATCAAATCACTGAGTACCATGGAATAAGACAGCCCCAGCGTCTTCTTCCCGAATTGACGGACAAAAAGATAAGAAATCCTTGTTCCCAACCCCGTTTTAATAAATCCCCTTGAGATGAAGAAAGCGATGACAATCAGCCATATCGTCGTATTTTGAAATCCGCTTAACGACTGTTCCAAAGTCAGGATTTTCGTTAAAACAATTAGAGTCAGCGCAATGATGGCCGTGCTTCCCATTGGCATCGGTTTAATAACTAGGGCCACAATAGTCGCAACAAAGATACTGAACAAACGCCAAGCATCCGTCTCTAGTCCGGAAGGTGAGGGGATGAACCACAGAACCACACCAAGGGTGACACAAACCAAAAGCGATTTCCAATTCACTTCTCCCAGTTTTTCAGCAGCCATCCTTCTCCTCCTTTCTAAGTTTTTTTGCACAAGAAATATTATCTTTTTTCGTTTAAGGTGAATTATTGAAAGAATTCACCAGTTTGATTACTTTTCAAAATTAGTCCAAACAACCGATTTTTTCTTCTTTATTTGTGTACCCCGATTGTCCTGGATAAACAGGTTATTCAACTTTTTTTATTAATTATATGATGACTTACTTAGTATAAAGAAATCTGCTTCATCTTGTTTTATTGAAAAAGATGATTCCGCCAGATAAATGATTATAAGGAATGCGAGTTAAGACAAGCTTTTAAAAAGGGGCAGTCAAGAAAATACTAGCCTTTGGATTGGCTGAATGCATCGCTGCCATTTCTGCAAGAGTACTTTGCACTTAGCAGGAGCAGTTTGACACTTCTAGGTTGATCAATACGCGGTATAAACTACATGTCATTTGGAAAGCTGCAGTCTGAAGTCCCCATGATTTTGGAGTGCGGCTTTTTTTGATTTGCGATTGCCAGTCGCCATTGCCTAGCCGACGCGTAAAAGCCGGATTCGAAAACCTTGGGAGTTTCCGAATCCGGCTTTATTTAATCAAATATCATATCGAATCTGTTTGATTTTATATAAACTGTGCACCTGAGATTTATTCTATTTGAATCTGCGTGCCATTTTTCTTCTCTTCTTCTTCATCCGGCTTCGGAACCTGCAACTGCAGCATGCCATCCTTGAACGATCCGTGAATCTTGCTTTCATCGATATCGCCTACATAGAAGCTTCGTTTAAATGAGCCATAAGATCGCTCTTTTCGGATATAATGGCCATTGTCTTCCTTCGTCTCCTTGTTCTCCTCGTGGGTACCTTGCAATTCGAGATAGCCGTCGCGGTATTCGACTTTGACATCTTCCTTGGAGAAACCGGGCACATCCATTTTCAACTCGTAGCCATCATCTACTTCCTTAATGTCTACTTTCGGGTAATGGGATTCTTTGAAGAAACGGTCTAATAAATCAGTTTCAAATCCGCTTTCAAACAAGCTTGGGGTAAAGTCCTCACGTTTACTAGGAAACAATTTTCTCATTAGATAATCTCCTCTTTTCTTGAATTTTTATAATGGTACCGGATTGCAATGGCATCGATTCATGACCACCTATTTTTTTATTTAACCCTTCTCACGGGCCTCCTATTAAATTAGGTGGTATTACGAGGGAATAAAATATGTTTTCATAAAATTCAGTTATCACAAAAAAGTATAACGCAAAACAAATAAATGTCAACACTTCTTCTTCTCCCCAAATAATCGAGAGTTTAAAATATCTTCTGGAAAAGCATGAACCAAAAGGAAGAGCTTTCCATGTTGAATCAAGTTTCCATACCTAATAGCTATACTACCTTTAGATGCTTTGTCGTCGTTGATTATGATCCGGAACATTTTACTTGTTTGAATCAACATTCTCAAAACATTGTATTCTTACTAACTGAACCTATATTTGTGTGATTGCCCTTCTGAACAGTGATAAGAGTGTCGATTATAATGATCTCTCAAAAGAAGATAGAATTATTGAGTCGAGTGCTTCAATCAGCCAGACATTGATCAGCGGTCAAGGATTATCCATTCTTTATATCTTCACTGTACAATACTGCTGTTTTTTCCGGATTAAATCTCTCAGTTTTAACTATTTACCGCCAAAAGGGACGCACAAGAATGGACTTCTTGTGCGTCTCTGCAAACCTTACAATTAGAACTAACCAAAGCTCAGGGCAGGGTCTGGCTCCAGTCCATGATTTCCTGGCCTTCCAAGTGGCGTTCCGCGTCCAATGCCGCCATACAGCCTGTGCCTGCAGCGGTGATTGCCTGACGATATTTTTTGTCCTGCACGTCCCCGCAGGCCATCACACCAGGTATATTCGTTTCTGTAGTACCAGGCTTCACTTTGATATAGCCGATTTCATCCGTTTCAATTTGCCCCTTAAGAAATGAAGTGTTTGGCAAATGACCGATTGCTACGAAAATCCCGTCTGCTTTAACCACTTCTTCTTCTCCCGTCGCATTGTTTTTCACCTTCAATCCTCCGACTTTTCCGTCAGCTGTTATGACCTCTAGAGGCGTTTTGTTGAGCGCCCATGAAATTTTTTCGTTTTCCCGCGCTCGATCCTGCATAATTTTCGAGGCGCGAAGTTCACTCCGGCGATGGACAACGACTACTTCAGAGGCGAATTTCGTCAGAAAACTTGCTTCTTCCATGGCTGAATCCCCTCCGCCCACAACGACTATTTTTTTATTGCGGAAGAAAAATCCATCGCAGGTTGCACATGTGCTGACGCCTCTCCCTATGTTTTCCTGTTCTCCAGGAATCCCCAGCATTTTGGCTGTCGCTCCTGTAGAAATAATAAGTGCATGAGTTTCGATATTCCCCTTTCCTTGAACAGACAGCTGATAAGGTTTTTCACTCAGATCAACATCCGTAACCCAGCCTCTTTTAAAGCGGGCTCCAAATTGTTCCGCTTGTTTTCTCATATGGTCCATCAACTCGGGTCCCATGATGCCCCCGGGAAATCCAGGGAAGTTTTCTACTTCCGTCGTTAACATCAATTGTCCTCCAGGTTCCGCGCCTTCAATAACCAGTGGCTTCATGTTCGCTCTTGCCAGATAAACAGCGGCTGTCAACCCAGCCGGTCCTGTTCCTAGAATCACTACTTCTTCCATAGTAAAACCTCCTGCCCTTTGTTAGTTCGATGCATTCTTCCTACAGTAATTCCCCATCCTTTTTAGAGATAAACAATAGCAGCAGGCATCCTGAATTATGTGGATGCTCATTTTAGAACACCCTTATTTCCAGCACTATCGGGTCTCATGCAAATAAAAGAAAAACATAAAAAAAAAGCCCAGCCGATGAGGTATCGGCTCGGGCTTTCCCGTTATTCATCTTTATTCATAATTTATTCGTCTGCATGCACCACATAGACAGTCATCGAAGTGGTGCCGTTATTTTCTATGCTGATTTTTTGCTGTGGGTTGCAGTGAATGATATCTCCTGGTTGGACAGCAGAATCGACATCATCCAGGTAACAGGTGCCTTCTCCTTCGACTACAAACACATACGCATTCTTTTGTGGATGGCCATGTTTAGGCATTACTTGCCCTGGCAGAAAGTTGAAGACAATTACTTTGCTTTTAGCTTCTTCTATAACTATTTGCTTCGACATTTTTTTCTCGTCATATGTTTGAAGATCTGCTAATTTTTTAATGGTCATGATATTTGCTCCATTCTATTTTGCTATTTTCTTAGTGCTCATCGGGACAAAATTAGGCTGATCATGGATATTCAGTGATCTTTCTGCATTTCTCTTTTTTGTTTCCTTCTTACTGTTCCATCATACAAGTTCTTTGCTTAAATAAACTTGATCTGCGTCAAGAAAGCAATCGTTATGGGCAGCTGAATCCATCTATCCTCAGACTGGAGATAGCCCGGAGCGTGAGTTCTTATTGGGTTACCATTTGAATACGTACTGCTTACTTTTCACCGCTTAATTCCACAAGGATTTTCACCTGTGTTTTATCTTTTGTCAACGCCTCAAACCCTTTTCCCACTATGTCATCCAAGTGGATTTGAGAAGTGACGATGCTTTGCGGATTCAACTGGCCCGTCCCCATCAAATCTACCGTCTGTTGGAAGGAAGTCGGTGTATAGGCGATCGAAGACGTGATTTTAACGCCTGTATTGGTCAATTGAAGGGGATTCCATTCAATGGGTCTCGCGAAAATCGACACAATCACCATCGTTCCGCGTGCTTTTGTCGACGCGATCGCTTGGGTAAATGTGGGCGCGACACCCGCAACTTCAAACGATACATCCACTCCGTCTGGAACAATGGCGCGAATGGCTTCTACCGGATCTTCGTTTCCAGAGTTGACTACATGGGTTGCCCCTAATTCTTTGGCTTTTTCAAGACGTGTTTCCGATAGATCCAACACGATGATTTTGCTTGCGCCTGCAGCTTTTGCGGCAATTACGGTCACCAATCCAATCGGTCCAGCACCGAATATGGCGGCCGTATCCCCAAATTGAAGTCCGCCTTCTTTGATTGCCTGGACAGCCACGGCAGTTGGTTCAACGAGCGCGCCTTCTTGCAAACTTAATGTTTCTGGAAGAAGGTAAACATTCGATTCGGGTGCATTGGCAAACGTCGTGAAGCCCCCGTCTCCGTGAAGACCAATAAAGCTGAAACCATCGTATTGATCAATATCTTCCGGTTTGTTGCCAAATGTCAAAGTTGGATTAATCGCAACGCGATCTCCTACTTTAAACTTGGTTACTTGTGATCCTACTTTTTCAATCACGCCCGCAAACTCGTGTCCCATGATAAGAGGTGCTACTTGACCTGTTAGTTGGTCTTCTTTTTCAGTCGGGACAAATACCGGCCCTTCTTGGTATTCGTGCAAGTCACTGCCGCAAATGCCAGCCCATGCGACACGCACCGTTACTTCATTGTCTTTTAATGCTTTTAACTCTCTTTCTTCGATGCGGATATCTTTTTCTCCATACCATACTGCTGCTTTCATACTAAAATTCCTCCTGAGTTGTGAATTCTTTAATCTTGAATGCTGTTGATAATATAGGAAGCGGTGTTCTATGCGTCAAAGCATCTATTTCTCCAAATAATTTATTTCTTATTCGTCGTCGTCTTCTCCTTCCAGGGCATCATGTCCCAGATAAGCTTGCAACATCCAGACATTTTTATTAAGGCTGGCTTTGTAACCGGTCAGCATGTCCGCGGTGACATCGTCTTCTTCTTTCGCAGCAAGATGAATCGCTTTGGCTGTGACATCCCGGATCACCCGGTAATCGTCCACTAGTATGCCAACCATGTCTTCAGAAGAAAGGCGCGCTTCATAAGGTTCCTCACTGATAAAGGCATGTTCCAAATATTCCGCTAGAGTTGAATACGGTTTCTCGCCCATAGCAATCAGGCGCTCACCAAAAGCATCGTAATATTCGTTTGCTTCGTTAGAGAGTTCATTGAATTTCCCGTGCAATGTAAAAAATTCCGGACCTTGTAAATACCAATGGAATTGGTGAAGTTTTACGAATAGTACATTTTGATTGGCGATTAAATGATTGACCATAAAAGCCGCGGTGGCCGGATGGTGTTCATGGGTGGTAGTTTCAGACATGACAGAATTCCTCCTAGTAGTGTTCGGGTGCTGGTTTTACATACCACTTTGCCCCTTATTGATTTTCAGTTTTTCTTGCGCCTCCCTTTTCTTTAGCTAATTTTTCTCTACCCATTCATCATAAATCGTTTCGAATAAAGATAACTTGATCTTCGTCAAGAATTGAAAATAAATGGACGAATTCTTACCTACTGGAAAAATGGACTAATCTTACGGAAAATATCGATTAAAGTAGCAGAAAATAAAAAAACAGGAGCGGGAAGAAAATTCTCCCCGCTCCTGTTTTGATTCAGCAAAATGCATACCTGAATAGTCATCTCTTCTTATTCATGGCAATGGGTTGTTTCTCGATCAATGTCTATTCTCCGTATCCCAACACGTTTCCTTGCAACTGTTCAGAAGGGATAGGCGCGTATTCTCTGCTATTCCTTCCTCTCCACCACATATCGACTAAGACAAAGACGGTCCTTTCACCCACGGAAACAGGCTCCATCGATGTATTAAAATATGCTTCCATCTCTTCTGTCTCAACATTTTCGGCATCCACTCTTTCAAAATACTCGTCTTTTGTTAGGCCAAGACTAGTTGCCACCCCATAAAAAGTGTTGAGTTTTTTGCCGTCCTCATACACTTGTCCCTCTTGTATTTCCACTGTTTCCCCTGGTAATCCAATGAGGCGTCCCAACTGGTCTTCTCCTTGAACTTGATAATAAAGGATATCCCCGCGTTCCAGGAAGAAAGTGTCGCAGAAAATACGACAAGCAATACTTTCTCCCTAAGCCATTTAAAAATATAGGCTATTCTGTGCTTATTTCTTTCTATTGATTGGACGAAGGTTGCAAACGACTGCATACCCCTAGGTGTGTTACTATAGAATCTTAAACAGGAGGAGAAAAGACAATGATAACAAAATTAAAAATAGGCATGATCGGTGGGAGTGCAATGCTCCTATTAGCAGCGTGCGGCGGCCAAGAAGAACCCGCAAATGATTCAGCAAGTTCAACAATGGAATCAACTGATTCTAATGCTGAAACAGCCAACTTTGAAGGAGAAAGTTTTTCAGTAACGTATGAGCAAGCGATTGCCGCTTTCCAGGAAGCTTATCCTGCGGCAGCTATTTCTTCCGTTGATTTTGACAAGGATTTCGGAGAATATTCATTTGAAATTAATGGTTTTGATGATACTCAAGAAATTGAATGGGAAATCAATGCTGAAAACGGAGAAGAAACAAAAAATAACACCGAAAAGAAAGATGCAGACCATGATGACCGAGAGTTAATGGTTGATGATTTGATGACCAGTGAAGAACTGATTGCAGCATCGGTGGACGAAGCACCAAATGCGGTACTCGTTTCGTGGAATTTAGAAGCAGATGATGATACAAATATGCCATTGTTTACAGGCGAATTCAAAGAAGGAAACAAAGAAGTCGATGTGCACTTAAATGCTGAGACTGGTGAATTTCTATCTATCGAAAACGACTGACCTCTTCAAACTGACTACTCTTTACTCTGGGGTTGTCAGTTTTTTTGATTCCCAATTGTTTGTTTTACGCTGACAACCCTATTTTCGTTAAGATCGGTTCAGCTTATCGCATTAAAAAAGTGGCTCAAGAAACAAAAAGAACTCAGTGTAGCAAAATTTAACTGTTGTACAAAATGTTTCGCAAAAGTAGACACAATTTTTTAGCGTGTCTGCCATTTGGGGTTCAGCTCAATTGAGCATCTTATTTTTCTTTTCTTTAATTAATATCTGCCGATAGTCCCTCATATGGTAACCTATCAATTGAAGTTCCAAGTTTGTAGTTTTATAAAACAGCATTTCGTATGTGACATTTAATTTTTATAAATCCCACTCTTAAACTCCCCAGCCATCGTTGCTTGTAATTGTTTGAACTTGTTTTCTGTCCAGCTTTCCAACGGGTGAATAAGGCAGCTCCTCAACAAAAGTGATTTCACGTGGGATTTGAAATTCTGCCACTCGTGTGCGTAACCAGCTTAAAAGTGCTTCTTCAGTCATTTTTTCATCTTCATACAGCTGGACGAATGCTTTCAGAATTTGACCAGCGTAGACATCCTCAACTCCGATTACAGCGACGTCTTCTACACTCGGATGGTTGGTCATAGCAACTTCAATTTCCAGCGGATAGATATTGTTGCCCGCTGAAATGATCAAGTCGTCTGTTCGCCCGCACAGGAAATAATAGCCGTTCTCGTCTCGGTATCCGATATCGCCTGTTTGAATCCAGCGGCTTGGGCTGTTCTTCATCGACCACCTATTCCGAATACAAAATTGGCCGATGCTGCCTGGTCCAACTTCTTTTCCTTCCTCTACCACCTGCAATTGGCCTCCGGCGATCACTTTTCCGAGGGTGTTGGCATGATAGTTTAAATCTTCAGGTGCAGCAATGATATTCAAACCTGCTTCCGAAGTTCCGTACAAGTTGTATAAGACATCCCCCAGAAGCTGGCTCACTTCCTTCACCAATACCGGATTGAGTTTCGCACCTCCAGCTGCAATGCATGCTAGGGAACCGAGGGCTTCTTTATCGTGCTTCAACATTTTGTGAATCATCAGCGGAACCACCGTGACCACTTCTACTTGATGCTGCCGAATGAGGGCGCAGGCTCCTTTCGCAACAAAGCTCTCCTGAATGACCACTTTCTTTCCCAAAGCAAGAAATGATAACAGCACGGCGATGCCATAGCCATGGTAAATCGGCGTCGCAATATAGGCGGTGCTGTATTTT
Organism: Planococcus sp. BI3; assembly: GCF_056680115.1. NCBI lineage: Bacteria > Bacillati > Bacillota > Bacilli > Caryophanales > Caryophanaceae > Planococcus > Planococcus sp. BI3. The sequence continues at coordinate 750,330 of NZ_CM155266.1, forward strand.
GGTAGCTGCAGGCGGTTTAGTAAAGCAGCAAAAGGATCAAGGAAATTAAAGAGGGATGGCCGGTGAATCACTTGTTTTGGCTTTCCAGTGGTCCCCCCGGTCAACAACACGATCTTTCCGCTGGAAGAGGGTGCCAGTTTTTGTTTTCTATGTAGAGACACATCTGGCAAAGTGCTGATTGCTTCATTTTTTTCATGATAACTGCTGATTTTCGGATTCCGATAAGGAGACCTTTCAATCAAACCACTGAACTCATTGTCATAAACCAAAAAATCGAAGTCATGCTCTTCCACTAACCGGTTAAACTGCAATTGGCTCATGGAACTATTGAGCAGGTATAAATCTGCCCCCAGGCGTGAAGCAGCAAAAATACCCTGCACTAACGACGCGTGGTTTTTACATAAAAACGCCACTTTCTGCCCTTTCCCAATCCCATACCGATCTTTCAGAAAATGAACGAGATTTTCACACCGTTTCTGCAGCTCCTGATAACTAAGTGTTTCACGGCTATCCACCAAAGCGGTTTTCTCGTCTCCCCTTTTTTCCGTTAACGTAAATAAAAGCATGAGATTGATGCCGTTTTGATGAATTGCGAATCCCAGACGGCCTAACTTTGACAGTGAAAGAAAATCGAGAAGCGACAATATTTTCAGCAAATTAAACATTGTCCCTTTCACGCTCCTTTTTCTTTATTAATTTGGGGATGATAAACGACAATGGCGCTCTGAAAATGACCGAAGCCCCTTGCCCGAAAATCAGCCACCAGGGTTTATAGACTTTTCTTTTCGTATACAAAGCGTGTCCGATAATTTCAGCAACATGGACAGGCGACATGGCCGATGAAGTCTGATAAGCAATAGTCGGTTCTATCATCGGTGTTTTCACCAGCGGCAGATAAATTGAGGTCGTGGAAATGTTTTTGATTTTCAGTTCCGGCTCTGCCGAGCGCAACCACGTATCAAAAGCAGTTTTCGACGCCTGGTAGGCAGCCCAGTAAGGTATAGGAAGCAGCAAAGCATTGATGGTGGAGACATTAATGATATGCCCGTTCTTTTTCTCAAGCACCGGAATGAGCGACAGCAATAACTGTACCGGAGCAAAGTAATTAAGCGCCATGGTACGCGTAAAGTCATGGTAGCGGTCCAACGACTGGGCAATTGGACGATTAATGGAGATTCCGGCATTGCTCACGACGACATCCAAACCATCCGATAATTGATGAAGAAATGCCAGCAATCTCTTTAATTCCTCTTCATTTCGCAAATCTACAGGGAATACCGTTACACTGGCTGAAGCCTTTTCGATTTCCACTTTCATGACGTTCATGCGTTCTTCTCTGCGGGCCACCAGAATCAGATGTGCAGCAGTGTTCGCCAATAGATAGGCGAGCTCTTTTCCGATCCCTGAACTCGCTCCGGTTATCAAGACGGTCTTTCCATCCACTTCTTTTTTCAGCTTCTCGAAATTGAAGGATGAAGAGAAAAATAAGGCACTCTCCAATAAAGTATAGTTATGCATTTAGCCAGCACCTTTTTATAAAATTTTTTATGATTATCAAGAATTTTCCGACTCTTCTTTTTATAAATTTTACCATTTAAATTCATTATTGGAATAGGTTCAAGGTGTGAAGTAGAATTAATTTTTAGGGCTGGATTGCCATTTAAGCAATTTTAAAAAGCAGAAGTTTACAGATAGAAAGGGAGAAAAGTTAAGCTTCAATTGCCTTTTGAATGTATCATTTTTCTAACAAATTTACTTTCTCTTCTAGCTCTCTGAATTTCGTGGGAATAGAGATTTTGAATGTAACTTACTTAGCAATATGTTACATTCACATCCTGTTTAGCATGCTCGATATTTTATTACTTATATGTTATATTTGGTGTATGGAAAAGTCGAAATGGACAGTCAATGCATATAAAAAAGACAATGGTGAAGAACCGGCTGCCGAGTTTTTAAACTCGCTTCCGCCAAAGGAAAGAGCCAAGGTATTGCGCACCATTCAATTACTGGGAGAGTTAGATCCGACACTGCGGATGCCACACCGAAGGCCAATCGATCAGGACATCTATGAACTTCGGACGGTTTTAGGCAACAATATCTTTCGCGCGTTCCATTTCCATTACGAAAATGGCGAATTCATCTTGTTAAATGGTTTCCGAAAGAAAACCGGGAAAACACCGCAGGGTGAAATCGATCGTGCCAAACGCTATCGAGACGATTATTTACGACAAAAAGGGAGGGATTCGATATGAGTTTTTTGGAAAGCTACGTAGCAGAAAACCTAAAAGATCCAGAGTTTGCTAAGGAATGGGCGGACAGTGAACTGGAATACACACTCGCTCGCAACATCATTCGCCAACGAAATCGGCTTGGACTTACGCAAAGCGAAGTCGCTTTGCGTATGCACACCAAGCAAAACGTGGTATCTCGCATTGAAAATGGAAGTCAGAATGTGACCCTGAAAAGCTTGAAATCGCTAGCTGCAGCCCTTCAGACGGATGTTCCTTCCCTGATGCAAGAATATGACGAGAAGCAAGACGAGAAAAAAACCAGTTCCGATCTCGTGAAAAGTTAACAATCGCGCATGGAATAACCCCCGATTGGCCAGATGGCTGATCGGGGGTTATCTTTGAGTTTGAATGTAACTTATTTGCTAATAAGTTATATTAGTTTTATTAAGTGAGAACTTATCATTTTTCCAATTAATGTAACTATAAAGTGTTTTTCTCGTCTAAATAAAAAGTGAGGTATTCATTGTTTTATAAAGAAAAGGAGAGACGATATATTGAAAAAAACTTGGTTTTTTATATTAATTTTATTATTGAGTGGATGCCAAGAACAAGAAGAAAATACTGAAACTTTAGAACAGTCAACTCATGAGGTGTCTGGGACTATAACGGATATAAATCAAGATAAAATTCTTTTGGAACTATCACAAGAGCTACAAGAAAATGAGAAAGTAATATGGGTTAATGTTAACGATGAAACCAGTATTCAAAATCTTCAAGACACTAAACTAAATCGAGATAGTTTGCGTGCGCAAGATGAGGTGAGAGTAATTTTAGGAGATACGTGTACAGATTCTATACCAAGAATTTGTTATGCAAAAGAACTATTTATAAATAAATAAAACTGAGGTTTGATAGCACTTTGAATGTAACTTAACTGCTCTTAAGCTACATTCAGATTCGCTAAATATAAAAGGTTTATGATACCCCTGCTTCGGAAGAATTGGAGGAGAATTTATCATATATACTTAAAATAATTCCACATGCTAATACCGTCGTCAAAAACGAACTTACGTACAAAAAAGGCGAAGATGCATAGCCGAAAGCAATTTCGCTTGGCAGATTTTCTACATTTGCCCAGGCTTCTTCCCAATCTGGTTTATAATTCAGTATTTTTATGTATCCTACTGCAAAAGCAGTAGTGAAATATATACCATGGATAGCAATTGCTCCTATTAAAGCTTTTGAAAAAATTCTGATCCCAATTCACTTCTTCTCTTCTAGTTTTTAGTATATCAATGCATCCCTGATTCGTATATGAAATGTAGATTCCACCTTAACCAAGCATAATGAGACAATACTCTTTTATATTTCATGGATTCTTCTGGTTCAAAGCGTTCGTAAAAATACACCTTGACGGAAAAAAAAGAAGAGCTGCTGTGATAGCGGCTCTTAAAGCTAGTGTTCCAGTTCACCTTAGTGAAGATGTGACTTTATATTTCTTTCCCCCCTGTCCGAATGATGAAAAGTGAGTTGATTTAAGCGCTAAAAAGCAGCTTCTTCAATATTCATTCTTCATATCCCAACACTTTTCCCTGAAGCTGTTCAATGGGGATGGGACCGTACTCTCTGCTGTCCCTCCCTCTCCACCACATATCCACCAAGACAAAGACGGCATCTTCACCAACTGTGACAGGTTCCATCGACGTAGCGAAATAGTCTTCCATCTCTATTATGTTGACGTTCTCTGCATCCACTCTTTCAAAATATGCGTCTTTCGTGAGGCCGAGGCTAGTTGCAACCCCATAAAAAGTGTTGAGTTTCTTTCCGTTTACATAAACTTGTCCTTCTTGTATCTCCACTGTTTCCCCAGACAACCCGATAAGACGTCCCAACTGATTTTCTCCCTGGTGTTGGTAATAGAGGATATCACCGCGTTCCAAAGGCTCAACGTCTTCTGAAACAAGCAACTTGCCATGGACAGACGTATCTAACTCATGATTTCCCCTATCCATTGAATCGGATAACCACTCCACGGTGAAGGTCCGTTCCGTTCTTGGAACACTGGACAAAGTCGCTGAAGTTTGCCCATCTATGATTTCTCCGGTACTCATGTTCGTCACTATATTCGGACCATCGAAAACCAGGAGATACGTGAGCGTCAGGACAAAAACCGCCAAAATGCTTCCGATGATTTTAGGCGCAAGCGAGTTCTTTCGTTTTCGCGGTGCATTTAAAACAGCGCGCCGCATTTTTTCCTTCGATTCGTTAGTCAGCGAAAAAGCGTCGGACAGTCTTTTGAAGTCCTCATCTTGTCGATTTTTCATAGCTTACCCCTCCTTGCTTCTTGATGGAATTCGTTAATGATACCAAGGCCCGGGAGAGCTGCATTTTCACTTTGCTTTCGCTCCATCCGAGGACAGCAGCAGTTTCTTTGACAGACAGCAATTGGATTTTTCTTAAAATAATCACTTTTTGATGACTCAACTTCAAACGGACAATCGCCTGATGCAATTCCTTCAGATCATCTTGTTCCAGGAAAGTCTCTTCTGCGCTTTTTCTGTTGATAGGTAAATCGAAAAGGGCAGAAACCGGATGCTTTTTGCGAAAATGGTTCATTGTCGTTGTATAAGCGATCCGGTAAAGCCAGGTTTTGACTGCGGAATCTCCTGTGAATTTGGTGGAATGGACAAAAACCTTGATAAATGTTTCCTGCGTCAGATCTTCTGCAGTCGCTTTATCCTTCACCATAAATAAGATGTATTTATAGATTTCCTCAGCATAATCTTCGAACCAGGACTCCGTTTCCATAGAATCACCATCCTCTCATCTAATTAGACACACAAAAGCAGTAATCCGTCACAACTTTTCCTAACTTTAGTATTAAATAAAAGAAGCAAAGACACCGCTGTTAATGAAAGAAAAGTGTTCGCAAAATACACTTAAACAAACAAAAGAAGGAAAGAAGTTAGATTGATCCCTTCTTTCCTTCTGATAAATTTTGATATGTAAACTAAAATGCCGACAAGTTTTCGGAAGCTTTTATGAATAGAATTTATAGTTCTGAAAACTAGTTTCTATTAACGTTTTGAGAACCGTGGTGATTTACGTGCTTTCTTAAGACCTGGTTTTTTACGCTCATAAAGAAGCACAGGCCATTATCAGCCTGTGCTCGATATTACTTCTATTAAGATAATCGTTTATCTACGCCATATTGATAGGGCACACCAAGATTTTCTCTTAATGTCTCTCCATCATAATCTTCATGGAATATACCACGTTCCTGTAAGATAGGGACCACTTCTTCTACAAAACGTTTTAAGTCGGTTTCATAAGCATCTGGTAGTATCCAAAAGCCATCTGCTGCGCCACTTTCAAACATTTCAGTTAGGTAATCCGCAGTTTCTTTTGCATCACCTAATGTTGCAGGATGGTAATCAATCACAGAATGATAAATGATATCGCGTAATGTCCAACCTTCACGCGCCACCTTTAAAACATTCTCAGCACGAGGATCAGAGTAACGGTCGATTTTTACCTTGTCTAAAAGTTCTGGTGCGATCGGGCGTTCTAAATCTTCAGGAGTTAAGCTGATTCCTAATACCATTCCGATATGAAATGCACGTTGTTGTACTGTATTTTCATCCATGAAACTTGCGTGACGATCTATTGCTTCACGTTTAGAATTTGCAACAACCGGCATGAGTCCTGCGATAAATTTAATCTCATCTGGATGTCGACCCGCGTCTATCGCAGCCTGGCGTAGTGCATTTCTTGTAGCAATACCTTGTTCTATCGTCCACACTTCACCAATCATTGCACTCGCATAGCGTCCTGCAAACGCAATACTATTTGGAGATCCACCCGAGTGAAAGATGACCGGTTGTCCTTGTGGTGAAGGTGGAAGTGGCAAGGCTCCAATTGCCTGTATATGTTTACCAGATATATGAACAGGTTTTACTTGGCTATAATCCGCAAATACACCGGTTTCTTTATCAGCTTTTAGAGCATCTTTTCCCCATGTTGCCCATAAGTGCTGTACAGTTTCTACGAACTCATAATGACTTTCATAACGTGATCTACTATCCATTAGTTTTACACCAAAGTTTTCTGCTGCCTTTGGACTTGATCCCGTAACAGCATTCCAAGCAATACGTCCACCACTCATTACATCTATCCCTTTAAGTTGACGAGCTAAAGTAAAAGGATTATTCCACTGAGTATGTACAGTTGACGCCACACCAATGTGTTTTGTTTGTTGTAATATTGCAGTGGCAGTAATGATAGGTTCAAGCGTCATCGATGGCACCTCCCTGTTATCATCGGGTATTGCTCCAGGGAAATCACCTACAAATATAAATTGAAATTTACCTTTTTCAGCAAGTTGAGCATAGCGAATATCTGCATTAATATCTGGATAAGTAGTCGCATTGACACCCTCACTTTTCCAAGCTTTAGCATTTGCACCGAATGCCCCTGTAAATCCTAAACCAAGCAACATTTGTTTTTTTTCAGACACAACTAAATCCCCCTAATTTATTTTCATATCGTATCTCCTTGCTAATATGACTCAAAAATAAATAGACAATAACGAGTCAAACGTTCTATAACTATCTACAATCTTTAATCTTATATTTTTTAATCATTTAATCTGATCTGATTCATTTAAAATACGTGGGTCAACGCCTAGCTGATAATCTAGATTCATATTTTCTCGGAGGGTGTTACCCATGTAGTTTTCTGGACGCAAGCCACGTTCTTGTAAAACAGGAATTACTTGATTTACAAAGTCGGATAAAGCATCACTAAGTCGATCAGGAACTATAACAAAACTATCGGCTGCGCCTGCTTCAAACCATTCTTGTAAATAATCTGCTACATCTTCAGCAGTCCCCACCACACCAGGCGTATTATCTAGAACACCGTGAGCAATAATATCTAGCGGTGAATAACCCTCTTTAGCGAGTCGAATCGCTTGAGTTGATTTATTAACGTGGGGATTCTGTTGTAGCGCGCGGAGTTGAATAGACTTTAATGGTTCGTCTACAGCTGATTCAGAAAGTGGGATACCTAAGAGCATTGAGAGATGTCTCAATCGTTCTGGCAAATCTTCTGGATTTTCCATTGCGCGTCTCCGGTCTAGTGCCTCGCGGCGCGTCTTTCCTAGTCCAAATGTGAAAAAGGTCATAAATTTAATTTCATCCGCATTTCTTCCCGCATCTTGCGTTGCTGAACGAAAAATTCCTCGTAAACGAACAGACTCTTCAATAGTATTTGGCATTCCAATGATTGCATCGGCATACATACCAGCTGGCTGAATTCCTGAATTACTAGCTGCTGGCATTACCAAAATCGGTTGCCCTTGTGGTGAAGGAGGTGCCTGCAAAGGACCACGAGCCCCTACATATTTCCCTTGTAAATTAATTGGCTGGATATGCTCATTATTTAAGAACACGCCAGTCTCCTGATTAGGCTCACCTGCTTCTTTCTTCCAACTTCCCCATAATGCTTGTGTAATCTGAACCACCTCATGAAGACGTTCATATTTATCTCTACTATTAGGTACACTTTGGCCATAATTGGCAAATGCATCCGGTTCAAAACTAGGAACGACTTGCCATCCCACTCTCCCTTTGCTGATTAGATCTAATGCACGAAGCTGTCGAGCTATCGTGTAAGGTTCATTAAAGGAAGTAGATAATGTTGGAATCAATCCGATATGTTTTGTGTGAGCAGCAATTGCCGATAATTGGACAATAGAATCGATCGGAAAATTAACAATACCGGTAAAACCAAGATGTAAAAAAACTCTGTCCGGCATAAAAATATAGTCAAGCCCCCCATTTTCAGCAATTTTTGCATATTTAATTTGTTCATCAATATTAATGTAAGTTAATGGATCTGTTTCCTCAGAACGCCATGCATTTGGATGACTTCCATAGAAATCTGACATAGCAACTCCGATAGTCATGTGTTTTGTTTTCATAATAATCTCCCTTCAAATATCGCAATCATATTAATTCTCTAACATATCGCTAAATAACGATATGTTAGAGAAGTGAAAAACAACATGTCTTCCTCCTGTAAAATCAAGAAAATCATTTTATAGTTTCTTTAATAGTTAAAAATTCACCGTAAGATTCTTCGATCGATTTTAACATGACGACCATTGATTCCAACAAAAGCTGTACCTGCTCAAAAGTTTTTGGCTCAATTCGTTCAGGGATGTCTATTTTCAAAAAGCCTTCATATATTGTGTGATCTGGCACAATTTCCAACAATGCTTCTATTGAGTTAACCGTTCCAAAAGTGACAGCCGATACCCCTGCACAGACAATGTCTTTGCCATGTCCATCATAATTCGCATGTCCCTTAGAAACGTAAGAGATGATTTCCCCATTAGAAACACTTCTAATAATTTCAACCTTGACCAATTTGCTGTCTCCCCTTTAAAAGATGCTTATCCAATATTGCCTTTCAGTACGTACCAGCGGTCGCCGTTATTGTGAAGGTTTCCCCTTTTTTTTAGCGTCCTTAATTGTTTATAAATCGAAGCTTGCGAATTTGTTACTTCTCTTCCTTTGAGATCGCTTGTTTTTGAATCCAAACAAGAAACCACTTTCTTTGCGCTTATGCCTGGCTGTTCTTTTATACAAGTGAGAATAATATCCTCCACTTCCACCGTTTGCACCTCTTCTCTTGTTAATCGCGGTGTCAAAATGACAGAAAAGAATCGAATATTTAGCCTGCTAATCATTTTGAAAAAAATTATTTCAAATTTTTCTCCATCCGCAGCATTAATTCTCTCAAAATCAAGCGTTCTTCCTTAGAGATATCATGCAGTAATTTGTTTTGTTGCTGCTTCCACTTAAAATCAACCAATTCCTCTATTTTTTTGCCCTTATCGGTCAGATAAATGCGCATCACTCGGGCATCCTGCGCATCCTTCTTACGGTAAATGAACCCATTTTGCTCCAGCGATTTCACCATATTTGTGATTGTAGGCGGTTCACATTTCAGATGTTCAGATAGTTGCATCTGTGTGATTCCATCGCTCGACCATAAACGGGCGAGCAAATTATCCTGACCTACATAAAGATTCAGTTCCCTGAGGCTTTTACTATAATCCCGGCGCATCCTGGATGAAATTTTATCTAATAACTGGCGAATATCACAATCAACTTTGTTGTCCATCGATAAGCCTCCGCTGGTTAAATAGTATTTAGCGTGTTAATCATATCCCGATGATATATGGCTGTTACCCAGTTGATTCTAAGGGAACCCTATTGATTGTTCAATCATCAATAACACTTGATTGTTGTCTAAACTACATTTCAATGATTTTGTCGGTTAAGTAATCATCTGTGTGCTGTCCATCAACTCAACTTCTTTAGTTTAAGCTACATATGTTGTATAGTTAATCTTACGAAAGGTTGACCCGCGATTATTGATAAGGGGAAGTTTTATTAGACATGTTCCCATTTTCTTTATAGGGTACGTTAGGAAGAGAGGAGAAGTGAGGATGGAGACCAAAATTGATCCACGAGTTTTACGAACGCGAAAACTCCTAATGGATGCCTTTATGAATATCACGCTTAAAAAAGACTTTAAAGATATAACCATCAAGGATATAACCGATGAAGCGACGGTAAACCGTGCCACTTTTTATGCGCATTTTGAGGATAAGTACGATTTAATGGAGAGTTGCATTTCTGAAAACATTTTGAAGGAAATCGGAAAAGTTCTTTTGGATTACGACACCATCAATCAAGAAACAATCAGCAACATTTTCATGATTCTCATCAAGTTTCGGAAAGAGTTGGAAAAAGATTTGCCTTCCCACTGCAGACGAAGCATTAACTTATTCAGTTCTGTTTATGAATCAAAAATAAAAATGGTGTTAGAGAATAAGTTAAAATCGATTCTAGAGAAACAAAATCCCCTTCTGGATTCAAATGCCATTACCGTCGGCGCGACTATAATAAGCGCCAGTATATATGGAGCAACATTAGACTGGAAACAGAACAGTTCTTTGCCAGCTGAACAGTATATTCAACTTGCTACTCCATTTATTTTCCAAAATAGTTTCGTCGCAAATTGAGTTTAATATTGATACTCCACCCATTGTTAAACCGTTCGATTATCTCTAGCGGCAGTTTATATATCCAAATTTTCTGTATCTAAATAAATTCCGTCCACGAAAACAATAAACTAGGGGCATTTCTTCAATGAAGAAATGCCCCTAGTTTTGTCCTTTTATAAAAAAGCTAATAACTGTATGAATTTACAGACAAAAATAGAGAGGATAATCTTCAGTTAGCGTTTTCCTTCTTTAGTGTTATGAACTTCCGATAACCTGATGATATGTAAACTAAACTAATAGGTAAAACTTCGAAAAACTGCGCCGTTTGAAAGTTTAAAGCGATGTTATTCGTCAGCTGTTAATACTATTTTTTCTGACTTACCGTTCCAGATAATTTCTAATTCTAGTTCTTCATCAACTTGTACAGGAATGCAATTTCCACAAGATCCTTGTGCAAAACCTCCGACTCCACCATAAATTGGTGTACCAGTTCCCTCAGAACTGTTTAAACCAGTTTCAGTTGCAAGTTTGTAATCTATCATTTCTGGAGCTTCATCCTCACCGATAAATTTAACTGTCCCATTTTCATCTACTTGATTTTCACCTTGCCCTTTATTAATAACATCTACTTCATAAGATACTTCCCAATTTTCGTTGTTGCCTGTGAAAATATAATTGTCTTCGTTAGTGACACTTTCCGAAGAAATATTCTCCTCTTCGCTTGTACAACCACTAAAAATAACTGCCATAATAAAAAATGAAATTACCTTTTTCACATTCCTCCTCCTCCTTTTGATATTGTAAATATGTACATCACAATTCTGACTCTAAACCTTATAGAATAGTTTTTTGAGTGTATCATTCTTTCTAGCAAGTCCACTTTCGCTTAGTTTTCTCGTGAAGTCAATAGAATGTGGATTCTGAATGTAACTTACTTGTAGATAAGTTACATTCAGATCCAATAAAAATATTCTACAGATGTTTCATGAAATTCAAGTTTTAGCTACATTACGTATAAATCGAAATGTATTTCAGCACCGATTGTACTTGCATAATCAATGATTTCCTTTTCGAGGCACATAGCAGGTGTTTGGTTATTTTCAATTTCTATGACGATTATAAAAATAGATGTTAGTTCATATTTCTTTTTTAGTCTGATTATGTCTTTTTGTTTTCCTTCAAGAAAATTCAACAGTGACTTCAACTGGTCATTGATGTCGTATGAATCTTGATATCCTGTACTCAACGTCCAATCGGTTTCTACTCTTTTCCTTACTTCTGGTGAAAACGTAGTAGCTCTGTTTTTTTCAATAATATCGCCTTTAGTATAAGTTTCAGTCGGTTCAATGGTCAGTACTTCGGTAATTTCTTCAAGTGGAAAATGGTCACCTACTAAGCAGAAGTAAGCCATCACTTTGGTAACATCCAAACTAGTCCCTCCTTTTGGTCAAATAAAACAAAGCTCACTTTCATTGAATCTGAATGTAACTTAATTAGACTTAAATTACATTCAAATTGAGTAGAAATTTTCTTGAATTCCCTATCGGCTGTTCATCCGAATACAGACCCATCCCAGGCTGGAGACTCGCTGCGCTATTCCTGTTGCAGCAATTCCTCAAAATCGTTATAACTAGATTCCGTGATGAAAACGCGGGTGAGCATTTCATTTACATAGCGGTCAATATCCAGCCAATCGAGCTCTTCGTCGTCATCTTCTGTTTTGTAGATAAGCTGCACTTGAGCCAGACCTTTTCTGATCAACTCTTTCCCAAGCCCCCTCTGCCCATTCGCTACATAATATTGCCCTAATTCCAGGTAGTTCTTAACAAAATAAGGATAGGCCTCGATCGATTTTTTTAAGAAGGCCTCATATTGGACGCTATCTCTCCGTTCATAGTAGCTGGCAAGGAGAAGGGAAATCATGGAAGCAATTTCCGGATCTGCTTTGTTTAGCGCACCCTTTGCTTGTTCAACCAACACATGATCCAACTCTCCCCTATGCAAGCGAGAAAAAAGCAAAATCAAAACGAAATAAATCGCCTGGTCGTTGTGATGCGTCAGCGCCTCTTTGGTATACTCAGCTGCCTGTTCATAATCCTCAATGGGAGCTAAGGTTTCCAGGATAATCAATCGATTCCACTCTTCTAGATCGTCGGGGTTTTTGTGTACATAATCGATCAATAAAGCTTCCGCTTTCTCTAATTTCCGATTGGAAACCAGCTCGGTTATTTGTCTCTTTAATTCGCCGTCCTTCATGTTCTCACCCCATATCCCTTTATTTGTTGGCTAACCCCTCGTTTCCACCTATGTCGCCCCTTATTCTCCGTCTTTTCCTGCACCTTAAAACTAGGATTCTGAATGTAACTTACTTAGACTTATGTTACATTCAGATTCAATAAAAAAGACTCTTCAAACTGATATTAGGAAATCAAGTTAAAAGAGAATTAGTACTCCCAATCAGCTTGATTTTCAAAATCGTAATCCACCCAATTTTTCCAGTGAGTATTTACTTTCCCTAACTCAATAACCGATTTGTCTTTTTTCTCCATTGCCTCAGCTAGACTTTTGAAGAACAGGCTTTTGCTTGGTTTTTCTTCTTCGACTTCTGTGTGTTCCCAGTTATCTGTCCGGTAGAATAGTTTCCAATTTTGCGGTAAATTCAATGTTTCTTTTAACTCTTCCTCTTTGCACCATAGCATTTCTCTTGTCTCAGTCACTTCAGCAAGCATGCGCATAAAGTAAGTAGGATAGGAATCGGTATCTTTTACTACCATCCCCTTCGCTTTATAGCTGTCATCCGTATAGTTAAAGGAGTACTCATTCCTTTGAATTAGCACCTTGTCCTGAAATAAATCTATTTGAAACGCTCCTTGATCATCGAATATGTCTTAATCAGCAGTTAAAGCAATTACTTCATCATCCGCGATAAACAAGAAGGTGTCAGGAAGTACGTTGCTGTACAAGTAGATCCACATAGATGGGGCAGATTCTGAAACTCCTACGGTTTGAATGGAAATAATCCAATCATCTTCCTCATTCAAGTAAACCTCTAAACGAGCCTGAGATAAATCAAAATTCGCATTTTCTAAGATGGGGAAATCGTAATTCTTATAATGTTTATCTAGAATTTTTAACACTTGTTTCTTCATCGATCCGACCTCATTTTTTAAAAAATAAGTTTTGCAAAGCCTCTTTTCCATACTTCTTCAAAGCTTAATAAAATAGTTTTTTGAATGTAACTTAATTGCTTATAAGTTACATTCGGAATTCACATTACTTACAGATTTTCTTCATTGCTAATTACGCCATATCGTTGCTCTTTGCCCATCCATTGGCTAACATCTCGCCAGTGGAGCTCTTTAGCGGAAATCCAGCTTACAGGAGGGTGATTAATTTGCCATTCTTCATCCTCTGCCCAATAGAATTGTCCTTCTTCTAGTACTAGTTTTGCTCCATAGATGATTGAGTCCTGGTCTTCTGAACGTGGTTGTATATGAAAGTGAGTGACCCCTTTAAAGAGCAATTCGATGGCCGAGGGACCTCGGACTTGTCTTTGGAATAAAATACGGACGCATGTATCTAGATTGACCGACATACTCATGGAGAGGTCTTCATCAACGAAAGTCTCCGTCGACATATAAAGTTCTTTCAAACAGCTGTCGTGAAATCCTCCGAAGAGATCCATGAAATTTCCAATGTCTGTAGAGCTATTAATCTTATTCCAATTCACTACATCCCATCCTTTTTAGCAGCATGATTAATTACCGTGTTAATACTCATTTTCTAATGTTTTGAATGTAACTTAATTCACATTAAGTTACATTCAATCTTCACTTCTAACTATCTCAATCGACTTACAGGTGAGCTGACAACCCATCATGGGAATAACCATTTCAACTTCATAAAGATGGACACCGTTCACAACAACATCTTTAATCGAGATGTCGTGAAAATAGAAATCCATGTCATTTGGTGATTGTGGAATATCTCCTTGTGCCCCTTCCAACCAGGTATTGAAGGTGGCTGAAAAACATTCTTTAAACAGAACTGTATATTCTCTTTCTTTTATCTCTTCATCCGTTGAATCCCTATATTTCATTGTCACTAAATGATTGCTGTTATTAAAATCTAATTCTTTTAATTCTGTATCAATGTAGTTCGTAGTCATTAATCTCTTTTCAATATCTTGTCCACTTAATCGCACTATTTATACCTCCATTTCTAAACCTCAGATGGAAAATCCCTTGAAACTGTAATTTGAATGTAACCTTACTGCACTTTTATTACATTCGATCCTTCAAAGCATTGGCTATCTTTGCATTGATACTTCTACTTCATTGATCAAGATAAGGAGATTGAAAATTTTCCACATACAAACCTTCGATTCTTTTTAATTCTTCTACAATCTCATTTGTAAGGCTTTCTCCCACAAAATACATGTAGTAATCATAGCCAAAATGTACTTCAAATTGATTTTTGGCAACCAGTTTCCCCCAAACCCTTTCTCGGAGAATCATCTTGACCAGTTCCTTAACCAATCTTCGTGGAATAGTCTTCCCTTCTGCTAAATCTAAGTCTGTTTCATTATTGTGATTTTCCAAAGATACAATCTTCAGATTAGTGGCGCCGGTGTTTTGCAGGAGCACTTCCACAGCTTTTATATATTTTTCTTCGGCGGCCAGGTATTGGTCTATTGTAAAAACTTGGTTTTCATATGAATCGCCGACATCAGAGATGCTGGTCCATTCATCCACTAAGGTATAATGCCCCTTTGCGTCTCTATTTCTTGGGTTGTACTTTGTCACTCGTATGGATTTCATTTTTGGCCTACCTCCTAATATAATTAGTACTCTTTTTCATATAACAAGCTGGCATTGAGAAAAGCTTTGCCTGTACACCCGTTAACGTGTAAAAACTTTTAGTTTTTCTTTTTATTTTAGATTATCGCATGATTAAGATACTTTTTGGTAAATTTTCAAATTTATTCAATCACTGTTAAAACCGTTCGCAAAAGTACACTTTTACGAACACCTTGAAAAGGGCTGAAAAGGACCAAAAACAGCGTTCGTAAACATATCAAAACACTTTACGAACGTTCGCGAATTTGCATGTACTATTACGAACACTTTACAGATGAATTTAGGAAATTAATCGTTTTCTGAGTTTGATTCTGTAGATTCTTCTCATCTCTGATTCATTATTTGAGCCTGTAAAAGCAAGTAAGGAGACACCGATTAAAATAGCAAAAAACAGGAGTGGAAGAAATCTCTCCCGCTCCTGTTTCCATTCAGCAAACCGCATACGTGCGTTTGCCTGACTAATCCTTATTTTTTATTCACAGCAACTTTTCCCTTGTGTCCGGTCAGTCCGAAAAAGGCAAGCATACCAAGGACCGACGTGCCGAACAGGATGGCGCCCATTGGAACAGCCGAGGTTTCGTTGATGCCGACAAGCGGCGATACGAGAGCCCCGATGACCAGCGGCAGCATGCCGACAACCGCGCTGGCACTTCCCGCGCGGTGTTTCTGGCCTCTCATCGCCAAGGTGAACGAACTGGTGAAGATCATCCCGATTGCGATCATGTAGATGAAAATCGACGTTACGAGTGAAGCGAGCGGCCCTTCGATGATTGTCATGACCAACAAGACGAACGTCGCGCTGGCTGCAACTATAACCGCTCCCTGAAGCAGACGGTGCTCAGAAACGATGCCGCCGAATTTGCCGATGATAAAGCTTCCGATGATCATCGCGATGCCGTTGATGCCAAACAGCACACTGAAGGTTTGAGGCGACACGCCGTAAATCTCCTGGTAGACAAAAGGCGTCCCGGCAACATAGGCGAAACTGCCGCCGTGGACCAAGCCGACCACCAGAGCGTAGCCGATAAAAGGGCGCGCTTTGAACAAACTGCCCATCGTTTTAACAGAATGGCCAAGCGAGCTCGGAACACGATTTTCCGGCGGCAAGGTCTCCGGCAGGCGGAAGATGACGACGATCACCATGATGACACCCAGCAAGCCAAGAAAATAAAAGATGGTTTGCCAGCCTGCAAACGGCAATGCCAAGATGCCGCCGCCTGCAATTGGTGCGGCCATCGGAGCCACGGCATTGATGACCATGAGCAATGCGAAGAACTTCGTCATTTCACGGCCGGTGAAGATGTCACTGACCACGGCTCTGGAAAGGACCACACCGCCCGAAGCAGTGAATCCTTGCAAAAAGCGAGCGGCAATCAGCATTTCGATGTTCGGCGCTACTGCGCAAAGCACGGACGACAGCGCAAACAGGATGACCGAGATGATCAACGGTTTGCGCCTGCCGACTGCATCACTGAATGGTCCGACGACGATTTGCCCTGCCGCAAGTCCAATCAAGCAAGCCGTCAAACTGAGCTGGACGAGCGAGACGTGTGCATCCAATTCGTCTGCGATCGCCGGAAAAGCCGGCAGGTACATATCGATATTCAGCGGAGCCAGTATGCCGAGCATGCTGAGGATCAAGGCCAGACCGAGCCGTTTTCTTCCTGTGGGGTTCTGCAACATATCAAGATAACACCTTTCATTTCTATAATAAATCCTTATTAACTATACAATATTCCAGAGAAAGGTGTAATGCTCTATGGAAAACAATCCGTTTCAAAGCAGATTTTATTCAGCTGTTTCTGTTTACAGCAGCTGAGCGGCTGGTTGATTTCTATTTTTCTCAGGCATTAATTCCACAGCGAGCAGCGCCTGTTCTTCAATACTGGCGAAATACAGCATGCCGCCCGATTCCACAACTCCGGTCACGGCGTGATAATCAAGAGATGAACTCTGCAGATCGAACAGGCGGTTTCCCTGTTCATCAAAAAGCATGGCCCAAGCGGTTTTCGCGCCTTTTGGCTGCAGGCGTTCCGGCACGCGCCACAAAAGCTTTCGCAAAAACGCAGGCGCCGTGCCCAGCCGGTCAAGTAACGGATTGCGGTTCGTCATCATAGCCACCCAGAACGTGCCTTCGCTTAGGCGAGAGATATTGTCCGGGAACCCCGGCAGGTTGGCAGCCAGAATTTCCCTCTTTCCGGCAAGAGCTCCCCGTATCCATAGCCGGTTGAGGCGGTAGCCATCCGTTTCTGCAAAGATCACGGCCTGTTCGTTACTCGACAGTGTGATGCCGTTGGCAAAATGCAGGCCTTCCAGAACCACTTCGACGCGCCCACTTGGATCCCGCCGGAACAACCGACCAGATGCCCGGTGTTCCATCAAGGCGCCTGTATACTGTCCAAAGTCATAGCGGCTGCTGGATTCCGTGAACCAAATCGTGCCATCCCTTGCGGCTGCGGCATTGGAACAAAAACGGAGCGGGACCCCGTCGACATACTGGACCAGTGTTTCGATCACACCAGCCTCTGGATCCAGCCGAAGCAGACCTTTCTGGGCGTCGCATATCAACAGCTGCCCATCCCACAGAACTTCAAGGCCTAAGGGGCGGCCACCGGTATCAGCGATGGTTTCTTCTAGAGGCCGCTCCGGATCGATGCGCAAAATGCGCCCATCTTCCACGCCGCAGATCAATCGCCCCTGTCCATCAACGACGACATCTTCCGGCCCGTAGCCGCTGAGCGGAATGCGCCAGGCGCGTGGGAAAGCAGTTCGGCTGGATTTGCGGGCGGCACGCGGTGGCGCAGGCGGCAGTTTCCTTCGTACCGGCTCCAAGGGTGGTTTGGGTTCAGGATTGGTTTGCGGAAGCGTCGGCCGGCCAGCTTTGGTGAATACATAGGATGCCGCAACAGAATAGGCATGAATCGCTGCACAGTATTTTTTCTGTTCCTCCTGAGTTGCCAGCAAAGCGGATGATTCGAGCGCCTTCAGGAATGCAGGAGCGTCCGCGGCACCAAGAACCAGCATTGCTTCATAATCCCGAATGGATGTATTCCGTTTCTTTTCGGATGCCTCGAACAATTGGTAACGGACTTCCGAAAAACCGGGAATTGCGGCAATGGCAGGGGCCAGACTGTGTTGGATGAATGACTGGAAATCACGCAGCCGGAAGGATGGTTTCTTGCGGATCAGCACGATTTCCCGGTAAGTTGCTTGTGAATGGCGAGTGGGATGACGCAGCATTCGGCTGTGTTTCAGGCGAGCCTTATAGAACACCTTATCGGTGAATACAGGTTTCCCATAGATGCCGGTAAGTTGCCGGTGCCGTTTGGCTGCGGTTGTTTTTAATACATACTCTTCCATTCCGTCGATTCGGTGTAACCGTTGGACCATGGTGTCTACTCCAGAGAGACTCGGCCAATGTCCAGGTTGATTCGTGCTGAAATGATGCTGCCGGTATTCGAGCACGCCGTTGATCCGCGCTGCTTTTTGTGCATAAGAATCACGCCAGGCGTCCATTCCTTGTTCATGCGGAAAATCTCCGCGCAAACGAATCAATGCTGTTACCGCTTCAATTTTTCGCATGCCAATCACTTCCGTTCTATTTGTATGCGGCTGGCCGCATGAATGAATAAAAACTGATATTAGTTGGACTGCTGAATGATTTTATACCAACTTTCAACTTGCTGGTTGTCCACGTATGTCCGGATCTTTTCCAATTGAATCTCGAGATCTTCCAAATGCTCGAAAAAGCGCGTCCCTTTTCCCAAGAGCACCGGCGCAAAACAGATCTGCAGCTCATCAGCCAGTTTGGCCCGAAGCAGCTGCTGGCTGACATTCGCTCCCAACACCAGCACATCTTTATCATTTGCCGCGGTCTTCGCCTGGCTGATGGCCGATTCTATGCCATCGGTCACAAAAGTGATGGACAGTTTGTCGTTTTCTTTTGGGTGTTTTTCCGGTGGATGATGGGTCAGTACAAACAATGGCACTTGAAACTCGTAATGGTCGGCGTAGCCATCCGGATCGCTGGCCATGTCGAAGCTATTGCGCCCCATCACGACAGCTCCTGGAGACTCATAATGCGGCTGGTAACTTTCATAGAGCTTGTCTATTTTGCCGTGGCGGTCATTGACGAATCCATCAAGTGAAACAATCATGCCAAAATACACTTTTGCCATCTTGATTCCTCTCCATTCATTTCTCGGATAAAGTTCCGTACATCATTCAAGTCTTCTGGATCTTTGGAAATCACTACAAATTCATCAGTATCCACTGTCAGCAAGTAGCGATTATTGTAAAAGCCGATATAAGAAGGTTTTTTCCCTCGCATGATGGATCGAATATAGGCAAGAACATCGCGCGGTGCAATGTCTTGTACCGTTACGTAACTCAAGCGGAAATCAACATGATCCTGTTTAAGAACAAGGTCTTCACGCCAATTCCGGATGCGAATCGCCTGATGCAGAGCTTTCTTTTCAAAACATATGAAGCGCTTGCTTTTGCCAAATGAGTACCTCTTTAAAAAAGTAACATCGATCCGAGACTCTTCATCAAATAAGAGTCGAAGGAACGCCTGCTGAAATGAAGCGTTTCCTTTTACTTGGTTAAAAGAAATGGCTAATCGTCGTTCTTCTTCTACTTGGAAATAAGGACTTTGTTCAGCAGAAAATTCAACAGAAAACTCTTTTGTGATTCTTTCCATCCCTTAGCCTCCTGAACTCTTTAATTTAGTTGCTGAAATCTGTTTACTAGGCTATACCTGTTTTGCCATTTTTATATGCCGAAATGGTATAGGGATAATTTTTCATTCTCCGGTCAGTGGTTCTGGGTGTCCTATTCTCTTTTTGATGTTGTTTTTTTGTAGTTATCATCAGTTTTTTCACTTTTGCTCATTTTCTTGTTTGCGGTTTTTGAATTTTTCAATAATTCCTTAAGTAGTTTATTACATTTATATATTAAAACACCTGATTATTAGAAACTCAAAACAATAGAACGCCTCACCTCTTCAAGTGCATCCTATTTTCGATAATAGCTGTTTATTCAATTGATGCATGGCGATCAAGTTCTACATGTTCATGATTTTTTCCAATATATTCACGGAGATGAAACAACTCTCCGACTTCCACCTGTTGACCGATCTCTTCCAGCTTGATTCCCCCTTTTTAAATATGAATACTTGAATGTTTATTTGTAGATAAGCTTGAATCGCTCACAAACAAGCAAAAGATCATCTGAGTAGCTTAAACCATGTGCTTTTAGTTCTTGGCTAAAAAACTGTTGATGAACCGTCCACCAATAGTCGAAGTCTCCTTCACCTTCTGCTAATGCAAATTCTTCCGATACTTCATTCATCGGAATCAGTGATACGCTTGTTAGGCGGATGATGGCTACAGGCATTTCTTTTGAATTGAGCACGATGCTGTATTGACCGGCTTGAGGCAATTCCTCCCTTTCCAATTCATACAGTATATGAGCTGAACAGGTAGCTGTTTTCTTACCCTTTACAACGAGCTCAGCCAACTGATCCGCATCTGCTCCAAACTGAAAAGCATCAGCCTCTGCTGGTAATTCCTGATTATGACTTGCGCAATATTCATTCCAATAGCTAATGATTTGTTGATTCATTTCAAAAATCCTCTTTTCCATTAAATTTCATCTATTCATTTATTCGTTTATTCGTTTATTCGTTTATTCTCACAGATTTTATGCAATGAATAGAAAGCAGATTCGTTTCCATTAGTTCAATGCATGTCTGTTTGTTTCATGTTGAAGAACTATGCTACGATTAATGCATGTAATGAATAGACCATTTACTTAACTGAAGGAGTGCTACTATGATTCATATTGTCAATGGCGAATCGGCTGCGGCCGCGCTAAAAAACACATTTCCGGAAACCACCGATCAAATCATCTCATTGCCAGTTGATTTTTCCATTGGTCCAATCACAGCAATCCACTTGGAAAGCGGTGTCTCAATCCGCGCTGATTGGGAAGCTTCTTCATTTCACCCAATGAATAACCGCTCTGATGAAGCATTATCGATACACCAACGCTCCTTGAAAGAATTGCAGGATGTAAAGAATGGTGAACAGCTAACCATCTGGACATGCGAAAACACCTCAGAACAAATCGGGCTGCGCATTGCCTGCTTCTTACTGACAGGCAAACAAGTCGGGCTCTCCCTAGTAAATACACAGCAAGCCTTGAATGAATACTTGAAGGATCAGGAAATGCAGCAAACCGTCCGGCATTCAGGTGAATGCAATTCCAAGCAACTGGCACATTTTTATAACTACTCTTCCCTCCCCCTAACAAAAGACATGCGAACCACATTTGAACAGGATGGAAAGAACTTGCTTCACAGTACCAGCCAGGTCCGTACCTGGAAAAATGGAGAAATTATAGAAGAAGTCGAAACCCGTGACGACGCTTTTATCATCGATTGTATAAAAGGACAGGTTGCAGAAGCTGCCGGCAATGATTACATAGACGCCATCCGGGTAATTGGTGAAGCATATGGCCTGTCTGGGCAGCCAATCTCTGACTCATGGATCGATTACCGAATCCGCTCATTGATTCAGAACGGACAAGTAAGCTTTAAAGGAGATTTTCAATCGATGAGGTCTTACAAAATTAAGCACATCCATTAATCCGGCCTGATCAGGCTCACTTTAATTGATCTAGCCGCTCGGTGATGCGGACCAATTGGTTGAGTACCAAGATTAGGAACGTGATAATAACAATCGCGAATGCATAGAGAAGAACTTCATCGCTGTCACTGACCGTAAAAATCAATAACGTCAATATCAGATAAAATCCAATGATGGCCAGTAAGATCATGCTCGATAAGCGGATAACCGTTTTCATATACCCAGCCCCCTTCTTGTAAATCCCTTCACTACCCTTAAATTTTACAATAAGGTGAATTTCAACTATATCCATTTTTTTCTTAACAAGCCATTTATTTTCCAAATAATTCACGTATAATGGGAATAATCAAACATTTTGGTGTACTTCAATCCCCCGAAGATCATCATTCCCGGAAAGGAACATCTTTCATGAACACTCGTCCAATTTAACTCCTCCCTTCTAGAAGTCATTTACCAATTGAACTCTTGGGGGATTTTATGATGAAACTTAATAGGAATTTCAAGTTGTTGCTGACTGGGCAGTCTCTTGCCAATATCGGCGATGTGCTTTACATCGTCAGTGTTATCTACCTGATTTTTGAACTGACCGGATCCGCCGCTGCTGCCGCTTTCGTACCTTTCACCATCACAAGCACGATGTTCTTTTCGAACACATTGACGCCTTTATTGATGGAGCGGTTCAACTTGAAATGGCTGCTTACGGGTTCGCAAATCGGAAAAACGGCCCTGTTGGTGGGGTTTGCTTTCTTCATGCCACAGCTTTCACTGGCTAACTATCTGTGGCTGTTTTTGCTCATCAGCTTGGTGGCATTGCTTGACGGCTGTGCGAATCCCGTCACCCGCTCGCTTATCCCGGTTTATGTAAAAAATGAACTTCTCTTGAAAGCAAATGGAATAACCGAGACAGTGACACAATTGATCCAGACCGCCATGTGGTTTGTCGGCAGTTCGCTGTTGGTCTGGCTGACAGCTAATGAATTGATCTGGATAACCGCCGGTTTGTTTTTCCTGTCCAGTCTCCTGTTAAGCAGGCTGGAGAGAGCCGATTTCACACCATCCAGCAAGCAGGGCAAATGGCAGCAAATCAGCAGCGGCTGGAAAACCGTTTCCGCCTCTCCTGTGCTGAAACGGATTGCTTTGATGGATGTACTCGAAACAATCGCCGATACGGTATGGATCGCCGCAATCCTTTATGTATTCGTCAGCGAAGCGCTGATACTCGAAGAAATGTGGTGGGGCTTTATCAATGGCTCCTTCTTCCTGGGATTGATTGCCGGTAGCCTTTTGTGCCTATGGTTTTCGGATTGGATTAGACAGAATCTAAGCCTTTTCATCGTCGGAGGAGCAGTTTTCAGCAGCTTGGCCACCTCCCTTTTCGGATTGAACGCTGTTCCGGTACTAGCGCTGTTGCTTTCTGTTCTGGTCGGCATTTTCAGCCAAATCAAGAACATTCCGCAGCAGACCATCGTCCAAATGAGCGTTCCGAAAGACCGGCTGCCGACAGTATTTACGACATTGGGTGCGATCGGAACTGGGACATTCGGCGTTTCTTCCCTATTGATGGGGATACTGGCTGATGCAATCGGCATCCGTTCTGTCTTTATCTTATCGGGTATATTGCTCGCACTAGTCAGCTTAATCGCCTATCACAGCAGATGCCATTTTCGGAAAACGATAGAGCAATAATCAAACGTTAAAAGAGGAGGCCAGCGGATGTCTCCGCTGGCCTCCTCTTCTTTATGCTCGCAACGCAATACAATCCATGAATGGGAAGTGAATAGATGATTGACTACCGAATTTTTTCAGCAGAACCTTACACGGAAAAAGTAGGTGCGCTTGTCTTCATGTTGGAACATACAAGAAATGTCACTTTGAATGAAATTTCCGGCCTGACCCAAAACGAATTGGATTATTTGCCGGATGATTGTTCAAACTCCATTGCGGCTTTGCTGCTGCATGTGGCGTCTATCGAATTTGTGCATCAAGTCATTTCCAATGAAAGGAGAGATTTGACCACTACTGAATATACAAAATGGAAAATCCCTTTAGAATTGGGCGATGAGGCGAGAGCAACTATAAAAAATCGGCCACTCGAATATTATTTAACCCAATTGCAGCAAACCAGAAACAGCACCTTAGCCTTGCTGCAATCCAAAGAAGACCCCTGGTTGCTGGAAGAAAGCCGGTGGGAAAACGGCGTCCCTTATAATAATCACTATCTTTGGTTCCATGTCATGGAAGATGAAATCAGCCATAGAGGACAAATCAGAACGCTGTTGCGAAA
The DNA here is from genome assembly GCF_056680115.1 of Planococcus sp. BI3. NCBI lineage: Bacteria > Bacillati > Bacillota > Bacilli > Caryophanales > Caryophanaceae > Planococcus > Planococcus sp. BI3. Next base: position 774,434 of record NZ_CM155266.1, read on the forward strand.
TTTGAGGCGATAGGATTATTTATGAATAATCCCCCCTCGCCAGAAACACTCTTTATTCGCCGTATTCGAATAAAAAATAATGAATATACTATTCATTCAAAATGAACCGATTCTGGATCTAACGCGATAAAATGCGACATCCAGCAATCCGATTTTTCTGTGCCTATTTCATGTTTTTTCAAACAAAGACGGTTCTTTCCATCCAGCCCATCCATGCCACAGCAGCCATTCAGCCGGCTGCGGTTTGAATGGCGCGTTGAATTGACTAGATCCTTAAGGTTGATGATGATGGCATCTCTTAAGTCGAGGTGCATTTTATTGTCGTCAATAATGTAAAATCCTTCAGGAATATAATCTTGGCCATCGTCATGGCTCAGCAGGCTGGTGTCTTGCAATTCCCTTACTTCTTTTGAAATTTTCAGTCGGCACGTACGGCAAATCAGCTTCATATGGATTCACTCCTCGTTTTATTGGCTCATTTTAAAGCTGGGCAAATTCGCTTTATGGAAGGATGAAAATAATTCGTGCTCTATTTTCTGTTAACCGCCCTCATTGTTTTTACAGCCATTTTACTGATCCATGTTGCCGTCAGTATGCTTCTTGGAATCAATCGTAAATTCCGTTGGGTAAAGTCTTCTGTCATCAGCTTAGTATTCACGCTGATTTTCGTAGCAATCCTGGGCTTTTGACTTTTGCAAAAGACCTTGTGATGCTATTCACCATGATGCATTTCACTGATACTAAGTTCTTTTATTCGACTATATCATTTTTTGAATCAGTTATAAAAAAACGTCCGTAAAATGCTTACCAGCATTTTACGGACGTTTCGTTTTTTCATCTATTCAGATCAATTCACTTTCTTCGGCCCGCTCCAGTACATTTCGCGCAAACGGAATTTCTGCAGTTTGCCGGTTGCGGTTTTTGGCAGCGCCTCGACGAATTCGATGGATTTCGGTGCCTTGAAATGCGCCATATTGTCGCGTGTGTAAGCGATGATTTCCTGTTCGGTGACAGTCGCTCCATTCTGCAGGACGATGATCGCTTTCGGCACTTCTCCCCATTTCTCGTCAGGCACCGCGATGACCGCCACTTCTAAGACATCCGGATGCTTGTACAGCACGCCTTCGATTTCGGTGGAAGAGATGTTTTCGCCGCCGGAAATGATCATGTCCTTGATGCGGTCCTGGATCTCGATATAACCGTCCGGGTAAGTTACAGCCAAATCGCCTGTATAGAACCAGCCGTCACGGATCGCTTCGGCTGTTTTTTCCGGATCTTTGTAATAGCCGCTCATGACGACATTGCCCCGGGTGATGATTTCGCCCAGTTCCTTGCCGTTCCATTCGACTTCTTTGCCGTCTTCCTGGTTGACGACTTTAGTTTCGCCGTTGAATGCCAGTTCGATTCCCTGGCGCGCTTTGATGGTTGCCTGTTCATCCGGCGTTTTCTCATCAAATTCCTTTTTCCATTCGTTATACAGAATGAATGGCGAAGTTTCTGTCAAACCATAGACATGCATCATATTCAAGCCGAGCAATTCCTGCGCTTTGCCAATCAGGGCAGCAGCAGGCGGAGCGCCGGCAGTCCCCATCCGCGGATGGGTGGTGATGTTGATGGTTTTCGCTTTCGGTTCATTGACCAGCATATTGACGACGGTCGGTGCGCCGCATAACACCGAGATCTTATGTGTTTCAAACAGTTCCAAGATCAGCGGCGGATCGACTTTCCGCAGGCAGACATGCGTTCCTCCTGCAGCGGTGATGGCCCAGACGCCGCCCCAGCCATTGGCGTGGAACATCGGCAAGGTATGCAGGTAGACGTCGTCATGCACCACTTTCAGATGGTACAGGAAGTTGGCGGCATTCAGGTAATTGCTGCGATGCGTCAGCATGACGCCTTTCGGATTGGAGGTTGTGCCGCTCGTGTAGTTCAGTGTCAGCATCTGATTTTCATCGATTCTCACTTCAGGAAGCATAAAATCACTGCCTACTAAAATGAAATCCTCATAGGAAATCCCTTTGATCTTCGATTCATGGCCTTCCACTGCCACCACGATGTATTTCTCAATCGGCAGGTTGTCCTGGATCTCTTCAATCAGCTTGCCAAATTCGGCATCGACGATCAATGTTTTGGCATCGCTGTGGTTGATGATGTATTCCAGGTCTTTGGCGGTCAGGCGGTAATTGAGCGGAACCATGACCGCGCCGATTTGGCAGATGCCGTAAAAGCATTCCAGCATATAATGCGTATTCGGCAGCATGACCGCTACATGGTCGCCTTGCTGGATGCCCGCATTGTGCAAAGCGTAGGCCAATTGGTCGGTACGCTTTCCAAATTCTTTGTATGTAAAGGTTTTCTCTTCATCGATGACAGCAACTTTCTCCGGGTAATACTTGATGGCTCTGCGTTTCCAATCGAGTGGTGTCAATGGTGCAATCATAATCTCCCATACCCCTTTCAATCTCTTTCTCGTAAACATATCTACTTTAGTATAAGAATGCATTTATTTACTGTCAAATGAACTTTCGGAATTATTAGTATAGTCAACCCAAAAATAGAGGCGAAGATCGCTCTTCGCCTCTATGCCTATCATCAATTTACTTTTTTGCCGCCGCCCCAATACATTTCCCGCAACTGGAACTTCTGAAGTTTGCCGGTGGCCGTTTTTGGCAAGGCTTCTACAAAATCCACTGATTTTGGTACTTTGAAACGGGACATGTTGTCGCGAGTATAATCCAGGATTTCCTGTTCGGTCACTTCTGCCCCTTCGTACAGGACAATGATGGCTTTTGGCACTTCTCCCCATTTTTCATCAGGGACCGCAATGACCGCCACTTCGGCAATAGCCGGGTGCTTGTAAAGGACCCCTTCAATTTCGGTGGAAGAAATATTTTCGCCGCCAGAGATGATCATGTCCTTGATGCGATCCTGGATCTCAATATAGCCGTCCGGATGGGTCACCGCCAAATCGCCTGTATGGAACCAGCCGTCACGAATCGCTTCCGCTGTTTTTTCCGGGTCCTTGTAATAGCCTGCCATCACGACATTGCCGCGCGTCACGATTTCCCCGATCTCTTTGCCGTTCCAGGCGACTTCTTCCCCGTCTTCCTGGTTGACGACTTTGGTTTCGCCGTTGAACGCGAGCTCGATTCCCTGGCGCGCTTTAATGGACGCCTGCTGATCCGGATCCAATTCATTGAATTCATTTTTCCATTCACAGTACAAGATGAATGGCGAAGTTTCTGTCAGGCCATAAACATGCATCATATTCAGTCCGAGAATGCTTTGCGCTTTGGCGATCAACGCCGCGGCAGGTGGCGCTCCCGCTGTCCCCATCCGAATTTTCTGCGTCAATTCGATTTCTTTGGCTTTCGGGTCATTGACCAGCATATTGACCACGGTCGGTGCGCCGCAAAGGGAGGTGATGCCGTGATTCTCGAAAAGATCCAGAATCACCGGCGGATCGACTTTGCGCAGGCAGACATGCGTTCCGCCCGCTGCCGTGATCGCCCAGACGCCGCCCCAGCCGTTTGTATGGAACATCGGCAAGGTGTGCAGGTACACATCATCGTATTTGATTTCCAAGTGATGCAGGAAATTCGCTGCATTCATATAATTCGTCCGATGGGTCTGCATCACCCCTTTTGGATTGGACGTGGTGCCGCTCGTATAATTGAGGGACAGCATCTGGTTTTCATCCAGTTCTGCGGCCGGCACTTTGGCGTCATCCGGCACTTCGCCGATAAAGTCTTCATAATCAATGCCTTTAATAGCCGACTCGCAGCCATCTACAGGTACGATGATGTATTTTTCAATCGGCAGTTCGTCCTGGATTTCTTCGATCAATTTGCCGAATTCCGCATCGACGATCAGCATCTTGGCATCGCTGTGCTTGAGAATATACGCCAGGTCTTTTGTCGACAGGCGATAATTGAGCGGAACGATGACTGCTCCGAGCGGCGGAATGCCATAAAAGCATTCCAGCATCGCATGATTGTTCGGCAGCATGACCGCTACATGATCTTTTTCTGTGATGCCGGCGTTATGTAAAGCGATGGAGAGCCGGTCGGCCCGGTTTCCAAATTCTTTGTATGTAAATTTCTTGTCTCCGTCAATGACCGCAATTTTCTCCGGGTAGTATTTGACTGCGCGGCGTTTCCAATCGAGTGGTGTTAATGTTGCCAGCATGAGTAGGGCCCCTTTCGTCTGTGAGTAGCTAAACTGTTATATATCAAGTATAGGTAGCACGCCCATCTGTGTCAATACAGTTTTCGGAATCGATTGACAATTCAGGCAGGCATAAAAAAACCGGCAGCCCGTTTAAAGGAGCTGCCGGTTTTAAAATTGGAGTTATTGAGATCAGCAATTGCTTTCGGGAAGGCCTTCCAGTACCAGGCCGCCGGTTTTAAAATTGGAGTTATTGAGATCAGCAATTGCTTTCGGGAAGGCCTTCCAGTACCAGGCCGCCGTTTTTAAAATCGAGCGATACGTCATCCACCATTGTGCTGACGCGTTCATCAAGCGCCACGCGGATGCCGTTGACTTCCTTGATGATGTCGCCTTGTTCCGGCGCGTCCATCGACAAGCCGAACTGTGGTCCGCAGCAGCCTTGCCCCGCGAAATAAAAGCGGATGCCTTGTGCTGTATTTTCTTTCATGGATTCCAACAGCATGTCTTTTGCCGGTTGTGTGATATTCATTGAAAATCCCCCTTTTAGTTGGTTACGAGTTGCTTCATTTTTTCATAGCCGATGCTGTCCTGCGCCTGCCACGGAATCAACGCCGTCCGTTCAGACAGCTCGCGGCTGACTTTGCGGATCCATGGCCATTCGCTTTGGGCCTTTGCCTGCAGGAGTGCTTCGGTTGTTCCGGTGCCTGCCAGGCTTTGGTTGATAACCCAGTTTTTTGCCTGGATCCCCGCACGCTTCAAGTCTTGCTGCAGGCGCGCCGCTTCAAAAACTGGCGTCGCTTCCGGCAAGGTGACGAGCAGGACATCCGTTTCTTTTGGATTGCGCAGACGCGGCAACAGGTTTTGGACGCTTTCTGGGATTTCTCCTGTTGAACGTTCCAATTCCTTGTGATAGGTTTGCGTGGCATCCAGCAGCAATAAGGTGTGTCCGGTTGGTGCCGTATCAATGATGACAATTTCCTTGTCCGCTTTGGCGACCACTTCCGCAAATGCGCGGAATACTGCGATTTCTTCGGTGCACGGGGAACGCAGATCTTCTTCCAAGTAAGCGCGGGCTTCGTCGTCCATTGGCCCTGCCGCTTCCATGACTTGTGCTTTATACGCTTCGACCTGCAGCTGCGGATCGATCCGTGAAACGGTTAACCGGTCACCGCCGGTCCCTTCAAAACGGTCAGCCAGATGGGCCGCCGGATCTGTCGTCGTCAAATGGACCGAATGCCCTTTTTCAGCCAGGCCGACTGCGAGCAGCGACGCAACCGTCGTTTTGCCGACGCCGCCTTTGCCCATTGTCAGAATGACGCGGGTATTGTGCGTTGAATAATGGTCGACCAGATCTTTTAAGCCAGCCAATTCAGCAAGCGGCTGATCGGTGTTTTCTGCCGGAGCCGGACGCCAGTCGGGTTCATTGAAGAGGCGACGCAAATTAGCGATGCCGGTCAATGAAAACGCGACGAACGGCAGGCTGTATGCCGGCAATGTCTTCAAGTGGGCTGGCATCCCGTTTAAAGCCTGCTGGTGCTGAAGGGCAAATGCCTGGGAGACAGAGTCTTCGTTTTGAACGGGTGAATAAACACCATTCAAGATCAGCACCTGATTGACGATGCCGATGCTTTGGAGTTCATGGGACGCACGGGCTGCTTCTTTGAAAGAAGCGGTATCCGGACGCGCCACCAAGACCAGCGTTGTCTGTTCGGAATCGGACAACGCTTGTACCGTTTTGGCGTAAAGGTCCTTTTTGGCATCCAGCCCTGCAAGCGGTCCGAGGCACGACGCCCCATGTGTTGAATCGTCCAAAAATCCGCTCCAGGCCGTTGGCAGCTTCAACAGCCGCAGCGTATGGCCGGTCGGTGCCGTATCAAAGAGGATATGGTCGTAATCATCCATAACCCGTTCGTCGGCCAATAGCTTAGTGAATTCATCAAACGCGGCAATCTCCACTGTACAGGCGCCAGACAGCTGTTCTTCCATCCCTTTGATGACCGCATCCGGCAATTTGCCGCGGTAGGGCCCGACCACTGAATCGCGGTACGTGCGTGCCGCTTCCTCCGGATCGAGGTTGCAGGCAAATAAGTTTTGGATCCCATCAACGGCTTGCGGTTCGTTGGTCAGTTCCGTGCTGAAAACGTCCTGCAGGTTCGAAGCCGGATCCGTGCTGACTAAAAGCACCCGTTTGCCGGAGTCCGCTAAAGCCACAGCCGTGGCAGATGCGGTCGAAGTCTTGCCGACGCCGCCTTTGCCGGTGAAGAACAGGAAAGGTGTCCCGCTGACATCAGACGGTTTAAACAGACGGCCGGTCATTTTGCACCGGGTGAGGCGATTTTGACGTTCAGTGGATTGACCGGCTGTTTTGCGGGCTGCAATTCAGCGGCTTCTACCTTGAACCATTGAGCGAATTCCTGGACAGTCGGGTAATCGCCGGTTTTGACGACTTCGCCGTCGACCAGGATCACTGGCAACGCGTCAACGCCTTTATCGAACAACAAGGCATTGACTGTTTTGTTTTCGACAAAGGCTGCAGGGTCATTCCCCAAATTGAAGCGTTTGATATCCAAGCCTTTTTTCTCCAATGAATAAACAGCAGCTGCGACCGCGGTCAGCTTCGGATCCACTACAGGTCCGCACACACCGGTTTCACAGCACATAGCGGGGTCATATATCATCACTTTTGTCATGATCGATTCTCCTTTATGATTTAGTTTCCAGTTTTCGCAAAGGTTTCGATGCGCGTACCGATTGCATCACGGACCGTTTGGAACACGGACCATTTTTCTTCATCTGTCCCTTGCGCTTTCGCAGGGTCTTCAAAGCCCCAATGTTCGCGTCTGACGTGAGGCGGGGTCATGGGGCATTTATCAGCCGCATCGCCGCAAAGAGTGACGACGAAATCTGCATTATTCAGCAGATCCATATCGATGATGTCCGAGCTTTGGTTCGAGATATCAATGCCCACTTCATTCATGGCTTTTACCGCATTCGGATTTAATCCATGTGCTTCGATGCCGGCACTGTAGACGTCCCATTCCCCTGCTAGATGCTGTTTTGCCCAGCCTTCAGCCATTTGGCTGCGGCAGGAATTTCCGGTACATAAAAAATAGATGGTTTTTTTCGACATGGTGAGTTCTCCTTTTTGAGCAGCTGATCAATAGCTTGTCTCATTTTATTCTTGGGTCGGTTTCTTAACAGCAGTCCACAGGTGCTTCTTTGGCGCGTAAAGCCTGAAGCAGTGGATCGGTGTCTTCAATATGGTTTAAGATGTTCTGCAGCAATGGCGCGTGCAGCGATTCATGGTTCATGGAATAAAATCGCCATTGCCCTCTTCTGTTTTCTTTTACGAGTCCCGCTTGCTTGAGCTTGCGCAGATGCTGGCTGATGGCCGGCTGGCTCATGCCGAACATCTCAACGAATTGGCAGACGCATAATTCGTGGGCCTCCACCAGCTTCATCATCAACAGGCGGGTTGGATCGCTGACTGCCTTCAGGCAAGCCGTGACGTCCGCAGCAGATTGTTTTGCCAAAGTCTCCATTGGGATCCACTCCTTTGCGTTCAGTATATAACCTTTTCGTTATATAAGTCAATTGCCATAAAAGAATTCTGGAATAAATCAATTTTTCTTGATTTATCCCTTGCACTCCAGTACGAAAGGGATTACAATTTATTCATCAAAAAAAATTGATTTAACGAAAGCAGGGGTTGGAATGGCGCAACAGCTGGAAAAAGACATCGCAGTCCAGACGACTTTCGAAACCTACGCCCAAAAATTCAAAGCCTTGTCCGATCCAAAACGGTTGGAGCTGCTGAATTTGATTGGACTGAAAAAGTCAGTCTGTGTCTGCGACCTGGCCGAAGAAATGGCGATGCCCCAATCGAAACTGTCTTATCACTTGAAGATCCTGTTGAATGCCGGCTTCCTGACAAAAGAAACCAAAGGCACCTGGAGCTACTATGCCTTGGCAGACAAGGAACTGGCACAATTAATGCCTGAAGGGCTATACAAATCCCTCAGCTCCCGAAACTGAATTGCCAAGCGGTCAAATGAGATTTCGGCCGCGAGCACAAAATAATTGATCTTCTATAGAAGGAGTGCATCAAAATGACAACCACTTTACCGGTAGCCATCATCGGCGGCGGACCAGCAGGACTGGCAGCTGCCGCCCATCTGGTCCAGTACAATCAGCCATTCGTTCTATTCGAATCAGGCGCTGCGCTTGGCACCCATTTTCTTGAATATGGCCATGTGCGTTTGTTTTCGACTTGGCGCTACAATATGGATGCTGCATCCCAAAAATTATTCGAGCAGCACGGAATCCCGATTCCGGACCCGAATCAGCTGCCTGATGGCAAGGAAATTGCCGAGCAATACCTTCAGCCGCTTGGCAGACTTCCCGAGTTGGAGCCGTTCATCCGCTTAAACAGCCGGGTCGTTCACCTGCAGCGCCAGGGACTGGACAAAATGACCACTGCGAACCGGGAGTTAACACCGTTCGAACTCATTGTTGAGAACGGAACAGGCACACAGGAAACGATAGTCGCGCGAGCCGTCATCGATGCAACCGGCACCTGGCAAAACCCCAACTCCGTTGTATCCGGTGGTGCGCCTGATGCAGCAGTTGAATTTATCGATTACGGCATTCCGGCGATTCTCGGCTCTGACCATAAACGTTTTGAAGACAAGCAGGTGGCAGTGGTCGGGAGCGGCCATTCAGCTATGAATTCCCTGCTCGATCTTGTCCAGCTGAAAAGAGATTATCCGGCGACACAAATTACGTGGATTGTCCGAAAAACCTCTCCTGAACAGGCTTTGGGCGGCGGCGATGCGGACCAATTGCCGGAACGTGGAGCGCTTGGCACACAGGTTAAATCCTTGCTGGAACAAGGAACAATCGATCTTCAAACTTCAACTTTCATCCAGTCACTGAGCAAGACGAATGAAAAACAAATCATGCTTGTTGCTGAACAGCGGGGCAGCCAAATTGAGCTTGGTCCATTTGACCGGGTAATCGCCAATACCGGTTCCCGGCCTGATTTTGAACTCCTGCGCGAGGTCCGCTACAGCTTTGATCCGGCGCTTGAAAGTGTTCCGGCACTTGCCCCGCTCATCGATCCGAACGTCCATAGCTGCGGAACTGTGCGGCCACACGGTGAGCGGGAGCTGCGCCAGCCGGAAAAAGACTTCTATATTATCGGCGCTAAAAGCTACGGACGCGCGCCTACGTATCTGATGGCGACTGGGTTTGAACAAGCCCGCTCTGTTGTTGCCCATCTTTCGGGCGATCAAGAAGCCGCTGCACGGGTAGAGCTGGATTTGCCGGAAACCGGCGTCTGCAGCAGCCGGCCGCTGAGCTTTACAATCAGCGGTTCGTCAAGTGCCGGGGGATGCTGCTGAGCTGGGATATAAATCAGCAAAGCTTGCCGATTCAACAATTCATCTTCATTCACCAGTCTAACTAATTTCTAAATGAATAAAAATATTCATAAATCGAGTCTCCATCCTTTTGGGTATATGATTAAGAATACTGAGATTGATCGCAACCCATTCATATTCACTCGAAATATTCGAATAGAAAATGAATAATTATTTCCGACAAAAAAGACTTGCACCCGATAAGGTTGCAAGTCTTTTTTTATTCATTCGATAAACCACAAGTCTTTTTTATTCACGAATAGGTCAACCCCTTGTCCAATCACCATGGCTTCAGCCTGTTGGCCGGTAAAAGAACATTCCAATACATGGCTTCCGATTTGGATTGTTCCGGTATAGAACCCATGATTGAATCTCAGTTGCTGAATGATTCCGCTAAGCTGAATAGAGTCTTGAAGCGGATCATTATTCAAGATTTGGAGCTGCACCACTTCTGGCCGAAGGATCAAATGGCACGGACCCGGCTCGACGGTTTCTTCCACCGGAAAATCAAAACTTCGATCAGCAGATGAAAACCGGCCATCTGCCACTAGCCCTTCGATGCTGTTTTTTAAGCCTAAAAAGGAAGCAACTTTCCTGCTTTCAGGGCGTTCATATAAATCCCTGGCTTTGCCGACCTGCAGCAGTGAGCCTTCACTCATCACACCGATCCGGTCGGACAACTGAAAAGCCTCTTCCCGGTCATGGGTGACAAACAGCACGGTGACACGGAATTCCTTTTGAATGCGGCTGAGGAGCTCCCTCATTTCTTCCCGGAGACCCGGATCCAAGGCACTGAATGGTTCATCCATCAGCAGCACTTGTGGATTGGCGACCAACGCACGCGCCAATGCGACGCGTTGCTGCTGCCCTCCGCTCAATTCATTCGGGAAACGGCTGCCGAATCCATCGAGTCCTACGTGTTCCAGCATCCCGCGTGCATCAGCCAGCCGCTGCTTTTTCCCGATTTTCTGCATCTTCAAACCAAAGGCCACATTGTCCTCCACTGTCATATGCGGAAACAGCAGGGATTGCTGAAACACCATGGCAAACTTTCTGGCTTCTGGCGGGACTTCCGTTAAGTTAACATCCCCCACCCAGATTTCACCTTTATCCGCCGGTAACAATCCCGCAACCAATTTCAGCAACGTCGTCTTGCCGCATCCAGAAGGGCCAAGCAATGTGAAAAACTCGCCTTCGTTGATGGTCAGCCCAATCGGCAGCAAAGAAAACACCAAACCGTTTTTTTGCTGCGTCTGCTGGTATTGCTTTTCGATGTTGATGATGCGCAAACTTCTCATATTCCCACTCCTTTAGCCCTTCTCTGCGGCGGCTTTCTTATTTTGGTAATATCTTTTCAACGCGGCATCCATGCCAATCAAGGTCAGGATGGCAATTCCGGCAAACAACAAAGAATAGGCCGACGCAATCGCCGGATCTCCGCCGCTGATGAATGGAAACAGCAGAATCGGCAAAGTCACGACCTGGCCCGAGCCAATGATGAACGTGATCAAGTATTGGCTCAAGGAAATTAGGACGCTCAAGCTGGCCCCCGCTGCGATGCCGGGCAACAAATGCGGCAGCACCACATGCGTAAACCGGGAAATCGGCCCCGCTCCGAGCATCCGTGCCTGGTCTTCCCAATCGACCGATAAAGTATTATAGCTGATCACGACAGCGCGGACCATATAGGGCAGGGTCGGTGAAATATGCGCCAGGACCACACCGAAAATAGTCTCCGTCAAGCCCAGGCGCAAAAAGGTCAAATGGATTCCCATCACCGCGACAAATGGCGGAATGACGATAGGCGCAAAAATGATCGCTTCCAGCAGCCACTTGCCGCGCAGTGAATGGCGCACCAATGCATAGGCGGCAGGCACAGCCAGGAAGATATTCACCCCTGTGACGATAGCAGCAATCAACAGGCTCACTGACACTGCCTGCCAAGTACCGGAGTTTCCAGCCAGCACATATTCCCAGGCGCGGAAACTGAATGACTCAGGAAAAAGATTGGGCCATCGCCAACCAAAGGAAACGCTCGATAACACTAAAGGAATAAACGGAAAGATGATGACGATGAATAACAGGGTGAATAAAATGATTTTCACTAATGGCCGGGATGTATTCATCAATCCCACCCCTTCAAGACGTTCCAGCGTTTGCTGAAGTAATAGACGACCAGCCCAAGCAAAATGGTGAGGACGGCAAGAATGATGTTGACCGCCAATGCTTCCGGCCGGTCTGCCAATGTACCGCTGGTGTACAGCTGATAAGAGTAGACCGGCAGCATGCTCGGATAAGTCACGCCGAGTAAAAATGGCACTTCAAAAGCTGAAAAAGTAAAGACAAAAACGATAAATGCCGCAATGGTCCAAGCGGGCAGCATCACCGGCAGGACGATTTCGCGGATATAATCCCAGGTGCCGGCACCAAAGACACGCGATACATCGCGCCACGACCGGTGAATCCGTGACAGCACCGGGTAGATCATCAAAGACACAAAAGGTGCCTCTTTCCAGGCATAAGTCAAAATGATGCCCCATCCGAACGGGTCATTGACCAACACGGGAAAATCCGGGATTTCATCAATAAAACCCGCTGAAGCCCAAATCTTCGATAAAAATCCACTTTGCATAAACAGCAGGACGATGATATAGCCGCCGACCAGATGCGGAATCGTCAATGGAAGCTGAAACAAGCGGTGCCAAATTTGAGTGGTTCCTGATTTTGCCGATTCATTCAACAGAAACAATGAAAAGGCAACGGCTGCCCCCAATATTGCCGCTATCAATGAAGACAGCGCAGCGACTCTCAGCGTCAGGAAGAGCGATTCCCAAAACTCGGAAGAACGGAATAAATCCGTGTACGCGGTAAACTCAAAACGGGTTTCCCCAATTGCCGGAAAATAGCCCAGGCTTTTCAGGAGCCCATCAAAAAGTCCCCCAAAGAATAGGAGGACGATGGTGCCGATGGCTGGCAGCAGCAAAAGATAGGGTTTAGTCTTTTGCCACATGTTCCATCCATCCTTTTTCGATGATTTCAATGTAATCGGCTGACAGCTCCGGAAGACGGTGTTGCTCCAACTCTTCCAACGGCAATGTGGCTGCGCCTAGGTCCACATCGTTCATGGCCTGTTGCTGCTCAGGCGATAATTTCTCCAAATCCAATGCCGACAAATCGCCCCAGTTTTCAGGAGACAATTTAGCGGTTTGGGCTTCCGGTGACATCATCTCGTTGATGGCCACCATCGCTCCGGCTTTTGCCGAAGAGTTGAATGGAATCGACAGGAAATGCGTATTGGCCAGTGTCCCGCCTTCCAGCAGGAAAGTACGGGTGGAGTCAGGAAAACGCCCTTTCAGCACTTCGCTGGCGGCAAGCGCCGGATCGTAGCTCATGGTCATGCCGATTTCGCCGCTCGCAAACAATTGGTCCTGTTTGGCCAGGCTTTCCGGATAGGTTTCGCCTTCACGCCATAAATACGGTTCGATTCTATTCAAGTATTGCCACATCGGTTCAAGACGTTCTTCGAGGTCTTCGATGTCAGCGGCCGGCTGCTGGTACTGTTCGTAGCCGCCGGTTGTTTCGTAGAGCACGTGGCGGATAAAGGCACTGCCGGTAAAGTCAGGCAAGGCCGGATAAGTAAATTGGCCAGGGTTGTCCTGCACCCATTCGGCCAGCTCATCCATCGATTTCGGCGGATCCTCCGACTTGTTTTCATCGTGGACAAAAACAAATTGGGCTTTGCCCCACGGCGCTTCCAATCCATCCACAGTTTCGCCAAAATCGGTTGCAATTTCCGGTGCTTCCGCATCGACATAGTCATTGAAATTCGGCAATTGCCCTGTGAAATCCCCCCACAGCAGCTCATTGTCTTTAGCCGCTTTGAAATTCTCGCCGTTGATCCAAATGATGTCCATGCTGCCTTCGGTCTTGCCGGCTGATTTTTCATCGACCAATTGGTTGATAATGTCCTGCGCATCGTTCATCGGCACGCGGTTCAAGTCGACGTCATGCTGTTCTTTCAAGCGGGGAGCCACCCATTCGTCGAGGTAGCGGTTGATGTTGTCGTTGCCGCCCCACATGTACATATTGACCCTCTGCCCTGCCGCCGCTTCTGAAACGTCTTCCCAGCCACTTGCCAGCAGGCTATCCCCTTCTGCCGCAGCACCGTTTCCGGTTTCTTCGGAACACGCTGCCAATGCGAGCACCAGCAGCCCTGGCACTATTAATGAAAACTTCTTCATTTTTCCACTTCCTATATCCTTTGATAAATTCCTTAATTACTTGTCGGTGGCCTGTCTTTTATTCCAGCGATTTCGGATAACAATCGGAACCACCGTCAAAATGACGAATACCGTTACCGCCAGAACGATGATTTTGGGATTGCCACTGACAAAGCTGCTGCCTAGAAAATTATAGGCAAAGGTCCCTGGTATGATCCCGACCAATGTGGCCAGCGCAAAAGAAGTGAAACGGACCTTCGCAAAAGCTGCTGCATAGCTGATCAAATCAAAATTGATGACCGGTATGAACCGGAACAGCAAGACGTAGAAAAAACCGTTCTGCTCCATTTGGGATTGGATCTTGCCGGCATTGCCGGTCCATTCCTTGCGGACCAATCTTTTGCCGAACGTTTTCGCCACATAAAAGGACAGCATCGCGCCCAATGTGGCACCGATGATGGTGTAGAGCGTCCCGAGCCAGGCGCCGAAAGCCAAGCCTCCGGCAATCGAAAGGACCGATGCCGGAAAAAAGATCAGCGGCCTGATGGTATAGATGACGATGTACATGACCGGCGCCCATAGGCCGAAGGATAAAATCCAGCTGCGGAGATCAGTAGCATCGACTTCAAAAACCGAGCGGCTGAGCCAAATGACCAACCCCACTGCGAATGCGGCCAAAAGCCATTTCCCTATTTGGAGAGCCGAACTCTTGCTCATGAGTTGCGGGTATGTGCCGAGATGCTGAAGTACCGGTTTCTCATTTCATCATAACGTTTGCGGTTGACGCCTGCATCTGAATAGCCTATACGCGATGCTGAACGGAACTCGATCCGCTGTGCGGCATCATTGAAATAGAATTCGATGTCATCTTTGAATCGCATGGTTTTGGACTTGGCGACTGCATAGACATAATTTTCGTCGTTTTGCATGATCGTCACGCCTTCATAACCTTTCAGCATGCCGATCACGTTCTTTTTCGCTTCGCTTTTGCTGCCGTTATACGGCCATGCCGGAACGTGCTTGTCTTTTGATTCGGCTTGTGACGAAACGGCATTCGGCGTTGACGGCATTTTCTTCAGACGGCCGTTTTCCACACCGAGTTTCGGCTTGACGTTGTTTTTAATGGCCATGTTGGCGATGCCGATTCCAGCTGCGGTAGCGGCTCCATAAATGGCGACTTTGTCCGCCGGCAGTTCTCCTGCTCTTGCTTTATTGAAGGTTTTGACGACCGGCTGGTTCAATAGGTTGTCGACATAGACTTTCTTGCCGATTTTCACCAGCACTTCACTGTAGGTCGGGTATGGATGGATGACACCCGATAGTTTGCCCATATTGATATGCAAAGATTTGATGGTCTGGATCTGGCTGATGATTTCACCGGCGCGGTCACCGAGAATGCTGGCGCCTAAAATATACCCTTTTTTATCCAGAATGATTTTCACTTTGCCGATGCTGTCTTTTTTCGTATTGGCGCGGTCAATATCGGCGTAATCGTGTTCATAGACCCGAATGGAATCGCCGTATTTTTCGCGCGCTTCTTCTTCGGACAACCCGGATCGGCCGAGTTCGGGATCCGTGTATGTACACCACGTGACATGCTCGTAATCCATTTTTTTGTTGATCGGCAAAATGGCGTTTTGCGTAGCCGTAATGCCTTGTGCGTTGGCCATATGCGACAATTGGTAAGGGCCGACAACATCGCCGATTGCGTAGATGCCTTTAGCGGTAGTCTCCATATGGTCATCCACTTGGATGCTTTTCGAATCAAATTCTACGCCTGCTCGTTCCAAATTATAGCCTTTGACGTTCGCCTGCCGTCCCAGTGCGACCAAGAGCCCTTCAGCGGAAACGGTCATATCTTTTCCGTCTTTTTCAATTTTCAAGTCGATTTGGCCGCCTTTTTGCTCGGCTTTAACGGCAGTGGCGCCGGTGTGGATGGTTACGCCTTCGTCGATCAGCCGCTGCTGGATCATCAGGACCAGATCTTCTTCATCCTTCGGCAAGATCCGTTCGAATTTCTCGACCAATGTCACTTTCACACCAACTCGGTTCAAAGCCTGGCTCATTTCGACGCCTATAGCTCCTCCCCCAAGAATGGTCATGGATTTCGGAAAAGTTTTCTGGGTGAAGATGGTTTCATTGGTCAAATACGCTACCTTATCCAAACCATCGATTGGTGGAACCATTGGGGATGATCCAGTGGAAAGGATGATTTTCTTCGCTTCAATGCGTTCCCCGTCGACTTCCACTGCATGCGGCCCTACAAATTTTGCGTAGCCATTGATAAAGTCGATGCCGGACTGTTTCAGCACTTCCGGCGATTCACCCGCATAGACTTTTTGGATGACTTCCTGGATGTCTTTCAATATGACAGCTGTGTCGACTTGCAGATTCGGGGTGTATTTTTTGGCATGATGGACTTCTTTGGCGATATTGATCAGTGATTTGCTTGGAATACAGCCTGACCATGTACATTCTCCGCCCGGCAGGTTCTTGTCGATCAACACGACTTTTTTTGAGAATCCGGCTCCTGTAAATGCGGCTGTCAATCCGGCAGCGCCGGCTCCAATTATTGCGATATCATACTTTTTTACCATCTTTACCATTTCCTTTCTTTTCCTGAATTACAACCATCTTATCAAAAATCCTAAAAAACTTACTCCTAATCCCACTCAGATATGAAAAGTTTTTTACCGAGCCCATTAATTGGGTCTCCGAGTGGGATTACGGGTTCTAATCGGAATCCTATACTATACTGAAAATATCTTGAAAATGAAAAGGTGAACTACATGCTCGATACACATGCACGAAAACACGTTCAACCAGCCGTAGAAAAAACGGCTGATTTTTTGCTGAAAGCCGGCTTTACCGCTGACGGCGTGACGAAAATCGCTTTTGTCATCGGCATGTCTTCAGGTGTTTTTATTTATTTGGATCAGCCTTTCTGGGCCCTGGCTGTCCTCTGGTTCTCTGGTTATCTCGATGTCGTCGATGGCACCATGGCGCGGAAAACCAAGCCGTCCTCCTGGGGAACGCTGCTCGACATCAGCTTTGATCGCCTGGTGGAAATCAGCGTCATCTTAGGATTGGCTTTCCGGTTTCCCGATTCGATGTGGGCATTGTTGCTGCTGAGCGTTTCCATCATCGTCGCGATGACGGTCTTCCTGACTGTTGGCGCGTTATCGGATAAACAAGGCATGAAGTCGTTCTATTACCAGGCAGGATTGGCCGAAAGAACAGAAGGCTTTATCTTCTTTACCCTAATGATCATTTTTTCAACGCACTTAACAGCAATCACACTGATTTTTTTCGCCGTTCAGATTGTCACAATTTCCCAACGTTTGGCTGAAGCCAAACGGATTCTGAAGTAGACAGGAGTGAAATAAGATGAAGACCCTTGTACTGGTCGGAGGCGGACATGCGCATTTGCATTGTCTTGAACAAACGAAAGATGAGTTGCCGCAAGACTGGCGCGTTCTGCTGATTTCTCCTTCTCCTTACCAGTATTATTCGGGCATGTTTTCCGGATACACGGAAGGCGTTTACAGCCTCGATGATATCCGGATTGATCTGAAAAGATTTTCTGATAAGATCGGGGCAGAATTTGTTGAGGATCTGATACTCGCCGTCGATGCCGAGGCGAAAGAATTAAAGGGTGCAAATGGCGCAGTATATTCTTATGACGCCGTGTCGTTTGATATCGGCTCACAAACCGCTATTCCGGCAGCAATGCGAGAACACGTTTCCTCTATTAAACCCAATTACCGGTTTCCAGAGCAATTGCTGCAGCTGCGGAATTCCGCTTCACCCGTAATCGTCGGAGGAGGCGCTTCCGGCGTTGAATTGGCCTTTTCCATTCTGGCATGGAGAAAACAGCATAAGCTGCCTGCCAATGTGGCTTTATTCAGTTCAACTTCCTTGCTTTCTGGCCAAGGAGATGCCGCTTCGAAAAAAGTTGAAACTATCGCAAAGCACAAAGCCTTGCCTTTTTTTACGGGTGTTTCGGTGAACTCGGTGGACGGGCTCAGTATCATGACGAGTGATGGGCGGTCTTATCCGCAATCAGGAGTACTTTGGCTGACGGGGCCGAAAAGTTCAGATTTGTTCACCCTCTCCGGATTGCCCACGGATGACGATGGATTTCTGCTGGTCAACGATGCATTGCAAAGCGTCAAGCATCCCGACATCTTCGGAGCCGGCGATTGCATCACAATCGACCGTTACCCCTCACTCGCCAAAAATGGCGTCTATGCGGTTCGGCAAGGCCCCATTCTATGGAAGAATTTGAAAAGCAGCTTATTGGATGACGGACTCGTCCCGTTCATTCCGCAAAAACGCTTCGTTTCGATTTTGTCGACAGGAGAAGGTCAAGCTATCCTGTCTTATGGCCAGCAGGTTCTGCACGGCAGGATTCCCTGGAAAATCAAGCAACGCATCGACGGGAAATTCATGAAGCGTTATAAGAGTCTTTATGAGTAAGTGAAAGCTCTAGTGGTTCTGGCTTTATGCATACCGTTCAAAGCAAAAGCCCATTGCCATGCTGACTATTCGAATCAGCATGGCAATGGGCTTTAATTCTTCATCTTTAGAACTGCTGCTTAATCTCTATTTATCCGCTCCACCTTGCAAGGCAGAGAAGCAAGTTTTTTATACCCGACTAACAACAGCACACAAGCAACAGTTGCTGCCAAAAATGTTCCTACATAGAGGATGGGAGAGCCGGCAGAGCCAAAAGCAGCCGTACTTTGCAGATTTTCTGTGTTTTCCCAAGCATTTGAAAAGTTGGGTCTGTAAGTGATCACCTTAACATAGCCAACTGAAAACACAGCTGCAAAATAAAGGATATGGACAGCTGCTGCACCAAGCAAAGCCTGACAAATAGTTTTCATTTCCAACTCCCCTTCTTTTATTCCATAATTTAGTATATCAACTGATGTAGACGATGTACATAAAAGGAGGGAATTTCCCTGTTTCAAGAATGTCTAAGAACGAACAACTGCCCTGCTTTGAACGGAAGCAGGGCAGTTGTTCGTTCTCGGGTTTTTAAAGGTTTCGTTATCCTACGGAATCGTCACCAGAGATTCAGACGGATTTCCCGGTATGGTCCTGGCCTTTTTGTTTTTCCATTTTTAACGGAATAAAATAGTGAGAGGTTTCTTCCCACCCGAGCTCCTGTACGAGAAGTTCAAAACTGGTGCGGAAAAATTCCTGTATGGCATGACTCGGATCTTTTGCAGCAGCGGCACTTTCCAAGTCCAGAAAATACTCACTCTTCGATTGGTCATAATACGCCTGTTCGGGCTTTAACAGAGCACTGTTTAAATCTTTGTACATGAAAGGATAGGGCAAAACAAAAAACGTCGGCACGTCCACTTTTTCATCTCCCAACCAAAATCCATATTCAATCATCTGCTCATCAAAAGCTGCCTTTTCGATAATTTTGTCTTCCGGAAATGGTTCCATCTTATTGTTGATGATAAGAAGAGATACATCAAATGTGCCCCAAAACAATAGCGGCTTCATTTTCCGGCATCTTAATGGACCCACAAACTTCAGTTGTTCGTGCAGTGCCAACTGGAAAAGCTGCAACCCCCTCATCGCATCCCGCTGGTTGAAAATCAAAGGGCTGGCATCTTCATTCAACTTGTTTTTATAGGCCATTTCCTGCGGATTGGGATTGATCGTTATTTCAATGCCGCGAGTGTTCAGTGATCCTACTATCTCCTCGAAATACGCTTTGATGGACTTGGAGGATGTCAATTCAAAAGATTGAATATCTCCATCCACATTGACGACAATCCGGCTGTTGCGGATGTCCAAATCCACCTGAAAAACAGCATTTCCCTCGAACAATAATCCTGTTGAAAAGCCATCAGGGGTAAAATCCAGCCCGACATGCGCCCATTGCGGCTCCTGCGGCGCTGTTTCCAATTTCAGCTTTCCAAGAATCTGTGAAATCAAATGCAAGGTGAATTTGGTATCTGCCCATTCCGAATGCCGAATAAGATCAAGTTTCATTTTGTACGCCTCCCTAAACTGATTTGTTAGTGGTTACTTTACCAACTATCAAACAAAGAGAAACTTCCCCAGTCGAAATTCTTCACTTTCACGAAAAAAACTTCTCTTTAGATGACCATTGCATTTGTTCCACTCAAAAATCCGCTCACTTGCAACAGAATCCTGGACATGGCTAAAAATCAAACATAATGATAACTTATCATTATTCATTTGCTTAATCGATTTTACTTATGGACACCTGCAGGATATACTTTTTACATGATCAAAATGACGAAGTCGGAATTTTCTGGTCTATCTCCCCATTATAGGTTCACGAAAAAGTTCCGATACTCGTTTTTCACATGCCTGAAAAATATTATAAAACAAAGGAGTTTTTTTACGATGACAACTGAAACGATCAGCGAACAATACAAATCCGTTCCGACTACCGCAATCTCCGATGCAATGGATGGCTTAAACAACCTGCATTCATCCATCAAACCGCTGAAGGATACTTATAAAATCAGCGGAAGAGCCCTTACCGTGAAAATGCCCATTGGAGACAATCACTGTGTTTTAAAGGCGCTCGATGCAGCAGAGCCCGGGGATATCATCGTCATCGATGCCAAGGGAGATCTGTCGCGTGCTGTCGCAGGGGATTTTGTCCTCGGCATGGCCAAAGCGTTGGGAATCGGCGGATTTGTCGTAGATGGCGCTATCCGTGACCTGGAAGCCTGTAAAGCATTGGACTTCCCGATTTTCTGTAAAGGAACGACGATTGCAGCCAGCAACAAGGCCGGAATCGGTGAAATAAATATTCCGATTTCCTGCGGAGGTGTTTCGATAGAGCCTGGGGATATCATCGTCGGAGATTGTGATGGCGTCACGGTCGTCCCGCGTGAAAAAGCAGAAAAAGTATTGGCTGATTCACTTGAAAAAATTAAAAAAGATGAAAAACGGGAAGCATCCGTTTCCGGAGATATTGACGCCATCAAAAAGCACCTGAAAGAGCAAATTGCTAAAACAGCAAAAGCCTGAATGCTTTTATGGTTTTCACGAATCGACAGTTAGGAAGAATTTCGCCGATCCGTGTCAGAAACCGCCCTCTGATGGGTTAATCACCGGTGCATAAAGGGTATAGCATACCCAAGACATCAATTAATTTAAAGGAGGAAACAGCATGGATTCAACAATGTGGCTGTACATAGCACTTGGGATTTTCGTCTTGGGGCTGATCATCGCAATCGTCGGAGTGGTCATGATGATATCAGGAATCAAGGAACCGGTGAAAAAGATAAAAGGTTCAGCGAACAATTTAAAAGAGCGGGTCGATAAACTCAATTTGGAGGCAACGACGCTGTCCCATACCGCAAATGAATTAAAAGAAGATGTGCAAATGAAATCCGAAAATATCAGCGTTTTCGTCGATGCTGCAAAAGGCACCATGAATTCGGTCATTGATTTAAACGCGACGGTCCATGCAATCACTGTTGATATCTCATCAAGAGTAGACCGCGACAAGCAAAACATTGCCCAAGTCAACCAATACAGCAACACTGCAATCGGTCTGGTTAACAAGATAAAAAATCGAAAATCTCCTAAAGCCAGCAACACCACCTATACTCCAACGTCTATGCCTGACGTGAAAGAGTATTAATGACTTGAAACCAACAGCCCCTTGTCCGATAAACTGGACAAGGGGCTGTTCTTTTTTTTGACTGGAACATCCCCTTCCCATCCGCTGCTCTCCCCCTCTGCTATCGGCAGAGCTTGGAAGGATAGCTGTCCATTTAAGTTGGTGGAGAACTGGCAACGGACAGCCAATGCCATAAAAGGGTTTTCCGCACTGCTGTTTAATTGTATGAGTACAGGACCTATGGAAAGCCGCAACAAATCCATCAAAAGTTTAGAATGCAGAAAAAACAAGGAGGAGAGTTAACATGAAAAAGGGTTGGATATCGATTGTTGGAGGGTTGGCGATAGGATTGGCCATTTCTTATTTTGTACTTGATTACAACGGTTGGACTTTAGTGACAATCGACAAGTCCGGGAAAACTACCGGTTCAATCAACGAACTTGATTTTGATTTGATGACAAATGCTTTGGGCATCATTATACTCTGTACAGCTGTGGTTTATGGAATTCTGACTGTCTTCGGCAAAAAGAAGCAAATAGACGAGTAAAGAAAAACGTCAATCAATAGGGATGCCACACTGAACATCCGGATGATGGCCTTTCAAGTTTCTGCAGCTGACAAGTGATTCTAAAGTGCCAGTACTGTTGAAATTATAAGATAAGCAATGATTCCCAAAATGAAAATAAGACTATATTTCGTTTTTCTTCCCATCAGACTCTCCTCCTACTTTTTCGGCAATTTGAGCAACACGAGCAATTCCTTTCGGCAAAACAATTATACTCCTCATTCTCACATGGGGAGTTTTTATTCGTCTTCAAGAAGAACGGTCTCGGCCATCTGTCGGCAGGAATTTGGCCTTCACGTGGAGAAGTACTCTCTACTACCTAATCCGACAGGAGGAGATACCATGCCTTTAGCGTACCGACAACTTCTAGTAGCAATCGATGGTTCAGAAGAAGCAAGATTGGCCTTTAACAAATCTATCGACATTGCAAAGCGGAACAACGCCAGATTGAACTTACTCTATGTTGTAGACCCGCGCACCTACACCCCGATCAGAATCCACGGCGCTGAAATTGAGCAGGATGCCTTTAAGTTCGGCAGTAAACTTCTAGAGAACTACAAAAAGGAGGCCCTGGCCGCAGGGGTCGAGGATGTAAATGCCATCGTCACACCTGGCTCTCCCAAGAAAGTCATCGCGCGTGACTTGGCCAAACGGGTAGAGGCGGATTTGATCATCTGTGGCGCATCCGGAATTAATGCAGTGGAACGTTTTATGCTGGGAAGTGTATCCCAGCACATTGTCCGCAGCAGCCCCTGTGATGTTTTAGTGGTCCGCAGCCAGGAGCTTGATGACAGGACTGAGGAGCAGTGAGAAAAGAATAGTTCGGCATTGATCCGCACGGAATGGTAAAAAGCCTGTTTGCCTTTCTATACAAAGCAAACAGGCTTCTATCATTTATCCTCCTGACTCTTAACTGGAGCATTTGATCAATAAAAGAAAATGTCCTTATTTTTCAGTGCTACTATCCGAAATACAAATATACCAATCGATCCCTCGAAAAAAAACAACCTTCATATGCTTGCAACAAGAGAAATCCTATGAAATCTTCGGCATTTAAAATATTCCTAATATTTTCTAATTTTCCGTCAAAAAACACTATCTTAGAACGGCAAAATCCTATAAACTAGAAACATATGGGTATTACTACCTTTTTAGTGGGGAATTATGCGGTATTCACGACTTTTCCCTTATACATACTTGATGAATCAATAGGCGAGATGATAAGAAATCACAAATGCAGTTTTATCGAAATGATTATCTTTATTACGAGAGGAGATCAATGAAAATGTTAGATGTTTCAAGAGAATTCGGGCAGGACATTTTATCTTCCACTCCTCTTTTCGATTTAATTAAAGATCCTATTTTTTTGATGGAGGAAGTTCAAGATTCCTATCGTTATATTTACGCCAATCCCTCAGCCTTGGCCTTAATGCCTTCACAAAATATTATTGGCTGTCTAATCGAAGAGATCTTCCCTCCGGAAAAAAGCGATCAACTGATCCAACAGCATAGAAAAGCGAAAACTTCTCAAAATCCGATAGAGTTTGTAGGGGAAATTGAAACGGAAAATGGCGAATTTATTGGAGAAACCATGCTCAATCCGATTTCAGCAGAAAAGGGCCAATTTCAGTACATATTGGCTGTGGTGCGAGATGTCACCGAAAGAGAACATAAAAAGCAGGACCTGCAGAAGACGAGAAAAGATATTGAAATTGAACGCAAAAGGTTAAGCTCTCTGGTAGAAAACAACGGAAATGCCGTATTTGAATTTGATCAACACAAAAACTTCATCAGCATTAACAAAATGGTCACTGAAGTTACGGGATTTACTGAAGAAGAATTGCTTGGCCACTCGATTATTTCCATGGTTGAAGAAAGCCATAAGCAGGACACCATTGGACAATTTGAAAGAGCGTTAAATGGGCAGCCTGTTGAATTCGAAACTACCATCTTTACCAAAAACAAACGCCTTGCCACCTTTCAAGTCAATACGGTTCCCATCATTAACGAGGAAGTCGTAATAGGCATCTATGCCATCGCCAAAGAAATCACTGAACAGAAAAAAACTGAACGCCTTTTGCGCGAAAATAAACAGCGTTATAAATCCTTGATCGACAACCACCCACATGGAATTTTCACTTTTGACTGCACAGGTACGTTAACAAGTATAAATGCCGGCACAGAAAAAATTACTGGCTATTCCTTAGCCGAATTACAGGAAAATTCATTTCTCTCGATTGTCATGACGGATGAAAAAGAAAAAGTTCGCAGCTATTTTTATGAAGCCATTCAATATAAACAGCCATCGCGTTATGAAATGGCGTTCCATAAAAAAGACGGTGGGTTAATTGATTTACAGGTGATGAATATCCCCATCATGGTGGATGGTGAATTGGTTGGAATTCATGGAATTGTGGCTGATATCACTGAAAATAATCAAGCCCAGAATGCTTTGATTGAAGCGAAGGAAGAACTGGAGGTTTTCTGGAATAATTCCACAGATCCGATTTTTTACATCGATACAAAAGGGGATATCCTGAAAGTAAACCCAGCTTTTGAGGAGACCTTTGAATTTACGGAAGAGGAAATGAAAGCAGGAAAAGGGACGATTATTCCGCAGCAGATGAAATCGGATCAAGACAATATCGTGGAAAAGATTTTAAATGGCGAAACGGTCAAATTCCATGATACGCTGCGGGTAAACAAGTCCGGCAAACCCTTGAATATCCTCTCATCCTATTCACCGTTTCGAGATGCAGATAAAAAAGTGATCGGGGCAACGATCGTCTACAAAAATGTGACGGAACTTAAAAAGGCCGAACAGGAATTGCAAAAAAGCCAGGAGAAATACCGGCTGATTACGGAAAGCACTTTTGACATCATTACGTTGATCGACCTTTCCGGGCAGGTTGAATACGTATCCCCTGCAAGTGAAAAAATCTTGGGATATCCTGATCAAACCTACATAGGCAGTCCTTTCACCACCAATGTCCATCCTGAAGATGCTTTCGACTTAATGGAAAATGTGGCTTCCTTGATCGATGGAGGAGAACCGACGGCTATCGAAGTGCGTTATTTGCACCGGGATGGCCATTACATCTGGATGGAGGTCTCCCCTACCCCTGTCTTGTCGAACGGAGAATTGAAACAATTTTTCACCATTGCGAGAGACATCACGGAGCGAAGAAGACTTCAGGATAAAGTCGCGAAAATGGCCTTTTACGACCATTTGTCTGGCATCCCTAACCGCCGTACTTTTGATGAAAAATTGAAAAAAGCCATTCATCAAGCGAATACCACAGGCAAAAAAGTCGCGGTGTTAATGCTCGATGGGCGCAAGTTCAAGCAGATCAATGACCAGTTTGGCCATGACGCAGGAGACGCTGTCATTAAGGAAATGGCCGTTCGGCTGCAGAACAGCATCCGCTCCAGTGATACAGTTGCGCGTTTGGGCGGTGATGAGATGGGCATCATTCTGCCAGGGCTTGATTCGGTGGAAGTGGCAGAAACCACAGCCATCCGGATCCTGCACTCGTTTGAAGCACCGTTATACTTCAATGGATTTAAAATCAGAATCGGCGCAGGCATCGGCATTTCCCTCTATCCGGATGACGCTGGCGATGAAAAACAACTGGTCAAATACGCTGATTTGGCTCTCTATGAAGCGAAAACTTCGGATCAGGACCAGTACAAGATCTATAATTAGCTGAACAAAAATCGAACTTTGACATTCGAAGCCATCAACAACAAGGTGAATTTAAAAAAGTCCGGGAAAACCGTCTAACGGTTTTCCCGGACTTTTTGATTTGTCCAGAAGGCAGCACGTGAAAAAGCCCAAGGCAGCGTTGATTCCAGGCAGTCAAAGAAGCAGGGATGCCTGCCTTGTTTCTAAAACGCTAACCTAGGCCGTTTCAATAAAAATCTCGGGGGCGCTCCAAAACCTTGTTCAGCTTCAAAATAGGCCAATTCGCCGGGAATACATGAAATGATTGAAGGAAAGCCAAAACCGACCGTTTGGCCCAACGCTTCTTTCAGCGGAAGCTCTTGTCCATCCACCTCTTCATTGTAAGACAGGGAATAACATATTTTTTCAGCGCCGTTTCTTATAAGAAGCTCATAAATGCCATTCGGGTCTGAGTTGGGTGGAGGAATTTCAATCATGTATTTTTCTCTTAACATCTTTTGGTATTGATGGCAAAGCCGATTTAATGCATGGCCCCTTTTCTGCGGAGTGAATAATTCGTAAAGAACCCTTTCCTGGACCTGTTTTTCAAAAAAAGATTTCACAATCTGCTCTTCGATATCCTTCTTCATATTGGTTTCCTCCAGAGATCATTCTTTGGGAAGATTTTTGATATTCCGCATCAACAAAACCAGCGAAACTGCAGATCCTGCAGTGAGTAAGATCCACAACGGAATAAACGGATCCACCACTCCTGTATTGCGGTAACTGAGTACAGTCATATTGGCCAACGCCAGGCCATATGCCGTGGCTTTTACCAATACGATTGAACTCACGATCGGTCCCCATGCATTTTTTTGCCACAACAGGATCCCACTGATGATTAAAGACGGTATCAATAAGGTCAAGTCTACTGCAAACACAACCGCAGTTGGATGATCGGTTTGTAAAATACTTTGGTGTACCTGCCCAGTAAAGACAAAGCTGAGCGACAAGATAATCCACATGCTGCCTAAGAGTATGGCGAAGCAGAACATGAATATACTGACTGATTTGTAGGGAATCCGCTCACTGAAGCTCCGGCTGAATGCCTGTGCATCTGTTTGGATCAACGCAATAACAAATGTAGATAGAGAAATTACGAACAAGGCTGCATAAAGCAGAAAGAAATTATTAAAGGCCGCTCCAAAAAGGTAGAATACATAATTGTAGATCATATACCACAAGGAACCCATCCAAAACAGCCTGCCTCTGTTAGAAGCACGCGCTGTAAACAACGCAGATATCAATAACAGCGGCACCACGATAAACAAGGTCACGATGTCATTGCCTCGCCAGGCAGAAACGACGAGTGCATTATCCCGGTAAAGTCCTTCAGAAAACAATCCGCCTAAAGAACCTAGGCCGGCCATGAAAACAATTGAAAATGACAGCCATAGAGTAGTTTTACTTTTCATACCGAACATCCGGAATCCCTCCCTTTCCGATTGAACCCAACCCTCGTTTCAACTTTTGCGAATTGTCGTCTCCGTCACCTATTCACTCCACAATCACTTCTGAAGGAAGGATTCCGGAGAAATCATCTGGAACATCAAAAGGAATGACACGGACTTGATCTCCTACTTCCAATTCCTCGAAAGAACTGATCGCCCCCTTGAATCTCGTACCGTCAGTCATATGCATTTCATGAACAACCGGTTCTTCTTCCGGATCATCCGACCGCACTTCCACACTAAAACTGACCTCTGTCTTTTCTGTTACTTCACCTTCATAATTTCCACAGCCCGCCAACACTAACAGGAGAATACCCAGCATACCAAACAAGCGCTTCATTTCTTCCCACTTCCTTTACGTCAGAATATCTGTTCAGTCAGCGCACCCACCGGCACAGTTTGCGTTAATCTTCTACACCGATCGTTTCTGCCAGCTCTTTTTCTTCACTTGTCTCCTCAACCCAAACTTTCACTTTGTCCAAACGCTCGAGTTCATCAAATGACTCTTTTTTTCCTTTTATACTCGTTTTTTCTGTGACAAAGACTTCATAGACAGGATATTCAGCTTCAGGGTCAGTGGCTGGAGGATAGATGATGACACTCGATTTCTTAACTTCCTCGATATAGCCCTGGTAATCACTCGTATCAAATGGATTGCAACTACAGAGAAGCATCGTGGAAAGAAACAAAATCATCAATTTTTTCATCAAATGAGTTCCCCCCACAATTTTATACTATGAGTTAAAGCGTCTTCTTTACAAATTCACAGAATCGGCTTTCCTCTTCCGAAAAAGGATTATGATTACTTTCGTTAAAAACAGTAAACCTGGCCCCTGGAATCAACTCAGCAATTTCCTCTCCGAATTTCAAGGGGCATTGCGCATCGTATTTTCCAGAATAGATGAAACTTGGTATGTCGATTCCTTTTATTTGTTCTCGGATGTCGTAGTCCGGAGATTCACTTTTGATGAAATAATCCAGCCGTGGACCGACAGTTTTGCCGCTATTCGGCTTGGCCATCGATTTTTCCAATGTTTCTTCTGACCAGAAAGACATTAACGCCCATTGGTAATTCACGTCTTTCCGATGTGAACCAATTTAAACAGAATAATAATATACCCATAATAATTAACCATAATGACGCTTTACTATATCATTTCATAAGATTTCTCTTCGACAAACCCAATTCTCAAGAATCTGCAAATCAGTTACATTCGAAACTAAAAAACAGCTTACTCTTCAGTAGATAAAAGTATCTTTTCCGTTTGCCCATCCCATGTGATCTCCACTTCCACCTCTTCATCCTCTTGGATAACCGCGCATCCTTCGCAAGAACTAGTTGCAATATTTCCGACGCCATTTGCTAACATGATGCCAGTGCCTTCAGAACCTCCTGAAGTGGTTTCGAGTTTATAATCGATAAATTCCGGCGCTTCGCCCTCACCGGTATATTTGACGGTTCCATTTTCCTGTTGCCGATCTCTGTCTGAAACCTCCACCACATAAAACACGTCCCAATTCTCACTGCTTCCTGAAAAATCATATCGCGCGCTATTTCCGCAACCGCTTAACATGAGCAGCAGAATTGCTGGAAAAATTATTTTCTTCATCCTTTTTCAACCTCCTGTGCGATCATTTTCTCTTTTAGCCTCGCCCTTAATATACCAAAAAAATCCAGCACTTACACGAAATGATTGAATATTCTATTCTGATGAAAATAAGCATCTTTCCCATTGCTGGCATCAGCCGATTTAGCCACAAAAAAATCCTCTGTTGGAGGTCATTTTGCATGACCCTTCAACAGAGGATTGACCCTTAACTTTCTTCAGCCAGCCTGAATGCTTTGCGGCTGCGCAGGCTAAGTACAAGCCAGAGCAGTACATTGAAGAGGAGGAAGAAAGCTCCGAGTACGGAGATGCTCATTATAAATGTGTCTACGCCATACGCTGAAGACATCGATTCCCGGAAGCCGAGGAGCGCATAGCTCATCGGGATAAAATTGTGGACGGTCTGGAAGAAACCGTTTGTCAGCTCTACCGGGAACATGCCCCCGCTCGCTCCCAATTGAAGGACAAGCAGGATCATCGCCGCAAACCGTCCCGGATTTCCAAACGTCATCCCCAGGAACATGATCAAGAACATATACGTGAGCGAAGTGATGACGGAGACCGCGACAAACTCCCCGATATGTTCCACCTGGAGGTGAAAGCCGAACAGCATGATGGCATCGACAATCAATGCTGCTGATGTCGCCTGGATGAAGCCAAGTGAGAATTTGCTGAGCCACCATGCCGTGCCTGATGTCGGGCGCCCGGCCGGTGGATTGATCGGAAATACCAAATTGAATGACAAAGCACCCACAAAGAGGCCGAGCGACAAAATATAAGGCGCCAATGCATGGCCGTAGTTCGGCACATCGCTCCGCTGGCTTTCTGTGGCTGTTGCCGGGGCAGCCAGCATAGTGAAGTTGGCGTCATTCAGTTGAGTGCCATTTAAGTCTGCCGCTCCCTCGCCCAAACTTGCAGCGAGTTCAGATGAACCTTCTGAAAGCTGGTTGATGCCTTCTCCAAGCTCACCCGAACCTTCTGATAATTGCCCTGCCCCATCGCGCAATTCAGCTGCACCTCCAGCAAGTTCACTTGCTCCACCGGAAAGTGCCGGAACCCCCTCTGCCAGACGACCGGCACCCTCTGCCAGTTCATCCGAACCCGAATTCAGCTCTGCTGAGTTGGCAGCCAGACGATCGGTGCCCTGTTGGAGTTTGCCTGCTCCTTCTGCTGTTTTTGATACGCCAGCCGTATAGGCAGCTGTTCCTTCCTCCAATTCCAAAGATCCCTTTTGCAGGGCGCTCGCGCCTTCGACAAGACCAACCGATCCGGAAGCAAGAGACGAAACGCCTTCATTCAACGACGAACTGCCTTGTGCCAAACGGTCGACTGCAGCCGCCAGCTGAGGGAGATTTTCAGTTGCCTCCACTGTACCGGCCATCAGTTTCCCGCTGCCTTCTACAGCAGCATCCGCACCGGAAACAAGAGATGCCGCTCCAGGAATTAGCTGGCCGGTGAGTGCTTCCTGGACTGACGCATACCCGCCGAGTGCCTGGACTGCTTGAGGATTCACGCTTTCGGCAGCCTTGTTCAATTCCGTAATTTTCTCCGGCAATGAACCAAGAGATTGAAATGCCGGAATAAGCTGTTCGTTTACATCTGCCGATACAGCGGCTAAATTTTCTTCAAGCGTTTCAAGAGCAGCCTGTTGCACTGCGGACTGTTCAGCTGCACTGCCGCTGACGGCAGCTGATAGCTCAGCCTGCTGCTCTTCGGTTAACCCGCCATAAGCTGGTGCCGCCTGCAAAGCAGCAAGGGCTGAAGCGGAAGGCGTTGCCTGAAGCTCATCCAGACTGTGCTGCACCGCAGCCATGTCCGCTTGCAGCTCCGCAGCCCCTTGTACATTAACGGCTGAAACAGCACCATTCAATTGGCTGAGGCTTGCCTGAATACCCGTGAGCCCTTGTTGCAGGCTTTCGATTTGACCTGCTTCGGGCAGCCCATCATTCAATACGTGGAGGCCGGCTTGAAGTGCTGTACTACCAGCCGACAGATCAGCGAGGCCATCGCTTAGCGCGGCTTGGCCAGAAACCAATTGCTGGATGCCTGAAGAGCTGTCCGCCAATTGGCTGGTTTGTGATTGCAGTTCATGCAAGCCATTATCCAGCTGTTCACTGCCACGCTGAGTTTCAGAAAGCCCGTCGTTCAATTGTTCTGCACCCGGGAGGAGTGATCCGATGCCTTGTGCCAATTTTTCGGAACCCTGGACAAGGCTCGAGCCATTTTCATCTAATGCAGCCGTGCCTTCAGCCAGTCCAGCTATTCCGTTTTGGAGGCTGCCTACCCCTTCGGTATAGTCAAAAATCCCTTTATTCAGTCGAACTGCCCCTTGGTTCAGCTCAGTTGCGCCACCCGCAAACTGCCCAACGCCAATTTCCAATTGCTCGGCGCCTTGCTGGAACGTTAAACTGCCTTCTGACAATTCGCGCAGTCCTGCAGTCAATCTACTGTTGCCGTCCTCGAGCTGCAGGGTTCCCTCATCCAGCTGTTCCGCGCCATCCGCCGCTTGTTCCACCCCTTGCCCTAACGTTTCAATTTGTGCAAAAACTGCTTTGACGTATTCTTTCGTCACATTTTCCGCAATTTGTTGCTTGATGGCCATGGTCGCCTGTTTGCTGACAGCTTCGATGAAAAAGCCGCGGCCCGGATTGGTTTCGTACTGCAGGTTCATGGCTTTCGGGTGATCATCCATGACCGATGCTGCATTTTTCGAGAAATCCTTTGGAATGGTCAACACCATAAAAAATTCGCCATCGTTCATGCCTTGTTCAGCTTCTTTGGCATCCGTAAAGTGCCAATCAAGCGTTTCATTTTCTTTTAAGTTACTGACCAGTTCGTCTCCTATAGCAAATGTCTTGCCCTGATACGCTGCGGCCAGATCTTCATTCACCACCGCAACCGGCAATTGACCAGTTTTTCCGTAAGGGTCCCAAGAAGAGCCGAGGAAAAATCCCCCATAAATAATCGGGATGAACATCATGACGATCATCGTTCCCAATAAAAGCGGTTTGGAAAACAACTGCTTCCATTCCTGTTTCAGCATTTTCACTTGTCATCATTCCGTTCTTTGTCAATTACATCGCTTAAGGTTTCCCGGTTCCAGTTTAAAGTCGGGACATTCGATGTTCCCAATCCTTCTTTCAAAAGATCAGCCGCGGTCACATTTGAAAAATACTCGATCAACAAGCGATCTCCTTGTGAAAAAACCTTCCGAAGAAGTTCCTGCCCTTTTTGTGCATATTTTCCGTCTTGAAACGCAAGGCTGATCAACCCGGAGTCTGGATACAATTGAATCGGCCCTTCCATTGCTTCAATAACATCGAGCAGCGTAATCTCTGCAGTGGGCTTGGCAAGTGACACGCCTCCGTTGTTTCCAGAAACCGAGACTGCAATTCCCTGGACGACCAATTTTCTGATGATTTTCTTCATGTACGAAGGCGAGACCCTGAGCCGCTTGCTGATTTCATCCGATGCGAGCGGCGCGCTGCTTTCTTGAGTAGCCAGCAGGACGATGATGCAAACAGCTTGCTCTACCCCTTTTGTCAATTGCATAATTAGCACCTCTTCTTCATCTACTTTAAACATCCATTATGGATATTGAACATCTATTAAAGGATGATACTCCTTTTTTCCGAAAATACAAGAGCGGAATTCACATTTCACGTGCTTTCTTCTGTAAAAAAAGGAGGCAGCCAGCGGCTGCCTCCTTCTATCGTTTCGACGGTTTCACAAATGGCGTGCATGGAGCTAGTGAACATAGCCATTGCTTGCCCGTGTATTGTACTTGGAAAACAGAACCCTCAGATGCTAGACAGACTTGTCGATGCATCCAATCAATCGCTCTTCTATCTCAAAGGCGATTTTTTTGATGTGATCGTTTTGGACCATTTCAACCAATGCACTTGGTTTTGGCATTCCAATTTTGGTTTTGCCGTTTTCTTCATAGACTACAATTTTACACGGCAGGAAATACCCTGCTAGCAAATCTTCTGATAGAACCCGATTTGCCTCATGCGGGTTGCAGACTTCTAGAATCGTGAATGGCGTATCAAAATCGGTTCCTTTTTCCTGGAGTTTTGCAGTCAGGTCAAAATTCCACAAGACCCCAAACTTTTCTTCCTTCAACTTCTCTTCGAGCGTCCGAACGGCCTCGTCTCTACTTTTTGATGTTTCAACT
Source organism: Planococcus sp. BI3 (assembly GCF_056680115.1). Classification (NCBI taxonomy): domain Bacteria; kingdom Bacillati; phylum Bacillota; class Bacilli; order Caryophanales; family Caryophanaceae; genus Planococcus; species Planococcus sp. BI3. The sequence continues at coordinate 807,401 of NZ_CM155266.1, forward strand.
GTGTAATTAAACATTTATAGTTCCCCTCTCTTTTTCTTGCCAACTTATTTTTTCCAGTAACTTTCCAGGTGAACTGGTTGCACCTGAAGCCTTTCATTGAAACTTATCGAATAAAATGAAAAACAGAAACGCGATTCCTGCCAGGAACGCAAATTTTTGGGCTGGTCATAACGAACTCCACAGTAGTCTCATGGTTTCATCCTTTCCTTATACAGGTTTCGCGATGATCGCGTAATGACTTTCATTCAAGTGAATCACTTCTGTCTGGAATCCGCCCTGCTCAAGCAGCTTCGCCATTTCCTGAGAAGAGATTTTGTCTTCCAGCGGTGGGCCGATTGGTGTCGGGACCGCTTCCCATTCAACCACCAGCAATGTTCCCCCGGATTTCAAGATTCTTCTGGCTTCGCTGAGAGCCTTGGGCATATCCGGGACTTCATGAATGACAAATGCAGCAACCACTTTATCCACGGTTTGGTCTTTTAGTTGAATATTTTCCAAATCACTTTGGATATACCGGATGTTGGCTATTTCTTCTTTTCCTGCAAGTTCCCTCAACAATGCCAACATTTTCGGTTCAATATCAACTGCATAGACCTGGTTTTCAGTTTTTTTAGCCAAAGGAATTGTAAAGTACCCATTCCCAGCTCCCAAGTCGGCTACCGTATCTTCCGAATGCAAATTTAAATACGCTATCACTTTTTCTGCGGGCAGCATAACTCGACGTGCTTCGCTGTACAAAACTTCCGCTTTTTCCGGATTGAATCTCTTTTCAGTCATTTCGCTGGTCCACCTCGCCTCTTTTAAACCCCTGGGGGTATGTTCGTTCCTAAGCGTATCGCTACTATCCCTCAGAAACAACCGATACGACTTACGCAAATATTTGTGGGGAACGGAAACAACCCGCCGCTTTGCCGCTAGCTCCTTTTCTTTAAGAGAAAAAGAGCTCATCCTCTTCGCTTTTGGCTTAACTGATGCGACAATGGAGCAAATTGATTTAAAATATTTGAATATTGAAACTAAAAAGAAAGGGTTTTGAAGAGTTCTGGAGAATTTAACCTAGTAGAGGAATGAAAATTTGAGGAGGAATAAGCATGACACTTGAATACAATCGTATTTTGGTAGCAGTAGATGGGTCACATGAAGCTGAATTGGCATTTAAAAAGGCGATTGGCATGGCTAAACAAAATAATGCCATATTGAATTTACTTCATGTAGTGGATACCCGAGCCTATACGACTATGACAAAACACGTGCCCGATATCGATGAGGAAGTTTTTGAGGATGGGAAAGAGCTTCTTCAAAAATACAAAAAGGAAGCGCAGGAAGCCGGCGTTTCTGAAGTGAATGTCTTCATCACCCCCGGTTCCCCTAAAAAGGTCATTGCACATGATTATGCCAAACGGTTGGAAGCCGATCTTGTTGTCTGTGGAGCCCAAGGATTGAATGCATTTGAACATTATGTGATGGGAAGCGTATCTCAGCATATTGTCAGAAGCAGCCCCTGTGACGTATTGGTTGTCAGAAGAGAAAAATCCGAGAAAATCATAGGATAAAAAGAGCGGAAACGTGAAGAAATAGAACTTCTACTTTTGAACTCTAAAAGAAGCCCAGTCCGCTTGTCGATCAAGCAGACTGGGCTTCTTTGATTGTTCAGGCATTGGACTTTCGCTTTTCTTACTTTTCAAATAGGCACGGGTTCTTTTTTGGCATGCAGGGACACTTCAATAAAAAACGTGATCTCTTCATCAAATTGCTTCATATGCTGCTTTTCAACACGGAAATTTGTCGCGTATTTGATCTTATTGCGCTGTTCTTCAGGAAGCAGGTTGTTGACCCACAGCTCTGCTACCGCCGCCGGTTTTTGTGTTGTAAGGGCAGCAAGTTCAGCCGCTATTTTTTCCCGCTGCCCGGCCGCTCCACTGCATAGGGTGATAAAGGAATAATCGGTTAACTTATCCTTTTCCATTTTGATGAATGTCCGCATCGGCGCAGCAATTTTCCCTGCCCATATAGGCGCCAGCAGAATAACTGGCCCGTACCCGCTTACATCAAAATCAAGCGGAGCCAGGCGTGAATTTCGTTTCGTCAAAACATCGAACAAAATGGAAAGATTTTTCCGCTTCTTTTTCTCTTTGATTTCGTACATATCACAGTTCATCCTGTCCCGCAGTTCTAGTGCCAATTTCTCGTTGTTCCCTGAATGGGAATAATAGACAATTAACGGTTTCATGTGATATCCTCCTCGGAATCCTTCTTTGGAGAGCCCTCGTTTTGGATTGGCAACAGTATATCAATTCACAGTCATACTATTATAAGTTCTTAATATTGTCAATATTCAGAACTTATAAGTGGATTTCTTGCTCCATTCCACCTGCTCCAGTATTTCCGGACACTTCTAAGCCCCGCATTCAATCGATTGGTTCTATCAAGTCAAAGGGTGCGCTGTCCCCTAGTTGATCATGCAGCGTTATGCTTCCGCGATCCACTCGATAGGAAGTCATCCAGGTCCCCTTCTCCGCCCCTTTTTGCCACTTCTCCGTAAAGATCACAAGGTAAATGTTTTTCTCCATTTGTTCGACAGCCGTTGTCCGCACCACCTCATATCCATCCACTGTGCCTTTCCAAGTTCCCGCTCTATTCGGGAAATCATCAGTTTTTGTGTCATCATTATATGTAGCAAATTCGACCGCATCCTCTGCTGTAACTGGAGGCAGGGGCGGCGATGTCAACACAAACAATCCTCCCAGCAACAAGTAGGCTAAAACTGGAGCAACGAAAAGCGCTTTGTTCCGCTTCTCCTGCAGCCATCTGTTCAACAGCCATTTATCGATAACGCCGTAGAGGACAGCGACCAATATTCCAGCAACTATAAAAGTTTGGAATGGGAAAAGCAACCCGATGGCAGAACCGCAGCCGCCAAGGAGCAGGACGTACAACCAGTCTGCCCGGTGAAACCATTTCCGCTGGAAAGACTCAACCACAAAAGATGCCAAGATCCCATAAGTCAGCCCAAAGAAGCCAATGTAGAAAAAGTAAATTAACGTCATATTGTAGAAATGACTGCCTAAATGGTAGACGATTTCTTCATCTGTTTTGATTTCCCAATAAGCCCATGCCATGGAAAAAATAAATGAGGCAAGGAACATGGCCTTCAATTTCCGTGTAATGCGAATCCCACTGCTTTCTGTCATGATTCTCCCTTTCTTGTCCTTTTCTTTTTAATACAAGGTATCCCGATAGCTCTTCGCCAGAAGTTTTCCGATCGCCTCTTCGTCCACATTCGGCAATTTGGCATGGGCCGCTAAGATTTTCGCCCCTTTTGGAAGGTCCTCTTTTTCTGCCCAGGTCTCAGGGCTCCACAGTCCCGACCGCCGGAACGCCTTGGCGCAATGAATAAAGCATTCCTCCACATCAATGCCGATTCCGAGGAGCGGCCTTTTTCCTTCAACCGCCATTTTCTCCAACAGTTCTTCATCGCAGATGACGCTGGCTTTTCCATTGATGCGCAGAGTCTCACCCAGTCCCGGGATGAAAAACAGCAAACCGATAGCCGGATTGGATAAGATATTCTGCATGGAATCCATCCGCTTGTTCCCGGGCCTTTCGGGAATGATCAACTGGCTTTCGTTAAGCACGTGCACAAAACCGGGAGCGTCTCCCCGGGGAGACACATCGCAAAAGCCGGAGCCATCTGCTGTTGCCATTGTCAGAAACGGTGAGTTCGCGATAAAATCCCTGCAATGTCCGTCCACGTAGGAAATGACTTTATTGCGCACGAGTTCACTCGGCTGTCCGGTGAGTTCCCGAAGTTCTTCCACTGTCTTTACTGTGTTTGGAAATGTTGGCTCGGTTTTCAATCGTCTCCATCCCTCTCGCATCAAATTTCTTTTTTTCAGTTTACTTCCTTTATTGTATATTGTAACTTATTTCTGCTCAATCGGAGTTCTTATACAAACACCGTCCATGAATGTATACTTTTAAGGAGAGGCAGAAAAGGTGCTGCTTAAAACACGTCTTCTCTTCCCTTTCATGTATGCATGGGCAACCTTCGAAGGAGATGTTAACATGATTGATTACACGGAGACGGAATCCAGCGGAAACGAACCGATTCTCTTTATCCATGGCCTGGGTGCAAGCCGCTGGATGTGGTGGCAGCAAGAAGCGGCTTTTTCGGATTTCCCAATCATTTTGGCAGATTTACCCGGACACGGAAAAAGTGTGTCCACACCTTGGATCAGTTTAGCCGATACGACGGAGTTGATTGCGCAGCAGGTGATTAGAAACCGAACGGTCCATGTGGTGGGGATTTCATTGGGGGGCCATGTCGCCTTGGAGTTGGCGAAGCAGTACCCTGAAAAAATTCTCAGCACCTTTATCAGTGGCATTACCGTCGAGCCCATGCATTTTCAATTCTTCCTCAACGTACAATCACGGCTAGTTCAGCGCGGGATACAGAATGACCAGTACCTAACTAAAGCAGCCCGTGAATACTACCACTTGCCCCATGAAAAAACAGCTGAATTCATCGCCAACTATCGGCTGTTAACGCGTGAAACCTATGAAACCATCTGGAAAGAAATCATGCGGTTTCGGCTGGACGAAACCTATGGGGCTATTGCCGTACCCTGTTTATTTGTGGCGGGAGACAAAGAATCTCGTGGCATCGTCAAATCCATTGAGATTGCGCCGCAATTGATACCCGGTGCAAGCGGATGCTTAATCCCCGGCGCGCAGCACGCTTGGCCTGTTCAACAAGCACAGCAATTTAATCGGATGTTGAGAGATTGGCTTATCCATGATCATCTGGAGTAGAAGCCAAGAAAAAACGAAAAGACGTAAGATTCAAGAGAATAGTTTCGCAATTATAACGAAGGCGAGAAATAAAAAGGAAAATTTAAAAGCCCCTATTCCAATTAAGGATAGGGGCAGATCATTGTGCATTCGCAAAATTAAATTGTTCTGCATGATTATGGAGCAGCCGGCTCTTCGGATCCCTCAAGCTCCGGAATTTCCTCTTCTACTTCAAGTGTGCTTAAATACGCTTCCGTCAATTCAGCAGCGTGCACTGTTGAACTGATGGCTGCTTCAGCTTCAATCACTTCAATGGAGTTTTTATCAAATCTTTTCGTTACGGCTTCTAACTGATTCGCAGCCGCTCCCATCCTCCCGTATATCGAATCCACTTGTTCTTGATAATGAACAAATTCTTCAGCTGTCAAGGTTTCTTGACCTGCCAATCCAGCTCCCATTCTGTTCAACACTTCTGAACTTGCAAGCAACTTCTTGTGAACAGGCGCCAGGCTACGGGAGACATCCGAGCTTTTTGTAATCTCATGATTGAATTCACTCTTATTCTCTAGTGCTTCAGGTTTATTGTCCGCCGCTGAGACACCGTTATGAACGGAGAATGCAAGACCGACTGCTAAGGCAGGTGCTGTAAATTTAAAAAGTGATTTTTTCATTCGAAATTCCTCCTTTTTCACTTACAGAATGTCTTACTTCCCTATGCTTACCCAGCTGAATCTTTGTTATGTGTATATTTGTTTATTTAATGACAATGAAAGACTACTGTAATATTAGAGAAGAATTCCTGGAACAGCCGTCGAATTGACTCTCTTCGAAAATCCAGGATCACTTGGAATAGCGTAACTCTTTTCTTCTATTTAAAAATCCCATCCGCATCACTCAAAATAGGAAACTTCCGGATGTGGATGGGATAAAAAATCATGATGAGAGATGGTCCATCCATAGGCGCCAGCAAGTTCGAAAACAACAACATCGCCTGCCCTTATTTCTTTTACCCGGACATTTTTTGCCAATACATCATTGGGTGTACAAAGCTCCCCTGCAATAGTCACATCTTGATTTTTCATAGTCGGCCGTTCGAATGGAAAAAGCCATTTGTCCATTCGGAGGATGGTAAAGGGGTGGCTCATTTTCCAGGCAGCCGGAAGCCGGAAGTGATGCGTGCCCCCTCGAATCAATGCAAACCCCTCACCATGATTCACCTTTAAATCAAGGACTTCGGCTGCATAAAAACCACATTGCGCCACCAGATAACGGCCTATTTCAAGTATCAACTCCACTTGATCGTGCTTGTGCACGTCATAAAGCTGTTGAAGTCCCTCGGACAACACTCTCCAGTCAAAAGGCGCATCCGGGTTCTGGTAGTTTATCCCGATCCCGCCGCCTACATTGACGACCAATGAAGGAATTTCAACTTCCTTTTTCCAGGCCATCGCTTTCTTGATGCATAATTCAATGAAATTCAAATGACTTTCGGCATCTAGGTTGTTGGACATCGCATGAAAATGGAAGCCTTTTAAAACCAGATTCGGTGCCAGAAGCAGCTTTTTCAAAAGCCTTGGAATGTCTTCTTCCGCAACGCCAAACTGTGAAGGGACTCCAGACATTTTCAGATAGCTGTTTGATACATCGTCCTGTAAATTGACCCGAACAATCACGGGTATTTTTTCATCAGCTGCTTCCGCAAAATATTGCAGCCTGTTTACATCATGGAAGCTTTCGATATTGATGTGTTCAATGCCTTTTTTTGCCATCAGTTCAAGTTCATAATCTTTTTTGGCAGGACCCCCGAATATTAGGGGCTTTGTGGAAACTTCTGTTGCACTTTGCATTTCCCCTGCAGAAGCCACTTCAAAGCCGTCTACTATTTCATCAAGCACTTTTAAAATCCGTTTATCCGGGTTTGCCTTCATTGCATAAAATAACCGGCAAAAAGGCGGCAGGGATTCCTTCATAGCAGTAGCATGCAGCCTAAGCTGTTTCAGATTATAGATATAAGCGCAAAATGGCTCATGCTGTTTTCTGGTTGCTGCCAATTTTTCGATCAACTGATTGATATTCTTTAAACCTTCTTGGACGGCCACCATCTTTTCCCCCTCATTTCTGTTCACTCCACAAGTCTTTTCTCCACAAAGCAATAAGGAGAGTTGAAAGGCAACAGCCGATTCCCATGAACAATCCGGCTGAAAAAACCCCTCCCACACTAGCGATCCCTCCTATGATCAGTGCCCCCAAAGGGATATAGCCCCGGTCCATCAAAGCAATGCTTAATACTCTGCCTCTATACCTTTCATCCACGTTCAGCTGAAGAATCACTCTGCTGAGCGTCCGATAATATTGGCTCGCCAATCCGATCAAAAACATGAAGAAAAGGGCCAGTTGGAAACTATCATTCAGCAGGATAAAGAAAAAGAGTCCCAATCCAAAGAGGAAAGCCGAAACAACCATGACCCGTTCAGGTCTTTTCGGTTGTTTAATCGATAACAGTACGGTAGCCGCGACTGCCCCGACAGACGACACAGACAGCAGCAAGCCAAAACCATCCGGGCCCATCTGAAGAAGTTCCTTTGAGAATAGCGGAAGCATAGTCGTATAAGGAAACCCAAAAATCATCGGAGCGATGGCGATGAGCAAAATAGACAATACTTTTGGATGAAGTTTAATATAGTGCAAGGTTTCCTTCAATGGCTGTTTTGTTTTCTTGCGCTGGACAGCCATCCTCTGCTGAATGGCAGGTGTTAGGTTCCATAATGACAAGAGGACAAAAAGTGCACCTCCGGATACGCCAAACATCAACACCCCCGGGCTAAAATGAACAAGAAGTATTCCGGCGGCGGCAGGACCTATCATTCTGGCTAAATTGATGCTGGTGGTTTGTATCGATATCGCACTTGCCAACATCGTTTGAGGGACCAAATCAGACAAATAGGCATTACGCACAGGAACTTCTGCGGTCATTAGACATGACCGTAGCGTTACAGCCACTAACAATAAATAGATTCCACTTTCCTTCTGCAGCAAATAAGCAATCCATATAGTTGCCAGAAATAAAAGGACATAGTTTGCAAACAGGATTTTTCTTTTATCGAATCGATCTGCCAGGATGCCAGCCGGAAAGCTGAAAACAAAGACCGGCAAAAGTCGGCTTGCATTCAACAGGGCCAGCATTAATGGCGAATTGGTCCATTCGTATACCACCCAGTTCAAAATGGTCATATCCATCCAGTCTGTCAATCTAGTCAGGAAGCTTCCATACAGGAACGTCCGGAAATTAGTTGATTTCAAAGCAAATGAATCGGCTGCAGCGTAGAAATTTTTCCCGGTCATTTCTTTATTTCTCTTCTCATGCCAATGGGTTTGGAACAGCGCTGTAGAGATAGCCGCTATCTGGATGCAGACGCATGCTGATCAACGCTTTGTGCTTAATAAACGGTTCGAATAAGTTTGCTGCGTCTTTTCGTGCGCTTTCCACACCTTGGAGATGGAGTTCATCAAAAACCTTGTCACAAGCTTCTCGAACTTTTTTCCACAGACTGCCTTCCTCACTATTGGTGCACCGGCTTACCTGCACAATTATTTCCCCTATATGATTTTGAAAAACCGTATAGAAGGATTTATCGCGCATTTCCTGTTCATCTGAAGTTATGGAAACCGACTCCGGATAAAAGTCGATTTCAATTCCTTGTTGGTTGAGGCGACTCTTGCAGATCCTCGCTCCTCCCCAATCCCTGAAGTAAAAACGGACCAATTTGCCGTCTTTAAATACCGGGACGCTATTCTGTAAATGCCCTTCCAATGCCACTCCATATTTCACCAGTAATGTTAAGTAGCCGGGAATCACTATGGACAGGTAGTCTTCAAGAAAGCTGGCTCCGCCTTCTTTCTTATCGCATTGAGCATGGCAGCAATATTCGTCTATAATTTCAGCAAGAATTGCTTTTCCGGTAATCGGCGACAAATTATATAAACTGCATCCCGGTATGGCAACTTCCCCCGGATTCAATTTTTCATCAAAGTTTTCTCTGGCGACAACGGTTAAATTTCTGGAACGCTCTTGGTTTTCCGAAAGAAAACTATAGCCTGCAACTTCATTGATGGGCAAAAAGTTCTTCAAAGAAGCTTCTTTTGCCATAATGGATTCCATCATTTTTGTAAATTCCACTGAGTTCATTGCTGTTTGCTGTGAAATGGACCGCACGGTAGAGGTCATTTGGCTGTTGACCGCTAACTTGAGGGCTGGTTTTCCAGAAAGTTCGGGCCAAATGGTTCGAAATGATGACGATGCTGCGCCTTGTATGGCCAGTCCAGTCAGCAGCACGATGATCCTCGATTTAATTTCTTCAGCATACAAATCCGGAATTACATTGTGGTATTGCCATTCATGAGCGGGAAGTACGCAGTAATCATCCGTTTCCAACCCTTGCTCCGCCATTTTCTGCCGGTAGGATTCCATAATTTCGGGAAACGCTGTTTCAATAAAGTTAGTAGAAATTTCAGTGGAGACCATGTTTTCCTTTCTGACGGCCACAAAACAAACAGAGAGGTTCTGGCGAAACTCAGGCGACAACGAAAAAACATCCTTTGGCGCCATTCCTGTCTTCGCTTTTGAACCAGGATGGAGATTATGTCCTTCCACTGCAAATTGTTCAAAAAACAAACTCGAACTCCATGATGGATTTCTGTCTTTTTTAGCCAGGGCATATTGAATGCAGGAGTCCGCATTGAACTTTTCCGCTTCAAATCTTATTTCGCTTTTCCACTGCTCTTGAATGGAAAGGGCCAAGGTGTAATTGGCTGTGCCGTTTTCGAGTTCGCTCTGCAGAGTACCACTCTGGCTGGGCAGCAATGTCTCCAAAAAGAAAAGTAAATCGCTTGCGGTCTCCACTACTGCCACTTTTTCTTTCGCAATGTGGAGGATGTCGTCTGTCAAACCAACCCTCCTGAATCCATATTGCTTTTCGACTGGAAAAACCAACAACCCTTCTTCTAAAAAGAAAATGAAATACGTAAGCCCCTCCCGCAACCTGCATTCTGACAGCTGACGAATTAGCATTTCCTTTGCATTGTCTACCGCTTCCAAGCCCACGATAAATACGGCACCCATTTTTTTCATCCGGGTTGAATTTGAATACAGCCCTCCAACATCTTCTCTCAGTAAAGCCGCCGCTAATTTATGCAAGATCGCGGTTCTTCCTGTTTTCAAGTGATTGAGGTATTCAGGAACCAGATGTGGCTGATGGTGCTGCAGATAATCCAGGCATTTCTTTTCGTCAACCTGCAGCTCTTTCGACAGCTCTTTTTTTGCTGCGCTATAAACCATTCCTTACACCCTTTCTTTTGCTACGTGTAACGGATTCGCCACCAAGGTATACATGTTTTCTGTAAATTGGTCGGTCAGCCTCATTTTCACTAAAGCTTTTAATGGTGCAAATGGTGCAGAAAGTTTCTCTTCCAGTAGCGAAACAGCTTCTTTGCACCCGTCTTGTCTTTTCAGTTCCGAAATTGTGGAATAGACTACGTCTTTTACTGGTGCCCATACTATCTCTTCCTCAATCTGCAACTCTTTTGAAAGAAAGAAAATCATTTCTCCCAGATGATTGTGAAGAAGTGCATGGGAAAACAGATTAAACAGGTCCTGGTCATCCCGGGTTAAAAGATTGGTATCATCATCAATTGTGCAGCCCCATTCGAATTGGCTGAACCGTTCTTCTTTAATCCGTATGCCCCCATTGTCTCTGAACAGCAATCGAACTGGTACACCATCGTCGAACACAGGCACTGTATTTTGAAGATGGGCTTCCAGACTGATGCCGTATTTCGAAATTAGGGTCATCAATCCGGGGAGCAGCAATTCTGCATAGATGGCCATATATTGGAGAGCAGCCTCCTGCAGAGGGATTTTACGGGTTTGGCTATAGCGTTCCACAAGTTCCAATAGAATGAGCTTCCCGGAGAATGGGGAGCGGCTGATTAACAAAGCAGCCGGCACTGCCAGTTCTTCTCCGCTTAAGTTCTTTTCAGGATTTTCTCTCAAAAGCGCCGATAAGTTCTTCATCAGGAATGCGGAGTTCTTAGTTGGCTCAGGAAGATAATGGCCACCGGCACTTTCCGGTAAAAATTGAAAGGACTTGCGAATGACCGGTTCCAAGGCTTCAATTTTCTTTAATACCATTGAGATCGTTGGGCCATTTCTAATCGAAGTCGGTGAAACCGTTCTCTTGGCACTTGTCATCTGAACGTTGACTGCCGTTTTTATATGGTGCCGTACCTGACTTCCGCTTGGAGCCAGCGATCTGAAGGACAAAAGAGCGTCAGCGGAAATATGTATGTTCGCCAATGGAATGATGATGGCCTGATCGATTTCTTTCTGGAAAAATGTTTTAATGGTGTGTTTCAATTGCCAGGGATGGACAGGGATCAAGTCGTAAGCTTTCCCGCATTCAGGGAGCTGACCCTTGAATTCTATTGCCAACTGAGGATATTCCTCCAATAAAATCTGCGTCATGTTGTTTTCTTCCAAACCATTCATAAACGTATGGCCTCGCTGGACGGCAACCGGGATTAATCCTGCAGTGCCTTCCCATTCCGGAGAGTACTTTATCACTTCCATCGCGGATAATCCCAATTTTGTCTTGGTGCAGGGATGAAGTGTATGGCCGTCGATGACCCATTGCTCTCCAAAAACCAACGGGCTGAAACCGGTATTTTTTTTCTTTTCTGCAATCAGAAAAGAAAAGACATCTCCTTGCCAATCTAGTTTTTGCCGTCTGGATTCTGCTCCAGTTAGGGCCAAAGCAGAATTGACGACCGAGTTTTCCAGTTCCTCTATAAACAAATTATCTTTTTGCTGGAGTTTAAGAAGCTGGGCCAAGTCTGCCGGATGATCTATTTCTCTGGCAGTTCCATCTTTCTGGTAAAGAGCATTCCCACCGATTTCTATATGGCCCAGAAGATACTTTTTGATAACAGGTACAGTTAAGTGGCCACCGCTCGGAACGGATATTGCCACATGTCTCTCTATTCCTTCTCCATGCCACGATACAGGAAGGAAGTTTTCCCTTACAATCGCTTGAATGAGTTGATGGAGCACCCGTTTTCTTGCATTCGGAAGGTTTCTTACAAACACCTTAGCCATTTCCGGATTTTCTTTTTCCAATGTTCTTTTCACTTCAGTTTCACTTTTTCTTTCCAATAAAAGATGATTCACTCCAAAACAACCCTCTTTCTAATTGATAACGCTTATCAACACGGTTCATACTAGTGATAATGATTATCAATGTCAATTGATTTGGCGAAAATGAGCATATCGTCTTCTCCCACCAGTAAAACGATCTACGAAAGAGAAATATACAGAAGCTCCTCGATAGAAAGTAGATACTATCGAATCCATCCGCCTATTTATTTGATGAAAAAGAGGATTTCATGACATAATAGCTGCATTTATCGACAAAATTCTTAAAAAGAATATCTTTTACTTCATCCGACTAGCCAAATCCCCATTAAATGCAACAGAAAGCAAAAAAAGAACCCACTCTGACGGCTTTAACCGATTGAAGTGGGTTCTCTACTATTTGATTCTTATTCAAAATAAGTTTCTAAGTCATCGAGCATAAGATCAGCGGCTAAATATCCACCGGCTGTATTCCAGATGACATCATCCACTTTAAAGACTTTGTTTGCTTTTGCAACTTCAAGGTTCTGGAATAACGGATCATTGATCCATTCATCTTCTAATTTTGTTGCTTCGTCATCACCTGTATCATAAGTGAAGTAGAACAGGATATCTCCATCCATAGCAGGAATCCGTTCTTTCGTGACACCTTTTTCCGCAAAATCTTCCACATCCTGTTCAACAGGCCGCGCAAAGCCGAGTTGTTCCAGTATGACGCCAGAGAAAGAGTCTTTATGGTAAATACGGACATCCCCCGCCATAAAGCGGACCATAGAGACCTCTTGTTGTGTTTGAGTACCTAACGAAGCCTTCATGTCTTCTAGCCGCTGATTGTAAGCAGCCAGCTTGCCATTTCCGTCTTCTTCTTTATTGATTGCTTTTGAATACAGCTTGAAGTTTTCCTGCCAATCGCCACGCAAAGTTTCAGCAAATACTGTGGGAGCAATCTGACTCAATTGATCATAGACTTTTTCCTGTCTCATCTTATTTCCGATGATCAGATCCGGTTTTAACGCAGCAATTGCTTCCAGCGAAGGTTCGCTTTCCTTGCCAACCGATTTTGTATCTTGCAGTTGATCCGCAAGATGGCCATACCATTGATCTCCTGTAAAAGCCTCTACCGCTCCGACCGGAGTAATGCCCATCGCCAAAACAGCTTCAATCCCTTCATTCGTCAAAACAACTACCCGCTGTGGATCCCCTTCAATCGTCGTTTCACCCATTGCATGGCTGACGGTGTAGCTTTCTTTGTCAGCCGTTTTTGCATCGGCTTCTTTAGTGCTTTCTGTCTTCCCGCATGCCGCCAATAAAATCAGCAGACAAGCTATCATTAGTACACCTATCTTCTTCATAATTATTCCTGCCCTTCGTTATTGAGAATGATAATCATTTACATCCTGTAGCCTATATGCTAGGATTTTGTTTGTCAACAAATTTTTGAAAAAATAAAAAATCCGAGGTTTTACTTATGCTGCTTACCGATTCTTCCCGTTTTGTTGGCGTTGCCCTAGGCATTTCTTGCATTTTGCTGCTCATATGCGCCAGCATGGTTTACGGTTATACCGATACGGGATGGAAAGATGCTTACATGGCTTTTTTCCATCCATCAAATTCCAACGAACATCTAATCATTCGCGATGTTCGGTTTCCCCGCGCTTTAATCGCCGCATTTGTTGGGGCTTGCTTAGGTGTTTCGGGCGCGATCATGCAATCGGTCACGCGAAATCAGTTATCTTCCCCGAGCATTCTCGGCGTAAATTCAGGCGCCAGTTTTTTTGTGGTGGCGGGTGTCGTATTCTTTTCCGTCCAAAGTCTGCAGTCCTATATGTGGCTGAGTTTTGCCGGGGCCGCTTTTTCATTTTTGCTGGTTTTTGTGATAAGCACAACGGGAAGGGAAGGTCTGACTCCCATTAAATTAGTGTTAGCCGGAGCTGCCATTTCCGCTCTCTTTGCATCCTTCACACAAGGTCTTCTTGTAGTGAATGAAAATGCACTTGATCAAGTATTGTTCTGGATGGCCGGCTCTGTTGCCAATCGGCCGTTGAATTTATTGACGACTGCTCTCCCCTACATAATTATTGCCTTACTACTGGCATTTTTCCGTGCGAAAGAACTGAATGTCTTAAGCATTGGAGACGATATCGCAACCGGACTCGGCCAAAAGACGTTGTGGACTAAAGTTTTCTTCAGCGTATGTGCAGTAATACTGGCCGGTGCCGCAGTCTCAGTTGCCGGTCCTATCGGTTTTGTGGGAATCGTCATTCCCCACCTCATCCGTTCTTTGGTCGGGCTTGATCATCGGTGGATTCTTCCATATTCCGCAATGGGCGGCGCAGTTCTTTTACTGCTTGCGGATATTGGCAGCCGCTATCTACTAATGCCCCAGGAATTGCCTGTCGGCGTGATGACTGCCTTAATCGGAGTTCCGTTCTTTATCTATGTGGCACGCAGAAAGATGGGGTTTTAAGAGATGAACTATTTCAGAAAAATCGATTTTACACGTTATCCTATTCCTGCTACCATCCTTGTTTTTCTGGCCGTCTTCATCCTGATGATTTTTTCGGCCGGTTCAGGTGAATTTATTTTGTCTCCAATGAACGTCGTTAAGGCGCTATTCGGATTTGGAGAAGAGTTTAATCAAACGATAGTAGTGGATTTTCGGCTACCGCGTATTGTAATGGCTCTGTTTGTCGGAATGTCACTTGCGGTTTCCGGGGCGATTCTCCAAGGCATCACAAAAAATTCACTGGCTTCCCCTGATATTATCGGAATCACAGCCGGGGCATCGTTTTCAGTCGTCTTATTTTTGAGTCTGTTTTCAGATGCAAACAATTCGCTGACCGTAAGTATTCAATGGCTGCCCTTAGCGGCTTTCTTAGGAGCAACCATCACAGCTTTACTGGTCTTTTCCCTTTCATGGAAAAACGGACTGGCTCCGTTCCGGCTATTATTGATCGGCATTGCCATTTCCGCATTTATGCAAGCCGGAACCACTGTATGGATGCTGTTGGGCCCAATTTACAGAGCCAGCCAGGCAACCGTTTGGACAACCGGCAGCATCTACGGAGCTAATTGGTCCCAAGTCTACGTATTGATGCCATGGACTCTATTGCTGATTGTCGTTTCTCTTCTACTGCGAAGACAAATGAACATATTGGAACTTGGGGATGATATCGCGTTGGGGGTGGGCTCCCGCGTTCAGCGGAATCGATTCTTCTTACTGCTGATCAGCACAGGCTTGACGGGTGTCGCGGTGGCATTTGCCGGTGGAATTGGATTTGTCGGACTTCTGGCTCCGCATATTGCCAGAAGAATCGTCGGACCCCAATTCCAGAAGATGGTGCTGTTTTCAGCGGGGATCGGCGCTTTGTTGGTGCTTATCGCCGATTTGATCGGGCGTGTAGCCTTTGCACCGCTGGAAGTTCCCGCTGGTGTCTGGACAGCCGCTGTCGGTGCGCCTTATTTCATTTTCCTCTTGATGACACAACGGAAAAAGGGTGCCATGTAGCCGGACGTACTGTTTTGAAAGACAAGTTGGATGTTATGAACAAAGAAGAGGCAGTCGGAACTGTTCCGACTGCCTCTTTCTTGATTCATATTCTGAAAATGCTTATGGATTCAAACTGACGATTCACGAAAGCAGCTTCGCCGACTTGCTGTACAGCACTTCGCATTCACTGATTTTCATCCAGTTACTATTCCTGCACTTTGCTATTTTTATGGATATTGACCTGATGGGGAAACGGGATTTCAATGTCATTTGCATCCAGAGCTTCCTTGATGGCTTTCCGCAAATGGCGCTCCACTGCCCATTGCTCTCCGTTCTTGGCTTTGGCGATGATCCTTAGTGTGACATCGGACGCACCGAACGCCTGTACACCGATAACATCGGGACCTTCAATGATCATTTCATTTTCTGCAGCAGCCTTTTCACACGCTGCTTGGAGAACAACAATCGCTTTATCGATGTCTTGATCGTAAGACACACCAATATCCACGAGCGCCTGCATATTGCCGCGTGAATGATTGCTGACAGTCGTGATGTCCCGGTTCGGAATGTAATTCAGCGTGCCGTCGAAACTGCGGAGTTGGGTGGTCCGCAAGCCGACCGATTCAACGATGCCGTCGATGCTTCCGACAGTGACATAGTCATTGACATCTATCTGCTTTTCAAGCAACAGGAAGAACCCAGTGACCACGTCGCTGACGAGGCCCTGAGCTCCGAAACCGATTGCCAAGCCGACAATGCCGGCACCTGCAATCAGGCTGGCCACCGATAGGCCGAATATGTTGAATATCGTGGCAACAAGGATAAAAATCAGTACGTAAGAAAAAACATTTTCCGATAAAGTCTGCAGCGTCAGGGCCCGGCCTTTCGTGACGTCGCCTTTGCCCGTCAACTTAGCGAAAAACCGCTTGATCAGTTTGTTCCCGATTGCCTTTACAATAACAAAGGCGATCAGAATACCGATTACTTGTGCCGCAATCACTCCCGCTCCCAAAAGCAGGCCTTCCCAGTTAAAATTTTCTAAATCAAACAAAAAATCATCCTTTCAATCCGTTTCGGCAAAACCTAAAGCTCAAGTTCGCCGCAGTATCTAGATACCTGTTCATTTATAACATAAATGCATTATCAATTTCACCCCAGAATGGTTGCGGGACTTTCATTCCCACCAGGTTGAAGCAGGGACAGGCATGTTTCCATCCAGTTGAACAGTTTCACCGATTCGGGGAGCCATGAGATTCACACCATTTTCCTTTGCCGCTTTTGATGCCCGTTCTATCGGCTCTGTCCAACCATGCCGCGCCAGCGTAAAGGCGCCCCAGTGGGTCAACATCATTTGTTTGCCCTGTACATCGACATGGGCCTGTACGGATTCTTCCGGAAGCATGTGAGAGTCGGGCCAGCGTTCATCATACTGGCCGCCTTCGATTAAAGCAATATCAAAAGGTCCGTAGTTATCACCAATTTCCTTAAAATGCGCACCGTATCCACCGTCTCCACTGGTATAGAAGCGGGTTTGTTCTCCCAGGATGACCCAGCCTCCCCAAAGAGTCGAGTTTCGATTCAAAATCCCTCTGCCCGAGAAATGGTTGGCAGGTGTTAAAACCACAGTCAATTCTTGGAATTCGGTTTCATCCCACCAATTCAATTCGGTGATTTTCTCTTTTGCAACACCCCAGTGGATCAAATGGCTGCTGACGCCATAAGGGACAAAAAAGTGACCGACCTTGCTCTTCAGTTTTTTTATGGACTGATAATCCAGATGGTCATAATGGTCATGTGTGATGAAGACTGCATCGATAGGCGGCATTTCTTCTATAATCTCCAGGAAATCTTCACTATAGCGTTTTGGCCCTATAAAGGAAACAGGAGAAGCAGTGGGACCCAGCATGGGATCAATCAGGATTTTGTTATCATCCAGGCTCAGGATAAAAGCTGAATGGCCAAGCCAGGTCAGACTATCTTCGCTGTCATTGATTTTATTCCAATCAATTTCAGAGACGGAAATTTGTCCAGTCGGCTGCTTTTCTTTATCCGCTGAATCGGGTTCTGGGGTTTTGGGAGGAATTTCCACGCTGACCGTTTCCATTGTTGAAGGCTGGTAGACAAATTTCCCATCTTCGTAGTTATCAAAGGCCTTGTATGCTTCTTCTTGTTCTTTGCTCGGGTTACTGCCAAAACCTGGATGAAGATTGATGAACAAAATTAAGACCCCTCCCATTGCGCCGATCAGCACCAATATATACAACAGGACTTTCTTGATCCTTGTTTTTTTGTTTTTGGAAACAAGCTGTCCATTTCTTTTCTTTGATGTTGGGCGTTCTTCAGAGTTCGTCATTTTTTCCCCCGCCTTGCAGCTTGTATTTCCATTAACCGTTCACTATCTATTATATGGCTTAATATTTTTGAACAGTGGTTTTGCAGCTCAGCTACTCCAACACTTCCACATAGCCTTCAGAACCGTTGATGCGAATCTTTTGCCCATCTTTGATGATGCTTGTGGCATTAACTACCCCGACCACAGCCGGCAGGCCATATTCCCGCGCAATGACCGCGCCGTGTGTCATCCGGCCGCCCACTTCCGTCACCAAGCCCGACAGCGAAATGAATAGCGGCGTCCAGCTGGGATCCGTAAAAGCTGTTACGAGGATATCCCCAGGTTCGATCTGAGCATCCTCCATTTTCATGACGATCCTCGCCCGTCCTTCAATGATACCGGACGACACCCCGATGCCTGGAATTGCGCCGCTCGGCAACTTATCCCGTTGATAACTTCCGAAAATCTCTTCGCCTTCTGAAGTCATCAATCTTGGCACTTTTAATTTTTCGTAATAGCGGTAGGCCGCTTTCCGCTCTTCAATTACCTGCTGGTCTATGTTCTTGCCGTTGACGGCATCGCGGAATTCCTCGAATGATAAATAATAAACATCCTGCGGCGTTTGGATTGCCCCTTTTTCATAGAGTAATCCAGCTTCTTTCATCAATTCCTGCTTATAAAGAAAATAGCGTTTGATAAAATTGAATTTCGGATATTCCCGGTAGCCGAGGAAGTTTTTCAGCAAACCGATCATGTGCTTGGTCTTTTTAATTTTTCTCCCACCCCTCGGCAGCTTGGCCAGGCGCTCCAGCAATTCCTGTTCTTTCTGCTTGGCTCTCCGTTTGCCTTCAGCCACTTTGGCGGCATGCGCATTCGGTTCGAAGTTTTTGATATTGCCCAAGATAACAGGAACCAAAATTGTCGGGTCTTCACTCCACCGTGTTTTCGTAATGTCGATTTCACCAGCACAACGCATGCCGTATTTTTCAAGATACTCCCTTAACGCTGTACTGACTGCCGCTCCGCCATGCATTTCTCCCAAGTCTTCGAAAAACGTTTCTTTCCGGGGCTGTTCAAAATAAGCTTGCACCTCGGGATAATTCCGCACCACATCTGCTACATCCAGGAGTTCAAGCCCCATTTCGGAAGTCACGTTATGGGCAACCGATTGGCTAAGGGTGTCTGCGACATTCTTTTCCCCCAGCCATTTTTCCATGTGTTTATTGAGCCAGTTGACTGCGTAAATGCCAACCATGATTGCGCCAAAGCTTTCCTGATTGTAAATTTCTTTTTTCAATTGTTTTTGGTCTTCTTTAATGGACTCGAACAATCCATCTCCTGAAACCGTTTGAATGCGCCATTGGACTGAGCGGAGGGAAGCTTCGTTAAAATTGATCAGCTGACTGGCCAGCCTAGGGTCATTTTTTCGATACAATTTCAACAGTTCCACCGGAAAGCTCCAAGTAAATAGTTCGTTCCCCAATTTATACATGCGCTTTCCTTTAGCGAACGGCGGTTTCTGCTTCATAAAATTGGTCAATGCATCTTTCATCAGCGGGTCGTTGCTTCCAAGCGAGGAGACGATAATCGCCCGCCCAGTAACTGAAGCAAGTTCAGGAGACAAATCCATAAATAGCCGTCCACCGGCTTGCGCCAAGCTGTAATCGGAAAGAAAAGCAAAAAATGACATGCCAAGCGGATTGATCGGCTCGGTCATCATCTGCTGATGGCCGACGGACAGGTAGAGGCGGTACTTTCCGTCACCCGTTTCCGGCAGCGGGTACAAGGTGGTGATCGGCCGGCTTTGCACAATATAGATCGACTCATCCGCCAGGCACCATTCGATGTCCTGAGGCTGTCCGAAATGCGCTTCAATTTGGCGACCCATCCGCTCCAGCGCCAGAATCTGCTCATCGGTTATCGCTTGCTGTTCCCGTTGTCCGAGAGAAACTTCCCGTTGTACCGTGCCTCCGCCTCCCACTGCATAAACAGCAATCTTCTTCACGGAAACCGTTTTTTGGATGATCCGCCCTTCCCGGACTTTGTAATTGTCTGCGGACACAATGCCCGATACGAGCGCTTCACCCAAACCGAAACTTGCATCAATCGATACCACTTTTCGGTTGGACGTGACCGGGTCAGCGGTGAACAAAATTCCTGAAGCCACAGGAAAAACCATTTGCTGGACGACAACCGACAAATGGACCTTCTGATGGTCAAATCCGTTTTGGATGCGGTAGACGACTGCCCGTTCCGTAAATAAGGAAGCCCAACATTTGCGGATATGCCCAAAGAGCTGCTCTTCACCGCGAATATTCAGGAACGAATCCTGTTGTCCTGCAAATGACGCCGTCGGCAGATCCTCCGCTGTCGCACTCGACCGGACCGCGTAGGCGAACTTGCTTCCCAATTGCTCAAAAGAATCGGTGATTTCCTGCTTCATCTCCGCTGGAATCTCCGTGCTTCCGATGGCTTCTCTTAGCCTTTCGCTGATCAATCGGATTTCGTCTGCATCTGTGGATTCAAGCGCTGCCAATCGCTCCATCAATTCCGCAGTTGCGGGATTGCCGTTAATCATGCGCTTGTATGCGGCAGTCGTAATGCAAAATCCTGCCGGCACCTGAACGCCTGGAACTTTCGCAAGCTCTGCTAAATTCACGCCTTTTCCGCCCACCAGCAGCAAATCGCCTTTTTCCACTTCTTGAAAATCCATCACGTATTTTTGCAAAATGATCGTCTCCTTTGCATTTTGCCTTCGGTCCCTACTTAACTCTGCTCTAAAGCTTACTAAGTTTTTTAAGAAAAAAAATACAAACAACCCGGACTTTTTTGTATGGTTGATTTGACGCAAAAACCAATAAAAAAGGAGTTGTTTGTGTTGAATTTATTTTATCAAAGTAGACTGATAATTAATAGTTTGTGGATTTTTTTCCTGCTATTTTATTCACTCCTGGAACTGGGACCATCCCTCTTTTATTGAAATACTACTGAACTGGCACAAACCCTGTACCTTCCACTAATAGTTGCCCTTCTTCAGAAAGGATCCAATCAATGAATGGCTGCACGTTCGGATTTTCTGTTCCGGCCGTAACAGCATAAAATTCAGAAGACAATGGGTAGCTGTCTGATCGGATATTTTCGATGCTTGGTTCTATGCCATCAACGGATAGCAATTTGATTTTTTCATTGCGGACCATCTCGGTGGAATAATACCGGAAAGTATAGCCAATTGCATTTTTATAGTTCCGGTAGCTTGCCACTTCTTCTATTATACCGCCCATCCCTTCAGCCACTTCTTCAGTTTCTGGTTTTTCGATTTCTGTGTCACCCATGAATTTAATGAACATGGTTTGGCTGCCGCTGTCTTCAGGCCGCTGGAAAGGACGGATTTCATCGTTTTTCCCGCCAAGCTCTTTCCAATTCCCATATTCACCTGAATAGATCTGCCGAATATCCGCACTCGATAAATTAGTTACGGGATTGCGTGCATTGACAAAAAACACGAAGGCTTCACGTCCGATGGGCGTCATCTGCAGTTCAACGCCAGCTTTTTCTGCTGCCTGTATTTGCCCGCTGGAAGGCTCTGCGGCAAAGATCAGATCGACATTCCCTTCAATGAGCCGGCTATAGGCAGATGGAGTTGTCGTTGTAGCGACCGGACCTGTATAGGGTTCATATACACCTACCGGATAAGTTGCTTCCGCAAATGCTGCAAATAAAGGGTATAGAGCCGTTGCCCCATCCAGTATCGGCACTTCCCCTTCTATTTGAAAAGAAGCATTCCCTTCCAATCTTGCCAGGTCCTCACTTTCTTTGAACGGTTCATAGACAAAGAGGTCCACTTCTGAATCATTCACTTGCTCGAAACTTTCTTTATAGTAATGAGGAACTGCGAAGGCTGCTCCACCCGCTAAAACTAAAGAAATCCAAATAGCCGTTTTTTTGCCGCTTCTGTTCTCTGTAATGAAAATAAAGAAAATTATCAGCGAAATGATGATTGCACCAAAGAGGGCAACTAAATGAACATCTCCTGTATTTAAAATATGAAGTGCTCCTCCAAAAAATACAAAAAGAATGCCAGCGATGATCAATATTCCTACTATTGTTTTCCCAAATCCATTCATCTTGCGCCTCCAATAATGCGTTATTTAC
The DNA here is from genome assembly GCF_056680115.1 of Planococcus sp. BI3. Classification (NCBI taxonomy): domain Bacteria; kingdom Bacillati; phylum Bacillota; class Bacilli; order Caryophanales; family Caryophanaceae; genus Planococcus; species Planococcus sp. BI3. The sequence continues at coordinate 829,352 of NZ_CM155266.1, forward strand.
ATAAGTTTAGGTATTCTTCATTAAGCCAACTTAAAAGATTCATAAACCAGCTTTTTGAATGTAACTGGATTTAGATCAAGTTACGTTCAGATTGGCCGCTCATTACCTATACAATCTTTTTTATTTTTGAAGAACTCCATAACGAGAATATTTATGAATGTGTTTATCGGAAAGAAAAATACTAATCTCCCTAAACCCATTGAATCAAACAGGCCTTCTTTCTGTTTATGAAAAGTTTGAACGTCCAATTTGTAAAGATAAGCTGAAGCAATCGAAAGGATAAGTGCGTTTACAGAAAAGGCCACCAAAATTCTTGTCCATTTATTTGCTTTTGTTTTTATAATCCAAAGACCTGCCAGAGAAGAAACAAGTAAAGAAAATAAGATAATTCCTAGAAATACTGGATGCACATTTACTCCTTCTAAATAATTCAATTGGTTGCGATCGGCTTTTTTCTATACTTTTTAAAGAGATTTTTGACTGGCAACTGAATTAATCATCAAATAAGGTTTCTTCGGTCATGGATTCTGAAATTTGATGAGGAATATCATTGCGGACGATGTTTTGAATAAAAGGAGTGTATGGAGATTCTACTATCCGAATCATTTACTCCAATAATAAAAAAGAACTCAATATTTTCATCCCTGTACAACCGAGAAAAAGAATAACTTTCAAATTCAGCCACTTGTCATTGCCCCATTCCAATTCATCAAAATGCGTGATATGCGATGTGAATGCAACCTATTGGTTATTCCCGTCCAACTCAGCCGCCCATTTTCCAAACCAGTCATTTGGTAATTCCAATTGGGAGAGATCCATTTTCAACAGTTTTTCCTGTGTATAGAATTCGCTCCAATGCATGTCCCACTGTGCTTCAATATCCCGTGCAATATGAAAAGCTAATTGATCCTGATCGCCTAAATCGTCTTCGTCCCAAGCCATCGTTAAATTATCGCACCACATACAGAAGTCTACTTGGCTGAATTGATTTTCTTTCCTGCAGACTGCTTTTAATAGAACCTTAAAATTTTCATATGAATAAGGAAGCTTGATGCTGGTCTTATTCCAATTCCAGTCCACAATATAGTCCTCCTTCTTAGCGATTGTAAGTCTGGAGAGCGATTTCCAATTTTCATTTTTTACCAATAATACCATATAAAAGAGCATGACCTTACAATCAAACAAAATTCAACAGAAAATGATCACTCGTAAAAGCACACCCTCAAGAACAACAACATAACGCAAGTTTTATAAAATCTTAAAATCCGTCAGTTGCTTATGGCTCATCAACAATTCCAGAAATGCTGAAAGGGCTTTTGTCCGGAACGGAGATCTTGTCACAATTGAAAAATCCCTTGTATAAGGCAACCCTTCTACATCCAAAACTTTCAAGTCTCCGTAGCGCAGTTCTTTTTGTATTGCCCATTCCGATACCAGGCTGATGCCCATGCCCGCCTCGACCATCGCTTTAATCGGTTGTGTGCTGCTAAAATGCATCAGGGACTTGGGTTCTATTGAAAATTCCTTAAAGACATTTTCTGATGCTTCCCTTGTGCCGGAGCCAAGTTCCCTCAATATCCAGGTTTCTTCAATCAGCTCTTCTACTTTTATGGGTTTGGTGCGTTGAACCAATGGATGGTCCGCAGATGCGACTACGACCATTCTGTCTTCCGCAAACGGCTCGGTCTTCAATTCCTGCACGCCTTTAAAATGTCCTTCGACGATGCCGACATCCAATTGGTGGCTGAGCACAAGGCCGGCTATCGTGGTTGTATTGCCGATCGTAACAGTCGGCTTGATATCCGGAAACTGCTCTTTCGCTTCTGCGATTATTTGCGGCAGCAGGTACTCCCCGAATGTGTAGCTGGCTCCGATGGCGATCGATCCGCTCGCTTTATTCGTGAGGTCATCGAGAAGATGGTTCATTTTTGTGTAAAGCTCTTTAATTTCAATCGCATGGTGGTAGACGATTTCCCCTGCTTTATTCAGCCGTACGTATTTATTGGTCCGCTCCAGCAATTTGACACCCGTAGCTTCTTCCAAAGACCGGATATACTGGCTGACGGCCGGCTGTGTCATATGAAGTTCTTCGGCTGCTTTGGAAAAGTTCTTTTTTTCGATTACTTTGATAAATACTTCCAGACGCTGATCCATTTTCGCCCTCCTTTTTGTATAACCTTTTACTTATCATAACTATATTAGATACTTATTTTACTAATGTATAGCGTTTTTCTATACTTATTGCAGGAGGTCTTCCCATGTCTGCAAATACCAATAAGCCTGCCCCTTCCAATTCCAAATGGACTTTACCGGCCACTGCCTGGATCGGCGGTGTTCTTTTTACATTTCTATTGGCATTTCTGGGTTATCTATTAGCCCAGGCGCCCGGCTTCGACCAGGTCGGGCAACTTGCCTGCGCCATCATCCTCGCGGTTTTTTACCGGCAGATTTTCGGCTACCCGAATGCCATCCGCTCGGGCATCACTTTTTCTTCAAAGCGCTTATTGCGCGTTGCCATCATTCTATATGGACTCAAATTAAATATTGACACCGTTCTGAGCGATGGGCTGGGGTTATTGCTGAGGGACATGGTGGTCATTGCCTTCGCTATCCTGCTGACGGTGTGGCTGGCGAAGCGTTTTAAAGCAGACAAGACCATTTCACTCCTGCTCGGTGTCGGAACAGGGGTCTGCGGAGCGGCTGCGATTGCCGCAATCGCCCCGATCATCAAAGCCAAAGATGAAGACACAGCCATCGGCGTCGGCATCATCGCGCTGGTTGGAACGGTCTTCGCCATCTCCTACACCATTCTTCGCCCGTTTTTGCCGCTTGACGACGTCGAATACGGCATGTGGGTCGGCATCAGCCTCCATGAAATCGCCCATGTGGCGTTGGCCGGAGCACCCGCTGGAGAAGACGGCCTGGCAATGGCGTTGCTGGGGAAATTGGGCCGCGTCTTTTTGTTGGTTCCACTTTGCTTCATCTTCATTTTCCTGATGAAGCGGAAAAACAAAGACCAGGAAACAGAAGCTGCCATTGAATTCCCGTGGTTTCTTCTTGGTTTTATCCTGATGAGTGTGCTGGGCAGCTATGTCTTCGGCCACTCTGTTCCGTTTCCGGAGGCGTGGCGTGACTTTGTTTCGGCATTGACTACGTGGCTGTTGACGGCTGCGATGGTCGGGCTCGGCTTGACTGTCAGCTTGCGGGATTTGCGCGAACGCGCCATGCTGCCGCTCGCTGCGATGCTGATCACATCAATATTGCTGTCAGTCTTTACGTATTTTGCGGTTTAAAGAAATTACAGTTGAATTCTGTGTAAAAAAAGGAGAAACAACAACCAGCTGGCTGTTGTTTCTCCTTCTTGCTTTCCATTATCAAACAGCTCATTCACACTGCCCTGTCCATTCTTCTCTCAACATCCCCATCTTGATGGCGTCGTAGAACTCGCCTTCCACCACGCGTGCTTTTCGGATGCGGGCTTCTTCTTTCATGCCGAGCCTTTGGGCGACTTTCATCATCCGTTCATTGCCTGACCAGGTCGACATGCCAAGTCTATGCAAATCGGTGAATTCGAACAAAAAATCGATCCATAGCCGATAAGCTTCCGAGCCATATCCACCATTCCAATAATCGGTATTATAAATAACGATGCCCGTTTCCAGCCAGTTTGTATTCCGGTCCACCCAATAAGCACCTACATAACCAATTGTTTTTCTGTCAGCGGTGATGATAAGCGATGCCGGCACACCGTTTGCGATAGCATCTGCTTTCAACCACTTTTCCCGGTGCTGCTCTTTGCTTAGCCAAGCTTCCGGAATATACGGACCATTCCATTTTTTAGCTTCCTGCAGTGTTTCCTCAAAACGCCAGAAGTAGAGCTCGTCCAATTGTGCTTTTGTTGCTTTTGTCAGTTTCACTTTTTCCCCAATCATTTCAACCAAATTTACAACTTCCTTTCTTAATTTCCAGCGATGGCTATAGCAATTTTTGTCAAACAGTCACTTTGACCGCCACTTGCTTCTCCGGCCAGTTCACCAGAAAAATCCCCGCGAAGATCAAGCTCCCGCCAATCAGCAATGGCAAGCCAAGCTGCTCTTCCAGCACGAGCCAGCCGAATAGAATCCCAAACAAGGGAGCCAGGAAAAGAAAAGCGCTGACTTTTCCGGAATCGCCTTTTTGCAGCAGGTAAAACCACACGGTAAATTGGACGATTGAAGCTGGGATAGACAACCATAAAAGAATTGAAATGGATGTGGAATTGATGACAAGACGGGAACTTTCCATGAAAACGGAGCCGACCAGCAATATGATGCCGCCGAAAAACATTTGGTAAGCAGTCAACACCCAGATATCGAACAGCTTGCCCCATTTTTTGATCAACAGGGTTCCTACAGCCCAAAAAACAGCGCTCAAAAACCCTAAAAACGTGCCGATTTCGATCGTCATATGGCTTCCCATCGCAATGAACACACCGATAAAGCCGATCACCACCCCTGTCCACTGCACCATCCGGTAGCGGACACCCATCACCAATGTCCCAAATATCACAACCAGCAAAGGATTCATGAATGTCAGGATGGCGGATTCGCCGGAAGTAATCGTACGCAGGCTCAAAAAGATGGCTCCCATGACGCCCGCCGTTTGAACGGCACCAATCAGGATGACTTTTCCCCATTCAGCGGGCTTTGCAGGCTGCCTTCTTTTAAACAGCCAGACGAAGAACAACATGATGCTGCCGGCAATCACAAAACGCATGCCGGCCAATAATAAAGGCGATATGTAAACCAAGCCCATTTTAGCCACCACAAAGGAAGACCCCATCAAGCCGGTCGTCAATACGACCAAAAATGAGAATATCAGTTTCTCCTTCATTTGCCACCCTCCTTTGCCTACAGCTTCTCTGATATTATCGAACTTCTTTTCTCTCTGATTTGTTGACAGAAAGCGGCTCTTTGCCAATAATCTTCTCCCAATATCTCCAAGCCCGCAGATATGCATGGAAGTCCTCCGGATGGTGCTTCACGCAAATCGCTAAGCGCTGGTACAAGCCGATCTGCACTTCCTTGTATAACTGCTGCCTGTCAGGGAGCGGCAAGGTGAAACCTTCGATAGCAGCGTCCAGCATTTCTTTTGTCAGTTCATGCGGCGTCGAAAAGAATGCATAGATCAAATCATAATGTGGCCACCCAAGCACCGGCATCGGATCGATGACACCTGCGAGCCTTTTTTCACGAAGGATGAAGTTATGGACACCGCAATCGCCGTGGATTAAATAAGGAGCAGAATCAGGCATTTTTTGCTTTTGGCCTTTTGTCGATGGTGATTTAATACTCAAATTCTTCTTCTTTAGATAGGGGTCCAGAACTTCTTCAGAAGCCTTTATTTCTTCCATCAAGAATTGTTGCCAGGATCTGACCGGCGCATCCCGCCATCCCCAGCCTTTACCTGAATATATAAACTGATACTGATTGATCAATCCGGTGACAAGTGCTTGAAGAAGCTCTTTTTTGTTGCCGCCAGGCGAATTGTCCGTGGAACCTGGAATATAGGTATAGGCCATAAACCGATATTCGGGATCAACCGCCACAAGTCGCGGCAAAAGCGAAATGGAAGGATAAAACGAAAGAAATTCCGCTTCTGATTGGGTTGCTTTCGCTTCATTTATTTTGACGACGACCGGCATGCCTATTTCCGGCTGCAGAAGATAGACTTCACTCATTGTCCCGCCGGCCATAGCCGTACACTTCCAGTCGGCAGGAGGAAGGATTTTTTCTTTTGTCAAATAGGCTAAGATTGTCGAAATTTCCATCACGAGCCTCCAGTCGATTTTCTAATTGGGATAATTATACCATTATCCCCTTCGGTCAATTTGCAATAATTAATTTATTCACCGCGGTACCTGCTGACGGTAAAAGACGAAATATGCAGTTTCTATGGAGTTTATTGCGCTATCTCTATGGTATATACATAGAAAGAAACCATTTATATGCAAATCATCTGGAAAAGGAGGAGAATACCTGATGAATCCTTATCTGAAATTCGGTATTATGATCGGAACTTCCACGTTTTTGATGTATTGGTTGATGTATTTAAATGTTTTTCAACTGGACCATGTAACTTTCAGCGAGACGAGAGTCTATATGGCGTTGATTATGGGATCCATTATGGCGATTGTCATGCTGCTGTTCATGTGGCCTATGTACAAAAACAAAAAAATCAACACTGCGATTCTGGCAGGAAGTGCAGCTGTTTTCTTGCTTTCCTTATGGCTTGTCCGCAGCCAGGCGCTGATTGAAGACAGTGGTTGGATGAAAGCGATGATCCCACATCATTCGATTGCCATTCTGACAAGTGAAAGAGCGGATATTTCAGATCCCCGCGTACGCGAACTAGCAGACAAAATCATCGAAGCGCAGCGGGAGGAAATCGCCGAAATGAAAAGGCTGATTGAAGATCTGGAAAATGAGGAATAGGTGCAGATGATTAAATCAAAAAAGCCCGGAGCTTTGAGGCTCCTGGCTTTTTTGTGTGAATGGCTTCTTCTTGTCCCCGCTAAAATTCGATGTAAAACGGGTGGGTCGTGTCATTGAGGCAATACTCGATCCGTTGCCGGAAGTTTTTCCAAGTCACCATCTCCAACGCTTCCGCAACTGGATAATAGCCGACTTCCAGACTTTCAGCTGACGTCGTTTCGATGCCTCCGATCGGTTTTGCCAAAAAGAGCGTATTGCAGATGGAGTGGCTGACATTCTGAAACACTCCACAAAATTTCACCACTTCCACTTCAACACCCGTTTCTTCTTTTACTTCCCGTGCCGTCGCCTCTTTCAAAGACTCGCCTTCCTCTACCTGTCCCCCTGGCATTTCCCATCCTCTGCGCGGACCTTTGATCAGCAAAATGTCTCCGTGTTCATTGAGGACAATCGCCGCCGCAGACAGGATGTGCTTGGGAGTGAAGAAGCTGGAATTGTTTCCTATTTTTGCAGCATCAAAAAAATCCCCCCCTTACTATCAGATTCAATTCTGTTCCACTTTTCCCACCCATTCCGCTGCAGCATTTTGGAAGAGCATGAAACGCTCCCATACGAGCGGGACAACGAGCTTTTCTGAATTCATTTCTTCCCATTCGGCCAATGTGACAAATTTTGCGCCGCATACTTCCCCTCCCTGCAACTTTAAATCCGTAAGCGCGAGGTTCACCGGGCTCTTCCATAGATAACTGTCCAAAAAATAATCACTTTTCCGTAAGCTGCCGATTAAATGCAGCTCCTGCGGATTGGCACAGAGCCCCGTTTCTTCTTCCAACTCGCGAACTGCTCCAATAAGGCTGGTTTCTCCAGTGGTTACCGATCCTCCTGTACATTCCCACAGCATAGGGTACGTCTTTGCCGGGTCCCTTTGCGTGATCAATAGCTTGCCATCTCTGTTGAATGTGAAGATTTCCACTACAATGTGGTATTCATCCGGCAACATTGCCTCTCCCCGGACACAGTGTTTGCCAAGAGGGTTTCTTGATCGGTCGAATACATCCCAAATTTCCATTGAATCAAACTCCTTGTTCTTGTTCTTGTTTACGCGGATAGGCTGAATTCCAGACAATGGGGCGAAGACAAAAAGAAGAGATTATGCCGCACCAGCAGATTCACCTCTTCTTTTGTCTTCGCCATTTTTCTGTGCACTCCTGCACGGATGTGCTTATTCGATGCCTATCCGAATTGATCGGCATCGCCTCAGTTGCCCTCATCCGTGCCGCTTACTTCAACAGCTATGATGAGAGTCAGGAGTGCCGCAACGATAAGTACTAAAGACATGATCACAAGCATGGGAATCTCCTCCAGACTGAGTTATTGTCTGACCCTGCTTTAGGAGTCAGCATCAATAGGACACGATTTCATCTTTCAATCCAGTATTCAACTTAATAATATACAAGCAACTGAATTATCCATCCTTTTTTCTTCTTCATTATAAATCATTCTTTCCGCCAGATTCTTGATCTGCATCAAGAATCTTGAAAAAAATATTGGGTAGATAGAGTGAAATTTGTTTTTCTTTTGGTGATTCTGTTGCGTTTTTGTTTTTCCTTGATGCAGGTCAAGTTTTTCCTGGTCGAATTTCAGTAAGATAAGGAATCAGGAACTTGGCTGTTGGTTTTTCAGGGAATTTTCTATAGCCCTATCAAATTCATTGAAGCTCTAATAACATTTAGACAATAAGTATAATTTTTACATTTATAATTCTTTGTGCCTTAAACAGCCCTTGATCACTGAATATATCTGTAAGAATAAGGAAAGGAGGAGCTTAATATGAAGGGTGCAGCTTCTGCAAACAAAAAGAAGAACAGCCACAAAAAGTACGATGTCAGTTCATTAAGCGGCACTTTTGTTTCCGTCATGATCGTTGCTGTCTTCATGCTTATCTCTTGGTTCAGTATTTTCATTTTGTTTTTGGAACGCAATTAACGTGAGTTACCAAGTAAAAAACAGAAAGGGGCTTGTCATTTATGCATATTCATCATTATGAAAAACTTTGGTTGATTATTGGCTCTCTTATTTTAGTTATTTTTCTGACAATCTTAGCTATTCAAACCTTTTTCCTTCAAATGGGACCGCCAAGCCACGCTGAAACCATTGATCCACAAACTGTCCGCGAATCGGAAATGTTTGCAGATGCCGAACTGACTGAAGTTGGGGACAACGAGTACGAAATCGCCATTATCGCTGAGATGTTTGCTTTTCAGCCGGGAGACCTGGAAATTCCAGCAGGGGCAACCGTCCATTTCATATTGGCATCTCCAGATGTAACGCACGGCTTTAAAATCACCGACACCAATGTAAACGTCATGGTGGTCCCCGGGCATATCTCGAAAGTCAGCCACACCTTCGATGAACCGGGAGAATACTTGATTTTATGCAATGAATATTGCGGTTTGGGACATGAGTATATGGCAAACTCCATTGTCGTCAAGTGAATTGCCACTCCATCCATACCGGCAAAACATTTTTTCTATAATCGATCTACTAGAAAGCAGGGGAAAAAATGACGCATATAACTGACGTACCAATCGATCACAAAAAATCAGCAGTTCAGGAAGATGGCATCGTTAAAATTTCAAAACAGGATTCCCGTTTATCCATCGCCAATTTATCCGTTGCCTTTGTTGCTTTAGTCATCGGCGGCGCTGCCGGTTTACTGCAGGGCTTTGTCCGAAGCGGCTTTTTGGAATTCCCTTCCTGGCTCAGCTATTACGCACTGCTGACAGCTCATGGAGTCTTACTGGTACTGGTATTAAGTTCTTTCTTCAGTATCGGCTATTTATATGCCGGGACTTCACGGGTACTTGGCGGACTTGCCAGTAAAACGTTGGTTTGCGGCTGGGCTGGATTTGCGCTGATGACAGCCGGAACAGCAATTTCCGCATTTTTCATCCTTTCCGGAGACGCCAATGTGCTCTACACATTCTATACGCCGATGCAGGCACATCCCTGGTTTTATATCGGATTAGCGTTGTTGGTCGTTGGAATCCTGCTGAATTGTGTGGGTATGTTCATCACCTACCACAGCTGGAGAAAACGACACCCTGGAGAATTGACGCCGCTTTTCGCATTTTTCGCTAATGCTGTCTTTATACTCTGGGTTTTCGCATCCCTATTTATCGCAGTGTTCGTTGTCGGGATGGTCATCCCTTGGGCGTTCGGCTGGGTTCCGACGATCGATCCGATGATCGGCCGCACATTGTTCTGGGCTTTCGGCCATACGCTCGTTAATATTTGGATGTTGACTTCCATCTCTGCCTGGTATGTCTCAATACCGAAAATCATCGGCGGAAAAGTATTCAGTGATTCACTTGCGCGGGTCGCGGTGGTTATACTGGTGGTCGCCAATGTACCGGGTGGTTTCCATCACCAGATTCTTGATCCAGGATTGTCGGTGGAATTGAAATTCCTGCATGTTATCCAAACATTCATGATCATCTTCCCTTCCCTTATGACAGCCTTTGCCATACTCGCTACAATGGAGCGGACCGGCAGAGTGAAAGGCGTCACCAGTTTAATGGGTTGGTGGAAAATACTTCCTTGGTCTGATGCCCGCTTCTTTGCCTTGGTTATCGCCATGTTCGCCTATATTCCAGCTGGTCTTGGCGGCATCATCAATGCCAGCAACCAGGTCAACCAAGTGGTCCATAATTCAATATGGGTAACCGGCCACTTGCATTTGACTGTGGGTACGACGGTCATGCTGACATTTTTCGGAATTTCCTATTGGCTGATCCCGTTTCTGTCAGGAAGAAAAATCACAAAAACCATCAATCGCCTGGCCATTGCCCAGACGGTTATCTGGGCAACCGGAATGCTTCTCATGTCGGGTTCCATGCACCTCAATGGACTCCTTGGAAGCCCTCGCCGAACGGCTAATACAACGTATAATGGCCACAGTGCCGCTTCGGATTGGGCGATGTATGAAATGCTGATGGCGATGGGCGGAATGATCCTCTTTATCGGCATCCTGTTGCTTGTGTATATCTGGATCCAACTTGCATTTTTCGCACCAAAAGGAGATACTGAATTTCCAATCGGAGAAGATTACAGCAAAAAAGATGCTTCTCCGCTGTTTATGGACCGCTGGACAATCTGGGTGGCACTGGCGACACTTTCAATCGCCATTGCCTATATCATCCCATTGGTGAATTTTGCTTCCGGGCATTCACCAGGGTCTCCACCATTTTTGATGCCATAGATTTTCGGAAAAGATAAAAGAGGGCGATACAGAGTCTGTTTTCATCAGACTCTGTATCGCCCTCTTTCTTATTGCAGGAGCAACCCGATTCTTTTGGTTTCAAAACAGAAACGAAGTAATAAAACGAATCAGGGCAATCTCTTTTAATTTCTGTCACAGTGCTAAGCAAGAGCTCCAATTGTTCTGCAACCTGTCGATTTCATTAGCATTCCAGCTGGGGAAATTTAACAAAAAACACCGTTCCTTCTTCAGTTGATTGCACATCGATGTTCGCGTTATGGCGGGCAGCAATCGCGTAAGAAACACCCAGCCCCAATCCGGTGCCATTTTCTTTTGTGGTGTAGAATGGCGTACCGATTTTCTTCAGCACTTCCTTGTCCATTCCAGCTCCCTGATCGCGAATTTCCAGTACCACTGTGCTTTCATTTCCCATATAGGTGCGAATCGACAGCATTTTCTCCGGCTTCATCGCCTCTAAGCCATTCCGGCACAGATTAATGAGCAGTTGGCGGATTTCATCCCGGTTCAAAGATATTTCCGGTAACTCCTGGGTCTCGAACTCGATGAATTTATTTTGATTGAACGTGTCGATTTCCAATAACGGGGCGATATCGTAGATGACTGCATTCAAATCCTGCATCTTCATTTCCGATGACCGTGTATTGCCTATCGACAGAAATTCTGAAATGATCGAATTGGCGCGATCCAGCTCATCAATCATGAGATCAAAGTAATTGTTGTATTTCTTCAACCCCTGATCATCTGTAAGCAATTGCAGGAAACCCCGGACCGTGGTCATCGGGTTCCGGATTTCATGGCTGATTCCTGCAGCCATCTGCCCGATCAGCTCCAGGTTGGATAAGCGCTTGAGTTCACTTTCGTATTTCTTTTTTTCCGTCGTATTTTTACATAGGCAGCAAATGCCTTCGTCAAAAGGATATGCGACCACTTCATACCAATAAGAGTCAACAGTCGATGACACTTCAAATTGCACAGGGACCCGCTCGGACATCGCCCGGTTGAGTTCTTTGTACAAAGTAGCATTGAGCTTATCTGAGAAAACGGACCATATGCTTTTGCCAAGTACATTCGCAGCCGTTTTCCCTTCCGGCAATTGCTGATGCTTGTTGATGTAGATGAATTCCCAGTCCTTGTTCAGGGCAAAAAAACCATCCGTTATGCTTTCGATGACACTGGTGACTTTGTCGTTGGCAGTTGCCAATTGGTTCGTACGCTTTTTCACCCGCAGCTCCAGCTGATCCATATACGTCAAATTCGAATAGGTCAGGGCTGTCGCATCGACAATGGAATGCGCCAGATGGACCTGGGATTTCCCGTCCGACTGAAGAGTCTTCATTAAACAGGCAATGGCAATAAACCCGAAAACGTCCCCTTTGGAAATCATCGGAATCAGCAGCATCCGGCATCTTTTCTCATTCGGAATAAACTTGACCGTCCTGTTCACCATAACTTCATGGATGGTGTTTTCAGATTTTCGGTCCTCCTGAATATCCTTCAAGGCATTTTTCCATTCTGCTCTTGTCCATTCGGATTCCCTGTTCATTTCCTTAAAGCTGAGAATCCCCCCTTTTTGGGGATCCCGGAGAAAAGCGGCTACGTTTTTACAGTCCACGGTCTTATCCAAATAATAGAAGCAGGTATCCAGGGTTTCCTGTATCGTTGAGCACATGGACAGTTCCCGGTTGGCATCAAGCAGCAGCTGCTTCTCCGCAAGCAATTGCTCTTTTTGCTTAAGGTTATCGGCGTTTTGAATAGCGACAGCCGCCATATTGACGTAAGCTTCTACACTTTGTATCTGAAGCTCTGTAATGTCCATCGGTTTCCCGCAATCAAACAGGAAGACCAGGCCGAATAGATGCTCTTCATAGATAATCGGGATCCCAAGCAGTGAATGGATATTGAACGCAGCAACAGCGTTCGGATTTGGACGTGTATCCTTGGATGTATCCGGAATATAAATTGTTCGTTTTGTCGTCACGACATCTCTCGCAAAGTCATCCGTTTCCAGATCAATTTTCTGGGAATAAATGGACTGGCCATTGATGAAATCCGGTTTTCCGGCAATGGCCCTGAAAGTTCCGATTTCATCAGGCAGATAGATGCCGACAGAATCACATTGAACGATCTCTTCAGAGATAGCCGCAGTGACATGTTGCAGCACTTCATGAAGTTCCAGTTTCGTATTGATGATTTTTGTCAGCTCTGCCAGTCTCGAATACCTTTTTTGTTCTTTTAACATGGCTATACGCTCCGCTCTTGGTCCTTAGGAAATTAAATTTACATTAAGTTCACTCCCGGTGTTTCGCGGGATATTCTGTCAGTAGCTTACCACAAATTATTTTGCATTGGCTGATAATTTTCCACTTTGCAGCTATGTTTAGAGTTTTCCGCAATCAATAGGCTGAATCAGGCAACAGAGGGATTCAGGCATCCCTACGTATAGGCCACACCTTTGACTGAAGAGGGCAAAATAATACCTGAAAATCTTCCGATTAGTGCTTCCTTGCCCAATTGGCAGGCTCTCCTGCCTGCTGAACAGGAAACTACTTTATATTTACATTATAAACAAAACCACAGATTTTTTCGGCACCTTCACTTATATTGTACAGTTTAAGCAATACCCGGCTAAATTTACTTGCTTTAAATCTTTTTTACAAATGGGACATATGTCCTTTTCATATTTTTCATCCTCTTTTACTGTAAAATGAAAGAAAGGTGTGTGATCTGGATGAAAGGAATATTTTTTGCGCTGGCAGGCGGGTTCTTCCTGACCTTCCAGAGTGTTGCAAATGCCGCGATCAGCGAAAGCATCGGGACCTGGCAGGCAGCTACGATGACACAGTTCACCGGCTTCGTGCTGGCATTGCTGATTGTCGTCATGCTCCGGGACCGCAGTTACCGGAATATAAAAAACGTGCCGCCGCTCTATTCATCTGGCGGTATGCTGGCAGCCGTTGTCCTCTACAGCAATATGACAGCGGTTCACCGGATGGGAGTGACCCTGACAATAGGCATCTTCCTGATTGCCCAGCTGATAGCGGCAGTCATGATCGACCGCAAAGGCTGGTTCGGCATGGCCAAGCAGCGGATCGGGCGGACACAGCTTGCCGGACTGCTGATGATGATTGCGGGAGTCGTTGTTCTGAAGTGGTGAGGAGGGTGGAAATGGAACAGTCCATCAAGGATTATTTGCATTGTTATAAACTGGCGGAGTTGTTTCCGGAGCGTGTCCAACAGGCGATGCAGATGGAAACGTTGGCGCCAGGAGACCGATTGCTGTCGCAAGGTGATGATTCCGCGACACTTTACCTGTTGGTCAAAGGGAAACTGAAGATCTCCATGCTGTCTCCTGATGGTAAACGCTTGATTTCAGCCTTTAAAAGCCCTTTTGATCTGGTCGGCGATATTGAATACGTCCAGCAATGCCCACTGATCAATACCGTGGAAGCTGTCATTGCGACACGGGTCATCCGCATTCCCTACGATGTCCTGCAAAAAGAGCTGGCCGGCGATCCCGTTTGGCTTCAATTCCTCCTTGAAACGGTTACCCGGAAATTCAAGATGAAGTCGCACGCAATGAACTTCAACCTGCTTTACCCGGTGGATGTTCGTCTGGCAAGTTACCTGCTGTCCATGACACCGACAGAGCCAAAACTCGAATCCACTTCCCTCATCGATATGGCTGACTTGATCGGCACCAGCTATCGCCATTTGAACCGTGTGCTGCAGCAATTCGAACAAGCCGGCTGGATCACCAAAAAGCGCGGGAAAATCACCATCCTTGACCGTTCCGCGCTGCTTGCTCAAGCTGGTCAAAATATTTACGAATAGGAGAATAGATATGGCAATCGGCATCTTACTGGCATTGCTCGGGGGCGCATTTGTCTGCCTTCAAAACACATTCAACGCCAATGTCAAAAAACAGGTCAGCGTCTGGTCTACTACGGCGCTGGTCCTGCTTCTCGGATTTCTGGCTTCCTTTGCTGCGGGGCTCGCGTTTGAAGGCAGCCGCCTATTCGAATTCCAGGCACAGCCCTGGTTTTGGTTCAGCGGCATTCTCGGCGTCGGCGTCGTTGCCTGTGTGACTCAAGGCGTCCAGCTTCTCGGACCCAGCCGCGCTATTTCTTTAATCATGGTGTCACAGATTTTCTTCGGCCTGATGTGGGATACACTGGGCTGGTTCGGCCTGGAAAAGGTCGCTTTCACGTGGCAGTCCCTGCTCGGCGTCCTATTGATCAGCGGCGGCGTCCTGCTGTTTCAGCTGGGCCCGAAATTGGAGCAGCACTTCGCCTTGAAAAGAAAATCCATCGGGATGAGAAACTCGGTAAAAGAGTGATTTTTATAGAAGGCTAAAGGAAGAGCCCAAGCGCTGTCGCGTGGGCTCTTCCTTTTTTTGTTTTATTCGACTACCGCCTGAAACTGCCATTACTTCATGTAACGGTATTCCCTCAAGCTGTTCAAATTGAAAATTTCCTGCATTAATCCTTCTCCAATATTGGTTTCCCTGACTTTTTTCCGCTCCAGCTCTTCATCGACCAGCCGTTTTGCGGACAATACATCGGTGCCGTTCTGCAATACCTCTTCTTTGGAATTAAAGATTTGGTGCGCCACCAGCTGCATCCCGTAGGAATTATACAAGAGAGTGTAGCCGGCAATTCCGGTGGTCGATTGATAGGCTTTTGAAAACCCGCCATCGATGACCAGCATCTTGCCATTCGCTTTGATCGGGTTTTCTCCATCACGTTCCTTGACCGGCGTATGGCCATTGATGATGCGGCCGTATTCCGGATTCAAGTCGAATTCTTCCAGTATTTTACGGCACATGGCCTCATCTTCACGCAAATAATAATACGGGTTTTTCCGTTCTTTATGCGTTTCTTTGTCTCTAATGAAATAGCGTTCAAACGTCGTCATTTCCCGCTTTCCAAAAAGCGAAGAATACTCTCCTGTCCATAGGTACCAAACCATATCGGTCGCAAAGTCGTCGGTTTCCTCAGAATGGACAAATGAATGCCGGAGATAGCGCTCAAACAGATCCAATAGCTCGCGGCCGGCATAGTCTTTTCCTTCGATCTCCATTTTCTCCATATGGCCTTCTTCATCCAATGGAATGCAGCCGTGGATCAGCAGATTGCCGTTGTACTTTAAATAAAGGCTGCCTTTTTTCATCAGGAAATTCATATGCCTGGCCAATTTTTCCGAATGCTGAACAGAAAACAGCAGTTTATCGATGACTTGCTGCTCTTCTTCCAGCAATTCATCTGGCTGTTCGGGATTGACGGTTGCGAAACAGGTATTTTCCAACGGATAGGTTTTTCCGTGGATGGTTGCTTCATTTTTTTCATAATCGACTTTTTCAAGCATCAGCCGGTCTTCCATTGCAAAGCAGGGGCGCCTTTTGATGATCGGGCTTTCCAGCTTAAACTGGATGATGGAAATCGCCTGATGGATTTTGGTGATCTGCAGCTGTTCCTGCTCCGTCAGTTTTTCATCCGCAATTTTTTTCGGATGGAAAGCCGGATTGTCATCATAATATTTTTCCGCCAGATTCAATAGCGGCCGCAAGTTAATGCCATAGACATCTTCGATGATATCCAAATTGTTGTAGCGCGCGCAGATTCGGAGGATATTCGCCAGGCACACTTTAGAGCCGGCAAATGCCCCGATCCAAAGAACGTCATGATTGCCCCATTGGATATCCACAGAATGATAATCGATGAGTGTGTCCACTATTTTATGCGGATCCGGTCCACGGTCATAGATGTCGCCCACTACATGCAGATGGTCCACGGTCAAGCGCTGTGTGGTGTAAGCCAATCCGATGATCAGCTTGTCAGCCTGGCCGAGTGCAATGATTTGTTCCACCATTTTGGCGTAATACTCTTTTTTGTTTTTGAACTCGTCCGTCTTGTACAACAGCTCTTCGATAATATACACAAACTGCTTCGGCAAGGCTTTGCGCAGTTTCGAGCGTGTGTATTTGGACGCTGCATAAGACACAAGCTTCAGCATCCGTTCAATGACTTCTATGTACCATTCCTGCAACTCCACTTTGTTGGTGAAATTGCTTTTGATCAATTGCAGTTTTTCTTCCGGATAATAGACCAATGTCGCAAATTCGTTCAGCTCTTTTATGCTCAACTCATCTTTGAACAGGTCTTTGATCTTCACTTTCACATTTCCCGAGCCATTCCGCAGCACATGCTGGAACGCCTGATACTCCCCGTGTAAATCGCTTACAAAATGCTCTGTCCCTTTAGGCAGATCCAGGATCGACTCAAGATTGATGATTTCAGTCGCCACTTTTTCTTCGCTATCGTATTTTTGCGCTAACAGATCCAAGTATTTTAAGTTCAACATGATATGACTCCTTTCGCAACTCGTTGTTGTTTCTGTCTTTCGGCAGAAAATAACACGGCAACTATAAAAAATACCAGCAGTTAATCAGAACCCTGTTAACTTTGAATGAAAACATATTTACTCCAGCACATAGAATTGAATTTTTTCGATATAAGGCATTCTAGCCAGCTCTTTTTTTCCGCTTTCTGATGACAATGAAAGCCTCCTTTTAATCGAAGGCCATCCGGCACCCCAGCAGCAGGAAAAATAAGCTTCCTTATGATTCAGTTTACCCCAGAAACCCTGTAAGCTCTAGTGCAAAAAAGAAGAGCCTGGATTTAAAACTCGCAAAAGGCGGTTGAATTCCAAAAAAAGTCCAGTATGCGGCTACTGCTATCGTTCAAGGGCTGTTTTATTGATTTACCATACTATAGGAACAGCTGTTGATATGGTCATGGACCATTCCGATGGCCTGCATGAACGAGTAGGTCGTCACCGGCCCCACAAATTTAAAGCCGCGCTTCTTCAATTCTTTGCTGAGCTGCACAGACAAAAGCGATTGTGCCGGGATCTGTGCATCCGTCTCCCAATTGTTCGTGATAGGCTTGCCGTCTGTAAAGCTCCACAGGAACTCAGCAAAACTGCCCCATTCTTTTTGGATGCTTTGCACTGCCTGGGCATTGGTGCGGACAGATTGGATTTTTGCCCTGTGTTTGATGACCAGGTAGTTTTCCTTAATGGACGCGAGATCCGCATCCGCCAGTGCTGCACAATAGGCAACGTCGAATTGATGGAAAGCTGCCTGGTAAGCTTGACGCTTTGAAAGCACAATTTGCCACGATAAACCGGCCTGTGCGCCTTCGAGCGTCAACATTTCGAAAATGTACCGGTCATCCCGGCTCGGCCTGCACCATTCCTCATCATGATAGGCCTGCATAACCGCATTGCTTTGAGCCCATAAACAACGATTTTCCACTCGATCCACCCCTTCATATAGCTCACTCTACTATACCATTTGAGAATGGCCTCCATATTGTCCATATTTTCGGCAAACAAAAAAAGACGCCCAGATATATGCCGACACATCTGGTAAACGTCCTTTTACTTAGTCAACACAGCTGTTAAATCAATAAATTAAACAGCAGGGAGTCGTTATTGAGGTCTTTATACGGAAAGCCGTTTTCTGTCATGCGTTTGACAAGCGGTTCGTAGTCTTCCTGGCATTTCAGTTCGATGCCGACCAGCACCGGCCCTTCTTCGCGGTTCGTCCGTTTCGTGTATTCGAAATGGGTGATGTCATCCGTTTCACCCAGAACCTGCTCCATGAATTTACGGAGCGCTCCTGCGCGCTGCGGGAACGTGACGATGAAATAATGCTTCAGCCCTTCGTAGATCAGGGATTTCTCTTTGATTTCCTGCATCCGTTCAATGTCGTTGTTGCCGCCGCTGATGACGCATACCACGTTTTTGCCTTTGATGTCATCCTTATAGAAATCAAGGGCAGCAACGGACAAGGCGCCGGCCGGTTCTGCCACAATGGCATTTTCGTTATACAGCTGCAAAATCGTCGTGCAGACCTTGCCTTCCGGCACCAAAGCGATATCATCCAATACATCCGCACAGATGGCCATGGAGAGATCGCCGACCTGTTTGACTGCTGCACCATCGACAAAGGTGTCAATGGTGTCCAAACGCGTCACCTGGCCATTTGCAAGCGATGCTTTCATGCCTGCAGCACCGGCCGGTTCCACGCCAATCAGTTTTGTCGAGGGGCTGATTCCTTTTAAGTAGGATCCGACACCGGACGCCAATCCGCCTCCGCCGATTGCGCAGAACATATAATCGACCCGCTCCTGCATGTCATTCAGCACTTCCACTGCAACCGTCCCTTGACCCGCGATGATGCGGCTGTCGTTAAACGGATGCACAAAGACCTTTTCTTCCGCCGTGCAGTATTCCATCGCTGCAGTGAATGAATCATCAAAGGTATCCCCCGTCAACACAACCGATACCTTGTCTCCACCGAAACGTTTGACCTGTGATACTTTTTGGCGAGGTGTCGTCAATGGCATGAAGATCTTTCCTTCGATGCCGAGTGCGAAGCACGAGTAGGCGACGCCCTGTGCGTGATTGCCGGCACTGGCGCATACGACGCCTTTGGCACGGTCTGCTTTGCTCAGGCTGCGGATGAAGTTATAGGCCCCGCGCAGTTTAAAGGAGCGGACCACCTGCAGATCCTCACGTTTCAAATAGACATTGCATTCATACCGTGCGGACAATAGTTCGTTTTTCTGCAAAGGCGTTTTATTGACGACATCCTTGAGCGCCTGGTTGGCTACCATAATTTCTTCCACTGATACTCTAGCTAGCTTTACTTCTCTGTCAAGCTCTGTGATGTTGCTCTTAGCCATAGATGTCACCTTCTTATTTTTATTTATCTCACTACTCTAACACATCAGAGCACTTACTTGGTGAGAAAATTGCGACAATTCAATGAAAAGTTTTTCCGGCTTGCCTTATAACGAATTGGAAGCCTCTGCAGCAGACAGCAATCAGGCAATCAGAAACAATCGTTCGATTCATTTTTATTCAACTCACTTTTCTGCGATTCCCAACTTGAATAAGGATGAATTTAAACGCTTTGCTCCCATAAGATAAACAAATGAATATTATTGAATAAAAAATAACCCACCCCTTTGAATAAAGGGGCGGGTTATTAAGTCATTCTTTTAAATCAACGCGGTACGCAGCAACTACTTTTCCATCGGTTGCTTCATCAGCGATGAATGAACCATTTGAATAACGGTCTACATTTTTTAACGAATTCGCAATCAGTGAGAGGCGGGCGCCTTTGTCGGTTTCCAGAATGATTTCTTCTTTTCCGGTTGCACCGACTACAGCCACGACCTGGTGAGGATTCGATTTCAATTCGCGGAGCATGACTACACCGCGCTTCGCACGGCTGCCGCTTTCAAACTCCTGCAGCTTCATTTTCTTCGCTGCGCCGCGGTGGGTGATCAACACGAGTTCCTGCTTTACTTGCGGATCGATCATGACCGCTGAAACAGCCTCATCCCCGTCTTTCAAGTTGACGCCTTTGACTCCTCCGGTGCGGAGTCCGGTCAGCGGCACTTCTTCAAGCGGGAAACGAACTCCGTAGGCTTGCTTGGTGCCGATGAACAATTCTGTTTCTTTTGTCACCAATGCGGCAGAGATCATGGCATCGCCAGATTTTAGGTTCATTGTCTTAATGGCGCGCGAATAGCGCTGAATATGATAGTCCTTCAAGGCAGACCGTTTGACCTGCCCCAGTTTTGAAACGGTCAGGATGCTGGCATCTGCATCGAAGTTTTCAAATGGATACACTGCAAGAATCGATTCATTGGCATCCAATTGTACGATGCTGGATAAATGCTGGCCCAGGTCTTTCCATTTGATGTCAGGCAATTCATTGATCGGCTGGAAGACGAAATTTCCTGCCGTAGTGAAAATCAGAATGGTATGCTGCGTATTCAAATTGCCTTCGAACAGCAGATGATCCGATTCTTTCATCGCAAAGTCCTTGCCGTTTGAAGCCGCATGCGAACGTGTACTGGTCCGCTTGACATAGCCTTCTTTGGTTACCGTCACCACCACTTCTTCGCTCGGGATCATGATTTCGCGTGTGATGGTGATTTCTTCAATTTTGTCTTCTAGAACTGATCGGCGCGGTTCCGCAAATTGCTTGCGGATGTTTGCCAATTCCTTCTTGATGATATTCTTTAATTTTGTGGAACTGGTCAGGATGCCTGTCAATTCAGCGATCAGTTTTTTCAGGTCGCTTTCTTCTTTTTGCAGGTCCGTGATATCGGTATTGGTCAACCGGTATAGTTGCAGGGAAACGATCGCTTCCGACTGCGCTTCCGAAAAATCGAATGACGAAATCAAGTTGTTTTTGGCATCGCGCTTGTCTTTTGAAGAACGGATGGTCTTGATCACTTTGTCCAGAATCGACAGAGCTTTCATCAGGCCTTCCACAATATGCATGCGATCACTTGCTCTTTGCAGATCAAACTCCGATCGTTTGGTGATGACTTCTTTCTGATGATCGATATAGGCATCCAGCATCGTCTGCAAAGTCATCATTGTCGGACGGCGTTTGTAGATCGCCACCATATTGAAGTTATAGCTGACCTGCAGATCGGTATTTTTATAGAGATAACTCAAAATCCCATGAGCCTGGACATCTTTCTTCAATTCGATGACAATCCGTAATCCGGTTCTGTCGGATTCATCACGCACTTCGGAGATGCCTTCAAGTTTGCGGTCGAATCGGTGATCATCGATTTTTTTGATCATATTGGCTTTATTGACTTCAAAAGGAATTTCCGTAATGACGATCTGCTCTTTTCCGCCTTTTAACGGTTCCACTCGGGCTTTTGAACGGACAATGATTTTGCCTTTGCCGGTTTCATAGGCTTTGCGGATCCCGTCAATTCCCTGGATGATGCCGCCGGTCGGAAAATCCGGCCCTTTAATGACGGTCATCAGTTCTGCGACCGTCGCTTGCGGATTGTCCATGCGCATCAATACCGCATCCAGCACTTCATGAAGGGCGTGCGGTGGGATGTCCGTGGCGTAACCGGCAGATATCCCGGTCGATCCGTTGACCAAAAGGTTCGGGAATCGGGCCGGCAAAACGGTCGGTTCCATATCGGAATCATCAAAGTTGGGAATGAAATCCACTGTTCGTTTGTCGATATCCCGCAACAGTTCAGAAGAAATAGCAGACAGGCGGGCTTCGGTGTAGCGCATCGCGGCAGGTGAATCTCCGTCCATTGAGCCGTTGTTGCCGTGCATTTCAACGAGCATGTGGCGGATCTTCCAATCCTGGCTCAAACGCACCATCGCCTCGTAAACAGAGCTGTCTCCGTGCGGGTGGTAGTTGCCGATGACGTTACCGACAGTTTTTGCCGATTTACGGAATGCCTTGTCATTGGTATTGCCTTCGTGGTACATCGCATATAAAATCCGGCGCTGAACAGGTTTTAACCCGTCACGGGCATCCGGCAACGCCCGGTCCTGGATAATGTATTTGCTGTAACGGCCAAACCGATCGCCGATCACTTCTTCCAGTGGCAAATCCTGAAATTTTTCGGTTTGTGTCATACAAGTTCCTCCTCAGCGTGAATCAAATCATTTTCAAGAATATTGCTGTCTTCTTCCATTCCGAAGTCGACATTATTTTCAATCCAGCGGCGCCTAGGTTCCACTTTATCCCCCATCAAGGTGGTGATGCCACGTTCAGCACGCGCACTGTCTTCAATTGTAACGCGAATCAGCGTACGGGTCTCCGGGTTCATGGTCGTTTCCCATAATTGGTCTGCATTCATCTCACCCAAACCCTTGTATCGCTGCAGCGTGTAGCCTTTTCCGACTTTCTTGATTGATGCATCCAGATCAGCTTCTGTCCATGCGTAATCGATCACTTCTTTTTTGCCGATGCCTCTGGATACTTTGTAGAGAGGCGGCAATGCGATAAATACTTTGCCTGCTTCAATCAACGGCTTCATATAGCGGAAGAAGAACGTCAACAGCAGCACTTGAATATGCGCTCCGTCCGTATCTGCATCGGTCATGATGATCACTTTGTTATAAGCGATATCATCAATCGAAAAGTCGGAAGATACCCCGCCGCCAATCGCGTGGATGATGGTTGAAATCTCTTCGTTTTTCATGATTTCTTCAAGCTTCGCTTTTTCGGTGTTGACGACTTTTCCGCGCAGCGGCAGGATCGCCTGGAAGGCCCGGTCGCGTCCCTGTTTTGCAGAACCTCCGGCCGAGTCTCCCTCCACCAAGTATAATTCGTTTTTCGAGGCATTGCGGGATTGGGCAGGCGTCAATTTACCGGACAGCAGTGCATCCGATTTCTTGCGCTTTTTGCCGTTTCGCGCGTCTTCCCTAGCTTTTCTGGCAGCCATGCGAGCCTGTGATGCACGAATTGCTTTTCGTACCAGAGAAGCGCTGAGGTCAGCATTTTCTTCCAGGAAGTACATCAATTTCTGGGAAACAACAGAATCAACGATGCTTCTTGCTTCACTGGTTCCAAGCTTGCTCTTTGTCTGTCCTTCAAACTGCAGCATGCCTTCTGGGATGCGGACAGAAACGATGGCCGCCAATCCTTCGCGGATATCGGAGCCTTCAAGGTTTTTGTCTTTTTCCTTCAGCAAGTTGATTTTTCTGGCATAGTCGTTGAAGACCCGTGTCATGGCCGCTTTTGCGCCGGTTTCGTGCGTACCGCCATCGCGGGTCCGTACGTTGTTGACGAACGACAGGATTGTTTCGGAATAGCCATCATTGAATTGGAATGAAAATTCGATCTCCATTTCATCTTGCTGCCCTTCGATATAGGCGACAGGATGCAGCACGTCTTTTTCCTCATTCAAATAAGCGACAAACGCTTCAATGCCGGTTTCGTAATGAAACACATCCTTGGCTTCTGTCCGTTGGTCAAACAGCTCGATCTTGAGTCCTTTCAACAAGAAAGCCGACTCGCGCAGACGTTCCGAAATCGTTTCGTAATTGTATTTGGACACAGAGAAAATGGTTTCATCCGGCAAAAAGTGGATCATCGTGCCCGTTTCTTTTGTCGAACCGATTTCTTCCAGGGTCGTGGCCGGCTTGCCGCCGTTCTCAAAGCGCTGGCGGTACTTTTTGCCGTCGCGGTAAATCGTCACTTCCAGAAAGCTGGACAAGGCGTTGACAACAGACGCGCCGACGCCGTGAAGGCCGCCACTGGTCTTATAGCCGCCTTGGCCGAATTTTCCGCCAGCATGAAGAACCGTCAAAATCACTTCTGGAGTGGGTTTTCCGCTTCTGTGCATTCCTGTAGGCATGCCGCGTCCGTAATCCCGCACACTGATGCTATTGTCTTCGTGGATAGTAACGGTGATTCTGTCTCCATAGCCTGCGAGTGCTTCATCGACTGAATTATCGACAATCTCATAGACCAAATGGTGAAGTCCACGTGTATCCGTCGAACCGATATACATCCCTGGACGTTTTCTAACGGCATCTAAGCCTTCGAGTACCTGAATTGCTTCTTCGTTGTATGCCGTACTTTGAATTTTAGCCATCTAATTCCCTCCAACAAACATTTGTTCGCATATTAATCTCTCTTAATCGTATTCTATTTTATAGCCATCTGTCAAACTTCATAGAAAAAGAGCGCTGAGCGCCCTTTAGCGGTAATGCCTTATTTCAGAATGGCGTGTTCCACTTTGATGCAACGATCCATAATGACTGTATACCCTGCGTCAGCCAAGCGATTGAATACATTTTCATCCACTACATTTAATTGGGTCCAGAACACCGGACAATCGATTTTCATGAACTCTTCAGCAATATCCCCTAAAAACTCACTGCGCCGGAAAACGTTGACGATATCCACTTTTTCTGGAATTTCACTCAAAGAGGCGTAACTTTTTTCACCCAGCACTCGATCTGCTTGCGGATTGACTGGGATGATGCGATAACCTGCCCGTTGCATGGCTTCCGATACCATATAGGAAGTCCGGCTCGGGTTTGGGCTAAGGCCGATAACAGCAATTGTTTTCGCATTGTCGAGTACGTTTTTGATTTCTTCACGGCTAGGATTGTTCAAGGTCATCACCTGTCCTTTTTATTCTATCATACACGAATTCGTCCTGCCTGTTGAATAATCTCCCGTCTATTGTTCAAAGATCTTCAGTCATGGTAAACTGGAACTACAAAATAAGGTTGTGTTAAAGGAGTTCATGATGACTATACTGTTTCCCATTCTATTAGCTTACCTGCTCGGCTCGATTCCGTCTGCCTTATGGGTCGGGAAATTATTCTACAACACCGACATCCGGACCAAAGGAAGCGGGAATTTGGGTGCCACCAACACTTTCCGGACACTCGGCAAAAAAGCCGGAATTGCGGTGACCCTGCTGGATATTCTGAAAGGTACGGCTGCAACACTGATCCCCCTTTACATCGCAACCGATATCCATCCCTTGGCATTCGGCGTCATCGCGGTCATCGGCCATATTTATCCGGTGTTCGCCAAATTTAAAGGCGGCAAAGCAGTGGCTACTTCAGGCGGTATTCTGCTCGGCTATCAATGGCCCCTGTTCGTCATGGCGGTCGCTGTACTGCTGATTGCACTGAAAATCACCAAAATGGTCTCTTTATCATCAATCATCTTGGCGGTGGTAGCCATCATCTACACCACCATTTATGCACTCATTACAGGAGATTACCTATTTATGGTTGTCATCTACATTCTGGCTTTTTTCATCATTTTCCGTCATCGCGCCAATATTTCCCGCATCCGCGCGGGTACAGAGCCGAAAATCAACTGGTAATCCCAGTGGAAGGACGTGTGATATGCAGATTAACATCAGTGAAGACGCATTGGACTGGTTTAAGGAAGAGATGGAAGTTGCGCCTGGAGAAGCAGTTCGCTTTTTCGTCCGCTATGGCGGTTCCAGCAAGCTGCAGCCCGGGTTTTCGTTGGGCGTAACCAAAGATCATCCGCATGAGATGGCTGTCCAAGTAGAACAGGACCAAGTCACCTATTTTATTGAACAAACCGATGTCTGGTATTTTGATGGGCATAATCTACAGGTCAGCGTTAATGATGACTTGCACGAACTTGATTATTCATATACAAAATAAAAAAGCATGAGCTATTCATGCTTTTTTATTTTGCAGTTTATTCAGTTGCTCCAATTGGCCTTCGCGCTGCAGAATGGCCTTTTGGCGATCTCCGAACAAATCAAAATGCGGGTAATTTCCCCGCAAATCCATCCACTCACGCTGCAAACCATACTGCCTGCCCCAGGATTCCAGCTTCTCCAGGTCACAGCAGCCGACCTTAGTGACCGTGCTGCATCCTGGAAAACGGTCATCCACCCAGTAATGGGTTAAAAATGAAATCTGGCCCTTATTGACTCCCTGTTTCCAGCGTTCCAGTTCATCCCGCTTAATTCCGAACGCCATCAGCAGCCTGCCTTTTGATTTCTTCGTATTTCTCATGCCATTCCGGATAGATTTTTTTGATGGAGACCGGGCGGAATGTTTCTTTTTTGACGACAACGTGTTCGGATGTTGCGTTTGCGGCGACTGTCCCGTCTTCATGGACGATTTCGTAGCCGTATTTGGTGCGCAGGCGTCCATGTTCCTCCACCCATGTCCGAACATAGGCTTTTTGCCCATACCGCATAGCCGCTTTGTATTGAATGGAGATGTCGGTCACCGGAGACAAATAACCGTCCTTCTCCATGCCTGCATATGTGAATCCCAGGTCCTCAATCAACTTGGTCCGCCCGATTTCCAGCCAAATGATGTAATTGGCATGATAAACAACACCCATCTGATCGGTTTCCGCGTAACGGATTTCTATTTCTTTTTCGCTTATGTACATGTCCATTTCACCTCTTTATCCCGCTTTAACGGGCAGTAAGACTCCCGCTTCTACAAGCGGGAGATCCACTGACCGTAAAAGTCCGATTGGATCAACTAACAATCAGTGGGGATGAACCCCACTGATTGAAGTTTCTCTTTACCAGTATACAAGATATTTCTTCTTTATATAACAAAAAAGGCTGCCGGAGAATTCTCCGGCAGCCTTTTCATATGGTTCTTATACTTCTAGCAATTTGTTGCGGAGCACCATTTGCAGGATGCCGCCGTGGCGGAAATAATCCACTTCCACTTCGGAATCGAAACGTGCCAAGACTTGGAACTCAGTCACTTTACCGTTTTCAGCAGTAGCTGTAACAGTAAGGACGTCGCGTGGCTTCACGTCATCAGTCAAGTTGACGCTGATGGTTTCGTGGCCAGTCAATCCAAGAGAATCAGCGCTTTCGCCGTTAACGAACTGCAATGGCAGAACGCCCATCATCACAAGGTTTGAACGGTGAATACGCTCATAGCTTTCAGCGATGACTGTTTTGATGCCTAGAAGGAATGTTCCTTTAGCAGCCCAGTCACGTGAAGAGCCCATGCCGTAATCTTTACCAGTCAAGACAACAAGTCCTGTGCCTTGTTCCTGATATTTCATGGCAGCGTCATAAATTGCCATTGTTTCGCCAGTTGGCCAGTAAGTTGTGTAACCGCCAGTTGTTCCTGGAGCTACCTGGTTACGGATACGGATGTTGGCGAAAGTTCCGCGCATCATGACTTCGTGGTTACCGCGGCGAGATCCGTAAGAGTTGAAGTTACGTGGCTCTACGCCGTTTTCACGAAGGTATAGTCCGGCTGGCGTATCTTTGCCGATGGCACCAGCTGGTGAAATGTGGTCAGTCGTGATGGAATCTGCGAATTTCGCAACGACACGAAGGCCAGATAACGCTTGAATCGGAGCCGGCTCTTTTGAAAGACCTTCAAAGAACGGCGGGTTTTGGATATACGTTGATGTTGCATCAAATTCATACAACGAATCGTCGTTTGTTTCAATCGCGTTCCAAGCTTCGTTCTCGTTGAATACATGCTCGTACTCTTTGCGGAACAATTCTGGAGTGACTGTGTCTTTAACGACTTTTTTGATTTCTTCAGTTGAAGGCCAGATATCTTTGAAGAAGACGTCTTTGCCTTCTTTGTCTGTGCCGATCGGCTCAGTTGCAAAGTCGATATCCACTGTACCAGCAAGTGCATAAGCAACAACCAGCATTGGAGATGCCAAGTAGTTGGCTTTTACAAGCGGGTGGATACGTCCTTCAAAGTTACGGTTACCTGACAATACAGATGAAACCAGCAAATCGTTATCCAGAATCGCTTCTTCGATTTCAGGAAGCAATGGACCCGAGTTGCCGATACATGTTGTACAGCCGTAGCCGACAAGGTTAAAACCGATTTGGTTCATGTAATCCAACAAACCAGCATCGTTCAAGTAACCTGTAACAACTTTAGATCCTGGAGCCAATGAAGTTTTCACGTAAGCAGGTGGAGTCAATCCTTTTTCAACTGCTTTTTTCGCTACTAATCCAGCACCAAGCATTACGTATGGGTTAGAAGTGTTTGTACACGATGTAATTGCTGCAATCGCCAAGGCACCAGTCTTCATTTCAGCAGTTCTGCCGTCTTTGAAGTTAACCGTTGCTGATTTCGCAATTTCAGCTGCATCAAGTGCAAAACCGTGTGGTCCTTCTTCGCCAGTTACAGCTTTGTTGAACTCAGGTTTCATTTGAGACAAAGGAATCAAATCCTGTGGACGTTTCGGTCCTGCAAGGTTTGGTTCGATTTCAGAAAGGTCGATTTCCACAAGGTCTGTGTAGATCGGATCTTCGTTTTCAACAGTGAAGAACATATCGTTTTCCTGCAAATACTTTTTAGTGACAGCGATTTGGTCTGCATCACGTGCAGTCAAACGCATGTAGTCAAGTGCTTCTTCGTCAACTGGGAAGAATCCGCAAGTTGCGCCGTATTCTGGAGCCATGTTGGCAATCGTTGCGCGGTCAGCAAGCGGCAATGTTGTAACGCCAGGGCCGAAGAACTCAACAAATTTACCAACTACGCCTTTTTTACGCAATGTTTGTGTTACTTTTAACGCCAAATCGGTTGCAGTTGCACCGTTTGGAAGTTCACCGGTCATTTTAACGCCAATAACTTCCGGAATTGGGAAGTAAGAAGGCTGTCCAAGCATGCCAGCTTCAGCTTCGATACCGCCAACGCCCCATCCAAGAACACCGATTCCGTTGATCATCGTCGTATGTGAATCTGTTCCGACTAATGTGTCAGGGAAGGTTTCGAACGTGCCGTCTGTGTTTTCGACTGCATGGACAACGTTTGCCAAGTACTCAAGGTTAACTTGGTGAACAATACCCGTTGCAGGTGGAACCGCACGGTAGTTGTCATAAGCTTTTTGAGCCCAGCTAAGGAACTGGTAACGCTCAGCATTGCGGTCGAACTCAAGCTCCATGTTGATGCGAAGTGCATCTTCTGTGCCGTAATAATCAACCTGTACAGAGTGGTCAATTACAAGATCCACTGGAATTTCAGGGTTGATTTTGTTCGGGTCTCCACCCATTTCAGCCATTGCTGAACGTAGTGCAGCCAAATCGACGACTACTGGTACGCCAGTGAAATCCTGAAGGATAACGCGTGAAGGCTTGAATGGAACTTCTGCTTCTTTGTTGGCATCTTTGCCCCATTTTGCTAATTCTTCAACGTGCTCGTCTTTGATTACATACCCGTCGTGCTGACGCAATACGGATTCCAATAGAACTTTAATCGAATAAGGGAGGCGTGATACTTTAGCGACTCCTGCTTCTTCTAATGCAGCTAAACGATAATAGTTATACGTTTTGCCATTTAGCTCAAAAGAAGTGCGGCTGTTGTGCAAACTGCTCTTTGCCATGTGTGTGTTCCTCCTTTGAATCTTATGAAAAGGCCCGTGACAGCGCTTTTCTCCTCTTCCATCATACCGAAAGTGGGAGCATAAGTAAATTACATTAAAATTATACATTGTGATAAGTTTTTCGAATGACTATTCCCAGAATCAATCGAGTTTACTTAATGTCTTCTCCAACTGCTTGAAATGGCGCTTTTCATGCAGCCCCACAAACGGAAACCACTGAATCAGCGGCACTTTTCCAAACACCGGATGATCCATCGATTTTTGTTCTAGTTGTTCAGGAGTTGCGCTTCCAAATACTTCGTACAGGAAATTATGTGAGGCATTCAAACGTTCTTTCATTTCTTCGAGTGTAACGAATTCATCAGTCGGCACCACATGTTTCGGTGCCTTCACCTTGAATGAACGGCTGACTGTCAACCCGATCGGCTTTTTCAGCGCTTTGTGGCCCCCTTCTTTCGTTAGCTCATGGGAAATTCCTTTTGCAATTGTGTTCTCCATTAGTTGAAGATGGTCTAGAATTTGAATCGGCGACCATTCTTCGGCCGACGGCTTTTGGTTCAGCTTTTCATCAGTCATGCCTTCTACTGCTTGAAGTATTTGGTTTCTGATTTTTGCGTTGTCTTCTTTAAACATCTTGATTTCCACCTTCATTCCGTTTAATTGCCTATCCCTATTAACATACCCTATTCAGTCAGAATTATATACATGAACGGGATGGCATCCTGTCTTTTGCCCACGGCTTTCCCGCAGACCCCATCTGCCAAGTTTCACTTTCCTTATGGACAAGGGAAAATACGTTCTATTTTCCGGTAATAATGGTATAATTTAAGGAAATCCCTTAGAAGAGGTGACGAATGATGCCTTACGGTTATGAGAAATTTAGGCTGGACAACGGCATTAGCCCGAACACAGTAGTCCATGAAGTCCAATTGATCCGCTCGCTCTTCGCCTTTCTTCGGCATACCTATAAAAAACCGGTGGAACCGCATGATATCCGCCCTTCCGATATCCAACAATTTCTGCAGGATCAGCATGCATCCGGCATTAAAGACAGCACCTTGAACCGAAAACTGATTTACATCAGAAGATGGTTTGATTATATGTGGCAGATCGGGCGCATTCCGAACGATTTCATGCCCAAATTTAAATTCAGCGAAAAACTTGATTTGACGCCTTCCGATATCTATTTAGACTACGAAGACCTTCTGAAGAAGAAAGATGCCGTACTCGAAGCCGTCCAATTATCATTGAATGCCAAGATTCTTTATATCCTTTATTTGCGCGGACTTCGCCTGCGCGATATGGTGGCCATCGATGTGGATAATTTTGATGACCGCGATGGGAAACTGGCTTTGGCCGTTGAAAAGAAAGATGGCTATCAATGCCGTCTGGACTTTTCGGGAAAAGAGATCCCTGTCATGCTTGATGGAATTGAACGTGCCATTTTCCGCGGCACGCCGTATTTGCTGTCATCCAAAGTAAAAAACGAATACACCATGTTCCAGATGGGATCGCTGTCTGATTACACGGAAGCACTTTCCTCTTTTGTCGGCATGCCGATGCGCTCGGGTGATATCCGTTTCGCTTATGTTCATTACCTTTATTCTGTTGAGCATAAAAACCTGGAAGAAATTCAGGAAATACTGGGTGTCTCACTCGATTCGGCATCACGGATCCTCAAAGACTCCTTGGTTCGCCTGAAAAGAGGGACACATTAAAACAGCCTATCCCGATAAAAAAGGGATAGGCTGTTTTTTGGTTTCCGGTCATATGAAAAAACCGAAATCCAAAGCAAAATTGAAAATGAGCAAAGTATGGATAATAACAAAGATCGTTGCTTGCCGGTCTAGCTTTTCAATGTTTTCGTATTGCATCAGGACCACCCCTTCTTTCTTTAATAGTCTGATTATACTGAAAACAATTGCCTGTAGCAAGGATTTTTACTTACGATAATTTTTGATTTAGGTTTATAATCAAGAAAAAGGATTGGATTGGAGTGAATGGTATGAAAAAAGCGTTATTGGTTGTCGATTACACGGTGGATTTTGTTGCGGACGATGGTGCACTGACATGCGGAAAGCCTGGACAGGCCATTGAAGAGAAGATTTGTACCTTGACGGAAGAGTTTCTTGCTGATGAGGAATTGGTGATCATGCCAGTCGATCTGCATGAAGAGAATAATTCTTTTCATCCGGAAGCAAAACTTTTTCCACCCCATAATATAAGAGGAACTGCCGGCCGAAACTTATATGGCCGCCTTGCAGACATCTATAAAAAGCATCAGGATCAAATCATTTGGATGGACAAAACAAGATACAGTGCATTTGCCGGAACCAATTTAGAACTGCTTTTGCGGGAACGGAGGATTGAAGAAATCCACATCGTAGGGGTCTGCACGGATATCTGTGTGCTGCATACAGCTGTTGATGCCTATAATGAAGGATTTGAAATTTTCATCCATGAAAAGGGCGTCGCCAGCTTTGATCAAGAGGGCCATGAGTGGGCTTTGCGCCACTTCGCCACAACCTTGGGCGCAAATATTTTATAATCTTTTTGCCTTTTTATGTTTCAAATGTCCTGAATCCGGTTATATCTAGAGTGTAGCAATTATACATTACTCTAAAGGAGCTGGAAAAAATGGGTTTTATTTTGTATCTTATTATGGGTGGTATCATCGGTTGGATCGCAGGAATGATTTTAGGCAAGGATGTTCCAGGCGGCATTATCGGTAACATCATCGCGGGTATCGTTGGTGCCTGGTTAGGTGGATTAATTCTTGGAGATTTAGGTCCTGTTATTTGGGACGTAGCAATCATCCCAGCATTGATCGGTGCTTTGATCTTCGTATTCGTTCTTAGCCTGATTATGGGATCTATGAGAAAAGGCCGTAGAGCCTAACAAAAAAAAGAGTGGACATCGTCCACTCTTTTTTTATTTGCATTTAATTATATTCCTCTTCATATAGACGGTAATAATGAAGCACATCGGCAACATACTCTTCGCTGTGGTTGTACTGGTAAACTGCACTTTCCAAATCGCCTTCAGCGGCACCGTTGTGCGACAAATAATTAGCTGCACTGTACAAGGCATCCGTTAAATTATAGGGATCTGCAATGCCGTCTCCATTGCCATCAACTCCGTATCCACCGTAATAAGCAATCACATCAAGGCTTGTCTTGTCCTCTTCACTGATTTCTCCTTGTCCTTTGCCCGAACAAGTCGGGTGGCTCCAGCCGACAAATGTACAAGGCATAAACTGAAGATGCCCTTCTGCCCCAACTGGAGACAGCAATGGATCCATCCTGGAAAATCTTGTTTCGATCCGGTGATGGGCAGCCAGCAATGTCCAGGGAATGCTGTAGGCATCTGCTGCTTCTTTATAAAGCGGAATATACTCGTCAGGAACTTCCAACTCCACTAAGTGGCTGGGTGCTTTTTTTATGGCGTCAAACACCGAAGCGGAATTAATCATCGTAAAAGTGAGGATACCGATTGTCAGCGCGACAATCGCCGCTGGAATGAACAGGATGAGGCAACCGATTTTCCGCTTCCATCTAATTGGCAATTTTTTCTTTTTCATTTTCCCACACCTATTTATTCATTTTTTTCAGTGTAGCATAAACTCTCTTCTATTGCCTTTTCCCAAAAAGAATGCTGTCATATAAACAATCAATATTCAGCTGGATTATTAGTATTCTTGTGCTATGATTGACAATTAATAATAGGAGGTGAATGTTATGTGGGAAGACTTTAAGAAATTCGCCTTAAAAGGAAATGTCCTTGACCTAGCCATAGCAGTCATAATTGGCGCCGCTTTTGGTAAAGTGGTTTCTTCATTGGTGGAAGATATCATTATGCCGCTGGTCGGAATATTGGTCGGCGGAGTCAGCGTTGAAAACTGGAGCTATACGTTCAATGACGTGGTCTTGAATTACGGATTATTTATTCAATCGATTATCGATTTTTTCATCATTGCCTTTTCAATCTTCATGGTTATCCGTATTTTCACCAAGCTAAAACGCAAAAAAGACATCCCTGCCGACGAAGAGCCGGAAGTACTGGACAAAACCCAGGAAATCCTTCTCGAAATCAGAGATCTTTTGGGCAAAGAAAAAACCGGTCTATGACCGGTTTTTTACTTTTTTTCCAGTAATTCGCGTAAGTCGTTCTTAATGTCTTCCACTGGCACATTTTCGAAGCCGTCGTAATTATTGACGACAACCCCCTCTTGATCCACCAGGTAAAAACTTGTGCCATGTATGACTTGGTCGCTTTCAGGATCATCCCGTACAAAAGAGCTGAAATTATCTTTCGCAAACTCGGCTATCTCAGGTTGCGTATACCCTGTAAGCAAATGCCATTTGGATTCATCAGGCACCGAATACTGGGCTAAATATTCCTGCATCGTTTCCGGTGTATCTACCCCCGGGTCTACGCTGAACGCCACTATCTTATAATCCAGCAAACCTTCTGCTTCCAGCTCTTCCTGAATTCCACTTAAATTGAATGTCATCGGTGGACAAACCGTTTCACAATTTGTGAAAACAAAAGTGGCCAGCCAAGGTGTACCGTTCAAATCCTCCAAAGAAACCGGTTCTCCCCGGTGATCGGTGTAGGAAAAATCCTCTATTGCAGAACTGCCGCATGCCGATAACAATAGAGCCAGGCTCAGCAAAACTGACAAAAAAATAAATCGCAAAAAATCGCCTCCACTCTTTCATCCTTCTAATCATAGCGAAAGTGTAGAATCGGCACAATACATGTTCCACCGCCATTGTCACGATTTTGTGAAGTCAGGACAGTTTCAATGTAATCAATGCGTCATGAATGGCGACCAATTTCGTTTCCACACGATGCATCAAATAAAAAGATACAAAAATGGGGAAGCCGAGTTCCTGAACCCATTGCATCCACTCTTCCATAGTTTCCACTCCTTTCTAACAAAAAAAGCTCCCCCGAATCAGGAGAGCTTCTTGCTTATACTTCGTACTCCACAATATTCCGTTCGACAATTCGCGCACCTTTTACCGTTCCGAGTGAAGAACCTTCAACTTCGAAAACATCCTGTGAGATGATTGCCTGCATTCCTGCCAGCAATTCCGCATCTGTAACATTGCTACGCGGCTCGTCCACGGTCAAAGTGACTTCTTTTCCTGCAGTGGTCGCAAAGATCAATTCCAATGTTTTTGCCATTCCTTATTCCCCCTTATGCTGATTACTGATAAATCGTCATTGCGGATTGTTTCTCAACATCCATTAATGTCTTGGTTCCGAAGTCCGTCAATACTGCTGCTGTTTCGAAGATTCCTTCTGCAGCTGCTGCTTCTTTGACGTTGTGGTACGATTTGAACTTGCGTTTGACTTTGCCATTGGCATCCAACCCATTGTCGTACGTGCAGCGGATGCTGGCGTTCTTAAAATCACTAAAGGCCATGTTTCTCACCTCCTTTCATTCGCTATATAGACATAACTGAAAAAAAGAGATACATTTTTAATGAATTTCTTTTCAAAGCCTTCTATAATAGAAGTAATGGAAAAATGAGGTGAAACAATATGGAACTAAGTGGCTGGTTTTTATGGTTTATCCTATTTTGGGTAGTCGTGCTGGTGGGGCTTTTCGCAATTGGAGGATATTTCATGTTCAGGAAGTTTCTAAAGTCCATGCCGAAGGAAGATGGCCTTTCAGATTTGAACTGGGAAGAATATTACGTCGACCAAACCATTCATTTATGGGGTGATGAAGAAAAAGCGATGTTGAATGAGTTGGTGCAGCCGGTTCCTGATTTATTCCGTCCAGTGGCAAAGCAGAAAATTGCTGGCAGGATTGGGCAGGTCATGCTTGAAGAAGGAGTCAAAAAGATGAAGCTGGAACACATCATCCGCGGCTATATTCTCGCGACGCCAAAACGCGATCATAAATTCTTGAGAAAAAAACTGGCCGAGATGGAAATTGATGTCCGTCCATACGAACAATATTTCGAACAATAAAAAGCGCCATTCCCTTAAGTGGGAATAGCGCTTTTATCCTTTGCTGCGATTTTCTTGTATTGCCACAGCATGGAAATCCGCCATGGCCAAAGCATTCCGAATGCCAGGATCCAGAACATGCCTGCCAGTTCACCAATATCGATGCTCGAACTTAAAACCACTTTTCCGAGTACGCGGATCAGCAACAGCCCGAACAGGATAAAGACGAATGCTTTCGATTGCTTCAGATAAATATCACCATCACGAACTTCAAACTTGGAGGTCCAGATCAATATAGTTGAAAAAAGGATGCCGACTGCCAGGGCTTCAAAGATCTGCAAAGGCGCAACACGGAAAAATGGAAAGATAAACATCAACGCACCGGTTGACATAAAGAACGGAGGAAGGATGATTTTCTTGGCCGATGCCGGGTTTTTGGCTGATTTTGAACGAACGAACATTGCCAGCAATCCCATTGCCAAAGCACCAACGGTTGAAATGATCAAATAGATTTCGGTGGGGATTTGATCAAGCATCTAAACTCTCCTCCAACTCATCCAATCTGCGGCGCAGCTCTTCGATCGGCACAAACCGGGCAAATCGATGGATTTCCTTGCCTTGTCGAAACAGCAGAACCACAGGAGCCGTGAACAGCATCAGCTGCCCTGCCAGTTCCGGCACCTGGGCCGCATTGACCAAGTAGAATGGCAGTTTATAGTCATTTTCAAATGCTTCGACCTGGGGACGCAAACCTTCACAGACTGAACAATGATCTGTTTTTACAAAAAGCAGAAACGACTGCTCTTGACCAATTTTAGATTGGTATTCTTCTACTTTTAGAATGGTTTCCATCTTTGTCACCTGCTTACTGTCATTTTAAAATCCTTGGAAATCACCAAAGACTGGGCTCAGGACACGGATTAAATAGGTCATGCCGTCAAAAAACAACAGGATGCCGACTCCAATCATAACATAGCCGCCAATTTTCATGATAATCCCGTGATGCTTGCGCAGCCATCCCATGCGTGTCACGAAGAATGACAGAACAAAAAATGGGATAGCGAAACCGAGTACGTATGCCAACATGTACCAGACACCAGACCCCGGATTCGTTGCAGCAAGAGCATAGATAGCAGCAGTGATTGGGCCTGTACACGGTGTCCAACCAGCTGCGAACGCCAAACCGATCACGAATGTCCCAAAAAAGCCGGACGGACGGTTTTTAAATGAAAACTTACGGTCCCTCATGAGTAATTTCGGTGAAAAGACCCCGACTATCATCAATCCGAATAGGACGATAAAAATCGCGCCTACTTGGCGGATCAATTCATCATAGCGGATAAACCACTCATAAAAGAACGATGTGCTGAAACCGAGCGCAATGAATATGGTTGAAAATCCTAATAAGAAAAATAGTGTATGGAACATGCCTCGCCGTTGCATGATTTTTTTATCGTTTTTAATCTCATCCATGGTCATGCCAGTTATATAAGATAAAAATGCGGGATACAAAGGCAATGTACATGGCGAAATAAAACTTAAAAAGCCTGCTCCAAAGGCTAAAAATAGATTGATATCAGATGCCACTGGTAATTCTCCTTCCTGTACTCCTCCCATCTTACCAAATTTATAAGGGAAACACTGCCTCTGTGCCTGTGAAATCTTTGTGGACAAAACGGCCAGTTGATTGCAGAACTGTTTGGATTCGCGAACACCTGCTTTCTGCCGCTTCATAATCCTTTTTTACCTCAAGATAATCGTCCTGTTTAGCGGACTTCTTCAAAAATCTCGCATTGAATAAAAATTTTCTTTACTCCTTTCAATAGTAGTGAATTTTTCTTGTCGGCGGTTTTGGGTTTTTGAGAAAAACCTTTTGTAGTTTACTACATAGTAAGTAAAAAACAAGCATCTTACTCATTTTCAACGTTCATTTCCTGCAAAAAAAACTGAACGGCTCCAGCCGTCCAGTTTTTCTACTCCACAATGCTGTTTTGCAAAAGATACATTTTATGATATAACCCGCGCTGCTGAAGCAATTGTTGATGCGTCCCGCGCTCGACGATCTCGCCCTGATGCAGCACAAGGATCAGTTCCGCATCTTGAATCGTGCTGAGCCTATGCGCAATCGCAATGGTTGTCCGTCCGCGCCGCATGCGTTCGAGGCTCCCCTGAATCGCCACTTCCGTTTCTGTGTCGATGTTCGCCGTTGCCTCATCGAGCACCAAAATCTTCGGATCAGTCGCCATCGTCCGAGCGAATGCCACCAATTGGCGCTCTCCACTTGAGAAAGTTGATCCCCGCTCAGTGACTTTCTGACTGTAGCCCTCCGGCAAAGCTTCGATGAAACGGTTTGCTTGGACAAATTCCGCCGCTTTCCGGACTTCCGATTCTGCAATCGACTGATCGTAAAGCCGGATATTGCTTTCAATCGTTCCATAAAACAGAAATGGATCCTGCAGCACCAATCCCATTTTCCTGCGCAATTCGGCAGTTCGATATTGTTTCACTGAAATGTCATCTATCAAGATTTCGCCTTTATTGAATTCATAGAAGCGCATCAATAAGTTGATGATGGAACTTTTTCCGCTTCCAGTGTGGCCAACAAGTGCGACAGTCTGTCCCGGCAAAGCCGTAAAGGATATATTCTTCAAGACTTCGGCATGCCCGTCATAGGAAAAACTGACATCCCGGAACTCGATTTTCCCTTCTTTGATCCCTCCCGCCGCTTCTTCCTGCCTTGGTGTTTTCTCCAGTTCATCCAATAGCAGGAAAACGCGTGATGCGGCGACAATGGCCTGTTGAAATATCGACAGCCGCTGCATCACTTGATTGATCGGTTCAAAAAAGCGGTCGATATAAGTGACGAATGCATAAATGACGCCGACTTCCACGGTATTCGAAAACGAAGTGATGCCGAAATAGCTCAGCAACATGATCAGCGCCGATGCATAGACAAGATCGATTGCCGGACGCAACAGCAGGCCGTCGATTTTGATATTGCGTTTGCCCGCCTGCCAATGCTTATTATTGATTTCATTGAACTCATCCTTAAGGCGTGTTTCCTGGCCGAAAGCCTGGATCATGCCCATCCCTTGGACCGATTCGGATAATTTTGCATTCAGCTGTCCCAGGCGTTCCCGCAGATCCTGGTAAAATGCTGAGCTGTATTTGCGGTAAATATAGATGATCCACCCAAGAATCGGCAGCAGAACCAATGTGATAAGCGCCAGCTGGGCATTGAGGAAAAACATGGCGATGTAGACGCCGACAATCAGGAATGCACTTTGGATAAAGCCGATCAGTACGGTGACGAACATTTCCTTGATCGCTTCAGTGTCATTGGTGACTCGCGACACGATGCCTCCTGCAGGGGTCTTATCAAAATAACGCATGCCGAGTCCGTGCACTTTTGTAAAAACATCGATCCGCAGCTGTTGGATGATCTTCAATGCAGCTACCTGGAACTTCAGCATCTGAAAATAACTGATGATGACATTGGAAGCTTGAATGAACAAGTACGCTGCTGCTAATCCAACAATCGGCCCGGTCGGAAAGGTTCCTGGAGTCAGGTAATCATCGATGAAAATTTTTATGATCAATGGCCCCAGTACATCCCCGAGTACGGTCAAAACCAATAGTCCCATGGCCACTGCCAGCATTTTTTTATGCGGTGCCAAGTATTTCAACAGGCGCTTGAAGACGATCCATTGATCCCGGCCGGTCAGTTCTTGTTGTTTTTCTGTTTCTTTGGCCAGCATTACACCTCGCCTCCCTGTTCGACAAGCGCTTCCAATTGCTGCAGCTCATACATTTCGTAATAACGTCCTTTTTTCCGCATCAGTTCTTCGTGCGAACCGATCTCTGCAACTGTCCCCTCATCCATCACCAGTATCTGATGTGCATGCTGGATGGCACTCAACCGGTGCGAGGTGATGATGGTGGATTTCCCTGTCCGCGTCTGTTTCAATGATTTCAGTATGGCTTCTTCCGTCTTGGCATCCACTGCAGACAGAGAATCATCCAAAATCAGCAATTCAGGATCTGTCATCAATGCCCGCGCAATCGAAATCCGCTGCTTCTGGCCTCCGGACAAAGAAACGCCGCGTTCTCCGACAACCGTGGCATAGCCTTCAGTAAAGTTGCTGATGTCTTCGTGGATATGTGCCAGTGCAGCCGCCTTCTCGACTTCATGCATTTGGGCATCCGGCCGTGCAAAGGCGATATTGCCGGCAATGCTTGTTGAAAATAAAAAGTGATCCTGAGGCACATAGCCGATTGCCTGCCGCAAACGCTGCTTTTTATAAGCATCGATGGAATGGCCCCCAAATACAATGGACCCTTCATAGTTTTCGAACTCGCGCAGCAGCAAACGAAGAATGGCTGATTTTCCAGAACCCGTCTTGCCGGCAATGCCCAATGTTTCACCCCGCCTGAGCGTAAAATGAACATTCCCAAGCGCAGCCCGGTCATCGCCTGTAAATTTGAATTGCTTCAACGAAAAGATCAGGTCACCAGCCGGATCCTCATCGATGGCATCTTCACGGTCATCGATGTCGATCGGTTCCGCCAACAGCGCACGGATGCGGTCATAGGAAGC
Organism: Planococcus sp. BI3; assembly: GCF_056680115.1. Classification (NCBI taxonomy): domain Bacteria; kingdom Bacillati; phylum Bacillota; class Bacilli; order Caryophanales; family Caryophanaceae; genus Planococcus; species Planococcus sp. BI3. Next base: position 869,374 of record NZ_CM155266.1, read on the forward strand.
CCGACCGCGTTCCACGATATTGAAGAGCCAGCCGAACGCCAGCATCGGCCAAACCAAAAGGCCGAGATAGGCAGTAAAAGCGACCAGATCGCCGATGGACATATCACCGTTCACCACAAAATAAGAACCAAAGCTGATGGTCAGGAAATAGCAGATGCCGATGATTGCGGAAATCGTCGGATCAAACAGCGAATCGACGCGCGCCACCCGGATATTTTCGTCGACCACACGTTCTGAAAGCTTTGTGAAATCTTCAATATCTTGCTCTTCCTGGCCGAACGTCTTGATGACCTTCATTCCCGAAATGCTTTCCTGCGTCTTGTCGTTCAGTCCCGAAAAAGCCAGTTGTGCTCCATGAAACCGCTGATGCATCAATTTCCCGTAGTAATTGGTCAGATAGGCCATCAAGGGCATCGGCAACAGTACAATCAAAGTCAATTTCCAATCGATGGTGATGGCCATGGCTGCGATGACAAAGCCGCCTGTCGCAATCGAATCCACCAAAGTCAACACACCTACCCCAGCCGTTTGCTGAACCGCCTGAAGATCATTGGTCGCATGTGCCATTAAATCACCGACACGCCGTTTTTGATAGAAAGCCGGAGACATTTGGGTGAAATGCTGAAACAACCGCTCTCTCAGATTCCGCGCCAAAATAATGGACGAACCGAAAATCAGCAGCCGCCACATGTACCTGAGGGCATACATCGCCAAAGCCGCTCCGGCCAGAATTGCCAGCCATTGCAGCAGATATGCTGGCGTCAGAGTCCCCTGGTTGATGCGGTCGACCACAAACCCGATGATGCGCGGAGGCAAAACCCCTAAAAATGCCACAATGAGCAATAAAAAGATCCCCATGGCGTAATGCTTTTTCCGTTCCTTGAAAAACCAGCCCAACTCCCAAAATACACGCATTCCATCTTACCCCTTGCTGTTTTAAGTTTTTGCCGTCATACTCTTCGTATTTTACATAAGAGTGATAAAATACTAAATTTATTTTTCTTGTGCTGGCGAGTCCGATTCATCTCCATTTATTTTATCAAAACCTGCCAACTATTGGAAAGAGGATATTTCAATTTGTAAAATAAATCAGTCTTGCGGCTGAAGCAGCTCCATAGGTAAAACTCAGAATCAACGCCGCGCATGCATTTCCAAAAAAAGACAAAAAAATAAAAGCCAATTTTCCATAGGGGAAGAGGAAAATTGGCTTTTATTGACCATTAGCGGGTACCAACCGCTGACGGCTTTATAGAAAATGGACTCTTTACCCGATGAGTTGCTTGGCAAGTCCCAATTGATGATGTACTTGTTCAAAACCTGTGCCGCCCAGTGAGTTTCTTCGCTCTACTGCAGTTCTCGGCATCAGCGTATTGTAAATGTCTTCATCGATCAGTGGACTCGCTTTCTGGAGATCAGCGAGCGGTAAGTCTTTCAGGAAATAACCGCGCTGGATGCAGGTGAAAACCAGCTTTCCTGTCACATCATGCGCTTCGCGGAATGGCATGCCTTTGGTAGCCAGATAATCCGCCAATTCCGTCGCATTCGAAAAGTCTGAATGCACGGCTTTTTCCATGGAATCCGTGCGGACCGTCATGGTACGGATCATGCCTTCGAAAATCGGCAATGAACCCATTAACGTATGGACCGTATCGAACATGCCTTCCTTGTCTTCCTGCATGTCCTTGTTATAGGCAAGCGGAAGGCCTTTCAATGTTGTCAGCAAGCCGAACAGGTTGCCGTAGACACGTCCGGTCTTGCCGCGGATCAGTTCCGCCATATCCGGATTTTTCTTCTGCGGCATAATGCTGGATCCCGTGGAGAAAGTATCATCCAATTCGATGAAACGGAACTCTTCGCTTGACCAAAGAATGATCTCTTCGGCAAAACGCGACAGGTGCATCATCAGCATAGACGAATTGCTGAGAAATTCCAGGATGAAATCACGGTCGCTGACAGCATCCAAACTGTTTTGGTAAACGTTTGAAAAGCCCAGCAGCTCAGCTGACATTTCGCGGTCGATCGGGAAGGTCGTACCCGACATCGCTCCCGCTCCAAGCGGGGAGATATCGATGCGTTTCACCGATTCCGTCAATCGCTCCTTGTCGCGCTGCAGCATCCAGAAATACGTCATCAAGTGATGGCCGAATGAAATCGGCTGGGCACGTTGAAGATGCGTATAGCCTGGAACAATCGTTTCCACATGTGCTTCCGCCTGTGTCACGATAGCATCCTGGAAAGCCGTGATGGCTTCAATGATCTCCTGGACGCGATTTTTCAAATAAAGGTGCATATCGGTCGCCACTTGGTCATTCCGGCTTCTTGCCGTGTGCAGCTTTCCGCCGACAGGACCGATTTCATCGATTAAATGCTTTTCTAAGTTTAAGTGGATGTCTTCATTGGAGACACTGAATTCCAAATCGCCGTCCTGCGCTTTTTGTTTCAGCGTCTCAAGCCCGGATAGGATCAACGCTCCATCTTCTTCAGAAAGAATCTGGCAGGCCGCCAGCATTTTTACATGCGCTGTGCTGCCTTCCAAATCCTCCATTACCAGCTTTTGATCGTAGGAAATTGAAGCGCCGAACTCATCGACCCACTGTTCGGCCGATTTTTGAAAACGGCCGCCCCACAGTTTGGTCATGCTTTCACCTTCTCTTTCAAGTCTTCAGGAACCAGGACCTCTTTCTTGTTGACCATTGAGTTGACGACTGTTGGAAGGCCCCATAATTCGATAAAGCCGACTGCAGAAGCATGATTGAATGTATCATCTGTAGAGTAAGTGGCCAATTGCTCGCTGTATAGGGAGTTTGGCGACTTACGGCCTTCGATGATGGCGTGGCCTTTAAACAGTTTTACGCGGACCGTCCCATTGACGAAAGCCTGTGTTTCTTTCAGGAAAGCTTCCAAAGCAACACGCAATGGCGAGAACCAAAGGCCTTCATAGATCAATTCAGTCAATTTCTTTTCGATGACCGGCTTGAAATGGGCCATTTCTTTTACTAAGGTAATATCTTCAAGTTCTTTATGCGCTGCAATCAACGTCATTGCTGCAGGAGCTTCGTAGACTTCACGTGATTTGATGCCAACCAGTCTGTTTTCAATGTGGTCAATTCTTCCCACACCGTGTTTGCCGGCAATTTCATTCAATTCAAGGATCAATTTAGAGAATGAGTACGAAATACCATTCAATTGAGTCGGAACACCGTTGACGAATTCGATTTCGACAATATCCGCCGTATCCGGAGTGTTTTCAAGTGAAGCTGTGATGTCATAAGCCTCTTCTGGCGGTGTAGCCCATGGATCTTCCAAGACGCCACATTCGTTTGCACGGCCCCATAAGTTTTGGTCGATAGAGAATGGGCTGTCCAAATTGACAGGAATCGGGATATTATGCTCTTTTGCATAAGCAATTTCTTCGTCACGTGACCAAGCCCAGGCACGTACTGGCGCAACCACTTCTAGGTTCGGGTTCAAAGATTTGATGGAAACTTCAAAACGGACCTGGTCATTGCCTTTACCTGTGCAGCCGTGTGCCACAGCAGTTGAACCGGTCGCTTCTGCAATTTCAACCAATTTTTTCGAAATCAACGGACGCGACAATGCAGATACCAATGGATACTTGCCTTCATATAAAGTGTGCGCCTGCAATGAAATCAATGCATATTCATCCGCAAATTCGTCTCTTGCGTCGATCATATAGCTTTCAACCGCTCCAACCTGAAGCGCTTTTTGTTTAATGAAATCCAAATCCTTGCCTTCTCCGATATCCAGGCAAACTGCGACGACGTCGTAGCCTTGTCCTTTCAGCCACGGAATGGCCACCGATGTATCTAATCCACCTGAGTATGCGAGTACGATCTTTTTATTCAATATGAAAACCTCCAATGTATTTTTATGCAATGTTTGAAATGAATATACAAACTATATCATGGATTTTTATAGAGTGCAAGAGATACAATCATAATTTTTCATGAAAAAAAGCAGCTATAGCCGCTTTTTCTTTTCTTCATTCACTTTGGTCTCCGCCAATAGTGTATTCATGTGTATCCAGGTCAATCCGAACTTCGGACATTTCCCCTGTTTCCATATTGCTGAACAGGAAGCCAATCTCGTTGTCGCGGACGATCGGCTGCCCCATCATGATCAATCTTGGCAATTGTTCCTGATTGATGAAGGCTTCAAGCGCATCAGACTGTTTAACAGAATCCTCATCGGTCAAGATGGTGATGGTTTCCGCTTCTCCCTGCATTGGGAACGATTCGGCAAGCGGCCCCTGGTAGTCCATGCTGACTTTCATGCCTGTGCGGATGTCACGCACTACGCCTTCGGTCGTTTCAGCGCCATCGTTGAATTGCACTTTGACATCTTCGGGAATGGTGAAATAAATATTGTTGACCAGAATATCTTCTCCGCTGACTTGCGTGATGAATCCCTCTTCTGTCATCCCTTGCTGCTCGACTGCCATCTCAGCTTCTTCCGCTTCTTCTGGCTCGGCCGGTTGGGCTTCTTCATTTGAACACGCTGCAAGCAGCAGGGCACTGGCTAAAAACAAACTCCATTTTTTCAAAGCGATCCAATCCTTTTCCTGTAGATTCATGGTGTAGAGACATTATGGAATTAATTTTACCTGTTGTGCGGAATAGTTGCAATTATCAGCCTTGCGCACAACCCGCTCCAGCGATAAGCGGAAAAGATCTGCCGATGGATCGGAGCTTCCGTTTATGCCTTACTATAGTAGAAGATGCCATCGTCACCCATCCGTTCGACGATTAACCCGTCTTCCAGGAGGTAGTCGATTTGGCCGATCGTTTCCGACAAAGTAAGCCCCAATTCCTTTTCGTAGGCATGGGCAAACAATTCTTTCGTCAACCCGTAAACCGTGCGTTCTTCGCCGCCGATCATGCGGAGCGCCTTCATGGCCCGCTGATGCTGCTTCGTGAGGCGTGCAGTAATCAGTTCATCAACATTCCGGACTTCTTCCCCGTGTCCGCTGTAGATTACATCCACTGGCATTTTCAACAAGCGGGCCAGTGAAGCATTATACTGAAGCAACGATTTCGGTCGGCCGTGCGACGGATCGAGTGGCGGTTCAATCAGCGGATTGGATGACACTTTCGCTATGACATGGTCACCCCCGATCATTTCATGCGTTTCTTTATTCCAGAAGGACAAATGGCTCTGTGCATGGCCAAGCGTTTCGAGAACTTCCCATTCAGGATGTCCCGGCAGCGTGTCGCCTTCATTGATGGACATGTCCAAAGGGCGGCTGCCCATCAAGTTCAAGGGGCGCTTCATCTTTTTGACCCAGAACTGCAGATCGCCGGGGACCCCTTCTTCCTTTAACCGCTCCAAATAAAACGCATCGTGGTAATCAAAGAAATTCTGGTCCCGGCGCAGCCAAGGATCGTTATATGGATGTCCGTATAATTTTGCATTTTCAAAGCCATCCACCCATCCGGCGTGATCCGGATGATGATGCGTCAGCACGACCTGTTCAATGTCTCCAGGCTCTGCACCAAACTCTTTGAGCCCGGCCTTTATAGCAAGCCAGGCTTCAGGCGTTTTCGGACCAGCATCAATCAAGGTCAGCATATCACCTTTTAATAAGTATGAATTAACGTCTCCAACTGCAAACGGCGTAGGAATAATAATCTTATGTAAAGTCAAAATGCCATCTCCTTTAAAATGAATCACTATTCATCCATCATACATGGAAAATGGGATGCCGTCACTCCTTTACGCCATTTGACAAGAGGCTGATCTATCCACTATAATTTACTAACATATGTGAGCGAAGAAAAAGATCAGTACACAAAGTGAAGGTGTAAAGAGAGTGCCGCTGCAGCTGGGATGCGCACCCCCTCTCCTTTGTGGAACCTGCTTTTGAGCTGCCGTGAAAACACGGCCGTTTGTCCGCGTTATGGATATCGAGTAGTGCCTTTTCGGCAAACTTAGGTGGTACCGCGGAAACAAAGCGTTTTCGTCCTTGTATAAACAGGGATGATTGCGCTTTTTAATTTGAGGAAAGAGAGTGAGTTATATGAAAATCGTATGTGTAGGAGCCGGATCGATGGCAGAGTCCATGATCCACGGATGGATCAATAAGCGAATTATGAAACCGGAAGAAATTTCAGTGATGAACCGGTCAGATCAGGATCGGCTGGAATTTTTGAGCGATGAATATGGAGTTAATATTGTCTGCCAGGACAAAACCGAGTTGAAAGACGCTAATTTCGTCCTGCTGGCGATGAAGCCGAAAGATGTCGAAGCGGCACTCAGCGGCATCAAGGATAAACTGACCGGCAATACCGTCATCTTATCAGTCGCAGCGGGCGTTTCCATCGAAACCATCCAAAAGCATGTGGGGGATTTTCCGGTAGCACGTGCAATGCCGAATACTTCCGCAAAAATCGGCAAGTCGGCTACAGGCGTTGCCTGGAGCAAACATGTGTCGCTTGAGCAGCAGCACGAGCTGCGGAACCTGCTGACTTCAATCGGCAGTGTAACCGTGGTGGAAGAAGAGCAATTGCATGCCGTTACAGGCGTTGCAGGCAGCGGACCTGCGTATATTTATTATTTTGCGGAAGCGATGACCGAAGCAGCTATAGCAAATGGCCTGTCAAATGCGGACGCTAAAAAACTGGTGCGCCAAACCTTTGCCGGCGCAGCCGAAATGCTGCAGCAGGAAGATTTTGCTGAACTGAGAGTTAAAGTGACGAGCCCGAACGGCACCACTGCCGCCGGCCTCAATTCGCTGGAAAAAAATCATTTCAAAGAAATTATCGGGGAATGTGTAACCGAAGCTTCCAAACGCTCCCAGGAACTTGGAAAAGAATTCCGATAAGTTCTTCTGTATAATTGACCGTTATGTATTGAAGGAGGAAATCCAATGGCCAAGCTGTTCGAACCTTATACCATCAAAGGAACCGTTTTAAAAAACCGCATCGTCATGGCGCCGATGTGCATGTACCAAAGTGATCAGGAAGACGGCAAAGTGACCGACTGGCACCGTGTCCACTATCCTACGCGTGCAGTTGGCGGCGTCGGCCTCATCATCACTGAAGCGACAGCTGTTCAGCCCCAGGGCCGCATTTCGGCAAGAGACCTCGGCATTTGGGATGACAGCCACATTGAAGGCCAGGCGGAAATTGTCCGCTTGATGAAACAAAATGGTGCCAAAACCGGAATTCAATTGGCCCATGCCGGAAGAAAAGCCACAGTCGATGGTGAGATCCAATCCGCAAGCCCCATCGCATTCGACAGCAACTATAAAATTCCGAAAGAAATGTCTGCAGCAGAAATCGCCGAAACTGTCGAGGCATTTAAAAACGGAGCCATTCGCGCTAAAAAAGCGGGATTTGATGTCATTGAAATCCACGCGGCACACGGCTACCTGATCAACCAATTCCTGTCGCCTTTAACAAATAAACGCACCGACGAATACGGCGGCAGCCCCGAGAACCGCTACCGTTTATTGGGCCAAGTCATCGATGCCGTCAATAGAGTCTGGGCCGGCCCACTGTTTGTCCGCATCTCTGCGCACGATTACAGTGAAGGCGGCATGACACCGGAACTTTATGTGGAAATGTGCCAATGGATGAAACAGCAAGGCGTTGATTTGATCGATGTCAGCTCGGGTGCTGTCGTCCCTGCACAGATTCCCGTATTCCCAGGCTATCAAGTGCCATTTGCGGAAACCATCAAAAAACAAACACCGATAGCAACGGGAGCGGTCGGCTTGATCACCAGCCCCTTGCATGCTGAGGAAATCCTCCAAAATGATCGTGCGGATTTGGTCTTCCTTGCCCGTGAATTGCTTCGCGACCCTTATTGGGCATATTCAGCGGCAAAAGAGCTTCACGCTGATATAACAGCTCCAGCGCCGTATAAACGCGGGTGGATATAAGGCGGTTGCAAAATGCTTCAGATTTAGTATACTAAAGGTAACGTAAAAAAACCGAATGCGTGAGCATTCGGCCAGCTGTATGCCGCCGCGAGAGCGGTTGGCTGGAATACAGGCTTAAAAAATAACCGTCATTCCACGCCACATGGGACGGTTATTTTTTTTTGTTTATGACCAAAATCATGGAAACGACGAGTGTCAAAGCGCTGATCGTTAACCCGATACTCGTAAAGACGAGACCGAATGATTCTGTGATGGTCATGCTACCACCCCCTTTCCTGGGGAATGGCCAAACCGCCCTCATACAGCTGTACCTTTATTTTATCACAAAAAGAACGTATGTTCTATTATTTCCATAAATTATTTTAACATTTACTAAAAAAAGCCATCTTTTAAGGATGGCTTACCTGTTTTTTCCTGATTTTTTTATCCTGCTGCAGCCACTCTAACTCCAAGAAATCATGGGCGATCCAGCCGCGCGGGTGGATCTCCTTCATCTGCTTCAGCAGCAGCTTATCGTCTTCCGGCAGAAAACGCGCGCTGATATGATTCATGATCAAGGTTTTGGCACCGGCTGAACGAGCTGTTTCCGCCGCTTCATAGACGGTGGAATGGCCATATTCTGCCGCCATTTTTTTAGCGGTTCCATCAAATGTCGCTTCGTGCACCAGCACATCTGCGCCGCGCCCTAATTCTATAGCCGCCTCACAAAAGCGGGTATCGCCTAAAATCGTGACGATGAATCCCGGCTCTTCCGGTTCTGTAACATCGCCACTCCGGACCAACTGACCCATTGTGGTTTCGACATCTTCCCCGTTCTTCAGCTTTGCCAGCAGCGGGCCTTTCGGGACACCGAGCGCCAGTGCTTTATTGATCAGCAATTTTGGCGGCAATGGCTTTTGGGTGATGCGGAAGCCGTACGACGGGATTACATGATCCAGCAGTCGGGTCTCTACGGTCATCAACTCGTCGTCAAACACCACACCATCCGTCAGTTCACGGTAGATGATCGGATACGTCAAATGGGTGCGGCTGAGCGATATGGTCATTTCAATAAATTCTTTGATTCCTGCTGGACCGTAAATTTCGAGAGGCTCATCCCCTCCCTGGAACGATCGGGAGCCAAGCAGGCCGGGCAAACCGAAAATATGGTCACCATGCATATGCGTAATGAAAATCTTTTCGATTTTCCGCGGTTTTACCGTTGTATGGAGAATTTGATGCTGCGTCGCTTCACCGCAATCAAACAACCACACCGTCCCCCGCTCTTCAAGCAATTTCAGTACCAGTGCCGAAGTATTGCGTTGCTTTGATGGCATACCAGCCCCGGTGCCAAGAAATAATAACTGCATATTTTCCCTACTTTCTCTCGTGGTCATGATCATCCAAAAAATCTTTGCTGAAACTTGTCTTGGAATCGTAGTTCGTTTTTTTGATTTTGGTTCCCCGTGACAGGACGCTTTTGCCGAAGCGGGTCTCCAGCTTGGCCATCAAATCCAGAATCGGTTCTTCTTTGGCATGTTCCTGAAAATTGAAGATCGACAATTGTTCGGTCATATCCCCTTTACCTGCAACATTCGATACGGTAACGCCGATCAGCCGCAAAGCTTCACCATTCCAATGCCGCGTGAATAATTGCCAGGCATTCCGGTGAATATCATCCGCTTTCCATACCGTATTGTTCAAGGTGACACTGCGGGTCCTGTTTTTCCAGTCAGAGCTGCGGGTCTGGATGCTGACTGTCGAACCCGCCAATTCTTTCGCTTCCAGCCGGTTAGCCACTTTTTCGCTGAGCTGGCGAAACAAAGCTTTCAGGTTCTGTTCGTCCGTCTCGTCCACCGGCAAGGTAGTGGACGTGCCGACACTCTTGGTATCGTAGATCGAATCCGGATCCACCAGCCGGTCGTCCAAGCCATTTGCCCGCAAACGCAGCCGGACTCCATTTTTGCCCATCTTTTCCTTGATCAGCCCTTCATTCGCTGTCGCCAAATCCCCGATGGTTTCGATTTTCAAACTTTTTAATCTGGCTGCGGTACTTTCGCCGATGCCGTGCATATCGATCACCGGTTTTGGCCACAGCAAAGCCTGGATGTCCCGTTTCCGCAGAACGGTTACGCCCATGGGCTTTTTCATGTCGGAAGCTGTTTTTGCAAGAAATTTATTGGGGGCGATGCCAATCGAACAAGGCAGATCCAACTCAGCAAGCAGCCGCTGCTGGATTTCGTCTGCAATCTCCAGTGCGTGGCGCTGCTCTGTCAATTCTGTGACATCCACATAGCCTTCATCGATCGATACCGGTTCCACCTGATCAGTGTAGGAACGCAAAATTTCAAACATCGCTTTGGAGGCTGTCCGGTAGCGTTCGAAATTCGGCGGCAAGAGCAGGAGCTCAGGATATTTCCGCTTGGCTTCATGCACCTGCATCGTCGTATAGATGCCGTGCGCCCGGGCTTCGTAGGAACAAGTGACGATGATGCCTTTTCGCTCTTTTGGATTTCCGGCAATAGCAATCGCTTTCCCTTTCAATTCGGGATTATGCGATTGCTCGACAGAGGCATAAAAACTATTCATATCAATATGAAAAATAACTCGGCTCGCCATGACAATCGCTCTACTTTCCGTTTTCTTTCAGTGTATCAAAAAAAGAGAGAACATACATCCTGTCCTCTCTTTTTCGCTAAGCTTCCATTATTCAGTTAAGGGTTGATTCTTTGACAATTTCAACCAGCAGCTCGGCTAACTTTTCAAGTTCCTCGATCGGCATGCGTTCATTTTTTGTATGGATTTCTTCATATCCGACACAAAGGTTGACGGTCGGGATGCCGAAGCCATTAAAGATATTGGCGTCACTGCCGCCGCCGCTTGTCAAAACTGGTGAAGGGCGGCCAATTTTGGCTGCTGCCTTTTGCGCAATCTCCACAACAGGGTCCATATCATCAAAATGGAAGCCTGGGTACATCAACTTGACTTCTGTTTCTGCACGTCCCCCAAGGTTTTCCGCTGCCTGTTTAAAGACGGACTCCATATGAGTGGTCTGTGCCGCCAGCTTATCTTCACTGATTGATCGCGCTTCCGACAAAATATTGACTTCGTCACAAACGATGTTGGTGGCGCCTCCACCTTCAAAATGACCGATATTGGCCGTTGTTTCTTCATCAATGCGGCCAAGCGTCATTTTAGCGATGGCTTTTGCGGCGATGGTGATGGCCGAAATGCCTTTTTCTGGCGCTACACCGGCATGTGCGGTTTTGCCATGGATGGTGGTCCATAATTTTGCCTGGTTCGGAGCTGCCGTAACAATTCCGCCGACTTTTCCGTCGCTGTCTACAGCATAGCCATATTTCGCGATTAATAGGGAAGAATCCAGTTCTTTAGCGCCGACCAGTCCGCTTTCTTCTCCAGCCGTAATCACCAATTGGATATCACCATGGTCGATCTGCTGTTCTTGAAGCACACGGATCATTTCGAACAAAGCGGCAATTCCCGCTTTGTCGTCAGCACCCAGGATCGTCGTACCGTCTGAATAGACATAGCCATCACGGATTTCGGGTTTGACGCCGACTCCTGGAGTGACCGTATCCATATGGACGGTAAAATAAATAGCTGGAACTTCACTCAAGCTTCCGCGCAGCGTGGCAATGATATTGCCCGCTCCATGGCCAGTAACGGCGGCCGACTCATCAATCAGGACATGGAAACCCATCGCTTCCAATTTGGTCTGCAGTATAACGGCGATTTCGCCTTCGTGTTTGGTTTCGGAATCGATTTGAAGCAATTCCAGAAATTCGTTCATCAGTCTTTCGTTAGTCATCTAATGCACCTCTTCTATAATTAAAGCGGCATATTGCCGTGTTTTTTTGCAGGTCGTGTATCTTTTTTGTTGCGCATCATTTCCAATGCCTGAATCAGTTTGATGCGTGTTTCACGCGGATCGATGACGTCATCGACCATGCCGCGGGCAGCAGCGACGTATGGATTAGCAAATTTCACGCGGTATTCCTCAATTTTCGCTGCACGGGTTTCTTCCGGATTATCGCTTGCGGCAATTTCGCGGGCGAAAATGATATTGGCTGCACCATTCGGCCCCATAACGGCGATTTCTGCATTTGGCCATGAATACACCAGATCGGCGCCGATGGATTTGGAATTGAGCGCCACATAAGCACCACCATAAGCTTTTCGCAAAATGACAGTCATTTTAGGGACTGTCGCTTCCGAATAGGCATACAGAATCTTCGCGCCGTGGCGGATGATGCCGCCATGCTCCTGTTTGATGCCTGGGAAAAATCCGGTGACATCTTCAAACGTAATCAATGGAATATTGAACGAATCACAGAAACGGATAAAGCGCGCTGCCTTATCGGAAGAATCGATGTCAAGCCCGCCTGCCATAACTTTGGGCTGGTTGCAGACAAGTCCGACGGTTTCTCCTTTGATGCGGCCAAGTCCGATGACGATGTTGCGGGCAAACTCCGGCTGAACTTCCATAAAGCTGTCTTTATCGACTACTTGTTCAACCACTTTCCGAACATCATACGGGCGGATCGCTTCATAGGGCACGACATCAGCCAAGTCCGGACGGTAATCGTCGTCGTCTCCCCCATCAAGGCGAGGCGGCATTTCCGTATTATTTTGTGGCAGATAGCTGATCAGCTGGCGTACCATTTCCAGTACTTTCTGTTCTGAATCGCCGCGGAAATGGGCATTCCCGCTAATTGCTGTATGTACTCTCGATCCCCCGAGATCCTCAGAGGAAATTTTTTCGCCTGTTACAGTTTCAATAACTTTAGGTCCGGTGATAAACATTTGGCTCGTTTTGTCGACCATGAACACAAAGTCGGTAATAGCCGGTGAATAAACCGCTCCGCCTGCAGAAGGACCCATGATGACAGAAATCTGCGGGATGACCCCGGAATAGATGGAATTTCGGTAAAAAATCTGGCCATAGCCATCCAAAGACAAGACGCCTTCCTGGATGCGTGCACCGCCTGAATCGTTCAATCCGATGAATGGTGCACCATTGCGCGCGGCCAAATCCATGACATTGGCAATTTTCTTTGCATGCATTTCACCCAAGGCTCCACCGAAAACCGTGAAATCTTGTGAAAACAAGTAAATAGGTCTGCCATTGACTTTGCCGTATCCTGTGACAACTCCTTCACCAGGACCTTTCGCCATGCCGAAATCCGTAGTGCGATGTTCAACAAATGGGCTCAGTTCAACAAACGATCCCTCATCAAGCAATAAATCAATGCGTTCACGTGCGGTCAACTTGCCTTTTTCATGCTGTTTGGCAATACGTTCTTCGCCGCCCCCAAGTTCAATTTCACGTTTGCGGTCATACAATTCATTGATTCTTTCGTAAATATCCATTGTCCCACTCCCAATCACTCTTTTTCACAAAGTTCGTATAATACCCCATTCGAAGATTTTGGATGCAAAAATGCCACCATGGCTCCACCGGCTCCTGGATTCGGCTTGTCGCTCAGCAAGCGTACGCCGTTTTCACGCAGTTCTTCCATACGCTGTTCGATGTCGACCACTCCGAACGCAATATGATGGATGCCTTCGCCTTTTTTCTCCAGAAACTTAAAGATGGCACTTTGTTCATCCATCGGCTCCAGCAATTCCAGTTTGACGTTGCCGGCATCGATAAATGCGACACGCACTTTCTGGGTTTCCACTTCTTCAATTTTCATCAGTGGCAGCCCGAGTGTATCCGTGTAATAAGGAAGGACAGCATTCAGATCCCTCACAGCAATTCCGATATGATCTACTTTCTTCATCCTATTTTCACTTCCTTTATTGGCTTCTCTCTTATTGTACAGATTCAGCATCAAAAACTCTAGGCTGTTAGCGAATATTATGAATTCAATATGCGCCTCCCTTCTACTTCGAGCAGAAATATGGTATGATTTAGTCAACGATTTGATTGATAAAGGAGTTTACCACTAATGAGAAACGCGGCTTTCCGCAAGTTCATCGTCTACACCATGATCGGCATCATGCTGCTGTCAAGCTTACTGATGGGCTTGAGCTTTGTAATTTAATCGAATAGGCAAAAGACAGCAGGAGCGGTTGCGCTCCTGCTGTCTTTTTTGTTTGAGGCAGTATTACTCTCTACACAAATGCTTGCCGGAGGGCCGCAGGATGCGGATCATGTAAACGTTGCGACGGGAAGCCGCGTTTGTAGCTTACGTTCCTTTAAACAGGCGCTTCCGCTTTTCTCGTTGTCCAGCTCCAGCAGCCAGCTCTTTGGGTCATAAGCCATCCCGGCTGTGCGGCAGAAAAACGCCGCTTCGCCGGTTTGTCTTATGCCCGTCAGAGCTAAACGGCTGCTTCCGCTTTTCTCATTGTCCAGACTCCAGCAGCCAATCCCTCGAGTCGCTTCAGCTTTCCCGGCAATGGCAAAGAACGCCATTACCAGTAAAGCTTCCAGCGCTTGTCGGGACTAAACGGCTGCTTCCGCTTTTCTTGTATGAAAGCCCTTATAGGATTGCTTGATTTCTAAATAGGTTTCCATTTCGTGGATGACCTGGTACAGTTCGGCCATTGCGAGAAACTTTTCATGGCGATCAGGCAATGGCAAGGCAGCGAAGTTTTCTTTGACTTTATCCAATTTTGAAATATACCGATATGCGGTATTGCCCGAGTGGACATGTTCAGATAAATCCTCCAAAAAATCGGCGACGAGATCTGTTTGGTCAACGATAACCGGAAGCGCAGTGATTTTCGGCAAAATGCGTTCAATGATCTCAAGCTGCTGTTCCCGCATTTCAAAATAATGATAATACTTGTTTTCGTGGCGGGTGATGTGGTTTTCAACGTCCTGATAGGCGAGCGCTTTCGCTTTTTCCAGTAATTTTCTGGCTTCCATCAATTCCTTGCCGCTCCAACCTGATTCCCCTTCGCGCAGATAAACCACAATTTCACGAAAAATAGAGGCATACAGATTTTCAATTTCGAACCGGTAATTGTCCATTTTTTTCTCGATGCTCGGCATATACATATTGACGGCAAGCGCCGTACCAAAACCAACCAGCATTAAAATCAATTCATTGGTCAACAAAGCAAAATCAAGGTTTTTTGCATCGTAAAGATGAAGCAGGATGACCGAACTCGATACGAACCCATCCTGGAAACGCAAGGTTACCAATAATGGAATAAAGAGGACGATGAGGATACCGATCATGATTGGGTGGTAAGCGATTCCTTCAAAAAAGATAAAAGCGTATAAAATACCGATCAAACTGGCAATAAAACGTGAAAAAGCTGCCCGAATCGATTTTTTCTTAGTCGGTTGTATGCATAAGATGGTTAGGATTCCGGCAGACACATAATAATCGAGCTGCAGCAATTGAGCCAGGTAAATGGCGATTGCGACACCCAATGCCGTTTTCATCGTGCGGTAACCAATTGAGTAAGGCTTTAAATTCAGCTTCATTGTCTCCTCCAAATTTCGGCATGAAAAAAATGCCCCCATAAGAGGCATTTTTCCTTAAACTTCGTCGCAATGCTGTTCAAAAATTTCTTGAATGTGCGTAATGACAGACATTGGATCATGGCCTTCAATTTCATGGCGACCAATTTCATCAACCATTTTTCCATCTTTTAAAAAGACGAATGACGGGGAAGATGGCAGGTGATCATCACCAAAAATTGCACGTGCCTGAGCAGTCGCTTCTTTATCCTGTCCAGCAAATACCGTATACAGGTTGTCCGGGCGTTTGTCATAATGGATGGAATGTAGAGCGGCTGGGCGTGCAATGCCGCCTGCACATCCACATACAGAATTGACCATGACAAGGCTTGTTCCTTTTTGTGAAAATGCTTCATTTACTGCTTCAGCTGATTCCAGCTGTGTATATCCACCATCAATCAATTCCTGGCGGGCCTGTGTAGTTATATCGTTCATCAGAAAGTTAAAATCCATGCTCATCAACTATCACTCCTTATTCTTGCTATCCTAATCATAGCAGGTGTTTCACGGACTTGCAAAAAAGCTTACTCAAAAAGCCGGACGATTGCCTGGGCTACAGTCAATTCGTCATCAAGCACCTGTTTTTCCAAGGTTTTGACCAATTGCCGCCGCTGTGCATCGTCAAAAAAGCGGCTGTGCAGTTCATCGGTAATCATTGAACGGAACCAATCCTTGGTCTGTTCCTGGCGGCGTTTTTTCCAATAACCGCTGTTTTTTACTGCAGTTTCGAATTCCTGCACCATTTCCCAAACTTCCGGAATGCCGGTATCTTCTAAAGAAGAAGCGGCAATCGGACGAGTGGTCCAGTTGTCGGTTGCCGGCTGCAAAAAATGCAGCATCTGTTTGTATTCCGCAACTGTTTTTTTCGCCAGACGCGCATTTTCTCCGTCCGCTTTATGGACGACGATGGCATCCGCCAATTCCAGGATGCCTTTTTTCATGCCCTGCAATTCATCTCCGGCACCGGTCAACACCAGCAGCAGGAACATATCAACCATGCCACGGACCAATGTTTCACTTTGGCCGACACCGACTGTTTCCACTAGAATGACATCGTATCCCGCCGCTTCACACAGCAGCATCGTTTCGCGCGTCTTTTTATGGACGCCACCAAGTGTGCCGGCAGTAGGTGAGGGACGGATAAACGCTTTCGGATTGCGGGCCAGCTGTTCCATCCGGGTCTTATCCCCGAGAATGCTGCCTCCGGTAAGCGACGAACTCGGATCGATCGCAAGTACAGCAACCCGGTGCCCGAGTCCGGTCAGCATTTCCCCGAACGTTTCGATAAAGGTGCTTTTGCCTGCCCCCGGAACGCCGGTAATGCCGAGGCGGATGCTGTCACCTGTAAATGGCAGCAACCGGTTGAGCAATTCTTGGCCATTTTGCTTGTGTTCAGGATTTGAACTTTCCAACAAGGTGATCGCTTTTCCCAGATACAGGCGCGATCCACTCCGAACGCCTTCTGCAATGGTTTCGATATCCAAAGTTTCAGCAGCCGGCTTCTTGAATTTTTTCCGTGGCAAAGCCTTCATGCCATCATGTGCCGCGTGGACGCCATCCATGACACGCCTGGAATTCTTTTCTTGGCTCATCAGTCTGCCACTTCCTCATATCCAAGACGCACATAGATTTCTTCAATGACTTTCTGTGCCGCTACCGGAATCACCGTTCCAGGACCGAAAATTGCGCTGGCCCCGTTATTGCGGAGGAATTCATAATCCTGCGCTGGAATCACTCCACCGACAACGATCAAAATGTCTTCACGGCCAATTTTTGTAAGTTCTGCCTTCAAATCCGGCACCAAAGTCATATGGCCTGCTGCAAGAGAGCTGACACCAATCACATGGACATCATTTTCCGCTGCCTGTTGAGCAGTTTCTGCAGGCGTCTGGAACAATGGCCCGATATCAACGTCAAAGCCCAGATCGGCAAATGCTGTAGCAATAACTTTCGCACCGCGGTCATGTCCGTCCTGTCCCATTTTCGCAATCAGGATACGCGGACGGCGCCCTTCGTTTTCAATGAAATCTTCCGTCATTTCCTTGACGATTTCCATTTCCTGCTGGTTTGAGAAGTTCGAACTATAGACTCCGCTCACTGAACGAATCACCGCCTTATGTCTTCCGGATGCTTTCTCGATGGCATCGGAGATTTCACCAAGTGACGCACGGTGCCGCGCTGCTTCTATGGCACAAGCCAAAATATTATCTTCACCGCTTTGTGCAGCTTTAGCCAATCTTTCCAGTGCAGCTTCCACTTTTCCGCTGTCGCGTTCGGCTTTCATACGGTCCAACCGTTCAATTTGTGTTTTTCGGACCATTGTATTATCGATATTCAGGATATCGATCGGATCTTCCTGATCAAGACGATAGCGGTTAACCCCGATGATCACTTCTTCATTGGAATCGATTTGTGCCTGCTTTTTCGCGGCAGCTTCCTCGATGCGCATTTTCGGCAAACCGGTTTCAATGGCTTTTGCCATGCCGCCCAGTTCTTCGACTTCTTCAATCAAATCCCATGCTTTTTCCATCAATTCCTTGGTCAGCGATTCCACGTAATACGAACCGCCCCACGGATCGATGACATTGGTCATCATGGTTTCTTCCTGAAGGAATAATTGCGTATTGCGGGCAATGCGTGCCGAAAAATCTGTCGGCAATGCGATCGCTTCGTCAAGTGCGTTGGTATGGAGCGACTGCGTATGGCCCATGGCCGCTGCATTCGCTTCAATCAATGTACGGGTGACGTTATTGAACGGATCCTGCTCGGTAAGACTCCAGCCTGAGGTTTGGGAATGTGTCCGCAGCGCCAACGCCTTATCGTTTTTCGGATCGAAGGTTTTCATCATTTTCGCCCAGATTTCACGGCCTGCACGCATTTTAGCGACTTCCATGAAATAATTCATTCCGATGCCCCAAAAGAAGGACAAGCGCGGTGCAAAATGATCGATATCAATGCCAGCGGCCAGTCCCGTTCGGACATACTCAAGCCCATCTGCCAGCGTATAGGCCAATTCCAGATCCGCTGTCGCTCCAGCTTCCTGGATGTGGTAGCCGGAAATGGAAATGGAATTGAATTTCGGCATATGGTCGGAAGTGTATTTAAAGATATCGGCAATGATCTGCATTGACATGGCCGGCGGATAGATATACGTATTGCGGACCATGTATTCTTTCAAAATATCGTTTTGGATCGTGCCGGCTAATTGGTCAGGAGCAACGCCCTGCTCTTCGGCCGCTACGATAAAGAAGGCCATAATCGGCACAACTGCCCCATTCATCGTCATGGAAACTGACATCTGATCTAAAGGAATGCCGTCGAACAGGATTTTCATGTCTTCAACGCTGTCAATGGCAACCCCGGCTTTACCTACGTCCCCGACCACACGCTCATGATCCGAGTCGTACCCCCGGTGTGTTGCCAGGTCAAAGGCAACGGACAAGCCTTTTTGCCCCATCGCTAAATTGCGGCGGTAAAAGGCATTGCTTTCTTCTGCTGTCGAAAATCCGGCATACTGGCGCACAGTCCATGGACGCGAAACGTACATCGTCGGATAGGGTCCGCGGACATTGGGCGCGAATCCAGGCATGCTTTCTTCAAGGAATTCGGTGTCCTGCTCTGTATAAATCGGCTTAATGTCGATGCCTTCATTTGTGGTAAAGGCACTTTGCTGTGCAACGGTTTGAGAAGCCTGCGCTAACTCATCGAGCGTGACTTTGGAAAAATCGGGTTTAGCCATTTATAGCGCCTCCTTTCCTAGAGCAAGAATTTTCTCGAGTTTCGATGTGATATGTTTTCCGGAATACAAGCTGTCGGCTATGCCGAAGCTTGCCCATTCTGAAAGTTGTTCTTTCGGGTATTTGCCTGCAAGATCGATGCTGGCTTGAGTGTTCAACCCCGGAACAATAGCTCCAACTGCTTCTTTCGATCCACATAACACAGCGTAATCAATGTTTTCCTGATCCAGGAATTGATTGATTTCTTCGGCAGTCGCCAAATGAGAGCTGACCAGTGGTTCAATTCCGCCAACTGCCAGGAAACCGGAGACGAAATCAGCTTGGGCTTTTATTTTCTTCAAAGGCTCGACCAAAATGATTGCTGATTTCAAGCTTGTCACTCTGCTTTGCGCGCGAAGACTTTCAAAAGGCGTTGCTAATCGTTTTGCGGTCATGTACTCCAGATGGCCATCGTCGATTTTCGCATCTTTCACCGGTTCCTGTGGATTGGCATAGATATTGGTCCCGATCAATGATTGTTTGCGCGTCGCTACATTTTCTTTCCGTTCAATCCATTTCGCCTGAATATCATCAGTCAGCCATCCTGTTTTGATGACCTCAGAATATCCTCCTGCTTCTTCGATTTCCAGAAAATAATTCCATGCAGCTTCCACGTACTCTTTAGTCAAGGTTTCAATATAATAAGAGCCCGCTGCCGGATCGATGACATGGGAGACATGCGCTTCTTCTTTGATGACCAGCTGCACATTACGGGCAATGCGCCGGCTTGACAGGTCAGGTTCCGTCAAAAAGTCATGCGGATGGACGGTATGCGCATCCGTTCCTCCAAGAACTGCCGCGAAGGTTGAATTCCCAGCACGCAATAAATTCACATAAGGATCCAGTTTTGAATAAGAGCGGACGGAGGTTTCCGTAAACAATGGAATTGTCGGCGCTTCTTTTCCGTAAGCAGAACTAAAGGCCTGCCATAATACGCGGAATGCACGAAGCTTCGCGATTTCCTGGAAAAACTGAGTATCTACCGCAAAACGGATCCATGTTTTTTTAACGGTTTCTGCAAAATCAGCATCCTCTATTCTTTCTGACAGAATACTGAGCGCAACTCCCAGTTCGTGCACTGCCGTTCCTCCTGCATGATGAATGGGTATGGTATCCACCAAGTGAGTACGGACATTTTCCGGTGCCTCGACGGCTTCCTCAGAAAAGATGACGCCTTGAACCTGCAAAAGCTGATCTGCAGATACAAAATCGAAAACCCGCAGAATGTCGTGGTCGTCACCCGTCAACTTAAAATAAAGAGGATACTGGACAATCATTTCCGCCAATTCAGCCAATTGCTCATCCGTCCATTCAAACTTACGGAATCCTGTATAGACAACGGTTTCATTGCCGCGAAGAATATCGTCTTTCATCAACACCAGATACTCCTGTGCTGAATCCGCCGTCACTTCTTGGGAAACAAGCCAACTTGGCTGATGCTTGCCGTGCTGGATGGCGGCTACTTGTGCCGGAATGTAACTGCCTAATTGATCAAGCATTTCTTTAGTGTACAAGGGTTCTAATGTCACATCTTCAATAGTCGGTGTTTTCAAGGTTTCTTCGAACGGCTTGCCTTTAATCGCTTTTTCAGCTGCCTGCTGCCATTCACTGTATGTATGCGTTGGAAATTGTGTGTTTTTCATCGACTCAATTGTCAAACTATTCCCTCCTTAAAGGCTATCTGTATTCATTTTACCCGACTGGGCACCGACATTAAAGGAAAAAAAAAGCTGGAAGTCCGAAGACTCCAGCTTTTCTTAATAAACAGACGTATTTTCTTTTGACATATTCTCTAAAATTTCTTTGACGCGCGCCAGGAATTGGCCACATACAAGTCCGTCAAGTACACGGTGATCAAGTGATAAGCAAAGGTTGACCATATCGCGCGCTGCAATCATTCCGTTGTCCATGATGACCGCACGCTTAACGATCGACTCCACCTGCATGATGGCTGCCTGAGGATGATTGATGATGCCCATCGACTGGATAGAACCAAATGAACCTGTGTTGTTGACCGTAAACGTTCCGCCCTGCATATCGGCGGATTTCAATTTGCCTGAACGCGCTTTGAGCGCCAGTTCATTGACTTCCTTGCCGATGCCTTTGACCGATTTTTCATCCGAATTCTTGATGACCGGAACAAACAAGGCGTTGTCTGAAGCGACAGCGATGGAAATATTGATGTCTTTTTTCTGGATGATTTTATCTCCAGCCCACATCGAATTCATCATCGGGAATTCTTTCAAAGCTTGTGAAACAGCTTTGACGAAGAAAGCGAAATAGGTGATATTGAATCCTTCTTTTTTCTTGAATTCACCTTTGATGGAATCACGGTATTGAACCAGGTTGGTGACATCCACTTCGATCATCATCCAGGCATGCGGAGCTTCGTGTATACTCTTCAGCATATTGGCAGCAATCGCTTTGCGGACACCCGTCACTGGAATTTCAATATCTCCAGGTGCACTTTCAATCGGCGCAGCAGCAGCTTTCGGCGCTTCCTGTACAGGTGCTGTTTGCGTTGCCGGCTGTTCGGTTTGTAGAGTCTGCGTTTGAGCTGCAGGGGCATCTCCCGCTTTCGGGATATTGCCGCTGTCGATCAACGACATCAAATCTTTGCGTGTGATGCGCCCTTCGTTTCCTGAGCCTTCCACCTGCGCCAAATCGATATCGTTATCCTGAGCTAGACGGAGTACAGCTGGTGAATAGCGGCCTTTTGATCCAGATGGCTTCACGGGCTGGGAAGATCCTTTTGTCCCCTCCAGCTTGTCAGTCGGCTTCGCGCCGGCTGCCGGCATTTCAGTCGCTTTGTCTCCACTGGCCGGTTTTGCTTCCTCTACAGGTGCAGCATCGCCGCCTTCAGTTTCGATGGTGCAGACGATTTCGCCGACCGCCAAAGTTTCGCCTTCTGCAGCGACCAGTTCTTTGATGGTTCCAGTAAATGATGAAGGTACTTCAGCAGTCACTTTATCTGTATTGACTTCCGCTAGCGGATCGTATTTATTCACATGATCACCTGGCTGGACGAGCCATTTTTCAATGGTGCCTTCTGTTACGCTTTCGCCCAGCTGGGGCATTCTGATGTTTTCAATAGCCAAGGGAATTCCTCCTTTACTTGATGGTATCTGTTTGTTCTATAGGAGCGTTTTTGCCGGGCAGAGCTACATGGGCACCTCTGCTTTTCTCATTGTCCAGCTTCAGCGGCCTGCTCCTCGGGTCGTAAGCCACTCCGGCTATGCGGCTGAAAACACGCCACTTCGCCGGTTTGTCTTACGCCTATCGGAGCAAAACGGCCGCTTACGCTTTTCTCGTTGTCCAGCTCCAGCAGCCAGTCCCTCGAGTCGCTTCAGCTTTCCCGGCAATGGCAAAGAACGCCATTACCAGGAAAGCTTCCAGCGCTTGTCGGGACTAAACGGCTGCTTTCGCTTTTCTTTTTAAAACTCCGCCAATTCTCTCATCGCTTTTTCTACTTTATCCGGGTTGATCATGAAGAATTTTTCCATGGTCGGCGCGTAGGCCATTGCCGGGATATCAGGTCCAGCGAGACGTTTGATCGGGGCATCCAAATCGAACAGGCAATTTTCAGCGATGATCGCCGCTACTTCTCCGATGATGCTTCCTTCTTTATTGTCTTCTGTGACCAGCAGCACTTTGCCGGTTTTTTTAGCGGCTTCAATGATGCCTTCTTTGTCCAGTGGATAAATCGTGCGCAAATCAAGGATGTGCGCAGAGATTCCGTCTTCCGCCAGGCGCTCTGCAGCCTGCAAGGCAAAGTGCACAGCCAGTCCGTAGGTGATGACGGTGATGTCTTCGCCTTCGCGTTTAACGTCCGCTTTGCCGATTTCGATCGTATAATCTTCTTCCGGCACTTCACCTTTGATCAGGCGGTAAGCGCGTTTGTGTTCAAAGAACATAACAGGATCATCATCGCGGATGGCCGCTTTCAAGAGGCCTTTCGCGTCGTACGGAGTGGACGGAATAACAATCTTCAATCCAGGCTGGTTCGCAAAGATCGCTTCCACAGACTGGGAATGGTAAAGGGCACCGTGTACGCCGCCGCCAAAAGGGGCGCGGAAAACAATCGGACAGGACCAATCGTTATTTGAACGGTAACGGATTCGGGATGCTTCAGAAATGATTTGGTTGATGGCAGGCATGATGAAATCCGCAAACTGCATTTCTGCAATCGGGCGCAATCCATACATCGCTGCTCCAATTCCAACGCCGGCAATTGCCGACTCCGCAAGTGGCGTATCCAAAACGCGGTCTTCACCGAATTGATCGTAAAGGCCTTGTGTCGCTTTAAAGACCCCACCTTTTTTACCGACATCTTCTCCGAGGACAAAGACGTTTTCGTCACGCTCCATTTCTTCTTTCATGGCAAGCGTGATGGCATCAATATAAGACATAATAGCCATTATTCGTCTCCCCCTTCTTCGGCATAGACGTATTTCATCGCATGCTCCGGTTCTGCATATGGAGCATTTTCCGCGTAATCCGTCGCTTCATTGACCGTAACCATGATGCGGTCGTTGATGTCTTTTTCAAGTTCATCGTTCAGGATGCCGTTCTCTTTCAGGTAAGCACCGAAAGTCAGGATCGGATCTGTTGATTTTTGCGCAGCCAATTCATCTGCTGAGCGGTATTGGCGATGGTCATCATCTGAAGAATGGGCTGTCATCCGTTCGCAGACGGTTTCGATCAGGCTTGGGCCTTCACCGCGACGCGCACGGTCAGCTGCTTCTTTCACATGTTTGTAGACTTCGATCGGATCATTGCCGTCAATCGTCACACCCGGCATGCCGTAGCCGATGGCGCGGTCTGAAACGTTCTTGCTCGCGAGTTGGCGTTCAACCGGAACTGATATTGCGTATTTATTGTTTTCGACCATGATGACCACCGGTAATTTATGGACGCCTGCAAAGTTCATGCCTTCATGGAAATCTCCTTGGTTAGAAGACCCTTCACCGAGCGTCGTGAATGTAATAAAATCTTTTTTCTTCATTTTCCCTGCTAAAGCGACACCCACTGCATGCGGCAATTGTGTCGTAACCGGTGAAGATCCCGTCAGGATGCGATTGCTCTTCTGCCCGAAGTGTCCAGGCATCTGGCGTCCGCCTGAGTTCGGGTCTTCCGCTTTGGCAAACGCAGAAAGCATCAAATCTTTTGGTGTCATGCCAAAGTGCAGGACCACTCCGATATCGCGGTAATAAGGGGCGATATAATCTTGTGTATTATCGAGAGCGAAAGCGGCACCAACTTGTGCTGCCTCCTGCCCCTGACATGAAATCACGAATGGGATTTTTCCTGCGCGGTTCAAGAGCCACATGCGTTCATCCACGCGGCGTGCCATCAACATCGTTTCATACATTTTCAGTAAATCATCGTTCGTCAAACCGATTTCTTCATGTTTAGAAGCCATTGTTTTTCCTCCTTCAACTATGAATTGCTTTGCCGTCAACTGCCAAAGCCGCTTCGCCCATAACCTCTGAAAGCGTCGGGTGCGGATGGATCGTTTCGGCTATTTCCCACGGAGTGGCGTCCAGTACCATTGCCAGGCCTGCTTCTGAAATCATATCCGTAACATGCGGACCAATCATATGGACGCCGAGAATATCGTTTGTTTCTTTATCTGCAATAATTTTGACAAACCCATCAGATTCACCGTATACCAGCGCTTTGCCGATGGCTTTAAAAGAGAATTTGCCAACTTTGACGTCATGCCCTTTTTCTTTTGCCTGGTCTTCCGTGATGCCGACGCTTGCCGCTTCCGGATTGGAATAAATGCAGCGCGACACCAGATCATAATCGATGGCATGCGGGTTGTTGCCTTTAATGTGTTCAATGGCCGTAATGCCTTCATGTGATGCGACATGGGCCAATTGCAGGCCGCCGATCACATCACCTATTGCATAGATATGGGATTCTTTTGTCTGGAAGGATTTTTTCACTTGAATAAAGCCTTTTTCGACGATGATGTCCGTATTTTCGATGCCGATGTTTTCAACATTCGCTTGGCGGCCTACAGAAACCAGCATTTTCTCAGCAGAAAAACTTTCGTTTTTGCCGTTGATTTCCGCTTGGATCGTTACGCCATTTTCGCCTGTTTCCAATGTATCCGCCATCACTTTTGCGCTCGTCGCAAACTTGACGCCTTTTTTCTTCAAAAGTTTCAACATTTCCTTGGAGATGTCTTTGTCTTCTGTGGGAATGATGCGGTCCGCATATTCAAGGACCGTCACTTCAACACCAAAATCATTGAGCATGGATGCCCATTCGATGCCGATGACACCGCCTCCGACAATCAGGATCGATTGCGGCAGGCTTTCCATTTTCAATGCCTCATCGGAACTCATGACAAACTCGCCGTCAATGGTCAGACCCGGCAGCGTGCGCGGGCGTGATCCCGTTGCAATAATGACATTGTTCGGAATCAGCATTTCATTTTCTTCCCCATTTTTCATCTCTACAGAAATAGTTCCTGCGTTCGGCGAAAAAATGGAAGGCCCAAGGATTCGGCCGATGCCTTCGTAGACATCAATCTTGCCTTTTTTCATCAACCCTTGAACACCTGCGTGCAATTGGTCGACGATTCCCTGTTTGCGTTGCTGGACACGCGCAAAATCCAATGAGACTTCACCCGTCTGAACACCAAAATCAGCTGCGTGATTTTTGGTGGTCGCATAAACTTCCGCACTGCGGAGCAATGCTTTGCTTGGGATACAGCCTCTATGTAAACAAGTACCGCCCAGTTCGCCTTTTTCGACGATTGCTGTTTTCAATCCCAATTGCGCAGAGCGAATTGCGGCGACATATCCGCCTGTCCCGCCGCCTAAAATGACGACATCGTAATTTTGAGCCATAGATTTGTCCTCCTTATTTCTGCTTCAATAGCCAATGGAAATGTTTGTATTCCCCACTGATTGAAGGTTTCTTCCGTCAATTAAAACGGGTAGATTTTTACTTGTTCTTCTCCATTCAATACCCGGGCAGCACCTTCTGCCAGAGCTTGAAGTTCATTTTCGCCTGCTTGGATCTCAATATCGGCAATCCAGTTGACCCGCTCAGAAATCGCTTCAACAAAGTCTTTACCATAAGCCAGTCCACCGGTCAGGATGATGGCATCGACCTGCCCCTTAAGGACTGCACTGGCAGCGCCAATTTCACGGGCAACTTGATAAGCCATCGCCTGATAAATCAATTCTGCTGTTTTATCGCCATTTCGAATGCGTTTCTCCACCTTGACTACATCACTAGTCTCCAAATAGGCGTACAATCCGCCTTGTCTCACTAATTTCTTCATGATTTCTTGACGGCTGAATTGTCCGGAAAAGCATAATTCCACTAAATCGCCTGCCGGTACTGTTCCGGCTCGTTCAGGACTGAACGGGCCGTCCCCATGCAGGCCATTATTGACATCAATCACGCGCCCGCCCTGATGGACTCCGACCGTAATGCCTCGCCCCATATGACTGACGATCAATCGCAGGTCCTCATAGGCACGGCCTGCTTTATTGGCATACCGCCGAGCCACTGCTTTTTGGTTGAGTGCATGGAAAATGGACTTGCGTTCAATTAGGGAAAAGCCGGAAATGCGTGCAATCGGCTCCAATTCATCAACCACTACCGGATCGACGATAAATGCCGGGATATTCAGGCCATCTGCAATTTCAAATGCGATGATGCCGCCTAAATTGGACGCATGCTGCCCTGAATACCCTTCCCGGAGATCATTTATCATGCCCGTGTTGACTGCATAGGTTCCGCCTTGAATCGGACGCAGTAAACCGCCTCTTCCACAAACGGCTGCCAGATTGGAGACATTCATGCCTTCTTCGTCCAGCGCTTCGAGAATGGTGTGTTTCCTGAAAAGATGCTGGTCGGAGATACTTGGGAATTCTGCTAGAACTTGCGCAGAATGGCTTATCGTCTTTTCCATAATCAGGATATCGTTGTCAAAAACGCCGATTTTAGTCGAATTGGAAGCAGGGTTAATGACTAGAATGCGATTGGGCTGTTTTTGCACATCGATCCCCCATTTCTTCCTTATTAGTGAAACCTGCTAATTTTTTCTCCGGAATGGTACTTAGTCAGAACCGCTATTATTTTAGAGAAAAACAGCAGGTGAGCCATTTATTTTCACCTGCTGAACGTTATTTATCTTCTGCTTAAAATATTGTGTTCGTTTCTTAGGAACTGGGTTCTTGAATTGCGGACACGGTCAATGCGCTCTTCAGCCATGCGGTCTGCCGCAATATAGCTAGGGACATTATCCCGCTTGGAAATGGCAAAGATTTTGGTGATGCTGTCATAGATGGTTTCGACGCGTTTCATCGCACGTTCGTTGTTGTAGCCGTATAATTCATCCGCAACATTGATGACGCCGCCAGAGTTGATGACGAAATCAGGTGCGTAAACGATGCCGCGTGCTTCAAGCTCATCGCCATGGCGCTCTTCTTTCAATTGGTTATTGGCAGATCCAGCAACCACTTTCACTTTTAATTGTGGGATGGTGTCGTCGTTGATGATGGCGCCCATTGCACAAGGTGCGAAAATATCTGCTTCCTGTGAGTAGATGTCATTTGGTGCAACTGCAGTTGCGCCGAACGCATCAACAGCACGTTGAACTGCTTCTTGGTTGATGTCTGTCACGATCAATTTCGCGCCTTCTTTATGAAGGTATTCGCAAAGTGGGTAAGCAACATTCCCAACGCCTTGCACAGCTACTGTCTTGCCTTCCAGCGAATCGTCGCCGAATGCTTCAAGAGCAGCAGCTTTCATGCCGATGTATGCGCCGTAAGCAGTTACCGGTGACGGGTTGCCCGAAGAACCGAAGGCCGGTGAAATGCCTGTTACATAATCAGTTTCTTCATGGATCAAATCCATATCCGCAACTGTTGTTCCAACGTCTTCAGCAGTTATATAGCGGCCATTCAATCCTTGGATGAAACGTCCGAACGCGCGGAACATCTCTTCGTTCTTGTCTTTCAAGGGATCACCGATGATAACTGTTTTGCCGCCGCCCAAGTTCAAACCGGCTGCAGCATTTTTATATGTCATTCCGCGGCCAAGGCGGATCGCATCTTCAATCGCTTCTTCTTCTGTTGCATAATTCCACATGCGCGTTCCGCCAAGTGCCGGTCCGAGTGTAGTGTCATGGATGCAGATGATGGCTTTAAGCCCTGAGTTCTTATCTTGGCAGAAAACCAATTGTTCGTAGTCGCCCTGTTCCATTCTCTTGAAAATTTCCATTGTCAATTCCTCCTAATAGTTGTTCCTGAAGTTGATGATGAACAAATGGCCAAAGCCAATGAATATAATTTACTTTCGGCGCTGTCGGCACGTGACGACAAAACAATCGGCGCTTTCGCACCCGCCACAATGCTGCCGACTTTCGCATTCGAAAAAAAGACCAGTGATTTATACAGGATATTGCCGGATTCAATAGTTGGAACAAGCAGGATGTCGGCTTTGCCGGCATTGTCGCCTGCTATTCGTTTATGTTTGGCCGCATCAATGGATATTGCATTATCGAGCGCAAAGGGCCCGTCCACAATGCAGTCTTTGATTTGGCCACGCCGGTTCATCGCAGTTAACGCTGCCGCATCAAGGGTGGCTTGCATGTTCGGATTGATTACTTCCACCCCTGCCAATGGTGCGACGATCGGCATTTCAACACCGAGCGCACGTGCTACTTGAACAGCATTTTGAATGATTTGTACTTTTTGAGGTAAATCAGGTTGGATGTGCATGCCCGCATCCGTTACGAAAATCAGCCTGTCGAAACCAGCGACTTCAAAAGCGGCGATATGTGACATGACGGAACCAGTCCGCAAACCATATATCGGATTCAATACGGCTTTCAACAGCACGGCCGTTGCAATCTGGCCTTTCATCAGAATATCGGAATCATTCCTGAAAACTGATTTCACCGCTTCTTCTGCAGCCATTGCCACAGAGCTGACATGATGGAGCTGAACATGGGGATGATTGAGCAGCTGAGGAAAATGTTCCCGCATCATTGCTGTTGTTGCCAATTCATCATCATATAGATGGAAATGCGCCATCTTTCGGCCGACAGCCATGCTGACGGCTTGCAACACAGCCAAATCAGCCGCTGCAGCAACTGCCACCGTCCGGTCGAAACCGATTGGCACCTTTTCAATTAACTGGTTTAATGTGGCCACTCTCGCTCACCTCATTCTCCTTAATTAAAACAGAATGAATGGCGGTTTATAAGGGATGAAAGCGTTTTATTCATGTTTTCAGCTCTAATACTTTGCAAATTCTTGCAAAACCCTGCAAAAACTTGCAAAATCGCTTACGCCAATCCGTATTTCTCTAATTTATAATACAAAGTCCGAAGAGAGATCTCTAATTGTTTTGCCGTCTTGGATTTATTGCCGTTAAATTGAGTTAATGCGTGATGAAGAATTCCGCGCTCGACCGTTTCCAACTGCTCCTGCAACGACACAGAAGATTGGATAACCACTTCATTTTTCGCTTCGGGAATTCGCAGCATATTAAGCGGAATATGTTCTTCGGTCAAGATCCGATCGTTCATCTGCATAAAAATCATCGACCGGCTCAACACATTCTCAAGCTCCCTGACATTGCCGGGCCAATCGTAGACGCGCAAATAATGCAGGGCTTTGTCAGAGATGGATTCAACGCTGCGGCCATACTCCTGGTTCAACTTCAGCAACAGCCGTTCGACGATCCGCGGAATATCCTGCTTCCGATTGCGCAGTGGCGGGATAAGGATCGGCATCCGGTTCAAACGGTAATACAGATCTTCACGGAACTTGCCTTCCAGCAACGCCTTTTCCATATTGGCGTTTGTTGAAGCGATCACCCGCACATTGACAGGGATGGGTTTGGTTCCGCCGATGCGCAAGGTTTCATGCTCCTGCAGCACACGCAGCAACTTGCTCTGCAGCGCAGATGACAGCTCACCGATCTCATCCAGAAAAATACTGCCGTTATTTGCTTCTTCAAAAAGGCCGCGCTTTTCTCCGGTTTTGATACCAGGAATCGCCCCTTCCTCATGGCCGAACAGCTCGCTTTCCAACAATTCTTCGGACAGCGCAGCGCAATTGACGCGCACAAATTTATTGTATTTCCGCTCACTCGCACTGTGGATGGCATGCGCAAAAAGCTCTTTGCCGGTACCCGATTCACCGCGCAAGAGGACGGTCACCAGCGTTTGGGCCGCCAGTTTCGCCTGCTGCAGCGATAATTGCATTTCTGACGACAAGCCGATAATGTCATCAAAGGTATATTTGGATTCCAATGTCCGGATAATGCTGCGGGCACGGTCCAACTCTTTCATCAAGGATCGGATTTCGGTCGTATCATGGATGACGCCGACACTGCCCTTCAGTTTGTTATCGACAATGATCGGCGCAACATTGACAATGACTTCACGGTTCGACGGGCCGACCTTCAAATTGACGCCGCGCACCGGTTTCCGTGTCTGCAAGGCTTTAAGGTGCATGCTTTCCCCTTCAGATATATCTGCAGATGCCGGCTGGCCGATGACATCCTTCATCTGAAGCCCGGTAATCCGTGTATAGGCCGGATTGACGAGCAGGCCATTGCCCTTTTCATCCACAACAGAAATCGCATCATCGCTGGATTGGATGATGGCTTCCAGCATCGTCTGAATTTCTTTCAGATCCGTGATTTCTTCCGCCAACGCGACAACTTCGGTGATATCCTTGAATACCGCGAACGCTCCGATTGTCTCTCCGTTTTCATCGATCATCGGAAAACGGGAAGTGACAATTGTCGAACCATTCTCCAACTCCAGTTCCTTGTTCAATTCAACGCGTCCGGTTTCATAGATCCTTGGCAATTCACTCAAGGAGATAAACTCGTGAATGTGCCGGCCGATCGTTTCATCCGCCGCCACTTCCAGCATTCGCGCTGCACTTTTATTGATGAAAGTAATGTGGCTCGTTTTGTCGATGCCGATCATGCCTTCTTCTATCGAGTTAAAGATGATTTTCTCCCGGTGGATTTCTTTGCTGAGGCGATTGATGAAATGTTCCTTCTCCTCCAGCAAACGAACAAACACATTCGCAAGGCTGCCGGGAATGATGACGGTGTTTTTCAGGAAATGCCCTTGCAGCTCCTGATGGAGAGAATTGCTGCCTGTCACATTAAAGACGATATCGATGTCCGACTTGTCGAAATTCCGGTAATCTTCCGCGACCGGAACGCCCTGGGATTTTGCCGTCAATACGGCAGACGCCTCCGGATTCAAGTCCACAACGCCACGCACTTTCAAATAATCAGTTTCCAAAAGAGTGTTCAAAATGGCGGAGCCCCCGACACCGCCACCCACAATCAGTACCGTTTGCAATTTTCTTCAACCCCTCTTTACTGTTCTGCAAGTAATTGCACGTATATTTCAAGCCTACATCAGGAAGGTTTTCTTGACAACTTTAACGGAATTGGAAACAATAGATACAGAAGGATGTGGAAATATGGGTCGTCTAGTGGCGTTTATCATCTTGCTGATCCCTGGAATCATGGCGGCGTATGGCATTAAATTGATGCGTGATACCTTGTTCAATAAATTGCTTGAGCCATTCCCGGCTCTTTGGCTCCAATTTACTTTCGGCACAGCATTTGTCGTTCTCGGCATCGGTTTTTTTGCAGGATTCCTGCTGAACCGCGACCGCAAAAAAGGGAACGTTTCGAAAAGATTCCAGAAATAAAAAATTGCGTCTACCCCATAAGGGGAGACGCAATTTTTCTTTTGACCCGATCCGGGTAATTGGTGATGATTCCGACCATTTGCGGATCCAGACGATCTATAAGCGACTCTGATCCAAGGACTCCGTATAACCGAACCTTCTTGTCCAGCTTCAGGATGTCGTCACATAAGGATTTGGCAAGAAGCCGTTTATGAAGGTGGATGCTGTCCACCCAGTCCATCTCTTGAATGTGGGAAATCTGTGCGTTCTTTTTGATGATCCAGGCCATTTCCGTTGAAGGCATCAATTTCTTCATCTTCTTCAACAGCTGCGGATTGAAAGAAGACAAATGGAGGTCTTCCATCCCTTCCAGCATGGCGGCCAGAATTTGAGGCCCTTTCGGATTTTTCGCAAAAGAATCCTTTAACTCCACATTCAATGGAATCTTCTTTTTTTTCGCCCATTGAAATACTTCGTAAGCCAGCGGCATTTGATGATGCTGGAAATTCCGCATCCATTTCCTGCCGACCCGCAGTTCCTTTATCTCCTCATAAGCAAGTGTCTCAATGCCCGCATCAACGCCAGTCAGACGCCGCAAGTTGTTATCGTGGTAGACGACCACAACCCCGTCTTTGGTGATCTGTACATCCATTTCGATGCCGACGCCAAATTCACACGCCTTTAAAAAAGCATTCCACGTATTTTCCAATGCATATCCTGAAGCGCCTCGGTGTCCATACACTTTGACTTCAGACAATAAAATCATCCTCTTCCATTTCTGAAATACACTGAACCAATAAAGCGGCTCTTATTACGGCTTTACTGTCCGTTTGTTGATAGTTTCTCCTCTATTTTATCATTTTTCGCCAGCGACTGAAAGCCTTTCCGGTTATTCGGGTTGCTGCTCCCCTTTGATTTCTTATTACGTTTTTGATTTTTTCGAAATTAACCTTATGTAAGATGTTACATTGAAAGGTTGAAACAATAAAATCCGGTCAAAAACCGGATTCCAAAATTTTATTCGGCAGCAAAGTTATTTTCGATGAATTCCTTTTCCTGTTGTTCGCTCAAAATGCCTGTAGCCCGTCCGATGCTGCCGCCCTGCAGTCCCCAAATGAAATTATGATCTTCGTCCACTTGGGCAAATTGGCCATTTTCCCACCGCCCGATGATTTCCAACAGATCTTCTTTTGAATTAAAATCAGAATCCATTAAAATCTCTTTGGCTTTAGCGATGGACTCCTCATTCATACGGATCAATCCCCATTTTTCAGAAGCTACAATTTTTTGATGGGTCATTTTATGCATCATGGCCAATAACTTTGCTTCCGATGCATCGTTCGGCACCGATTGGGCAAATTCCAAGCCATCCATTTTCTTGGTGCTTTTTTCTATCGCTTCTTCATCCGATACTTCGGCAGTTTTCGAACTTCCCGAGTTTTCCTGTTTGTCCGAAACCTTAAGTGTGCCCATAACAATAAGGGCAAGAGCTATAAACGCAGCCGCCAGATAAACTATTGTTTTTTTCATCATCAAACTCCTCTGGTCAATTTTCCTTATGAAAAACCCTCACATTGGGGTATTAAGTATCACTATATCAAAAACCAGGTATTCTATCTATACTTTTATCGATTCGGCCTGATGCAAATCATTACCTTTCCCCATCGATAAAACGGCTAAAAAACCAACGAATAAACACTTCATTGGTTTGGAAAGCTAAAGGCTATTCGTTTTTTTCGTTACAGGGACAGCATTGTGAAAAACGCAATCAGAAGACTCACACAATAAACGCCGTAAAAATACAACCGGTCGACGACGGTCCCTTCGCCGTTCCCCAAAAAATAGTCATCAATTTGCCTGATCAATTGCAATTGCGTCCGCCTCTTTTCACTTTGCTGGATTTGCCGGTTTTCGCATCAATAAAGGTGACTTGTTTTTCTTCTGGCAAGAAAAACGGCGTCTTAACCTTTTCCTCTAATGCGTTGTTCTTAAACCCTTTTTTCTTCTCCAAAAATGAATTGATTCCAAAAAATCGGTCCACTCACGGTACAAATGCAAGCAGCAAAAAAATAAAAAAATTTCCTGCCAGTAAACATTGGCAGGAAATTTTCAAAAGATTTTATTCATGCGATTCATTCCGCATTTTCAGCCGCAGACTATCTGCGACCATTGCGATAAATTCGGAATTGGTCGGTTTGGATTCTAAATGCGCTACGCTGTAGCCAAAGATTTTAGAGATATGCTCGACAGTTTCGTGGCGATTCCATACCTGTTCAATTGCATGGCGAATCGACCGTTCGACCCGCGTCGAAGTCGTATCAAACTTGGAGGCGATTCCTGGATACAGCGCCTTCGTAACTTTATTCAGAATTTCCGGTTGCTCCAATACTAAAGAGACCGCTTCCTTCAAATAATTATAACCTTTCAGATGAGGAGGAATGCCGATATCTTTAACGATATTGGTGATGCGGTCTTCTTTCGTCAGTTTGTTTCCGGAATGACCTGGCATTCCGGTCCGGGCATTCATAATATGATTGATCTGCACGGCCAGACGATCGGCTTCAAAAGGCTTCATGATAAAGTAGGAGGCACCATATTCAGCAGCCTGGCTCATGATCGATTCCTGCCCGAAAGCAGACAGCATGATCACATCAATCGCCTGCAGATCACCGTTTTCCTTGATGGCATCCAGAACGGCTATGCCATCAAGAAAAGGCATAATGATGTCCAGCAATAATATATCAACTGTTTGGTTCTGAAGCATTTCGATGCAGGTCTTGCCGTTATAGGCAACATCCACCACTTCCATATTGGGTTGTGCATTTAAATAATCTTTCATCAGTCCAACCAATTCGCGATTATCATCTGCAATTGCGATTTTTATTTTGTCCATTCGACTCTCTCCTTGGTGACTGACTCTGGCAGATTCCGGTACAGCCTTCCGGCAACGCGGCCCTTACTCCCCCGACTGCCCTACTGGCTTATTTCATCAACAATTTACGATCTGCCGCGAGCGACAACAGTTCTTGCGCATGCTGCAGTGTCAGGTCCGTTATTTCGGCCCCTGACAGCATCCGGCTCATTTCTTCTGTGCGTTCACGTCCATCCAGTTCGGTGACCGAAGTGGTCGTCCGCTGTTTATCGACCCTCTTCTCAATAAACAGGTGCTGGTCGGCCATTGCCGCGACTTGCGGCAAATGCGAGATGCATAGGACCTGGGAGTGGACCGAAATGGCAGCAATCTTCTCTGCAATCGCCTGTGCCACCCGTCCGCTGACGCCTGTATCCACTTCATCGAAAATAATCGAAGTGATGCCTTGATGCTTGGAGAAGATGGTTTTCAATGCCAGCATCATACGGGACAATTCCCCGCCTGAAGCCACTTTGGTCAAAGGTTTCAGCGGTTCCCCCAGATTTGTCGAAATATAGAAGGAAATCGCGTCATGGCCATTCCGGTCGAATCGACCGTTCGGCAATACAGCAAAGTTTACTTCAAACGAGGCCTTAGCCATATGTAATTCCTTCAGCTGCTCCATGATCGCCTTGCCCAGGCTTTTCGCGGCTTTTTTGCGGAGGATCGTGAGCTCTTCCGCTTCAATACGCAAATCTTCGGTTAATTCTTTCAACTTTTCCTGATCTAACTGGTAGCGCTGATCGCGGTTGACCAATTTATCCAACTCGTCTGTCTGCTTTTCATGATACAGCAAAATGTCTTCAACAGAAGCGCCATATTTTCTTTTTAAGGATTGAATAGCCGCTAAGCGCTGTTCAATTTCATTTAATCGGGCAGGATCGAATTCCATATCATCCAAAATCCGCTTGATTTCAGTGCCTGTATCTTGAATAAGATAAAAAGCACTCGACAGGGTTTCTGAAGATCCAGTGAAGGTTTCATCCACCGCCGCCGCGTGCTCAAGTTCGGACATGGCTGAGCCGATCCAGTCCAAGCCTTTGCTTTCACCTTGAATCGCTTCATGCGCTGCTGAAATGGATTCATAGATCTTGTTGAAATTCTGCAGTTTTTTGCGCTCCAACACCAGTTCTTCTTCTTCACCCAACACCAATTCCGCTGCTTCGATCTCCTGCAGCTGGAATGTCAATAAATCGATGCGCTGGGCAATCTGTTGTTCGTTTTCGGTATAGGATGAAAATTCCCGTTTTAATTTCGTGTATCTATCGAAAGTTTGGTTATAGCTTTCCCTAGACTTGGCCAGGCTTTTGCCGGCAAATTGATCAAGCAGGTAGAGATGCTGTTTCTCATCCATCAATTCCTGCGTCTCATGCTGCCCGTGGATGTCAATCAGTGATGCGCCGACTTCACGCAGAATGGAAATGGTCACCAGTTTGCCATTGATGCGGCAGACATTTTTCCCTTTGTCATTCAATTCACGGCGCAATAAAATATCGCCATCACTCCAGGAGATGCCGAATTCCTCTAATCTGCGGAATACCGGATGCTGTTCGTCTTCCAACGAAAACAGCCCTTCGATTTCAGCCTTTTTTGCGCCGTGCCGAATAAACTCCTGGCTTCCCCGTCCACCAGCCAAAAGATGGACAGCATCAATAATAATGGATTTACCGGCACCGGTTTCCCCTGTCAGAACAGTCAGCCCTTCAGAAAAACTGACGGTCAGGGCATCGATAATGGCAAAATTGCGTATATCTAATTCCCGAAGCATATCCGTTCACCTCTTCTTAAAGCATTTCGATTAAACGCTGTCTTAAAATTTCACGATGTTCAGTGTCTCTGCAAATGATCAGGCAGGTATCGTCGCCACAGATGGTGCCAAGAATTTCTTCCCAGTCCAAATGGTCAATCAGTGATCCGATGGCGTGCGCATTGCCGGGCAATGTCTTCATGACCAGAAAATGGCTGGCACCGTCAATGCTGACAAATGCATCTGTCAGTGCACGATGAAGTTTCTGCATCGGATTAAAGCGTTGATCCGCAGGCAAACTGTATTTGTAGCGGCCGTCCTGCAATGGCACTTTCACTAAATGCAATTCTTTTATATCACGCGATACAGTAGCTTGTGTCACTTCATAACCGGCTGATTTCAACAGGTCCACGAGCTCGTCCTGGGTTTCGATTTCACGATTTGAAATGAGATCGCGTATTTTGATGTGACGTTGTCCCTTGTTCATGGTGTTCCCCCTTGAGTGAATAATTATTCCATATACTTAATATTCTACAGTTATATCATACATTAGACAAGAAAACACATCCCATTTGGAATGTGTTTACAACAATTCATGCGCTGCCTTGACCGTTTCGTTAACTACCGATTCAGAAACTTCGGCGATTTCACTGCCTTCAGCACTGGATTGAAGATGGAATAAAAATTCAATATTGCCTTCTCCACCGGTAATCGGTGAAAAAGACATGTTCTTTACATGAAAACCGGAATCGACTGCAAATTTACCGACTTTATTCAATACGTCGCGGTGTATTTTCGGATCACGGATGATTCCTTTTTTCCCTACATTTTCTCTCCCGGCTTCAAACTGGGGTTTCACCAATGCGATGACATCACCACCTGGAACCAGAACCTGCTTCAAGACTGGAAAAATAATGCGCAGCGAAATAAATGAAACATCGATCGTGGCAAATTCCGGAAGCCCCTCTGTAAAATCCTCAGGTTTGGAATGGCGGAAATTCACCCGCTCCATCACGGTCACACGTTCATCTTGCCGAATCTTCCAGGCCAATTGATTATAGCCGACATCAAGTGCGTAGCAATGCTTCGCGCCGTTTTGAAGAGCACAATCCGTAAAGCCGCCTGTCGATGAACCGATATCCAGCATCAATTTTCCGTCAACCGATAAATCAAATTCCTGTAAGGCCTTTTCAAGCTTCAGGCCCCCGCGGCTGACGTATTTCAAATCATTGCCTTTCATCTGCAGCGGGGCTTCATACAGAATTTTTTCACCCGGCTTGTTCATGCGTTCAGTATCTGAATAGATGATTCCGGCCATAATGGCCCGTTTTGCTTTTTCACGTGTTTCACAGATGCCCCGTTCGACCAACAGGACATCTACACGTTCTTTTTTGGGTTTATTCATAGAATAATCGAGCCTGCCTGTTTTTTGGATTGTGTCCATTTTTTAACGACACGGACGACTTCATCGCTGTTGAGATGAATCTCATCCAGCAATTCAGAAACATCACCATGTTCGATAAAGTGATCCGGAATCCCCATTCGATCTATAACAGACTCGCGGTAATCATTTTCCTGTGCAAATTCCAGAACAGCACTGCCGAATCCGCCTTGCAGAACAGCTTCTTCGATCGTCAATACCGGAATCTTGCGCTCGAATATTGTATGCAGCATCGCCTGATCCATCGGTTTGATGAAGCGGGCATTTACTACTTCAGCAGAAATGCCTTGCTCGAGCAATTGCTCCGCGGCATTCATGGCCATTGGAATGGTCGTACCGAAAGTCAGGATCACTGCATCAGTTCCTTGTTTCAGCACTTCCCATGAGCCGATTGGCAATGCCTGGAGCTCTTCGTCCATCGGCACGCCTAAGCCATTGCCTCTTGGGTAACGCAAGGCAATCGGGCCGCCGTTATAATCAATCGCTGTTTTGACCATATGCTGGCCTTCATTTTCATCTTTGGGCATCATGATGACCATATTCGGCAAATGGCGCAGGAACGCGATATCAAATACGCCTTGATGCGTTTCGCCATCGGCTCCAACTAAGCCTGAACGGTCAATCCCGATAAAGACATTCAGATTTTGGCGGCAAATATCGTGGACCACCTGATCGTATGCTCTTTGCAGGAATGTTGAATAGATAGCGAGAAATGGCTTCATGTCCTGCGTGGCAAGCCCCGCAGCCATCGTAGTCGCATGCTGTTCGGCAATCCCGACATCAAACATGCGCTCAGGGAATTCAGAAGCAAACCCTTCCAATTTCGAGCCGACCGGCATGGCAGGCGTAATGGCCACAATCCGCTCATCTGTGCGTGCCAGTTTGCGGACAGTTTCCGCCACAAGACCGCTCCATGATGGTGCTTTCGAAGAGGATTTCACTAAATCACCGGTTTCCATCTTATACGGTCCGATGCCATGCCATGTGCCAATCAGATCCTGTTCAGCAGGCAAAAAGCCTTTGCCTTTTTTCGTAACAACATGAAGCATGACAGGTCCTTTTGTTTTCTTGGCATAACGCAAGTTTTCTTCCAACTCTTCCAAATCGTGGCCATCGATTGGCCCCAAATAAGTAAAGCCCATTTCTTCGAAGAACATTCCGGAAACCACCAGGTATTTCAACGAATCCTTCACGCGTTCAGCTGTAGACGCAAGTCTGCCGCCGACCGCAGGAACTTTCTTCAATAGGTATTCCAAATCGTCTTTGACTTTATTGTACTTTCCGGCAGTCCGCATCCGGCCGAGCATGCTGTGCATGGCACCGACGTTTGGAGCGATGGACATTTCGTTGTCATTGAGGATGACGATCATATCCGTCTGCGCGTGTCCAATGTGGTTCAGTGCTTCAAAAGCCATACCGCCCGTTAATGCCCCGTCACCGATGATCGGGATGACATGATTGGTATCTTTTTTGATATCACGGGCTGCAGCCATTCCCATTGCCGCAGACAATGAAGTCGAGCTATGGCCGGTTTCCCAGACATCGTGGTCGCTTTCATTGCGTTTTGGAAATCCGCACAGGCCTTTGAATTGACGCAAAGTGTCAAATTGGCTGGCTCTTCCTGTCAGGATTTTATGTACGTAAGACTGATGCCCCACGTCCCAGAGGAGTTTGTCTGACGGACTGTCGAATACTTTGTGAAGCGCAACTGTCAGTTCCACTACGCCAAGATTCGGACCGATATGTCCGCCCGTTCTTGATAAGTTCTCTATTAGAAATCGTCTTATATCTTCGCTTAATACTTCAAGCTGTTTAGTGGTCAGCTCTTTTAAGAAAGATGGACCAGTAATCGAATGAAGATCCATTGCCATCACGCACCTTTTTATAAAAATTTTCCTTCAGACTGTCTGTTCATATTATATCAATACACAGCGAATGTACAAATCAGAGCCTTT
The DNA here is from genome assembly GCF_056680115.1 of Planococcus sp. BI3. Lineage (NCBI taxonomy): Bacteria > Bacillati > Bacillota > Bacilli > Caryophanales > Caryophanaceae > Planococcus > Planococcus sp. BI3. Next base: position 909,288 of record NZ_CM155266.1, read on the forward strand.
AAAATCAGCTTTTTCTTTCGACAATCAAATTTGTCAACTGCAATAGCAATGTTTTTTCGCCGCTCAGTTTTTCAAGTGCTTTGATAGCTTCAGAAGCATGATATTCAAGCTTTTCCTTTGCTTTCGGCAATGTTAATAGACCCGGATAAGTACTCTTTTCGCTGGATTCATCTTTTCCAGCCGTTTTCCCCAGTTCCTGTGAAGTTCCGGTGACATCCAAAATATCATCCTGGATCTGGAAAGCAAGTCCCAGATGCTCACCGAACCGGCTGAGTGCCACAATCTCTTCATTTGAAGCCTGCGCTAAAATGCCGCCGGCCAGGATGCTGTAGGTCAGCAACGCACCAGTTTTCAAGCGGTGAACCTGCTCCAGTTCTTCCAGCGTCAATTGCTTTTCTTCGCCTTCGATATCCAGCACCTGTCCGCCGACCATTCCTTCAGCTCCTGAAGAAACGCTCATCAAATCGATCAAGCGCACTTTATCATCGCTTGAAACATGCTGCAGACGCGCGACGATGCCGAAACTGTAGGTTAACAGTGCATCGCCGGCAAGAATGGCGACGGCTTCCCCAAACACTTTATGATTGGTTGGCATGCCGCGGCGCAGATCGTCATCATCCATGCTTGGCAAATCATCATGGATCAGCGAGTAAGTGTGGATCATTTCAATCGCAGCCGCCACTTTCAGCGCATCCGGATGTTCCTGGCCGCTCAGTTCATGAAGAACTGCCAGCAGCAGAATTGGACGGATTCGTTTCCCTCCAGCCTGCAGCGAATAATGCATCGATTCCTTCAGCGAATCGGGAATCGACAAGGACAGGATTTGTTCAGCCATTTGCTGTTGGATAAGAGGTTCATAATGGGCACGGAATTCGGTTAAGTTCATTTGGCATTCCCGTCCATTTCTATGTCAGCCGGCACTTCTTTGCCGTCTTTCATCATTGTCACCAATTGGCTTTCCGCGTTCTGTAATTTATCATGGCAGACTTTAGAAAGCTCCATGCCTTTCTGGTAAAGTGTCAGTGCCTGTTCAAGCGGCACATCTCCTTGCTCAAGCTGGCGGACGATTTCCTCCAGTTGTTCCATTGCATCATTGAACATGATTTTCTTTTCAGCCATCGTTTCAGTCTCCTTTGTTTGCTGGATTTATAGCATCGACAATCGTTTGGATCGTGCCATCCTGCATCGCTATCGTCAGACGGTCGCCCGTCTTCACCTGCATTACGCTTTTGACGACGTTTCCTTCTATATAGGGAATCGAATAGCCCCGATCCATGATTTTCAGCGGACTCAGCGCATCTAGCGTACGGATTGCTGAAGACAGCTGCTGTGAGCGGTTCTTCAGCAATCCGTTCATCTGGTAATCAAGCCTTCTCGCAAGTTCCGCCACGTCTGTTTCAGACTGTCGGATCCGCTGCAGCGGCACACGGGATTTCAATTGCTGATCCAGCGTCCGGCAGCGTTCTTTTGAGCGGTTTAAATGCTGCATGGATTCCCGCTGCAGCGACTCAGTGGCACGCTCGACACGTTCAATGAAGGGACGGTAAAGGCGTTCCGGATAAGCCAGCGGAAATGATGACGTTAATCGACCTAACGCCTGTTTTTGCTGATTGACGGTTCCTGAAACGGTCCGGTACATTTGGCTGCGGTAGTTTGATAGGCGCTCCAGAAGTTCTGCCTGGCTCGGCACGGCAAGCTCTGCGGCGGCGGTCGGTGTTGCGGCCCGAAGATCCGACACGAAATCAGCGATGGTCGTATCGGTTTCATGGCCGATGGCAGAAATGACCGGAATCCGCGAATCAAAGATGACCCGCGCCACAGCTTCTTCATTGAATGCCCATAAATCTTCAATCGACCCGCCGCCACGACCTACGATCAATACATCAAATTCGCCTTTATTGGCGGACTGGATCGACTGAACGATGGATTGCGTCGCACCTGCCCCTTGGACAAGTGTCGGATACAGCACCACGTCTGCCAGTGGATAACGGCGATGCAGCGTGATGATGATGTCGCGCACGGCGGCACCCGTCTGGGCAGTCACCACCGCAATCCGTTTTGGAAAACGAGGCAAAGCCTTCTTATGGGAAGCTTGGAACAGCCCTTCTTTTGCCAATTTCTCTTTTAACTGTTCAAATGCCAGGTAATAATCACCGATGCCGTCAGCCTGCATCGACTGCGCATACAATTGATATTGGCCGGATGCTTCATAAACTGAGACATCCCCGCGGATCAGCACGGTCATGCCGCTTTCCGGCTTGAATTTAACAGACTTGGCGCTAGCTGAAAACATAACGCCCGGCAGCCGTGCGGCATTGTCCTTTAATGTGAAATAAATATGGCCGCTGGTATGAATTTTGACATTCGACAGCTCACCTTTGACATAGACATCACGCAGATGAGGATCGGCATCAAATTTCTTTTTTATGTATTTGGTTAATGCTTTGACACTCAAATATGGGTCGGTTGACACACTTTCAACCCCTGTCTGTGAATTTAAAAAGCTGTCTTTCTTTCGAAAAACAGCCCTATTGCTCTTTATTTTACATGCTTATGACTATTTTGTCTTTCGTAACCCTTTTTCAGCGGATTCCAATGTATTTCCCATCAGCATCGCTATGGTCATCGGTCCGACGCCGCCTGGAACCGGCGTCACAAAGCTAGCAGTTTCCTGAACATCGTCGAAATCGACATCCCCACAGAGCTTACCGTTCTCGTCCCGGTTCATCCCGACATCGATGATGACAGCACCCGGTTTGATGAACGTATGATCGATGAACTTAGCTCTGCCGATAGCGGCAATCAGAATATCGGCCTGTGTTGTGAAATGCGCCAAATCCTTGGTTTTGGAATGGCAGTAGGTCACGGTTGCATCCTTCTGGAGCAGCAGCTGGCCAATCGGTTTGCCGACGATATTGCTGCGGCCGATCACAACCGCATGTTTGCCCGCGGGATCGATGCCATAATGGGACAACAGCTCCATAATGCCATATGGCGTGCATGGCAGGAAGGCATCTTTGCCGATCATCATATTGCCGACTGAAATCGGATGGAATCCATCCACGTCTTTTTCAGGGCTGATTGCCGAAATGACGTTAAATTCATCGATTTGTTTTGGCAGCGGCAACTGGACAAGAATTCCGTGGATTTGCGGATCCTGATTTAGTTGCTCTATTTTCTCAAGCAATTCCTGCTCGGTCAAGGTGTCTGGAAACTGGTGAAGATCAGAACGCATTCCGAGTGCTTCACAAGTCTTTTTCTTGTTTTTAACATATGTAAGGGAGGCGGAGTTTTCCCCGACCAGCACAACGGCAAGCCCCGGAACGATCCCCTGCTGCGCTAACTTTTCTACGCGCTCTTTTACCTGGATTTTAATTTTCTGGCTTACCGCTTTTCCATCAATCAATGTTGCAGTCATGTAAACTCCCCCAATTAATTTGCTGTTTCGTCAGTAAACTTCGACAGGACCCCATTGACAAACCGGCTGGATTTATCATCCCCAAAGGTTTTGCTCAGTTCGATCGCTTCGTTCATGATGACGCGTGATGGGGCATCTTCCATATAGCCCAGTTCAAAGATGGCCATGCGAAGAATCGTCCGTTCAATCTTTGGCAAACGTTCCAATGACCAGTTTTCCAAATGGCCAATAAGCTTTTCATCGATTTCCGCCATATTGGCGTGGGTGCCCTGCACCAGCAAACTATAGAAATTATCATTTTCTCCAGCCATCACATGGTCCATAGCCTCATCGATGGTCAGTTCAGTGCCCTCTAATTGAAATAAGGTCTGAAGCGCTTTTTCACGTGCTTCGTGTCGTTTCATATTGTCTCGGATCTCCTTTTCACAGCTAATTACCCCTCATTATACAGGTATTCCAGCTGAACTTCCATGTTTGAAATGTTCGGTCAATAGTTCAACGGCCTCCCCGAAGTCCAGGTCTGCTGCAGGGATATTTTGGGTTTAGCCGGCAAAAACAAAGAGAAGGCTGTCCCGAAGCCATTGTTAGGACTTTGGGACAGCCTCGCTGCTTATTCTGCTGCCTGGGGCTCGAAATTGACGCCGGTAATATGGACGTTCACTTCCTGTGTTTGAAGAGAAGTCATATTTTCCAGCGTCTGCCGAACCTGTTCTTGAATCTTTAAAGCCGTCTTCGGGATCGATACGCCGTAATTGATGACGCAATAAACATCAATCGCCAGCCCTTCTTCAGACAAATCGGTTTTGATGCCTTTGCCGTGGACTTTCTTTCCTAAACGTTCGACAACGCCGGACGCGAAATTGCCGCGCATACTGGCAACTCCTTCAATATCTGTCGCAGCAATGCTTGCGATGATTTCCAGAACTTCCGGAGCCACTTCGATATTGCCCAAGTCCTGTGCTCCATGTGATTTCATGCGTAGATAAGGTGCTGTTTTTTCTGCCATTTGAAAAGTTCCTCCTTAAGATCCCAGCACATCGTATTTTTCAAGGAATTTCGTGTTGAAATCTCCTGATTTGAATACTTCGTGGTCCATTAATTTCAAATGGAACGGAATCGTCGTAAACACACCTTCGATGACGAATTCATCCAAAGCACGCTTCATTTTCGCTACTGCTTCTTCGCGCGTATCGGCGAACGTGATCAGTTTGGCCACCATGGAATCATAATACGGCGGAATGGTATATCCCGAGTACATGGCCGAGTCAATTCTCACGCCCATGCCGCCCGGCGGCAGGTACATGTCGATTTTCCCAGCCGATGGCATAAAGTTCTTTGCCGGATTTTCCGCGTTGATGCGGCATTCGATTGACCAGCCTTTAAAGACGACATCTTCTTGCTTATAGGCCAGCGTTTCACCGGAAGCCACCCGCAATTGCTGCTGGATCAAGTCAATCCCTGTAATCATTTCCGTTACCGGATGCTCTACCTGGATGCGTGTGTTCATTTCCATGAAATAGAATTTCTGGTTGACGGCGTCAAAAATGAATTCCACCGTTCCGGCTCCGCGATAGTTGACAGCCAAAGCCGCTTTTACTGCCGCGTCGCCCATTTCCGCACGCAATTCAGGTGACAGGGCTGGTGATGGCGCTTCTTCAACCAATTTTTGCATGCGGCGCTGGATGGAGCAATCACGCTCGCCTAAATGAATGGCATTGCCATGGGAATCCGCAAGCACCTGGATTTCAATATGGCGGAAATCCTCAATGAATTTCTCGATGTAGACACCCGGATTGCCGAATGCTGCTGCTGCTTCTTTTTGTGTCATTTTCAGGCCGGTGATGAAATCTTCGCGCGTACGTGCCACGCGGATCCCTTTCCCGCCGCCGCCAGCGGTTGCTTTGATGATGACTGGGAATCCAAGTTCATCCGCAATGCGCAATCCATCTTCTTCACTGGCCACAATACCGGTAGAACCTGGTACGACAGGCACGCCCGCTTTACGCATCGTTTCACGCGCCACGTCTTTTGTGCCCATCCGTGAAATTGCATCCGCTGTCGGGCCGATAAACATGATATCGCAAGCTTCACATAATTCCGCAAAGCTTGCGTTTTCAGCTAAAAACCCGTATCCCGGATGAATGCCGTCACAATTCGTCAGTTTGGCAACCGACATGATATTGGAAAAGTTCAGATAGCTGTCTTTCGATAATTTCGGACCGATACAATACGCTTCATCTGCAAGTTCAACATGCAGCGCTTCTTTATCGGCTTCTGAGTAAACTGCGACCGTCTTGATATCCATTTCTTTACAGGCACGGATGATCCGGACCGCAATTTCTCCACGGTTCGCAATCAATACTTTTTTCATCGTCTTCATTGCCATCTCCCCTTTCCTCAGTTTGCTTTCACGAGGAATAAAGGTTGGCCATATTCAACAAGTTGACCATCTTTTACAAGAATTTCTGCAATTTCCCCATCCACTTCCGCTTCGATTTCATTGAATAATTTCATTGCTTCGACGATGCAGACGACTTGATCAGCTGTAACTTTTGTTCCAACTTGTACATAAGCAGCTTCGTCCGGCGATGGTGATTCGTAGAATGTACCAACCATTGGAGAAAGGATTTTGTGGTATTCGGAATCGTTGTCAACTGGAATTTCCGGTGCTTCTTCTGATACCAACTCTTCAGCTTTCGGCTCTTTTATAGGTGCTGGAGCACTTGGCGCTTCTGCAGCTTTCGATGCTTGGGGTGCCTGGATGGATGAGCTGGCGCTTGGCTGTACTGTGCCTGAGCCGCTCTTTTTCATTTTGACTTTAACGCCTTCAAATTCGTAAGAGAATTCCTCGATAGATGATCCATCTACCAATTTGATAATTTCACGGATTTCTTGAATTTTCATATACATCCTACTCCCCTAATATGTATTTAACTGATTTCTATTCCATTTTAGACTTTTTCAGTCTATTTTGAAACACTAAATCTGATTTTTTAAAAAAAGGCCTCTATTTCTAGAGGCCTTCCGCTTATTATTGAGCTCGTGATACGTATGAAGAATCTGTTGTGTTGATGATCAAGTGATCGCCTTCATTGATGAAGAATGGCACTTGGACAGACAATCCAGTTGACAAGATCGCCGGTTTTGATCCGCCGCTTGCTGTATCGCCTTTAATGCCTGGATCTGTTTGAACCACTTCAAGGACAACTGTGTTCGGCAATTCGACGCCAAGCACTTCTCCTTGGAACTGGATCACTTGGACTTCCATGTTTTCCTGAAGAAACTTTAATTCTTGTTCAATGTTCTTTTCAGGCAATTCGATCTGGTCGTAAGTCTCGGTATCCATAAAAGCGTGCATATCGCCATTGGCATACAAATACTGCATTTTGTTGTTGTCGATTTGTGCTTTTGCAACTTTTTCGCCCGCACGGAACGTTTTTTCAGTGACGCTTCCTGTACGCAGGTTGCGAAGTTTCGATCGCACGAATGCAGCGCCTTTTCCTGGTTTTACGTGCTGGAATTCCATAACACGCCAAATTCCGCCGTCCACTTCAATTGTGACGCCTGTTTTAAAATCGTTTACTGAAATCATATTAGTTCCTCCGTTTGTTATAAAATGCGAAGCTCTTTTGTGGAGTTAGTCAACCGTTCATTTCCTGACTCAGTTATCAGTATATCATCTTCAATGCGGACTCCGCCAACTCCTGGCAGATAAATTCCCGGTTCCACCGTTACGGCCATACCCGGCTCCAGAACCGTTTCCGTTCTAGATGACAGGCCTGGGCTTTCGTGAACTTCCAAACCGATGCCATGCCCTGTTGAATGGCCGAATGCTTCACCATAGCCCCTTGACTTGATGTAATCACGCGCAATCGCATCCGCTTCAATGCCACTCATGCCCGGACCAATTTTCTCCACGCCTAATTCTTGCGCCTTTAATACAATATCATAGATTTCCTTCATCTGCCCAGAAGGTTCGCCGACCGCGACCGTGCGGGTGATGTCCGAAATATAACCATTATAAAGTGCTCCAAAATCCAGCGTGATCATATCGCCTTTTTCAATGACTTTATCCGTCGCGACGCCATGCGGCAGTGCCGAACGCAGTCCCGAAGCCACAATGATATCGAAACTCGATGAAGTTGCCCCCTCTTTTCTCATAAAGAATTCCAATTCATTGGATACTTCCAGCTCCGTTAGCCCCGGACGAATGTATCCGCAAATATGTTCAAAGGCATCATCCGCAATTTTGGCGGCTGCTTTGAGGATAACCACTTCTTCCGGCGTTTTGACCATGCGAATCTTTTCTATCAGATTGCTGACGGGCTCCATTTCCACTTCTACTTTCTCTTTATACTGGACTGCCGTTGCATAGGTCATATAATCCTGTTCAAAAGTGAGTGTTTGGATGCCTAAAGAGTGAACCGTCTGCACCGCTTCGTCCATCAGATTTTTCTTCGCCTGGACCACTTCAAACTCTTTGACCTGGACACTGGCTTGTTCTGTATACCGGAAATCCGTGATGAAAACCGCCTTTTCCTGTGTGACAATTGCCAGTCCGGCTGTTCCGGTGAATTCAGTTATGTAGCGCAGATTAAAGGGGCTGGTGACAAGCAGCGCCTCGATATCCCGTTGTTTCATTTCAGTGCGTAATTTTTGAAGTTTCAATGTGTTCATCCTCTCTCTTGTCTTAAAATCAACGCCTGCAGCGCCAATTTGTAAACGTCCTGCCCAAATCCGACAATCTGCCCGATGGTGACTGGAGAAATATACGAATGGTGGCGGAATTCTTCCCGCTTGTGGACATTTGATATATGTACTTCGATTACAGGGACCTCGATAGCGGCAATTGCGTCGCGTATAGCGATGCTCGTATGCGTATAGGCTCCGGCATTCAAAACGATGCCAGACAGCGCATCATCACCAGCCCCGTGGATCCAGTCGATCAATTCCCCTTCATGATTGGACTGCCGGCAAATCAATTCGATATCGTGATGGTAGGAAAATTCCACCAGATCCTGTTCCAATTCTTCCAGCGTAAATGTTCCGTAAGCTTCTTTCTCCCGCTTGCCCAGACGGTTTAAATTAGGGCCGTTCAAGACCAGCACACGCATTCAACCTTCTCCTTCCCCTGACACATTCTTCATTATTTTAACATATCGGAACAATCGAGCAACTGTTTAAGAAAGGCGGAAGCAGCCGTTTAGCCCCGACAAGCGCTGGAAGGCTCACCGGTAATGGCGCCCTTTGCCATTGTCGGTGAGCCTGAAGCGACTCGAGGGACTGGCTGCTGCAGCTGGACACTGAAATGCGGAAACGGCCGTGTAGCTCTGCCGGGCATAAGACAGACCAGCAGTGTGGCGCTCTTTGCCACGCAGCTGGGTTGGCTTATGACCCAAAGAGTTGGCTGCTGCAGCTGGACACCGAAATGCGGAAGCGCCCGGCTAAAGGAACGTAAGCTAAAAGCACGACTTCCGGCCGCAACCCTAACTTAACCCATATCCTTAAGAGGGCTCCGTTATATACACGCATAAAAAAAGCGCGATGGCCATTTGGCCATCGCGCTGTTCATCTTATAATCCGCATTTCAATTGAGCGTTGCAGTTGGTGCAGGTATTGCAGCCGCCCATTTCTTCCACTGTCCCCTGACGGCAGACTGGGCATGTATCGCCCACTTCTGAACCGATGCTGACATTGGTAGAACGGATATCCTGAATCGTGTCGACTAGGACGATCGGACGCTTGCTCGCTTCTTCCGGACGTTCCTCTTCTTCAAAGGTATTGTCTTCAGCTTTCAATGTCAGGACCTGTGAGTCCCGGCTGCCGTCGACATAAACCGTACCGCCTTTTGCTCCGCCTTTGTACAGACGTTCATAGACACCTTCCACCTGTTCGACTGTGTAGCCGCGTGGTGCGTTTACAGTTTTCGAGATGGATGAATCGATCCAACGTTGGATGATGCACTGGACATCCGCATGTGCTTCAGGAGCCAGTTGCATCGACGTAACAAATGCCTTCGGCAGGTTTTCTTCATCCGCTTCCGGATTGTTCTTCAAGTATTCGCTGACGATGTCAGCTTTCACCTCGATGAATTTCCCAAGACGGCCGCTGCGGTAGTAGGTAAATGAATAATAGGGTTCAAGTCCAGTTGAAACACCAACCATGGTTCCGGTAGATCCTGTCGGTGCAACCGTCAATAGATGTGAATTGCGGATACCTTTTTCCAGTATCGCTTCACGTACATGTTCCGGCATATCCTTCATAAATCCGGTTTGGGTGAAAGCTTTGCGGAGTGCTGCCGTTTCATCATCGGTTTTGCCGATAAGGAACGGGAAACTGCCGCGTTCTGCTGCCAATTCAGTCGATACCTCATAAGCTGCCGTTGCGATTGTCTTGAAGATTTCATCAACAAGGTCATTGCCTTCCGGAGAGCCATATTCCTTGTCACAATAGATCAACAGATCGGCAAGTCCCATGACGCCAAGGCCGACACGGCGTTCGCCAAGTGCCTGCACCTGATTTTCCTCCAGGAAATATGGAGTGGCGTCAATGACATTGTCCTGCATCCGGACGCCGACACGCACGGTTTCCTTCAAAGCTTCAAAATCGACTTTTTTCGTTTTTGGATCTGCGAACTGGGCCAAGTTGACCGCAGCCAGGTTGCAGACAGAATACGGTGCCAAAGGCTGTTCGCCGCAAGGGTTTGTCGCAACAACTTTCTGTCCGTATGCCGCAGCGTTTGTTTTTTCATTGGCATTATCAATGAAGAAAATGCCTGGCTCTGCTGAGTAGGTCGCGCAGATATTGATCAGGTTCCATAGCTCACGCGCTTTCATCGTGCGGTAGACGCGGACACCATGCCCCATGCGTTCCCATTCACGGACATCGCCGACTTCCTGCCACTGTTCATTGTAGATGGCCATTTCTTCTTTAGAATAAGATTCCACTGCCGGGAAGCGCAGATCGAAATCTGCATCGTTTTCAACGGCTGTCATGAAGTCACTTGTCAATGTGACTGAAATATTGGCACCTGTCAAAAATTCTTCATTATGGACCGTATAAGTTCCGCCATCACGCAATTTCGTTTCAGCATCCCGCATGATTTTTTCATTGAATCCACCCATTCCCGGGATCGTCCGGTAATTTAGGATCCCTTGATACATCGCATCTTCCTGCTCTGTCAAAGGCTTGAATTTCAGTTTATCGTGAGCCAATTTTTTGATGGTCTCATCTTTTGTATTTTCAATCAAATAGCGCAAAATACGTGGATTCTGCATTTTTGAAATAATGAATTCTGCGATATCCGGATGCCAGTCTGCAAGCATGATCATCTGCGCCCCACGGCGTGATCCGCCCTGTTCAACAAGATGCGTCAGTTTGGCGATATCATCCAACCACGATACAGAGCCGGAGGATTTGCCGTTAACTCCGCGCGCCAGTGTATTGCGTGGACGAAGCGTCGATCCATTGGTGCCGACACCGCCACCACGGCTCATGATTTCCATCACTTGTTTGCGGTGATCGGAGATGCCTTCGCGAGAATCGGCTACAAACGGCATGACGTAACAGTTGAAATACGTCACATCGGTATCTGCACCTGCTCCGTAAAGCACACGGCCAGCTGGAATGAATTTCAATCCAACCAATTGCTGGTAGAATTTCTCAAACCATTCCTGGCGTTTTTCAGGAGTTTTCTCCACCGAAGCAAGACCGGTTGCATTGCGCTTGGCAATCTGCTCGTAAAACACTTCCAGCGGCTTCTCAATCACTTCGATCGGGCGATTAACAATCCCCGCTTCCTGTTCTTTCGGATTATCGATTGCACTTCTGTAGTTTTCCTCGATCCAAACCTGTGCTTTATTGGACTGCTCATCAATAGATACGATATAGCCAAGGCCGCGGGCCGGGAATTTCGGATCTTCTTTGACAGTCAATACAACAAAATCGCCAGCTTTGAGTGTCTTTTTCTCAGTATCCTTAAAAGAATAACGGTCGATCATCACGAGGCGTGATACACCTTTATGCGTTATTTTCATATCCGGAGTAATTGCATGCACTTGCGGGAACGTCTTGATATCTTCGTTTAATGCTTTTGAATTTAATGAGTATTGGGATTGTGTGGCGGAAACCATTTGACAATTCCTCCTTTGTATTATATGGAGTTGGATACTATATATAGTATTACTTCAATTCCCAGCATACTACATATTGAAACTCGTTTTCAATAACAATTTTCTGCTGCAAATTCCGCAGGCAGTGGAAAGCTATATTTACCAGCGTTTCCAGCTTTGGAAATCCTTAAAATGAGCCAAAAGACTCTCACACGCGGAAATTCCACTCAATATTCGCGTATTTTTTTTCCTCCAAAGCCTTGACATCTGCGAACTGTTGTTCCGACAATGTATAGGGCTCCAACTCGATTGCCAGTGCCTGTTCGAATCCAGCTCTAAAGGCATGGATGCATTCTTCCACATCGGCTGGCTCCTTGCGCAGGGAATTGATCGATACCGCTTTTTCAGGGATTTTGACGCGCATCCGCTCTTTGGCTTGTTCGCTTGAAAATTTGAAAACCGACAGCAACTTCTCGGCATCCAAATCGATCAAAATGGCCCCATGCTGTAAAATGACACCTTTTTGGCGCGTTTGTGCACTGCCTGCCACTTTTTTCCCTTCAACGACCATCTCATACCAGCTCGGCGCATCAAAACAAACAGCCGATTTCGGTTTTTTCAAATCAGCGCGCTTTTCATCTGTATCCGGCACAGAGAAATAAGCGTCCAGCCCGAGATTTTTAAAGCCTTCCAATAAACCTTCGCTTAATACACGATAAGCTTCTGTAACTGTTTCCGGCATGTCCGGATAATTTTCACTGACGATGATGCTATATGTAAGCTCATGCTCATGGAGAACACCTCTGCCTCCTGTCGGACGGCGGACAAATCCAAGGCCAAGCCGGTTGACGGCTTCCATGTCAATTTCCTTTTCAACTTTTTGAAAATAACCGATCGACAGCGCAGCTGGTTCCCAGCTGTAAAAACGGATGACCGGTGGAATCAGCCCTTCACTATGCCATGTCAGCAGGGCTTCGTCAAGCGCCATATTGAACGAAGGACTGCTTGCACCTGAATTTATAAAAACCCATTTTGGATATTTCACAAGATCGCCTCCTATTTCCGATAATTAGTGTAACATTGGCATTGAATATCCGTCATCTCTTCTCTTATAATAAAGGAAGATGAGAAAGGGGCAAGAACATTGGAATTTCTGTACATCACGATCGCCATCGTTTTGGCAATCATCATTTACGCGGTAATTTCTTATTTCCGCATCAAAAAAGCTGTCACTAACCTGACACAGGAACAATTTATCGAAGGCTACCGAAAAGCCCAATTGATCGACGTGCGCGAGCCGAAAGATTTTGCGGCTGGCCATATTCTGGGGGCACGCAATATTCCGCAATCACAATTGCGCCAGCGCTACAAGGAAATCCGTTCGGACAAGCCGGTCTATTTATATGACCAGAATGGAGCACGCAGTGGCCGCGTTGCAATCTTCCTGAAGAAAAAAGGATACAATCACTTGTTCCAGCTGCAAGGCGGGTTCAAGCAATGGACTGGAAAGATTAAATCCAAAGCCTAAATCCCAAAACCCTTCCAGCAGTGGAAGGGTTTTTTCCCCCTTTCTTCTCTTACTCCAATTGAAATTCAGTGAGGACTGCAGAAATAAAAAAGCGCACAGAAAAAATTGACCGAAAAACCCTGGAATTGTCCCTCATTTTTACTGGTGGCCATAAAAAAAGGCGTGGAGGCTGAACAGCCCCCACGCCTTTTTTGAGATTCTATTCAGCTTTGTAGTAGCGAAGCACAGGGTGGCGTGCCGCTTTTGTTTCATCCAAACGGTTGATTACCGTAGTATGCGGTGCATTTTGGACGATTTCAGGATTTTCTTCCACTTCTTTCGCGATTTGGATCATCGCATCGATGAACGCATCCAAAGTTTCTTTGGATTCCGTTTCCGTCGGTTCGATCATCATGCCCTCTTCCACATTCAACGGGAAGTAGATCGTTGGCGGATGGTAGCCGAAGTCAAGCAGGCGTTTTGCCATATCCAATGTACGGACACCCAGTTTCTTCTGGCGGCGGCCGCTCAATACGAATTCATGCTTGCAATGGCGGTCGTACGGCAAATCGAAATGAGGCTGCAGTCTGCGCATCATGTAGTTGGCATTCAATACCGCATATTCCGTCACTGCCTTCAGGCCATCCGGCCCCATAGAGCGGATATACGTGTAGGCCCGAACATTGATTCCGAAGTTGCCATAGAAAGGTTTGACACGGCCGATTGAATCCGGACGGTCATAGTCGAACGTATAGGCATCGTCTTTTTTCACCAATACCGGTTTCGGCAAATAGGGAAGCAAGTCATTTTTCACGCCGACTGGGCCAGATCCAGGTCCGCCGCCGCCGTGAGGTCCAGTGAAAGTCTTGTGCAGGTTCAAGTGAACCACGTCAAAGCCCATATCTCCCGGACGTGCTTTTGACATAACTGCGTTGAGATTGGCGCCGTCATAATACAACTTGCCGCCGACGCCATGGATGATCGCTGCCATTTCCATAATCTGCTCTTCAAAAAGACCAAGCGTATTCGGATTTGTCAGCATCAACGCCGCCGTATCGTCTCCGACAACGCGCTTCAGGTCCTCAAGATCCACAAGTCCCTGGTCGCTCGATTTAACAGTTACAGTTTCGAATCCGGCAACGGTCGCTGACGCCGGGTTGGTGCCATGCGCCGAATCGGGAACGATAACTTTCGTTCGCTTCAAGTCGCCTCGTGCCTCGTGGTAGGCACGGATCATCATCAATCCGGTCCATTCACCGTGTGCACCCGCCGCTGGCTGCAGCGTGACTTCGTCCATGCCGGTGATTTCTTTCAGATGCTCCTGCAAATCAAACATCAAAGCTAGAGCCCCTTGAACGGTTTTTTCATCCTGCAACGGATGGATGTTTGCGAATCCAGGGAAACGCGCAACGGTTTCGTTGATTTTCGGATTGTATTTCATGGTGCATGAGCCCAGTGGATAGAAACCGGAATCCACCCCGTGGTTACGGTTGGATAAAGCTGTGTAATGGCGCATAATATCAAGTTCCGATACTTCAGGCAGTTCAGCTGCCTCCGTGCGGATCAATTCAGCCGGCAAGAGCTCGCTCAAGTCGACTTCCGGTACGTCAAGCGTCGGCAGGCTGTAGCCGACACGTCCTTCTTTGGTCAATTCAAAAATTAACGCTTGGTTGTCCTTATGCATGAGTAGCCCCCACTTCCTGCACTTTAGCAGCTATTTCCTGCACGAATGCATCAATTTCTTCTTTTGTCCGTTGTTCAGTGACGGCAACCAGCATATGGCCTTTAAACTCTTCATAGCTCAATCCAAGATCATAGCCGCCGATCATGTCGTTTTCAAACAGGCGGTCGTTCAACTGTTTGACAGGTTCTTTCGTTTTTACAACGATTTCATTGAAATGCGCGCCTTCAAATGCAATTTCAAGGCCCGCTCCTTTCAATTGCTGTTTCATATAATGCGTTTTGATAATATTCTGTTTGGCGATTTCCTGTGTGCCGACTTTTCCGAGTGCCGTCATGGCAACCGATGCAGCCAATGCATTCAAGGCCTGGTTCGAACAGATATTGGACGTTGCTTTGTCGCGGCGGATATGCTGTTCACGCGCCTGCAAGGTCAACACAAATCCACGGCGGCCTTCTTCATCCGTCGTTTCACCGACTAAACGGCCCGGTACTTTACGCATCAATTTTTTTGTGACGGCGAAATAACCACAATGAGGCCCGCCGTATGCTTCCGGAATACCGAAAGGCTGTGCATCGCCTACTGTAATGTCTGCTCCGAGCTGACCCGGAGAAGTCAGCGCCCCAAGCGCCAACGGATTGGAAGAAACAGAAAATAACGCGCCGGCTTCATGGACAATCGGTTCGATTTCCTTCAGGTTTTCAACCTGTCCGAAGAAGTTCGGGTATTGGATCATCACGGTTGCGACGTTTTCATCGATCATCTCTTTTAATGCATCCAGGTCGGTGTGGCCATCCTTCAACGGAATTTCGACAACCTCGATCGACTGGCCAAGCGCATAGCTGCGGACAACAGCCCGTGATTCCGGATGGACTGCACGTGACACCAGAATTTTTTTGCGTTTTGTGTGGCCTGCAGCGAGCATTCCAGCTTCAGCAAGTGCCGTTCCGCCGTCATACATGGAAGAGTTGGCAATATCCATACCGGTCAATTCGCTGATCATTGTTTGGAATTCGAAGATTGCCTGCAATTCACCTTGGGAGATTTCGGGCTGGTAAGGCGTATAAGCTGTATAGAATTCAGAACGCGAAATCACATGATCCACGATGATCGGTTTGTAATGGTCATAGACGCCAGCTCCAAGAAATGAAGCGTAGCGATTGGTATCAGCATTTTGGGCTGCAAGCTGCGCCAATTCCTTTGTCAATGAAGACTCTGATTTGGCTGCTTTGATGTTGTATTCGCCTTTAAAACGAATTTTTTCCGGAATATCCGAAAACAATTCATCAATGGATCCGATGCCGATTGTTTCCAGCATTTCTTTTTCGTCTTGAGACGTCATTGGTAAATAGCGATGTTTCATCGAGTGCTGTCCCCTTTTCAAGTTAGATTAGTTGGATCGTTTATAAAATGGTGTTTCCACTGTTTTCGCTTTTAATCGTTTGTTGCGAATTTCAACTTCCAGTTCGATTCCCACTTCAGCCCATTCACTTGAAACCAAAGCCAGTCCGATGTTTTTCTTTAATGTCGGCGACTGGGTGCCTGTAGTCACTTCTCCGATTTTTTGGTCTCCTGCGTAAACCGCATAACCATGGCGCGGAATGCCTTTATCGATCATTTCAATGCCCACCAATTTACGCGGGACGCCTGCTTCTTTTTGTTCTGCCAATGCTTGTTTGCCGATGAAATCCTGGTCTTTTTTGAGTTTCACTACAAAGTTGATGCCGGCTTCAAGCGGCGTGATGTCTTTCGACAATTCCTGGCCGTATAGAGCAAGGCAAGCTTCAAAGCGCAAGGTATCACGGGCGCCAAGACCTACCGGCAAGACACCTTCCGGCTTTCCTTCAGACAGGATCGCATCCCAAAGAACGGACAGTGCTTCAGGTGATGCGTAAATTTCAAAGCCATTTTCTCCCGTATAGCCGGTCCGCGACAAAATGACCTGTTGTCCCGCTACTTCAACGTCCTGTTTAAAACGGAAAGGCTTGATCAAAGACAGGTCTTCATCCGTCAGGCGCTGAAGCACCGTTTCAGCCAAAGGCCCCTGCAGCGCCAAAAGACCATAGCGTTCAGACGCATTGTCCAATACCACATCGCCTGTTTTAGCCTGTTCCATCCATTCAAAATCCTTTTCGATATTGGAAGCATTAACGACCAACAGATAATGCTGGTCCGCTAATTTATACACCAGCAAATCATCCACCGTGCCGCCGTCTTCATAGCACATCGCTGTATACTGCGCTTGGCCATCCTGAATTTTGGACACATCATTTGTTACAAGATGCTGGAGATAGTCTAAACTGTCTGCTCCTGTGACGAAGATTTCGCCCATATGGGATACATCAAAAAGTCCGGCTTTTGTTCTGACCGCTTCATGTTCTTCTTTGATGCTCGAAAATTGCACAGGCAGTTCCCAACCACCAAAATCAATTGTTTTGCCACCATATTTCGAATACGTTTCAAACAGAGGTGTACGCTTTAACTGTGCCAATGATTTTCCTCCTCATTTTTCAAGACCCTTTCTGCCAGGTTAATGTGAGCCTGGGCACGAAAAAAGGACAGAGATTTCCCCGTGAAGGGAAATCTCTGTCCTGGAACCTGAAAGTTTACCATAATGGCTTTCCTCTTTGGTAGCTGACATGCAGCATTCTCCAGAGATGCGTCCTGTACGAGTCTTTTTGCCTGAGAGATTCATAACTTCTGTTATTTGCTCCTTCGGCGACGCATTTGCGTTCTCTCCCCATACATTCATCCGCCCAAATCAAGATTGATTGGTCCAAACCGTTACACAGAATAGTGTAACTTTGAATATATCCTAACATTGATCCAGGGGAAGCGCAATCTTTTTTCTTAAAAAGGACAAAAGACGAACGAAATGATTAATTAAAATCAAATCATTCGCCTTTTAGACGTTTCACTTGGAAAGCAGCATATTGTGTAATCTGCCGCAATGTCCGATATTCAGTTCGGATGGTAATATGTGCCGTTTGTTTGTAATCCCGATAGCGCGCTTTATGCAGCGCTTCGATTTCTTCACGAGTGGATTGGCGGACAATCGGACGATTCGGATCCCGGTGAATCCGCCGCCAGATTTCACGGAATGGCGCATCCAAAAATAGCACCAACCCCGTATTTCTCATGATTTTCTGATTTTCTTTCCGCATGGTGACGCCGCCGCCAGTGGAGATGATGCAATGATCATTTTTAAAATTTTGCAAAAATTGTGTTTCCAGTTTCCGAAAATATTCTTCGCCGTGCTGCTCAAAAATTTCCGGAATCGTTTTTCCGGTCTGCCGGACAATCTCCTTGTCCATATCATAGAAGGGTAGTTTCAGCAGGAAGCTTAACCTTCTGCCGACCGCACTTTTCCCACAGCCCATGAATCCAATCAAATATATTCTGTTCATCCTACCACCCGATACTTACCTCTACTCAGGTATTTTATTTTTCTCAATTTCCATCAGTAGTTGTATCGTAGCATGTCTATGCATATTTTCCAAACCATCATATGTTTTATATTGGATGGAATAGAGCAAAAGGGTGTGGGATAACAGCATCAGGGCCGACATGAAAAAGACGATGGCAATGGGATAGACGGCACCTTTCTCGTTATTCAGGCTGCGAAAAAACATACTCTGCCTCTTCCAGACTGCCTGTGGTGAATTCGGTGCGGACTTTAAGCGTATTGCCGGTCAATGAAAATTGGCACAGCCGCACACGGGTCAGCATGACCTCATGCCCTTTTCTGGCTTTTTGTTTGCGGATCATATCGGTGTACAGTTCAATGTCAAATTCCTCCCCCATCTGGACAACACGGATGCCACTGCCGCTATTGATGATTTCGAGCGAATCGCTGCTGTTCATATAACTCTGCAAATCAATGGCGAACAATTGCCACTCAACCCGGTGCGGATCCAGGTCTTCTGTAAAACTGACAGCAAAACTGTAGAATAGGACAATCAGCGGCAGCATCGTCAGCAGCACCAGCAGATCGAAAATCGAGGCTACAAATGAAAAGCCGTTTTCATCCAGCCTGTTTATTCGACGCATAGCTGCTCCTGCTGCCCTTTGTAATCTGCATAATCGACACAAAGCTCACCAGCCATCTCCCAGCTGTAAACAATGCCGTTAACTTTCCGCTGTCCATTCGATGCACCAGTAGAGCGGATCTCCCTCGCCGCTTCGTGGAGGGTTTCAACAGCGCTGACGCGTTCTTTTTTCACTTGCAGGCTTTGCTGGATACTGAGCATAGCGGGAAGCAAACTGCCAAAAATGATGAATACCATGAACAGGCTGACCATGGTTTCTGCCCAGGAAATTCCTTTATCATTCAGAAAACACCACTCTCCCTTTTCCGAGATGGACGACCATCACCTTTTCTCCGCCGCTTGTCAGAAAACGCAATGTTCCGGATTGGACGACTGAACCGTTTGAATTAAAGTAGATTTCATTGAGGTTGCTGGTCTTTTGAAGCTTCACCGAATCCGGAAGCTTTCTGGATAAACCTCCATATCGCAGGTTTGTGAATAGCTCATAGGTTCCTGCGGTTTCCCTGAATACGAGTTTTGCGGTTTTTTGCAAGGAATAACTTTCGCTCTGCGCGAAATAAACATCCTGCTGCAGGACCTCAAAAAAACGCTGTTCTTCTTTTTTGACCATCAGGTTCTGATACCCTGGAATCGATATCGCGGCCACCGCCATCAGAATAGTGAGCACCAGCAACATCTCGAGCAGGGTGAAACCCAGTTCGTTTACGGTGATTTTGCGGATGTCACCACTCCATTAACCGAAATATTCACCACATCGCCATTCGGGCAGTCTGTCTCCCCTGTTTTCAAATAACCTTCCGTCACTAAATCCGTCAAGTTCGGAACCACTTTCAAATCCATGCGGTAGGATTCCACCTGTCCCTGGACCATTTGTAAATAAAGAGGCAATTGCAAGTATTAAATAAAAAAGAGGATTTTCCTTTTATAATGGAAGTCCTACTTTAATTCTTCATTTGCTGTTTCCCAGTATTCTCTGGCAGCTTTATGATCTCTCCTGAAGCCTTCTGTAAACGGTCTAAAAGGGATGGTTAAATTAATTGGATTCATTGGAAAAAGCTTATTATATAAATCTACTTCTTCCTCAAATGAAGGAATTGCAAATTGAAAGCTTAAATCATAGTCGCCAATTTCAATTCTATTAAGTAACTTTAATTTATCTTCCACTATTAAAGACTTTGAAACTGAAAGAAGTTCAATCATACTTTTTTTATCTTCCAACTTGCCTAAAATGTATTCTATGGATTCTATATTAAGTTTTTCAAATTGCTGATTAAGTTCAGTAATTTGATTTTCTCTATCGTCAACCTTCTTTACTAGTCTTGCTTTCATTTTGTCTGTTTCATTAAGGAAAGCAAATTGATCTGATATTTTATCTATTTCTTCCTCTAATGAGTCTATTTTCTTCTGTATTTCAAGTTTAGTTTGAGCCAGTTGAAGCTTCTGCTTAGCTAAAAGATTGAGCAGTTCTTTATAATAGAATGAATCTCCCATAGCATTAGATAAATATTTTAATTCTACCTCTGCTAAACTTCTGTTAAGATTCTGGATTGATATTCCTCTAACTCCACAACCCAACCGCTTTCGTCTGTTCTGGCACATATAATTTATTTTGCCGCCATTGCCTGTATGCCTGACAAAGCGACTACCACAACTTGAGCAAAACAGCTTTTCGTTATATATATCGTTTCTAGCTGGCTTTCTACCAATTTTTTTATTCTTGTTCATTCGCTTTTCTCTAGTTAAATTGGCTTCTTCATACTGCTCAATAGTTACAATTGACTTTACAGCATTTGGAATTTCAATATACTGATCTATACTATTTTTGCTTCTCTGTGTATCCGTTACATTCTTCTTATAGCTTTTCCCTACTGTAGCTGTCCCTGTATATATACGGTTATGTATAACACGGGTTACTTTATCATCAGTCCAGCGTTTACCTGTCTGACTTAACACGCCTTTTTCATTTAATTCTTGAGAGATGAGAGAGCCACCAGCTTCTTTATAACGCTCAAAGATGTGTTTTACTATTTCCGCTTGTTCCTCATGAATTACAATTTCATTATTTTCATTTCTAGTATATCCATAAGGAATTCTTGCTGGACTGTATTTCCCTTTACGGGCATTGTGCTGCTTTGCAAATTTAATCCGCTTGCTCATATTTGCTGATTCATTTTGAGCAATTTGAAAAAGAATACCTAAGTTAAATTCATATCCTTCATCAAACGTAGACATTCCAGAATTTTCAAAGATGATATCTACCCCTTTATCTTTTAGGAGTTTAACAACCATCTGACCTTGTACTGAGCCACGCATGAAGCGGCTAACATCCTTACAAATTATTACATCAAATTTAGGCTTTGTATTTTTAGCAGGAGTAAAAAAATCATAGCCTAAATCATTTCTCGTATAAGTTAACCCCGCATCTAAAAGCATCTCTTTGAATTTTACTCGCCTAACATTTGTTCCTGTTAGTCCCTCATCAGCATAGATTTCAGCTAATTCATATCCCATATTTTCACAATACTCTGTATATCTTTCTTCTTGATTGACTAGACTCTGCTGCTGCTCCACTTTATTTGTTGAAATTCTCGTATACAAAACTGCTTTTTTCTTCAAGTGCTTTCCTCCTTATTTACCACTTAAAACGCTTTGCATCTAATATAGCAAAAAAGAAGCAACCATTTATGATTGCTCCCCTTCCTACTTATCTTCTAATTCATCTAATAGATTCTTTACAGCTCTATTGAAGAAAAGACTTTTAAATCCTCTTTTTCCATCTGCTAATTTGTTCAATCTATCAGCTAATTCTCTATCTAATAGAAAAGTAGTTCTAGCATGAGAATCTTCAATATTTACTTTAGGTTTCGAGAGCATTTCTTTAAGTTCATCCACTTCTTTTTCTTTTGCCAAATTAAACACTCCTTTTATACTACTAGTTATATGTAATCTAAGTATAGTTGAAGGCATATATAAAGTAAACTTCAAATATGTTTAACTGTATGCTAATAGTTTTGCATAGTTAAAAGTAGACAAAAAAAGGGCTGTTTCACGGCAAGAGGATTAGCCACAAAACAGCCCTATGATATGTAAAAGGAAGGTTTTCACCTTCCCCCGAGTTTAAGGAGGAACTCGTTTGAAATTTTATTATATGAATTGGATTCATTCAGCTTAGATTAAGGGAATGGTGTGTAGCCCTTAATCCATTTATTTAAAGATAGATATTACTGTATTCAATTGTATAAACAAACTTACCTTTGATTCTTAAATCATTTGTTCCTTCAACAAACTTAATAAATTCATCGTTATGATCGTCATATCTATGTCTTAAATTTGAAGATGTCTCAATTTCCTCATATTCATTCCATACAATGACCGTTTCATTTACTAAATTGTTTTCTAATAGGAAGTGCTGTCCTGTTGTATCATTGAATATCTCAATGTTAGTAGGAATATTAGGATTCATGATAATTTTCATTTTAGGAAATGTAGTTTTATCACCTTCATTATAAATTGACAAGCCATGAAAATTTGTATCAGAGACACTTTCACCCTCAATTTCAATCATTCTTGAAAATGAATATGCAGAATTTGTGAGAAATTCGAATTCAACATAACCACTTGAGATTGTATTGTGATTTAAAGTGATTTGTCCATTAGGCTTAGCATAGTAAACCTTATTTGGATCATCTTCAAACACTAATTCTTTGAAATCTTTCTGATTCAGCCACCGCCTAACTCCTCTGAGACTTGTTTCATCAATATTTTCATCAAAATAAAGAGCCATAGGAAAAACTATAAGCTCTTCATCTGATTCTTCTAGAAATGATTTATTGCTATTTTTATTCTTCACTACCTGATTATTTACAGTAGCTAAAAAGCTATCCGTCAAAAAACCGCCTTCAGTTCTAATCTTGATAACTCCTTTATTGCCGCTGTACTCTTGATTATAGTAAAAGCCACTTGAAAGAATCATCGTGTTACCATGACCCCTCTCTTGCCTAAGCTATTAATCAAAGTAGATGCCAAATTTTCCACTTCTTTTTGTGTTCCATTGAAGTTTTCAATATGAACAAGATTTTCAATCTGAGTAGTATTTGCGTTAGCCTGGGTTTTTTTCTGCATAGTTGATGCTATGCCTTTACCAATGTTGCCTAAAACTTTAGCAGTTAATGGGATGATTGCCTCACTACCTGCCTCTCCTACTCCTTGTAAACCTGCATTAGCTGTATTGAATACTGTAGGCTTATTAAATACGCCACCTTTAGCATTCCAGCTAATCCCAACCTTTGGAACAGAAGGAGGCATTAAGCTAAATTTGCCTGTAAGGCTAAACTTAGGCATTTTAGGCATTGAGATTTTAGGAAATTTCAATTTTAATCCACTGAAGAAACCTTTAATCTTATCAATTGCTGATTTAATAGCATCCTTAGCAGCATTCACTGGCTGAGTCATTGCTGATTTAATACTATTGAATATTGAACTAGCTGAACTCTTGATGGCATTAAACTTTGAAGTGATGCTGGATTTCATTGATTCTACTGTATTGGTAACAGCTGATTTAATACCATTCCAAATTGAGCTGACTGTAGATTTAATACTATTGAATACTGAGCTAACAGTTGATTTAATGGCATTAATTATACTTGTGATAGAAGACTTGATAGCATTCCATACACTTGAAGCTGTCGATTTGATAGCATTGAATGTAGTTACAATGTAGTTCTTTATGGCATTCCAGACACTCGTAGTAGTTGATTTAATGGCATTGAAAATAGTGCTAATAGAAGATTTGATAGCATTAAAAACAGTTGAAGCTGTTGATTTAATACCATTCCACAAAGCAGATAAAAACGATTTAATGCCATTCCACACTGTCATAATGATAGTTTTATACACATTAAAAACAAATGTAAAATAGGCTTTCAATCCATTAAATACCGCTGAAGCTATTGCTACAATTCCATTCCATACAGCACTAAAGAACGCTTTTAATCCATTCCATACTGCTGAAGCTGCCGCTTTAATGGCATTCCAGATAGCAGCAAAACCATCTCTCAAAGCTCCAAAGATTGTCATTGCGGCAATTTTAATACTTTCCCATGTTGCAGCGAAGAAAATCTTTAATCCAGTCCATACTGCTGAAGCTACTGATTTGATAGTTTCCCATGCTGCACTCAAAAAGGCTACTACTGTATCCCAGTTTTTATAAAGCAGAATACCTACAGCAACTAATGCTGCTACTGCAATAACTACTAGAGCAATTGGATTAGCCGCTAAAACTAAGTTAAATGCAGCTTGTACGGCTGCCGCTGCTTTTGTAACTGCTGTCCATGTTGTTGTAATAGTTACCCATGCCGCTTTTGCTGCTGTAATTGCTTTGAATGTAAGAACGCCAGCCGCAATTCCTAAAATTAGAAAATCAAATTTATCAATGAACCAGCCTAAGCCTTCTGTTGTACTCTTAATCAATTCACCAAATCCAGAAACTGCCGTTTTAATTTTTTCAAATCCTGTACTCATTGAACCTGCATCAAATGATAAGCTACCGAATAGCTCGGTAAAATTATCCTTTACAGCGGCAATAATTGGAGAAAAGACTGATCCGACATATGAGCCAAACGCTTTAAATCCACCTAATACAGCTTGAGGATCAATTTTCCCAATCCATTCAGCTAAACCTTTAATTCCAGCAATTGCTACTGCTAAAATAGGCTGTCCTAATTGTCCTTTTAAATCTGTCCAAATCTGCTTTAAGTTACCTAACTGATTCTGATAACTTCCAGACTCTCGGCTTGCTTGTCCCATTGCTCCAGCTGATTCTTGCATAGATTCCGCAAAGGATAGTCTAACAAGCTGTTTCCCTGCTTCATCTAGGTTTTCATAATCTTGTCCTAATGTATCAGAAGCATAAGAAGCCATTTGGGCCTCATTTGCAAACAATCCTATAGATTCTCCAGCTTCCCAGTTACCTTTCATAAATGAAGTTAAGGCACTTGAAGCATCTTCCATAGAAACATCATAAAAGGCTGCTGCATCGGCTGAGGCTGTCATGGCTCGGCTTGCACCGTCCATAGCATCCTCACTGTTTAAGCCTAACCCTTTAAATAGTGAAGTCATTTGAGTAAATGCTGGCTTAATCCGACTAGAAACCATGCCGAATTCTTGCCCCATGCCATCAATAGCTTTAGTTGCCTCGCCTTGCAAGCCTCCGAAAACCTGTTCAAATTGTGCTGTCATGGCTTGACTATCTGCTGCTGATTCTACTAAGCTAATACCAAAATCCTTAATTTTATCTATCGCAAATGCACCGGCAATAATTCCAGCTACTCCACCTAATGCTGATTTAATGCGTCCGACTCCTCCAGATGTAGAGCTTTCAGCCCCACCCATAGAGTCTCTAACAGTATCCCCTGCTTCTCTAACTGAATCAGAAATTTGATCCATAGCATTTCTAAACTCTGTAATATCTGCGCTAATTCTTACTGATAAATCTTGCATACTCATTTATATTTGCTCACCTCTCTTTTTAAATACAAAAAAAGGGTAAAGCTGCGATAGCTCTACCCTTTTATAAAGTATTTGAGAAAGTATTTTTGAAATGTTCTTTACTTTGTTTTGCTGCTTTTACTTGTCGCTCATTTAATTCGCCGACTTCTTTAGACTTCTCAAATATCTTAATAAGTTTTCCACTTTTTGATTTTGCTGAAGCATAGCCATACATAACAGATATTTCCATCATCTCTGTATGTTCTTGCTGTTCCTCGCTATGCTGATCCAGAAGCAAATACAAATCATTGAAAGAATAATGCTCCATGAAATGCTCATAATCTAATATTGATAACTTCAGCTTTCCAACAATCCACTGAAATAGCTTATCTTCATTAATTAACCCATTACTTTTTACTGGGAGTGGACTTCTTACCGAATGTTGCTGTAAATGCTTCCA
The DNA here is from genome assembly GCF_056680115.1 of Planococcus sp. BI3. Taxonomy (NCBI): domain Bacteria; kingdom Bacillati; phylum Bacillota; class Bacilli; order Caryophanales; family Caryophanaceae; genus Planococcus; species Planococcus sp. BI3. The sequence goes on from NZ_CM155266.1 coordinate 935,000, forward strand.
TTACAAGTTTAATAACAGCCTCAAACGTTTCATAATGTTCAATTGCTGCATCCATTGAATCTCCAACGTCCTCAAGAGTCAATTTTTTGTCTTCCCATTTCAAACCATAGAAAGTAATTTTCAATAGATTTTCCATGCTCATTCCATCTTGCATTTCAGCAATTGGCATTCCTAAATCTTTTTCAAGTTGTACCACTGTATTCATACCGAATTTTAAATTACGTTCTTTATCCATTTTGATTTGTACAATTTTCATTAAGTAAACATCCTCTTTATATAAGTATTTTTGTTATTGTTTTAAAATAAAATGAAACAGCTAAACAATATTGCTACTGTCTAGCTGCATTATTAAAATTAAATTTCTGTGTTTGCTGTCTTAGCCAATACGCCAGCACCAGTTAAGGAGATTGAATAAGTTACCACATCTTCATGTCCTGCTTCAAGCTCTAATGAGTTGACTAGGGCAAAGCCTGTATAGCCCCATCCAGAAGGTTTCTTGAACGCTACTTTTACTTTACGTCCTTCAAAGAATGCTGATTCCAAATCTTCAAAACCTGCATCATCAATCACTACAATTCCATCTGTAGAAGATTCCCAAGATTTAAAGCCGCTGATGCTATCCATCCAGCCCTCTGTATCTTTAGAAGTAATGTCCATACTTTCAGCTGACATTGAAATCGACGCCCCTCTGCCCCCGCCTACTAATGTATATACTTCAGGCTCTCCTGGAAACTGTTCTTTCATTGCATAAATACCGATATCTAAACCTTTAATTTGTGTCATAAATAATTAATCCTCCATATTTCTAATTTGTTTTTTATTTTTCTCTGATTGTGATGTCGAACTGAATGATTCCGTGATGAATTGCTCCATCAGTTTCTTCTTCTTTAGTCGTCATCATCATTGAGAGTTTATTTAAATCAACATAAAAACCATTTAGCTCTAAGTCGTTTAATAGCGACTCTTTAACTAAATGGTTCATAGTTTTTGATTCAAGGCTTTTAGTTGATTGACTAAAAGTATGAATTGTTAAATTGTGAGTAGTCCTCTTGTCGCCCTTAGTCAAATTATCTACAGTGACATCTTCACCGATAAGAATATAAGGAAATTGAGCGTTTGAAGGTCTAAGATCATAAGTAGTGTAATGAGCTGAAAGTTTCTGATATACAGCTTTCTGTAGCTCAACAGTAGGAATTAAATTAGCCATTAAATTCTCAACCTCCTTAGTGCGGCTTCCATATCATCTATATACTTTGCTTTGCTTCTTGTATGGGCAGGAGTCATATATGGCTTTGCTGCTTGTCTAGATGTGCCAAACTCAACAGCTAAGGCATATTCAACATTAGTAGAAACCATTGCACTCATTCCACCAGCTTCAACAGAAGTAGTAATAGAACGCCTCAGATGTCCTGTATCAACAGGAACAAGCCTTTTAGCATCAGATTCTAACTGGAGGGCAGTTTGTGAAACAACTTGCTTCACACTACTCTCTAGGCTGTCTGAGATGCTTTGTATAGTTCTTAGAAAGCGATCCAATCCCTCTATTTCAGTAGTCAAATTAGATCACCTCCAAAAGAAAAATAATGTATGGGCTAGAATCGAATCCCAATGATTCAATGACTCTATACGATTGATTAGTTGCTACATTCTTAAGCTTAAGAGATTCATCAGGATTAATTTTGTCTTTAGTAATCAATCTGATTCCCTTAGATGTAAGAAAACCCTGCTCTTTTAGAATCGTTTCAGACTTAACAGGAGTTGAATGGGCTTTAAAAGCTGTTCCATTAACCTCTGTTAAATCATATCCACCCATTCCATCTGATACTTTTTCATCTTCAATAAAAACAAAATCTTTATCAAACATCATAAGAATCTAATCCGATTTGTTTGATTCATAAGTTTCATATTAGCTTTGTAAGCTTCAATAAATTGTCTGTTTGAAGAGAAATGATCATCATTAAATGTATGGGAAACAATATCCACTGATTCAGATTTCAAGCCTTCTGAGCCTCTTCTGTTCCATCGTGAAACAACAGCCTCTACTAGAATAAATTCTAATGATGGAGGAACAGCCGTTTCATTGATTTCTAAGATTAAGGCATTTGCATACATATCAATAAATTGCTCTAATAGAAAATCATCGCTTGAAGTTTCATCTACAAGAGATAAGCCTAAAATGCGTTTAATTTTATCTAACATTTAAACGCCTCCTTAAACCTTTGATTTTCTACGTGTATTTGTTCTTAGAGTCTTCTTTTCAACAGGTTTTTCATCAGTGGCAACCGATTCAGTAACCTGCTGTTTTTGTTCTTCTTTTTGTTTGGCTTCTTTCTCTTTTCTGAGTTTTTGAAGCGTGATATGAAGCAACAAATTTGCCACCTTCTTTCATTTTTACATCAAAAAAAATGGGCAGCCATTCATAGGAATGAACCGCCCGTTTTGTTCTGAATACTATTCAGTTAAATATGTTTATGCTACAGTAGCAGTGATTTTTACAACTTTAGAAGCATCACGCAAATGAGTAGCAAAATGAGCATCAGCTGAAAGAACAGTTGATTTAGTCAAAATATTGCGATCATCTTCTACGTCTACATCTTTAGACAAGTAAAGACCAACAGCACCCGGCTTAACTACATAAGCAGTATTAGCTGGAACTTTTGAAGCTACAACTACATCAAGATCGAATAGTTTGCCATCTGCATAGTTTGCATCTTTACGAACAGTTGCCAGGCTTGCAGGGTTAATTACAAGTGTTTTAGCTCCATCTTGATTCTCTCCAAAAAGAGATACGGCTTCAAGTACAGAATCACCGTTGATTGCTGCGCCTGTATAAGACAAAGTAGCTGTAGCAAGTGCTGCAAACATTTTGTTTTCAATTCCAGCTGTGATTGATGCAGTTAGTTGATCTTCTGCTTCTCCGATTGGATCACCAAAACCGCCTTTAGCTGATTCATCTGTAATTTCAACAGCCTTAGCAACTTTTTCAATTTCCAATGGTACTGAGTTAGCAGTTAGCAAAGTAGGATCAATTGCGACACCTTCAGCCACTACATCCGCATCACCAATATATTCATATTGAGGAACAGAAATAGAACCTGCTTGTTCGTTTTCAAAGTTTTGTACAAATGCTAGTGGATATAGTTTAAGACTCCCAGGAATCTTTGAAGTAACTGCATCAGCAAAAACCTCTACATTTACTAAGTTTGCTTTTTTCGTTTGTGCCATAATATTTATTTCTCCATTCTAATTTGAGTTTTGTTTTGTACCCTGAAAATTATTAGCCTTTTAATTGGGCATAAAGTTCAGGATCGCTTTCTTTAACGTTTAATTTTTGTGAGTAATTCATGTTCCGAAATTCCTCTTTAGTTACATTAAGTAGGCTTGATTGTTTGTTGCTGCCTTGTGGAGTTTTACCCTGTACACGCTCATTAACAGCCTTTTCAAGAGCTATACTGAAAGCCTTATCCCATTCAGCTTTAAAAGTTGTAATATTTTGATGAACCTCTTCAGCTGTTTCACCATTCACAAAATTAGCGAATTCAATTGGCAAATTCTGATTAGATAGCTCTTTAATCGTTTGATTCTCAAGCTTTTCTTTTAAGAATGATTTTCGTTCATTCTCAAACTCTTCTTTTTGTCGATTTAATTCAGCTTGGAAACGTTCACCCTCAGTCATTTTTGCAAGTTTTTCAGCTTCAGACTTTTCTGATTCAAGTTGAGTTTTAAAATCTTCTTGCCATTTAGATTTTGCGGTTTCCAATGCCTTAGAAACTTTCCTATCTGTCTCGGCTTGAATCAATTTTTCTACTTCTTCTTGAGAAAAAGTTTTCGCTTCTTCTTCCTGCTTTTGCTGAGTTTGTTCATCTTCCTGCTTAATTTCAGTTACCTCTTCTTGCTGTTTGTTCAATTCATCCATGCTTAACTCTCCTTTTGTCCTGTGCGTTGCAATGCCCCGACCAGTCCAATTTTTTTAGTAGTTGATGCAAAAAAATAGAGACACCTTTTAAAGTGTCTCTTGATGTAGCTATATGAAGCCCTATAGTATAAGTGTGATTAAGTTGCAGTTTTCTATTATTTCAAGTATTTGGAAGCCCATTCTTCATAATTCATATTAGGAACAATGAAAGAATTCCCCTGTACGTCTCTAGCTCTACGCTCGTTTAATTCAATTTCAGGAAAATATGGAGAAATAGCTGATCTACAATTAGGGTGCATAGGAGGACAATTAACGCCTACTTGCTTATCTTTCAATTTAAAAATCTTGCCATCTAATGACTGACAAGTTTTAGAAGTCTTACTATCTAATGTGCCTAAGAATATAAATGAGCTAAGATTAAGTTTTTCATATCCTTGAGCTGTAGCCTCTGTGACTACGTGTGCTGTCTCTGTTCTGATAAGTCTCAGAGCATCCTTATAGCTGCTATCCATGTTGTTGCTGAGCTGTCTGCTCATCCTCTGAACGCTTGAGCCTTTAATGAGTCCATTTGTAATAGTTGTTCTCATCTCTTTTACAAGCTTAGATTTGTTATCCCAAATTAAGTCGCTAAACATTGCTCCGCTCCACGGGTATTTAATAGCTAACTCAACCGCTGAATGAGCAATTTTAGCAAACGATACCCCAACACCTGTCCCGATTGCCATAGTATAAGCAGTTGTATATAAAGCAGTCTCAAATGTTTCACTCAGTACATCCTCCATTGTTAGCTGCTGAGAGTATCCCAACAGCAATAGCTTTGCATCTATTTCAGAAAGTAAAGCATTATATCTATTTACTGAAGCAGATTGATACAGCCGTTGCATTTCAGCAATAACAAACGGATTGTTAGTAGCCACTGCCCGTTGTTTCAATGTTTCCATTCTTGAGCCGTAACTAGCAAAATCAAATGCGTTTAATTGCTTCTGCGCTTCTGCATATGTCACATTATGTTCAGTAGCATATTTAGTATAGAAAGCAGATAATGTTTCCTGAATCTCATCAAATGCTTTTAAATATTCTTTCTGCATAAGCTTTTCAGACACTTTTAACTTCTTAAATGCTTCATCTTGAGTTTCTTTGCTTCTCTCAACCCAATAATCTTGATTGTTTAATCCTGCATATTGTTCGCTGGCTATAACCGTTCACCTCTTCCAAATAAAAAAGAGACAACCAAAATTGGCTATCTCAGATTTATAATATTTACTTGCCTAAGCCTTCATATAATGAGCCTTCTTTTTCTTGCTCTCTTAGCTCAATTTCATAAGCTGCATCTTCGATAAAAGGAAGCAAGCTAATCAAAGTTTTATCTGATAGAGTCCCTTTAAGTTTCTCAATAATGTTGGCAATTGTTTCATTGTTAGAAGGCATATTTCTAGTAAAGCTCATTGTAATTGAGTTTGATTCATATGAGCCGCCTTTAGTATTGAGGAATTGAGTAATTAGCTTAAGCCGTTTTTCTAATCCCTTCTTAAAGAATCTTTCTTTTACTGATACAGCTGATTCTAGACCGAACAATTTAAACTTAAGAGCCTCACCTGAGCTTGTACCAAAAGATTCATCTCCGATATTCGGAACAAAACTAAAGGTATGAATGTCTTGTTTCAAACGTTCTGTATATTCTTTAACTCCAGCAATATCGCCTTTCATCAAGAAATCTGCTGTTCCCTTTTCGCCCATTAACATAACTCTATTTTCCTTCATAGCTTCTAAATCTTCGCTTTCTGCATCAATTCCAGACAGAACTAAATAAGCATCAGCAAAATACTCTAAAGAATTCATCTGATCTGAAGTAGATAAATCATAAGCATCAATAAGCTTCAATACATTTTCAAAGTCTCCGATTGTCTCATCATTATTCAAATACTGAATTACTGGCACTTCTTTATAGTAGTGTCGCTCTGGCTCATCTGCTAATCTAAATTCATCCTTTTCTTGAATGTAAGAATAGATGAAATCTTTATCATATACTTCTGCATACATAACGGAATGCTGAGTTTTATAATTCTCAACTTCATAGAATCGTATAGCTGCTAATGGCTTAGATTGAATGGAGTTGTCATAAATCATAAACGTTTCTTGAGGATCAAGATAAGCCATTTTAGTTTCTGAATCTTCATCAGTGTAATGAAGCTCATAACCTACTCCAAAAATTGAAACGTCTTTACCAATTCGAGAATTTAAAGATTGCTCATCATTAGAATCAAAAATGTATTGAATCTTTTTCATCTGCTCCTCTTCACTTGAAGCATAATTAACTGGCATGCCTAAGAAGTAACCGCTAATTGTATCTACAATGTAAGTAGCATAAGGGTTAATGATTTTATTGTTAGGTTTAGTCGGATCTTTCATCGTGCGATTAGAAATAGTTTCATGCTTACCAGTGTAGTAGTTTTTCAACCGCTTCAAACGTGTGACTTCCTTTAATTTATAACGATTGATAAGCTGCAAAATAAGCTCACCATTTAACTCTTCAGCATTTTGAATCTTGTATTTTTCCATTGTTTCACTCCTCAGTGATTGATTTTTGACCATAAAAAAACACCTCAGCGATTTGCTGAAGTGTCATGAAGATTATTTTTTTCCTATTGCTATAATAATTATTACTAATCCTAGGGAATATAAAGTGAAAAACTGCTGAAGTTGTTCCAATTCATCAGCTGACCTATTGTCATTCATAATATAAGTGGAATATATAATTGCTAATGGTATTGAAAAATATGTCAGAAAGAAAGACAGAAAATAAAAGATATTCGATGCTATATCACATAATTTAAATGGAATCTTCATTTCTTTCCCATTTGCTTCAAATATTCTAGCTTTGAAAGCTATGCTTTTAACGCTTATTAACATACTTATATCACCTGCTGTGATTAATGTAACAAATACAGAAATTCCTATTGTTACTACTAAAGGTAAATCCATTTCAACATTGGACAAAATAAACAATCCAAGTGCTATAGAGTATAAAATGTTTTTCCCTTGATCCATCTACCCAGCTCCACATTTTCTTTCAATCATACCATTAAAGGTAATATTTTCTAAAAGAATTTCATGAAGTTACTTAGTATTCAAATCCCAAATACCGACTTACTCATAAACTTAATCTTATTCTTGCTGTTAAAACGCTCTAGGCTATATCTGAGAGCATCAATCAAATGATTATAGTTGTCTACAGGCTGATTTAAATATTGTCCTGTAGCCTTATCCTTCTTAAAACTATAGTTTTCCAACTCATCAATTACATGAATACAAGAAGGATGGACAATAATATCAAACTGCTGAATGAATCCAATACCATTCATGATTGATCCAGCACCCTTTTTAGCTGGCTTGATTCTATTGATTCCATAGCCTTTAATCTCCGCTATACTCTTCTGCTCAGCACTATCAGCAATAATGATTTCTTTGCTGTAGCCTTTTTCATGAATCCTTGCAGCCAGTTCATTATTTAACAAGCCTTTTTCATATAATTCATCAAAAATATAAATTTTTCTCATCTGCACATCAACCAGAGAAGCAACTAAAGTAGATGGATCGGCTACATACCCAAAGTCCATCCCTATAGCTGATTGCAAGTTAGGATTATCTTTAAGCAGATATTTATAGTTGAATTCCTCAATTTTGAAGTTATCAAATACACGTTTTCCACTATGTCCCCACAGGCCTAAACCATAAACTCTATATTTTTCTGGATTTCTTTCCTTCATATCTAGCAAGTTATCAATATAGGCTTGATCTAAGAAGCGATTATCTTTATAAGTTGAATGACATACCACTGTATCAGGCTTAGGATTGTCAAAAAACTCCTCTTTAAGCCATGATAAATTGCTGACAGGATTAAATGTGAGATAAAATTGCTTCTTATGCCCTTTTCCTCTTAGTCTTAATTCAAGCTGATTAAAGATTTCTTTGCTTAGCTCTGAAGATTCCTCAATCCAACATAAATCAAATCCACTGATAGAAAGCAACTTTGATTCCTCATCCGCTCCTTTAAATACAATTTGAGAACCATTAGGAAACTCCATCTTATGAGTCGTCTTAGATACTTTGATTAAATCTAGTATCTGCATACCTTTTAAAGCTTCAGTAATCTCAGTGAATACAGAATCTTTGATTGAGGAGAAAGTTTGCCGAACAACTAAAAGCTTTTTCTTATCCTTTAGTAAATCAATTATAAGTTTATGAGCTACAAAGTGACTTTTACCGCTACCGGCTGAACCTAAGAAAACATTGTAACGGGCATCTGATACTAAGTAGGGAATGTATTTATCATTGAAAAATGAACGATCTAAATTTAATTTAACTTTTGCCATGTGTAATAACTTCCTTTTCGATTAATTTTTTGAACGCAAAAAAGCCACTTCAAATTAATGAAGTGACTTGAGTTTCTTCCTATTATATTGTGTGTAATTTATTGAACGTTTCGCATAGCTAGAAGCAGATCATTATAGAAGAGTTTGCAAACGCCTTTATCTACAAGATTGATGCTATAGCTATTTCTAGATGTAGAAATTTCAACATCCCCTAACAGCATTCCACTATCCATTGAAATCTCCTGAATATGCTTCAAGAAAACTGATGTGATTCTCTTCTTAGCTACTGCCGTATTATCATTAAAAACTAGTCGCTCGCTTGTGACAAAACAAAACTCAAATGCTAAGCCGTAGATGCCAATTAACTGCTCGCCAGGTAACAGCAAAGCCTCTACCCGCTCCTTATACTTCTCATGAGCCTTATCCGCTACCTTCTTGCTTGCTGCGTCCATATCTGCATTAAAGCTTGCTGTCATCTTTTTAAACATTTTCCATTCCCCCTAAATTAGTATTATTAAAACTCTTCGCCCACGAATGTTTCTAGCTGGTCAATATCATGTCCGAAAATCTCAAGCTCGATTGATTCACCAGTTAGACTCTTCATAGCAATATTCATTTGCTCAGTAAGTGTATCACTGAATTTTAAAGCAAATTCTTCTGCTGTCATGCCATTTACTGCAAATTGAATGTTCATTGTTCCGTGAGTTGAAACCTCTTTAGTTGCTGTAGTTGCTGCTGTCATAATAATCATTTCCCCTATCCACTTTTTTAGTTTGTATTCTTTTGAATCAACTATAAAACTTATACATTTATAAAACATATAAGAATGTTAAAAGTTATATGTCTTAAATACATATTAGCACGATTAGAAAAGAATGCAAGCTCAAATGGAAATTATTTTCAGATTATTATTTCATATGACTATATGCTGATAAGTTTCCCCTTTGCGAATTGCTCGAATGACAGTCTTTGAAACATCATATTGATTTGCAATTGCAATCTGTGTCATTGATCCAGCTTGGATTAGTAGCTTGATTTCTCTAGCTTGCTTATCCGTTAAAGATGGATTCGGCTTCTTAAATTTGATAGTGTGACCAGCATCTCTAAGCTTCTTAATGAAAGCCTTAAAATTATATTCAGACAAGTTTAGGATCTCCTGTAACTCTTTCTTTGTATGCTGCCCAGCAAGGATATGCTTATTGATATTCTCAATTTGTTCTGGAGTAAATCCTGTTGCTTTACCTTTTGCTATTGCTTGAGGCCGACTAGTTGAATCAGAAGTATACTCATCTTCAATGTAAGAGATTCCTTGATTGATTTTGTTTATGGTAGTTTTAGAAACGTTAAACTTCTTAGCTATTTTAGATTGTGACAATACTCTTTCAGATAGCAGCTTCTTAATTTGCTGAACATCTTCAAATGAAAGTTTAGAATTAACATTAGCTGTTCCTCTAACTTTAGCTATGGTAAAGTGTCCATCATTCTCAGCATAAACAATTGGAGTATCATCAATTTCAAATACAGATATATCTTTAACTCCTGGGATATTGTTGTAACCATTATGAAATGAATCGTAAAGTGTAATGTAATATTTCTGACGTTTGCAAAGCTCTCTGATACTCTCACAGCTCTCTAATCGTTCCCATGTAAACTGATTCATGTCGTACTCTATGAAAGCCTGAGCAAGCTTAGAGAAGCTATCACTACTATGAATGGTAGAGTTAGCTGTTGACTGTAACAATGCTCTCAGTTGATCCTGATGAGTGGCATGATACTGCTTTCTCACATCCAATGGATAGAGACTGATGCCAATATATTTCATTTGATTCTGCTGATTAGTAATTGAGTAGATAAACATTAGCTTCATTCCTCCTATTAGATGTGATATGAAAAGCATATGTAAACTTAGAACCTCATATGATTAGCTGAAGTTGTAAGTTTGAAATAGATTAAGCTAAATGTTTCCACGTTTTATTATGTTTGATATTTGAGATTGTTGAATGAGTTACATCAAAGAAGTTTGCAATGTCTTGTAGTGTTAGCTTAGTTTCCTTCAGCAATCTTCTAATCTCTCTGACTTCCTTCTCAGTAAGCTTAGACATACCGGACAAGTCTCCTTGATGCTTACCCATAGCTGATAGACTCATCATGAGCTTATGCTGATCTGATTTAGGAACGCCTAACTTCTTATCTCTCATCAGCTGCTTAGTTTCATCTGAATGCTTTCTGCCGGACAATCCTTGATTACCATATTTGTTTCCATTCAATCCTGTGTAGTAAGAAAGATAATGATTGATGTAATCTTTTTCAAGTAGTAGAGCATCTTCTTTATTGTCTGCTGAATCTATAACAGACCATTCAAAGTTTTCTTTCCCATGTTCTGCAATAGATAGATGCAGCTTGCTAGTAGGATTATTAAAAGCTTTATACTCATGTGAATACTTTCTATTGTTCAATGTTGACTTAGTAGCTCCAATGTAAATCTCTCCTGTAGTTTTGTTCTCAGCTTTGTAGATGATATGTTCATGTACTCTTGTCATTATTATTTCCTCCATTTGATTTCATATAGTTTTTATTGGACAGATAGAATTGCACAACAAAAAAGAACCACTCCACTTTCTGGAATGATTCTGATTATGCTGCTTATTTAATTTGCTTGCTGATTTCTAACTGCTCTATATATTGTAGCTCTGCTAATCCCTGTAATCTGCTCAATCTCTTTCACAGTCTTCTTATTGTTATCTCTATCATTGTACAACTCCAGAGCATGTTGTAAGCCTTTGTGCTTCTCTGTATAAGTGTTTGGTCTACCTTTATAGACTCCACGCTTCTTAGCTTCTTCAATACCTTCTCGCTGTCTCTCACGGATCATATCAGCTTCTAATTCAGCAACTCCTGCTAATATTGTAATCATAAATTTCCCCAAGTGATCATTTGTGTCTACAACTTTTCCACCCATATTAAGAACAATAAAAGAAACTCCACGTTTCTCTAATTCATCAATTGTATTTAGAGCTTCTCTTGTACTTCTGGCAAACCTATCTAGCTTAGTAACTACCACAGTATCACCTGCTACAACTTTATCTAAAAGCTTATTAAATTCAGTACGATCATCTTTCTTTCTACCGCTTACTTTTTCTTTATAGATAACTTCACAGCCAATTTCATTTAAAGCGTTTAATTGTATTGTTAAATCTTGTCCTTTACTTGATACCCTAGCATAGCCGTATTTCATATCATTCACCCTTTCAATTATGATACATGTATATGAGACTCTTGTAAGTCAATAATATCAAGGGTTCAATAATGTGTCAATAGACTACACTCAAATGATACAAACTATTCTTCTACATCATCATAATCAGCTTCATAATAATCATCATGCTTAATAGCCTTATTCTTCTGCTCAATGATGTGATTAGTAGATGATTCAATCATAGCTGCTGGATCAAAGCCTAAATCTATAACTATGTCGTGAGTTATGTCAATCTTATCAGCAAACAATCCTTTATTTTTTCCAAGCAATTCAGCTGATTTAATTCTGTCCATAATCTTATGCTCTGGATTTGTCATAGTTGAAGTAAGGAAGTTTAAAATGTCTTCTTCTGTTGCGATCCTTTTGCTGGAGAGAACTTTTTTTCTCTGCTCAGCTATATATTTAACTACTTTTGGATTCTTGCCTAATCTACTTCCTGCTGCCCCAGCCACTCCATTATCTGCAACCTGATATGCTATAGCATAGGATTTACCGACTTCTCCAGTGGTCATATATAGTTCAGCAAAATGTTTCTGTTTGCTATTTAGTCCATTTTCATCTTTATCATACATCTCTTCATAATTAACATCTCTAACATCATCATTAACACTTTTTTCATTTTCCATATATATTTTCAACTCCTTTCCTAATGGTTTTCATTTTTATGTAGCATTCACAAAATTAAGCATAAGAAAAAGCCACACCATTTAAGATGTGACTCCAATTCCATCATTTCATTTAGATTCATAGATAATCATTGCTGAATGCATGTCTTCCATTCCGTTTAACAATGCATATGAGTATTTGATGTCTGTAATTTTCTTGCCATCAACTTTTAATGAAGCAATTTCAAGGTCAACCATCTTTTCAAACATAGGCTTCCCGCTTTCTGTGATAACTTTAACTTTCATATCTATTCACCTCCCTACAACCTAATACTAGATTAAAAGGAAATGCTTGTCATTAAAGTAATTTTTATAGAAGACTATTTTATACTATTACTCATTGTCTCCTTGTTCATAGTGATATGTTATAACTCCTATACTTTCTACATCTTCATCTTGCAAATGTTTATAATATTCTTTTCCTAGAAGGATCTCTTCTGTTGTGCCATCCTTCTTTTTGATTTCTAAATAAAAAGTTTGCGTCTCTAAATCTTTCTTTCCTACCATTTAAATCATTCCTCTCTATTATAGTATTCTTGGTTTAAATCATCATGGTACTCATCGCTTTCATTTTTATATCTACCATTCCACTCAATTTCATCTACTAAATAGTATTCTTTGTACCAAGCACTTTCAGAAATAGTTAAACAAAAGTAAATTCTATTTTCCCACTCAAACGGAGTCCTTTGGTTTATTGAAAATTCTTCTTTATAAATTTCACCATCAATTTCTGTTTCCTGTCTCAGCTTGTGATACCTAATAGTTAAATCTTTCTTGAAAAACATTGTACATACCCCCTAACTCTAACTATACATTATAATCAGATGTAAATAATTACTCTATGTAAAATAAGAAGCTTAGAAATTAATCTAAGCTAATTTTTCTATGAAGCATATCTACAACTTTAGGATCAACGTATTTTTCCATATAATATCTTTCAACACGTTCAACAGCAAAATCTCTAATTTTATTCAAATCATAATTATAATATTCTTCATAAACTTCACCAGCAAACTTCAAACTAGTTTCATTCATACCAGCATGTTTAAAATAAACAGTTAACAACTCTAATTCTTCTGTAGTATCACTATAGCTAAATTCAATGTTCGCTAATTCCACTTCTTCAATAGTTGTCATTATTTACCGCCTTCCAGTTTTCCAAATCCTTCATATTTAAGCCAATGTTTAAATGGATCGGCTTCTTTTAGTTTATTTTCATTATCTTCAGCAAGTTTCTTTTTAATAAGTTGTCCAATTTCTTCTAAAACCTCATTAGCTAAAGGTGTAATTTTGATATTTTCTTCATTAAGATTCTCAGTTTTCATTATTTTTTCATTTTCTTCATTAACTACAAAATTTAATATCTCGCCACTCTCTAGTCGTTCCTTATTTTCATTAATCAACTTAGCAGCATATTCTTCACAATCATCATAAAAAACGGTTTTAGTTGTCTCATCTTTAGGAAAACCAAAAATTAAGCATAGTGAATCTTTACTAATTAAAGACTCACTATAAATAACGTCATATCTTTCATGTCCTTTTCGTTTTACAAGTTTAATTTCCACTTGCTCATATTTCTTCAGTTTTGATAAATGTTCATTATATTTGTTTTCCATTATCAATCTCTCCATTCCAATTTGTATTAATCTAATCCGGCAACTACCGTATAATCCCCTGGCACTCTATCGCTCAACTTCAGCACATTTATTTCATGTTCTCCTTCTTGCAGCAAGCTAGTTTCATTAATATAATTCTGTACGCTATCCAGATATAAATTCGTTTGAATCATCTTTTCTAAAATTGATGCCATGTATTTAAGATTCATCTTCTTTCCCTTTAGTCGGCTTACAATGTTCTCAATGTCACTATAGAACTTGTTTAAGCACATATCCGCAAAGTTTAGATACGTCTCATGATGATTGTTGGAATGATTGAAGAATTTCACTTTAAATTCTGGATCACTTGCTTTAACATCATCAATCACATTTAGTAGCATATTAATTAGCTCTTTCTTCTCGGCCTCATTCATTTCAGACTCAAGCAGTCTATCTTTAACACTTTTTAAATCCTCAATCATATATTCATGTTGTCCTACTGTTGTCATTGTCATTTTAATTTCTCCTGTCTATTCTTCATCTTCTCAAGTCTTCTAATATGCAATAAAAACGGATGCAGCAAGAAAGAAATCCTGCTGCTAGTTTCTTTTTAATCCTCTTCATTTAAATGAAACCTTTATACTTAATTGTTTCTCCACCATGCAATTCTGTTTGATACTGTCCAATTAAATTAGCTACCTTATAGGATAGTGCCCCTTGATAAGAAACTTCAGGGTTAAAAACCATCCTTCCACCTCTATGAACGCTGTTACTTTCTTCAATTGAATACTCAACTAAGTAATCTTTTGAGTAGAAACGGCTAATTTCAGGCTCATAGATGCTAATTTCCAACTCTACAAAAGATAGCTCACTATCAAAATCATCTTTCTGAAGCTCTAGCTGATCTAATTTCTTATCTAATTCAGCTTGTCTCTCAGCTTCCTCATATTGTAGGCTGATTGATTTTATTGCTTCTACAGCCTGAGTCTTAACTGTTGTCCAAGCGTTATTAATGGCATCCTCGGTCTTCTCAAAGCTTTCTAGAGATGAATCAAGCTCTTCTTCAACCTCTTTATTAGCTGCTATAAGTTGTTCAATGACTTCACCTTTCTTAGACAATTTATAGGCAGCGGCTTTTTCGTCTACAATCTGCGCCTTATTTAAGATGCTATTTTGTTTCTGAATCAACGTATCAATTAAGATGTCCATTTCTGTCATTTCGTCAATCTCCTTTTTCTCAGTTAGATTATTTAAAGTCTTCTTCAAATTCTCTGGATTAAATATGTCTTTCTTCTGCTCATCGCTAAGATAAGCAGGAGTTAAATTAAGCTTGTACATCTACAATCACCTTCACTTTCTGATGATCTTCTTCAAGTCCTGATTTAATTGTTTCTAATGTCTCTTCCATGTTTTCAATTGATTGATTTAGCTTTTCTATTTGAGCATCAACTTTCATAAGCAATTCTAGTTTTTTCATCAGTTATCTCTCCCATTTCAATTCAATCTTTTTCCTACCCTTTTTCCAACTTTTATGTTATTGTTATAATGGTTAAATCTATAATATTATAATTAATCCTAAATAAAAAAATAGATTCTTCAATTAAATTTCTTCCGTTTCCCCCATTGCGATAATATCGAATGAAGCTCCTGAAGTTGTTAAACGTCTTGCAATGTGTAGCTTTTTCTTCCCTAAGTCTACTGGCTTCTTTTGAATCAACTTATCTTTCTTCTCGTCATAATCATATTTATCAGGATATTTGAAAGCTAAATTCTTTCGTTTCCATGCTTGATGCCTTTTAAGACTCCAGCCGTTATTCTCTGACTCTTTACGATAAAATTTAGTTACTGTAGTATCAAATTCCTCAAGCTTGTTTAGTCTTGCCTCAATCAGCTCTACAATTTTATAAAGTGTCTTTCCTTCAATAACTGAGCCTTTATTAAAAATGACTCCAGTAACATTAAACACATCTGAGCTTGATAAATTATCATAAACTAAATCAGATAAGAATGAATTTGATATGTTAGCAGCAATCCAATTTGAGAAAAGTCTATTCTGCTGAGCTATTAAATCTTCTTCACAATAAATAATATCAATAACTTCATTCCAGAATTTCAATTCATTTTCTTTTCTAAGCTGTAGATTCGTTTGCTTACCTAAAGGATTTTCTTTCTCATAAGCCTTCAATGTTCTTTCTAAAATATTGCTTTTAATCTTACTAATGCTGCCTCGGCTCATTCCTGTTATTTCCTCTTTATCATTCGTAGTATAGCTATTCTTTGTAATATCCTCATGGTCTGCTTTTTCCATATCTTCTAGAAATTTAAGCTGCTTCCTTGTTAGAATCCGGTTCTTAGACTTTTTAAAAAATTGCATGAAATGACTTCCTTCAGTATTTCCACCAGCAAAATATAAGCTTGCTTCATTGCCTAAAAGGTTCATTAACGGCTCTTGATGTCCATCAGCACCTTCTACCATTTCATCAGTTGATTGAGCATCTACAGAAGTATAAATAGTAGCCTTGTAGCTTGATCCATCTGCTAAATACTGAGTTTCAGTGGTTTCTCTTATATCATCTTGTAGCCTTACATATCTAGCCATCGATTTATCTAATCCAGCATTTACATATGCAAACAATACATTTAAACTGCTAAAGTTTTCTGTTAGAATGCCTTCCCAGTTGTAGTTGGCTTTGATACTAATTTCAGGTTTAAAGCTGCTTATAATAGTTTGAGTCGCTATGGCAACTTCTCCAAGCCATTCATCTAAATGTAAAGGTGCTTTATCGTACGCTTTACGGTTGATCCTAACTTTCTTCCAAGAATTATGAACCCTAGAATTAAACCAATCATTTGAAGATTTCATCTGATGCTTTACATAAGTTCCATCCGAAAATTTATAGCCCATTGGAGATTTTTTGATTTCCATTACCCATAAATCATCTAAAAACTGTTGCTTAATATCTTCAATTTCTTTATCAGAATATAATTCAGAACCATATGTTTTATTATCAATCTCTACTTTTACCATTTCCCATTAACCCCATTTTCCTTTTATCTTTTCTCTCTAGTTTTGCAATGTTTTTTCTTTAAGATATTTCTTAATCATGATCAATTTATCTATACGAAAATCAAAATATGAGTTTCTCCACTTTGATAATGAATTTAAAGGAATTCCAACTTCAATCGCTACAAAGCCCATTTTAACTCCATTATTTTTAAGATAATTATCAAATTCATTTCTAACTTCTTCATTATGGTTCACATCATTTCACCCCTTTCATCAATCTATATATAATTTCTTTACTTATCTTATGAATATTTATTTTCCTTATACTCAAAAAAATTGACTCAATAGCCGCTATGGTAGGACAACTATTGAGCATTTCATGGAGGAATTATAATGACAAAAAAACCCATGATTACAATCCAGAAGGCAAAGAATAAAAGGAAAAGGTTAAATTGAAATAACAACACAAGTTATCTACTAGTAGGCTCTTCACCTACATAAGTATAAGTGCAGGCTTGTTGCACTTTTTGTAGTATGAAATTTAAAGTTGATTAAACTTCAACAATCATTTGCTTCCCAAAATATTTTTCTCCAATTGCTCTATGAAATTCCCATTTAAACTGCTCTAATTCTTCTTCAGTGAAATTCATTGCTTCAATCCGTCCAGCTGTATCAATTTCCTGAGTAGCATAAACACAAAATGAATCTACAAGCCTAATTAATGTTTCATCTATTCGCTCATCTTCATCTTTATGTTGATCTACAGCTTTAACAGCCACTTTTAAAATGTATTCTCGCTCAGATTTGTTAAATACTTTGAAAAATAACGGTAGAAATGTTATTAAATTATCCATTAAGCCCACTCCCTCATAATTTCATCATTTCTTACAACAAATGTTGAACCGAAAATTCGATTGTATTGCTTTTCTTCAACTTTAACTGGCTCAGGATCAACTCCAATTGATTCAATATCAATAAAGCTGCCTCCTTTTGCGGGTTTTACATAAACACTAGGCTTAGTTTTCAGTACTTCTTTTCTCTTTTTAGGATTAGCCGGAAAGCGATTCATCCACTCTAATTCCTTATTTTTAATTTCTACAGGCTTAATCTCATCAAATAGCTTAGCAATATCAACATCTTTCAAGGCTTCTGGAATCTCCTTTTTCTTATCCTCTATGCTAACTTCTCCAAATCCAAAAACTGTACGTTCTTCTGGTTCAATCTTATTCTTTCCATATACATATGCTAATTCATTAACTGTATTGCCAATTTGACCAATTTCTTTTAATATTTCACCATCCAAGCCTTCTACTTTTAGTTTCCGTAGAGTTATGAGCATAGACAAACGATAAAATTCTTTTTGATAGTTTGATTTATTGCTGTATTTCTCTTTTAACATCCGCTTATTTGTAAGAAGAAGAATTTTATTCTCAAATGCCTTTTTCGCTTCTTCACGTTTAATTTCCATTTTTGTTTCAGGCTTTAAAATTGTAATATCCAAAGATTGATAAATGAAATCATATTCATATTCAGCAAGATATTCTTTTACTTCTTCAAGCATGTTTTTCATAATTGGATTAACTTTAATTAGATTTTTAGCAGCTTGAATATATTCTCGATAAGTAAAACCATGCTCACCTATAATTTCCTTAATGCCCTCATCAATTTCATTAAACTCTAGCTCTCTAATTCTTTGATAAGCACTTAAAATTTCCGGCTGTCTGTATTCATATTTAGCTCTCACAATTTCTTTTTCTCTTTGTGCATCTAGTTTTTCTGAATTTCCAAGGTATTTCGCATAATACAGATAAGAAACTTCTATTCTTCCTTCTTTGCTCAAATGATTGATAAATAGCTTTACATCGTCTCTTTTTCTACTTTCCAAATTGTTTGAAATGTTCTTTTGCATGTAAGTAATTAAATCATCACTGTAATGACACTGGAAAAGCTCTTTTAGTTCTTTATGGATAGATGAAGATTCTAAATCAGTCGTTGTAGGAAGAACATTTAACAATTCGATCAATTGATTAATTGTATAATCTCTAGCTAACTTAACTTTACTGTTTTCATCAATTGCATTTTTTCTAATAGCATCCTTATTGCATAGCAATTGAAACAGATATTCTTTCATAGTGTCGTCATCGCCTGTAGGCTTTTTTCCATTAGCAGAGTTTCCAGTGATTCTCTCAGTAGGATTATCTTTTTCACCGCTTAAAATACATTTGCCACTCTGACCGCCACCAGTTATTAATACTTCATGAAATAAGCTTTCTAAGTTACCTTGCAGTTTAACTTTTTGATTTGTTGCTAGTTTCTTATTCTTAATGAAACTTTCAAGCTGAGCTTCTGCCCCAGGTAAACCATTTTTAATACAAAGCTCAATGCCCTCTTTAATAGATAATGTTTTTGTGTCCACGATAGTCATTTTTATTTCTCCTATTCTCCTTTTTATTTTGGGGACGAAGTCAAACCTTAGTACTGTTCTTTAGGTATAGGGTTTGACTTCGTCCCCAACTTACACGACTTGCTTACTTCTGTTGTTCGTCCATTCACTAAGCAATAAATCTAATTTGTCATTCTTTAGGTAAACCCAAATTGTATTTGAATTCTTATGGTGTATAGCAGTTTTAAATGGAAATACTTTATTAGCCTCCAAAAAATCTTTTTGCAATGTGCTGAAGCAGTCATAATATTTTTTCATTCTAAAAGTCCACCTTTATGATTATTTTTATATTAATTTTCCATATGTTCAATAATTCCCCATTAGAGGGAACAATAAAAGCGCATAGCTAAAACGTTCAGCCATACGCTAAAAATTTATCATTTATATTAATTTCACACTTTTAAAATTTCATCATATTTCTATTATATGTTCCCAAATCAAATCTCACCACAATTATTTTAATTAAATTATCTTCAGCTAATAATATATCCTCTACTATTATTCGTGTCCTAGGAGTAAACATTTTACCCGTTTTCAATCTTTTTTCTATTTGTAAAGTAGTATTCATAATCATTCGTGTCCTTGCACCCAAAAAAGTCGCATTTTCCAGTGTAATGAAATTAACTGTTCACAAAATAAAAAGTCCCTCTACTCTTTAAGCCCACTTCCAATTTTGCCAAAAACACCACTTAGCCCTATCTACATCTACCATAATTGCTGTTTTTGCTGATTTCATTTTTCGTGTAATGATTTGTCTAAATGTGTCTAAGTTGTGACAAATGATAGGATCAATCAAATTAAAAAAGTACTATCTACTGTTCTAGCCGTGGGAGGGCATATAATGTCGCTTTTCCCGACCAGAGAGTTTTAAATTATCTCCTCATTAGTTTATGTACCACTTGTAGCATGTTATGTCGTGTTTTCTGCAATAATAAAATTCCCCTCATGTTCCTAAGAGAGTTGAAGCCACTTTTATGCTGTTTTTTGTAAGTTTAATAAGTCCTCTTACTGTTCTAACCTTGAGAACATATAAAATGTCGTAGTTTTAATCTTTTTCATTTCAAAATACCCTCTCACTGTTTATGTCCCACTTCTCACTATGGAGTGTCGCATATTTCGGTTAAATAAATTCCCCTTATACTTATTCGGAGAGAGGTAGGGTGAAAAGTAGTTGTTTTTCCGTGTAATGAAATTCCCCTCATATATATTCGGCGAGAGGTCATAGCAAAAGTAGCTTTTTTCTTTCTTTTTTTATCTATCTATATGTATTCGGCGAGAGCTATGGTCAAAAGTAGCTCTTTTTCCGTCACCTTGTATTCCGCATTCAGATAACCTATATACTTCTCATTTTTAATAGCTAATCAATTGCTGAAGGCTTCTTATCAGAGTATGTGAATAGAAGTTTCATTTTTACAGCAAAGCCTCTTAAACAAGCTCTAAGGATTAAAAATGAACAAATAAAAAGCATCCTCAAACTTAGTGAGAATGCTGGAATGACTAATCTACTTTCTTAACTGTAAAGAATACATCTAAAACTTCTGAAATGATTGATCCATTATCGAAAACATTGATTCTGCTGCTAACGTAAATACATTCAAAAATACCCTCTGAGTTTTCAATAACAATCCCATCAGTTTCTTTTAGCAGTCTTAATTGCTCAAGCATATCAGCAGTTTCAAATTCTAGGATCATCCGTCCTGTCTCATTGTCATGATAATACACGTCATAAGCAATACTATTATCTGGCTCTAAGACTACTAAATGATCTCCACTATCAGGAATAGGAATGATTGAATGGAGTTTAAAGCCTTCTTCATTCACATTATAGTTTACATAGTCTCTTAGGCCAGCTACTTTATCATCAGCAGTTTTATCGTTAGTGCTAGTAGATGAGTTTCTTTCAATGATGTATTCCATTTTACACTTCCCATTCTGATTTAGTGGTAAAGAAAACACCTCAACTAAATGAGATGCTTTAGTTTTGATTATTTAAAATAATCTTCGATATCTTTTTGTCTCTGTTCGGGATTAAAATAATAAAAACCCTCTTTAGTCAATCTTACGTTTCTATAACCATAGCCATTTTTGTCTTTAAATTTTTCATATTCAATATACTCAAAAACATCTTTTAAATGGCTGATTGTCAAAAATTTGTCCTCCATTGATTCAGCATTTACCTCTTTAACTAAATCTGTTTTTCCATCTCTAATTAACTTTAGTAATTCTAATTCTTTGTCATTAAGACTCTGCTTAATCATGCTCTCTCACCCCCACAAAATAACATACCACTTTAGAACTATCATGTATAGTTAAATATTACTACATAATTCCCTTATGCTGCTTAATGGCTTGTTTGCTGCTTTTCATTCTCAAGATACCTAATGTAAGATCTTACATTGCTCACCTTTTCAATACTCTCTCCATCCAATAACATTCTCCATAGCTGATCCTTAGCTTCTTGAATCTCTTCTTCCAGTCTAGTTATACTCATTTCCATGTTTTCCATTGTTCTTTCATCCATGTGTATTCTCCTCCTCAGGGTATATTTCTTTAATCTTTCTTGTTTATGTAGTTGACTTTCAACGCCCTTAATTCAGCAGAATAGGAGGAAGCTCTAAGAAATTGGCGTAAATTTTCACCTTTGCTCAGACAAAGGAAAACAAATATTATCTGAGCAAAAGTGAAAATCACATATTATTCAGCGTCATAGTCGGATTCTGAAGTTTCTTGTATGTCCCTCTTAAATTTGAAGTTTTCACTTCTTCCATCCTCATTCAATCATCGCCCTGAATGTGCCTCTAAAAGCTATTTAAAGCCTCCTAGAAGCGTGAATAGAATCACCCTAACCAGAAGTTAGCCAATGATCCACCGAACCTTTAAAGGCTGTTCTCGCCTGTTCATCATCAACCATAAGGGGGAATGGCTTAAAGATGATATATCCGAATTTATTGCATTGGCTCGGAGTAACCTGACGATGAGATTAACGTGATTTATCGGCTTCCCCACGAACACAACAAAAAAGAGGAGTTTCAACCGCATTACTACACGGCTAAAACTCCCCATTTCTCCCCCCTTGATAGACACATCTAAAAATGATAAGATGTATTCATCAAAGAAGAAGCGAAAAGTTCTAGCTACTGTGTAGTGACAGTTGCTAGATGATTCAGAGAGAGCTACCAACTTTCCCTGAATCTTCGTTTCTTCTTTATTTTTTTGTGCTAAATATGCGATTGTAAAACTTAATTTAATTAGCTTATTTCCAACAACCTCTGAAACCCTTGATATGACTGGACTTTCCAGCTTGTTGTATTCACCTCTTATTATATGCACAAATGCTTTGCAGCCTTTTTCATCGACTGCTGATGATTGTTTTGTAACGTTCGGTATAGCGATGGCGATCAACACCGTGATGATCAGCATAACAATCAGCATTTCGATTAACGTGAAACCTTTTTGATCTTTTAGAAAGCGCATATTTTTCCTCCTCAAATGGTATGGACCAGGTTATACATCGGCATCAGAATCGCCAGGTAGGCGCCTACGATGCAGACGGCGATCATAATAAAAAAACTCGGCTGGATAATGCGCAGCAATGTTTGCGTCTGCTGTTCAATCCGCTCCATCAACACTTCGCTGTAAAGGATCAATTCTTTCCCCAGGTAGCCGGTCATTTCGCCATGTTGAACGAAAGCGGGCATATCCTTGGAAACAAACGAAAAATGTTCGAGCGACGCGGAGAATGTTTGTCCCATCATCAATTCTTCATGAGACATCCGCGTCATGAACTGAATGATTTTATGATAGTTCTGGCGTTGCAGAAGATCGAGTGATTCCTGCATGGAAATGCCGCTGTGCAGCAAGGTTCCAAGCTCACGCGCCAAGAGATGCGACCAGTACAGCTTCATGAAGTTCCGGAGAACCGGGACGGCAAGCAGCCAGTCTATCTGCTTTTGGATCGCCTGCCGTTTCAAGAGCATCCTGAAGGCATATACCGAAATGGCTATGGCCGCAAAAATCCCAATGAAAAAGTCAGGGAGACTCAGCAAATAGGCGGGTACGCCGGAACCTTCGTCTCCTGACTGAAGCGACTCCATCATCTCGGTCAGATTCGGCACATAGCTGGTGCGGAAAAACAGGAACAACACAGATGTAAAAATCAGTAAGGATACTGGATAGATTAAAATGTTCTTCAACTTTTTCTGCACCTGTTCGGTTCGCGCAAAACTTTTCGCAATGCTGTCGATCGATTCCGGCAAGCGGCCATGGTATTCGGCAATTTCAACCGGGAACAGCACATGGTCCTTGAATCCTAAATATTTCAGGATTTCGGCCGCATTGCCTCCACTTTTTAAAATGCCGGTTATGCCATTTAATGTTTCTTCCAGTTTTGCCGTATGCATCGGCAGCAATAAAGTGAGTGCGACCGGCAGCAGATACCCTTCTTTCATCAGGACGGCCAAACGCGTCAGGAATTGTTCACGGTCACGAAGACGGATCTTGTCTGAGCGCATAGGAAGCTTGAATCGCACCGATCTTCACCCCTTCCCGGACTTGTCCGGCAAACGTCAGGTAATCCGGCAATATATAGGCTTTTTTCAGGCTCGCTGCCTGCAGTGCCTCTTCCAGCCGTTCACCGTCAAGAATTTCATAAAGCGCACGGTGGCAAGGTTCTGTTTGTCCGATTTCCGAAAACATTGGAATGATTTTCTGAGCCGACACCGCGACCAATGTTTGGGACAGGTCTTCAAACGATACGCCCAAATCGCGGAGCCGGTGCAGACAGCCGACAGAATGCCTGGCATGGATGGTCGAAAAGACCAAATGCCCAGTCAAGGCAGCGCGAACCGCAATTTGCGCCGTCTCAGCGTCTCGAATCTCTCCGATCATAATAATGTCCGGGTCATGCCGGAGAATCGCCTTTAGCCCCGCAGCATAGCTGAGGCCGGCTTTTTCGTTTACCTGGATTTGCAGGATGGCCTGATTTTTGCGTTCTACCGGATCTTCGAGCGTGATGATGTTCCGGTTCAGCTTTTCAGCACAATGTTTCAACAAGGAATATAAAGTAGTCGATTTTCCGCAGCCGGTAGGGCCCGTAAACAAAAGGAGGCCCTGGGACGCTTCAGACAATTTCTCCAGCAGACGGGCTGAGTCACGGAAAGCGGCCAGCTGATGGATGGATTGGGCGTTATCATCCGGCATGATCCGGATGACGATGCTTTCCTTGGTCAACACGGAAGGCAAGGTCGAAATTCGAAAATAATGGGATAAGTCGTCGATGGGAAGCTGGAATGAACCGGTTTGGGGTTTTCTTCTTTCACTCATGTCTAAAAGGGATAGGTATTTGAAATAAGCGATCATGCGATCACCCAGATCAAAGGGGAGTTGTGTCACTTGCCGCAGGTTTTGGAACGAGCGGTAAGAAACGGTATAGCAGGATGGTTCGGGTTTGATGTGGATGTCTGTCGTGCCATTTTTTGCCGCATCGTGCAAAAGGTCAACACAGCGGCGCTCGATAATTGATTGCATATCCACCTCCTGCTTCGGTTTGAACAAAGGCCGCTTCTCTGTTCCCCCATAGTATAACCGGCTCTTTTTGAGAAAGGAACAACATCGGCCAAAATAAAATTTTGAACCCCGGATACGCGCCAAATCTCAGATTTGAAGGTTGTCAGCTTTGCCGCAAACAGAGGAGATCAGCAGAATCCAGACTAAATTCTATGCCGGCAAACAACCGTACACCTGTTTGTCACAAAGAAAGATGAACTCGCTGTTTACACACTCACTCTATTTCCTATATAATAAATAAGAGATTATTGTGTTGTGGCAAAGGAGGGATTACCCATGAATAATATGTTCAAATTAATGGGATGGTGGACTGGTATATTTGCAGTTCTCTTTTATGTAGGCGATATGGTTGAAGTATCATTGTTAATGGTCGCTAACACCGGATTTTTTGTTCTTCTTGGATTCTTAAATATTTCTGAACGTATGTATATGTACATTTTTGGCGCCTATTTGACAGTATTTTTCGTAGGCTTCACTTATTACTCTACGTTCATCCACGTTCCTGGTGCTGGACATTAATCAATACTGAATTAAAAAATAAAAGGTGTATCGGAGAAATCCGATACACCTTTTATTTTTTTGAGTTTTAACGATCCATTCATACTTAAAACCCGGTAAGGAACGGATTGCTGTTCATTTCCTGCTCAGGGGTCGTTTCCGGGCCATGGCCGGGATAAAGGATCATATGTTCAGGAAGCGTCAGCAGCGAGTCACGAATGGACTGCAGCAGCTTTTTCTCGGAACCATCTATCAGATCCGTACGGCCGATACTGCCGCGGAACAGCGTATCGCCCACAATAGCAAATCCTTCATTGCCGAATGAAAAACTGACACTGCCTGGTGAATGTCCAGGGGTATGGAAAATGTCCACTTGAAAAGAGCCGATCTGCAGATGCTTTTCGTCGGTCAGTAAAATATCCGCGTCTTTAATCCGATAATCCGGCAAAGCAGGGTACTTTCCTGAACCGTTTAAATTAGGCTTGCTCAACCAGTCCTTCTCCAAGTGATGCAGATAGACAGGAATCGAATAGCGTTCGCGCAACTCATCCACAGCACCGATATGGTCGAAATGGGCATGTGTCAGCAGGATGGCTATCGGCTTTAATTTCTTCTTTTTCAACAGCGCATAGATCTTGGCGCTTTCTTCTCCCGGATCGAAAATCAGGCAGTCTTTCTGATCATCCGAAATGATGTAGCAGTTGGTCTGGACAGGTCCCAGCTCCAATTGGTCGATTTTCAGCATCTTCTTCACCTCACCCTGATTATAACACGCCCCACTTTACAGGACTGTCAAGATACTGACACTTTTTATCCTCGACAAAACAGCGGAATATCTTTACAATATAGAGAGAACAAAGCGGCACTGGCTGTTTAAGTTGAAGGGAGTGTCATCGATGAGTTGGATGTTAATGGTTATTTTTGGACTTATTGCAATTCTTGCAGCTGTCGGCACCGTACAAACGCTTAAAAACAAAGAAATCCTCGGTTTTCTTTTTAACTTTGGGACGTTTGTAATTTTTGGCGGCTTCACTATTGCCACACTTATCACGCAAGGTTATCCACCAGCACTTCATTAATCAAGAAAAAGCTGATGCCATCAAACGCATCAGCTTTTTTCATGCAAAAAAATAAAAAGAGAGAGCGCTTAGCTCTCTCTTTTTATTGTTCCAGCTCCACATCAGGAATCGTCGTCAACTTGCCGTCTTCTTCATCGTAGAAACGCAGCAGGTCTCCATTGATGATCGACTCTGAGTATTCAAGCTCTGTAAATGCCTGTTCGATATACGGCGCGCACAACTCTTTTTCGGTCGGTTCGCCGGTTTCTTTGTCATAACAGACATTTCCTGCATAAACCACTCCGTCCGTAACAAAACGCCCGTCGCGGAATACAACCAATTCCTCATGCTCTTCTGAGAACA
The DNA here is from genome assembly GCF_056680115.1 of Planococcus sp. BI3. Lineage (NCBI taxonomy): Bacteria > Bacillati > Bacillota > Bacilli > Caryophanales > Caryophanaceae > Planococcus > Planococcus sp. BI3. The sequence goes on from NZ_CM155266.1 coordinate 961,739, forward strand.
GATCGCCGCCAAATTGAATATCTTTTGACGTATCGATGCCCATCAGGTTCATGATGGTCGGACGCATATCAATTTGTCCGCCCACTTCATCGTCGACATAGCCTTCCCCATAGCCCGGAATGTGAACAAAGAAAGGAACTTTCTGCAACTCAGCAGAAGTGAAATCTGTTACTTCTTCGCCGAGGTACTGCGTCATAGCTTCGTTGTGGTTCTCGGAGATGCCGTAATGATCGCCATACATGACGATGATCGAATTTTCATAAAGCCCTTGTTCTTTCAGGTCTTCAAAAAGAACTTTTATCGATTCGTCCAAGTAACGGGATGTCTGGAAATAACGGTTCAAGGTCCCTGAATTCGAATCGTATTCGTCGATCAGTTTATCTTCTTCATCCAAAGTAAACGGATGATGGTTGGTCAGTGTCAGCAAGCGGCTGTAGAAGGGCTCTTGCATCTCGGCCATATGGTCGACCGACTGCTCCACGAATGGAATATCCTTCATCCCCCAGTTGACCGCTTCGCCTTCACCGACTTCATAGCTTTCGATATCATAGAATTCGTCGATATTCATCGATTCATACATGATGTCCCGGTTCCAGAAGCTTTTCGTATTGGCGTGCTGGACATTTGTCGAGTAGCCGTTTTTGCCAAGGCTCTCAGCCATGGAATTATAGGTATTTCCGCTGTGTGTAAAGAATACCGCTCCCCCGCTTAACGGGTAAAGTGAATTCTCAAGCAAAAATTCCGAATCCGATGTTTTGCCCAATCCTGTTTGGTGATAGAAATTCTCGAAGTAGATGGTATCTTCATCTTCTGTCAATGAATTCAGGAATGGTGTGATTGTTTGTCCGTTCATTTCACTATTGATCGCAAAACTCTGCAGCGATTCCAAGGTCACAACGATCAGGTTGCGCCCTTCCGCGATGCCTTTCATGTCTTCCGAAGGTTCGATTTGGTTGGCCCTCACATAGTTATTGGCTTCAACCAGCTCAGAGCCGTCAGCCAACGCACGCTGCGCCTGTGATTTAGACTGGACGTAGATATCATATAGATGATAATTGTACATGCCCAGGTTTTTCACCAGCATCTCACGGTCAAAACTGCGTGTCAGCAATTGCGGCCGCTCTGCTTCAGCAAGCCCCAGATTAAAGAACAGGACAGCAAGCGCGAGTACATAGTAGGCTTTGCGATGAACTGAAGAAGAAACAGCTTTACCGGGATTTACTTTAACGAATTTGATCGCCAGCAAAATAACAAGGACATCTGCGAAGTAAAACAGATCGGTCCAGAATATACTGGCTGCCGCACTTGATCCCAAATCGCCGAAGTTCTCAGTCTGAAACAGGACCGGCAACGTGATGAAATCACTGAAAAACCGGTAAAAGGCGACATTTCCATAAAGGACGACGGAGGTGATGACGGCGATCGATACCATATAACGATTCTTGGCTTTGTCGCTCTTGAAGAACAAGGAAATTCCGTATATAAACAACAACATGCTTAAAGGATTGATAAATAAGATGAATTCCTGTAATAGATTATCAATGGTGATTGAGAAACTGGTCTTATAAACAATATATGTTTTCAGCCATGTGGCGATAATGGCAATTGCCAGGATTGAATGTTTCGGCCATTCTTTTTTCAACATCCGCGGACATCCTCCTAATTCGATTGAATTTTTTTGGATTACCTCATAATAGTACAGTATAAAAGAATTTTGCAGTCAAATGAAGTAATAACCCTTATTCTAGACGAAGGAAATCGGATAAAGTTTCGTTTGACGAATTTATTTTTTATCGTATTCCGATTTCTTTTGGCGGAGAATAAGCAGTGCTGAAGCATATTCTTTTGCAGAAATAAACTGCAGGCGATACAACTCCTTGACTTCATCTTCCATCAAATCAAGATCCGCTTTGTAGTCAGCGGTGTAGATGATCGTGCCATAGCGTTTCAATAATTGCATAACATCGTATAGATTTTTCACTCACTCACCGCCTTTGTGTTGATAAAACCGCTTTCTGTATAAATACCCTGAACCGGCAAGTCATGGGGTTCCACTGGAATCGACTCCGCAAGCTGGCAATCGAACGCCAAAGAACGTGTAACGCCCTGGTACCCCGCTAAAAACCGGTCATAATAGCCTCCGCCAAAGCCGATTCGATAGCCTTGCTTGGAAAAAACCACGCCTGGCACAATCAATAAATCGATGCCACCCGGTTTTATGTAGTCCGTTTTTGCAACAATCGGTTCCTTCAGCCTCATATAGACCACTTCCAATTGGTCCATGTGTTCGATTAACCGGAAATCCATGCCCCGGCTCGCCGGATGGCATTTCGGTGCAGCTACTTTTTTGCCTGCTGCCCAACATTTCTCCATCAAATCAAAAGTATCCACTTCAGGAAATGCAGAAATCGTCATGCCAATGGTTTCTGCTGCCAAAAATGCAGGATCCGCCATCAAGCGGTTGATCACGTTTTCCGACTTCTTTCTATATTGTTCTTCGGTCATTGCATTGAGTAAAGCCAACACTTCTTTTCGCTGTGTCTGTTTGTCCATATCAGCACCTGCTCCTTTACAAAGAAAAAAGCCAAAACCTCTAGAGGTTTTGGCAATCAATGAATTACTTCGTTTCACGGTGTACTGTCATTTTCTTTTCACGTGAGCAATATTTTTTCATTTCAAGACGCTCAGGGTTGTTGCGCTTATTTTTAACAGTGCTGTAGTTACGTTCGCTACATTCTGTACAAGCTAAAGTGATGTTAACACGCATCGGTATCCCTCCTAATTCTTTCAAAGATCATTTGTAAATAAGCGTGATCTATACGACTTAATTATTATAGCATATTCCACCGTAAAGTCTACTGTAAAAATCCAATTTATTGAACCTTTTTAAATAAAAAAAGCATCAGGAGCTTTTTTGGCTCTCGATGCTTTTTCTGCAAGCTGAAAGAATGTCCATTTGCCAACGATATACAGCGGAACTTTGGAGAATGTGAGCCCCCTGTTATTTATTCAAGTCGTAATGCTGGCCACGGACCAAATAAAACAGTTGTTCTGCGATATTGGTCGCATGATCAGCGGAACGCTCCATATAACGGCTGATAAAGGCGAGTTGGGTGATTTGGCTGAGCCTGTCCGGATTTTCGCCGCCTGAGCGCATCAGTTTGCGGATCACGTCCCCATACAATTCATCCACCTGATCATCAAGTTCAGCAATCTCTTTTGCTTTGACGACATCTTCTTCGACAAACGCGTCGATGACTTGGCGAAGCATTGCAACCGCCAGCTTCTGCATCTGCTGGATCTGCGCAATCTGCGGCAGCAATTCCTGGTTGCCGATGCGGATGGTCTCTTTTGCGATATTGACCGCATAGTCTCCTACACGTTCCATATCCGACGCCACTTTTATCGTGACGATCAAGCGCCTTAAATCAGTTGCTACCGGAGATTGCTTGGCAATCAATAAAATGACGCGGTCATTGATATATTCTTCAAGCTGATTGATATCCTTGTCGTCTTCAATCACTTCGAGCGCTGCATCCACATCCTGTGAAACCAGTGCTTCCATTGATTTATTGAGTGCATATACCGCCATAGTGCTGAGAGAAATCAATTCTTCCTGTGCGGATTTCAATTCAAATTCGAATTTTTCACGTACTGACAAAAGTTCCGCCTCCTTCCTTAACCGAATCGGCCTGAAATATAATCTTCCGTCCGCTTATCGGAAGGATTTGAAAAAATTGTATCGGTATGGTCGAACTCGACCACTTCCCCATTCAAAAAGAATGCGGTCTTGTCTGAAATCCGTGCTGCCTGCTGCATATTATGCGTCACGATGATGATGCTGTATTCTTTCTTCAATTCCTGGACCAATTCTTCCACTTTCAAAGTTGAAATCGGGTCCAGTGCCGAAGTCGGCTCATCCATCAGGATAACGTCCGGTTCAATCGCCAGCGCACGGGCGATGCAGATCCGCTGCTGCTGGCCGCCGGAAATGCTGTAGGCATTTTCGTTCAGGCGGTCTTTGACTTCTTCCCAGATAGCGGCTCCGCGCAAACTTTTTTCGACGATTTCATCAAGGATTTTCTTGTTTTTGATGCCATGGATCCGCGGCCCATACGCCACATTGTCATAAATGGATTTCGGAAACGGATTGGGTTTTTGGAAAACCATGCCGACGCGCGTCCGAAGTTCTTCCACTCCATAATCCTGATCAAAGATATTGCGTCCGCGATACAGGATTTCACCTGAGGTTTTCACGGAAGGCACCAATTCGACCATACGGTTCAAAGTCTTGATGTAGGTGGACTTTCCGCACCCTGAAGGCCCGATGATCGCCGTGACTTCATTTTCCATGATTTCCAGATCAATATTCTTCAAGGCATGGTTCGTGCCATACCAAAGGTTAAGCTGTTTGGTTTCATAAACCGCCTTTTTTGAAGGCTGGATTGTTGCTGTCTTAGTTGCTGGTTTTTTGGTAACGATGGTGGTCATTTGCAGAACCCCTTCCACATAATTTGCGTTCATTAATAGCGTTTATCGAATTTGTTGCGGATGACGACGGCAATCGAATTCATGAACAGCAACACTGCCATCAATACGATGATGCCTGCTGCTGCCACTGCCTGGAATTCCTGCTGCGGCCGGCTCGACCAATCATAGATTTGCATCGGCAAGGCAGTAAATGTATCCATGACGCCTGCCGGCAAAAATTGAATGATGACCGGTACGCCGATGACAATCAAAGGGGCGGTTTCCCCGATGGCACGCGACAGTGCCAAGATGCTGCCCGTCAGGATTCCCGGAATGGCAGCCGGCAAAATGATTTTCAGGATGGTCTGCCATTTGGTGGCACCCATTCCGTAGGATGCGTCCCGCAGTTCACCGGGAACCGCGCGAATCGCTTCTTGTGAAGCAACGATAATGACCGGCAAGATCAATAAACTCATTGTGAATCCTGCCGCTAAAATACTGTTTCCCAATGCCATAGCCCGAACAAATATCGTTAAGCCAAGCAATCCGAAAACGACTGAAGGAACACCCGCCAAATTTGAAATGTTCATGCGGATAAAGCTCGTAACGCGGTTTTGCTTTGCGTATTCTTCCAGATAGATTGCTGATCCGACACCTAAGATAATTGAAGTTGGTGCGACGACCATCATGAGCCATAAGGAGCCGATCAGCGCGGCTTTGATGCCCGCTTGTTCCGGAAAGCGGGAAGCGAAGTTGGTCAGGAAATCAATCGATAATGTTCCTGCTCCCTGCGTGACAATCCGGAACAACAGAATGACCAAGGCCAATAAAGCCAGTAATGTAGCTGCCAAAAAGATGTATTTGAAGATGGCATTGGCAATCAATCGGCCATTCATCCGCTTTACTACTGTTTGCTGTTCGATGTATCTCATATCAGTATTCCTCCCTGAAACGTTTCGATACGTAGCCGGCAAGAATGTTCATAGCCATGGTGAAAAGGAAAAGCGTGAATCCGACTGCGTATATGGAATAGTAGATCGTCGTTCCGTAGCCAGCGTCCCCTTTTGATACTTGGACAATATATGCTGTCATGGTTTGGATCGAGCCGGTGAAGTCGCCGTCGAACCTGGGCGTTGACCCGGCAGCGAGCGACACGATCATGGTTTCGCCGATTGCTCTGGATACTGCCAAAACGATTGATGCCACAATCCCCGAAAGCGCGGCCGGTATGGTGATTTTCCACGCCACTTCAAACTTTGTCGAACCCATCGCCAAAGCTCCCTCGCGAATGCTTTTCGGTACAGAAGACATGGCATCTTCCGACAATGAAGCAATCATGGGGATGATCATGATGCCGACAACGATTCCGGGAGAAATCGCGTTAAAGATTTTGATGTCCGGATAAATTGCCTGAAGCACCGGTGTCACAAATGTCAATGCGAAGAACCCATAGACAATCGTCGGAACACCGGCAAGCACTTCAAGCACGGGTTTTACAACTCGGCGGACATTTTCACTGGCGTATTCGCTCAAGTAGATCGCCGCTGAAATCCCGATTGGCACCGCTACGATGATGGCGACCACCGTTACTTTCAGCGTACCGATGATCAATGGCCAAATGCCGAACTGGGCTTCATTATTTGAGAATGGCAGCCAGGTGGTGCCAAGAATAAAATCAAGGAACGGAACGCGTGTAAAAAATGTGATGGTTTCAAAAATCAATGTCAAGACAATCCCGATGGATGTCAAAACCGAAACCGAAGCAATCAAAAATAAAATGATCGGAATGATCTTTTCGATTGCTTTTTTGTTCTTCTTGCCTCTCGACTGCGCGATCATTTCCTGCACAGATGGTCGCATATAGAATCCCCTTTCAACCGCAAAAGGTGAGCAGTGGCTGCTCACCCTCAGACTGGACTAAACTAGACTGTTAACTGTTTATTTTTTTAAAGCTTCCAAATCAGCCAAAGCCTGATCGTATTTTTCTTGTGGCAAAGCGACATATCCGACAGCTTCCGCCATAGCTCCTGCATTTTCAAGCGTATATTGCATAAAATCATAGGCTGCATCGTTTTCAGCTAATGCTGTGTTGTTGGCATAAGTGAACAACGGGCGTGACAGCGGTGAATATTCACCTGATTCAATCGTTTCGTTGGTTGGCTCGATGCCATCGATTGTTACGACTTTCAATGTATCCTGGTTGGCAACGTAATACGCATAGCCGAAGAATCCGATAGCATTTGGATCAGCCTGGATTCCCTGAACCAACGTATTGTCGTCTTCTGAAAGAGTTGCTGAACTGACAAGGTCTTCTTCTTCAAGAATGACTTCGTTGAAATAATCGAATGTCCCTGAATCAGTTCCTGGCGCATAGAAGACCACGTCTTCATCTGGCCATTCCGGATTGATATCAGACCATTTTTTAGTAGTGCCATCTTCTACCCATAGTTTTTTCAAGTCTTCCACCGTCAGGTCTTCCACCCAGTCATTTTCCTGGCTGACGACGATAGATAATCCGTCATAGGCCAATTGGAATTCTGTGTAGTCGATTCCTGCTTCTTCAAGGCTCGCAGCTTCTTCTTCTTTTATCGGACGAGAAGCGTTAGAGAAATCCGTTTCGCCTTGGATGAACTTTTCAAATCCGCCACCCGTACCTGAAACGCCTACAGTCACTTGGACATCCGGTTGTGCGCCGGCATATTCTTCTACAATGCCTTCCATAATCGGTGCTACGGTAGAAGATCCGTCGCCTGATACAGAACCTTCAACAGCTGCTTCTTCTCCAGCTGTGTCTGAACTAGTTTCTTCTGTGCCAGTACTAGTGTCTGTAGATTCTTCTGTGCCGCCACATGCACCCAGAATTAAAGCCGAACCAAGAATAGTTGAAGCCATCGCGAATTTCCAATTTCTCATTACGTTGTTTCCCCCTAGAGTTTATGTTTGTTTACACTCCTTACTATAAACAGAGTTTGTTGAGGACATATAAAGCCAATGTTAAGAAATTGTAAATTGGGCGCTCTTCCAAAAAATAAAAGCTCCAAGGAAGGTTTCTCATAAAGAGAACTTCCCTGGAGCTTTTTACTCGCCTTCTTCTACAACTGAATTGCTGTAAGGCGCTTTTATTAAATTGGTGGCTGACTCCGCTTCTTTGTTTTTCAACTCGAAGTATTTATCAGCTGCTGCACGCGCAATTTCGTTATTGGCTTTTGGTACATTGTTCGGGTCGGTCGTGACATATGGAATGACAACCGCATAGGCGATTTCTGGGTTTTCATAAGGCGCATAACCCACATGTGCAATATTGATCGCATATGTGCCGTTCATTTCATGGTCCTTTTCGTAGAAATACACTTCTGCAGTTCCGGTTTTCCCGGCAGCTGTATAAGGGGTATCACTGAATTGGGCACGCGCCGAGCCCGAGCTGCCACTATACACATTACGCATCCCGGTTTGCACTTGATCGATTTCTTCCTGCGTGTTGTTGATGCGGTTCAGAATTTTGGGTTCGATTATCGTTTCAATCGGGCCCAGTGTTTCTCCGTCTCTGGAAGCTTTACGGATTTCCTTGACGACATGCGGCTCCATCCGGTATCCATCATTGGCAATCGTCGAAATATACTGTGCCAGCTGCAATGGTGTATACGTATCAAACTGTCCGATAGCTAAATCAAGAAGCTTGGCTCCCGGAGTTGTTCCGCCCATATAGCCTGTGGCTTCATTAGGCAAATCGATGCCTGTTTTGACCCCAAGGCCGAATTGTGCGAACGAATTCCGCATGACCTCAAAACTCTCAGGTGGTACATACAAACCTCGGTTATATTGATATTGTGCACCGGCAATCTTCATGGCAATTTTAAACATATAAACGTTGGATGAACGTTCAATGGCCATCAGATCCGTCATCGGAATACGGTTGAATAATTGCGTGTTGAAAATGGAGTTTTTCTGGGATGTACCGGCAAACTTCAAGGGCTCATCGATTTGAACTTCATTCAACTCGACAGCATCCTGTGAATAGCCAGTCAATAGGGTGGCTCCTTTAACAGTTGATCCCATTTCATGAGAGGCCGTAAAACTGCCGAAAGCATAGTCATTGATGACCTGTTTTCCATTGTCATCTTTGCCCAGGCGCTTGCCTACCATCGAAAGCACTTCACCGGTCTGCGGATTCATCATGACCAGATAGGCATCTTTTACCAGTTTGGAACTCGGAGCTGCTTTCAACTGCAGCAATTTATCTTCAACGATCTTCTCGAGTTCACTCTGCAATTCACTGTCGATCGTAAGAACCAGGTCTTTCCCAGCTTCTCCTTCATCTACAGGAATGGTTTCGATAACACTGCCTCTGCCATCCGTGACATTTTTGACCACCGATTTTTGGCCCTGCAGCACTTCTTCATATTCCTGCTCCAGAAAGCTGGTGCCTACGCGGTCATTGCGTGAATAATCGCGCGCCAGGTAATAATCAATTTTATTGGCAGGAATACCGGTTTCCGGTGTTGTCGTGCTTCCAAGTATCGTCAAATCACTTGATTTAATGCGTTTCCAATCCGTCACTGTGTTGACGCCTTTAAGTTTCGGATCCGTTAGCCGTTCTGAAACGCGCGCAAACTCTTCATCTGTAACGCCTTCGTTCTTGATCATCTGAGGAGCCAGTGCATATCCAGAAGTCATTTCCCGGTAAATAGACAGAATCTCCAGCTCTTCAGCAGTCAAACTGGCCAGTTCTTCATCGGTGATTTTGTCTCTGACCAATGCATCCAATTTGCCTTGCTTTTCCTTTTCCGTAATATCTTCAGCGGCAATAGCGGCTTTTTCTTCATCTGTCACTTTCTTGCTGCTACTTTCGGTATTCAATTGTATGTAGAAATCCTGTTTATCCCGGAGTGTCACTTTATCATCGTCTTTTTCGATCAATTTAGCCAATTCTTTTGCCACCGTCAACATTTCTTCCCTTTTGGTCGTCTGCATCGCTGTATAGGTGATGGCGTTGACCGGTGTATTGTCGACTTGAATCCGTCCTTCGCTGTCAAAGATGCGTCCTCTTGGCACGCTGGTGTTGACAGGGACTTCTTCCGTCCTTGCAATAGCACGCGCATAGTCTTCTCCTTTAACGATCTGGAGAAAGCCTAAACGGAGAATCAATAAAGAAAACAATAAAAAGATAGTGAAAAAGAGGATATTCATCCGAAAGACGGTGTTGGACTGCAGTTTCACTCTCGCAAGTGATACGCGTCTTTTTTGAGGCGGTTTCATGGGGCGTTTGCTCCTTTCGCAAAAATATCCACTACTCAGTATATCATCACATAAAAAAAAGCACACACTTTTTCAGACGAAAAAGTGTGTGCAAAGTTTCAATTAGTGACAATTATTTCGATGTTTCGTAACGGTTTGAAACTTCTTCCCAATTCACTACGTTCCAGAATGCGTTGATGTAATCCGGACGTTTGTTTTGGTATTTCAAGTAGTAAGCATGCTCCCATACGTCAAGACCAAGCAATGGTGTTTTGCCTTCCGATAATGGAGAGTCCTGGTTAGGAGTCGATGTTATTTCAAGTTCTCCGTTTGAAAGGACAAGCCAAGCCCAGCCTGAACCAAAACGAGTTTTGCCGGCAGTGGCGAATTTTTCTTTGAATTCGTCAAAGCTGCCAAATTTGCTGTTGATTGCTTCGCCAAGCGCGCCAGTTGGGTTGCCGCCGCCGTTTGGAGACAATAGCTTCCAGAATAACGAGTGGTTGGCATGTCCGCCGCCGTTGTTGCGGACTGCAGTACGGATTGATTCAGGTACTGCGTTCAAATCAGAAATCAATTCTTCCACAGATTTTGAAGCAAGATCTTCGTGGCCTTCTAAAGCCGCGTTTACGTTTGTAATGTACGTGTTATGGTGTTTCGTGTGGTGGATGTTCATTGTTTCTTTGTCGATATGTGGTTCAAGTGCGTCATACGCGTAAGGTAATTCCGGTAATTCATATGCCATGATAAAATTCCTCCTTGAGTCTATTGGTCTACTCTCTTAGCCTATCAAAATTTTCAGACCTATACAAACATAACGCACGCCAAATCCTTTTATTCAGACCTTTGACTGATTTACCCTGATTTAGCAGCCTGTGGAACCTGACCGCTTTAAATGGTGAATAAGAAAATAGCGACCATGACGAGCTGAATGATCCCTTTAGTGAAGACAGAAGTGATAAATCCGACCACAGAGCCGATTCCGGATAGGAACGACTTTTTCAACGAGGATTTATTGAACAGGATTTCCGCTATGATCGCACCGACAAATGGGCCAATCAGAATGCCGACGATGGGAATGATGAATGGACCGATGATCAGGCCGATTGTGCTGCCCCAAAGTCCCGCTCTCGAACCGCCGAACTTTTTGACGCCAAAGGCATTGGCGATGGCATCCGCTCCGAACAGCAGAATGACGAACAGGCTTTGGATTGCCCAGAACCACCAGGGCAGCTCACTAAAGCTGAAAAACAGCCCATACATGACAAAACCGCCGAAAATGAACAGCACTGCCGGTATGATCGGGTAAACCAAACCGATAAAACCAATAACGAAAAAAAGCAGGACGACAATCCAGCCGACAATTTCCATCTGTAACCCTCCTATATAAAAAATCTCTCTTCCATCGTGCCCTACATTTTTTAAAATGTAAAGTGGGATGAAAGAGAGATTATTTTGTGTTTCAAGTTCTGCCGTTTCAGGTTATTATTGCTTCCGCTTTTCTTTGTCCAGACTCCAACTGCCAGCCCCTCGAGTCGCTTCAGCCTTAGCAGCAATGGCCAAGACAGCCATTACCGCTAAGGCTTCCAGCGCTTGTCAGGGCTACGCGGCAGCTTCCGCTTTTCTCATTATCCAGCTGCAGCGCCCAGCTCTTTGGGTCATAAGCCAACCCAGCTGCGTGGCAAAGAACGCCACACTGCTGGTCTGTCTTATGCCCGGCAGAGGCCCACAGGATGTGGGTAACCGTTGCGACAGGAAGTCGCGTACTTAGGTTACCTTCCTTAAGCGGGCGCTTCCGCTTTTCTTGTTAAGCGCGGTTGCCCAGGATCGCTTCTGCAATATTCACTGCGTGATCGCCAACTCGTTCCAGGTTGCTGACGATGTCGACGAAGACAATTCCGGCTTGTGCTGTACACTTGCCTTCATTTAAACGCAAAATGTGCTTTTTGCGGAATTTGCGTTCCATCTTGTCGATCAGGTCTTCCTGTTCGGCTACTTCACGCGCCAGCTCATGGCTGGTCGTATTCAATGCGTTAAGTGCTTTTTGCACGGTAGCAATGGTCAACGTAAACATTTCCGTTAAATCTTCCATTGCGTCTTCCGTGATTTTCACTTTGTTGTTTTCCTGGTAATCGACCAACTCGATGATGTTTTCAAAATGGTCTCCGATCCGTTCAATATCCCGGACGGTTTCCATCAGCATCGTATGGCGTGTCGAGTCGGCTGCCGAAATGGATTCTGCTGAAATGAGCACCAGGTAATCCGTGATTTTGCTGTCGAGATTATTGATGGCATCCTCCAGCTGATAACCCATTTCTGCATTCTTCTTGCTCTTCGTCATCAAATAGGCATAGGTTTCCTGCAGTCCTTGGACCGAATATTCACCCATGCGCAGGATTTCTTCTTTTGCCTGTCCCAGCGCAATTGACGGAGATTGTTCGATAAAATGGATATCGAGGTGCTTCGGTTTAAACTCGACCAGGACTTCTTCACCTGGAATGGCTTTTGTCACCAGGTAAGCCCATGCACCTATTAATGGAAATTGAATAATTGTGTTGGCAACGTTAAATGAACCGTGGGCAAAAGCAATCTGCATCTTCGGCTCCAATGCCAATACACCGGAAATCCATTCTACGTAAGCCGTAAAAGGAATCAGCAAGATCAAGAAGATGACCGAGCCCAGGATATTGAACAGCACGTGCACTGCTGCAGCGCGGCGAGCCGCTATCGACGTACCAAGTGCCGCAAGTACTGCTGTAATGGTCGTTCCGATATTGTCACCAAACAACACCGGCAAAGATGCGCCGAGCGTCAGGATATCCTCAGCATAAAGCCCCTGAAGAATCGCCACCGTACCACTGGAACTCTGAACAATCAATGTAAAGACTGTCCCAACAACAACTCCCAAAATCGGAAATTCACTTAAGTTGACCGTCAAATCGATGAAGGCCGGCAATTCACGGAGCGGCTTCATGCCTCCGCTCATCAATTCCATACCGTAGAAAAGTCCACCAAAACCGAAAATAACTTGCCCGATATTCTGCAGCTGATTTTTCTTGATAAAGAAAATCATTGCGGCACCGACTGCCATGATCGGCAAAGCGTATGCCCCTACATCCAGCCCGATGATAAAGGCTGTAACAGTAGTTCCGATGTTCGCTCCCATAATGACGCCAATGGCCTGTCTTAATGTCATAAATCCGGCACTTACCAATCCAACGACGATTACGGTAGTACCTGAACTTGATTGAATTAAGATGGTTACGATGATACCGACCAGAACACCCATAAATGGATTTGTCGTAAAGCGGTCCAGGATGCTGCGAAGTTTATCGCCTGCTGCTTTCTGCAAAGCATCACCCATAAACTTAATTGAGAATAGGAAAATCCCTAATCCACCGAAGAAGGAAAAGAGAATTTCTTGCCAGTTCATTTCCACGATACTTATTCAACTCCTAAATTTCTTATTCACACCTAACCTATTATGAATAGTTTACTAAGATTTTGTAAACACCTTTATTGAAAATTTACATTCCCGTAACAAAGCGGGATTTTTTTCTCCTGCTGACATGGTAGGATTATTATATAGATGAAAGGAAGATGATCGTGAATATATACCAATTATTCAAAGCGAGTTTAATGGAACCTAAAAGGCAGGCAGCCGTCCGTATTATGACCATCGGCAAAATCATGCAGTTCATCTTTGTCTTCGTGGCTTTATTGACCATCGTTTCTTTTGTTGAATGGATTCTTGGTTTAGGTGATACGACCAGCAGTATCGCGGGTCTCATTGAGTTTGTCGAAGACATCGAATGGCTGCTTTATCCATTTGCTTTGGTTTTTTTATTTGTCTCTACTACGCTTTATCATTTCATCAAAATCAGCTTTTTCGCATTGATCGCCTTACTGATAGTGAATGCCAGAAAGCGCCGAGGTGAATACCGCCATTTATGGAGAACTGCTGCGCTCAGTGTCACAGTTCCGACATTGCTGGCATTTATCCTGAGTTTCTTCGAGCTCGGATTTGCTGTTTCACTGGCGACCAGCCTGCTGACCATCCTCTATTTGTATTTGGCTATCGGCTACTACCCCAAAAAACCGCCCATGAAACAGCAATAAACGGAACGTTAATTTCTTGTAAAGAACGCTGGTAATCAGCCGTCTTTCTTGTCTTTTAGAGCGCGACACTGCTAAAATGGCTATAGGTAATGGAATAGAGCCGACAGCTTTCGGGAAATCCGGCAGTTGTGGGACAAAGATACGTGAGCCGCAAAAACAGGCCACCATTAAAAAGGAGAGATTTTTTCATGAGCGAAATGACACACCGTTCAAAGACACGCCCCGTAAAAGTCGGAGATTTGACGATCGGCGGCAGTAATGAATTATTTATACAAAGTATGGCCACCACCAAAACCCACGATGTGGAAGCGACGGTTGCTGAAATTCTTCGTCTGGAAGAAGCAGGTTGCCAAATCGTCCGTGTAGCCTGTCCTGATGAGCGCGCTGCCTATTCAATCGGCGCCATCAAAGCGCGCATCAATATTCCACTCGTAGTGGATATTCATTTTGATTACAAATTGGCATTGATCGCCATCGAACAAGGTGCCGATAAAATCCGCATCAACCCGGGCAACATTGGACGCCGCGAAAAAGTGGAAGCTGTTGTCAATGCAGCCAAAGCAAAAGGCATTCCGATCCGCATTGGCGTCAACGCCGGTTCTTTGGAACGCAAAATCCTTGAAAAATATGGCTATCCTACGGCTGAAGGCATGGTTGAAAGTGCCCTTCACCATATTAAGATCCTGGAAGACCTGGATTTCCACGACATCATCGTTTCATTGAAAGCATCAGACGTCAGCCTGGCTGTCGAAGCCTATGAATTGGCATCAAAAGCGTTCGATTATCCATTGCACTTGGGCATCACGGAATCCGGCACCTTGTTTTCCGGCACCGTGAAAAGTGCCGCTGGACTTGGCGCATTATTCGCTAAAGGCATCGGCAACACATTACGTGTTTCGCTGAGTGCGGATCCGGTCGAAGAAGTGAAAGTGGCCCGTGAAATGCTGAAGATTTTCGGCCTTTCCTCTAATGCTGCAACCCTGATTTCATGCCCGACATGCGGACGCATTGAAATCGATTTGATTACCATCGCCAATGAAGTGGAAGAATACATCTCCCACATTAAAGCGCCATTGAAAGTGGCTGTTTTAGGCTGTGCGGTAAACGGACCGGGTGAAGCTCGTGAAGCCGATATCGGCATTGCCGGCGCACGCGGAGAAGGTTTGCTGTTCATGAACGGCAAGACTGTCCGTAAAGTTCCTGAGGCAACAATGGTTGATGAATTGAAAATTGAAATCGATAAATTAGCGGAACAGTATTTCGCGAAGCAAGCCGCAGAGAAAAAAGAAATGGAACAACAACAAGTATAAGGTTGTGAGCAGATGAGATACCGTTTTGGAATTGATATTGATGGGACAGTGACTTCACCATCGTCATTGATTTCTCACATAAATGAAAAGTTCAAGAGTGAATTGACTTTGGACGATATCAAGGAATATGATTTGACCGCCGCCCTTCCCCATTTGTCTCAAGGTGAATTCTATTCCTGGTTCCGGGATTCAGAGCCGCAGATCTACGCAGCTTCTCCGGTTTCTGAAAATGCCAAGAAAATCTTGAACAATTGGAAAGACCAATACGAACTGTATTACATTTCCGCCAGAGGCGACAATGTCCGTGACGTCACTTTTGACTGGTTCGCTGAACACGCCATTGCCTATGACCATATCGAGTTGATCGGTTCCCATAAGAAAATCGAAACAGCCAAGCGCCACAATGTCCATTTGTTCTTCGAGGACAAACACGATAATGCTGTCGAAATCGCTGAAGAACTGGACATTCCTGTCCTGTTATTCGATACCCCTTATAACCGGCAACTGATTCCCAACAACGTGATACGCGTCTACGATTGGCTCGAAGCAAATGAATGGGTAAAGAATGAATTCAATATCCAAAAGACATTGATCAGTAATAACAGCTAAAAAAATAAAGCGAGAGTGGGTTCTTCCCACTCTCGCTTTTATTTGCATTCCGGACATTTTCCGTATATTTCAAACTTATGGTTAGCAATTTCATATGCCGGCAATGCGGCTCCGAGCATATCCATCGGACAGACCGGAATTTCCTTGATTTTCCCACAATCCATGCAGATGAAATGATGATGATGATGATCGCTTTCACATTGCATCCGGAAATGGCGCTCTCCCGATAACTCCGTTTCCTCCAATATGCCAAGTGACACAAAAGTTGCCAGGTTGCGGTACACCGTGTCATAGCTCATGCTCGGATAATCTTTCTGCATGACATCCAGCAAATCTCTCGCCGTCAAATAGCGTTCATCATTGGCGAACAACTCCAGGATCTGATTGCGCTTTGACGTTTCTTTAAACCCATTATCTTTCAGGATATTCCATGCGTTGGTTAAATTCATGCGATCGCTCCTTTTTTAAATGAAACCATGATCTTTTTATAGGCAATGACCAGGAGTAACAGGAAAATGGAAGTGACGACAATTGTGCCGCCTGGTGCCAAATCAAAATAAAAGGCGGTAACAAGTCCCGTGATGACCGAAATTTCCCCAAAAACAATAGACAGCACGATCGTCTGTTTAAAGCTTTTCGTCACCCGCATAGCGGTTGCAACCGGAATCGTCATTAAAGATGACACCAACAGAATGCCCACAATGCGCATAGATCCGGCAATGACCAGCGCCGTAACAATCATGAACATGAAATGGATCCATTTTGCAGGTAGGCCGGAAGCTCTCGCGTATTCATCATCAAAAGACAACACGAATAATTCCTTGAAAAAGAAATAGATGAATGCCAACACGACGATTGCGATTCCTCCAACAATCATCAGGTCTTCCCTGCTGACCGCTGAAACCGAACCGAACAAATAGCCGAACAAGTCATTGGAAAAGCCTTGCGCCAAGGAGATGAAAATAGCACCAAAGCCGATGCCTGCAGATAAAATGATGGGAATGGCCAATTCTTCATAATGCTTGTAGAGGCTTCTCAGCCGTTCAATCAGCACCGACCCGGCTACCGATGCCGCAATGCCAAGAAACAATGGATTCAACAGGGCCAATGAAGCCACGCTCTGGCTTAAATACAAGCTTCCTGCAATTCCTGCAAGCGTTACATGGCTCAAGGCATCTGCGATGAGGGAAAGCCTGCGGACAACGATAAAGACGCCGAGGAGCGGGGCAATGACCCCGATGATCAATCCGGCCGCAAAGGCATTCTGTAAAAATTCATAAGATAATATAGCTTCAATCATGCATGGCTTCCTCCGATATGGTGAATTTTCCGGACAGAATGGCCGTACCACGCTTCGCGCTGCTCGTCGCTCATGGTGTGAAGCTGCTCTTTGAACCCGTGGAAATGGATGGTCTGGTTTAAACAGGCTACGTGGGTGATGCGGTCTGTCACCGTATCAACATCGTGCGTCACCAGCACCAGGGTGATATTTTTTTCGCGGTTCAGTGACGCCAACATATCATAGAAGGCCTGAACATTTTGATGGTCTACGCCGACAGTCGGTTCATCCAGAATCAGGATCTTCGGCTTAGCCACCAATGCGCGGGCAATGAAGATGCGCTGCTGTTGGCCTCCTGACAGTTCACTGACACTTCTTCCGATGAAATCCTGCATGCCCACCGATTCCAACGCTTCTGCTACTTGTTCATGAGCAGATTTCGGCAAACGGTGGAACAATCCGGTTTTCTTAGCCAGGCCGCCTGCCACGACTTCCTCTACCGTTGCCGGGAACCCTGAATTGAATGAATTGGATTTCTGCGATACATAGCCAATCCATTCGCGGTTCTTAAAGTTTTTCGCGTCCACTCCGAAAAGCTCGATCTTGCCTTTGCTCGGCTTTATCAGCCCCAGCATAATCTTCAGCAAAGTCGATTTGCCGGAACCATTTGGGCCTAGAATCGCCAGAAAATCCCCTTCTTCCACTTTCATGGAAATATTATGGAGCGCTTTTGTTTGTTCATATTCAAAACTGATGTCTTTAATGTCAATTAATGGCGCGACCATTTTGCCGCCTCTTTTCTAATTAATAATGATTACGATTTACCTTAAGAAAGTATAGTAGAGTTCGCTGGTAATGTAAATAGATAGAGCTTGAATAAGTTTATAATTTGCACCGGCTTTTCTTTGATCACTAAAATAAGAAGAAGACAATATGTTCTTCCCTGACAGTAAGCAAAAAATAAGAAGCTGAAGACGCACCCTAAAAAATCAGGTCCTTCTTCAGCTTCTTGCCTCTTATAGAGGGGATTTCAACTCTTCGATAGCGCCTGGTGAAAAGATGCCCGCTTTGAACATTTCAATTTCGAATGCATAAGGCGGTTTCTTATTTTTGGCATCCAGTCCGACATAAGGCGTCTCAAGGATTTTCGGTACATGCATAAGATCGGGATGATGGACGATTCCGTTCAAGGCATCAAAGCCGATTTCACCAAAACCAATGTTTTCGTGGCGGTCTTTGCCCGCTCCGCGAACATTTTTGCTGTCGTTGATGTGCAGTACTTGAAGCCGGCCGATGCCGACAATGCGGTCGAACTCTTCAAGGACTCCGTTGAAATCTTCTTTGATGTTATAGCCCGCATCATGCGTATGGCAAGTGTCGAAACACACGGACAAACGTTCATTATGAGTAACGCCATTGATGATGGCAGCGATTTCCTCAAAACTGCGTCCACATTCCGTGCCTTTTCCAGCCATGGTCTCCAGTGCGATATTGACCGGATAATCCTGTGTCAATACCTCATTCAAGCCCTCGATGATCTTAGCGATTCCCGCATCCGCTCCAGCTCCGACATGGGCGCCAGGATGCAGAACAATCTGTTTTGCTCCAAGAGCCGCTGTCCGCTCGATTTCCTTTTGAAGGAATTCTACGCCATGTGCAAAGGTTTCAGGTTTTTGGGTATTGCCTAAATTGATGATGTACGGCGCATGGACGACAATATTCGTTAAATTATTGGCGGCCATATGGGCACGCCCTGCGTCGATATTCAACTCTTCAATCGGTTTGCGGCGCGTATTTTGCGGTGCCCCAGTATAGATCATGAAAGTCGACGCTCCGTAAGAAGCGGCTTCTTCGCTTGCTGCAAGCAGCATTCCTTTGCCGCTCATTGATACGTGAGATCCTAATAGCATGAAACTATCTCCTTACTTTTTGCGATTTTTGCGGCGTTCCGCTTTTTTGATTTCGTCCATTTTCCATTTCATCTTCTTCTTGTACATCGGTTTTACCGCTTTTGGTTTATGGACCATCGTTTTCGCTTTTGCATCCGCTTCGTTCACTTTTCTTATGCGTGTCGTACGGCTGTGGCGATCTTTCAAATCTGCAAACTCACCATTGACGATGTCTTTTTGCTGGAAAGGAATCCCCATTTTTTCAATCCGGACAATTGCGTCGTCATCTTCCGGCTTGAACAAGGTGATGGCCACGCCCTTCATCCCTGCGCGAGCCGTCCGGCCAACACGGTGGATAAAGAACTCCAGGTCTTCCGGCAGCTCATAGTTGATGACGTGGCTGACGCCCTGAATATCGATTCCGCGCGCTGCAAGATCTGTTGCAACGATGTATTGGTATTCCAAATCACGGATCTGGCGCATCATTTTGACGCGCTCACGCGGAGGCAAATCGCCATGGACACGGCCGACACGGATTCCTTGTTTTGCTAATTGGTCAGCAACATAATCCGCATTTGTGCGGGTATTGACGAAAATAATTGCCAAATAAGGATTGATGACTTTCATGACATCCTGCAGGCGTTCCATTTTCTTTTTGCTGCGGACAGGAACCAGGTAAAAGTCCAGACCGTCAGCTGTTGGGCGTTTATCGCCAATTTTCACATGAATTGGTGATTCCATGTATTTTTTCAGGAATGGTTTCAGTTTTTCTGGAATGGTTGCTGAAAAAACATACATTTCCAGTTTGTCCTGCATTTTCCCAGCCACTTGGTCGATTTCTTCGATAAAACCAAGATCAAAAGCCAAATCGGCTTCATCCACTACAAGAATTTTTCCTGTGTGTACCAAAAGAGCATTTTCTTTGACCAGGTCTCTCAGGCGGCCAGGTGTACCGATGACGATATGCGGCTGTGTTTTCAATTTATTGATTGAACGTTGCTTGTCTGTTCCACCGATAAACGATTTTACTTCAATGCCGGATCCGACAACCAGTTTCTGCAATTCGTTGTAGATCTGCGTTCCAAGTTCACGTGTCGGTGCTGCGATTACCGCCTGCACTTCCTGTTTGCTGACGTCGATGCGTTCTACGATCGGGATGATGAAACTATGCGTTTTTCCAGTCCCTGTATGGGATTGTCCAATAGCACTTGTGCCTTTCAATATATGGGGCATCATTTCCTTTTGAATCGGTGTCGGTTCTGTAAAACCGAGTTTTTCTACCGCTTCCAATAGGAACGGTTTGAATGGATATTCGTTGAATTTTGTCATGGGATTAAATTCCCTCCTTAAGCTCTTGATATTATAGCATAAAATAGCCACTTTACGCGATGGAACTTTTGTAAAGCTGCACCGTCTCCGTTATAATGAATGTATGATTTTGAAAGGAGCGCGGTACTTGATGAAGGTTATGAAAATATCGCCAAGAGGATATTGCTACGGAGTGGTGGATGCCATGGTCATTGCAAAAAATGCTGCAATGGACGAAAGTTTGCCACGCCCCATTTATATACTAGGAATGATTGTCCACAATAAGCATGTAACAGATGCATTTGAAGAAGATGGCATCATTACATTGGATGGCACAAACCGGCTGGAAATTCTGGAGAAAGTCGAGACCGGCACCGTCATTTTCACAGCCCACGGCGTTTCTCCGCAAGTCCGTGAACTAGCAAGGCGCAAAGGCCTGGTGTCGATCGATGCTACCTGCCCTGACGTCACTGTGACGCACGACTTGATCGAGGAGAAGACAGCTGATGGCTACCAGATCATTTATATCGGCAAAAGCGGACATCCGGAACCGGAAGGCGCAATCGGCGTCGCACCCGACATGGTCCATTTAGTGGAAACCGTGGAAGATGTCAACCGCCTGGAAATCGACTCAGAAAAAATCATCGTCACCAACCAAACGACCATGAGCCAATGGGATGTTGTGGAAATGATGGAACGCCTAAAAGAGAAATTCCCGCATTCCGAAGTCCATAAGGAAATTTGCTTGGCTACTCAGGTACGCCAGGAAGCAGTTGCGCAACAGGCCGGCGAAGCAGACCTATTGATCGTCATCGGCGACCCGATGAGCAATAACTCAAACCGCTTGGCACAGGTGTCCCAGGACATCGCCGGCACTCCAGCCTACCGCATTTCGGATATTTCCGAACTGAATCTGGAATGGCTGGAAGGCGTTGAAACTGTGGGCATTACAGCAGGCGCTTCCACGCCGACACCCATCGTCAAAGAAGTGATGAAGTTCCTGGACCTTTATGACCCGGCTGATCCAAGTACACATCAGCTGGCACAAACTGTTCCACTGAATAAAATCCTGCCAAAAATCAAGCACCCGAAACCATCGAATCGCATCGAGCCGTATCCGGTAAGCGAATAATATAAGGCTGCCCCAAAAGTTGGTTCTCTGACTTTTGGCGGCAGCCTTTTTAATGTTGGATGGAAACTCTCTTCCAACCCATTTCATTGGAATAAGGCGAGAACATGGCTATCAAAAAGAACGTGAGACCAAATAGAGCTCGGACAAATCGGTTGTCCAAGTTTATAAGTTAAATGAAACAGGGTATAAACTCTATAAAACTTTTCTGTTTTTCATCTTATTTTGAAAAGGAGATCACGTCTATGAAATTCCAGTGGCTTGTGTTGCTCGCATTTTTATTTGCTGTACTGATCACCATTTTCGCCGTTATCAATGTGGATGCTGTGCAAGTCAATTATGTTTTCGGTCAAGCGGAGTGGCCCCTTATCCTTGTTATCCTTGTTTCTGCCGTACTGGGATTCCTGTTAAGCGCAACAGTGGCACTTGTCAAGATTTTCTCTTTGCAGAAGAATATTAGAGCTCTGCAAAAAGGAAAGGCCGGAAAAGAGAGCTGACAACAAGTTTTCTTCATCAGTTCAACTAATACAAGTCAGTTTTCCCTCCATCACTTTTTTTACCATGCGGTCATCGTTAATACGGTGGCCGTTTTATGCGGCGTAATTCGAGTGATTCCATGTCTCTCCCGGGGCACCCGGCAAAACTGATGCCGACTGCGTACTTTGGGTCCAGAAGATTGATGCAGTCGGCTTTGCCGATTTTTCATGTCTCCGCTGATTCCATCTGTTCCTATCGATTTTAAACTTTGCTCGATGTACAATAGAGCTAAAATTTCTATATTAAACCAGCTGCAACAATCTGACAGGAGGTTTGGGTCATGCAGATGATTCCGTTCTTGATCGGTTTTGTATTCATTTTGATTCATTTCTTTGCAAGCGTCCTTGTCCCTGCGGAAAAACTCAAACAGATGAAATGGTTTTCATTTTCAGGTGGGCTGGCCGTTTCGTATATTTTTATCTACCTACTCCCCACTCTGCACAAGCAACAGACAAATATTGAAGAACCATATCGCCGGTTAACGATGGAGTCGGAAATTTATTTTGTTGGCCTCGTCGGTGTTGTCCTATTTGTCGGCATTCAGATCGTCATCCAGAAAAAATATGTTTCCCGAACAACCACCTTTTGGTCCGTCATTTCGTTCTATGCGCTTTATAACGCCCTCGTCTCTTACTCAGTGCTGTCTTTCGAAGTGTCAGCTATTCAGGCCTTGTTTTATTGCGTGGCGATTGGCCCGCATTTTGTAGCGGTTGCACATGATATGTGGCGGAAGTTTCCGGTCGAATACAATAAATACGGCCGTTATATATTGGCTGTGGGGATTATTGCCGGTTGGACTGCAGCATTAACTACTGAACTCACGCCGCTTTTCAAATCCATTATTTTTTCTCTTGTTTCTGGAGCGATGATTTACACTGTGTTCAAACATGAGTTGCCGAGTGAGAAAGAAACGCATTTCCCGACCTTTTTAATTGCCGTTCTCATTTATTCTATCGTCACCATGTCTCTGAAGTTTTTCTTTGAGTGGTAGCCTAACATACGGAAATTTAATGCTGGTTGCCTCATATTCCAGCTGTGTATTTCTATAAATTTCCAACCAAAAACCGGAGAAGATGCTGATTGCAAGCACCTTCTCCGGCGTTAGTTGTCTAGTGCAGTTCACAACGGTCCCAGCTCTTTAAAGGTTCTTATTCCATTCATAAAATCGGACTTAACAACCGCGAAAAACCTTCGCGGAATTTGATTGTCCAATTGCGTTTGGCGTATAGCTCTTTCGTCAGCTTCCGGCAGTTGGCTGTGTCGGATTCGAACAACGACTCCAGTTCCAGTGCGACCCGCCGATTAAACACCAACGCGTTAATTTCGAAATTCAAGCGAAAGCTGCGTGCGTCCAGGTTGGTCGTGCCCACAGTTGAAATTTCGCCGTCAACAGTCAATGTTTTGGAATGAAGAAACCCGCGGTCGTATAAATAGACATCCGCCCCGTAATCGAGCAGCTCTCCGAGAAATGACCAGGATCCCCACATGACAAACGGATGATCCGGCTTTCCAGGAATCATAATATGCATTTTCACGCCGCTCAGCAATGCCATTTTGCAGGCGTCCATAAAACTCTTATCCGGAATAAAGTACGGCGTCTGGATGAATACCTCTCGTTCGGCAGACGAAATCATTTTGATCATCATGTTTTTTAAATGTTCCGTGTGGGAGTTCGGGCCGCTCGTGACAATCTGCATCGGAGACAAGCTCTTTACATCGTGTTGGGGAAAGCAAAAGATATCGTCTCGTTTCTTATGCTGATTAGAATAATTCCAGTCCAGAATAAAGCGCTCCTGGATATGCTGGACCACATCCCCTGCTATCCGCAAATGGACATCCCGCCAATACCCAAATTTCTTTACTTCACCCAAATATTCTGTACCCACATTAAAGCCGCCGATATAGCCGACTTTTCCATCGATGAGGCAGACTTTCCGGTGATTGCGGTTATTGACCCGCAGATTTATGAACCCGAGAGCAGATGGGAAAAAAATCTGCACTTCACCGCCGTATGCAATCAATTCCTTAAAGTCGGCTTCCTTTAAACTTCTCGAACCGAAACCGTCGTAGAGAAGACGAACTTTGACTCCCGCTTTTGCCCGCTCCAGCAAGGCATCGAGCAGCCGTTTTCCCAGTGCATCCCGTTTGATGATGTAGTACTGGATATTGACCTCTTCCTGTGCATTGCCGATGTCCCCAATCAGGGTATCGAACTTCTGTACACCTTCAGAGAGGACATCCATGTCATTGTAGAAACTGATCAGGGAACGGGAAGCCTGGAGATTCATAATCAACAGCTGTTTATGCTTTTTTAGCAGTTCATCATCGTATTCAGCTGCCCCACTCTGAATGCGTTCGATTTGAGAATTGATTTGCCGGGAGTGATAGGACTGTTCTTCTTCACTTAAATTATAAAAGTTCTCATCTTTTAAAAGCCTGCCGAAAAACAAATAAACGATAAAGCCAAGGACCGGTAAAAAGAATAAAACCAGCAGCCATGCCCAGGCAGCCCCCGGGTCACGCCGTTCAGTGAAAATGACCACAATGGCCAGCACAACATTCAATAGGATTACACCGTCCAACGCCCAGCTTAAAAAGATCAACCAATCCATCTTGCCACCCCTTTCGCCATGTCCCAATTCCATTTTCCAACTACCCAAATTGTCTTCTTTTTAAAAATAAAAAGCCATCAGGACAGAAGATTTTCCCGTCTCGACAGCTCTTATTTGAAGCTTTTACAGCGATTGGTTAACTCGAAACGAATATTCCCAGGATTTTTTGACATGCCTGATGGGAGCCTAGAACATCCTCCCCCTCCAAAAGATAAGGAACTCTTTGAGAACCAGGTGAAGTTCGAAACAAATTATTGACGAATTGCAAGAAAAAACTAGAGCATATTCGGCCATAATTCAAAAACAACTTAACTTTTTCACTGCAGTTCTTGCACTGCATAGGAAACCAGTTCATAGCGCGGACCTACACGAACCACTGTGAATGTTAACTTGAGGTCATTCCGATCCGCCAGGTGCTCGATTGGAGCGTTTCCTTGATACAGATTTATCGCATAGTAATCATTGCCCACCTTCACTTCGATCACGCGGCCATCCGCCAATCCAAAAGGTTCTTCGGTGGTGATTTCCAATACTTCACCTGAGACTTTAAGTTCTTGAAGCACCTGCAATGTACCACTTGGCAAAGCGATCGTATTCCCGAATTTATTTTGTAAAGTGTACTTGGTGTCACCCGACTTCACAAAGTATGATGCAGAAGTTCGGTGTATGACCCCCGTATCCGGATAAAGCGTTAAGATTTGCCCAATCTGAATGATGTCCGATGTTAAACGGTTCAGCCTTTTGATGCTGTCAATTGAAATCCCTGTCCGTTTGGAGATGGAATACAAGGTATCTCCTTTCACCACCCGGTAATTTCTGTTTTCCAGATTTTCCTGGTTGCCAGACCACGGTTGGTTTGGGTGCGGAATTGCGATTTTTTGTCCGGTTATGAGTCTGGTGCTTGTGGTGAAGTTCGCTGCCATCAGCTGTTCAACCACTAACCCGTTCTTTTTCGCAATGCTGTAGAAGGTGTCTCCTTTTTGGACAATGTAATAATTGGCCACTTCAGTCGCTGCACTGGGTGTAATCACTGGACCTGCAACTGCGGCAGAAGAAACTAACGCAAACGACAAGAGGATTTTGGCCATTCGTTTGTTTCCTTTCGGCGATTGATGCCCTTTCTTTTTGGCATGAGGGACGGGTTTCAACTTAAATTCCTCCATCTTAGCCCCCTACTTTCCGGTTTTATTTTAGCTGCTGTTAACCCTTAAGTTACCCATAATGAAAATATATAATCATTTCCTTGTTTTATTGAATAAAAATCAATATCCGAGCGACTGCTAAAGAGGGGAGAGCCGGTACCCCGGGCTCGATTGAATCCAAATAATGAAGGAGCATCGCGTCACGCTGATCGCCTTTCTTTTCGGGCTTTTCTAAACAACGCGATTCCAACTGCGAGTACGATTGCGCCAACTAGGTTCCACGCTAAGTCATACGGCAATAATTCAACATTATAGCGGATTTGATGGGTCCGCAGCACTTTATGGTTGATGATGCCGTCAAACAGCTGAAATGCGCCCATTCCGATCAGGATTGACGCTGCCCAGCGGCGCATCCAGACCGCATTTCGCCTTCGGAGGTCCGCGAACATGAACAGTCCGCCAATCGCTGCAAACCATGCAAAGGCATTCAGGAGGCCATCCGCAAAAATACCGATTTTCGGTGTCGACAAATCGTAAAAATGATGCCATTGAAGCAATTGGTGAAAAATAACTTCGTCGACAAACGCCATCAGCCCAATTCCAAAAAATAATCCGGACCAGATGTTGCGTTTTTCATACTTTTGGATCTCATCGCTTGCTGCTGAGCGATCTATGCTGACCATTTTCATCACCTCTTCCCAATTTTCATCTTCACTTATTTAATATTTACCCAAACGAAATTTCACTAAAACGAAAAAAGAGGCTCTAGCCAGTCTCTTTAGCCGATTTTAATCTATTTGCTGTTTTCGGATTTTCCCCTTGTAATTTTGGCCCTTTCAACTGCAAGGCACCAGCTTTGAAATTCCCTTGGATCGCTTAGCAACGTCGTCCAACATAACAAAAAGAAGAAGCCGCGGCTTCTTCTTTTTTAAATGAACCGGAAAGGTTCCGTATTTGTCTGTGACGGCAAGAATTCACATTGCCACGTCGGCTGTTGCTTGGACATATGGTCTACCACGCCTTGGATCATCACTTTTTCTACGTGATGCCCCGGGTCGATAACATGGAGCCCCATCGCTTCTGCGTCTTGTGCGACATGAAAATACAGGTCGCCTGTGACATAGACATCCGCTCCAGCACGCTTTGCTTGCTGAATGTATTTATTGCCATCGCCTCCGAGCACCGCCACTTTTTTGATGACGGCATCCGGATCGCCGACCATGCGAAGAGCCGGAACGTCCAATTGCTGTTTTGCCCAATCGGCAAATTCACTTAATGCCATTGGAGTCTCCAGTGTTCCGACACGCCCGAGTCCCATGGCAATTTCTTTGTTTTCCAAAGTGAACACATCATATGCCACTTCTTCGTAGGGGTGCGCCGCGATCATGGCTTTGATGACGCGGTCTTTTTCGTTTTTGCGGACGACCACTTCCACTTTCGATTCAGCCGTCACTTCCATTTTTCCGGCTTCCCCGATATACGGATCCGCATCAAAAGTCGGGCGGAAACGGCCAGTGCCGGACAAGGTATAGCTGCAGTATTCATAATCGCCGATAGCACCGGCTCCTGCTTTGCCGAATGCTTCTCGGACAGCCTCTTCATGGCTTTCCGGAACAAAGACCGCGATTTTCACTAATTCCGCTTCAAAAGTAGGAACCAGCACGCTGGTGTTTTTTAATCCCAGCGCATCCGCCAATAAGTCATTGACGCCACCAGTTGCCACATCCAAGTTGGTGTGCGCAGCATAGACGGCAATATCGGCTTTGATGAGTTTTTCCATCAGGCGCCCCTGCGGAAAATCGGTCTGCAGGTTTTTCAACGGGCGGAAAATCGGCGGATGATGCGCAATGATCAATCCTGCGCCTTTGGCAATCGCCTCGTCAACAACTTCTTCACTGACGTCCAGTGTCACCAGGACCCGTTCAATTTTTTTGTTTAACGTTCCGACATGCAACCCGATTGGATCGCCTTCCATTGCCAGATACTTAGGCGACCATTTTTCGAATTCCTCGATGATCTGCTGGCCATTAGGAATTTTCACGATGCAGCACCTCTTCCACCAATTGTATTTTCTCAATCAATTCCTGCTTTTTCTCGATAATTTCCATCGTTTGAGCAGTCGATTCCATAGAAGCCACAATTTTTTTCCATTGTTCGGTTTCACGAGCCCACTTTTCCCGGAAAATCGCTGTCTTTTCCTTCAGCAATTCCGGCCCCATCAATAATTGCTGTACCGTCAATAAAACAGGCGACTGAACTTTTTCGAGCACCAGAATTTCATAGATTTTTTCATTTTCCTTTAATATTTCTTCCCCTGTGATGCTCCAGTTGTTCGCTGCTGCCCAATCACGGATGGATTTGGCATGGACATTGGGCTGCAGGATCAGTCGTTCCACTCCTGCAAGCCGATCTTTTCCCTGCTCCAGAATCGAGCAGATCAGTGGGCCTCCCATACCAGCGATGGTGACAACAGTAATGCCGTCTTCCGGATGGATGGCATCAAGCCCACTTGCCAGCCGGACGTCGATCTGGCCGGTAAGCCCTTCTTGTTGAACTTGTTTTTGTGCTGACTCAAAAGGGCCTTTGACAACTTCTCCGGCGACAGCTTTATTCGCTATGCCGTTCAATACTAAGTAACAAGGCAGATAAGCATGATCGCTGCCGATATCTGCCACTACTGCATCTTTAGGGACGTGATGGGCGACTCTTGTCAGCCGATGTGATAATTGTTGAGCATTCATTCAGATCCTCCTAATTTGACAGAAAAACCCTTAGCTCCAGAAGAACTAAGGGTTTTTAGATGCTATTCGAGTGATAATACCCACTCAGCCATTGCTGCTGCGTTCTCTTCTGGAACAAGCCCGCCTGGCATAGTGCCTTTACCATTGATCAAAATATCTTCGATGTCTGCTTGTGGAAGCTCAGTAGCGACCAATGATGGACCTACTCCGCCTTCATAGCTTGAACCGTGACAAGAAATACAGTTTGCCTGTGCGTGTGCTTCAGGATCAAATTCCCCTTCAGCTGTTTCTCCGCCTTCTTCACCTTCAGCAGCTTCTCCGCCGCCTTCTTCAGTTGCTTGTTCTTCTGCGATTTCAGCTTCGTTATTAACTCCTTCTAATGACAAGAAGAAAATTAAACCAATACCGAACGCCATGATTAAGATATAAGGTACAATTGCATTTTTTTGCATCCGTTACCCCTCCTTCTACTAAGTTCTGCTAGATGATATTATTCGTATCATTCATTATTGTACTGTATTATCATTGAAACGAAAAGTCTTATCAGATAACTTTTCCTTGTTTGTGACAAAAACGGTAATTTAATTTCATTTGATGCATCCATAGATAGGTTTACCACGATACTTTCCTAAAAAAACTTATTTTATAAATTCTTTTCAGCAAAATATGCTTTCATGAAAAAAGCCCTGCATCTCCGCAGGACTTTAACTGTTCTTTTCAGCAGCCGATCTGGCGTGCGATGACCATTCGCTGAATTTCAGAAGTTCCTTCACCGATTTCCAATAATTTCGCGTCACGCATGTAGCGCTCCACTTCGTACTCCTTCATATAGCCATAGCCCCCGTGGATCTGAATCGCTTCATCTGCCACTTCCATGGAAATTTCAGAAGCATACAGTTTTGCCATTGACGCTTCTTTTGTGAACGGACGCCCTTGGTCTTTCAGCCAAGCGGCTTTGTAGACCATGTTGCGGGCCAGTTCGATTTTCATGGCCATATCTGCCAGTTTGAATTGAGTCACCTGGAACTCGGATAACGGCTTGCCGAACTGCTTGCGCTCTTTTGAATAAGCAAGGGCTTTGTTAAACGCTGCCTGCGCGATGCCTACAGCCATAGCAGCAATGCCGATACGCCCGCCGTCCAATGTCACCAAGAACTGCTTAAAGCCCTCTCCACGTCTGCCTAATAGATTTTCTTTCGGCACACGGACGTTGTCCAGCACCAATTCCGTCGTGTTGGAAGAATGAAGACCCATTTTTTCATAGTTATCGATGATGGTAAAGCCTTCAGCATCTGTCGGTACGATGATGGCGCTGATTTCCTTTTTGCCGTCGTTCATGCCGGTAATCGCCGTGATCGCTAAATGCTTGGCATAGCTGGCATTGGTGATATAAACCTTAGAGCCGTTGATGACCCAGTCGTCGCCATCTTCCACCGCACGGGTTTCCGTTCCTCCAGCATCCGACCCGGCATTGGGTTCCGTCAATCCGAAAGCGCCGAATGAGTCGCCGCTGCAAATCGGTGCCAGGTATTTTTCTTTCTGTTCTTCAGTCCCAAATAAATTCAGCGGCGCCCCGCCGAGTGAAATATGCGCAGAATAGGTGATGCCCGTAGATGCGCAGGCACGGCTCAATTCTTCTGTCACAATCGCAAAACTAGTGGTATCCGCTCCAGCTCCGCCATACTTTTCATCAAACGGCAAGCCCATCATCCCCATGTTGGACAGCTGTTTGAAGATTTCAGTCGGAAATGCCTTGGAACGGTCGCGGTCAATGGCACCTGGTGCCACCACTTTGTCGGCAAATTCTTTAATCGTCTTTTTGATCATCTGCTGTTCTGGTGTCAAATCGAAATCCATTTGTGTACATCCCCTTTGTCGTGAATACGCTTACAACTTTCATTATATAGTGAAAATTAAGACAAACTCAAGCTTTTACTGGAATTCCTTTGTTCGCCACCCAAAAAAAGCCGCTTTCCGGAAAATCCGGCAGCGGCTCAAGAGGTTATTCTTATTCAAGAAAATCTTTCAATCGTTTGCTGCGGGAAGGATGGCGCAATTTGCGCAAAGCTTTCGCTTCAATCTGGCGAATCCGCTCACGCGTCACACCAAACACTTTGCCCACTTCCTCCAATGTCCGCGTACGGCCATCGTCCAGGCCAAAACGAAGGCGCAGCACGTTTTCTTCACGGTCCGTCAAGGTATCTAAGACGTCTTCCAATTGCTCTTTCAACAATTCATAAGCAGCGTGGTCAGATGGCGATTGCGCATCCGAATCCTCGATAAAGTCACCCAAATGCGAATCATCTTCTTCACCGATCGGCGTTTCCAATGAAACCGGCTCTTGAGCGATTTTCAGGATTTCACGCACTTTTTCAGGTAGCAGGTCCATTTCTTCGCCGATTTCTTCCGGAGAAGGTTCACGGCCAAGATCCTGAAGCAGCTGACGCTGTACACGGATCAGTTTATTGATCGTTTCGACCATATGAACCGGGATACGGATCGTCCGTGCTTGGTCAGCAATCGCGCGTGTAATGGCCTGGCGAATCCACCAGGTTGCGTAGGTACTGAACTTGAACCCTTTTGAGTAATCGAACTTCTCAACGGCTTTGATCAAGCCCATGTTCCCTTCCTGGATCAAATCTAGGAATAGCATGCCGCGGCCGACATAGCGCTTCGCGATACTGACAACTAGACGCAGGTTGGCTTCAGCAAGGCGTTTTTTCGCTTCTTCGTCCCCTTGTTCGATCAATTTTGCCAAACGGACTTCTTCTTCTGCTTTCAGCAAATCAACACGGCCGATTTCTTTCAAGTACATGCGGACAGGGTCATTGATTTTGATGCCGGGCGGTACGCTCAGATCATTCAAGTCGAATTTATCTTCGGTCGGTTTCATCAAACGGTCCAAATGTTCTTCATCATCGGATTTACGTTCCAATTCAATGCCGTGGCCTTCCAATTGGTCGATAAACTCTTCTACAGCATCGGATTCCATTTCGAAAACCGCTAATTTGTCAGCAATTTGTTCGTAATTGAGTTCTCCGGTTTTTTTACCTGTTTCAATCAGCTGTTTTTTTGCTTCTTCGACAGTTGCTTCCGGACCTTCAGTAGTCAATGGTACATTGCTAGCTTCAACTTCAGTTTGGCGTTCAGATTTCTCAGCCATGTGACTTCCTCCTTTAAAAAAACCGGAATTAACTTACAATGATTTCCGTAAAGCAATCACTTCTTGTGCAAGAAGTAAAGCGCGCTTAAGGTCATGCTGTTTTTCCGCTTCTTTTGATTGCTGGATTTTTAGATTGATTTGCTGTTCGACCCGATGTTTTTGCAGATGCTTCAAACAATCGGAAATTTCTTCATCCGCATGTTCCGGATCGCGTTCGGATAATGCAGTTTCCATGACAAGCTTGCGGAGTTCTGCATCCTGCAGGGTCTCCAAGAATTTATGGAAATCGGCTTTATCCCATTCTTCATAGAAACCGAGCAATTGAACGTACAGCGCCTGGAATTCTTCACTGACAAATGGTATGCCATTGTCTTCGACCGCTAATTTATCCATAACTGACGGATCTGCCAGGGCATGGGATAGGAGCATCCGTTCCGCCCTATGCAGCGAAGTGACCCGTTTCGGCTCTTTTTTAGCCGTCTTCGCTGCTGCTGGTGGTTCAGGACGATTGCGTTCAATCGTCTTGTTTTCCAATTTCCGATAATGCTGTAGGATCGCTTCTTGAGATAATCCGGTTTCCTCTGATAATTGCTTTATATATAAATCCCGCTCTAAAGGCGAGGATCTACCGGCCAAAAGCTGCAGTACCTCCTGGATGTATTGCAGCAGGTCATTTTCGTATTGAAAATTTTTATGCCTGCGGGCATGCATCATGGCAAATGCGATGAATGCATGCGGCTTGCCGATGATCTGCTGCTTAAAGGCTTCAGCACCTTTTTCGCGGACAAAGTCATCCGGGTCCATCTTGCCTGGCAGGACAGCCACTTCCACTTTGAAATTATCTTCATTGAGGGCGATTGCAGCCCGTTTGGCGGCTTCCCAGCCTGCATCATCGCCATCAAAACAGATGACAACTTCCTGGGCGAACCGTTTCATTTGCCGAATATGCTGAGCAGTGAGAGATGTACCCATTGTTGCTAAAGCATTGTCAACTCCTGCTTTACCCGCAGCAATGACATCCATAAACCCTTCAAACAAAATGATTTTCCGATTTTTGCGTATAGCACTTCTGGCATGATGAACATTGTAGAGCACTTGGCTTTTTTGGAAAATCGGAGATTCTGGGCTGTTCATATATTTGGCTTCCTGTTTAGTCTGCTCAAGGACCCTGCCCGAAAAGGCGATGACTTTGCCGTTTTCATTCATAATTGGAAACATGATCCTACCGCGGAATCGATCAAAATAGCCACTAGACTGCTCACGGGCGATCGCTAATCCGCTTGTTTCCAGTTCTTCTTCGCTAAAGCCTTTTCGCTTAAGCGCCGAAGCCATGTAATTCCATTCTGGAAGCGACCAGCCGATTTTATTTTTTTCGATGATTTCCCGGGTAAAGCCCCTATTTTCCAAATAGTCCAATGCCACTTGGCCTTCTTCCGTATTCAATAGAATATGGTGGTACATGTCCGCAGCAAACTCGTGCATCAAAATCAGTTGATGATCGCTTTTTGATTGCACCGGACCGGAATCAGCAGTGGTTTGTATATCGACATCTATGCCTGAGCGGCTTCCGAGTCTAGACAAGGCTTCCTGAAACGTTAAGTTTTCAATATCCATCAGAAACGTGATGACATTGCCACCAGCTCCACAGCCAAAGCAATGAAAAATCTGCTTATCGGCAGTGACAGAAAAAGATGGTGTGCTTTCTCCATGAAAAGGGCAAAGGCCGAACCAATTGCGGCCCCTTTTTGTTAACTGAACATACTCACCCACGACATCCACAATATCTGTGCTGGAACGGATCTTTTCAATCACTTCTTCTGGAACTCGATTGGACATTATTTTCACCATCTTTAGTTTGCTTAACTTATTTAATTCGTGATAAAAAGATAAAATCCTTCATTTTTCGACAAAAAGATAGAGCAAACTATTTTATCCACTAGTAAGCTTTAGCCACAATTCTTCATTATAAAACGTTTTTATTAAAAAATCCACCAAAAAGAAAGAAAAACCGCCTGTGCAGGTGGTTTTCCCGAAATCATTTTTGGAGTTTGCTCAGGATCAGGTTAGCGGTTTCTTCAACTGCCCGATTCGTTACATCAATTACTTCACAGCCAATGCGATCTACTACCTTGTGGAAATGGCCGATTTCTTCATGGATGCGATCGATTTTTGCGTAGTTGGCATCGTCGTTCAACCCAAGGGCAATCAACCGTTCTTTGCGGATGCTGTTGAGCTTATCTGGTGATATGACCAAACCGAAGCATTTATTCGGATCCACATGGTACAGCTCATCCGGCGGGTCGACTTCAGGTACAAGGGGCACGTTTGCCACTTTCAACCGCTTATGCGCCAAATACTGCGATAACGGGGTTTTGGACGTTCTTGAAATTCCGACCAGCACGATGTCAGCCATCAGGATGCCGCGCGGATCCCGGCCATCATCGTATTTGACCGCAAATTCGATGGCTTCCACTTTTTTGAAATAATCATCATCCAATTTACGGACCAATCCCGCTTCCTGCAGGGGTGGTGCATCAAGCTCTTTCTCCAAGGCATCCAGAAGAGGACCCATCAGATCCACTGCCGTTACATGGAATTTAGCTGTCTGAGACTTCATATAGTCCCGCAATTTCTGGGAAACCAGCGTATAGACGATGAAAGCTTTTTGTGCGACAGCCAATTTAATGATTTCCTGCAGATGGTCGATGGAATCAATATAAGGAAAACGTTTCAGTACAGCATTTTGATCATTATTGAGATATTGGCTGATGGCCGCTTTTGCGACCAGTTCCCCTGTTTCTCCGACCGAATCGGAGACAATGAACAGACGGAGTGAATTCATAGTTGGCACCTCACAAATCGTGGTTTTCCGATAATGATAAAAACGCACGAGTAATATTCGTTTTTGTTAATCTGCCGACGACTTTAAAGCCATCCGGCTGTTCTTCTACCACTGGCAGGGCGTCGATTTGCTGATTGATCAGGCGATGTGCTGCCTGGATCAGTGATTCGTTTTTGGCGCAGTACGTAATGTTCGGCATGCGCGTCATGATGATATGTACAGGAATGCTTGTCAGATTTTGGCTGCCCAAACTTGCACGAAGCAGATCTTTTCTTGACAGCACTCCGGTCAGATACGATTTTTTGTCCACGACAAAAAGCGTGCCGACATCATCGAGAAACATTTGGCTGATGGCGTCGTATACGCTGACATCTTCCCTGACGACAACCGGAATCGACTGAAAATCCTTGACCTTCATGTTATTCATGGTGTCTGTGACGTCCTGGCCCGGTTTTTTGCCCGAATAAAAATAGCCAACACGCGGACGGGCATCTAGAAAGCCTGCCATTGTCAGGATGGCTAAGTCAGGTCGTAGCGTAGATCTTGTTAAGTTCAGGCGATCTGCGATCTGTTCGCCTGTAATCGGACCATTGCCTTTAACGATTTGCAGTATTTCCTCTTGCCGTTTATTGAGTTCGATTGGACTCACCGCCTCAAAATATAAATATGTTATACTCAATACCAATTATTATATACTAATTAACCTGATATTGCGAAGAAAACTTCGCCATGGTACAATGTGAAGGAACTGAACAGAGGCAACGACGGATAGATAAGTACTGTAACCAGAGCGAGCAGGGATGGTGAAAGCCTGCAACTACAGGAAAAGGTGATCCAGAGCCATTTTTTATTTTAAGCGGGCTGCATTTTGCAGTCAATCGAGGTGGAACCGCGGGTCTTAACGTACTCGTCCTCGGACATGATGACATGTCCGTGGATGGGTACGATTTTTTTATTTTATGGAGGTAATTTTATGTCAATGGAAGATGTAGTAGCATTAGCGAAACACAGAGGATTTGTATTCCCGGGCTCTGAAATTTATGGAGGATTGGCGAATACATGGGATTATGGCCCACTTGGCGTCGAATTGAAAAACAATATCAAAAAAGCATGGTGGAAAAAATTCGTCCAGGAATCCCCATATAATGTAGGCTTGGATGCAGCCATCCTGATGAACCCTAAAACTTGGGT
The DNA here is from genome assembly GCF_056680115.1 of Planococcus sp. BI3. Classification (NCBI taxonomy): domain Bacteria; kingdom Bacillati; phylum Bacillota; class Bacilli; order Caryophanales; family Caryophanaceae; genus Planococcus; species Planococcus sp. BI3. The sequence goes on from NZ_CM155266.1 coordinate 997,312, forward strand.
CGCTTCAGGGCATGTCGGCAACTTCAACGACCCGATGATCGACTGCAAGAGCTGTAAAACCCGCCACCGTGCGGATAAATTGATCGAAGACGCATTAGACGCCAAAGGCATCGAAATGATCGTCGACGGCTTGTCCTTTGACCGGATGGCGGAATTGATCCAGGAACACGAAGTGAAATGCCCGACATGCGGCAAACAGGACTTTACAGAAGTCCGCCAGTTCAACTTGATGTTCAAGACTTTCCAAGGCGTCACTGAAGCTTCAACCAATGAAATCTTCCTGCGTCCGGAAACGGCTCAGGGAATTTTCGTCAACTATAAGAACGTACAGCGTTCAATGCGCAAGAAAATGCCTTTCGGGATCGCCCAGATCGGCAAAAGTTTCCGCAATGAAATCACACCGGGCAATTTCACTTTCCGGACACGTGAATTTGAACAGATGGAACTTGAATTCTTCTGCAAGCCTGGTGAGGATTTGGAATGGTACGCTTACTGGCGCGATTTCTGCAAAAAATGGCTTTTGGATTTGAATATCACCGAAGACAATATCCGCCTGCGCGAGCATGAAGAAGACGAACTTTCGCATTACTCGAATGCCACTGTGGATATCGAATACAAATTCCCATTCGGCTGGGGCGAACTTTGGGGCATTGCAGACCGCACCGACTTTGACCTGAAACGCCATATGGAACATTCCGGAGAAGATTTCAACTACATTGATCCATCAACAAACGAACGCTTCGTGCCTTATTGCATCGAGCCTTCTCTTGGTGCCGACCGCGTAACATTGGCATTCCTGGTGGATGCCTTCAGCGAAGAAGAACTTGAAAATGACGATAAACGCACCGTTTTACGATTCCACCCGGCATTGGCGCCTTATAAAGCTGCTGTCTTGCCGTTATCGAAAAAATTGGCAGAAGGCGCAACTGGCGTATTCGCTGAATTGGCCAAGCATTTCATGGTGGATTACGATGAATCCCAGTCCATCGGCAAACGCTACCGCCGCCAGGATGAAATCGGCACACCGTTCTGCATCACCTACGACTTTGAGTCTGTCGAAGACGGCCAAGTAACAGTCCGCCACCGCGATTCAATGGAACAGACACGCATGCCGATCGCTGAAGTACAGGCTTATGTCGAGAAGCATATTCAGTTTTAATTAAGAAAAGCGGAAGTGCCTGATCAGCTCTGACAGGCGTAAGGCAGACCGGCAGTGTGGCGTCTTTTGCCACGCAGCCGGGTTGACTTATGACCCGAAGAGCTAGGCACTGGAGTCTGGACACCGAAAAGCGGAAGTGCCTGATCAGCTCTGACAGGCGTAAGGCAGACCGGCAGTGTGGCGTCTTTTGCCACGCAGCCGGTCTGCCTTATGACCCGAAGAGCTAGGCACTGGAGTCTGGACACCGAAAAGCGGAGCTGATTGGTGAAGATCATTAGTTCAACTTAACTAAAAGCAAAACAAAAAGAGTTGCCAAAAAGACTATTCGTCTTTTGGCAACTCTTCTTTTTTCGGGAAAAATTCAGGCGTCCGGTCCAGTTGTTCGAGAAACTTCCTGGACTTTAAGCGAATCCCCGCCTTTTCTTCGTAAATTGTGCGGACGATTTGTTTGAGCAGGGTCTTGGATTCTTTTTTCAAAGTCAAAGAGCCGACCCGTTCAATTGGCACAAAATAGAATGTGCGGATCAACTTCACCAAAGCCGGGCTTAAGCGGATGATGTAGCGGTCGATATGGAAGCAGCGGTGGCAGAGAAAACCCAGTTCCTGAAATGAAAAGGCGAATTCCCCTTCCGTCGCGCCGCAGTTTGCACATTGATGCAGTGTCGGCGTAAGACCGGCCGTCTGCAGCATCTTCCACTCGACAAACAAAGTGATCGCTTCCGGATCGTAGCCTTCATCGATGGCATGGAGCGCCTGATACAACATATCAAAAATGACGGGCTGCGGCTCATCCTGTTCAGTCAATCGGTCAATCAGCTCGGTGACATAACTGGCATAGGCGGTCGACATGATGTCTTCGCGGATATGCCGCAGCGATTCCAGCGGATCCCCTGCCTGCAAGGTTCCCATGCCTCTTCCTTTGTAGATCGAAAAGGTGCCATGGGTAAAGACCTGGGTGATCGCCGCCAATCTGCTGGCAGGCTTTTTCGCCCCCCTTGCCATGCAGGTTATTTTCCCCGCTTCTTTGGTGAACAAGGTGACGATTTTATTCGTTTCGCCATAAGGCATCGTACGAATGACAATTCCCTCTACTTGGCTTTGCATGGGAAGGACTCCTTAGTATTCGTCGTCTCTGAAGCCGAAATCACGTAGATGCATTGCTTTGTTGCGCCAATCCTTCTGCACTTTGACCCATAGCTCCAAATAGACTTTCGACCCAAGCAGGTTTTCGATATCCTGGCGTGCACGTGTACCGATTTGCTTTAGCAGTACGCCTTTTTTGCCGATAACGATGCCTTTTTGTGAATCACGCTCGACCATGATGATTGCCTGAACGCGGATCATGTCCTTATTTTCGGAATCCGGTGCAATTTTTTCAATGACCACCGCAATGGAATGCGGAATTTCTTCGCGCGTCAAATGCAGGGCTTTTTCACGGATCAGTTCGGAAATGATAAAGCGTTCCGGATGGTCTGTAACTTGGTCAGCCGGGTAATATTGCGGTCCTTCTGGAAGGCGCTCGTCGATTTTCGCCAACAAATTCTCGACATTATTTCCTTCCAGCGCTGAAATTGGAATCGCCTCTGCAAAATCGAATTCTTTTCGGTACGATTCAATGATTTTCGGCAGATTATCAGGATGCACCTGGTCAATCTTATTGATGACCAAAAATACCGGCACATCGATGCCTTTCAGCATGTCAAGAATATAACGGTCTTCTTTGCCGACACGGTCTACGCCGCTTGCAACAAACAGCAGCACATCGACTTCACGGAATGTGTTTTTGGCTACCTTCAGCATAAAGTCTCCGAGTTTATGGCGAGGTTCGTTGATGCCGGGTGTATCAATGAAGATCATCTGGCTTTCATTGGTCGTCACGACGCCTTGAACTTTGTTTCGTGTGGTTTGGGGCTTGTCACTCATAATGGCAATCTTTTGGCCCACCACGCGGTTAAGGAAAGTCGATTTGCCGACATTCGGACGGCCGATGATGGAAATAAATCCTGATTTGAATCCGTTATTCTCTGGCTGCATATTTTAAATCCTCCGTTGAAAATGCGCCGGGAAGCAATTCACTGATTGTCGTTTCCTGGACGTCACCTTTTAAATTTGTTAAGTAAACTGGCATATCCGGCGAGCAGAACTCAGCCAACACTTGTCTGCATGCACCACAAGGCGACACAGGGCCCGGGGTGTCCGCAGACACAGCGAGCGCCACAAACGTCTTGTCGCCTTCAGAAACAGCTTTGAACACCGCTGTACGCTCTGCGCAATTCGTCATGGAATAGCCGGCGTTTTCAATATTGCAGCCTGTGTATACTTTGCCGTCAGCTGTCAGCAGAGCAGCGCCGACAGGAAATTTTGAATAAGGCACATATGCATTGCTGCGTGCCGCGATCGCTTGCTTCATCAATTGTTCTTTTTCCATGTTTATCACCTCTGCGAGTTTAAAACCATTTGGGTAGAAATATCAGTAATCCAATTATAGCACTTGCCGCGGCAAATACCAAAACGGCACCTGCTGCCATATCCTTGGCCTGCTTGGCAAGCGGGTGAAGCTCGGCAGTCGAAAGGTCAACAACCCGCTCAATGGCCGAGTTGACCATCTCCAGTGCAATCATGCCGCCGATCAGCAGAATGACGATTAGCCACTCCAGATAAGACAGACCCGTCAACCATCCGGCCAGCACGACCACCACCGCAGCCAAAACATGAAAGCGGATGTTCTGTTCACGCTTTAAGGCGGTGCCGATGCCTGCGGCTGCAAATTGGAAAGAGCGGAAAAATCTACGCGCCGCCATGCTTCTCACGCGTGATGCCGAGTGAAACCAGAATCTCTTCTTGTCGGGAAAACATTTTCTTTTCATCTTCTTCGGTCAGATGGTCGTACCCGAGCAGATGCAAAAAGCCGTGGACTGCCAGGAAACCCAGCTCCCGTTCAAACGAATGCCCGTAATCGGCCGCCTGTTCTTTTGTGCGGTCCAGTGAAATGATGATGTCCCCGAGCATCCGCGGCTCTGTTGAACCGATGATGGCCGTCTCGCCTTCGCCCAGTTCTTCCATGGCAAACGAAATGACATCCGTCGGCTGATCTTTGCCCCGGTATTCCCGGTTGATGTCACGGATCATTTCATTGGTGACAAACGTCACCGACACTTCAGATTGCCCCAATCCCTCTTCTTTCGCTGCATGTTCCAGTATTTTTTGTACAAAATCCAGTTCCTGCTGGTTCAGGCTTTCCGTTTCATCCATAAAATCGATTGCGATCATAGCAGTTCCTCCTCGTCAATTGGTTTCTTTCGGATATTCGATGCGGGAATGGAAAATCCCATTCAAGGTTTCGCACATAACCGCCTTTACTTTCTTCAGCTCTTTTAAGGATATATCACATTCCTCGAATTGCCCATCTTTCAGTTTATCTTCCACAATCGATTCCACCAATTTTTTTATCTTTTCTGATGTTGGTTCCTTCATCGACCGGACGGCTGCCTCCAGGCTGTCCGCGATGCAGATGATGGCAATTTCCTTGGTTTGCGGCTTTGGCCCTACGTAGCGGTAGGACTCCTCTTTGGTGTCCGGATCCGTTTCTTTCGCTTTGTAATAAAAGAACTTCAACAGGCTGGTGCCATGGTGCTGCGCTGCCACATCCACAATTTCCTTAGGCATCTTATACTTTTTAAGTATGCGGGCTCCTTGTACGCCGTGCGCGAGGATGATGTCGCGGCTTTTTTCCGGCGGCAGACGGTCATGCGGATTTTCGATGTTGACTTGATTTTCAATAAAGAACTGCGGCTGTTTCGTTTTGCCGATATCGTGGTAATAGCAGCCGACTCTGGCCAACAGACCATTTGCCCCAATCGCTTCACAGGACGCGTCCGCCAAGTTGGCGACCATCAAGCTATGGTGATAGGTGCCCGGCGTTTCCATCAAAATCTTTTTCAATAACGGATGGTTCGGATTGGACAGCTCGATCAGCCGTATAGCCGACAGCATCCCGAATGCCGACTCGAAAAACGGCAGCAGGCCGATTGCCAATGCACCCGACAACAAGCCCGATACAACAGCAGCCGTAAAATAAAACCCGATTTCCGACCAGTTGTATTGCGTCTGGCCGATCAGCAGGTAAAAAGCGACAAACAGCACGTTGGCTCCGGCTACCGCCAAGCTGATCTGCAGCAGACGTCCACGGCCGCCGTCCTGATCAATCAAGTAAATAGCGGTCAATCCACCAAACAGGATATAAAGGGCGACATCCACCTGCAAAGAAGCGGAATAGCCGCTTTGCAGCATGATCCCTGCTGCTGCACTGAGCAGGACCGTCACAAAGACAGCCGCCCGCTCACTGACCAGCAGGCGGACAAGCATACCTGCAAGCGCCGTCGGGAAAAGAAAAGAAATCACGAGATCAAAATTTTCACTGACCGCATACAATAAATTCATAAGCGAAAGTGAAATGGCGATCACTGCCATCATGACCAACAGTTCAGTTGTTTTATTTTTGTCATCCTTCTGTGAACGGGAGATCACCGCCAGCAGGAGCCCCATAGCGATCAAGACAAAAATCAATAACCCGAGCAACGGTTTATAATTCAGCTGCTCTTCTGTCATTCCAGCCAGTTCCAGCTGGCGATAGACTTCCCTGTCCACTATCTGCCCTTCCTGAACAAGGACCTGTCCCTGCAGTATGCGTGTCGGCTCTACGCTGCTTCGCACCTGCTCAACTTGGCTTGCTGTCAGTTTCTCATTGACCAGTTCGTTCGGGATGATGGCGAAGCGGCCCACAGTTACTGCCGCTTGGACCACGTCAGCTGGAATCTGTTCATTGCGCCGGATATCCTGCTCAATTTCCGTGCGGATCCGCGCGACTGCCTCAACCCGTACCGGTTCGCTCAAATACGATTCAAGCAGCCTGTCCAATTCATCCTGGACTTCAACGAGTCTGTCAGTCGGCAGCGACACTAAAGAATTCAGCATGTCTTCTGTTAAACGCAGGCCATTTTCGCTGGTCTCCATCAGGCGCAGGTCTTCTCTAAGTTCTGCAATCATCGCTTCTTGGGAAAGTTCTTCCTGCTCTTTTTCAGGCGGAGCTTTCGCATCAAGTATATAACCGAAAAGGGATTCGATTACAGCTGATTGGTTAGCGGCAATTTCATCCATAAATTGATAGCTCGGCGCCACTTCTTCCGCGAGCCGTTGTCTTTCCAACTCGGTTTTAATCGGATCTTCTACTGTTTTTTCAGAACGGATAGTTTCAGATGATAATTGAAATAACCGGATATCATATGTATCTCCCCGAACAGAGTCCATCAAAAAAGCATAGAGCATCATGCCGGTCAATAAGACGCCTATCGCCATCAATTTTCGGTAACCCATTTTTTCAAAGACTTTTTGTGCTCTTTGACGCATGCCGATACACCCCGCATTTCTTATTTCCATCATAACAACTAAAGAAATGGATTTCACGGTGTATTTCTAAAAATTTGAAATTTTCCCCATATTTATAAGTTTAAATAATCTGTACGGAGGCTGATTCAACCAAAGAAAAAGATGCAGGGAACTTTCTCCTGCATCTTTCCTTCTCTCTTTTAAGTAGGCTGATTTTCATAAGCCTCAATGATTTTCGCAACAAGCGGATGGCGGACCACATCGCCGCTTTCAAGATACTGGAAATGGATGTTGCGGACGCCTTTTAAGATCGTTTCAGCTGCAATCAATCCAGACTCTGCGCCGCGCGGCAAATCGATCTGCGTTTTATCTCCCGTAATAATCATTTTCGAGCCGAAGCCGAGGCGCGTCAAGAACATTTTCATCTGTGCTTTGGTGGTATTCTGTGCTTCATCGAGAATAACAAAAGCTTCATCCAATGTGCGTCCTCTCATGTATGCGAGCGGAGCGATTTCAATGGTGCCGCGTTCGATAAAACGATTGGTCTGCTCCAGCCCCAGCACATCATGCAGGGAATCGTACAGCGGACGCAGGTAAGGGTCCACCTTTTCCTTCAGATCACCCGGGAGAAAGCCCAGGCTTTCTCCCGCTTCCACAGCAGGCCGTGTCAAAATGATTTTCTTCACCTGACCGTTTTTAAGTGCCTGGACCGCCATGACAACTGCCAAGTAAGTTTTGCCTGTCCCGGCCGGCCCAATCCCGAATACCAGGTCCTTGCCACGGATAGCGTGGATATAATGGCGTTGGCCAATGGTTTTAGCGCGGATGGATTTACCGTTGGCATTGCGCGCCACTTCTTCGTCATACAGTTCAGCGAAATATTCAATTGTGCCATTTTTGGCCATTTCAATAGCAGAGACAATATCCCGCTGATCGATATTGATATTTTTTCGAATCACTTTCAGTAATTGTTCTATTAATAATTTCCCCGTCTGCCTGCCTTCTTCTGAACCAGTTAATTTGATGACTTCACCACGGGTAATGATTTGAATGTCAAAAGCTTCTTCGATTAACGTTAAATGATTGTCTGATATCCCGAGCAGCTGAACCGCTTCATTTGGGTCTTTCACATGTAATTCGAGTAGGTTATTTTCTGTCATGTGGACGCTCCTTGGAATAGAGTATTTACTACTATTTCCACTCTATCATTAAAGATAATCACTTGTAAAACAATTATCTGATAATGAACTGAGCAAAAGAATTCACCTTCCATGCCAAGCTACAGGAAACAGTGATTTTAAAACCTTTGGAATAGCATCAATCAATTCATAAGTTTACATAATAATATTATTAAAAATAAAAGCCGACCAGTTTCCACTGGCCGGCTGCTGTTACCTTTTAGACTTTGGCGGCATTAAAATCTCCGCCATGATGATGCCTCTTCTGACGTCCTCATCACTTAATGGCAAGAGTTCATCATTTCTTTTTTCAACCCGCGGAGCAGATGGCTCATTTTGTAAAACCCTTAATTCGCTTCCTGAAATACGATCCTGTATTCCACTTGGCGCATTTCGGGAACTCACACGGCGCTGTACTTCCTGGCGCGCTTCCCGAACCGGAGTCCGTTTTACAGCTTCTTCAGCTTTTTTCTTAACCTGTTCTGCTCGGGCAGGCTGTTGATTTTTTTGATTCTGCAATTCCCCATAAATTTCTTTCGCATAATCTTCTACTCGTTTGAACGTTCTTTGTCCGGAACGGTTGTCCCTACCAGTTGATTTTGGTGTTGAGACCGGCCCTGCCGGAGAATCATCGGCTGAATCTTTTTTGTTTTTACTGAAAAAAGCACTGATTGCCATGATTACCAGTCCAAATATGAGAGCTTCCATACGACAAACCTCCCTTATGGTCAACGCCCATTATTTATCGTCGGATTTATCCATTCCTGTTTTCGAGATGGACTCTCGCATACCTGTATCTGCTTGAACGTTTTTATAATTGACATAATCCATTACGCCAATATTTCCGCTGCGAAGCGCTTCGGACATTGCAAGTGGCACTTCCGCTTCTGCTTCGACAACTTTCGCTCTCATTTCTACAACTTTCGCTTTCATTTCCTGTTCGCTTGCTACAGCCATTGCACGGCGTTCTTCTGCTTTGGCCTGGGCGATTTTCTTATCCGCTTCAGCTTGTTCCGTCTGCAATTCTGCACCGATGTTTTTGCCGATATCAACGTCTGCGATATCAATCGACAGGATTTCGAATGCTGTACCAGAATCCAAACCTTTCGATAGGACTGTCTGAGAAATCAAGTCTGGATTTTCAAGAACTTTTTTATGGCTCGTGCTTGAACCGAGTGTCGAAACGATCCCTTCACCAACACGGGCAACAATCGTCTCTTCACCTGCACCACCGACTAAACGGTCGATGTTTGCACGAACAGTAATTCTAGCTTTTGCTTTTACTTCAATTCCGTCCATTGCAACACCTGCGATAAATGGTGTTTCAATAACTTTCGGGTTTACCGACATCTGAACTGCTTCCAACACGTCACGACCTGCAAGATCGATGGCTGCTGCGCGTTCAAACGGCAATTCAATATTGGCACGGTGAGCGGCAATCAATGCATTGACAACGCGGTCAACATTACCGCCGGCTAAGTAATGGCTTTCCAGTTGATTGATGGTTACTGTCAATCCAGCTTTTGATGCTTTGATCAATGGATTTACGATCCGTGATGGAATAACCCGGCGTAATCTCATTCCGATCAGTGTAAAGATACTGATTCTTACTCCTGCGGCCAATGCTGAAATCCATAATGTAATTGGCACGAATGTGAAGAAAATTGCCAAAATGATGATGATTCCTATTATTGCTGCGCCTAAACCAATTGCTTCTAGTCCCATTCTGTTATTCCTCCTCTTGTTTTTCAAGCTCACGAACAACGATGCGCGAACCTTCTACCTTGATTATCTTAACATCTTTCCCGTTGTCGATAAACCTGCCTTCAGATACAGCGTCAATGCGTTCGTCATCCAGCCTGATTGTACCGGATGGACGGAGTGCCGTCACTGAATGAGCAATTTTACCGACAAGTTCCGGGCGATTTGTAGTCGATACATAACCATGTTCTGTATCGGTGGCATCCGTCAAGATAATCCGTTTGAACAAATCAAGCCGCTTACCAAAGAATTTCACTACAATCACCATCCCCACTGTTGCTACTATCATTGCAATAAGTACTGCTATGGCGGTGGTCTTCAGATCCCCTCCCGCCAAAAGAATGCTGCCCAGAATGGCGGCAATCCCCAGGAATCCCGCAACGCCGCCCGGAATGATGAACTCAGCAATCAACAGCCCGAATCCGATTACCAATAGAATGATCGATTCGTAACCAGCTAATCCAGCCACCAAATGGCCATAAAAGAACAGCATCAGGAAAGACAGCCCCACCGCACCGGGTATCCCGACTCCCGGTGTAAACAGCTCAAGCAACAACCCAAGCCCCGCAAATGACAAGAGGATCGGCACGACGATCGGATTGGTCAAAAAACGGGCCAGGCTTTCTGAAAAAGTCTCATCGATCCTCACAACAGCGGCATCTTCGTACCCCTTTAAAGAGAGCAGTTCGTCCAGAGAAGAGACAGTTCCTTCCGAGTAACCCACCTGCTCGGCTTCTGTTGCGCCGAGGGTCAATAACTCCCCTTCGGCCAAGCCCAGTTCAGGCAGGCTGATTGAAGCATCTGCCATGGCCAGCGCATATTCCGGATTCCGGTCTGCTGTCTGAGCCGCACTCTTCATAGAAGCCAACCAGGCACTGTTCGCTTTATCGGCAGCTGCATTGCCAGACATGTCAATCACCTGTGCCGCTCCCATGCGGCCATTCGGATGCATATAGATTTCATTGGTATGCAAAGCGAGGAAAGCTCCGGCAGAAAGCGCATCCTGGTTGATAAAAGAAAATTTTTCCAGCGAAGTTTTGTTCAGCGAACGGGCAATGCCATCTGCCGCATCCACAAATCCACCCGGTGTATCTATTTCAAATATAATGGCTTCGGCTCCAGCGTCTTCCGCTTCTTCAATGCCCCGTTCGATAAAAGCCTGCAGTCCTCTTTCGACTTCATCTTCGATCGGTATGACATACACTGTCGAAGTGTCAGCCTGGATAGCCGGGAGCATGAGCAGAAACGATAACAGTAAAAGTCCAAAACCAATAAAGACTTTGACTCTGCTCAATGGGATCTCTCCTTTCGCATTACAAATTTACTGTTTGTATATATACGGATGACTTCACATTCGGTTTCAATAATTTCTGTTATGTCCATTATAAAGGATTGACTCCGCAATAACGAAAGAAAGCGCTTGCGAATGTGACAATTAGAAAAACCGCCAACACGGTGATCGTGTTGGCGGTTTAGGCTGGTCGTTCATATTTTTTAAAAGTCATTATACTCGTTAAAGTCAATTAAAATTTACGTTTACGCGCAGCTTCTGATTTTAGTTTACGTTTCACGCTCGGCTTATCATAGTACTCGCGCTTTCTTACCTCTTGCATTGTTCCGGATTTAGAAACAGTACGTTTGAAGCGGCGAAGAGCATCTTCAATCGATTCGTTTTTACGAACGGTAGTTTTTGTCATCTCTTTTTCCCTCCCTCCGAACACACGTTGAAGCGAAGAACAACAAGTGTTATATACTCAAAAATTATATCGCATTCTCAAAGAAAGGTCAATAGTTAATAATCGGAATCTGAAGTTAGCCCCTGCATGATTTTTACACCCGAGCTTGCGCCGATGCGTGTAGCGCCTGCTCCGATCATCGCTTCTACATCTTCCAGGCTACGAACGCCACCGGAAGCTTTCACTCCCAAATCAGCACCGACTGTCTGGCGCATCAATTTGACGTCTTCTACAGTTGCTCCTCCAGTTGAAAAGCCAGTGGAAGTTTTAACAAAGTCAGCTCCAGCTTCTTTAGAAAGCCGAGAAGCGGTGACTTTTTCATCGTCAGTCAGCAGGCAGGTTTCAAGGATCACTTTTACGATTGCTTTGCCTTTTGCTGCATGGACGACTGCTTCGATATCTTTTTTCACATGGTCTGTATTGCCGCTTTTTAGTGCTCCGATGTTCAAAACCATATCAATTTCACCAGCGCCTTTTGAAATGGCATCTGTCGTTTCAAAAGCTTTTGTTTCAGGAGTAGATGCTCCAAGCGGAAACCCGATGACTGTGCATACTTTCACGCCACTGCCGGTCAGTGCGGCTGCTGCTGTTTCAACCCAGGTCGGATTGACACAAACAGATGCGAACTTGAATTCGGCTGCTTCTTTGCATAATTGAATTACTTGGCTTTCTGTTGACTCAGGCTTTAATAAAGTATGGTCAATATATGATGCGATGTTCGTCATGATTAAAAATCCCCATTCTAGTAAAAGTCATTTTGTTTATCAGGCAATTTCCCCCAACCGGGAAATGCTCCTGCTGTTCAGTACCCGAAACTTTTGATGCAGTCCGGAATAAGCTCTCAGCTTTATTCGAATTCACAGGAGATGGCGGCCAATGCATACAAAGGCGCCGTTTCGGTCCGCAGAATACGCGGACCGAGGGAAGTGAAGATAGCTCCAGCATTTTTCAGTGCTGCGACTTCCCTTTCAGAAATTCCACCTTCCGGACCAAAGACGATCAAGACTGAATCTTTATCATACAATGATTTCAAAATTTCAGCAAACCGCGTTCTGTCGCCTTGCCGCGCTTCTTCTTCATAGGCAACGATCACTGCATCATAAGATGATTCAGCCTGGCTCAGCAATTGCTTGAAGCTATGGACGTTATGTATTTCAGGAATGTGCGTCCTATGCGACTGCTCAGCTGCTTCTTTGGCAATCTTTTGAAGCCGGTTGATCTTTTTCTCACTTTTGGAATTGTCCCATTTTACGATCGAACGTTCTGCAGAAAATGGCAGCAGTGCATACATCCCTAGCTCTGTCGCTTTCTGGGTAATCAAATCAAGCTTGTCGCCTTTTGGCAATCCACAGGCAATGGTTATTTTTTTCGGCAGTTCCACCTGTGTTTCCAGTATTTCACCCAACTCTATTTCCACATCAAAGTCAGCCGCCAGTATCTTGGAGAGATAGGCTTGGCCTTCTATGACCGCAATCAAATAGTCGCCAGTTATTTGGCGCATAACTTTGGCGATGTGCTTTGCATCATCGCCCGTTATCGCCACTATTCGACTTTCGGGAATCTTGCCTTCTATAAAATATCGTTGCATTGTGGCACCCCGTTATTCAGGTTTTTTTGAAATGATGGTTACCCAGTCTTCCATCATCATGACGTCTTCAATGATAAATCCGGAAGCTTCAAGAGCAGCTTTGACATCATTCTTTTTTGCCGCGATGATGCCGGATGTGATATAGAAGCCACCCGGTTTAACGATGTTGAATGCATCATCGGTAAATGACATGATGACTTCCGCCAGAATATTGGCAACGACCACATCACCCGGTTGGTCTATTTTATCGACCAGATTGCCTTCTTCTACAGTTACGATGTCCTGGACTTTATTCAGCTCAACATTCATGCCCGCTGCTTTTACAGCAATCTCATCCAAATCCAGTGCATAAACTTCTTTGGCGGACAGCAAAGCCGCTCCAATCGCCAATACCCCTGACCCTGTACCGATGTCGATAACACGATCATTCGGCTGCACTATTTTCTCCAAAGCCTGCAGGCTCATGACAGTAGTGGGATGGGTCCCTGTTCCGAAAGCCATTCCCGGATCCAACTCGATGATCAATTCATCGCTCGAAACCGGTTTATAGGTTTCCCATGTTGGAACAATTGTAAAACGTTCGGAAATTTTTACGGGATGGTAATATTTCTTCCACGATGTCGCCCAGTCTTCTTCATCCACTTCGCTTATGGTCACTTCATTTTTGCCCAGGTTGATGTCGAATTCAACCAGGTTGTTGATCGCCGATTTAACAGCGTCAACCGTCTCTGCCAGAAAGCTGTTGACCGGCAAATAGGCTTTCAAAATAACCCCATCCACTGGAAAATCTTCGGGATCCAGCGAATAGATTTCACCAAAACGATATTCTCTTTCTTTTGTCAAGTCATCTGAATCCTCAATGACAACTCCGCTGGCTCCTGCTTCGTGCATAATATTGGACACCGCTTCAATCGCTTCATTTGTCGTATGGATCGCCAGTTCTAACCATTTCAATTCCGCCCAGCTCCTTTTTCGCTTTTACAGTCAGTAAGACTCCTGCTTTTCGCAAGAGTCTACTGTTTGTAAAACCTAAATTGCTTTACTGACCATAAACAAGGAATTCTTCCTTATTTCCAGCTCGAATCAATCACCTTTAATTGTGCGTTTGATTTTTTCAAAAAGAGAGCTGCTGTGTTCTTCCGGAATATCTCCGCTGATTTCAGCAAATTCACGTAAAAGTTGCTTTTGCTTTTCGCTGAGTTTTGTCTGTGTTTTGATGCGGACGATGACATGCTGGTCACCCGTTCCGTAGCCATGGACATTTTTGACGCCTTTGCCTTTTAGGCGGAAACGTGCTCCACTCTGTGTTCCGGCAGGGATTTTCAATTTCACTTTGCCGGAAATGGTTGGCACTTCAATTTCGTCACCCAAAGCAGCTTGTGGATAGGTGATGGAAATATCCAAGTAAATATCATCGCCGTCGCGCTGGAACTGTTTATGCGGTCTTACGCGGAAAACAACATACAGATCGCCGGCAGGTCCCCCGTTGACGCCTGGTGCCCCTTGGCCTGTAACACGCAATTGCTGGCCATCGTCGACACCGGCTGGGATCGTGACTTTGATTTTCTTGACTTTCCGTACTTTGCCTTCACCGCGGCAAGTTGTACATTTTTCTTCGATGATCTGTCCGGTGCCTTCACAATGCTGGCAGGCACGGCGATTGACCATACGGCCGAAAGGAGTATCCTGTGTCACATTCATCTGGCCAGAGCCTTCACAATATGGACATGTTTTCTTCTTGGTTCCAGGCTTAGCGCCAGAACCGTCACAAGTATCGCATGTTTCATCTTTCGGAATTTCAACTTCCGATTCTTTCCCGAACACGGCATCCATGAAATCGATGGTCATCGAATACTGCAGGTCATCGCCTTTGCGTGGAGCATTCGGGTCACGGCGTCTCGAACCGCCGCCAAAGAACGTGCTGAAGATATCGTCGAAACCGAATCCGTCGGCTCCGCCAGCACCACCAAAGCCCTGGTTCGGATCCTGATGGCCGTATTGATCGTATTGCGAACGTTTTTGTTCGTCACTCAATACTTCATACGCGTCTTTTATTTCCTGGAATTTCTCGGAAGCATTTGCATCTTTATTGATATCTGGATGGAACTTTTTCGATAAAGTCCGGTAAGCTTTTTTTATTTCTTCTTTAGAAGCAGACTTGGATACGCCTAATACTTCATAATAATCCCGCTTATTCATAAGTCACTCTCCCTCTAGCAATCAATTGTTATTGTACACGGTTTAAATCGCTGTTGCAAAGACATTGAAAAAGCCAAAGCATGTTGCTTTGCTTTGACTTTTCCATGTTTTTCTTATTTTTTGTCGTCGTTTACTTCTTCGAACTCAGCATCGACTATATCGTCGTTGCCTGGCGCTTGGCCATCGCCCTGTGCCGCTTGCTGAGCTGCTGTTGCCTGCTCATAAGCTTTCATTGACAAGCCTTGCAGGATTTCCTGAAGTTTGTCTTTTTTCTCACGGATGTCTTCAATATTATCTGACTCCAATGCCGCTTTCAGTTCATCGCGCGCATCTTCCGCTTGTTTTTTCTCTTCTTCAGAAACAGCTTCACCAAGATCAGTGATTGTTTTGTCAGTTGTGAAGACAGCTTGGTCCGCTTCGTTGCGAAGTTCCACTTCTTCTTTCACTTTTTCATCAGCTTCTGCGTTTTCTTCCGCTTCTTTGATCATGCGATCGATTTCATCGTCTGTCAAAGAAGTGTTGGATTGAATGGTGATGGTCTGCTCTTTTTGCGTACCAAGATCTTTCGCTTTTACGCTGACGATACCGTTTTTATCGATATCAAAGCTTACTTCAATTTGTGGCACGCCGCGTTGTGCTGGCGGAATATCAGCCAATTGGAAACGGCCGAGCGTTTTGTTGGATGCTGCCATCGGGCGCTCCCCTTGCAATACATGGATATCCACAGCTGGCTGGTTGTCAGCGGCAGTTGAGAATGTCTGTGATTTTGAAGTCGGGATTGTTGTGTTGCGCTCAATCAGTTTCGTGAATACGCCGCCCATTGTTTCAATACCAAGCGATAATGGCGTTACATCCAATAATACAACATCTTTAACATCACCAGTCAAAACGCCGCCCTGAACTGCTGCGCCCATTGCCACAACTTCATCCGGGTTAACGCCTTTATGCGGATCTTGGCCTGTTTCTTTCTTGACTGCTTCTTGTACAGCCGGGATGCGTGTAGATCCACCGACAAGGATAACGCGGTCAAGTTCAGAAGCTGAAATTCCAGCATCTTTCAATGCTTGGCGAGTAGGTCCCATTGTACGTTCAACTAATGAAGAAGTTAGCTCATCAAATTTCGCACGGCTCATTGTAACTTCCAAGTGAAGCGGTCCCGCTTCTCCTGCAGTGATAAACGGCAATGAGATTTGAGTTGAAGAAACACCGGAAAGATCTTTTTTAGCTTTTTCAGCAGCGTCTTTCAGGCGCTGTGTCGCCATTTTGTCTTTAGATAAGTCGATGCCGTTTTCTTTCTTGAATTCCTGCACCAAGTAATCGATGATCAATTTGTCGAAATCATCGCCGCCCAGACGGTTATCGCCGGCAGTTGATTTTACTTCAAATACGCCATCGCCAAGTTCAAGGATCGATACGTCGAATGTACCGCCGCCAAGATCATAGACAAGTACCGTTTCATCTTTGTCCATTTTATCCAGGCCGTATGCAAGTGCTGCTGCAGTCGGCTCGTTGATGATCCGTTCCACTTCAAGACCAGCAATGCGTCCAGCGTCTTTAGTTGCCTGGCGCTCTGCGTCATTGAAATAAGCAGGAACTGTGATAACCGCTCTTGTAACTTTTTCGCCAAGGTATTCTTCGGCATAGCCTTTAAGGTATTGAAGAATCATTGCAGAAATTTCCTGTGGCGTATATTCTTTGCCTTCAGCAGTCACTTTTTGCTGAGTACCCATCAAACGTTTAACAGACTGGATCGTGTTCGGATTAGTGATGGATTGGCGTTTTGCCACTTCGCCGACTTGGCGTTCACCGTTTTTGAAAGCTACTACAGAAGGCGTTGTGCGGTTGCCTTCCGGATTTGGAATGATTTTTGGTTCGCCGCCTTCTAATACTGCGACTGCTGAGTTAGTTGTACCTAAGTCAATACCGATAATTTTGCTCATGTTTAAATTCCTCCAATGTTTTATTTGTTTATTTACTCGTTTACTTTAACCATTGCCGGGCGAAGAACTCTGCCCTTCAGGACATAGCCTTTTTGCAATTCCTGCAGGACTGTTCCAGGTTCAGAGGAATCGTCGTTTTCCTGCATAACTGCTTGATGGAAATTCGGATCGAATGGTTCGCCGACCGCTTTGATTTCCTCCAGGCCTTCACGGCTCACTGCTTCGACCAAGGATTTTTGCACCATCTCGACGCCTTTCAGCAAGGAAGCGGCTTCTTCACTGGTGGTTTGAAGCGATAAGGCACGCTCGAAATTATCCAGGACCGGCAGGATATCCGCCAGCAGAGATTGCGAGCGGAATTTATTGGATAGTTCTTTGTCTATCTGCGCACGCCGTTTGAAATTATCATAATCGGCAAGCAAGCGCAAATACTTGTTTTCCTGTGCTTCAAGCTGCTCACGAAGCTCTTCAGCTTCATCCACAATTCCCTGCTCTTCTACAGCAGAAAGATCGATTTCAGGAGTTTCTGAATCGGCCAAATCAGGCTGATTTTCCTTCTCTGTGACCGGCTGTTTTACTTTTGTATCTTCAGGAGCTGCATTTTCTTCGGTTTTTAATGGTTCATTTTTTTTAGACAAATTTGTTCCTCCTTTGTTCACGTTCCCTTAAAGATGCGGGTCAGCTCTTTCGATAAATCACCGCTTAACAGATCCAATATGGAAACGATGCGTTTATAATCCATCCGTTTTGGGCCGATGATGGCGATAGAGCCCGTCTGTTCTTCACCGATATCATACGACACCGTGATGACACTGCAGTCTTCCATTGCCGACAGCACGTTTTCCGAGCCGATGCGAATGTGGAGGCCTTGGCTTCCAACCGGCAAAATCATCGGAATGTGCTTGGCTTCTTCCATTACATCCATCAAATTCCTGATTTTTTGAAGATCGTGAAAATCCGGTTGTTTCAGGATGTTGAGCTTTCCGCCATAATAGACGTTTTCATCCGGATGCGGCAATAAAACCGCTTGTCTGAACGTATGAAACAGCTCGCCATAACGTTCTACATGCTGCTTTAAAATCGTCAAGGTCTCTTGTTCCAGACGCAGATGCAGATTGTTCAGCGATACACCGACCAGCCGTTCGTTAAGGATATTCGCCATCTTCTCAATATCCGACGGGTTGAGCCCCGGCGGAATGGAAAACATCCGATTTTCCACATGGCCCGAATCCGTGACGATAATCGCAACTGCCGCGTCTTGCGTCAATGGCACAATCGATAATTTCTTGACGATGTGCCTGCGTACATCAGGCCCCAGTAAAATGGAGGTGTAATTGGTCAATTCCGAAAGAATCATTGCAGAGCGTTTAATGACTTCTTCTGTCTCTGTCAGTTTTTCTTCGAAAATCGAACGCAATTGCACGATATCCTGTTGCGGCAGCGGCCTTGGCGTCAGCAAATGGTCGACATAATAGCGGTATCCCTTCTCTGAAGGAATGCGGCCGGAAGACGTGTGGGTTTTTTCCAGAAAGCCCATGCCTTCCAAATCCGCCATTTCATTGCGTATAGTCGCCGGACTGAAAGGGATTTCGGGTTTCTTGGAGAGTTGGTTCGATCCTACCGGCTGAGCTGATTGAATATAATCATCCACTGTCACCTTTAAGATGAGCAGTTGCCGTTCTGTTAACATGATCATCACCTCTGTTAGCACTCTACCTACCTGAGTGCTAATACTACATTAAAATTAACAAATATAATGATCCTTGTCAACGGAAGAGCTTTACGCCAATAAAAATTGTTCAAATACTTCGTTTCCGACAAATCGGCCTTTTTTGGTCAGCCTGATAAAGCCGCCGGCAATCTCCAGATTTTTCTTGGCGATTTCCTTCTCCAAGATACTGCCGTAAACCTCCTGCATCGGTTTTTGGAACTTTTCCTGAAAATGAAGCAAGGAAACGCCTTTTGTTTTCCGGAGACCCAGGAACATCTCCTCTTCCATTTTTTCATGGACCGGCACTTCATGCGTACTGAGGATCGGGCGTTCACCCGCATCCAATGGTTCCATGTATTTCTTCAACGGACCGGCATTCGAATAACGCACGCCATCCACATAGCCATGGGCACCAGCGCCCACGCCGATATATTCGACATTGTCCCAATACAATAAATTATGGTGCGACTCGTGGCCTGGACGCGCAAAATTGGAGATTTCGTATTGCTTCAAACCGCGGCTGTCCATTCTATTCATCAGCTTGTCGTACATATCGGCTTCCAGATCTTCGGTAACGGTGTTGAGTTTGCCTTTTGTCATTAAATTATAGAAAACGGTTTTCGGTTCAATGATCAGTGAATACGCTGAGAAATGCGGCAAATCAAAAGCGAATGCCTGATCCAGTGTATCGTCCCATTGCTGCATGGTCTGCCCGGGCAAGCCATACATCAAGTCAAAGCTCAAATTCTCAAAGCCGACCAGGCGGGCTGAATCGACTGCGCGTTTCACGTCTGAGTTGCTATGGGTACGGCCCAGCCGCTTCAACAGGTCCTCGTCAAACGACTGGACGCCCATGCTTAAGCGGTTGACGCCTCCGTCAAACAGCACCTGCATCTTGTCTTTGGTCAGTTCATCCGGATTGGCTTCTGATGTCCATTCAAGGTTAGCGGCCATTGGCACATAAAGATGAATATAGCCCAGCAGCTTCTCCAATTGAAGCGGAGTCAGAGATGTCGGGGTGCCGCCCCCTAGAAAAATCGTTTCCAGCGGCTTGTCGAGTGCGCCTTGCTGTTTCCATAATGCCAGTTCTTTGCCCACTGAATCAATATAGGCATCCACAGGCTGATCTTTGAAGAAGACTTTATTGAAATCGCAGTAAAAACAGATTTGGTGGCAGAATGGAATATGGATGTACAATCCTTTTACCATTTTTATTTCCTCATTTCTAATAAGAAAAGGAGGCTGAAATTCCCGCCTCCTTTTTTTCGTTTATTTTGATTGGTCGTCCATTTTCAGGATAGCCATGAATGCTTCTTGTGGAACTTCGACAGATCCAACCTGCTTCATGCGCTTTTTACCTTCTTTTTGCTTATCAAGAAGTTTCCGTTTACGGGAAATGTCTCCCCCGTAACATTTGGCAAGGACGTTTTTGCGTATCGCACTGATCGTTTGGCGCGCAACGATTTTCTGGCCGATGGCGGCTTGAATCGGCACTTCGAACTGCTGGCGCGGAATCAGGTTCTTCAATTTTTCAACGATGACTTTGCCGCGTTCATAAGCAAAATCGCGGTGGACGATAAAGCTCAATGCATCCACCTGTTCCGTATTCAGGAGAATATCCATCTTGACGAGTTTAGATTCCTTGTAGCCGATCAATTCGTAGTCAAACGAAGCGTAGCCTTTCGTGCCTGACTTTAGTTGATCGAAGAAATCATAGACAATTTCAGCCAAAGGCAACTCATAGATGATGCTGACACGGCTGTCATCGACATAATCCATCGTCAGGAAATTGCCGCGTTTGCGCTGGCAGATTTCCATGACCGCTCCGACGTAATCATTTGGCACCATGACCGTCGCTTTAACGTAAGGCTCTTCCACAACCTGGATTTTCTGTGCATCCGGCATCATGGCAGGGTTGTCGATTTTCAGCACTTCGCCGTCCGTCATATGGACATTGTAAATTACGCTTGGAGCCGTAGTGATCAAATCAATGCTGAACTCGCGCTCAATGCGTTCCTGGATGATTTCCATATGCAACAGGCCAAGGAAACCGCAACGGTAGCCAAAACCAAGTGCTTGGGAAGATTCCGGTTCGAACTGCAAGGCGGCATCGTTCAATTCCAACTTCTCCAATGCGTCGCGCAAATCATTGTATTTCGATGTATCGATCGGGTACATGCCGCAATAGACCATCGGGTTTAACCGGCGGTAGCCCGGCAAAGCCTCTTTTGCCGGATTATTGGCCAGCGTAATGGTATCGCCGACCGTCGAATCGCCGACATTTTTAATAGCCGCAGTCAAGAAGCCAACATCGCCGACCGTCAATTCGTCACGGAGAATGGCATGAGGAGTGAAAACACCCGCTTCGATGACTTCAAACTCTTTTCCGGAAGCCATCATCTTGATGCGGTCGCCGGGTTTAACGGTTCCTTCAACAATTCGGATATACGCGACAATGCCGCGATACGGATCGTAAAGAGAATCAAAAATCAGAGCCTTCAATGGTGCACTCGGGTCACCGGTTGGGGCAGGGACTTTTGCGACGATCTGTTCAAGAATGTCTTCAATGCCGATTCCTGATTTTGCTGATGCAAGTACAGCTTCAGAAGCATCCAGTCCGATGACTTCTTCAATTTCCTGGCGGACACGCTCCGGGTCAGCGGCAGGCAAATCGATTTTATTGATGACCGGCAGGATCTCCAGGTCATTGTCCAATGCCAGGTAGACGTTCGCTAAGGTCTGCGCTTCAATCCCCTGGGCTGCATCGACAACCAATACAGCGCCTTCACAGGCAGCCAGGCTTCGTGACACCTCGTAGGTGAAGTCGACATGTCCAGGCGTGTCGATCAAATGCATAATATAGATTTCTCCATCTTTGGCTTTATAATTAAGCTGGACAGCATTCAATTTAATGGTAATGCCGCGTTCCCGTTCAAGATCCATGGAATCCAGTGACTGAGCTTTCATTTCTCGTGTGGTCAACGCTTTCGTCATTTCTAAAATACGGTCTGCAAGCGTAGACTTGCCATGGTCAATGTGCGCAATAATCGAAAAGTTGCGGATTTTGCTTTGACGGGATAATCTTTCCTCATTATTCATTCTCTTCACTCCTATATAAACTACTATGAATTATAGCAGTACAGCAAGCATTGAGCAATAAAAGCTCCCGAATTCATTTTGGTGTCAAGGCAAACTTCTTTGCACGTAACTATTGCATTCCTTTCGCTGATTTGATAAAATAACTCATGTTGTATAGAGACATTAAAGAGTAGGGATGATTTCCTCTCTTTCATATTGTCTAGGAGGTGAAAGATATGCCAAACATTAAATCTGCAATCAAACGTGTGCGTACGAACGACACTAAAAACGCTCAAAACTCACATGTGAAATCAGCAATGCGTTCTTCTATTAAGAAAGCTGAAACAGCTTTGACTAATAAAGACGAAAACGCTAGCGATTCTGTAAAAGCGGCGATTAAACAAGTGGAAAAAGCGGCTTCTAAAGGCTTGATCCATAGAAATACTGCATCCCGTAAAAAAGCTCGCTTGATGAAACAAGCGTAAAACTTAAAAAAAGCCGGTTCCTCTAGAGGAACCGGCTTTTTTTCTATTGTTTTTCAGCGTTTGGCTTGTCCGCCGCGCTTCATCAGGAAAAATTCCAAAATGCGGTCGCGGTTGCCGCTGACTGTTTTCAGCTGCAAATCAATAGCTGCCAAATCACCGAGCACCTGCAGCAGCCGTTTCTCGGAAATCTGCTGGCGTTTTTCCACCAGCAGCTTGACGCGGTACGGATGGGCTTTCAATTGCTTCGAAATCTGTTGCGCGTGATAGCCTTTTTTCTGCAAATAATAGACCTGGATCATAAAACGGATCTGCGAGGCCAACAGAGCCGTCAGCGCAACCGGCTCTTCTTTTTGCCGCAACAGATCGTAATAAACGCTGAGTGCTCCGCTGACGTCGCCGTCCAAATACGACTGCAGCATTTTGAAAGCATCCTGCTCGAGCGTCCGAGCGGTCATCGCCTCTACCAGTTCCACGGTGATGTCGCCTTCTGCGTCCCCAAGGTACAAGGACATCTTCTCGATTTCCGAAGACAGCAGCGTCAGGTTGGTGCCGGCCATCTCCATCAGCCGCTGTGCTGCCTTAAGATCGATGCCTTTGCCGAAACTTTTGGCTTCGTGCATCAGCCAGCTTTCCAAATCATTCGTCTGGAGTGATTTAGCTTCCACCAGGACAGTGTGCTGCTTCATCAGTTTGGTCACTTTTTTGCGTTCGTCCAGCTTTTCATAAGGCGCCACAAAAATCGTCACAGAACTGCCGGGTGGATGTTCCAGCCAGGCTTCCAACGCCTTCAAGTCATGGTTGATTTTTTCTTTTCCGCGTTCCGCCGCTTTCAGGAACGACGCATTCCGCGCAATGATCAGCTTGCGGTCGCTGAAAAAGGGAATGGTATCCGCTTCATCAATGACGTGGTCGACAGGCACTTCATCCAAATCAAAAAAAGTCAGCTCCAATTCGCCGCCATCCGTTAATTTATCTTTTAATAAATCTAAAGTTTTTTCGATAAAATAGCTTTCTGTTCCTACAATGAGATAAACAGGGTCTATTTGTCCGCTGCGTATGGATTTCCACACGGAAGTAATCATCTTATCAGCCTCCCCTCCCTCTACTATATCGGATTTTTGCCGCTTTGGGTATTTGACAGTTATGTGTCGGCGCATAAATTACTCGGTTTAAGTCCACTTCAATCTAGATTTTTGCTTTGTCTTCGCTTATAATTAGAAGGAATTAGGAGGGATTTCAATGAATGAATTTGAACAGAATGTACAGTCCAAGCGTAACGATGCAATCGACGCAGGTATGGGCTTCGTCGTATCCTTTGGATTTTTCGCCCTTATCTTTATCATTGCTGGAGTTGTACAGTTCGCAGCACGGTAATTAACTCAAAAAAGGTTCCGGTCATCTAATGACCCGGAACCTTTTTTTGTTGTCTATATAATATGAATGATACTCAACCGCCCCGGCGCTAAGAGATTCACTTTACTAGCCATGACCGTATATTTCTTCATTCACACACTAGCAGGTACGGATCCAAATAGCGGCTGTGAAAGATTAGCAGTTCAACTTATATAGCTCCGTTTTTTTATCACCGCATGGTTTCCAACTCCAGCTCTCCTTTATCATAGAGCAATCGGATGGTGCCATTTTCTGCGGTGTTCAGCGTTTCGAGTTCCAACTCGGCGAACCGTTCCACCACTTCGGGGCTTGGATGGCCATAGCGATTGTCCGCGCCAGTTGAGAAAATCGACAGTGAAGGCGAAAGCGCAGCGAGGAACTCCTCACTGCTGGACGTCTTGCTGCCATGATGGCCCACTTTCAATATGGTCAGTCCGGCGAGTTCGTTGCCATAAGGCTCCAGCAGATCCTTCTCACCTCCCGCTTCCAGGTCGCCGGTAAATAAAATCCGGTAGTCCCCGGTCTTCATCAACAGCACCAGCGAATCATTATTGCCTTCGTACTCCGCATCCTTTGGCGATAAATAAGTGAACTGAGTCTCTCCCACCGACCAATTCGAGCCCGCTCCTGGAAACACCACTTCCGTTCCAGCCGTATCCGGTGCCAACTGCACCATCAA
This sequence comes from Planococcus sp. BI3, assembly GCF_056680115.1. Taxonomy (NCBI): domain Bacteria; kingdom Bacillati; phylum Bacillota; class Bacilli; order Caryophanales; family Caryophanaceae; genus Planococcus; species Planococcus sp. BI3. The sequence goes on from NZ_CM155266.1 coordinate 1,021,603, forward strand.
TGCATTCGATGCGGAACCTGGAGTCAGATGCAGTTCATCGACTGGGAATATCCGAAAAATTTCTTCTGCTCCTTCAGCGTGGTCTGCATCCGGATGGGAAATGATGAAAGTGTCGACCGAAGAAATCCCATTCCCTTTCAGATAAGGCGCAACAACTTGTCTGCCGATTTCATAGGGCCTTTTCTTCTCTTTAAAAGCTTCTGTATCAAAACGCAGCAGCCCACCGCTATCAATCAAATAGACGGCCTGCCGGTAAGGCAGCTCGACCAGCGCACTATCCCCCTGTCCGACATCCAGAAAAGTCACCTTCAAGCGCGGATCCATATAAGGCAATGCCGTAAACAGCAAAGCCGGCACCAATAGGATCAGCAATTGACGAAAGCGGAATTTCCGCTCAGCCGCACAATAAAATGCATAGACACTGCCCATCAGCAAAAACACGGTAAAAACTCCAGGCTTGCCTGGATTCCACAGCTGATAAGGCAAAGCCGCCAGCCAAACCATGAAACGATCGATTTCACCGCGCAACGGTTCATAAAAGTAAAAAACAAAATCGGCGGCCGGCTGAAATGCCGCTGTCAGAAGGAGCAGCAGAAAATTGGCGGGCAGGATAAGCAATGTAAACAACGGAACAAATAGGCTGTTGACCACAAACGCAGACAGCGACAGCTCAAAAAAGTGGAACAACAGCAACGGATACAGCGTCATCTGCGAGATGAACGTAATGACAAAACCCGTTTTCACAGAAGATTGGAGCTCCCCCAGAAATTTCAACGAGTAAATAATGCCGAATGTCGCGCCGTATGACAACTGAAAGCCGATTTTATACATGGCGTACGGATTCCACAGCATGAAAACGATCATACTGGTTAACATAATACTTGCAATAGACAACCGGAAGCCGAACAGCTTGCCCGCCAATACGACGGAAACCATGCCGACCGCACGCCATACAGAAGGAGCTCCGCCCGCCATCAGCGCATAAAGCGGCAGAACAACCAGCAAAAGGATGATTGCCGTCTCTTTTCGGATATGCAGCCGCACAAGAATAAAATACAACAAGCCGGATGCAATGCCGACATGCAATCCGGAAATAGCGAATAAATGAGAGATGCCCAGTGTTTGATGGACACGCTGGTCGTCAGGATCCATATTTTCCCGTTCACCGATCAGCAGGGCTTCGGCTTCTGCTGTCAGACTTTCAGGAAAATGCTCACGGATATGATGCTTCAGGGCATCTCTTCTGTTCAATAGCCGGTTGATCCATGTATCGTTGTCTCTTGCGCCATCCACCGACTGAATCGTCAATAGCGAAGCGGCCCCATTATGCTTCAGATAATCAGCCATATGGAATGAATAGCGGTGGGAAGGAGCTGAAGGGGGTTCAAAAATACCGGATACCTGAAAGACAGAGCCATCCATTAAGCCCTCCATTAGAAGCTTCTCTTCCTCCGAGCTCACGCGGTACCGCGCGTAGACGATCGTCTCATCCGCCAAGGCCGCAAACCCCCTCAAACTATCGCCGTCGATCACTGCACCCGCTCGAAAAGTCAGTTCTCCTGAATAAGGCAGCGAATAATCAAAGCCATCCTGGCTGCGTAAATCCTGCACGAGGTAAACCGCGCAGGCAATTAAAAGAATACTGATGATCAATGCCAGACTTTCCCTTTTCCAGTACATCCAACAAAAAAGCAGCGCCATGAACACGAGTTGAACCGCTGTTTCATGCGCTGCATATGTGGCAAGAGCTGTTGCTGCTGCCAGGTATAGTAAAGTAGTGGCTGTTACACTTCGATTTCTCCGAATAATTGATTCACCCGTTCGCTGTAATGGGCCAATTCTTCTTCGCTTCCGCCTTTTTCACGCAATTTCTCCAGAAGTTCGATATAGAGAGCTGATTTTTCAACACTTAAAAAATCGATTTTCCGCTCATCGAATACCACCTGCACCACTTCCACTCCCGCCTGTTCCAATAATTCAATGGCGTATTCATGGTTTTTATAGTCAGTGGCATAATACAATCGGGAAATGCCCGATTGGATAATGGACTTTGTGCATTGCAGACACGGGAAATGGCTGACATACATATCGGCACCATTGACGCTGACGCCGTATTTTGCGCATTGCAGCAAAGCATTCATCTCTGCATGGATGGTCCGGACACAATGTCCGTCAACCACGTAGCAGCCTTTATCGATGCAATGGTCGCCGCCTGAAATTGAGCCATTATAGCCGCCTGCCATAATTCTCCGGTCGCGCACAATGGTCGCTCCGACAGCCAGTCGGGTACATGTGCTTCTAAGTGCGAGCAAATGGCTTTGCGCCATGAAAAATTGGTCCCAAGTTATTCGCTTCATTTAATTGCCTCCTGCTTGTGTAGTTAAAATAAGTGTAGCAGAGGCGACAGTTTCGTCAACCGTCTTTTGTGGCACGGGTCTTCTATTTGGCGGTGATGAGATCTTTTAATTGTTCAAACGTCTTGTCGCCGATGCCCGTGACTTCCGTCAGTTCTTCCGGTGACTTGAAGCTCCCGGCTTCGTCCCGGTAAGCAAGTATGGCAGCGGCCTTTGACGGGCCGATACCGGGCAATTCCATCAATTCCGTTTCAGTAGCCAGATTGATATTGATCAGGCTGCTGCCGCCCGCTGAAGAAGCCTGTGCCACGGCAGGCAAAACGGCTTCCTCACCAGTCGCCGGTACATACAAACTTGTTTCATCCACGACAATCAACGCCAGATTGATGGCGCGGCTGTCGGCTTCTGCCGTAAATCCGCCGGCTGCATCAATGGCATCCTGCATGCGCGATCCTGCCGGCAGCTCATATACACCAGGGCTAACCACCTGGCCTTTCATATCAATCATCAATTTGGGTTCGATTACGGGATTTTCATTTTCTGGGGTTTCTGTCTGCTGAGGGGATTCAGCGTTGATCAGTTCGAGAGAAGTGGCAGGAGTTGTTTCCGCCTTTTCTTGTGGAAAGAAGAAATAAATCATCAGCAGCGCTATGGCAGCAGCGGGGATCAGCAGCCATGCGGGTTTGTTCTGAAGCTCGGAAAGTTTCAGCTGGCATTCCTCATTTCTTCAGAAGGCAATTAAATGGAAGCTGTCTGAATTATATAGTAATTCAAAGGTTCTTGTCCATCATTTTCTGACAATCAAAAAACCACCTGCAACCTGCAGATGGTTTGGGCTAATCTTATTTTTTTCTGGCATGAAAGAAAATACGTTCACTTTCTTCAGTGGGAGATTCACCCCAAAAATCGGCGGTGATCGGATCTACAGAAAACCCTGCAGCTTCCAGCCATTTCGTATAAACTTCGATAGGAAAGGTGCGCTGCTCGTGCGTTTCTTCAAAACGTTCAAACAGTCCATTCTGACGGACAAAAAACGTCATGTCATGAATTACGCTATGCGGCGATTCACCAGGCTCTGTATGCCAGATATAAGCGATTTCCTCTGCATCGTAGACAAATGGGCTCGCCATATAAACGGTATCCACTTTAAAAACGGAATGCACATCAAAGAAAAAATGGCCGCCCGGGTTTAATGCGGCGTAAACTTCCTTGAACGTCTGCTGGACCTGTTGTTCAGTCTGCAAATAATTCAAAGAGTCGATGGCAATCGTGACAAGATCAAAGCCGCTCAGCCCTTCAAGGTTGTCCATGGACAATTGAAGGACTGGAATCGACTGGTTTGCTTCCTGGAAACGCTGATTGGCGACCGTCAGCATGTCTTCAGACAAATCACTGGCGGTCACGTTATAGCCCATTTCAGCAAAGAGCTGTGACAATGTGCCGGTTCCGCACGCCACATCCAGCAATTTGCCGGACGGGGCGTGGGAAGCGACCCACTCCACATACTTTTCATAAGGAATATCCTCCATCAGTCCATCATAGACTGCGGCAAATTTTCCGTATTTCATATTTCCATTTGCGGAGCTTCTCTCCACAGACGTTCTAAATTATAATATGAGCGTTCGTCTTTATGGAAAACGTGTGCCACAACATCGCCAAGATCGACAAGGATCCAGCGCGCCGAATCAAATCCTTCGATGCTTTTTACTTCATGGCCTTCTTCATGCGCTTTGTCCATGATTTCTTTTGCAATCGACTGAACCTGGCGATCGGAATTTCCTGTGCAGATGACGAAGAAATCAGCCAATAGCGAAATTCCCTCCATATTCAAGACAACGATGTCTTCTGCTTTTTTATCTTCTGCAGCATTATAAGCTACTTGTAGTAAAGTTTCTTTAGTCATTCTTTCACTTTCCCTTTCTGTTGCACGAAGTAATTGAAACACTTCAGTGAATCCGGAAATACCGGTTGATTTTTCGATACTAAAAATTCGATGGAATGTTTGACCGAGGCTTCCATCATAACATCCAATCCCCGTTCTTCTAATTGTCGCAATTCTTCAACACCTGAAAATTTGCGGTTTGGTTCGATCAAATCGGCAATATAGACGATTTTTTCCAAATCAGACATCTCCTCGCGCCCCGTTGTATGATAACGGATTGCGTTAAGGACATCTTCATCTTCTACGCCAAATTCGGTTTTCGCCAAATAAGCGCCTACAGGTGCGTGCCAAAGTTCCGCATGATAGTCGAGCAATAAGGGATCCATCTTTTCAGAGACAATAATGGATTTCATCCACTCTTGGTCTGAAAACTTCGCTACATCGTGCAGAATCGCGGCGGTTTCAGCCTTCGATTCAGATACATCAAATTTCCGGGCAAGCCCTACAGCCGTTTCAATTACACCAAGTACATGGGTAAAGCGATTTTCAGGCAGCCGCTCTTTAACCTTCTGCAGCATTTGGTTGGAATCCATATAATCCCTCCTCTCGAATATACGCCTCTACTTTGTCAGGCACCAAAAAAGTAAGTGGCCCGCCAGAAGCGGCACGTTCTCTCAACATCGTGGATGACAACAGCAATTCAGGCGAATCGATCATCATGACCGGATAAGGTGTTTCTATATTATACCCCGGACGCTTGACTCCAATAAAGCGAATGGACTTCACCAAGTCATCGATGCGATACCAGGAAGGCAAGCCTTCCACCATATCGCCCCCGATGATAAAATAAAATTCCGTATCCGGTTCTTGTTCAATCAGCTTCGTCAGCGTATCAAAAGAATAGGAAACCCCACCGCTTTTGATTTCAACATCTTCCATCTGAAATTGCGGATGGCCGGAAATCGCCAATTGGGTCATCGCCAGCCGCTGCTGTGCAGTGGCACCCACTACATCCTTATGCGGTGCAATAAAATTGGGCATAAAGCGCACTTCGTCCAATCCGGCTGAATAGAACGCTTCATTGGCCATAATCAGATGGCCGAGATGAGGTGGATTGAAAGTTCCGCCCAGTATCCCGACTTTCTTCATCTTTTAAACGGCAGCTCGATTTTTTTATTATGGACCGATTGCTTATACAGCACTACTGTATGGCCAATCAATTGGACCAATTGGGATTTTGTGCCTTTGGCAAGCGCTTTTGCCACTTCATCTTTGCCGTCCTCGTTGTTTTGAAGAATGCTAATTTTTACCAATTCTCGTTTTTCCAATGCTTCTTTGATCTGAACGAGCATAGCATCACTGACGCCGCCTTTGCCTACCTGGAAAATCGGTGCAAGATGATGTGCTTCGCTTTTCAAAAAGCTTTTTTGTTTAGTTGTTAACATAAGTGCCTCCTAGTTTTTCTGTGATCAATTTGATCATTTTTTCAGTATCCGGCTGAATGCCTGTCCATTTCTCAAATGCAATTGCACCCTGATAGACAAACATGCCGACACCATTTAATGTAACGCAATTTTTTTCTTCAGCCCTCTTTAAAAAAGGTGTCTCCAGTGGATTGTAGATGATATCCGCCACCAAGGTTCCAGCCTTGACCTGTTCCAGTGAAATCGGCAAAGCTTCGCCTGTTGCCAAACCTACAGATGTGGTTTGGATCAGAATCGCAAATTCAGCCAAGCCCTCTTCGGAATCCTTGAGTGTGACAGCGGTACCGCCAGTTTCGGCAGCCAATTCTTCTGCCCGGCGGAATGTCCGGTTGGTGATTGTGACATCACTGAAGCCAGCGCGTTTTAACGCATAAGCAATGCCCCTTGCCGCACCACCCGCTCCGATAAGCAAAACTTTAGATGCTTTATCGACAGGGTGGACAAGCAGTGACCGGACAAAGCCGTCGCCATCCGTATTCGAACCGGTATACTGCGTTCCATCAAAATTCACCGTATTGACGGCATTCATCTGCATGGCGCTTTCTTCCAGCTTGCCAAGAAGCGGAACAATCGACTGTTTATGCGGCAGGGTGATATTAAAGCCGCTGATTCCCAGTGTTTTCATGGCTTCGAATGATTTTTCCAGCTGTGACGGTTCCACATGGATCGGAATATAGGCTGCATCAATGCCATGTTCATCGAACCATGTATCGTGCATGAATGGGGATAAGGAATGGGCAATCGGATCACCGATCACCGCGTACCATTTCTTCATCTAAAAACCTCCTAAATCAGCGATGGGCGCACAAGAACTTCTACACCTTTAGGTGCATAGGCAGCAACGACAGCATTGCCGTGTTGAATCGTAATCCAGCCAAGCCCGGAAAAGACGATATCCGTCTTCGCATCTTTAATGCTGAACTCATGGCGCACCAATTCCGGAAAATCATCTTTGTACTCTGCTGAAGGCGGTGCCAGCATACCGCCTAAATGCTGCTCATACAAGGCATCTGCATTATCCAGCTTGGTCCGGTGGATTGGCAGGTCATTGGCTATGTGGACTGTAAAGGACGAACGATCGCCTTGAATAAAGTCAAAGCGAGCCAATCCGCCGATGAATAGCGTCTGTTCTGCATTCAATTGGAAAACGCGCGGCTTGATTTCTTTTTTAGGCATAATCTGCTTAAGATCGGCCGTTTGAAGATGGTGTGCCAATTGATGGTGGTTAATGATTCCTGGTGTATCGAACAATGAACGTTGGTCATCCAATGGAATTTCAATCATATCCAGTGTGGTTCCAGGGAAATGGGAAGTCGTGATAACATCCGCCTGCCCTGTCGCCTGTTTGATGACACGGTTGATGAAAGTTGATTTTCCGACATTCGTACAGCCGACCACATAGACATCTTTGCCTTTGCGGTATTTTTCGATAGCTTCCATAGCTTCTGGAATCCCAGTTCCTCTATGGGCACTGACCGTCAACACATCAATCGGCTGCAAGCCTAATTTACGGGCTTCCTGCTTCATCCAATGGATCAATTTATGCTGTTTGACTGATTTCGGCAGTAAATCCGCTTTATTGGCAATCAGCAAAATATCGTTATTCCCGACAAAGCGATGAAGGCCCGGAAGCCAGCTGCCGTTAAAGTCGAAAATATCGACAATTTTCACAATCAAGCCATCACGTTCCCCTAAACCATTTAAAATACGCAGAAAATCATCATCCGTCAAAGAAACCGGTTGAAGTTCGTTGTAATTTTTCAGGCGGAAACAACGCTGGCAAATAATTTCTTCTTTTTCCAATGAAGACGGCGGAGCATATCCTACCTCTTCTTTGTTTTCAGTTTGAATCTGTACACCGCATCCGATGCAAGTTGGTATTTCACTCAATTTTCTTCCTCCCACATCAATTGTCCTTTTTCTTTCAATCTCTTCATGATTCTTCGTTCAACTCTCCGGTTGAAACGGGTGAAAAAGCCATCAGACTGAGCCACCGGCAATACCAGGATCGTATGCATCTTATTCAAATTGCCGCCGAAGATATCCGTCAGCATCTGATCGCCGATCACCACCACCTGGTCGCGTTTCGCTTCCATGATCCGGAGCGCTTTGCGGAAAGCGCGGCCCATCGGTTTGCGGGCTTGATAGATAAACGGAATCCCTAAAGGGTCCGCGAACGACTTGACGCGCAATTCCTTGTTGTTGGAAACGATCACTACCTGGATGCCCGCATCCTTCATCGATGTCAGCCATTCAATCAATTTCGGCGTCGCATCCGGACGGTCCCATTCTACAAGCGTATTATCCAAATCCGTAATAATGCCCTTAATATTCTTTTCAATCAATGTTTCCGGCTTGATGTCGAAAACATCTTTTACATACTGGCTTGGTACAAAATTCTGATACACTGCAACCCACTCCTGTTTTCCGAACTTAATGCTTTTGATTATACCATATTTCCTAGCGCTTCTCCCACCTTGATCCGCTTGCCATCCGACATATCTTCGACAAATTTGATGGAATTCTCCTCAAAAAACAAGACAACTGTGGAACCGAAACTGAAATAGCCCACTTCGCTGCCTTTTTGCCATTCGCTGCCGGTTTCGGTCAACTTGATGGAATTGACGAACATGGCGCCTACTTTGACTATAAGCATCCTGCCAAAGGCCGTCTCCAATTCGGTGATCATGCGGTAATTTCCGCTGATCGGTGCTTTTCCGTACTGTAATCCGGCCGCATTAACTGGATACGACTTTTTTCCAAGTACGTATTGCTTGTTCACTTTGCCGTCAGCCGGGCTGTGGATCCGGTGATAATCGGCAGGCGATAAATATAAAACTGCGTATTTGCCATGCTGATAACGGGCTGCCAAAGTGGCGTCACCCAATAGGTCGGCTAGGGAATAATGCTGACCCTTCACAAGAAACCGAGTTTCTCCCTGTAGGTCTCCAGCAATTTCCACTTTTCCATCCACGGGCGAAACCACTGGTGCACTGTCGATCGGCCGGCTGGCTGCAGTCAATTTACGGACAAAGAAATCGTGGAGTGTCGGAAAGGAATCCAACGGCTTTTCAACATCATCCGTTAAAATCTGATAGGCTTTAATATAACCTGGAATATACCTGCGGCTGTTTTTGGATTGGGCAAACTGTCGAATCAGATTCGAAGTAAAAGCTCCATTTGTAAGTTCAATGGAACGCTGGTACAAATATTTTTTCATAGAGATGCCTCCGTTGCTAAAATAGTCTACCATTTTTTTACCTTTCACAGTATAATAGAGTGAACAAGTTTACAAAAAAGAAGGAGTGTTTTCCATTGTTAATTACTGAAAAAATGGATCACACCATAAAAAAGCTGAGGTCACAGACCGCTAACACCATCACAATCGGCAATATGCTGTTTGGCGGGGCTTCACTTATGGCCACTTTAAATGGATCTTATAGCTATAGCGTGCTATTTATATTTATCGCAGCTTTTTTGGACCGCTTTGACGGTATGGTGGCAAGGAAGTTCAATCAGGAATCAGAATTAGGAAAACAACTCGATTCGATGAGTGACATATTATCCTTTGGTGTTGCGCCCGCAATTTTAATTTATCAGCTTGTCTTATCGGACTTTGGTTTTATCGGAATGGTTTTTACAGTTCTTTATATTTCGTGTGGCGGTTTTCGGCTGGCACGTTTCAACATCTCAGATGCCACGGGGTATTTTACCGGGTTGCCGATTACAGCGGCTGGCACGATCATCACCTTATCTTATTTCGGGCTATCCGTGCTTTCGCCGGTCGTCTATATGTTCCTGTTCGTTGTCTGTTCCTTATTGATGGTCAGTACCTTCACCTTAAGAAAAGTGTAAAAAAAGCTGAGTGACGTTGAGAAAACGTCCTCAGCTTTTTATTTTGGCTTATGCCATCAATTAACTTAGATGCGCGCGGCCAACTGGCTGATCACATTAAAGACGATTTCCGTTGAATGCTTGGCTGCCATCGGCAAAAATTCATCGAATGATACTGATGATTCTTTTCCGGCAATATCAGATAGAGCACGGATGACTACGAATGCCACGTCAAATTGGTAGCAGACCTGCGCGACCGCCGCCGCTTCCATTTCGGCCGCTTTCATCGTCGGGAAATATTCACGCACTCTAGCCACGCGCTCCGGATCATTCATGAACGAGTCACCCGTCGCAATCAAACCGACTGCGTAATCATGCTGGCCCATTTCCTTCACTGCTTTGACTGCCAGTTCAATCAATTCTTCGTTGGAAGTGAAAGCCGCGGGCAATTGGGGAACCTGTCCCATTTCATAACCAAAGACCGTGACATCCACGTCGTGATGGCGGACTTCGTCGGAGATGACTACCGCGCCTACTTCAAGCTCTTCATCAAATCCACCTGCTGAGCCGATATTAATGACAATATCCGGCTTGTATTGCTGCAGGAGGATCGTTGTCGACATGGCGGCATTGACCTTGCCGATGCCGCTTTTCAGCAAGACGATTTCCTGTCCTTCGTATGTACCCAACGTAAATTCACATTTCGCAATTTCTTCTGTCTGTGGATTTTCCAGACCGCTTCTCAACAACTGAACTTCTTCTTCCATCGCACCAATTACACCGATTTTCATTTTGCCATTCCCCATTCCAGTGTCAGTTTATCTTATCTGTTTCATTATCATTTACATATAAGTTGTGCCAAAGATCTTCGCCTGCTGATATTCCACAAATCAGCTCCGCTACCCCGCTGGAGTCTCCGCTGATTTGCTCCATATCTTTTATAAATATAGTGTGGAAACACAGTGACTCACATCGAATTAACAATATCTCTTAGCGCCGGCGTGTCCATGGGCTAGGCGGAGCAAGCAGACTGGCATCCTTTGCCTGACTTCTCGCTAGAGCCAATGAGGGACCAGGCATTCCTGGGATCTCATTGGCGACGAGCTTGCGCAGGAGCAATCGTCTTTGCCCTACCCAAAGCGTCCGGAACGTTGTGTAAAAGCCGGCTTCTTTAGTTCCACTTACATTATAGCAAAGAAAAAGACGCCTTTATCAATAGGCGCCTTCCAGCGTTTTCAGTACGTCCAATTTCACCGGTTTCCAGCCTTCGCCGTCTACCCATTCCATGTGGACACGGTATTTCTCAGATTCATCCTTAGACTGCACGGTCGCAATCGACTTCTGCGGACCGCCGCCGTTTTTAATCATCATGACATACATATTATTGGCATCAAGGCCTGTTGCATAGGCAACCGCGTTGACTTTTTCGTTCCAATCCACAGAATCCTTCTGGTAGACAGAAACGTGGTCACCTTTTTGCTTGGTGCCGACCGGCTCCCAGCTTGTGTTGATGACTGTTTCTTCTACAATCGGGTCGCTGGAATCTTCACGTGTAATGGTTCCGCCTTTTGTGACAGATCCTTCTTTTTCTTTTTCTTTTTCTTCTTTAGCTTTTTTTTCAGCAGCTTCTTTTTCAGCTTTTTCTTCTTCAGCTTTTTTTGCTGCTTCTTTTTCTTTTTCAGCAGCTTCAGCGTCTTCTTCCGATTCTTCTTCAGTACCTGCGCTTACGTCTTCACTGTCGCCAGTGCCACTCGTTTGGTCTTCGGTTTCAGGTGAAATCGTTACTGCTTCAGAATCTTGAGCCTGATCGTCCCCTCCACTAAACAGCATGGAAACTCCAATAATGAGAATCAATGCAAATACCAAGCCGATCATGATATTCAAAATGGAATTTGACCGGTTTTTCTTTTTCTTCAAACGAGAGGGATACGGTTTTTCTTCGTTAGTCATTGGATGTCCCCCTTTCTTAATAGTTTACCATAAATCCAGTATGACAAATTTGACGTTTCAACCATAATTTCGTTTCAGTTAAAGTCAAAATAATGAGAAACGGCCATCCCTTTTACAGAATGGCCGCCTCTATCACGTGATTGAAAGAATCTTGATTTCCATTTCTCCGCCGGGTGTCAATACTTTGACATTTTCACCGATTGTGCGGCCGATCATGCTTTTGGCAATCGGAGAATCATTTGAAATGCGGCCTTCCATCGGATCCGCTTCAGCTGATCCGACAATTGTGTAGGATTCTTTATCGCCATCTGGAACTTCTATAAATGTAACGGTCGTCCCTAAACGAACGATGTCTTTATTTGATTCATTTTCATTTATGATAACCGCGTTGCGGATCATCGATTCTAATGTTGAGATACGGCCTTCTACAAATGCCTGATCTTCTTTTGCGGAATCATACTCTGCGTTCTCGGATAAATCTCCGAAATCACGGGCAATTTTAATGCGTTCAACCACTTCTTTGCGTTTAATTGTTTTCAGAAAGTCCAGTTCATCTTCCAACTTCTGCTTTCCTGCAGCTGTCATTGGAAATTGTTTTTCGTTAGCCATTGTTTCCACTCCTTCAACTGCTGACCTGGATGCACGTGTGCAACCGTCAGTCTGGTCTCATCATATTATAGTTTTACAATCTATTCAAGAATAGTTTTGATTTTCGTGACCATTAAATCAATCGCCACTTCATTTTGTCCGCCTTCTGGAATGATAACATCCGCATAGCGTTTTGTCGGCTCGATAAATTGATTGTGCATCGGGCGGACGACGGTCAAGTATTGTTCGATGACGGAATCGATGGTCCGTCCCCGTTCGTTGATGTCGCGCAGCAGACGGCGGATGATGCGCAGATCCCCATCTGTATCCACGAACAATTTGATGTCCATCAATTCCCGCAGGCGCAGATCTTCAAGCACCAGGATTCCTTCCAGGATGATTACGTCTTTTGGTTCGATTATGACCGTTTCTTCAGCACGTGTATGTAACGCGTAATTATAAACCGGTTTTTCGATGGGACGGCGCTCCAGCAATTCGTTGACATGTGTGATCAGCAAATCCGTATCAAATGCCAATGGATGGTCATAATTCGTTGCCAGGCGTTCTTCAAAAGCCAAATGGCTCTGATCTTTGTAATAATAGTCCTGCTCGATCACTACCACTGAGTTTTCTTTAAATACTTCGTAGATGGAGTTCGTTACACTCGTTTTTCCCGAGCCTGAACCCCCTGCGATCCCAATAACGACCGGCCGTTTAGTAGACATGTTGTTTAGCTCCTAGCATACTTCTTTTTAGTTTGTTCATTTTTTTCTGCAGATCATAATACCGTCTCCAGATGACAATAATTCCGTGTCATAGCGGGGATGGTGGAGCATATGATCCTTAAAGACCGCCAGATTTCGGATCATCGTCCGCTTTCTTCTCGGCACTTCAGATAAAGGGATAGCTGAAAGTCCATGCATCGCCATATTATCGCAATATATGATTCCGCCTGTTGGCAATAATGCCTCGTACTTATCGAAAAAGCGTTCATATTGTCCTTTTGCCGCATCGATAAAGATGGCATCATACTGCGGTTTCAGACTGCTCAGGTCAAGCTCCAATGCATCTGCATGGAAAATTCGTATCCGTTCCCCAAAACCTGATTGCGCAATAAACTCAACCGCTTTCCCGTAGCGGGAATCGTCGCGTTCAACGGTATCCACCGTACACGCCGGCAACGCCTCAGCCATTTTAATCGCAGAAAAGCCGATAGCCGCACCGATTTCCAAAATCCGTTCAGGCTGCTGGGCTTTCAACAGATTCACCAGTTCCTGGATGCCCTGATCTTCCATGATCGGCACATGATGCACAGCAGCATAGGTTTGGATGGCGTGAAGCGTCGTAGTTAATTGATTGTTCACCATACTGGAAAGCTCCTTTTCGACTAAGCAAAAATTACTTCAAATGTTACCATAAAAAGAGAAGGAAAGCGAGGGCGCTTCCTTCTCAAAAATTTTAGTTTCCGATATGTTCATCCCGGTTTGCCAAATGTTCTTCGTAGGTTTTGGCAAAATGATTCGTACCAGTCGAATCAGCCAGGAAGTAGAAGTATTCGGTATCAGCAGGATCGAGCACTGCTTCAATCGAAGATCCTCCGGCATTCGCAATCGGCCCCGGCGGCAATCCTTTGTTCTGATAGGTGCTGTACGGGTGTTCAAATTCGTAATCCGTATTGAATAATCGGTCCTTGTGCTCCCCCATTGCATAGATGACGGTTGGATCTGTCTGCAGCGGCATGTCGTCTTCCAATCGGTTATAAAAGACGCTGGCAATGGTTTGGCGATCAGACTGCGCTGTTGCTTCTTCTTCCAGAAGGGAAGCGAATGTCAGCAACCAGTGCGGAGACTGGTCGAGTTCTTCCAATACGGCCTGGTATTGCATAACATTAGCTTGTGTTGTATCAAGCATCTGTTCAATGAGCAATGTCAGTGAAGGATCTTCTTCGTAAATCGGATAAGTGGCAGGGAACAGATAGCCTTCGAGTGCATAGCGGATGTTTTCGCCCATAATTTCATCCGTCAATAATTCAGGGTACTTGATCATCAGCTCTTCAAGGTAAGCCGGATCCTCTATTTTCGCCAAAAATTCCTCAGCCGTATGCGACGTTTTCTCTGCAACGACGTTTTCGGCAATTTCTTCTACCGTTAAGCCTTCCGGAACATTAATCGTAAATAGTGGCTCCCGATATACTTTACCGCTTTTCAGGCTTTCCGTAATTTCATCCAGTGTCATGGAAGGCAACAGATCGTAAGTTCCTGCCTGAAACTCGGATTCATTATTGAATTTAACATAGTATTTGTAGATGCGGGCATCTTCGATGACACCATTGTCTTCAAGCAATGCCGCAATACTATCCAAACTTGAACCGATTGGGACCTCGACTGTCACCACTTCTTCTGATTCCGGATCAACCGGCGCCAGAGCGCTGCTGATGTAATTATAGGTTTGAAAGCCTGCGATACCGATGACAACCAATAGGATCAGCACGACTATTAATACGATGCGTCGGACGACTCTCACTTCCTTTTTCTTTTCTTTCATGCGTTCAAACATGATTTCTTTTTTCGACTGCTTTTCCATGGGTTCCCCCCCAGCTTTTCTCTTTTGCAAAGTTGGACCTTAGCTGGTCAACTTCTTATAGTATACAAGAAAAACGCACAAAAGAAAAAGACGGAATCAGCAATCAATTCCGTCCTCCCATTTTTATAGCTCTTCGTTTTCGTTTTCTTCTTCTTCGTCAAGGAAGGTATTCAGCATTTCTTCGATCATGTCCCATTCTGCATCCGTTTCAACCGGGCGAAGTTCTCCGCCGCCAACAGTTTCGTCTAAGTCAGGGTTTTCAGTAAAGGAAGATGCATGAATTTCGATTTCGCCTTCTTCATCTTCTTCAGCGCCTATCGGGAAATACAAAACATATGATTTTCCGAAATCTGCTGATTCAAATGTAAACAATACTTCAAATAATTGTTCGTTGCCGTTTTCATCAACGACTGTAATGTGCTCTTGTCCGTGTTCCATTTGTGTCACCTCATATTTTTTTAAAATCAAGATAGCCCTGCAAAATCATGACTGCCGCCATCTTGTCGATCACTTTTTTGCGGTTTTTGCGGCTGACATCCGCGGAGATCAACATCTTCTCTGCTGCTGCGGTCGTAAGCCGTTCATCCCATAGGACTACCGGTATACTATACGCTTCTTTCAGCAAAGCTGCAAACCTTTCGGATGCTTCAGCGCGCGGCCCGATTGAATTGTTCATGTTTTTCGGATAGCCGACAACCGCTTCGGTCACTTCGTATTGCTTGATCAGCTCGCCAAGGCGGGCCATTCCGAATTCTTCGATCGCTTCATTTATTTTGACGGTTTCGATTCCTTGGGCAGTCCAGCCCATCGGATCGCTGATTGCGACTCCAATTGTTTTCGAACCGACATCAAGTCCCATTATACGCATTATTATTCCCCGTTATTCTTTTTGATATAGAACTTTACAAGCTCTTCCAGAATTTCATCCCGTTCCAGTTTGCGAATCATATTTCGCGCATCCTGATGGCGAGGAATATAAGCCGGATCACCTGATAATAAATATCCGACAATCTGATTGATCGGGTTATAGCCTTTTTCTTCAAGTGCAGAATGGACCTGAAGCATTACTTGCTTTACTTCCTGCTCCATCGACTCATCAGACGAATCGAATTTCATAGTGCGATCAAATGAACTCACGACAAGCACCTCGCTTTCGGATTTTGAATAGGAATAATTGCTCCTGCTGTCTGATTTCCATTATAACCGATAGCGTGGATTTATTAAACCTATTTCACTAAGCTATAAACTGATTCGAGCGCCGCTTCCAGTTTCCCGGCATCTTTCGCGCCAGCCATCGCCATGTCCGGACGGCCTCCGCCTTTGCCTCCGCAAAGCTCTGCCACGTGTTTGACGATTTGTCCGGCATGATAATCGCCGCCTGCCAAATCTTTCGTGACGCCTGCAGCCAACATGACTTTGTCCCCGTCTGTAGCGCCAAGAACGATGACCGCTTTGTCGATTTTCGTTTTCAGATCATCCATCATCTGGCGCAGCTGGTTATTGTCCTTCGCTTCCACTTTGACGGACAATACGGTGATGTCGCCGATTTTCTGCGCGCTATCTAAAATACCCGCAGATTGCGCATTGGAAACCTTCGCCAGCAACGATTCATTTTCACGCTGCAGCGATTTTATTTCCGCCTGGACGGACTGAACTTTTTGGACCATATCTTTTGGATTGGCTTTCAAAAGCCCTGCCGCCTGCTCCAAAATCTGTTCACTGTCTTTCAGGCTGCCATAAGCACCTTTACCAGTCACCGCTTCGATTCTGCGGATGCCGGCTCCAATGCCGCCTTCTGAAACGATTTTGAACAAGCCGATTTCAGACGTATTGGCCACATGGACACCACCGCATAGCTCCAGTGAATAGCCGCCGATTTCAACGACACGGACAACATCTCCGTATTTCTCGCCGAACAAGGCCATCGCGCCCATGTCCTTGGCTTCCTGCAGGT
The DNA here is from genome assembly GCF_056680115.1 of Planococcus sp. BI3. NCBI lineage: Bacteria > Bacillati > Bacillota > Bacilli > Caryophanales > Caryophanaceae > Planococcus > Planococcus sp. BI3. Next base: position 1,038,232 of record NZ_CM155266.1, read on the forward strand.
TGTGGTAGCCGGTCTGGACTGCAATGCCTTCCCAAACTTTTTCGTTGACGTTCTGTTCGATGATCTCCAATTCCTCTTTTGTCACTTGGCCAAAATGGGAAAAGTCGAAACGCAGACGGTCCGGACCTACATAAGACCCTGCCTGGTTGACGTGCGTACCCAGAACATCTTTGAGAGCCTGATGCAATAGGTGTGTCGCCGTATGGTTTTTCACCGTATGGCGGCGCTGGGATGCATCCACTTGCGCGTGGACAGCCGCTTTCGTCAATTCACCGGTTTCTACGCGTACGGAATGCAGGTTCTGGCCATTCGGCGCTTTTTTGACATCCAGCACAGCTACTTGGACCAAATCGTTGCTCATCGTGCCGCGGTCTGCAATCTGCCCGCCGCTTTCTGCATAGAATGGCGTCTGATCCAGGATGACCTGGACTTCTTCTCCTTCATGCGCGCTGTCCGCAAGTTCACCGTCTTTGATGATGAATAAAACATTAGCGTCCGATACCGTATCGCTATAGCCGATAAACTCGCTCGCTGCTTTGATATCGCCCAGCACTTCAGATTGCGTCTGCATCGAATTGACATTCTGGCGCGCATTTCTCGCACGGTTACGTTGAGCCTGCATTGCTGATTCAAAGCCTTTATGGTCGATTGCCATGCCTTCTTCTTCTGCGTATTCCTCTGTCAACTCCACTGGGAAGCCATACGTATCATACAGGCGGAATGCATCTTCACCTGGAATTTCCGATTGCCCAGCCGCTTTTTGTTTTTCCACGACGGATGCCAAAATTGCCAATCCGTCATGAAGTGTTTCGTGGAAACGTTCTTCTTCGAGTTTCATGACACGGATAATAAAGTCCTGCTTGTCGTTGACTTCCGGGTAGAAGTTTTTCATGATGTCGCCGACAACCGGCACCAATTCGAACAGGAACGGTTTCTCGACGCCCAGCTTCTTCGCATAACGGACAGCACGGCGCAGCAGGCGGCGCAACACGTAGCCGCGGCCTTCATTCGACGGAAGCGCTCCGTCTCCGATCGCAAATGCCACGGTGCGGATATGGTCGGCGATCACTTTGAACGCCATGTCCATATCAGCATCTTCACCGTATTTCTTACCCGAAATCTCTTCGGTTTTCCGGATGATCGGAATGAACAGATCGGTATCGAAGTTGGTCGGGACGTCTTGCACAACAGAAGCCATGCGTTCCAAGCCCATGCCCGTATCGATGTTCTGTTTTGGAAGCGGCGTATACGTATGGTCCGGATTGTGGTTGAACTGTGAAAAGACCAAGTTCCAGATTTCCAGGTAACGGTCGTTTTCGCCGCCCGGGTACAATTCAGGGTCGTTCATGTCGTTGCCGTAGCTTTCGCCGCGGTCATAGAAGATTTCAGAGTTCGGTCCACTTGGGCCTTCCCCGATATCCCAGAAGTTGCCTTCCAGGCGGATGATGCGCTCAGCCGGCACGCCGACTTCGTTCAACCAGATTGCATAAGCTTCTTCATCTTCCGGATGGATCGTCACCGACAATTTATCGGCATCAAAGCCGATCCATTTGTCATCAGTCAGGAATTCCCAAGCCCAATGGATCGCTTCGGTCTTGAAGTATTCACCGATGGAGAAATTTCCGAGCATTTCAAAGAACGTATGGTGGCGTGCCGTTTTGCCGACATTTTCAATATCATTCGTACGGATTGATTTTTGTGCGTTGACGATCCGTGGATTTTCAGGAATGACACGGCCGTCAAAATATTTCTTCAAAGTCGCCACGCCGCTGTTGATCCATAGCAGTGACGGATCTTCAAAAGGTACGAGCGGTGCGCTCGGCTCCTGGTCATGGCCTTTTTCTTTAAAGAAATCGAGGTACATTTGTCTGATGTCTTCAGCTTTCAAATTTTTCATCTGTTTTTCCTCCTCAGCATAATAAAAAAGCCCCCATCCCAAAAAAGGGACGAAGGCTTTATTTCGCGGTACCACCCTAGTTACACGGACCATGAAGCTCCGTGTCTCTCGAACACCTTAACGCGGTTCAACGGCAGGGATTAGCTGCACTCCGGAGTAGCTTTCTAAAATCTGATCTCGTCAGGGCCTTTCAGCCAGGGGCCCTGTTTCTGTCCGGATGCGATTTTATACTGTCTCCATCAATGTGTTTGTCTATCAGTCTAATTTGAATTATAGAAAAAGCTTAGGGTGATGTCAATAGATGGACTTTTTTATTGTGCCCGTGTTCAGTTCACATAGTGTTTGGTTATTCCACAAAACAACTTCGCTTTCCTACGGGCTTGCGCCGAACTAACTCGGGCTAAACGCCCGAGTGGATTTCTTATATGTCGTTGCACTGCTCCCGCGGGAGTCTCAGCTGTTTTGCTCCATAACCTATAAGTGGCATGTTAATAATAAAACTCATCTTCCTCTTAAATCTTTTCAGATCAGCTAGTCAACTATCATTTAATTTTACCACTTCTGTTTTGCATTACCTTTAAAGAAAAAGTGGAAGGCGGCTACTACTTTTAAATCTGACGAGTGGCAAAACCCTGCTCCTTCGTCGCAAAGAGGTGCACCAAATTATCTTTGGTTCATCTCTTGGAAAGCATCCGCCTGGAGCTATTTCTTAAGCTCAACAATAAATTCTATAGTGCCTATAAGAAATCAAGCTTCCATAAACTTCTGTGGCGTGATGCCTTCCATGCCGATCATCGGGTGGATCGCATGGACATTTTCATTGGTCAGGCTGACGGGGCCGCTTTGCTCCGCTTCCGCTTTTTGCTGCGTTTGCTGTTCGGTTTTCGGTTCTTCTGCTGCGACCGCCAGGCGGTTTTTCAAAGTCGTCATCCGCTGCGCGTCGTCTGTGCGTTCGACGCCGTAGCGGAAAACGCTCGGGTCGCCGCACAGGATGAGGAAATCCTTGCTGCGGGTGATGCCCGTGTAGAGCAAATTGCGCCGCAGCATTTTCATATAGCCGCGGACCACCGGCATGATGACGGTCGAAAACTCGGAGCCCTGCGATTTGTGGATCGAGCAGCAATAGGCAAGCGTCAGCTGGTTCAAGTCGCTGCGTTCGTAGGTCACTTCGATGCCATCAAAAGACGCCACCAGCATATCCTGTTTTTCGACCGTTTCTTTGGCTTTGAGGATCGCCACGACTTCGCCCATGTCGCCGTTGAAGACATTGCTTTCCGGCTGGTTGACGAGCTGGAGAATCTTGTCGCCGATGCGGTAAGTGATGTCACCGAACACCAGCTCTTTGCGTTTGCCGTCCGGATTCGGGTTGACCATTTCCTGGATCAGCCGGTTCAAGGCATCGATTCCTGCCGGCCCTTTGTACATCGGCGCCAGCACTTGGATATCTTTGATGGAGTGGCCTTTTGACAAGGCGCTCTTGACGACTTTTTCCACTACGGATGGAATTTGGTCGATTCCTGCTTTGATGAATGAACGGTCTGCTGTTTTCGCTGTGATGTCATCCGGCAATTGGCCCTTTTTCATTTGGTGGGCCAGTTCGATGATTGAAGAGCCCGAAGACTGCCGGTAGATTTCGGTCAATTCCACAGTGGGGATCCGTTTTGATTCGAGCAGATCCCGCAGCACCTGTCCCGGACCGACCGGCGGCAATTGGTCCTGGTCTCCGACGAAAATCAGCTGGGCATCTTCCGGCACCGCTTTTAGGAGCTGGTGCGCGAGCCAGGTATCGACCATCGACATTTCATCGATGATGATCAGCTTGCCTTCGATTTCCTTTTCCGTTTCTTCGTCTTTTTCCTGGCCGTTGAAACCAAGCAGCCGGTGGATGGTCATCGCCGGCAAACCGGTTGATTCACTCAGACGCTTGGCTGCGCGTCCTGTCGGTGCTGCCAGGATGATCGGAAACGGCTCTTTTTTCTTGGCGTATTCTTTCGGATCCAGCGACAAGCCGTGCAGCTCAGCATAAATTTCAACCAGTCCGCGTACGACCGTCGTCTTGCCGGTACCGGGACCGCCCGTCAAGATCATGACGGATGAATTGATGCTGTTTTCAATAGCATCGACCTGCGTTTCCGCATAGCTGACACCCAGCCGTTCTTCTGCATCCCCAAGCGCTTTGCGGACTTCAGAACTCGGGAACTTCGTGCGGGTTGCCTGTTCCGCCAGCAAGGTTTCCAATTTCGTGGCGATGCCGACTTCCGAATAATACAGCGATGGCAAATAAAGCCGCGTTTCTTCTCCTGCGACTTTTCCTTCTTCATTCAACTCGATCGCCGCTTTGGAAATCGCTTCAACCGGAATATCTTCCTGTTGGCGCGATTCCAGCATCTCTTTAACCATGGGAATCAAGGTTTTGGCGTCCACATAGACATGGCCTTCTGACAGCGATGCCTGGTTGAGGATATGCAGGATCGACGCTTTGATGCGGTCCGGGTGGCTGCCGGTGATGCCGAGCTTCATGCCCAGTTCATCAGCGCGCTGGAAACCGATTCCTTCAATTTCCTCAATCAGCTGAAACGGGTTTTTCGTCAGGATGTCAATGGTTTCCTCGCGGTACGCCTGGTAGATCCGCATGCCGACCTGCGGACCGAAGCCCCAGTCGTTGAGCTGGATCATGACGCGCTCAAGACCGAGATTCATCTGCAGCGTTGCGCGGATCGTGTCCTTTTTTTCATCCGACAGACGCGGCACTTTGTCCAGTGCATCCGGATCCTCCAGGATTTTTTTGATGGCATCTTTGCCGAGCTTTTTGACGATCGTTTCTGCAGTTTTCCGGCCGATGCCATTGAACATATCACTTGACAAATAATGGATAATCCCTTGTTCAGTTTCCGGCACTTCCTTGGAGAAGGTTTCCACCTGGAACTGGACGCCGTAGCGCGGGTGATTTTTCACCACGCCCGTAAAACGGTATTGCTCTTCAAGTGACAGCATCGGGAAATAGCCCGACACGATGATTTCTTTTTCGGTATACGGGGTATTGGTTTCCTGGATCTTCACTTTCGCGATGGAGAATAAATTTTGGGGATTGTGAAAAATCGAGACGACAGGACGCCCTAATACAAACTGTTTTTCTTCTTGAAACAAATCGATTTGTCCGGTCATTTCTGTCGTCTCCTTTTCACGTGGCTATTCCAGTGTCGTTGCGATCATATCGTAGGCGTAGCGCGCCATTTCATTGCGGTCATCAAGCGTATACGCTTGTTTCAAGTGGTGCATGGCATCTTCTGTGCGGTTTGTGGAAACGGCATAAAGAACACCCAGATTGTAATGGGCGTCCGCATGGTTCGGCTCCCGCTCCAGCACTTGCAGAAATTGCGGTTCTGCCAGTTCAAACAATTCGATCGATGCCAAGGTGATGCCATAGCTCAAACGGGCTTGGACATCCCCTTCATCGAGTTCTACTGCACGCTGCAGATAAGGCAACGCCAATTTTGGCTGATCCAGCTTTTCCAGGCATTTGCCGATCATGAAATGGGCATCTGCCCCTTCCAATTCATACTGCAACGCTTTTTCATATAATTTCAAGGCTTCTGCATAGCGCTCTGAATTGAAATAAAGATTGGCCAGGCCGTAAAAAGCCGTCGCCGATGTTTCATCCAGCACAATCGCTTTTTGGAAAAAGCGTTCTGCACGGTCGATTTCGTCCATGGAAGTCAGCACATGCCCAAAATTGATATAGCCAAGCGGATCTTCCGGCTGTTCTTCGATGGCTTTTGTAAAAGCTTGGATCGCTTCTTCCGTGTTGCCTTCCTGTAATGCCTGTATGCCGATTTCGTTGTAATTCATCGCTGTCTCTCCCATTAGCCTACATATTCCAAACGCGCGCCATTTTTAAAGACGCGGTCGATGGTTCCGCCGCCCAGGCATTCTTCGCCGTCATAGAAGACGACTGCCTGTCCGGGTGTAATGGCACGGACCGGTTCTGCAAATGTCACAATGGCTTCTTCGCCTTTAAATTCCACCGTTACGCCGACGTCCTGTTGGCGGTAGCGGAATTTCGCTGTGCATTCCAAAATGCCGGTTGGCGCTGTATTTGATGTGAAACTTAAGTTTACCGCAGTCAGGCTATCCGAGAAAAGAGCATCGTGGTGGATATTTTGCCCGACATACAAAATATTTTTTTTCAGGTCTTTGCCGATTACGAACCATGGGTCACCGGCGCCGCCGATGCCAAGTCCCTGGCGTTGGCCGATCGTATAGTACATCAAACCATCATGCGAGCCCATCTTGACACCTTCCAAGGTTTCCATCCCACCAGGCTGAGCCGGCAGGTATTGCCCCAGAAATTCCTTGAAATTGCGTTCGCCAATAAAGCAGATGCCGGTGGAATCTTTTTTAGCCGCTGTCGCAAGACCAGCTTCCAATGCGATTTCACGGACTTTTTTCTTTTCCATATGGCCGATCGGGAACATCACTTTAGACAATTGGCTTTGATCCAATTGGTTCAGGAAGTAGGTCTGATCTTTGTTGGAGTCTTTGCCGCGCAGCATTTTCGTTTCGCCGTTTTCTGCGTGCTCGACTTGTGCGTAATGGCCGGTCGCCAAATAATCCGCGCCCAGGCTTAACGCGTGCTCGAGGAAAGCTTTGAATTTGATTTCCTTGTTGCACATGACATCCGGGTTCGGGGTGCGCCCCGCTTTGTATTCTTCCAGGAAATACGTAAAGACTTTATCCCAGTACTGTTTTTCGAAATTGACCGCATAATACGGAATGCCAATCTGGTTGCAGACCTGAATGACGTCTTCGTAGTCTTCTGTCGCTGTGCAGACGCCATTTTCATCGGTGTCGTCCCAGTTTTTCATGAAGATGCCGATGACATCATAGCCTTGCTCTTTCAATAAATGTGCGGCAACCGAAGAGTCGACCCCTCCGGACATGCCGACGACAACACGTGTATCTTGTGGTGCTTTTGCAGTCATTTTTTTCACCTTTTCATTTTAACGCCAAACGCTGGCTGATTTGAGCTGTCTTTTCGGCAGCTTGTTCAATATCTTCAGGCATCAATCCGATGCCGAAACTGAAACGGATGGAATTGCGGCTTTCAATCGCCTGTTCCCCGTACATTGCAACGAGCACATGGGAAGGATCGATCGATCCCGCTGTGCAGGCTGATCCGCTGGAAGCTGAAATCCCCGCTAAATCCAAATTGACCAGAAACGACTCGATTTCAATGCCCGGAATGCTGAGATTTAAAATATGTGGCAGTTGGTTGCTGCCGTTTACCTTATAGTCGATGCCTTGCTGATCCAAAGCAGTTTTGAAGATGGTCTTGTATTCTCCGTAAGCCGCTGTTCTTTCTTCCATCGTTGAAAGTGAAATCTCCACGGCTTTGGCAAACGCAGTGATCGCCGGAACATTTTCCGTTCCCGCGCGGCGTTTGCGTTCCTGCTCTCCCCCATACAAAAGAGGCGTCAATGCCGTTCCTTTGCGTTGATACAAGAAACCGACGCCTTTCGGGCCATTGAGCTTGTGGGCGGAAACGGACAATAAATCGACGTTCAGGCTGTCGACATCGATCGGCAACACACCGTATGCCTGGACAGCATCGGTGTGGAAAGTGACATCCGTCCCTTTTAGCAGCTCGCCAATTTCGGCAATAGGCTGAATGGTGCCGACTTCATTGTTGCCCAGCATGACCGATACTAGAATTGTATCGTCACGCAGCGCATTTTTCACGTCTTCTGCTCGCACCTGCCCATTTTCGCCAACCGGCAAATACGTCACGTCATACCCTTCGCGCTCCAGCTTCTCGCAGGCATGCAAAACGGCATGGTGTTCAATCACCGTGGTGATGATATGCTTGCCGCTCTTTTTGGCAGCCGTTCCGAAAATCGCGAAATTATCCGCTTCTGTTCCGCCGCTGGTGAAAATGATTTCATTGTCATCGGCGTGGATGCTTTTGGCCAGTAATTTACGCGCATCGTCCAGCGCTTTTCGTGCAGCTCTTCCAGTTCCATGTATGCTTGACGGATTGCCGTAGACCGCCCCGAGTGCTTCGGAAAAAGTCGCGGCAACTTCCGGGTGCACCGGCGAAGTCGCCGCATGATCTAAATAAATTCGATTCATGATGAATTAACTCCCTTATATATAATACATAAAATTTTCAGTTTCACCGACATTGGCGTTCGCCAAATCTTCGATGGAGGTTGTATCCAGGACATTCTTCACAGCATCACGGATGCGGATCCATAACTCGCGCTGAGGCTGTTTTTCGTCTTCGATGCCTTCAACCGGCTGGATCGGCCCTTCCAGAACGCGGATGACATCTCCTGCGGAAATTTCTTTCGGATGGCGCGTCAGCATATAGCCGCCGTATGCCCCGCGGACGCTTTTGACAAGCCCGGAGTTGCGGAGTGGGCCCACCAGCTGTTCCAGGTAAGCTTCGGACAACTCATTTTCTGCCGCAATCTTCCGCAGCGGCACCGGGCCTTCCCCGTATAGTTTTCCTAGTTCGATCATGATTGTCAGACCGTAACGGCCTTTGGTTGATATTTTCATCATTACACCTCTAAGTTTCATAAATTGAACGAAAGATCTTTCTGTTGAAAAATGAAGAATTCGCGCCAGGCGGACGCTTTCCGCGGGCACGGACTCTGCCGCTTCCCTCGCTCCGCTCAGTCCAGTGGCTCCGTCTCGCGCTATTCCCGCAGGAGTCGCCGCCTTACGCTCATTCTACAACTTCTCATAAGCGACTATTATATTATAATTTACTCATTAAGATATGGAGCAAATCAGTTGCGAAAACCGTACTGCTCCTGCAGCGCTATGCACTTCGTCGCAAAGAATGCAGTGACTGAGTAGGCTTGGGCACGAGCCCTTGGCAGTTGGCACCGCGACGTCCTGTCGCACCAACTGCATGACCCACATCCTGCGGGCCCGAAAGCGCAGCTGATTTTCAGAATGCCATTAGCAGAATAATGCTACTAATAACGGACTGATTCACTCCAAATAAATACCGATATTCTTCAAAACAGTATAGCATAATTTGGGCCGAATGGACTTGCAATGACTTTTGAAACCTCAAACGCTATACTAATAGAACGAATGTACGGAAGGAGTTTTCTTATGCATAATGAACCTTTAGCTTTCCGTATGCGCCCCCGGACCATCGACGAAGTCGTCGGACAAAAAGATGTCATCGGACCGCATACGGCTCTATATAAAATGATCAGCAACGGCCATGTGCCGTCCATGCTGCTGTACGGCGAGCCGGGAATCGGCAAGACGTCCATCGCGCACGCCATCGCCGGCACGTCCAATTTGCCGTTCATCGCGTTGAACGCCACCACTTCCGGCAAGAAAGATGTTGAGGAAGTCGTGACGGAATCACGGATGACCGGAAAAGTCCTGTTGTTCCTGGATGAAATCCACCGTTTCAATAAACTCCAGCAGGACGCCCTGCTGCCGCATGTCGAAAGCGGCTCGATCGTCCTCATCGGCGCGACGACGGAAAATCCGTTCCATGACGTCAACCCTGCAATCCGTTCACGCTGCGGTGAAATCAAACAGCTGAAAAGGCTCGCGCAGGAAGATATCGTCCAGCTCCTGAATGCTGCCTTGACAGATCCAAAGCGCGGCCTCGGCAATGAACAAATCGATATTTCCGAAAAGCAGGTCGAGCGCATCGCAGAAGGCACCAACGGCGACGCCCGAAAGGCATTGACGATGCTCGAATCGATCGTCATCGCTTCTGATGAACGCGATGGCAAATATATGATCGAAGACCAGATGATTGAACAAATGATCAAGCGCGTCGGCGTTTTCGGCGATAAAAAAGGATCCCATTTCTTCAACTTGCTGTCTGCGCTGCAAAAATCGGTGCGCGGCAGCGACGTCAACGCCGCGATGTACTATTTGGCCCACCTGCTGGAGAATGGCGACTTGACGGCCGTGACACGCCGCTTGCTGGTGATGGCCTACGAAGACATCGGACTTGCCAATCCGGCAGTCGGCGGCCACGTACTGTCGGCTTGCCAAGCAGCAGATCGCCTCGGCTTGCCGGAAGCACGCATTCCGCTCGCTCAGGCTGTTGCTGAAATGTGCCTGTCCGAAAAATCCAATTCGGCCTATAAAGCCATCGATGCAGCCACCGCCGCCATCAATAAAGGCGATGTCGGCGACATCCCGATGCATTTGCGGGACACCCATTACGCCGGCAGCGCCGACCTCGGACATGGCGGCTACCGCTATCCGCATGACACACCAATCGGATCGTTCGGCGGCTGGGCCGACCAGGATTACTTGCCGAAAGAAGTGAAATCGGCTGAGTTCTACAAACCCGTCATCGCCGGCGAAGAAAAGAAATTCGCCGGTATTTACGAGAAGCTGAAAAGCTTCCGGAAAACTAAAAAATAAATATGTTCTAAGCAACGCCATTTCCTTAAACGGAGATGGCTTTTTTTCATACCTATATAAGGTGAACTACTTCTTTACAACGGCTTCTGCCTGCATTAGATTTTCGGCAAATCAGCTTCAACTTAGTGCCGCAGGAAGCGGCTCATGCAGTTGTGCCAATATGACACTCCCTAATTGCCCGAATGAAATTCTTACGATGTCACTGCACTATTTTGGAAATCTACACTGTTTTACTCCATAACCTATAATCCTTTAATCAGCAAAATCAGGAAGAAAGAGTGGAAGGCGGCGACTCCAGCGGGATAGCGAGACAGCCGAGACCCCGCAGGGAGCGAAGCGACTGAGGAGGCTTGGCGCTCGCCCGCAGGAAAGCGTCCGCCTGGAGCGAATTCTTCAGACTTGCTCCTTTTTGACAATTTCCAAAAACCATTTCTTTAGTACAACTTAATTTATTCTGTCGTAACCCCACAGAAAAGCCGGCTCATGAAAAGAGCCGGCTTTCGTTTAATTCATGCGGACGCGCGTGATCGGGATGGATTTCGTGATGTCGTTGACGACCCAGCTGGCAGCGATCAAGCCGACCGTCGACGGCACGAAGGCATTCGAAGACGGCGGCATCTGCGCTTTGCGGATGGCCGCATCGGGCTTGCCGACATTTCCGACCACGTCTTCACGGACGATGATCGGACTTTCGTCTGAAAAGACGACAGGAATGCCTTTATAGATTCCGGCCTGGCGCAATTTCTTGCGGATGATTTTCGCAAGCGGATCGGTATGCGTCTTGGAAATATCCGCAATTTTAAAGCGTGTCGGATCGGTTTTATTGGCGGCTCCCATGCTGGCGATGATCTTGGTCCCGCGCTTATAGCATTCCTCCATCAGATGGACCTTGTAGATCATGGTATCGGACGCATCGATGACGTAATCCGGGTTATAGCTGAAAAATTCTTCATAAGTTTCTTCGGTATAGAACATATGCAGGGAAATCACCTTGCATTCTGTATTGATGTCAGCGATGCGGTCTTTCATGACGCCCGCTTTGGACTGCCCTACTGTCGACAGGTTGGCGACCAGCTGGCGGTTGATGTTGGTGATGTCGACATTGTCCTTGTCCACCAGGATGATGGTTCCGACGCCGCTGCGTGCACAGGCTTCCGCCGCAAAGGATCCCACGCCTCCGATGCCCAGGATGGCGACTGTTGCATTTTTCAATAAATCGATTCCTTCTTTTCCTACTGCTAATTCATTTCTCGAGAATTGGTGTAACATTAAGCCACTGCCTTTCAAAGTAGATACGCATAATAGGGATTATACACATTAAAAATCCCTCCGACAAATAATTGTCGAAGGGATAAAAATGATTTTTTATTAGGAATCCCAATCGTGCCGTCTTTGTTGGTGCGCATCGTTTGAACCCGCTGAAAGCAGGTGGGTGACCTCTTCACCACTTATAACTTCCCGTTAAGGCATGTTAGCCATGGCGAAATGTGATCTCCCGACGACATAATGTTGGGTCAAAATCGAATTGCTTAAAACGAACACATCAGGATTCTCTATACCCGTATGTTAGCACACCTTTTTTATTTAGACAAGCTTTTTACTCTGATACTTTTTTATTATTCTGAATGTTCAACGATAAGCTCAATTCTTCAAGCTGTGCACCGGAAACTGGGCTTGGTGCATCTGTCAGCAGATCACTGGCGCTGGCGGTTTTCGGGAATGCGATGGTGTCGCGCAAGTTCGTGCTGCCCGCAAGCAGCATTACCAGACGGTCCAGGCCAAAAGCGATTCCGCCATGCGGAGGCGTCCCGTATTCGAATGCTTCCATCAAGAAACCGAATTGCGCATTGGCTTCTTCTTTGCTGAAGCCCAGTACTTCAAACATCTGCTCCTGGATATCGCGGCGATAGATGCGGGAAGATCCCCCACCCAGCTCATAACCGTTCAAAACAAGGTCATAGGCCTGTGCGCGGACGTTCTGCGGTTCTGTAGCCAATTTATCCAAGTCTTCTTCAAACGGCATGGTGAAAGGATGATGGGCTGCATAATAGCGGCCTTCCTTGTCATCATACTCAAGCAGCGGCCAGTCTGTGATCCACAGGAATTTATAGATCGAGTTGTCGATCAAACCAAGCTCTTTGCCGAACTTCAAACGAAGTGCGCCCAGTGCATCTGCGACAACAGTGCGCTTGTCTGCAACAAACAGCAACAGATCTCCTGCTTCTGCTTCTGCACGCTGGGTCAAAGCAGTTGCTGCTTCGCCTTCAAAAAATTTGGCGATCGGCCCTTTGACGCCTTCTTCTTCGACTTTCAGCCAAGCCAAACCTTTTGCTCCGTATACGGCAGCAAACGCGCCCAGTGCATCAATGTCTTTGCGTGAATAATTGGCAGCCTGGCCTTTAACGTTGATCAGTTTGACCTGGCCGCCGTTTTCGATAGCGCCGGTGAAGACTTTGAACGCCGAATCTTTCACCAGATCCGATACGTCGACCAGTTCCAGGCCAAAACGCACATCCGGTTTATCTGAACCATAACGGTCCATTGCTTCTGTATAGCTCATGCGCTGGAAAGTCGGCTCGATGTCGATTTTCTTCACATCTTTCATCATTTGGCCCATCAGACGCTCATTCATGCCGATAATGTCTTCCATTGTCTGGAAACTCATTTCCATATCGATTTGCGTGAACTCCGGCTGGCGGTCTGCGCGAAGGTCTTCATCACGGAAGCAGCGCGCAATCTGGTAATACTTGTCAAATCCTGATACCATCAGCATCTGCTTGAAAAGCTGCGGCGATTGTGGCAAGGCATAGAATTCACCATCATGGACACGGCTTGGCACCAAATAATCGCGTGCGCCTTCAGGAGTTGATTTCGTCAAAATCGGCGTTTCCACTTCAATGAAACCTTCTTCATCCAAAAAGCGGCGAATGGATTTGGTGACATCTGAACGCATTTTAAAGGTTTCGTACATCGCGGGACGGCGCAGGTCCAAGTAACGGTATTTCAGGCGCAGATCTTCACTGACATCCGTATTGTCATCGATTGCGAACGGCGGATTTTTCGCTGCATTGATGATGGCTGCGTGGTCCACCTGCACTTCGATTTTCCCGGTTTTCATGGCTGCATTGATTTGGCCTTGCGTCCGTTCTACAACCAGTCCGTCGATATGAACCACAAATTCATTGCGGAGCGATTCGCCGATAGCGGCAGCTTCCTTTGAAATTTCCGGGTTGAAGACCACTTGGACAATTCCTGAACGGTCGCGGACATCGACAAAAATCAAACCGCCCAGATCCCGGCGTTTTTGTACCCAGCCTTTTAATGTAACACGCTGCCCTATGGCAGTTTCGTTGACTTCCCCACAATAATGCGTTCTTGACATATTTATTCCTCCAGTGATTTCTTATTCAATATGGTTTGGGCGATTTCTTCGAATGCCATTTCCTGCTGTTCACCCGTCGCCATTTCTTTCAATGCCACTCTTCCGCTTGCCAGTTCCGTTTCGCCGATGACAATGACAAATCCGGCACCTTTGCGGTCAGCGGATTTCATCTGCGCTTTCACTTTACGGCCGGCAAAATCCATATCCGCCGAAATGCCGTTCATGCGAAGATCGCGTACAACCGCAAATGCTTTTTTCTTGGTCGTCTCGTCCATCGCCACCACGTAAACTTCCAGGTTATGCGATTGGCCGATTTCCACTTTCTCCATTTCAAGTGCCAGCAATAGGCGTTCAATGCTCATCGCAAAGCCGATTCCCGGCGATTCCGGACCGCCCAAATCTTCAACCAGACCGTTATAGCGTCCACCGCCGGCCAAAGTCGTAATGGCACCAAAACCTTCCGCCTCGCTCATGATTTCAAAAGCGGTGTGGTTATAATAATCAAGGCCACGGACCAAATTCGGATCGACGACAAAGCTGATGTCCATACTGGCAAGATAGGATTGCACTTCATCAAAATAAGCCTGTGATTCTTCATTCAAAAAATCAGCAAGTGACGGTGCAGTTGCCATCAAGGGATGGTTGCGGTCCACTTTGCAATCCAGGATGCGCAGCGGATTCTTCTCAAGGCGCGTCTGGCAATCGCCGCAGAATTCTTTGATGCTCGGCTCGAAATGCTGGATCAGCGCTTCCCTGTGTGCAACACGGCTTTCTGTGTCGCCGAGTGAATTGATGACCAAACGCAATTGCTTGAGGCCGACAGAACGGTAAAGGTCCATTGCCAGTGAAATCACTTCCGCGTCGATCGCCGGATCCTTGGAGCCGATCGCTTCAACGCCGAATTGCACGAACTGGCGCATGCGGCCTGCTTGCGGGCGTTCGTAGCGGAACATCGGGCCGGTATAGAACAATTTCACCGGCTGGTCGGGCATGCCGAATAATTTATTTTCCACATATGAACGCACGACAGAAGCTGTGCCTTCCGGGCGCAGCGTCAACGAACGGTCGCCGCGGTCCTGGAAGGTATACATTTCCTTTTGGACGATGTCCGTCGTGTCGCCGACACCGCGCTGGAATAATTCCGTGTGTTCAAAAATCGGCGTGCGGATTTCCTTGTATTGATAAAGCCTGCACAAGTCGTTGATCTTTTGTTCGATCTCCTGCCATTTGGCGGATTGGTCTGGCAGCACGTCATAAGTGCCGCGTGGTGCTTGAATGTTCATAGTCTCTACTCCTCCATTTTTCCATACAAAAAAGCTCCCGCCCCTTGCTTTACGCAAGGGACGAGAGCTTGTATAAGCTTCCGCGGTTCCACCCTAGTTGATGCAAAATGCTGCATCCTCTCATTCCGGGTAACGGCCGGTTCCGTCTTTTCCTAATAAGCGGCAAGCGCTTTTCAGAAAAAAGCCTCGAAAGTGTTTTTCGTCGCAGTTGTCTGCAGGAAAGTTTACAGCCCGAGACTCTCCCTCTCTTTTCAGCCAAATCATGCAATTACTTTCTTCGTCGTCAGCAAATATATAAGTATAATAAATCAATCTTAATAACTCCCCGATAGCTTGTCAACCTTTTTGACACAAGGCGTCCGTTTTTTGATACTATTGAAGAGAACTTTGTTTAGGGGGAATGGCATGAAACGCAAATGGTCCATCGCAATTATTTTATTCTTTTTAATTATAGCCGGCAGCTTGCCGCTGCTGGATAAAGATCATGCACTGGCCGACACCGGCACTGTCGAAATTTCCGGCACGACTGTCAATGTAAGATCCGGCCCCGGGCTGTCATACAGCGTCACCGGCGATTTGGAGCAGGGACAGACTGCTTCAGTCATCTCAAAACAAGGCGACTGGCTGGAAGTCCGTGTCGATGGCCAGGAAGGCTGGATCGCTTCTTGGCTGACAAGCAATACGGACGAAGAAGAAACAGCATCCGGCCAAACCGGCGTATCTTCGGCCAATGGCCTGAACGTCCGCGCACAAGCTGATTTATCCGCTGCTGTTCTGACGAAAATGAATGCCGGCGATAAAGCCGAAGTGATCAGCCTAACCGGCGACTGGGTCGAAATCGAGTTCCGCAACACGCGCGGGTTTGTTTCGAAAGAATACATGAACCTGACAGATGAGGCGCCCCAAACCGAGCAGCCGGCTGACGCAGAACAAACGGAAGAAAAGAAAAACGCCATTTCAAAAGTCTCTTCTTTTGAAATTGCCGTCAGCGCATTGAATGTCCGTTCGAAACCCGATCTCAGTTCAAAAATCCAGCAGACGGTCAATCAAGGACAAGTCTTCCCTGTCATTTCCATGGCAGGCAACTGGGTGGAAATCAAATTGGCTGAAGACAAAAATGGCTGGGTATACGCGTTCCACGGCCAATTATCCGATCAGACAGCAGAAACTGTCGCGAACGACACAAAAGAGTCTGTCACCATCCTGACTGACGGCACAAATTTACGGACCGAAGCAACAACCGGTTCTGAAGTTGCCAGCCGCGCAGATGCCGGAGACAAGCTCACCGTGATCGACAAGCAAGGCGAATGGTATCAGGTTTCATTGCCGGATGGCCAGGCAGCTTTTGTGGCTGAATGGGTCGTGTCTTCTGAAGACACGGTTGTGGAAAATGAACAGACAGACGTGCCCGACCGCAAAAAAGGCACCTTGAACGGCATCACCATCGTGCTCGATCCGGGGCATGGCGGCAATGACGGCGGTACGGTCGGCGTCCGCAAAACAGAAGAAAAAGAACTGACCTTGAAGACAGCAGAAATCCTGTCCCATCATTTGAACGCAGCTGGCGCTGAAGTCGTCATGACACGGCAATCCGACACCTATGTCGATCTGCGCAAGCGCGTTGCCGGAAGCCACCAGGCTGGAGCTGACGCCTTTGTCAGCATCCATTACGATTCCGTCGACGATAGCAGCGTGTCCGGCTTCACCTCTTACTACCAGCATGATTTCCAAAAGGAATTGGCTGAATACCTGAACTCCGGTCTCGGCGATAAACTGACCTTGCATGACCGGGGCGTCCAGCACGGCAATTACCTGGTGCTCCGCGAAAACAAACAGCCGTCCGTTCTTGTCGAACTTGGCTTCCTCAGCAACTTTAACGAAGAGCGCGTCCTGACCACCAATCAATTCCGCGAACAAGCGGCGCTCGGCCTCTACACGGGCATCATCAATTATTTCGATGCCCAGCTAGGGGAATAAAAAAATGGCACGGAGAAAATGTTCTCCGTGCTTTTTTGTGCGTATTTTTGCGTTTCGTGCGTATTTTCCTGCGAACGTGCATATTTTCTGCTGAACGTGCGTATTTTCCTACGAGCGTGCATATCCAGCCACGAACGTGCGTATCACGCAAGAAGCGTGGATAAGCTGGACAAACAAAAAAAGAAGCACAGGCTGGCTCGCCTGTACTTCTCGATAAATCCCTATTTAGATTCCACCAGGATCGTCACGGGGCCGTCATTGACCAGCTGAACGTCCATCATGGCGCCGAAGATGCCCGTTTCGACAACTAGCCCATGACCGCGCAGCGCGTCGTTAAAGGCCAGCCAAAGCGGTTCAGCCGTTTCTGGCCGGGCCGCCGAAGTGAAGCTCGGACGGCGCCCTTTATTGACATCGCCGTACAGCGTAAACTGCGAAATCGACAGGATCTCGCCGCCATTGTCGAGGATTGACCGGTTCATCTTGCCTTCTTCGTCTTCAAACAGGCGAAGCTGGGCAATCTTGCCGGCCAAGTAATCGGCGTCTTTCTGTGTATCTTCATGGGTGATGCCGACAAGCAGCACATAGCCCGAGCGGATTGCGCCGGTGATGGCGCCGTCGACTGTCACCGATGCTCCTTTGGATCGTTGCAGAACTACTCTCATGGTGCCTCCTTAATTCGTCACACGCAGGACCGAATAGACATCCGGAATCGATTTGATCCGTTCAACTACGCGGTTCAGGTGCGAGATGTGCGGGATCATGATCGACAGGTTGATCGTTGCGATCTTGTCTTTATCCGCACGGCCGCTCACTGCGGTGATGGTGGTCTTCGTTTCGCTGACCATGTGCATGACTTCATTGATCAAACCGGTACGGTCGTATGCCTGCACTTCGATGTCGATTTGATACGATTTATTGTCAGGCGAACCTTCATTCTCCCATTCGACTGGGATCAAGCGGTCGTTTTCCTCAGGATGGATGTTCGGGCAATCGGTGCGATGGACCGAAACACCACGGCCTTTGGTAATAAAACCGATGATGTCGTCGCCAGGCACCGGGTTGCAGCATTTCGACAAGCGGATCATCATATTGTCGATGCCTCTGACGATGACGCCTGATTCGGTTTGCTTTTTCGGTGCGTTGGATTTCATTTCAACCGTGATTTTTTCGATGGCTTCTTCCTGCTCGCGCTTTTTGCGCATTTTTTCAGCCAATCGGTTGACGACCTGCTGGGCTGTGATGCCGCTAAAGCCGACCGCTGCGTACATATCGTCTTCCCCTGCAAAATTGAACTTTTCACAGACGCGCTTGATGTTTTCGTTGGTCATGACTTCTTTCAGCGGAAAATCCTGTGACTTGATTTCTTTTTCGATCAAGTCACGGCCTTTTTGGACATTGTCTTCACGCAATTGCTTTTTGAAGAATTGCTTGATCTTGTTTTTGGTCTGCGTCGATTTGGCGATCTTCAGCCAATCGCGGCTTGGGCCGAAAGATTGCTTAGACGTCAAAATCTCCACGATATCGCCGGTATGCAATTCGGTGTCGAGCGGTGCCATCTTGCCATTTATTTTGGCGCCGATGGTTTTATTGCCGATTTCCGAGTGGACACGGTAGGCGAAATCGATTGGGCAGGAACCTGCCGGCATTTCGATGACGTCGCCTTTTGGTGAAAAGACGTAGACCATATCGGAAAACAGATCATATTTCAGCGATTCCATAAATTCTTCCGCGTTGTCGGATTCGTTCTGGAAATCCAGGATTTCACGGAACCACGACAGGCGTGAATCGACCGAGCTTTTCGGCTTGTCGATGGTTTTGCCTTCTTTATAGGCCCAATGCGCTGCTACCCCGTATTCGGCGATGCGGTGCATTTCTTCGGTGCGGATCTGCACTTCCAAAGGATCGCCTTGCGGACCGATTACGGTCGTATGGAGCGACTGGTACAGGTTCTGTTTCGGCATGGCGATATAATCCTTGAAGCGGCCCGGCATCGGCTTCCATGTGGAATGGATGATGCCCAGTACGGCGTAGCAGTCCTTGATGCTTTCCACCGTGATGCGGACTGCCAATAAATCATAGATTTCATTGAATTGCTTGTTTTGGATGGCCATCTTCCGGTAAATGCTGTAAATGTGTTTTGGCCGGCCGAAAAGATCCGCCTTGATATCGACTTCGTCGAGCTGCGTGCGGATTTCACTCATGACTTTATTCAAATAATCTTCCCGTTCGGTCCGTTTCTTTTTCATCAAATTGACGATCCGGTAATACTGCTGCGGGTTCAAATAGCGCAGCGCCGTATCTTCCAGTTCCCATTTGATGGTATTGATGCCAAGGCGGTGCGCAATCGGGGCAAAGATCTCCAGCGTCTCATTAGCTTTGATGCGCTGCTTTTCAACAGTCTGGTATTTTAAGGTCCGGAGATTGTGCAGACGGTCAGCCAGTTTGATGAGGATGACACGGATGTCCTGTGCCATCGCCACAAACATCTTGCGGTGATTTTCTGCCTGCTGCTCTTCTTTTGACAAATACTTGATCTTGCTCAGTTTGGTCACGCCATCGACCAGCATGGCCACTTCCTCGTCGAAATCACGGACGATGTCTTCACGGCTGACTTCCGTGTCTTCCACGACATCATGCAAAAAGCCCGCTGCCACAGTGGCTGGATCCATCTGCAATTCTGCGAGGATCCCGGCCACTTGCACCGGATGTACAATATACGGTTCTCCCGATTTCCGGAATTGTCCCATGTGGGCATCATACGCTACCTGATACGCCTTTTTAATTGTTTTCACATGATCGGCATTCATATAAGACGCAACCATCTCGAATACATCTTCAGCTGTTCTCACTTGATCTTTCGCCATAATTGCCCACCTTGCTTTAAATTTTTCCAAAAGTATATCTTTCTATTATAAAAAACAAAGGGGCTAAATGTAAAGCTTTGTTAGCCCTTCTCTACCATTTTAATGAATTCACGGAGATAATCCGGCAGATCGGGTGGACGGCGGCTCGATACCAAGTGGCCATCAACCACCACAGGTTGATCCAGCCACTCCGCGCCGGCGTTGACCATATCGTCTTTTATGCCCGGCGTACTGGTGACTTTCCGGCCGTTTAAAATATTGGCGGAAATAAGCACCCAGCCGGCATGGCAGATTTGGCCGATGGGCTTTTTCTGGTCATCCATATGGCAAACCATCTCCAAAACCTCGGGAAAGCGGCGGATTTTGTCCGGTGCCCAGCCGCCCGGCACGAGAATCGCATCGTATTCATTGGCAAGCGCGTCTCCGTAGGACAAATCAGAAGTTGCTGGCACACCGTATTTGCCGATATATTCGACACCCGCTTCTTCCCCGGCGATGTCCACTTCGGCCCCTTCTTCACGCAATCTTAAAATGGGATACCACAGTTCCAGATCCTCGAATTCATGATGAATAAAACTAAGCACTTTCTTTCCAGTCAATCTCATAAGTATTTCCTCCTTTTCAAAATTTCTAAAGCAAATGTGCGCTTCGTTTTCTGACACTCTCCAGGCGGACCAGCTCGCTGCCTTTTCCGACAGCCACCGCCTGTTCGGCAGAGCCGAGGCTTAGCAAATTCTCTACCCGTACACTCCGGGCGCTTTGTTCGCCGCCGGCAATCGACACATCAGAGCCTGCCGTCGTGAAATCCCGGATGACGCCATTGGTCAGGGACACGCAGGCAGCACGATACTGAATGGATGCAGCCGGCTGCCGTTTGTAATCATAGTCCGGATCGCCGACAAACAAGAAACGGTTGATGGCAACATTGCGGTAGCCGGACACCACCAGACTGCGCGGCGCTGACCCTTCGTACAGGGATGTTTCAATCGGTTCGATCGACACCAGCCGCTGCGCGCGTATATTGAATGCCGAACGCGATTCCGGATCGTCCTTTTTATGATGGCCGATATGGCGGAAATTGAACGACCGGTTGTCATGGACAGACAGATGACCCGAAATATGGACGCCTGAAGCTGCCGAGGAATTGGCATGGGCTTTGATTTCGATTCCTCCGAAACAACGGGCGCTGGAATTATTGACGAGCCAGACATGGCGGGAACCATCATCCACTTCAAAACCGTTGGAATTGGAAAAGCCACGGTCGTGAGCCCGTCCGCTCGGGTCGCTGAAATGCGAATTGGAGACGAAAATGTAATCGCTGTGATGCGTCGTCAACCCGTCGTCGCCGAAACCCGAGCCGCTGACGCCGTCGAGCCAGACAAACCGGCTGCCGCCTTTGCCCCGCAGGCCATCCCCGGCATAATTGTAAAGAGGGGCCGTAATGTCGAAGCAATGAAGGCCCGGATTGAGCGCTTCCACATCCCGGACCCAGCCATAGGTGACGCGCGCATAGGTCAGGCAACTGGAATGATTGCCGCCGGCGCTGGTTTTTTCGATATCGCCGAGGCGCTCGACATGCCAGTCCAACGTCAACCCTTCCACAGAAATATTGCGGTTGCCGGACAGGTAATTGCTGTTGGTCAACAGACGGGCTTTCCGGGGAGCATCCGGATGCAGCTTTAAAACGGTCCGCCCTTTACCCGCTCCAATCAGCCGTGTCCAGGAAGGCAGCCGCAGCCCTTTCACCAAAAAGATGCCCACCGGAACTTTGACCTCCACCACTCCATTGCCGAAAGCTTTTTTAAAAGCTTCCGTGCAGTCGGTTTCGCCGTCGCCCACAGCGCCATAATCCCGGACGTTGACGCGGCGCTGAATCGTGGATTCGAGTTTGCGGTATTCAGCGTCCAGCCGCTCTTTCCATGCAGGATAAAGCTGTCGCCCGGAAACCTGCGTTTCAAAGCCGTTTTCATCTTCCGGCTTGAATTCTTCTGCGTATAAAGACCAGAGTTTTTCGGCAAAGCTGGTTTTCCGCCGGGCGTGTTTACTGACCGCAAAATCTTTTTTGATGGCAGTGAAGAATTGTTCTGTCTCGCGGGTGATTTTTTCTAGAGGTGTGCGATCGTCCAAGTAATGGTCAATCCATGCAGCATTCTGTCGGGGGTCGTGCTGTTTTGCCAGCTTCATCTTCGGTCACCTCCCATATAAAGTCATTACTGTCTCCATACCCTTGATGCCAGAAAAAAATCCCTCCGCCAAAAAGGCAGAGAGATTTATTATCAGTATTGCATTAAAGTCGTTACATCATAGCCGTCCAAATTCTTGCGGCCATCCAAATACGTCAATTCGATTAAAAATGCACAGCCAACTACAATGCCGCCCATCTGTTCAACCAAATTGATGGTCGCGCCGATCGTCCCGCCGGTAGCAAGCAGGTCATCTGTAATCAGGACACGCTGACCCGGTTTAATGGCGTCTTTGTGCATCGTTAAAACATCCGTTCCGTATTCAAGGCCATATTGGGCACGGATTACTTCGCGCGGCAATTTTCCTTCTTTACGGACTGGAGCAAAGCCAAGTTCAAGCGCATAGGCAACCGGGCATCCGATGATGAAACCGCGTGCTTCCGGCCCTACAATAATTTCAGCATTCACTGTTTTTGCGTATTCAACAATTTGATCTGTTGCGTACTTATAAGCAGTTCCATCGTCCATCAACGAAGTGATGTCCTTAAAATGGATTCCTGGTTTTGGCCAATCTTCAACAATGGTGATGTACTTTTTCAAATCCATATTTCTTCCTCCTTGGCAGACACTTTCGCATCGAACCACTCTTTTAAATCTTTATAAGACGCATACAAAAGCTTCTGCTCCAGTGCAATCTGCTGTTCACGCTCTTTGTAGATCGGCGCTTCCGACAAATCTTTTTTGCTCGGCGATTGGGCAATCTCGGTAATGCCATTGTTAAGTGTAACAAAACCGAGTTCAAAAAACACCTGCAGCATGAAAAATAATGACTCCCGCGTCCAGCCTTTGTGTTTTGCCAGCTCTTCACTATGTTTATTGAAATCAAAAGATCCGCGTTTCTTCAGGAAAGAGAACAGCCATTTAAACTGTTCACGCGTTGGGATCTGCTCGAAATACTGCGAATCCTTGGCGTGGAAATGCGCATAGATCCGCTGCGGCTTTAATTTCAACAGGACAGCTGCCAATTGTTCTTCCGATTCCGGCAGGTCCAGCAGCACTAAGTGATGCTTGTTGCCGGGCAGGAGATCAAGTTGAGCAGCCATGCAGATCGGCTGTGACAGCAATGACTGGAACATGGCAGGCGTTTCTTCTTTAAAAGCCAAATACACCTGATTTTCCTGGGGAATCAGCTTCGACCAGCGGGATACCTGGCGAATGCCGCGGATATCAAATAATTGCCATTGATCGGTGCGGACGTCCTCCACCATCAATTGTGGTTTTTTGCGGCCGTTCCATTCGTTGATCTGCAGATCGCCGATGACGTCGATTTTAACATCCGGCGTCAGCTCGTCTCCGACCGAACCGATGCCAAAACCAACAGCATCCAGCAGAGCCGCATCTTGCGTCAGCTCCATTTTCAAATGGTTTTGCGCTGCGCCGATTTTGCGGATAGAGGCTACTTTGACGCCTTCCAAATAGAATTTCGGCTTGGCAAAGCCCATGCCGAATGGCGCGAGCTGACGCATCGATTCGATGGCAGTGATGTCGATTTCATCCAGCCGCAGCGGGATATCGATTTCCACGACCGGCAACAGGTCTTCTTCCGTCAAGCTGGTTTCTGCCTGCTTGTTGAGGCGGTCACGCAAATCATCGACGGCAGACGCTTCAAGTGTCATGCCGGCTGCCATCGGGTGTCCGCCGAAATGCGGCAGGATGTCCCGGTTCTTGGCCAGCTCGTTATACAGATGAAAGCCTTCGATGCTGCGGGCAGAGCCTTTCGCTTTGCCGGTTTCAGGATTCAGCGACAGGACGATTGACGGACGGTAGAATTTCTCTGTCAGTTTCGACGCAACAATGCCGACAACACCCGGATTCCAGCCTTCCTGAGCGACCACGATCACACGCGGCGGGCCGTTCGGATAGCGCTGTTCCACCTGCTGCATCGCTTCTTCTGCAATCTGTTTGACGATAGCTTGCCGCTCTTTGTTCAGAACGTCCAGTCCCGAAGCCAGTGAACGCGCTTCTGCCGGATCTTCTGTCATGAACATCTGGACAGCGGGATCGGCATCCTGCAGCCGGCCAATCGCATTGATGCGCGGACCGAACATAAAGCCGATGGTCTCTTCCGTAATGTCCTGCTGCTTGACGCCGGCCACTTCGCATAATGCCGCAATTGCCGGGCTTGGTGAATCGATCAATGCCGCCAGCCCTTCTTTGACGAATAATCGGTTTTCGCCGTGAAGCGGAACCAGGTCCGCGACAGTGCCGATTGCCGTCAATTCGATCAGGTGATCGGGCATTTCTTCGTATAGGGCATGCGCTATCTTAAAAGCCACACCCACTCCCGCCAGTTCCCCGAACGGATAATTGCCTTCCGGATGGCGCGGGTGGACAACCGCCAAGGCATTCGGCAAGGATTCGCCAATGTCGTGGTGGTCACTGATGATGACATCCATTCCAAGTCCGTTGGCGAAATCGACCTGTTCAATGCCCGAGATGCCGTTATCGACGGTGACGATCAATTTTGTCCCATTGTCGAATGCCTGCTGGAACAATTCGGTGTTCGGCCCGTACCCGTGTTTAAAGCGGTTCGGTATCATAAAGGACACATCGGCCCCTAAATCCTGCAAGACGGTCATCATGACGGTGGTGCTGGTGACACCATCCGCGTCGTAATCGCCATAGACCACAATCTTTTCCTGGCGGTCGATGGCTGCGCGAATGCGCTCTACCGCTACATCCATATCCTTCATCAAATAAGGATTATGTATGCCGCTGATGTCCATTTCCATAAATGCACGGGCTGCTTCTGCAGTATCCAAACCGCGCGTCACCAAAATCTTGGCCAATACGGACGAAATCTTCAATTCCTTTTGAATTTCTTCTACTGCGTTTTCATCCGGCGCCGTTAAACGCCATCTTTTTTTGGATTCAATCATTGGTATCACTTCCTCACCGGTTCATTATACAGTAAAAAAACGCAGACAAAAACCTTTCGGCAACTGCACCGAAAGGTCTAATTATTAAAATTCCTCTTTTGTCCGTTCTTCACTGGTGACAATCTGAGCGTCCGGCACCACACCAGCTTTCTGGTATTCGCCGATTTCATTCTGCTGCGTCGCGATCAGATTTTCTTTGACCGCCATCTCTTTCTGCAAGGCTTTGACTTTCCGCTGCATCTGGTATTGGCGCATGATTGCCAGCACCCCGCTGAGCAGGAATCCGAGCAGTGCAGAAGTAAGAATCACCAGGATCAACGGCCATTCGGCTTCACCGAATACATAGTTGACCGGCACTTCATCAACATT
Source organism: Planococcus sp. BI3 (assembly GCF_056680115.1). NCBI lineage: Bacteria > Bacillati > Bacillota > Bacilli > Caryophanales > Caryophanaceae > Planococcus > Planococcus sp. BI3. Next base: position 1,063,544 of record NZ_CM155266.1, read on the forward strand.
AACAACGGCAAATACCGCAATGATTACTGCAAAAACAAGTCCTAGTAAAATAAGCCATTGTGTTTTCATCTACGATTCTCCTCTCAAACTAATAAAAAAATGGAACAAGGTCATAATAACTATACCCTGTTCCAATTCCAATCTAAACTTATACGACAGGCTCGTCAGAACCCCATTTGTTTTCCTGTTCTTTTTTCTCGATGTCGATCGGGCCTTTCTTCTTCAGCTCGCCTTTCTTCAAAACCAGCCATAGCTGGGCAGCGATGAAGATGGAAGAATAAGTACCGGCGATCAACCCGATAAGAAGAGCGATGGAGAAGTTGGTGATCGATGGCGCACCGAAGATCAATAATGCAACAACCACCAGCAGCACGGTCAATACCGTGTTGACGGAACGGCCGAGCGTTTGGCGAAGCGACACATTGACCACTTTCTCCAGCTGCTCCACAGTATCGATTTTCTTCATGCGCTTCATGTTTTCACGGATCCGGTCAAATGTCACAATGGTGTCATTGATCGAATACCCGACGATCGTCAGAACAGCCGCGATGAAAGTGATGTCCACCTCAAGCCGCAAAAGGCTGAAGATGGCAACGATAAAGAACGCATCATGAATCAATGCGACAACGGAAGCCACACCCATGCGCCATTCAAAACGGAAGGCGACATAGATGATGATGCCAAGCGCTGCAATCGACAGGGCATACAGCGCGTTTTTCGCCAGCTCCTGGCCGACAGTCGGCGATACCGTCGAAACGTTCGGCTCTGCACCGAATTCTTCCGTGGCTACCGCTTTCAGGCTGTTGATGTCTTCTTGGCTGAACTCTTCGTTAAAACGTGCTACGCCGATATTGGACGCGTCACCCGAAATGACGATGTCATCCGTTTCATAGCCGGCGCCGTCCAGGAAGCTCTGCACTTCCTCTTTCGTCAACGCCGCTTCCGACGCGATTTCAACACGGGTACCACTCGAGAAGTCGATGCCGAGATTTAAGCGGAACACACCGATGACGGCCATTCCCGCAACAATCAGGACGATCGAAGCCAAAAAGAATTTATTGCGGTGGCCCGCAAAATCAAAGCGGTCGAAGCGGGTTGACAGATCCGTGATCTCCAAACCTTCTTCTTTTGCATGGATTTCCGATTTCTTCAAACCGAACAAGCCGAATTTATTGTCCAGTACGCCACTGTGGACCCACAGGCCAAGCAGCAGGCGAGATCCCCAAACAGCTGTCAGGAAACTGGCCAAGATCGAAATGATCAAGAGCGTCGCAAATCCTTTGACGGAACTTGTCCCGAAATAGAACAAGACGACAGCTGCCAGCAAGGTCGTAATATTGGCGTCGACAATCGCGGAGAACGAAGAGCGTGCGCCGACTTTGAACGATTCTTGAACCGATTTTCCGACACGCATCTCTTCACGGATCCGTTCATAGGTGATGATGTTGGCATCGACTGCCATCCCGACACCCAGCATGATTGCCGCGATTCCCGGAAGCGTCAGAACGCCGCCGATCCATTCGAACACCAGCAGGATCAAGTACACATAAGCCGATAAAGTCACAACTGCGACCATACCAGGCAAACGGTAATAAACCAGCATGAACAGCAGGACCAATGCAATCCCGACAGCGGCAGCGACCATGGTCTGGTCAAGCGCCTGTTCACCGAACTGGGCGCCGACAGAAGTCGAATAAATTTCTTCCAGGCTTACCGGCAATGCGCCAGCGTTCAGGATGCCTGCAAGATTTTGTGTTTCTTCTACAGAGAACGATCCGGAAATTTCAACAGATGGTGACGAAATCCGCTGCTGCACACTTGGTGCCGAGACGAATTTCGGATCTGCCTCCATGCGTTCTGCCGCGAAGGAATCCACACCTTCCTCAAAATCCAGCCAGATGACCAAGACATTATCTGGTGCCGGCATCTGGGAAACCTCTTCTGTCACTTCGGCGAATTTGCCGGGATCATTCAATTCCAGCGTGACAATCGGATTGCCGTTCTGGTCGAAGGTGCCGGTTGCACCGCCCTGCTTCAAGTCATTCCCTGAAAGCAGCAGATTGTCTTGTGCATCACGGAAAGTCAGATTCGCTTCCGTCGACAGCAACTCACGTGCCGACGATTGGTCCTCAACTCCCGCCAATTGGACACGGATGCGGTTTTCCCCTTCAATCTGGATGACTGGCTCGCTGACACCGAGAACGTTGATCCGGTTCATCAACGCGTCCGTCGTATCCGTCAGCACACTTTCCGTAACTTCCTTGCCATCTAAGGTTTCCACCTCGTAGAGCACTTCAAATCCGCCCTGCAAATCCAGGCCTAACCGAATGTCTTTAGCGATGGGTAAACTCGTGGTGCCTATGATTCCTATCAGTACAATCACCAGTAAGAAAAAGGCAATAATGCGACCTCTTGCTTTCATATGTAAATTTCCTCCTCGGGTGCGTAAAACATAGCACTATCATTATGAAACAGCCGCTGATTGCTGTCAAATCAAACTTGGTGAGTTGAATAAAAATCAGTTTTCATTGTATGAAGAATTCGTTCCAGACGGACAAGCTATTGGACGAAGGTAGTTCGGACAATGCCTTTGCGACGAAGCTAGCGCAGCGATGCAGGAGCAGAATTATCGCAACTCGCTCTACTGGAACATGCGCCGCCTTCCACTCTTTCTTCCAGAGGTCATTGCGCTGCTAATCAATTATTGGGCAAGAATTTAGAAGACATTACTAAATATTTTAGCGCCGGCGCGTCCACGGGCTAGGCGGAGCCAGGAGACAGGTGTTCTTCCCGGCTCCTGGTGTGAGCCATGCCCGAAGCGGCCGAAGCGGCGGGTAAAAGCTAAATCCCTAAATTTCCAACTCTAACTTACGTCGTTTTTTTCGGGGACGGACGCAGGAGGTGCTCGATGTTTTCGAGTGTGCTGTCATCGTTCCAGCGCGCCTTCTTCAACGCTTCGACTTGGTGGTAGGCCAGAAAGTCGGAAGCGGTCATGTCCATGATATCGTTGATCATTTCATAGAGGTGCATGGTGCTTATATCTTTTTTACGCCATTTTTTCTTGATGCAAAATTCCCATAGGTCTTGCTCGGTGAATGTATCGTATTGAAAGTAATGAAATTCGCTGCATTTGCTTTGAAGCGCCGGCAGTACGAGTTCAAAAAGATCCGGATAACTCGTCATGCATGTTCTCCTTTCCGTTGTACTATATCCATTGTACCCTGTAACTGGAAAATTTAGAATAAGGACATTATTTTTCATTAAAAAAACGCCTTCAAAATCGAAGGCGAGCTTTTATGTTTTTTAGATTGTTGATTTTGCAGATTCTACTACTTTCGCGATTGCTTGACGCTCGAACTGCATGCGCGAGCCATCAGCTACAGTGATGTAGATCGTTTCATCGTCAACTGCATCGATAAGGCCGTGCAATCCGCCGATTGTTACAATGCGGTCGCCACGTCTTAGTTCTGTCTGCATGTTCTTAGTTGCTTTCTGGCGCTTTTGGGCAGGACGGATGATGAAAAACCACATTAGCAAGAACATTAATAGTAAAGGTGATAACGCAATTAAAGTTTCCATTATTCATTTCCCCCTTTCACTTTCTCTATTCTCGTACAAACTCAGAAATTTTTAGCATTGGGTTTATTGAAACCGTAAGCTTCAAAAAATTCTTCGCGGAAATCTCCCAGGCGGTCTTCGCGAATCGCTTGACGCACCTGTTCCATTAAGTTTAACAGAAACTGCAGGTTATGATAACTAGTAAGTCTAATTCCGAAGGTTTCATCTGCACGAATCAAGTGATGGACGTAAGCGCGCGAGTAATTTTTGCATGTATAGCAATCACATTTCTCATCGAGCGGTCCGAAATCACGCTTGAAAGCGGCATTTTTGATGTTCAATCGGCCCGTGCTGGTCATCAGGGTGCCGTTGCGGGCAATGCGTGTCGGCAAGACACAATCGAACATATCGATGCCGCGGATGGCGCCATCGATCAAGGAATCGGGTGAACCGACGCCCATCAGGTAACGCGGCTTGTCTGCAGGCATCAATGGCGTCGTGTATTCGAGTGCACGGTTCATGACGTCTTTCGGTTCGCCGACGGATAAGCCGCCGATTGCATAGCCGGGGAAATCAAGCGATACAAGATCCTGCGCACTTTGTTTGCGCAGGTCTTCAAATTCGCCGCCCTGGATGATGCCGAACAAAGCTTGGTCCGATTTGCGCTCGTGCGCTTCGAGGCAGCGTTCTGCCCAGCGGGATGTCCGCTCGACACTGGATTTCATGTATTCATGCGTCGCCGGGAATGGCGGGCATTCGTCAAAAGCCATCATGATGTCAGAGCCCAGGTCATTCTGGATGTGCATCGCTTTTTCCGGGCTTAGGAACAGCTTGTCGCCGTTCATGTGGTTGCGAAAATGGACGCCTTCTTCTTTGATATTGCGGAATTCACTCAATGAAAACACTTGGAATCCACCGGAATCGGTCAAGATTGGACGGTCCCAGTTCATGAATTTATGCAGGCCGCCTGCTTCTTTGATGACGTCATTGCCGGGGCGCAGCCATAGATGATACGTATTGCTGAGGATGATGCCGGCGTTCATGGCTTTCAGTTCTTCAGGCGACATGGTCTTGACCGTCGCTTGCGTACCGACGGGCATGAATGCCGGTGTTTCAAACGAACCGTGCGGCGTGTGGACGATTCCCAAGCGCGCGCCGGTTTGTTTACAGGTCTTGATGTGTTCGTACGTTACTGCTGCTGTCATTGGTGATTCTCCTTTTTCTGTGGTTCAATGAACATCGCATCTCCGAAACTGAAGAAGCGGTAGCGTTCATCAACGGCTTGTTGATAGGCGTTCAAAATATAGTCGCGGTTCGAAAGAGCGCTGACCAGCATGACCAACGTCGATTTCGGCAAATGGAAGTTGGTGATCAAGCCGTCGATGGCTTTGAATTCGTAGCCCGGGAAAATGAAGATATCGGTCCAGCCGCTGTCTTCCTGCAGCTCCCCACCGAATTTCTGGGCAACCGATTCCAGGGTGCGCGTCGATGTCGTACCGACTGAGACGATGCGGCCTCCCTGTTTTCTGGTTTTATTGATCAAATCGGCTGTTTCCTTACTGATGCGGTAAAATTCCGAATGCATCTCATGGTCTTCGATCGAATCGACCGATACCGGACGGAAGGTTCCCAGTCCGACGTGCAGCGTGATAAACGCGATATGGACGCCTTTGGCACGGATCTCCTCCAATAGCTCATCGGTGAAATGAAGCCCCGCAGTCGGTGCCGCAGCGCTTCCCCGCTCTTTCGCGAAAACGGTTTGGTAGCGGTCCTGGTCTTCCAATTTTTCACGGATATAAGGCGGCAAGGGCATTTCGCCCAATTGGTCCAGGATCTCGTAGAAAATGCCGTCGTAGATCATCTTGAAATGGCGGCCGCCGTGGTCGAGGATGCCGGTGCATTCCGCACGCAGCAAGCCTTCACCAAAAGAAACGATGGTGCCGATCTTGACTTTCTTCGCCGGTTTGACCAAGGTCTCCCAGACATCATTTTCAATCTGTTTGAGCAGCAATATTTCAATGTTGGCGCCGGTATCTTCCTTGATGCCCATCAATCGGGCAGGAAGCACGCGAGTGTCGTTAAGGACGAGTGTGTCGCCTGCATGCAGATAATCCGTAATGTCACGGAAATGGCGGTGCTCGATAGCTCCAGTGGTTTTATTCATGACCAACAGCCGGCTCGACGTACGGTCAAGCAATGGCGTTTGGGCAATCAATTCCTCCGGCAATTCAAAATCAAAGTCTTGTACATTTAAAGTTGTGGGTGGTGTGTTGGGTTTAGTCATTCAGGCATCTCCATTTTAAAGTGTTCGTAGGCAAGTTGCGTCACCGTGCGGCCTCTCGGTGTGCGCTGGATAAACCCGATCTGCAGCAAATACGGTTCGTAGACGTCTTCAATCGTTGTCGACTCTTCCCCGATGCTTGCGGCGATGGTATCCAGGCCAACCGGACCGCCGCGGAAACGTTCGATCATGCCCGTCAATAATTTATGGTCAATATGGTCCAATCCAAGCGGATCGACCTGCAGCATTTCCAGTGCCTGCTCTGCCATGTCCATCGTGATAGAGCCGGTTCCGCGCACCTGTGCATAATCGCGTACGCGCTTCAATAAACGGTTGGCGATACGCGGGGTTCCACGGGACCGGCGGGCGATCTCGACAGCGGCATGGGGGTGGATGTCCGCTTCAAATAATTTGGAGCTGCGGATGACGATTTCCGTCAAAGCTTCCGTGTCGTAATAATCGAGGCGGGACAAGACGCCGAAACGGTCCCGCAGCGGCGCAGATAAAGCGCCTGCTCGCGTCGTCGCCCCGATCAAGGTGAACGGCGGCAGATCCAGCCGGACAGAGCGCGCGGTCGGCCCTTTGCCGACGACGATGTCCAGGCAGAAATCCTCCATCGCCGGATACAGCACTTCTTCAATCGAGCGGTTCAAGCGGTGAATTTCATCAATGAACAAGACATCTCCAGGCTCCAATGACGACACGATGGCCGCCAAATCGCCCGGGCGTTCGATGGCCGGTCCACTGGTCATTTTGATGTTGACTTCCATTTCATTGGCGATGACAGCAGCCAGTGTCGTTTTCCCGAGTCCAGGAGGCCCGTACAACAGCACGTGGTCCAAACTTTCCTGGCGCATTTTCGCAGCTTCGATAAAGATCTGCAGATTGTGTTTTACTGTATGCTGCCCAATATACTGGCCCAACAATTGCGGACGGAGCGATTGCTCAAAGCGTTCATCAAACTCCGAAACCTCGCTGTCTATGATGCGTTCTTCCATGCCGTTCGCCTCCTTTCATCAGTTTTGTTTAAGCAGCAGCTGCAACGCTTTTTTCATAAAGCCTTCTGTATCGAGGTCGAGATCCCGCAGCTGCGGTTTGACTTTGGTGATTTCGCGCTCGGAATAGCCGAGTGCTCCAAGTGCCAGCATCGCTTCTTCCAGCTCTCCCTGGTCGTTCGACAGCAGGGTATTGAGTTCTTCCGGATTGAAGGGGTCGGCGAAAAACTCGCTCAGCTTGCCTTTCAAATCCAGGATCATCTGGCGGGCCGTTTTCTTGCCGACGCCGGGGAACTTCACCAAGTAGGATTCATCTTCCCGCTCGATCGCTTCGATGACATGCTGCGGCTGTCCGCTTGCGAGAATCGCCAGCGCGCCTTTTGGGCCGATGCCCGACACCGAAATCAGCTTACGGAACAATTCCCGCTGCTCCAGTGTCGGAAATCCGAACAATAGCTGCGCGTCTTCCCGCACATGGTGATGCAGAAATACCTGCAGTTCGTCCGAGCCGAACGAATACGGATTCGGTGCAAAAATCTGCCAGCCGATGCCCTGCTGTTCTATCACTAAATATTCAGGCGTTACGCGTGTAACCTTGCCTTTTATGTAATCGTACATGGACAGTCTCTCCTTTAATTCAACTCCATGATTATACCATATTCGGCTGCTTTAGACGAAATAAACCCGTTGCTATTCGGCACATGTTAAGATAAGGATAACGAGTCGATAAGCGAGGGATCCACATGAAAAAATTATTCGGCGAACAGCGGCGCCAATTCCTGCTGGAAAAAATAAAGACAGCGGCACAGCCGATGACCGGCAGCGACCTGGCTGCGCTCGCGAGCGTGTCGCGCCAGGTCATCGTCGGCGACATGACCCTGCTGAAGGCGAAAGGCGAACCGATCATCGCCACCAGCCAAGGCTATCTGTATCTCGCTGACCGCGCCACCCAAGAAGCCAGCCGCCGCATCGCCTGCCGCCACCAGCCCGAAGACACCGAACGCGAACTGAAGCTGTTGGTCGAGTCAGGCGTCACGGTCAAAGACGTCTCGATCGAGCATCCGGTATACGGCGAACTGACGGCCGGCATCCATGTCTCGAGCGTCCCGGAAGTCGAAGCCTTCATGAAACGCGTCCGCGACACGGGCGCGAGCTACCTGCTGGAACTGACAGACGGCACGCACCTCCACACCATCACCGCAGCAGACAGCGCGACGCTTGAAAAAGCCGTCAACGTGATGCGGGATAATGGATTTCTGCTGGAAGAAACTGAATAGGTATTTATAAGCCCAAGAACCTGCATTTTGCAGGTTCTTGGGCTTATAAAGTGGAGCAGGTCTATACAGTAAGAAACTTGCTCTCACATTCAGCAGGAGTTAGTCTGGAGCAAGTGTCTTGTCAAGTGGTATCACGATGTTCTGTTGCACCATTTTAGTGATTACATCATAAGCTCCTGAATGGAAGTCTTTTTGCTGAATTTCGAAAAATGAGGATATAGTCTAAGTTGGTTGAATGGGTATGTAAGCCTCAATCGGAGCGACCACTCTACTTTCTGGAGGGGCGGCTTCAGCCCAAGCTAATTTTATAGGTACTTTTCACGTCCATCCCGGTTAACAATATCACGTTGAATCAGTGAGAGTTATTCAACTCGCTGCTTTTACTTCCAAACTAGCCAAAACAGAAAGCCGCCTGTTACCAGGATCCGGAGCGCAAGGCGGCGACTCCTGCGGGATAGCGAAGTGCCGAAATCCACTCGGGCGCTAGTCCGAGTTAGTTCGGCGCGAGCCCGCGGAAAGCGTCCGCCTGGAGCATAGGATCCGCTATGGTGCTCATAAACTTTCTACTTATTCTTCTAACTAAACAATGATTTTTTGTCTACAAACTTAAAGCCCCGCAGCGTTTTCGCTGCGGGGCTTCTCTGTTTTATTTATACGTATAATACGAACCTAAAGTTTTCACCGTACAGCCAAGAGCCGCGAGTTCTTCGAAGGCGCCGCGCATCATGGCGTCCCCTTCGTCTACCAGCACATCTGCGATGAAGAAATAATCGCCGAGGCCGGTTTTCAAAGGACGCGACTCGATTTTGCTCAAGTTCAGGCGCCGCCAAGCAAAGACGGACAAGATCTGATGCAGGACACCCGATCGGTCATCATCCGGCGGCGTGATCATCAAAGTTGTTTTGATTTGATCATCATGCGTCGGATCGGTCAGTTTGTGATTAGATTTCGACAATACGAAAAAGCGTGTGTGGTTAAAATGGAAATCGTGGATATCGCGCTGCAGAATATCCAAGCCGTATTTATGGGCGGAGAATTCATTGCCGATGGCCGCGATATTGCGTTCCGGCAATTCAGAAACCATTTTAGCCGCCGCAGCTGTCGAGCTGTACTGTTCCAGAGGCGTACTCTTATATGTATAAAAAAGGAATTTATGGCATTGCGCCAATGCATGAGGATGCGAATAAATCGCTTCAAATGCTTCCGCGTTGCGGTTTTCAGGATGAACCAACAAATGCTGTTCAATCGGCGATAACACTTCAGCCGTCACATACAATTGCGCTTCGTGGAATAAATAATCCACTGTTAATGGAACTGATCCTTCCAACGCATTTTCCAGCGGCACAACAGCGTAATCTACGCTGCCCTCTGCCACTGCTTCTATGCATTCGGGAATGGTTGTAAATGGTACCAGCGTTTCTTCAGGAAAAACTTTTTTTGCCGCAAGGTGTGTAAATGACGCTTCCGGCCCTAAATATGAAATTCGTTTGTTTTCAGCTTGTCCAGTCATTTAAACATTCCTCCATTAAGATGATCCACTTGATACCACGTCAGCCGACTCGACAAAATCGAGTTTTTTCAGCTGTTGTAGAAATACGTCCAATTCCCCGTCCATCGCCGTTACGTCCAGTGACAAGGTGACATTCGCCCGCCCCTGGATCGGAATGGTCTGGTGGATGGTCAAAATATTGCAGCCGTTATCAGCGACTGTCTGCAAAAGCGTCGCGAGCGTCCCTGAGCGGTCTTCCAATTGAAGGAAAACCGTCAGGATCCGTTCTTTGACAATCGAATGGAACGGAAATACAGCGTCCCGATATTTATAAAACGCAGAGCGCGAAAGACCTGTCTTGTTGACAGCTTCCATGATGGAAATGCGATCATTCTGCAACATTTTTTTCACTTCGAGCGTTTTTTGCATCGCTTCTGTCAAAACGTCTTCACGCACTAAATAATACCGTTGTTCCGAAATATCCTTCATTCAAGCTACCTCCGCATCAATCCATAAATTCGAATTCGAATTCAAGCAGGCGAACCGTGTCGCCATTTTCCGCTCCGCGTTCACGAAGAGCATCATCAATTCCCATGCCGCGCATCTGGCGGGCAAATCGGCGAATTGAATCTTCACGCGAAAAGTCGGTCATCTTGAACATGCGCTCAATCGCATAACCGGACAGGATAAAGGCGCCATCAGACTCACGCGTGATGTTGAAGCCATCTGCATCGGATTCGTGTTTGTAAAGAACCGTGCTTTCTGAATCTTCTTCGGTATCGTCGATCAACGGGAATTCCGGCGTCACTTCGATCACATCGGCAATCGCGAACAATAGATTGTTCAAGCCTTTGCGCGACAATGCAGAGATCGGGAAAATGCGGGCATCTTCCGGCAATTTTTCGCGGAATTTCGCTAGATTCTCTTCAGATTCCGGCATATCCATTTTGTTTGCCACGATCAATTGCGGACGTTCCGTCAAACGCATATTGTATTGCTGTAATTCTTCGTTGATGGTGACGTAATCGTCGTAAGGGTCGCGTCCTTCAAGACCGGACATATCGATGACGTGGACAATGACACGCGTCCGTTCGATATGGCGCAGGAATTGATGGCCAAGGCCGATTCCTTCATGGGCGCCTTCGATCAATCCTGGAAGATCGGCCATGACGAAGCTGCGCTGGTCTTCCGTTTCAACCATCCCGAGATTCGGAACGATGGTCGTGAAATGGTATTCAGCAATTTTTGGTTTAGCAGCGGAAACGACTGATAACAAAGTCGATTTCCCGACACTCGGGAATCCGACAAGTCCAGCATCCGCCAACACTTTCAATTCCAAAGTGACGTTGCGTTCAAAGCCCGGTTCGCCTTTTTCAGAAAGCTCTGGTGCCGGGTTTGCAGGCGTTGCGAAACGTGAGTTTCCTCGGCCTCCACGCCCGCCTTTTGCGATGATCGCTGTTTGGCCATGTTCGACCAAATCGGCAATGGTTTCGCCCGAATCGACATCTTTAACGACTGTGCCCGGTGGAACTTTGATGAACGTATCTTCAGCTTTGGCACCGTGTTTATTTGAACTCATGCCGTGTGTTCCGCGGTCTGCTTTAAAAATCCGTTTGTAACGGAAATCCATCAGCGTCCGCAATCCTTCTTCAACGATAAAGACGATATTTCCGCCTTTCCCGCCATCTCCGCCGGCAGGTCCGCCGTTCGGTACATATTTTTCGCGGCGGAATGCAACCATGCCATCCCCGCCGTCGCCACCTCTAACATAAACTTTTACGTGATCGACAAACATATTATCCCTCCATCTGTGCACGAACAGCTATCATTGTGCTGTCTTCGCTGCACTCTTTTCGTACTGTAAATTCCGGTGTTCCCAAAACATCCAAATCCAGCCAATTTCCTGGACACGTAATCTTCAATTCAAAAGATGCAGCACTGGATGTCAATAAAATCGTGCCATAAAATGCCTGATAAGGATCCAGGCGCTCTTTGGCGGATTCCACAAAACTCTCCAGAAAATGCTGAAAGTCTGCATCCAAATGCGCGGGTGCCTTCAATGCCGGGCACTCTACTCCAAAATTGAATCCAGGAAAGCGCCAATTCGCAGTCAACAGCCATTCCTCTGTCAGCGGCAGCCCGATATCGGCCAGCCGGCTGGCATGCATAGCCGCTTCGGCATGCGAACGAATAATCGCCTGTGCCTCCTGGAGACGGCCAAGGTCCAAATTCATTTTGATCAATTGCAATTCATTTAAAAAATCATGGCGCGCATGCCGAAGCGATTGTGCCACTGTCATTATCTTTTCCATAAGTCACGCCCCGGTTCAACTTCTTATTCCAGTATACCAAGAGTTTGCAGGAAATCCCTAAAATAATGCATACAGCCTGCCCCAGGGTCCGCGCTTATAAATTTCAAAAGAAAAAGGACTGCGAAAGCAGCCCTTTTCGTTTTGTATTAAGCTTCTTGTGCAACTGGATATACGCTAACTTTTTTCTTATCGCGTCCGTAACGTTCGAAACGTACGACTCCGTCGATTTTAGCAAAAAGTGTATCGTCTCCGCCGCGTCCAACGTTCTCGCCTGGATAAATTCTAGTCCCGCGTTGACGGTATAAAATCGAACCACCAGTAACTTCTTGGCCGTCTGCACGTTTTGCGCCAAGGCGTTTAGATTCAGAGTCACGTCCGTTTCTCGTTGAACCTACACCTTTTTTGGATGCAAAAAACTGAAGATCTAATCTTAACATTCTGTCCCACCTCCTAAGCTGTGAAGGTTATTTTAATATATTCTTCATAGTCTTTTTCAATCGTTTTCAATGAAACAATCATTGCGCGTACCAGCAGTTGAACCTGCTCGTCCGTCTTGTCATTCAGGTTCTTCGGAAAACTGACTTTTAAAAAGCCGCTGTTTGCCTGCTGAATATCAGGTTCGATTCCCGTCAGCTCCATGATGGCGTTCACCGCTCCAAATGAGACAGCGGACGCTCCAGCACATACGAGGTCTTGCCCGTGTTCAGCATAATCCGCATGGCCTGACATTTCAAAAGACGAAATGCGTTTTGACGTTCCTTTTACAGTTACTCGTATCATTCTTACAGGTTGATCGCATCGACAGTCAATTTTGTATATGGCTGACGGTGACCTTGTTTTTTGTGATAGTTCTTTTTAGCTTTGTATGTGAATACTGTGATTTTTTTCTGTTTGCCGTTTTTTACAACTTTAGCCGTAACAGTAGCTCCTTCAACAAAAGGAACACCCACTTTAGTATTTTCTCCACCTACAAATAGAACTTTGTCAAATGTGATAACATCCCCAGCTTCTCCGTTCAATTTCTCAACGTAGATCTCTTGGCCTGCTTCAACTTTGATTTGTTTCCCACCAGTTTCAATAATCGCGTACATATCCTTGCACCTCCTCTTAGATTAAGACTCGCCTATTCAGGTGACCCGCCGGAGCGAATTCTTAAAGCAACCTGATTCGAGCGGTTGCAGCACGGTACGCTACAAACATAACATTAGAATAATACCACGGGAGAACCTGCGGCGTCAATAGAAAATGTCATGTTTCGGGAAATCGGTTGTTGGCGGTTTGCGGATCGGTTGTGAGGTGCGGTTATTGCCTCGCGAGGTGCGGTCTTGGCTGTTTGAGGTGCGGTTATCGCCTCACGAGGTGCGGTCTTGCCCATTTGAGGTGCGGTCAGCGATAAACGCGGCCGAAATACTCGCGCAGCAGCTGCCGGTCCTCCACAATCCGGCGATTTCCACGCACATCGCCCCGCTGAGCCGTCTTTTCCAGCAGCCGGTACAGGATGTATTTGTTTTTCACGCCAAGCAACCGGTAAGCAAGCCTCGTATCGAGTTCGGCGCCGAACAGCACCGCATATTCCTGAAGCGCGACTTCATGCGCATCCCGCGACGCAAATCCGCAGACGCCGCAGCTCCATTTGCGCCCCTGCCAATCGAGCGAACGCGTGCGGCATGTCGGACAAGTCACGCCGAGGCGCAATGAATCGAAGGTGATGTTGTGGCGCTGGAGCCAGTGGCGGCTGGAATTGCGCACCGGCAATCCCGCCAATTTGGAAGCAAACGCCGAGGCATCAAAAAGCCCTGACCCCTGCGCGAGCTTTTCAAGATGGAACGGCAAGTAGTCGAGCGACACGACCGGATACTGCTTGGGCGCTTCCACCACTTTCCCCGACCGGCTCGCGAGTACGATCACACCATGAACCGGAACGCCCAAAAATCCGCTGACTGCCCGCACTGCACGGTGCAGCTGCGCTTCTGGATTGCGCATCCCTTCCCTGCGGCCGTCAACCACACGGTGAAACTGGAAGTTGTCGGAGTCGAAATAAAACTCTCCGATCATGTTCTTCACTTCCAATACGCAGACAACTTCCGCATGAACCAACAGCAGATCGATTTGTGCCGTCCCGTCTTTATATGGAATATGCACATCATGCAAAAATGCTACGTCCCCCGGCAGATCCAATTCCCTTTTCAATAAAGCAGCCGTGCGCTGTTCGCCGCTCGCACCCGCCAGTGAATTCTTTAATTCCGATAAAACGGCCGACTTTGCTTCATGCAATGCCGGCAAGCGTTCCGCTGAAATCATTTGTGCCAATAAAAAATCGTTCATGCCACACCTCCCCAAAGTTTTAAAAAAGCCCCCGCTTAGACAGCGGAGGCTAAAAAATCTTATTTCGTGAAAACTGCTTTGATTTTGGTGAACAGGCTTGGCGGTGCTTTTTCCATGCTCATGAGTGGTACCGATTCGCCGAGCAGGCGGCGCGCAATATTGCGGTAGCCCATTGCAGCGGTGTTGGACGGATCCATGACGATCGGTTCGCCTTTGTTCGAGCTCGAGATGACGCGTTCGTCGTCTGCAATGATGCCCAACAGGTCGATCGACAGGTGAGTCGTGATTTCATTGACATCCAGCGCTTCTCCCGCTTTCATCAAATGAGGGCGGATGCGGTTGATGATCAGACGCGGTGCATCAATATTTTCTTCCAGCTCAAGCAAACCGATGATGCGGTCAGCGTCGCGGACAGCTGAAATTTCAGGTGTCGTCACGACGATTGCATGGTCTGCACCGGCAACCGCATTTTTATAGCCCTGCTCGATTCCGGCGGGGCAGTCGATGATGACGAAATCATAGTCTTTCTTCAGTTCCGCCACCAATTCTTTCATCTGTTCCGGATTGACGTCGTTTTTGTCGGCCGTTTGCGCAGCCGGCAAAAGATACAGCATGTCTTCAAAACGCTTGTCTTTGACAAGTGCCTGATGCACTTTGCAGCGGCCTTCCAGCACGTCGATCAAATCGTAGATGATGCGATTCTCTAAACCCAAAATGACGTCGAGGTTGCGCAATCCGATGTCGGTGTCGATCAGGCATACTTTTTTCCCTTGAAGAGCCAATGCAGTGCCGAGGTTGGCGGTTGTCGTCGTTTTACCGACGCCTCCCTTGCCTGATGTAATTACGATAGCTTCTCCCACACTAGCTTCCTCCTTTAAACGTTGAAATTTGCGGACGGATAAACCGCAATTCCTGCAAACGGTCGATGATGATGGTGCCGTTTGTATGTAGATAAGCACATTCCATTTCCGGTTGTTCCGAAAGGCTGGACAATTCATCCGTCATGGTTTCGAGTTCGTCGTCGATCTTCAGTTGCGTCGCTTCCAGCCACGAGGCTGCGATGACTGCATCGCGGTTGCCTTTTGTACCGGCATGCGCCGCACCCTTAAGCCGGCCCAGCACATAAACGCTGCCGCCTGCTTCCACACGGCCGTTCGGATTGACATCGCCAATAACGACCAAATCGCCTTCAGCTTTTATGACTTGACCTGAGCGCACGATGCCGACATACGTTTCGGACTGGCGTTCGAGGATCATTTGATCGCTCGCTTCGACTGTCAGGATGTCACTGGTCGTCGCAACCACCTTCAGATGCGGGTTGGTTTGCACCGCTTCGCTCAATTCCTGGATCTGGCTGTCGGTGCAATAGCGTTTATTCAGATGCACCGTCACTTCGGTATCACTGTCAAGCGCAGGATCCGACACCTTCGCCTTCACCTCGGCCAATAGATCCGTGTAGGCACATTGGTCATCGAGATACAGCACAAGCCCTTTATTTTTCCCTTTAATAGTAACGAGATTCTTCAAAAAATGCGTCACCTGCGCTTTCATTAATATAACCCTATCTTAGTGTCACGCTCCGATAACTGCGTAACGATCACCGACTTGAACATCCAGCCGAGCATCACCAGGAATATGGAATTGGCGACCATCGTCGGCCAAAGCCGCGTCGATAAAAATGTGCCGAGCGGCATTCCTGTCAATGAAATCAGCAGGAAAAACTGATAAAGCACAAATTCGAATATCGCCAATAAAGCAAGTGTCAGCAGTGTCGCCGTCAACAGGTTCCGTGGAATCCGTTTAAAGATGAATGCTGCCGCCAAACAAATGGCTGGATACAGAAAAGAATATAATCCAATAATATCAATGTAAAAGACATCATACAAGAGCCCGAAAAATAATCCATAGAACATGGCGTGCTTCAGGTCATAATAAAGCGTCAGGAAAATCAGGAACATAATGAGGAAACGCGGCACCACATAATTCAGTTCCCCGCCGATATTAAGCGGTGAAAAAAGGCCAAAAACCGGTTCCATGAAAAACAGGACGAGACAGATCAACGGAATGAGGAAACGGATCATGATTCATCGTCTCCTGTCACGCCATTGTCTTCACCGTCCACTTCCGGCATTACACGATCTGCGATGATGACATGATCCAATAAGGAAAAGTCAGCCGCCGGTTTGACATAAGCAAGCTTTGTCAGACCAAATTCATCGATGGTGATTTCAGTGATGGTGCCGATCAAAATGCCTTTCGGAAAAATACCGCCAAGTCCACTGGAGATGACCTGGTCGCCTTCCTTCAGCTCGATATTCGCGTCAATCCGTTTCAGCAACAGCTCACGGCGTTCGGCATCATAGCCTTCGATCAGGCCGTAGACCTCTTTCGCACCCCCAACGACCATCGCGGATACGCGGTAGTTCGGGTTGAGCGTGGAAATCAGTTCCACAGTGGATGTGGTCGGCGTCGTCAACACGACTTTGCCGATTAGGCCACTGGCAGTCATGACCGCCATGTTCTCCGCCACTCCTTGGTTGGAGCCGCGGTTCAAAATGATTTTTTCTTCCCATTGATCCGGATTCCGTGCAATGACGGTCGCCTGGATCGGGTTGAACTCCCGCAAGTCTTCTTCTTTTCCTACTATCAGTCTCAGTTCTTCGTTTTCAGAACGTAAATCCTTGACTTCAGCCTGCACGCCCGCAAATTCTTCTAAGCGCGTTTTCAGATGCTGGTTTTCTTCAAATGTATTCAATAACGAATCGACATTATCAAAAATTCCAGTGACAAAATGAGCAGGGCGTGAAAATGCCGACTGCCCGGCTCCAACAGCATCTTTTATGATTTGTTCCGGCAGCGACACATTGGCGCGGTCCCGGAGCGAAAAAGAAATCAGTGCAACGAGCAGGATGACACCCAACAGCAGCAAAATCAGCCGCTTGTTCGTTAAAAGCTGTGGCATTTTGCCATCCTCCTTATTTAATTGATAACTGGCGACGGAATTGGTCCATATTCTCCAAAGCCTTGCCTGTGCCAAGTGCGACACAATCCAGTGGATTTTCGGCAATAAACACCGGCATGGACGTTTCAGCTGAAATGACGCGGTCGAGGTTTTTCAATAAAGCCCCTCCACCTGTCAAGACGATGCCGTTTTCCATGACATCCGCGCTCAACTCAGGTGGCGTCTTTTCCAGCGTCGCTTTGACGCCTGCGACAATGGCATCGACCGATTCACGCAAGGCGGACGCAAGTTCTCCGGAAGTGACCTGCAAGGTTTTCGGGAATCCAGTCAACAAGTCGCGCCCGCGGACTTCCATGGAAACGTCCTTTTCAGCGTCTTCCATGATACGGGCAGATCCCACGCCCACTTTCAGCGCTTCAGCTGTCCGTTCGCCAATCAGGACATTATAGGTTTTGCGGATATACTGGATGATTTCCGTATCCAGTGCATCACCGGCTACACGGATCGATTCGCTTGAAACGATGCCGCCCAGTGAAATCACTGCTACTTCCGTTGTTCCGCCACCAATATCGACGACCATACTGCCCATAGGTTCCCAAACCGGCAGATTTGCTCCGATTGCCGCAGCGAAAGGCTCTTCGATCGTGAACGCTTCACGTGCGCCGGCTCCCCGGGCAGCGTCCAGAACGGCACGTTGTTCAACAGATGTGATGCCGTAAGGGACACAAATCATGACGTTGCCGCTTTTCCATTTGCTTCCAGCCGCTTTGAACGCTTCAACCAAATAATGGCGAATCATCGTCAAGGTCGTATCGTAATCGGCAATGACGCCGTCACGCATCGGACGGATTGCGACGATTGACGCAGCCGTCCGGCCCATCATGTTCTTGGCCTGGCTGCCGACTGCGACGATTTCGCCGGTCTTTTTATTTTTAACGACAACGGAAGGCTCACGAAGAACGATTCCTTTGCCTTTAATATACACCAAGGTATTTGCAGTACCTAAATCAATTCCGACATCTTTCAGACCAAATCCAAGCACAGGTTTTCTTCCTTTCTGTAACAAGCCGGTATTTCGGCAATTGCGTTGACACAATACCACTCATTATAGACGAAAAGGAAAAAAATAAACAGTGCTACATGAACCCCTTTTCTTTCAGGGAAATGAATTGGTGGTCGCCGATGATGACGTGGTCGAGCAGCTCGATGCCGATGATGCTGCCCGCTTCAACGAGCCGCTTGGTGACATCGATGTCTTCGGGTGACGGCGCTGGATTGCCGGAAGGATGGTTATGGGCACAGACGATTGAAGCAGAAGAGCGCCGCACAGCTTCACGGAAAATCTCACGGGGATGGACGATGGAGGCGTTCAGGCTGCCGACGAAAATGGTCTGCCGGTGCATCACCTGATTTTTGATATTGAGGAACAGCACGACAAAATGCTCTTGCTTGAGGGAAGTCATATCGGCCATTAAATAAGAAGCCGCATCTTTCGGGGAACGGATGGTGAATTTCGTATCGGTCTGCTTCGAGGACAACCGGCGGCCGAGCTCGACAGCCGCAAGCAGCTGAACAGCTTTTGCCTGGCCAATGCCATTGATCGCCACCATCTCTTCGATGGTGGCATTCTTCAATTCCTGGATCTGTTCGAAATGGGTCAGCACACGATTCGCGAGATGCAGCACCGACTCTTGCTTGCTGCCGGTGCGCAGCAGGATGGCGATCAGCTCCTGATTGGACAAAGCCGCCGCGCCCTGGTTGATCAGGCGTTCACGGGGCCGGTCGGAAATATGGACATCACGGATCATCAACGGCGCTTCGTTCAGCATCGGACACCGCTCCTTTGCAATGAAATAAATCCTGCAGCTACCAGTTTTTGCGTTAAAG
Organism: Planococcus sp. BI3; assembly: GCF_056680115.1. Lineage (NCBI taxonomy): Bacteria > Bacillati > Bacillota > Bacilli > Caryophanales > Caryophanaceae > Planococcus > Planococcus sp. BI3. Next base: position 1,082,630 of record NZ_CM155266.1, read on the forward strand.
CCGCAACCGGCAAGCCGACCACCGCGTTGTAATCGCCCTGAATTTCTTTGACGAACAAGCCCGATACCGTCTGAATGCCATAAGCGCCTGCTTTGTCGTACGGATCTTCCGTAGCGACATAAGCATCGATCCACGCTTCCGGCAAATCGTAGAAACTGACCTTGACCGTTTCATAGAATGACAGCTCACTGCTTCCCTGCATGACCGTCACGGCGGTGATCACTTGGTGCGTGCGGCCCGATAGTTTCTGCAGATAGCCTTTCGCTTGTTCTTTATTTTTCGGCTTCAGCAAAATCTCCCCGTCCAAAACGACGATGGTATCAGAGCCGATGACGACAGCCTCCTTTTGCCCTGTTGCCACTTCCTGGGCTTTTTGCGCGGCGCATGCCAGCACATAGCCGAGTGCCGTTTCGAAACCTTCCGGATCGGGCTCATCTTTGACGCTCGGGATGACCTGGAAGTCGACACCCAGCATGCCAAGCAGTTCCTGGCGGCGCGGCGACTGTGAAGCTAAAATGATGGGCAGATCGGTTTTGAATTTCATAGTTGGTATCTCTCCTTTTTCAAGAAGCATACCATTTGGAGAAACACAGAAACAAATGGCAATAAATGAAATTTGCCAGGATAGCGGGATCGAAAAATGAGATTTGGAGGGTTAGATCTCTGCAAAGCGCTGCGCAGAGCGGTTTGCCATTCTAATTTACGATAATTTGGGTTGATATTCCATAAACTAACTCTACTTTCGGGCCCGCAGGATGCGGGTCATGCAGATGGCGCGACAGGACGTCGCGGTGCCAGCTGCCAAGGGCTCCCACCCAATCCTTCTCGTCCGCTGCGGTGTATCGGTCGAATCGCTAAGCCGCAGGAGTCTTCGCTATTTTGCTCTATATCTATCAGAGTTCTCCAGCGCCGGCGCGTCCACGGACTAAGCGAAACAAGTAGACAGGTGTTCTTCCTGGCTTCTTGCGGGGAGCTATGTCCAAAGCGGCGGAAGCGGTTTACAGAAGCTAGATGCTGGCAACAAAAAAAGATGAAGCCTCAGCTTCACCCCAGAAAATTCATATACCATGCGAGCATGCCGTCTCCCCAGAAATAAACGATGACGGCGGCCGCTGCGATCGACGGACCGAATGGAATCGGCGTCTTACGCCCTTTCTTCGTAACGCGCAATTGGATGATGCCGACGATGGCGCCGATGAACGACGCGAAGAACAAGGTCATCAAGGTGCCGGCCGTGCCGAGCACGAGCCCGATGACGAAGAACAGTTTAATGTCGCCCCCGCCCATGCCGCCTTTGGAAACAACGGCGATCAGGAACAATAAGGAAAATCCGACCACAGCGCCGAGCAGGCTGTCCCACCACGGATCGAGCGGAATCGCGATCCGCAAGCCGAGCAGCACCACCGCAAACGGCAGGAGCACTTTGTCCGGTATCAGCATATAGGCGATGTCCGACACGGTGATGATGACCAATAGCGAAACGAACAGGATGGCGACGATCAGCTCCGGCGTAAAGCCAAACACCAAATACGATCCCACGAATAAAATCGCCGTGACAGCTTCCATCAAGGGATAGACCCAGTGGATTTTCGAGCCGCATGTCCGGCATTGGCCTTTCAGGAACAAGTAGGAGAACACCGGCACCAGGTCGAGCGCAGTCAAGCGGCGCTGGCAGCTGGTGCAATGCGATGGCGGATACGCGATGGATTCTTTTTTCGGGACGCGCAAGCCGACCACGTTAAAGAACGAGCCGAAGACCAGTCCGAACAGCGAGAAGAACACAGAATAAGTCAGTACCATAAGAACCCTCTTTGCTATAGTTTTTTTGGTTGAAGAAATCGCTGCAGGCGGACGCTTTCAAAGAGATGGACCAAAGGGAGTTTGGTCCATCTCTTTGCGACGAAGCTAGCGTAGCGATGCAGGAGCAGTGTTCCACCAATTTGCCTGCTTAGAAAACAGTCGCCACCTTTCGCTCTTTCTTCTATTTTTCATGAAGTTATAAAAACAAATACTTACTCGTTTTTAGTGAAAGAAAATTCTTGAGCTGATCCAACAAGTATTCTAGCGCCACCGCGTCCAATACCGACACAATGCTGGAGAAACAGGACTGAATAGATGCTTTTCAAGAGACGGGCCAAAGGCAGTTTGGCCCATCTCTTCGCGACGCAGGAGCATACGGTTTTAGCCATCTTCTGTTCTTTTTTATGTAGTGAGAAAAATTACTTCTTAGGTGATAGTCGAAAACTCTACTATATGTTCAAGTTAATCGGATATCTCAGCATTAATGCGTCCAACCACGACATAGTACCGAAGAAAAAGGACTGAATGGATGCTTTTCGCAGGCGAAAAGCGGAGGACAGAGCCTTTGTTTGCGGAATACGGGTTTTATTTGCGGAATCATCCGGTTTGTTTGCGGAATGCTCGAGTTTGTTTGCGCGAAACCCTCGTTTGTTTGCGGAATACGAGGGTTTGTTTGCAGTACGGTGTCTGGCCCCCTCCCACCTCTAGCAAAAAGAGAGAAATCACTGTGATTTCTCTCTTTCTTCTATTCCTCGTCTGAAGCGGCTGCGTTTTCTTCCACATTGACTTCGACGTCTACATCGACAGCTGCATCTTCTTCGGTGTCATCCTCTTCGGCTAGCGCTGTCCCGTCGTTTTGCGGCAACGGATTGATCTTGCCGGCTGGGGCCGGAGCGTCGATCTTCGGCAAGGTGTCTGCCAGTGCGATCAGGTCCGGGCGGAAATAGGCCGAGAAGGTCAAGTTGACGTCAAGCGGTTCGCCCACTTGGTCGGCTGAAGTGATTTCTTCGTTGGAACCGAAATCGACGGCTTCGACGATCATGATGCGTTCCATCGCTTCGACTTCTTTGATGAACGTGGTGATCGCCCCGTAGTCGTTCGCTTTGATGGTGACGGTCGTCAAGACTTCCTGCAGGTTTTCAAGCCCTTCAACCGGCACCGGCAATGAAACCAGGCCTTCGGTGATGCCGATATTGTCGATCAAGGTGCCAGAAATCAATTCGGCCTGTTCGATCTGCAGGACGATTTGTTCGGTCAAGGATTCGACGGACACTTTCTGTTGCAGCTCGCTGGTGCTGATCCGTTCGCCTTCCGGCAATTCTTTCAGCTGCGTCTGCAGCGCAATCAAAACGTCGCGTTCAGATGTCAAGGTCTGTTCAGCCTGAAGCCGCGCTTCTTTGGCCGGTGCGTACAGGGTGAAGTAGGAATACGCTGCGAGCGCCAACAGGAAGACGATGGATAAAACAATCAAACCTTTTTCTTTTTGGCTTTTCGATAAACTGCTCATTGGCCATCCCCTCCTGTTTCTGCTGGAGCGGTTTCAGCCGGTTCAACTGTTTCGGCGGGTGCTTCCGTTTCGGTGTTGACTTCAACATCGACCTCCACGTCTTCCGCTGGTTCTTCTACAACTTCTTCTGCCGGTTCTTCGGCAACAGCTTCGCCTTCCACCGGAACAGCGGTATCGTCTGTTGGAATGCGCTCATCGACAAAGATGATGGTGTAGCTCGCGATGTAGCGGGGCATTTCCTGGATGATTGCTTCTTCCACAACAACGCCTTCTTCAGTTTCAGCGGTGTCGATTTCATTTTGCGCCACACTGTCCAAGGTCGCGGACTCGATCAGTTCGGACGCTTTCAGCTGCGCCAAATAATAAGCGGCTTCGCGTGCGGTATCAAACTGGACCGATAAGATTGCCTGGTCCAGGCCGGTATAGGAAAAGCTTTCAAAAAATCCGCGTTCCGGCAGGATGGCTACCAAGTCTTTCAATAAAGGAACGGTATCAAATTGATAACCCTCCGCCCAGTCGACCGTGGCTTTCAATTGCTGCTCTTCGTTCATGCCTTGTTCCGCTTCCAACTGGCTGCGGATGGCCGCTTGTTCGGTGGCAACCTGCACGGATTGCGCAGCGAGGACCGCCTGTTCCCGTTCGTGGGAGCCCGCCAGAAACGCCAAGACCGCCCAAACGATGACGGCTACTAATAAAATTGAAATCGCCGCAATCAGAAAAGCGGGACGATCCCGTTCTTTTTGCGGCAATAGGTTAATATCAACTAACATGAACGTTTACACCTCTTTCAGCGCGAGACCGATGGCCCGGTTAAAGCGTCTTGGAACATCTTTTTCGTCGCCGCACGGAATGACGTCGATGACGAGCGGCAGTACAGGAATTTGAAAACGCGTTTCCAGGCTTTCCTGGAAGGAATGCCAGTCATAAAACTCTCCGTTGCAGATGATTTTCGTGATGCCGATTTCACCGCTGTTCATATTATAGCGGTAGAAGTTCGCCAGTTTTTCGGCTTCGACTTCAATCGTCTCCATGACAGCTGTACGGTCTGCCGCGTCCGGATCTTCGACTTCCAGATCGACTGGCCGCATGAACATCGGGAAATGTTCATGGAATATCGACACGGTCATCTTTTTCGACTGTAGATCGATGAGCATGATGTGCTCGTCTTCCCCGAAATCATGCTGCAGATAACCCAAGCGGTAAAGGGCAAGCGGCGTGATGTCGGCTACAACGGCTTTCATTTTCACCTGGTCAAACACGTCCTCATAGGACTGCATGACCGATTCTTTGGAAGCGATGATGATTGCTTCCGGCTCTTCTTCTTCCGGATGGTACGGCACCACATCAAAGACGGGATCTTCAAAGGGCAGGTACAGCGTCGAACCGATTTCAATGAAGAAATGGCCTTTCAGTTCATCGGCTTCGACATCGTCGGGGTAAGGTACTTTGCGGATGATAACGAATTCGTCAGGGGCGAGGAAGCGGACTGACTTCTTAGAGAGACCCCACTGATTGACAGCCTTATCGAGTACCGAGGCCAGCGCTTCCGCGTCGACGATCTTCCCCTCTTCGATGATGCCTGCAGGAAGAAGAAGCTCTTCCGCGCAATTCAGCTCGATCGGCAGGGAGGATTTCAAGTCGACATGACGGATCGCGTCTTCTTCTATTGTAATGGTGACGACGCGTGCTTTTCTCGATAAAAACGATAAGGCCATTTTTTCAGCTCCTATAAGTTCTTTGAAATACTTAGTCAGTAGTAATTAGGGCTTTGATTCCAGCAGGGTCTAACGCTGACAACTGCGCATTAGTCATGTCTGAAAATGTATAAATAGTTCCATCAACATTAACAGTGGCATCAATCTGGTTGCCGGCTTCAAGTTTTGTTACGGTAGCAGATGTAACATCACCGGGATCATCAATAAATTCTGCCATCGATGTAGCTGGTGTTGTTGCTGCAGCTGCTCCTATAGTGGCAGTCGCGGTATTAGCAGCTCCTGTTTCAGTAAAATATAAATTAGCAGAAGATAAAACCATTTGCACATCAGCTCTTACCGCATTTTGTCGACTGTTATCAATAATATTCCCAATCGCTGGAATAGCAATCGCTGCAATAATCGCAATGATAACGATAACTGCCAAAAGCTCGATCAATGTCATACCTTTTTCGTTGTTCAGTTTCTTTTGCAAGTATTTTCTCATTTTTATTCCTCCTATTTTTTTACTATTAAATCATGCTTTGAGTACACCTCAATTATAACAATAGTACCAATTATAGCAATAGCCTTTTCTTGTTTTATTGCAAAATACTTTAAACAGAATCAACAAATATACCTACAAATTGTCTACATTCTGGAACATTTCAAACATCGGCATCATAATAGCTAAGACTATAGTCCCGACTAAGGCGGCGAGGAATACGATCATGAGCGGCTCAATCAATGCTTTCAAGCGATCGGTCTCAGCGTCCACTTCTTTTTCGTAGAACTCCGCTACTTTGCTGAGCATGTGGTCGAGTGAACCGGTCTGTTCGCCGATGGAGATCATGTGCGGAATGAGCGGCGGGAACGCCCAGTGTTTGCGCATAGGTTCGGTCAAGGAACCGCCGCGCTCGAGTGAATCACGTGACGCCAAGATGACTTTCGACATGACGGCGTTGCCGACGACTTTCTCGGTCATCGTCAAACATTGCAGGATTGGTACGGAACTGGAGAACAGTGAACTCAAGGTCCGGGTCAAACGAGCCAACGCCGACTTCTGCAGGATCTTGCCGAAAATCGGAATTTTCAGGAGCAGGGTGTCGAGGATCATATTGCCTCTCGGATCCTTGCGCATCAGCCAGATGACTGCGGCGATTCCGAATCCGCCCAGCAGAAGCAGGTACCAATAGCCCATAACAAAGTCGGATGCGCCCATGACGATCTGTGTGATCATCGGCAGCTCTCCGCCAAAGCCTTCGAACATATCGGCGAACATCGGCACAATCGAAGACAACAGGAATATGACGACGACGATCGCCAGGATGCCGACGACGACCGGGTAGGACATGGCGGAGACGACTTTTTGTTTCGTTTGGTAGGCTTTATCGTAATGGGTTGCCAAACTTTCCAAGGAGTCGTCGATATTTCCGGACATTTCGCCCGCTTTGACCAAGTTAATCGTAAGCGGTTCAAAGATCTTCGGGTATTTCGCCAATGAGTCGGACAAGGAATTTCCTTTTCGCAGTTCTTCGGCGATTTCCGACAGGGCTTTTCGCAGCGCTTTGGATTCGACTTGCTGGGACAGGATGTGGATGGAATCGACGATGGTCACGCCTGCGCGCATTAAAGTCGAAAACTGGCGCAGGAACATGATGAACTGATCGCGTTTGACCGGATTGCCGAATGTGATATCTTTTTGCAAAGTGGTTGCCGGCATTTCGCGGATTTCGATGACGCGAATGCCTTCATCACGGAGTTTCGCGACAGCTTCTTTTCGGCTGTTGGCGACAGCGATGCCGGTGCGGATTTTTTTGCGGTCGCGGCCTTCGTATTTGTAACGGGCCACGTTATTCCGCTCCCTTCAAGTATGGCTGGGCGATTTCCCGTGTAATCTTGCCTTTTTTCAACAGCTCCTGCACAGACGTTTCCATCATATGCATGCCGGCGGCCCGGTTGGTCAGGATGACGTTCGGAATCTGGTGGACTTTTTCCGAGCGGATCAAGTTGGCGATGGCCGGATTGGAAATCATGATTTCCGTTGCGGCGACGCGTCCTTTGCCGTCTGCTGTCGGCAACAGGCGCTGGGAAATGACCGCCTTGACGATGCCGCCGAGCTGGGTCCGAATCTGTGCATGCTGCTCGTGCGGGAAGACGTCGATGATCCGTTCGATGGTCGAAGCCGCGCTCGACGTATGCAGCGTGCCCAAGACCAAGTGGCCGGTTTCAGCGGCAGTGATGGCGGTGGTGATCGTTTCCAGATCCCGCATCTCACCTACTAGAATAACGTCTGGATCTTGGCGGAGTGCTGCGCGCAAACCGTTGGCAAATGAATTGGTATCAAAGCCGACTTCACGCTGGTCGATGACCGACGTGCCGTGCCGGTGCATGTACTCAATCGGGTCTTCCAAGGTGATGATGTGTTTGGTCATGTGTTCATTCATATAGCGGATCATGGCGGCAAGCGTTGTCGACTTACCGGAACCCGTGGGACCGGTCACGAGAATCAAGCCTTGATGGGTATCGGCCAATTTTTTTAAGGTATCCGGCATCTGCAGGTCGTCGATTGTCGGAATGCGGGACGGAATGGTCCGGAATGCATGCGAAATCGAGCCGCGCTGGTGGAACGAGTTGACGCGGTAACGCGCCACGCCGGCGATGGAGTAGGAATAATCCATCTCGCCTTTTTCCAGGAATGTGTCCCATAGGGATTCCGGCATCAAGGCTTTGGCGATGGCCATAGTGTCGTCCGGCATCAGTTTTTTGTCGCCAAACTGGATCAAGGTGCCATTCATCCGGAAAACTGGAGGAATGCCGGTGGTCATATGGATATCGGAAACATTCCGCTCTTTGGCTTCAGTCAATATATGGTCAATGAAAGTTGTAGTAGGCATAAGTTAATCTGCAATGGCAACGCGAAGTATTTCTTCCGTCGTTGTCATGCCCTCCTTTACTTTTAATAATCCATCGTCGATGAGGAAGATGGTTTTATTTCGGATGGCGATTTCACGGATTTCCGCAGCGCTGCCGCCACGGTTGATGACGTCTTTGATGGCTTCGTCCACCACCAGCACTTCGTGGATCGCCATGCGGCCTTTATAGCCGCTCATATTGCATTGCGTGCAGCCTGTGCCGCGTGCGATGGTGTCAATTTCGATGCCGCGCTTGGCGAATATCTCTTTTTCACGGATCGTCGCCGGCTGGATTTCCCGGCAGTCGCGGCAAACACGGCGAATCAAACGCTGTGCCACAACGGCATTCAGGGAAGCTGTTACGAGAAAAGGCTCAATGCCCATATCCATCAGGCGGGTGATCGATGCGATTGAATCGTTGGTGTGGATGGTGCTCAACACCAAATGCCCAGTCAAAGAAGCGCGTATGGAAATGTCGGCCGTTTCCTTGTCGCGGATTTCTCCGACCATGACGATGTCCGGATCCTGGCGCAGGATCGACCGCAGCCCCGCCGCAAAAGTCAGTCCGACATTGGCGTTCACCTGGATCTGGTTGATGCCTTCCAGTTGGTACTCCACCGGGTCTTCGACGGTGATGATATTGACTTCTTCGGAATTCAGTTTGTTCAGCGCCGCATACAGCGTCGACGATTTCCCGGATCCCGTAGGACCGGAAATGAGGATGATGCCGTTCGGCTTATCGATTTCACGCATAAAGCGTTCCATATTCAACTCATTAAAGCCGAGTTTGGCGATATCGGTGAGGTTTTGGCTCAAGTCCAAAATCCGCATAACGATTTTTTCACCAAAAACAGTCGGCAAGGACGATACGCGCAAATCAATGGCGCGGAAATCGACGGTGGTCTTGATCCGTCCATCCTGTGGAATGCGGTTTTCGGTGATGTCCAGGTTCGCCAGGATTTTAATCCGTGCGGTGATCATCCCTTGCATGGTCTTCGGCAAGATCCGCTCGGTGCGAAGGGTACCGTCAATCCGGTAACGCACCAGGATGCGGTTTTCCTGCGGGTCAAAATGGACGTCGCTGGCTTTTTGCGAAACGGCGTTCGACAGGATCTGGTTGACCAGCCGGACAATCGGCGCATCCAGGTCGTTCAATTCGTTTTGCTGCTCTTCCGCCATCTGCGGCAATTCTTCCAGCAGCTCGTCATACGATTCTTCATCATAGTATTTCGCAATGGTCTTGATGATGTCTTCTTTTGAAGCGATCGTCGGTTCGATCTGGAAGCCGGTCGTCAGCCGCAGATCATCAATGGTGATGAAATCCGTCGGGTCGTTCATGGCAATAAACAATCGGTCGCCTTCGGTCTTCAGCGGCACCAGCAGCTTGCGCTTGGCGAATTCCTTCGGCACCACATTGAACAGCATCGGATCGAACGGATAGCGGAACAGCGAGACATGCGGAATGCCCAGCTGCACTTCCAAAGTTTCGATCAATTGCTGCTCGGTGATGATGCCGCGCTGGAGCAAGGCGTCACCCAACTTTTGATCATTTTGTTTGCCCTGCAGCGTTTCCTGCAAATCCGCTTCCGTCAACAATCCCTGTTCGACTAATATATCGCCTAACCTTCTTCTGACAATCGCCAATCTGATCTCTCCTTCCTTACACTTACTCGGTAACTAAATTGCCGCCTTTATCATAGACAGGTTTTTCAGGTTTTTCATCCTTATCGTCTGCATCTTGCGCCGGGTCAGTTGTTGATGGAACTGAAGGGTTGGCCGTAGCGCCATCGTGGACACCATCGCCATTTTCATCGGTAAAGCCCGGTTGGCCGGTTGTCGGTGTGGCCGTTTCGCTGTCATGGACACCATCGCCATCAGCATCCACAAATCCGGGTTGGCCGGATGTCGGAGCTGTCGTTGGGCCATCATGGACACCATCACCGTCCGTATCAACAAAGCCAGGTTGGCCCGCAGTCGGTGTTGTAATTGTGCCGTCATGGATGCCGTCTCCATTGGCATCGATAAAGCCGGGTTCACCGGCGACCGGCACGGCAACTTCCGCGGCTGCAGGCTGCGTCAGTGGATAGACTTCCACACGGTGGACTGGCGGATAAAAATCATTTGATACCGTCTCGACTTCCAAGGGTTCGCCATCTTCCAAAATCGTCCGGATGACATTCAGGCGTTTTCCGGACAATCCGGTTTCTTCGACTTGGTTGCCGCTGGTCACAAACGCACTATATTGCTTGATCAAGCGCGGCTGGATATCGGTTTCTTCCGTAATGCCGATAGAATAGCTATAAACAAACGGGAAGCCGCTGAGGGATGCGTTCAAGGCATCACCGGATTTCGATAGATTCAACGTGAACGAACTGCTATTCGGATTGGTGAAGACAAAATCGATTGCAAGCTGGCGGTTGATTGCCGCTTCCTGCCCAAGCGGAATGGAAGCCGGCACCTGTGAACCGATGCTGCGTTCGTCCACCAGGAAATTGGTCTGCAGCAATGCGCCGTAGATGGCTGAAGCGATTTGCGTCAGCTCCTCGTCGCTGCTATCTGTCAGCGGGAGCTCCGCAATAAATTCAAGAAATGAAAACTGGGTGTCTGGAGCCAATTGGATGCCATCCAAAGCATCGATGACTGCCGAACTGCTGATGCTTGAAATAGAGGTTGGAAACACGACATCCGCCACTTTTTCACGCGCTAAGCTGAGGCTGTCGTCGCTGATGGCCACCTGCGTTTTTGTCTGCCCTGACTCGAGTGCCGTTTCCAGCTTTCCATTGATGGTTTCAACGTCCGCTTCCGAAAAATCGGCGACCGGAAAATGCTCTGCCAAAAATGACCGGGTCGTATCGGTGGATAGCCCGAAAACAAAACTGTTCTGTGAACCGGTTTCTGCAGTACGCATAGTTTCATCTAATAGGATTTCTGCATTTTCAAGCGGGTAGGCTGCCGTTGCATCCTGGTAAGTAACATAGAGTTCAGCATCTGCGCGCCATGTTTCTGACTGGCCGGCAAACATCATTTTCGCCGCTTCCACTTCCGTATTGGAAACATCGGTCGTGCCGATATAGGTATTGTCGCCAAATTCTTCTGTCGGAAACAGCCAATTGTCCACTGCGTAAGCGCCTGCATTGGTGGCTCCGAATACTAAAACCGCTATGCCGAAGACGGCCGCAAAGGTCATTCCAAATAATTTATTGTCCACGGGTAATCTCCTCTCGATCGGCGTCAATTGACTGCATGCCGAACGGCTTCGGCTTTTGGGATGGTTCTGCAGCTACGGGCGTTTCTTCTGTTGTTGCCAAATAAGTTTTTGTTTTTTGCTGCTTCAGCTCGCGGCGTTCTTCCACCAGGCGCTGTTTTTCGTTCTGCTCCTTCTCAACCAGCTTCATGAAGATGAACACTGCCAGAAACGACACACCCAGCAAAGCCAAAGCCACCATATACCAAGCATATGTCCCTTGCATCAAAATCGCGATCGCCGCTGCGGCAAGTCCGCCTCCGGCAATGGTCATCCGTTTGGCGAGCGGCACCTGTTTTAAATTAAGAAAAGTAAGCGGCAAAACCACTGCCGCGAGAATGATGAAAATCAGTATGCGTATCATGTAGATCCTCCTATTGGTCGGGCTGTATTATCAGTATTCCACTTCGAAATCAAATCCGGGGTCTATATTGTTAGCAGTGGGAGACCCGTTGACGGAAACATTGCAGAGGCTAAGGAAATCAGTATAGTTTGTGATTTTCTTGACATGTTGCTTTGTCTGGAAATGGGTTTCATTGCTGGATGTATGATAAATCAGCCAGCTTCCTTCATTGACAGTAATTTTATTTCCGAATTTATTGATATCATCTTCAAGAATCCTGTCAGCATCCAGACAAAATTTCGAATTGGTCTTTAAGGTGATGTTATTGTCTACTTTCAGTTCCGCTTGCCTGGCACCATCATCAAATCCCAAAACAACAATCGTGGAATTTTCGATGTTTTGGGAGTTGTTGCTGACATTCAACTCTTTCAGCACAGATATGGCATTCGACATATTGTTAAGGTTTTGTACGGTTAATTGGCCACTTATGTAGATTTTCACGTTTTCCAGACCAATCATGTTTTTGGTGACGGTTTCTTCGTCGCCATAGACACTGACGCTGACGCCTTCAAAATCATTTGCATTGCAGTTGGAAGTTTCGGCATTATTAATATTACCGCTCGGGTCGCAGACATTCTTCAAATAATCATTTGTATAAACCATAAAATCCTGTGGCGACAGATTATGAGGAGATCCTTTAATATCAGCCAAAAGGTCAGCAAGTTTTTTGTTGTCCCCTAAAGTACATTCATACAAAGGATTAATGCCTGTATTATAGTCTTTTTCACTTAAAAACTGAGTACAGGATCTCAGCGGTGGATCCTTATAGACATCACCATAGATGAGCCGCGTCGATTTTGTCAGAAAAGATTCTGGAACTGCCACATGAAAAATCACTGACAACTCACTATCCATATTTGCTTGTCCCTGTTCAGAAGAGCCTTTAAGCTTAATCACAATTTTGATACTCTTTTCATCTGCCGCAATCTCTGACTCGGCTGATTCGACCGTATAGGTCATTCTCCCATCGACAGAAGCGTTACGTTCGTAATACTCATTGCCGTCGCTCAAATCAGCAACTTTTTTTAGGATTAGTGCTTTGTATTCCTCAATTTTCTCAGCATTTAGTGCTTGGATCATACTTTCAAAATTACTGGGATCAAGTAGCTTCAAACTATCAAGTTCTATATTGATTTCCTTTTGTATTTCCAAAAGCTCAAGTTCTAGTTCTTTCTCAAAACTGGCCGTGTAATAAAGAACACCCATTTCAGCAGCGGCAACCGATTGATTGGACGTATCCACTGTCCGTTCCTGCGTCGCATGATTCAGCGACCCCTTCAAAAAGGCGGCTGAAAATCCAAGGAACAAAACAATGACCAACAAAATAGCGAGCAACGCATAACCGTTCTCGTTCTCCAGTTTTTTCACTCTGGCACCCCCCTGCTTTATCGATTGGTTAGGATTCTCGTCAATTTGGTCTCCACTTCTGCAGACAGTTTTTCTTCCCGATCTGTCACTTTCAGCACCAGCTTGACATGGCTTTTTTTCGGTTCAAACCGTTTTGTGCCATCCAAAAGCGTAAAATCGACGCCATTGACCGAGCCTTTATGCTGGTAGCTTTGTTGCGTTACGCTCATAAACCCATCGCAGCTTTCAACATCCAATTCATCCGAGTCACAGGAATTGATCTCCAATTGGCCATTTGTGGCCCTTAAATAATAATGGTCGCTGCGCCTGTGCTCATTGACCAATTTGGTGACGATCAAATTTGCTTCTTGCTGAAGCAGTGTTTTGTTGGTTTCAACCGAGTTATGTTTCATTCCGATATTGAGGGCTGTCCAGCCGATCCCACCTATAATGGAAACAAGCAGCAAAACTGCAAGTACTTCGACCAAGCTGGTTCCTTTTTCAGTACTTGTCATATCAGCCACCCGAACTTTCATCCGCAGACTGCAGATCGGCATCGGAATGAATATAGGAAAAGGTTTCGCTGCTCAACAACTGATTGTCAAAGACTTTCAGATGGACCCTGAACAGCTTATTTTTATCCTCTATTTCGCAAGGGATTTCACCGGAGTCGGACAAATCAATTTTCTTGAAAGGTTCACAGCTGAGATAAACATCTGCCTCATATCGGAATGTATCGTTTTTTTCAAAGCGAAGGTATGCCGCATCTGAAGAAATATGCTGGAAATCACGGACCTGCATTGCATTTATCAAGCTGGCCGTATTCAGCGTAAGCGGATCATCTGATCCTGTTGTCAGTATATTGCTCCAGTTGTACTGCACATCAAAGCGAACTATGCCATCCAATTTTTTATTGCCAGGTATGATGAGCTCCGCCATCTCCTGCCTGGCCAAATTCATGGTATCTAACTTGGTTTCAGTCTTGGCATTAAATAAGGTCATTTGAGGGAAAATGGTCATGATGCCGAGGAACAGAATGCTCAATATGACCACTGCTGCCAGAACTTCGACTAGGGACAATCCTTTATCATTCATAATTCATCGGCCTCCCCTCAAACGTACATAAATATATACCTAATTATTCCTATTAAAAGAATCTATTTATCCAATTTCAACTTAGATTCATTATTACATTGTTTCTGTCTCATTGCACAGTGTTTTCTCATGAACATCAAAGTTTTTTGCTAAAAAAAGATTAGCTTTCTTTCCAAAATAGGAAAAAAGACTACAGTCTGGCATTAGCCATTCTGTAGTCTTATTTCACATAAGCCGCAACCTTATTCCGCCCAGCCTGTTTCGCGCCAATATACAACGCACGGTCCGCATTCCGGATCAATGCCATCCCTTCATCGCTGTCATCGGGCGCAGTGGATACGCCGATGCTCAAGGTGATGTGGATAACTTGCTGCCCACGGTCCTCCCCGAGGTCGCTTTCAATGAGGAAGTCATGTTTTTCAATGCGTCTGCGCAGATTTTCTGCGAGCAGCATGGCCAGGTCTTTGCTGTAATCTGCGAGCAGCACGACAAATTCTTCACCGCCATAGCGGGCGATGGTTCCTTCGTTGCCGATTTCTTCCCTGAGGATGTCCGCGAGCTGAACAAGGATGTCGTTGCCGCTTTGATGTCCATAGCGATCGTTGATGCTCTTGAAATGATCGATGTCCATCATGACAAGCGACAATTGCTCCAGATTGCCTTTTTCCATTTCCTTGATGCAGCTTTCCAGACTTTCGTCCAAATAGCGGTAATTGTACAATTTGGTCAGTCCGCAACGTTCGCTTTTCGCGATGACTTTTTGCATATAGCCTGCTTTTTCAAGCGATACGGCAAAATAGGTGCTGAGGATCTCTAAAATCTGCAGCTGGTGTTTGGCGAAAGCATATTTCTTCTTTGAAGCCAATACCAGCACGCCTTCTGTTTTATTGTTGCGGGCGATTGGGGTGGCCATCAGGCTTTGTGTGTCTTCTGGTAGATTGCCGGTGATCAGCTCCTGCCACTGGCTTTTCTCATCATAGATATAAGAGTTGTTGGTGATGATGACTTTTCCTGCAATTCCTTTATTGTATGGAATCGGTGCGATTACACGGGGCTGCAATTTATTATTCTCATAGATGCGCAGTATCTGCTGCTGGCCATCCCGGTAATCGATGACGTAAGCGTATTCAACTTTGAACATTTTAGCGACCTGTACCACAAATTGGTCGAGCACTTCACTTGTTTCCAGGCGATCGGCAAGTTGATGGCCAATGACTCCAGCCTTTTTCAAGTCAATATTCACCTGTTCTGAGCTGGTAAACTTCTTCATGACCGTGGCCATGATGAAAAAGGGAACGCCCAGTAAAATGAGGGCTGGAATCCCGATATACGATTCGAAAATATACAAGGCAACCGCAAACGGAAAGATCACCAGCATCAATGCAAAATCCCATATGGCATCGATGGAAAAGAATTTGCCGCGATTGCCGGTCGTATAATCATAGAGCTGATAGATGATCTGATTGGTTAAAACCGACACCACCTGAAAAATCAGGCCATAGACGATAACATGCGACAGCTCCAGAGAACCGATCTCGCCGCCAGCCGCCAGATACGTCAGGCCGGCCACGAGTGAGACTGCAAAAAACATCAGCGAGTTGAAAGGAAACCGCAGCGACTGTTCCTCATTGGTGCGGATTCGGTACAAGACGATTAGCATAGATACTTGCGAAACCAGTATTTCGATAAGGAGGCCATATTTCAAAAATAGCGCCACTGTCACCCATTGCACCAGGAACGTCGAGGCGCCATTGATGTTCATGGGCATCAGGCTCATCAACACAAAAAACAGGACAAACGCCCCTAAATTCAGAGGGTCAGCCACAGATGGCGGAAAAAAATTATAAACCAGTACAAGGCCAACCGGAACAATCAATGCCCATAAGCACCAAAGGATTTTTTTGCGCGTAAAAGAACTCCCCACACCATCTCCCCTTTCGTAAATAAATTTAGCGATGATAAAAAAATTTAGTAGGCTATGCTTGATAATTCTGAAAAAATGATTTCGCAGAGTTTCGCAGTAAAACGAGGAGATGCAGCGAACCCGTGACTATAGTCACTTCCCCTTTTCTATTCACAGGTAATATATCACATAAATTTGTAATTGTCTTTCTTTTGATTTTACTTTCTTCAAATAAAATCCTCGCCGGCAACGCACGTTCATTATCAAAGTCGACAAATGTGAAATGGTCGCTGACGGTTTCCAGCTGGCGCAGTACATTACTATAATCTTTGTCTTTGAATATCCCCATGACGATGTGGATCGGCCGCTCTGGAAAAGTTTCCTTTATGGTCGCAACCAGTGCCTCAATGCTCGCTTTGTTATGGGCACCGTCAAAGATGACATCCGGCAAGACTCGTTCAAACCGATATGCAAGTGTCGCAGAAGACAAGCCGACTCGGGCCTTTTCTTCGTTGAAATCCAGACCGAGAAGTTCTTTCGCCGCTTCCATTGCCAGGCTGGCGTTCTGTTGCTGGTGCTGCCCCTTCAACTTTAATGTTACGTTTTCCAGACCATTTGGCTGAATCACTTCCGCGTGGAGCCGCTTCGCAGTTTCCTGAACGATGTTCATGGCACTCTCCGGCAACTGCCCAATCACGACCGGCTTCCATTTTTTGATGATTCCCGCTTTGTGTCGGGCAATTTCTTCTATTGTAGTTCCCAGAAAATGAGTATGGTCGATAGAGATGGAAGGAATGATGGCGATTTCAGAATCGATGACGTTGGTGCTGTCAAGTGCCCCGCCCATGCCTGCTTCAATGATGATAAATTCAGGTGCGCGTTCCTGGAAAACGACGAATGCCGCAGCCGTCAGGAGTTCAAAATCGCTCAACGGCGTTTTTAAACGGCTCAAGCGCTCCATGACTTGGCTGAGTTCTTCCGGACTGACGGGCACCCTGTTAATCTGGATTTGATCATGGAGGTCCTCAATGCAGGGCGAATAGAAATTGCCGACGCTGCAGCCATGCGCTTGCAGGATTGCCGACAGGAACGCCGCCGTGGATCCTTTGCCGTTGGTTCCCGCTAAATGAATAAATCTGCCTCTCTTTTGCGGGTTCCCGAGTTCTTCCAGGGCAGCCGTTATGGCTTCCAATCCCGGATGAATAGCTGAATCTGTATGTATATTCCATTTGCTTTTATATTGTTCAAGTCCAATTATCATAAGAAGCCTCTTTTCCGCGGTAAACATGATACACTTTTTGAGTATGATTATAGCACGAAGGTGGAATGGATATGACGAGTTGTTGGGTTATTTACAACGGAAGCCTGGTTTCCGATAAATTTGCAGACCAGGCCAGGCTTGTCGCTGAGGCGGCAGAAAGAGCCGGCATCACCGCAAAGATCATGAAAAACTATGAAACTGTGATGGATTTATCAGTTGCTATAAGTATACCCGATTTTGCAATTTTATTGGATAAAGATATATTGCTTGGATATTTTTTGAAGAGCCGAGGCGTGCCGGTTTATAACGATCCTGCCGTTATCGATGTCTGCGATAATAAAGCCACGCAATATGTCCAGCTGGCCGCACAGGGCCTGCCGATGCCACGGACCATCGTTGCACCGAAGGTTTATCCGAATTTCTCCATACTGGATTCGGGTTATTTTGAAGAAGTCATCACCCGGCTCCAATTGCCGATGATCATTAAGGAAGGCCATGGCTCGTTCGGCATGAAAGTTTATTTGATTGAAACCGAAGAGCAGTTTTATGAAAAAGTCGACAGCCTGAGAGGCGTCGATTTTGTATTCCAGGAATTCATCGCTTCCAGCCGCGGCCGCGACATCCGCGTCAACATTGTCGGCGGAAGGATCGTCGCTGCCATGTACCGCCATTCGGAAACCGATTTCCGCGCCAACATCACCAATGGCGGCGTAGCTTCCCCTATCGAGCTGACTGCAGCGCAGCAGGAACTCGCACTCGCAGCAGCCCATGCAGTCGGTGCAACGTTCGCCGGAGTCGATCTGCTGTTCGGGGAAAACGAAGCGCCTTTGGTATGTGAAGTGAATGCTGCGGCCCATATCCGCAATATCCTGAATGTCACGGGAATCAATGTCGCAGACGCCATGATCGCTTATATATTGGAGGAATTAACATGAAACTTCTCTATGAAACGGCTGATGCCAAACGCAATCACGGGTTTATTGAAGAATTGCAGCGTTTTGGCGAGTTCGAGCTTATCCGGTGGGACGACTGGAGCGAAAAAGGCCAAGCAATGCTTGTGGATAAGTTGCAGGGTGACACCACTCTGTTCCGAGCGCGACGCCCTGAAGCCGCCCGCTTTTTGGAAGACCACAGCATCCACCTAGTCAACCGAGCCGAAGTAAATCGCATCGCCAACGACAAATGGCAAAGCTACGAGTTGTTCCTGCTGCTTGGTGTTCCAGCCATTCCGACTTACCGGGAAGCGGCGGAATTCCCGTGCATCGCAAAAACAAGGGACGGCCATGGCGGTTCTGAGGTCTGGCGCACCGATACGGCTAGAGACATTCCAGATGCCTCTTCCGCACTTGTTTTCCAGCCGGTGATTGAACACCAGGCGGATGTTCGCGCCTATGTCATCGGTACAGAAGTCGTCGGCGCCGTCAAACGCAGTTCTGACAACTCATTCAAGGCTAACTATTCATTGGGCGGAACTATCGAGAAAACCATTCTGACTGCTGCACAGGAAAAGGATGTCCTGCGGATTGCGCGCGCCTTGAACAGCGACTACATCGGCATTGACTTTCTGCTGCTGGAAGACGGACGCCACTTGTTCAATGAAATCGAAGATCCCGTCGGCGCCCGTTCGTTTTACGAAACGCATGACGAAAATATCGCAGAACTGTTAGTCGAGCATATACGGAGACTTGAAAAGCACGCACCTTTTCGGCAGGAAGACCGGCCGAAGTAGTTTTATCCCTCCGAAAGCGGAGCTAGTTTACGGAATATCCCTATAAAACGAAAAAACCGCTCTCCCATTTGGGAAAGCGGTTTTTTGATATCTTACAGGTTCTGCAATTCCACAATGCGTTTTTCAACCGTTGCGTGTTTTTCCACGTAATCGGCTTGTTTCGCACGTTCTTCTGCAACAACTGCTTCTGGTGCTTTGGAAACAAAGCGTTCGTTCGACAATTTGCCGCTGACGAGCTTGACTTCTTTTGCCCATTTTTCCAGTTCTTTGTTCAAACGTGCAAGTTCTGCATCAATATCGATCAAGCCTTCAAGCGGCATGAACAATTCAGCACCGGACACAACAGCGGACATCGATTTTTCTGGCGCTTCGATGTTTTGGCCGATCGTCAAAGTTTCCGGGTTGCAGAAACGTTCGATATACGCTGCGTTCGCTTCAAGGACAGCATGGATGTTGGCGTCTTTCGCTGAAATTGTCAATGGCACTTTTTTGCTCATCGGCGACTGTACTTCTGAACGGATGGTCCGTACCGAACGGATGACATCCATCAACAGCTTCATGCTCGAAGACTGGTTTTGGTCCGTCAGGGACTCATCCACTGTCGGCCATGCCGCAATGGTGATCGATTCGCCTTGATGCGGCAGATTCTGCCAGATTTCTTCCGTGATGAACGGCATGAACGGATGCAACAAGCGCATCGTGTTATCCAGTACATAGGCTAGAACCGAACGCGTCATTTTCTTCGCTTCTTCGTCTTCGCCGTATAATGGCAGTTTCGACATTTCGATATACCAGTCACAGAAATCATCCCAGATAAAGTTATAAAGTGAACGTCCCACTTCACCAAATTCGTAGCGTTCTGCAAGATCGGTCACCTGTTCGATGGTTTCATTCAAACGTGTCAGGATCCATGAATCGGCTACGGATTTCTTGCCGGACAAGTCGATTTGATCGTAGGTCATGCCATCCATGTTCATCAAAGCAAAACGAGAAGCATTCCAGATTTTATTGGCAAAGTTCCATACAGACTCGACTTTGTCGTTCGCGTAGCGAAGATCCTGTCCAGGAGACGAAGCCGTTGCCAGGAAGTAGCGCAGGGAATCCGCTCCGTACTCGGAAATGACATCCATCGGATCGACGCCGTTGCCGAGCGATTTGGACATTTTGCGTCCTTCCGCGTCGCGTACAAGTCCGTGGATCAAGACGTCTTTAAAAGGTTTTTCACCGGTGAATTCAAGTGCCTGGAAAATCATCCGGGATACCCAGAAGTTGATGATGTCATAGCCTGTAACCAATGCATCGGTCGGGTAGTAGCGGCTCAAGTCATCATTTTCTTTTGGCCAGCCCAGTGTTGAGAACGGCCATAGGGCAGATGAGAACCAGGTATCCAGAACGTCTTCGTCCTGCGTCCAGTTTTCAGCGTCAGCCGGTGCTTCGTGGCCAACATAGATTTCGCCCGTTTCGTTATGGTACCAGGCCGGAATCTGATGTCCCCACCAAAGCTGGCGTGAGATACACCAGTCGCGGATGTTTTCCATCCAGTGCAGGTATGTTTTCTCGAAACGTTCCGGTACGAAATTGACGCCTGCATCCGTTTTTTGTGCTTCCACGGATGCTGCAGCCAAAGGCTTCATGTCCACGAACCACTGTGTTGACAGGTAAGGCTCAACGACTGCCCCGCTGCGCTCTGAATGGCCTACCGAATGCAGGTGCTCTTCAATTTTGAACAACACATCCAGGTCCTGCAAATCTTTGACGATCTGTTTGCGGCATTCGAAACGGTCCAGCCCTTCGTACTTGCCGGCGTTTTCGTTCATCGAGCCGTCTTCGTGCATGATCAAGACGCGTTCCAGGTTGTGGCGATTGCCGATTTCAAAGTCATTCGGGTCGTGTGCCGGTGTGATTTTCACCGCACCGCTTCCGAATTCCATGTCCACGTAATCGTCCGCAATAATTTCCATTTCACGGCCGATGATCGGAAGAATGACTTTTTTGCCGATCAAATGCTGGTAGCGTTCGTCTTTCGGGTGAACCGCAACCGCTGTATCGCCAAGCATCGTCTCGGGACGCGTTGTCGCGATTTCGATGTGGCCGCTGCCGTCTGCAAGCGGATAGCGCATATGATAAAACGCACCTTGTACGTCTTTGTAGATTACTTCGATATCGGAAATAGCGGTTTTGGTCGCTGGAT
Organism: Planococcus sp. BI3; assembly: GCF_056680115.1. Taxonomy (NCBI): domain Bacteria; kingdom Bacillati; phylum Bacillota; class Bacilli; order Caryophanales; family Caryophanaceae; genus Planococcus; species Planococcus sp. BI3. The sequence continues at coordinate 1,103,716 of NZ_CM155266.1, forward strand.
CCCAGTTGATGATGTATTTGCCGCGGTAGATCAGTTTTTTCTCATAGAGTTTCACAAAAACTTCACGTACCGCATCTGACAAGCCCTCATCCAAAGTAAAACGCTCACGGGAATAATCAAGGCCAAGGCCCAATTTCGCCCATTGCTCACGGATATGGCCCGCGTACTGGTCTTTCCATTTCCATGATTCTTCCAGAAACGCTTCACGGCCCAAATCGTAGCGTGAACGTCCTTCTTCTTTCAGCTTGCCTTCCACTTTTGCCTGTGTCGCAATGCCGGCATGGTCCATTCCTGGAAGCCACAAGGCGTCAAAGCCTTGCATGCGTTTCATGCGTGTCATGATGTCCTGCAAAGTCGTGTCCCAGGCATGCCCCAAATGCAGCTTGCCGGTAACGTTCGGCGGCGGAATCACAATGGTATACGGCGTTTTGCCGCTTTCCGGTTTTGCTTCGAAGAATTTGTTGTTGACCCACCACTCGTAACGCCCTTTTTCAATCGATTGCGGATCGTACTTGGTCGACATTTGTTCAGTCATTGGAATTCCTCCTCTAATTTCTGGCACAACGCAAAAAACTCCTGTCGTCTGTAAAGGACGAAGGAGTTTTTCGCGGTACCACCTTTATACACAGGTCCACTTGCACACCTGGCTCTCAAGTTTCATAACGGATGTTAAGTCCGGTTCCCGCTACTCATTTCACGGCAACTGCTCCGAGGTGACATTCAAATATGTGTCCATGAAAGCCTCTCACCCATCGGCCTTCTCTCTGAAATGTACGCACATTCTACTATCCTCTTCAACGCATGAATATCTAATTACCCTTATTGTACTCAATATCCGCTTTTAGCGTCAAGTTTTTTTACAATGAATGCCACGACTGGGGCCGCTACCAGCAGAATAAAGAATAACCGGAACAGCTGGAAGCCGGTGATGAGCGCCACATCGCCTCCGGCGGCGAGCGCCGTAATCGCCATTTCCGCTATGCCGCCGGGTGCTGCGCTCAGGAAAAAGTCGAGGAATATGTATTCCGGCAGCCATGCCGTTAAGACAAACGCAATCAAGACAGTAAAGCCGATCAGCAGCACATTGTTCAAGACGATTGCAGCGCCCAAACGGAAGGTCAGCTTGTCGCCGATCCCTTCCATCTGAAGTCCGAGGCTGGCTCCGATGCACACTTGCGCAATGGCAATGAGCCAGTACGGCATATCAATCAGGACATCACCCAACACGGTCTGCACGGCGGCCATCGCCAGGATCGGCGCCAGCAGTTCAGCAGCTGGAAAACCGATCCGTTTCATTCCAAAGAAAAGCACGACACCGACAACAGATGCCAACAGGAATAGCATGGGCGAGAAGGCAAAGAGCTGCTGCTCCAGTTCGCCCGCGCCTCTGCCGTTCAGGAAAATCGTCAGGAACGGCACAATCGTCACCACCATGAAAATCCGGATCGTCTGCATCATCGTTACGACAGTGATGTTCGCTGAAGGAATCTCTTCTGCGATGATCACCATCTGTGCCAAGCCCCCGGGAATCGACCCGAGCAGGCTGGTCGCCAGGCTTTCACGGACCATGCGCTTGAACAACAGGCCGAGCCCAATCGATAATGCGACCACGGAAACCGTCATGAACGCCATGTATGGCAAATCCACCGCCATCAACAGCACCGCATCCCGCGTAAATGACGAACCGATCTGCACGCCGAGCATCACCAGCCCCACAGTCCGCAGAATTTTTGGCCAGTGCAAAGGGATTTTCGTGAATTGATTGACCAAAAGCAAGGCAAACATCGGCCCAAGAAGCCACGGCAGGAACATCCCAACCGCCTCGAACACCGCTCCTGCTGCCATCGCAATGAGTGCGGTCACTCCAAATGGCCTCACAGTCATCCCCCATTTCTAAGTGTTGTTCCTTCTTTCTATGGTACACGAAATATCTCAATCCGTGGGCAAGAGATATTTTCCACACGCAGTTTTTCTATTCATAAATAACCGAAAAAAGGCGCTGAAGCATCCGGATGACCCAGACGCTTCAGCGCTCTTTTGTTGCTTAACGTGCCAATTTAGCAAATACGGTATGGAATGCTTCCACGGTTTTTGCAATATGCTCTTCCGTGTGGGCAGTCGATAGGAACATGCCTTCAAACTGGGACGGCGGCAGGAAAATGCCTTCTTCCGCCATCAAGCGGTAATAATCTGCGAACAACTCAGTGTCCGAAGTTTTTGCTGTCTCGAAATCGACGACATCTTCGTTTGTGAAGAAGAAACCAATCATCGAGCCTGCGCGGTTGACGGTATGCGGGATATTGTATTTCGTCGCTGCTTCCCGGAAACCTTTTTCAAGTTGGTCGCCTCGTTCGATGAAGACCTCATAGTTTTCTTCCGTCAAACGGGACAGGGTTTCAAATCCTGCCCGCATCGCAAGCGGATTTCCGGACAGGGTGCCTGCCTGGTAGATCGAACCGCTCGGTGCAACTTGCTGCATGATTTCACGTTTTCCGCCGAATGCGCCGACAGGCAATCCGCCGCCGATGACTTTGCCGAGGCACGTCATATCCGGTGTTACGCCGAAATAACCTTGTGCACAATTGTAGCCGACACGGAATCCGGTCATGACTTCATCAAAAATCAGGATTGTGCCATTTTCATGCGTTAAATTGCGAAGTTCCTGCAGGAAGCCTTCATTTGGCGGCACAACGCCCATATTGCCGGCAACCGGCTCAACAATAACAGCAGCCAACTCGTCGCCATATTCCTGGAAAGCTGTGCGGACACTCTCTAAGTCATTGAATGGAACAGTGATCGTATTTTTAGCGACCGATTCTGGAACACCGGGTGAATCCGGCAAGCCCAAAGTCGCAACGCCTGAACCTGCTTTGATCAACAGGCTGTCGCCGTGGCCGTGGTAGCAGCCTTCAAACTTCAGGATCTTGTCGCGTCCGGTATAGCCACGGGCTACGCGCAATGCGCTCATCGTCGCTTCTGTACCAGACGATACCATACGGATCATTTCAATCGATGGGACGCGGTCCATGACCAGTTTCGCCATAGTATTTTCAAGGACGGTCGGTGCGCCGAATGATGTTCCAAGCGTTGCCGTTTCCTGAATTGCTTTGACCACTTCCGGATGGGCATGGCCCAAAATCAGCGGCCCCCATGACAAGACGTAATCAATGTACGTATTGCCGTCGATATCAGTGATTGTCGCTCCACTGCCGGATTGCATGAAAATCGGATCCATATTGACCGATTTAAAGGCACGGACCGGGCTGTTGACGCCGCCCGGCATTAATTTTTTTGCTTCAGTAAATGCTGCGATCGATTTTTCGTATGTCATTTAGTCGCCTCCAGCCAGCGTGCTGCATCTTTTGCGTGATAGGTCATGACGATATCCGCTCCTGCGCGCTTCATGCTCAATAAGGTTTCCAGAACGATTTTCTCTTCATCGATCCAGCCGTTCGCTGCTGCCGCTTTGACCATGGCGTATTCGCCTGATACGTTATAGGCAACAATCGGAATATCAAAATTATCGCGGACTTCGCGGATAATGTCCAAGTAGGACAACGCCGGTTTGACGATCATGAAATCTGCGCCTTCTTGAATATCAGAAGTTGCTTCACGCAAGGCTTCCATGCGGTTTGCCGGATCCATCTGGTAAGTTTTGCGGTCTCCGAATTGAGGCGTTGAGTGGGCCGCTTCACGGAAAGGTCCGTAATAAGCGGAAGAATATTTGACGCCGTATGACATAATCGGCGTATTTTCAAAGCCGGCCTGATCCAGTCCGTAACGGATGGCTGCCACGAAACCGTCCATCATATTCGATGGCGCGATGATGTCAGCTCCTGCTTTTGCCTGGGACACAGCCGTCTGTGCCAACAGATCCAGCGATTCGTCGTTCAGGATAACGCCGTCTTCGATCAAGCCGCAATGGCCGTGATCCGTATATTGGCATAAGCATGTATCGGCGATGACCACCAATTCAGGATGGCGATTTTTCGCAAAACGGATCGCTTCCTGCGTGATGCCGTGATCATGATAGGCTTGCGTGCCAAGTGCATCTTTGTGGTCCGGTACGCCGAAAAGAATGACGGAAGGAATTCCAAGATCAACGACTTCATCGAGTTCTTCGCCCAATTTATCCAGTGAAAAATGGAAAACACCCGGCATTGACGAAATCTCATGTTTGATATTCTCGCCTTCAACGACAAAAATCGGATAAATGAAATCCTCTTTATGTAAGCTCGTTTCGCGGACCATTGACCGGATATTGGCAGAACCGCGTAAACGGCGGTGACGGTTAAAATTCAATTCTTTCATTTTGACAAACTTCCTTTCGCTATTTCATTGATGACTTCCAGATAAGTATATTTTTCAGGTGTAAAATCCACCTTCCCGCCGTTTGCCTCAATGGCTTGTTTGGTAACATGGCCAATGGCAGCGGTGCGGATATTCGACCAGTTTCCTCCTGCCTGCCGGTATGCCGACACCGCCGAAGGACTGGCGAATAGAATGATGACACCTTTCAGCGTCACCAGTTTTTTTGCGTTTTTTAAATCCAGCACAGTATCATAAACCGTCCACTCATCCACTTGCATGTGCATCGAAGCAATGGTATTTTTCGCTAAATTGCCTTTAATGAACAAGCATTTGACTTTACCGGAAATCACCGGAAACTCCTGAATAAAGTAATCGGCACTAAAAACTCTCGGAATAAAATCGACGGTGTAGCCATGTTGCTGCAGCACTACAGCCGTCTGGTCACCCACCGCCGCAATTTTCGCCGCGACATTTTCATGAAGCTGGCAAAACACCTGCGCACTGGTGCGGCTCGTGAAAATCAGCCAGTCGTAGCCGTTAAAATCCGGCTTTTCCGACTGGCGGATCGAGGTGGTGACAAGCGGCAGATAGAGCGTCTCCGCTCCCATCGATTGTGCATGGCGGACCGCTTCCTCTGGCTCTCTGGAACCGGTGAAAACGATGGTTTCGCCTTCGAGCAAAAGATCTTTGTCAGACATTGCTCTCAGCTTTAACGCGTTGAATCAAATCGTAGCCGCCTTGTGCGCTGATTTTCTCAGCAACCACACGGCCCGCTTCGATCGGATCACGGCTGATGGATACTTCCTTGAACACTTGATCGGCTTCCGGTGAAGAAATCAGTCCAGTAAAAGTGATTTCCCCCTCGTTTACAGTTGCAAAGCCAGCAATCGGCACTTGGCAGCTGCCGTCCATATCCCGAAGGAATTTGCGCTCTGCTTTGACCGCCAAAGCAGTTTCTTCATGATTAAGTTTAGCCAGTTCTGCCAGAAGTTCTTTGTCGTCTTCGCGGCATTCAATACCTAACGCACCTTGTCCGATAGCTGGGAGGCATTCATCCACTTCCATGAATTCAGTGACCAGGTCATCTTTCCAGCCCATCCGTTTCAAACCGGCAGCCGCCAAAATGATGGCGTCAAAATCGCCCGCCTTCAATTTTGCAAGACGCGTATCGATGTTGCCGCGGATCCATTGGATATCGAGGTCCGGACGCAGCAGCAAAAGCTGTGAACTGCGGCGCAGGCTGCTGGTTCCGACAACTGCTCCAACAGGAAGCTCCATTAATTTCACGTGGCCATTCGCAATATACGCGTCACGCGGATCTTCACGTTCAGGAATACAACCGATTGCCAGGCCTTCCGGCAAGACTGATGGCATATCCTTCATGCTGTGGACAGCAAAATCGATTTCACGGTCAACAAGCGCCTGTTCGATTTCTTTGACGAATAAGCCTTTGCCGCCGACTTTCGAAAGCATGACATCAACGATGCGGTCGCCTTTCGTAACGATTTCCTTAATTTCAAATTCAAATGGTACTCCCGCTGCTTTCATTTTATCGATAAACTGGTTGGTTTGTGTCAACGCCAGCTTGCTTCTTCTTGAACCTACAATAATTTTTCTCAAATGAATCCTACCTTTCCTTAATACCAAAAATGAAATTCAGATAATCGGCTGCCCAAAAAGAAATTGATCAGCAGCAGTAAAAATGCATACGTATGTGCCAGCGCATAATTCATTCCATTCAGTGAGCCCTTGCGGTGCCACCAAAGGATAAAGCTGTAGACTACCAGTAAAATGAACGACCCGATAATCTTCATGTCCAACAACGAAAACTCAGCCAGTGAGATATACGCCCATTGCAGCCCCAGCACCAGTGACACGAACAGCAACGAAATGCCGACCAGTATTGAAATCGTCATGAATTGCTGGGTTTGGCCGAGTGACGGCAGGCTGCTCCACTGCTTTGTCCATTTTTTCCGCTTCAGCATTCTGTAAAGAATCATGTGAAGCGCCGAAAAGACGAACGACAAGGAAAATGCCACATAGGAAAGAATCGCGAAGCTGATGTGGATGAACAATAGTTCCGACACCAGCGCTTCTCCAATAGGCGACCGCTCGATCTGGACCGGCGCAAAAGTATGGATCGTCATGAAGATGAACCCGATGATATTGATGAAAAAAACCGCAAAATCAAAGCGGTAGAAAATCCTCAAAACGAGTGACAGCGTCACTAAAAGCCAGGCATAAAAATAAATGCCTTCAAACAAGGTCAATATCGGAAATCGCTGGGTTTCAATAATATACAAGCTTAGGAATACGGTTTGCATTACCCAGACAATGCCGAGCAAAGTCATCGCAATCCGGCTGGCTTTTTTTTCTTTATATAAGTAATCAATAAAATAAAAAACAAGGCTGACAGCATATAGTATAACCATAGCTTCGTGCAGCCTTGCCATTGTTATATCTGCCATCCCATTCCCCTTCGTTTCCATAGTTAAAGGCGTTCCGTCTCTACATTTTAACATATAGATCCGAAAACGCCTCTTCAAGAAAGCTTAAAATGAATATTTGGGAGTTTCAGTTGTTGCTTGCTGGGTTTGAAGAACGGCTTTATCCGTTTTCTTTCGGAGCGCTTTCGACTGATTCTGTATTTCCTGCTCAACTTCTTCTTCAATACCGAAGATTTGCATGAATAATTCCAATTGCTCACGTGATTTAGGCGCTCCGCCCATTTCCTTCGCCTGCAGAATCGGATCTTTCAACAATTGATTGATGATCGATTTAGTATGCTTGTTAAGGACTTTTTTCTCACGGTCAGTCAGATCCGGCATTTTGTTTTCAATGCTCGCCATAGTCTCAGCCTGTATGCTGAGTGCTTTTTGGCGAAGCGCAGAAATTACCGGCACAACGCCAAGCGTTGTCAGCCAGTCGTTGAACTGAAGTGTTTCCTGATTGATCATGGTCATAATTTCGCCAGCCGCGCGTTCACGCTCTGCCAAATTCGCTTCCACAATCCCCTGCATGTCATCAATATCATACAGGAAGACATTCGGCAAATCGCCGATGCGCGGATCCATATCACGCGGAACTGCGATGTCCACCATAAACAACGGCTTGCCTTTACGAAGTTTCTCCACAAACTGCATCAACTCAAGATCAATGACAAAATCCGTCGATCCCGTTGATGAAATCAGGATATCCGCTTCCAGCAATGCACATTGCAATTGGTTTAACGGTTTAGCGCTGCCCCCAAATTTTCCAGCAAGCAACTCAGCCTTCTCGAAAGTCCGGTTGATGACTGTTACACGGTCAGCACCACTTCCCTGAAGGTTTTTAATGGCCAATTCGCCCATTTTTCCGGCACCTAAAATAACGACATGCTTGTTTTTAAGCGTGCCAAAAATCTTCTTGCCGAGTTCAACCGCCGCATACGAAACAGATACTGCGTTTTCGCCGATAGCTGTTTCAGAATGCGCCCGTTTCGCCAAAGTTACTGCCTGCTTGAACAATTGATTGAATACAGTACCCGTAGTTCCGTGTTCCTGCCCAGCAAGAAAACTGTTTCTTACCTGGCCCAGAATCTGCGTTTCACCCAATACCATCGAATCGATGCCGGCTGTTACGCGGAATAGATGTTCGATCGCTTCATCCTGTTCGTGGACGAATAAATATTGAGAAATGGCTTCCTGGGGTAAATCAAAATAATCAGCAAGAAATTGCTTCACATAATATCTTCCTGTGTGAAGCTGATCTACGACCGCATAGATTTCCGTCCGGTTACAGGTGGAAACAATGACGTTCTCCAATATGCTTTTTTGTTCTTTTAACGCCTGCATCGCCTGTGGCAATTCATTTTCTATAAATGATAGCTTTTCGCGGATCTCCACGGGTGCAGAGCGATAATTCACCCCAACTACTAATGTATGCATGGGTACAAAACACCTTTCACGTTCATATTTCCTATAAAATTAGTATACCACTTATTTTGTTTATTATGCCTTTAAAATTGTGAACAAGGCATGAATATAGCGCTTGTTTATAATTATTATAAACTAATAGTAGCAAAGGCGTTTCTTGTCTACAAGTATAACGCTCTTAGTCAGAATTACCTGTTAACTCAGGGTTTCGCAGGGTAGAGAATTTGCTTCAGGCGGACGCCCGCAGGAAAGCTGAACTAGTTTGCGGAATCTCTTATTTAAAATTAAATTCACTGTTCAAAAAAAGCACAACCCGGAGGCTGCGCTTTGGATTATTGCATTCTGCTTTCAATTTCCTGCCACGCTTCGTCTTTGCCCAGTCCGGTTTCGGACGAGAAGACGATCAGTGGATCGGATTTGTCCATGTCGAGCGTGGTGCGGACAATTTTCTTGTGCTTGTCCCATTTGCCTCTTGGAATTTTATCCGCTTTGGTCGCGATGATGATGCAGGGAATCTCGAAATGTTTCATGAAGTCATACATGGCGACATCGTCTTTGCTTGGCGGATGGCGCAAGTCAACAATTTGGATGACTGCACGCAAGGGTTCGCGGCCGGTGATATAGCGTTCGATCATCTTGCCCCATGCTTCGCGTTCGCTTTTTGATACTTTGGCATAGCCGTATCCGGGAACATCGACGTAGAACAGCTTTTCTTCGATTTTATAGAAGTTCAACGTCTGGGTCTTGCCGGGTTTGGATGAAATGCGGGCCATGCTTTTGCGGCCGATCATTTTGTTGATAAAAGACGATTTGCCGACGTTCGATCGTCCAGCTAGAGCGAATTCCGGCAGGCCGTCTTCCGGATACTGATCCGGACGGACGGCGCTGATTACTAGTTCTACCTTATTAACCTTCATTCATTTTCTCCTTCTAAGGCAATTTCCAATGCCTCTTCCGCTTGAGAGACCAGTTTAAAGGTCAGCTCTTCGCGGATTGATTCTGGGATATCTTCCAGGTCACGCTCATTGTCGAGCGGCAGGATGATGGTCTTCAAGCCGGCACGGTGGGCACTCAAAGTTTTTTCTTTGATTCCGCCGATTGGCAAAACGCGGCCTCGAAGCGTAATTTCACCGGTCATGCCGACGTCACGGCGGATTGGACGCTTGGTTAAGGCAGACACCAAAGCGGTTGCGATGGTGATGCCCGCTGAAGGGCCGTCTTTTGGAACAGCGCCTTCCGGTACATGGATGTGGATATCATGCGATTCATGGAAATTCGGATCGATTCCAAAAGATTCTGCATTGGCACGGACAAACGATAAAGCCGTCTGTGCGGATTCCTTCATGACGTCACCCAGTTTACCCGTCAATTGCAGTTTGCCTTTACCGGCTGACAGGGAAACTTCAATTTGAAGCGTATCTCCCCCGACTGTCGTGTAGGCAAGCCCTGTTGCAACGCCGATTTGGTTTTCTGTTTCCGCCATACCGTAGCGGAATTTGCGTTTGCCAAGATAAGCTTCCACTTCCTCTGCTCCAACACGAACCTGCTCTTTCTCTTTTGAGATGATCTGCTTGGTCACTTTGCGGCAGATGGAAGCGATTTGGCGCTCCAGTCCGCGGACACCGGCTTCGCGCGTGTAGTAGCGGACGATGTTGAGCAAAGCTTCGTCGCTGAACTGCAGCTGTTCGTCCGTTAATCCGTGTTCCTTCAATTGTTTCGGAGCCAGATGGTTTTTCGCAATCATCTGCTTTTCGACTTCGGTATAACCGGCAATCGAAATAACTTCCATGCGGTCGCGCAACGGCCCTGGAATCGATCCAAGATCATTGGCAGTGGCAATGAACAGCACGTTGGAAAGGTCGTAGGTTTCTTCAATATAATGGTCACTGAACGAATTATTCTGTTCCGGATCCAATACTTCCAACATTGCAGAAGAGGGATCGCCGCGGAAATCATTCGACATCTTATCGATCTCATCCAGCAGGAAGACCGGATTGACGGTTCCCGCTTTTTTCATCCCTTGAATGATACGGCCTGGCATCGCACCGACGTAAGTCCGGCGATGGCCGCGAATTTCTGATTCATCACGGACGCCGCCGAGTGAAACGCGGACAAAATTACGGTCCAATGATTCAGCGATCGATTTCGCCAGAGAGGTTTTACCGACACCCGGAGGTCCGACTAAGCATAAAATAGGTCCGCGCAGGGAATTGGTCATCTGTTGAACAGCGAGATATTCCAGCACGCGTTCTTTGACGCTTTCCAGTCCATCATGGTCACGGTCCAGGACTTCTTCAGCGTATTTGATATCCAGACGGTCATCTGTTGCTTTTGACCACGGAATCGTCACCAGCCACTCGATGTAATTGCGGATAATGCCGCTTTCTGCCGCTGCAGAAGGCAATTTTTCGTAACGATCAAGTTCTTTGAAAGCCACTTTTTGAGTGGATTCCGGCATATTTGCTTCTTCGATCCGTTTTTTCAAGTCGACCACTTCGGCAGATTTGCCGTCTTTGTCGCCAAGCTCGGTTTGAATCGCTTTCATCTGCTCACGCAAATAAAATTCTTTTTGTGTTTGTTCCATTGCTTTTTTCACACGAAGATTGATCCGTTTTTCCAGATCCACGACTTCCTGTTCACTGTGCAGGCGCGTAATCAACAATTCTAGACGCTTGCTGATATCAAAAGTCTCCAGTACTTCCTGCTTGGCCGCCACTTTCATGGAAAGATGGGAAGCGACCATATCCGCCAAACGGCCCGGCTCTTCGATATCCGCTACCGTATTGTAGGTTTCCGTGCTGACTTTTTTCGAGCTCTTCGCATAATTCTCGAAATGCTCCAGCAATAGACGCATCAGGGCATCCTGCTCTGCGTCTCTTTCCGTTTCATCCGGGAATGAAGTCACTTCAACAACCGTGTAGTTTTCTGTTTCTTCGTAGTTTTTCATTTGTCCGCGTTCCAAACCTTCAACCAACACACGGATTGTGCCGTTCGGCAATTTCAGCATCTGTTTAACGTATGCCAATGTACCGATTTTATGAAGATCGTCTTTCGCAGGCTGTTCTGTACTCATATCTTTTTGAGTCGCCAAGAAGATGATATTATCTTCCAGCAACGCCTGTTCCAACGCCGCTACGGATTGTTCACGGCCGACATCTATATGCAACACCATCGTCGGAAATACGAGAAGCCCTCTTAACGGTAATAATGGGACGCGCTTGGTTACTTTTTTCTTAGCCATGTGAAAAGTCACCTCCGGGAATATTTTCAACGTGAATCTGCAGCACCAAATCTTGTCAAATGCTGCTTTTTTTCATTATTTAGCACCAGCGGCCAGCTCCTCGAGTCGCTTCAGCCTTTCCAGCAATGGCTGAAGAACGCCATTACCGGCAAGGCTTCCAGCGCTTGTCGGAGCTAAACGGCCGCTTTCGCTTTTCTAACAAAAACGGACCAACTCCAGAACGCGCGGATGCGCACGATCAGAGTCAGCCCGTATCATCCTTTTTGATTGGTTCATCTATCACCCAGCGAGAATTTTCAACTGCGTGAAGTTCCACTCATTACGCGGATGTTTTCTCATTATTATTGTCAACGTATACTGAGCCGTCTTCTAAGATAAGTTTAGGCTGCACGCTATCCGCAACAGTTTCTTTAGTGATGACACATTCAACGATATCTTCGCGTGAAGGCAGGTCGAACATCACTTCAAGCATGGTGTTCTCAATAATTGAACGAAGTCCACGGGCACCGGTTTTGCGTTCAATTGCCAGTTTCGCAATTTCGACAAGTGCACCCGGCTCGAATGTCAATTTAACGCCATCAAGCTCCATCATCTTCTGGTATTGCTTGATCAATGCATTTTTAGGCTCAGTCAAAATTTCAACTAACGCTTTTTCATCCAATTGCTCAAGGCTAGCCAATACAGGCAAACGGCCGATGAATTCAGGAATCAAACCGAATTTCAAAAGATCTTCAGGAATCAATTGGCTAAGCAATGATTTTTCGTCCAATTCTTCTTTGTTCGGATTTGCACCAAAACCGATGATTTTATTGCCGAGACGGCGTTTGATGATTTGGTCTACTCCGTCAAAAGCGCCACCTACGATGAACAATACGTTCGTCGTATCGATTTGGATGAATTCCTGATGAGGATGCTTGCGTCCGCCCTGAGGTGGTACGCTTGCAGTGGTTCCTTCCAAAATCTTCAGAAGGGCCTGCTGTACGCCTTCACCGGAAACATCGCGTGTGATCGATGGGTTCTCGGATTTACGTGCCACTTTATCGATTTCATCGATATAGATGATGCCTTTTTCTGCGCGTTCAACATCATAATCTGCAGCTTGGATCAGCTTGAGCAGAATGTTTTCAACGTCTTCACCGACATAGCCGGCTTCCGTCAATGAAGTTGCATCTGCAATAGCAAACGGCACGTTCAGAATACGGGCCAACGTTTGAGCAAGCAATGTTTTACCGCTTCCTGTTGGTCCGATAAGGACGATATTGGATTTCGACAACTCAACATCATCAATTTTACTGTTGGAATTGACGCGTTTATAGTGGTTATAAACTGCTACAGCCAATGATTTCTTCGCTTTTTCCTGACCGATGACATAGCCGTTCAGAATGTCCAGAATTTCTTTTGGCTTAGGCACTTCTTTGAACTCTACTTCTTCGTCCGTACCAAGCTCTTCTTCTACGATTTCCGTACAAAGCTCAATACATTCGTCACAAATATACACACCCGGTCCTGCAACCAGTTTACGAACCTGCTCTTGTGGTTTGCCACAAAATGAACATTTTAAATGCTCTTTCTCGTCATTGAATTTGAACAATGTATTCACCCCTATTCAAGCCATTATCTTACAAGATTATCGTAATTGTAGCAACTAATTAGATTCACCGTCAATTCTTCGGCAAAGCACGTAGAAAATCCATGTTCTATGTAGTGGAAAACAAGGTGCGTTTCCGCACCTTGTTTCGCCTTGTTCTTATATATTGCTTATGTGTTATTCAGAGATTTTAGCGTTGTCCACTAGGAACTCAACTGTGTTCTGCATGCGGATATCATTTTCAAGCATTTCAGTTCCACCTAGAGCTGTTTTGATCTGGTCCATGTCCATGTTGAACTGTCCAGCCATCTTTTCAAGCTCTTTGTTGATGTCTTCTGAAGTCACTTGCATGTTTTCAGCTTCAGCAATTGCTTCAAGTGTCAATGAAACGCGTACGCGTGTTTCAGCATCACCGTGCATTTGCTCACGAAGTGCAGCTTCGTCCTGTCCAGAGAACTGGAAGTACAATTCAAGGTTCATCCCCTGTTGAGTCAAACGCTGTTCGAAATCGCTCATCATACGGTCCATTTCTGAATGGATCATTGCATGAGGAATGTCGATTGTTGCGTTTTCAGCAGCTTTTTGAACCAATTCGTCACGAAGTGTAGCATCAGCAGCAGATTTCTTCTCAGCAATCAGGCTGTCTTTCATTTTCGTGCGAAGAGCTTCCAGGCTTTCAACTTCAGGGTCGATTTCTTTAGCCAACTCGTCGTTCAACTCTGGAAGTTCCTTGCCTTTAACTTCGCTTACTTTCACTTTGAACGTTGCAGCTTTTCCTGCAAGTTCAGCAGCGTGGTATTCTTCTGGGAAAGTGACTTCAACGTCTTTTTCTTCTCCAGTTTTTACGCCAACCAATTGTTCTTCGAATCCTGGGATAAATGAGTTTGAACCGATTTCAAGAGAGTAGTCACTGCCTTGTCCGCCTTCAAATGCTTCTCCATCTACGAATCCTTCGAAATCGATAATAGCTGTATCGCCTTCAACGATTGCTTCGTCTTCTTTAACAGTCAACTCAGCCAAACGCTCCTGCTGCTCTTTCAACTGGTTTTCGATATCTTCATCAGATACCTCAGTATCAGGTTTTGACGCTTCAAGGCCTTTGTATTCGCCAAGCTGGACTTCAGGTTTTACAATCACTTTAGCTGTAAATACAAGCGGCTGGTCTTTTTCAAGTGTTTCAACATCGATTTCAGGGCGGTCAACTGGGTTGATCCCTGCTTCTTCAACTGCATTCGCGTAAGCGTCAGGCAGGATGAAATCTAAAGCGTCTTGGTAAAGTGATTCGACGCCGAAACGTTTTTCGAACATTTGACGAGGCATTTTCCCTTTGCGGAAGCCTGGTACGTTGATTTCTTTAACAACTTTCTTAAACGCTTTATCAAGACCGGCGTTTACTTCTTCTGCAGGAACTTCGATAGTTAGAACTCCTGTGTTACCTTCTTGTTTTTCCCATTTTGCTGACATATTATAAGCCCTCCAAACATTTTCTACAAAGTCATTTTACGTTTTATACGAATTTTGACAACTTCAATATTATAGCACACATGTCGACAGGTTCAACTATTTCTACCCATTGCGCATTTCAAACCATAATTCAGCCTGTTGGATCAGCTCCAGCAGCTTTTCATCTTCATTAAACGAAGTCAATCCACTGAACAGGCCTTCTGTATAATCCATATACCCCTGCGCTATTTCCGTTTCCTGATAATCATCCCAAATGAATGGATACAATAAGTAAATATGGCGTTCGAATAATTCCTTCACCAGTTCAAGCCGCGTCGGATCTTTCGCCAGCTGTTCTTCCAAAATGGCCTTTATCTTCCGGATGCGGCCATTGTTGACGGGATCAGGAAGTTCACTGATATGGAATGTGCCATGGTAATGGAATTTTTGAACCTTTACTTCCGCTTCAATCTTTTCCTGGAACAGCATGAATAATATGTATGTCTTCGTCAACAGATCAGCTTCCGGATGCTCAATGATCGCCAACAGCTTTTTTTTCAGGGCCTGATAGGAAGTAGTCGGCAAATCCAGAATCAGCTGCTCTTGTTCAGCAGGGTGCAGCGCCAAAAATCTATCAAGCGCATAGATTGAGGCATCCACTTTCTCAGTAGCCGCATTCGCTGCGATGCGCTCGTTCAAATCCCGCAATTGCTGAAACTGTTCAAGCCGTTCTTCCGGCAACACTTTTTCTTCTATTAATACCTCAATCATCTTTTCCGCTTCTTCAAATTCACGGACTTGCATTAAAATGCTTATGTATAGCTCCATCGTCTCCAAGTAGTGGATCGGACCGACCTTCAATAACTCCCTGCATACTTCCAGGGCTTCTTCAAATTCCCCAAGCTCGTACAAACAATAAGTATAGCCGCCTAAAGCAGCCGCGTTTTCAGGTTCATAAGACAGCACCTGATACAGGTTATCCCGCGCGTCCTCATATTTTTCTTCTTTCAGAAACGTCATTCCTTCTGCCAGCAGACGATTCACTGTGGTCGGAAAGACAATTACATTCCCCATGCGTTTCAAATCCCGGTATTTCTTTCGCATCCTACCACCTCTTTTGTATCTGATAATCATAACATATTCCCTATTCACCTCAACTAAAAACCTTATTGCGGGAATAACATCTGTTCACCTACCACATAGGTTCATGCTCATTGCTCAGCTCCATTGCTTTTGGAATTAGGGACAACCCTATCGCAAAGAGCACTATTATTATAGAAGTCGTATACAGCAGCGGCACATCGAATAATGCAGTAAACGGCAATGGCAATAAAACCAGCCAGGTGATGAGCGTCATGCGCTGCCGGGATTTTGGAGTTGCGTATTGATCACTTTGGCATTGCGGGCAGCGCATAGCTCCGCTGAACTTCCACGACGCCTTCATCGATTCTTTCCAGTTCCATTGGGTTCCGCAGTTTTTACATGTCGGCATAGAAACGCCTCCTTAGTTATAGTACGTATTGGGGGAGGATTGGTTTCGGGATTTAGTGAATTGGTGAGGGCGGCGCGAGATTAGGAGGTTAGTTGCTGTACCTTTGGTTTCCATTTCTAAGTACTGTATATTTTTGGTTTTATCATTTCTCTCTATTTCAAACTGATGAATATTAAATATAAGAAAACACTCTTATATCAATAAGAGTGTTTAAAATCTAAATATCTTTATTAAAAGTTTAATTATAGAGGTTTAATAAAATGAGATTTAAGCTTCAATTCATACGATTAGAAGGTAGTTTCGGTACAGCGTTTAGAATACGGGAAATAGAACCGTAACCTTTGTTGAAAGGTTCTTTGAATTCCGAAGAGTAGATAGACTCATATTTTATACTCAAAGTAAAAAGAGTGTCCACTGATCTCTCTTGCATAATAGCATTGCATTTAACTTTTTCGAAGGTTTGAATGTATTTAACTTATTTATCCCGAAGCAACAATATATCTTCTCTAATGTTCGACAACCTAGGACCTTCCATTGGAGCGCGATTGGCAATTAATTTCAGTCCCGAACGGATAAAAGGGATGTTATCCATAACGATTGGGGTATGTGATTTCGAACTTGAATTAATGATTATGTTGTTATTCTTTACTTTTTTGGATAAAAACTGATTTAATTGCAGCGTTTCTTTGTATTGCTCATCGCCAATACCTGTATAAAGATAGATATTGGTATTTGAATAGTTTTCTTCTTTATAGATGGATTCATTAAAAAAGATTTCGTTGAAATATGTTTCAACTTCTTTATCATTATCTGGAAAGAATAGGGACTTAAACGGAGCGTAATGTTTTTCGATATAGGTAACCGCATGAACTTGTGGGACCAATGCATAAACATTGTCAATCTTCGGGTTCATTAAGCCGTAGAGCAGGGCTCCTGTTCCGCCTTTGCTGCTTCCAAAACTGGTTACTGAAGTGTAACCTTTGGATTTGATGAAATTTTCTAATTCTGCATTAAAATCATCGATTATACTTTTGCCAGCGTCAACCATATACCATCCGTAGCTTTGAGAAAAATAATCTTCAATAAACAGATAATCGGCGTAAGTTTTTTCGCTAAATTTATGCCATGTATAGTTTTTATGAGCTTCTTCAATTTCATTTTCATTGATTCGGCCTTCCTTTATCCCCTCGAACATTTCATCAGTTATTCTTCCCGCACTTTGGAAAATTATAATAAGTATTTTTGAATTATTAGAAACCAGTTTTCCCTGTATCATTAAAAGTCTCCTAAGTTGATTTATTTTATCTTTCCCGTTTACGCAACCTAACCTAAACAGCAGAGTTTAATCTTATATCATCATAATTAACTTAATCACCCAAAATTTAGTTGCGCCACTTACTAATTGCGTCTCACTCGCTAAATCTGTAATGATCATCATGCGTCCACCTCATTTTCTGCCTAGAAATACTAAACAATCGAAAGAGTGCATTCAGTAGTTAATAGGGGGAATGGCGAATCAGGTCGGACGATTGACATGGATAAGAAAGTTATGGATGCGTCCGAGTCTTTGTTCAAGAAAATGCCTGCGCACTGTCACCCACACTTTAAGTTTGGCATCTTGACAAATTTCATCATAAGCAAAGCCCTGAGTGGTATAGTGACTGACTTCCAAACCAATATCATTACAGCTCACGATCTTCGACACAACCACACCAGCATACTTCTATACTCTGGTGTTTGAGTCTTGTATATGTCTGACACGCAAACCCGCAGATCCTACAGAGATTTATTCCTATATCATCAAAAAGCTGAGAGAGAGAAAGATAAAGCGCTCTCCAAAGATGTATTCGCCAGCACGAGAATCAGTTAATGTGTAAAACGTGTGTAAAACTTTCTCCAGACTACACTAATCAGCAACAAACACAAAAATAAAAAACGGTTGAAAACGTTATATATCAACGCTTTCAACCATTTTTTCCATTCTCTATAATACTCTAATCATTCCTATAATGTCCCAGGAGGGATTCGAACCCCCGACCGACGCCTTAGAAGGGCGTTGCTCTATCCAGCTGAGCTACTGAGACCAAAGCTTTCTTAGAGTCCAGACGGTGGCGCCAGCTGTTGCGGACGGCTTTGCTTTTCTTTTGAAAGACAATTTTAATTATAGAAATGATTTGAAGAAAAGTCAATGCTATTTTAAAAAAACATTAAAATTAATTTCAAGGAGTTTAGTTCTGCTTGTTCAGCCATTCAGGCATGCTTTCCTTCAACTGGCGCAAAGCATTGCCGCGATGGGAGATTGCCGCTTTTTCATGGGGCTGGAGTTCGGCCATTGCTTTGTCCTTTGCAGGCACATAGAAAACAGGATCGTAGCCAAAACCATTATCGCCCCGGCGCTCATGAAGAATCGCTCCTTCGCATGAGCCGGAAAAAGTTTCGGTCTTCTGTCCTGGAGCTGCCACTGCCAGCACACAGCGGAAACGCGCTGTACGTTCGCTGTCAGGCACGCCGGCCAATTTCTCAAGCACTTTATCGATATTTGCACTATCGCTCTTAGCGGCACCAGCGTAGCGCGCTGAATAGACGCCCGGTTCGCCGTTCAAGGCATCAATTTCCAGTCCGCTGTCATCCGAGATGACCGGAATGCCGAGTGCTTTTGATACCGCCTCAGCTTTCAGGATGGCGTTTTCTTCAAACGTCACACCGGTTTCTTCCACGTCCATGTCCTGTGCCACGTCAAGCAGGGTCAGCACTTTATAGCCTAGAGGCGCCAGCAGGGTTTCGAAATCTTTGGCTTTGCCTTTGTTTTGAGTTGCAATTACAATTTTTTTCATAGTGTTGCAGGCACCTTTTCACCTATGCGTACAGCGATATCCCCCAACGCATCGCGCTGCATGTCAATCAGTTGGCTGATTCCAGCTTCTCCAAGATCCATCAATTCGTTAAGCTGAGCGCGAGTGAACGTAGATTCCTCACCTGTTCCCTGCAGTTCCACAAAATGGCCTGCACCGGTCATGACTAAGTTCATATCCACTTCCGCAGTCGAATCCTCAACATAGTTCAAATCAAGGATCGATCCGTTTTCAGCAGTTACACCGACGCTTGTTGCTGCAAGAAAATCCGTTACCGGAAATGCCGGCAACTCCAATTTGCTGATCGCCATCGTCATCGCGATAAATGCGCCTGTAATCGACGCTGTGCGCGTTCCACCGTCTGCCTGGATAACGTCGCAGTCGATCCATAACGTGCGTTCACCGAGCTTCTCCAGGTCAACCACAGCTCGCAATGCGCGGCCGATCAAGCGTTGGATCTCCATTGTGCGTCCCCCGATTTTTCCGGCAGATGCTTCGCGGCGGTTCCGGCTGTTGGTGGCACGCGGCAGCATGGAATATTCTGCTGTGATCCAGCCCTTGCCCTGGCCTCTAAGGAATCCTGGAACTTTATCTTCAATAGTTGCGGTACAGATGACTTTCGTTTGGCCTACCGTGATCAATACTGAGCCTTCCGGATGAATCAAATAGTCGACGTCCACTGATACAGGACGCAGTTCGTTTGTTTGTCTATTATCTATGCGTGTCATAAAATATCCTCCTTGTATATGCTCAAATAGCTTACCATATTTCGGCGATAACGACAAAAACCTGAGGGCTGTGGGCCCTCAGGTTTTTGGAAATCGAATCGAATGTATGATCGGTTCATCGATCCCCAACCATTTGTGGATGATGGAGCCAAAAATCTGCGTAGACCCCGATGTATAGAAATGATGCACCGGCGGCTGGCTCCATTCTGCAAATTGTTTTTTATAACTTAAGTAAAGCTCGACGTCCTTTGCCGTTTCTTCGGCTGACGACAGCACATGCACCGTGTCGCCAAGCGTTTCTTCAATAAAGCCTTGCAGCAATGGATAATGCGTACAGCCCAGAATCGCCGTATCGAAATCCTCATGGGCAATCACCGCGAGGGTATCCTGAACAATCCGCTGAGCGAACTCGCCTTCGTATTCATCACTTTCAACCAATGGGACAAAGCGCGGACAAGCCAGCTGCACGACATGCGATGATGAAACCAGTGACAAGATTGCTTTTTCATAAGCCCCGCTCTCCACTGTACCCAATGTACCTAAAACGGCAATTTTTTTCGTCGTTGAAGATTTGATTGCGGCGCGTGCCCCAGGGAAAATAACCCCGATCACTGGGATCGGCAGATTTCTCTGCAGAGAGTAAAGCGCTGCAGCAGTTGCGGTATTGCAGGCGATGACCAGCATTTTAATATTCTTTTTCATCAATGCATTGGCCATTTGCCAAGTGTATGTACGCACTTCTGAAAGCGGACGTGGTCCATAAGGGCATCTGGCATTATCACCGATATAATAAATCTGCTCATTCGGCAATAGTTTCATTATTTCTTTTGCGACGGTAAGTCCACCGACTCCTGAATCAATTACTCCGATTGGCGCATTCAACGTCATCGCCTCTATCCTATTTCATGTTTTTGTGCATTTTTTCAAGCAAAGCAGCAAATTGTGCCGCTTCTTCTAACGTGAAATCCGCTAATACAGTCGTTAAGTATTCCTGGCGCTTCTGAATCACTTCTTCAATAACCCGTTCGCCTTCTTTTAATAATTTAATCCGGACGACGCGCCGATCCTGCTCTTCACGAATACGGACAACCAGCTCATTTTTCTCCATGCGGTCAACCAAATCAGTTGTGGTGCTGAATGCCAGAAACATTTTATTCGACAGATCGCCGATGGTCATGTCTCCATGTTCAAACAGCCATTGCAGTGCAACGAATTGAGGCGGCGTAATCGTATAGGAATTTAAAATTTCCCGGCCTTTTTGCTTGATGATCCCCGAAATATACCGCAGTTCCTTTTCCATAAAGGCTATACGTTCTAAATCATGGCTGATGCCTTGCTTGTCATCATTCATTATTAGTTATCACTCCTCGAAAAACCTATCTTATTCTTATAGTGAAGGTTTTTTATTGATATAGCAAGAACTCGCTTATTTTTTCGCGGCAGCCAATTGCTCTGCCCGGAGCATTTCAATATCCTGCGCTGTCCAGGGATATCCCTTGCCTGTCTGCTTTGAAATCTGGACAATCGTCCCTCGTCCGGTAAAGCAGGTCTCGCCTTTTTCATTGACCGTCCAGTAATGGACATCAACCGAAGAAGTGCCAACACGCGCAATCTTGACATAGACGTCCAGTTTTTCATCAAAAAAGACCTGCTGGACAAAATCCACCTGCATATCAGCTACGACCGGAAACAACTCGTTGCCTTCTTCAAGCCAACGCCGCATCAAGCCCATTTCCTTCATGAATTCAATCCGCGCAAATTCAAAATAAGCGATCGGCACCGTATTATTGACATGCCCGAACATATCGGTTTCAGAAAAACGGACATGAACCGGAGCTGAAAAAATAAATTCCTGCTTCCATTCTTCAAAATTTCCAATATAACTCGCTTTCATAGGAAAACCTCCGCTAAACTTTAAATGTTAAAAACTTCTTTCTCCCAGTTTTTCCGCCGCTTGAGGCAAAGCTTTCGCAAAATGCCTGTCTCCCCAGTTTCCCCAACACCTGGACGTGCCAGCGCTAAGAGTGCTGCAACTTTGAGATTTTCTGTGTATTTCCAACAAACAGCAACATGACTCTATAAACGATGTCTTCTTTTGCACAGCTTACATTAGTCAAACTCTAGTTATCTATTTCATTTTCTTAGTATATCAAAAACTACAGTAAAGAGCAGTCATTTTCTAAAAACGGCAAATTAAAAACCCCGCCGCAGCGGGGTTTCCATTAAATACTAGTCAACCATTCTGTCGCTTCCGAAGAAGTTACGGAACATTTGAACAGTGGTGTCGCGGTTCAACGCTGCGATTGAAGTTGTCAAAGGAATGCCTTTTGGACAAGATTCTACACAGTTTTGAGAGTTACCGCATCCTGCTAATCCGCCTTCACCCATAATTGCGTTCAAACGTGCATCGCGGTTCATGGCACCCGTTGGATGAGCATTCATCAAACGAACTTGTGAAAGTGGTGCAGCTCCGATGAAATCGGATTTATCGTTGACGTTCGGGCATGCTTCAAGACATACGCCGCACGTCATGCATTTAGATAGTTCGTAAGCCCATTGGCGCTTGCGTTCAGGCATACGTGGTCCATCTCCAAGGTCATGCGTACCATCGATAGGCACCCATGCTTTAACTTTCTTCAACGAGTCGAACATGCGGCTGCGGTCAATGACAAGGTCACGGACAACAGGGAATGTTTTCATCGGCTGAAGACGGATCGGCTGTTCCAACTGGTCGATGAGAGCAGTACACGATTGACGTGCTTTGCCATTGATGACCATTGAACATGCGCCACAAACCTCTTCCAGACAGTTCATGTCCCAGTTTACAGGAGTGGTTTTTTTCCCTTCCATGTTGACAGGGTTACGACGAATTTCCATCAATGCCGAAATGACATTCATGTTCATCTTATATGGCAATTCGAACTTTTCCCAATACGAATCTTCATCCGTAGAGTTTCTGCGTTCGATTTCAAATAGTACCGTTTTTGCTGCTTCACCCATGGTAAATTAGCTCCCTTCAATATTATGCTTTTGCTGAATAATCACGTTTACGCGGCGGAATCAACGATGTATCGACTTCTTCATAGTGGAAGATAGGTGCATCAAAGCCATTGAATTTAGCCATCGTTGTTTTCAGGTATTCCTCATCATTACGTTCCGGGAAATCCGGTTTGTAATGCGCGCCGCGGCTTTCGTTGCGGTTAAGCGCCCCGATTGTGATCACCCGTGCTAAATGTAGCATATTTCGCAACTGGCGTGTGAACATTGCGCCTTGGTTGCTCCATAGCTGCGTATCGGTGATGCTGATATGGTTGAAACGTTCAAGCAGTTCCTGGATTTTTTCATCCGTCTTCTGCAAACGATCATTATAGCGCACCACTGTTACATTGTCCGTCATCCATTCGCCAAGTTCCTTATGCAGAACGTAAGCGTTTTCGGTGCCGTCCAATGCCAAAATCTCTTCCCATTTACGTTGCTCTTCCGCTTCATGCTTATCATAGATAGCTGAAGGAAGATCTTCCGCCAACACACCAAGGGCGTTGACATATTCAATAGCGTTCGGTCCTGCGACCATACCGCCATAAATCGCTGAAAGCAATGAGTTTGCGCCCAGACGGTTACCACCGTGTTGAGAATAATCACATTCACCCGCTGCCAAAACGCCAGGGATGCTTGTCATCTGGTGGTCATCGACCCATAATCCACCCATTGAATAATGGACAGCCGGGAAGATTTTCATCGGTACTTTACGAGGGTCATCACCTGTGAATTTCTCGTAGATCTCGATGATTCCGCCGAGTTTAATATCAAGCTCTTTTGGATCTTTGTGTGAAAGGTCCAAGTAAACCATGTTCTCGCCGTTAATGCCGAGCTTTTGGTTAACGCAGACATCAAAGATTTCACGTGTTGCGATATCACGTGGAACCAGGTTGCCGTATGCAGGATATTTTTCTTCAAGGAAATACCAAGGCTTACCGTCTTTGTAAGTCCAAATACGTCCGCCTTCTCCACGAGCCGATTCTGACATTAAGCGCAGTTTATCGTCTCCTGGAATTGCTGTCGGGTGAATTTGGATAAACTCACCGTTCGCGTAGTATGCACCCTGTTGATAGACGATGGAAGCCGCTGAACCTGTGTTGATGACAGAGTTCGTCGATTTCCCGAAAATGATCCCCGGTCCGCCGGTTGCCATAATAACAGCATCCGCACGGAACGATTTGATTTCCATAGTCGTCATATTTTGAGCTGTAATTCCTTTAGCTACACCCTGCTCGTCGAGAACAAGACCAAGGAATTCCCAGCCTTCATATTTCGTGATCAGTCCGCTCACTTCGTAGCGGCGAACCTGCTCGTCCAATGCGTACAGCAATTGCTGGCCAGTTGTAGCACCGGCAAACGCTGTTCTATGGTACATAGTCCCACCAAAACGACGGAAATCCAAAAGGCCTTCCGGTGTACGGTTGAACATAACGCCCATACGGTCGAACATACGGATAATCCCAGGTGCTGCATCCGCCATTGCTTTTACGGGACGCTGATTCGCAAGAAAGTCTCCGCCGTAAACAGTATCATCAAAGTGGATATCCGGAGAATCCCCTTCACCTTTTGTATTGACCGCTCCGTTGATCCCGCCTTGTGCACATACTGAGTGGGACCGTTTAACTGGAACGATTGAAAATAAATCGACGGGAGAACCTGCTTCTGCAACTTTAATGGATGCCATCAAGCCAGCAAGGCCGCCACCGACGATCGTAATTTTGCCCTTCGCCATGTTAGTATTCACTCCTCTTTTAGTTCACCAATGATTGAAACATTCTTAAACGAATGCAAACAATGCTCTGATACCAATAACCGATAATACAATAAATACTAGAAGCGTGAAATAAGTTGTGTATCGCTGTGCTGTTTCGGATTGTGTAATTCCCCAAGTAACAAGGAAAGACCAAAGTCCATTTGCTAAGTGGAAAGTTGCGGCTAATACACCCAGAATGTAGAATGCCAACATCCATGGATTGCTCAAAATGTTTTCCATCATACTGAAATCAGCTTCAGCAGCTGCTCCAATAGCGACTTGGAATCTTGTTTCAAAAACGTGCCAAGCGATGAAGACTACCAGGAAGACCCCTGTATAGCGCTGTGCAACAAACAAAATATTGCGCATATAGCTATAATGCCCAGGATTGTTCTTCGCAGTAAACGCTATGTATAGGCCATAGAACGCGTGATACAAGATCGGTAAATAAATGACAAATATCTCCAGGAAAATAACGAATGGAAGACTTGCCATGAAGTGAGATGCATTATTGAATGCTTCTACTCCTTGTGTAGCAAAATGGTTGACGATTAAGTGCTGTGTTAAGAATAAACCGATAGGTATAATCCCCAACAATGAGTGCAGCCTGCGCATTAAAAATTCGCGATTGTTATCCAAAAATTTTACCCCCCTCAAAACATTAATTGGCAGCGTTCAAAGCTAACGATATTACGAAAGCACCTGAAGCCGCACACCATCATGATACAATAATATGACATATTTATTGTACTCCCCCCCTATAGGAGCGTCAAGGCAACGAAGCTCTTTTAAACAGATAGTTATCAAGCGTTTTGTACGTGAAAGCCGTCCTCCCTGCAACAAGATAAGTCAGAATGTAACCGTTTTAATGGAATTATGCTAAAAAGCGATTCTCTAATTGAGAATCGCTTTTTCTTTCGAATTCACTCTATTGCACTGATATCAGCATTATCTCAATATCGCCATTGAGAATTTGAACGTTTTGTGAATTTTGTCACTTACTTTGTTCTAGGGCTTGATTTCTGGTTGCTGAAATGCCCTTTTCTTAAGAAGAGTGGACTTCAGACAATCCATAGGCTTCATGTAAAGCATTCGCCGATTTTTTCATATCCGATTCCGGCACCACCACCGAAATTTTGATTTCAGATGTACTGACCATTTTCACCGGAATATCCTGGCTTCTTAAAATATCGAACATCCGCGCAGCTACGCCCGGATTGGACACCATGCCTGATCCCACAATCGATACTTTCGACAAATCAATCTCGGCATTGAACGACAGGAAGCCAATTTCATCTTTTGATTCTGTCAGGACACGGCGTGTTTCTTCCAGGCTTTCCTGAGAGATGGAAAATGACACGGATGGCGGAAACTCATCACTGATGCTTTGGACGATTATGTCCACATCAATTTGATTTTCGGCAAGCTTCGTGAAGATATTGGCAAGCGATCCATTAAACGGCTTTTTGTAGGTTACAGTTACACGCGCGATTCCAGGTTCAAAGGCAACGCCTCTGACGATTAAGTTTTTCTCCACAGTGATCACCTCTTGTATGATGGTGCCAGGCTCGTCTGAATAACTTGCTCTGACGGATAATGGTACATTATTGTTTTTCGCGAACTCAACTGCACGCGGATGCAGGACACCCGCCCCGAGATTGGCAAGCTCCAGCATTTCATCGTAGGAAATCTGTTCCAGCTTGCGTGCACCAGTTACATAGCGCGGATCGGATGTATAGACACCGTTGACATCTGTATAGATTTCACATTTCTCTGCTTTCAAGGCAGCAGCAAGCGCGACAGCGGTCGTATCAGAACCGCCGCGGCCGAGTGTGGTGATGTTGCCGATCCTATCAACTCCCTGGAAGCCGGCTACTACACAGAAATAGCCGTTTTCCAGTACACGTTCAAGGCGTTCCGTATGAATCTGTTCAATGCGTGCATTGCGCGGCACGGACTCTGTCTCGATTCCCGCCTGCCAGCCAGTGAAAGATAAGGCTTCATGGCCCAGCTTTTTGAAAGCCATCGCCAGCAGCGAAATGGTGATCTGCTCACCGGTAGCCAGCAGCATGTCCATTTCCCGCTTTGGCGGTTCAGAAGAAATCTCCCCCGCCAGCCCAAGCAGTGTATCGGTCGTTTTTCCCATGGCTGAAACGACGATGACCACCCGTTTGCCTTTTTCCTTTTCACGGATGGCCCGCTCCGCCACTCCGATGATTTTTTCAGGTGTTGCAACAGACGTTCCTCCAAATTTCATGACGATCGTTTCCATTTCATCCACTCCCACATTTAGTATGTGGCCCTCAATATGGCTGGCAGCAAAACCAGGCACAAAAAAAGGCAGCTCACCGCAACCGCGGCAAACTACCTCTTTCATCATGTACGAAAAACGTCCATGTGAGATAGCCCTCCAGAGATTGACTCTGACAGCTCTGCACTTCTTAAATGCAGAACCAGCATGCGCAACAGCAGTTACACGCACACTTCGGCGACCGCCCCTTTCACCATTCATCTCAGATTCTGCAAATCTCCGAATGCTTACTATTGACGTCCGCGCCTCTATCATCACTTTTACAAGTGATTCAATTATTCTCTTACGTTAACATGTTATGATTCGCTTGGCAATGTGTCCTCTGCAAAATGCTGATTGATGGACAGTGCCAGCGCTTCCGGCATTCCTGCCTGTTTGATGTCTTCAACAGATGCTTCTTTGAGTTTCTTGACCGACCCAAAATGCTTCAGCAGCTGCTGTTTGCGTTTCGGCCCCACTCCTTCAAGGCCATCAAGTGCCGACTGAATTGAATTCTTGCCGCGCAGCTGGCGGTGGAAGGTGATGACAAACCGGTGGACCTCATCTTGAATCCGCTGCATCAGGTAAAAGGCTTCACTGGTCCGCTTGAGCGGCACAATTTCAGCAGGTGAACCGTACAGCAATTGAGAGGTCTGGTGCTTGGCATCTTTTGCCAGTCCTGCAATCGGAATCGACAAACCAAGTTCATCCTCCAGAATTTCACGCGCCGACTCCATCTGCCCTTTGCCGCCATCAATAACGATTAAATCCGGCAAAGGCAGGCCATCTTTCAAGACACGCGAATAACGCCGGCGGATAACTTCACGCATTGCCGCATAATCATCCGGTTTGGAAGCGTTGCGTGTTTTATATTTCCGGTAATCCTTTTTGGACGGCTTGCCGTCAATGAATGTAATCATCGCAGAAACCGCATCGGCTCCCTGGATATGCGAGTTATCGAAGGCCTCGATGCGCAAAGGCGTTTCGATGTTCATCGCTTCTCCCAGATCTATACAGGCGCCGACTGTCCGTTCTTCCTGGCGCTCCAGCAGCTGGAACTTCTCCTTGATGGCGATCTCCGCGTTTTTTTTGGCCAACGCCACCAAATCCTTTTTCTTTCCGCGCTGTGGAACGAGTACCCGAACGCCGAGCCATTCCTTCAGCATTTCCGGATCGTCCGCTTCCGGCAAGAGGATCTCACTGGGTTTGACATGATTCGCCTTTTCATAAAACTGGCCCAGATAAGTCAAAAACTCTTCTTCCGGATCCCGGTAAAGCGGAAACAGCGAGACGTCGCGTTCAATCAATTTCCCTTGACGCACAAAAAAGACCTGGACGCACATCCAGCCTTTATCGACTGCATAGGCAAATACATCGCGATTGGTGAAGTCGTTCATCGCCATCTTCTGTTTTTCCATGACGGTTTCGATCATGTTAATTTGGTCGCGGTATTCCATAGCACGCTCAAATTCCAGGTTCTCTGACGCTTCAGACATCTTTTCGACCAATTGCTGCTTCACTTCACGGAACCCGCCATTGAGAAATTTGGTGATGCCGTCGATCATTTCCTGATAGGTCTCTTTTTCAACAGGTTTGACGCAAGGTGCCAGGCATTGCCCTAAGTGGTAATAAAGGCAGACACGGTCCGGCATGGTATGGCATTTCCGTAATGGATACAGACGGTCCAGCAGTTTTTTCGTCTCAGCTGCCGCATAAGCATTCGGATACGGCCCAAAATATTTCCCTTTGTCCTTTTTCACCTGTCTGGTGGTGATCAGCTTGGGATGGCGCTCTCCCGTAATCTTCAAATACGGATAGCTTTTGTCATCCTTCAGCATGATGTTGTATTTGGGATCGTATTTCTTGATCAAATTCAATTCAAGAATCAGTGCTTCTTTATCCGAAGACGTGACGATATACTCGAAATCCTCGATTTCATTGACCAGGCGCTGTGTTTTTGCATCATGGCTGCCTGTAAAATAGGAACGCACACGATTTTTAAGAACTTTCGCCTTGCCGACGTAAATAACGGTCTCCTGGCGGTCCTTCATCAAATAACAACCCGGCTGATCAGGCAATACTGCCAATTTGTGATGAATCAATTCGTTAGCCATCTATTATCTCACCCTATTAAAAAACCGGGTACCATCACTGGACCCGGTTAAGAATTATGCGTGTTTTGCAACCAATTCAGCTAAAGCTTCTTTCGGTCTGAAACCAACCACTTTATCAACTGTCTCTCCGTCTTTCAATAAAAGCAAAGTCGGAATTGACATGATGCCGTAATTTCCAGCTGTTTCCTGGTTTTGATCCACATCAACTTTTACGATTTTAACTTTATCGCTCATTTCAGCGTCTAATTCTTCAAGTACTGGAGCGATCATTTTACATGGTCCGCACCAAGTTGCCCAAAAATCTACTAAAACGAGTCCTTCTGCTACTTCTTGTGAAAAGTTCTGATCTGTACCGTGTACGATTGCCATTAATAATTCCTCCTTATGATTAAACCAAACTATAATACAGAGTATAGCATGTGGTAAAAACACTAGCTATTTTTTTGCCTACTCTTCCAATACCCGGCAACTAGCGGTGTTAAACAGAAAACGGCGGCGGGTCTAGTGACCTGCCGCCGTTCAAAATTACATAACTTTCTTGAATTCTTCCGTCAGCATCGGGATGACTTCGAACAAGTCTCCAACAATGCCGTAATCCGCGACTTTAAAGATGTTCGCTTCCGGATCTTTGTTGATCGCGACGATCACTTTCGAGTTGGACATGCCGGCCATGTGCTGGATCGCACCGGAAATACCAGCTGCGATATACAGGTCAGGTGTCACCACTTTGCCTGTCTGTCCGATTTGAAGCGAGTAATCGCAATAATCCGCGTCACAAGCTCCGCGCGATGCCCCAACAGCTCCTCCAAGAAGATTCGCCAGTTCCTGCAACGGCTCAAATCCGTCTGCACTCTTGACGCCACGGCCTCCAGCTACGATGACTTTCGCTTCCGAAAGATCGACGCCTTCTGTTGATTTGCGCACGACGTTTTTGATGATGGTGCGAAGGTTCGTGATATCTACCGACAACGAAGTGACTTCGCCAGAGCGTTCCTGCCGTTCAAGCGGTGCAATATTGTTTGAACGCACCGTGATGAAATCGATGCCTTCTTTCAGCTTCACTTTTTCGAATGCTTTCCCAGAGAAGATCGGGCGGATGAAAACGGCCTCATCGCCTTCGCCTTCAATGTCCGTAACATCTGAAATCAATCCAGCTTGTAGCTTGGACGCGATTTTCGGTGCCAGGTCTTTGCCGACTGCCGTATGGCCGAAGACAATGCCTTCCGGGCTTTCCTGTTCAACGACTGCCATGAATGCCTGGCCGTAGCCGTCAGATGTATAGGATTTCAAGTGCGGATGTTCAACCGTTACCACACGGTCTGCACCGTATGCAATCAATTCAGCGCCAAAATCAGCCACCGAGTCACCGATCAACACGCCTACCACTTCGCCGCCGCCAGAAATTTTCTTAGCCGCTGCAATTGCTTCAAATGAGACATTACGCAAAGCACCTTCGCGCGTTTCGCCTAACACTAATACTTTTTTCGCCATGGTCCGTTTACCCCCTAAGTAGATGTGAAAATATAGATGGAATGTTTAATTGCCGTTAGTTTAATGGAAGTATCCCGCTTTTAAGCTTTTCAGAGCTGGACGGGCACTTCCGCTTTTCGGTGTCCAGACTCCAGTGCCCAACTCTTCGGGTCATAAGCCAACCCGGCTTTGCGGCGAAAACATGCCGCTTCGCCAGATTGTCTTACCCCTGTCAGAGCTGAACGGGCACCTTCGCTTTTCGTTATTTATATAACCTTCGCTTCGTTGCGCAGCAAGCCGACCAGTTCGGTTACCTGATTGGAGATGTCGCCTTCCAGAATGCGGCCAGCCGCTTTTTTCGGCGGCAGGTAGATTTCGATAGTTTCTGTTTTCGCTTCGACATCGTCTTCTTCGATATCCAGGTCATCCAGTTCCAATTCTTCAAGCGGCTTTTTCTTCGCTTTCATGATGCCTGGAAGCGACGGATAACGCGGCTCGTTCAAGCCCTGCTGAGCGGTTACCAGAAGCGGCAATGACGTTTCCAATTCTTCCGCATCGCCTTCGATATCGCGGGTGATGGTGACGGTTTCACCGTCGATGCTCAAGCTGGTGATGGTCGTTACATAGTTGATGCCCAGCAAATCAGCCACACGTGGTCCGACTTGTCCAGATCCGCCATCGATGGCGACGTTGCCCGCTAAAATCAAATCAGCTTCTTTATCTTTTAAATATTCAGCCAGTATGTACGCAGAAGTAAACTGGTCCATTTCTTCAACATCGTCTTCTGTATTGATCAAGACGGCTTTGTCAGCGCCCATCGCCAGTGCTGTGCGCAGCTGTTTCTCGGCTTCTTCGTTGCCGATTGTGACCACTGTCACTTCGCCGCCGTGTGCATCGCGGACCGTGATGGCTTCTTCAATGGCGTATTCATCGTATGGATTGATGATGAATTCCGCGCCGTCTTCCTGGATTTTCCCACCTGAAACGACGATTTTCTCTTCTGTGTCAAACGTACGTTTTACCAATACATAAATGTTCATGAACGTAAACCTCCCGAGTATTATTTCCCTTTAAATTGTGCTTCACGCTTTTCCAGGAATGCCTGGATTCCTTCTTTTGCATCTTCTGAAACAAAAACGGTTCCAAAAGATTGTGCTTCAGCATTTACGCCTTCGTAATATGAAGCCGGCTTGGCGTACTGCAGCATCTCGATTGCCACTTTCACAGAAACTGGACTTTTCTTCGCAATCTTGCGGGCGATTGAAAGCGTTTCCGAAAGTAGGTCTTCTTCTGCATAGGCACGGTTTGCCAAGCCATATTGCGCTGCTTCCGTTCCGGAGATCGGATCGCTCGTCAACAGCATCTCTGCCGCTTTTGCTGCTCCTACATACCTTGGCAGGCGCTGCGTTCCAGCAAATCCAGGAATCAACCCTAGTTGAAGCTCCGGCAATCCCAGTTTAGCATTTTCAGTGACAAATCGCATGTGGCAACTCATGGCCAATTCCAATCCGCCGCCTAAAGCCGCTCCGTGGATCGCCGCGATGACTGGCTTATGGAAAGTTTCAACGCGTTCAAAAACTTTCTGGCCACTCGCTGATAATTTTGAAAATTCTTCTCCTGAAGATACTTGCGTAAACTCCTTGATGTCAGCCCCTGCAGAAAAGAATCTTCCTTCTCCGTGCAGGACGATGACGCGAACCTCTTCATCATTTTCCACTTGGTTCAACAATTCATCGACTTCCAAAATAAGCGAACGCGATAGTGCATTTGCCGGCGGGCGATTAATCGTCGCGACAGCTACTCCATCTTCTTTTTTCCAACTGATAAATTCCATCCAATGAGCCCCTTCCTTTAAGCCTGCATGCCTTTCAGCAGCAGACGCTGAACTTGTGGTGCGAGTTCGACTAGATCGTATTTATGATCATTCATTACCCATGTGGTAATGGTCTCATCCATTGTACCAAATACCATCTGCCTGGCTAAACGAATATCCATTTCCGCATCAAATTCTCCATCTTCCATGCCTTTGATCAAAATCTTGTCCATCAGATTCAAATATTCCCGCAGCACGTTATTGATCTTCATGCGGATTTCGTAATTCGACTGCCGCAATTCAAGTTGCGTGACAATCGCGAGATGGATGTCGCTAGCCAATAACTCGAAATGACTTTTGATCATCAGCCCCAGTTTGGTTGACGCATCCAAGTCGCGGGAGATGATCTGTTCCAGCTTGCTGACGAAAATACCCATCTTTTCCTGAAATACAGAAATGAGGATGTCTTCTTTATTTTTAAAATACAAATAGATTGTTCCGTCGGCTACACCGGCTTGTTTGGCTATTTTCGAGACCTGGGCCTGATGATAGCCATTTTCAGCGATGACAATAACGGCCGCATTGATGATTTGTTTATATTTCGGCTTATCTTTTTTTATCATGTTGTCACCACCCAAAAAAATATGAAAATATGAATGGCGATTCATTCATATTTTCATATTATAGTTTATTCATTAAAGTGTCAAGCTTTTATCCATTTACGATGAAACTGCTTCGCTCTGCTTAGCGACCTCTTCGTCCACCAGTGAACGGCGCAGGATTTTCCCAACTGCTGTTTTCGGCAGTTCTTTACGGAATTCATAAACGCGCGGCACTTTGAATGAAGCCAAGTGTTCTCGGCAATGCGTATTGAGTTCTTCTTCTGTAACATTATAGCCTTCTTTCAGCACAATGTATGCTTTTACCGTTTCCCCGCGATATGGATCTGGTATTCCGGCAACTACGCATTCCTGAATGGCTTCGTGTTCATACAGGACTTCTTCGATTTCACGTGGATAGATATTGAAACCGCCTGCGATGATCATGTCTTTTTTGCGGTCAACGATAAAGAAATGGCCTTCATCATCCATATAGCCAAGGTCTCCAGTCAACAACCAGCCATCTACGATCGTCGCAGCGGTTTCTTCTGGTTTATTCCAATAGCCTTTCATCACTTGCGGGCCTTTGATGGCAATTTCACCAATCTCGCCGTTCGGTACGGGAGTTGTCGTG
Organism: Planococcus sp. BI3; assembly: GCF_056680115.1. NCBI lineage: Bacteria > Bacillati > Bacillota > Bacilli > Caryophanales > Caryophanaceae > Planococcus > Planococcus sp. BI3. Next base: position 1,136,997 of record NZ_CM155266.1, read on the forward strand.
CCTGTCTGGAAGATTTTGCAGTCGGTATCCGGATACGGGAAGCCGATCGAGCCTTTCGTCCGTTCTCCCCACACCAGATTCGAATGGGTAACCGGAGACGTTTCAGTCAATCCATAGCCTTCCACCAGTTTTCCGCCAGTCAGCTTTTCGAATTTCTCCTGTACTTCCGCTGGAAGAGGTGCAGAACCACTTAAACATGCTTCAATAGAAGATAAATCATATTTAGCAATATCCGGATGGTTCATCAATCCGATATACAAAGTCGGCGCACCTGGGAAAAGGGTGGGCTTTTGCTTGTTGATGGTCTTCAATGCCGTTTCCGGATCGAATTTCGGCAGCAACACCATTTTATTTCCTTGCATGACCGATAAGATCAATACCGTCGTCAAGCCATAGACATGGAATAACGGGATGATTCCCATGATGGTTTCTTCCCCGTCTTTGGTTTTATACAGCCAGCTGTCACACATTGTCGCATTTGAAATGATATTCTTATGCGTCAGCATAACGCCTTTCGGTGAACCGGTTGTACCTCCTGTATATTGCAGCAAAGCCAGGTCTTCCTCAAAATCAAACGGCGTTTCGACAACAGTCGGCTGTGCGGTCTTCATGATTTCAGTGAACAGATGATTGATGCCTCTGTGTTCGACTTTCACAGTCATGCCGTATTGCTTTTTCTGGATAAACGGATAAACCAGGTTTTTTGGAAATGCAAGGTAGTCCTTGATGCCGGTGACGATGACATTTTCCAAATCTGTTTCCTTTAATACTTTCGAAATCCTCGGGAATAAAATATCCAGCCCAATAATGGCTTTTGCCCCTGAATCTTTCATCTGATAGGAGATTTCCCGCTCTGTATATAAGGGGTTGGTCATGACAACAACTCCGCCGGCATAAAGGATGCCGTAAAAACTGATGACTGCCTGTGGACAGTTGGGCAGCATGATCGAAACTCTATCGCCTTTTTTGATGCCCAGTTTTTGAAGGTAATTGGCGAACTTCATGGAGGATTGATAGAGTTCCTCATAGGTAAGTTCTTTGCCCATAAAGTGAATCGCCACTTTTTGTGGAAACTTCTCATAAGCCCTTGTTAAATATTCCTGTACAGGCATACTTGGATATTCGAGCGTATGCGGAACTTCCGGTGGATAATGTGCAAGCCAAGGCTTTTCTGTCATTCTTTAGACCTCCTAATATTTTTTAGAATCGTGCGAATATTCCTATTTTTAATTATAAAGAATAATGATACCGCTTTCAAACTTTATTTCTAAAAGTTGAATATAAATTTTAAAGGTTGGATCCTGTTGTGCTTAAATTCAAGAAATTTCCTTTCGCGCCGGCCAATATGAATATAAATTTTCTCCACAAAAAAAGCCAGCTCAAAGGCTGGCTCTGTCCATTAGAAAATGAACAGGAAGATGACTCCCACAATCAAAAAGATTGCACAAAAGACGAAAAGAATCTTAATAAGGTTTTCCACGACATCCAACTCCTATTGAATACTGGCTCCGATGACAAACGACAAACCGACAGAGATGGTCATTGAAATGAAACCGACAGAGCGGTTATCCTGTTCAATTTCATCATCCACTTTAAATTTAGGTGTCAGGAACTCAAACAGAATATAGGCGAAAATCAGCAGTGTAAAACCGAATAATCCCCACCCGATCATTTCAAACAAGGAATTGTGCTGCTCAATGGAAAAGCGGAAGATATTGGTGACGCCGAAAATCTTTCCGCCTGTCGCCATCGCTACTGCAAGATTCCCTTTTTTGATTTGTTCCCAGTTATTATATTTTGTCACCATTTCAAAAATCACCATGGCAACGATCAAGCACAATACCACCACACTGAAATAGCCGGCTGACTCCACCAGCGGGTGTGTCCAAAATCCAGTCTCTGTCATTTCTTACGCTCCTCTGCGGAAACTTACTGTAATTCGGCGACGGTCACACCCGAGCCGCCCTCGCCTGCTTCACCAAAGCGATAATTTTTCACTCGCGGATGTTTTTTCAAATATTGCTGGACGCCTTGGCGCAATGCCCCTGTCCCTTTTCCATGAATGATCGATACTTGATGGTAATTTGATAATAACGCATCATCAAGGTATTTTTCAACACGTGCAAGTGCATCTTCATAGCGTTCACCGCGCAAATCGAGTTCCATTTTCACATGGCTGTCACGGTCTTTTAATGTCGCCATAGTCCGGGTTTGTTTTTGCTTTTCCGGTTTGGTATAGGACAGATCGGACTCAGGCAATTTCATCTTCAAAATGCCGATTTGAACAATCCATTCATTTTTGGAGACTTTCTCGACCAAGGTCCCTTTTTGGCCGAATGAAATCACTTTGACTTCATCATTCGCTTTCAAGGGTTTGTCCACATTGTCTTTGGCCGCTTTTTTCAGGATGCGGTTTTCAGGCATAGCATTTTCCAAGCGTTTCTTTGCGTCGATCAATTCATGCTCTTTTACGGAAGAGCTTTGGTTGAGCTGCATTTTGCGCAGATCCGAGATGACAGCTTCGGCTTCCGCTCTGGCCTTATCGACAATTTTGCGCGCTTTTTCCTTCGCTTTTTCTTCCAGCTGTTCTTTTTGCTGCTCGTATTCTTCCAACTGCTTGGCCAACTCTTTTTTCAGCTGCTCTGATTGGGACAAAACTTCTTTGGTCCGCTCGGCATCCTGTTCCGCTTCACGGCGGCTCTTTTCGAGCGATGCGATCATCGAATCAACCGCTTTGCTGTCAGTTCCCGTAAAGCTCTTGGCATGATTGATGATATGATCCGGCAAGCCGAGACGTTTAGAGATTTCAAAAGCATTGCTTCGGCCAGGCACGCCAATCAATAGACGGTAAGTCGGGCTCAATGTTTCCACATCAAATTCAACGCTGGCATTTGCCACGCCCGGACGGTTATAGCCATATGCTTTCAGTTCGGGATAATGCGTGGTCGCAATGACGCGCGCGCCTCTGCCATGGACTTCATCCAATAGCGAAATGGCCAGCGCTGCGCCTTCCTGTGGATCTGTTCCTGCTCCCAGTTCATCGAAAATCACCAGTGAATTTTCATCGAATTTCGTCAGGATGTCAACGATATTGACCATATGGGAAGAAAAAGTACTGAGGCTCTGCTCAATCGACTGCTCATCTCCGATATCGGCGAAAATCTGATCGAATACCGCTAGTTCAGAGCCGTGGAGAGCAGGCACCGGCAAGCCGGATTGAGCCATCAATGTTGCTAATCCGACAGTCTTCAAAGTTACCGTTTTCCCGCCTGTATTCGGTCCGGTTATGACGATAGCTGTTATTTCGCCGCCGAATTCGATATCGTTCGGCACCACTTCGTCTTTCGGAATCAACGGGTGACGTGCTTTTCGTAAATTGATGTAGCCTTCCGTATTCATGGTCGGCTTTGTGCCTCTATGGGCTGCCCCGTATTTTGCTTTTGCCAGGATCAAATCGATTTCACCCAGCACTTCGACCAATTCAAACAGTTCATGCGCCACTTCCTGCACTTGTGCTGACAACATGAGCAGAATCCGGTCGATTTCTTCTTTTTCCTTCATCTTCAGGCGGCGCACTTCATTGTTTGCCTGCACCACTGCATCCGGTTCGATGAACAGGGTCTGCCCTGAAGAAGATTGGTCATGCACGATGCCGCCGTAATGGTTGCGGTACTCCTGTTTGACCGGAATGACGAAACGGTCATTGCGTATCGTTACGATGGAATCCGACAGCATTTTCGACGCGTTTTTCCCGCGCACCAGACTTTCCAGGCGCTCACGGACCCGGCTTTCCTGTGTCCGCAATTGCTGGCGGATAGAACGCAGTTCAGAACTGGCACTGTCCAACACGCCGCCATTATCATCAATACAGATGTTGATGGCATGTTCAAGCGCCGTCAAGATCGGCATGGATTCTTTTTTCTCCAGGAAATGCGGAATCTGAATCACGGCTTCTTCTTGGATGGTTTCAAAAAATTGGCGCAGGATGCGGCTCGCACGGATGGTCGATGACACTTCCATCAATTCCATCGGGCTAAGGCTGCCGCCGATTTGCGCTCGTCGTGCGTGAAGGCGGATATCGAAAATCCCGCCCATCGGCACATTGTTTTTGACACGCAATACTTGGGCGCCTTCGTCCATCTCTTCGAGCAGCCGATTGACTTCATTGATATCGGTGGACGGCAAAAGCTTGTCCACATGTGCTTTTCCGAGTGATGAAGTACAGTAACGTGCCACTTCATCGCGGATTTTATAAAATTCAAGTGTTCTTAATGCGCGCTCTGCGATCATTGAAGAACCTCCTAACGTTTCAGATAAATTGATAATGATATTGCGGAAGATAACTCTGCCCCAATTAAGAGTGAAGAAACGAATAAAATGCTCCAGGCGGACGCTTTCCGGGGGCTCAGCTTCAGCCGCTTCCTTCGCTATGCTCAGTCCAGGGTCTTCAGCTCGAGCTGTTCCCCTAGGAGTCGCCGCCTTCCACTTTTTATTCTCAGCGTCTTTGAAAAATTGATCAACGGGATATAAAAAAGGTTTGTGAAATATCCATATTGGAACTGTCTTTGATAAAAATTATTAGTTCACTTATTCATTCTTTATTTCGATCCATTCAAAAAGGCTTTCAGTTTTTCCAGCGACCATGTGTTGACGACGGTATCTTTTTTCAGCCATGCTTTTTGGGCATGTTTGACACCGGTTTCCATGACTTCGAGGCCTTCGATGGCATGGGCATCCGTATTGATTGCGACGGGCACACCTTTTTCCTGCGCCATGACCAAATACGGTACTGCAAGATCCAACCGGTAGGGACTGGCGTTCAATTCGACAATTTTGCCGTATTCCTTTGCCCAGTCCAAAATCTGCTCGACATCCGGATTATAGCCGTCACGCTGGCCGACGATTCGTCCAGTGGGATGCGCAATCATGTGGACATGCGGATTTTTCATAGCCGTCAAAATCCGTTCCATGATCTGTTCCTGCGGCTGCTGGAAGCTTGAATGGATGCTGGCAATGACAAAGTCCAGCTGTTCCAGCAAGTCATCGTCAAAATCCAAGGTGGCGTCCGGCAGGATATCCATTTCGGTTCCGGACAGCACTTCAATTGCCGGATACTGCCCGTTGATTTCGCGGATCAGTCCATGCTGTTCCTTCAACCGCTCTGGCGTCAGGCCGTTTGCGACCTTCAAATATTGCGAATGGTCGGTGATGACCATGAATTGATAGGATTTTGCTACACAGGCTTCAACCATTTCCTTTAATGAATTGGCGCCATCCGACCAAGTGGTGTGCATATGCAGATCACCTTTGATGTCTTCGATCGCCACCAGTTCCGGCAACTCTTCAAGACGGTCCAGCTCTCGTCCATCTTCACGCACCGATGGCGGAATGAAAGGCAGGCCGAAATGCGCGAAAAAATCCGTTTCCGATTTAAAAGTCTTGACGGTGCCGTCTTCCTGTTCCACACCATACTCAGAGATTTTCTTGTTCTGTGATTTCGCCAGCTGACGCATTTTGACATTATGGTCTTTTGACCCGGTAAAATGGTGGAGCGCTGTGACGAATTCTTCGGGTGCCACCAAACGGAAATCGACGTCGATCGGCTCCAGCACATCCACGGTCACTGACACTTTTGTGTCTCCTGACGCAATCGTTTCCTTTACCGGCAAGGCTGCCAGCAATTGCTCTTTTACGAGCGCGGGTTCAGCTGTCGCGATGATGAAGTCCAGATCTTTGCTGGTTTCTTTCGTACGCCGAAAGCTGCCGGCGACAGAAAACTCGGTGACTTCCGCAATCGTAATCAAGACATCTTCGATGAACGCCACCGTTTCTTCCGTTTTCCAGATGGGTTGGCGATCTGGCTTGGTTTCAAAGTCATTCAATTCTTTCAGGATTTTCTCTTCGGATTTCGGACCGAATCCCGGAAGCTTCTGGATTTCTCCATTCAGACAAGCCGTCTTTAAAGCTTCCATCGAATCGATGCCCAGTTCCTTATACAGCTTGGCGATTTTCTTGCCGCCCATTCCTTGAAGCTTCATCATCGGCACAAGCCCTTTCGGCACTTCTTCCTGAAGCTCTTCCAATACCGTAGACTTGCCGTCATTGATCAACTCGAGAATGACGTCCCCTGTCCCCTTGCCGATTCCTTTCAGCTTGGTGACATCTTCGATTTCATCCAGACTGCGCTGATCCAGTTCAAGCGCCTGTGCGGCTTTGCGGAAAGCCGATACTTTAAACGGGTTTTCCCCTTTGAGTTCCATGTATAACGCAATTTTTTCAAGCGTTCTGATGATGATTTTCTTATTCACCAAGAGCCCTCCTCGTTTCGATTAAAAAAACTTCCCTCGTAAGAGAGAAGTTCCTACTACATATAAATATACCACCATTCTTTTACTTTCTCAGAGAAATAAGGCGTGTGCTCAATCATCGACTGGGCAATCCCTGAATTCTCCAACTGGTTCTGCACGACATCCACCGGAAGCAGCGCAAACACATAGATGAAAACAAAAAGGAGGATGTAAGCTTCAACAAACCCTAAAGCTGCACCGAGGATTTTGCTGAAAAAGCCAAGAACCGGCAAAAACTTCAAAAAATCGAACATGGACGCAAGCAATTGCAAAGCAAACTTCACCACGAAGAAAATAAGGGCAAATGCCAATAATTGATAGAAGGTCTGATCCAGATCCAACTGGTCTACGACAAGCGTAAACTGGGAATTTTCATTTACTGCCGGGTAAGGAATCCACAGCACAAAGTATTCAGACAAAGGTTTATAATAGCTATAGGCCACGACAAGTGCAATAACAAATCCGATCATATGGATCAGTTGGACAACAAATCCTCTTTTGGCGCCCACGATGATGCCACCGATCAGTAAGATGATTAAAAGTATATCAAGCATTCACGTCAACCCTTCAGTTTTTTCAATTCATTTTCTAATTGTTCAACTTGCTCTTTCAGTTTAAGATAGTCATGTACCGCATTTGATGCCGTCAAAACGGCAAGCTTCGCCTGATCCAGCGATGGATTCAAGGCATTGATCTCCCGCATCTTGCTGTCGACGATCGACGCAACGAGACGCATGTGGCCGGAAGTTTCGGTGCCGACCATTTTATAGGTGTTGCCATAGATGTCAACGACCGTATGGATTTTATGTTGCTCTGACAATGCAATATCCCCCTTTAGAATTCTATAGACCATCATACCATGAAAACAAGCCGATTGTGAATCAAAGAAAGGTGACGTATCCATGTCAAATACAGTTTTGAAACTCCCGGAGGAAAGCATTCTCCAAGTGATTTCGCATTACCAGAAAAACAAAATCCAGACCAAGAACCCCTACGCCCGGTTCAGTGCCAAGCTGACGGACACTGTCGTAACCGTCTACACCTCCGGAAAAGTCATGTTCCAGGGAAATGGCGCCGACCGGGAAGCCGCAAAATGGGGCGCAGCGTCGTCTACGGCCGAAAAGACCGTGTCCACCAAAGGCGACAAACTGCCCGACGGTTTTGCCAAGCTCTCCGTCCTCGGGTCCGACGAAACCGGCACGGGGGATTTCTTTGGGCCGATCACGGTCGCTGCCTGCTACGTACCCGCAGACAAAGTAGCGCTCGCCCTTGAACTCGGCGTCAAAGATTCCAAGCAGCTGACCGACAGTTGGATGCGCCAAGTGGCACCCGATCTGAGAAGAGCATTCGCCCATAAAGTGTTGACTTTGAAAAACGACAAGTATAACCAAGTGCAAGGCCAGGGCTGGTCACAGGGAAAAATAAAAGCCCTGCTTCATAACCAGGCACTCAAACATGTATTAGCTTCTATCGCACCTGAAAAACCAGACGCGATTTTAATTGATCAGTTTGCGGAACGCGGCATCTATTATAAGCACATCAAAGAAGAACCGGAAATTATCCGTGAGAACGTCCTGTTCTCTACCAAAGCAGAAGGTCTGCACGTGTCGGTCGCCTGCGCTTCCATTATCGCCCGCGTCGCCTTTCTTGAAGAAATGGACCGCATGAGTGCAGAAGCCGGCGTCACCTTGCCAAAAGGTGCCGGCAAAATCGTCGACGAAGCGGCGGCGAAGATTTTGCTGAAGCATGGTGAGGAATATTTGAAAGGTTTGACGAAAGTGCATTTTGCGAATACCGGGAAGGCGAAGGCGTTGGCTGGGAAGAGGCGCGGGTGAAATTCCATATAAAAAATGGGGCTGTTTAGAAACAGCCCCATTTTTTATATAGAAGGTTAGTTTTGAACTTCCTTAATCAATAGCTTATTAAAGCTCGCTTCTCCTTTTTCACTGCTGCCAACTTGCCAAAAAGGATTTTCATTTAAATCTACGTTGTTGCTTATTACCTTGGCACCTCCGTCCATCTTAAAGGTTTTGGATATGACTCCCCCTCTTAACGTTCCACTGCCCGTAAGTTCGACTGCCGCATTTGGAGCAAACACCACTGTTCCATTAGCCGCACCCTGTGTGCCGCCACTAAACTTCACTGACTGTCCACCTGTAACCAAATGCCCCGTTACCCCGGCTGATCCAACAACTTCCAGGTTTGCATCTTTGGCATAAACTGAAGCATTAAACTGAGCATAATCCGAACTTTTTATGGTTTTAGGAGCACTCGGAATTTTTGATGGCCCTACATATATATATAAGTTATCGGAGTTTTGCGGGTTCAAGTTTCCATCTATTTGAATATTTTCTTTTAAGTATATTGTGAGTTTTCCTTTTCCTTCGACATGCAGATGCCCACTGCCACTAATATCATTTACTACAATTGAGCGATCCTCATTAACGATAAAAGTTAACTTCCTATTACTGTTAAACGTAATATTATTTATTTCGTAATTTTTGTCTAAAGTGATTTTATGATTTTCAACTAAATAACTTGTAATGTTTATATTTTTTTCTGATACAACTTTGTGGTTGCCTACGCTCATATTAGGCAAGGCTGTAAAGTTTGATGGAAACTCTGGAAATGGAGGCAGAGGAAATTCTGCAAGCTGATGCTCCTTAAAAATTGCAGGCTTGTTTTCATTTATCCACCACGTAGGTGCACTAAACACATTATTCCCAGATGCTACTGGAACAATAATCGCACCTTTAACAGAAGGATTCCCTGTAATTTCTATCCCTTTAGAACTGTATTTGTTAAGAATTAAGTTGCCTTCAATTGTGCCATTTGACAATAATATCTTATCATTCGAAAATACCCCCAGGTTTGGCGGTAATGAAATTTGATCACCAGCACTAAATGAAACACTAAAACTTCCTCCAACGGTGCGCGTTCGTTTTCCAATTTCACCTTTAGAAATAATTTCATATTTACGTTCTTTTAATTCCTCATCTATCTCTATAAGTTTTACAGTCACCTTCGCAAAAGGAGTCTCCCCGCTGTTCTTCTCAAAACCATTTATAACTTTGTTTTTTAACATATCCTGTTCCAGTTTAATAAAGAAATCGTTTTCGCTTAGAGTTGCTGAAGAATTTGAGAGAGTATCTACCATAGTATTGATGTCTGAGAGAACAACTGTAGTTCCACTTTCTGCGATATAATAAACAGCTTGGTCTTTACGTTCACTATCTGACAACTTTAGGGAATTCATGGATATAGACATTAAACTTATTCCAAGTATAGAAAAAACCACTAAAATCAATAAAACGATTGGAAGGGTATAGCCGCCTTCACTCTTGAATAAATGCTTGTTTTTAAGAAACTTATTCAATAACTACACCTTCTCTAATGTATATTTCAGTACCCAATTGCTGCTTATTATTATTTTCGTCCTTACTTTCTATTTCAATTATTAATGTTCTATCAATAAATTGAAAAGCTAAAACAGCAATCTCAGAAGCAATTACTTCTTCATCTTTTTTTATTTGCCCATTTTCCAATGAAAAAACTAGCTTTTCATCACTTCCAAGGATTAAATCACCATTCATAATCGAGACTTTGTCAGTCATTCTTATTTCTTTTGTAATCACCTTCGCAACATACCTCATATCAGTAAGTTGCTCTGATCTTGCAGTTTGGTTTTGGTACGTTTTATTTCCATTCGAAAATATACTTAGGATTAAAATCATGACGATCCCTCCAATTACCATAACCGCCAATAGTTCAACTAACGTAATGCCCTTTTGCTGGGCAAGCATTCTTTTCATTGGTTGTCCTCTTCCCACAATACAACGTTTTCCATTTTGGCTCTTACAACATTTTTTTCATTGTCCACTACCTCTACGATTACGTTTGTTCTAGTAGATGTCGTATTTTTTATTCGGATAGAATACTTCTCTGTAGAATTGGGGATGTTTTTCTCATATTCGATCCATTCGTTGTTGGATGAAATAAGACCCGTCCCATATTCTTTGTCCATTTCAACTTTCGGCGTATCTTCATGAGGCGCTTTCGAAAGTGCAATAATAGATTCCATTTCTGTTTGAGCAAGGTATGTACTATCTACTATATTCTCTGAAACCATATTTGTTTTTGCTCCTTGAGCAAATATCGCTATGAAAGATACCAGTATTAAGGTGATTAGAACAGTTGATGCTAAAACTTCCACCAAAGTTAATCCTTTTTCGGCTTTTAATAGTTTCTTCATAATAAGCCTCCACATAATTATAATAGATAAATATTATCACAGTTCTTTATTAAAAAAATCTATAGAACCCTATAAAAGTAAATTTTTTATATTTTCCTACTTATTTAGACGAATAAAAGGATGAACCACATAGGCCCACCCTTTTTCCATTACTATTGGACTATTTTGAATTTCTTAGCTTAGCGCCAACTTCAATCAACGTTGCTGTCCCTTTATCATGTATGAAAATAGTTTCTTCAGCATTTATAGTTGAGCTGAAATTCTTATAGATTAAGCTGCGAAAGAGGTGGGATGGATAAAATAATACTTCGGGAAATTTAGATCAAGGTGTTATTTATAATCAATTCAAGTATCCTATTCTAGTTTCCAGAATGCCGTGCTAGGAAAACGGTTGTAGAAGCCGCGATAATAATTTTGCTGAAGTATAGCCCGGAATATTTGAAGGGTTTGATGAAGGTGTATTTTGCTAATACCGGGAAGGCTCGGGACATAAATAAAAATAAATAGTTGTATAGCTAATATATTAATTTTTTGTGTATAAAAATAATTAAAGAAACGAGCAAAGAAAATTTCTCTTTGCTCGTTTTTCACTTTAAAAGTTCTTAGTACTTATGAACAATTTTCATGTATAGATTTACTGATAATCAATAATTTTTTCGTCTAGTAGAACCCATTTAGGTGTACCGGGTATTGTTGGAGCGGCAGGAATTGCACAAGTTAAGTTGTCAGCTGCGTCCATACTTTCATCCCCAAGGCTTTTAAAAGGATTTGTGATTTCAACGTATTTCTTTATACCATCTTTTCCCATTTTTAATTGATACACTTTTCCACCTACATAAAGTTCCCGATCTCCAGATATAATGTTATATGTATATGTCTGTGGTAAAAATACATTACCGAAGACGTATAAGTTAGTGTGGTCCTTCTTCCATCCACTAATCACGCTTGGTAAATAAGCGTCTTTTCTAACTAGTATATCAGTATGACTATGTCCCCAAACAAAGTCATTCAAAGCTATAAAGTTACCTCCTGCAGCTATGCAATCATGATTTTGCATACTTATTAAACCTGAAATATATAAATCTTTTTTTATAGAAAGATTATTTCCGTTACCAGGTAAAAACACTAAATTTTTTACTATTAGATTACCATCATATACTTCGGTATCTTTTTTCATTGATAGCGTATCCATGATAACCGTATCCGGACTAGTTGGAAGAGGTGGTTCAGTCACACCTACAATTGGTGGTGTGGTGGCTATAGCACCTTCATTCGCAGCATAAAAAGTTGCTTCTATTTGTTTTTCAGTATTCCCATTTACAATGCCCCTACTTTTAATTTTTATTTCTAATCGCTTACCATTTTCTATTGGCACACAAGAAGTACCCGCGATATTTAAAGGTTCCACTATATAGTTACTCTCAATAATTTTTTTAGTGGAACCCAGTAGCTTATCAATATCACTGCAGCTTAGAATGGATGCAGATGAATTCTTAACCTTTTTCTTTAAAACTGCCCCGTAATGTAAGATACCCATTTCTGCTTGGTGTCTTGCCTGAACTTGTTCTTCTTTTGTATTGAATTGCTTCGCTGCGTTCATATTCATTGCCAGCAAGCCCATTCCCATAATTGTAAAGAGAACGACCATTAGCATAACAAGTAAAAGAGCATATCCTTTTTCATTTTGGAGACGGTCCATCCTTTTCCCTCCTAATTTAACTTACTGAATGAAGTCTGGACTTCAAAGCATTGATTGTTTGAACAGATTTCCATATAAAAATCTGAAGGTTCGGTTCTATTTAAAGTTACCATTTCTATTCCTGCAGTTTCAGGTAATCTATATTGATAGCCTGTAGATACGATTTTCTTATCTATATTTTCTAATGATGCAATAACCAATTCATCGCCTTCTACTCTCACTATGAACTGGTCATCAATCAAATCGGATTTTTCATTTTCTAAATAGCTTGCCCGGATTTGTTCCACAATTAAATTCGCCTCTTGCTGAAGCTGCTGACGGCTTGCGGTTCGTTCAGAGGAGTTCGCACCTGTAGAAAAAGCAGACATGATAGCTACAACAATAATTCCTGTAATGGCCAGTACAGCTAAAAGCTCGACTAAAGTTATTCCTTTCTCGTTTTTCATGGTTGCACCTCAAAATACATTTCTGTACTGAACTTAGGAGTGTTAATTCCTGTGTCAGGTGGAGATTCAACTATTACTAACGCTTTTTTCAGCTGTTTTTCAAGACCCAGAGGACCTTCTCTTAACTCAACAACAACTTTATAGGGACTATATTTTTCTGTTTTATAAGTTTTTTCATTTATACTTTCATAATCTTCTAGTTGCTCCAATATCTTATCCTTTATCAGTGTACCATCAACATTTAAAGTGAATTTTAACGGACGTATCTCAGCAATCACTTCTTCTGCAACTTGTATATTCGTCAACTTCTCATTATTATGGGATGTAAACTTCGCCGACTGGGTAAAGAAACTCATCACGCTGACAAGAACGATCCCTAGAATCACCAAAGCAGCCAGTATTTCCACCAAGGTCAGTCCCTTTTCATTTTTCATCACTCTCTTCACAAGAGTACCTCCAATATTCATGATAGTTAAATACTACCACATTATTTTCACTAAACATCTATAATTACCTATAAAAAGTAAATTACATGAATCATGATACTTATTAAATGCAATAAAAAGGATGAACCCAGTGGGTCCATCCTTTTCCTGCATTACTTTTGAATCAAATTTAACTTCTCAGCTCAGCGCCGACTTCCGTCAATGCTGCCATTACTTTTTCATGGGCGTTGATGACTTCTTCGTCCGTCAACGTCTTTTCTGGATCAAAGTAGGTCAAGGAGAAGGCGACGGATTTCTTGCCTTCTTCCATTTTATCGCCTTCGTACAAGTCGAATACGCGGACGTCTTTCAATAGCTTGCCGCCTGCGTTGCGGATGACGGTTTCAATCGTTCCGGCTTCGACAGCTTTGGAAAGCACCAATGCCACATCGCGTGACATGGATGGGTAGCGCGGCACTGGCGTATAGACCAATGCTTCTGCCTCCAGATTCAACAGCGCTGCCAGGTTTAATTCCATAACTACTGTTGTTTTCAAATCGCGCGCTTTTTGCTCGGTCGGATGCAATTGGCCCATAACACCGATGCGTTGGCCGTCCAGCATGATGAATGCCGTTCTGCCTGGATGCAGATCGTCCATTTGGCCGCGTTCGAACGTGAATTGGATGCCGAGTTTAGTACCAAGGCTTTCTACAATCCCTTTTAGGACGAAAAAGTCGACTGGCTTTTTCTCGCCCTGCCAGCTGTTGTCGAGCCAAAGGCCGGTGATTGCCACCGCCAAATGTTCCTGCTCGTTCAATAGCTCGTCGTCGCCTTTCAGGAAGACCGAACCGGTTTCATACAAAGCCACAGAATCCATTCTTCTCGCCGTGTTATAGGTAACGGATTCCAACAGATGCGGAAGCAGGCTTTGGCGCAGGATGCTGCGTTCTTCGCTCATCGGCATCAATAGGCGCGTCGTTTCTGTTTCTTCCAACGCAAATTGCTTCGCTGATTTCTCGGAAGTCAGTGAATACGTCGTTGCCTGAAGCAAACCGGCACCTTCCATTAAGTTCCGAACAATGCGGCGTTTTTCCTGGTAAGGCGTCAAGCCGCCCGGCGTGGTTTCCGCTTCCGGCAAAGTTGCAGGAATTTCATCGTAGCCGTAAAGGCGGGCGATTTCTTCCACCACGTCTTCAGGAATCTGAATGTCCTGGCGGCGCGTCGGCACGGAAATGACCAATTGGCCGTTTACTGCTTGTGTGTTGAATTTTAGGCGGTTCAAAATATCCAGCATGTCTTCAAAAGCAATTTTCATTCCCAGACGGCTGTTGATGAAATCGGGAGAGACTTTGACGATTTTCTCTTCTTTATCCAATTCATCGAATACCACAGATCCAGCCAGCACTTCCCCGCCAGCAAGTTCGGACAGCAATTGCGCTGCACGTTCTGCGGCTGGAATGACGCGGTTCGGATCTACGCCTTTTTCATAGCGCGAGCTTGCATCACTGCGAAGGCCGTGGTCTTTCGATGTCTGGCGGACAGAACCTGATGCGAAATAAGCAGATTCGATGACAACAGTCGTCGTCGTTTCGCTGACTTCCGAATTGGCGCCGCCCATGACACCAGCAATCGCCACTGGCTTTTCGCCATTGGTGATGACCAGTTGATGGCTGGACAATTTACGTTCCGCATCGTCCAAAGTCGTAATCATTTCGCCTTCTTTGGCGTGGCGTACGGTAATATTTCCTGTTCCCAATGCATCGTAATCAAATGCGTGAAGCGGCTGGCCGTATTCCATCAAGATGTAGTTGGTGACGTCGACCACATTATTATGCGGACGGACACCAGCTGCCATTAGGCGCTGCTGCAGCCACATCGGCGACTCCTGCACTTTGATGTTGCGGACTACTTTTGCCACGTAGAGCGGATTGGCTTCAGGCGCGTCGACATTCAATGTCAACATGGAGGCAGCTGTATCAGATGCTTCTTTGTAGCTGATCTCAGGCAATTTGACTTCTTCAGAAAGAATCGCGCCGACTTCATAAGCGACACCGAGCATGCTCATCGCGTCTGCGCGGTTCGGCGTCAGGCCAAGTTCCAGTACCGTGTCATCCAAATCGAAATTGGTGATGACGTCAGAACCGGTTTCCGCGTCTTCCGGCAATACGTAAATGCCTTCAGCATAGGCTTTCGGGACCAGCTTGCCTTCAATGCCGAGCTCTTGCAGCGAGCAGATCATGCCATGCGATTCTTCTCCGCGAAGCTTCGCTTTTTTGATTTTGATGTCGCCCGGAAGTTTCGCTCCAGGACGTGCCACGATGACTTTTTGGCCTGCGGCGATATTCGGTGCGCCACAGATGATTTGAGTGGTTTCTTCGCCGACATTGACCTGGCAGATCGATAATTTATCCGCTTCCGGATGTTTGATGCAGGATTCAACATAACCCACGACGATGTTGGTCATGCCCTGCGTTCGGTCGATGACTGCGTCCACTTCGATACCGGAACGCGTTATTTTTTCACCCAGTTCGGCGGGTGGCAATTGTTGTGTATTTACATAGTCTTTTAACCAGTTAATGGATACGAGCATGTTTTATTTCCTCCTTAAAGTTCTGTACGTTGGAATTGGGATAAAAAGCGGACATCGTTCGTATAGAAATGACGGATATCTTCGACGCCGTATTTGAGCATAGCGATTCGTTCAGGCCCCATGCCGAAAGCGAATCCAGTCAGACGTTTCGAGTCGTAGCCGGCCATTTCAAGAACATTCGGATGCACCATTCCAGCGCCCAGAATTTCAATCCAGCCAGTTTTCTTGCAGACGTTGCAGCCGCTTCCGCCGCATTTGAAGCAGGAAATATCCATTTCGACAGAAGGCTCCGTGAATGGGAAGAAGCTTGGGCGGAGGCGGATTTCACGGTCGTCGCCGAACATTTTCTTGGCGAATACGGACAGTGTCCCTTTCAAATCACTCATGCGGATATCTTCCCCGATGACCAATCCTTCGATTTGCGTGAACTGATGGGAATGCGTCGCGTCATCGCTGTCGCGGCGGTAGACTTTGCCCGGGCAGATGATTTTGATCGGCTCGCCGCCTTTTGCTTCCATGGTCCGCGCCTGTACCGGTGAGGTGTGCGTACGCAGCAAAATATCTTCTGTTATATAGAAGGAATCCTGCATATCGCGCGCTGGATGCCCTTTTGGCAAGTTCAAGGCTTCAAAATTATAATAGTCTTTCTCCACTTCCGGGCCTTCTGCCACTGTATAGCCCATGGAAATGAACAAGTCTTCGATTTCTTCCACAACGCGCGTCAACGGATGCGAATTGCCTGTTTTGACGGGACGCCCCGGCAAGGTGATGTCAATCGTCTCGTTTTGCAGCTTCTGGTTGATCGCTTCTTCTTCCAGAATGACCAGGCGGCCTTCGAGCTGTGTCGTCACTTCTTCACGGACCACATTGACCAACGCCCCCATTTTCGGACGTTCTTCAGCCGGGAGTTTCCCCATGCCTTTCAATAAATCCGTAATCGGCCCTTTTTTCCCTAAATAAGCCACACGGACTTCATTCAGTTCTTTCACGGTCGAAGCTTCGGCAATCTTTTCGAGTGCCTGTGTTTTCAATTCCTGCAATTGTGCTTCCATTCTTTTCTCCTCCTTAGACAGTAAAAAGCCCCGTCCCAGAAAAGGGACGAGGCATTATTCGCGGTACCACCCTAGTTATCGCCATATAGCAATCACTCATTTACATAACGGCTCTTCACCGGCCTATCTTTACAGCATCTCTGCTGGTCCCGTCAGGCAGCTAGCGGGGTGAACTTCTGAGGCGTTTACATATCCACACTTCCAGTCAAGGTGCAGAATCTCTGGGATGTAAGGGCGCAACGTACTTTTCCCGTTCTTCGCTTTTACTTATTTACTTCTTCATTATACGAAAGTTCACGATTTTTATCAAACTTAGTTTTTCGGCACCAGGCTGTACAAGAGAATGCCTGTAGCAACTGCGACATTCAGGGATTCTGCGCTGCCGTATAGCGGCACCATCAGATTTTCGTCTGTCTGCTGCAGCAATACTTGGTCGACGCCGCTGCCTTCATTGCCGACGATCAACGCAAACTGTTCATGCGTCTCCGCTTCGTGGACCGGCGTCGAGTTTTGAAGCGCTGTCCCGAAAATTTTGATGCCGTTTGCTTTGGCCTGTTGGGTCCATTCGATCAATTCCCCTTTGACGACAGGAATCTGGAAATGCGACCCTTGCGCCGAACGGACGGTTTTCGGATTGTACGGATCTGCACAGCCTTTGCCGAGGATCACCGCGTCGATGCCGCTCGCTGAAGCGGTGCGGATCATCGTGCCGATGTTGCCAGGGTCCTGGACCGCATCGATCATCAGGATTTTAGTCCAGGATTTCTGTTCGTCTTCCGTAAACTCAGGCTGCGCACAATGCGCGAAAATGCCCTGCGTATGCTCGGTTTCTGAGATTTCCTTCGCCACAGCAGCTGTAACGGAATAATGCGGAACGCCTTCAATATCCCAGTCCGCTGGAATGTCTACGCCTTCTCGGACGATCAATGATTTGACAAGTTCTTTTTTCTTTAATGCCTCTTCCGTCAAATGAAAGCCTTCCACCAGGAATTCCGCAAACTTATCGCGCTCTTTCCGAGTCGTTCCAAGCTTTTTCCAATGCTTGACGAGTGAGTTTTGGTTCGATTCGATTCTTTTCATTACTGGATCACGCCTTTATTTCAGAATAGCTCCAGTATAGCATACAGAAAAGCGGAAGCGCCCATCTAGCCCCGACAAGCGCTGGAAGCCTTTACGGTAATGGCGTCTTTTGCCATTGCTGGAAAGGCTGAAGCGACTCGAGGGGCTGGGCGCTGGAGTCTGGACACAGCTTAGATTTCCCTCGTGAAGAAATCAAAGCCAAGTGCGGTCAAAATGCCGAATGCCAATGTCCAGACTGCGATGCTGATGGTCAGCCAAACGGTCGTGTTCTTTTTTGTTGCCCCTAAGGTCATTCCGATAAAAGCGGCGATATGGGTGCCGATCAGAATAGGTCCGAGCATGGCAAGTCCAGGCAAGCCGTATTTATTCCAGATGCGTATGGCGCGCTCGCTTTTTTTCGTATTGGCTTTGCCTTTTGCTCTCTGGCGCTTGTCGTACCATATTCGAAACCGGTCAAAGCCGATGATCAAAGCCAGCACCGTCAGCATATTGCCGATGAAAGCCAGCACCATCACCCAAAACGGCGACAGGCCCCAAACGATGCCAAGCGGAATCACCAACGCGATTTCGAACCAGGGAATCGCAGCTCCCAGGAAGACCAGGAAATATTCATAGATCATTCGGTTTCCTCCTTAAGATGCTTGCGGATTTCCAGATAGTAGATTAGGTATTGGATAAGCGCCACCAGCAGAATTCCCCAAACGGTAAACAAGTTCGGCAACGGAGAAAATATCGCAAAGACCGCTAGCGTCGGCAAGCTCCAAGACATGAATGTGTAGACTTTTTGGGAAGCTTTGCGCGTAATATACGTCATCCCTTCGTCCTGCTCCAGGTATTCAGGAGGTCGGATTGAGAAGGGCGAAATTTTTTGGGATGGATTCTTTTTATTATGGCGTGTTAAATGGTACGAAAAGATTGCCAGCATAACGAAATACAGAATGACCGATCCGACAGCGAAAAATCCGGCTACTGGCCCAAGCTCTACGGAAATGCTCTGTACCGTTTCTGTATTGACCATTTCTGTTGTCGGGGAACTGACGCCGTATGCAAACATTCCCAGCACGACAATAAAACCCATCATCCACAACGGATATTTTAAACGGAAATCATTTTTCATTGCCATCCTCCTCCAGCCAAAATAATTCATTGACGTTTGTCTGCAATGCTTTTGCCAGCTTCAGCGCCAGCGTGATTGACGGAGAAAATTCCCCTTTTTCAATAAACGCAATCGTCTGGCGTGTGACGTCGACTTGCTTGCCGAGATCACTTTGTGTGAAACCGTATCGAGCTCGTAGTTCTTTTACGCGGTTCTTAAGCATCCGCTTCATCCTTTCTGATGAATGTTCGGTATATATAACAAAATGTACATTATACTTAACATTTAGTCAAGTAAAGTGTACATTTTTCGAGTTATATTGTTTCTGATATTTATTTGTTTGCGGAATAAAGGCGTTTGTTTGCGCTAAGTCGGGAGTTGTTTTGCGGTATACGGCGGTTTGTTTGCGGTATACCCGAGTTTGTTTGCAGAACTGCCTCAAACTACAAAAAACCCCTTCGCCGAGGCGAAGGGGTTCTAATTTTTATTCGAATGTAATACGCGCTACGGTGTCTTTATCGAGCTTTTTGATCACTTCGATGATCAGCTTGACGGCGTTTTCGTAATCGTCGCGGTGCAGGATGCCTGCATGCGAGTGGATATAGCGTGTCGCTACGCCGATCGCCAAGGCAGGAACGCCGTTTGCCGTCAAATGGATTGACCCGGCATCTGTTCCGCCGCCGGCAATCGTTTCGAATTGATACGGAATGCCAGCTTCTTCAGCTGTGTCCACAACCAGTTCGCGCAAGCCGCGATGGGAGACCATTGAAGCGTCGAACAGCAATAATTGCGGGCCATCGCCCATTTTGCTGTTGGATTCCTTGCTCGTGATGCCCGGTGTATCGCCGGCAATGCCGACGTCTACAGCAAATCCGATCTCCGGCTGGATTTGCGCAGTCGCCGTTTTGGCGCCGCGCAGGCCAATTTCTTCCTGAACCGTACCTACTCCGTAAACCACGTTCGGGTGGTCGACGCCTTTGAGCCCTTTCAGGACATCGATGGCAATCGCACAGCCGATGCGGTTATCCCAGGCTTTCGCCATCAGCAGTTTTTCATTGTTCATCACGGTGAATTCGAAATACGGTGTGACCATGTCCCCTGGAGTGACTCCCCACTCTTTCGCTTCTTCACGTGTTGAAGCGCCGATATCAATGAACATGTCTTTGATCTCGACGGGTTTCTTGCGCGCTTCCGGTGATAGAATATGCGGCGGTTTTGAGCCGATTACACCGGTAATTTCCTTGCCGCTGCGTGTGGTGATGGTGACGCGCTGAGCCAGCATGACCTGTGACCACCAGCCGCCTACCGGTTGGAATTTCAAAAAGCCTTTGTCATCGATTTGCGTAATCATGAATCCGACTTCGTCCAAATGGCCAGCTACCATGATCTTCGGTCCGTCAGCCAGTCCCACTTTTTTTGCAATCAAACTTCCCAAACCGTCTGTTTCTATTGAGTCAGCGAATGGTGTTATGTATTTTTTCATGACTTCACGCGATTGGCGTTCGTTGCCAGGAATGGCGTTCGCGTCCGTCAATTCTTTCAACATCAATTGTGTTCTATCCAAATTAGACATTATTTCGACCTCCTAAGTAATTGATAGCTTACCTATTATAATGCACTTCTGGACAGTTATCAAAACATTCGTTCTATCAATACCCGTCATGCTGGCGGTCGTAATTGGTTTTGTTCTTTTGGATATAGGCTTCCAGCACTTCATCATAAGTGAATTCCAAGGCCAGCGCCAGTCCACCGTAACAGCTCCAGATCTCCATGAAGTTGGACATAGAATAATTCTCCAGAAAATCCTGGATGGCTTTTTGCGTCAGCAGGAACAATTCCGTCAAATCTTTTTCCACGACCGGATCCGGCCAAATTTCCAGCGAGTTCAAATCTTTTTCGATTCCGAGCGACAGGAGGAAATGGATCGAATCCACGTATTCCTCTAAAATGACAGAACGCTCGGACGGGCCTTTCGTGCTCCAAAACTTGAAGCAGCGTGTTTCATTCGCCAGTTCCGCCAATTCCACTAATAAAGCCAAGCCCTTCTTGCGAAAAACATCTTCTGTGATTTCCTGATTGGATTGGATAAAACGATCGAGTTCTTCCTGCATGTTGAACAATTCCTGCAATTTCATAGAAATCTCTCCTTTTAATAAAATAAATCTTGAAACCAAACTACTTTTCACTCGTATAGTAACTAGTAGGACTATGTAACCTAGGAGGTAATTCAAATGGCTTTTCTCATACGCCTTATTGTACTGGCATTGATCATCTATTTATTTTATCGATTGATCCGCTACATTGTAGATCCAAAAAGGAAATTGGATGCCGCCCTTGAATCAGGAACCTATTATTTTCTGGATGATGTAAAAAATGTGCAAAAAAACTTTTTTATTGCGCTTCGCGGCGTACTGTTCGAAGGTGAAAAATACCTGGGCACTACTGAAAATTCTTTCGAAGTAGTCTCCATTTTTGTGTGGGTGGAAAATCCCGATAAATTGCAGGGCTTCACGAAAGAAGATTTCCAATTTCTCGAAAAAGAGATTTTGATGAATTATCCGGAAGCCCGGATCAACTGGAAAAATCCGATTGAACGTCTAATGAAGCAAGAAGAGTGAGTCACGCTTTCACCCTGTATAAAAGTTCTGATAGCTCCAGATGAGGATGGCTGCATCAAGCATAGCCAGTACCAGAAAGCCGATGCGGAAGTTGGTGTGCTTCGTTTTATGGCGAAATGCCATCATGCCAAGATAAGCCCCAATGCCCCCGCCGAAAATTGCCACGGCCCACAGGTTCTTTTCAGGAATCCGCTGGCCGCGGTGCTGTGCCTGGCGTTTGTCGACCTTCATCATCACAAAGGCCATCACCGTTACTATTGCCATATAACCAAAAATAATCAAAAACATCGGATTTTCCTCCATAAGAAAAGACTGACGAAAATTCGTCAGTCTTTTTTATTGTTTCGCTAAACGCCTGAGCATTGCAGCTTTCTAGTTGTGTGATGTCTATGGACTGCAACGGACAGGCGCTTACGCTTTTATTACTTAGTTACTGCTTTTTTAGCTTGGTCAACCAATGCTGTGAATGCAGCTGCATCAGATACAGCGATTTCAGCTAGCATTTTGCGGTTGATGTCGATGCCTGCAACTTTAAGTCCGTGCATAAGACGGCTGTATGAAATTTCGTTCAAACGAGCTGCTGCGTTGATGCGTGTGATCCATAGTCTACGGAAATCACGTTTTTTGTTGCGACGGTCACGGTAAGCATAGTTACCTGACTTCATTACCTGTTGGTTTGCTACTTTGAAAAGGATGTGCTTTGCACCATAATAACCTTTTGCTAATTTAATGACCTTTTTACGACGCTGGCGCGTCACTGTTCCACCTTTTACGCGTGGCATATCACATTACCTCCTGCTGAATATATAAAATTCGATTTTTGTTACTTGTTAAGACTTCAGCACCCAGATTCTCGGCGTCATAAGCCAAAGCAGCTGTGCGGCAAAAAGCACCGCTTCGCCTCTCCGTCTTATGCCCATCGAATCTATACGGGCGCTTACGTTTTTCTTACTTCATGTTATAGATTAATGATTTGATGCGCTTCAAGTCGCCTGAAGAAACTAATTTCCCTTTGCGAAGTTTACGCTTTTGCTTAGTTGATTTGTTTGCAAATAAGTGGCTAGTATGTGAGCTGTGGCGTCTTACTTTACCAGTACCCGTTTTTTTGAAACGTTTTGACGCACCACTATGGCTTTTCATTTTCGGCATTTCGAATTCCTCCTAAACAATGATCTCTTATTCTTTTTCGTTGACTGGTGCAAGCATCAAGAACATGCTGCGGCCATCCATTTTAGGGCGCTGTTCAACCGTTGCAACTTCTTTGCACGCTTCTGCGAAACGTTCAAGGACACGTTGTCCGATTTCTTTGTGCGTAATCGCACGGCCTTTAAAACGAATAGAAGCTTTTACTTTGTCGCCTTTTTCAAGGAACTTGATCGCATTGCGAAGTTTCGTGTCGAAATCGTGATCGTCAATTGAAGGGCTTAAGCGTACTTCTTTGACGACAATCACTTTCTGATTTTTACGGATTTCACGATCTTTCTTCTGCTGCTCAAACTTGAACTTACCATGGTCCATGATACGAGCAACCGGCGGCTTAGCTTGAGGAGCCACAAGAACAAGATCCAAGTTGACACGAGCTGCAATTTCAAGTGCTTCGATACGCGTTTTGATGCCAAGTTGTTCACCATTTTGATCAATAACTCGCAACTCACGTGCACGAATACCGTCATTTACATTAATGTCTTTGCTAATAGTAATCCACCTCCGGATAGTGTCGCGAATAGCTTAAATGTGTGAACCGGCCGAACCGGTTTACAGGGTTCCGATCAAAACAAAAGCGGATGGACCACAGAGGTCCACCCGCAAATATGACAACACGCTTCTTTCTGCGTGTAAAAGTCAATCGTGTATACCTGCCAACAATCGGTCGATCAGGTGAGAAGCGGGTGCTCCTGCTTGCACATATAAGTATTCTATAACCTTATTCATAGTAGCACGTGCCTTTGGACCTGTCAACCATTCTAGCGAAGTTCGCTTTGAACCAGTTTTACAAAGTCGTCGAATGGCATACTTTCGGATTTCTGTTCGCCGTATTTCCGGACATTGACCGAACCGTCTTCCAGTTCCTTGTCGCCGATGACGAGCATATAAGGCACTTTCTGCATTTGCGCTTCACGGATCTTATAGCCAAGTTTTTCATCCCGCTCGTCAATGTCTACACGGATTTTATGATTTTGCAGTTTTTCCTGCAACTCTTTTGTGTAGTCACTGTGGGCATCAAGCGATACCGGAATCATTTCCACTTGAACTGGCGCGAGCCATGTCGGGAACGCCCCTTTGTATTCTTCGATCAGGAATGCGACAAAGCGCTCCATTGTTGAAACAACGCCACGATGGATAACGACCGGGCGATGCTGCTTGCCATCTTCCCCGATATACGACAGGTCGAAACGTTCAGGCAATAGGAAATCAAGCTGGACAGTCGACAACGTTTCTTCTTTGCCAAGAGCTGTCTTCACTTGAACGTCCACTTTTGGTCCGTAGAATGCGGCTTCGCCTTCGACTTCTGTATAATCGATTTCCAGCTCATCCATCGCTTCTTTCAGCATGGCCTGTGCACGGTTCCACATGGCGTCGTCGTCAAAGTATTTTTCTTTATCCGCTGGATCGCGGTAAGACAAACGGAATGAATAATCTTTGATGTCGAAATCCTTATAGACTTCGACCACAAGATTAACGACGCGTTTAAATTCTTCTTTGATTTGGTCTGGACGGACGAAGATATGAGCATCATTCAATGTCATTCCGCGAACTCGCTGCAGTCCTGATAATGCGCCAGACATTTCATAGCGGTGCATAAGCCCTAGTTCCGCAATGCGAATTGGCAGCTGGCGATACGAATGGATGCCCTGTTTGAAAATCATCATATGATGCGGGCAGTTCATCGGACGCAAAACCAATTCCTCGTTGTCCATTTTCATGACCGGGAACATATCGTCCTGGTAATGGTCCCAATGTCCGCTTGTCTTATACAATTCCACGCTGCCCATGACCGGAGTATAGACGTGGTCATAGCCCAAACGCTCTTCTTTGTCGACAATATAACGTTCGATGATGCGGCGGATTGTTGCGCCTTTTGGAAGCCACATCGGCAATCCTTGGCCGACTTTTTGGGAGTTCATGAATAAATTCAATTCTTTCCCAATTTTGCGGTGGTCGCGTTCTTTCGCTTCTTCCAACATCTCAAGATGCGCTTTCAAATCTTCCTTTTTGAAGAAGGCAGTTCCGTAGATGCGCTGAAGCATCTTGTTATCGCTGTTCCCTCTCCAGTACGCACCGGCAACACTCAATAATTTAAACTCTTTCAATTTGCCGGTCGATGGGACATGAATGCCTCGGCAAAGGTCGAAAAAGTCGCCTTGCTCATAGATGGATACTTGATCATCTTCCGGAATCGCTTCAAGAAGTTCCAATTTATATTGATCTTCAATCGCCGCGAAACGTTCTTGCGCTTCTGCACGTGTGACATCATGGCGAATGATTTCAACGTTTTCGTTGATGATCTTCTTCATTTCTTTTTCAATCAACGGCAAATCTTCTGAAGTGATCGCCGACGCTGTATCGATATCGTAATAAAAGCCGTTTTCAATGACGGGGCCAACACCAAGTTTGGCATCAGGATATATCCGCTTGATCGCTTGTGCCAAAAGATGCGCAGTGCTGTGGCGTAAAACTTCCAGCCCCTCATCCGATTCAGGAGTGATGATGGCAATGTCTCCATCTTCTTTCAATGGTGCGCGCAAGTCGACCAATTGATCGCCTACTTTGCCTGCTAATGCTTTTTTGCGCAATCCTGGGCTGATTGATTGTGCGATTTCTTCAGTAGTTGTGCCCCGCTCAAACTCTTTTACTGCTCCGTCAGGGAATTTTAGTTTAATCATGTCTGCCATGCCAATCTCTCCTTTTAATAAAATCTGTTGAAAATGCCTATGCCACAGGGTCTGGCCAGGCATTTCCTTTTTGCTTAAGCGGCCGCTTCCGCTTTTCTTTGTCCAGCTCCAGCGGCCAGATTCTCGGGTCATAAGCCAACCCAACTATGTGGCAGAGAACGCCACATTGTCGGTCTGTCTTATGCCTGTCGGAGGTCCGCAGGATGCGGATCATGTAAGCGTTGCGACAGGAAGTCGCGCACTTAGCTTACGTTCCTCTAAACGGCCGCTTCCGCTTTTCTTTGGCCAGCTGCAATGGCCTGCTCCTCGGGTCATAAGCCAACCCAACTATGTGGCAGAGAACGCCACATTGCCGGTCTGTCTTATGCCTGTCAGAGCAAAACGGCCATTTTCGCTTTTCTTTTTTCCCACAAAAAAAAGCCCCATCCCAAAAGGGACGAAGCTTTAGCTCGCGGTTCCACCCTTCTTCTATTCAAAACGGACAGATCCGTTCGGAATGAAGCTCTGCATCGGCTAACGGGCCGGTTCCGTCAGCTGCTACTGAGGAGACTGTTCACAGCTGCTGCTCGAAGGGGGTAAACGGGATTGTCGGTACTTAAGAAGCTTGCAGCCAGGGCTTCTCTCTCTGAAAGTCGTACAAATCCGCTCATATCCTTGTCAAAGCATGTAAAATCTTGGTTCGATTGTTTTTACTATAAACCGAAATGACGCAAAACGCAATAGTTCCGGCGCTTAATTTCGTCGGTTGCGCCCATCGAGCTTGACGGGTTTGGTTAACGCACGAATCCGTTCCATGATGCGCGCAGCTTTCAAATCTTCTTTTTCGCCGCGCTGCGAATAGGTCAAGTGATATTCCAGTTCAGAATAACTAAAGTTCGACGACATGAACGTCGGCAGTTTCTCCGACATCCGGTAATGCAGAATTGTTCCCAGCACTTCATCACGGGTCCAACTGGACATCGCTTCCGCCCCGATATCATCAAGCATCAGGACGTCCGCCTTTTTGACGTAGTCGACTTTTTCCTGCAAGGTCTGGTCTCCGATTGCCTGCTTCATTTCCCGCATAAATTCCGGAACGAACACCAGCACCGATTTGACGTTGATCTCTGCCAGTTCGTTGGCTACTGCACTGAGTAAATACGACTTGCCGATCCCGAATTGCCCGTAAAGGTATAATCCTTTTTCAGGCAGGTTGTCAGGGCCCGTTGCTTGATCCAGGAAATCCCCGACCGCACGGAACGCTTCCATACGGCTGTCATCCAGATCAAATCCGGACAGCGTCGCCTGCATGACTTCTTTTGGCATGTACATGCTGTGGATCAATGAAGAAGCATGGCGTTTATTATCGTTTGCTTCCTTCAAGCGGCATTTGCTATAGGAAATGCCGATGGTTCCCCGCTCTAATACCAGCTTGGGTTCAAAACCTTTGAGGTGGTTGATGCAGGCGCCCAGGCTTGGGCATTTATTGCAATCATGGGACTGGTCTATATACTCGTATAGCTTTCCAAGTCCTCTATCAATAGTGGCTGTATCAATTTCTTCCGCATGGTCTTCCAGGAATTTCTTGACCCCTGGGTGTTCCAGAACTTCTTTGCGCATTTCACTGTAACGCTCAGAAAAAGCAGGCGCATTGACCACACGTTTCAAGGTTTCACGAATCGGTTCCATTTAAACACCTCTTCCTTTCTTCAACGCCAGTTTCGCAAGAAGTTTTTGTTTCTCCACTTCCAGGCTTTCGTTTCTCGGCTCTGCCTTGGCGGCTGGTGCTTCATCTTTCTTGTGGAACCATTCCGGCAGCTTTTCTTCACGCACCGGCTTTCGGTTGCCATTGCCAGTAAACGGTTTGGCCACCGTGACCGGGGAGCCTTCAGACTTCCATTTCATATACTGCGTATGCTCAACCCGCGCAAGCTCCATCGCTTCTTTAGCAGTGGTGACGTTTTTACGCAGCCAATGCGAAGCGATTTTTTCCACGTAGGCTTTGGTCAGCTTCATATCGGTGCGCAGCAGGACATACTGAAGCAGGACATTGACCACTGCCGGCTCCATGCCATGGGTAACGACCAGTTGATTGGCCAGTTGGACATCTGCTGGCAGCGGTTCACTGCCATCTGCAATATCGCGCAGCACTTGAATCGGCGGTGCCGTCTCCAAGTAGACCAACAATTCGTCCTGTTTTGTTTTCGGTGCTTCTTCTGTCAGCTTTGGAGCTTCTTTAGGCACTTGAACAAGCTGTGGTGCCGTAGTCGAAACCGTCAACTTATAATATTCGGATGCCGATTTTTTCAAGCCTTCCACCGTCAACTTGTAATCGTCTTCGATAGCCAGCAAGATGACTTTCTGCATCTCCAATGGTCCCCATCCGTAGAGGTAGGCCAATTTGGGAATAAAATCCTTGATGGTTGCAGTCAGGACTCTTTTGGGTACGAGCTGCTCCGACAGGCCTTGTCGAAGCAGCCTGAAGTCGAAATCGGCATCGGCTTCATAGCCGCCTTTTTTCCGTTCCTGCAGATCGGGCTGAACAGCCGGATAGCCTGCTTTGGCATGGATCGGCTGAAAAATATCCGTGAATGTCCGGGACACTTCTTCAAAATCGGATGGAATTTCAGTGTGGACCAGAAACCGATCCCGCACTCTGCGGTAGGAAGGTTCTCCAATTTTACTGAACAGGAACATCGACAGCAGCGGATCCATGAAAAAGGTTTTCGGATCCAGCGGCGGACATAATTCATAGATGAAGCAACGGCTGCCGCTGTCTTTCCGGTAAGTTTTGAGCAATCCAATCGCTTCCAGCTGGATTCTTGCTTCAAAAATTTTCGAGACAGAATTCCCCAATGTGTTCATCAAGGTGTAATGGGTCGACTCTTCCCCCGAAGCTTCCCCTTCCGCCCACAGCGTCAAGTAGAAGGCAATGGCTTCAGCACCGATCAGCGGCTGATACAGGAGCGTCAGCAATTGCCGGTCATAATTTGAAAACGGATAAGGCAACCGGATACGATACGGATCGGCAGGCTGTAGTTCTTTATAAAATGCAGTCATAAGTCACCGCCTTAGTCGATTTTCTTGTCTTCCGGACTTTTATTCAGCAAATCCTTCAGTTCGTCGATAAAAACAGTGATGTCTTTGAATTGGCGATATACAGAGGCAAAGCGGACATAAGCCACTTCGTCGATTGCTGCCAGGCGGTTCATGACCAATTCCCCGACATCTTCGGATTTAACTTCCGGATTGCCTGCCCGGCGAAGGTCTTTCTCAATTGTAAAGACCATTTCTTCCAGCGCCTCAAGAGATACCGGCCGCTTTTCACATGCACGAATTAAACCGCGCAGGACTTTTTCGCGGCTGAACTCTTCACGTGAGCCATTCTTTTTGACGACGATCAGCGGCATCTCCTCCACTTTCTCAAAAGTGGTAAAGCGATATCCACATAATTCACATTCCCTGCGCCTTCTGGTTGACTTCATTTCATCTATTGGCCGTGAATCGACAACACGTGTGCCGTTATGTTGGCAAGCTGGACATTTCATTTTGACATCTCCCTAAATTCTCTATCTAGTGTATCTAGTATAACAAAAATCCTTCAGGAAAATAGAAAAAGCAGAGGAATTTATCCTCTGCTTTCGTGTTTTTTGTTTAATGGATTATACTGTTACTGAAACTTTGGATTTTTCAACACTGACTGGACCCATACCGCGCGGAATTTCGACAAGCTCGCTTGAGGTTGACCCTAGCGCTTCTGCGATATACTTTGCTGCAATTGTTGGATCTAAGTCGCCGCAAGTGTAAACATCTACACTGGCGTAGCCGTGTTCCGGGAAGCTGTGGATAGTTAAGTGAGATTCAGAGATGATCACAACTCCGCTGACACCTTGTGGTGCGAATTTGTGAAAAGCTACCTCTCTTACTTCAGCTCCAGATTTGAGTGCTGCATCAACAAAAGTTTGTTCGATAAAATCCATATCGTTTAATTTGTCAAAATCACACTGCCAAAGTTCTGCAATTACGTGACGTCCCATTGTTTCCATGGTTCGTTTTCCCCCTTTGATATCATTTTGTTTTGTGCGCAAAATATTCAAAGTTGACTACCACGGGGGAAAGTTAGTCCAAAGAGGTCCTAACCCTTTAAGCAGTCATGTGAATAAAAAATCTTACGCTCCTAATTCCGAGGTGCATGATGGAAATTCAGAAGTGGTAGCCGTTTTTCAACTACGATTCATAGTATAAAACGGATTTATTGTAAATGCAATAATAATATCTTATTAATGCTGAATTTTTTTCAGTAAATTTCCCATAAAAAACCCCGGTTCTCCATTTAAAACCGGAGTACCGGGGTGATTAGCCTTATTTAGAGACCAGCACTAAAGCCTTTGCAACTTTTTTGGTCAAATCGATGACACGCGCTGAATAACCCCATTCATTGTCGTACCAAGCCAGAACTTTCACTTTTCGGCCATCAATCACCATTGTCGATAACCCATCAACAATAGCCGATTTCGGATTGCTGTTGAAATCTACAGAAACCAATGGCTCCATCGTCAAGCTCAAGATTCCTTCCAGACCATTTTCTGATGCTTCCTCAAAAGCCTGATTGACTTCCTCGATTGTCACGTCTCTCTTCAAATCGACAACCAGATCAACTAGGGACACGTTCGGCGTCGGTACCCGCAAAGCCATACCATGCAGTTTGCCCTGCAGTTCCGGTATCACCAGTGACAGCGCTTTCGCAGCACCCGTAGAAGTAGGAATAATCGACTGCGCACATGCACGGGCACGTCGAAGATCTTTATGTGGGTTATCCAAATTTTGCTGATCGTTCGTGTAAGAATGGATTGTCGTCATCAAGCCGTTTTCAATCCCGAATTTATCATGCAGCACTTTTACGACCGGTGCCAGGCAGTTTGTCGTACAACTCGCATTGGAAATGATGTCGTGTTTGTCGATATCCAATTTGTCGTCGTTGACCCCCATGACAATGGTGATGTCTTCTTTTTTCCCAGGAGCTGTCAGAATTACTTTTTTTGCTCCTGCTTCCAAATGAAGCGCTGCTTTTTCGCGGGAGTTGAACTTACCGGTTGCTTCGATGACGATATCAATACCCATTTCTTTCCATGGCAGATTCAATGGGTTGCGTTCACTTACTAATTGAACCCGTTTCCCGTTAACAATTAATGTATCTTCTTCTGAAGATACGTCACCTGCGAAGGTGCCGTGATTTGTGTCATACTTAATTAAATGCGCAAGGGTCTCAGCTGGATAAGTGGCGTTGATTGCTGTAATTACGACGTCATCCATCATTATCGCTTGTCTGAAAACCATACGGCCAATACGGCCAAATCCGTTAATTGCAATAGAAACTGTCATGTAGGAGTCCTCCGTTTATAATTAAGTTATACTCATTTTTTTAATTTCTTATATAGTATAACACAATTAACTATTTAGAGAACCTTAAAAACAGCTTATCTTTTATTCTTTTTCAGGGCTGGCTTGCCAATTGTCTAAAATTCTGTTTAATTGCCATTTCGTTTCATCGAGTGATCCATTATTGTAGATGACAGCATCCGCTCCATCTTCTTTTAAGGACATCGGCAATTGGGAACTGATGCGTGCCTGCGCCTCTTTTTTCGTCAGGCCATTCCGTTCCATCAGCCGGTTAAACTGGTTTTCTTCTGTGACGCTGACGACCAGAATCTTGTCCACCAAATGCTGCAGGCGGCTCTCGAACAATAAGGGGATGTCCATGATGATCGTCTTAAATCCTTGCTCCAGAAACTCATGGCGCTGCCGGAGCATTTCCTGGCGGATCGCCGGGTGGATAATGTCGTTCAAGATTTTTCGGCTGGCCGGATCATTGAAGATGATCTCCCCTACTTTTGCGCGGTCCATTGTGCCATCTGCCTGGATTACGTCCGGTCCAAATGCCTGTTCAATCTGCGTCAGCGTTTCGGAACCCGGTTCTACAACCAAGCGTGCCACCAAATCGGCATCAATGATCGGATAACCTGAATTTTGCAGCATTTTGGATACGGTACTTTTCCCACTGGCAATACTGCCTGTCAATCCAATGATCATCATCCATCCTCATTTCTGGCAGGCCGGACAATACACCGACGCCCGACCCCCGATTTTCATGGTTTTCGTCAGCGTGCCGCAAACCACGCATTGTTTTTTTCCATACATTCCAAAATGGTTTTGCATGCTGCCCGATTCGCCATTGATATTGCGGTAATCCGAAATCGTGCTGCCCCCTGCTTCGATGCTTTCCAAAAGTATGGCAACAATCGTCTCAAATAATTCCACTTTGCGTTTTTTGCTGATTCGTCCGGCTGAACGCTTCGGATGGATTTTCATCTTAAAAAGTGCTTCGGTAGCGTAAATATTGCCGCATCCGGAAATGACCTGGCCATCCATGATGATTTCCTTGATTGCCTTGTTCTTGTACTTCGGGCTTTCTGCCATCACCAGGAAATGGTCAAGCGCAACTGCCTCGAAAGGTTCTGGCGCCATCAGCAGCAAAGGCGGGAAATCTCCCTCTTCCTGCAACACCCTCATCTCCCCGAAACGGCGGATATCTGAAAACGCCAGCAAGTTGCCATCGCTTAATGTCAGCACAACATGGACATGGCGCCGGAATTTATCTTCCGGAATGGACTGGAGCTGGTCGACATAGAACCAGGCTCCCGACATCCCTAAATGGTTGACCAATAAAAATTCTTTTTCATTTCTCAATGTGAAATAAATGTATTTACTGCGCCGCTCGACACGGATGATTTGTGCCCCGACCAGGCTTTCAATAAAACGATCGGCTTCCATCCGTTTGATGATCGCTTCTTTGCCATTCGTTTTGGAGACACGAATGGTCTCAGAAACAGTTACTGCCTCAATTTTTTTCCCAATGGAAACGGGGCGGATCTGCCGAACGACACCTTCCACTTCCGGAAGTTCAGGCATATCGTTGCCCTCCTGTCATTTAGTATCGTACCAGGTTGCGCCATACGCGATGTCCACTTTCAGCGGAACGCTCAGCTTCACTGCATTCTCCATCACCTGCGGCACCAACTTCATCAGCTTATCCAATTCTTCTGGCGGCGCTTCGAAAATCAATTCATCATGAACCTGCAGCAGCATGCGCGCCTGCATCCCTTCGCGTTCCAAAGCTGCGTCCATATCGATCATCGCTTTTTTGATGATGTCTGCGGCACTGCCCTGAATTGGCGTATTCATCGCGGTACGCTCTGCAAAGCTGCGCAAATTAAAATTCGAGCTGGTGATGTCCGGCAAATAACGCCGGCGGTTCATCAAGGTCGTCACAAACCCATCACGTTTGGCATCTGCCACAATGGTCGTCATGTAGTTTTTGACGCCCGGGAAGCTGGCGAAATAACGCTCGATAAACGCCGCCGCTTCCTTGCGGGTAATGTTCAGGTTTTGGGACAGGCCGTAATCACTGATGCCATAGACAATCCCGAAGTTGACGGCTTTTGCCGCACTCCGCATTTCGCTTGTCACTTGTTCTTCAGGAACGTGGAACACATCGCTTGCCGTAGTCCTATGGATGTCGCGGTCATCCTTGAATGCCTGGACCAGCCGCTCATCTTCTGACATATCCGCCAACACCCGCAATTCGATCTGTGAATAATCAGCAGCAACCAACTGCCATCCAGGTTCCGAAGGCACAAAGGCTTTGCGGATTTTCCGGCCTTCTTCCAGGCGGACCGGGATGTTCTGCAGGTTCGGATTGGTCGAACTGAGTCGCCCGGTTGTCGTCAAGGCCTGCTGGAAACGGGTATGGACTTTGCCATCCGCGTGGATTTCCTTCAATAAACCTTCTATATAAGTGGACAGCAGTTTGCCCAGCTGACGATACATCAGGATATAGGAAATGATTTCATGTTGCCCTTCCAGTTTTTCAAGGACATCGGCTGCTGTTGAATAGCCTGTCTTGGTTTTCTTCAATGCCGGCAATCCCAGGTTTTCAAACAACACCACGCCTAATTGTTTCGGAGAATTGATGTTGAATTGCTGTCCGGCCAATCCGTAGATATCCGACTCGATTTTTTCCAGCTTATGGGACAATTCCTTGCCCATTTCAGATAATTGATTGCGGTCGACCCTAACACCGAGCGATTCCATTTTGCCCAAGACCGTCGCCAGTGGCAACTCTAATTTATCGTATAAATCGAATTGCTCATTTTCCTCGAGCTTTTCTATGACCAGCGGACGCACTTTCCAGATGGTGCGCGCTTTTCTGGCAATATGCTCATCAAGGATAGACTGCTCCGGCACTTTCTTTTTAGCGCCTTTTCCGTAGATCTGTTCGTTTGTTGAGACATCTCCATAGCCGTATTCCTGAACGATGCTCGCCATATCCGTGTAGGTCAACGATGGATTAACGATATAAGCACCCAGCATCAAGTCGAAATCGACACCTTCTAGTTCAATGCCGCAGCGAAGAAATGCTGCCGTTGCCGCTTTGGAATCTGCCATGAATTTCTTCTTCAACGGGTCCTTGAACCAGGCACGGAATTCCTCTGAATGGTCAACAACATCCATTGGGATGACGTAGGTTTCTGTTTCAGTGGATAGGGACACCCCAAGCAAATCACAGCTATGGTAATGTTCGTCATACAGCTCCAGATGAACCGCCATCTCATCTTTCAGGATAGTCGGATCGATGCTTGCCAACACCTCGAATTTCAACTCTTCTTTCACGGTCTCTTCTGCCGTGTATTCCATTTTTTCCAATAAAGATTTAAACGCCAGTTCGTTCCAAACCTTCACCAACTCATCCTGATCAGGTCCTGCATAGCTCAATTCCTCGATCTTGATATCAATTGGCGCATTGCGTTCGATTGTCGCCAGCTGCTTGCTGATGTAGGCAAGTTCTTCATTGGCAACCAATTTTTCTTTCATCTTGCCTTTTTGCTGTTCAATGGCTTCGTATACCCCTTCAACCGAGCCGTGTGCCGCCAACAGCTTGAGTGCTGTTTTTTCGCCCACACCCGGGACACCTGGAATATTGTCGGAAGCATCGCCCATCAGGCCTTTCATATCGATGATTTGATCGGGCGTCAAACCGTATTTCTCCTTGATGTGCTCAACTGTATACTTTTCAATATCAGTGATGCCTTTTCGGGTGATATAAACCGTTGTAGAAGGTGAAGCCAATTGCGTCAAATCCTTATCTCCTGAAATGACCACCACTTCGTCGCCTTCCCGCTCCGCTTCCAAGCTTAAGGTTCCGATGATATCATCCGCCTCATAATTCTCCAGTTCGTAGCGTTTGATCCGGTAGGCATCGATCAATTTCTTCAAATAAGGAAATTGTTCCGACAGCTCAGGCGGCGTCTTCTGCCGTCCACCTTTGTATTCACTGAAAGTCTTGTGGCGGAACGTCGTTTTTCCCGCGTCGAAAGCCACGATCATATGCGTCGGCTTTTCTTCCTCCAGCACTCTTTGCAGCATCATGGTAAATCCGTATACCGCATTTGTATGAATGCCGTTTTCATTGGTCAGCAATGGCAAGGCAAAAAATGCCCGGTATGCCAAGCTGTTCCCATCTAATAAAAGTATTTTCTTTGCCAAAAAATTACCCCTCTCCATAAAAAAAGCCGTCATTCCCTCTATTTTACCACGCGGGCAAATAGAAGAGAAATGACGGCCACAGCCTTATTCGAAATTACCGGACAGGATATCCGCGTATGGAGAATCCGACGGCAGAATAATCACCGTGTCATCACCGATTGTTTTCTTATAGGATTCCAACGAACGGTAGAGTTCATAGAATTCCGGATCTTTCGAGAAGGATTCGTTGTAGATTTTAGCAGCTTCCGATTCGCCTTCCGCCTGGATCAATGCCGCTTCCTTACGGGCAGTGGCAATCACTTCCTGCGCTTCACGGTCTGCTTGTGCTTCAATTTCACGTTTTTTCGCATCTCCTTGAGACAGGTAATCCTGAGCTGTGGAATCACGTTCGGAAATCATCCGGGTATAAACAGATTGCTCATTTTCTTCCGGCAAATCCGTCCGCTTGATGCGGACATCCAACACCCGGATGCCGTATTGGTCTTTCTCCAGCAGCTCGTTGACTTTCGCTGTAACATTATCGTTCAAACTTCCGCGGGAGGAATTTTCATCATTGATGATTTCATCATAATCCAATTGTCCAAGCTCTGTCCGGACCACTGAATAAATGAACTCCTCCATCCGGCTTTCAGCATTGACGATCGTCCCGGCATTTGAAATCAATTCAAGCGGATCCACCACATGCCAGACGGCGTAATTGTCGATGATGATGCGCTTTTTGTCTTTCGTATTGATTTCCGCTTCTGAAACATCATAAGTCATTTGGTAGTTCGGCAAAGTTGTGACGCTCTGGACGAATGGAACCTTCATTTTGATGCCCGGTTCTTCCTGGATCTTCACCACTTCACCAAATTGGCGGACAACGCGGTACTCATTTTCCTTGACGACATAAACATTCGTCAGGACAACGAGCAAAAGTGCGAATGCCACAACCAAACCGACAATGAGTTTCCAGTATTTCTTGAAATCAATCGGGTCTTTCGGTTCTTTGCTTTTTTTCGGTTTATTGTATGGATTGAATTTCTTCACTTCACCTAAGGGTTTGTTCGGTTCCATCAGTTGCCACCCCCTTCTTCTTCTGTTTCTGCTTCAGCCGCTGGCGGCACAGCTGTCTGCAGCCCATCAAGCGGCAAGTATTTCATGGTGCCGCCTTCATCATTCATGATATACAGTTTAGCGTTCGGCAGCACCGACTCCAAAGTTTCCATGATGATCCGCTGCTTGGTGACTTCGGGGTTGTTTTCATATTCCACAAACAATTTATCGAAAAGCGCCACGTCTCCTGTCGCCTGTTGGACACGCGTTACTTTCTGGCCTTCTGCACGCGAATTGATGGCGGCTTTTTCACCCAATGCTTCGTTGCGTTTTTGGTTTTCGTATTTATTCGCTTCATTGATTTTGGTGTTCATCGTTTCCCGGGCATCGGTTACATTCGTGAATGCCGCGCGTACTTCTTCGTTCGGCAGCTCCACGTCCTGCAGTTTGACAGCCAGAACCGTAATGCCGATATCGTATTTCTCAATTAACGAAGCCAGCAGATCGCGGGTTTCCGCTTCGATTTCCGCTTTTCCGGAAGTCAGGGCGTCATCAATCAGCGAACTGCCGATGATGGAGCGGATAGATGCTGATGTTGCATCGTGCAAAATGTCCTGAGGCGCTTCTGCGTTGAACAGGTATTTTTTCGGATCGGTGATTTTCCACTGGACCACCAAATCCGTCAGAACGATGTTTTCGTCGCCTGTGATCATCTTGGTTTCCTTGTCGAAAGCGACAATCTCGCCGTCTTCGTTTTGGTTATAGCCGAATTGCAGGCTATAGGTTTCTTTTGACAGGATTTCTGCTTTTTGGATCGGCCAAGGCATCTTGAAATGCAAGCCTGCTTCAGTGACGGTTTCATTGGCTACACCAAACGTGATGATAACCGCCTGTTCCGATTCATCTACTGTATACCAGGAAGTGAAAACGGCAACCAGCAGAAGAATTCCGGCAATAGACAAACCAATCACCGCAAGCAATTTTTTTGTCGTCATGATGGGTCCCCCTTTTTCTTGTTACTCTTTAATACGGAATGATATGGAAATAGTTTCATAAAAAAAAAGAAAAAGAGCCCGGGGAAGGGACTCTTTTTCAAATCATGCGGTTGAAGGGGGTTCTATTAAACCTTACCATCCAAGTATGAAGCTGGTGTTAAGCTTGTGTAAATTTACCATTGATTGTTTTTGTATTTCTTATAGTAATTCACCTGGCGCGCCAAAAGATAGAATTTACGCTTCAGGTGCTTGTCTTTCTTATAGAAGAGAGGATTGCCGTATTGGCCTTTTTTGATCAGGCGCTTGATATCTTTCAGCACCGCTTTGTTAGCGACGAAATTCCGCAGTACCGCTTTTGGTACGACAGTGAACAGGAAGTCTTCATTCAAATACGTCACGTGCTTATCAGTCTGGTAAATCAAATCGTCGACAAAGTATTCTGCCATATTATGTCCAAGTGCTGTTACGTAATAGCTTGAGCGCCCTTGGCGAATATTGACTTCAAACACTTTGAATTTATTGTCGCGGGCATCGTATTTCAAATCGAAATTTGCAAAGCCATTGTACCCGACAGCTTCCAGGAAATTCTGCAGCTTGACCATCATGTCTTTATCAAAACGTGTGATCAGCGCTGTGTAATTCCCGATTGCCGTAACTGTATGTTCCTGCAACACAACTTGTGCAAATGTCACAAGCTGCGTTTTCCCTTTGGAATTTGCATAGATGACAGAATCCCACATGAACGTGTCATCGCCGGGAATATAATCCTGAATGATCAATTCGTCGCGGTAACCGCCTGCTTTAATCTGCTCGACCACTCTGTGCATTTCTTTCGGGCTTTCGACTTTATAGACTTTCTGTTGGCCTTCAAACTTATTTCTGCTGTACTCGATGCCATTGCTCGGCTTGATGATGACTGGGAACATCATCTCTTCTTCGAACGGCACTGTTGAATTGCAATCATAGAAGAAAGTGGTGGGTGTTTCAATGCCATGGACTTTGCAAAGCTCATAGAAATTCGCTTTGACCTGCAGCTGATTCATTAAATCTTCATTAATATAATTAAAGACATAATGTTCCCGCAGAACCTTGGCATTTTCGATGATCAGGCGTACATAAAGATCGTTTGTGCCGATCAGCAGGAGAGTTTTTCCGGGAGATCTGTATTTATCTGCAACATCGATCAGGATGTTGGCAAACTGGGAATCGTCAGCCAATCCGGGATGCAAGTCAATGGTTTCTGTGATTGTGCTCAATGAAGTAAATGATAAGGGTTCTTTGCCGATCAAAATCGGCTTGATGCCATACGCTTCGTGAAACGAAATGGCCATATTATAAGCGTTCATGTCTGTCCCGATTATAATCGGCAAAAATGGGTGTTTAGTTTCCATGCTTTCCTCCTAAATTAACTAGCCAAAGGCAAATGGATGGTGAATGTGGTGCCGACTCCAACCTGGCTGTCGACTTCCACTTTTCCATGATGCGCCTCGATTAAGTGTTTGACAATGGAAAGGCCAAGGCCGGTGCCGCCCGAATTTCGGCTGCGCGCCCGGTCGACACGGTAAAAACGTTCAAATAACCGGCCGATTTCCGAACTTTCTATTCCGATTCCCTGGTCTTCCACTTGAATGACGGCTCTATCGTCTTTCACGAAAAGCCGGATGGTGATTTCGGTATGGTTGCTTGAATATGTAACTGCATTGATCAACAGATTCATCATCACTTGGATTAAGCGATTCGCATCGCCTAAAACAATCACCGGTTTTGTCTCCAGATTCAGCCGGATGGATTTTTCATCGAGTTTCGGCTGAATCATTTCCACTGCCCGTTTTATCACGGACTTCATATCCGTCGGCTGTGCATTCACTTCAAAGCCGCTTTGCTCCACATTCGACAAATCGAGCAGGTCATTGATGAGCATTTCCAAGCGATTGCTTTCCGTATGAACAATTTCCAAAAAGGAAAGTAAAGTCTCCTTATCTTTATAGGCGCCATCAAGCAGGGTTTCTGAGAACCCTTTAATCGACGTCACCGGTGTCCGAAGTTCATGGGAAACATTGGCAACGAAATCTTTTCGGATCTGCTCGAGCCTTTTCAATTCCGTAATATCATGAAATACAATGACAATCCCCAGCCAGCGCTGATGCTCTCCAATGACAGGTGCCCCGTAGACATTCAGATTTTTCAACTTCAGGCCTGACATAAATTCAATCTGAGACCGGGAATGCGTTTCCGTCATGAAGACATTTTCGATAAAATTCTCTAATTCATCAGGAATGTGGATTTCTTTGTAAAATTTACCCAATGTATTTTCAGTAGACAAATTAAATTCATCCAGAAAAGGTTTATTGACAAGGGAAATAGCTCCTTGCTTGTCAATCATAATCAATGCACTGCCCATATTTTCAATCAGTGTTTTCAGCCGCTCCTGTTCCATGACTCTCACCGCTGTAATCTCCTGCAGGTTCCGAGCCAGAACATTGATCGTTCTGCTCAATGCCACACTGGCTTGTGCATTGGATTCCGAGGCACGTGCACGGTAATTGCCTTTGACCAATTCCATCGCCGTCTCAGTAGCGTTTTCTATCGGTTTGATGTTCACTTCGATGATTCGGCTTCCGACAATGGCTGAAAAAAGCAATGCTACAGCAAATGTCAAAAGCAAAACCAGCCAAATGTCTGACTTATTCTCGGCGTTTTCATAAATGGGCAGCAATTGAAGCACCACGATGAACAAACCGGCCAGCATCATTCCGATCCATACCAACAGAGTGGCCAGCAGGCGATGCCGAAAAGATTTCATGAGCTTTTCGGCTCCTCAAACTTATAGCCCAGTCCGCGAATCGTTTTGATGAATATTGGCTTGCGGCTGTTTTCCTCTATTTTATCGCGCAAATGGCTGATATGGACATCGACGATGCGCGTATCTCCTGCAAAATCGTATTTCCATACAGCACTTAACAACTGGTCACGCGTCAATACGCGGTTTTTGTTTTCCATCAAGTACACCAGCAATTCAAATTCCTTTGGCGTAAATTCCAATTGCTCTTTATTGAGGAAAACTTCAAAGCGGTCAGGGTAGACATCTAATTTGCCGAGAGAAATCGGCACAGAGGAATCCTGTTGCGGAGTCGGGACATTATTGGCTCTTCTCAACACCGCTTTGATGCGTGCCACCACTTCCCTTGGGCTGAAGGGTTTGGTCATGTAATCATCTGCACCCAGTTCCAAGCCCAATACCTTATCAAATTCATCGCCTTTAGCCGTCAACATAATAATCGGTGTATTGACTTTTTGCTGGCGCAAGGATTTGCAGACTTCTACCCCGTCCATCGACGGCAGCATGAGATCTAAAACGATCAGTGATGGATTTTCGCTCAAAGCCAGTTCATAGCCTTGTTTGCCGTCATTGGCGATAATGGTTTCAAAACCCGCCTGAACCAGATTATAGGAAAGTAAGGTCGCAATTGAATGTTCATCTTCGATTATCAATATTTTCTTCAGCATTTTACATCCTCCACACTCAGTTTGAAACCCCCATCTCAAACCGCGTTAAAGATTATCCGTTGCAGGAGTCGTCAATTGTTCCACTATTTG
This sequence comes from Planococcus sp. BI3, assembly GCF_056680115.1. Taxonomy (NCBI): domain Bacteria; kingdom Bacillati; phylum Bacillota; class Bacilli; order Caryophanales; family Caryophanaceae; genus Planococcus; species Planococcus sp. BI3. The sequence goes on from NZ_CM155266.1 coordinate 1,177,704, forward strand.
CGGTGGGTTAGCAGTAATTTGTCCTTGTATCGCGATTTCACCATTTTCGTCGATTCCTTCAATCTGAACGATTACTTCATTATGCTTGATATCCACTTCGATAACTTCCAATAAAAAATCGATTGTTTCGTCATGATGGACAGGTTTCAAAAACTTCAGCTGCTGGCCAGTAATATAAGAGCCGGGACCCGGTATATACTTGGATACCGCGGACGTTAGGATCCCCGTCAGCATGATATTCGGTACCACAGGCTTTTCGAAAGCGGTTTGCGCCGCGAAATCGTGTTGAATATACAGCGGGTTGCTGTCATTTGTCAAACCCAGATAAAGAAGAAGATCTTTGTCCTCAATTTTTTCTGTCAGCTTTAATTTCTCGCCGATTTTGATCTCTTCCACTCGCCGGCCTAATTTTCGCTTTTTCCCAAGCAACAAACAACATCCCTCCATTTTCTTGATACTCCTATAGTATCAATTTAGCTAATGAAAGTGCAAGCACCTAAGGTAATGGGAAAACGGAGCATACGCATGAAGTGCGAAGATTAGAGCCCGCAATCCAAAAAAAGCGGACAAGGTATTATGCTCCCTGTCCGCCTTTCCTATGGATTATGCCAATACTTTCATTACCGCTTTCACTGAATCAGCTGACTGGTTCAATAAAGCTTTTTCTTCTTCGTTCAAATCGATTTCAATGATTTTCTCGATGCCGCCTGCACCTAAAATTGTGGGCACTCCCAGATAAATCCCATCCAATCCATACTCGCCTTCTAAATAAGCAATGGAAGGCAAGATGCGGCGCTGATCCTTAATGATTGCTTCCGCCATTTCCACAATTGATGCTGCCGGTGCGTAATAAGCTGAACCGTTACCTAGGAGGTTAACGATTTCTGCCCCGCCTTTGCGTGTGCGTTCCACAATTTCATCCAAACGGTCTTTGGAAATCATCGTCTCCAATGGAATTCCGCCTGCGTAGGAATAACGGACGAGCGGCACCATATCATCACCGTGGCCACCCAGTACGAATCCCGTGACGTCCTTGACCGACACATCTAATTCTTCTGCCACAAATGTCCGGAAACGGGCAGAGTCAAGTACGCCAGATTGTCCGATTACACGTTCTTTCGGAAAACCCGAAGCCTGAAAAACAGTATAGGTCATCGCGTCAACCGGATTCGTCAGGACGATGATGGTCGTTTCCGGAGAGTATTTCACAATATCCGCCGTAACAGCTTTCATGACTTTCTGGTTGGTCTGGACTAAATCATCACGGCTCATACCTGGCTTGCGTGCAATGCCGGCCGTAATGATGACCAGGTCCGAGCCTTTGGTATCTTCATAATTCGAAGTACCTGTCACGCGTGCATCAAATCCCTGGACAGGGCCTGCCTCCGCCATATCCAAGGCTTTGCCTTTTGCGGGATTTTCCATAGGCGGAATATCCACTAAAACGACGTCACCCAATTCTTTCTGAGCCAATAGGAATGCTGTCGTTGCCCCTGTAAAACCTGAACCGATCACTGAAATCTTTTTACGTTTGAATGTCATGAAATATCTCTCCTTTTTAGTAGATGATTTTCATTTAGTTGGTTATATGCAGATATTCCAAAAGAAAACAGGAATTGTGACAATAAATAATACAAAAAAGGAGGGAAAAAATCCCCCTCCTCTCCTTAACTCTTATAGGTTTTTAATCAATTCGTCAGCAAACTCAGAGCATTTCACTTCTGTAGCGCCGTCCATTAGACGTGCAAAGTCGTAAGTTACAACTTTAGAAGCAATAGTTTTCTCCATAGAGTTTGTGATCATTTTAGCAGCTTCTACCCATCCTAGGTGCTCAAGCATCAAGACGCCTGAAAGAAGTAGAGATGAAGGATTCACTTTATCAAGGCCAGCATATTTAGGTGCTGTTCCGTGAGTTGCTTCGAAAATCGCATGTCCAGTATCGTAGTTGATGTTCGCTCCAGGAGCGATACCAATTCCGCCTACTTGAGCAGCCAAAGCATCAGAGATGTAATCGCCGTTCAAGTTCATTGTTGCAACAACATCGAACTCGCTTGGACGTGTAAGGATCTGTTGCAGGAAGATGTCAGCAATTGAATCTTTAACAAGGATTTTGCCTGAAGCAAGTGCTTCTTCCTGTGCTTTGTTCGCAGCGTCTGTACCTTTTTCGTCTTTGATTGCATCGTATTCGTTCCATGTGAATACTTTATCGCCAAACTCCTGCTCAGCAACTTCGTATGCCCAGTTTTTGAAAGCTCCTTCAGTGTACTTCATGATGTTCCCTTTATGGACGATCGTCAAAGATTCACGGCCTTCAGTAAGTGCATAGTTGATTGCAGCACGCACTAAACGTTTTGTTCCTTCTTCTGAAATCGGTTTGATGCCGATACCTGAAGTTTCAGGGAAACGGATGTTTTTAACGCCCATTTCGTCTTGTAGGAATGCAATCAATTTCTTCGCTTCATCCGTACCTGTAGCGTATTCGATCCCTGCATAGATATCTTCAGTGTTTTCACGGAAAATAACCATATCTGTATCTTCTGGGCGTTTAACCGGTGAAGGTACGCCGTCAAAGTAACGGACTGGACGCAGGCAAGTATACAAATCAAGTTCCTGGCGAAGTGCTACGTTCAATGAACGGATACCGCCGCCGATTGGCGTCGTTAAAGGTCCTTTGATTGCGATCAAGTACTCGCGGATTACGTCAAGAGTTTCTTCAGGAAGCCATTCGCCAGTTTCGTCAAATGCTTTTTGTCCTGCAAGAACTTCTTTCCAGACAAGTGATTTTTCACCATTATATGCTTTTGTTACTGCTTCTTCTAAAACACGTGATGCTGCATTCCAGATATCCGGTCCTGTTCCGTCACCGATAATGTAAGGAATTACTGCGTTGTTGGGAACGTTCAAGACACCGTTTTCTACTGAAATTTTTTCGCCGTTAGTCATGTTTAATTTCCTCCTGTGGTCAAAGTCATAGGGCTGCACAGAGTGCAAGCCCTATGATTTATATTTTTTTCATGATGATGAAACGTTTCTTATCTTTCTTCAATCGGCACATAAGTCTGCATGCCAGGCCCGATGTATTCCGCGCGCGGGCGGATCAGGCGGTTGTTCGAATACTGCTCAAGGATATGCGCCAGCCAGCCGGATGTGCGGGAAACCGCAAAGATCGGCGTGAACAGGTCATGTTCGATGTTCAGGCTGTGGTAGACCGATGCCGAGTAGAAATCCACGTTCGGCGGAAGGTTTTTCTGGCCTGTGACGATTTCGTCGATTTTCACCGACATGTCGTACCATTTTTCTTCGCCGCGGATCTTCGTCAGTTTCTGGGACATGTCACGCAAATGCTTCGCGCGCGGGTCGCCCTTGCGGTAGACGCGGTGGCCGAAGCCCATGATTTTTTCTTTGTTGGCCAATTTTTCAGTGATGACGCGTTCCACGTTGTCGACTGAGCCGATTTCCGTAAGCATCTTCATCACTTGTTCGTTGGCGCCGCCGTGAAGGGGGCCTTTCAGCGCGCCGATGGCAGCTGTGACGCCGGAATAAACGTCAGACAAGGTTGCCACGGCTACACGTGCCGTGAACGTCGAGGCGTTCAATTCGTGGTCTGCGTGAAGCACCAATGCTTTGTCGAACGCTTCTTCTTCGATCGCTTCCGGCACGTTGCCAGACAGCATATACAGGAAGTTCGCTGCGAAGCTCAGGTCCGATTTTGGGGCAATCGGCTCCTGGCCATTGCGGATGCGGCCGAATGCGGTCACAAGCGTCGAAATTTTCGCTTGGATCTTGATCGCTTTGCGGTAGTTCGCTTCCGGTTCCATCACTTCGGCTTCTTCGTCGAACAGGCCAAGCATAGAAACCGCTGTGCGGAGCGCCGCCATCGGGTGGACTTTCTTGATGTCATATGTTTTGAAATGATCCAGCACAGCTTGTGGAACGGCCATGTTGTCGGCCAATTGCTGCTTCAGTTCTGCCAGTTCATCCGCTTTTGGCAGGCGCTGGTGCCAAAGCAGGTAAATCACTTCTTCAAAGCTTGCGTTTACGGCTAAGTCATCGATATCGTAGCCGACGTATGTAAGTGTGTCATCAATGATCGAGCTGATCGCGGATTGGGTTGCAACTACACCTTCTAAACCTTTTGACGATGTCATTTAAATCGCTCCTTCTTCAGTTTAATTCATCATTCCAAAAAAAAATGCAGAATGATGTCTCATCTGCGTTTATGAACTTCTGTTTTTATTCCCTTACTTAGCTATTATAATCAACTTTGTAGAATTTGTGAATGGAAACGCTTAGGGAAATTAAATTCTCTTTAAAAAACGATGGAAAAACCCGGCATTATCCTACGATAACCCGGGTATTTTTCATCTTTTTATAGATCAATCGATAAATGAATGGCTTATACATTTTCTGAGTCGGGCTAAAAAGCATAGTGAACCCTACTGCGTCAGAGATAAACCCTGGCGTCAGCAGCAAAACACCGCCAACCAGAATGAATGCCGCATTCAGTAATTGATCTCCAGGAGCTTGGAAACTGTTCATTCCTGCTTGGATATCTTTTAGCGCTTTTACGCCTTGCTTCTTAGCGAGAAAAGCACCGATTAAGCCAGTTGCAACAATGATTGCCATTGTAACAAAGAATCCAAGCTTGCCTCCTGCCCAAATCAGCAGAGCCAATTCAAGAGACGGCACAATAATCAATGCGAGAAAAATCCACTTCATCATTTTAACCGGCCTCCGTATTTTTTATAGCTTGAGAAAGTAGAACTTTTAGTTCGTTATTTATTGTCCAAACTCCATCGCCTAGCTTTTCTGATTATAGGACACTGGCATGGCCATGGTAAACAATGCCCGATTCTGCGTCCATTGTAATGTCGTAGCTGTTCTTGATAATTGACGTTGCATCTTTGATGCCGACGATGACCGGAATTCCAAGACTCAAACCGACTACTGCTGCATGGCTTGTCAATCCGCCTTCTTCTGTAATGATTCCAGCGCATTTGTTGATGGCCGGCATCATTTCACGGTCTGTGCCGATTGTAACGATAATTTTGCCTTCCACGTCGATTGCCAATGCTTCTTCTGCATTTCTGACAACCACCGTTTCACCGAATGCGACAGTTTTGCCGATTCCTTGGCCTTTTGCAAGAATATCGCCGATAACATGCACTTTCATCAGGTTGGTCGTACCGGCTTGCCCTACAGGAACGCCTGCAGTGATTACGACAAGATCGCCGTGTTTGACATACCCATACTTCAAGCTTTCATCCACCGCTTTTTCAAGCAGTTCATCCGTCGATTCCACTGAAGTTCCAATGATTGGCTGAACGCCCCAAACCAAGGAAAGCTTACGAGCTGGCCGATCTGAAGAGGTCACCGCAATAATCGGTGCTTCCGGACGGTATTTCGAAATCATCTTGGCGGTTGTGCCGCTTTCAGTCGGAGCGATGATGGCTTGAACTTTTAAATTCAAAGCTGTATAAGCTACGGCCTGGCCGATTGCTTCCGTCATATTAGGCTGTTTTTCTTTCCGGCGGTGATCCACGAGCCGTTTGTAGTTTAATGCGGCTTCTGTCGTTACGGCGATGCGGTGCATCGTTTCAACAGATTCGACCGGATAAATGCCGGCTGCCGTTTCACCCGATAGCATAATGGCGTCCGTACCGTCAAAAATCGCATTGGCGACATCACTTGCTTCTGCGCGTGTCGGACGCGGATTGCGCTGCATCGAGTCCAGCATCTGCGTCGCCGTTATGACCGGTTTGCCGGCACTATTGCATTTTTCGATCAGTGATTTCTGTACCAACGGCACTTCTTCCGGCGGAATTTCCACGCCTAAATCTCCACGTGCGACCATCAGTCCATCGGAAACCTGGATGATGTCATCAATATTATCGACGCCTTCCTGGTTTTCGATTTTTGGAATGATTTGAATGTGCGAACCGTTGTTATTTTCAAGCAAACTGCGGATTTCCATCACATCTGAACTTCTTCTGACAAATGAAGCCGCCACAAAATCAACGTTTTGCTCAATTCCGAATAAAATGTCCTGAGCATCTTTTTCCGTGATCCCCGGCAATTGAACGGAAACTCCTGGAACATTGACGCCTTTTTTCGTTTTCAGCGTTCCGGCGTTTTCAACGATTGTATGGATAATGCCATTTTCCTTGTCCAGGCTCTCCACACGCAATTCAATCAAGCCATCATCCAAGAGGATGACCGATCCAGTATCCACATCTTCAATCAACTGTTCATATGTGATTGAGAAGCGCTCAGCAGTCCCCAGCACTTCAGACATGGAAACTCCAATTTTCTGGCCAGTCACCAATTCAATCGAGTCGTTCTCCATTTGGTGGGTACGGATTTCCGGACCTTTGGTATCCAGCAGAATGCCGACGATCTTGCCGGCTTTATCGGCCGCTTCACGGATCCGTTTAATGCGCAGTGCATGTTCTTCATGGTTGCCGTGTGAAAAGTTCAAACGGGCAACGTTCATTCCCGCTTCAATTAAGCGTTCAAGCAGTTCAGGCGTTTCACTGGCAGGCCCGATTGTGCAGACAATTTTCGTTTTTCTCAATAAACTCACTCCATTTACCGTTTTAAATTGCTAGTTCTTTAGATAGTGTATACAAGCTCATGTCAGCATGATGCTCAGCAGTGAATGCCTCTGTCATATCATAGTCTACCACCTGGTGATTCTTCATGCCAATAGCTCGTCCTCCGACGCCATCAAGCAAAACTTCCACCGCTCGGGCGCCGAACAAGCTGCCCAGGACACGGTCCCGTGCTGTTGGAGAACCGCCGCGCTGGATATGGCCAAGAACAGAAACACGTGTTTCAATATTAGCCTTTTCTTTGATCAGGTCGGCGAGTTCATTGCCGCCCATAACCCCTTCAGCCACGATGATGATGCTGTGGCGTTTGCCGCGGGCCCGTCCTTTTTGCAGACGGTCAACCATTTCGTCGATATCATAGGTATCTTCCGGAATCAGAATGGTTTCTGCTCCACCTGCCAGGCCTGCCCATAACGCTAAATCGCCGGCATCGCGTCCCATAACTTCCACAATGAAAGTTCGTTCGTGGCTTGTTGCCGTGTCACGGATCTTATCGATTGCTTCGATGACAGTGTTCAAGGCCGTATCAAATCCTATCGTATAGTCAGTTCCCGGAATGTCATTGTCGATGGTCCCCGGAACGCCGATACATGGAAAGCCTTTTTCAGTCAAAGCCATCGCTCCGCGGTAAGAACCGTCCCCGCCGATAACCACAAGTCCTTCAAGACCTTCTTTTCTCATGTTTTCAATCGCCTTTAATTGGCCTTCATTGGTACGGAACTCTTCGCAGCGCGCAGAATAAAGTTTCGTGCCTCCACGCTGAATAATATCGCCGACATCGCCTGCTTCCAGCTTTTTGATATTGCCTTCAATCAGTCCCTGATATCCGGAATAAACGCCAGCCACTTCGATGCCGTGAAAAATCCCTTTACGGACAACCGCACGGACAGCAGCGTTCATGCCCGGCGAATCTCCTCCGCTTGTCAAAACTCCAATTTTCTTCATACTACCCCTCCTGCACTCCATTTACTCTGTTTACCTTACCACGATGAGGCGCTACTGTCAGTCTTGAATAGAGTCTGAACATGTTAAGATTTTATTGCATTTGCCTGTCTGGTTCCGAAGAGCCGATCCATTTCAATAAATTTTGAAAACAAAAAGAACCGCCGAAGCGGTCCTCCATCATTCACTGAATACACCGATTGATTTGAACTTTCGGTAGCGCTGTTCGATCAGTTCCTCACCGGACATGCCGTTCAATTCCTCCAGAGAGCGCCTGATCGCTTCTGAGATGATGGAAGCCTGTCTCTTCGGATCATGGTGGGCACCACCGCGTACTTCTGGAATCATGTGTTCAATTATTTCCATCTCCAGCAAATCGGGGGCAGTGATCTTCATCGCTTCTGCCGCTGTTTGGGCAAGAGCCGAATCTTTCCATAGAATAGAAGCAGCTCCTTCAGGAGAGATCACCGAAAATGTCGAGTTCTCCAGCATCAAGATCTGATTGCCGAGACCCAGTGCCAGCGCGCCGCCACTTCCCCCTTCACCGATGACGATGGACAGGACAGGAACTTCCAGCCCTGCCATTTCCACGAGGTTGCGTGCAATCGCTTCGCTTTGTCCACGTTCTTCGGCCGCTTTGCCCGGATAGGCGCCTTTCGTGTCGATCAGGCAGATAATCGGCCGTTTGAATTTTTCCGCTTGCTTCATCAGACGCAATGCTTTGCGGTAGCCTTCCGGATGCGGCATGCCGAAATTCCGTCTGACGTTCTCTTTCGTATCCTTGCCGCGCTGATGGCCGATGATGGTGACCGGCTGGCCGCGGAAAGAAGCGATTCCGCTGACAATTGCGGCGTCATCTCCATATAGGCGATCTCCGTGCAACTCAATGAAATCGTTGAAGATCATTGGAATATAATCAAGCGTTGTCGGCCGTTCCGGGTGGCGGGCCACCTGGACACGATCCCAAGGCTTCATGTTTTCGTAAATTTCTTCTTCCAGCTTGGAAAATCTGTCTTCCAAAGACTTGATTTCCGAATTCAAGTCCACTTCTGCTGTTGCGGTATAATCCTTCAGCTCCAAAATCTTCGCTCGCAGCTGGATAAGCGGCTCTTCAAAAGCCATAGATTTTTTCCCGTTTTTCTTAGCCATTTGCCACAGCTCCTTTCGTATGGAGATGCACAATTGTCGCCAGGGTCTTCTGCATGGAACTGCGATGGACGACCGCATCCAATTGTCCATGTGCCAGCAAAAATTCCGCCGTCTGGAAGTCTTCCGGTAATTTCTCGCGTACAGTCTGTTCAATGACGCGGCGCCCTGCAAAACCGATCAAGGCTTTCGGTTCAGCGATATTAATGTCCCCGACTGACGCAAAGCTTGCCGACACACCACCTGTTGTCGGATGGGTCAGGACTGATACAAAAAGCAGCCCCTCATTGCTGTGGCGTTTTAACGCTACACTTGTCTTTGCCATCTGCATCAATGACAGAACCCCTTCTTGCATACGCGCTCCGCCACTGGCTGTAAAGATGATGAATGGCAATTTGCGTTCTGTTGCTGCTTCAATGGCGCGCGTAATTTTCTCGCCTACAACTGACCCCATCGACCCCATCCGGAAATGGGAATCCATGACGGCCAAAACGATATCCTGTCCCTGCAGCTTTCCTGAGCCTGTCAAAACAGCTTCATTCAACCCTGTTTTTTCGCTGTCGGCTTGAACTTTTTCTGAATATCCAGGAAACCCGAGTGGATTCTCCGATTTCAAATGATCATCCATCGATTCGAAGCTTCCGACATCCAACAGGCTGTCTATGCGCTCATAAGCGGTCATCTTGAAATGATGGTCGCATTTCGGGCAGACTTTGTTGTTTTTCTGTAGATCCTTCGTCAAGGTGATTTCCTTACATTCAGGACATTTGGTCATCAGTCCCTCTGGTACATCTTTTGCAGACTTTGAAGGAATCGTTGCTTCCTTACTGTCTTTATTGCGTTTAAAAATATCACGAATCATTGCCATTAAGTATTCTCTCCTTTTGCAGCCATTCACTCCAAATCTTGAACTCCTGGATGGCTGTATCTGCATCTTGTCGTTCAATTGCGGCCAATATATTGTTCATACTGTCAATTTCCTCAGATGAAACGGTTCCGTCATACGGATTTCCGCTGTATTGCTTCAGTAAAAACCAGATTTTCAAGGACAAACGGTTGCCGGACAATACCATCAATTCACGGACAAAGTCTTCCCGCTGAAAACTTTCATCCGCAAGACGAAGCCGAAGACTTTCCCAAACTCGCATTTGGCTGGCCGCTTTGTTTTGGCAGATCGCCTGGATTGCTGCCACTTCGTGGAGCAGACGCGTTTCCCAAACATCCTGATGAGACTGATTGTCCTGTAAAATAAAAGTTGACAAGACTTCAACCAATTTGTGGTTTCTGTGGTCAGACAGGAAGGTGCCTTCTCCTCTGCGTGTTTCAATCAAGCCTAACAATTCCAAACTGCGCAGCGCTTCCCGTAAGGTTGAACGGCCGACTTGCATGGTCTCCGCCAATTCCCTTTCAGATGGAATCCTTTCACCCGGCTTGATTTTTTCCTGCCGAATCATATCACGAATGTCCCGTACTATATCCAAATATCGTTTCGATTGACTCATGATGGTTCCTCAGTTCCCATTTTTTTGAAAGTGGTCTGGCCACTCATATTCTATACCTTACAAAAAAAACAGTGCCACGTAAAGAAAAAACTGCTTTTCTTTTAGAAAAGCAGTCAGGTTTCTATATTTTTGCAGATAATAGCCGTTTTTTGATTGCGATTTTCGACTATCCCCTGAATTTCAAGAATTGCGTGCGGTTCTAATAGCAGATTGTATTTGGCATACTCTACCGGAAACAATGTCACAGAAGCCGGTCCCGTTTCATCCATTAAAGTCAGAAAGGCCATTGCGTCTCCTTTTTTTGTGCGGATCCGTTTAATGTCTTCCACCATGCCCAGTACCTTCACTGATTCCCGGTCCCGTTTTGTCTTCAGCAACTTCAGCTCAACAAAAGATTTCTTCCGTTGCTCTTTCTCGCGTTCAATCGGATGCTTAGACAGATAAAAGCCGAGGACTTCTTTTTCAAAATCAAGTTTCAGGTTTTCAGGCAGCTCTGTCGCTTTCGTGTATTTCGGTTTCATGAAACTCGATCCCATATCGTCAAATAATCCAGGGTCTTCATTCGGCTTGACGAGTTCAGCATGCTTGATGGCACTGTCGAGCGAGGCCAGTAAAACTCCGCGGTCATAGCCGAAATCATCAAGCGCCCCTGCTTTGATCAGCGGCTCAAATGCTTTCCGGGTAAAATGCAGGCCAGAAATCCGTTCGGCAATATTGAACAGGCTGGTGAAAGGCCCTTCTTCCCGGGCAGCAAGCAAAGCCTTGACCGTCGTTCCCGGAACCCCTTTCACTGCATTCAGGCCGACCCGGATTTGGCCTTCTTCCACTGAAAACGAATGGCGGCTTTTCTGGACAGAGGGCGGCAACAGCGGAATTTTCTTGTCTTTGATTTCCTGCAGCAGCTGTTTGGTCTTTTCGGCATTGCCTGAGCTATTGGTCAACAGGCCTGTATAGAAATAGACCGGGTAATGGGTCTTCATATAACTCAGCTGATAGGAAATGATGCTGTAGGCGACGGCGTGGCTTTTCGGAAAGCCGTAATCCGCAAAACGGACGATCAAATCATAGACTTCCGACGCCTCCGCTTCCGTAAACCCTTTGGCTTTGGCTCCGCGGGTGAAATGCGCCCGTTCTTCGTCCAGGATTTCCCGTTTCTTTTTGCTGACGGCACGGCGCAACAGATCGGCTTCTCCAAGTGAAAAACCGGCCATTTTCGCTGCAATGTGCATGATCTGCTCCTGGTAGACGATGACGCCGTAAGTTTCGCTCAAGATCGGCTCGAGGATCGGGTGGACGTATTTCACTGCTTCCTCTCCGTGTTTCCGCCTTGCATACAATGGAATAAATTCCATCGGACCCGGCCGGAACAAAGCGTTGACAGCAACAATGTCGCCAAAGGCTGTCGGTTTGATCTGCTGGAGCGCACGGCGCATGCCGTCGGATTCCAATTGGAAGACGCCGGTCGTATCACCCAAAGCCAACAGCTTATAGGTGTCCGCATCCTGGAGCGGAATGCTGCGGTAATCGATGCGCTTTTGGGTATCCCAATACACCAGGCCGCGGATCTGTTCTAGGATCGTTAAATTTCGCAATCCCAAAAAGTCCATTTTCAGCAGGCCAATCGCTTCCAGTTCCTGCATGGGCCATTGCGTCAAATAAATGCCTTCGTGGCCTTTTTCAATCGGCACGTGGTCAACCAAAGGCGACGGACTTAAAATCACTCCCGCCGCATGGGTAGAGGCGTGGCGCGGCAAGCCCTCCAATTTCAATGCTGTCTTGAACCAGGATTTGCGTTCTTCCCGCTCCACGATCCAGTCATTTAATGCCGGAGACTCTTTCAGGGCTGAGCGCAGTGTCGTGCCTGGACGGCTCGGAATCATTTTTGAAATAGCTTCCAGTTCTTCTGCCTCAAAACCGAAAACACGGGCGGTATCCCGGGCAACAGCTTTAGCCGATAAAGTCCCGAATGTAATGATCTGGGCCGTTCGGACAGCCCCGTATTTTTTCGCCACATAGTCTACTACTTCATGGCGTCTGTAATCAGCAAAATCAATATCGATATCCGGCAATGTAACCCGTTCCGGATTTAGGAACCGCTCAAACAGCAGCCCATGTTCGATAGGGTCTACATCCGTAATCTTCAATGAATAGGCAACAAGTGAACTGGCCGAAGAGCCACGTCCAGGACCGGTCAGAATATCCTGGTCTCTGGCATATTTCATAAAATCCGCGACAATCAGGAAATAATCGATAAAGCCCATCGCCCCGATCACCGACAATTCATAATCCAATCGTTCCTGATAGCTTTGTGAATAACCCGGAACCCGTTCGGCCAAGCCCGACTTGCACAGCTCTGCAATAAAAGCCGCTTTGTCGGTTTCTTTAGGCAAGGGGAACACCGGGAGCAGCTGGCGGTCCATAGCAATTGTCACTTGGCAGCTTTCCAGCATCTCGGCCGTACGCTGGAGCCATTCGGGATGATCGGCAAACCAGGACTCAAATTCCTGGCTGCCCGGAACGTAAGCATTGGTATGCTCAGGCTTCTTCCTTTCCGGATCGTTCATCTTCAGGCCTTGGCCGATTGCGGATGCCACTTCATAGGCGAAAGCATCCTGTTGATGCAGGTAGCGGCTTTCGTGCGAGGCAATGATCGGCAATTCTGCCTGTTCACAGAGTTCGGCAAATGCCGGTTCATGTTCAGATGGAATCCCACCGGGCCGCTCCAGGCTGCCGAACGCTGCCGGACCGAACAACTCTTTTATGTATCGGAATACAGGACTGCGATCTGTCAGCAGCCATTCGGGTTTATTGGGAATAACGCAAATCAGGCCTTGCCGATATGCTTTCAGCCATTGTTCCGGTATCGCTTCTTTATCCCTTGTCGAAAGGGCGCTGGAAATTTTCAGCAAGTTGCTGTAGCCTCCATTCGACTGGGCATATAAAACGACCGGATACTGCTGCTCTTCAAACTCGATAAAAGCCGAAAGGCCGACCACCCCATGGATGCCGGCACGGCGGCATCCTTCCCAAAACGGAAGAATGCCATATAGTTTGGTATTGACGATTGCGGCTGAAGCGGCTCCCTGTTCCTTCAAATACGGGAAAAGTTCGTCAAGGCGCACCGTGCTTTTCAGCAAATCAGCCGATGTGCTTATATGCGGATAAACCATTGACAACCTACTCCCTCCTTAGTTTGCAGCGGCACAGATTTCAGCAAGGCGCTCGATCACCTGATCAGCTTCCTTCCAGGAATAAGCTGTCGCACCGGAAGCCATTGGATGTCCCCCACCGCCGAATTCCTTCGCCAATGTATTAATGATCGGCCCTTTAGAACGCAAGCGCACACGAATTTCCGTATCTTCTTCAATCAAGATGACCCAGGCTTTCATGCCTTTGACATTGCCGAGCGATCCAACCAACAAAGAGGTATCGGTCGCGGTAACATCAAATTCCTTTAAAATATCTTTGGTGATTTTGACGTGGGCTGCGCCATTTTCATCCATTTTGAAATTCTGGTACATATATCCCTGCAAATGCAATAATTTACGGTCCATTTCATACATGCCATTATGCAGTGCATCGCGGTCAAAATCGTATTTGATGAGTTCGCCGGCAATCGCAAAGGTCTTTTGTGTTGTGCTAGGGAATAGGAAACGTCCGGTGTCCCCGATAATTCCTGCATACAATAAGCGCGCCGCCTTTGCAGACAAGGTCCATCCCTCGTGTTCACGGCCATATGTATAAAGGTCATAGACCAATTCAGAGGCAGAGCTGGCCGTTGTATCGACGGATACAAGATCACCATAAGCATCGTCATTCGGATGATGGTCGATTTTGATGAGTTTGGCACCTGTTTTATAACGTTGATCATCAACCCGTTCAGTATTCGCGGTATCAGTCACAATCACCAATGCGCCTTTAAAATCCTGATCCTCAACTGCATCAGGAAAATCCAGGAAATCCATCGTGTAGTCATGTGTGCCGGCAGCCAAAATCTGCTTGTCCGGATAATTTTGCTCAAGTAAATATTTCAAACCCAGCTGAGAGCCATAAGCATCCGGATCTGGCCGTACATGACGGTGAATAATGATGGTGCTGTATTGCTTAATTGTGTCGATGATTTGACTGTTCATTTCCGAGTTCCTCCATTTTTAAGGAAATCCATTCGCAATTTTGCTCAGTTCTCAGTACAATGATAATGAGTTTTGGAATTCAGGAGGTCCCTATGTTAATATTTGTTGTTTTAATCATTGTATCATTTGTCATTTATTTTTATAACAAAACAAAGCAATTCCGTACGCGCACAGTCTTGCCGATCAGAAAGAAATGGTATGCTGCACGTGCGTCCATGGCATTGGGAAGTTTTGTCGCCTTTTTCGGCATTAATCAGCTGTTCGTTTTTCAATCGGCGATCACGTACATTGTTTCATCGATATTTATCGTACTCGGCTTAGCTTTGGTTTATTACAACTATAAGGCGGCACGCCATTACCAGGCATTCCTTGAAGAAGAAGCAGACTTAAACCCTTAATCGGTATTCTTCACCCACAAGAATGTTCAGGCAGGAGTTGGACTCGTTTACCGAGTCCAACTCCTGCCTTTTTTAATGCCTGTTATCCATCCTGCTTTATCGGTCCAATAATTGGAAAGTCAGCATTGCCTTCCCGACGATTTCATTTTCCAAAGAAACATCAACTTCAACTTTGGCAGATTTTCGGCTGATATCCAAAATATTAGGTTTGACAAGCACCAGCGAATCCAACTGTACCGGTTTCAGGAAATAGATTGCTATATTTTCCAGAACACTATCTTTACGGTTTTTTGTTTTCAATGCTGCACCTGCCGCTTCCGTCAAGATCATTGTATATGCCCCATGGGAAATCGACCCATAGGCATTGGTCATTTGAGGAGTGACGCGAAACTCCAGGATCAATTTGTCGCTTGTTTGCTGATGAAGCTGGCTTTTGATGATATCATCAATCGTTTCGCCTTGTTGCGGCTGCCGTTGCGCGGTTTGGATCGCCTTCAATACATCCTGCCTGCTGATGACCCCTTTCAGTTTGCCGTGGTCATCCGCTACCGGCATCAAATCGATGCCTTCCCAGATCATGCGATGCCCCGCAGCCGCCACACTTGTTTGCATGGAAACGGTAATGGGATCTTTGGTCATGACTTTTTCAACCAATTCAGTCGAAGGATGGCCGATAACATCCCGTGATGTAATGATGCCCACAAGTTTATTGGATTGATCGACCACCGGGAAGCCGCCATGTGTCGTTTCTTCATTGAGTGCATGATAGCGGCTAATTGGATCTTTAAGATTCAAATGCGCTGTCACATCCAGGGGAATTAAAATATCTTCGATCAGCAGAATCTCTTTCTTGATCAATTGGTCATAAATCGCGCGGTTGATCATCGTTGCTACCGTAAAGGTATCGTAGCTCGTCGAAATGATCGGCAGCTCAAATTCATCTGCCAGTTTCTTCACCCCTTCGGACGCCTCAAACCCACCTGTCACCAGCACTGCCGCCCCCGCGCGAAGCGCATACTCATGTGCTTTATAGCGATTGCCGACAATCAACAGATTGCCCGCTTCCGTATAGCGCATCATGTCTTCGAGCTGCATTGCACCAATAACGAATTTATTCAGGGATTTATGCAATCCGGTTCTGCCGCCCAATACCTGCCCATCAACAATATTAACGATTTCCGCATATGTCAGACGCTCAATATTCTCTTTTTTCTTCCGTTCAATACGGATCGTCCCGACACGTTCAATCGTCGATACCAGCCGTTTTGTTTCCGCCTCTTTGATCGCCCGGTAAGCCGTACCTTCACTCACCTGCAGATCCTTCGCAATGCGCCGCACCGAAATTTTCTCGCCCACAGCCAAAGTCTCAATATAATCCAATATCTGTTCATGTTTAGTCGCCATGATTTCACCTATTCTTTCTACTTTCCTGTACATTATAGTGTAGCATAATTTATAGAAAAGTGGAGACGGGCGTACTGGTCCGACAGGCAAGAGATGGGTCAAGGTCAGTTGGCCCATCTCTTTGCGACGAAGCGCGCAGTGCTGCAGGAGCAGAGGGGGTGGCACGCCGACTGGGTGGCGCTCTTTGCCACACAGCCGAGTTGGCTTACGCCCCGAGGAACAGCCCGTCGCAACTGGACAAATAGAAAAGTGGAGGCGATCGTGTTAGCCCTGACAGGCATAAGACGGACCGGCGAAGCGGCATTTCTTCAGCCGCACAGCTGGGACGGCTTATGACCAGAAGGGTTGATCGCCGCAACTGGACAATCAGAAAAGTGAAGGCGGGCCATGGAAGCAATGAAAACTAACACAAGAAAATAAAAAACCCGTAAAGCCTCAGCTCTTCGGGTTTTATTGCCTATTATAATTCGATGCTGCCGCCTGGCTGCAGGATATTGACTTCTGCACCTTTAACCAGTGACTTGAAATGTTCCGGATCCTGCTTGATCGGCGGGAACGTATTGTAGTGGATCGGCACGACCACTTTCGGTTGCAATAATTCCACCGCATAAGCTGCATCTTCCGGTCCCATTGTGAAAAAGTCGCCGATCGGCACAAATGCCACATCGATGTCATTGCGTTTTCCGAGGATCTCCATGTCACCGAATACTTCGGTGTCACCGGCATGATAAACTGTTTTGCCTTCCGCTTTAAAAAGGATCCCGGCTGGCATGCCACCGTAAATCGCTTCACCTTCTTCAGTCGTATAGGAAGAACTGTGAAAAGCTTTCGTGTACTTCACTCTGCCAAAGTCGAATTCATGGGAACCGCCCAGATTCATGCCGGTTGCGTTCACTCCCTGGCTGCCCAGGTAATTGGCCAGCTCCACCGGCGCTACCACTTGCGCATTATTTCGCTTCGCCAGTTCAACCGTGTCACCGACATGGTCGTTGTGGGCATGCGTCAAAAGGATGGCGGTAGGCTTTTCATCAGCAACCTTCAAATCTGTCAATTCGTTGCCATTGATGAACGGATCGATCAGAATCGTGTGCTCGCCGGTTTTAATTTTCACCACTGAATGTCCGTGATATGAGATGTGCATAAAATCCCTCCAAATGAGTTTTTAACGATTGATGGATAAGTTGAACTGAGGAACTTCGCCCGCTGATATTCCAGAAACCAGCTCCTGAAAACCACTGCGTTTGCTTTGTCCGCTTGGAGCAGTTTCTTTCTATCTTACTCTTATTTTAAGCCCAATTAAAAGCCTAAGCTGTCCAGTTCAACTCACATAGCTGTTTTATACCCTGATTTTTGATATGCTACACATGTAGAGGAGGAAATACATATGACCAAAATTAAGCAATTACAAAATTATTTAAAGGAGCAATCGATCGACGCGGCGTTTATTACCGATCCTTTTAACGTCTTTTACGTCAGCGGTTTCCAAAGCAATCCACACGAGCGCCTGTTGGGCGTCATGGTATTCGCTGAAGCTGAGCCATTTCTGATCTGTCCGAAAATGGAAATGCCGGATGCGAAGAATGCCGGATGGACCGGAGAAATCGTCGGCCATGAAGACACGCAGAATTCCATGGAGATTTTGTACAACACTGCCCAGTCGCGCGGAATTAAATTGAACACCATGGCAATCGAAAAAGCGCATATGACGGTGGACCGTTATGACGCGATCCTGTCCCTGTTCAGCTCCCTTAAGATTGTCCAGCTGGATGACCAGTTGAATTCCATGCGCGTCATCAAGGATGATGCGGAGCTGCAGATCTTGCGCGAAGCGGCTGCTTTGGCTGATTATGCCATTGAAGTTGCGGCCAAAACCATCAAAGAAGGCATCACAGAAATTGAAGTGATGACGGAAATCGAATTGGCTTTGAAAAAACGCGGAGTCACGCATATGTCATTTGATACAACCGTGTTGACAGGCGATAAAGCCGCTTCACCTCATGGCAAGACCGGCGACCGGAAACTGCAGAATGGCGATTTGGTTTTATTCGACCTGGGCGTTGTCCACAAAGGCTATTGCTCGGACATCACCCGCACATTGGCGCTTGGTGAACCTGGCGAAGAGCAAAAAGCGGTATACAATATCGTATTGAAATCCGAAACAGCAGCGCTCGAAGCAGTCAAACCTGGCGTTACGGCAGCTGAACTCGATCAGATTTCACGAAAAGTCATTACGGATGCAGGATACGGAGAGTATTTCACGCACCGTTTGGGCCATGGCCTCGGCATTTCTGTCCATGAATTCCCTTCCATCCACGGAGCCAATCCGATGAAGATGGAAAAAGGAATGGTCTTTACTTTGGAGCCTGGCATTTATGTTCCCGGCAAAGTCGGCGTCCGCATTGAAGATGACGTAGCGGTAACTGAGGACGGCTATGAAGTCTTGACGAAATTCCCGAAAGAACTTCAGATCATCAACAACTAACAGAACAAGCGGCATCGGAAAAATCCGATGCCGCTTGTTTTATTTATCAACCCAATATGTCGTCGACTGATTTGTATTCCAGTCCTTGATCAACGGCCACGGCTTGATAGGTGACATGGCCATTTAAAGTATTGACCCCTTTTTTCAAGGCTTCATTTTCGAGAACCGCCTGCGCAAATCCTTTGTTGGCAATTTGCACCGCATAAGGCACCGTAACATTCGTCAAACCGATGGTGGAAGTCCTCGGCACAGCTCCCGGCATATTCGCTACGGCGTAATGGACAACCCCGTGCTTCACATATGTCGGTTCGTCATGCGTCGTAATGCGGTCGCTGGTTTCAAAAATCCCGCCTTGGTCGATAGCTATATCCACTACGACAGAGCCGGGTTTCATGGATTTGATCATATCTTCCGTTACCAGCTTGGGTGCTTTTGCTCCAGGAATCAAAACCGCTCCAATAACCAGGTCTGCATTTTTCACAGACTCTGCGATATTCAACGGATTGGACATGAGCGTTTGGACATCCTGCCCGAACTGATCATCCAATTGGCGCAGGCGATCCGGATTCAAATCCAAAATCGTCACATTGGCCCCCATTCCCACAGCCACTTTCGCAGCGTTTGTTCCTGCTACTCCAGCGCCGATAATGGCAACATTTCCACGTCCGACCCCCGGAATGCCGCCGAGCAGAACACCCGCTCCTCCGTGGACCTTTTCAAGGAATTGTGCTCCGATCTGTGTTGACATCCGGCCTGCCACTTCGCTCATCGGCGTCAGCAGCGGCAAGGAATTATTCGGCAATTGCACGGTCTCATACGCAAGGCCCGTCACTTTCGCCTCCAGCAGCGCCTTCGTCAATTCCCTTTCAGGAGCCAAATGCAGATACGTGAACAGGATCAGCCCTTCGCGGAAATAGCGGTACTCTTCCGGTTCAGGCTCTTTGACCTTCATGACCATTTCCTGCGCCCATGCCTCTTCTGCAGTCCCAACAATTGATGCTCCGGCCGTACTGTAATCTCCATCCGTAAATCCGGAACCAAGCCCGGCTCCCGATTGAATAAATACCTCGTGCCCATAGAGCGTCAAGCTGACGACCCCTGCTGGAGTCATCGCAACCCGGTTTTCATTGTTTTTCACTTCTGTCGGTATCCCAATTCGCATCTCGAAACCCTCCATTATTGTATTGGGTAGAATCATTCTATCAGGTCCAAGTTTTCTGAATTCACTTTCATTTTAACAGAATAGAACTATTTGCGCTTCCATTGCGTACTTTCTTCCCTGCCGCCATCCTTTACCAACAGGAGAATAGTCGTCATTGATTAGACAAAAAATTCTCGAAATTACCTTCAATTCAGCAGGAACTCTGAAACTTATAGCGAATGGTACTAGTGAGAGACAAAAGGAGGAATTTAGGATGACATTAAAGTATAATCAAATTCTTGTTGCAGTAGACGGTTCCAAAGAAGCAGAATGGGCATTTAAAAAGTCAGTTGGCATTACTAAACGAAACAACGCTACATTAAATTTGGTGAATGTAATCGATACCCGCTCATTTGCAGCAATCGAAGCTTATGATCGCTCAATCGCTGATCGCGCGCAGAAATTCGCTGAAGATTTATTGGAAGAATACAAAAAAGAAGCTTTAGCCGGCGGTGTTGAAAAAGTGAACATTATCGTCGATTATGGTTCTCCAAAAACAATGATTTCAAGAGATTTAGCCCAAAAAGTGGAAGCTGACCTTATTATTTGTGGAGCTACCGGATTGAATGCTGTTGAACGTTTCTTAATCGGCAGTGTTTCTGAACATATTGTTCGTTCTGCAAAATGTGATGTATTGGTCGTACGTACAGAAGATGCACAGAGCGATGCCCCAACAGAATATTATTCAGAAGATAAATCAGGCAAACCTGAAAATATCTAAACCCAATAAGAAAAGTGCAAGCGCCCTGTAGATTTGACGGGCATAAGACGCTTTGGCGAAGTGGCGTTTTTTCAGCCACACAGCCAGAGTGACTTATGACCCTAGAATCTGGGGGCTGGAGTCTGGACAATAACTGTAGAACAAAAAAATTATACTTTCTTAAGCAATAAGAAAAAGCCCTTCACATTTGTGAAAGGCTTTTTTTCATTTAGGAAGGCTTTACTTTAATGATGATTTTCCCACGGGCATGATGGGATTCACTTAATTCGTGGGCATCCCTCAATCCCTGTTCGGTAAATTCAAAAACATGGCCGATTGCCGGCTTGAATTCACCGGTCACGTATAAGTTGGCCAGCAACTGCAATTGTTCACCACTCGGCTCCAACCAGAAATCACTGACCTTCACTTCATGCACCTCGGCCAACTCAGAAGAAGGCTGGCCGGCGATGGAAATCAGTTTCCCGCCTTTTTTCAGTACTTTGAAACTCTTGTCCAGAACATCACCGCCCAGGGTATCCAATACTGCATCAAAATCCTCCAGCAATTCGCTGAAATCCTCTTCCTGGTAATTGATGACCCGGTTGGCTCCCAGGGATTTAACCAATTCATCATTTTTATCGCTTGCCGTGGTCGCAACATATGCGCCGATGCTGTTGGCGATTTGAATTGCCATGCTGCCGACTCCACCCGCTCCAGCGTGGATCAGCACCTTATCCCCTTTTTTCACTTCCGCAAAGTCGACAAGGCATTGGTAGGCAGTCAAGCCAGTCAAAGGAATCGCCGCTCCTTCTTCAAACGTCATGCTCTCGGGCATATGTGCAAGAAGTTGTTGGTCCACAGGCACAAACTCTGCATACGTCCCTTGTCGCGTTGTGGCAGGTCTTGTGAATACCCGGTCGCCTACTTTGAAATTTTTGATGTTTGCGCCTACCTCGGCTATGACGCCGGCTGCATCCCAACCTAAAATAATCGGGAATTCCCATGGCAGCATATCTTTCAGATATCCTTCACGCAATTTCCAGTCAATCGGATTGATTGAAGTGGCATGGATTTCAACCAGTGCCTGGTTTTCATTGATGGTCGGCTTTTCCACTTCCCGCTCTTTCAATTGTTCTTTGCCACCATAGCTGTCAATGACTATCGCTTTCATCTCACATCTCCCCTTCCGTTATTATCAAATATACCCTTTTGCAGAAATAATACTCATCGAAAATTTGGAAATTTTTAGATAAAAAAACACCTTATTCCCCTTCGCGAAGGATAGTATCCATACCTGATTCAGGATCACAGCCTTCCAGCACATACACCTGTTCCGTTTCAGAAGACAGAATGACTATTGAATTGCATTGTCTGGTCACAACTTCTCCGGAACCATATTGGTCTTCCGAAGAATCCTCCACCGATTCAATTCCACTGCTGCTATAAAAAAGATCCTGGTAAATGGGATCGCCTTCTGTTGTATAGGTGATCACTCTCACCGCATCCTCTTCTCCATCAACCGTATTTTCATAAAACTCATATAGACGTTCCCCGTTTGCAACTTCTCCGTGCGTACTTTCAATAATATCTTCTTCATCAAAGGACGCCCGGTTGCAGGCAGTCCCCATCAACATCAGTGCCGATGCCAGCAATAAAACAATCCTTTTCATCTTCACACCCCCTTGTGGATTAGACGCTCCTGGCTACAAAAAATTACAGGTCCAGCCACCCATCATCTGGTCCAGTCCAGCAGTTTCCCCATAGCCGAGTGACCCCATTGTTGCCCACTATGTTATCATTAGAACTGTTCGCTAAAAGAGGTTCGCAAACTCCCTCTCTAAAAAACTAAGGAGTGTTACAGATGAAGAATGAAAAAGCAGTCGTCGTTTTCAGCGGCGGCCAGGACAGCACCACTTGCCTGTTTTGGGCAATCAAGAATTTTAAGGAAGTTGCAACGGTGACTTTCGATTACGGCCAGCGCCATTCCGCTGAAATTGAATGTGCCCGGAAAATTGCCGACGAACTTGGCGTTTCCTTCAAAGTTTTGGATATGAGCTTAATCAACCAATTATCCGCCAATGCCTTGACGCGGGACGATATTGAAGTGACAGCAGAAGAAGGCGAATTGCCATCCACTTTTGTGCCCGGCAGAAACCATCTGTTTTTATCTTTTGCCGCAGTCTATGCAGATGCCATCGGTTCACGGTATTTGATCACCGGCGTCAGCCAAACGGATTTCAGCGGTTATCCCGATTGCCGCGACACTTTTATCCGCTCATTGAACGTCACATTGAATTTGGCGATGGACAAGCAATTCATCATCCACACACCGTTAATGTGGCTGGATAAAGCTGATGTTTGGGAGCTTTCTGATACGCTTGGCGCCATGGATTTTGTCCAGGAAAAAACATTGACTTGCTACAACGGCATTCAGAGCACTGGCTGCGGGGAATGTCCAGCCTGCAAATTGCGCAATGAAGGGCTTGCACGCTACCAGGCGAAAAAATTGGCGGGTGCTGCAAAATGATGCAGCAGTTCTATCCCACAACCGCCCATGAATTTCAATTCGAGCTCAATAAAGACCTGCATTTTTCTGCAGCACATTTTATTCCCAGTGAAGAAGCAGGAAAATGCCAGATGATGCATGGCCATACGTATCACCTCAACGTCACCATTGCGGGCAACGAGCTCGATGAGACCGGTTTTCTCATTGATTTTAAATTACTGAAAAGATTAATCCATAAAAAATACGACCACAGTGTCTTGAATGATCATCCTGAATTCGCCAATAAGTTCCCGACCACGGAGCTTCTTGCCCAACAGGTTTGGCAGTCGATTCAACAGGTTTTGAAAACAAAGAACAACCACCCGCATTGCCTGCAGGTCATCGTCCGGGAAACACCGACGAGCTATGTCGTGTTCCGTCCGCGCAAGGAGGACCTGTCATGAGGATTCCCGTAATGGAAATCTTCGGTCCGACCATTCAAGGAGAAGGCATGGTCATGGGCCAAAAAACCATGTTCGTCCGGACTGCGGGCTGCGACTATTCCTGTTCCTGGTGTGATTCGAAATTCACCTGGGACGGGACCGGAACCAGCGTCTCCAAGCAGCCTGAAGAAATTATTGAAGAACTGATCCAAATCGGCGGCGCGGCATTTTCACACGTCACCATCTCAGGCGGTAACCCCGCTCTCCATAAAGGCATCGGCAGATTGGTCGAGCTCTGCCATGAACAAGGCTGGAAGGTCGCTGTCGAGACGCAGGCCTCCATTTGGCAGGACTGGATGGTGGAAATCGATGACATCACCTTATCGCCGAAACCGCCCAGCTCTAACATGAAGACGGATTTTGCCAAGCTTGATTTATTTGTTGAAAAATTGCAGAACGCCAATGCCAGTCTGAAAGTCGTCGTTTTCGACCAAGAGGATTTCACCTATGCAGAAGAAATCCATCAGCGCTATCCTCTTGTTCCGTTCTTTTTGCAGACCGGAAATAGCGACACAGCCACAACTGATGATGCGCAACTGGTTGCCGATTTGCTGCACCAGTATGAGCAATTGATCGATTACCATGTGCGTTCACCGATCATGAACGATGCTAAAGTGCTGCCGCAATTGCACACGTTGGTATGGGGCAATAAACGCGGCGTTTGATCTAATGGCCGAAACGATGTGCAAAAGTTAGTTTCTTTAGTGCAGCTTATCTACTCAATATAAACGGAAAGACCCCATCCAAACTTTTCACTAAGTTTTGGTGGGGTCTTTTCATGTTACGCTTTTTTGACGAATTCAGACTTCAGCTTCATTGCGCCAAAGCCATCAATCTTACAATCGATATTGTGGTCGCCTTCGACCAGCCGGATGCTTTTGACTCTAGTTCCGATCTTCAAAGTCGAAGAACTGCCTTTGACTTTCAGGTCCTTGACGATAGTGACGGCGTCTCCATCCTTTAAAGGTGTACCATTGGCATCTTTGATAAGCTGTTCTTCCTCGGCACTTTCGGTTTCAGCAGTAAGGCTCCATTCGTGAGCACATTCCGGACACACCAGCATACTGCCGTCTTCATAGGTATATTCAGAATTGCATTCAGGGCAATTCGGCAAAGTTTCCATTCTGTTTTTTCCTCCAGCAGATCCTATGCTTCAGCAAGCAGTTGTCAGACCAATCTTTTTTTCCAGTATACCAGAATTGACCATTGCCCGACAGGCATTATTTGACGACCAGCACCGGGCAATGGACGTGATTGACAACTTTGTGGCTGACGCTCCCCAAGACCATTTCAGAAATTGGATTCAACCCCCTGCTGCCAATGACCACCAAATCGAAATTTCCGTCATTTGCCAGCTCTATGATGACCGGTGCCGGCCGCCCATGCATAACTTCTGTTTTGTAATAGATATTTTCACGGTCCAAAGCTTCTCTGACCGGTTGGATTTTTTTCTTTCGCGACAGTTCAAACTCTATCGAACCTCCATCATGGAATTGTTCATTGCTGTCTTCATCGAAGTCGGAAACGTAGACCACCGTCACTTCCACCCCTTTTATCAAAGATGCCAGTTGTGCGGCTTGCTTGCCTGCCCGCATCGAATTCTCTGAACCATCTACGGCCAATAAAATATTTCGATACATACTAACCACTCCTTTAACTATTTTTTCCGCAGCATGGCGGAAAATCTACCCTCTTATGTTACTATTCGACTCAGCTTCAAAATCCCCTCTATCTATATAAGTTGAACTAATATTTTATATTAGCCGATACTCCGCAAAACAGCTCTGCTTTCCAGCGGGCTCCCGCCCAATCCTCCTCGTCCGCTGCGCTCCCTGCGGTGTATCGGTCGAATCGCTAAGCCGCAGGAGTCTTCGCTGTTTTGCTCCATATCTCTGAGAGTTCTCCAACGCCGGTGTGGCTTAGGAGGAGATGGGGCACTAAGGTGTGAGTATTCTTCTCAGCTTATCGTGGGTACCAAGGTGTACCAGAAGAATTTGGTTCACCTTTGCGACAAAGCTTGCCGAGGAGCATCGCTCTCTTCTCTTCCGTAGCCGCCGAATTGGCCTATAAATGTTACTCTTTTAGTTCAACTTATATAAATAGAAACAGGCGACTTGGAACGTCACCTGTTTCTATTTCAGTGTTTTATTTTTCTTGCTTATAAGTCAAGGTTTTGCCGGTGAATCCAAACAACACGGTCAGTAATGGCGACAACAGGCAAAAGAATGCGAATGGCAGGTAGTCGAGCGTCGAGACGCCGATGACTCCCGTGATGAAAATTCCGCAAACACTCCAGGGAACGAGCGGGTTGACCACGGTGCCTGCGTCTTCCATCACCCGGCTGAGGTTTTTGCCAGCGAGCCCGACTTTATCGTAAGGTTCTTTAAACGCCTGACCTGTCAACAGGATTGACAGGTATTGCTCGCCGATCAGGATGTTGATGCCGATTGCCGTTAATGCAGAAGCCGCAATGACAGATGAAACCTTTTTCAAAAGGCTCTCCACTTTTGCCAGAAGGCATTGGACGATGCCAAGCGTAAACAGCAGCCCCCCCATGCTGAGCGCCAGCAGCACCAATGCGACGGTGAACATCATGCTTTCCATGCCGCCGCGAGACAGCAAGGAGTCAATTTCTACGATTTCCGTCGTCGAGACGTAGCCACTGAACAGAACTGTAAAAATTTCTGAAGCTGTAGAACTCTGATGCAAAAAAGAAATAAGGACAGCCGACAGCGAACTCAAGGCCAGCGTCATCAAGGCCGGTATTTTCATAAGCGTCAGAAGGATCAGGACAGCCAGCGGCACAATCGTATACCAGTGGATCATGCCCGTGCCCAATAGCCCTTCTTTAAAGCTCGTTACGTCCTGGATGCTGGCGCCAGCTGCTTCTGGAGACAATAAGGCGAATAAAATCAACGTGATGACAAAAGCAGGGATGGTCGTCCACCCCATATTGCGGATATGCTCAAACAAGTCCACACCGACAATGGTCGATGATAAATTCGTCGTATCCGACAACGGCGACATTTTATCGCCGAAAAAAGCACCGGAAACAATGGCGCCCGCTGTGATAGCGAGCGACAGATCCATCGCCGTCGCCATGCCGATGAACGCAACACCAATTGTCGCGACTGTCGTCAAGGAACTGCCAATGGACAAGCCGATCAACGAGGTCACAATGAAGACGATGGCATAAAAGAACGTCATGGAAATCAGCGTAAATCCTGTGTAGATCAAAGTTGGAATGGTGCCGCTGATCATCCAGCTGCTGATGAGGATTCCGATGAAGAAAAACAGGAAGACTGCACTCATTCCAGCTCCAGCTCCTTCAACCAATCCTTTCTCCAGCGTGCGGTAAGACACTTTCTTCAACAAGCCATAGCCGATCAACAGCAGAATCGAAAGCAGGATCGGGATATGCGGAACCGATTCAAACCGGATGATGCTGACACTGATCAATAGAAAGATAATTGCCGTAAGTAATATGGCTTCTGGAAACCTCGGGGTGATGACTGATTTGATGTTGTGCATGACAATCTCTCCTTTTCTATAAAAAAAAAAAAGAGAAAACCTCGCATCCCAATAAAGGGACGAAGGTTTTCTCCGCGTTACCACCCAATTTAATGCTTTGCCTGAACAAAACATCCACTCTTTTACGAAACGATCCTAACTGATGCTGTATTTCATCCAATTTGCTGCCTGAATTCACACCTGCCATCCAGTCTCTTGCTGCTGCGCACAAATTGCCTACTAAATCATCGATCGAAATATTTATGAAGTAAATAGCTGAAGAATCTTTTTAAGAAAAACTCACTTAACTCATCATTTTTAAAAGTATATTGAAATAGATTCTACCAGTTCTCCTCTGCATGTCAATACTTTTCAGGAAAATTCCATTTTCCCCTGCTGGATCAATCCGCTTTCCAGTGAGCTGGTTTTGACAATAAGGCAGGCACCTTTGTCTCGCCATCCCCCTTTGCAGAATTCAATTGCATTTGAGTCAGATAAATACTGCCTCTCAAGTCTGCTCCAGAAAGGTCGGCATTCCGCAGATCCGCACCGATGAAATCTGAATTTCTCATATCGCAATTTTTGAAATTTGCCCCGATCAGGTAAGCCCCTCTGAATGTCGACCCCTTCAGATCCTTCTCTTGAAATTTCGCGCCCATCAAATCCGCATTCTGGTAATCTGGCCCTTTTTTTCGGTTATTCTTTTTGTTGACGCGCCCCGACCCGAGCCGGACGCTTTCGCTGACTTGCATCAGCAAGTCATTGATGTGCAAGCGGTACTCCGACAAATCCACTGCCAATAATTCTTCTGCTGATGCAGAAGCCAGTCTATCAACCGCTTGCCTGTTTTCACTCAGCGCAGCCTGTAATTCCGCATTGTCGCAACGCTCAATCGCCTGGGTCAGATACAGCAGCATTTCCTGCAACTGCTGCATGACCGGCAAGAGCTGGAACATCATCCCGGCTGATTCTGGATCGTCCCTCCAACTGATGCCGCCAAATGTCTGCTGGGAAACTTTTTGCCCTGCTCCAAGGCAATCAAATACTGTACAGCCGCTGTAGCCAGAGAGCCTTAAATTCCGGTGGATAGTGCAGCGGAAATCGTCATTCAGGTTTCTGCAAGGGACACCGGCTGCCTTGTCAACAGGAAAATCTGAAGATGCGGCAAATGCCAGCGCTACGCAGCAAAGGCCAAAACAATTTGCACAATCGGCTTGAAAGGCGGCCGAGCCATACGCACCCTTTTGAATTGTCTGCATACCAGTCATCCTCTTTCCAATTATTCGAATAATCAATTAATAATACCATACTACTTTCTATAAAGAATTCTACTTTTTTTTGCACAAAGAAAAAAGGCAGGGAATGGATCTCCCTGCCTGTTCCTCACCGTATTTACATGTTATGTTCCCATTTTACGGCGGTTATTGCTGACTTTCTTTGATTGCTGGCTCTTCATTTTTTTGGTCGACAGTGAAGCATTGCCGCCAGATTGTTTGTCTCCAGCCTGATTTTTCTTGGCTTCCAATTGGCGTTTTACAGCTTCCTGCAAACTGACTTTTTTCGGCGCTTCGTTTGATTCAGTCATTGCGCATCCCTCTTTTCATCAAAAAATAATACATATGGATGTTTTTATAGCTCTAGTATAGCATAAAGCAGCCCGTTTATTCTTTGTTTTCTTTAAACCAGCCCGTCACCTGAGAAAAGAATTTAGACATGGATTCCGGCTTCGACATATTCGGAACACGGGCCAGTAAGACTTCTTTCGGCGCTTTGATGCCTTCCTTCTTTTTCTGCAGGACCAGGATTCCTTTTGCGTGAGCCGAATTCTTGAACAGGCTGTCCGGCAATTCCATGACCGATTGGATATGGGCATGTTTTTTCAGGAAACTGTGCAATTGGCTGGCGTGCGCTGATTCGAACAAGGCTTTCGGAACGATAAAAAACAGATAGCCTCCGTCAGCTGTGTGCTTCAGCGATTGTTCGATAAACAGATGGTGCGCATACGACATGCCTTCATCCGCTTTCAATTCATATGTCGTCGCTATTTCCTCATCCGGATAGTAGCCCACCGGCAAATCTGAAACGACAACATCCACCGGATCGATCAATAAAGGCTGCAAGGCGTCCTGCAGATAAAAGGTGATTGGCTGTTCCACCAGATTGCCGGCATTTGAAGCCAAACGGATCAGCAGGTCATCTATTTCAACCCCTGCTCCTGTCAATCGGCCATCCAGATAATTCATGACTGTCAACAGCAGGTTGCCGGTTCCGACAGCTGGATCCATAATGACTGCTTGTTCTTTTTTGACGAATAATTCCACCAAGTAGCCGACCAGTAGACCCAGGGCGTCCGGCGTCATTTGATGATGCGGCTGGATATGTTCCTTCATGCCTTTCAGCACAGCCAGCTGAAGCGCTTTACGGATATCTTCCTTGCTGGCGCCTGCTTCCGGCTTAATGATGCCATCCAGCCAGTTTTCAGTAGTTGTCAACAAACTTTCCAGATAAGCATTTTCCTGCTCTTTTTGGATTTTTGTTGTGTGGTTATCAATAAAATAAAAAGTCTTTTCCATCGTTGAATTCATACTTTCGCCGTCCTCAATAAGGAAACCCACTCTCTCGAGTGGGTTTCTTGTATTAGTTTGTTAATTCTTTTACTGCATTTAATGCTTTTTCGTAATCGGGATGATCTGTTCCTTCAGGTACATATTCCACATAGGCAACTTTATCATTTTCATCAATGATGAAAATCGATCGTGCCAATAACCGCAGCTCCTGCATCGTCACGCCATAGGCTTCACCGAATGATAGATCCCGGTGGTCTGACAACGTGGTGATGGCATCAACCTTATTGATTTCCGTCCAGCGCTTTTGCGCAAACGGCAAATCGGCTGAAATGGTCAATACGGCTACATTGTCGCCCAATGAAGCAGCTTCATCGCTGAAACGCTTTGTCTGGTCCGAGCAGACCCCCGTATCCAGTGAAGGAACCACACTGATCAGCCGAATTTTGCCGGCTGTGTCCTGTAACGTGACCGGTGTTAAGTCATTGGAAAGGACCGTAAAGTCTGGAGCCTGATCTCCAACTTTCACTTCTTTATCAGGTAAGGTAATGGGGTTTTTCTTAAATGTAATTTGTACCAATAAAAACGCCTCCCTTTCATAGTCTCTTCATCATACTAAAACGCTCTAGTCTCATGCAACTCAGACCCTTCAGCGCCTTTCTTTTTCACCAGCTTGTTTTTTCTGAAAGATTCTTCATGGACCACTGTTGTATCCGCGATGTAATCATGGACACCTTGTTTTAACGGGGTAAACCCGACAATCCAATACAACGGCCAAATGGTCACTGAAAGGAATCGTCCGATCCATTCACGGAACAGGAGCGTCACCCATGTTAAATTATCCGATTTCAAGGATACGACACGGATGCCCATGATCATTTTTCCGACAGTCTGCATGAAGAATTTGGTCATCAGTATGAAATAACCATAGAAGACGACAGCTGACAGGATGGCATATGGCGCATACCAGGGAATATTGCTTGTTTCCAGTCCTAGCAGCGCGAATACCGGCTTGATTAAAATCGTTGTAAGTGCCGCAATGACCAGGAGATCAATCAAGTAAGCCCAGAACCGCACCCAAAATCCGGCCGGTTTCCGTTCGTAAATGAGAATTTCCTCGTAGCTCGGTGTTTCGGGACGATGTGGTGCGACTTGCACTTCTGCTGCTGTTTCATTCGTTTCGTGGTCTGTCATCATGGTCCCTCCTTATTTATCACCGTATAAATACATCATACGCGGAGAACTGTATTCCGTAAGCATTTTCGTAATCATCTGAGTTTCCATGTCATTGCCGAAGAACGAACCTACTTTCATCGATAACAGGGAGCCCCATCCTTCTGAAGCGCCGTACTGGAATACTTCTGCATTGCCAAGATCAAAATCGGCCTTTACCTGTTCGATGACATCTTCTTCAAAGCCGAAATCATCCGCCAAATTTGCTTCGACAGCTTGGCGCCCATTCATAATGCGCCCATCTGCAATTGCTCTGACTTCAGCTTCAGTCATGCCTCTGCCTTCTTCGATTACATCAACAAATGACTCATATGAATCATCCAGCATTTCTTGAAGCAACACACGCTCATCGTCTGTCATCTCGCGTGTTGGACTCATGATGTCCTTGTAAGGACCGGATTTGATGGTGACAAAATCCACACCATAGCGTTCTGCCAGCTCGCCATAATTGACGCTCTGCATGATGACCCCGATTGAACCGGTCAAGGTTTCTTCGTTAACAAAAATCTTGTCTGCCGGTGCAGCAATATAATAGCCGCCTGATGCAGCCATTGCTCCCATCGAAACATAAAACGGCTTTTCTGTTTCTTCCTGGATTTCAGTGATCTTGTCGTAAATCTCAGCCGACTCCACCACTCCGCCACCCGGTGAATTTACCGTAAGCACGACGGCTTTAACCGTAGAATCCTCTTTGATATTCTCCAATTGTTCCATGAAGAACGTATGATTATAACCGGCTGTTCCAAACAAAGGGGATGCCTCTCCAGTATCCTGGATGGCTCCGTCTACATTCAAAACTGCTACGCGGTTATCAAAATCTCCATCTTCGATCACAACTTCCGAGATGCTGGATTCAGTAGTCGCAATCAATTCATCGACACTTTCTCCAAATCCGCTTTGAAGAAAAGTGAACGCTGAGTTGATGACCAATGAAATTCCCAATACGGCTGCAGCCACTACTAATGCGATCCATCGTTTTGTATTCATTTGTGAAATTCCCTCCTTGGTTTCTACCTCTTACTATACGGGATACAGTGGTAAATGTTTCATTGGAAAAGGAATTTAAACTGAAATTTTCCGATTCGCTTTTCGAATGCCTCGAGCTTCCAGAAATTTCGAGGAAGTAAATAGGATCAACGCACTCCAAATCAGCGAGAAGGAAATCATATCCACAGCATCGAAAGCCTCTCCATAAATGAAAACCCCGATCAATAGCATTAACGACGGCGCGATGTATTGGAGAAATCCGATCATGTACAGCGGGATTAATGGAGCGCCGATGGCAAACAGCAACAAGGGCAAAGCTGTGACCAATCCACTGGCGATCAGCAGAATATCTGTCG
The DNA here is from genome assembly GCF_056680115.1 of Planococcus sp. BI3. NCBI lineage: Bacteria > Bacillati > Bacillota > Bacilli > Caryophanales > Caryophanaceae > Planococcus > Planococcus sp. BI3. The sequence continues at coordinate 1,209,861 of NZ_CM155266.1, forward strand.
TCAGCCCCGTCTGCAAAAAGGCCACCCGATCGATCGACATCAAATAGACATAGTAGGCAATCGCAATCGGGAAGACGAACAGCGTCTCTATCGCCAACCCCCGCAAGGCATCTAATTTTATGGTTTTCTTGATCAACCCGTAAAAAGCGAAACTGAAAGCCATTCCGAGAGCGAGCCAAGGCAAAGAGCCGAATGAGAGGGTTAAGATCAGCACACCGGTTGCAGCCAAAAGAAAGGCGACTTTAATCGCTGGCGACAATTTCTCCTTCAGAAATAGGGCACCCAACAGCATGGAAATCAACGGGTTGATGTAATAGCCCAGGCTGGTTTCGACAATTCGGTCATTGGAAACCGCATAAACGTACAGAAACCAGTTGGCCGAAATCAGGAACGATGCCAGCATCAATAAGAAGAATTTTTTCTTGGATGCCCACAGCATTTTCAGGTCCAGCCAAAGCTGGCGGCCGCCATTCAATAGAAGAATAAATCCGAGCGTCATCAAGAACGACCAAATAATCCGGCCTGCCAGGATTTCATCGGCCGGAACATGGTCGATCTGCTTCCAGAAAATCGGCATGAATCCCCATAATGTATACGTTAAAATAATGACCAAAACACCTTTTTTAGAATCCGTCACTCTGCATCGCGCACCAATCTCATTATATTTTGTATTTCGAAATAATAGTCTAATTATAAGCTGGCCTCATGCCGAATGTAAATAAAGACAAACTCCCATCATTAAAGGAATCTGTCTCGTGTATAAATGAAAGACTCCAAAAAAAAGAGCCGGTCCTTGAACCGCACCGCTCTTGCCAATAGATCCTGACAAAAAAAGATGCAGTTCATTTTCCGGCTGTTGTTATTTCTTCACATTTTCCTGTTGGCGCAACTCGACACGACGGATCTTTCCGGATGCTGTTTTCGGCAATTCCGTGCGAAAATCGATGGCCCGCGGGTATTTGTAGGGTGCGGTCAATTCTTTTACGTAATCCTGCAGCTCTTTCACCAACTCGTCTGAAGCTGTATGGTCCTCTACCAGCACCACAAAGGCTTTGACGATGGTGCCGCGGATTTCATCCGGTGCACCGATGACCGCACATTCCTGGACAGCCGGATGCTTGATCAGCGCATCCTCCACTTCGAACGGCCCGATTGTGTAGCCGGACGAAATGATGATGTCATCACCGCGCCCTTCAAACCAGAAGAATCCGTCATCGTCCGTCGACGCCTTATCGCCGGTTACATAATAGTCACCCCGGAACTGCATGCTGGTGCGTTCCGGATCTTTGAAGTATTCCTTAAATAATGCCGGCGTTTCCACATGGACGGCAATGTCTCCGACTTCGCCGGCAGGGCATGGCTGGCCGAAATCATCGATGATTTCCACACGGTTGCCGGGTGTCGGTTTCCCCATGGAGCCGATGCGGGATTCCATCCCTTTCATCACACCGACCAGCAAGGTGTTTTCCGTTTGGCCATAGCCATCCCGGACTTCCAGATTGAAGTTTTCTTTAAAGACGTTGATCACTTCTGCATTGAGCGGTTCTCCGGCAGACACAGCACTATGTAAAGCCGATAAGTCATATTTCGCCAAATCTTTTTGCTTCGCCATCAAACGGTATTCTGTCGGCGTGCAGCACAGCACATTGATCTTGCGTGTCTCGAGCAATTCCAGGTAAACGGCCGGATCGAATTTGCCGTTGTAGACAAAGCCGGTAGCTCCGCTTCCCAACGTTGCCAAAAACGGACTCCAAATCCATTTCTGCCAACCTGGACTCGCTGTAGCCCACACAATATCCCCTTCCTTCGCGCCAAGCCAATGTTCAGCGGATGTGCGAAGATGCGCATACGCCCAGCCATGGCTATGGACAGCGCCTTTCGGGTTGCCGGTGGTTCCTGACGTGTAGGACAGGAACGCCATATCGTCTTTTTTTGTCGGTGCTGCTATGTATTCAGTAGACGCTGTTTTCATTTCATCCAAAAGAGAAATCCAGCTTTGATCAGATTGGCCGATGACAAACTTGACGACATTGTCCATTTCCTTGACGCCTTCAAATTGATCCATGAACGGTTCATAAGCGATAACCGCTTTGGCATCGCTGTGCTTCAAGCGGTAAGCAATGTCTTTCGCACGGAGCATTTCAGAGCTTGGTATGACCGCTAACCCGGCCTTCAATGCGCCAATATAAGCAACATACGCCTCAATCAAACGCGGCACCATCACCAGCACCACATCGCCTTTCACCAGTCCCGCTTTTTCAAAGCTATTCGCCGCGCGATTTGCCCGTTGCATCAATTCATCATATGTAAGCTGCTGCTTTTCGCCTTTATCATTTTCCCAGAGGATGGCCAGTTTGCCGTCCCCCTTGGCGTATCGCTCAATTTCCTCCACCAGATTATACGAATCCGGCGCTATCAATTCTTCTCGTCTCATGGTGATTCCCCCCCTGTAGATGATGTAAATATTATACTCCTATCATTATACAGGGAATTTTTAAGTATTCATACTATTTCATATAGTTGGACTATAAGGGTAGAGCAGAGACAAAGAAACGAACTCGCTCCAGGCGGGCGCTTTCGGGCATCTTCTCCATTTGTATATTGATTTTTCCCGCAAGTTTCTAGACCATACAGAGAAGCAAGACGTTGAGCTAGCCCCATCCATTCTCTCCGGTAGAAACTTGAACGGGTGAGGTAAGGACCCCAACTCTTCATCTAGAAATATGAAACCCATCTGCAAACTCAGATGCTCCCAGCTAAGGCGCGTGCACCATCGCTGCTGAACGATTCCAGAACAGCTCTCCCCTTATCTCCTCCACAAAAATAAGGAAGCTTTTTCTCACCCACCCACTTAGCTGAGCTGCGTTACCGGAGTTGGTGGAGCAATAAGACTGGCGTGCCTGGCTTATTGCGGGAACCCGCTCCAAAGCAGCCGAAGCGGCTTATATAGCCCGTCTATAATTGCCACTGTTCAAAGCAAAAGCGCGTGAAATTGCAGAAGATTCCTTGGTGAGGTGCGGTCTTTGGTGTCTGAGGTGCGGAAAATGGTCCGCGAGGTGCGGTTTTACCCGTTTGAGGTGCGGAAAATGGCCCGCGAGGTGCGGTTATCGCCATTTGAGGTGCGTTCGCAATAAAATCAACAAAAAAAGAGCCGCCCATGATAGGCGGCTCAACACTTACAATAGATCTTCAAATTGGTTTACTTTGACGCGCGGAAACTTGATGACTTCACGCTCAGCTACCGCTTCTTCGATCAACTCATCGAATGATACGAAGTTTTCATAGTACTCCACTTTCTCAAGCTTCGGTTTGGTCTTCGGATTAGCAGGCGTAAAGATGGTGCAGCAATCTTCGAACGGGCGGATGGAAATATCATAAGTTCCGATCTGCTGGGCGGTATCGATGATTTCCAGTTTATCCGTCGCAATCAACGGACGCAGAACCGGTGTATTGGTCACAGCGTTGATGGCCTGCAGGCTCTCCAATGTCTGGCTGGCAACCTGCCCGAGGCTTTCCCCCGTAATGATGGCCCGGCAATTGGTCTCAGCCAGCACCAAATCAGCGACGCGCATCATCATTCGGCGTGTGGATGTCATGGTGATATTATCCGGCACCTGCTTATGCACTTCCTGTTGAAGCTGGGTGAACGGAATGATGTGCAGATTGACGGACGAGCCGAACTGCGACAGCTTTTCAGCCAAATCAAATACCTTTTCTTTGGCACGCTCATTGGTGAACGGCGGGCTGAAGAAATGGATCAATTCTAGCCGGACGCCGCGTTTTAGCATATGGTAGCCGGCAACCGGACTGTCCAAGCCGCCTGACAGCATCAACAGGGCCTTTCCTCCCGCTCCTACCGGCAAACCGCCTGCGCCTTGAATGACTTCCGCCATCATATAGACCGCTTCTTCACGCACTTCCACCTTCAAGTCGATTTCCGGATCTTTCATCTGGACTTTCAAGTCCGGAAAAATCCGCAGCACGTGGGAACTGAGTTCTTTCATGATTTCCGGTTTTTCATGCGGAAACTCCTTGAATGGCCGTTTCACGGATACCTTGAAACTTTTGTCGGTATCCTGGATTTTGGCGATTACGGCTACGGCTGTCCGCTTCATGGCTTCCAGATCCAATTCGCAAGCAGTCACCGGACTGAATGATTGAATGCCGAATACATTCGGCAAACGGTCAATCACCTGTGCCAGTTCCTGTTCATCGTCTGAAGTGATGAACATCCGGTCGCGTTCCGCTTTGATATGGAGATGCTCCAAATCGGAGAAAGTCTGTCTGACATTGTCGCGCAGCCGTCCGATAAATGAACTCCGGTTTTTCCCTTTTGTTGATAATTCTCCGTAACGAACGAGAATTTGATTGGTTTTCATATCAGGTTAAACTCCTTTAATTATGCGGTATACCCGCTGAAATGCGCTTTGCAGCGCGATGATGTCCTGTTCGGTGGTAAAAGCGCCAAAACTGATGCGCATGACGCCGTCTTTGAATTCACGCGGCAGACCGATCGCCTGAATCACATGGCTCGTTTCCTGGCTTTTGGATGAACAGGCGCTTGACGTGGAGACGATGACGGACTCTTTTTGCAGACCGGACACAAGAATTTCTCCTTTTATCCCTTTAACTGCGACCGCCAGGATATGTGGAGACGCTCCGGCGGGACTAATAATTTTCACGCCATTGAATCCCGAAAAAAACTGGCGCAGGTTTTGATTCCATTGCACATGCAGTGGATTTGGCGCTGCCAGTCGTAAGGCTTTCGCCAACGCGACTGCATTCGGAACAGAGACAGTGCCACTGCGGAGGCCTGATTCCTGGCCACCCCCGTATTGAATCGCCTGCAATTCAACGCCGGAATATGCCAATAGCCCGCTGCCCTTCAAACCATGGATTTTATGGGCTGATACGGACAATAAATCAGGTATACTGGCTGGATCGAACTCGAGTTTGCCGATGCTTTGGACAGCATCTACATGAAAGAAGATGCGCCGTTTTTTCAGCAGACGCGCTATTTCTGATATGGGGTGAATGGTGCCGATTTCATTATTGACGTGCATTAAGGACACTAGAATCGTATCGCTTCGCAATGAATCTTTCAACTCATCCCTATTGATTTCACCAAAATGGCCAACAGGCAGACGTGTCACTTCAAAACCTTGCTGCTCCAATTCAGCGAGGCAGTTCAATACAGAAGGATGTTCCGTTACAGCTGTCACAATATGCTTGCCCCGGTGCTGATAGCTTCGGGCGGTGCCCATTAATGCCAGGTTGTTTGCTTCAGTGCCGCCGGAAGTAAAGACGATTTTCTCCATATGCAACAGCTCTTTTAATTGGCTGCGTGCTGTTTCCAACAGATCTTCTGCTTGATTTCCCGGTGCATGCAACGATGAAGGGTTGGCATAAAACTGCTCATTAACTTTTAAAAAAGCATCAAGCACTTCTTTTTTCGGACGTGTTGTCGCGCTGTTATCCAGGTAAATCATTTTTCCGCCTCCGAAAAGAAAACCACCAGCTCTTGTTCGCTGGTGGTTTTACATTTTGTTTTTCTAGATGTTCCAAGCATCTTCTTTAACCAGCACTTCGATGCGTTTCATCGAACCAGGTTCAAAGTTTTCGACCGCAGTTGCCGCTTCTTCCAATGCTTTGGTGTAACGAAGCTGGCGGAATGATTCTTCCGCTTCTCCCAGCTTGGCATCCAATTGCAGATTGGACTTGCGGTACCGGTTGCCGTATTGGATGATGCGCTCAATCAACAGCACATTCTCAACCATTTCGATTGCTTTGGCATGAACCTCATCAATGCTTTTTTCAGCTTGCTCTAAATAATTATCGACCAGCTTAATGTTCAAAGGCACTTCACGCAAAGTTTGCATGGTAACGAAAAGGTGTTCTTCGGCTTCTTCCAGGCGTACGTCCATATCTTCCGGGATGCCTGGGATATTCGCTTTATGCAAAATGCGATCAGTTTCCTGAAGTTTGCGTTTCAGCTGTTCCACTTTAGCGCGCGCACTGTTTTCTTCGATGCGCAGGCTCTTCAATGCCGTCATGAAATCATGTTGCGTAGAATCGACAATCGACAGATCCTCACGAATATGAACCAATTCTTCCTGAAGGCTTGAGTACGCTGATTGGTCCTCTTCCAGACGTGAACGGAGCAGGTCATAGCGTTTCGCTAATTGCTCCATCTTCTCCATACAAGACTTTGGAATGGCCGCTTCGCTTTCGCTGATTTTATAGCTATGCTGAACGTATCGGCATTCTTCATCCATTTCCTGTGTATCACGTGCTACAACTTCCAAATGGCGTTCTGTATCCATGCGGAATTCATCGATGTAATGTTTTGCTTCCACTTCTTTTTCCAGAAGCTCATAGAACGAATCAATCCGGTCTTTTATTTTTTCCACCGCGATTTTCGTTTGTACAATTTCCAATAGTGCGATGTTCTCTTTCAGCACTTCCAACTCTTCTTCAATTTCATCCAGTTGAAGCGTCAATTCCAAATGCCCCAGGTAATAGGACTGTTCTTCCATTTCGCTCTTGCCTTGACGCAATTCAGCAATATAAGAAGGGATTTTTGTTTGGACATCCGCCAGCAACGGCGGGATATCATCAACCAGCAAAAATGCTTCTTCGCCTTCAGTTGACAGGCTAATGACGATTTCACGGGCTTTAAGGTAATTGCCTTCGCCGGTCAATTTTTCATATTCATCGAATAATGGAATGAATGATTCGAGTTTTTTCTCGAGTGGTGCAGCTGCGGCACCGTAGGAATACTGATGAGCCAACAGATTTTTGCGTGCGCGGCGGTATTTCTCCTGAATGAGGTCGATTTCGCTGCGGTTTTTTTCTTCGCTGCCGATCAATTCTTCCAATTCTACCAGGATGCTGTTCATTTGTTGATCCACCGTATCGATCTTGATTTCAGTTTCCTGTTCAAGCTTTGTCGCTTTGTTGAATCTGAACCGGTTAATCGCTTCTTCAGCATCATATAATGAAGCATCAATTTTCGGAATATGCACATCCATAATTTCAGTCCATACGTTGCGCCAGCGTTCAAACATTTCTTCCGTCTGGCCGTTCATGTTCAATTGTTTCACTTTTGTCAGTTCTTCAAGTATCGGTTTATTTTGTATTTGCAGTTTTAACTGTTCCAAGCGCTCAATTTCAGCCAGATGTTTTTTGCGAAACATAAAGCCGATGATCATTATCGCTAATAGAATGATGACCGCAATGATGATATACTCCATCATAAGTCACATAGCCCCCTGTTCCAAAATCACATTACCAATTATACGTAAATGTATTCATGATTCTTTTATTTTAACATGTATTCTACTCTTTTGTTTGCCAAATTAGAAGAAAAGCGATTATATTTTTTATTAGACAGAAAAGAGGATGTTTTAGATGAAACGAGATGGTCACATTCATACACATTTTTGTCCTCACGGGACAAAAGACTCAACTGAACTTTATATTGAAAAAGCGATTAAGTCCGGGTTTACGGATATTTCTTTCACGGAACATGCACCGTTGCCAATCGGCTTTATAGACCCGACACCTGACAAGGACAGCGGAATGCGCCTGGAGCAGTTGGCACCTTATGTGGATGAAGTTACCCGCTTGAAGAATGTTTATAAAAAAGATATCCAGATCCGCTTAGGGTTGGAAGTGGATTTTATTGCAGGATATGAACAAAAAACCCAGGCCTTTTTAAATGAAGTCGGACCCAGTCTGGACGACGCCATTTTATCCGTCCATTTTCTCCAAGTAGACGGCCGGTATTTTTGTGCCGACTACAGCAAAGCCGTGTTTACGGAACTGGCTGCTGCATGCGGTTCTGTCGAGTCCGCCTATCAACTTTATTACGATACTGTGGAAGCGTCCATCCAGGCAGACATTGGGCCATTCAAGCCCAAACGAATTGGCCATCCGACCTTGATCCACAAATTCCAATTGGCACATGGCGAAAAAATCGATGACAGCGCACAGATTCGGCATATCCTCCAATTAATGAAGAAAGCCGGCTGCGAGCTCGATGTCAACGGCGCTGGATTCTCAAAACCCGATTGCTTAGAAGCCTACCCGCCGCTCCCTTTTATCGAATATGCCAAATCACTTGGCATCCCGCTGGTCTTCGGATCCGATGCCCATAGTGTCAATGGCTTGCATAAGCATTACGAGAAAATTTATACTTATCTAAGTTGAATCGATTATCTTAGTAAATTGGATTTATCCATTTCCGGTAGATCCACCACCCATGAACTTCCGTTTAAAGAAGCAGATGGCTTTTAAACGTACTACAAACCCAAAACGAAATGAGGTCATTATTCATGTTTGCACAAACAAATTACAGCGGCAGCAGCTTAGAACAATACACCCTGCTTTCAAAGCAATTGGATGCTTTATTGGAAGGTGAAAACAACAGCATCGCTAACCTGAGCAACGCTTCGGCATTGCTCAACCAATTTCTGGAGCGCACCAACTGGGTCGGCTTTTATTTGATGGAGAATGGCGAACTTGTGCTGGGTCCTTTCCAGGGTATTCCGGCCTGCGTCCGGATTCCAGTCGGCAAAGGCGTCTGCGGCACAGCAGTTTCCGACAAAAAGACCATGCGGATCGAAGACGTCCAGGCATTTCCAGGGCATATCGCCTGTGATGCAGCGTCCCGCTCTGAAATCGTCATTCCACTCATGAAAGAAGACCAGGTGATCGGTGTCCTCGATATCGACAGCCCGGAGCTAAACCGCTTTACAGAAGAAGACCAGCAAGGCCTGGAACTTTTCACTGAAGTTTTAATGAAGCATCTTTAAGAACAAGCCAAGACCCTGAACTCGATTGTCGAGTTCAGGGTCTTTTTTTAGAAGGCATGAAGGTTTCTTTTAAATTTCCTGAAGCTTTGGCTTCACTCTTTCAAATGCCTTGCCCAGATCCTCGATCAAGTCATCCGGATGCTCAAGCCCGACCGATAGCCGCAATAAAGAATCGCTGATGCCCATCGCCAGCCTTCTTTCAGGCGGCACAACCGCATGCGTCATCGATGCCGGATGCTGGATCAAGGTCTCTGCGTCACCCAGGCTGACCGCAATTTTAATAAGTGACAGCGCATTCAGGAAAGCTTGTGCTTCTTTTTTGCCGCCTTCGATTTCAAAGGAAATCAAGCCGCCTCCCTGCCGCATCTGCCGTTTGGCGATGCTAACCTGCGGATGCTGTTCGTCGAAAGGGTAATATATTTTCTTCACTAGTTCCTGCTGCTTCAAAAAAGCCAATACTTTTTTGGCATTTGCTACATGCCGATCCATCCGTACAGGCAAGGTTTTCATTCCTCTCAGCAACAGCCAGGCGTCAAACGGCGACATGATGCCGCCGACATCTTTTTGCACCGTCATCCGGATATGCTGCATTTCATCCGCATCACGCCCCACCAAAATTCCGCCGACCACATCCCCATGGCCATTCAGGTATTTGGTGGCACTGTGCAAAACAAAATCCGCTCCCATCCGCAACGGATTTTGCAGATATGGCGAACTGAAGGTATTGTCGACCACCACCCGGAGATTGCGCCTTCTCGCTACCGCCATCACTGCCTCCAAATCAACAAGTTCCATCGTCGGATTGATCGGCGTTTCCACATAGATGCAGACAGTTTCCGGCCGGATCGCCTGTTCCACTTGCTGCTCGGTCGTCATGGACACCAAGTCATGCGTGATCCCGTATTTTTCTTCCATGATTTCAAGCAAGCCGAACGTACAGCCATAAATCCCCCTCGAACAAAGAACATGATCGCCCGCTTTGGTCAAATAAATCAGAATGGCACTGACAGCGGCCATCCCCGAACCGAAAGCGAGCGCTCCCTCGCCCCCTTCGATTTCCGTCATCCGTTCCTCCAGTACGCGGACCGTCGGATTGCCGAGCCGTGAGTAGATATTGCCTTCACTGATTCCCGCAAACCGGTCCTCCCCCTGTTCCGCATTTGCAAAAGAATACGTAGAAGTCTGGTAAAGCGGAGTCACCAGGCTGTCGTGATGCTTGGAGCTGTCATAGCCTTTGTGGATAACCGCCGTCTCAATATTCATTTCTTTTTTCTTCATAAAATCCCACCCCTTAGCTGAAATAGAAAGCGCTTACATGTTACCTTGATTTCATTCTACCTTGAACAATATAAAAATGGAAGCCGGTGCTTCAGACTATTCCCCGGCTCTCGGTTGACTTAAGAGTCCAAAATCGGTTATACTATGCTTTGTGTAAAATAATCGCAGCAGTTGTATGTGCGTGTTCGTCCATTTTATTCCTCATTGTAGGTGTATCGTGTAACTCTTTGGCTGCTGAGCGAAGGTACAAGAATATAAAATGGCTTGCAGCATGAATGCATCTGGTTTTTATTTTACTCTAAAAACCAAAAACAGAGGAGGAGACTTATATGTCTCGTTATACAGGTCCAGCATGGAAATTATCACGCCGTTTGGGAATTTCCCTTTCAGGTACAGGTAAAGAATTAGAAAAACGCCCTTACGCACCAGGTCAACACGGTGCTAACCAACGCAGAAAAGTTTCTGAATATGGTTTGCAACTACAAGAAAAACAAAAACTACGCTTCATGTACGGAGTTACTGAACGTCAGTTCAAAACTTTGTTCAACAAAGCTGGCAAAATGACTGGTAAGCACGGTGAAAACTTCATGATCCTTCTTGAAGCTCGCCTTGATAACGTTGTTTATCGTTTAGGCCTTGCGCGCACTCGTCGCCAAGCTCGCCAAATCGTAAACCACGGCCACATCCTTGTTGATGGCAAACGCGTTGACATTCCGTCATTCAGCGTGAAACCAGGACAAACAATTGCTTTCCGTGAAAAATCAAACAACCTTGATGTAGTAAACGAAGCAATCGAAGTAAGCAACTTCGTTCCTGAATACGTAACTATCGATACTGATAGCAAAACAGGAACATTCGTACGCCTTCCAGAGCGCAGCGAATTGTCTGCTGAAATCAACGAACAGTTGATCGTTGAGTACTACTCACGTTAATTGAAAAATTGCGTAAACGGTAGTATCGGAAACCTCCGAAACCTTGTTAATTCAATGGTTTCGGGGGTTTTTTTGTTTTTTCCGGATCTTTCTCATCCCCCTGTCCAGGAGGGGTTTTTCGCTTCTGCAAACAAACTCTTTATTCCGCAAACAACGTGACTTATTCCGCAAACAAACTAACGAATTGTGCAAACAACACCCAAAATGGATAAAAAAATCCCCGGAGCCGCCGAAGGCTCTGGGGATTTTCACTGTATTCAAACTAAATGGACCCTGTTTTGCTTCAATGCTTGAGCGAGCGTATTGTAGACTTCAATATCAATAAACTTAATGCCTAATTGTACAGCCGTTTGAGCGATGACAGGGCTGATTCCTGATAAAGCTACCTGCACTCCGATGATTTCCAAGCCTTTGATCAGCTGAAACACTTGCTGGGCAACCATCGTATCGATGAGCGGAACACCGGATAAATCAATGAACAGTTTTTCCAAATCGTGTTTGGAGCTTTGCGCTAATGCTTTTTCAAACATGATTTCTGCACGGTGCGGCGTGATTTCGCCGATCAATGGAAGCATGCCGGTCTTTTTGGCTAAAAGAATAACAGGTGCACTCATTTCCACAATCATCTGCTGCTGGGAATTCATGCGCTTTTCTGCTGCTTTAGAATTCTTATCGGTAAACTCTACGATGATTTTGCTGATGGTTTGGACGATTGCCGCTGTCCATTCCATCAACTTTTCCGTGCTTACCTGCTCTTTATGGCTTAAAGCATAAGCTCCAATTTCCTCGAGGTATTGCTGCTGTGTACGAAAAAATTCACCGATGACTTCTACAATCGGTGTATCCAAGTGCGCATCGTCTTTTGCAATCGTTTCTATCCATTCCTGAAAATCAACTGCAAAATCAGGATTTTCTTTTTCGAACATGGCACAAAATCGAAGATGAAATTCGTGATTTTGTTTTTTCAGCAAAGCCACTTTCTCGGGATCAGTCGAAGCGTAGACTCCCGCTTTGCTTTTGTCCAATGAGCTGTACCATTCTTCAGTCATTTCCCAGGTCCGTTTGCTTAAGTGCTCAAATAAGTCTTGGTCTTTCAACATTCAACGGCTATTGCATCAAATCGACAGAAGACTTTGACATGAAATTCTGCTGTCCTATTCTGCAATAGCTTCACCCCGCTCTCACTTATAATTTCACTCTACTTACATTCCAAGTTACAGTAAGATCAATTTTCTTTACTTGCCGTGCTTAACTATTTTTTTCAAATCAAACATTCGACACCCCACTCTCCTCTCCAGTCAATAAAACCTGACAGAAAGTGGAGGTAAGTTGTTCAAATTATCTTCTTCATCATACTTTGTTTGTACAATTTCATCAATTAGGAAGAATTTTTTTCGGGGACCATGGTAAACTAGTGAAAAATGGAGGTGGAGCTGGATGCGAATTATTTCAATTTGCCCAAGCAATACGGAATTGCTGGCATTTTTAGATGCCGAACATCTGCTGGTCGGCATCGATGATTATTCTGACTGGCCTAAAGAAATCACGGCATTGCCGCGGCTGGGGCCTGACCTGTCTATCCGAATGGATGAACTGGAGGCATTGGAACCTGATTTGGTTTTGGCCTCATTGAGTGTTCCAGGCATGGAAAAGAACGTCGATGAATTGATTCGAAGAAAGATCCCCCATCTAGTATTGGATCCCCAAACATTGGAGGAAATCGGACAGGATCTGCTGAAGGTGGCTGATGCCTGTGGAATAGACGCCAGAACTGTCCATGCTGAATACCTGGCCAGCATCGAAGACATCAAATCACGGGGACAACAAGCAGCAAGCCGTCCTTCCCTTTACTGGGAATGGTGGCCAAAGCCTGTTTTTACTCCCGGCAACATCAATTGGCTGACCGAAATCAGCCGCATGGCCGGTGCCCGCAACCTGTTTGACGGCACCGATTCCGCCAATATCCAAACAGATTGGGCCGATGTACTCGAGCGCGAGCCCGATTACATTTTGCTCGCTTGGGTTGGTGTCCTGGCATCAAAAGTCAAACCGGAACTAGTCAAAAAACGTCCCGGATGGAAGGAACTGAAAGCCATCGACCACATCCACGTCATGGAGGAAGAACTGTATTGCCGCCCTTCCCCAAGACTGATCGAAGGCGCCATCCGACTAGGGAAACTGATTCACCCTGAGGAATTTGATGACATGGAACTGCCGCGCTTCATTAAAGAAAAACAGCATTGAATATAAAGGCGATTGAGATGGGCGGCAACCACTGTCCGATCAATAACCAATCAAAAAGCCATCCGAAACTAGGATGGCTTTTCTTTTTCCGCTTCTTTTTACAAACCGGCTTGCCCTCTGCGGCTGCCGCGCAACGGATCATTATCGAGGTCACTTTGCCCGCCTCTTATCGTCGTCGTGTTGTCATTTCCAATGAGCGGATCCCGTTCCCCTATGAATGTATCGCGGTCATTGCGGTCAGGTATCGAACTGTTGTCATCCTCGACCAGCACCAATATTTTTCCTTCATTAAAATGCGTTTCATACCGTTCCGCTTCATCGTCCGGTATTCCCATGCCGATGAGCGCACCGGCAAGTCCGCCTACACCCGCGCCGGCAACAGCACCCGTCAATCCGGCTGCTATCGGACCCGCTGCAACAATTGGGCCGATTCCTGGAATGGCCAAGGCACCGATCCCAGCAAGTACCCCGCCGAGGCCGCCCAACACTCCACCAGTCGCTGCCCCCGCCGCTGCGCCTTCTCCCGCCTGTGTTCCCGTCTCTTCAGCCACGGCTTCAGTTTCCCGCTTATCTTTACTCAATACCGAGATGTCTTCACTGCTGTACCCTTCCCGCTGCAGTTCTTCGATTGCGCGGATTGCTTGGTTTTCTGTTTCGTAAGAGCCAACTACTCTTGACATTGCTAACGCCTCCTTGAAGTTTTAGTAAAGTCAATCGTCGTTCATTCCTCATGTTACCCGCTGGCTTTTCGGATAAACCTGGATTTTGCATTTTCCAGCTGAATAGAAAAAACAGGACAGCCCGGAAAATCCGGCTGTCCTGTTTAGAGGCTTGTTACTGAAATTGGACCATATGGTATTTCTTTTTGCCGCGGCGAATGATGGCAAATGCATCTTCCATCCGGTCTTTTTCGTCGACTATATATTCCAGGTCGACCACTTTTTCACCATTTACAGAAATTGCGCCATTCGTAACATCTTCACGCGCCTGTCGTTTCGAAGAAGAAATTCCAGCTTCCACGATCAGGTCAACGATGGATTTGTTTTCTTTCGCCATTTCCACAGATGGTACGTCCTTGAATGCGGCTTTCATCTCTTCAGCAGACAAAGCTTTCAAGTCCCCGCTGAACAAGGCTTTTGTGATGCGCTGTGCGTCTGCAAGTGCCTCTTCGCCGTGGATCAATTTGGTCATTTCCTCGGCCAGTGTCTTTTGCGCTTTGCGCAGGTGTGCTTCTGTCTCCACAGCAACTTCCAACGCTTCAATATCTTCACGGCTGATGAATGTGAAGATCTTCAAGTACTTGATGACATCCGCGTCCGCTGCGTTGATCCAGAACTGGTAAAATTCATAAGGCGTCGTTTTTTTCGGATCCAGCCAAACAGCGCCTCCGGCAGATTTGCCGAACTTCGTCCCATCCGCTTTAGTGACAAGCGGAATGGTGATGCCGAATGCTTTTGCTTGCTCGTCATGCGTTTTGCGGATCATTTCAAGGCCTGAAGTGATATTGCCCCATTGGTCAGATCCGCCAATCTGGATGCGGCAGTTGTGCTCGTTGTATAGATGGTTAAAGTCGATTGCCTGGATCAATGTGTAGGAAAACTCGGTAAACGAGATGCCGGTCTCCAACCGTGAAGCCACTGAATCTTTAGCCAGCATGTAGTTGACTGAAATCAGTTTGCCGTAATCGCGCAGGAATTCGATGACGCTCATCTTGCCGATCCAGTCGCGGTTATTGACCATCTTCGCCCCGTTCTCCGATTGGAAATCAAAAATCTGTTCCATCTGGACTTTGATCCCTTCAACATTGCGGTCGATTTGCTCAGTCGTCTGCAGCTGGCGTTCTTCGTTCCGGCCTGAAGGATCGCCGATCATGCCGGTCGCTCCCCCAACCAATAAAATTGGCTGGTGGCCATGCATCTGAAAGCGGCGCAGCGTCAATAACGGAACAATATGCCCGATATGCATGCTGTCGGCAGTCGGGTCCACTCCGCAATACAAAGAAATTTTCTGTTCGTCCAGCAATTTCTCCATGCCTTCCTCATCGGTCTGCTGGTATAAAAGCCCTCGCCATTGTAGATCTTGAATCAATTCATTCGCCATTGTAATTCCTCCTTAGATTTTAAAACGATGGGAGCGATAAAAAACCACATAAAAAGGCCCTGCATGAAAAATTCATGCAGGGACGCAATTGCGCGGTACCACCCAGCTTGGAGAATTTCTTCTCCCTCTCATCATGTGCCGAACGGGGCACTTCCGTAAACTCCAGGTCTGTAATTCGACTCATGCATTTTGACCGATTTGCACCACCCACCGGCTCTCTAAACAAAATTGCACGCTCTACTTCGGACCCTTCAACGTTTTAATATGAAATATACTAGTAGTTTACGTTATTATGCGACATTGTCAATAAGTTTAGGTGCAGTTATGAGAATATGATATAATATAATGGATTTTAGGAGGGCGATAACGTGCGTAATAAATTAAGAAATTGGATAAACAAAGCCGAAGAAACAACCGATAGATGGACCTCGACAAAGTGGTTCAAGCGTCTGAGCATCACATCAGGAGTCATATGGAATCTTGCATTGATCCTGGCGATTCTCCTGGTGACTGGCGGAGTTTTCGCCGCATCTGTCGGGGCCGGCTATTTTGCTTCGCTGGTGGATGAAGAAAAGCTTCGGACTCCCGATGAAATGCGCGGGGAAATCTACAGCTATGAAGAAACTTCCGAAATGTTTTTCGATAATGAGGTCTATATCGGAAAAATTCAGACAGATCTGGAACGGAAAGAGACCTCACTTGATAAAATCTCCGATGTAGCCATCGATGCCGTCCTTGCAACCGAGGATGAATACTTCATGGAACACGAAGGAATTGTACCGAAAGCCATTCTTCGAGGACTGCTGCAGGATGTCTCGAACTCCGACAGCCAAACAGGCGGATCCACGCTGACCCAGCAATTGATCAAGAATCAGATCTTGACCAACGAAGTTTCCTATGAACGAAAAGCAAAAGAGATCCTGCTTGCCATGCGCCTTGAAAAATTCATGACAAAGGACGAAATCATGGAAGCGTATCTCAACATCATCCCTTACGGCAGAAACTATACCGGTGCTAATATCGCTGGGATTGAAACTGCGGCCGACGGTATATTCAATATTTCAGCGAGTGAATTGAATCTGCCACAGGCAGCATTTATCGCCGGAATTCCAAAAGCACCGTTCCGCTACACACCTTACACTTCAACTGGTGAGCCGAAAGAGGCCGAAGGGCTGCAACCCGGAGTCGACCGGATGAAAACAGTTTTGTATCGGATGAAAGAAACCGAGTACATTACTGAAGAAGAATACAACGAAGCCCTTGCCTATGACATCGTAAAGGATTTTCGTAAAAAAGAGAATCGTGCACGCGAAAACAACAAGTTTGTATCCGTAGAAGTCGAAAAACGGGCGGCTCGGATCATTATGGATGTTCTTGCTGAAAATGACGGAATCGATCCGAAAACCCTTGAAGAAAATGATAAGCTTTATGAGGAATACGCCATCCTTGCCGATCGGGCGGTCCGATCGAACGGTTACCGCATCCACTCGACCATCAATAAAGATCTATACGATGCACACGAGGAAGCAAAAGATGCCTACACCCGCTACGGCACCACATTAACCGTTCCATCAACCAACGAAGACGGCGAAGAAGAAATGAAAGAACTTCCCGTTCAGGTCGGAAGCATGATGATTGAAAATAAAACTGGACGGATTTTAAGTTTTGTAGGTGGCCGTGACCACGAAATAGAAGAATTGAACCATGCGACTCAAGCATACCGTTCAATCGGCTCGACCGTAAAACCTTTACTCGTTTACGGACCAGCCATTGAATTTGGAACCATCGGTGCTGGAAGTCCCGTTGTCGATGTGCAGTTCACCTTAAATGACAACGGCAAACCTTGGACGCCGGCCAACTTCATCGCTTCAAGTGAACAAGGCGTTATGCCGGCACGCGATGCATTGGCACAGTCACAGAACTTGCCTGCCCTTCGCCTGTTCGGCCAAATCAGAGAAAAAATGCCGATCAATTACTTGATCAATGCCGGCTTCTCGCAAGTTGAAGAAAAAGAAAATTTCTATCCTTCAACTGCCTTGGGCGGCGGAATCGAAGGCTCTGTCGAAGAGCTTACCAGTGGATACGCCACTATTGCGAACGGCGGCAAAAGAATCGAACCTTATATGATCCAACGCATTGAAGATGCGGATGGCAATATTGTTTTTGAACACGAAACCGAAGAACAGGAAATCTACACACCGCAAACGGCCTACGTTCTGACAGACATGCTGCGGGATGTCTTTAAAACAGATAGAGGAACAGCCAACCGTGCCAATGATATGCTGAATTTCAGCGCTGATTTTGCCGGTAAAACAGGGACTACACAAGAAACAAGAGATGTTTGGCTGGTCGGATATAACCCGAACATCACAATGGGCCTATGGCTTGGATATGATCGTGAAAAGTATTCACTTGATAATTTCCAAAATGTCAATTTGCCTCCATCACTCCGTGTTAATCAGTTGTGGGCGAGCCTGATGAATTCGACTTACCAAACTTCACCTGATTTGATCGGAGCCAACGAAACATTCAAAGCTCCGGAAGGCGTCGTAACACGTTCGTTCTGCAGCATTTCAGGTCTTGCACCAGGCGGCGCCTGTTCAGCAGCCGGCCTCGTGGCATCTGATTTATTCAATGCCGATGCTATGGTTCCGACAAAAGCGGATGACAGTTTAACAAGTGGTTCGTTCACCACTATCAACGGAAAACGTTATGCCGCTTTGTCCAACACACCGAGTGAATTCACTTCAGGCGGAGGAATCTCGGTTTCACAAAAATACATTGATCGCATGATGGCACCATTCGGTGGAGACGCCGGCAAACTGTTCCCTGGCAACTCCAGATTCTCTTCAGTTGCATCAGGCGCAAGCTTCAAAGCCGACAGTGTTGCTCCTGGAGGTGTTGGAGCTTCCATCAGCGGCAATACGATCACTTGGACCAATTCCGGTTCAAATGATGTCGTCGGATACCGTGTTTACAAAAACGATTCCCGTGTCGCTTCCATCTCAGAAGCGAGCAGCAATTCGTATTCAGCCTCTGGTGCTGGAAGTTATACGGTAGTGGCAGTGGATATCACAGGCAAGCAATCAGCTGCTTCAAATAGTGTCAGCATTGCTGCACCGAAGCCAAAACCTGCACCGGAACCAAAGCCAGAACCGGAACCAACTCCACCCCCTGAAGAAAAGGAACCAGAACCGGAAGTTGAAACGCCGCCAGCAGAAGAGGAGGAAGCACCTCCTGAAGAAGAACCAGAAGAGCCGGTTGAAGAAGAACCAGCTCCGGAAGAACCAGAAGAGCCAGAAGAGCCTGCTGAAGAAGACGCAGCTTAACAGAAAAAGCCCGATTCGCGCAACCTGCGAATCGGGCTTTCTCGTTCATCTAAAAGAGCAACAGGCAAGATCTCGCCTGTTGCTCTTTTAGTATGTCAATCTTCCATTGTAGACAAGTCACCTGTCGGCAAGTCCAACTCCCAGGCTTTCAGCACACGGCGCATAATCTTACCGCTCCGTGTTTTCGGAAGTTTGTCTTTAAATTCTATTTCACGTGGAGCTGAATGCGCAGCCAATCCTTTTTTAACGAATTGGCGGATGTCCTCTTTTAATTCATCGGAAGGCTCATAGCCATCAACCAAAGCGACAAACGCTTTGATGATTTCACCACGGACCGGATCGGGTTTGCCGATGACCCCTGCTTCCGCAATCGCTGGATGTTCCAGCAGCTTGCTTTCCACTTCGAACGGCCCGACACGCTCACCTGAAGTCATGATGACGTCATCCACACGTCCCTGGAACCAGAAATAACCTTCTTCGTCCATATAGGCGGAATCTCCTGAAACATACCATTTGTCTTTCAGGAAATAAGAGTCGTATTTCGCTGGATTGTTCCAGATTTGGCGCATCATCGCTGGCCAGCCTTTTTCAATCGCCAAATTGCCCATTTGGTTAGGCGGCAATTCATTGCCCTGATCATCCACGATGGCGACTTTGATGCCTGGTACCGGTTTGCCCATCGATCCCGGCTTGATATCCATGGAAGGATAATTACAGATGGTCTGTGCACCCGTCTCTGTCATCCACCATGTATCATGGATGCGTTTGTCGAATACCTTCACTCCCCATTTGACTACTTCAGGATTTAACGGTTCACCCACTGACAACACATGGCGCAGCGTTGATAAATCGTATTCTTCCACCAATGCATCTCCCGCTCCCATAAGCATTCGGAATGCAGTCGGTGCGCTGTACCAGACCGTCACGCCAAAATCTTCAATGGCTTTATACCAGCCTTCCGGAGAGAACCGGCCACCTAAAATAACTGTCGTAATACCGTTCAGCCAGGGCGAGAACACCCCATATGCCGTTCCTGTCACCCAACCTGGATCCGCCGTACACCAGTAGATATCGGTTTCGTTAAAGTCCAATACCCATTTCCCAGTCTGGTATTGCTGCACCATCGCATATTGGGCATGCAGGACGCCTTTCGGCTTACCCGTGGAACCGGATGTATAATGAAGAACCAGTCCGTCCTCTTTATCCAGCCATTCAACGTCGAATTTATCCGACCTGGTTGGCAAATGTTTCAGCACATCAATATGCCCTTCCTTATCATCAACGTCAGCCCCAACAAGGAAAATCGTTTCCAGCTTTGGCAAACGGTCATAAGGAACGCGCTCCAACAGCTCAGGCGTCGTGATGATCGATTTGGCTTCGCTGTCGTCCAATCGGTCGTAGATGGCGCCTTCCATAAATGCTTCAAACAAGGGTCCCACAATAAGGCCCATTTTTAATGCCCCGAACATCAGGAAATACAATTCCGGAGAACGTGGCATGAAAATAAAGAGCCGATCTCCTTTTTCCAATGTCGAATTCTCTTTCAACAAATTGGCTGCCCGGTTAGTCATGCGCTTCATCTCATAGAATGTATATGACTCATTTCTGTTTTGGTCTTTATAATAGAGAGCAACTTTATTTTTTCGGTTGGAATCAGCGTGGCGGTCAATCGCTTCATGAGCCATATTCACTTTTCCGCTTTCATACCAACTAAATTCCTTCTCGACTTCAGCCCAATCGAAATTCGCAGCCGTCTCTTCATAGTTATGTAATTGATGTTCCCCTGCTCTTGCTGGCAACGCTTCCACTTTCATAATCATCACCCTTTCGTATTGGTTATCTTATATTCTACAACATTGTGACAATTGAAAGCGAACTTTTTTGACTTTTTAGAAAATAGTGCATATTTCACCAGAATTTTTCCAAATCCCATTCCAGTTCATGTATAATGTAGCTAATTGTATCCTACAGGCGGTGAAATGATGGAACATAAAAAGACATACAACTCCATGGAACTGGAAACCAAACATGGTCTCCTGATCATTGAAGGTCCTATTCCTGGAAAAGAATTAAACAAACTCGATTTCCATGAAGACCTGGTTGCTTTCAGGCCACCTGCTCAACAGCATAAAGCCATTGTGGAAATTGCTGATTTGCCGGAAGGGCGAATTCTCATCGCCCGCGAAGAGAATATGATTGTCGGTTATGTCACCTTCCTATACCCCGATCCCTTGGAGCGCTGGTCAGAAGGGAACATGGAAAACCTGATCGAACTTGGGGCGATTGAAGTCATCCCAAAATACAGAGGCAGCGGTGTCGGGAAATCCCTATTGAAAATCTCGATGGAGGATGACGCTTTTGAAGATTTCATTGTCATTACGACCGAGTATTACTGGCATTGGGATTTGAAAGGGACAGGGTTGAATGTCTGGGAATACCGAAAGATCATGGAGAAGATGATGCAGGCTGGCGGACTGGAATATTATGCCACCGATGATCCGGAAATCAGTTCCCATCCAGCCAATTGCCTCATGGCTAAAATCGGCAGCCGGGTCGATCCCGAATCGATCCAAAAATTCGATCAGCTGCGATTCATGAATCGCTATATGTATTGATTTAATATAAAAGGGGTGTTTCTATTGTTAGTGGAAGAAATCATGAAAACCGATGTCCATACATTACGTTCCGATCAGACTGTACAGGATATCATGGACTTATTCAAAGAAAAGCGGATTCGCCATGCACCTGTTTTGGAGGATGGCAAAGTGGTCGGCATTGTGACTGACCGTGACTTGAAAGACGCTGTGCCTTCACGATTCACTGTCTCACCAAAAGGTGAACCTTACAAAAAGAAAGTGGCGGAGATCATGACACCCAACCCGGTTACCGCCCACCCTCTCGACTTTGTTGAAGAAGTGGCGATGATTTTCTATGAGCAGAAAATCGGCTGTATTCCAGTCGTCAGCAATCAGAAGCTGGTCGGTTTCCTGACGGAGACGGATCTCTTGTATACCTTTATCGAATTGACCGGCGCCCATCAGCCCGGTTCACAAATCGAAGTAAAAGTGAAGAACCGTTCCGGCATCCTGTACGAAGTCTCAAAAGTATTTCATCAGCAGAATGTCAATGTGCTGAGTGTCCTCGTTTACCCCGACAGAGAAAACAACAACAATAAAATTCTTGTTTTCCGCGTTCAAACGATGAACCCACTCGCTATCATCAATGATCTGCGAAAAGAAGGATTCGATGTCCTATGGCCAAACATGCCGCAAGTGAACGAATGAAACACGCAGTATTCATCTTTTCAGAAGATCAATTGGGGTATAAATTTTCTGAAACACATCCATTCAACCAGAAAAGACTCGTCTTGACGATTGATTTATTAAAGAAAATGAATGCGCTTCCAGATGACTTGATTGTACCAGCGCGTATTGCGACCGATGAGGAATTGCTATTGGCGCATGACGAACGCTATATCAACATCGTCAAGAAAGCAAGCCGCGGCGAAGTGACGCCGGAAGCTGGTGAAAGCTATGGCATCGGCACAGAAGATACGCCCATTTTTGAAAACATGCACGAAGCCAGTGCACGGCTGGTCGGCGGAACCCTGACGGCCGCCGATTGGGTCATGGAAGGTAAAGCACAGCACGCATTAAATTTAGGCGGCGGGCTGCATCACGGTTTCAGAGGAAAAGCATCCGGATTCTGCATCTACAATGACAGCTCGGTTGCCATCAATTATTTGAAGACCAAATACAATGCCCGCGTCTTGTATATTGACACCGATGCCCATCACGGCGATGGTGTTCAATGGAGTTTTTATGATGATCCCGATGTTTGCACTGTCTCCATCCATGAAACGGGGCGTTACCTCTTCCCAGGAACAGGCAATATCAATGAACGCGGCAGCGGCCAAGGATATGGCACTTCTTTTAATTTCCCGATTGATGCATTTACGGAAGACGAATCTTTTCTTGAAATCTATCGCACCTCTATGAAGGAAATCATTGAATTCTTTAAACCCGATGTCATTTTGACGCAGAATGGTGCAGATGCCCATTATTTGGACCCTCTGACCCATTTATACGGGACGATGAATATTTACAAGGAAATACCCAAGATTGCGCACGAACTGGCTCACGAGTATTGTGAGGGCCGCTGGATAGCCGTCGGTGGCGGAGGTTACGATATTTGGCGCGTCGTCCCCCGTGCCTGGTCATTAATCTGGATGGAAATGAACAATTTCCCTCTGCCTTCAGGTAAATTACCGGAATCGTGGTTGGAGAGATGGCAGCCTGAATCACCGGTCAAGTTGATCGATACTTGGGAAGATCCACCCAATATGTACAAAGCCATTCCACGTAAAGCGGAAATAACCGATAAGAATCTTCAAATGCTGAACAAAGCCCTATACATGATCCGCAATAACTGACAAGATCGCTTGCAACGCAAAAAGAACCAGCGGGATTTTTCTCGCTGGTTCTTTCGTGATCAATGAAATTTCAACCGTCCACTTTAGTTGCACCAAACAGCTGAACAAATAAAAGCCTGCCCGGATTGAAAGTATCCCGGCCGGCTTTTTGTTTATGATTCTAGCATTTCATAGAATGATCAATTATTACTTGTTTTTGGTCGATTGTCTTTCTTCGATCCGGTATGGAAGAATAACTTGTTTCTCTTCAATTTCTTCGTTGTTCATATACTTTGTCAATAAGCGCATAGAAACGGCACCGATATCGTAAAGTGGGAAGGCAACTGACGTCAGCGTTGGGCGAGCCATACGGGCCAGCTTGGAATTCTCATAGCTGATGAGTTCTGCGTCTGCTGGAATTTTCTTGCCCCGCTCTTCCAATCCATGAATGACGCCAATTGACATTTCGTCGTTGCTGACAAAATAAGCAGTGGGTTCGAGAGGAGCCAATGTTTGAACAGCTTCTATTCCCTCATCGTATGAATTATTGCATTCTACGACCAGATTTTCGTCGTAGTCGATGCCTGCTTCTGCCAATGCCTCTTTGTAGGCTTTCAGCTTATACTCCTTGTTGATCATCGATGTCAATGGTCCCGAAATAAAGGCAATTTTCTTGTGGCCGTTGTCGGTAAATCTTTTGACGGCTTCATAGGCAGCGCCATAATAATCGATGTTTACAGAGGCAATCGCTGCGGTTTCATCAATTGAACCAGCCAGGACGATTGGCGTTGGAGAACGTTTCATTTCATAAAGAAGTTCGGCTGAAATCACATCACTCATAAAGACAATTCCATCCACTTGTTTTCCGAGCATTGTCTCCAGTAACTGAAGTTCTTTATTTTCGTTTTGGTCCGAGTTGGATAAAATAATATTGTAGCGGTACATTGTAGCGATATCTTCAATTCCACGGGCTAGTTCAGCATACAGGCTATTGGAAATATCGGGTATGATGACGCCGACCGTTGTTGTCTTCTTGCTTGCAAGCCCCCGAGCAACAGCATTGGGACGATAGCCCAATTCTTCTATTACTTTCAGTACTTTCTTTCTTGTGGCAGGTTTAACGTTTTGATTGGCATTCACTACACGTGACACAGTAGCCATGGAAACGTTTGCTTCTCTTGCCACATCGTATATCGTAACGGTCATTGTGCGCCCTCCTTTTCCAGTCTTTCTCTAATCATACGACAAAAACTTCAGTAATATCAACTAAAAAAAGAAAAGCCGGAGTTTATCCGGCTTTTCAGGGTCACACTTTCATTTCGTATTGTTTCATGAACTTCATTAGAGCATCGTAGTATTCATCGAATTGGCCCAAATCCATTTGCTGTTGAGCATCTGATAACGCAACTGCAGGATCTGGATGAACCTCAGCCATAACGCCATCCGCTCCGATTGCGATAGCCGCTTTAGCAGCTGGCAGCAATAGGTCACGGCGACCTGTCGAGTGAGTTACGTCAACAAATACCGGAAGATGTGTTTCCTGTTTCAGGATTGGCACTGCAGAGATATCCAATGTGTTGCGTGTCGCTTTTTCGTATGTGCGGATACCGCGCTCACATAAAATGATGTTTTCATTTCCTGAAGCGATGATGTATTCAGCAGCATGGATGAATTCATCCACAGTTGCTGACATGCCGCGTTTCAATAGAACCGGTTTATTGATTGATCCTACTGCTTTCAATAATTCGAAGTTCTGCATGTTACGTGCACCGACTTGGACAACATCCACGTAATCAAGAGCAGCTTCCAGATGTCCTGGAGTAACGATTTCTGACACGACAGCCAAGTTGTACTGATCAGCTGCTTTTTTCAACATCTTCAATCCTTCTAAACCAAGTCCCTGGAAATCGTAAGGCGATGTACGCGGCTTGTAAGCTCCGCCACGGATCATCTTCAATCCTTTGCCTCCGATAGCTTCAGCAACTTTCATCACCTGTTCCTGTGACTCTACTGCGCATGGGCCAAAGATGAAGGAAGGATCTCCAGCGCCAACTTTTTCGCCATTGATTGTAATAACCGTATCTTCTGCTTTCTTTTTACGCGAAACCAGCAATGCTTTGCGGATATCCTCTTCCTGCATATCCAATGCTGATTTAAAGATTTCCTTGAAAATATGATCAACAGTCTTTTGATCTAGAGGACCGCTATTATTATCTTTCAACAAGTTCAACATATGGCGTTCCCGCAACGGATCGTAACGGTTAACCCCTTGCTTCTCTTTTAACTTGCCGATGTCTTGAATTACGGAAGCTCTCTCATTGATCAGAGACAGAATCTGCAGGTTGACTGCGTCCACTTTTTCTCTTAGTTGCTCTAACTCTAAATTACTCATTCTATAACTTCCCCTTTCGCGAATAACCTTTATCAGGTGACTCATATTATCATGATAGGACTATTATAAGCAAACAATTCGGTAAAGTCACGGAATTTCTTTTAGCGATTCAACGCGCTAAAGTGTTTTTTTCACCAAAAAGCCGAAGCACCAAGGCTTCGGCTTTTATTCAGGCTATAAATTCTTGCATAGATTCTCTTTTAATTTTATTATGGGAAGCGTGCCAATCCACTTTTTGGCTGGTGAAATGGAACAATTGGGGTGATTCGTGCTTAACTCCCGTAATCTCTTCAATTGCTTTAGAGAATTCCCGATCTTCCTGTACCACGAGGTAAAGAAAGATTTGGTTCGGATGCAATGAGCAATATTCATTATACTCATTCCAGGCTTCTGCGGATACCGGACAAGTACTGCTGTGTTTAAAGAGCCAGTAATGCTGGTTATGCCCCACTGCCTGCTTTAAGCTGTCCAGATTGTCTACATGTACTAAATTTTTCATCTAAACCGCTCCCAGATTAATTCTTTTTGTTGTAGTTATTGCTTGATGGATTAGTTGATGATTTGTTGCTGTTGCTGGAATTTGATGATTTATTGCTGTTGTTGTTGCTGCTGGTCGTATTTGGACCTTTGCTGGTATTCGCTGTATTGCTGTTCGTGCTGCTGCCTGTGTTGCCGGCTATTGACGAACTTGAATCCGATTTCTTTTCTTCCTTTACTTCTTCAACCGCTTCTTTTAAAGCATTTGCAGTAGAAGTGAAAGCATCAGAACCTTTTTTGTCTGATGATTGGCTTGCGCTGTTTTGGACAGTTGAATGGATATCGATGGATTCTTCGCCTTCTGATGAAGCAGTGCCATCGTCCATAGGCGAATTTCCGCCCTTCATGTTCTTCACTTTATCCACTACTTTAGTCGATTGCTCTTTCAATTGCTGTGCAAATCCAGCAGAACCGTCATCACTTGAATCTGATTGCTGAGAAGCTTTTTCTTTCAAAGTAGTCGCCTGTGTTTTAAGATCAGCCTGAAATTCCTTGCCCGATTTAGGCGCCAGGAATAATGCAGCAGCAGCCCCGATGATTCCTCCGACCAAAATACCAACTAGGAAACTCGAGCCTCCACCTGATTCTTCATAGTCATAAAGATCATCATAGCGGTTAGAAGCTCCGTACGACTGAGGCACATAATCACTTTGCTGATAGTTTTGGCCGCTGTTCTGGCCGCCCTGTGAGTAGTAATCCTTATTATACTGTGAATCGTTGAAGTTGGATTGATTGTTGAAATCTTTGTTTTTGCTCATTGATATTCCCTCCAATTAGTTAGTGGTAAAAGCAATTTTAATATTGTTCGTTATGCGGCAATTTTTTTTGTCCAGGATCAGGTGTGTAAGTTGAGTTTGCACGTGCTTCATAAATCTTGCGCTCATTCCATTTATCACGGATGCCCATGACTACATTACCCCATTGAACAACTTGAGCAATCTTGTCTTCGTTCTGTTCTACCTGTACTCCTACACGCGAAGTAATATGGCGGACAGTTGAGTTCAAATCAGTGACAGAGTTGCCGACACCTTTCACTGCGTCAACTACACCATTTAATTTTTCTGATTTCACTTGAATGTCTTCAGCTAGTTCATTTGTCTTATGCAGTAGATTCGTCGTTTCCAACGTGACCCCCTGCAATTGATTTTCAAGACCAGCTACGGTGCCTGAAACTTCTTTTAATGTGTTTTTCAACGAATTTAATGTCATTGCCAACGCTACGCATAGAATTAAGAATCCAATAGCGGCTACGATCGCGGCAATGTAAAGCAAGATTTGCCAATCCATCCTGTTTCCTCCTTTTAAACGAATTATGTTCTATCCTTTTTCTACCCTTGATGAGTTTGGATTAAACACGGTCTCTATTATTATTCGACAAAAACTATTCCATTCCTGCATAAAAAAAACAGTTTAACCCGAAAGTTAAACCGTTTCTCCTGTATTTAATGTTGTTTCAAAAGCTTCCTGGAATTTGGTGACGTCTCCCGCTCCCATGAACAGATATACAGCATTGCCGTGTTCTGCTAAAGAGCTGACTTCATCTAATTGCAGCAAATGGCTGCCTTCAATTTTCTCCGCTAGATCCTGGATCTTCAGTGTTCCCGCTTTTTCACGGGCAGATCCGAAGATATCACAAAGATACACATGGTCCGCTTCAAGCAGGCAGTCAGCAAACTCCTGCAGGAAGGTTTGTGTGCGCGTGAATGTATGCGGCTGGAAAATTGCGATAAGCTCGCGCTCTGGATACTTTTGGCGTGCAGATTGTAAAGTCGCACGGATTTCCGTCGGGTGGTGTGCATAATCATCAATCAAGATCCGGTCACCGATCGCTGTAAGCGTAAAGCGCCGCTTGACGCCTTCAAAATCCTCATACTGCTGCTGAATGATATCGGCCGGAATATTTTCATAATGGCATAAGGAAATAACAGCCAATGCATTCAGAGTGGCATGATCGCCGAACATCGGAATCGTGAACGTATGGAAAAACTCATTGCGGATCACAACATCAAAAGTGGTTCCTTCAATAGTTTTCACAATATTTCTTGCCTGGAAATCATTTTCTTCTCCAAATCCGTAATAGACGACCGGAATCGGTGCTTGGATCCGTTGAAGATATGCATCATCCCCGCAGGCAATGATGCATTTTTTCACTTGCTGGGCCATCTCTTCGAACGCCTTGAAAACATCGTCTACTCCCGTGAAATAATCAGGGTGGTCATAATCGATATTGGTCATGATGGCGTAGTCAGGATGGTAAGCCAGGAAATGGCGGCGGTATTCACAAGCTTCTGCCACAAAGAAATGCGAATCTTTCTGGCCGACGCCTGTTCCATCCCCAATTAAATAAGAGACTGGTTTATAGCCAGCCAGCACATGGGCCATCAAGCCCGTAGTCGAAGTCTTACCATGTGCCCCTGTGATGGCAATTGATACATATTGCTTCATCAAATCGCCGAGAAATTGATGGTACCGAATAATCGTCGCACCCAACTCTCGCGCTTTGACCAATTCAGGATGATCGTCGCCAAATGCATTGCCCGCAATGATCGTCATATCTTTTTCTATATTGTTGGGGTCAAACGGCAAAATGGTTATGCCACGTTCACGAAGACGGTCTTCAGTGAAAAAATGCTGTTCAATATCAGAGCCTTGTACTTGTTCGCCCATATCATGCATGATTTGCGCAAGTGGACTCATACCGGAACCTTTGATTCCGGTAAAATGTAAAACTGTCATAAATGAACCTCCTGTGGAAGTTGAAAATTAGTCTACATAAATCGCATAGCGAATTCTATAGCTGGTGAAGATAAAGAGAAACCTCTATCAGCGGAGGCACTCTGCCCCCACTGATTGCTGGCCGATCCCATAGGACTTTCAAAGCCCAATAAACACAATGCATTATTATATCATATATTTGCTATCCGTTAAAATAAGCCAGTTTTCTATATATTTCAGCAGCTTTTTAAGGGATCAATGAAATACTTCTTCAATATCATTTTCTGTAATCAAAACCGAGCGGGCTTTGCTGCCGTTCTGCTCAGAAATAAAGCCGTGCTGCTCAATCAGATCCATCAACCGGGCTGCACGATTATAACCGATATGAAACTTCCGTTGAAGAAGCGAAGTCGATGCGCTGCCCTGTACCATAATAAACCGGCAGGCCTCTTCAAACAAATCATCCTGTTCAGCCGGAGATTCACTTCGCTTGATCAATTCCTCTTCTTTAAAGAAGTATTCAGGTTTCCCCTGCAGCCTCACATGCTCGATTACCTTTTCAATTTCGTCATCAGTGACGAACGTGCCTTGCAGACGGCTCGGCGCTGACATCCCGTTTCCAAGATACAGCATGTCCCCTCTTCCGAGAAGACGCTCCGCTCCCTGCGAGTCAAGAATGGTGCGGCTATCCACTTGTGAGGAAACTGAGAACGCAATTCGTGTCGGGATATTGGACTTGATCAATCCTGTAATAACGTCTACAGACGGCCGTTGCGTTGCGATCACCAGATGGATTCCGCAGGCACGGGCTTTTTGTGCAATCCGGCAAATTGAATCCTCGACGTCTGACGGAGACATCATCATCAAGTCTGCCAGTTCGTCGATGACAATCAGGATATACGGAAGATGCTGCGCATGATCCCCTTTGTCTTTCACCAGTTTATTGTAACGGCTGATGTCGCGGACACCGCTATGTGCAAATAATTGATAACGGCGCTCCATTTCTTCAACCGCCCATTTTAATGAGGCAGTTGCCGCTTTAACATCCGTAATCACCGGACTGACAAGATGCGGAATATGATTATAGGGTGCCAGCTCAACCATTTTTGGATCAATCAGCAGCAATTTCAGGTCTCTTGGCGACGATTTGTATAAGAGGCTGACCAATATGGAATTAATGCAGACGGATTTACCCGATCCTGTAGCTCCCGCAATCAAGCCGTGCGGCATTTTGCGTAAATCCAAGGTGACAGGCTTTCCTGTCAAATCCAATCCAAGTGCTGCTTCCAGCGGCGAATCCGACTCTTCAAATACAGAGCTGTTGATAATCTCCGAAATGCGTACTGCACGGCTTGTGCGATTCGGAATTTCGATGCCGATAGAGCTCTTGCCCGGAATCGGTGCTTGAATCCGAATATCTCTGGCAGCCAATGCCAGTTTCAAGTCATCCGCTAAATTACGGATCTTGCTGACTTTGATCCCTTGGGCGACCTTTAATTCAAATTGCGTGACGGCAGGTCCCTGGACTGTGCTCAAAATTTCAGCTTTAATCTGGAAATAAGACAAGGCTTCAATTAAGCGCTCAGCCTGCTCCTCCATCCACTCTTCGTCTTTCCGGTCATTTTCAGGAGCCATTAAGTATTCCGGCAAAGGGAATTGATAAGCTTGTGACTCGGCTTCAGAAACTGAATTCAGCGCATGCGCTGGGTTTTCAGTTAAATCTGCCGTTTTTTTTTCCGCTTGTGGAGTTTGCGCAACCGGGTTCTCCAGTTTCGGTGTTTCCACAGGAATCGATTTAGCTCTATTTTTCAATAGTTCCTTATCTGATTTCAGCATCAGCACATTAAACGGCACAGTTTTTTCGCGCTTTTTGGGTACAGGTTGTGATGGTGTTTCCGTATCCGCCTTTAATTCAGGAGTTGGTTGCATTTCTGCATCCGGCTCTGTCTCTAGCTGTGAATCCGGTTTTGGCTCTGACTCAGCTAACGGTTCCATTTCTGGAATTTGCTGCACTTCCGGTTCTGCTTCCGGCTCCAGTTCTGTTTCGTCCACAAGGGCCAAATCTTTGCTGGCTGTGTTTTCAATTACTGGAGATGCCATATGTACATGGGCTTCTTCGGTTCTAATCTTTTCCTCTTCAAGATCTGATGTTTCAACACTCTTGACTGCATGAGATTCGATTACCAGCGGTTCCGCAGCTGCTTCATCTTCAGCTTTCGGCGTTTCTGCCATCGTTTCACGAACCGTTTGCTGGGACACGGGCTCTTCTTCAAAAATCGGCTCAAGTTCATGTTCAACCATCGGCCTTGGCTTATGCCAGCCAGCTCTTGCTCTTTCCTGAATCGCTTCATCATGCAATTCACGGTTATATTTATGTTCTCTTTCTTCCGTCATTTTTTGAGTAGGTGCAGGACGTGCTGTATTATAGCCGTAAACCGATGATACTGAACGGCTTGGTTCGAAACGCCGTGCAGTATTGACTGGCAGCTCGGCTGTTTTGCGTTTTGCTTTTGCCGGGCGGACGGGCGCTTCTTTCGGTCCCATAATCGGTTTGTCAGCCGGAAGTACAGATTCTTTCCGAAGAACTTCTCTTTCCCGCTCATCAAAAATAGGCATTTTCGGACGGTTTTCTGTCCGTTTTATATCCTGGATAAAATCGTCTTTTTCTTCATCCGGAATTAACGGGAAGCGAAAAGGCGCTTTTTCTTTTTTTACGGCCGGGGGCGGCGTTTCATAGATGACTTCTTTTTCAGCTTCTTCAGCGTCATCTGTAAACAGACGGTTCCATGTATTTTTAATCCAGCTCATAATGCGTCACGCCTTTACTTGGAAAGCTGAACCGATTTCTGCATCTTCAGGCAGCACAAGAATGCCTTTTTCCTGAGGTGCATCCGGCAAAGCCAATTCTGTAGCTGAACAGATCATTCCAGATGATGCCACTCCCCGAAGTTCCGCATCACGGATGACCATTCCTGAAGGCATAACAGCCCCCACTTTTGCCACGACCACTTTCTGGCCCTGTTCCACATTCGGAGCGCCGCAGACGATCTGCAGTTGCTCGCCGCCGACAGCGACTTGGCAGACATTCAATTTATCGGCATTGGGGTGCTTTTCCTTCGCCTCTACAAAGCCGACAACAAATTTCGGTGAAAAATCCACTTCCAAAGTGAAATCGATCCCATTTTTTGCAAGTGCATTCTGAAGGGACGTAACAAGTGCTTCTGACAATTCCACTTGCTGCTCACCTTCTGCCAAATCGGCATAGCTTGAAGCATTGAACAGGTTGAATCCGGCAATTTTGCCGGCCTCATCTTTGATTAATGTCACATCTCCTGACTGTTCAGGATGGATTTTTTCTGGGGTTTCTGTTTGCAGTTGGACCAGCAGTACGTCGCCGATTCCCTGTTTATTGTAGAATACATTCATTTTTTATCGTTCTCCTTATTATTAGGTTTATTTTTTGCCATGATGAAAATCGGCTCGAGTTCGTCATTTTCATAAATGAACGACAAGGAAGTGATCGGCACTTTGCCATTGGTGAAGAAATGCATGGCCATTTGCGCGAGCACATCGTATCCCGTTTCATTTCGGATATCACCGATGATCAATACATCCTGATGAGGCACTGACACGGTCATATCGCCGGTAATTTTTGTTTTCATTTCTTTTAAGAAAGATTCATTTAAGATTCGTGATGCATCATAGCCATCGTTTTCATTCAGAAAATAAAAGACATTCCCTGCAACATGGTCTTCTTTTACAGCGGTTTTCAATTTTCTCACTTGAAACTTCGCAATTTCCTTGATCTGCTCTTCTGTCAGACTTAATGAATTTACCACATTTTCGTCAATTAAGCGATAGGTAGTCCCAGTATCCAAAGCAAAATAAATCCGTGTTTCTGCTGTGTGTTCAGCCGTAATGAACTTATGGCCTTCATTGGATTCCGTCGGAAAAGAAGTTGAGCGGATGACCGGGAAAATTTGCTCGGTGGACTTCATTTCACCCTTTGCTTCCCGTTCCATAGCATCAAAGGTTTCAGTGATCGTATAGACGATTTCCTGGATAGCCGCGTCGCCTCTCGTTTCAAATCGGTTGACCACCTGCGGCAAGGAGATGCTCATCCCTTTGCCAAGCTCCTGATGGCGAATGTAGGCAGTATCTTCTTCACGGTCATAGCGCCATTCCAATTGGCGGCTTGGCATCCGCTCTCTAAGTATATTAAAAAGTTCAGTAGATTTCATCGTTGTTTGGCCTCACTTTCATAAATAAACGGTTCAGCCCAGTCTAGGCGAACCGTTTGTGCAGTTATTTTGGCAAATTCGAAATAAACCCTTCGATTTCTGCTTGTGTTTTACGGTCTTTGCTGACGAAACGGCCGGTTTCCTGGCCATTGGCATAAGCAAGGAAACTCGGAATGCCATAAATGTCCTGTTCGATGCACAGGTCAATAAACTGGTCGCGATCCACTGATACAAATGTGTGGTCCGGGAACGTTTTTTCAATATCCGGCAGTATAGGTTCGATGACGCGGCAATCCGGACACCACCCTGCAGTAAACATAAAAATAGCTGCAGGCTCTTTTGCCAATTCCTGAAATTCCTCAGTCGATTGTAAACTTCTCATTTGTGCAGTCTCCTATTCATCGGTATCTATTGAACGGACAGTCTTCATCATCCATTTCATATTTTGGGGGATATCACGTTCATTTGTGATGGTCGTCAATTTAACGCCGCCAGTGCTGACGACAAGTTCCAGTTGGTCTTCCGCAATTTCTTCTACTGTGGCAAAACCGAAACGGCCGTTTTGCTGGAAGGTTTCATCTGTCACCCATTGCTGTTCAGGCTCCGCTTTTTGCAGATCATAGAACAAGGTGCTCGCCGCCTTTTCATTCGGATTGATGAATAAAGAAAAAGAGTCGCTGCCTCTTGTAATTAATCGATTAAAATCATCCGATGGTTCTTCAACGTCATAGCCGCTTGGTATATACAAGTCGATTTGCCCAGCCGTCTCATTGGCTTTTTCCGGCTCTTCTTCAAACGCTTCACGCGCGTTCGATAGTCCCTGTACAATCTGTTCTTCCGGCGTTGCCATGCAGCCGGCCAAAATACCCGACACCAGGAGCAATCCAAAACTCAATCTATATCGAGGCACGCTCATTCCCCCTAACGTTGCTGTTCCTTATTTTAAAGGTGTTTACGGGGACATGCAACTTAATCGCTGTCCCGCTGGTACTGCCCAATCAATAATTTAACCACATGGCTGAACATTTCTCCCCGGTTGACAAGGCCATCCGTTAAAATGCCGATGGCGCCTTTATGGTGGCGGATTCCACTTTCATTGGCATAGGCATCCATGACAGGTCCAAGCTCTACGCCTGTCCGGAGTTTCACTGTAATTTCTTCCGGCAATGGAATCTGAGCACCAGCCGCTGTAAACAGGCGGCCATCCCGAGCTGCCAAAGCACCCCAATTGCATAAATAGAGGACCCCATCCATTTCGTAGACCCCGCCTTCCAGGCCGATGGCGAAATCATAGTCGCCTAAAGCATTGCTGGCTCTGTTTACGGCTCCTTGCCGTGTTTCCTGCTGTGAAAAAGGCTGTGCTGAAACTTCCGATTCTGCATCTACCGCCGATAAGTCGACGGACCATTCCAAATTGGCCAGAACGCTGGATACGGCATTGATTTTTGCAGGATTTTTTGACGCGATGGCTGCACGAATTTTTTTCATTTCTATTATTCCCTCCAAAAAAAAAGAGCCCGCAGGCACTTTTTCAGACATTTTGTTTGATGGTTTCAAGCGTTGTCCGGTCGGACGCTTTCACGAGCTTTGTCAACAATTCTTTGGCTGCCGCATAGTCGTCTGTATGGATGATGGACGATGAAGTATGGATGTAACGAGAGCAGATTCCGATGACTGAACTTGGAATCCCTTCGTTTGCCGTATGCACGCGCCCTGCATCTGTACCGCCCTGGGAAACGAAATACTGATAAGGGATGTTATGTGTTTCGGCAGTGTCCAGGATGAATTCACGCATGCCGCGGTGCGTCACCATGCTCTTGTCCAGGATGCGCAATAACGTCCCCTGTCCCAACTGGCCAAATTCGTTCTTGTCGCCTGTCGCGTCGTTCGCGGGGCTGGCATCCAGCGCAAAGAACAGATCCGGTTTGATCATCGCTGCAGCCGTCTGGGCACCGCGCAAACCGACTTCTTCCATCACTGTCGCGCCGGAGAACAATTGGTTCGGCAGTTTTTCATCTTTCAGTTCTTTCAGAAGTTCAATTGCAAGGCCGCAGCCATAGCGGTTATCCCAGGCCTTTGCCATGATTTTCTTATCATTGGCCATTGGCGTGAATGGGCTGAACGGGACAATCTGTTGACCTGGCCGAATGCCCAGCGCCAACGCATCCTCTTTATCGTCTGCTCCGATATCGATCAGCATGTTTTTGATTTCCATAGGCTTGCT
The DNA here is from genome assembly GCF_056680115.1 of Planococcus sp. BI3. Taxonomy (NCBI): domain Bacteria; kingdom Bacillati; phylum Bacillota; class Bacilli; order Caryophanales; family Caryophanaceae; genus Planococcus; species Planococcus sp. BI3. Next base: position 1,245,080 of record NZ_CM155266.1, read on the forward strand.
GCGGAGTTCTTCACTTAACAAATGCGGTGGGATGGAACCGATGACGCCTGGAATCACCTTTTCGCCTGCAATGATATCCACGCGTGTGGCCAGCATCACCTGATTCCACCAGCCGCCCAAAGTCTGGAATCGGATCATGCCGTTGTCGGTGATCTGCGTCACCATGAAGCCTACTTCGTCCATATGGCCCGCAACCATAATGCGTGGTCCGTCCTGCTGCCCATCTTTGACGCCAAAGATGCTGCCAAGATTATCCTGGATCAATCGATCGGATACTTGTTCCAGCTCCTGCCGCATAAATTTCCGGACTGCGTGTTCACTGCCTGGCGCTCCGGGCAGTTCCGTTAGGGTTTTAAACATTTCACGAGTTTCAGCATTCATATCAAAGTTCCTCCTAAATAAATTACCTCTACTAAGTTTAGAGCTTTTATCAGACAATTTCCAGTTTTATATTTCGTTTTTCGAAAGAACAATTACTTTTGCGCTTTCATTTCGCCCTTCAAAATATTTATGGTACAATTTATCCAGTAAGCAGAGGAGGGATTTTAGTGAACAATCGTGATTTACTTATTGGATTTGCTACAGGTGTAGCAGCAGCCTATTTAGTAAAAGAAGTGTATGGTCGCAAGGACAAACTATATCCGGCAGATGATGTATTAAAAGAAATCAAATCTGCATTTAAAGAAGAAGGCCCAATCGACGGTTCTTGGATCTTTATGAAAACCGAGCCTTATAAGCAATTTGCTTTATCTACCGAAGTCTATAAAGGCGGCATCACACGCCATAAAGAAGACGAACTCCAGCAGTTCGAGTTTTTGGCTGATGCTTTCACAGGCGCAGTCATCGAAGTAAAACAAGTATAAACAAAAAAGGAGCCGATTCGGCTCCTTTTTTTATATGACTTTTTCTTTGTGCACAAGTGATTCGACGATTTCTTTGCCGTCCGCGCTCCATTTCAGGATGCGGTAATAGGCATCGTGGTAAAAGCTGAAGTAGTAGCCGTTTTCCAGCGCTTCTTTCATCAGCCTTTCTTTTGCGTAGATGGAGTCCATCGGATAATCATCATATGCCAATACCCATAGCGGGTTTTGGTGTGCATGCGTCGGCATGATGTCCGCCATATGCAGGATGGTTTCATTGCCGCTGGTCATTTTGATGACACTGTGGCCATCTGAATGGCCGCCGGTATGGATCAGCGTGAAGGCATCGAATAAAGTCGTTTCGCCTTCAAAGGTTTCGACTTGCCCGACGATCGGTTCCCAATTCTCTTTCCAATAGGTATTGCGTGAACGGATATTGGGATGCTGCATTTCATTCCATTCTACTGCAGATACATGGATTTTGGCATTCGGAAAAGTCGATACGAGTTCTTCCCCCTGCCATTTCGTCAACCCAGCTGCGTGGTCCCCGTGAAGATGGGTCATCAGGATTGTGTCGATATCTTCAGGTTTCAAGCCAAGTTCCGCCAAATCTGCTTCCACCTTCGACTGCTCAGAAACCCCTAAATTGCGCATTTGGCGTTCCGTCAATTTGCCGTCGCCCAACCCGCTGTCGATGAGGATATTATGTCCTCGAAATTGCACAAGAATTGGATGTGTCGGCAACTCGATTTGATTTTTTTCATTGACCGGATAACGTTTTGACCAGATGACTTTTGGCACTACCCCAAACATCGTGCCGCCATCCAAAAAAGTCGTTCCTCCATCCAGCCATGTCAGATTCATTTCGTGAAATTGAAATTTCTGCATCTCTTACTCCCCCTTGTGACGATCAGCTAACTGAAAACTGTGCTTCCATCCGATAAATCGGCTGGCCTTTTTTCGAGAATTTCTCTTCGTATTCCGTCATGATGTTCCATTCGGGTTCATTGTCATGTAGATCCAAAGAAACCTCTTTCAATAACATACCATATTCAGAAATGCTGGTGAGCGAATATTCAAAGAGTTTTCGGTTATCGGTCTTAAAATGGATTTCCCCTTTTTTAGGCAATACCGCCTCATAGAGCTTCAAAAAGGATTCATGCGTCAAACGGCGTTTGGCATGGCGTTTTTTCGGCCACGGATCCGAGAAGTTGAGGTACAATCTGTCGACTTCCCCTTTTTCAAAATACTCGGCGATTTTTTTCGCATTGACTTTCAAAAGACGCAGATTGGGAACACCCTTTTCCTCTTCGAGAACAGTCTCAAGCGCCGTAACGATCACGCTGTCGAATAGCTCGATGCCGATATAATTGATGTTTGGATTGGCTTTTGCCATCCCGATGATAAAACGGCCTTTGCCGGTCCCTGCTTCAATGTGAAGCGGATGTTTGTTTCCGAAGACTTCATGCCATTTTCCTTTTTGCTGTTCCGGGTCCGGAATGACGATCTTCGGATGCGTATCGATTAACTCTGCTGCCCATGGTTTAAAACGTGATCTCATGTTTCATCCTCTTTCTATTCCATTAATTTATTGAATTCCATTTTTGTTGGCTGACTGCATAAATAAGCTTTTCATTTTGTGGACTCATCCCGGCATCGTCGCCATCCACATGGCGGCAAACCGGTTTGTCTGTCGAGAGCCCAAATTCCGAACCGCTCATTTGGCTGAGTTCTTTGAAATGCGTATGTGCTCCGCTGAATACCGTACCAAAAACCAGCAAGAGTTTCAATCGTGAAATGTGATGGACAACCGTCAATTCGAGTAATCCGTCATCTGTTTTTGATGTTGGGGAAATTTTCATGCCTCCGCCGAAATAAGGTTGGTTGCTGACTGTTGCCAGCCAGACGTCCCTGTAGATAGTCGTGGTGCCCCCTGTTTCCACAGTTAACGTGAATTTCTCGAACTTCAGGAACGTCCTGATTACATATAGGAGATAGACCAGTTTGCCGAGGCCCAGCTGGTTCAGCTTCTTTTTGATAAATGATCGGTTGACGGCAATGGAGATTGCCGCGTCAAAGCCGATGCCTGAGCTGCTGACAAATTGAAAAGCCGTGCCGTCAATGAATTCGCCAAGGTCTTCTCTTCGAGAAAAAGGATTTCCGAGAAATTGTTCGATTGCCTGTGCATCCTTGAATGTTCCATAGGCTCTCGCAAAGTCATTGCCGGAACCTGCCGACACAGAGCCTACAATCAGCCTCTTTGCGCCTGCAGCACCCGCAATAGTTTCCCGCAAGGTTCCGTCTCCGCCAAAGCCGATCAACAAGACTGCCTGCTGCTGGTCCCGGTAGCCCGCTGCAATCTCGGAGGCATGCCCAGGAAACCGCGTGACGACCTGTTCGAATGGGAAGTGGATGGTCTTTTTGAAACGGCGCCATTTTTTTAGGGCCCTGCCATTTCCGGCCACGGGATTGATAATAAATACTGTTTTCATAAACACTCGCCTTTGGATGTATTAGATGCCGATCCCCAAAGGGTAATTGGCTATCTTCTGATAACGCGGATTTTCCTTTGGCGCTATCCGGAACAATGAAAACTCTGTCACCTCGAATTGCATTTTATCGATTGAATATTGTTGTTCTGACGGAACACCTCCGGCCCATTTGCTGGCCAATGTGATATGCGGCACAAACTTTTTCGGATCTGGCCGGATTTGCGGCGATTCCAGGGAGTCGAGCACCTGCTGCTGCAGTTCTTCCAATTCCCTGCTGGTTTCTAGGGAAGCATAGAGTACACGTGGAGTCGCAGGGTTGCCGAACGTCTTGATATCATCAATCGCCAAGAGGAACGGCTGCTGTTTGATTCCTGAAAGCAGCTCCTCCACCTGATCGATTTCACCGTGCACATCTTCGCCGATGAATAACAGCGTGATGTGCATATCCTCCAGCGGCGTTTGCCTTTTATGGCTTTGCAAATTCCAGGAGCGGCGCTGTTCATCCAATTCTTCCGCGACGGCTAACGGAATTTTTATTCCAATAAAATAATGTGGTTTCATTGTCATCACCTGGCTCTAGTTTAGCATGGCAAGAGACACAAAAAAATAGTGATCGGCCAGAGCCAATCACTTTTCTTCTGAACTTTATGGGTTTAAGATTTCACGCCTACCTGAATGCGGGCTTCAAATGCGGCCTGCAGTTTGCGGGTCAATTCTCCCGGTACGCCCTGACCGATTTTGTGGTTGCCGATTTCAATAATCGGCATCACTTCAGAGGTTGTGGAAGACATGAAGAATTCATCCATTTCAAGCGCCTGTGTTTTCGTGAAAGCTGTTTCTTCCACTGGAATGTCCAGCTCTTTGCACAGCTCAAGAATGACTCTTCTCGTGATGCCGTTCAAAATGAGGTTGTTGGCTGGATGGGTATAAAGAATGCCGTCTTTAAAGCCATACATATTCGATGAACAGCCTTCTGTCACAGTTTCACCACGATGCAGAATCGCTTCAAAAAATCCTTCTTCGTAAGCTTCCTGTTTTGCCAGCACATTGCCAAGCAAATTCAGGCTCTTGATGTCACAGCGCAACCAGCGGATATCCTCGATGAATTTAGCGGTTACACCGGTTTCCATGCTTGCGACCGGACGTTCCACCGTTTTGGTATTGCCGGTGATGACCGGTGCTGCCTGAGTCGGGAACTGGTGCTGGCGTTCAGCGGCTCCACGAGTGATCTGGACATAGACCTGGCCATTATCGATATTATTCATTTCAACAAAATCGTACATCATTTTATGGAATGCATCTTTTGTATGCGGAATAACAATTTTGATTTTATCGGCACTTTCATAGAAACGGTCGATATGCTCTTTCGCCGTAAACAGGTTGCCGTCATAGACACGAATCACTTCATAGATCCCGTCCCCAAATTGATAGCCGCGGTCTTCCTTCGAAATCACCAAATCTTCTTCACGAATAAACTCTCCATTATGCAATATCAAATCCATATTCATTCCCTCTTTCCTCATTTTTTACAAGCTAATTGATAAATCGCTTCCGCATAGATCGCAGTCGCTTTAATTAAATTGTCGATGTCGACAAATTCATCCGCTTGATGGGCAACATCCGGTTCACCTGGAAACAGCATACCGAAAGCCACGCCTTTATCCAACACCCGTGCATAGGTGCCTCCGCCAATGGCAATAAGTTCTGCTGTATTGCCGGTCTGTTTTTCATATGCGCTTTGCAGCGTCTTGATGAACGGATCGTTTTCGTCCACATGATGAGGAGGGGAATTAGACGCAATGTCCACTACGAAATCCTCTAACTGGTAGGCAGCCATCTTTTCTTCGAATGGGTAACTGACGGAATACCGCATACTGACATTGATTGTCGCGGTTTTGTTTTTTTCAAAACGGATGATTCCGGCATTGAATGTTGTATCCCCGGATTGCTCATCCGTAAAATCGAGTCCCAGCTTGCGGCCCCGTGAATCCTGATAAAACGTATCTGCAACGAATGCCACAAATTTTTGGCCATCGCCTTCAAGGCGGTCTTTTAAGAACAGCGCCAACAGAATTCCGGCATTGACGCCGTTATCGGGTTCCATCGCATGCGCCGATTTTCCGTTGAGGGTCAATTCGGTTGAACCGTTATGCTGTTCAACCACACCTGTCACCTGATATTCACTGCAAAACTCCTTGAATTCTTCCTGCCACTCTTCCAACTGGCCATTTAAAATAGCCGTCGCCTTATCCGGCACCATATTGGTACGATGTCCTGCAATAAACGATTCCAGGATGGCGTCTTCATACATGGAAAAAGTCGAAAAAACCAGGTCGGCAATGCCTTTTTCCGCATTGATGATGGGAAAATCCGCATCTGGCGCAAACGCTATCGTCGGCATTTCCTCTGTTTCAAAATAGCGTTCTACACAGCGGAAGCCACTTTCTTCGTCAGTGCCGATGATCAACCGGATCCGCTTCGTAAATTCTACGTCTGCATCCTTCAGCATATTCAAGGCTGTCCAGGCAGCGATTGTCGGTCCTTTGTCATCGATGGCTCCGCGGCCATAAAGACGGCCATCCTGAATTTCTCCGCCGAATGGGTCTTTGGTCCAACCTTCACCAACAGGCACGACATCCACATGCCCTAAAATGCCAAGTAATTCTTCCCCTTGCCCAATTTCCAGATGCCCTGCGACATCCGCAACATTTTTTACGGCATATCCTTGTTCTTTTCCTTTTTGCAAAAACCAATCCAAAGCCTGCTTAACTTCTTTTCCAAAAGGAGCTGTTGGCGTTGTTTCGTCACTCAACACGCTGGGAATCGCCACTAATTCCTGTAATTCACGCAGCATGGTTTCTTTACGTTCCGTTGCTTGTAGCAGCCAATCCATGTTTCACACTCCTTTTTGTTATGGCTATTGTACACCTTTTTTCAGTAAATTAAAGAATTTGACGCTAATTTGCATAAAAAATTCTGTCTTCTATTGTTATTTTTACGTAAAGATAAAGGAAAATCCTAGAATTTCGAATGTTTTTCCGCTATAATCAAGTTGTCAGATTAGTTCGATTGACACATCTTTTAGGAAAAGGGGCTGTCTTTGGCATCTATCATAAACCTGCTGTATAAACCTCGGCACATCGTCCGCTAGTCTTTGCCAATGGGAAAAAAGATGAAGGAGTGGTTCTGTTACTATGAAACCAACAACTGATCGCATGCTCATTCGAATTAAAGATATGTATAAGTACATTCTCGAAAACGGGACTGTAACGACGCAAGATCTTGTCGACGAATTCGGCATCACTCCTCGCACCATTCAAAGAGATTTGAATGTGTTAGCCTTTAACGACTTGGTGATTAGCCCAACTCGAGGCAAATGGACAACGACGCAACGGAAAGTGAAAATGACGTCCTGAAAAGATTTCCTAAACAAAGAAAATGACCGCAGCTATGCGGTCATTTTCTTTGTTTTCATCTTGTAGACAAAAGAATATTTATATCAATTTAAGAATGAATATGCTTTTAATCGTCTTACACCCGATCCTGCGCTTCAGGCGGACGCTTTCCGCGGGCTCGCGCCGAACTAACTCGGACTAGCGCCCGAGTGGATTTCGGCACTTCGCTGTTCCCGCAGGAGTCGCCGCCTTGCGCTACGGATCTTTGAGTGAAGGATTTACCAAGTTTTGTTAGGACTATTTTTTCTCGAACTTGCTAACATGCTTCCCTCTTTGATTAAAGCAACACGCTCCCATGCGGACAGGCCACGAAGATTCCTGTGAAAGCAGAGAAACTGAGCCCACTGGAAGCGAAGTGGCCGGACCGGTTAGGCTCACGCATCATTATCTAGTTTCTTTGTTTTAAGCTGTTTACTTCTTCCTCCGTCAAATGCCGGTATGCTCCGAGTTCAAGTTCCGGATCGAGGCTTAACGGCCCCATCGATAAACGCTTCAGGTAAACCACCCGTTTGCCGACACTTTCGAACATCCGCTTGACCTGGTGGAACTTGCCTTCTGTGATGGTCAATTCAATTTCGGATACAGCGCCACTTTCAAGAATGTTTAGACTGGCGGGTTTTGTTACATAGCCATCGTCCAGCGCAACGCCTTTCTCGAATGCTTCCGCATCCTCTTCCGTGACTATTCCTTCAATCTTCGCATAATAGGTTTTGTCCACATGTTTTTTGGGCGACAATAATTCATGCGCCAGTTTGCCGTCATTGGTCAGCAGCAGAAACCCTTCGGTGTCCTTGTCAAGACGGCCCACCGGAAACGGTTCAAAATGCCGGTCTTCTTCTGCCAGCAAATCGATGACTGTCTGGTCGTATTTATCCTCTGTCGCCGAGATGACGTCCTGTGGTTTATTCATCAATAGATAGATGAACTCGGTGTAGGCAACCGGCTCTCCGCCAACCAGGACCTGATCGGCGTTTTCATCGACATGCACTTTCGGATCCCGGACGATTTCGCCGTTCACTTCTACCGCTTTTGTTTTCAGCAGGATCTTGACTTCTTTTCTGGAACCGAAACCCATATTGGAAAGGTATTTGTCTATACGCATGCTGTCACTCCTAAAAGCCTAGTTTCCGGGAAATTTTTGTGATTTTCGAACCCATCAATTTCTGCGCCAAGCCAGTTTTCAGGCCGAGGTAGCCGTAAACGATTATTCCCACGCCGCCAATCAAAATAATGCGCAGCATTGACAGGAATTTATTGTCCATCCCTATAAATAGATCCAAGCCTGACATCGCCAGGTAAACTGCACCCGCCATGATCAGGTTCAAGATGACGATCAGGATGACGCGTCTTCCCACCATCTGCGAATGATAGTTCATCGTTTTGACGATGACCAGCATGTTCATGCCGATCGCTGCCACATAACCGATGATGGTTGCTGCGATGGCACCATCCGTTTCAAAACGCTCGATCAAGGGTGTATTCAGGAGTGCTTTCAACAACAGGCCAGTAGACAGGTTGATGATGATCCATTTTTGTTTATTGATGCCCTGCAGGATCGATGCCGTTACCGGGAAAGCTGCAAATAGGATGGCTACCGGCAAGTAATGGGCCAAAATTTCTGAACCTACTTCACTCACTTCGTAGAACACATGATACAGTTCATCGGACAGCATCGTCATGCCGATGACAGCAGGCAATGTCAGAAACAGCATGACCTGTATCGATTGGTCTAGTGTTCGTGACACCTGAAGATGCTCATTGCGGGTAAAATGCTTGGTGATCAATGGGATTAAAGCCATTGAAAAACCGGTAGCCAGCATGACCGGAATCATGACCAGTTTATGGGCCGTCAAGTTCAATATTCCCAGCAAATCGATTTCTGAGAAATTGCCGCCGGAACTCATTGCCCGGTTAAAGGTCATCAAATCCACAAATTGGAACAAAGGATTGGCGATGCCGAGGAAAATGACCGGAACCGCATAAACCAAAATTTCTTTGTACATATCACGTAATTTCACGTCGTAGGATTCAACAGAATTTGCCAATAGGCGATTGTACTCCGGTTTTTTCTTTTTCCAGAAATAACCTAAAGTGACAATACCGCCAAGTGCCCCGATGGCCGCAGACAATACAGCAAATTGAATCGCTGTTTTCGGTGTGCCGTCAAAAATATAGATGACCGCAAATGCTCCACCCAACAGGAAGATGATGCGGACAATCTGCTCGACCAGCTGCGAAACAGCTGTCGGCATCATGTAATTATAACCTTGGAAAAATCCTCTCCAAAGACTCATAAATGGCACGACAATCAGCGCGAAGCTGACCCAGCGAATTGCTTCGGTGACATCTCCAACTGAATAAATTCGCTCATCTTCAGAAATGGTGATGCGGGCGAGCGGCTCCGCAAAGAGGTAAAGCAAGAGAAAAGAAACAAAGCCGGTGACCATCATCGTCAGGAGGCCTGACTTCAATAATCTCCTTCCGGTCTCATAATCTCCGAGGGAATTATATTTGGCGGTGAATTTCGAGAAAGCGATCGGGGCTCCTGAAATGGCCAGTGCCAGCATCAGGTTATACGGTATGTATGCGTATTGATAAAGACCGATATTGTCTTCTCCCACCATGCTGTAGAACGGGATGATATAAATAACTCCAAGGATTTTCGATAAAAACAGACCCAAGGTTAAGATGGCTGTACCTTTGATTAATGACGACATTTTGCACTTCCTGACTTGTTCATGATAAAAGCAATCTACACGATAGTTTACACCTATAGAAGAAATTACTCAACGAGTTTCGCATCATCGTGTATACTGGAAAGAAAAACGAAAGCGAGTTCTTATTTTATGTATGACGTTATAATCATCGGCGGGGGTCCCTCCGGTTTAATGGCATCAATTGCCGCAGCTTCCACCAACCAAAAGGTTTTATTGATTGAAAAAGGAAAGAAGTTAGGAAAAAAATTAATTATTTCAGGCGGCGGCCGCTGCAACGTGACCAACCGTTTGCCTCTTGACGAAATTGTGAAACATATTCCAGGGAATGGCCGTTTTCTGCACAGCCCATTTTCCGTATTCAATAACGAAGACATCATTTCTTTTTTTGAAGGACTTGGTGTCGCTTTAAAGGAAGAAGACCATGGCCGGATGTTCCCGGTTTCCAACCGTGCACAGGATGTGGCTGATGCCATGTTCAAGGAAATGGACCGGCTGAATGTTACGGTGCTCCTTGACTCTCCTGTTAAAAAACTATTGATGACGGATGAAAAAGTGACGGGTGTCCGCCTTCATACCGGCGAAGAATACACATCTAAAGCAATCGTTGTAGCCGTTGGCGGAAAAGCAGTTCCGCAAACCGGTTCAACGGGAGATGGCTACCCTTGGGCGGAAAAAGCGGGACATACAGTCACCGACCTTTACCCGACCGAAGTGCCCCTCCTTTCGAAAGAACCCTTCATCGTCAGCCGGGAACTTCAGGGACTCGCGCTGCGCGACGCAGCTGTGACGGTTTTGAACAAAAAAGGCAAGATACTGGTGACGCATCAGATGGATATGCTGTTCACCCATTTCGGATTGAGCGGGCCTGCAGTGTTGCGCTGCAGCCAGTATGTCGTCAAGGAAATGAAGAAAAACGGCGGCATGCCCGTTGAAATGCGCATCAATTCCCTGCCGGATGAAAATACAGAATCCGCTTTTCAGCTGCTTGTTAAGATGATGAAAGACGAGCCGAAAAAATCGGTGAAGAATGTCTGGAAGAGCCTTGCTCAGGAACGGTGGCTGCTGTTCCTTCTGGGACGCGCGGACATCGATCCCCAACTGACCGGCGCAGAACTGCCCAGTGATAAAGTACGGGAATTTGCGCAGCAATTGACCGCCTTTACCATGTTCGTCAACGGCACACAGCCGATCGAGAAAGCTTTCGTCACCGGAGGCGGCGTGTCCATCAAAGAAATCGAACCGAAGACGATGGCTTCCAAAAAGAAGCCGGGCTTGTATTTCTGCGGTGAAATCCTGGATATCCATGGCTACACCGGCGGCTACAACATCACATCCGCACTGGTGACCGGCAACGTCGCCGGCCAAAGTGCAGCCCGTTTCGCGAAGGAAAGTCCGGTTGGAAGCGGCGTTTAAGAAAAAATGACATCGATAATCCAAAAAGAGTCAGACTGGAAATTCTCCAGCCTGACTCTTTTTATTATTTATATACCGCTTTTCTTTGTCCAGACTCCGCCTTAAGCCGTTCAGGGCTATCGGAAGACTCCGCTTTTCTTTGTCCAGACTCCGCCTTAAGCCGTTCAGGGCTATCGGAAGACTCCGCTTTTCTTTGTCCAGACTCCGTCTTCCAGCCCCTCGGGATCTTAAGTCCGCCTGGCTGTGCGGCAAAAGGCGCCGCTTCGCCAGTCCGCCTTAAGCCGTTCAGGGCTCCCGGAAGACTCCGCTTTTCTAATTACCCAACTACTATATTAACCAGTTTCCCTGGAATGACGATGACTTTGCGTACTTGTTTGCCATCTGCTGCTTTTTGGACATGTTCGTCCGCAAGCGCTGCCGTTTCCAGCTGTTCTTTTGTGCTGTCTTTGGCGATGGTCAGCTTGGTTTTCACTTTGCCGTTCACTTGCACGACAACTTCAACGACATCGTCGACCAATTTCGACTCGTCATACAGCGGCCAGTTTTCGTAGGAAACTGATCCTTCATGGCCCAATTTCTCCCATAATTCTTCTGCTACGTGAGGTGCAATCGGCGACAGCAATTTCACAAAGCCTTCCACGTATTCTTTCGGAATCGAATCGACTTTATAGCCTTCGTTGATGAAGACCATCATTTGTGAAATGGCTGTGTTGAAGCGCAATCCTTCGAAATCGTCTGTCACTTTTTTGACGGTCTGGTGATAGATTTTTTCCAGTTTGCCATCGTTGGTGTCGGTGACTTTCGCACTCAATTGCTCTTCATCCATCAACAGGCGCCACACACGGTCCAGGAATCGGCGGGAGCCGTCCAAGCCGTTTGTCGACCAGGCGATCGATGCTTCCAGAGGGCCCATGAACATTTCATACATGCGCAACGTGTCTGCTCCGTGGCTTTCGATGATCTGGTCCGGGTTGACGACATTGCCTTTGGATTTCGACATCTTTTCGTTGCCTTCGCCTAAAATCATGCCTTGGTTAAACAATTTCTGGAATGGCTCTTTCGTTGATACCACACCGATATCGTAAAGCACTTTATGCCAGAAACGTGCATACAACAGATGCAGCACGGCGTGTTCGGCACCACCGATATAAACGTCAACCGGCAGCCAGCGTTTCAACAATTCTGGATCGGCCAGCATTTCGTCATTGGTTGGATCGATAAAGCGCAGGTAATACCAGCAGCTGCCTGCCCATTGCGGCATCGTATTGGTTTCGCGGCGCCCTTTCATGCCGGTTTCAGGATGGACGATATTGACCCAGTCTGCGATATTGGCAAGCGGTGATTCACCGGTACCACTTGGCTTGATGTCTGTCGTTACCGGCAGCATCAATGGCAGATCTTTGTCTTCGACCGGTGTCATCGTGCCATCTTCCCAGTGGATGATTGGAATCGGTTCGCCCCAGTAGCGCTGGCGGCTGAACAGCCAGTCCCGCAGACGATACGTGATTTTCTTTTCGCCGACCTGTTTGTCAACCAGCCAGTTGATGGCTTTTTCAATCGCGTCTTTTTTATTCAAGCCGTTAAGGAAATCGGAATTGATCAATTTGCCGTCGCCAGCATAAGCTTCTTCTTCAATATTGCCGCCGGAAACGACTTCCACAATCGGCAAGTCGAATTGCTTGGCGAATTCGTAATCACGCTCGTCATGGGCAGGAACTGCCATGATGGCACCGGTTCCGTATGTAGCCAGTACATAATCGGCAATCCAAATCGGCATTTCTTCGCCGCTGGCCGGGTTGGTCGCATAAGCGCCTGTGAAGACACCTGATTTGTCTTTCGCCAAATCGGTACGTTCCAGATCACTTTTCGTCTTGACGTCGTCGATGTATTGTTCGACAGCTTGTTTTTGTTCAGTTGTCGTAATGGCTGCCACCAATTTATGTTCAGGAGCAAGCACCGCGTAAGTCGCTCCGAAAATCGTATCCGGACGTGTCGTGAAGGCACGGAAAGAATGTTCCGTATCGGCAACCTGGAATTCCAGTTCTGCCCCTTCCGATTTGCCGATCCAATTGCGCTGCATGTCTTTCAGGCTTTCCGGCCAATCCAGATCATTCAGGTCTTCAAGCAGGCGATCTGCATAATTCGTGATGCGAAGCACCCATTGGCGCATCGGGCGGCGTTCGACCGGATGGCCTCCGCGCTCTGATTTGCCGTCGATTACTTCTTCGTTGGCCAAAACTGTACCCAGTGCAGGGCACCAGTTGACTGCTACTTCGTCTACATAAGCAAGACCTTTATTGTACAACTGGATGAAAATCCATTGGGTCCATTTGTAGTAAGAAGGATCTGTTGTATTGATTTCGCGGTCCCAGTCATAAGAAAAGCCAAGTTCCTGGATTTGGCGCTTGAACGTCGCGATGTTTTTGGCAGTAAATTCTGCCGGATCGTTTCCGGTATCCAATGCGTATTGCTCTGCCGGAAGGCCGAATGCGTCCCAGCCCATCGGGTGAAGGACGTTGTAGCCTTGCATGCGTTTCACGCGGCTTAAAATATCCGTCGCCGTGTAGCCTTCCGGATGGCCGACGTGAAGGCCGGCGCCTGATGGATAAGGGAACATATCCAACGCATAGAATTTCGGTTTGGATGGATCGTCCACCATTTTGAATGTTTTGTTGTCCTGCCAATATTTCTGCCATTTTTTCTCAACTAGCTTGTGCTTGAATGTCATTTCCTTTTCCTCCTCAAAATAAAAACTCCCGTCCCTCATAAATAAGGGACGGGAGTTTTCCCGCGGTACCACCCAAATTAGCGATTGCTCGCTCAACTTGACTCCTTAACGCGGAAAACGGTGTATCTTACTTGGTTTCACATACACTGACTCCAAGGTGAGTTCGGTTGCGCGTTTTACCGGCTTGCACCATCCGCCGGCTCTCTGTGGAAAACACACAAACTACTAGTCCTCTTCGCTGTCATTGGTTATTGTCTTCATTTTAGACGAACGGCCGTTTTTTGGCAATAGCCTATGAGACTTTGACATTTTCTGTATTCAACGGTGCATCGGTCGAGTCGATGATATCCTGGACCGTAAATCCTTCGAATACCTCCAACAGCACCAAGCCGGCGTCTGTCACTTCGATGACTGCGCGTTCCGTGATGATTTTATTGACCACAGCTTTTCCGGTCAGCGGCAAGTCGCATTGTTTCTTGATCTTGGCTGAACCGTCCTTGGACACATGATCCATGATGACAATGACTTTTTTGGCGCCGTGGACTAGATCCATCGCTCCGCCCATGCCTTTGATCATTTTACCCGGAATCATCCAGTTGGCCAAGTCGCCGTTTTCAGCCACTTCCATGCCGCCAAGAATCGCCACGTCGATATGTCCGCCGCGAATCATCGCGAAAGATTCGGCACTGGTAAAAAATGCAGATCCGGGAATGGTGGTGACCGTTTCTTTTCCGGCATTGATCAAATCCGGATCCACTTGGTCTTCTGTCGGATAAGGGCCGATTCCCAAAAGTCCATTTTCCGATTGAAGCACGACGCTTTTGTTTTCGGAAATAAAATTGGCGACCAGTGTCGGCATGCCGATTCCCAGGTTGACGTAATCGCCGTCTTTGATTTCTTTTTCGGCTCGCTTGGCAATTCGTTCTCTGACTAATTGTTTGTCCATGATTTTCTCCACCCTTTCCTAAACAGTGCGCGTCGTCAGCCGTTCAATGCGTTTTTCCTGCTTGGCCTGAAGCAAGCCTTGCACATAGATGCTCGGCGTCTGGACATGGTTCGGATCGATCGCACCGATTTCCACGATTTCTTCCACTTCCGCAATGGTGATCATTCCAGCGGCTGCAGCCAGCGGATTGAAGTTCTGGGCGGTCTTGTTGTATACCAGGTTGCCCATTTTATCTGCCTTGTGCGCCCGCACAAGCGAAAAGTCAGCTCTCAATGCGTGCTCAAGAACATATTCCTTGCCATCAAATTCGCGGATTTCCTTGCCTTCTGCAACGGTCGTGCCAACGCCTGCCGGTGTAAAGAAAGCTGGAATTCCGGCTCCGCCTGCACGCATTTTTTCAGCAAGTGTTCCTTGCGGCGTCAATTCAACTTCGATTTCGCCCGACAGCACCTGGCGCTCGAATTCTTTGTTTTCGCCTACATAAGAAGCGATCATTTTTTTGATCTGTTTGTTTTTCAATAATAATCCAAGGCCCCACTCGTCTACTCCGCAATTATTGGAAATGACAGTGAGGTCGGTAACCCCTTTATCGACAAGCGCCAAAATCAATTGTTCAGGTATCCCCACCAATCCGAACCCGCCTACCATAATCGTAGCGCCATCCTGGATCTGTTCAACAGCTTCTTTTGCAGAACTGTAAATCGGTTTCATTCCATTATGCCCCCTCTGCCTCATCATCACAAAATTGATAGTTAAAACGCTTTCATTTCAATTTAAACAAACTATCGATGGAAACGCAATATTCTTAATAAATAGGATCTGTACCACTGAACATTGTTGGCTGTTTTGTTTGCATGCTACACTATTGATAGAGGAGTTGTTTGGAGTGAATACAGAATTTCCTTTTTCATCTGATGGAAAACGCTACTATACATGGAATCGCCACTTGCGCGACCATTTTGGCTTTAAGGTCATGAAAATCGCCTTGGATGCAGGCTTTGATTGCCCAAATCGCGACGGCACGGTTGCTCATGGCGGCTGCACATTCTGCAGCGTCGCTGGGTCCGGTGATTTTGCCGGGGACCGAGTGGATTCGATTCCCGAGCAATTCGATAAAATAAAAGAAAAAATGCACCGCAAATGGAAAGACGCCAAATACATGGCTTATTTCCAAGCCTATACCAACACACATGCCCCATTGCCTGTCATCAAGGAAAAATTCGAAGCGGCACTGGAGCAGGAAAATGTCATTGGCTTGAGCATTGCGACACGTCCCGACTGCCTGCCGGATGATGTGGTGGATTACCTCGCGGAACTGAACGACCGGACATACCTGTGGGTGGAACTCGGACTTCAGACGGTCCATGAACGGACGGCGCTTTTGGTCAACCGAGCCCATGATTTCGAGGCATACGTCGAAGGAGTCGCGAAATTGCGCAAGCGCGGCATTCGGGTCTGTACCCATATCATCAACGGCCTGCCGCTTGAAGACCGGGACATGATGATGGAGACTGCCCGCGAAGTGGCCAAACTCGATGTGCAGGGCATCAAGATTCACCTGCTGCATTTATTGAAAGGCACGCCAATGGTCAAACAATACGAAAAAGGCATGGTCGAATTTCTGGAAAAGCAGGAATACATCAATTTAGTTGCCGACCAGCTCGAAGTGCTGCCGCCTGAAATGGTAGTCCAGCGCATCACCGGCGACGGCCCCATCGACTTGATGATCGGCCCGATGTGGAGCGCCAACAAATGGGAAGTCCTGAACGGCATCGATGCTGAACTGGAACGCCGCAAGAGCTGGCAAGGAAAATTAGCTGCAGGGAGCGTGGCGCGATGACGCTGCAGCGCGTTTTGCCTTATACAAAAGTTCTTCTCGAGCAAGCCGTCTCACCAGGAGACTGGGTGGTCGATGGCACTGCCGGAAATGGCCATGATACCCATTTCCTCGCCGGATTGACCGGAGCCACAGGCAAAGTCTTTGCTTTTGATATCCAAGCAGAAGCAATCCAAGCGACCGCTGAACGGGTAAAGGAATTCCAGCATGTCGAACTGGTCCATGACAGCCACGCCAAAATCAAGGATTACGTCACCCAGCCGATTTCAGCCGCTGTCTTCAACCTTGGTTATTTGCCCAAAGGCGACCACAGCATCATCACGAAAGCGCAAAGCACCCTAATGGCCCTTGAACAATGCGTAGAGCTTCTCCGGGTCCATGGCTTATTATTGATTGTCGTATACAGTGGGCATGAAGGCGGCAGTGAAGAGCGGGACGCTGTCATGGAATTCGTTGCAGCGCTGCCGCAAAAATCATTCGACGTCCTGAAATATGAATTCATCAACCAGAAACATTCCCCGCCTTTCCTGTTGGCGATTGAGAAAAAGAAGGAAACCGATTAAAAAAGCCGCGGGAGACAATTGTCTCTCGCGGCTTTTTCCTTTTTGAGGAGCAATTGATCATTCAGGATTCCATTTTGGGTCTCTCCGGAAACTCTGCTGGTAGCTCATCAGCTCCTCATCGGACATTT
The DNA here is from genome assembly GCF_056680115.1 of Planococcus sp. BI3. Lineage (NCBI taxonomy): Bacteria > Bacillati > Bacillota > Bacilli > Caryophanales > Caryophanaceae > Planococcus > Planococcus sp. BI3. The sequence goes on from NZ_CM155266.1 coordinate 1,262,219, forward strand.
CCGCATAAGTTTCGGAACTAATTGCTGCAGCCACAGCTTCTTCCACTAAGAGATCCCTCTGTTCTCCTGTTTCCAGTGCATCCAGTAAGAGAGAAACTGCTTCTATGCGGTACAGGATGGCTCCTTCAAGATACAATTTGTAATCATGCAGATGCTGGGCATGTTCTGTAGAGCTTTTAAATTCCAAGAGCCTTATTTCGTTCAGCAAAGATTCATATTTCCTTTGAATACTCATCAGATGGTTTAACAATGATTCCTCGTCCAAAATTTCTGGACCAGCGACCACACTTCCCCAATGCTTTTGCCAAACTTCATTGAACTTGCCGTTTACTTTATTGATTTCCAGCCAGGCATAATTCATGGAAGGATCATGTTTGCTTAAAACGGCTTGCGCAACATGCGGCTCATTAAAGTCATCCGATGGCACGTCAATTTCTGCGGGATCTTTTAATTGCAGAAAGAAGACTCGCCACTTTTCTTTCCGCAAAAGCAGTAAGAGCTGTTCCTGGATTTCATGACTGGAAACTTCCGCCTCCTTCCCTTCGATATCGATTTCACCGGCCGCCGCCTCTTCCTTTGCCCCAATCTCCTGTGGAAATTCCTGTTCGTCAACCGACTCCTCTTGCCTCTTCTCGTCTTCCCTAAAGGGAATAGGCTCAGATTGTTTGTCAGGTTCAACACAGCTTCCCAAAAGAATACAAGCCACCAGAAAATTACCTGCCAGCAAGACTGGAACATCACCCCGACTTGGTCTGCTCATAAATCCAACCTTCCTCCGTAGGTTGTTGAAAATAAGATTCCACAGCATGACCAGCGCAAAATTCCTGTCTTGATACAAAATGAAATCCAAAAAGCTTTTATGTATAATCGTATTTTTATTATTAAAGATATATTTTCAACATATTTTAGTTAATTAACTAATACCATCTTTTCCCTTTTTGTAAACTCAAATCCAGGAAAAAATTTGGTGGAAAGTGATCTTAGAAGAGCGGACCAGCTAACGAAGGATTCTAATAGGAGCCAAACAAATGGATGGATTCTAATGATAAGTTACTCAACCCAATCCGGATAAAGAAGAGAAAGAAAATTCAACAACCATTTTATTTTATATTATTCAGTCATTTATCAACTAAACGGTTTCCCCGTAGTATAATGAAACAGAAAGAATCATCCAATCAGGAGGCGAATGAACGCATGGCGCATACAAAACAGACCATCTTCATCAATGCTCCACTTGAAAAAGTCTTTCACTATACCATCAATCCTGAAAACTGGGCACATTTCTATAATAATTTAGCTGCCCCGAAAAAAATCGACGGCAACGGTGATCTCGGAACCACGGTCGAAGCGGATTACGCCATCATGGGCATGCATTTTCCAGAAACCATTCAAGTTACAGAATGCGAAATTACGGAGAGTACCGCAAAATGGACCGGCATGCTGAGCGGAAGCTTTAATGCCAAACAATCAAGCTATTACGAAGCAAAAGGTTCAGGCACTGAGCTTACATTTGAAATCGAAAGCTATATCCCCGATGACCTGTACGGAAAAATCACAGACCGGCTCATCTACGAACGGCTGGGTCGGATTTCTGCCGCCCATACATTGGAAAACATCAAAGTGATCTGTGAAAGTCCGGAATAGGCAAAAGAAGATCTGCTTCCGAAAACAGGAAAAAGCGCAGCCGGCTGTAAAATACCGGCTGCGCTTTTCTACTGCCCATCAGACTCCGCATAATGCTGATTTGCCTTGTTCTATTCCATACTCCAAGGCCACAAACGAAATACAGGTGAAAACAAGAAGGTTTTTAGCATTTCACGATAAACTATCTAAGATCCGTTCGCAAAGCGCCATCGTTTGGACATTGTCGCGTGCATTCGACAACGGCACCGCGCCCGTCGTGCAGCATTCAAGGAAATGGGACATTTCACCGACAAACCCCCGGAGGTACAGGTCCCGGTATGCCCCGGACATCGGTGTTGCGGATGGCTTGTAATGGGTGTCCGCTTCTTCAATCGATTGCCACGGCTGTTCTTCATGATGCTGTGATTTGTGGATGGTCAACGCATTGATTTCATCTGCAAAAGCGAATCCTTCATCAAAGGTCACCGTAATGTTCTCACTTTCACGCGTCCAGGCGGTCATGCCGCTGAAATACAGGCTGCCGACAACGCCAGTTTCAAACTTCACCGAAATGCTATGCGAAATAAACTCTTCGCTGCTGTTTTTGAAACCTGTTGCTTCCACCGCTTCGCCGAACAGGAATCGCACCAGGTCCACCATATGGATGGCGGAAAATTTCAAGAACTGCTCGTCATTTTTGCAGAATAGCGTGCTGTCAACAGCAAATCGCGCCTGGAAAGAGCGTACAGTGCCGAGTGCCTCACTATCGATCACTTCTTTGAGTTTTTGGTAAATCGGCGCGTAGCGCTTCATAAACCCGACCATCACCTGGACTCCAGCCTCTTCAGCTGCTTCTGCAATCCTCAACGCTTCCGCCTCAGTCATGCCAAGTGGTTTTTCGACAAAGACATTTTTTCCAGCTTTGATGCAGTCGAGAACGAGAGAGACATGGTCTTCAGGCTGCGCAACCACCACGACCCCCGCACATTCTTCCTTTTCCAGCATGCGCCGGTAATCATCATACGCAACTCCTTCGCTCCCCATTCGTTGGAGAGCATTTCGGGAACGCTCGAGACTGCGCGTGGCAATTGCTTGGATTTCCGCTCCCGCTTCAAGTGCGGCTGGGTAAATATTCGTCGTCGAGTGCAGGCCGGCTCCAATGAAACAAACATTTGTTTTTTTCATATAACCTCTCCTTTTTACTTCATATCATAAACCACCCCGTTGAAAAAATCCCTTTTTCCATAAATAAACGCCAATTTCCTAATGGCAGCAGGAAATTGGCGTTTTCATTTAACGAGGCTAAACGATCGGTAAAACGTCCATCAACCTGCCATGCAAAAGGTTCATGATTACAGTGCTTATGCTTTTAACAGCTTGGCATTAATAGCGACAATAACGGTACTCAGGCTCATGAAGACCGCTCCGATTGCCGGGCTGATGATAATTCCCCAAGGCGCCAGGACACCTGCAGCCAGTGGGATGGCAAAAATATTATAGCCGGTCGCCCACCATAAGTTCTGCACCAATTTCCGGTAAGTTTTTTTGGAAAGGTCAATCAGCGCCACGACATCGTTCGGATTGCTCCTCACAAGCACCACATCGGCCGTTTCCATGGCTACGTCCGTCCCGGCGCCAATTGCGATTCCAAGGTCCGCTGTGGCGAGTGCTGGTGCATCATTCACACCATCCCCTGTCATCGCGACTCTCCAGCCTTTCGCTTTGATCTTTTTGATTTGATTGGCTTTGTCATCCGGCAGCACTTCCGCGTAGACTTCTTCAATGCCTACTTGCTTCGCTACCCAATTCGCGACTTTCTGATTATCTCCAGTCAGCATGACCGAATGGATGCCTTTTGCCTTAAGGGCAGCCACAGCTTCTTTCGCCGTTTCCCGGACGATATCGGCCAAAGCAATCATGCCGGCGAGCTGATTTTCCACAAGCACGAAGACAACGGTCTTCCCTTCTGCTGATAACTCATTAAATTGATTTTCATTGTAGCTTAAGCGATTGCTGTTGACATAGCCGGGACTGACCACGTTGACTTTCTTCCCGTCCACAGTCCCTTGGATGCCTTTACCGGCAATCGATTCAAAATCGCTCACTCGGCCGATCAGAATGTCTTTTTGCTTGGCGGACGCGACGATGCCTGCAGCAATCGGATGCTCTGAATTTTGTTCGATCGCCGCTGCCAGCTGCAGCACCTGTTCATCCGTATAGCTGCTTTCAGAAACGATATCCGTCACACCAAACTCGCCTTTTGTCAGCGTTCCGGTCTTATCGAATACCACCGCATCCAAATTTCGTGCTCCTTCGAAATCTGCACGGTTTCGGATCAGCAACCCCTGTTTTGCGGATATGGATGTGGAAACAGCAACAACCAACGGCGCTGCCAGACCCAAAGCATGCGGACAGGTGATGACCATGACCGTAACCATTCGCTCAATGGCGATATCAAACGCGTAGCCAAGGGCCAACCAGGAGAATAAAGTGACGAATCCGGCCACTAAAGCCAAATAAAACAGCCATTTAGCAGCACGATTGGTCAAGTCCTGTGTTTTGGATTTGGACTCCTGCGCTTCTTTTACCATTGTGATGACTTGGGACAAATACGATTCTTCTCCTGTTTTTTCCACCTGGATGATCAGGGATCCTTCTTTGTTCACCGATCCTCCAATGACGCCATCGCCTTCTGCTTTATCGCTGGGCACGGATTCTCCGGTCAGCATCGATTCATCGATCGTCGACTTTCCTTCCATAATTACTCCATCCACCGGAATTTTTTCACCCGGCTTCACCAATACCCGGTCCTTGTTGCGGATTTCGGACAGCGGCATATCCTGGACTTGATCGTGCTCATCCAATTTATGCGCTTCGCTCGGCATTAATTTCACCAACTGCTCTAACGCGTTCGATGCACCCATGATCGAACGCATTTCGATCCAATGGCCGAGCAGCATAATGACCACAAGCGTCGCCAATTCCCAATAAAGCTGATTGCCATCCCAACCGAATACGACCAAGGTACTGTAGCCATAGGCAATGCTGATGGCCAAGGCGATCAAGGTCATCATTCCTGGCTTTTTTTCCTTCAGTTCACTGATGCCGCCCGTTAAAAATGGCCAGCCTCCGTAAAAGAACACGATAGTCGATAAGGCAAATAAAGTATAAAGATCATTCTCAAAACGCCAGTCGACTCCCATAAAATGCTGAATCATCGGGGACAATGCCAGAATGGGAATGGTCAGAATCAAAGACACAAAGAACCGCTTTTTAAAGTCCTCCACCATGTCTTCATGTCCGTGGTGTTCATGTTGCTCATGATTTCCGTGTCCTTCAGGCCCTGGCTGAACCTGTTCTTCCTGGATTGCTGTTTCACCTTCCTCCATATTCGGATGGTGACTGTCTTTTTCAGTTGAATGCGAATGCTCTTTGGGATTGCGATGGTGTTCTTCATTTTTCGCCAATGGAATCCACCTCTTTATCCGTATTTTAATCTCGAACCCTACATACTTCCAGTATAAAATCAACCTATCGAGAATGTGTGCAGAACCTTTTTTTGAGGCAAATCCATTGCTGATGCGGCATTTTCAATCGTTCATGCAGCTTTTCAGAAACAAAAAAAGAAGAAACTCAGCACCGAGTTTCTTCTCCTTTATAAACATTTTAATCTATGGCTAACAGATTATTTTTGGAATTCCTCGATCCGGGATTTTTCCGGCGGTGTTGCCAGCAGAGCAGCAAATATCCCAAGGAACGGGAAAATCATGATCCCCCACAACACTTCTTCATACCCTCCAAAGAAATCGAAGAACAAGCCGAACGGAAGCGGACCGAGTGCAGATCCCACTACCATGATGGCCATGGAGATACCGGTGATGCTGCCGAGGTATTGGCGGCCAAAATAATTGGGCCAGACGACGCTGAGCGTCACCCGCTCGATGCCCAGCATAAAGCCCCATACCACAGCAAAAAGAATCGCGCCAGAAAACACGTCAGCTTCCTTCAACAAGAAGATCGACGCGATTTCCCCTGCAAAAACCGCCGCCAACATCCATTGCACGCGAATTTTATCGAGCAGGTAGCCTGCCAGAAAAGTGATTGGGAAACCAATGACTGCCATCAGGCTCAAGACGGTCGCGGCGGTTTCCGGAGCCAGGGATTGAATTGAAAAGATGGAAACCAGATGAAAGGTCATACCGGTATTGACCAATGCCGGAACTGCGACACAGAACAGCAAAAGCCAGAAGGCCCGTGTCTTTCTCGCTTCTTTCACCGTCCAGCTGATATCTGAAGACAATTGCTTCTGATGCTCCAACTTGCTTAGATTTGGTCCATTATCCGGCCGCAAGCCGATATCTTCCGGCCGGTTTCGAATAAACAGCAATGCCAAAGGCGTAAAAATGATGATTACGGAAGCTCCGAGGATTTGCCAGGCAGCCCTCCAGCCATAAGCTTCGATCAGCCACACATTAATCAGTGGAAAAGCTGCAGATCCGATCATACCGCCAAGTGCAGCCAAGCCGAGTGCGCGACCACGTTTTTGAATAAACCATTGGGGCACCAGCGCGTTTGGAATAAGTGACATCGATCCTTGGCCAAATAGCCGAATAGCGAAAAATCCGATAAACAGCATGACCCAGTTGACCACCATGCTGTTGAATACACTGGCAGCCGCCAGGAGGATTGAGACAATGATCGCCATTTTGCGGGCGCCGATTCGATCAATCATCCGGCCCATGATAAACAGCAGGAGCCCAGCAAGCAATGTTGCGGAGGAATAGATGCCCGATACCGCCGAGCGGCTCCAACCGAATTCTTCGATATAGTAATCAATAAAAATGGCATTTGAATATGTTTGTCCAGGACCGGAGAAGAAGTGGGACAGACCAGCCATGACCACAATCAGCCAACCATAATAAAATGGCGTATGGACAACGCCTGCTTTGTTGATGAACTTTATTTTTTCAGTTGTTCTATACATTGCTGCCTTCCTCCACAGAAAAAAGAGCCCATTTAGAGCTCTTTTTTATTCCTTCTATTACTTCACAAGCAAAACTGGACAATTTGCCCGTTTCACCACTTTGTGGCTGACACTGCCCAAAACCATTTCCTGCAACCCGTTCAAGCCTCGGCTGCCGATGATCAGAATATCGCTTTTTTCTTTATTGGCATATTCGACAATTGCCGGTCCTGGTGTCCCGTGAAGGATTTCCAATTTATAGTTGATATTTCCAGCAGCCAATTTTTCTTCAATCGGCTGAAGTTTTTTTCTGCGTTTAAGATCCAACTCCATAGAACTGCCGCTGTGCAGCACTTCGTATTTGGCATTGTCATAGTCTGCGACAAAAACGATGGTCACTTCAGACTCCGCTGAACCTGCGGCTATCTTCACCGCTTCTTTTGCCGCACGAATTGAATGGTCAGAACCATCTACAGCCAGTAATATTTTCTTATACATCCTTCAACACTCCCTATAAGTTTAATGGGTTGGCAACTTTGCATTCTCACTATTGAATATAGCCAGGTTATCGACTAGTTTTTTACTACCTGAATCCAGTCCTTCAAGGATAACCTCATTACGATTTTCCTTAAATTTCAATACGACACGATCAATCGCGCCTACCCCTGAATCATCCCAGACATGAGCGTCTGTAAAGTCGATGATTACATCCTCATTTTCAATCGAATAATCAAACTTTTCGAGGAAATCTTCAACTGAAGCAAAGAATAGCTGCCCTTCCACACTATATCTCGGAGTGCCATTTTCCATTTTCTTCTTAACTTCAATCTTCGAAATTTTTGCGACAAAGAAGATGGCGCTCAGCAGGACTCCTGCAATTACTCCGATGGATAAATCATGTGTATAAACGACGATGAGGACGGTCACTACCATAACCGCTGCATCTGTTCTTGGTGCTTTCTTTAAATAAGTGAACGAAGACCAGTCAAAAGTTCCGATGGCCACCATGATCATAATACCTACAAGTACAGGCATTGGAATTTGAACGACCAGATCCCCGAGCACAATAATCAGGAAGATCAAAAATAGGCCTGCTACCAAAGTGGAAAGTCTGCCGCGTCCTCCTGATTTCACATTGATGACCGATTGGCCGATCATGGCACATCCGGCCATCCCACCGAAGAAACCGGTGACGAAGTTGGCAATACCCTGTCCACGTGATTCTTTATTTTTATCACTTGCTGTACCTGTCATATCATCCACAATTGATGCAGTCAACAAGGATTCAAGCAATCCGACAATCGCTAAAGCCAGTGAGTATGGCAACACGATCATAATAGTTTCAATAGAGAATGGTACATCCGGTAATAGGAAAGATGGCAGCGACTTAGTAATCGCACCTAAATCTCCAACTGTCCGCAACTCAAATCCGGAATAGATGGCTACGCCTGTCAAAACAACCAAAGCAATTAACGGTGCAGGGACAGACTTCAAAAATCTCGGGACAATGTAAACAATTGCCAGTGTAATCGCTACAAAAATATAGGTTGTGTTATTAATACCTATAAAGTGTGGCACCTGTGCCATGAAAATCAAAATCGCTAATGCGTTGACGAAGCCGATCATGACTGCCCGCGGAATGAATTTCATCACCTTCGCTACTTTAAAAATTCCGAAGAGTATTTGAATGACTCCTGTCAAAATAGTGGCTGCAAGCAAATACTCAACACCGTGATCTCTCACCAGCGGCACCATTAACAGGGCCATGGCTCCCGTAGCTGCCGAAATCATTCCAGGTCGGCCGCCGATGAATGCGATTATGACTGCTATAAGAAATGATGCATAAAGACCGACCATCGGATCGACTCCGGCGATGATGGAAAAGGCGATGGCTTCCGGAATCAATGCCAAAGCGACGACTATCCCTGCAAGGACATCTCCCCGGACATTTCCGAACCACTCCGTTTTAATTTTTTTCCACACAGTATTTTGCTCCTCTTATTATATATTTTATGGCTTTTAACTCTCATAAAAGCCGTACCTTTTTAATAATGGGCTTAGTGTACCATCTTTTTTCCCAAAACAGAACCTTTTCGGAACTTTTTTATTCAATTATGTTATGATGAATGAAATCAATTTATGTAAGGAGATTTTACCTTGTTGATAGGATATGCAAGACCCAGCGTCGAAGATCCAGAATGCAAAAACCAATTGCTGCTCTTGAATAGTTCAGGATGCACTGAAATTTTTATAGAAGAGCATGCTTCTCCCAAAAAACGGGAACAACTTCATAAGTTATTAAAGAAAACGAAATCCGGCGATCTGATCGTTGTTTCTAAACTTTATACGTTTGGGGATTCGACCCGTCATTTAGTCGAGCTTTTAGATGAACTTGAAACAAAAGGAGTCTCATTTCATTCTATTCATGAAAATATTGAAAGTAATTGGGACAAGGAATATACTTTTTCTAAAATCCTTCGTTGCTTAGCCGATTTTCAACGTGATGCAATCAGCGAAAAAACGAAAGCCGGTTTGTCTATCGCTAAAGAAAAAGGTGCTGTCTCCGGAAGACCCCGGAAACCTGATGAAAATGTAAAAAAAGCAATTGAAATGTACAACAGCAAACAATGCAGTTTAGCTGAAATCAAGGAAAAGACCGGCATCAGCAAATCCACGTTATACCGCTACTTGGAAAATTAATGCCCGGCGTTCCTCCAAAAGGAGATTTTACATGTTGAAGAAAAAATGGCCGAAACACACGATATTGGCAATCGCCATCATCGCCACCTGGTTAAAAACGTATATCACCTACCAGACAGGCTTCTCGATCACCATCGATAATGTCATGCAGGAAATTATCCTGTTTCTCAGTCCACTGAGCCTGCTGCTCTTTTTATACGGACTGTCACTGTTCTTTAAAAAACCAAAGAACAGAAATCGGTATTTGCTGTTGATGACGCTCGTTACATCCATTATTTTGTATGGCAATGTCGCTTTTTACCGGTTTTTCAATGATTTCATTACATTGCCGGTGCTGTTCCAGACAGAGAATTTCGGTGATTTGGGATCCAGTGCTGCCGCCAGCATTTACCCCATGGACATCCTTTATTTCAGTGATTTCATCCTATTATTGCTTGCCGTTAAATTGCTGAAAATTAAAGAAGAAAACAAGGAATCCCAAAACAGCTACAGAAGAGCCTATTTTGTTCTTTCAGGTGCAGTCTTATTCTTGAATCTCGGATTAGCTGAAGCCGAACGTCCACAACTATTGACACGCAGTTTCGACCGGGAAATGCTTGTGAAGAATCTCGGCATGTACAATTATCATTTGTACGATATTTATATCCAATCCAAATCGCAGGCACAGCGGGCATTCGCAGATGGATCAGAACTGACCGATGTCCACAACTATGTTCGAGCCAATCAAGTCGAGCCGTCTGAAGAAATGTTAGGAATTGCTGAAGGCAAGAACCTGATAGTTGTGACACTGGAGTCGATGCAGACCTTTACAATGAATGAGGAAATGAACGGCCAGACCATTACGCCTTTCCTCAATGGGCTGACGGAAGATGAAGACACGGTTTATTTCCCGAACTTCTATCATCAGACAGGCCTCGGCAAGACATCCGATTCTGAATTTCTGCTGGAAAACTCCCTTTATCCATTAAGCGGAGGAGCCGTATTCTTTACGCACGGCGGCAACACCTATAACTCGATGGCAGAAAAACTTGGCAATAAAGGATATGCAACCAATGTCCAGCATGCCAACAACAAGAGCTTTTGGAATCGCGACATGATGTACGAATCGTTGGGTGTGGATGAATTTCTCGATATCCAGAGCTTTACGGTCGGAGAAGGCCAGGCCGTCAACTGGGGAATGAAAGACATCCCCTTCTTCGAACAGTCAGTTGCCCATATGGCAGAGATGCCGCAGCCTTTCTACAGCCGGTTGATTACACTCACCAATCACTATCCATTCACATTGGATCCGCAAGATAAACTGATCGGCGAATTCGATTCGAATTCAGGTACACTCAACCGTTTTTTCCAGACGACGCGTTATTTGGACGAAGCCGTGAAGGAATTATTTGATGACCTGAAAGAACAAGGCCTTTATGAAAATTCAATCATCGTCATGTATGGCGATCACTACGGCATTTCAGAAAACCATAACGAGGCCATGGCCCAATTTCTTGGAAAAGAGATTACGCCCTATGAATCGGCACAGCTTCAACGGGTTCCCTTCTTTGTGCATATTCCGGGTTCAGGCCAAGGCCAGGTAAATGAAAATATTGGCGGCCAAATTGATATACGCCCAACCATCCTTAACTTGATGGGTATAGAATCAGGAACCGACATGCAGTTTGGCAGTGATCTATTTTCTGAGAAACATGAAGAGTTCGCCATTTTCCGCGATGGACGTTTCGTTACAGACGATTATGTCTTCGCTGGAAATACTTGTTACGAGAATGGTTCTGGCCAGAAAATCGACCAAGGACTATGCGCTCCTTTTGTAGATCAGGCGCTCACCGAACTTAACTATTCAGAAAGAGTCATCAATGGGGACCTTTTAAGATTCTACGACGAAGAAACCGGCCAACTGAAAACTTTAGAACAGTAAAAAGAGGAGTGCAGCCGCACTCCTCTTTTTTAATGCCATCATTTATTTCACAACAAAACCGCGAGCTTCCTGATCCATTGTTGCCGATCAAACACTGTGCCGGTTTCTCACCATGAGCAGCTCCCTTTCAAGCCTCTGGACTATTTTACTATCCCCTTTTTTCTGCCATCTGGTAACCGCTTCTATTTTTCCGAATAAATCGAATCAAGTCGAACCTGTTGAAATAAGTCTACTTTTATTATAACCTGATATAGTTCTTTATAACAGATCATACTAAATTATAACCTGTTATAGTTTTTTATAACAGATTATACTAAATTATAACCGAATGGAGCTTTTATGATGGATAAAGAGATTATGACCGTAGCTCAAGTAGCCGAATACTTACAATTAAGTGAAATGACCACCTATAAATTAGTACAGCAAGGAACGTTGCCTGCTTTTAAAATCGGCAGCCATTGGCGCATCGACAAAGATGATCTGCACGAATACATTGAGAAATTGAAAAGAGGCGAACGTTTATAACAGGATTGATTTCTGTGAGAGTCAGAAATCGCCAAAAAAATAACAGAGAAAGAGGTATTGTATGTCAATAACAGCTTTAAAAGAACAATGGTTTGGAAATGTGAGAGGAGACGTTTTAGCAGGGATCGTAGTCGCTTTAGCACTGCTTCCGGAAGCTATCGCCTTCTCAATAATTGCAGGAGTCGATCCGATGGTCGGTTTGTATGCATCGTTTTGTATCGCTATCGTGATTGCGTTTGTCGGCGGAAGACCCGGAATGATTTCAGGTGCTACAGGTGCTATGGCGCTATTGATGATCACGTTGATTGCAGAACATGGTCTTCAATATTTGTTAGCCACCACAATCTTGACAGGTATTTTGCAGATATTATTTGGAGTCTTTAAACTGGCTCGGGTAATGAAGTTTATCCCGCGTGCCGTAATGATTGGCTTTGTTAACGCACTTGCCATTTTAATCTTCACCTCACAACTGCAGCATTTTGTCGGTGAAACATGGATCATGTTCGCCTTGGTTGGATTAACGTTAGCCATCATTTACATCCTTCCGCGTTTTACGACGGCCATCCCTTCTACATTGGTCGCAATTGTCGTGGTAACGGCTTTGGCGATCTTCATGAACTTCGGTGTCCGCAGCGTGGGTGATATGGGGAATTTAACTCAAGCTCTTCCATTATTCCTGATTCCGGATATTCCGGTGAACTTTGAAACTTTGGCAATCATCTTCCCTTATGCCTTAGCTTTAACCGTAGTAGGAATTTTGGAGTCCCTCCTGACTGCAACAATCGTGGATGACATGACCGATACAGAAAGCGACAAGAACAAAGAAAGCCGCGGCCAAGGCATTGCGAATATCGTCACTGGATTCTTTGGCGGGATGGCCGGATGTGCGATGATCGGACAATCCGTCATTAACGTAAAATCCGGTGGTTCCGGAAGATTATCCTCACTAGTTGCGGGTGTTTTCCTCATGGCGATCATTATTTTCGCTGGGGGAATTGTCGTTCAAATCCCTATGGCGGCTCTTGCCGGCGTTATGATCATGGTTGCCATCGGTACTTTCGATTGGAGTTCTTTGCGGACTATCTATAAAATCCCTAAAACAGATGCATCAATCATGATTGTGACTGTTCTCACTGTGGTCTACACGCACAATCTGGCTTATGGCGTTTTAGCTGGAGTCCTGCTGAGCATGATTTTCTTTGCAGCTAAAATCTCGAAGGTAAATGTCTACTCTTACCTGTCCGGCAATGAGGAGAAGCGCAGCTACACCATACAAGGCCCCTTGTTCTTTGCATCGGTATCCGAGTTTATGGAGAAAATCGATTTTAAAGAAGAGTTGAAGGAAGTCGAATTTGATTTGACCGCGTCCCACCTTTGGGATGATTCAGCAATCGGCGCTCTGGACAAAGTTGAAAGCAAATTCGAACAAGCAGGCGTAAAAGTAACCTTTATTGGAATGAACAAAGAAAGTACAAAACTGCATAATAAGATCGGCGGGTTATCCAAAAATTCCGGCCATTAATTTGAGCCCGGAAGTCATTCTATAGAAAAAACTAAGGAGGAAATAATATGACAACAAAACTCTTATTAGCTTCAGACGGATCCAATCACGCACTGCGTGCAGCTGAAGAAGTTATTAAATTAGCCAAAATCAATGACTCGGAAATCATCGTCGCCTATGTCAGCAGTGATGATGAAACTGGCGGGGATGCATTACACCCCGATATCCAAAAAAAGTTGCAGGAAACTCAAGACTTGATAAAACAGAATTCATTAAGTTATAAGGTGGAAGTTCTTTACGGAGATCCTGCAGATGCAATTTCCGATTATGCCAATGCCAATGAATTTGAATTCCTCGTCATCGGAAGCCGCGGACTAAACAAAATGCAGGAAATGGTGATGGGCAGCGTGAGTTATCAAGTGATGAAGCTCGCAAACTGTCCGGTACTGGTAGTCAAGTAAGGGCAATCCAAAGAGCCTCCGACCAATTGGCGGGTTTGTCTGTACAACGGACAAAATCGGATCTGCCGAATAGCTCGTTAATACGACCTCTATAAATATTGATGTATCATCAATAAAAGAAGTGTACAGAACAGCTTTCAAGCAAGCCGCGAAATGAATGAGAAACCAATAAAAAAGGAAGATCAAATGCAGAGTCGCATTCGATCTTCCTTTTTCATCTTGCCTATCAATTTTATTTTTCTGCTTGAAAGTAAATGTTCAGGCTTCCAGCTCTCTCTTCTTCTTTATGCTGACCAATGCACCAACCAGGACAATTCCCAGTAACACCGCCCAGAAAATCAGCTTCCATTCGGTTGAATGCGCAAAGTCATATGGCAGAATCCCTAGTTTTTCGTGTGACAAGGTGAGGACGGTCAATTTCACGCCCACCCATCCCACAATGACAAAAGCAGTCGTTTCCAATTGCGGATAGTCTGCCAGCAACTTGACGAATTTATGTGCTGCAAAACGCATAATGATGATACCGACCAATCCACCAACCAGCATGACGCCAAATTGACCACCGTTGATTCCACCGATTTCCATGCTTCCAAGATGCGGCAGCGTTATCGCCAAGGCAACAGCAGCCAGCATCGAGTCAACCGCAAAGGCAATGTCCGCCAGTTCCACTTTCAATACCGTCATCCAGAACCCTGAACCTTTTGTTGTTTCCGGTTCGATCGAATGCTCTTTTCCTTTTCGCTGATCATAAATATGCTTGAAAGCGATAAACAATAAATAAGCGGCTCCCAAAGCCTGGATCTGCCATACATCAACCAACAAGGTGATCATGAACAAAGCAGCAAATCGGAAGACAAACGCCCCGACCAATCCATAAAACAACGCTTTTTTCTGTTGCTCTGCCGGTAAATGTTTTACCATAACTGCCATTACGACGGCATTATCTGCTGCGAGCAATCCTTCCAAAGCCACCAGCACCAGCAGTACCCATACATATTCCAATAATATTGCTTCCATCTCCATCATCCCCTTAAATTTTTCCAACAAAAAAGACCCTTGCCTAATTAAAGGCAAAGGTCTCGCTAAGCAAATTTCTGCTATCACAACCGATGGCTACGAACCATGTAATGACGATTGTGAAATAGGTTTCCCTACAGCTACTCCCCTTTGACGTGAAGTCAAAAGTATATTCCGTTGTCTAAATAGAATAGCATGGCAACAGCTTTTTGGGAAGAATAAATTTGTCGGAATTGCGAATTATTTTACTTTTTCGTCGAGGTGGTTTCAACTGCACTCGAAACCCTTCATTTCCGCTTGAATAAACCCTTTAAATCATCGGAAATATAGTCCCGCTCCAAATCGAGTTCTTCTTCCGGCTGTCCCCTTCAATAAAAATTTGTGCACACTTTTACACCACATACCCCAATCGAATTAGGCTAGTCTTTGTAAAAAATGCGTTTGAGTGATTCTTTAAGTTGTGGTTTCACCATGATGACCGGTCGTATAGCGGTCGCTTGGGCTTCTGCTTCCTCGACCGTATCCGCTTTGCCAAGTGCCAGGAGTGTCCCGATCGCTACAGTACCAGCCCGGTTGCTTCCGCCTGCACAGTGGAAATAAACTTTCTTTCCATCATGATAGGCATCTACTACTTGGTCGATCGCTTTCTTGATCGATTCATCCTGCTGTTCATCGGAATCGTCAATTATCGGACTGTGGACCCGAACATAATCGTAATCCCCTTCTGCCGCTTCTGCACGCAAGTCGACGACCACATCAATCTTCTCGGCTTCTGACGCTCCCTTTGCATCGGCTGCACCGCCAATGAAGATGCGGTTTTCTACCAGTTCCTGATATTCTTTCGTCATTTCATTTCCTCCTGTCTACTTCAAAGTCTGTCTATTTTTAGCGTAACACATGTATCTGCTCAGGAGTACCAGCACTACTCGAAAGGAAAAATCAGCAAGAAAAGCCTGATTACACTAATACATACTTAACTCTATTAACGCCCCTTCTTTTTGTTGTAAATACAAGAAAAAGACGATATATTCTATTCAACCCAATTTCCATTGAATTTACAACAAACGATTAATCGACTGAAGGAGCGGCAATCCATATGACAACAATGATTAAAAAATGTACACTTGACGATCTTCACGAACTTCAAGCCATCAGTATTGAGACATTCGCCGAGACGTTCAAGGATCAGAATTCGCCTGAAGACCTTCAGGCTTATTTGGACAAGGCCTATGACCTGGACAAACTCGAACAGGAACTCGCCGTCCCTTCTTCCTCTTTCTTTTTCATTTATTCAGACCAGCAAGTGGCTGGGTACCTTAAGCTCAATACCGGCGAGGCACAGACAGAGTCGATGGGGGATGACTCACTGGAAGTCGAACGGATTTATGTAAGAAAAGCTTTCCAGAAATATGGTTTCGGAAAGCAGCTGATGAACAAGGCGATTGAACTGGCAACTGAACTGAACAAAAAGAGCATTTGGCTCGGGGTCTGGGAAGAAAACGATAACGCGATTTCGTTTTACCGAAAAAAAGGGTTTGTGCAGACAGGATCCCATTCCTTCTTCATGGGCGATGATGAACAAATCGATTTGATTCTGATCAAGCCGCTCCATTAACTCTATCCTGAAAGGCGGAACAGAATGTATACTCCAAAACATTTTAAAGTCACCGATTTTGAGGAAATCTGCGAGTTTGTTCAACAGAATTCCTTTGGAACGCTTGTCACTACTAAAAAAGGGAAGCCCATTGCCAGCCATCTTCCTTTGCAGCTGATAAAAGAAGGCGAAGATTTCTTCATAACCGGGCATATGGCCTATGGAAATCCACAGTGGAGGACGTTTGAGGACTGTGAAGAGGTGCTGGTCATGTTCCAGGGGCCGCACGCCTACATCTCTTCTTCCTGGTACAAACAGGAAAATGTGCCGACATGGAATTATCAGGCTGTCCATATCTATGGAACCGCCCAACTTTTAACTGGAGACGAACTGAAACAGGACCTGACAAGCTTGATGGAAAAACATGAAGCCCATCGTGAAGATCCTGTGCTATGGGATCTACTCCCCTCTTCACTGCTGGAAAAAGAACTGAAAGGCATCGTCGGATTCAAGATTCCGGTGAGAGAAGTTCAAGCCGCCTATAAAATGAGCCAGAACCGCAATGAAACGGATTATCGGAACATTATCGACCGCTTACAGCAAGAAGAAGATCCGAATTCAAAACAAATGGCTGGTGTCATGTGTACGAAATCGAAGGACTCTCTTTGAATCTCCAGCTGTTCGCATGTGCAGGTATTGAAAGCTGTTCCATTGAAAGGTTCCTCCAAAGCATGTACAATACAGAGTAATTGCATATCTGAAATGTTTTCTAGGGTTCCGCAGCAAACAAGCTGGCCTGGTCCGAGAGAAAACTCACAGCTCTGCTGTGCCACGGAAGGACAAAAGCCTGGGAGAAACTGTTTTTTACAGTTCTCCCGGGCTTTTTTTATTTCTGTGAACACCACAAGGAGGAAGATAATATGAATTCGAATTGGCTGAAAGTCATACTGGCGGCGGTATTTGAAGTGGTGTGGGTTATCGGCCTGAAACATGCCGATGGATTTTGGGATTGGACGGTTACCGTCATAGCGATTGTCATCAGTTTCACCGTCATGATCATGGCGGGCCGAAAGTTACCGGTCGGAACCGTCTATGCGGTTTTTGTTGGCCTTGGGACGGCCGGTACGGTGCTGTCTGAAATCATCATTTTCAACGAAGCCTTCAGTGGTGCAAAACTGCTGCTGGTCGGCGTTTTACTGGCAGGAGTCATCGGGTTGAAACTGGTCACCAAAGATCCGGTTCCTGAAGGAGGAGAAGTATAATGGCATGGACAGCATTAGTGTTGGCAGGGTTATTTGAAATGTTCGGTGTGGCGATGATCAACAAGCTGCACCAGGACCGCAATTGGCAATCTCTTGTGTTGTTGATTTCCGGATTCGGGGCGAGTTTTGTCTTTTTAGCTTTCGCTATGGAAACATTGGCCATGGGGACAGCCTATGCCATCTGGACCGGAATCGGCGCTTCCGGTGGAGCCATACTCGGCATGCTATTTTACAATGAGTCTAAAGACTGGAAGCGGATCCTCTTCATTGCGATGGTGCTGGGTGCGGCAATGGGATTAAAGCTGGTTTCTTAAAGTGAAATCCATTGGCTAACTAAAAGAAGCGAAGAGACATTTGCCTATGTTTCTTCGCTTCTTCTATTAAAAATAAAGATTCTTTAAACTTTAATTTATTTTTAATCCCAGTTTCCCTAAATAATGTTTCTGTAATGCCATGTGACCAGCAGACGCCTCTTCCAGTACAAAGGTCTTGTCTAGATGCACTTTTACGTTTCCAGTCTTCACATAATTATTGAATCTGCTAATTATATCCGCGTCGGGTTCTCCATTATAAGCAACCGCCTTAAGCTCATCATTATCCGGCAATGGAAAAACACCGTTCGGATAGGCGATCCGCCCATCCTCTTTCATCATTCGGGCAATTGTTTTGATGGCTTTCCCACCCGCAGTCAATAATGCAGCATCAAATCCTTCCGGTTCAATCGCTTTTGCTGCAGACAGCAGATCGTCCTTATAGCCATCCACCACATTCTCAATGCCAAGCTTCCGAACCATCTCGACGCCATCCGCTCCTGATGCAATGGCAAAGACCCTGGCACCGATCTGGTTGGCGAGCTGAACGGCCAAGTGGCCAACTCCGCCACTCGCTCCAAACACCACGATCGATTCATCTTTATTCAGCTGCAGGACATCTTCCAAACCGCGCAAGGCCGTGATGCCAACCCCTGAAATAACACCTGCTTCTTCAATACTGATAGACGGCGGAACGAGCGTTGCATATTTTTGGTCGATTGCAGCAAACTCTGCATAGAAACCGCCTTTCGGATTCAGAAATCCTGTCGCCATCACGTTATCGCCTATAGCAAGCCCCTTTACCTCTTTGCCCATCGAAACGATCTTCCCGGAACCTTCAGATCCCAGTACATAAGGGAACTTGACACTCATTTCCAGCATCTCCGCATAACCGCCTTCTCTTTCAAAGATGTCCCATGGTCCCATTCCTGCAAATTCCACTTTTATCAATACCTCGGAATCACCCACCTCAGGCAGTGGAATGGATTCAGTGGCCAGCTGATCTTCAGCACCGAATTTATGCAGGACTGAGGCTTTCATGAATTTAGCAGGATGGGTTGAATTGCTTTTCATCGTGCTCTCTCCTTCCGTTTATTGAGTACTTAGTTAAAGTAAATCATATGGGAATAGATGCTTCGAACCTTATACAGTATGCAATCACCACTTTATCAGCCCTTCGAAAACCCGCATTCATTTGTGCTTACCATGTATAAATAGGAGACAATCGGGTACTAGGTTAAGAGGATTACATTTATAGAGGAGGATTCGAATGAAAATACAAGCAGCCGTTACACATGGCTTAGGGGAAACGTTTAAATTTGAAGAAGTGGAACTCGCCGAACCAAAAATGAATGAAGTACTGGTGAAAATTGTGGCGTCCGGCGTATGCCATACAGATGCCGTTGCACGGGATTTGGGCTTGTCACCGTTTCCTGCAGTCCTTGGACACGAAGGATCAGGAATCGTTGAAAAAGTAGGTTCGGCAATAACGACCGTTCAAGCTGGTGACCACGTCGTGCTGTCGTTCGCTTATTGCGGGTATTGCGAAAATTGCCTGACCGGCCACCCGACAGTTTGCCTGAATTTCAATGAGTTGAATTTCGGAGGCAAAATGCAGGACGGCACAAACCGAATCCATCAGGACGACCATGCTGTGTCGACATTTTTCGGCCAATCATCTTTCGGGACCTTTGCCGTCACCCATGAACGGAATGTCGTTAAAGTCGACCCAGAAGTTGATTTGACGCTGCTCGGACCTTTGGGTTGCGGCATACAGACCGGAGCTGGCACGGTATTGAACCGCTTCAAGCCGGAGTTTGGTTCTTCCATCGCCATCTACGGCAGTGGAGCGGTTGGATTGAGCGCTGTCATGGCAGCGAAGATCGCTGGCTGCCTCAATATCATTGCGGTGGATATCCATGACAGCCGCCTGGAGCTGGCTAAGGAACTCGGTGCGACGCATACCTTGAACGGCAAAAATGTCGACGTTGTAGAGGAGATCAAAAAAATCACCAATGGCGGTACTCATTATGCGGTCGAGACAACCGGCGTTCCACCTGTCGTGAAGCAAGCCATCCATGCCCTGCGCCCGCTTGGTTCATGTGCCATTGTCGGCGTGACACCTGAGATTACGTTTGATGTCCATAATGACATCATGGCAGAAGGCAAAACAGTAATGGGCGTAATCGAAGGTGACTCGATTCCACAAGTGTTCATTCCGCAGCTGGTGAATTATTATAAGCGCGGCATGTTCCCATTCGATAAACTGATTAAAGTATATGAGTTTGACCAACTTAACGAAGCTTTTGAAGACTCCAAAAAAGGCATCACCATCAAGCCGATTGTAAAAATCAATCAATAGCAAAAACGCTCCTTAAAAGGCGTACGCAGACTGCAGACAAGCTTAGATCCATTGAGTTTGCCTGCAGTTTTTTGGAGTCAGCAAAAAAAATGCCGCAAGAAAATTTCTGCAGCATTCCAAAATATCCTTTTGCCGTTTTTCCCTTAAACTCATTGTTAATTAACAGCAAGTGAAAGAGCAGCTACTTCTTGAATGATTTTAAAAACAAGCCCCAATAAATGGGGCTTGTCCACTTCTAAAAACTAGTGTCTTCCATGATGGCGGTATTTTTTATAGTGTTTTTTACCTTTTTTGTAATAATGTTTATGCTTGTAATATTTTTTACCATGTTTGTGATACTTACGATCGTCATCTTTGTACTTACGCTTGCCATCTTTGTACTTACGATCATCGTCTTTGTATTTCCGGTCATCATCTTTGTACTTCCGGTCATCATCTTTGTATTTGTGATGATAACCATCTTTGTCGTGGTCATGATCATCGCCACCTGCCAGCGCTGCAGTAGAAGAGAAGCCGAGAATTAAGAAAAGCGACATTAAAATCATAAAATACTTCTTCATTTTAACCTCTCCATTTCATAATTAGTTTTTGTTTACCCCTTAGACTGGCTTACCCGGCTTAGGACTATAAACAGCCATCATTATGAATTTTCGAGAAAATAAAACCTCCTTTGTATATATTTTAATTCAGAAAACAAATATCTGAATCAGTTAAAGAATAAGAATTTGATGTTTGTTAGTACATAGTACAACGGATATCAAAAAAATACCACAGTTTTTTGAATTTTCTTTATATTTATATTAAGACGCAATTGGAGTTTAAATAAACTCTATGTCCCTTCCGTATCGAATTTAATAATTTGAATTCCTACCCTTTACGAATACTCGATACCTCAGCATAGAAACGCCGACAGGAAATTCCCTATCGGCGTTTCTTCATTTCTTCCGCTACGAGCTGGAAGGTTTTTAGTTTATCAGCAAAACTGTAAGCAGAGGAAACCAGCATCACTTCATCAGCTCTGTACTCAGACCCTAAAATTTCGAGTTGGTCCACAACCTGTTCCGGTGTGCCGACAACTATGCGGCGGCGGTTTTCAGCAACCAATAGTTTTTCGAATTTGGAATAGGGGTAAGCCATAGCTTTCTCAGGCGGAGGCGTTCCTCTTGAAGGCATTCCCTGCGCTCCCATGCACAGGGAAAGATCCATGGAGGAAGCAACTCGTTCTGCCTGTTCCGATGTTTCCTGGCAGACGACAAAAATAGCAAAGCCTACATGGGGTTTACTATCTTTATAGGGCTTAAAGCGTTCACGGTATTCTTTGGCAAACTGTTGCCCGCCTTCACCGTTGATGAAATGGGCGAACATATAAGGCAATCCTTTTTCCGCTGCCAGCTGCGCTGAGTTGTCACTTGAACCCAGGATCCAAATAGGTGGGCTGTTCTTGGTTACCGGCGTTGCCTTCATACCGTAATATGGATGTTCTTCCGGTATGGAATCCGTCAGGTACATGCGAAGATCGTCGATTTGCGCCGGGAATTGGCTGGTGTCCCGCTTTTTGCCTTCATTTAATGCATAGGAAGCACGCGGCATGCCTCCTGGCGCCCTGCCGACTCCCGCGTCAATTCTGTTTGGATACAAGGCTTCCAGCAATTTAAAGTTTTCCGCAATTTTAAAAGCGGCGTAATGCGGCAGCATAACTCCCCCCGAACCGAGCCGGATGGTTTTGGTGACGGCTCCAAGATGCGCAATCAGCACTTCCGGAGAAGAACCCGCTAAGGTTGCCGCGTCGTGATGCTCCGATACCCAAAATCGTGTATAGCCCCATTGCTCGGCTTTTTGTGCAAGAATCGCGGTCTGCTTTAAGGCTTCTTGTGGTGAGCTGCCTTCTGATATTGGTGATTGATCCAGTATGCTATAGCTTAACGCCATTTTGATCTGCTCCTTTGTCCAGCTCTTACAGCTAGTGGGTTAAGAAAAACCCTTTGGCAAAAATTTATACGTTTTCTTCAATCAGATAACCGACAGAACGCAAAACGGTGTGGATAAAAGCCTGCGTCGCCAGAAAGACTTCTTCTTTTTCAGGTTCCTGAAAAATATCGTGGTAGCAGAATTTCCATTCCTTGTAACTGAATTCGGTCAGCTGCTGCTTCAATAGCCATTGCCGGGAAACATCAATCTCGGTGATCAGATCCCGCTCTGCGGTATGCAGATAAGTTGGAATCTGTGGGTACAGCTCGACAGCAGCAGCGGTTTGTTTCATATAGGCCAGTAATTCCTTATACCACCCTGCCGTGATGACCGAATGGGATAATATGTTTTCAGTTTCCTGGCCAATGGAAAATTGGTCTCTGGTCAGGTGGCGCAGTTCTATGCCATGATCCATTTTTCTGCGGCCCGTCAATTGCGCAACGCCGGGAAAGGCATTGGGCGCTTTGGGAGGCAACTTTTTTAATTGCAGCCAAGGAGATGTGAAAATCGCACCGGCTACATTAAACTTCCGGTTGCCCAGGACATTCATGGCAATTGTAGCACCGAGGCCGTGGGCAATGACGAATACCGGCAGATCATTTTCCGACGATAGCTTCAGCATATCATTTACCGCCAGCTCGTAGTCATCAAACGATTCACGGTGGACCTTGTCTGTCCCGGAATTCTTTCCATGGCCCGGCAAATCTGCCGTATAGACATCAAAACCTGCCGATCGCCATTTCTCAATTTGCCATGCATAGCGCATATGCTGTTCATATGCACTATGGATTAGAACAATTACAGCCTTTGCTGTTCCTTCAGCCTGCCATTTCCACATAGTCCAACTTCCTTTCCCCACCAATCAACTCAGAATAAAACTTTAGGATTTGACGTTTCAATTTGATTTGTTACGATTATAGAATATCTTATCTTGTTTAAAGGAGCTTTGCCATGATTTATCCATATAAAGACAAATTCCCCCAAATCGACCCATCTGTTTTCATTGCAGACTACACGACCATTTCTGGCGATGTCACCATCGGTGCTGACTCATCAGTGTGGTTCAACACGGTCATCCGCGGTGACGTAGCACCGACCGTTATCGGCAATAAAGTCAATATCCAGGACCTCTGCATGCTTCACCAAAGCCCAGGCAAAACATTGCTTGTGGAAGATGAAGTGACGATTGGCCATCAAGTGACTCTTCACAGTTGTACGATCCTCAAAGGCGCATTAATTGGCATGGGCACTATGATTCTTGATGGAGCCGAGGTTGGAGAAGGCACATTTATCGGTGCCGGCAGTTTGGTGCCGCCTGGAAAAGTCATTCCGCCCGGCGTGCTCGCTTTTGGACGTCCGGCGAAAGTTGTTCGTGAACTCCGTGAAGACGACCTGGCCGACATGGAACGGATCGTCCGCGAATACGCGGAAAAAGGAGCTTATTACAAATCTCTCCAAAAAGAATAAAAGAAGAAGCGATGGACCTGGTCCGCCGCTTCTTCTTTTTTCATTGAATTCTCCTAAGAGATCAACCCGCTCCTGATTGCTTCTCCGATGGCTTGTGCACGGTGCCTCACGTTCATTTTTCTCATGGCAGATGCAATATAATCCCTCGCGGTAAATTCACTGATCCCCATATTCGATGCCATTTCCTTCGTACTCCACCCGATTGACAGCTGCTCAAGAACTTCAATTTCCCGTTTGCTCAATTTATGGCCCACCTGCTGTTCATTGACTAAAGGCAGTTTGTTGAAGGCTTTTGCAAAATAGCTTTCCACTAATTGGACCAGCGTTTCCTTTACGCCGCCTTCTCCTTCATAGCCATCAATCAGCATACAGCCAATGACCATCGTTCCTTTTTTGATCGGAACTACAAGTATGGAAGACAACTTATACTTTTCGATATATTTTATGGGCAGTGCTGATTTGTTTTCGCCAACTGTTATGTATCTTGCTTTTTTGTCCAGAATGGCATCATAAATAGGCTGAATCGTCCGGATATCTTCCCGGATCGCGTCTTTATTGAGGACAGATCCATCAGCATGCAGTGAAAAAATCAATTCACCCATAAAGTTAATAGGAGAATAAGAAAATAAGGACAGCCTGGAAAAAGGAAAAAAACTGAAAAACCCTTCAACAATCCGGCTGATTTTTTCTTCAGGACTGTCTGTATCGATCAGGTCATTGATAAATTTCTCCAAAGCAACCGGTAACCTCTGCATGCGCGTCCCCCTCTTCACCCCCTACATTTTCAGGGATGTACTTTTCTTTGCCCTGCTTCTACACTCTAATTGAAAGCCCTTACATTTATATTTGAATATTCGCTCTTTTCTCGATCAGTCTCATCATATCCTGTCTTACAGAAAAATTCAATTGGAGGTAAAGCCATGTCCATTCAAGTTGGAGTTCAGAACTTTTCACATTTCATCAACGGTGCTTGGGTTTCTTCTTCAAGCGGTGAGACTTTTGACGTCTATAATCCCGCCACAGGTGAAGTGGTTGCCAAAGTTTCAAAAGGGTCGGAAACAGAAGTTGATCAGGCAGTTGAAGCAGCCCTGGCCGCTTTTGAGAATTCTGGTTGGAGCCAGATGCCTCCCCTGGAAAGAGCCGATGCATTAAACCAGATTGCGGACGCCATTGCCATGAACAAAGACGAACTTATCTACTTGGAATCCCTGACTTCCGGTGGTACTGTCCGCCGCATTGCAGGAAATGACATCATGAGCATCATCGACCTGTTTCAGCAAATGGCCAAATTCGTCGTGGACTATCCGTTCAACGAAACCTTGCCTTCCCCCCTGTTTCCGGGGCCGGCCCATAACTTCGTCTGGCGGGAGCCGATTGGCGTATGCGCAGCCATCACCCCTTGGAATATGCCTTTGCTGATTGCCGCTTGGAAAATAGCGCCCGCTCTCGCTACCGGCAACACCATCGTTTTAAAACCAGCCAGCCATACACCGGTGACTGCTCTGCGCTTGGCAGAAATCATTTCGGAGGTGGTTCCTCCAGGCGTCATCAATGTCGTCGCCGGCTCTGGTACAGAAGTCGGCGAGCCGCTTGTGCGCCATCCGAAAGTCGGTAAAGTCGCATTTACCGGTTCAACGGAAGTTGGACGCAACATCATGAAAATCGCCGCCGAATCCATCAAAAACATTACCCTTGAACTTGGCGGAAAGTCGCCGAATATTTTATTGGAAGATGCGGATCTTGAAATTGCTTTGCCGGGCAGCCTATTCGGTGTATTCCTCCATTCTGGCCAATTATGCGAATCGGGCACTCGGCTGTTTGTTCCGGACTCGCTTTATGAAGTGGTTGTCGAAAAACTTGCCGAATTGACGAAAACACTGAAGATCGGCAACCAATTGGAAGAATCGACTGCCATGGGCCCAGTCATTTCACAACGCCAGAAAGAGACCATCCTCTCCTATATTGAAACAGGCATCAACGAAGGAGCCCGACTGGTGTGTGGCGGAAAAGAAGCGGTGGTCGAAGGATTTGAAAATGGCTACTTCATCGAGCCGACCATTTTTGCAGATGTCACCAATGATATGGCCATCGCACAGGAAGAGATATTCGGTCCGGTCCTTACAGTCATTCGCTACAGTGATGTGGACGAAGCCATCCGGATGGCCAATGACACGATCTACGGTCTCGCCGGCGGTGTCTGGACTCAGGACGTCAATAAAGCCTATGATGTCGCACGCAAAATCAAAGCCGGCGTCATCTGGATCAATGACTGGCATATGCTGCGGAATGATGCACCGTTTGGCGGTTATAAGCAAAGCGGCATCGGGCGCGAGATGGGCAAGCATTCTCTGGATGCCTATACGCAGCTGAAGCATGTCCATACCTCCATGGTTCCCGAACTTGAACGCCGGATTGCATTTGGACTGCTATTCTCAGAAGGCACAAACGACAACTAATATTGAAGATCGGGGGGACTTTCATTGATTACTACTTATTCAAATTTCGCATTGATGACCACTATCCACAGCGGCTCGAATACCAGAGCCATGATACCGGACCTTTTTAACGGACTCGGTGCCAAACGGGTTGTGCTGTTCAGCGACCAAGGCTTAAAAGACGCCGGCATCGTCGATAAAGTGGCTGAAATCTTCCGCTTGACGCAAAACGGCACCGGCGCCCAATTAGTCGGCATCTTTACTGATATTCAGCAGGATGCGGGCAGCGAATCCGTCAACCGCGCCATCCAATATGCCCGCGAAATGGCTGCTGACTCTTTGCTCGCTGTCGGCGGCGGCAGTGTGTTGGATACCGTTAAAGGCGTTAAATTCGCATTGCATCACGGAATGACGGATATCAAAAAAGCGATTCCAGGCGGGTTGGCGTATTATACTTGGCCAGAAGCACAATTCATTCCGATTCCGCATATCGCCGTTCCAACTACTGCCGGAACCGGTTCAGAAGTCTCGCCGATTGCCGTCATCTATAATGAAGAAAAAAGAGTCAAAACGAATATCATCCACCCTTTCATCAGTGCCAATATGGCCGTTCTGGATCCGGACTTGACCCTTGGGTTGCCGCCGTTCATCACAGCTTTTACCGGCTTCGACGCATTGACCCACGCCATCGAAGCTTTGATGTCGCCTACAGCAACCGGCTTTACCGATGCCTATGCGCTTCAGACCATCCGGATGTTCGAAAAAAACATCGTGGAAGCCGTACAAAATGGCAGCAATGTCAAAGCCCGTATGGAGATGCTGCAAGCCAGCACCATGGGCATCACTGCCTTCAGCTTCGCGCTGAACGCCATTCCGGTCCACAATCTGGCACATGCTTACGGGGCGCTTTACCGGATACCGCATGGCCTTGCGAATGCGGTTTTCCTGCCCCACGTCATCGAAATGATTCCGGCGTTGTACCTGCCAAAAATCGAAGGACTGGCACAAGCCTTGAATCTGGATATCCGCAATAAATCTCCACAAACTTTACTTGAAGAAGTGGTGGAGAAAATCCGCAATATGCAAGAGCAAGTCGGTTTGCCGAAAGATTTCTCGAAATTTGATATTCCCGAGGATTCATTGCCGACTATCATCGCCGCAGTCCAGTCAGATCCTGCAGCCATGAATTTTCCACTCCCGGCTGAATTGATTGAAGCCATCGGAAAACGCGTTGATAAACTGCAGACAAGCTCCACTTCATAAAAAAAAGGACGGCCGGGCATCGCTGCCTGGCCGTCCTTTTTTGCTTTTCAGTTTTAGATGCCCGCTTCTACGCCAGCTTGTTCTTTCAGGATTGCTGCTTTGTCGGTGCGTTCCCAAGGAAGATCGACATCCGTACGGCCAAAATGTCCGTAGGCTGCAGTCTGCTTGTAGATCGGGCGGCGAAGATCAAGCATTTTGATGATTCCGGCAGGACGCAAATCAAAATTCGCGCGAACCAAATCGTCTAATTTGTCTTCATCCACTGTACCGGTGCCGAATGTATCGAAAGCGATGGACACGGGATGTGCCACACCGATTGCATACGCCAATTGCACTTCACATTTATCTGCAAGGCCAGCTGCTACAATGTTTTTCGCTACATAGCGTGCAGCATAGGCTGCTGAACGGTCAACTTTTGTTGCATCTTTACCGGAAAATGCTCCACCACCATGGCGAGCATAGCCACCGTAGGTATCCACGATGATTTTGCGGCCAGTCAAGCCTGCATCTCCCTGAGGTCCACCAATTACGAAACGCCCAGTTGGGTTGATGAAGTATTTCGTGTCTTCATCGATCCATTTTGCCGGAACAACTTCTTTAATGACGTATTCTTTGATATTGCGTTGAATCTGCTCAAGCGTTACTTCCGGGTGATGCTGAGTAGAGATGACAATCGTATCCACGCGAAGTGGTTTATTGTTTTCATCATATTCAACTGTCACCTGCGTTTTGCCATCCGGACGCAAATAGGGAAGAATTTCTTCCTTGCGTACTTCAGCCAAGCGGCGCGCCAATTTATGTGCCAGTGAAATCGGCAATGGCATTAATTCTTCTGTTTCGTTGTTGGCATATCCGAACATCAACCCTTGGTCGCCTGCTCCGATTTCATCCAATTCTTTATCTGTCATTTTGCCTTCGCGTGCTTCAAGTGCCACGTTGACTCCTGCAGCGATATCTGGTGATTGCTCATCGATCGCTGTAAGGACCGCACTAGTTTCTGAGTCGAAGCCGTATTTAGCTCGTGTATATCCAATTTCTTTTATCGTTTGTCTAACAACTTTCGGGATATCCACATAAGTGGAAGTAGTGATTTCTCCTGCTACCAGAACCAATCCTGTAGTTACAGTCGTTTCGCACGCGACACGCGCGTTTGGATCCTCGGTTAAGATTGCATCCAATATAGCATCTGAGATTTGGTCACAGATTTTATCCGGATGTCCTTCTGTTACTGATTCTGATGTAAATAATCGA
The DNA here is from genome assembly GCF_056680115.1 of Planococcus sp. BI3. Lineage (NCBI taxonomy): Bacteria > Bacillati > Bacillota > Bacilli > Caryophanales > Caryophanaceae > Planococcus > Planococcus sp. BI3. The sequence goes on from NZ_CM155266.1 coordinate 1,290,843, forward strand.
CGGTTTTTCAAAAAATGTTCCTCCTTATATCCTGCGAGATTGCTCTCGAAATTGATACGGTACTCGTTTCCCATGTCAAGTCCGTTCCAGACAAAATCCGGATTGAACTTTAAGCCGTTTGTGGCCTTTCACACGAGGATTAAGGGCATTCCATAAAAAAATCCCTTCACTCATTCACCATGAGGAAAGGAGAATCATCATAAGCACCTTTCACTCTTATCATCCAAGGCCTGTGAGCCTTGTTTCAGGTTTGGCACCATCACTGCGGTCGCAGCAGGTTGCCGGGTTTCATAGGGCCTGTCCCCTCCACCAGCTCGGAATAAGAGTATCCGTTCAATTTTTCATCATACGGAAATAGCACGGAGTTGTCAACATTTTTGGCAAATAAAAGTATTCAATTGAATTAAATAAAGAAATTCACCCGTTAAAACTATTGGATGGGGATGAAACAGATTGGCGGATAGAGGCTTCCAGCCCAGCTTTTATTACGCACAACCCCTTAGATTTCCACCTGATCTAAAAAACCCGTTTTTAATTTTTTCATTTCTGCAAGGGATTAGTATAGACTAATCAACCTAATGTGTTATACTAATGAACGAATATACATCCTCCCCATCGCTATGGGAATAATAGAAAAGGAAGGTACATATATATGACTTCAGTGAACTTTGCAAACGATTTGAAGGACCTTTTAACTGGCCAAAATGTACATGTTCAATTATCAGTGCCACAATTAGTGGAAGCAGCAACATCCCGCGGTGAAGCGGTACTGACACGGGAAGGCGCTGTAGCAGCGGAGACAGGGAAATACACTGGCCGCTCACCGAAAGACAAATACATTGTGGAAGAAGAAAGTTCTAAAAACAAAGTCGACTGGGGCAATGTGAACCGTCCAATTTCAAGCGAAGTTTTTGAAAAACTATACGCTAAAGTTATCAAGCACCTAAAAGACAAAGATGCACTTTACGTTTTCAAAGGATTTGCCGGAGCTGACCACGAATCACGTGTGCCAATCCAAACAATCACTGAATACGCGTGGCATAACCTGTTTGCCCACCAATTGTTCATCCGCCCATCGGCTGAAGAATTGAAAGTGCATGAAGCTCAATTCACTGTGGTCTATGCCCCTACATTCAAGGCAGATCCTGCTGTTGATGGCACCGCTTCTGAAACATTCATCATCGTGTCAATGGAAAAACGCATCATTTTGATCGGCGGAACTGAATATGCCGGCGAGATGAAGAAATCCATCTTCTCGATCATGAACTACCTGTTGCCTGAAAAAGGCATCCTTCCGATGCACTGTTCAGCTAATGTTGGACAAGATGGCGATGTTACCTTGTTCTTCGGCTTGTCCGGTACGGGCAAAACGACCTTGTCGGCTGATGGTGACCGTAAACTGGTCGGTGATGACGAGCACGGCTGGTCTGATAACGGCGTCTTTAATATCGAAGGCGGCTGCTATGCAAAAACCATCAATCTATCCCGTGAAAACGAACCACAGATCTATGACGCAATCCGTTTCGGTTCTGTTCTTGAAAACGTCGTAGTGGATCCTGATACACGCATCCCGAATTATGACGATGATTCACTGACTGAAAACACACGTGCTGCGTACCCGATGCAGGCAATTGATAATATTGTAGACCCTTCTGTAGCAGGTCATCCGAAAACAATCGTCTTCCTGACAGCAGATGCTTTCGGCGTTCTGCCTCCAATCAGCAAGTTGACGAAAGAGCAGGCAATGTACCATTTCCTAAGTGGCTACACATCGAAATTGGCTGGTACGGAACGCGGCATCACATCTCCTGAAGCAACGTTCTCAACGTGCTTCGGTTCACCGTTCCTTCCATTGCACGCAACAGTCTATGCTGAAATGCTCGGCAAAAAAATTGATGAGCACGGCGTTCAGGTGTTCCTTGTCAATACCGGCTGGACTGGCGGCGTATACGGAGTCGGAAGCCGCATGAAGCTTTCTTACACACGGACAATGGTTCGCGCTGCCATCAAAGGCGAATTGAACAATGTCCCGACTGAAAAAGAATCATTCTTCGGCCTTGAGATTCCTGTAGAAGTACCAGGCGTTCCAACAGAAGTGTTGAACCCGCGCAATGCATGGGCTGACAAAGAAGCTTACGATCAAAAAGCATTGGCATTGGCACAGGCATTCCAGAAAAACTTCCAGAAGTTCGGTACCGTTTCTCCTGAAATCACGACACATGGCGGACCGCTTCAAAAATAAGCACGTTAATAAAAGCCCGTTCGGAGTAAAATCCGAATGGGCTTTTTTTGCGTGCTGATGGGCAACCTTCAGCAGACTGGTTGGAGCGTAATAAGACCCTTTGCAGGAATTTCTTACGCTTCTCTATCTCTCATCCATTTACAGACCGCTTTAACTGTATTGCGGTTGGCCGCCGGCGGAAAGAAATGTGTATACTCCGGGAAGTACCAGGTTTCGTGCTCCTGGCCATTTAGTTTCAGCGCTTCTTCCAGCAGATAGGCCTGAGCAGGAAAGACATTTTCGTCCTTCAATCCATGGATAATCAGAACCGGTGCATCGCTTTCGTCGATCCGCAGCAGTGGGTTGCGTTCTTCGTATTCAACTAATGCCGTATTGGGTGTACCACCATAGAGCCGTTTCATCATGCGCCGCATGTCTGGACGCTCTTTATAGGTCAGCACCGTATCTGTAACTCCTGCCCATGTGACGAGCGACGTGATATCCTGACGCAGGATTGCGGTCCATAACGCCATGATGCCTCCTCTTGAAAACGCCAGCAGGTGCACGTTCCCGTTGCTGTATTTCTTCAGTACGTCGACCGCATGGACTGCATCCCAACGGTCCGCACCGGCAAATTCATCGCGGCCTTCCCCGCCCCGATTGCCTCTGTAATACGGAGCAAATACAACAAACCCCTGCACTGCAAATTGGGCGATCCTTGCCGGGCGCACCATTCCGATCGACTGGATGCCGCCCCTCAAATACAGGATGCCGCTATAGCTCCCTGGCTCTTTCGGTTCTGCCAGCATGCCCTTCACCCTCAATCCCTCCGACCAATAAACAATTTCCGTCAAACGGACATGCGGATTCGGCGAAGGATAAGGTTTTTTCGTTTCAATCGTCCCATTTTCCAAATTGCTTCACCTTCTCTATTATTTTCCTCATTCCAGCATCTTTCATTAAAAAACTGAATCTGCCGTCCAACTCTAATTCCTCCAGCAAAATGATTCCTTGTGTTTCAAGCAGCGGAATCGGGTCCACCTTGTCCACTGCCCCGACAAAAACGGTTTTGCAAAACGGTTTTTCCGAATAAACCACATATTCAGCGAACCATTCCAATTGTTTTACGCGAGCACCTGTTTCTTCATAGACTTCCCGAATAGCAGCCTCCTGTAAACTTTCATCTGTTTCCACTTTGCCGCCGGGAAATTCCAGACCACGTTTGTTATGCCTCGTCAGAACCCATTCTCCCTGATACCGGCAAATCACCAGCACGTGCCGACTTTTTAAAGGGAATGTATGTTTTTCGAATGATAATTCACACGGATACCCGTTCAGATCCTGATACTGCATTCCTTCACCTCGATGCCATAAGAAAAGCGTACACTAAATTTCAGTGTACGCTTGTATCCTTCTATTTTACTTCTTTTCACCAAGGAATGCTGATAACATCCAAGAATGTTTTTCAAGGTTTTGATGAACGGCATTCAGCATGTCTTCTGTCATGTCATCGCCGTCTTTCGCGGCCAATTCCATGCCCTTTTTCAAGGATTTCATGATTTTATCGTAGTCGCTGACAATGGTATCAACCATTTCTTCAGCTGTTTCTTTTTTATTCGCTTCATCGATGACGGATAGCTTCAACTGCTCTTTCATTGTAGCGACAGGTTTTCCGCCCAATGCCAGCAAGCGCTCGGCAATTTCATCCATATGAAGGGTTGCTTCGTTGTATAGTTCTTCGAATTTCACATGCAATGTAAAGAACGAAGGCCCTTTTACATACCAATGAAAATTATGTAATTTTGTGTACGCTACTGACCATGTAGCCACCTGTACGTTTAATTCCTGGTTTAATTCGTTTGACATTTACATTCACTCTCCAATTTAGTTTGATAAGTTCTTATGCTTTATCTATACCTCTAATGCCCTTACAATAAACATATGAAGTATCTCCCGCGAAAAGAGCTGAATGAATATGAAGACGGTTTTACTGAAGCTTTTCCGCTTTTACCAGCGGTTCATTTCGCCTTTGTCTCCGCCAAGCTGCCGTTTTTATCCGACCTGCTCCCATTACGGCATCGAAGCTGTAGAAAAGCATGGCGCGCTGAAAGGCGGATATTTGGCAGCCAAGCGCATCTTAAGCTGCCACCCTTTCCATAAAGGCGGAATCGATTTTGTTCCGGAAGAATGGCCACCAAAAAAATAATTGGTGGTTTTTCTTGTGTTTTTTAAGAGCATCCTGTAGTATTCTAATAGTTATTAAAACGTAATCGTTACATTTTGGAGGGTTAACATGAAAAAGATTTTTGTATTGGTATCCTTATTATTATTACTTGCCGCTTGTGGAAAAACAAGTGAGGAAGCGCAAAGCGTTGACGAAGATCCGAAAAAGCTGCAGGTCTTTACGACAGTTTATCCACTGACTTATTTTACGGAACGCATCGCTGGTGATTTGGTCGATGTGCAGTCGATCTATCCTGCCGGTTCAAACGAACACACCTTTGAACCGACGCAGCAGGAAATGATCAAGCTGGCCGATGCAGATCTGATGTTCTCCATCGGCCTCGGCCTGGAAGGATTCATTGACAGCGCCAAAAACACGCTGAAGGACGAGAATGTCGAATTTATCGCTACTGCCGACCAGATTTCAGATGAAGACTTGGAAGCGGCACTCCGCCATAAAGAAGACGGCCACGAAGAAGAATCACATGATGATGAAGCCCATGGCGAAGAAGCTCACGCTGAGGAAGGCGAGAGCCACGATGGCCATGACCACGGTTCAACCGATCCGCATGTCTGGATGTCTCCGGTGTTGAGTGAAAAACTGGCAGAGTCCATCAAGATTTCATTGACGGAAGCTGATCCTGAAAATGCGGAAACCTATGAAAGCAATTACACGGAATTGGTTGTAGAGCTGGAAATGTTGGACCGGTCGTTCGAGGACTTGTCTGAACGCGTCAGCAAGGATACGTTCTTCGTTTCCCACGCTGCTTTCAGCTACCTTTCAGAACCTTACGGCTTTGAGCAAGTGGCCATTGCCGGATTGAACAGCCAGGACGAGCCTTCACAAAAAGAATTGACGGAAATTGTTGATCTGGCAAAAGAAAAAGATGTGCAGTACATCGTCTTTGAGCAGAACGTTTCGTCAAACCTGACGGAAGTCATCCAAAACGAAGTGGGTGCTGAAGCGATTGAAATGCATAATCTCGGTGTTTTAACACAGGAAAACATCGACAATAAAGAAACTTACTTCACCCTGATGGAAAAAAACCTTCAGGTGCTGGAAACGATCTTGAAATAAGAAAAGCATATTAAAAGCACTGCAGCGAATTTTTGCTGCAGTGCTTTTTTTAATAAAACAGCCGGATTAGCCGCCGGCTGTCAATTTGATTAATCGCTTAGTTAAAAACTGCCGCCATTCATCGGCCAATTCTTCCGCTTCCAATACTTTGACGATTCCATCGATATCTTTCGGACGGTGGTAGTTCACTTCATTAGCATAGAGAACCGATACTTGCTGAGGATCTTTCGCCACAGTACGGATGGTCGAATCGGCCCTGACCATTCCTTCTTCCAACACCCTGCATAGATAGCCCGTATAGCCGGTCTTGACCATCTGCTTCAATAACGGCTTCATATCAAGCCTTCTATCGATGACGTTGCAAGGCACTCTTCCTTGCGTCACTTGAATGACCGCCTCACCTATTTGGAAAATGTCGCCAATGCAGATGTTCCGCTCCAGCATATTCGTCACCGTCAGGTTTTCCCCAAAAGCAGCACGGGGCAATTCGGTATCAAAGGAGTCATTCCAGTAAGCATAATGTTCATAAGGATAGATGCACACGGCTCTTTCCGGACCTCCGTGATGCTTTAAATCCGCCACGCCATCCCCTTCAAACCCGTCCTTGGTTAAATACGCTTCCTGCACCGGTTGCTTTCGAATAGCTGTTTCTATTTCCTTGCCGTTTCCATAAGCCATCTTTTCCGGCAAACCGACAGCAAAGTTTGTTATGATCGCCTTCTCGGAATTCCTCACATGCCACCCCACCTTATTTACAGTCAGAATAAATACGCTGATTCCTTTTTCTTTATTATACGGCTCCATGTCAATCTTCCAGTATCTCTTTCAAAAACTTTTCCCGGTGATCCAAAAAATATTTGGTGATTCGGTAATGGTCTGTCATTTCATAATCGATTTCGCTGATGGTGCCTCTATCGAAACTTAAAATTTGGGCGTCCGGATAGCCAAGGAGAATCGGCGAATGGGTCGCGATGATGAACTGGCAATTCTCCTTGGTGGTCAAATCCTTCAATATCCTGAGAAACGTCAATTGCCGCTGAGGTGACAATGCCGCTTCCGGCTCATCCAGCAGGTACAGGGCACGTCCGTTAAAGCGGTTCAGGAACAAGGACAGGAACGACTCTCCATGCGATTGTTCATGCAAAGAACGGCCTCCATAGGACTGAAAGCCATCTTCGTCTACATCTTCCAGATGAGTGGCAAAATGGTAAAATGATTCTGCCCGCATGAAGAAGCCGCTCGTCACTTTCGGCATCCAGGAAAGCCGGATGTAATCACCCAACACCGCTTTTGCCGCATGCACTTCATAGGTGTTGCTGCGGCCGCCGCCGGCTGTATTGAAACCGCATTTATCCGCGATTGCCTCAAGGAGCGTAGACTTGCCCGAGCCGTTTTCCCCCACAAAAAAAGTGATTGGATTGCTCAAATCCACTTGTTCCATATTGCCGATCGAAGGAACGGAAAATGGATATTGCCTGAAATTCTCAACTTCCTCTTTCAATAAACTAATCCGTTTCAAAAACACCGGCTCACCTCCTTCGCGTTTATTCATACCGTATCGGGTCAAACAGCAAATCTGGCTAATAAAGACATTTTTTCACAGCTGCAAACTAAAACCCATGGGATGGGAAACTAAATTTACAGGTGCTTTCCCACTGTTATTAGAAGAGCCAAAGAGCAAACGGCTCTACGCTACACAGTGTAAACGAAACACTTGGAGGATTTTATAGTTATTCATCTGAGTTAATTTTTATTCATTGTCTCACAATTCTTCTCTACTGAAAACAAAAATTCCAGCTTTATTTCATTTTATGAAAAAAGCCTGAATCCCAATCGATTCAGACCACTTTATAGCCAATTCCCGGCCGGTCGCTCAAAACAATTGCTCCGCTTTCCACGATGATTTCCGGTTCGATAATGTCCTTTTCCCAGAAATGCCGGGAAGCTGAGAAATCGCCGGGATAGACAATCCCAGGCATGGACGCCAAGGCCAGATTATGGGCTTTGGAAACGCCGAATTCAATCATCCCGCCGACCCACATGCCAATAGAATGTGCCTGGCACAATCTAACCACCTTCAAAGTTTCGGTCCATCCGCCTAACCGGCTCATTTTCAGCACGATGATATCACCAGCTTGCGAGTCGATCATCTGCTGCACATCTTCCACACAGGCGATGCTTTCGTCCAGGCAGATTTTGGTGTTCAACTCTCTTTTCGCCAGCGCATACAAATTCCATTGCCGCTCGCCAAAAGGCTGTTCAATCAGCGTGAAGCCGACTCTGTCAAATGCTTTTAAGCGTTCAACACCCTGTTCCTGGAAGCTGCCATTGGCGTCTGCAAAAAACTGCAGTCCGGGATAAGCGGCAACCACCGATTTCAGCAAGTCGGGATCCATGTCAGGGTCGATTTTTATCTTAACCCGCCGGTAGCCGGATTCAGCAGCCTGCGCCACTTGTTCCGCAATTTTTGAAAGATCGGCCGCTACGACGACGCCTGCTGGAATCGGTTCCCCTGTGCCTCCGACAAACTTCCACAATGGCATTTCTTGCTGCTTGGCAAACAAATCCCACACCGCCATCTCAATTGCGGCTTTGGCCATCCGGTTGCCTTTGACCGCTCCGAACAGCTCCCAGACTCCCTGAGGATTTTCGATGGTTTTATTCGCAAGCAAAGGCACCAGCACTTGTTCCAGCACAAAATGGCAGCCTGTAATGGTCTCTTCCGTATACCATGGCGTTTCAAATGCCACACATTCCCCGTAGCCGACATGACCCGTGTCGCCTGTTACCGCAACTACGATCACTTCACGTTCTTCTACCTGCTGCAGCACCGTCTTGAATGGATTCTTCAGGGGCTGCCGAACTGTTGTCAATTGAATGTCCACGAGCTTCACAGCCATGTTCTCAGCTCTCTTCTCAACAGCTTGTTCGATGCATTGCGCGGCAACGCTTCTACAAACGCCAGCCTTTTCGGCACTTTGTAGGAAGCAATCTGTCCGCGGCAATACGCCAGCAATTCCTCCGCGGTCGCTTCTTCGTTCAATACCACGAATGCCACGGGAACCTCTCCCCATTTTTCGCTTGCTGCACCGCAGACACCTGCTTCACGCACTGCCGGATGGGCCAGCAATACTTTCTCGATTTCAGCAGGATAAATATTTTCGCCACCGGAAACGATCAGATCCGAACGGCGGTCTACGACGAATAAAAACCCTTCGCCATCCAAATAGCCGACGTCTCCCGTATGGAGCCAGCCATCTTCCTGAACGCCCCGCTCCTTGAATTTGCCGATGTAACCCGGTGTCACTTGAGGGCCGTGGATAAGAATTTCACCTGTTTCTCCAGCTTTTTCGGTTCCATCTATTTTCACCTGGTATAAAAACAAGGGCTTGCCGGAAGAACCGATTTTCTGTTCCGCGTCTGCCGCTTGTAAAGTGGTAGTCTGCGAAGAAGTTTCCGTCATGCCATAAGTCTGCAAAACTGGAATACCGCATTCTTTAGCGCGCTTGATGTAAGCGACCGGAATCGGGCCGCCTCCTGCCAGAGCTGCTTTGAACCGGGGAGATGCCTGCATCGACGCACCTTCCATATTGCTCAGTATGCGTTCCAGCGTGACACCGACCATCGACATGTACGTCACTGTTCCACTGCAGATTTCTTCAGCGCTTTGAGCGGCATCAAATTTCTCATAGAGCCTTACACCCATGCCATAGATCAGCGAGCGCATCAGGATCGAAAAGCCGCTGATATGAAACAACGGCACTGAACATAGCCAGACATCGTCAGGCGCAATGCCGATGTTGAGCGCCGAAGAAACAGCACTCGAAAAATGGTTTTCCGCTGTCTGCCGGACGCCTTTCGGATTTCCTGTAGTTCCGGACGTATACATGATCGAAATGGTGCGATCCAGCTGCCATTGTTTTTGCGGCTCGAATTCAATCGGCGCTGCCGCCTCTATTTCACTGAAGAGAATCATATCGGAAGACTCCAGGTTTTCCTTCAGTACATCAGCCGCCAAAATATGATCCACTTCGGAATCACCGATTTGATACGCCAGTTCAGCTTTCGCCAGCCGTTCATTGAGCATGACCATCTCACAGCCTAAATGAAGGCAGCCATACATGACAAAAACAAACTCAGGATTGGATTTGGCCAAAATCGCCACGCGGGAATCCGCCTTTACGCCAAGCGCTGCCAACTTTCCGGCATAGACTAGCGCCAAGTCATTGATTTCTGAAAATGTCCATTGCTGCTCCTCGAACGATAAGGCCATTCGGTCTCCACTCAAATAACTCCGCTGGCTCAACCAGTTCGGATACGTCATGTAAAAAATCCTTTCTCTAAAAAAAGCTGTCCCCTGAGAGGACAGCTTTCAATTATTCGATGATCACGGGAAACGCGGGAATTGGCCAAAGTCCGGTTTGCGTTTTTCTTTGAACGCATCACGGCCTTCTTTTGCTTCATCCGTTGTGTAATACAATAGGGTCGCGTCTCCAGCCATCTGCTGCAATCCAGCAAGGCCGTCCGTATCGGCATTCATTGCCGCTTTGACGAAACGCAGTGCAGTCGGGCTCATTTCAAGCATTTCCTGGCACCATTGAACGGTTTCGTCTTCCAGCTGCTCAAGAGGAACCACTGTGTTGACTAAGCCCATATCCAATGCTTCCTGCGCGTCGTACTGACGGCATAGGTACCAGATTTCACGCGCTTTCTTATGCCCGATGATGCGTGCCAAGTAACCTGAACCATAGCCTGCATCAAACGAACCGACGCGCGGTCCTGTTTGTCCGAAACGTGCGTTGTCAGCTGCAATCGTCAAGTCACAAACGACATGCAAAACGTGTCCGCCGCCGATTGCATAACCCGCAACCATGGCGATGACGGGTTTTGGAATGACGCGGATCAAACGCTGAAGGTCTAGGACATTCAAACGCGGAATCTCATCTTCCCCAACATAGCCGCCATGTCCGCGTACGGATTGGTCGCCGCCTGAACAGAAAGCCTTTTCGCCTTCGCCAGTCAAAACAATGACACCTACATCTGCGTTATCGCGTGCGCGTGAAAATGCATCGATCAATTCGTGAACTGTTTTCGGACGGAATGCGTTGCGCACTTCCGGACGGTTGATGGTGATTTTGGCAATGCCGCTGAAAATTTCATACTTGATGTCTTCATATGTACGTTCTGTAATCCACTCGCGTGTCATGATTTTCCTCCTTGGTAGTTCAAACTAGAATACTCTCTTACTATTGTAGCAAATTCAACAGGTTTTTCCACATGTATCGCATGGCCTGCATCAATAGTTTTGTGAACAGCGTCCGGCATCAGCTCCGCCATCTTTTTGGCAATGGCTTCAAACTTCAAATCCGACTGCCCCGTCACCAGTAAAACCGGCATAGTCAGTTCTCCCAGCCGCTCCCAATACGAATCCTGCGCACCCGTGCCCATGCCTTTCAGGCTGTTTGCTAAACCTACCGGATTCTGCGACAGCCGCTCATCACGTACGGCTCGTTTCACTCGCTCCGGCAAGGATTTCTGGCTATCGAATAAAGAGATGTTTTCCCATTTATCAACAAAGTTCCTTATCCCGCCGGCAACAATCCGTTCTGCCAGCCCTTCATCGCGCGTTCGGCGTTCCTGCTGCTCCGCTCTACTCCGGAGACCAGGAGAAGCACTTTCAAGCACCAAACCTTTGATACGATTCGGAAGACTACAGGCATAAGAGAGCGCCACGCGCCCGCCCATCGAATAGCCGACAAGCGTCACCTTTTCCAAATCCAATTGGCCGAACAGCGCATCCAAATCTTTCAGCTGCCGGTCCATCGAATAGCACTCAACCGATTCTGGACAATCCGTTTCGCCATGGCCAATCAAATCGATGAGGACGATTCTAACATCCCCCCACCCCTCAATAACCGGTTGCCATGTTTTCGTGCTGCCGGTAAAACCGTGCAGAAAGACGATCGTTTCCTGTTTGTCCTCATTAAAGATTTCTACATGGTAGCCCACTCCATCGACATCCAGCTTCATTGCTTTGCCAGCTCCTCGTCAAAGCGGCTCCATAATTTGCGGTGTGTCGTGACGTTATTTTGTCGATCTGTAAACACTTCAATGATTCTTACAGCTTTATCTTTTGGCTGATCCAACACATCCGCCAATTGTTCTGCCGTTTCCACCGATGCATACTGCGCATCATACATTTTCGCAGCATCGCCAAAAGTCAGCCCTGTCGGCGTGCCGAACAAGTCTTCAAAATAACGCTCTTCCTGAGATTGAGGCAGGTAAGAAAAAATACCGCCGCCATCATTATTCATGATGACAATCGTCAGATCCGTCGCCTGCATCTTAGAAGCAATCAACCCATTCATATCATGCAGGAACGACAAATCGCCGATAAACAGATAGGCAGGACGCTGTTTTGCGGCCTGGACACCAAATGCTGTCGATACGACCCCGTCAATGCCATTTGCACCACGGTTTGCGTAGATCATCACATCCCGCTCGGTCGCTTTGAAAAAAGTATCAACATCGCGGATCGGCATACTGCTGCCGACAATCAAATCGCAATCTTGCAATCTGTCAAAAAACACTTTTGCCAAGACACCTTCATCCAGCTCTTTTCTGCAATGGCGATTGACCACTTCCCAGTATAGAGCGGAAGCGGCCGACCATTTTTCACGGTAAGAACCCGCTTTTTTCTGTCCCAACGGCAGCTGCCATAAAGCATTCGCCGAAGACTGAATGTGATGCGTCGCCAGCGACTGGGCATCCCGCAGCATCGGACTTTCATCAAACACTGCATAGACTTCTGGCTTCACTGCAGCCAAGAACAAAGTCAAGGGCTTTGAAACCGGCTGTGGCCCGACACGGATAACCGCTTCAGGCACTACGCCTTCCTTAAATGCTTCACTTTTCAGTAAGGCATCATAGGAATCGACGACCAGATGCTTCGCTTCTGGTGGGACATTGCCCCGCAGATTCGACAAAGGATCCGCCAATACCGGCCAATCAAGCCGTTGAATAAAATCCCAGAATTCAGCTGGCATCGCAGAAGTCATTTCCCCGACGATCAGCAGGCCTTTTTCTTTTTTCACTAGATCCTGCAGAAATTCCCGGCTGGCAGGCGATAACGCCATTTCTCCGCCAAAATGAGCAATTTCCCCAAACGATTCATAAGCCTGCTCAAAATCAATGCGCAGCGGTTCGCGGAACGGCACATTGACATGCACCGGCCCTTTTGGTTCACTGCTGGCACTCTGGACAGAGCGGTGCAGATGGCGGGACAGAAAAGCCAATTGGTTTTCCGTTTCCGGCATCGGCAGATCTGTCGCCCATTTCACATGCGCTCCAAATAAATTAACTTGATTGATAGCTTGCGGCGCTCCGACTTCCCGCAGCTCATGCGGACGGTCTGCCGTCACTACAATCAGCGGCACCCGTGCATAATACGCTTCAACAATCGCCGGAAAATAATTGGCCGCTGCCGTTCCCGATGTACACAACAGCATCACCGGTTTGCCGGAAGCCTTCGCCATGCCCAGCGCAAAATAAGCCGCTGAGCGCTCGTCGATCTGCCGGTAGACCGACAGCCCTTCCTGCTTCATGCAAGCGTAGGCAAGCGGGGTAGAACGGGATCCCGGACTGATGACTGCATCCGCCACTCCGAGTTCCACAAGCGAATGGGTAAATGCAGATACATATTCTGTTAACGCTTTACGACTCGTCACTCAATTGACCTCCCAATGCCCGAAGCATCGGTCTGAATTTAACCCATGTCTCGTCATACTCTGATTCAGGCGTGGAATCTGAAACAATTCCGCCGCCTGCATATAAATAAGCTCTATCGCCATCCAATAAAGCCGAACGGATTGCAACAGCAAATTCACCGTTGCCTTTAGCATCAATCCAGCCGATTGGAGCTGCATAATACCCCCGGTTCATCGCTTCATATTCCCGGATCATCTCCATGGCCTCCAGTTTTGGCTCTCCGCCGAGTGCGGGTGTCGGATGAAGAACTTCTACCAAATCAAACAAAGTGGCGCCTGGATTCAAATCGCCTTCCACCGGTGTATACAAATGCTGAATGTCCCTGATTTTCATTAATTTCGGCAACTTTGGAACGATAGTTCGGCTACAGTTTGCTTCAAATACTTCACTGATCATCTTCACTACATATTGATGCTCCGCCCGATTTTTTGGATCTTTCAGCAATTCCTCACCAAGTTCAGTATCCTTCTCAACAGTTTTCCCTCGGGGAGTGGAACCTGCCAAACAGGTCGAAAGTGCTTTTCGTTCTTCCACTTTCACCAAACGCTCCGGAGTCGCACCAAAGAAAAACTGCTCTTCCGCTTCCAAACCGAACAGGAAGCTTTCAGGCTGTTCATTGGAAACCTGGTACAATGCAGAAGCCGGAGAAAGCTTGTGTTCATATTCCAGCTTCAGTGTGCGGGCAATAACAACTTTCTCCACTTTTTCAGCGTTGATAATATCCGTAACCTGCTGAATAGAATCCAAATACTCTTGTTTTCTCAATTCTATTCGGCCGGTTGCCTGTGGTTTATCGTATTTATCCACTTCAGATACTTGAGCCGCATGAATCAATTTGTCCCGTTCCTTGCGCATCGCATCAAACTGATCGAAACTTTCTTGCTTCTCCGTAATTAAATGGATGCTGACAAAAGCCTGCTCCCCTTTTAAAATCAACTGAAAAGTCGGCACCGCAAAATAAGCCTGCGGAAATTTTGTCCATTCACTCGGCTTATTATTCAAAGGGTCAAATGAAAAACCGCCAAAGAGGACAGGCTGAACAGAACTTTCTTCATTGACGATTTGCCGGCAAAGACTTTTCCAGTCTTCTTTTATTTTCTCGAATCGTCCCGTTGCCTTGTCTGTAGAAAGGACATGGGCATGGCCAATTCCAACTAATGTAAACGTCTTTTCGCGGTTTTGCCAATACATGCGTTTTCCCGCGTGGTCATCGCCACCCGCTTCAAAAAATGCCAATGCGGACATGCGTGCTACTTCGATTGTTTCGGTATAAAAGCGGTAGCCTTCGTATGGGCCAGCCGCAAATTGCTGGGTCGATGAAGACGATTCTGAATTCACCTCATTACCTCCGTTTTAAGACAAGCGTCTCGTTTATTCCACTAACTGTTCTTCTTTTAATCTCTACCTTCTATCATACTCTTTTCTGCTAAAATCAGCACATCATTTGCTGTATTCCCTCCTATTTTGAAGTACAATGAAGAGTGGAAAGAATTAAAGGAGAGATAGATATGACACATTCACTGCAAGCGGACAGCGGTTGGCGCGTATGGTGGCAGCTGACCCGGCCGCATACTTTAACCGCATCCTTCGCTCCCGTTTTCTTGGGAACGATGATTGCCTTAAACCATTCCTCCATCAACTGGACGTTGTTTCTGGCCATGCTCATCGCAAGTTTATTGATTCAGGCAGCCACTAACATGTTCAACGAGTATTATGATTTTGCCAGAGGCTTGGATAATGAAAATTCAGTTGGCATCGGCGGCGCAATCGTTCGAAACGGAGTCAAACCAAAAACCGTTTTAGCTTTGGCTTTAGTATTCTATGGAATCGCTGCGGTCATCGGGATTTATATTTGTTCACAAACCAGCTGGTGGCTTTTGATCGTTGGTGCAGTTGCAATGATGATTGGTTACCTTTATACTGGCGGCCCCTATCCGATCGCTTACACCCCTTTTGGTGAGCTCTTCTCCGGAGTGGTCATGGGTTACCTGATTGTCATCATTGCCTTCTACATCCAAACTGGAACGGTCACTTTGGAAGCATCATTGCTTGCTGTACCGAGCACATTGCTCGTGGCAGCCATTATGATGTCCAATAACATCCGTGACATTGTCGGAGATGAGGAAAGCGGCCGTAAAACGCTAGCGATTTTAGTCAGAAGACCGGCAGCCGTCAACATTTTGATGTCTTTCTTCATCCTGGCCTATGCATGGATTGTTGTGCTAGTCATTGCAGGAATGCTGACGCCTTGGGCTTTACTGGTCTTCCTAAGCGTTTTAAAACCCATCAAAGTTGTTCAGATATTTAAACGCTATACTGAACCTTTAAAAGTAATGCCTGCGATGAAAGATACAGGAAAAACAAATACCTTTGTCGCTTTCTTACTCGGGATTGGTTTATTGCTTGATTATCTTCTATAACAAAATACAGACAAAAAGGGATTCCCACGGGAAATCCCTTTTTGTCTGTCAAAATAACACTTTCAAGAAGTCATAAGCATGCGATATAGTAGATAGATAATTTACATGCTTTCATCACAGGAGGTTAAAAAGTGAAACCCATCGTCATCGGCATTTTCGCCGCATTTTTCTTTGCCTTTACTTTTGTACTGAACGCCGCCATGGAGGCTGGCGGTGGAAGCTGGATTTGGAGCGCTTCCCTCCGCTACTTCTTCATGATTCCCTTTTTGCTGATCATTGTTCTGTCCCGTAAGAACCTGAAGCCCTTATTACAGGAAATGAACAAAAATAAAAGAGCTTGGATAGTATGGAGCTTTGTCGGATTTGGTTTATTCTACGCACCCCTCTGTTTTGCCGCTGCCTATTCTCCAGGCTGGCTGATTGCAGGAACATGGCAAATCACTATTATTGCGGGTACTTTGCTTGCCCCACTATTTTTAATTACCATACATAGCAAAAAAGAAATAGTGCAGATACGAGGGAAAATCCCATTAAGAGGCTTGTTGATCTCTTCTATCATATTGGCTGGCATCAGTCTCATGCAGCTACAACATATAGTAAACGACGTTTCTTTAACAACTTTATGGTTGGGTTTTATTCCCGTTGTCATCGCTGCTATCGCATATCCACTCGGCAACAGAAAAATGATGGATATCTGCGGAGGCAGACTGGATGCCTACCAGCGGGTTTTAGGGATGACGTTAGCAAGTCTGCCTTTTTGGCTGGTGCTATCGTTATATGGCTTGATTACTGCCGGTTATCCTACTGCTTCGCAAAGTCTTCAAACCTTAATTGTCGCAATCAGTTCAGGCGTTATCGCCACCGTACTTTTCTTTAAAGCAACGGATTTGGTTAGAGGAAACATGCAAAAGTTAGGCGCCGTGGAAGCCACACAATCGATGGAAGTTTTGTTTGCCTTAGCAGGAGAAATCCTTTTTTTATCTATTGCCCTTCCTTCAGGCTTATCGTTATTCGGTATACTACTGGTGATGCTTGGAATGATACTCCACAGTTACATTTCCAGCAAAACGAAAAAAAGTGTCATGCAATTAAATGCATGACACTTTTTTTATAATGACCCCTACGGGATTCGAACCCGTGTTACCGCCGTGAAAGGGCGGTGTCTTAACCGCTTGACCAAGGGGCCTAATACTGGCGGAGAAGGAGGGATTTGAACCCTCGCGCCGGTTGCCCGACCTACACCCTTAGCAGGGGCGCCTCTTCAGCCACTTGAGTACTTCCCCAGTATGGCTCCGAAGGTAGGACTCGAACCTACGACCATCGCATTAACAGTGCGGTGCTCTACCACTGAGCTACTTCGGAATGGTGGGCCTAAATGGACTCGAACCATCGACCTCACGCTTATCAGGCGTGCGCTCTAACCAGCTGAGCTATAGGCCCATATGTATAAAATATGGAGCGGGTGGGGGGAATCGAACCCCCATCATCAGCTTGGAAGGCTGAGGTTTTACCACTAAACTACACCCGCAAAAATGGTGGGTCAGGACGGAATCGAACCGCCGACACTTAGAGCTTCAATCTAATGCTCTACCGACTGAGCTACTGACCCACTTTGTTACATAAAAATGGCGGTCCCGACCGGGATCGAACCGGCGATCTCCTGCGTGACAGGCAGGCATGTTAACCGCTACACCACGGGACCATTTGGTTGCGGGGGCAGGATTTGAACCTGCGACCTTTGGGTTATGAGCCCAACGAGCTACCGAACTGCTCCACCCCGCGACAATAATATAGTTAGTGATTTCTAACAAGATCTTTAAAATAAATTGTCCACACATTTTAAGAATATGGAGGAGGAAGAGGGATTCGAACCCCCGCGGGATTTGACTCCCCTGTCGGTTTTCAAGACCGATCCCTTCAGCCAAACTTGGGTATTCCTCCGTGATAATAGATAAATGGTGGACCTTGCAGGACTCGAACCTGCGACCGGACGGTTATGAGCCGTCTGCTCTAACCAACTGAGCTAAAGGTCCTAAAAAAGTGGCGGCAGAGGGAGTCGAACCCACGACCTTACGGGTATGAACCGTACGCTCTAGCCAGCTGAGCTACGCCGCCAGGATCTTTAATATTATAGTTGGTGGAGCCTAGCGGGAT
This sequence comes from Planococcus sp. BI3, assembly GCF_056680115.1. NCBI lineage: Bacteria > Bacillati > Bacillota > Bacilli > Caryophanales > Caryophanaceae > Planococcus > Planococcus sp. BI3. The sequence goes on from NZ_CM155266.1 coordinate 1,308,706, forward strand.
CGAACCGCTGACCTCCTGCGTGCAAGGCAGGCGCTCTCCCAGCTGAGCTAAGGCCCCATTGTTTGGTCGGGAAGACAGGATTCGAACCTGCGACCCCTTGGTCCCAAACCAAGTGCTCTACCAAGCTGAGCTACTTCCCGAACTTGAGTTGCTGAGTGTAAAAAATATGGTGCGCCCGAGAGGACTCGAACCTCTAACCGCTTGATTCGTAGTCAAGTACTCTATCCAATTGAGCTACGGGCGCATAAAAAGTATTCATTTGGTTTGCATAAATGGTGCCGAGGACCGGAATCGAACCGGTACGGTAGTCACCTACCGCAGGATTTTAAGTCCTGTGCGTCTGCCAGTTCCGCCACCCCGGCTAAGGGTCGGCATAGTGTGCAAAAAAAATTGGAGCGGAAGACGAGGTTCGAACTCGCGACCTCCACCTTGGCAAGGTGGCGTTCTACCACTGAACTACTTCCGCAAAAATGGTGCGGGTGAAGGGAGTCGAACCCCCACGCCCGAAGGCGCTAGATCCTAAGTCTAGTGCGTCTGCCAGTTCCGCCACACCCGCGTGGCAATTATGAAATTAAAATGGTGAGCCATGAAGGATTCGAACCTTCGACCCTCTGATTAAAAGTCAGATGCTCTACCAGCTGAGCTAATGGCTCATTTGCATGAGTGGTGCCGGAGAAAGGACTTGAACCCTCAACCTACTGATTACAAGTCAGTTGCTCTACCAGTTGAGCTACTCCGGCGAAAGAGAAAAAATGGTGGAGGATGACGGGATCGAACCGCCGACCCTCTGCTTGTAAGGCAGATGCTCTCCCAGCTGAGCTAATCCTCCGATATGTATTGCCCAGCGACGCCCTACTCTCACAGGGGGAGACCCCCAACTACCATCGGCGCAAAAGAGCTTAACTGCCGTGTTCGGGATGGGAACGGGTGTGGCCTCTTTGCCATCATCACTGGACTATTTGATTTTGAAAGACAAGATTCATTATACCATGCTAAGTGGTTTTTTCAAGCTTTTTTTCCAAAAACTTTTCTTGTTCCTTCAAAACTGGATACACGACATTGATTCCATGCAAGAATCCGTACGGTTGTTTGGTTAAGTCCTCGATCGATTAGTATTCGTCAGCTGCACGTGTCGCCACGCTTCCACCTCGAACCTATCTACCTCATCGTCTTTGAGGGATCTTACTTGCTTGCGCAATGGGAAATCTCATCTTGAGGGGGGCTTCGTGCTTAGATGCTTTCAGCACTTATCCCGGCCACACATAGCTACCCAGCGATGCCCTTGGCAGAACAACTGGTACACCAGCGGTGTGTCCATCCCGGTCCTCTCGTACTAAGGACAGCTCCTCTCAAATTTCCTGCGCCCGCGACGGATAGGGACCGAACTGTCTCACGACGTTCTGAACCCAGCTCGCGTACCGCTTTAATGGGCGAACAGCCCAACCCTTGGGACCGACTACAGCCCCAGGATGCGATGAGCCGACATCGAGGTGCCAAACCTCCCCGTCGATGTGGACTCTTGGGGGAGATAAGCCTGTTATCCCCGGGGTAGCTTTTATCCGTTGAGCGATGGCCCTTCCATGCGGAACCACCGGATCACTAAGCCCGTCTTTCGACCCTGCTCGACCTGTACGTCTCGCAGTCAAGCTCCCTTCTGCCTTTACACTCTGCGAATGATTTCCAACCATTCTGAGGGAACCTTTGGGCGCCTCCGTTACTCTTTAGGAGGCGACCGCCCCAGTCAAACTGCCCGCCTGACACTGTCTCCCACCCCGATCAGGGGTGTGGGTTAGAATTTCAATACAACCAGGGTAGTATCCCACTGACGCCTCCCCCGAAGCTGGCGCTCCGGGCTCAAAGGCTCCTACCTATCCTGTACAAGTTGCACCAAAATTCAATATCAGGCTACAGTAAAGCTCCACGGGGTCTTTCCGTCCTGTCGCGGGTAACCTGCATCTTCACAGGTACTATAATTTCACCGAGTCTCTCGTTGAGACAGTGCCCAGATCGTTACGCCTTTCGTGCGGGTCGGAACTTACCCGACAAGGAATTTCGCTACCTTAGGACCGTTATAGTTACGGCCGCCGTTTACTGGGGCTTCAGTTCGCACCTTCGCTTGCGCTAAGCACTCCCCTTAACCTTCCAGCACCGGGCAGGCGTCAGCCCCTATACGTCACCTTACGGTTTTGCAGAGACCTGTGTTTTTGCTAAACAGTCGCCTGGGCCTATTCACTGCGGCTCTCTCGGGCTATACACCCTACCAGAGCACCCCTTCTCCCGAAGTTACGGGGTCATTTTGCCGAGTTCCTTAACGAGAGTTCACTCGCTCACCTTAGAATTCTCTTCTCGCCTACCTGTGTCGGTTTGCGGTACGGGCACCTCCCGCCTCGCTAGAGGCTTTTCTTGGCAGTGTGAAATCAGGGACTCCGAGGCTAGGCCTCTCGCCATCACAGCTCAACGTATCAGGAATGGGATTTGCCTCATTCCACGCCTCACTGCTTGGACGTGCACAACCAACGGCACGCTCTCCTTATCCTTCTGCGTCCCCCCATTGCTCAAACGGCGGGGAGGTGGTACAGGAATATCAACCTGTTGTCCATCGTCTACGCCTATCGGCCTCGACTTAGGTCCCGACTAACCCTGAGCGGACGAGCCTTCCTCAGGAAACCTTGGGCATTCGGTGGACGGGATTCTCACCCGTCTTTCGTTACTCATACCGGCATTCTCACTTCTAAGCGCTCCACCAGTCCTTGCGGTCTGACTTCAACGCCCTTAGAACGCTCTCCTACCACGGACATCTACGATGTCCATCCACAGCTTCGGTAATCCGTTTAGCCCCGGTACATTTTCGGCGCAGTGTCACTCGACCAGTGAGCTATTACGCACTCTTTAAATGATGGCTGCTTCTAAGCCAACATCCTGGTTGTCTAAGCAACGCCACATCCTTTTCCACTTAACGGATATTTGGGGACCTTAGCTGGTGGTCTGGGCTGTTTCCCTCTTGACTACGGATCTTATCACTCGCAGTCTGACTCCCAAGCATAAATCACTGGCATTCGGAGTTTGTCTGAATTCGGTAACCCGGGATGGGCCCCTAGTCCAAACAGTGCTCTACCTCCAGGATTCTCAATCTTGAGGCTAGCCCTAAAGCTATTTCGGAGAGAACCAGCTATCTCCAGGTTCGATTGGAATTTCTCCGCTACCCACACCTCATCCCCGCACTTTTCAACGTGCGTGGGTTCGGGCCTCCAGTAAGTGTTACCTTACCTTCACCCTGGACATGGGTAGATCACCTGGTTTCGGGTCTACAACTGCATACTTCGTCGCCCTATTCAGACTCGCTTTCGCTGCGGCTCCGCCTTCTCAGCTTAACCTTGCATGCAATCGTAACTCGCCGGTTCATTCTACAAAAGGCACGCCATCACCCATTAACGGGCTTTGACTACTTGTAGGCACACGGTTTCAGGATCTATTTCACTCCCCTTCCGGGGTGCTTTTCACCTTTCCCTCACGGTACTGGTTCACTATCGGTCACTAGGAAGTATTTAGCCTTGGGAGATGGTCCTCCCGGATTCCGACGGAATTTCACGTGTTCCGCCGTACTCAGGATCCACTCTGGAGGGGAAGGGTTTTCGGCTACGGGGCTGTTACCCGCTGCGGCGGACCGTTCCAGGTCGCTTCGCCTAATCCTTCCTTTTGTAACTCCGTATAGAGTGTCCTACAACCCCAAGAGGCAAGCCTCTTGGTTTGGGCTGATCCCGTTTCGCTCGCCGCTACTCAGGGAATCGCATTTGCTTTCTCTTCCTCCAGGTACTTAGATGTTTCAGTTCCCTGGGTCTGCCTTCTCATGTGCTATCAATTCACACATGGATACTGCCCGATTAAAGGCAGCGGGTTCCCCCATTCGGAAATCTCCGGATCACAGCTCACTTACAGCTCCCCGAAGCATATCGGTGTTAGTGCCGTCCTTCTTCGGCTCCTAGTGCCAAGGCATCCACCGTGCGCCCTTTCTAACTTAACCAATGGTCAATTAAAAAGTTGTGGCTCGAAAGCCACGCGTACATGAATTGCTTGCATATATGTTTCAATGTCGTTTTATCCAGTTTTCAAAGAACAAGTGTTGAAAGAATCACAAAAAGGCGTTGCCGCCTGAAGGTGAACCTTCAAAACTGAACGCAAAACGTCAACCCCGGAAGCGCAATGCTCCGGTTCCGAATTTATCCTTAGAAAGGAGGTGATCCAGCCGCACCTTCCGATACGGCTACCTTGTTACGACTTCACCCCAATCATCCGTCCCACCTTCGGCGGCTGGCTCCACAAGTGGTTACCTCACCGACTTCGGGTGTTACAAACTCTCGTGGTGTGACGGGCGGTGTGTACAAGGCCCGGGAACGTATTCACCGTGGCATGCTGATCCACGATTACTAGCGATTCCGGCTTCATGCAGGCGAGTTGCAGCCTGCAATCCGAACTGAGAACGGTTTTCTGGGATTGGCTCCCCCTCGCGGGTTGGCAGCCCTTTGTACCGTCCATTGTAGCACGTGTGTAGCCCAGGTCATAAGGGGCATGATGATTTGACGTCATCCCCACCTTCCTCCGGTTTGTCACCGGCAGTCACCTTAGAGTGCCCAACTGAATGCTGGCAACTAAGATCAAGGGTTGCGCTCGTTGCGGGACTTAACCCAACATCTCACGACACGAGCTGACGACAACCATGCACCACCTGTCACCGCTGTCCCCGAAGGGAAAGGCGTATCTCTACACCGGGCAGCGGGATGTCAAGACCTGGTAAGGTTCTTCGCGTTGCTTCGAATTAAACCACATGCTCCACCGCTTGTGCGGGCCCCCGTCAATTCCTTTGAGTTTCAGCCTTGCGGCCGTACTCCCCAGGCGGAGTGCTTAATGCGTTAGCTGCAGCACTAAGGGGCGGAAACCCCCTAACACTTAGCACTCATCGTTTACGGCGTGGACTACCAGGGTATCTAATCCTGTTTGCTCCCCACGCTTTCGCGCCTCAGCGTCAGTTACAGACCAGAAAGTCGCCTTCGCCACTGGTGTTCCTCCACATCTCTACGCATTTCACCGCTACACATGGAATTCCACTTTCCTCTTCTGCACTCAAGTCCTCCAGTTTCCAATGACCCTCCACGGTTGAGCCGTGGGCTTTCACATCAGACTTAAAGGACCGCCTGCGCGCGCTTTACGCCCAATAATTCCGGACAACGCTTGCCACCTACGTATTACCGCGGCTGCTGGCACGTAGTTAGCCGTGGCTTTCTGGTGAGGTACCGTCAAAATGCCAGTAGTTAGTTGGCACGTGTTCTTCCCTCACAACAGAGTTTTACGATCCGAAAACCTTCGTCACTCACGCGGCGTTGCTCCGTCAGACTTTCGTCCATTGCGGAAGATTCCCTACTGCTGCCTCCCGTAGGAGTCTGGGCCGTGTCTCAGTCCCAGTGTGGCCGATCACCCTCTCAGGTCGGCTACGCATCGTCGCCTTGGTGGGCCATTACCCCACCAACTAGCTAATGCGCCGCGGGCCCATCCTGCAGTGACAGCCGAAACCGTCTTTCCGTGCAGCCTCAGGAGAGGCCGCAAACTATTCGGTATTAGCACCGGTTTCCCGGAGTTATCCCGATCTGCAGGGCAGGTTGCCCACGTGTTACTCACCCGTCCGCCGCTGAACGCTTGGAGCAAGCTCCAAGTGTTCCGCTCGACTTGCATGTATTAGGCACGCCGCCAGCGTTCGTCCTGAGCCAGGATCAAACTCTCCATTATAGAGAACATTTGACTGCTCTTTGACTTGCTGGCGTACCGCCGTCCGAAGACGCACGGTTCGCTTGTGATCTGCATAAGCTGATCAGTAGATTTGCGCGGGCCGTTTTGCGCGGCCGTTGCTGTTTGTTGACGTTTTGCTGTTCAGTTTTCAAGGTTCAAAGTGTCGCGCTCATTGGCGACTTTATTAATATACCCTGTTCCAATCTCGTTGTCAATACTATTTCAAAATATTTTTCCGAGTTGTCTTAAGGACATATATAAATATAAACCGCCACGCGCTAAAAATCAAGCCTTTATTCTAAATAAGTACATTTTAATTTTTTGATAGTCTGCAACAAACAGTGTAATCCCTGCCAGAACAACACTTCCCCCGACAATTTGAGAGATGCTCAAATACTCACCAAGTATATAGTACGCTAGTATAGCAGCCCCTACCGGCTCAAAAAGAATCGCTATTGAAATGACATTAGTGCTCACCCACTTCAAAGCCCAGTTGAATAATGTGTGCCCAAGCAAATTTGGAATAAGCGCCAATAACAAAAACCACATCCATTCAGAAGCCGGATAAGGACCAAAGGATTCTCCTTTAAATACAATATAGAAGAATAACGTTATGGTGCTGATTCCGTAAACCACAAATGTATAGGTCACCAAGGATAATCTCTTTCTAACATCCTGTCCGAACAATAGATAAGCTGTGATCAATGCGCAGGCGATCAAAGCCAGCATATCTCCATAAAGAGCACTTCCACTGACTTTGAAATCTCCATAACCAATCAATACACTCCCTAAAATTGCAATAGCTCCTGCGACCAGCGTTTTAATAGAGAGTTTCTCTTTAAAGAAGAAGTATGTACCCGCAAATGCGAACAACGGCTGTAGCGTTACAAGCACCGTTGAACTGGCCACTGATGTATAATTAAGGGATTCAAACCATAAAATAAAATGAAACGCTAAAAATACTCCCGCTACCGAAGTGAAGAGCCAATCCCTTTTGCTTAGCTTTTTGATTTCATGGGTATATTTCAGGAAGAAGACCGGACTCATAATCAACACTGAAAATAGCATACGATAAAAAGCCGTTACTCCCGAATCAGCAGAAGTCATCTTAACAAAAATAGCTGACAATGCTACTGAGAAAACTCCTACTATAATAGGGATATACGGATGGATAGCCGGTTTTTCCATTCAAACACCTCTTCTTCTGCTGCAATCTTACCGACAACGCACGTTATAAGTTTGCCACTATCAGCCCGGAGAATCAATACAAGTTCAAAAAAGGGAGGTTATCGATATGGAGTTTTTCAGCGCATTGCAAATTTCCTCATTTGAAACTTTCTTTAAACTTCTTATCGCTGCCCTTTTAAGTTTAATCATTGGAGTGGAAAGGGAATTAAAAAGGAAGCCGGTTGGGCTAAAGACGAGCATCGTCATTTCAACGTTCAGTTGTCTGTTGACTATCATCTCGATTGAATCTGCTTATATTGCGCAAGGCAGCGAGTATGATAATGTTAATATCACGATGGATCCGCTGCGCCTTGCCGCGCAGATTGTTTCGGGCATCGGTTTTTTGGGGGCCGGAGTGATTTTAAAGCGTGGCAATGATTCCATTTCGGGATTGACGACAGCGGCTATGATCTGGGGGGCCGGCGGAATTGGGATTGCAGTTGCGGCAGGCTTCTATATCGAAGCTATGACTGCAGTTTTAATCGTACTGATTGGAATAGAGGTTTTGCCTCCCCTCCTCTTTAAATTCGGGCCAAAGCGTCTGAAGATGGTCGAAGCGAACCTAAAGGTGACTGTAGCTGACCGCGCATCTATCCGGGAGGTGTTGAATGAATTAAAAGCAGGAGGATCGCTTATTGAAAGCATATCCATTACTCATTCAGATAAGGATAAGCCTGATCCTTTCCATAAACTATCGATTCGCATATCTTTTTCACATGAAAAAGACACGATCGATCTGTATCAAGAGATATCAGATATGGAACAAGTAAAGCAAGTTGAAATTGAACTGATTTAATTGAGGAGGAATTTTTATGAAAGAATTTTTTGGATTATTAAAAGACGGCAATAAGCCGTCTTTGACTGCAGCTATCATCAATACATTTATCGCCATTATGAAAGGTGTGGCCTTCTTCTTTACCGGGAACGTCGCAATGTTCGCGGAGACGATGCACTCTATCGGGGATGCAGCCAACCAATACTTCGTCTTTATCGGTTCAGCGCTCTCGAAGAAAGCACCAACCAAGCGATTCCCAAATGGTTTTGGACGTCTATTGAATATCGTTCTTCTGGGCGCCGTACTGATTGTTGGCATCATGGCATACGAAACCATTGTCGAAGGATGGCATCAATTGACTTCGCCCGTGCAAGCAGAAGGATTCATCATCAGTGTTGTGGTCTTATCCATTGCAATTATTCTGGAATTTTTCGTTCTATATAAAGCCGGCAAGGAAATTCTTCATGAAGCCGGCATAAAAGGTGGAGCAATGGCTCCATTGACTACAAGTTTCAGCTACTTGAACCGAGCGAAGCCAGCAACGAAGCTGGTATTTCTGGAAGATTTGGTCGCGACCGCGGGTGGCGTGCTGGCTCTAGTTGCTGTATTGATCGCACATTATACCGGCTTTTTGCAAGTCGAAGGTGCAGCCTCTATCGCCATCGGCTTTATGATGTTGTATGTCGTCGGGAAAGTTTTTCTGGACAACGCGCGTGGAGCTATCGGTGAAACCGACGAACAGATGGTTAATCATATTGCACATATACTTAGCGACCATCCCGATGTTCGGGACATCAAAGAACTGGAAGTTGTTAAAGAAGGTGAATTTCTTCACGTTGAAACCAAAATTGAAGTTGATCCAAATTTAAATGTAACCGAGGCTGATGCTTTGCAGGAACGCTTGGCGGAAATCATCCTCAGCCAGCCGAGTGTTGATGACGTCATCGTATCTCTCGATGCAGACGATGGCCAAACCCATTGGACACACCTGAGCAGCCGTCCGGAATCACTCGGAAAAAAATAAGCAAAGAAAAAAGGCTCAGCGCTAAATGCTGAGCCTTTTTCTTATAGAGACGCTTGAAGGATTTGTTTCACGTCTTCGTCTTTCAATTTTGCAAAGTTGCCGAACTCACCATAGACCATGGCTTTTTCAACCATCACATCAATTTTCGAATCATCGATGTCGTAGTAGTCTAAACGCGTTGGCGCTCCTAGAGACGTCCAGAACGCTACCAGGCGATCGATGCCTTCGTAGGCGACATCCGTTTCCGATTTGCCTTCTGGATCCACGTCAAAGACACGGACTGCCATTTGAGCAAAACGCGCAGGATTCACTTTTACATTATGGCGCATCCATTGCGGGAAGAGAATCGCCAATCCGCCTGCATGGGGAATATCATAGATGGCAGACACGGCGTGTTCGATATTATGTGAACCCCAGTCACCTCTATAGCCCATTTCAAGGAATTTGTTCAATCCCATTGTTCCGGCAAACAAGATCGTTTCACGGTGTTCATAGCTTTGAAGATCTTCCATCAATTTTGGTGCAGTTTCGATGACTGCTTTCAAAACACCTTCACACATCCGGTCCTGGACAGGCGTGTTGCTGGCATCGTTGAAGTATTGCTCGAAAATATGGGACATCATGTCGACAATTCCGTAGACCGTATGGTTTTCCGGTACCGACAATGTATATGTCGGATCCAGGATTGAGAATTGCGGGAATGACAACGGGCTTCCCCATCCATATTTTTCTTGCGTTTCTTCATTAGTGATAACAGAACCGGCATTCATTTCAGAACCCGTTGCTGCGATCGTCAAGACTGTTCCAAAAGGCAAAGCTTCTTTCGGCTGTGCTTTACGGGAAACGAAATCCCAAGCGTCTCCGTCATACTTGGCGCCACAGGCGATGAGCTTGGTGCAATCGATGACTGAACCGCCACCTACTGCTAAAATCATCTCAATGCCTTCTTTTTTACAGATTTCGATGCCTTTTCTGGCAGTTGAAATCCGTGGGTTCGGTTCTACTCCGGAAAGCTCGAAAACTTCAAGCTCAGCTTCTGACAACATTTGAATGACTTCGTCGTAAAGGCCATTCTTCTTGATGCTGCCGCCACCATATACTAGCAATACTTTTTTACCGAATTTCGGCAATTCTTTCTTGGCCGCCTGAAGCTGGCCTTTACCGAAAATAAGTTTTACCGGGTTGTAAAATGAAAATGCATTCATCCAATCATCCTCCTCTATTCAGGTTATATTATGTAGTTTCTCAAATCAAAAAGCAAAAGATTGAGACAAAAAAACCGCCTGGATTGGAATCCAGGCGGTTTTTTATTGGTGTCTTATACCCATCCACGGAAGCGTGAAGCTTCAGCAGTTCTACGGGCGCCGACCATATAGGCTGCCAAACGCATATCGATATTGCGTGTAGTGGCAACATTATAGACATTTTCAAATGCATCAACCAATTTTTTGTTGAGTCTTTCGTCCACTTCTTCCTGCGTCCAATAATAACCTTGGTTATTCTGCACCCATTCAAAGTAAGAAACCGTAACTCCACCAGCGCTTGCGAGAACGTCAGGCACCAAAAGGATTCCACGAGCTGTGAGCATTCTAGTGGCTTCAGCGGTAGTCGGACCGTTTGCAGCTTCAACTATGATGGAAGCTTTGATATTATTGGCATTTTCTTCCGTAATCTGATTTGCAATTGCGGCAGGTACCAGGATATCACAGTCCAATTCAAAGAGCTCTTTGTTTGTAATGGTATTGTCGAACAAAGTCGTAACTGTTCCAAAACTGTCACGGCGGTCCAATAGGTAATCAATGTCCAAACCTTCTGGATCGTGAAGAGCACCGTAAGCATCTGAAATGCCGACTACTTTTGCTCCAGCGTCATGAAGGAATTTCGCCAGGAAGCTTCCCGCATTACCGAAACCTTGAATAACAACGCGTGCACCCTGCATATCCAGACCGCGTTTTTTAGCGGCTTCATTAATACAGATGGTCACTCCTTGAGCTGTTGCTTTGTCGCGGCCTTGAGATCCACCAAGAACAATCGGTTTACCTGTGATAAAGCCTGGAGAGTTGAATTCATCAATTTTGCTGTATTCATCGTACATCCAGGCCATAATCTGTGAGTTTGTAAACACATCTGGTGCTGGAATGTCTTTGTTCGGTCCAACAATCTGACTGATTGCACGGACATATCCACGACTCAATTTTTCAATTTCATGCATGGACATTTCGCGCGGGTCGCAGATGATGCCGCCTTTTGCTCCGCCGTAAGGCAATTCCACAATCCCACATTTTAATGTCATCCACATTGATAAAGCAATAACTTCATCACGATTTACATCCGGATGAAAACGGACTCCACCTTTTGTTGGGCCGACCGCGTCACTGTGTTGAGCACGGTAACCTGTAAAGACTTTTGTTTTTCCGTCATCCATTCGCACCGGAATGCGCACTTCCAAAATCCGCATCGGTTCTTTAAGAAGTTCGTACATCGCATCTTCGTATCCAAGCTTATCCAATGCAGTTTTAATAACATTCTGCGTAGACGTCAACAAGTTCAAGTTTTCAGCCATTGTATTAGTTCGCCTCTTTTTATTTAGTAATTACTCAGAATCTAGTGTAACACATGTCAATATTTATGTGCCACGTGAATGCTATTTAGAGAATACTTTTTGAATGCGTTCGATCGCCCAATCAAGTTCTTCTTTTGTAATGATTAATGGCGGAGCAAAGCGGATTACCGTATCATGCGTTTCCTTGCACAAAAGGCCTAATTCTTTTAATTGTTCGCAGTACGGTCTTGCAGCTTCAGTCAACTCCATACCGATGAACAATCCACGGCCTCTGACTTCTTTAATAGAAGGATGATCGATTTCACGCAATTTCTCCATGAAGTATTCGCCCAGTTCCTGAGAGCGCTCTGAAAGCTTTTCATCAAGCAATACTTCCAAAGAAGCAACTGAAACTGCACAAGCAAGCGGGTTTCCGCCGAAAGTGGAACCGTGTGACCCAGGATTGAATACACCCAACACGGATTTGTCGGCTACGACACATGAGATTGGGAATACTCCGCCGCCCAGTGCTTTGCCTAGGATATACATATCCGGATCTACATCTTCCCATTCGCAGGCAAACATTTTGCCTGTACGTGCAAGGCCACATTGGATTTCATCTGCAATGAAAAGAACATTATTTTCGCGGCAAAGTTCTCTCGCTGCTTTCAAGAAACCTTTTGGAGGCATGATGATTCCCGCTTCACCCTGGATCGGTTCGATCAGGAATGCAGCTGTATTTGGTGTAATGGCATTTTTCAATGCGTCCAAATCACCGAAAGGAATCAAGTTGATGCCAGGAAGCATCGGTCCGAACCCTTTGCGGTATTCAGGATCAGATGACAATGAAACAGCTGTCATCGTGCGGCCATGGAAGTTACCTTCACAAGCGATGATTTCCGCCTGGTTGTCAGCAACGCCTTTTACGTCATATGCCCAACGGCGTGCAGCTTTGAATGCCGTTTCTACAGCTTCAGCGCCTGTATTCATCGGCAATGCCATTTCCTTGCCGGAAATATCGCAGATCATTTGGTACCATGGAGCCAATTTGTCATTATGGAAAGCACGTGAAGTCAAGGTAACGCGGTCCGCTTGATCTTTCAGTGCCTGAATGATTTTCGGATGGCGATGTCCCTGGTTGACAGCTGAATAAGCTGACAGCATATCCATGAATTTATTGCCTTCCGGATCTTTTACCCAAACGCCTTCCGCCTCTACAATAACGATTGGCAGTGGATGGTAGTTATTCGCACCGTATTTTTCTGTTTGTTCAATGATAGTTTGTGTCTGTGTCATCTAATTTCCTCCTTTTTTTAAAAAAAGGCAGACCTTAGTCTGCCTTTTAATGAATTATTATACCATTTAATGTTGTATTAATACATTTAGAATGTTGAATTAATACATTTCAGAAGTAGTTTGTGCTTGCATATGAAGAACAAGGTAATCCGGTCCGCCTGCTTTTGAATCTGTTCCGGACATGTTGAATCCGCCAAATGACTGATATCCAACAATCGCACCGGTACAGCCGCGGTTGAAGTAAAGGTTTCCTACGTGGAAATCTTCACGGGCTTTTTCCAGGTTCGCACGGTTGTTTGTGATAACTCCGCCAGTCAAGCCGTACTCCGTGTTGTTAGCGATTTCGATTGCATGGTCAAAATCTTTCGCTTTGGTGATTCCGACAACAGGTCCAAAGATTTCTTCCTGCATAACGCGTGCATTTGGATCAAGGTCAGCGAAAACGGTTGGGTTAACAAAATAACCTTTCGAATCGTCCCCGTCTCCACCTGCAACCAAACGGCCTTCTTCTTTGCCGATTTCGATATAGCTCATGATTTTCTTGTATGAGTTGCCGTCAATAACCGGTCCCATGTAGTTTGACTGATCAACCGGATCGCCGATCGTCAATTCTTTCGTCAATTCAATTACGCGTTCCACTACAGTATCATAGACATCTTCAACGATGACCGCACGTGATCCAGCTGAACATTTCTGTCCGCTAAAACCGAATGCTGATTTTACAATCGATTGTGCAGCAAGCTCAAGATCCGCTTCCTTGTCCACAACCATTGTGTTTTTGCCGCCCATTTCAGCAATCAGGCGTTTCATCCAAACTTGTCCTTCGTTCACTTTTGAAGAACGTTCTGCAATGCGAAGGCCGACTTCTTTTGAACCAGTAAATGAGATAAAGCGTGTGTTCGCGTGATCTACCAAGTAATCCCCAACTTCAGAGCCTGGTCCTGGAATGTAGTTGACAACGCCTGGTGGCATGCCCGCTTCTTCAAGAACTTCAATGAACTTGTAAGCGACAACCGGAGTTGTTGAAGCTGGCTTCAATAGAACCGTGTTTCCTGCAACCATCGCAGCAACTGTTGTTCCGGCCATAATCGCGAAAGCGAAGTTCCAAGGTGAAATGACGACGCCAACTCCCAAAGGAATGTAATCGTAGCGGTTGTCTTCGCCCGGACGGCTTTCCACTGGCATGCCATCTTTCAGGCGCAGCATTTGGCGAGCGTAATATTCCATGAAATCGATGGCTTCTGCTGTATCTGCATCTGCTTCATTCCAAGGCTTGCCTGCTTCTTTTGTCAAAAGTGCCGAGAATTCGTGTTTGCGGCGGCGGACAATTGCAGCTGCTCTCATCAACACATCAGCGCGAATTTCAGGTTTTACTTTTTTCCATGTTTTAAAAGCTTCATCAGCTGATTGCATTGCTTGTTCAGCCAACTCTTTATTTGATTTTGACACACGGCCAATTAGTTCTTCTCTATTTGAAGGATTGAATGAAACGATTTTATCTTCAGTGGTAATGCGCTCTCCACCAATAATCAACGGATAGTCTTGACCCAGGTAAGCTTCAACTGTTTTCAAGCCTTCCAGGTAATCTGTGCGATTTTTGTCGATTGAGAAATCTGTGAATGGTTCGTGTTTGTAGGGAATCATGTAAATCCTCCTTGAGTTTTAAGTAAGCGCAAAAAAAATTTGCACTTTATAACTGCTTCCATATATAATAATGCAAAAGATTGTTGCATAATTCAAGTGTTTTTATTTAAAAAATCAAAATAATTTTGGAGTGAGCGTTTTGAAACCGCTAGATATCGATTTATCCCCGTTCTATAAATTTGCTGGAGAGCACGTCGCTATTGGGATTCATGCTATAGATACCAAAGGAAAAACCATTCTTTACAATAAAAAAATGCGTGAAATCGAAGGATTTGATTTTGAGGAACTGGCAGATCGATCCTTATTGGAAATGTTCCGTTTTGACCAGCATGAAAGTACCTTGCTGCAGGTTCTGCAGAGTGGGACGCCTGTTTTTAACGTCAAACAGACCTATTGGAACCGGAAAGGCCAGGAAATCACCACCATCAACGATACGTATCCGGTCTTCAACGGAAAAAAACTGATTGGCGCCATCGAATTATCACGGGATGTTACAACGCTTGAAAAAGTGATTTATCAACCCTTAAAAAAATATGAAGAGCCCATCACCTTCTCGTCAATCACTGCCGTATCCAAAAGTATGAAAAAAGTCATCGCGACTGCCGAAAAAGCGGCAACGGCAAAATTGCCGGTGCTGCTGGTAGGCGAATCGGGAACCGGAAAAGAATTGATTGCAGAAGCGATGCACTGGGCCCAATCTTCTGGCAGACAGATGTACACCCTTTACTGCCATGGAACAGATGGCCTGATCATCGATCAATTAGGGGAAGATATCAAGCAAATTGACGATGGCACCATCTACTGTGAGCGAATTGACCTGCTGCCGCTGCCTTTGCAGAAGCAGCTGCTGGAGATGGCTGAAGAACGTTCACGGGGAAATGCCTATTTTATTGCCAGTGTTGGCGACGACCCAGTGGAATTGATCGCTTCGCATAAGTTATTGAAGGATCTGTATTATTTCTTCTCGTCGATGACCATCAAAGTGGAACCGTTGCGATCCCGAAAAGAAGACATCCTGCCGTTTGTAGATGATTATTTTTCGCGTCACCGGATGATGGTTGGTTCAACCGTCAAGGGGCTGGATAAAGAAGTAACGGATTTGCTGCACGCTTACGATTGGCCAGGTAATTTAAAAGAACTCGAATTGCTGCTCGATGAAACCACGTCGATGTTGACGACACAGGAAATCGTGACGGTGGATATGCTGCCGCACCATTTCAAGCTGAAAGCCGATTTAAAGGGAGCGCATAAGCCCGAAGATTTTATCGTCCAATCCACTACGGAGCTATTGCCGCTGGAGGAATACTTGTTTGAGGCTGAAATGTATTACCTGCAAAAAGCGATGGATCTGCATGGCGGCAATGTCACGAAAGCGGCAGCTGCCCTTGGGATGAGCCGTCAGAATCTGCAGTACCGGTTACGGAAAATCAAAAAAAACGAAGCGCAGACATGATGTCTGTGCTTCGTTTTTTGTTTTGTTACTGGTTTTTCTTACTGTCCAGAACGTTTGATCCACTCTTGCATTTTGTCTTTCAACGAGTTGAATCCTTCAGAATCACTTTCGTTCACGTGTGACTGAAGAGATTGTTTTGGTTTTTCAGTTTTTTGAGCTGCTGGTGGCTGCTCTTGAAGTGCGCGGATTGAAAGGCTGATTTTTTTAGATTTCTCATCAACTTCCAATACTTTCACGTCAACTTCTTGTCCTACTGCCAAATACTCACTTACTTCTTTCACGTAACCGTGAGTGATTTCTGAAATGTGAACCAACCCTTGTGTTTGGTCGTCTAAAGCTACGAATGCACCGTATGGCTGGATTCCTGTTACTTTACCTGAAACCGTATCGCCTGTTTGGTATGTTTTTGTCATGTTTACCCGCTCCTAGTCATATCTAATTGTCCTGTACACCTATTGGCATCTGTATATTATAGCACAAGTATATGCCCAGAGTAAAATCAGTAGTTATTTAAGTCAGCCATACGCCAACCGGCCACGGTTTTTTCCATGAAAAACATTTCCTGAAACAAGCCATCCTGAAGTTGGGTATCGTATTTTATTTCTGCTATGCCAGTAAGGACTGACGAACTTCCCGCGTTGAAGTTGGTCATGAACCTCAATTGCGCCAACTCGGAAAACGGACGGAAACTATGCAATTCAAGAAAATCATCAAATTCTTCATCTGTCCAATCGGTTTTTCCACTTAACTTCCTCATGGTTGGAATGTCTTTATTTTCAACAGCTTTGAAAAATACTCCTGCCACTTCTCCAGGCTTGGTGTCAGCTGGAAGCTGTTTTTGGGAATCGGCGGAAAGATCCGCGTAAAGAGCGTCGACAATCTGCTTATACTGCTGGCCTTCACCAACCAGGTCATAACTTTCGTACTGCTGGTAATCGATTTGCCAAATCTGATCCCTCTCCGTCACCAACAGCAGATTTAATCGTTCATCAAATTCCTCTGTATACACTAGGGGGTGAAGATAAATCTTATTTTTCACGCGCTGTTTGGAGGAATCAGCGGAAAGCTCAACCCAATCTGCATTTTCCGTCAGCTCAGGAATCTTTTTCCAGCCTTTTTCAAATTCATCAAGCGGCGGCTTTAATGGGCTGTCCGCCAAAAGATGCCACAGCGTTTCAGTATCCTCAAGTTTATTGGCATAATGATACATGAAGAGCACGTCAAGAGGCGGCACACCTGCTAAAAGCTGCAAATCATAAGAAGCAGTGAATGCGTCATACAATGGTTGGATGCGGCTCCAGTCAAAATCCTGCATGTCGACAAATTCGTCTTCAATGACCAAATCGCCATTGGGCAGCTTGTCAGCGAGCTCGCCTGATTTTTCCATCGCCAAGGCATCCATTAAATCATGGAATTCCAACTCATCGTAATGAGCTGAAGCTGTCCAGTCGCTGGCTTCCATTTCCTCCAGAATCGGCAGCATCAAGAAAGCCATTGGGTTGGATGAAGCCAAGTCGCTCCAGGACTTCCGGTATTCGTCTTTGACTTTGCCTTGCCCATCAAAAACTGCAGAGCCGCCGCTGCCTTTCACCAACTGCCAAAAAACTTGCTGATAAGCCACCTCCATCCCATCAAATAAGAGCGTCTCTTCCGCTTCTTCCAACAATGCCTGCTCTATAGAAAGTAATTGCTGAGAAACAAAATCGATCGGCATCAAAAATCCACTGTCATCAAAATATGGTTCATTGCTTAACAAGTTTAAATAATGCCAAGCGTAGGGATCATTCATAATCGGCTGTTGCTGGCTGAGAATATTAACGTCCCGAATGGTTCTATACTTTTTTCCGTTTGGATGCGCGATGGCAAACAGGTTGTATTCGGGCAAAGCTTCAACAACCAAACGCAATTCTTCCGGGTAGCTGCCAGAGGCCGCCAGTAGTTTTTCTGGAGACAACTGGTCCATCACAACCGTCGATTCCAATTCCTGTTGATATTTTAGCAGCACGCTATCCGCAAACACGCGCAGTTCATCGGTCTTAGCCGCGTAATTACGGAGAAAACCCTCTATTTCTTCAGTGGGCATCGGGTTGGGACCGGATAAGGAGCCAGTCATGCCACGCGGCGTTTCAATCTGCCTGAAGAGGCGATCGATGGCTGTTTGCATGCCAATCGGATCATCTTCCAACAGATTGAGGTTTTCATTACTGAAAACCCTTGCCATTTCGGCATCTGCCTGTTTGACATAATCCAGCTGGCTGTATTGTTCAACCGACATCCCCAAGCGCTTTGGTGAAGTTTCTTTAATGGTTTCATATTGGCCGCGCCAGTCTGCAACCATTTCATCGGTCACTTTTTCGATTTTCTGATAGTCTGTCGTCCCGGCGGTTTCTGCCTGCTGGTCATTTACCGAAAAGCTGACGCCGATAACAGCTGCCAAAAACAGGCCTGCCGCTCCCAGAACAATGAACGGTTTTTTTCGGGTCTGTTGTGATGGCTTGGCGGTTTCAACTGCTTCCGAAGCAAGAGGAATTCTATCTTCATCCTGAAGTTCCTGTTCAACTGGCAAAGGCGGCATCAACCGCTGATAAGATTTTCCAAGCATTTCCAGCCGCTGCAGCAGCTGCCCTTCATCCAATTGCAAGAACTGTTGAACTGTCTGCATCCCTTCGATCAGCGCCTGCTTTACCTGATGCTCTGGCAATTCTATAATGATAGAAATATCTGTAATTGAACAGTTGTGAAAATGAGTTAAAACCAACGGGACCCGCTGAGCCAATTCCAGTTTTTGCAGCTCCATATGCAGTTCCTGGTCTTCCTGAAATCCAAGCATTTGAGTTTTACTGTTGTCCTCAAATTGAAGAGATTGCTCCTGTACTTGTTGGACCGTTATTCTGTATAGCTGAATTTTTGCCTGCTCTGGTGCCAGCTGCTCAAATTGTTTGTGCAGTTGGAGCAGCAAAAGCCGTTGGAAGTTCGGCAATTCTTCTATAGATACACCTAATTGATAAACAAAGCGGCCGAGATCCGGCTGGATTTCGCCTGCCCATGAAGAGAATGCGGATTCGTCCCCTTTTTGGGCCTTTCCATAATGGTCATTTTCAGAAGCCATTGCTTCACCTCTTAACATTTCGGAATAATCACTCTTTTGACTTACTGATTATTATACGCTCCAATCCCATCAGCGTTTCAAATACTGCTATTTTTTTTAGTGCCGCTCGTGTAAAATGAGGAAATCTACATGAGATAGGAGTGAAGAAGTTGAAAAAACGTGATCAATGGAGTTCTAAGCTGGGCTTTATTCTTGCAGCAGCAGGAAGTGCAATCGGCTTGGGGGCCATTTGGAAATTCCCATACGAAACTGGCGCAAATGGGGGCAGTGTCTTTATTTTGCTGTTTATCATCAGCACTGTGGCAATCGGGCTGCCGATTCTCCTCGCTGAATTTGTCATTGGCCGCAGAGGGCAGGCAGATGCCGTCAGCGGTTTAAGAAAACAGGCTCCCGGTAAACCGTGGTATTTAATCGGCTGGTCCGGATTTATCTTTTCGTTTCTGATTTTGTCTTTTTACAGTGTGGTTGGCGGATGGGTCTTGTCCTATCTGGGCCGCTCGATCCTGTTCCAGTTATCCGATTTAGGGGATGCTGAATTTGCTGAACTGTTTACCGGAATTATTACTAATCCATGGGAAGTTTTGCTTGCACAGGCCGCTTTCATGGGATTGACTATTTGGATCGTACAAGGCGGCATCAAGGGGGGCATCGAGCGTGCCAGCAAAATCATGATGCCGGCATTATTGATTTTCTTCGTGGTGCTGATGGTCCGTTCGTTAACACTTGATGGCGCTATGGAAGGTGTACGTTTCATGTTTGTGCCTGACTGGTCTTTCTTTAATTTTGAGACCGCATTAATCGCACTTGGACAAGCTTTCTTTTCGTTGAGTGTTGGTGTTGCCGGGATGATCACGTATGCATCCTATCTGCCTAAATCCGAAAATCTGACACGCTCATCTATCAGTGTGGTGTCACTGAATATCGTGATTTCGATCATGGCCGGATTGATCATTTTCCCGGCGGTTTTCTCTCTGGGCTACACACCTGATCAAGGTCCCGGACTGGTATTCATTATTTTACCGGCTATATTCGATCAATTGTTCATGGGTGAATTCCTGATGATCATCTTCTTTGTTCTGTTGCTGTTTGCAACACTGACATCCTCCATTTCGATGCTGGAGATTACGGTTTCCATCGGCGTCAAGAACAAATACGATCGCCGCCGCCGTGTCGCGCTGATTTTCGGCTTGATGATTTTCATCGTCGGGATTCCAAGTGCATTATCTTTCGGTGTCATGCCGCAGGAAATTTTCTTTGGAATGACCTTCTTTGACTTTGTCGATACGTTAACCAGCCGGATCGGGTTGCCTCTTGGTGCCCTATTCACTGCATTGTTTGCAGGTTATGTGCTGACCAAAGAAGAAGCGCACATTGAGCTTTCGCAGCAGAAAGTATGGGTTGATGTTTGGCGTGTATTGGTGCGTTATGTTGCGCCGGTTGCGATCATCGTTGTCTTTATCCGTGGCATCATTGCCATTTTCTGATCAGACTGTCCGAGAAATGCCATAAATTTCCCTATCGAAATATTTCTGTGCGTGATAGTATGTAAATAGAAGAAAGTTCCATATAGAAGGAGTGCATGACTTTGAAAAATGATTTACACGCCCAATTAAAAGCGCTTCGCGAAGAGCGTAACCTATCATTGGATGAACTGGCCTTGAAGACAAGAATTGGCGTTGCCAAGCTTCAAGCCTATGAAAGCGGCGAAGAAGTTCCTTCCAATCAAACCATTCTAATCCTTTCAAATGCATTGGAAGTACCTGCTTCTAACTTAGTCGATGGTTTAGGATCAAAATAAATCATCACCACAAAAAAAGCTTTCGGCGAATAATCGCTGAAAGCTTTTTTTGATTTTCAGATAATGTGTTTCGCTTCATACTTAAGCGCAATCAATTTATAGGAAATCTCTACACATCGTTCCAGTGGAATCCATTTATCAAAAGAGATTTCATAAATGCTCTGGATTTGTTTTGCAAGTTCTGAAGGATGATCAAGAACCTGCAGTTGAGCCACGACTCTTTCGGTTTCTTTGCCGTACAGCTCTGAACCGATGGCAAAAGGATCCCATTCTTCAAGGACAACAACAGCTCTTCTGTTCATTTCATTTAAACCCATTTGTTTTCACCTGACATTTCTACAGTGTTAAGGGCTATAATAGCACATAAATAAAAAAAGAAAAGCAGAAGAACCCACTGGAGTGAGTCTTCTGCTTTTCCTTTAACGCTCCAGTAATAGAGCGCATCATTCTTTTATCCATGGGCCAGGTTAAACTCTTCGCTGGTGTTGTGGCTTATTGCTCCAGAATTTCGATGGAATCGATAGTCACATCTTCGACCGGTTTTTCCTGTTCGGTTTCAACTGCAGCAATAGCGTCCACAACCTCCATGCCTTCGATCACCTGACCGAATACAGTGTGTTTGCCGTCAAGCCAGAACGCGCCGCCCTGCTCCAGGTAGGCTTTTCGAATTTCATCCGGGTATTCCCCGGCCAGATCTTCTTCTGCAACTGCTGGTGCCTGAACAATGAAGAACTGGCTGCCATTTGTGCCAGGTCCGGCGTTTGCCATCGACAACGCGCCGCGGATGTTAAAAAGATGGTCATGGAATTCATCTTCGAACGGAGCGCCATAAATGCTTTCACCGCCGCCGCCTGTGCCGGTCGGATCTCCAGTCTGAAGCATAAAGTCCTCAATAATACGATGGAAAGTCAATCCATCATAATAGCCTTCCTCTGCATGCGCCAAAAAGTTTTCCACAGCTTTTGGTGCGATGTCCGGAAACAGTTTGATCTGCATGGCTCCCATCGATGTTGTGAGTTCAACAAGCGCTTCATTATCAGCGACTTCTGTTGAGAGCTGAGGATATCCGTCAACTTCAACCGCTTCTGTTTGTGGTGCAGCTGTTGTTTCTTCAGTTCCTGTATTCGTCTCTTCCCCTGAGCATGCCCCAAGGAATAATGCCACTAAAATCGATGTTATAATTGTTTTTTTCATCCTTTTCACCCCGCCTTATTTTAGCATAGATTTTTTTTGAATTCACCGGTAAGATACAACACTTTCTTCGTCAGGCGAAATATCATATAATAGGAACAGTTGCTCCATTCAGAAAGAAGGGGTCCAGTTGGATACTCAGAAAAAGAATTTTTTTATTATCATGTTCACCAATTTCCTTGTTGCCGGCAGTACCACCATGATAATGCCATTCTTATCTCTTTATATAGAATCTTTGGGCAATTTCACGGATGAATATGTACAGCGCTGGTCAGGCCTGGTATTTGGCATCACTTTTGTCGCCGCTTTGATCATGTCCCCGATCTGGGGGCGCATTGCCGATAAATATGGTTTCAAACCCATTTTAATCATCAACGGATTCGGTATCGCCATCAGTATTTTTATGATGGGTACGGCTGATTCTGTGACAGAGCTGTTTTTGATCCGTCTGTTCATGGGTGTTGTGACTGGGTTCATCCCTACTTCGCTTGCTTTTGTCAGTTCCCAGACCTCCAAGGAAACTGCGGGTAAAACGCTTGGTACGCTTCAGATGGGCAGCGTTTCCGGTACACTTTTCGGTCCTGTTCTCGGCGGCTTGATGGCAGATGCCTTCGGTTTCCAATACACTTTCCTGATTACAGCGAGCGTGATTTCCGTTGCAGCATTGTTTGTGGTCTTCGGACTGCATGAAATCAAACGGATTAAACAGAAAGGCGCCCATGTCTATGCACCTAAAACCATCATCACCGGCATTTTAAGCCATCGCCTGATATTGAACGTCATGATCATCACTGCTTTGATTCAAATCGGCAATTTCAGTATTCAGCCTCTATTGTCGCTATATGTGGCACAGTTGACAGAAGGCAGCGGACAAGTGGCGTTCCTGGCTGGAATCACCTTCAGCGCGACGGGCGTCGGCAGCTTGTTGTTCGCTCGGCGCTGGGGTCGTTTAGGCGATTCCATCGGTTATGAAAAAGTTCTCGGGTTCCTGCTGCTCCTGGCATTCCTCTTTATAATCCCACAAGCGTTCGTCAACGAGCTTTGGCAATTGATTGTTTTGCGCCTCTTGTTCGGCATCGCAGTCGGCGGTATGATTCCGACGACCACCGCTTTGATGCGCCGGGAAGCGCCGATTGAAATTCAAGGGGAGATCATGGGTTACAATACAAGTTTCCGTTTTCTTGGAAACATCATAGGTCCCATGTTCGGGGGGATTGTCAGCGGCATTATCGGCATCTCTTCTGTTTTCATCGTGACAGGTGTGCTGTTTGTCCTGGCTTTCGCCTTCCTGAGATTCACACTGGCAAAACCCGAGCAGGATTTTGAAGATGTATTGCTTGAACAGGAATTGAAGAACACGTAAAAAAAGGCGGGTTTTCATTTGAAAACTCGCCTTTTTTCATTTTTCTTCTGTATTCACAAAACTAACTTAATTGGGTTTCTTCCTATTTGAAAAGCTCATGGAAAGTTGAATGATTTCAATAGCCGTAATGAATGAACGGTGCAAAACCACTCGATTTGCGTTATAATTTCTAATTAGAAACTCATCACGTATATGCTGGAAGGAGGATTCATTTGTCATTTGTATTTTTAATCTTTTTACCTTTGCTGGCAGCTCTCTTCATCCCGCTGTTATTTAAGAAAGTCGGAAAGATCCATACAGGCTGGTTTGTTTTGATCGTGCCCGTTATTTTATTCATTTACTATGCCTCATTGCTTCCCACTACCATTGATGGCGGCAATCTGGTTTCTGAATTTCAATGGATCCCTTCACTTGATATCGCGTTTGTTGCGTATATTGATGGATTGAGCCTGCTGTTCACGTTGCTGATTACAGGCATCGGAGCTTTAGTGGTACTGTACTCCATTTTCTATTTGGACAAACATCGCGAACAATTACATAACTTCTATGTTTATTTATTGATGTTCATGACGGCAATGCTCGGCATTGTCCAAAGTGATCACTTAATTACACTCTACCTATTCTGGGAATTAACATCGATTTCATCTTTCCTTCTGATCGGTTATTGGTACACCCGAGACCGCTCGAGGTTCGGTGCATTAAAATCGATGATGGTCACCGTTTTTGGCGGATTGATGATGCTTGGAGGCTTTGTGCTTCTAGGCATCATGGGCAATACATATTCAATACGTGAATTGATTTCGCAGGCACCGGAAATGGCGACGCATGATTTCTTCATCTGGGCTCTCGTCCTTGTGCTGTTTGGTGCATTTACGAAGTCTGCACAGTTCCCGTTCTATATCTGGCTTCCCGATGCAATGGAAGCACCCACTCCTGTAAGTGCTTACTTGCACTCTGCGACAATGGTCAAAGCAGGCCTATACCTGGTTGCTCGCTTGACCCCCATTTTCGCGATATCCGGCACGTGGATGTGGCTCGTGGCAGGAGTTGGCTTGTTCACCATGTTCTGGGGCTCTTTCTTCGCCTTGAAGCAAAAGGACCTAAAAGGCATTTTGGCATTCTCCACGGTTTCACAACTTGGTTTGATCATGTCGTTGCTGGGGGCTTCAGCTGCCGGTTACCACATTGACAATATTGCGGAAACCACATTCAAGTATGCTGGATTCGCAGCAATATTCCATTTGATCAACCATGCCGTCTTTAAAGGCAGTTTGTTCATGATTGCCGGAATCATCGACCATGAAACCGGTACGCGGGACATCCGCAAACTTGGCGGGTTGATGAGCTTGATGCCCGTTAGTTTCAGCGTTGCTATGATTGGAGCATTTTCTATGGCAGGCTTGCCTCCATTCGGCGGTTTCCTGAGCAAGGAAATGTTCCTGACAGCCATGCTTTCTTTAGCTGAGTTTGACTTATTCTCCATGGACGTCTGGGGCGTATTATTCCCGATTGTCGCTTGGCTCGGTTCCGTATTCACGTTCATCTACAGTTTCTATTTTGTGTTCCATACATTTGCCGGCAAACACAAGCCGGAGCAACTGCCGAAGCCGGCTCACGAGGCACCGATCGGCATGCTCATTTCTCCGGTGTTTCTCGCCATTCTTGTTGTTGTGATTTTCTTTATCCCGAACCGTGTCGGTGATTGGCTCGTCAAGCCAGCTGTTATGGCCATCCAGCCTTTTCTTTATACTTCTCCTGGACAAGTGGATGTCCATGTATCGGCATGGCACGGCTTTAACACCGAGCTCTTTATGACCCTCGGCATCTTTGCAGTCGGCGGCCTGATGTTCTGGACGCTGCACAAATGGCAGAAGAGCTATGACCTCTTCCCGGATTCCGTCTCGTTGAATGCTTTATATGACAACTTGATGTTCTTGAGCGACACTGGTGCAAACCGCTTTTCTAAACTTTACATGACCGGCTTTATCCGTTCTTACTTGGTCTATATGTTCAGTTTCGTTATTTTCATCCTTTTGAGCACCCTCTATTTGACTGAGGCATTTGCTCTGGACCTAACTAATTTGGCACCCATCGGTTTTTATGAAATTGTCATCATGGTGGCTTTAGTCGGCTCAACGCTGACGATTCTCGTTTCGAAATCGAGGCTTACGGCGATTATCGCTTTGGGGGCTGTCGGCTATTCAGTTGCCTTGTTCTTCGTCATTTTCCGTGCACCCGATTTGGCATTGACCCAGCTGGTGATCGAGACCATTTCCGTCGCGCTGTTCCTGCTGGCATTCTACCATTTGCCGCAAATCAGCCGAAAAGAAGAACGCATGGGCTTCCGTCTTGGAAATGCACTCGTTGCAGTGGGTGTTGGCATCACGATGACCTTAATTGCTCTAGCGTCCCATTCACAAAAGGCTCTGCCTTCCATTTCCGAATTCTACAAAGAAACTGTCTACTCGGAAGCAGGCGGCGGAAATATCGTCAATGTTATTTTAGTCGATTATCGTGGATTTGATACATTGTTTGAAATTGCTGTACTGGGTATTGCCGGTATCGGCATCATTACCATGATCAAACTGCGGTTGACCAAAAAGGAGGGTCAGCATGAGAACAAATGATGTGATGCTTCAAACAGCTACAAAAGTAGTGACCTTCATCATTTTGATGTTCGCTGTCCATATTTTCTTTGCGGGCCATTATACACCTGGCGGAGGATTTGTCGGCGGATTACTGACTACCAGTGCGATTGTCCTGCTGATGCTTGCTTTTGACCTCGAAACGGTCAAGAAAATATTGCCGATCAATTATGTGACAATGACAGCTGTCGGTCTACTGCTGGCACTTGCCACTGCCTCTGCGTCCATCATCTTTGATGTTCCTTTTTTCACACATGCATATGATTACTTTGATTTACCGCTTTTCGGTTATACTTCCCTGCACTCGGCGATGCTGTTCGATGCAGGTGTTTACCTGGTTGTTGTCGGTGTAACGATGACCATTATTCAAACGATTGGAGAGGATGAATAATGGAAATAGTCATGTCGGTTGCCATCGGATTTCTCTTTATGGCAGCTGTTTACTTAATGCTTTCGAAAAGCCTGATACGCATCATTATCGGGACAGGGCTGCTGAGCCATGGCGCCCATCTATTGCTTTTGACCATGGGTGGTCTTAGCGGAAACTCGCCGCCCGTCGTGGCTGAAGGAGTCAGCGTCAGCGATTACGCGGACCCCTTGCCCCAGGCATTGATTTTGACAGCGATTGTCATTTCATTTGCCGTTACATCATTTTTCCTTGTGCTCGCATACCGGTCTTATCAGGAGCTCGGTACGGACAATATGGATTTGCTGAGAGGAACTGAAGACCATGAGTAATTTACTTTTATTTCCGATCATCATTCCTTTGCTGTTTGCTACTATCCTGATGATGTTCCCAAAACACTTGAAGCTGCAGCGTACACTTGCTGCAACTGGTGCAGGCGCAACGTTGATTTCTTCTTTATTCCTGCTGGCAAAAGTGAATGCTGATGGAGTACAGGCTGTCACGCTCGGCAGTTGGCCGGCACCTTTTGGCATTTCCATGGTTTCGGATCCACTATCTGCCCTATTGGTGGTCACTACTTCCATCATCGTTTTGTTTGTCGTGTTCTACAGCTTTCCGACCATCGGCGTGAGACGCGAGCAATCCTATTACTATCCAGCGGTAATATTCTTGATGGTCGGCGTCAATGGCGCATTCACGACCGGAGATATCTTCAACTTATTCGTATTTGTTGAAGTGCTGCTGATGGCTTCCTATCTCCTGATCGTTCATGGAGGAGAAAAGCCGCAGCTTCGTGAATCCATCAAATACCTGCTGGTGAATATTATTTCATCCGCATTGTTTGTAGCTGCTGTCGCATTTCTCTATTCTGTCACCGGAACTTTGAATATGGCGGATCTTGCAGTGAAGATTCCACAAATTGAAGAAACCGGAATCCTGACCGTCATTGCTGTCATGTTCCTGGTCGTCTTCGGTTTTAAAGCCGCAATCTTCCCATTGTATTTCTGGCTGCCGGGATCGTACTACGCACCACCTATTCCGATATTGGCGCTATTTGGGGCTTTGCTGACAAAAGTCGGCGTTTATGCCATCATGCGTACATATACTTTGTTCTTTACAATGAATATTGGCTTTACACATGAATTACTTGGAATCATCGCCATCCTGACCATTCTTGCTGGCTGTGTGGGTGCACTCGCCTATTTTGATGTCAAAAAGATCATCATCTATAATATCATCATTGCGGTCGGTGTAATCCTGTTCGGGGTTGCCCAATTAAACCAGCCTGGTGTCGATGGCTCCATTTTCTATCTGCTCCATGATATGCTGATCAAAGCTGCCTTGTTCTTCCTGGTCGGGATTGTCGCCGTATTGTTCGGCACGACAGACCTCCGGAAAATGGGCGGATTGATCAAAACTTATCCATTCTTGGGCTGGACGTATTTGGTTACAGCATTTGGACTAGCGGGAATTCCGCCCCTCAGCGGATTCCCCGGTAAGCTGCTGATTGTTCAAGGTGGATTTGAAGGCCCGCAATTCTGGGGGAGTATTATCGTCCTTGTAACAAGCCTGATTGTATTGTTGAGTGCTGTGCGCATCTTCGTTTATGCTTTTTGGGGAGAACCGGTTGAAACCGTTCCCTTAAAGAAATCCGTATTCAATCAAATGTTTATCCCAACGGTCATCCTTGTTGCCATTACAGTGGTATTCGGGGTCGGTGCGGAACTCTTCATGCCATTCATTTCTGGCGCAGGCGAAGTGCTGCTGAATCCATCCATCTATATTGATGCGGTCTTAAAGGAGTAGATGACTATGGCGTTACAAATCTTATTGAATTTCTTCCTGGCCTTTGTCTGGATGTTCATGACCGTTTCCTTCAGTCCAGCCGGATTCGCAATCGGCTTTATCGTTGGCCTCGGCATCATCATTCTGATGCGCCGGTTCTTTTCATACCACCTGTATACTTCACGGGTATGGGCTATCATCAAATTATTCCTGTTGTTCCTAAAGGAGCTTTTTCTGTCAAGCATCCAGGTTTTGCGGATTGTCATCAGCCCAAATATGAACTTGAAGCCGGCAATATTCGAATTGGAAACGGAACTTAAAGAGGATTGGGAAATCACTTTACTATCCGCTTTAATCACCCTCACACCCGGTACGCTTGTTGTCGGCATTTCAGACGACCAGAAAAGGCTCTATATCCATGCGCTCGACTTTGACGATATTGACGGAGCCGTCAATGCAATCAAAGATACATTCGAACGTGCCATTCTGGAGGTGAGCCGCCCATGATGATGTTTTATTGGATTTCGCTTATCATTGTCAGCATCGGCTTTACCGGTCTGCTTTACCGGCTCGTTAAGGGACCGACAATCGCTGACCGGGTCGTTGCACTCGATGCCATCGGGATTTCTTTGGTGTCGATCATTGCCCTTTTGTCGCTGATCATCGAGACGGAGTTCTTTCTCGAAATCATCTTATTGTTGAGTATCCTGTCCTTTATCGGGACCATTGCTTTTGCAAAATTCCTTGAGAGAGGAGAGATTTTCGATCGAGACAATAATCATTAATATCCTCATCATCCTATTAATGAGCACAGGGGTCATTTTCAGCCTCGTCACGGCATTGGGGCTTATCCGCCTGCCGGATGTCTATACGCGTACGCACGCGGCCTCTAAGAGCTCGACGCTCGGGGTTCTCTGTGTATTGACCGCCGCCTTCATCCACTTTTGGCTGGTCGAAGGCATCTTCAATACGCAGATGATCATCGCCATCGCGTTCCTATTCATCACAGCACCTGTGGGTGGCCATATGATTGGACGGGCAGCTTATATGTCCGGCATCAAAGTGGCTGATGAAACGGTGCGTGACGACATGGCCGATGCTTTGGAAGAAAAAAAGAACAAACTGATGGACAAAAAAACTACCGAACATTAAAAACAGCCTGCAGGCATATTGCCTGCAGGCTGTTTTTTCATTCTATTGTTCGTCTGCCATCTTTTCGACCAGCATCGCCAATGTTCTGACCATCGCACCGGTTCCGCCTTTAGGTCCCAGATCATGTGGACCGTCTGCGTCGGACGTTCCCGCTATGTCAAGATGGATCCAAGGCGTGTCCCCTGCAAATTCACCGACAAATCCACCGCCGAAAATCATGTGGCCATCACGGCCGGGTGAATTATTCAAATCGGCAACGTCGCTTTTGCGGATGCGTTTTTTATCGCTTTCCGTCAAAGGCAGACGCCAGACAAATTCCCCGCTTTCCATGGAGGCTTCCAGGAAAGACTCGAAAAATGCCTCATCGTTGGTCAAAGCGCCGGTTTTGTCTTTCCCTAAAGCCACAATGACTCCACCGGTCAACGTTGCCACATCCACAATACGGGTTGCGCCCAATTGCTTCGCGTAGCTGACGGAATCCGCCAATACCAAACGCCCTTCGGCATCTGTATTGAGGATTTCAATGGTTTTGCCGCTCATGGACGTGATGACGTCATCCGGTTTAAAGGCATTGCCGGAAATCATATTATCTGTTGATGCAATAACTGCCATCACATTTTTTTCCGGCTGCAGTTCACCGATGATTCGCATCGCGCCAAGCACTGCAGCGGCACCGCCCATGTCGCCTTTCATGCCCACAATGCCGTCCTTCGGCTTGATGGAGTAACCTCCGGTGTCGAAGGTCACCCCTTTGCCGACAAGCGCCAGCGGGTCTTCAAAGCCTTCTGTGGCTTTGTATTTCAGAACGATCAGCCGCGGCTCTTCAACAGAGCCCTGATTGACCGCAAGAATTGCGCCCATTCCCAGTTCTTCAAGCTCGGCTTTTCCTAAAATATCCGTTTCAAAGCCATAGGTTTCCCCAAGTTCACGGGCGTATTCCCCCATTGCCGTTGCTGTCAGGATGTTTGCCGGCATATTGACAAGTGTCCGCGCTTCGTTGACCGACTGCCCGAAAACCACTCCGACGGTTGCCGCCGCTTCAACGTCTTCTGAAACCGTTTCTGCCAATAAAGTCAAAGACTCCAGTTTCACCTGCGTCTCATTGGATGTGGTCTTATAATCGTCAAAGCTGTAGCCGCCCATCGTGATGCCTTCTGCAGCCAAAAAAGCGACATCTTCTGAGGTGATCTTGTCATTTTCGAACGACTCCATATAGAGGGCTGCATGCTTCACTTTCTTCTTCGCCAATTCTTTGCCTGCCAATCCGAAGCATGAGCGAAGATCTTCCTCGGTCAATTTTTTGCGGTCATCTAGTCCGATAAACAAAACCCGTGGAATATCTCCAGACAATGTCGGATAGGTAATCGCAGATTTTAAATCGAACGATAAGTCCTGCTTGATCCAGCTTTCCAGTTTGCCATCAAAACGCTTCGCGAATTCGCTCCACCCTGTGCTGTTTTCCGGATGCCGGCTTAAGCCGACTATGAGGATTTCCGCTCCGTTGTGCTGTGAATGCTGCTGTAAATTGATTTGCATAAAATTCCTCCTTTTACGTTCTCCTCAAGTGTAGCATTTAATACGGATTTCGAGTAGTTCGTGTATCGAAGGAATAAACTGCCATAGAAATTAGTCTGTCTATGATATACTATGAGAACATATTTAGACAGAAAGGCTGTGGCCCCGTATGGAAATTTTCTCTAATCATCCTCTTATGATTGCCCTGTTTGCGATCATCTTCGCCCAATTCGTTAAAATCCCCATCCAGTATGCCGTGACACGCGAACTTGACTGGAAGCTCTTTTCGTCGACTGGCGGCATGCCAAGTTCGCATTCAGCAGCAGTGACTTCTTTAACGACTGCCGTGGCTTTTGAACATGGTGTTTCTTCCACAATCTTCGCGGTCTCGACCATGTTTGCCGTCATCACGATGTATGATGCCACCGGTGTCCGTTTTCAAGCCGGACAGCAGGCCTTGACCATCAATAAGATGCGCCAGGATATCTATCTTTTCATGGATGAAACCAGAAAATGGCCACAGAAAAAAGAAGAAGAAAAGATACAGGAACTGAAGACCTTGCTTGGCCACAAACCAAGTGAAGTCTTTATGGGGGCTTTGACAGGTATTGCCATTTCCTTCATCTTTTACGGGATGCTCACATAACCATACAGAACCAAAAAACGCCGACCCGGATAACCGGATCGGCGTTTTTTGTTAGAACATCTGATAACCCATTTTGCGAAGAATTTTCATGACAAACCCGGATGTGATGGCACCAGCCCAGCCAGCCAATAAAACAGCGATATCACTGCCTGTCATGGATGTAATGGTGTCCCCCAACATCGAGAAGGATTCCCCAGGATTCGTGAAATAATCAAAAATGCCCACATCATCCACCACTAACAGGATGACGACCGGATAAACCACAGCCATCAGCCATGTCATCCGAAGCAACATATTCAATAAAAAGCCGATTCCGAAAAACATAACATAAAAAAGCAACATGGAAATAATCAATTGCACAATCGTGAATGAACTGTTCATGAACTCTAACCTCCGTTATTCCTTTCATCAGTTTACCCGAAAAAACGGAGGCTTTCAATCCAGCAGAACAGAGTTCATCGCTTTGTCACTTATACTAGAAAAGCGGAGGCAGCCAAAAGCAGAAGCTAACCTAAGAACGCGACTTCCTGTCGCAACGGTTAGCTGACCCGCATCCTGCGGCCCTCCGACAAGCGCTGGAAGCCTTACCGGTAATGGCGCACTTTGCCATTGTCGGTAAGGCTGAAGCGACTCGAGGGGCTGGCTGCCGGAGTCTGGACACTGAAAAGCGGAAACGGCCGTTCAGCTCTGCCGGGCATAAGACAGACCAGCAGTGTGGCGCTCTTTGCCATGCAGCTGGGTTGGCTTATGATCCAAAGAGTTGGCCGTTGGAGCGGACAACTAGAAAAGCGGAGGCAGCCAATAGTAGAAATGCCCTTCGCCAAAACCCACTCCAAACAAAAAGAAGCGATCGGCATTACTTGATCCGATTGCTTCTAACCCATTGTCATTATTTTTTTCCCGAACCCGAACAGCAGGAGCACGTTTCTGAACCGCCCAGTCGCAATTGAAAATATCCTTGTCCTGAACAATAAGGGCATTGATTGACGTTTTTAGCCTTTTTGAAGATCGTCATCCGAAACACCTCCTTCTGTTCTTGTTTGTAATATTCTGATAATATAGCACATGCCTCTATAGAGCGCAACTGAAAATAAGAAAATGTAAACGGTAACAACCCTTTTTTTCTTTTATTTCCTCATTTTTTCTGTTTTATCCTCTATTTTTTAAAAAACAACTTGTACTCCGAATAACCGAAGACTTTCCCCGGGTCTACGTCCTCAATCGGCTCCAATCCTTCTTCCAATACATAAGAAACCATTTCATGCAGCATGACAGAAGCTTCTGCGTCATTTGACAAGTCAGCCGGTGATACCCAGTCTGCCAGATAAAGCTCAGATAATTGCGCAGTAATAGGCTGCTCTTCGTTCTGCGCCTCCAATAAGAAAATTGCCATATTGTCACTGATTTCCTCACGGATAACTCCTGAACGAAAACCAATCATTCCCATCAGCTCGCAGTCAATTCCGGTTTCTTCTTTAACTTCCCTTAGAACTGCCTGGTCAATTGTCTCAGAGCCCTGTACAAACCCCGCTGGAAGTGACCATTTCCCGTGCAAACCTCCATATCGCTTTTTGACCACCAGCCACTCCCCTTTGGAATTTACTACGAGTCCGGCTGCTCCCAGCCACACATTTCCACGTTTCCGATTAGCCACGCATCATCTCTCCTTGGAATAAAAAATAGACAAGCCTCCAGCAAATGCACTGGAGACTTGAAAAGTACATTAAAAAAAGCTCCCCGCTAAGGGAGCTTTGGATCATCCAGCTTACAGAACGTTGAATTTACCTTTTTTCAATACCAGCATAGGTCCGCCAATCAGCAGCAATGCACGGTTATCAATCATTTTCTTCATGAATGACGCTCTTTTGCCTGTTACTTTTTTGCCGAAGACAACACCGATGGCATCGTCATCACCAAGTGAGCAGACCGTTCCTTTTAAATCGGGAACAAATTCAAGAGTCGTTTCATCGTTCATCAACGCTTTCAAGTTATTTGCTACGTTTACAGCTTGCTGCATAGCAATCTGAGCAGTTGGTGGATAAGGGCGATTCGTTTCTTCGTTGATCATCAATGCACAGTCGCCAATGATGAAGACATCATCGTATCCTGGAGCACGCAAGTCTTTATCGACTTTAACGCGAGCACGCATGTTTTCGATTGGAGTCGCTTCAATCAGTCTGTTGCCGCGTACGCCGGCAGCCCAAACGACTGTACCAGCTTTGATGAAATCAAACTCATCATCGCCTTTTTTGATTTTAACGCCTTCAGGAGTCGCTTCCACGACTGGAGTACCGATTGAAAACTCGATTCCTTTAGACTCCAAATGGCCTACTGCGTAGTTGACAAGCTCTGGGTCGAAGCCTGGCAATACCATTGGCGCAGCCTCTACACAAACAACACGAACTTTTTCACGCGGTACATCAAACTCTTTACACAGTTCAGGTACACGGTTAGCCAATTCCCCAAGGAATTCGATGCCCGTGAATCCAGCTCCACCCACGATAATTGTCAAGCGGCTATCGTCTTTGACTGGCTCTGCAGACCAAGTAGCAAATTGGAATTCAATATGCTCACGGATATAACGGGCAGCTTTTACGTTCGCAATTGACAAGGAATATTTATCAAGGCCTTCGATTCCGAAAGTCTCGCCTTCAAAGCCAAGTGCAATGACAATGTAATCATATGTAAATTCGCCATTGTCCGTAGTGACTTTTTTGCCGACTACATCAATCGCTTCCACTGTCGCTTGGACAAATTTTACTTTGACGTTGTCAATAACATCTTTGATATCGTAACGCACTTGCTCAGGAAGCAATGTGCCTGCAGCTGCTTCATGAAGCCATGTGCTTTCATAATGATATTCGTTTTTATTGATCAATGTTATGTCCGCAGCATCTGTGCCAAGAACTTTTTGCAGGTTCACTACAGTAGTCAATCCACCATAACCTGCTCCTAATACTAATATTGACGGTCTTTTCAATACAATCGCAACCACCTTCAAGTCATTTTTTAATCGAATATCGACAAAGCGGTCAAACCTTGGCGCACCGATAAACATCTATACTCTATATTAGACCTAATACCTTATGATTTCAACCGGGGAATGTGTTTATGGCAGACTTATCCACAACAAAAAAGTCGGTTTGTCACCGACTTTTAACAATTCTCTGGAGTACCTGCTTTTTTAGCGGTACGGAATGAAGTTCCGCAGCCACATGATGCAATGGCATTTGGATTTTCTATGGTAAAACCGCCGCCCATCAATGACTGTTTATAGTCAACTACTGTCCCTTTTAAAATCGGGGCATCTTCTTTAGCAATAAGAATTGGAATTCCAAATTGCTCGTAAAAATCGTCTTCTTCGCTTTTGGCCTTTTCAAACCCCATGCCGTATGTTAATCCACTGCATCCGCCGCCGTTAACCGCGACACGCAAAAAGGATCCTTCTTCTTCGTTATGGCGCATCATCTCTTTTACCTGGAATGAGGCTGCTTCTGTAATTTCAACTACTTCTGTCAATCCAATCACCATCCTTATGATTTATCATAGCAATCATTTCCATCATTATTCAAGTCGTCCACCTTCGAACAGCTATGTTACTTGAATTATTCACTCTGCAGCTGCATTATCCAATTTGGGCTGCTCCCGAAAAATCTATCGCTGCAACATCATTGCATTTATTTTATACAGAAAAAGGGACCTAAAAGGTCCCTTGGCATTAAAATACTTGTTCTACTTCTACTATACCAGGAACTTCTTCAACTAACGCACGTTCAATCCCTGCTTTTAATGTAATTGTCGAGCTTGGGCAGCTTCCGCATGCACCGAGCAGACGAAGTTTTACGATCCCATCCTCTATATCAACAAGTTCGCAGTCTCCCCCGTCACGCAAAAGGAATGGACGTAATTTATCTAAGACTTCCATTACTTGATCTTCAATCAAAGCTTCAGTCATTTATATCGACTCCTTTCATTATAATCATTATAATGTGATTAGAGAGAAAAAGCCACTAATGAATTCACAGGAGGGTCAAAATCATGCAGAAAGAATTATCCATTGAAGTCTACGGAACCGACGTGATCTGTGCAAGCTGTGTCAATGCACCGTCTTCAATCGACACATATGAATGGCTGGAAGCCGCCATCTCAAGGAAATACAAAGATCAGCCATTTTCAATTACCTATATCGACATTGAGAAACCTCTCACACTGGAACACCAAAAAGATTATGCGCAGCGCATATTGGACGACGAATTCTTTTACCCACTTGTTTTGATTGAGGGCGAAGTTGTCGGTGAAGGTTACGTACAATTAAAACCTGTCTACCGCGAACTGGAAAAGCACGGGTTTTCTGAAGTAGAATAGAAAAAGCGCTCATAATTGAGCGCTTTTTTGTTAGCCGTTATGCCATTTGTACATCCACAATACGCCTGATTTCATCAGACGGGCGATGCGGCCCGTTACGGTACGGTCCGCCAAATAAGCAAAGCCTTGTTTTTTGCCAAGAGAGCCAAGGAAACCTTTTAATTTAATTTCCGGCATGGTTTCAGGCAATGCCTCGCCTTTCCATGTCGCTTTCAATACTTTGACGATCTGTTCTGCCTGCTCTTCCGCTAATTGAGCAGAAGGCGCCATCGGCAATGCTGCACAGTCACCCACTATGTAAACATGCTCGTCGTTCGGCAGTTGGTGGTATTGGTTGATGACTACCCGTCCGCTGGCGTCACTTTCGAGTCCTAGGTTTCTCACGGGCTTGACAGGTTGGATACCCGCTGTCCAAACAACCGCATCTACCGGAATCGTCTCTTCGTGATTATGGAGCATTTTGGGTTCGACTTGTGTGATATTGGAATTCGACACCACATCGACGTTATTGTTTTCAAACCATTTTTTCACAAAATTACTTAAGCGCTCAGGAAAATCGCGCAGGATCCGGGGGCTGCGGTCAAACAGCTTGATTTTCAAGTCTTTCCGGCTTTCCCGCAATTCGCTGGCCAATTCAATCCCGCTAAGTCCCGCTCCCACAACACCAACGATTGCACCTGCTGGCAAGCCAAGCAATGCCTGATAAGTAGCACGTGATTTGCCGATGGTCTGGATGCTGTAAGTAAACTCTTCCGCTCCCGGCACCGAGTGGTATTTGTCTTCGCAGCCCAAGCCGATTACTAAATCGTCATAGGCGATACGTTCGCCATTTTCCATGAAAATGCATTTTTCCTGAAGGCCGATTTCCAATATTTCGCCGTTCACAATCGTTAAACGCTCATGCTCCGGGAAAGGAACACGGACTTCATGGTCTGACTCTGTACCAGCTGCCAACGCATAGAATTCGGTCTTCATGCTGTGGAAAGGCGTACGGTCAATTAAAATAATTTCGACATCCTGGGGAAGGCTGGCGGGCAATAAACGAAGCAAAATCCGCATATTGCCGTAACCGCCTCCAAGTAAGACTAATTTTCGCATAAAAATCTCCTTTAAATTTCATCTGTCTCTTCAATTTCTCAAATATGAGTATAGCTGATTGTGACAACTTTCACAATGCTTTCGCCAGAAATCAATTAATTGACTCCAGCTGCAAAAAAAGGTAGGATTTCGTTGTAGTGAGGTGACTTAGAATGAAACCGATTGTTGAATTTTGCATCAGTAACATTGCCAATGGCGCACAAGATTCTTTTGAAAAACTCGAACGGGACCCTAATCTCGATGTTTTGGAATACGGCTGTTTAAGCTATTGCACAAAATGTTCCGAGTCTCTATATGCTTTGGTCAACGGAGAAATCGTTGAAGCAGAATCTCCTGAAGAGCTGACCAAAAAAGTCTATGAATTCATAGAAGAAAACCCTTTATTTTAAGCCGTTGAAAAACGGTTTTTTTTTATTGTCTGAACATCAGATTCTACATACTTCGCTAAGCCCAGCAACGCTATTTATAGTCGTCCTGCTGGGCTTTTTTGTTTTGTATCCCGTCTTTTTCTTATATTTCCCAAAATCCAAGATTTTCAATCGCGAAGCTCGGTGGATGCTGTTTTCCCAGTGCCGTCTCCATTCGAGTGACGCCTGTGTTGACGTGGATGGTATCGATTCCGAAACGGATACCTGCCTGGATATCCGTGTCATAATTGTCTCCTATCATCACCATCTCGCTCTTCTGAAATCCTGATTCATGTTGGATTGCTTCCAGCATATGAATTTGGGGTTTGCCGATATAAACAGGATCCACATCGGTCGAAGCGGCTACCAGTGTAGTAAATGCCCCGTTCCCCGGCAAAAAGCCTTTTTCAGATGGAAAGGCCAAATCCTGGTTAGTCGATAAAAAGACTGCGCCTTTTCGGATTTCCAGGCAGGCAGTCGCCAATTTGTCATAGGTGATGTTCCGATCAATTCCCATCAACACAATTCCAGCTTGGTCCTCCACCCGCTCAATCCCCTCTTGCTGAAGCGCTTGAGCAAGCCCGTCCGAACCAATCATGTAGACTGAACGTTCCGGATACCAGCGTTTAATGTATTTAGCTGCAGCAATTGCTGAAGACATGATCTGCTCTTTTTTTGCTGTGATCCCGAAACCGGCCATTTTGTCTTTTAATTGCTGTTGCGTCATGGAAGCATTATTTGTTATGAAAAATGGTTCAATCCCTTTTTCCTGAAGGCGGCCGATAAACCCGGCCGCCTCTTCAACCGCTTCAGTTCCGCGGTAAACTGTTCCATCCAAATCTAAACAATAGGCCTGATATTGTTTTTTAACGGCCATCGTTCGTCTCCGGAATAAATGCCGAAACCGGTCCCAGCTCATGAATAAGATAATATTCAACTTTTGGCCCAAATGCCTTTAACGGTTCCAGGTTTTCGTCGATTGCCTGTATGATTGCCTGATGATCCACTTTCATAAATTCGCGCACCAGCATTTTCCGTAATGCCAGAACCTTTTTCAGTGGTTGGTCCATTTCTTTTGTAATCACTTTTTCATCCACTAAAATATCGATGATGTCATCATAGCTTCCTGGATCGCGCATAATAAAACCGTCAATCATCGAGTTTCCGACATCGATCATCGACTCGATAATGTTCGCACCCACCCGCTCCAGCGCAAGCTGATCGCCAAATGCAGTCCACTGTTGCTGGGCTTCGTAAAATTCCAATAAAGAATTCATATACTGAATCGTTTCAGTTATTTTGCTGCGGTCAATAAAATACATAAAATTACCCTCCAATAGGCGTTTGAAAATCTTTCATTTCTTTCCTTATCATATCATAATGCACGAAAAAAACCCCCGGCGGATTAAATATCCGCTTCGGGAGCCTGCTCTTCTGTTTCTTCGATAGGGGGTGTTGCTTTACCGACTTTCTTTATGACGAAATAAGCACAGCCGAAATTACAATATTCATAAAGATAGTCCTGCAATGTGCTGATTTTTGTATCATAGGTCGCTTTATGGTTGGTATCTTCAAAAAAACCTTTTAACCGCAGTTGACCATAGCCCCAATCTCCCAAAATATAATCATATTTGGACAGGATTTCACTATAGCGGTTAGTTAATGGCTCTTCTTGGAAGCCTTCCCTGTAATCGATTAATATATCATAATTCCACTGATCCAATGTGATCAATCTTCTCACCATCCATTAGCTGTTTATAGCAGCTGCTTGCTCTTCTCCGAGGCGCTGGCGCTCTTTGGCAGCTGCATTGACTTGCTCATCCGCATGATAGCTGCTTCGGACTAGAGGGCCTGCCTGGCAATGCGAGAACCCTTTGGTCATCGCTATCTCCCAGAATTCCTTAAATTCCTGCGGCGAATAATATTTCTGTACGTTCAAATGTTTTTTTGAAGGCTGGAGGTATTGGCCTATCGTCATGATGTCGACATCATTGGCACGCAGGTCATCCATGACTTCAATGATCTCTTCTTTTGTTTCACCTAAACCGATCATCAGGGAGGATTTTGTCGGAATTTCCGGATGCAGCTCTTTCGAACGCTTCAACAGCTCCAGTGAACGGTCATATTTGGCACGTGCCCGAACTCTTGGAGTCAAGCGTCGAACGGTCTCAATATTGTGATTTAAAATATCCGGTTCTGCAGCCATCAGACGCTCCAGGTTTTCATAGACTCCACCCATATCAGACGGAAGGACTTCAACAGTTGTAAACGGATTGGCACGCTTGATCGCCCGGATGGTTTCAGCAAAGACAGCTGAACCCCCATCTTTCAAATCATCTCTTGCTACTGCCGTGATGACAGCGTGTTTCAAATTCATCATTTTCACGGAAGCCGCAACGCGCTCAGGTTCCTGCAGGTCCAATTCATTCGGCAATCCTGTTTTCACTGCACAAAAACGGCAGGCTCTCGTACAGATAGCACCGAGAATCATAAAAGTAGCGGTTCTCCGTGTTCCCCAGCATTCATGGATGTTCGGGCATTTCGCTTCTTCGCATACCGTATTGAGGTTGTTTTCCCGCATCATCTTCTTTAAATCTGTATAGTTTTCATTGGTATTGAGTTTAATCTTCAACCAATCGGGCTTTCTGAGATGTTCCTGCTTTGTTGACATGCACATCGTCCCCTATCTATCTGATTTATGTATGGAATCCGGTTCTGTTCCAAATGTATCATATAATTCTGCTCCTCACAACCACTCGTCCAGCTCCCCAAACATGGAAAAGCCCGGAAACTGGTGGTTTCCGGGCTTGTAAATTATACGTTATCTGCAGCGTCTCTCGCTTTGTTCTTCTTGCTGCTCGTTACCGCGTGGATTATGCTGGCAGCCAAGCCACCCCAAATGATGACCATACCGATGATCATTACAACAATTGAACCTGTAGTCATAAGAAGTTCCCCCTTTTAATTGCGCTCGTCATATTCTCCCTGCTCTTTATGCCATTTTCCAAGAGTGAACAGAATACCAAAGATCACTGCTGCTGCAGCTACTGCCACACCACCTGATAAAGTGAACATATCAGAGTATCCTTCGTAGTTCCCTGTTTCTGTGTCAAACTCTTTCAGGAGATTCATTTTCAGCAAACCGAACATCATATAACCTAAAACGATCGGCGTAATGATGCCCAGGCTGAACTTCCACCATGCTCCAAGATGGATATCGGAGATTTCGTTGGCATGGCCTTTGAGCAGATCCGCCTTGCGGAATACCCAGACGACCAGCACAACTTCCACAAGACCGATTGCAGCAACACCAAATTGGTTGATGAAGTAATCCGCAAGATCCAGGAAGAACAAACCACCCTGCGTCGCGAATAGGATTGAAATCAAAGCTGCAAGCCCACCGCCGAAAAGTACTGACTTCGTGCGGGAAATCCCAAATTTCTCTGAGAAACCGGCAACATAGGTTTCAGTGATTGAAATCAATGAGGTCAGTCCCGCAAGTGTTAAGGATAAGAAGAAGAGAACCCCGAACAATCCGTTAAAGCCAGGAAATTCATTGATGATCTGCGGGAACACCACAAATGCGAGTCCGACGCCTGCTGTAGCAACATCGCTTACAGCTACTCCCTGCTGGGAAGCCATGAATCCAAGAGCCGCAAATACGCCGATTCCGGCAAGCAGCTCAAAGCTCGAGTTGGCAAATCCGGTGATGAATGCATTGTTCGTGATATCCGATTTTTTCGGCAAATAACTCGAATACGTGATCATGATGGCAAATGCCACCGACAAACTGAAGAAAATATGGCCATAAGCCGCGACCCAGACGGACGGATCCATAATGGCTGCAAAATCAGGTTGGAAAAATGCTTCCAATCCTGTAAGAGCTCCATCTAAAGTAACAGCCCGCACTACTACTGCGAAGAAAATGATCAGCAAAGTCGGGATGAAAATCCGGTTGGCCATTTCAATTCCTTTTTTAACGCCTGCCAACAGGATCCCCAAAGTAATGATCCATACAAGAGCCAATGGAATGAATACGCCCCATACAATCCCTCCGGTTTCTCCCGGTTGAACCGTCAATTGCAGAAATTCAGTGAACAGGAAGTCTTGAGTATCTGTACCCCATGCCTGGTTGAAAGAAAATATAGTATAGCGCATTGCCCAAGCGATAATAACGGCATAGTATACAGATATGATAAAGGACACAAATACTGCCCACCAACCAAGCCATTCCAATTTTTTGCCACCCATTCTAAAGAATGATAACGGTGCTGAACCACGGTACTTGTGGCCGATGGTAAATTCAAGTATTAAAATCGGTATCCCTGCAGTCAATAATGCAAACAGATACGGTATGAAAAATGCACCCCCGCCATTTTCATACGCAACATACGGAAATCGCCAAATGTTACCCAGACCTACTGCAGAGCCGACGGCAGCCATGATAAAGCCAGCACGCGTACCCCATTGTGAACGTTCCATCTCTCTTCCCCCTTTGTTTATTCCCATTTTATTGACATAAAAATAGGAATTTTGATTATTTTCAGATTATTAGTCGATCTAAAAATAGTATACCGAGAGGCATCCCTAAAGTAAAGATGAATTCACAATATATTTCAAAAAAACTATTGCCGCAAAAGTAAAAAGGCAGAGAAGAAGCTTCTCTGCCTTGTTTTCACTATGCATTTTGTTGTTTCTCAATAATAGTTGTGCGCTTTGACCAGACCAGGAAGAGCACAGCCAGTACCACTAAGACCACACCTAAAGAAATTAACAGCGAACCTGTGAAACCTATGACAATATACCCTATCGCTGCAATGCCAGCAGCCGTCAATGCATATGGAATCTGCGTCAAGACATGATCCATGTGATTGCTTCCGGCTCCTGTTGAAGACAGGATCGTCGTATCGGAAATCGGTGAACAATGATCTCCGAAAACAGCACCGGCCAGAACAGCTGATAAAGCCGGCAACAGCAAGGATGGATCCGCTTCGATCATAATGGTTCCGGCAATCGGCAAAAGAATACCGAATGATCCCCATGATGTTCCTGTAGAGAAAGCCATGACGCCGGCTAAGACGAACAGGAGCACCGGCAGAATAGCCGTCGGGATATTGCCGTCAGAAACCACACCAGCTAAATACGTTCCCGTTTCAAGCGATCCGATCAATGAAGTCAGCGACCAGGCAAATATCAATATTAGGACAGCGCCCATCATTGATTTGATGCCTGCCCAAATGCCCTTGGCGATCCAACCTGCATTAGCTGTTTTGTTCCGCTTGATCTGCATGGCATAAAGGATGATTGAGGTCAGTGCCCCTAATAGACCACCAGCCAATAAGGAAGCGGGTACATCTGTATTTTCAAAAATCAGCCAAATGTCAAAAACCTGGCCGGCATTCTGATAGCCTGTCCAAATCATCGCGCTTACCGTTCCAAGGATCAACAATAGGATAGGAAGCAGCAAATCTCTGACATGGCCATGTGAATGGGATGGGAAATCTTCTTTCATTTCACCAGGGATGGTTTTTTTCGGATCAAAAAGCTGCCCTTTGGTGATGGCCAATACTTCGTGTTTCTTCATTTCTCCAAAATCCACGTCACGGATGGCAACGAAAAAGACGATGGCCAATGATGCGACTACGTAGAAGTTCATCGGAGCCATCCATAGGAAGGCTTCCAGTGCAGAATATTCCACGAAGGTCTGGCCAGCCAAGATGGTCGCGATAATGCCGATGATGGCAGCGCCCCAGCTCGAGACTGGAGAGACCACGCAAACCGGTGCAGCAGTCGAATCGATAAAGTAAGCAAGCTTGGCGCGTGAAATTTTGTAGCGGTCAGTAATCGGACGCGCAACTTGCCCTACTGCCAATGCATTGAAATAATCATCGATGAAGATGAGGATCCCAAGAGCCACTGTCAGGATTTTCGCCCCTCTTCTTGACTTGATGCGTGTCGAGGCCCATTCAGCGAAAGCATGGCTTCCTCCTGACAGGCTGACGAATGCTGTAATGATGCCCAGCAATAGAAGAAAGAGAATGATAAAGACATTATAGGCGTTAAAGCCTTCATCCCAGAAAATAATTGCGAATGAGGTGAAAAGTTCCTGCAGTGCTTCGACTGGTGCAAACCATGTCAGGATAACAGCTGCTGCGACTATGCCCGCACCTAATGACAGCAGCACACGGCGTGTCAATAACACCATGACGATTGCAATAATCGGCGGCAAAATCGAAAAAATCGTATTCTCCATAAATGTTCCTCCTTGTTTTTGATGGGTGAAAAATGAGACAAAAAAGGCCGACCTCTCCAGTTGGATAAGTCAGCCTTCTACAATTCGTCTGTGCGTTAAAACATCAAACAACCCTGTAGCTCTCCACTCAAACTTTCGCTTGAATGACAGTGACATTCTTGTTCAGAATGACCCCAATCCATTTCCTTAGACCCCAGGAAATGGATTTCGGCAAAACTCCCTTTCAGATGCGTTCCACGCGGTCAAACTCGCGCACCCTACTGATCAGCTCTGCAGCCTCTACCCACCAATATATATTTCTTTGTTAGCATAGCGTAAAATTAACACAAAATCAAATGCCTCTATACTCTGAACATTCCTTCTATTTCAAGGCTTTACTGTGAAAAAATTGGCTGAAGACATCCCTCAGAAACTCGGGCATGAAATATGTTTTGGCAGCTCTTTTCAAACTAGGGAAAAAATAACCAAAGGTCAACATGTCCAAGGTGACCAAACGATAGATTTGATCGTGCACTGCCAGTTGACCATTAATGTAGAATCGATGGTCAATGATCTCCATATTCATATGAATCATTTTGCCGAATACCACACCTCGGAAGCCCATTCCTTTTAACTCAAGCTGCGGCCAATCTGAATTCATGGATTGCAGGTAGATTTCCTTCAACTCCGCTCCACTTAATTCGACGAGGCAAGGGTTGATGGGATGCGGCAGCATTTTATGGAAATCATAGCGTGTCAAGGCGCCTTCGGGCATATCTTCCATAAAGATTCCCGCATTGAACAAGGCACAATCGGCTTCTGTAAAGTCAATCATTGCCTGTCCAAATAAATCTCCAAGCTCCGATTCCTTAAACCACTCTGCTTTCAGGATTTTGGTGCTGTGAAAAATCAGCTCATCCATTTGATTTTTTCCTTGTTGAACCAAAAAGTCATCAAAACCTTCTCCCATTTCACGTAACCGGGAAGTCTCAATCAGCTGCGCAGAAGATTTCCCGAAAGTTTCCTCTACTGTAATCTGGCCAATATAAAACCCGAATTTCCCTGCAGCTCCGAGCAGCGTATCTCCCTGCCATTTTCCTTCGTGGAATACATGATGGGTATGGGCCCCTAGGATAATATTGATCTGCGGACAAAGATCTGCCAATAATTCATCTTCTTTGATGCCAAGATGCGATAGACAGATGATCAAATCAGTTTCTTCTTCAATTTCTTTTACTGCCTGGAGTATCGACTCTTTTGCATCGGTGATTTGCCACCCCAATTTGCGGTAAAATGGCGTAAACTCCGCAGTCGCCCCCACTAGTCCAATACGCATTCCGTTTTTTGCATGGACGATATGATAAGGCTTGGCCCACTCTGGACGATTGCCTTCCAAATCGAATAAATTCGATACCACCACTTCAAACTCAGCCTGGACGTACAAGTCGTTAAGCTCATCTTTCGAAAGGGTGATGCCTTCATTATTGCCGATTGTCACTGCATCGTATTCCG
This sequence comes from Planococcus sp. BI3, assembly GCF_056680115.1. Classification (NCBI taxonomy): domain Bacteria; kingdom Bacillati; phylum Bacillota; class Bacilli; order Caryophanales; family Caryophanaceae; genus Planococcus; species Planococcus sp. BI3. The sequence continues at coordinate 1,353,669 of NZ_CM155266.1, forward strand.
CTTCGTTCAATAGCAGCACATTGCCTTTTCCGGATGTGCCTTCCGTATAAGGATGCGAGCGGTCGACATGATCACCAATATCCAAAATCAGACAGACGTCCCCTTCTTCTTCGTGCCATCTTTTCCGCTCAGCTAAAAAAGATTTGATGCGCGGCCAATTTGTAAAATGGCTATGCAAATCATTTGTATGATAAATATGAATAGTTTCGCTCATGAAAACACCTCTTTAAGAACTGAATATTCCTTCGTAAATTGATCGCAGCCCCAGCACCAGCAATACCAGGCGCAAAATCGTCACCAGCATTTCCGAATTGAGGCGTTTGTTTAATTTGGCCCCTATTTTCGCACCGATATATGCACCCGGAACAACGGCAATCGTGTAGATCCACGGTACATGCCCCAGCGAAATATGCGTAACAGAATTGACGATGGCTGATAAAAAGACCATGAACATGGATGTGCCGATCGCCACGTGCGGCGGAAAGAGAAATAGAAGAATCATGGCAGGCACAATAATCGAGCCGCCGCCAATACCGAATAATCCTGAAGCAAATCCCACAAAAAAAGTCAGCAGCAAAGCAAACCAGATAGGGTAGCCATAAATGAATTGTTTGTTTTGTTGATCTGTAAACGTCGTCTTGCGCCCGTTATCGACAAACCAGCGGACAGCCTTGAAGTGGTCACGCAGCAGCAAAAGCATGGACAGCAATACGAGCAGAATGCCGAAATACAGATTGAAGGACGGCAAATCCAGGTTTTTATTGACGAAAGCCCCAATCACTGTGCCCGGCGCACTGCCTGCAAAGAACAGGAGTCCACTCTTATAATCTATCGTTCGAACTTTCATGTAGGCCAAAGTCGAAGAAAGGCCTGTAAAAATCATCATGACAACAGACAACCCGACGATTTTCTGAGGGGAGAGTTCGGGGAAAAACGCGAAACTGGTGCCCAGAAACAGTAAAGCCGGCACCAGTATCACGCCCCCTCCCAGACCTATCAAAGCGCCTACGATGCCGGAAACGATTCCGACAAGCGCCATGATCAAGAAAACCATTAAAATCCTCCTTCAAATAAATCCATCTGCTTTGGCGAAAGCCCATCAAAGGATAAACCATTCATTTCCTGGAACTCTTTGGCATCGCCTGCCGCATGTCCGCCAGAATTATTATTGAAGATCACGTAGACATTTTCAGCAGCATCAGCCAGTTTTTTTACCGCTCGGCTGATTTCCTCAAGTTCTTCTTTAGTGTAATCGTATAGATAACGGACTTCCCGCCAGTTTTGTCCATGTCCCGGATTCAGCCAGCCATGGACATTGCGGCCGTGGATACGCAGCAGCACTTTGTCTTTTCTTGACGAGATCGGAACCAGTGGAATCGAACCGTCCCCTGCTTGTGGTTCATCACAGACCGAATGGATCAAGTGATTGTCCCGCAAAAAATCCAATGTCTTTTCGCTCATGCCATTGGCGTACCAGGACTGATGGCGAAACTCGATCGCCAAATCAAACTCCGTCAGGCGCCCGGTAATTTCACGAAGCTGGTCGACATTGTCCTTTTGGCAATCAAACCATGGGGGAAACTGCAGCAACACCATCGCAAGCTTGCCAGCCTCTTTCAATGGCCGAATCGATTTGCTGAACGCGTCAAACATCTCGTCACGCGTTTCAAATGGATTTTCTCCGCGTAGATGGCCTGTCATTCCCTGATAAGCTTTTACCACGAATTGAAACTGTTCAGGCGTCTCCTCAATCCATTTTCGGATATTCCGTTCAGGCTGCACTGCATAAAAAGAAGAATCCAATTCGACGATTGGAAAATGCGCACTATAGTCAATTAATTTTTCCGTTTTCTTTGAGCCTGGGCTATAGACATCCGGATGGTCTCCCCAACCCGTCAATCCTACATAAATCATTGTCCCGCCTCCATTTACCTTTATTATTTTATGATAGCATAGAAAAAAAGGAACGTCTTTTTTAAAGAGAGTTCCTTCGAAGTAAATGAGAGTTTAAAGTGAATTGTAAGGCCAGCTCACAAAGTCTTCAGCTTCTTATAAAATTGCTTTGGCTGTTTACAGGAGGTTTCATGGTCTGCCTTCAGCTGTGCTACACTTTATTAAAAAGCTCGAGGAGGTGGTACGATGGAGAAAAAAATATGGAATCATCAAGGAATCGTCGAGAAGTTCGAGGCGAACCGCAATGAGGAATCAGCAAGGCCCATGTCCGCTTATATGCGGAATCAGTTTGAGTTTCTCGGCATCCAAACACCATTGCGGAAAGCGTTGCTGAGAGAGCAGTTTCTGGAGTATCAGCTACCAGATCCAGAACATTTGGCTGAAGAAGTATGGAAACTGTATAAAATGCCAGAGCGCGAATACCAATATGCGGCCATCGCTTTGCTGGAAAAAATGCAGAAGCAGTTAACGATTGATCATTTGCCTTTTCTCCGAGAGCTTATTGAAAGCAAGTCCTGGTGGGACAGTGTTGATTCTATCGCTCCGCGAACGCTTGGCCACGTCATCCTGTCAGAACGGGCTGCCGGCACAACAGCTATGTTCGAGTGGTCTCAAGCCTCAAACATGTGGACAAACCGCGCAGCCATTCTCCATCAATTAAAATTCAAACAACAGACGGATACCGCAGCACTGTGCCACATCCTGCTGCAGCATGCTGCCTCTCCAGAATTCTTCATCCAAAAATCCATCGGCTGGGCGTTGCGCGAATATGCCAAAACCGATGCCGAGTGGGTACGGGCCTTTGTTTTGGAACATTCATTGATGCCTCTCAGCAAACGGGAAGCACTTAAAAACATCAAAAAATAACCTTTGGCATACAGATAATGTGCCAAAGGTTATTTTTATCAAACTGAATTTTCATTGTCGTCCCTTAGAATAATCCGCCGAGCCCTTTGCCGCCGCTGATTACGGATTTTGCCGATTCCATCAGTTCTTTCTTTTCAGTTTCATCGATTTTGCCGTCTTCGTAAGCTTGTTTGGCTTGTTCCATTACTTCTTTCGCTTGCCCCAGGTCTGCGTTACTAAGCTTTTCTTTCAATGCATCAAAGGTTTGGCTCATATCCTGCATTCCTCCTTAAAATTTACCTTCTTAGCTTCTATACCCTTTGTAGAAACCGCAAAACGGAATAGATTGTCTAGACAGACTGACGTCTCTTCACTTACCGAAATCCACAAAAATAACCCTTGGCGTGAGCAGAGCCACACCAAGGGTTGGTTAGTAATCTATTAACCGATAGAGCCTTCCATTTCGAACTTGATCAAGCGGTTCATTTCCACCGCATATTCCATTGGAAGTTCTTTCGTGAATGGCTCGATAAAGCCCATTACGATCATTTCTGTTGCTTCCTGTTCTGAAACGCCACGGCTCATCAAGTAGAACAATTGCTCTTCAGATACTTTTGAAACTTTCGCTTCGTGCTCTAAAGAAACGTTATCGTTCAGGATTTCATTGTATGGAATCGTATCAGAAGTAGACTGATTATCCATGATCAATGTATCACACTCGATGTTTGAACGAGCACCATCAGCTTTACGTCCAAAATGGACCATCCCCCGGTATGAAACTTTACCGCCTTGTTTCGAAATGGATTTCGAAACAATTGATGAAGATGTGTTCGGTGCCAAGTGAATCATTTTTGCTCCAGCATCCTGGTGTTGTCCTTTGCCGGCAATCGCGATTGACAACGTCATGCCGCGCGCGCCTTCGCCTTTCAAGTAAATCGCTGGGTATTTCATTGTCAATTTCGAACCGATGTTGCCATCAATCCACTCCATTGTGCCGTTAGCGTCAACAAATGCACGCTTCGTTACAAGGTTATAGACATTGTTTGCCCAGTTTTGGATTGTTGTATAACGGCAATAAGCATCTTTTTTCACAATGATTTCAACAACAGCTGAGTGAAGTGAATTCGTCGTGTAGACAGGAGCTGTACAGCCTTCTACATAATGAACGCTTGCGCCTTCATCCACGATGATCAGTGTACGTTCAAATTGGCCCATGTTCTCCGAGTTGATGCGGAAATAAGCTTGAAGCGGCGATTCCACTTTGATGCCTTTTGGTACATAGATGAATGATCCACCCGACCAAACCGCTGTGTTCAACGCAGCGAATTTATTGTCAGCTGCCGGAATGACCGACTGCCAGTATTCTTTGAAAAGGTCTTCGTTTTCACGTAGAGCCGACCCGGTATCTTTAAAGATGATCCCCATGTCTTCCAATTCAACTTTCATGTTGTGGTAAACCACTTCAGATTCGTATTGAGCCGAAACACCAGCCAAATACTTTTGCTCTGCTTCTGGAATCCCCAACTTGTCGAATGTGCGTTTGATTTCTTCTGGAACTTCATCCCATGAAGTCTGGCTCGCTTCTGATGGTTTTACGTAATACGTAATTTCATCGAAGTTCAATGGAGCTAAATCGCCGCCCCATTGTGGCATCGGCATTGAATAAAACAATTTCAATGCTTTCAGACGGGAATTCAACATCCATTCCGGCTCATCTTTAATTTTAGAAATTTCTCGAACGATTCCTTCAGTCAGTCCACGTTTAGATCTGAAAACTGAAACGTCCTTGTCGTGGAACCCATATTTATAATCACCGATTTCTGGCATTTTTTTCGCCATTGTCGTTCCTCCGTTCTGTGTTACGATTTTTCTTCGTTTTGAACGCCTTTTTCCATGGCTTTCCATGCTAAAGTCGCGCATTTGATACGCGCTGGAAACTGCGAGACACCTTGCAATGCTTCAATATCACCGAGATCAATCGAATCATCGTACTCTTTGCCAAGCATCATATCTGAAAAAATACCAGAAAGTTTTAATGCCGTATCAATTTCCTGTCCTTTGACAGCTTGCGTCATCATTGAAGCAGAAGCCATTGAAATCGAACATCCTTCACCGTCAAACTTCGCATCTTTGACGATGCCGTCTTCGACCTGTAAAGTCAACTGGATGCGATCTCCGCAGGTCGGATTGTTCATCTCGATATTGACGCTGTTTTCTTCAATTGTTCCTTTGTTGCGGGGTGTTTTATAATGGTCCATAATAACCCGTCGGTATAATTGGTCTAAATTATTAGAAGACATCGTTGAAATACTCCTTTGCCGAACGCAGACCTTCCACTAAGCGGTCCACATCCGATTCGCTATTGTATAAGTAGAAGCTCGCGCGTGCTGTAGCTGAAACTTCCAGCCATTTCATCAAAGGCTGAGCGCAATGATGGCCTGCGCGAACCGCAATGCCACTCATGTCCAGAACAGTTGCGACGTCATGCGGATGGACATCGTTCAAATTGAACGTAACGATACCAGCTCGCTGTTGCGGATCCGCCGGACCATAAATGTCCAATCCTTCAATTGTGCTCATTTTTTCCATTGCATAAGCAGCCATTTGATGTTCATGTTTTTCAATTTCATCCAAACCGATTTCATTCAGAAAATCAATGGCTGCGCCTAATCCTACTGCGCCTGCAATGATTGGTGTGCCGCCTTCAAATTTCCAGGGCAGCTCTTTCCATGTCGAATCATATAACCCGACGAAATCAATCATCTCTCCACCAAACTCCACCGGTTCCATGTCATTCAATAATTCCTTCTTGCCATATAGCACACCAATTCCAGTGGGACCACACATTTTGTGTCCGGAAAATGCAAAGAAATCACAATCAAGCTGCTGAACATCTATTTTCAGATGGGGCGCCGCCTGGGCACCATCAACAACCATAACCGCTCCATTTTCATGAGCGATCTGTGCAACTTCCTTGACCGGGTTCATCGTACCGAGAACGTTCGAGACATAAACCATTGAGACGATTTTTGTCCGCTCTGTCACGGCCGCACGAACTTGCTCCAAAGAAATCGTGCCGTCTTTTTCAAGTTCAACATATTTTAAAATGGCTCCACGTTCTTTCGCCAATTGCTGCCATGGAATAATATTGGAATGATGCTCCATATAGGTGATGACAATTTCATCGCCTTCATCTACATTGGCTCTGCCATAGCTTTGCGCAATGAGATTGATGGCAGTGGTCGTTCCCCGCAGGAAAATAATTTCTTCCATTGAATTGGCGTTGATGAATTTACGGACTTTTTCACGCGCGCCTTCGTACTTTTCAGTTGCACGGTTACCGAGCGTATGGACGCCTCGGTGCACGTTGGCATTATCCTGTTCATAATAATCCTTTAATGCCTCAATGACTTGAACCGGCTTTTGAGAAGTGGCGGCACTGTCCAGATAAATCAGTGGGTGACCATTTATTTCTTGGTTGAGTATCGGAAAATAGCTTTTTATCTCTTGGTTGATCATCAGCGGACTTTCCTTTCGATAACCTCCGTCAATTGCTTTTTAACGCCTTCGATTGGCAATACGCGAACAACCGGTGCCAAGAAACCGTGAATAACAAGACGTTCAGCTTCTTGTTTTGTGATACCGCGGCTCATCAAGTAATACAATTGAAGTGGATCTACACGGCCGACGGATGCGGCATGTCCTGCCGTTACATCATCTTCATCAATCAAAAGAATCGGATTTGCGTCTCCGCGAGCTTTGTCACTTAACATCAAGACACGCGATTCCTGCACTGCGTTTGATCTGGTTGCACCGTATTCGATTTTGCCGATGCCGTTGAAGATAGCTGAGGCAGAATCTTTCATCACACCGTGTGTCAAGATGAAACCTTCGGAATCTTTGCCCCAATGGACAACTTGCGTCGTGAAGTTTTGTTTTTGCGATCCACGTCCAACTACAACACTTTTCGTATCGCCATAAGAATTATCGCCGATCAGATTCGTCGTATTTTCGGAAATCGTGTTGCTGTCGTTCATCATTCCAAGTGCCCACTCGATACGTGCATCGCGAGCCACTACGCCGCGTCGGTTGACATACGTAATGAAACCTTCTGCCAATGTATCCACTGCGCCGTAAGTAATTTGTGCATTATCTTCAGCAAAAACTTCTGAAACGATATTTGCCAATCCATTTGCGTGCGGCACGGTGGAGTAGTAGTTCTCCACATATGTCACTTTACTGCTGGTATCGGCAACCACGATAACGTGGTTGAATAATGAAGCTTCAGCGTCATCATGGTAAAAGACCACTTGTACCGGTTCTTCCACAACGACATTTTTTGGAACATACAAGAAAGCTCCGCCGTTCATCAATGCGGCATTCAACGCTGTCAATTTATGCTCATCTGTTTTCACGCCGTTAGTCATGAAGTATTTCTTGACCAAATCGCCGTGTTCACGAAGAGCTGTAAAAATATCCGTCAAAATAACGCCTTGAGCTGCAAGTTCTTCAGAAATACGTGAAAATGCAGGCGTGTTATTGTGTTGGATATAAAGGTTTTTCTGCTCTAAATCAACGATAGCCTTAACATCTTCCGTTAAATCTTCAAGGGAATCAAATGTCGGGCTTTGTACTGTATGCACTGGGAAATCAGTAAAGTTCCAGCTGAGAATTTTTGTTTTATCTGGTTTTGGCAGCGGCAAGCTTTGCGCTTCACCAAACGAACGTAGACGAAGCTCAGTAAACCATGAAGGTTCACCATTCATTTCTGAAAAGGAGCGCACGTCCTGCTCGGTCATTTTTAAATTTGTTTCAACCGTCATGCTAGTCTCTCCCTTCAATTATGCTTGTCCTACAGTCTCGTCTTCAATGCCAAGTTCAACTTTGATCCAGTCATAGCCTTCTGATTCCAATTTAACAGACAGTTCTTCCCCACCCGATTTAACAATGCGTCCCTGCATCATTACATGAACATGGTCAGGTGTGATGTAGTTCAGTAAACGCTGGTAGTGAGTGATGATCAGGCAACCGAAGTTTTCGCTTCTCATTTGGTTGATGCCTTCTGAAACGACTTTCAATGCATCGATATCCAATCCGGAGTCAATTTCATCCAGAATCGCGATTTTCGGTTGGATCATCATCAATTGAAGAATTTCATTGCGTTTCTTTTCTCCGCCTGAGAAACCTTCGTTCAAATAACGCTGTGCCATTTCCTGCTCCATATCAAGCACTTCCATCTTGTTGTCCAATTCACGGATGAATTTCATCAATGAAATCTCATCGCCTTCTTCGCGACGTGCGTTCATTGCAGAGCGCATAAAGTCAGCATTAGTTACTCCAGTAATTTCACTTGGATATTGCATGCCAAGGAAAAGTCCTGCGCGTGCGCGTTCATCAACTTCCATCTCCAGAACGTCTTCGCCGTCCAAAGTGATAGAACCTTGTGTAACTTCGTATTTAGGATGACCCATGATTGCTGATGCTAGCGTTGATTTACCAGTACCGTTGGGCCCCATGATTGCGTGAATTTCACCTGTATTAATTGTTAAGTCTACACCTTTTAAAATCTCTTTGTCTTCGATTTTAACGTGTAAATCTTTAATGACCAAAGTTGACATGTAAATACCTCCATAAAGTTAATGTTGAATGGCGAACCATCCTTAATTAGTATCATTCTAATCTTAACTCATATTCACTTTACTAGCAAATCATTAAACTACCTAAAATGCTGGAGTAAAACATTTTAAAATACTGGTTTCCTTAGTATTTTGCAAAAGCGCTACATGATAACTGTCATGCTTCGTTGTTTTCAATAATAGACTCCTAATTGAGAAATTATATCAATAAAAAACCAGCATCCGAGGATGCTGGTTTCGTTTCCATATATTTTAGTCACGATGTACCTGCCGTTCGATTTGGCTGGCTACTTTTTGGCCTAGCTGATAATCCTGTTCACGGCGCCGTTCCACTTCGATTATTTTATCTGGATCATTTTGATATTCATCAATCCCGAAACCATGTGCACTTCTGAATGCTTGTTCCAATTTCTCCGTCTTTTCAATTCCGTTCGATTCGATATTGAACCATTCCTTTCAAATTTTTGGGATTTGATATTACCTTTGTTATTATACCCTACGGAAAAGCAAATAAACATAGGAATAGTCCAACTAGTCTGAAAATAGAACTATTGTCGTATACACTCCCTATAAAAAAGCCCCTGACCAGAAATTGTCAGGGGCTTCATACTTTATTGTGAAACTTCGTTATAGATGCTGGAAGCGGCTAAATCCTGCTCCATAAGCAACTCATTCAATTGAACATCCGCTTCGTTGAATTTTTCATCAGCTGCTTCAAATGATGCATCTTTCGCCAATTCTTCAGCTTTTAGGCTATAGGACTCACCAATAGCAGCGAATGCTGTTTCGATCTGTTCTTTCTGGTTTTCCAATACTTCTGGAATTTCCAGCGCATCAACAGCTTCTCTTGCTTCGTTAGCGGAAGTGATTGCTGCATCTTTCATCGCCTGCAATTCTTCGCCTTCGGGCAATGTGCCTTCTGCCTGGCTCATTTCAAATGTGTTCAATTCTGTATCGACAGCATTGATGGCATTTGGAATGGACATATAAAATTTCATCAATTCTCTTTTTACTTCTTTACTGTCTTCAGAACCTTCGGCAGCAGTAGCCGTTTCTGCTGGCTCAGCTGATTCCTCTGCTCCGCAGGCAGTCAATAAAACTGCCGCTGATAACCCGATTGCCCATAATTTTTTCATGATGTTTCCCCCCATTGTGTAATATCTTCGCTATAATAGCACAAAAATTACCAATGGAATAGACCTTTAGAAATAGCCATAATTGGTCGAATCGATTGACTATTCTAAACTTTTACGACCGTTTGTGAAACGGTCGACAATATGCGCCAATGCACCGTCGCCTGTGACATTCGCTGCTGTACCAAAGCTGTCCTGTGCCATGTAAAGTGCAATCATCAAAGCGACCATTGTCGGATCGAATCCCAACATGACTTCAAGCAAACCGATCGCTGCCATGACAGCCCCGCCTGGCACTCCCGGTGCTGCGATCATCGTAATGCCCAGCATCAAAATGAATGGGAAGAAACTTCCGAAGGTCGGCATGCCTCCTGTCAGCAAGACAACACCGATCGCACAAGATACCAAAGTGATGGTGCTGCCTGATAGGTGGATGGTCGCAAACAAAGGAACTGTAAAGTCAGCCACCCGTTCATTGGCGCCGGATTTACGCGCCTGCCGCAACGTGACTGGAATGGTTGCTGCAGAAGACTGAGTTCCCAATGCCGTGAAATATGCCGGCATCATTGTTTTCAGGATTGAGAATGGATTTCTTCCCTTTAACGCCCCTGCTGCAGAATATTGCAGTAAAAGCATAGTCCAGTGAAGGATGATGATCATCACAAAGACGATGGCAAATAATGATAAGATTTCAAATACCGCTCCGCCATATGCCATATTGGCAAAAATACCAAAGATATGAAATGGCAAAAGAGGAATGATGATATAAGAAATTGTTTTTTCGATAATCGCCTGAAATTCATCAAAAAACGACAACATGGTCTTGCTGCCTGTTGATGCCATCCCGATACCCAACAGAAAAGCCAGGATTAAAGCTGACATTACGCCAAAAACAGGTGGAAATTCAAGTGCAATGAAACTGGCTGCCAAAGCAGTTTCCGGATCTTCCATGCTGCTCAAAGATCCTCCCTGCATAAAATTAGGCAAAACCGTTGTTGCAACGAAGAACGCTAAAACCCCGGCTGTAACGGTAGAGGCGTAGGCAACTCCGGTAGCCATGCCCAATAGTTTTCCGGAGCCTTTTCCTAATTTCGCGATTCCTGGCGCAATAAATCCAAGAATGATCAGCGGCACGACAAAGTTTAAAAAGTTGCCGAAAATTGATGTAAAGGTTGCAAATACACGCACCACATCTTCTGGAGCCACCAAGCCAATAAGCACCCCTAAAATAATTGCGACGACAATCCGCGGCAATAAACCAAAATTGAATTTCATGAATGTGTCCCCCTCATATGAACAAATGCTTCTTTTATATTATCCAAAGTAGCACAGACCTTCATCAAATGTAAGGTATACAAAAAAACGCGAAATATTTTATTTATTTGGACAAAATAAAAAAGCACCCAAAAGGATGCTTTTTTTTTTTGCGTCAGTCTACTGGTACTACTGAACCGCCCCACTCTTCCAAGATGAAATCCTGGATTTCCTGAGATTTCAACACTTCCACCAATGCTGTAATGTTTTCATTTTCTTCATCACCAGCACGTACGGCAATAATGTTTACATACGGTGAATCTGAAGACTCAAGTGCAATCGAATCTTCCAATGGGCTGATGCCTGCATCAATTGCGTAGTTCGAGTTGATCAGAACCGCATCGCCTTCTCCTGCTTCATACATCTGAACCAGCAAGGCTGCTTCATAATCAGCATCAAACTGGAGATCTTTCGGATTTTCTACAACATCGCTCACTTCAGCAGCCGTCTTATCGACGCCTTCTGCCAATGTGATCAGGCCTTCAGCTTCAAGCAAAGATAAAATACGGCCGTGGTCTGCTACCGAGTTGCTCATCAGGATGGTTCCGCCTTCTGGAAGTTCATCAAGAGAAGCGTAATCCTGTGAATAAACACCGATCGGTTCGATGTGGATGCCGCCAGCGTTTTCAAATTCATAGCCATGATCTGCTACTTGTGATGCTAAATAAGGAACGTGTTGGAAGTAGTTAGCGTCGATTTCACCAGACTCTAAATCTTCATTCGGCAGGATGTAATCCTGATAAGTTTCGATTTCAAGTGTAATGCCCTGTTCTTCAAGCAATGGCTTTGCCTGCTCTAAAATTTCAGCGTGCGGCACATTGGAAGCCCCTACGCGCAAAGTCTGAGACTCTTCTTCACTAGCCCCGCCATTGCCGCATCCTGCAAGTACCAAAGCCGTTAATGCTGTTCCTGCTACAAATTTCTTCATGTTCAATCTCTCCCTTATGATGTGTTTTATATAGTACGGAAAATCCGCTATTACCGTTTGTCTGCTTTTGTGGTGACTATATCCCCGATATATTGAATGATAAAGACGATGATCAAGATCAAGATCGTCGCCATCAATGTAACGTCTTCACGGCTGCGTTGAAAGCCGTCCAGGAAAGCCAATGTCCCAAGGCCGCCAGCGCCTATGATGCCGGCCATGGCCGTATAGCCGACGAGTGCAATGGCTGTCACCGTGATACCGGAAATCAACGCCGGTTTCGATTCAGGCAACAGCACCTTCCAGATGATAGTGCCGGTCGTCGCGCCCATCGACCGAGCTGCTTCAAGGACGCCTTTGTCGATTTCCTTCAATGCAATGAGAACCATCCGTGCGTAAAATGGAGCCGAGCCGATGATCAATGCCGGCAATGCCGCGTTAGGACCCCGGATCGAGCCCATCAGGAATAGAGTAAACGGGATCAAAAGAATGATCAGGATAATAAAAGGAATCGAACGGAAAATATTGACGAATGCTCCTGTCAGCCAATTGACCACTTTGTTGGCCCATAATTGTTTCGGTGCCGTCAAAAACAACAGGATGCCGAGGGCTAATCCGATAACGAACGTAAATACTGTTGATAATGCCGTCATATAGAGTGTTTCAAGTGTGGCTTCCCACATATTGTCCCAGTCTACATTCGGGAATAAAGAATCAATCATTGTGCATCACCTCCGCTTGAACATCTTCTAAACGAAGAAATGCCAGTGCTTCTTCGATTTCTCCAGGAGAACCTTTCAACTGGAGAATCAATGTTCCATAGGCCCCCCGTTGGGTATGTGATATATTCCCTTGGACAATATTGACCTCCACAGCATGGCTGCGGATCAATTTCGTCAGGATTGGCTGTTCGGTTTGCTCACCAACAAAAATCAACTTCACCAATTCGCCTGTCGGATATAACTCCCGAAGATTTTTGATGGTTTCCTGCGAATCACCACTGGCGGTCACCTGTGCGACAAAACGTTTAGTGATCTCCTCTTTTGGCGATTGGAAAACCTCCAGGACATCACCCAGTTCAACGACCCGCCCGCCTTCCATGACGGCCACACGGTGGCAAATCTTTCGAATGACGTGCATTTCATGCGTGATCAAGACAATCGTCAATCCCAATCGCTTGTTGATATCCACCAGCAGATCCAAAATGGCGTCTGTAGTTTCCGGATCAAGAGCTGATGTCGCTTCATCGCATAACAGCACTTCCGGATCGTTTGCCAGCGCCCGGGCGATGCCGACACGTTGTTTCTGCCCTCCTGAAAGCTCGGATGGATAAGCATGTTCACGGCCGGTCAAGCCGACCAGTTCAATCAGTTCCTGAACCCGTTTACCGCGCTGTTGTTTCGACACGCCGGCAATTTCAAGCGGAAATTCGATATTTTCTGTGACTGTACGGGACCACAGCAGGTTGAAATGCTGGAATATCATGCTGACCTTTTGACGGGCCTTCCGCAATTCTGCGCCTTTAATGGACGTAATCACCTTGCCATTAATTTCTACCGTACCTGAAGTCGGCTTTTCCAACCCATTCAACAAACGGATCAATGTGCTTTTACCGGCTCCACTATATCCGATGATGCCGAATATTTCTCCATCGGCAATGGATAAATCAACCTGGTCAACAGCTGTAAGAACTGCTTTCCCTGTATCGAATATTTTTGTCACTTTCTTTAACTCAATCATTCTCTGAACACCCCTGAATCCTAAAAATAAAAAGCCCTTCCGCGCATAACTGAGCAGAAGGGCAAACGTATATTATACGGAAACCAATCTCTCATCTTCCAAAGCTTTCGCTTCGTGTGATTTGGCACCATTTCATTTTCATGACGGTTGCCGGGCTTCATAGGGCACTTCCCTCCACCACTCTTAATAAGAGTTTCGATATGAAATTAATTGAAAGCATAAGAAAGTTTGAACTTATAGGTCAATTCCAAGGCTTACTCCAATTAAATGGTGCTTGTTCTTTTCTTATCAGAAATTTAATTTACCACGACCGGCTATATTCGTCAACAGATTTCAACTTGCCATATAAATAAGGCACCGATTTGAAGGCATAAATTTTTTCTTTTAGTTTGCCATCCTCCGTAATCAACAGACACGGCACACTCTCCACTTCATACAGGCCGGCGATTTCCTGGACGTAATTCAAGTTTGCTTTGCCGATTTGAAGATCCGGCAACAGCTCTGTAACGACAGACAACATTTTGGATGCCACCTGACAGGTCCCACACATAGGCGTGTACAAATAAAAGGCCGTGATGTGTTTGGTATTCTTTTCTTTGGTCCATTCTTTATGAGTCCATTCCTTCATCTTCTTCATCCCTCTATCAATAGCTTATTGACCTGGACATTCGCAGCGATCAGCACATCCATCAGAATGCGGAGCGGTGTTTTTGCGACTTCCTTATAGCTCCGGTTGACATAGAAATGCCGGGCTTCGGGGAACTCGCGTTTGACCAGCTTCCGCAATTTTTCTCCTGAAGGGTCTGCATCCACTAATATGATGATGTCCTGGCCTTCGTATGGCAGCAATAATTCTTCAAGTCGCGATGCACTTACTGTACCATTTGTGCAAAGAATCGTCACGGGTTCTGCAATGAGCGGTGCAATCCTCGACTTGTCGCTGATCCCTTCCACCACAATCACCTTTCCCATAAACACTCACCCCATCGAAAATAGTATAAGAAAAGATGTCATCTATTACAAGCCGGACAAATGCCCTTTCTAGTTTTGTATTCCACAAGATGGTCCTGCAAAAACACGTTTCTGCAAGTCAATGGCTGCGCTTCTTTCAAGCTGAAACGTGCACCTATAAAAAAAAAGCGCCAACATGCAGGCGCTTTCCGAAGTTTACTCGTTGATCATTTCTTTGTATTGGTCTGCCGTCATCAATGCACTGACTTCTTCTTCAGAAGGAGCTTCGATAACCACCATCCAAGCCTGCTCGTAAGGTGACTCGTTGACGAATTCCGGGCTGTCTTCAAGCTCAGAATTGACTTCAACTACTTTTCCGCTGATTGGCGCATACAATTCCGAAACCGTCTTAACGGATTCAACGCTGCCAAAAGGTTGATCTTTTTTCAGTTCGTCTCCAACCTGTGGAAGTTCGACGAAAACGATATCCCCCAATTCAGCCTGTGCGAAATGAGTAATTCCGATACGCGCATTGCCCTCTTCGATCTTGACCCATTCATGTTCTTTTGAATAACGAAGTTCTGCTGGTGTGCTCATCTTGACCCCTCCAAATTATGTAGTCTATTCAAATTCAGTTTGACATAAACAGCTGCGAAATACAAGATGACGCCGATTTCTTACAGCCAGCTGTTTTGATAATCCGCTTCTTTAAAACCGAGCGTCACCGTTTTGCCGTCCCACGCCAGAGGCCGTTTGATCAGCATGCCATCTGAAGCCAAAAGCTCCAATTGCTGTTCTTCCGTCATGTTCGACAGCTTCTCTTTTAATCCAAGTGAACGGTAAACAAGACCGCTCGTATTGAAGAACTTCTTCAATTCCAAACCACTCGCCCCATAGATTTCAGCTAATTGTTCTTTTGTCGGCGGGTTTTCTGCAATATGTATTTCATTATATTCCACGTTATTTTTGTCGAGCCAGCTTTTTGCTTTCCGGCATGTTGTACATTTCGGGTATCCATAATAAGTAATCACGTTTCTGCCTCCTTTTTTTCTAAGCTTACCAAAAAGAAAGCTTCTGGTCGACGAATAAAAAAACAGGCAAACCCGGTAGACCTGGGCTTGCCTGTTTTCCATTATCCATTAAACGATGTATTTTTCGACATCGATCAGCTTGACAGCCGCTTCGCGTTTTTTCGCAATCACGTTGTAAGGTGTTGAACGAGTCAGTTTGCGCAATGCTGAAAGCATCATGCGCTGGTTGTCGCCTTCGATGGCAGCGATCAATGTTTCTTTCGCATCCTTTTCGATTTGATCGAATGCTTCCTGGCAATAAATCTGCGTATATAGAAGTTTTTGCTTGGCTTTTTCTTCACCTGACGCAGCAATTGCTTTTTCTGTACGCAAGACTACTGATTCCATTGCAAAGACGTTGCTGACGATGTCCGCGATGTTGACAAGTACTTCCTGCTCCGCTTCCAGTTTCGTGCCGTAAGTCTGAGCTGCAAGGCCAGTTGCAAGCAATGCGATTTTCTTCGCATTCTTCACCAGGTATTTCTCCTGAGCCAACGCTTCTGTCCCCACTTCTTCAGGCATCATCATCAACAATTCTTCCTGAAGCTTCTGTGCATGCTGCAATAAAGGCAACTCGCCTTTCATTGCTTTGCGCAATAGCGTTCCTGGTACAAGCAAGCGGTTGATTTCGTTGGTTCCTTCGAAAATACGGTTGATGCGTGAATCGCGGTAGATGCGCTCGATTTCGTATTCCTGCATAAAGCCATAGCCGCCATGCAATTGCACGCCTTCGTCCACAATATAATCCAATGTTTCCGTACCGAAGAATTTATTGAGTGAACATTCCACTGCAAATTCAGCGATAGAGTCAGCCACCAATTTGCCGTCTGCCTGCTGCTCATCCGTAAATCCGCTCATGCGGTCTTCGAACAATCCAACAGTACGGTAAACCGAACTTTCAACTGCATATAATTTAGACGCCATCGTCGCCAACTTCTCACGCGTCAAGTTGAATGAAGAAATCGGTGTCTTGAACTGCTGGCGCTGATTTGTATAAGGGATCGTCAATTCCATGGCACGTTTCGATGCGCCGATTGTGCCTACTCCCAATTTGTAGCGGCCAATGTTCAGGATATTAAACGCGATGATATGTCCGCGCCCCGCTTCGCCTAATAAGTTTTCAACAGGCACTTCAGCATCCTGCAGGATCAATGTCCGTGTAGAAGAAGATTTGATGCCCATTTTCTTTTCTTCCGGCCCTACAGAAACACCCGGAAATTCGCGTTCTACGATAAAGGCAGAGAATTTGTCTCCGTCAATTTTCGCATAGACTACGAAGACATCCGCAAATCCAGCATTGGTGATCCATTGCTTTTCACCGTTCAAGACATAATGCGTGCCTGCTTCGTTCAGTTTGGCAACGGTCTTCGCACCTAGTGCATCCGATCCTGAGCTCGGCTCAGTCAATGCGTATGCGGCAATCATTTCACCTGATGCCAATCTTGGCAGGTAGCTTTGCTTTTGTTCTTCATTGCCGAAAAGGACGATCGGCAATGAACCAATGCCGACATGCGCTCCGTGAGTGATTGAGAAGCCGCCCGCTTTCGACATTTTTTCAGCGATCAACGCAGAAGCGATTTTGTCCAAGCCAAGGCCACCGTATTGTTCCGGTACGTCAGCGCCAAGAAGACCCAGTTCTCCAGCTGTTTTCAACAGACGGACGGAATGTTCGAATTCGTGGTTTTCCAACTTTTCAACAACTGGCATTACTTCTGTATTGACGTAATCCTCAGTGGTCTTTGCAATCATTTTTTGCTCTTCCGTAAAGTCTTCCGGTGTGAACACACGTGACAGATCCGCATCTTCGATTAAGAAACTTCCGCCTTTGATCAATGTTTTTGATTGTTCCATTTTGTATTCCTCCTATTTTGTAATTGCTTATTATGTTTCATTTTGAAGAAATCGCTCCAGGCGGACGCTTTCCGCGGGCGAAGCGCTGAGCCTCCTCGGGCTTACGCCCTGTGGGGTCTCATCACTCCGCTTTCCCGCAGGAGTCGCCGCCTTCCGCTCTTTCTTCTATGACTCTAGACTTTCTTATAAATAAAGAAATTTTTCTTCTTAATTAACTATTGGGATATGGAGCAAATCAGCGGAGACTCCCGCGGGATAGCGACGTGCCGAAATCCACTCGGGCGTTTAGCCCGAGTTAGTTCGGCGCAAGCCCGTAGGAAAGCGGAGCTGATTTGCGGAATATCCATACAAAATATTTATCAAATTCAGTTCTACAGCATTTCAAAGACGCCTGCTGCGCCCATTCCTCCACCGATGCACATTGTGACGACGCCGAACTGCTTGCCTTGGCGCTTTAGTTCACTCATCATGCGGATTGTCAGGATCGAACCTGTCGCACCCAGCGGATGGCCCAGTGCAATGGCTCCTCCGTTGAAGTTGACTTTGTCGATGTCCAGGCCAAGCTCACGGATAACGCCGAGTGACTGGGAAGCGAATGCTTCATTCAGTTCCCATACGTCAATGTCATCAATCGTCAGTCCCGCTAATTTCAAAGCTTTTGGAATAGCGACGACAGGCCCGATGCCCATGACTTCCGGCGGTACGCCGCCTGTAGCGAATGAACGGAATTTCGCAATCGGTTTTAGTCCGAGGGATTCCGCTTTTTCACGGTCCATCACCAGCAATGCGCCGGCGCCGTCGGAAGTTTGTGATGAATTTCCGGCGGTGACCGTTCCGCGTGCTGAGAAGGCTGAACGCAATTTGTTCAAGGTCTGGATGCTGGTTCCGTGGCGGACGCCTTCATCCATTTCAAACATAGAGGGTTTTTCCTGGTATTTATTATTTTCATCTACATAGCGTTTGATCACTTCGACTGGAATAATTTCCTCATCGAAGTTTCCAGCTGCAATGGCTGCTGCTGCTTTTTCATGCGAGCGGACAGAAAATGCATCCTGGTCTTCACGGCTGATGCCGTATTGTGTAGCTACCTGTTCTGCGGTATGCCCCATGCTCATATAATATTGAGGTGCTGTTTCGGCCAATTTCGCATTCGGTCGGATGACGTTGCCCATCATCGGCACCATACTCATCGATTCTACACCGCCAGCGATGATTGCTTCGGCTGATCCGACCATAATGCGTTCTGCTGCATAAGCGATCGACTGAAGGCCTGACGAACAGAAACGGTTGACGGTAACGGCTGATACGGTATCCGGCAATCCTGCAAGTGCTCCGATATTGCGGGCGATGTTCATGCCCTGCTCTGCTTCCGGCATGGCACAACCCATGATCAAATCATCTATCGGCCCGTCATATCCGCCAGCCCGCTGTAGCGCTTCCCTAACGACCAATGCGCCGAAATCATCCGGACGTACAGTCGCTAATGAACCTTTTCCCGCTTTTCCGACCGGTGTTCGAGCACTGGCCACGATTACTGCTTCACGCATGTGTAGTTCCTCCTTTTATAATCAACGATTAATTGCGTAATGGTTTTCCTTTTACCAGCATATGCTGCATGCGCTGCTGGGTTTTCGGTTCTGCCACAAGGCTTAAGAATGCCTGGCGTTCAAGGTCAAGCAGGTACTGCTCATCCACTTTCGTGCCATATGGAACTTTCCCGCCTGATAGGACAAATGCCAATTTTTTAGCGATTTTCAAATCATATTCAGTGATATAGCCGGAAATGAACATGCCTTCTGCACCCAATAATAAGGTTGCATAGCCTGGTTCACCGGTAACGGGTACTTTTCCGCGTAAAGGCGCCTGGTAGCCATTTTCATACAATGAAAGAGCGGCTTGTTTTGCATCGTAGATCAAGTGATCGCTGTTGACGCTGATGCCGTCCACGAAATTCAGGAAGTTGTTTTCACGTGCTTCTTCTGCTGAAGTGGAAACTTTCGCCATCGCAATCGATTCGAATACTTTGCTGGCGATGTTCTGGTAATCAACTGTTACGCCATTTGGCAGACCTTTCAATTGCTTCATATAAAGCTCTTTGTTTCCGCCGCCGCCAGGAATCAGCCCGACGCCTGCTTCCACTAGGCCCATATAGGTTTCCATTGAAGCCTGGATATGCGCTGCCGGAAGTGCCACTTCCGCACCGCCGCCAAGGGACATGCCAAATGGTGCTGCTACAACTGGTTTATTGCTATATTTGATCCTCATCATGGCATTCTGGAACGTTTTGATCGTGAAATCAAGTTCGAAAATATTGTCATCCTGTGCTTCCATCAGGATCATGCCAAGGTTTGCGCCGACGCAGAAGTTCTTGCCCTGGTTGCCGATGACAAGCCCTTTAAAGTTCTTCTCCACTTCGTCGACCGCGTAATTGATCATCTGCATGATATCCAAACCGATGGCATTCGAGCGTGAATGGAATTCCAGCAAGGCAATGCCGTCGCCCAAGTCGATCAGGCTTGCACCCGAGTTCGATTTGATGACGCCATGCTTTTTCTTATAGCGTTTCAAGTCGATGACTTTTTCATTGACCGGGACGGGCTGATAATTCGTGCCATCGAAGAAATGAAGATCCCCGTTTTCTTCTTTATAGAAGGTTTCGTTTCCGCTGTCCAGTAAAGACTGCACAAATGCCGGAACCGGATGCCCTTCCTGTTTCATTTTCTCGACTGATTTTTTGACGCCGATCGCATCCCAGGTTTCAAACGGCCCTTGTTCCCAGCCAAAGCCCCATTTCATGGCATTGTCGATAGCCACGATGTCGTCTGCAATTTCCCCGTTCAATTCGGCCGAATAGCGCAATGTCGGAGATAGGATGCTCCAAAGCAATTCGCCGGTGCGATCTTCTGCATAAACAAGCGTCTTCATTTTAGCTGCAAGGCCTTTTTGCTGCTTCGCAATTTCCTGTGAAGGCGTTTTCAATTTACCGGCTGTACGGTATTCAAATGTTTCCGGATCAAGCTCCAGAATCTCTTTGTCTTTTTTCAGGAAGAAGCCTTGCCCGGATTTAGCTCCAAGCCAGCCGTTCTCGACCATTTTAGCCATGAACTCAGGCGCTTCAAAGACCTTTTGTTCTTCGCCTGTAGTCTGGTCGTAGACATTCTTGGCAACATGCATGAAGGTATCAAGTCCAACAACATCCAAAGTCCGGAAAGTCGCTGATTTCGGACGCCCAATCAGTGGTCCCGTTACAGAGTCCACTTCTCCGATCGAATAGCCGCGTTCCATCATTTCACGCAATGTAACGAGCAAGCCGTATGTGCCGATCCGGTTAGCGATGAAGTTCGGCGTATCTTTAGCGATAACGACGCCTTTGCCTAAGCGGTCTTCTCCGAATGTTGTCATAAACTCCACTACTTCCGGAGCCGTTGTATTCGCAGGAATCACTTCCAGCAATTTCAGGTACCGCGGCGGGTTGAAAAAGTGAGTCCCCAGGAAATGCTTTCCGAAATCTTCTGAGCGGCCTTCCACCATCGCATTGATGCTGATGCCCGATGTATTTGAAGAAATGATGGTGCCTTCTTTTCTGACGCCATCGATCTTTTCGTATAAGGATTTTTTAACGTCAAGGTTTTCAACGATGACTTCAATGATCCAGTCGACATCATTTAGTTTTTCGAGGTCGTCTTCCAGATTTCCTGGCGTGATCAATTGAAGGTTCTTTTTAGCTGTTAATGGAGCCGGTTTCTGCTTGAGCAGTTTCTGTATAGAGCCGGTTGCAATACGATTGCGCACCGCCTTGTCTTCAAGAGCTAACCCTTTTGCCTGTTCTTCCTTCGATAATTCACGCGGAACAATATCAAGCAATAATACAGGGATTCCTATATTTGCAAGGTGCGCTGCAATTCCCGAACCCATAACACCTGAACCGAGTACAGCCGCTTTTCTAATTTGGTAAGCCACTAGCAAAACCCTCCTTGAATTTTTGAATGAATCCTCATTCATTTTTTAATTAAAAAAATAGAACGTTCTCTATGTCTCTTAGTGTAAGTTATATTCCGTTTTTTCGCAATATTTAATCGTTAAAAACTCCCAAAAATTTTCAGGAACAAATTCTTTGCGATTTTATAAAAGCCATGTAAACTGAAAGAGAACCTATAAGGAGGCAATACAATGAAATCACTTACTACGATGGAACAATTTAACGAAGTTATACAAGGCAACGAACCGGTAATCGTGAAATTCCAGGCTGGCTGGTGCCCTGATTGCACACGCATGGACATGTTCATCGATCCGATCATCGAAGAATTCAACAATTACCAGTGGTTTGATGTGAACCGCGATGAACTTCCGGATCTTGCTGAAAAATATGATGTCATGGGCATTCCAAGCCTATTGATCTTTAAAGACGGCGAAAAGGCGGCTCATTTACACAGTGCCAATGCCAAATCCCCTGAATCGGTTACAAAATTTTTGAATGATCAAAACGAGTAGGCTCACGCCTGCTCCTTTTTTTCGCTATAATATCGAAAGTATTGCCATTAGACTGCTTGTATGAAGTGAGTCCAAAATGGAAAAGCTGCTGAAGCGGTGCAAAAACGTACTCTTTCGTTCAAATTTAGTAGGGCTTACGAAAAAAACTGTGGAGGTATCGGAATGGATTCGCAACAGGAAATCAAAGAATTGAAAGAACAGCTGATCTTTTATGAAAAGCTGATTAAGAATATGTCGGTGCCTATCATTCCATCGATTGTGCCAAAGACCATTTTAGTGCCGATCGCCGGTTTTATTTTCACGGACCGTTTTGACATGATCCGTACCAAGGTCCTCCAGTATGCAGAAAAGCATCGGGAAACGGAACGCGTCATCTTTGACTTTACCGGTGTCACAACAGATGATTTTGCAGAATTCGACTACAACGGGCTGGGCAGTGAATTGAGCCAGTTAAACTCTGCGCTGGGTCTGATGGGTCTGCGCGCCATCTATGCAGGGTTCAATCCGCTGTTTGTCCGGGAAATTGTCCATGCCGGAATCCAGATGGAGCTGGAAGTCTATACAACTTTCAGAGTCGCCCTCGAGCAGCTGCTCACTGAAAAATCCTAATACAGCTTGCAGATCCTTTTGGAGGTGATTGCTGTGAAAAAACTGATTGCTTTTCGAGGTATGTCTCAGCATGACGAGGCAATCTCTGAAAAATACCGTTCTTCTGCCTGTGGCCCGGTGACGGCCGCTGCTATCCTGCGGCATCATGAAGGGCTGGATGTTGGTGTCGATCAGCTTTACCGGCTGCTTGGCTCCACCCCTATCGGCCTGTTCACCTGGAGGCTGCTGAGAAATTTCCATAAAGTCAGCGGTGCTCGCTATGAAGTCCAAAAGATCCGCAGCATCGAAGAAGTAAAAGAAGAATTGCTGGCTGGCAGGCCGCTTGCTATGAAGTTCGATCGTTATTTCACCTTCCAATGGTTTTCAAAACCGCTGTACAGCTACCACTGGGTTCCGCTGATCGGCTTTAAACAGGAAGCGGATGACCTGATCCTGTACATTCACGACAACGGACAAAAAAACCGCCCCAGCAAAATGCGGACGGTTTCTTATCTGGAAAATCATAAAGTGTTGAGCTTTGTGAAGATTAAGCCCATGGATCGGCCGTGACGGCTACATTCTTCTCAAGCTGTTTGGCAAGCAACAGCAATTGCTGGTCGCGGCATAAT
This sequence comes from Planococcus sp. BI3, assembly GCF_056680115.1. NCBI lineage: Bacteria > Bacillati > Bacillota > Bacilli > Caryophanales > Caryophanaceae > Planococcus > Planococcus sp. BI3. The sequence goes on from NZ_CM155266.1 coordinate 1,376,796, forward strand.
TGAATATGGTCGTTGGTATAGACAGGAACCATCAGTCTTTCCAACGGCATGTCCAACTGGATGTCACATTTGATGACAGCCAGTTTTTTTGATACCAAGAGCATTTCCTTGTGCTCCTCGATTTTCTTTTTCTGAGCTGGCTTTAATTCGTCAATGGCTTCAAGTACGCCATCCGTTGAACCGTAGTTCTGAATCAGCTGAAGCGCTGTTTTCGGACCGATGCCTTTGACTCCTGGATAGCCATCGCTCGGGTCGCCCATAAATGCTTTGACATCAGCAAATTGGTTAGGCTGGATGCCATACTCTTCGATGAAACGCGCTTCCGTATAGACATCGTAAATGTGGAAGCCTTTTTTCATGAATGCGATGTTGACCGAAGGCGTCAGCAGCTGCAGCATATCCTTATCCCCTGTGATGATGGTGAAGTCCACCTGGTCCTGCCACTGCTTGGTGAAAGAACCGATAAAATCATCCGCTTCGATTCCCTTCTCGCCATAATTCATCCAGCCAAGCTGTTCGGAGATCGATTGAGCCAGATCAAACTGGTGGACCATGTCCTCAGGCGGTGCCGGCCGGTTTGCCTTATAGCCGTCAAACAGATCCGTCCGGAACGTCCGTGACCCCATATCCCAGCATACCGCCATATGCGTCGGCTTCATCATCGTTTTGGCTGCCAGCACATGTCTGGCAAATCCCTGTACACCATTTGTTGCCAATCCTTCAGTCGTCCGGAAATATTGTCCGACGGCCGAAGTTGCGAAAAATGACCGGAACAGCAGCGCCATTCCATCCACTAATAATACATGCGGTTTTTCCATTTTCAAAAATCCTCCATCCTCTTGCTGACTGACTTCCATTATACCGTTTATCCAATGAAAAAACCGCCAAAGCGGCGGTTTTAACGTTTGCGTTTTATGGATTTGTATTCGAGATTCAATGCTTTATAGAAGGATGCCATCATCAGCAGCATGATGATCGAGAACGGGAATGCCGCAATGATCAGCACGGTCTGCAATGTGCCAAGCCCACCAGTAGATAATAAGATTACAGCGATTGACGATTGGGCGATTCCCCATGTCAGTTTCACTGAATTTTGCGGATACAACGAACCACCCGTTGTCTGCATGCCAAGAACAAATGTCGCGGAATCGGCAGACGTGACGAAGAATGTGGTAATCAGGAAAATCGCAATGACCGATAGCATAACGCCAAGCGGCAACTCATTGAACACGGCAAACAAAGTTTCCTCTGTCAACAAGCCTGTCAAATCGACTCCACTGTTCTGTACATCGATAGCTGTTGTACCAAAAGCTGCGAACCAAAGGAAGCTGATGAATGTCGGAATCATCAGGACGCCTAGTAGAAATTGGCGGATTGTCCGTCCTCTGGATACACGCGCAATGAAAATACCGACAAATGGAGCCCAAGAAATCCACCAAGCCCAATAGAAGATGGTCCAGCCATCAATCCAGGCACGGTTTTCTCCATCTACAGGACCTGCACGGAAACTCATCTCGACCAGGTTCTGGAAGTAGGTTCCGATTGTATCGGTGAACATGTTCATGATTAATAGGGTCGGTCCAAGGATAATAACCGCCAACAGCAAGACCACTGCCAGCACCATATTGGTATTGGAAAGATATTTGATGCCTTTGCTCAATCCAGACCAAGCGGAGATCATGAACAATACCGTGACGATTGCGATGATGATCAATTGAACGACAAAGCTGTCGCCCGGTATTCCGTCAACCAGGTAGGCAAGGCCGCCGTTGATTTGAATAGCGCCAAAACCTAGGGTGGTGGCGACACCAACAACTGTTGCAAAAACAGCGATGACGTCTACAAGCGTGCCCCATGGCCCTTTCATTTTATCTCCGAACAATGGCTTCAAAGTTGCGGAAATCAATCCCGGCTCCCCTTTTCTGAACTGGGCGTATGCAAGCGCCAATGCCACTACAGCATATATAGCCCACGCATGAATTCCCCAGTGGAAAAAGCTGAAGCGCATGGATTCGCGCATTGCTTCAGCGCTTCCAGGTTCGGCGGTTGCCGGATCGATCGCAAAATGCGACAGCGGTTCTGCCGCTCCCCAGAATACCAGGCCGATCCCCATTCCTGCTGAAAACAGCATGGCGATCCATGTGCCGAATGAAAACTCGGGTTTATCGTTATCTTTGCCCAATTTGATTTGCCCCATCGGACTGATGAGGAAAAACAGGCAGAATAGAACCATGACGGAAACAACCAATAAATAATACCATCCGAATGATGTGGTCAGGAATGATTCTATATTCCCTGTAACTTCTGCAAAATTATCAGGTGCAAATGCTCCGTAGCCAATGGCTAATAATACGAGTGCAAGAGCTATCCAAAAAACATTGGTTACTTTTTTCATATAGTGTCCTCCTTTTTCTTTTTATCCCGCTTTAACGGCCAGCAATACTTCCACTTTTCCAAGCGGAAGTCCACTGGCCGTCTAAGCCCGAATTGATCAACTAAAAATCAGCAGTGGTTGAAAAACCCCGCTGCCTGAAGTTTCTCTTTATCACAAGTGTAAAGGATACGGAAAATTTCCCGTCCTGTCAAACTCCCTGTTCTAGTTTAAATCTGATGGTGCGCGCTTTTACTATAACTGAAAATTCAACATATCCTCAATATTCCTGTCCTGATAACGCAAACCGCTTTCCGACTTTGCCGCAATTACACGAAGAATGTTCGCCAATTAAATGGCCATTAAAAATCTGCATTGTTTAATAAAAAACCATTAATTCTACTATGTTAGACATATAAAAACCAGATCCGCAGAGGGATCTGGTTTCTTATTAAAGATTAATCGTAACGTCAGCTTCTTCACGGAGTTGGGCTACTATAGTTTGTGTAGCTTCTCCTTCTTTTTGCATCTTCACCTGTTCCTCAAGCTGTGGTTTCACTTCTTCAAATGCCGGAATTTCTTCGCCGCCTGCCTGCTCTTGCTGAGCCAGCGCTTGCTCATAAAATGTTTGGAGTTCTTCATCTGTCGGTTTGACTTCACCGGTTTCTGCTGCAATCAATTGCTCTATTTTCACTTGAGATTCCACCTGCTTCATCACTTCTTCTTCAGAGATTCCCTGTTCTTTTAGTGCAGCCAGAAACTCTTCTGAAGATTCAAGTCCATTTTGCTGTGACAGTTCCTCCAGCGCTGCAGTGGTTTGTTCTTCCGATGCCGTCAGCTTCTGTTTTTCAGTTTCCTGAATAAGCAGTTCCTGCGCCACAAGGCTTTCAGCCACTTGCTCTTTTAACTGAGCTTGGTCAACTTCTTCTCCAGACATCTGTGCCTGCATAGCCATCTGTTGGAATTGGCCGGTATAAGCGGATTCAAACTCCTCTTTCCCAATTTCTTCGCCATTCACTTGTGCCACCACGTCAGGAACACCTTCTAAATCAGGTTCAGGCATTTCTGGTTGTTCACCGGCAGCTTCTTCCTCTGCTGCTGCAGTTTCCTCTTGTGGTGCTGCTTCCTCACTCGTTTTTTCTTCAGCTTCACCACCACAAGCAGCCATTGCCGCCATGGATCCTCCAAGTACGATTGTCAATAACACTTTTTTAATCATCAATTTTTCCCCTCTCAAACATAATGTCCGTTAGTGTAGCACGTTCAGTCCAGCGGGGAAAACAAAAACCATTTTCAAAAGCCTTCAGAAGCTTATTAAGGAAGAATGATATGGCGTTTTGTTCATTTTTTAATACTTTTTTACCATAGTAATAAACCTTTCATAATCGTTTTTGAACTGTTTATTCAATTGAAAACCCAGTTTCGCGTACAAGTGGATGGCTCGTTTATTGAAGTCAGCCACGGTCAAGCGAACTGGTAATTTCTGATGAGTTTCTTCTATATGATAGAGTACAAAAGAGAGGAATTTCATGCCATTTCCTTTGCCGATGTGCTTCGGATTCATTCCCAATCCCATGTCGATACAAGAATCTTCATATACTCCATAATGCTTTCCGAATGGCACTTGTGCATTTTTTCCCACGCAGAAAAATCCAACGGTTTCCTCGTCCTCACTCATAACAGCATAATAAGTCCCGTTTAATAGCTCAGCGATTTCCGTTTCAGATGACTCGTTATTGTAGAAATCATAAGGCGGCTCATAGTTCCAGCCAACTATTTCTTCAGCGATTTTTTTAGTCATTTCCGCTTTTTGCAGCATCACAGATGACACCCCTTACTTTTAATTCCATTAACCAGTTGTTTCCATCATTTACCTTTTCCACTCCAACAAACCCGCATTTCTCGTAGCATCTGAGTGCTCTCGTATTGGTAAGCTCAGGATCTAAAACAAGTATGTCGGCATCCGTTTCGCCACAAAGAATATCCATGAATTTAGTGACCATAATCGTTCCTATACCTTGGTTGAAATATGTTGGAACTCCGATAAATTGGTCGATGCCATGAATATTTAAAGTCAATGGATAGCCATAAGCTTCCTGGATTTTTCCGATTAATTTATAATGCTGCATAAATCCGATAGGTATCCCGTCCAGCTCCACAATATACGGATATACGGGTACGTCCCCGTTTATTCGCGGTTCATATTTACGCTTGACTTGTTCCACTGTAAATGGAGAGTTCACATCTCCAAAGAATTCCAATACTTCTGGTGTACTTAACCACTTTGCCATAACTTCAAAATCAGTATCCTTCATCTTTCGAATGGATATGCGGTGAGTAATTGTAGTGGTCACCTCCCATGTTCTAATACCGATTAGTAATTGCATCATCATAAATTAAGTAAATCTGCAATTACTTCAGCACTTCCCGGTGTAAACATAAACAGCGAGTAAGCTATCCTAATTCACCCGATAAAGATGGATCCTGTTCTTCTCAGTATAAAAAATCGCTTTTTCATGAATATATCAATGAAGCTCAAATACAGCCCCATGGATAAGATTAAGAAATGCCAAACTCCACACCCCCACCTCTTTCAAAGCTATATTATAAGATGACGTTACTTGCCGATGAAAGTTCTTTAAAATCATTTTTTTACTATTTTCTTATGTAAATTGGGATTTGATAACAAGATAAACTCTTCAAGCTAGATTAGTTGATAGAAGCGGCAGAAATCCTATTGCGCCAACTTTTTGCCCACTTCCAGTAGACCTAAGCGTACGGCTACAGCGGAAATCAATATTTAGAATGAAAACCAAAAAACGCCTAAAACCCGTAAAGGTTTTAAGCGTTTCCATACTTATTTATTTGACTGTTTTGCTTAACAGGTATTATTACCTATTAAGAACCTTATTCAAAATTAAAAAAGAACCGTCCATTTCTAGACCAAATCAAGCGTCAATAACACTTTTTCCTCAATTGAAAAAAGTGTTTCGAATAAGAAAAACATAGGAGATTTTAGTCTTCCTATGTTTTCATTCATATTATTTATCTGTTTGTTTTTGCTTCTTTTCCAAATACTCAGCACGTATTTTTTCAAGTTGTTGCTTTTTGTCAAATTTGGCAGGTTTGTTTTTTTCATGATACTTTGTGACAGCTGCCTGTCCTTTGCTATCCAATCCGAATTTCCCCATTTTTCCCACCTACTTTTCTTGTCACTAAAGAGAATCTATTCAACAACTATAATATACCTCGTTTTACTGAAGTAAACCTTATTGTATTCTTGCTAATCTTACATATAAGGAGGAAATAGTAATGTCGGTTCTTTCATTTTTAATCTTCTTTGTAAAAATATCAATTTCTTCTGACGGAATGGAAAAAACACCGTGTTTTCTCCCCATATAAAAACCTCCTAATTCAAATAAATTAGAAGGTCATTTGAAACAAATTCGCAAGGGAGATTAATGGGGAGTTTTCACTTTAGTTTAACTCCCCATTAATCTCCCTAACTTCTTAAAACTTAATACCACTGCATTTAGCAGCAATCTCACTATGGAGACGGCGGGAGTCGAACCCGCGTCCAGAAATTCCGCTACTTGAGCGTCTACGCGTGTAGCTTATCTATTGGGGTTTCATGCACCATTCTGCCAATAAGCAGGCGTCCTGGGCACTAATCTGAGAATCTCTCCCGTTTGCCTCAGATGGCAGCAAACGTTGTATCCCACTAAAGTTGAGCTTTACCCAGCCACATGGGCGATGGATAGATAAAGCAGATCCGAGCTTACGCTGCGAATGCTAGGTTTTGGTTTGTTTTGCCAGTTGTTATAAATACGTTGATGACGGAGCCGACCCTCCGACGCGCGACCCAAGCCCAGATCATCCCTGTCGAATCCGTAACGTCCCCTTATTAAAAAGAGACACGGAAGATGAATAAACAGCTTCATGTGCTATACCCTTATTATAAGACAACATTGGTCAGACTACAAGTCCTAGCGATTGTATTCTTTCATCGCCCGGTCAATTTGCCGTTTCGCGTCTTTTTTCTTCAAATCTTCCCGTTTGTCGTAGTTTTTCTTCCCTTTACCGACGCCGAGCAAAATCTTAGCAAAGCCATCCTTCAAATAAAGCTTCAATGGAATGATTGCCGAACCCTGCACTTTCGAATGGGCCTCTAAATCCCTGATTTGCTTTTTGTGCAGCAGCAATTTACGCGACCGTGTCGGGTCGTGGTTAAACTGATTGCCCTGCTCATAGGGGCTGATATGCATATTTGAAATCCAGGCTTCGCCGTTGCGGATCCGTACAAACGATTCTTTCAACTGGACTTTGCCGTTTCGTGCAGACTTGATTTCTGTACCCTGCAAGACAATCCCCGCTTCGATCGTTTCTTCAATGAAATAATCGAAACCGGCTTTCTTGTTTTGGGCGATTACTTTGCCTTCTCCTTTGGCCATGCGGTTTCACCTCAGCTAGATTCAAAAAAGCGGCTCTTGAGCCGCTATTTTATTTTTTCTTGTTGCGCCCTTGTTTTGCGGCGCCTTCATAGAACTTTTTCTTCGGGTTTTTCGGCTTGCGTGTAGGTCCGCCGCCTTCTGGCTTTTTGCCGTCACGTCCAGGTTTTCCGCCGCCGTCTTTTTTGCCGGCTCGGATCACTTTCGGCTGCTCTCTTCTCGACTGGCGAGTATTTTGAACCATACCGACAATTTCGAAATCAATCGATGATTCTTCCGGTTTTACGCCAATGACTTTGATTTCAATTTCGTCACCGATACGGAATTGGCGTTTATTGCGCTCGCCGATCATCATCATGCTGCGGTCGTCGAAACGGTAATAATCATCCGTCATATTGGAAACGTGCACCAAGCCTTCAATGGTATTCGCCAATTCAATGAACAAACCGAAATTCGTCACCGAAGAAATGATGCCGGTAAACTGCTCCCCGATTTTATCTGCCATATATTGTGATTTCTTCAAAGCATCCGTATCGCGTTCCGCTTCTACTGCACGGCGTTCGCGTTCTGATGTATGAGTAGCGATATCATCCATATGGGCATTCCAATAAGCGATTGTTTTTTGCGACAAATCCTTTTCGATCAAGTACGTGCGAATCAGGCGATGGACGACCAAATCGGGATAACGGCGGATTGGCGATGTGAAATGTGTATAGAATTCAGTCGATAACCCAAAATGCCCTAAACTCTCAGACGAGTATTTCGCCTGTTGCATCGAACGAAGCATCATTGTAGAAATTACCGGCTCTTCCGGAGTTCCTGCAATGGATTCAACAATTTCCTGCAGGGCTTTCGGATGAACCTGTGTGCCTGAACCTTTTACCACGATTCCGAAATTCGTGACGAATTCGAAAAAGCGCTGCAGTTTTTCAGGTTTCGGGTCTTCGTGGATACGGTAAATTGCGGGAACTTCCAAGTGATGAAAATGTTCCGCTACTGTTTCATTGGCAGCCAGCATAAACTCTTCGATCAGACGCTCAGCCACTGTGCGTTCACGGACAACCACATCTGTCGGGTAGCCGTTTTCATCCACTAACACTTTGGATTCCTTGAAATCAAAATCGATGGCACCGCGGCGCATCCGCTTCGTGCGCAGAACTTCAGCAAGTTCTTTCATCAATTCGAACATCGGCACCAATTCGCTGTACTGTTCTTTCAGCTCCTGATTGTCCTGCTCCAGAATTTCATAAACGTCCGTATACGTCATGCGTGCTGACGTGTTGATGACGCTTTGGAAAATGTCGTGAGAAACCACTTCGCCCTGGTCGTTGAAAATCATTTCGCAAGACAAGGTCAGACGGTCTACCTGCGGATTCAATGAACAGATGCCGTTTGACAAGCGATGCGGAATCATCGGAATGACGCGGTCGGTCAAGTAGATGCTCGTAGCGCGGTCATAAGCTTCACGGTCAATTGCAGATCCTTCCGTCACATAATGGCTGACGTCAGCGATATGTACCCCTAATTTATACGTGCCATCTTCATACTTTACAACTTGGACAGCATCATCAAGGTCTTTGGCATCAGCTCCGTCAATCGTAACGATCTGTTCGCTGCGCAAATCACGGCGGTCCGTCAAATCTGCCGGGTCGATTTCGTCGGGTACATTGTTTGCCTGCTCCAGCACATCCGGTGGGAATTCAGTTTCAATTCCGTATTTATGGATGATGGAAAGTATATCGACACCCGGGTCATTTTTATGGCCGAGAATCTGTGTCACCATGCCTGTTGCAGACTTTCTGCCTTCTGGCCATCCGGTAATCTCGACAACCACTTTATGGCCGTCTACCGCGCCTAATGTATCATCTTTAGCGATAAAGATATCCATATTCATTTTCTTATCGTCTGTCACAACAAAGCCAAAGCCTTTGTTTTCCTGGAAGGTTCCGACAGCTTTTGTCGTGCCGCGTTCAATGATCCGGATAATCGCGCCTTCTCGGCGATCTCCTGAAGAACCTTCAGAAACACGGATCATCACTTTATCACCGTTCACTGCGCCATTCGTTTCAGTCGGCGGAATAAAGACATCATCCAAGCCAGCTTCCTCAGGTGCGACAAATCCGAATCCTTTTGGATGTCCAATGAATTTTCCGCGCATCAAATTCATCCGCTCCGGTACACCATAGCGGTCAGATCGTGAACGGACAAGCGTCCCATTCTCTTCCAGACGCACCAATGTCTTTACCAGTTGCTTGAATTCGTCGGCATCTTCAAAACCAAATTGTTCTTCTATTTCCTGTACAGTCAACGGCTTATATGCCTCTTCACGCATGAAGACCAATAAGCGCTGTTCCAATGAGCGTTCGTTATTTTCCAAACCTAACTCCTCCTTTATGACGGTTCACACACTCCAATCAAGTGATTCAAGAAATGCGAAAATGTCTTCGTGCAATTGCTTTTTCTCTTTATCAAGCGTAATGACATGGCCTGAGTTTTCATACCACTTGATTTGTTTATCGGTTGATTCGGTATTGTCATAAATGACATTGGCCGAATCTGTATTGATGACATTATCCAATCTGCCCTGAACGACGAATAAGGGAGCGTAGACATGATCCACATGTTCTTTGACTTCTGCAATCAAGGCACGCAGATCGGCCAGCGATTCCATCGGTTTTTCCTGGAAAGCCTTCATTTCTTTTTCGATAAGCTCATCGCTTTTTCCTTCATAATTCTTATACTCGCGCGCATATTTTAACACACCTTCATACATAAGGTCAGTAGTTTTCATATACATCGGGGCACACATGGTGACAATTCCCTTGATAGGCTTTGTATACCCTAATTTCAGGCTGAATACGCCGCCCAGCGACAGGCCAGCCACCGCAATCTCAGTATAGCCTTCTTCGAGCAAAGTTTCATATGCCTGTTCCACGTCTTTCCACCAATCCACTGGACCGGTGCCGATCAATTCTTCCGGTGCAACGCCATGTCCTGCGTAATGCGGAGCAATAGTCGTATACCCTTTGGTCTCTAAAAAACGGCCAAGCATGCGAACATCTGCCGAATTTCCTGTAAAACCGTGTAAAAGAAGCACAGCCCGTGGACCTGCTTTAAAGAAAAATGGTTTTGGCTGCGAAATCCGCATCATGATCCCTCCATTCCAATACTAAAAGAAAACGCCTAACCATGTATGGTCAGGCGATTGAATCATCTACATTAAACTTTCGTTATGGCAACGGCCAGAATAAAGAATAAGGCAGCAAGTACGATCGTAACCCGGTGCAGGACCAAGTCCAAACCACGAGCTTTTTGCTTGCCGAAAAGTTGCTCTGCTCCACCGGAGATGGCTCCTGAAAGACCTGCACTTTTTCCAGATTGCAATAAAACGACAACGATTAATGCGAGCGATACGATGACGAGTAATGTCATTAACAACGTATGCATAAATTCCACCTCCTGAAAAGAACGTTCACAACAAATCTAAGTTTACCAAAAATTGTGTCCTATGACAATAGCAATAGAAAATAGAGGCAAATGCCTCTATTTTTTATTTTTTCAAGTTGTAGAAAGTTTTCAAGCCCAGGTATTGGCCAGTTTCGAATAGCTGATCTTCAATGCGCAACAACTGGTTGTATTTCGCAACGCGGTCCGTACGTGAAGGAGCACCCGTTTTGATTTGTCCGGCATTTGTCGCTACTGCAATGTCTGCAATGGTAACATCTTCAGACTCGCCTGAGCGGTGGCTGATGACTGCTGTGTAGCCAGCGCGTTTCGCCATTTCAATTGCATCGAAAGTTTCTGTCAATGTACCAATTTGGTTAACTTTGATCAGGATTGAGTTGCTGATGCCTTCTTCGATTCCTTGAGCCAATTTTTTGGTGTTGGTAACAAATAGATCGTCTCCAACCAATTGCACTCGGTCACCGATGCGTTCTGTCAATAATTTATGTCCAGCCCAGTCGTTTTCATCCAATCCATCTTCAATTGAAATGATCGGGTATTTATTGCAAAGTTCTTCGTACCAGTCCACCATTTCTGCAGACGTTTTCACTGTGTTGTCGCCTGGCAAGTTGTAGACGCCTTTTTCTTTGTCATAGATTTCAGAAGCAGCAACGTCCATCGCCAGTAATATGTCTGTTCCAGCTTTGTAGCCAGCTTTTTCAATCGCTTCCAGGATAGTCGTCAACGCTTCTTCGTTTGAACCTAGGTTCGGAGCAAATCCGCCTTCGTCCCCAACAGAAGTGTTGTAGCCTTTTTCTTTCAGTACGGATTTCAGGTTATGGAAGATTTCTGCACCCATCTGAACCGCTTCACGGAAAGATTCTGCGCCAACCGGCATGACCATGAATTCCTGGATGTCCACGTTATTGTCAGCATGTTCGCCGCCATTTAAGATGTTCATCATTGGAACCGGCAATTGTTTTGCATTAAAGCCACCCAAGTATTGGTAAAGCGGAACGTCCAGGTAATCAGCAGCAGCGTGTGCCACGGCCAATGAAACACCTAGAATTGCGTTAGCGCCTAAACGCCCTTTGTTCTCTGTTCCGTCCAACTCGATCATAGCGTTGTCGATTGATACTTGGTCAAGCACTGAGTATTTTTCTTCTATTGCTTCAGCAATTTCAGTATCAACAAACTCGACTGCTTTTAATACGCCTTTTCCAAGAAAACGGCTTTTGTCGCCATCGCGAAGCTCAACTGCTTCGTGTTCGCCAGTTGAAGCGCCTGAAGGTACGATCGCGCGGCCAAATGCGCCGCTTTCTGTGAATACCTCAACTTCGATTGTTGGGTTTCCTCGTGAATCTAATACTTCGCGTGCTTGAATTTGTGTGATGATTGGCAATTAAAACAGCTCCCTTTTAATATAATGGTTTTCCGGTCATTTCAATCGGTTGTTCAATATCCAGCATTTTCAAAATCGTTGGTGCCAAGTCGGCAAGAATGCCGCCTTTTCGAAGTACGTGACCTGATTTCGTCAAAATCACCGGCACTTGGTTTGTAGTATGCGCCGTCATCGGCAAACCTTCAACCGTGCGGACTTCATCGGCATTGCCGTGGTCAGCAGTGATCAATGCGGAACCGCCTTGTGCGTGCAATGCGTCAACGATGCGGCCCAGGCACTCATCGACGACTTCAATGGCACGGATGGTCGGTTCCAGCAAGCCGCTGTGGCCGACCATATCGGGATTGGCGAAGTTCAAGATGATGGCATCGTGTGCGCCAGCTTCAATCTGTTCCACCAAGCGATCGGTCACTTCGTAAGCACTCATTTCAGGCTGCAGGTCATACGTGGCAACTTTGGGAGAGGCTACGAGAATGCGGTCTTCTCCAGGAAAGACTTCTTCACGCCCACCACTCATAAAGAACGTGACATGCGGGTATTTTTCAGTTTCTGCAATGCGCAGTTGCGTCAATCCATTGGCTGAGATTACTTCCCCGATGGTGTTTTCCAGGTTTAGTGTCTCAAATGCAACACGTGTCGGCAAATCCTGACTGTAAGAAGTAAAAGTAACATAGGTCAAATTTTTCGGGTGTTTAGCGCTTAACTGGAAACCTGTAAAATCTTCCCGGATAAACGCGGATGTCAATTGAATCGAACGGTCCGGGCGGAAGTTGAAGAAAATCAGCGAATCATCCGAATCGATAGTCGCTACGGGTTTTCCGTCTTCAACGATGGCAAATGGTACAACAAACTCATCTGAAACGTCCAGGTCATAGGAATACGTGATGCCTGCATTTGCCGAAGGAGCCGTTTTGCCGATACCGTCAACTAGCACGCGGTAGGCCAAATCAGCACGTTCCCAGCGCTGGTCGCGATCCATTGCATAATAGCGTCCGCTGATCGATGCAAATTTGCCGACACCGATTTCTTTCATCTGCTGTTCTGTTTCTTCCACGTATTTGAGCGCAGTGCGGGGCCCCACATCGCGGCCATCAAGAAAGCCGTGAACATAGACTTCGGTCAAGCCCTGTTGTTTTGCAAGTCTCAATAGAGCGAATAAGTGCTCATAATGGCTGTGGACGCCGCCATCAGACAATAAGCCTAAAATGTGCAATGCTTTGCCACGGTTTTTGGCATTGCCGATCGCTTCAAGAAAAGCGGCATTTTCATAAAAATCGCCATCGCGGATCGACTTATTGATGCGCGTCAAGTTTTGGTAAACAATTCGGCCAGCACCAATATTCAGGTGGCCAACCTCAGAATTGCCCATTTGGCCATCCGGCAAGCCGACTGCTTCACCCGAAGCAGTCAGCAATTCATGCGGATAGGTCTTCCAAAGGCGATCGAAATTCGGCTTGTTGGCTAGTGCTACGGCATTACCGAAAGTCTCTTCTCGGCAGCCAAATCCATCCAAGATGATGAGAGCCGCCGGATGTTCGGTTTTACGCATGCGAACCAGCCTCCAACAATTTGACGAAAGAATCAGCTTCCAGGCTTGCGCCGCCAACCAATGCTCCGTCAATATGCTCCATACCCATTAATTCGTCAATATTAGCCGGTTTTACGCTGCCGCCGTATTGAACGCGAAGCTGCTCAGCTGCCTGATTGTTGTAGAGTGCCGCCACTTTTTTACGGACGATCCCGCAAACTTCATTGGCATCTTCAGCTGTAGCAGTTTTTCCTGTGCCGATTGCCCAGATAGGCTCATAGGCAATCACCAATTGCGTGATCTGCTCTTCAGTCAAACCGGAAATCCCTTTTTCCACCTGTGCCTCGACAACAGCACCGGTCTCGCCATTCTCGCGCTGTTCAAGCGTTTCACCTACACAGAGAATTGGAATCAAACCATGGTTGAAAGCGGCTTTCACTTTCTGATTTGCTGATTCATCTGTTTCATTGAAATACTGGCGGCGTTCTGAATGGGCGATAATGACGTATTCAACGCCGATGTCCGTAAGCTGGACAGGGCTGATTTCTCCGGTAAATGCGCCTTCGTTTTGCTCTGACATCGTTTGTGCCCCTATGTGAAGCGGGCTGTTTTCTGCAGAAATGACCAGCTGTGCCAAGAATAATGCGGGTGCACAAATAACGGCATCCACTTTTTCAGAATCCGGCACTAAGCCGCTGACTTCTTCTACAAACTGTTTTGCCTCTTTTGCAGTTTTATACATTTTCCAGTTTCCTGCAATAATTGGTTTTCTCACAAAAACACTCCCTTTCAAATAATCACTTTACTTGTTGGTCAATGCACTGACACCCGGTAAGTCCTTGCCTTCCATAAACTCAAGTGATGCACCGCCGCCTGTGGAAATGTGATCCATTTTATCGGCTACATGGAACTTCTCAACAGCCGCAGCAGAATCACCGCCGCCAATTACGGTATAGCCCGATGTCTCAGCCATCGCCTGAGCAACTGATTTCGTGCCGTTTTCGAATGCCGGCATTTCAAAGACGCCCATTGGTCCATTCCAGATGATCAATTTCGAATCCTTGATGACGTCTGCATACATTGCGGCTGTTTCAGGACCGATATCCAATCCCATCCACTCGGAAGGAATTTCTTTGATGTTGACGCTTTTCGTGTCAGCATCTTTTGAAAATTCACTGGCCACTGTGGCATCAATCGGCAAGTAAAGTTTTACGCCTTTTTGTTTTGCTTTTTCGATGAACGAGTTAGCCAGTTCTAATTTATCTTCTTCCACAAGGGAGTTTCCAATTTCATAGCCCTGCGCTTTGATAAAGGTATACGAAAGTCCTCCGCCAATCAATAAATTGTCGACTTTGTCCAATAGATGATCAATCACGCCGATTTTATCTTTTACTTTAGCGCCACCGATAATTGCCGTAAAAGGGCGTTCCGGTTCAGACAAGGCTTTGCCTAAAACATCAAGCTCTTTTTCCAGCAATAATCCTGATACGGCCGTCAAATGCTTGGCAATGCCGGCTGTTGAAGCATGTGCCCGGTGAGCTGCACCGAATGCATCGTTGACGAAGACATCCGCCAGATTCGCAAATGCTTTTGCGAGCTCTTCATCGTTCTTTTCTTCACCCGGATGGAAGCGGACGTTTTCAAGCAGGATGATTTCGCCTTCCTGCATGGCTGAAATTTCCTGTTCAACTTTCTCGCCAATCGATTCATCTAGGCTCTTCACTTCTTTATGTAACAATTCACCTAACCGGACACCTGTAGCAGCGAGTCTCAAGTCTTCATTTATCTGGCCATTCGGGCGGCCCATGTGGCTTGCCAAAATAACTTTAGCGCCTTGTTCGATCAAGTACTCTATCGTTGGAACAGCTGCACGGATTCTTGTATCATCCGCTACTTTTCCATCAGCCATCGGTACGTTGAAATCGACACGGCAAAATACACGTTTTCCTTTTAAATCCAAATCTTTCATGGTCATTTTCTGCTGCATGAAAATACCTCCTATTTGTATTCAAAAAAATAAGGAGCGGGGTATGTCCCCGCCCCTTTTACCCTCTTTTATTATAGAGGTTCATTGGTAATTAAGCTATGATTTTGGGATTACAATCCCGTTTTGTGCATGTGAAGCGCAAGGTCGATACAACGTCCTGAATAACCGGATTCGTTGTCGTACCAAGCAAGTACTTTGACCATGTTATCTCCAATTACCATTGTTGATAGGCCATCGATTGTAGATGAAGCTGTGTTGCCGTTATAATCTCTTGAAACCAGTGGAAGTTCGCTGTAGTCAAGGTAACCTTTCAATTCATTTTCAGACGCTTCTTTCAACGCATTGTTGACATCTTCAACAGTTACGTCTTTTTCAAGATGCGCAACCAAGTCGATCAATGAAACGTTTGGTGTTGGAACGCGGATAGCCATTCCGTCAATTTTGCCTTCCAATTCAGGCAATACTTTTGCAACTGCAGTAGCAGCGCCAGTAGTTGTCGGAATCATGGATTCTGCAGCAGCACGTGCGCGGCGGAAGTCCTTATGTGGAGAATCCAATAGGATCTGGTCATTCGTGTAAGAATGGATCGTAGTCATCATCGCGTGCTTGATGCCAAAACGGTCATTCAATACTTTCGACATTCCAGCAAGGCCGTTTGTCGTACATGATGCGTTTGACACAACATGATGCTCTTCTGGGTTATACGTTTCATGGTTAACACCCATTACAAGTGTTTTCATGCCGTTTTTGCCTGGAGCTGAAACGATAACTTTTTTTAGCGCCTGCTTCGATGTGTTTTGAAGCTGATTCAGTATCAGTGAAATGGCCAGTAGATTCGATTACGATATCCACACCAATTTCTCCCCAAGGAAGAGCAGATGGATCTTTTTCAGAATAAACTTTGATTTCTCTGCCGTTTACGATAATGCTGTTTCCTGAAGCAGAAACTTCAGCGTCCAATATTCCGTGGATTGAATCGTATTTCAAAAGGTGTGCAAGCATGTCAGCATCAGTCAAGTCGTTGACCGCAACTACTTCCACGTTATCATTTGTTAAAGCTTCACGAAATACGATGCGTCCAATACGTCCAAATCCGTTAATTGCTAATTTTAAAGTCATTTATAATTCCTCCAATTTTTTAGTTAGTTCAATAATCTTTCGTGCGGCGCCTTCGTCTGTGACCAACACTGTCGGGTTTGGCGCATTCTTGAAATAAGACAAAATCGCTCTTGCTTTAGAACCTCCACCGGCAACTGCCAAGATAGCTGCAGCTTTTCGCACTTGCTCCAATTGAATGCCCGCTGTGCGGATGCGATAAACAATTTTTCCGTCTTTATCGAAATAATAGCCGAAAGCCTCACTGACCGCTCCACCCGAACGTATCTTTTCCACTTCTTCCAGGGAAGAGTGCCGGCGGACCGCCATCTCTTCCGCATTGCCTATGCCATGGACTACCACATCAGTCTGATCGTACAAGTCCATCATTTCCTTGATCACCGGCTCTTTCATCATCATCGCAAAAGCTTCAGCACTTAAGTGATCAGGCAAGTAAAGGGTCTTAAATGAACCGCCTGTTTTTTCGGCAAATGCCGCTGCAATCGTGTTGGCTTGATGAAGCACATCTTCTCCCAGTCCACCGCGGGCTGCAATAAATTGAAGCGCCCGATCAGCTTTAGCGATTGATAACTCTTTGGAGATGGCTGCCATCGTACTGCCGCCAGTTACCGCTATTTTCTTATAACGGATAAATAGTACTTCCAAAAGACGGGCAGCTTCTTTGCCGATATGGGATTTCACTGCTGGAATCTCATCACTGTCCTGCGGCAGGATCACCACTTTTGAGATTCCTAAGATTGTTTGCAATTGTATTTCCATATCAGTCAATCCAGATATTTCACGCACGAAAACCTTCAGTTTTTCCAGCACTTCCAGTCCTTGCGAAGTTACCGTCATACCGGCTGTTTTCATTTCAATCAGCTGCTGATTGCGAAGCAGATCGGTTTCTTTTCTAATCTCACGCTCTGGTGCACCGGCAACTTCACTTAAGGTTCGCCTGCCGATGGGTTGTTCCAAACTGATTGTCTGTAAAATCTGGTAACGTTTTTTCAGGAGTTCGGACATTTCCGGCATCAGTTTTTGCTGAGCGTCAGATAATGCATCCATACTTTCACTCCGTTCTAGCTGGACGTTTTTTGTCCCAGTGAATAATTTTGTGTCCCACTAAAATCATTCTACCTAATCCCTCATTTAAAAGCAAATAAAAAGAAGCGTTAAATTTCTAACGCTTCCAACAATTCGACGTAACCGATATTCCCATATAGCAATACTTCCTCGTCTTTTTCCAATACCGGGATCATCAGCATATATTTCTCGTGTAATGCATCATCGCTTTCGATATCAACTTCCCGATAAGACAGCGGAAAGTCTTCATTGATGAGTCCGATCATCAATTTGGCTTCGTCGCAAAGCGGACAGTTCGAACGTGTGTATAAAGTAAACATCGTATACCTTCTTTCTATTATAGAAGAGCGGAAGTGCCTGTTGAGCTCTGACAGGCATAAGACAGACCAGCAGAGTGGCGTCCTTTGCCACTCAGATGGGTTGGCTTATGACCCGAAGAGCTGGGCGCTGGAGTCTGGACACAGAAAAGCGCAAGCGCCCATCTAGCTCTGACAGGTGTAAGACGATCTGGCGAAGCGACATCTCTTCAGTCGCACAGCCGGAGTGGCTTACATCCCGAAGAGCTGGGCGCTGGAGTCTGGACACAGAAAAGCGCAAGCGCCCATCTAGCTCTGACAGGGGTAAGACGATCTGGCGAAGCGACATCTCTTCAGTCGCACAGCCGGAGTGGCTTACATCCCGAAGAGCTGGGCGCTGGAGCTGGACAAAGAAAAGCGCAAGCCCCTCTTCAGCTCTACTCTCTTATCCTTTTAGAAACCTCGGCCTGCACCGCCTCCGCCAGACATGCCCCCGCCACCTCCGCGGAAACCGCCACCGCCTCCGCCAAATCCACCGCCAAAGCTCCCAGGACCCATGTAAACGCCTCTTCCGCCCCTGCGTCTCGCACGGCCACCGCCTTTGCCGCCTCCGCCTCCCGTAATAAGGATGAGGATAGCGGATACAATCAGGATGGTCATGAATGGCGGAAGCCCTTCTTCCTGTTGCGCGGGATCAGCTGCCTGTGGTTCCACTGGTTCACCGTTCCATTGATATTCGGCAGCAACTTCCTGATACAGAACTTCATATAAATTGATGACGCCTTCGCTGTAATTGCCCTGGCTTAAGTAAGGAATGGCGTATTCATCCAAAATCCTGCCGACTTTCCCATCCGGCAATGCCCCTTCCAGTCCGTAGCCAATTTCCACGTAGATTTCCCGGTTATCCGGTTCATCGAGCGACAACACCACCAGGATGCCGTTGTTTTCCTCTTCTGAGCCGACGCCGTAATGGCGGAACGCTTCATTCGCATAGCTTTCAATCGGCTCGCCTTCCAGTGTCGGGATCACCAGCACCATTATTTGAGCAGTCGTGGCGTCTTCCAGCCCGCGGCCCAATTGCCGCAGCTCTTCTTTTTGCTGCTCCGACAAAATACCAACCTCATCCTGAATGTAAAGATCATTCGTCAATTCCGGAAAGTCAGCTGCCCAGCCACGCCCGCTGACCATCAGCAGCAAGAAGCATAAGAGCGCTATTTTGCGTTTCATTGTTCGTCCTCATCAGTTCCAAAATCGACTTCCGGTGCTTCAGAGGCGTCCGGATCTGCTTCAAAATACTCTTTCTCATCAAAGCCAAAAACTCCTGCAATCATGTTTCCAGGAAAGCTTCTGGCTTTACGATTAAATTCCGAAACTGTTCCATTATAATCCTGTCTGGCTACTGCAATCCGATTTTCTGTCCCTGCCAGCTCATCCGACAGCTGCTGGAAATTTTCACTGGAACGAATTTCCGGATAGTTTTCCACCACCACCAGCAAACGGCTCAATGCACCGCTCAGCTCGGCATCTGCTTCAGCTTGCTCACTGACACCTTCAGCACCGGCCAAATTGGAACGGGCTTCCGTTACACTGTCAATGACACTTTGTTCCTGATCAGCAAAGCCTTTCACCGTTTCCACCAAGTTGGGAATCAAATCAAGTCTGCGCTGCAATTGATTTTCAATTTGGGCATAAGACTGATTGACATCTTCTTCAAGCTGTACAAAGCCGTTATAGCTTGGCACAAGGATTGCTGCAACAATGGCTATAAGTGCGACTACAATAATAATGGGAATCAATAATTTTTTCAAAGGCTCCACCTCTTCATTAGTATGTACTACTAGTCATTTCCCTTTCCGACGGTTCTTTTAAACGTTTCTTATTGAAGTATATAATGGAAGTGGCATTCACTGAGTGATCCTGCCCCTTTAATTAGAGATGTTGATGAATATGGAGCAGATTGAAGAATCCTGCTCCTGGAATGATTTCTCCAAAGCTCTTTCCATCAATCGGTTTGAAGAAGAAAATTCCCCATAAAAAAACGGCCCATCCTGCCATAAAGGCAAAATGGGCCGTGCTGTTTTGTTATGCCCTCGGAGGGGATCGAACCCCCATCTCAAGAATCGGAATCTTACGTGTTATCCATTACACTACGAGGGCGTTTCCGCTGTTAGCGACCTTTCTATTATACAAAAATACTTTAACTTAAGCAAGTCTATTTTTTTAATTCGTTAGATTTGACCTTCATTGACCAACATGTGTATGATAATAGTACAGCTGAGAGGACTTTTCAGCATTGTTTGCAAACAACTTAATTGAGGAGGAACTATTCTATGAACTTAATTCCTACAGTAATCGAACAAACTAGCCGAGGCGAACGTGCCTATGATATCTACTCACGTTTGTTGAAAGACCGTGTAATCATGCTGGGCAGCGGCATTGATGATAATGTTGCGAATTCAATTGTAGCGCAGCTCCTGTTTCTTGAAGCAGAAGATCCGGATAAAGATATTTCAATCTACATCAACAGCCCAGGCGGCAGCATCACGGCCGGTATGGCAATTTATGACACGATGCAGTTTATCCGCCCGGATGTTCAGACCATCTGCATCGGTATGGCCGCTTCAATGGGCGCTTTCTTACTTGCAGCAGGAACAAAAGGCAAACGCCTGGCGCTTCCAAATGCTGAAGTCATGATTCACCAACCTCTTGGCGGTGCTCAAGGACAAGCGACTGAAATTGAAATCGCTGCGAAACGCATTCTGCACCTTCGCGAGAAATTGAACCAGATCCTTTCTGAACGCACTGGCCAGCCTATGGATGTCATTTCCAAAGATACAGACCGCGATAACTTCATGACAGCCGAACGCGCGCTTGAATACGGCTTGATTGACCAAGTCATCACACGCAGCAAGTTGCCTGAAGATCATAAAAAAGATATCTAAAACAAAAACTCACAGCCCATGGCTGTGAGTTTTTTTATGGCTAACGGTTATTACACTTCCTGCTCAATGATCTCCGACAAGGCATGTACCGCTTTTTCTTCATCTAACCCATCTGCAGAGATTTTGACCTCTGTCCCTTTGCTGATGGCCAAGCTCATGATTCCCATGATGCTTTTGGCATTTACTTTTTTATTGTCTTTTTCTAAATAGACATCTGCAGTGTACCGATTCGCTTCCTGAACAAATAAAGCTGCCTGTCTTGCTTGAAGACCTGTTTTCAATAATACTTTCACCTGTTTTTCAACCATACATATCCTCCTCCGAAAACTTCACTCTCTTATATATGAAAGAACAGCCGGCAATTAGCGGCCGATCATTTCTCCATTTCTCAATGACGCTGCAATCTCATCGATTTTCCGCAACCGGTGGTTAACGCCTGACTTGCTGACTGAACCACCCGAGACCATTTCTCCCAACTCTTTAAGAGTCACGTCTTGATACTCTACCCGAAGTCGGGCAATTTCACGCAATCTTTCGGGCAATTGATCGATTCCGATTGCTCCGTCAATAAAACGGATATTTTCGACTTGCCGCAACGCAGCATCAATGGTTTTGTTCAAGTTGGCCGTCTCACAATTCACGAGACGGTTAACGCTGTTGCGCATGTCCCGAATAATTCGGACATCTTCAAATTTCAATAAAGCCGAATGAGCGCCAGTAATGCTCAAGAAGTCCGAAATTTTTTCGGCTTCTTTCAGGTAAGTCACAAAGCCTTTTTTGCGTTCGATCATTTTGCTGTTCAAATGAAATTCGTTCATCAAATCAACCAGAGAATCAGCATGATCTCTATAAAGAGAGTAGATTTCCAAATGGTAGGATGATGTTTCTGGATTGTTGACAGATCCACCTGCCAAAAAGGCCCCCCGTAAATAAGAGCGTTTACAGCAATTCTTCTCAATCAGCGACTTGACGATCTGATGCTGGAATTGAAAGCCTTCCGTCAAAATTTTCAGGTCCTCAAGAATATGCTTGGCCCCTTCGCGGATTCTGCAAATATAAACATTGTTCTTTTTTAAACGCATCTTTTTTCTGACGAGCAATTCGACAGGATAAGCTTTATAAAAGCGTTTCAACAATGTGTAGATGCGTCGAGCAATTGCCGCATTTTCAGTTTGGATATCCAGGCTCAATTGCCGATTGGAAAACGACAGGGTACCATTCATGCGAATCATTGCGGACAGTTCCGCTTTCCCACAACAATCGTCTACTTCTATTTGCGTCATTTCTTTTTTTGTTTCTGATGCAAAAGACAAAATCTGTTCCCCCTTTCAAAGCACTAAAAATAAAGCTGCTTCGAATCTTCACTGGCACGGCCTCCAGCATATTCAAATAACCATTCTGCCACTTTCATCGGCTCGTGACGAACAGTTTCACCAAAGATGTTGGCGATATCTTTTCGATAGACTTCAAGGCCCATCTGTTTTAATCGCTCTTCGTCATATTCGACGGGTGATGCCAGCTCTTTTTTGTAGCGCTCGGCAACAATCGGCGGCATTTGGACTCTATCAAGCAGAATGGCGTCCAGAAAATTTTCGCCTACATGATCATAAAGTGCCTTTACATGGTCAGAGGCTGTATATTTATAGGTTTCACCCGCTTGTGTCATTAGGTTGCAAATGTATATTTTCTTCGCCTTCGCGGCAATCACTGCTTTTTTTATATCCTTCACCAATAGGTTCGGTAAGATGCTGGTGTAAAGGGAACCTGGCCCCACAACGATCACATCAGCGTTTTCAATCGCCGTGATCGTGGCGGGCAGGGTTTTCACGTCATGGGGTTCGATAAACACCCGTTTGATCGGCTGCAAATAAGCTGGGATTTTGGATTCACCTTTGATGATGGTGCCGTCTTCCAGTTCTGCATTGAGCGTCACGATTTGATTGGCCGCAGGCAGAACAGTTCCATTGACGCTCAATACTCGGCTCATTTCACGGACTGCATGGGAAAAATCCCCTGTAATGTCCGTAAGTGCGGCAAGCATCAGATTCCCCAAGGAATGGCCGTCCAGATCCAAGGAATCCTTAAAACGGTATTGGAACATTTCAGCAACTAAGGGTTCTGTATCCGATAATGCTGCGAGAACATTTCGAATATCTCCCGGAGGAGGAACATCCAAATCATTTCTTAAGCGGCCCGAACTTCCTCCGTCATCCGCCACGGTTACGATGGCCGTCAAATCCAGCGGATACAATTTCAATCCGCGCAAAAGTGTCGAAAGTCCGGTGCCCCCGCCTAAAATAACGACGCGTTTCCGATGCTGGTTGCTTTCCATGCACTCATTCCTTTCTTATTTTGACATCCCTGTGCGTAACGATGACTTTATTGTTCTCAGCCAGAAGCTTGCCGTAGTATTCGGCCAAAGTCACCGAACGGTGTTGGCCTCCCGTACAGCCAAACGCAATGACAAGCTGTGCTTTGCCTTCATTTTTATACTGTGGAATCATAAACTGCAATAAATCCGTCAATTTTTCCAAAAGCGTCTGTGTTTCCTGCCATTTCAACACATAGCTTGATACCCGTTCATCAAGGCCTGACAGCGGGTTCAATTCTTCAATATAATAAGGATTCGGCAAAAAGCGAACGTCGAACACTAAATCGGCATCGATCGGCATGCCGTGCTTGAAGCCGAAAGACATCACATTCACTGTAAAGACATTACTGGTCTTTGACGAAAAATCTGTGATGATTCTTTCTTTCAGCTGGCGAGGCGTCATGCCGGAAGTATTGTAGATGTATTGTGCTCTTCCTTGAAGGTCACTTAACATGTCGCGCTCTTTTTTAATGCCGCCCAATACCAATCCACCCGGAGATAACGGATGGGATCTTCTCGTTTCTTTGTATCGGCTCACCAATGTCTGGTTTTCCGCTTCCAGAAATAATACGGTGATGGAAACATTCGTTTCCTTCGATAAATCGTCGATTGCATCGATGAGGCTGTCAAAAAAGTCGCCCCCGCGTAAATCCATGACTGCCGCTACCCGCTTCATCGATTTCCCTGAATCTCTCATCAATTTGATGAAAGTCGGCAACAATGCAGGCGGCAAATTGTCAATCGTAAAAAAACCCAGATCTTCGAAGCTTTGGATTGCGACAGTCTTGCCCGCACCCGACATGCCTGTGATGATGATTAATTCTGTTTCTTCCTTACGATTATCCATTCTGGTGTTTCACCTCTTCGGTTGATGTTTGGATGGTCTCTTTGATCAGCTGGAATTCCGGTGTATAGTAGAATGTTCCATATTGAATCCCTTGCTGGTTGGCGGCAAATTGCAGATTGGTCCGATCTCCTTCTGCCATCGGCAACAATGCCAGTTCCTCCACCGGATGCCATTCCAACAGCCCTTCATCCGTTTCCTTAAATATTTCTCCGGTCAAACTATTCGCTGCAAACGTATACAACATCCACTCGTCCACAGTTTGTTCATTTTCCTGGATCATCATCGTATAGACACCTTTTAAATGTGTACCGATTGGAGTTGCATTCGTTTCTTCCTTGAATTCACGGACTGCCGCTTCGAAAATCGACTCTCCACTTTCCATTTTTCCGCCGGGTGCTACGTACCAGTCACGCCGTGGTTTCTTCAATAATAAGACTTGCCCATTTTTGATGACTAATAAATTCGCAATTCGCTGCACATTCGACACTCCGCATCTATTATAAACTTACTCTATTATACATCTATCCAGGTGTGTCGTGTAAAAGAATACAAAAAAAAGAGGCCATCTTCCGAGTTGCTCGAAAGACGGCCCATCAAAATTCTTTATAAAAAGGGGGTCAATTTACTCTTCCAACTATACCTTCTCTTCATGACAAGCGGGTTACAAAATGATTAAGAAACAATTAAGCTTGTGTTTTCATCCCAATTTTCTCTATCAGCTCTTCAATATAGTGTTGAGCTGCTTGTGCAGCGATACTGCCGTCGCCTGTTGCAGTGACTACTTGGCGCAATGTTTTTTCGCGAACATCGCCTGCTGCATAAATCCCCGGCACACTAGTTTCCATCTTCTCGTTAGTAACAATATAACCTTCAGGGTTTAAAATTCCAAGTGCTGAAAATGGTTTTGTTAAAGGCAGCATGCCGATATAGATGAAGACACCATCTGCTTTAAATTCTCTTTCTTTGGCATCATCCGTTGATACCAATGTGACACTTCCTACTTTGCCGTTTCCGTCATCGTGAATTTCTTTGACGGTGTGGCTCCAGATAAAGTCGATTTTGTTATTGGCGAATGCACGGTCCTGAATGATTTTCTGGGCACGAAGCTCATCACGTCTGTGGACGATCGTTACTTTGTCCGCAAAACGGGTCAAGTAAACCCCTTCTTCAACCGCCGAGTCTCCTCCGCCTACAACAACCAATTCTTTCTGTTTAAAGAAGGCTCCATCACACACAGCGCAATAGCTGACGCCGCGGCCGCCCAGTTCGTTTTCACCTGGAATGCCCATCTTCTTGTATTCTGCACCGGTCGTTACGATAATGGCACGAGTTTTGTATTCTTTCGATCCAGCTTTGATGGTTTTGTATTCTTCGCCATCAATAATTTCAGTTACGTCTCCGTAGGCGTATTCAGCGCCGAACTTTTTCGCATGGTCGAACATTTTTGTGGAAAGATCCGGCCCCAAAATGTGTTCAAAGCCTGGATAGTTTTCAATTTCTTCGGTATTTGCCATTTGGCCGCCCGGAATGCCGCGTTCAAGCATTAAGGTTTTCAGATTCGCACGGGAAGTATAAACAGCGGCAGTCATGCCTGCTGGTCCTGCTCCGATAATAATTACATCATAAATTGTATTCGTTTCAGTCATAATCGTAGGCCTCCTATTTCTCAATAGCTAAATCGTATAAGATTCCAGACAAAGCTTCAACTTTTATGCCTATGAGTCGATTTCTGGCAAGTATCTGGATAATTCTTTCACATATTTCGTCAAAGTGGCAACAGATGTGCCGAAACGGTCTGCGAGTTCACGTTTTGTGATTTTTTCACTATGTGAGGATTTGATCATATAAACCACCGCAGCCGCTGACGCCGGCGGGTTTTTAAATCGATAATTCCGGCTGAAAGCTTCTTCGACCAATAGGAACCATAATTGGAAAACTTCAGCTCGCTGCTGGGTCACCATGCCGTGTTGGGCATAAAGGAGCTCTGCAGCTTCCATTGCCCGCATGAATGCCAGCTCGGCCGGAATTTCCTCTTTGAATGGGTGGCCAAGTGCATAGCCGAGTACAAAGGTTTCCAGGACAGAGGGCTGATCGGATGCCAGCCAGTTCGGATGCGAGATGAGTTCCTGCTTATGCGATGATTTGCCCAGCAGAAATAAGCCGAATAGCCGTTCACTCTTTTTTACGTGATCCAGCTTTCCAACCAAATAATCCCGGTTATGCTCCAACGCGTCTACATGCGGCATCGCCGAATGGTCGCTCCATGGCTCATAGCCATCTTTGCCGGGATCCATTTTCTTCAATTGATCCCATGCCTGCCGGGATGCTTCTTCATGCCCTGAATGATAGGCGGCATGGGACAGCCAGAAATAGAATGCCGGATCTCCATCAAAGCCGCGTTTCTGCAGGCTTTTCAGCCAGCGATAAGCTTCTTTGTATTTGCCGACCAGCGCAAACGTCGCTCCCAGTTTGTACCGGTGTTCGAAGACATAAGGCTGAATTTTCTTCAACAGCTCAAGGACATCGTCCAACTCCGTATTTTTTTCATAATAATGAAACACCGCCAAATTGCAGAGCGCGTGAAGGTTGCCTGTATTCTTTCGCAATACATCGTGAAGCAGCGCTTTCGCCATTTCTGTTTCCCCGATATAAAAGTAAGCCAGCGCCAGATTGTTATACGCTCCCCAGAAATCCGCCTTTTCCTCAACCAGTTTCTCCAATATCTCGATGGCACCGGCAAAATCACCCTGCTCCATCATCCGGCGCGCCTTTTCCTGGCGGTAATAGTATTCGCTGTCCTGTGCTTCCCCATCATCATCAAAAAGCTGCCAGTCTTCCTGTTCCGCGAAGTCGACAATTTCCATCGCTTCAGCCGCATATTTGCCTTGCGTTTCATAGACCAGGTATTTTTTGGCGTATTTTCGCGCATCCCAAAACAAGCCCATATGAGCATGGACTTCTGCGAGGAAGTACAGGATGTCTGGTTCTTTCGGATCCAATTCATATGCCGCATGCAGCATTTCCATGGCCTGTTCGAATTCTTCCATTTCCATCAGCACAATGCCGTATTGCGTCAGAATGAGCGGATCTTTCGGGCTCAATTCTGTCGCGCGACGCAAATACTTGTGTGCTTTTGGATGGTTTTCACGCTGAAGTTCTTTCAACGCTTTTCTGTAATAAAATTCCCCTGTCGGAATAAAAGATAGGACGTTCTTGTAGTTTGTTTTTTTATTCTCCAAAATATGCCTCCGAAAAAGTAAAAGGAACGATAAAAATCGCCCCTATACTCAAATGTGCTGTAATTATAGCATATTCCCCTATTATTTACTTGTCGTTTTTGTAGCGTGACGGTCTTTCAATACTTTGACCACTTGACTGAAGTCTACTTTTTGTTCCTGCAGAAGCACCAATGTGTGATAGAACAAATCGGCTGTTTCCATGGCCAATTCCTCAGCATCCCGGTTTTTCGCTGCAATGATGACTTCGGCCGCTTCTTCGCCTACTTTTTTACAGATTTTGTCCACGCCTTCTTCAAACAGATAGGTCGTATACGCCCCTTCAGGCATTTCTTCTTCACGCGCTTTGATCAATGAAGTCAACTGCGCGAACATGTCTGCGGGAGAATCATCGCGTTCACCATGGATGGTCTCAAAGAAACAGCTGTCCTTGCCGGTGTGGCAAGCCGGTCCGTTCGGGATCACTTCATAGATCAAAGAATCGCCGTCGCAGTCCAGGCGTACCGCAATCACTTGTTGGGTGTTGCCGCTGGTCGCGCCTTTGTTCCATAGTTCATTGCGGCTTCTTGAATACAGCCATGTTTCATTGGTGTCCATTGTTTTTTGGACCGCTTCTTCATTGGCGTAAGCCAGTGTCAGCACTTCTTTTGTTTCGGCATTCTGGATAATGACGGGAATCAGCCCGTTTTGATCATAGTGTATTTTTGTCATCGGACATTCACTCCCTCTTTCCGTAAATAATCTTTTACTTCAGCTACGCTGGTTTCTTTGTAATGGAAAATGGATGCGGCCAACGCGGCGTCGGCATCCACTGTTTTAAAGACTTCGCTGAAATGCTCTTTGTTTCCCGCTCCGCCGCTGGCAATGACCGGCACTTCGACCGCTTCACGTACAGCCCGCGTCAATTCCAGATCAAAGCCATCTTTTGAGCCGTCTTTGTCCATGCTGGTCAACAGCAATTCACCAGCTCCGAGCTCAACGCTCTTTTTCGCCCATTCAACGGCATCCCACTCGGTCTTATTGCGGCCGCCATGGGTATAAACGTCCCAGCTGGCGCCGTTCCACTTGGCGTCGATCGCCACCACGATGCACTGCGAGCCGAAAAAGTCCGCTCCTTCTTTGATCAATTCCGGACGGTCGAGAGCCGCCGTATTCAACGACACTTTGTCGGCACCTGCACGCAGCATGCGTTTCATATCATCGAGGCTGCGGATTCCGCCTCCCACTGTAAAGGGAATCGACAGCTCCGTCGCTACGATTTTGACCACTTCGACCATGGTTTCCTTGCCTTCATGGGAAGCTGAGATGTCCAGAAACACCAATTCGTCTGCTCCTTGCTTATCATAAAAACGAGCCAGTTCAACAGGGTCCCCTGCATCACGAAGCGAAACGAAGCTGACGCCTTTGACGACGCGCCCTTCTTTCACATCGAGGCAGGGAATGATGCGTTTTGTCAGCATGACAAAGCCTCCTCCAAGGTAAAGCGTTTTTCGTACAAGGCTTTCCCTATGATAACACCTGCAATATTGCTGTGGGTAGATGCATTTTTTACGTTGCGGACATCTTCCAGCGATCCGATGCCGCCAGAGACGATGACTTGTGCCTCTTCAGAATCAGCCAAGGCTCTATTCGCTTCGATATTTGGTCCTGCTAAAGTTCCGTCTGTTGCGATATCCGTGTAGATGAAATGCTTGGCTCCTTTAGAAGCGAAATAATTCGCCACTTCCGTTGCGGCCTGACCGGATGTTTCGATCCAGCCTTCTGTTGCGGCCATCCCGTTTTTCGCATCAATTCCGATCACGATGCGGTCAGCGCCGAATTCTTCGATAAACGACACCGCGAGCTCCGGGTTGCGGATCGCCAAGCTTCCGATAATGACACGCGCAACACCATTCGATAAATAATGCTCGATATCTTCACGCGTCCGGATGCCGCCGCCTACCTGTACATTTGCGCCAAGTTTTGCAGCTTCGATGACGACCTGATCATTGATCCGCACACCGTCTTTCGCGCCGTCCAAATCGACCATATGTATCCACTGTGCTCCAGCCTCTACAAATTTTTTCGCCATATCGACCGGCGAATCCCCATAGATGGTTTCCTGGGCGTAATCTCCCTGAAAAAGACGGACGCATTTGCCGTCCCGTAAATCGATCGCGGGATAAATCTGAAACTTAGTCATTGAGGTTCCTCCTGACATTTGCAATCCATTGCTTCAATAAATAATGGCCAAAATCGCCTGATTTTTCGGGATGAAACTGCATGCCTGTGATCAATCCATTTCCCACTACTCCTGGAACGTCATGGCCTCCATAGCTTGCCGTCGCCCAAATTTCCTGTTCAGCTGTATTGACCGCCAAAAAGGAATGGACAAAATAAACGTGGGTATCGCTTAACACCTCATCCAACCAGTAGGGCACGCGCGAGAACTCAAGGCGGTTCCAGCCCATATGCGGAATCCGGTATGCGCCTTTTTCAAAACGGCGGATTTGCCCCGTCAATAACCCAAGTCCTTTAGTCGGCTTCACTTCCGAGCTGTCTTCATACAATAATTGCATGCCGAGGCAGATGCCTAGCAGCGGAATATTTTTTTCCGGCAGGGATCGGATGAATTCCGAAAGGCCTTTTTGATTCAACAGTTCCATGGCATCGGGAAAAGCACCGACTCCTGGAAGAAGAATCGCTTCCGCTTCCAGCAATACGGCCGGGTCATCTGATACGATGACCGTGCATTCCAGCTTTTTCAACGCCTGTTCGACACTGAACAAATTGCCCATGCCATAATCGATGATGCCGATGATCATGTCAACAGCCCCTTTGTCGATGGCACGCCTTTGACACGCGGATCGATGCCAGTCGCTTCATCTAGCGCCCGCGCCAATGCCTTGAATATCGCTTCGATGATGTGATGGGTGTTTTTTCCGTAATGAACGATGACATGGACATTCATGCGAGCTTCGAGCGCAAATTTCCACAGGAATTCCTGCACCAGCTCGGTATCGAATGTGCCCACTTTTTCGTTCGGCAGCTCACAGCGGAATTCCAGATGCGGCCGGTTCGAACAGTCGATGACCACTTGCGCCAGCGCGTCGTCCATCGGCACAAACGCATTGCCGTAACGGCGGATGCCTTTTTTGTCGCCAAGCGCTTCTTTCACTGCCTGGCCGAGTACGATGCCGATATCTTCTGTCGTGTGGTGATCGTCGATATGGGTGTCCCCATCCGCTTTGATGTCGCCGTCAAACAAGCCATGCTTGATGAACAGATCCAGCATATGATCCATGAATGGAACACCAGTGTCGATCACCGATTTGCCTTCCCCGTCCAACGAAAAGTTGATGGCTACTTTGGTTTCATTGGTATTCCGCTTGATTTCTGCTCTTCTCATTGTTCATTCCCCTTTTCCCACGACCGTGATTCGACTGCACGCGCATGGCCTTCCAAGCCTTCAAGGCGTGCCAGACGGGCGATTTTTTCTTTATTGGTATGCCAAGCCTGTTCGCTGTAGCGGACAATGCTGGTTCGTTTAATAAAATCATAGACAGATAATGCACTCGAAAAACGCGCCGTGCTATTGGTCGGCAGGACATGGTTGGTCCCCGCAAAATAATCGCCGATCGGTTCGGATGAGTAGCGCCCGATAAAGATGGCACCGGCGTGGAGGATCCGTTCCGCTACCGCTTCTGCGTCCTCTGTCATGATCTCCAAATGCTCAGGTGCCAATTGGTTGGCGGCTTTGATCAGCTCTTCCATCGTTTCTCCAAGATAGATCATGCCATGGTCCGCAATTGCAGGACTCGCGATGGCTTCACGCGGCAAGAGTGCCAGCTGCCGGTCCACTTCTTTAGAAACCCCATCAGCCAAAGCTTTGCTGGTCGTCAATAAGACAGCGCTAGCCATTGGATCGTGTTCTGCCTGCGACAATAAATCCGCAGCCACTTCGTCAGCATACGCGGAATCATCCGCAATGATGGCGATTTCACTCGGTCCGGCAATCATATCGATGGCGACATCGCCATTGACTT
Organism: Planococcus sp. BI3; assembly: GCF_056680115.1. Taxonomy (NCBI): domain Bacteria; kingdom Bacillati; phylum Bacillota; class Bacilli; order Caryophanales; family Caryophanaceae; genus Planococcus; species Planococcus sp. BI3. Next base: position 1,407,874 of record NZ_CM155266.1, read on the forward strand.
CCCGCTTGGCCAGCGCTACGAAGATATTGCCGGGACCGGTAATTTTATCGACTGGTTCAATTGATGATGTACCGTATGCCAAAGCGGCAATTGCCTGGGCGCCGCCTGATTTATAGACTTCTGTGATGCCCAAAATATGGGCCGCAGCCAAAACGCCATCCGATAAGGTGCCGTCTTTGCCCGGAGGCGAAATCAGCACGATGCGCGAAACGCCAGCGACCTGGGCCGGGATAACGTTCATCAATACGGACGATGGATAAGCAGCTGTTCCGCCCGGGACATAAAGGCCCGCGGATTCAATCGCGGTCACGCGCTGGGCGACATATGAACCGTCTTCATTGTCCAACCGGTAGCCTTGCTGTTGCTGGCTTTCGTGGTAGCGGCGAATATTTGCCGCGGCTTCTGTCAAATCTTCCAGCAATTGACGATCGAATCGCTCTACCGCCTGTGCAATTTCCTCATCCGTTACACGGAGAGCAGAAAGTTTGGCGCCGTCCCATTTTTCTGCGTAACGGAACATAGCCTCGTCTCCATTGTTCCGAACGTCCTGGATGATGGCTTTGACTGCCTCAACTTGCTGGCCAGTGCCTTCTGCAATGGTTCTTCTGATGGAAATTCCTGAGGATAAACGAGTTATATTCATACGCTCGCCTGCTTTCTTAGCTTCTCCACAAGTTCCGTAATGCGCTTCTGCTTCAAGCGGTAGCTTACCGGATTGGCAATCAAACGCGATGTGATATCGACGATTTTTTCGTATTCGACCAAGCCGTTTTCCTTCAAGGTTTTGCCGGTCGAGACAATATCCACAATACGATCAGCCAAGCCGATCATCGGCGCCAATTCAATCGAACCGTTCAACTCGATGATTTCGACCTGTTCACCTTTGCCTCTATAATACTGCGATGCCACTTTCGGGTATTTAGTCGCGACACGCGGCGTCACTTCATTCATCGGTGTGTCCGGCATACCGGCAGTCGCGATATAACAGCGGCTGATGCCAAGGTCCAATAGCTCATAAACATCCCGGTCATGTTCGAGCATGACGTCTTTACCGGCAATGCCGATATCGGCTACGCCGTGTTCCACATAGGCTGGAACATCCATCGGTTTGGAAAGAATAAAACGGATATTCTCATTTGGTGCTTCGACAATCAGTTTGCGCGAATCGTCGAGTTCTTTCGGCAAGTCGTAGCCGGCTTTCACCAATAATTCATAGGCTTCTTCAAATATACGCCCCTTGGGCATTGCAATCGTTAATGCATCCATCAGTTGGCACCTTCCATTCGTAAGACTTTGCTGAACAGCCCACTGAATTTATCAACCGCTGAAACGGCTGGTGCAAATTGCAGCGTAACACGGACACCCTTTTCGCGAAGCTCTTGTGCCTGATCAAAGGCTCTGTCTTCATTTTGTTCATCAAACAGGATGAGGGTATGGTCTTCCTCCTCCGGAACAGCCGAAATGATTTCCAGCAAACGGTCAACCCGCAGCCCGAAGCCGGTGGCACCAACCTGCAGGCCGAATTGCTTCATCAAGCCATCATAGCGTCCGCCGTTGCCCAGCGGAAATCCGTTGCCTATGCCGTATACTTCAAACACCAAGCCGGTGTAATAGGTCATGTGGCTGTTGAATGATAAATCATAAGTGACCGCGTCGGCCAAGCCGCTGCGATCCAATATTTTCTTCAGTTTTTTCATGTCTTCGAATAAAGAGGTTTGTTTCGCGTTGTGGGGATCGACCCATTGCTGCCATTCTTCCACAGTGGATGTTGACATCAACCCGATGAACGATTCGAAACGCGATGGTTCTATCGGCAATTGCTTCGCCAGACTTTCAAAGCCGACACTGTTTTTGGAAACAAATGTGCTATGGACTTTCTCGATCTGCTCCTGGTCCAACCCAAAGTCCTGCAGGATCAGCTGCAGCAATTGCGTGTGGCCGATTACGAAGCGGCTCGATTGGATGTCCAGGTTCTTTAAGATGTTCCATGCCAGAATGATGACTTCCGCATCGGCATACAAGGAATCATCGCCGATCAGCTCGACGCCCATCTGCTCAAATTCAGCCGGCCGGCCGCCTTCACGCTTCTGGGCGCGGAATACATTGGAATAATAGCCGAGCCGCACCGGCATCTTTTCTTTTAATAGCTTTGATGCCGCAACACGGGCGATCGGCGAAGTCATATCAGGGCGTAAAACCAACGTCTCCCCTTGGCTATCCAATAATTTGAACAAGGCATTATCGGCGATTGCCGAGATTTTGCCGATCGTTTCGTAATATTCCAAAGTTGGTGTCTGCAGCAGGTCATAGCCTGCCTGTTGGATAATGGATGTTCCATTTGCGCGGAGTTCCGCTTTCTTTTTCGCGATGAATGGAAAATCGTCTCTCATGCCTAGTGGTTTTTCGAACATTTGTATGGTCATTCATAAAACTCCCTAATATTGGTTATTTTACTTTAGTCTGCTAACGCGTTGAAGTAATTATTATTTTAGCGCATTTTTCCATCCATCGTCAAGGGATATCCTCGAAAAAAATCCTGAAAGCAGTGGCTGCTTTCAGGATTTTGCTTGGCGCTCCGCCATTTGTTCAGCTGTATAGATGATGCTCATCGGATTTCCACCGACAAAAGCTCCAGCTGGCACATCTTTATGGACGAGCGTGGCAGCGGAAACGATCGCGCCGTTTCCGATGGTGATGCCGGGCAAAATCGTGGTGTTTGCTCCGATCATGACGCGATCTCCAATGACTACGTCGCCGAGCCGGTATTCATCTATTAAATATTCATGTGCAAGAATTGTTGTATTATAGCCGATCACTGAATTTTTTCCGACCGTGATCCGTTCCGGAAACATGACGTCCGGCATAACCATCAAAGCAAAAGAAGAATGCTCGCCAATTTTCATTTTTAGGAACACTTTATACATCCAGTTTTTCATCGGCAGAAACGGGGTGTACCGAGCTGTCTGGATCACCAAAAAATTTTTGGCTACTTTCCAGAAGGGTACAGTTTTGTAAATATGCCAAAGCGAATTCGGACCTTCCACAAAATGGCGTTGGGTATTTCTCATTTCACGGCCACTTTCGTCAATTCCAGCAAATCACTGATATGCTGCAGCATGAAGTCCGGATTGTAGCCGGCCAGAAATTCCTCGCCTTTTGCTGCCCAGGCAACGCCTGCTGTCCGGACGCCCGCATTTTTGCCGCCTTCGATGTCATGCGAGTTGTCGCCGATCATCAAAGCTTCGTCGTGGCGAGCACCCAATTGCTCTAATGCCAGATGCAAAGGTTCTGGATCCGGTTTCGGATTGCTGACATGATCCAGGCCGACCAGCACATCAAACACATCGCTGACGCCCATCAATGCCAGCCCGTGGCGAATGGTTTCGCTCTTTTTGGTTGAGACGATCGCCATTTTCAAGCCCTGCGCTTTCAATAGGCGCAGGGTTTCGGCCACGCCATCATATTCCTCAACCAATTCATCGTGCATGGTCCAGTTGAGTGAGCGGTACTGAGCTGTCAGCTCTTCCACACGATCCGGATCGATGGCCATAAATGTCTGTTCAAGCGACGGACCGATAAAATGCAAAGCATCTTCACGCCCGAAACGCCCCGGATAATGCTCATCCAAAACGATCAAGAAGGTCTGGATGATCAATTCATTGGTATCCAGTAAAGTGCCATCAAAATCGAATAATAAGGTATTGATCTGCTTTACCGTCATGTAGAAACCACTTCCTTCTCTTTTTCTTCCGCTTTACGCCACATATAGGAAACAAAAATGGTCAGCCCGAGTGCCGTAACCACACGGATGGCGAGCAGCGGCCATATCGGGATCCCAAGTGGAATGAAAATCAACGTATCTTCCACGATGGCATGGCAGGCGACCAGGAAGATGAACACCAGTGTCGCGTCTTTTTTGCTGACGCCATCTTCCTGCACCGCCTGGATCATAACTCCTGCTCCCATCGCCAATCCGAAAACCAGTCCGGAAGCAAGCGTCAAGGAGGCATTCTTCTCTACACCCAACAGACGGGTCAATGGGCCAAGCATCGTGGAGATTTTCTGCAGGTATTTTCTATCTTTTAAAATTTGGATCATGATCATCAACGGTATAACGATCATCGCTAATTGCAGGACGCCGAACGAAGCTTTTTCCAGTCCGATCAGCAAGATCCCCATCCAGCTTTCTGGTGCAGCAGCCGCTTCAGGTGCAAAGCCATATTGCGCCACTTCGCCGCCGCCTTTCCACAGCAGGTTGATGATGATTCCGGACAGTGCAGCCAATCCAAAACGGACCACCAGCACGATCCATAGTTTGACGCCTACTTTCAGCGCCACGCCCGTTTCGATGAAGATATTATGCGAAAAGGACAGCATGACGGCCAAAATGAACACTTCTTTGACCGTCAGTTCCAATGACAGGATGCCGGCAATTCCGGCATACAGATTCAGCGCGTTGCCAAGGACCAGCGGAATGGCAGCATCGCCGCTTAAACCGAACAAGCCCATGATCGGCGCAACCAAATCGATGATAAAAGGCAGAACCGGTGTATATTGAAGCATGGTGACGAGCAGGGTGATCGGGAAAATGATTTTCCCCAAAGACCAGGTCGTCTTCAATCCCGCTTTCAATCCATTTCTCAAAGTCGACATCTGATCGCTCTTTTCAAGGTTATTTGTCTTTATAATGCGGTGGGTTTTTGATTGCCACGCGGCGGTACACGATAAATACCACAGCAATGATGATGGCTACAACCGACACCAGCTGTGCAGCCCGAAGTTCACCGACCACATAGAGGCTGTCTGTCCGCATGCCTTCGATAAAGAAGCGGCCAACAGAATACCAGATCATATAAAAGAAAAACATTTCGCCGCGTACCAGATTAACCTTCCGCAACAACAGCAAAATAATGATGCCCACCAGGCTCCACAAGGATTCGTACAGGAAAGTCGGGTGGTAGTATGTTCCGTCTATGTACATGTGATTGATGATCCAGTCAGGAATGAAGAGATTTTCCAGGAAAGTCCGGGATACTTCTCCGCCATGCGCTTCCTGGTTGATGAAATTGCCCCACCGGCCAATCGCTTGGCCGATCAGGATGCTTGGCGCCAGAATATCCGCCACTTTTAAAAAGGAGGTGTTGCGTTTTTTGGTGAACAGATACGCGACAATCACAGATGCAATCAATGCACCGTGGATCGCAATGCCGCCATTCCAGATGGCAATGATCTGTCCCGGATTGTCTTTGTAATGGTCCCATTCAAACGCAACATAATAAATGCGGGCGCCGACTATTGCCAACGGCACCGCCCAAATCAATAAATCCGTTAAATACTCAGGGTGCAACCCCCGTTTGACCATCTCACGCTGCCCCACCAAAAAGGCGACGACAATGCCAAAAGCAATGATGACACCATACCACTGGACCGAAATCGGACCCAGTGAAAAAGCGGTCGGGTCTATTGAAGCTAGTATTGAAAACATTTTGTGCACCTACCCATTCGCTTAGTTTGTATCTTGTGCAATGACATCATCCAGGCGCTTCGAAAATTCTTCAGCGGCATTGACGCCCATTCGTTTCAAGCGATAATTCATCGCCGCAACTTCGATGATGACGGATAAGTTCCGTCCAGGGCGAACTGGAATCGTCAGTTTCGTCAAGTGCGTATCGATAATCTTCATCTTTTCTTCTTCCAAGCCAAGGCGATCGTAGGTTTTATCCTGATCCCAAATCTCCAAATCGATGACTAGGGAAATCCTTTTGAATGTACGAATCGCGCTTGCTCCAAACAAGGTCATGATATCGATGATGCCGACTCCTCTGATTTCAAGCAAATGCTCAATCAGTTTGGGGGAATGGCCAACCAATGTATTTTCCCCTTCCTGGTGGATCTCCACGCAGTCGTCAGCTACCAGGCGATGGCCCTTTTTGACAAGCTCCAACGCCGTTTCACTTTTACCGACACCGCTTTTCCCTGTCAGCAGGACACCTACACCATAAATATCAACCAGCACACCATGGATGGCCGTTGTCGGTGCCAGTTGGCTTTCCAGATAATTCGTCAGCAAACTAGAAAAACGCGTTGTAGACATGGGTGTAGTCATAACCGGAACATGCCGGCTGCTTGATGCAATAACCAATTCTTCTGGAACGGGTACACCGTGTGAAACGATGATGGCCGGTGTGTCATCGGTACAGAGTTTCATCATCCGGTCCAGCCGCTCTTCCGGCAATAACATAGAAAAAAAAGAAAGCTCGGTTTTGCCGAGCAGCTGCACACGGTTTGCTGGATAATGGGTGAAATAGCCGGCCATCTCCAAACCGGGTCTTGAAATATCACTGATGGGGATATGGCGGCCGATGCCTTCTTCTCCGCTGATCAAATCCAGTTCAAACGTTTCCATCACTTGTTTTGTTGTTACTTGTCCCATTTCTTACCCCTCATTCCTTATCCACACATTATTTCGAATTTTCGTCGAAGTTGTTCTTTTTTCATGCGGTTTGCTCTTATTTTAACATGGAAAAACTAAATTTGAAGATTTTTGTCCCCTTTGGCGGTCTCTTCCACTATATAGATAGCAAAAGGAGGTTTTTCAAAATGAAGATAATGATTGATGCCGGACACGGTCCAGACACGTCCGGAAAGCGTTCACCCGATGGCAGGCTGAGGGAATTCCATTTTAATTCGGCCGTTGCAGAAGAAGTGAAAAAACGATTGGTGATGGATGGACACAGCGTATTTGTCAGCCATCAAAATGAGCTGGATGTTCCGTTGCACGAACGGACAGCACTCGCAAACCGGCTGAAGGTGGACTTGTTCGTTTCCATCCATGCCAACGCAATGGGCCATTCCTTCAACACCGTCAATGGCTTGGAAACCTTCACCTACACCCAGCCCCAGGCAGCAACCAAAGAACTGGCAGGGTTCGTACACAGTTCTCTTGTGCTGGCGACCGGCCGGAAAGACCGTGGAGTCAAGCAAGGTGATTTTGCTGTTCTACGGGATACCCACATGCCAGCAATCCTTGTGGAATGCGGCTTTATGACGCATAAACAGGAAGTGGAGCTGCTCAAATCTGCCGCTTACCGGAAACGGTGTGCCCTCGGCATCTGTTTTGGCATCGCTTGTTTTGACGCCATCCACTGAACACCAACTGGATAATAATTCCCTTTTGAACGCGAAAGCCACATCGGCTTTCGCGTTTTTTCTATTGTTAAATTCAAATTCTGCTAAACTAGAGCTAAAGAGGTGACTTCATGAACAAAACCATCGGAATCCTTGCGCATGTCGATGCCGGCAAGACCACATTCTCAGAACAACTGCTGTACCACACGAAAAGCATTCGCCAGCGCGGGCGGGTCGATCACCAAAACGCTTTTCTCGACAGCCATGCCATCGAAAAAAGCCGCGGCATTACGATTTTTGCTGACCAAGCCCATTTTTCATTTAATGATTCGACTTATTTTCTTATCGATACCCCGGGCCACGTCGACTTTTCCCCTGAAATGGAACGCTCCGTTCAAGTGATGGATTACGCTATCCTCCTCATCAGCGCCGTCGATGGCATTGAAGGGCATACGGAAACCGTCTGGCAGCTTCTTCAAAAATACAAAGTACCGGTCTTTTTTTTCATCAATAAAACCGATCGTGAAGGTGCCAATCCTGCACAAGTCCTGAAGGAAATCCGGTCCAATTTTTCCAGTGATGCCTTCGATATCACAGCGTCTTATCGAGGCGGAACCATGAGTGAAGAGTTGATCGAATTTATCGCTGAACGGGACGAAGCGTTGCTGATGCATTACCTGGAGTCTGGTTATGACGAAACACTTTGGCTAGAGGCTTTTCAGCTTATGATCGCCTCCAATCAAATCTTCCCTTGCGCCAGCGGTTCTGCCCTGCAGGATACCGGCATTCTGGAATTCCTTATGCAGCTGGATGGATTGACGGTCAGTTCCTACGCTGACAGTGGCGCATTTGGCGCTCAAATCTACAAAATCCGCCACGATGAAAACGGCAACCGGATCTGTTTTCTTAAGGCGTTCAGTGGAACGCTGAAGGTTCGCGACAAACTGGCATACGGTCCGAATGATCTCGAAGAAAAAGTTACACAAATCCGGGTTTATAACGGCAATAAATTTCACATTGCGGAACAGGCCCGGGCAGGTGAATTATTCGCCATTGCGGGGTTATCAGAAGCCGCAATCGGCGATGTTATCGGTGCCCGGCAAGAAAGTTCCACATTCGGAACGATGCCGACATTAAAATCAACGGTCCTTTTTGATCTTTCCACCGCTCCAAAAGAAGTGCTGGCCAGTTTCAAAACTCTCGGTGCCGAAGACCCTTCCCTGTCCGTCTATTGGGACGAATATTTTCAACAGATCCAAATCCAGGTCATGGGCGCCATCCAGCTGGAAGTTTTGGAACAAGTGGTTTTTGAACGGTTCGGCCACAAGGTCCAATTTGGCGAACCGGAAATTCTGTATAAAGAAACCATCGGATCGCCGGTCATGGGCTATGGCCATTTCGAACCGCTCCGCCATTATGCGGAAGTCCATCTGAAACTTGAACCCGGCGAACGCGGCAGCGGCTTTCAGGTGGGAAATGCCTGTCACGCAGATGCATTATCGGTCGGCCATCAAAATTTGATCCTCCACCATCTGACTGAGCGCGACCATCACGGCTTATTGACAGGTTCCCCTTTGACGGACCTTAAAGCAACCTTAACGACCGGACGCGGCCACAATCAGCACACCTCTGGCGGCGACTTCCGGGAAGCCGCTTTCCGCGCACTTCGCCAAGGGTTGGAAAGAGCGCAGAACCGGCTGCTCGAGCCGATGTACCGTTTCAAAATCAAAGTCGATCTTGAACAGATGGGAAGAGTGCTGTCCGATATTCAACAGGCTTACGGCAGCTTTGATGCGCCTGAAACAGTAGATGGAAAAACGACGATTGAAGGTCGCGTGCCAGTTGCCGCATTCATGAACTACAGTTCGGAATTCGCCGCTTTCACACGTGGCAAAGGAGCGCTCAGCCTGCTGTTCGACGGCTATGATTTCTGTCATAATGAAGATGAAGTGATTGCCCGGATCGGCTATGCCAAAGATGCAGATCCCCTTTATACATCCACTTCCATCTTCTGTGCCAAAGGCCAAGGTTATAAAGTGCCCTGGGAAGGAGCAGAAAACGCGATGCATTGTCTGTAGAATCCAGCTGAAGGAAAAGAGGGATTGGCCATGTATGAACAAAAAACAACAGAAACCGATGCCGATGTCATAGAGTTCATCGAATCGGTCGACAACCCGAAAAAACGGCAGGATGCTTATATATTGCTACAACTATTCGAGCAGACCAGCGGCTTTCCTGCAAAAATGTGGGGACCCAGCATTATCGGCTTCGGATCCTATCATTATGTATACAAAACGGGCCATGAAGGCGATGCGCCGCTTGTCGGATTTTCTCCTCGCAAAGCGAAGATCAGCCTGTATTTCGCAACCGGAGATGAGAAACGCGGACCGCTGCTTGAGAAATTCGGCAAACACACCAGCGGAAAAGCCTGTGTTTACATCAATAAAACCGAAGACATCGATCTCGACGTCCTACAGCAATTGATCAGGCAGTCCATTGATTTTCTGCAGGATTTGTATCCAGATAAAAAATGAAAAAATCCGGACCGCCATTACAGGCGATCCGGATTTTTTATTTTCTCAAAGCAGTGGCCGACTGATTCCTTCAACACCAACCAGGCCCAAGATCGTCATCAAGCTTTTTTGGATAGCCAAATGGCCATTTTTCGGGTCATGCCATTCTTCCAGTGTGTGCGCTTTATCAAACTTTCCGCCAAGGCCAATGGTGATTGCGGGCACACCGATGCTCATCGGATAATTGGCGTCTGTGCTGCTCGGTTCCTTCAACTCGGGTGCTGCTCCAAGCGACCGGATTGCCCCGCTCGCCACTTGCACGATCGGCTCATCCTCAGATTGACTCGCCGGCGGCCGATTGCCGAAACGATTGATTTCGACCTGCAGGCGGTCATCCCCCCACCGTGCATTTTCAGCTTGTGCCGCTGCTTTTGCGATTTCAAGAAAACGCTGCTCCAATTTGTCCAATTGCTGTTGATCATTGGAGCGAAGATCGACCAGCATCGAAGCTTCCTGCGCAATGGCGTTTACCGATGTTCCACCGGAAACTTCTCCGATTGAAAAAGTCGTCTTCGGCTCGCTTGGCGTTTCCAGGTCGGCGATTGCAGCCATCGCCCGCCCCAATGCATGCGTCGCACTGGGAGTTCCAAACGCCGCAAAACTATGTCCTCCAGGTCCTGTATATGTAACTTTATAACGATAGCTTCCTGTGGCCAAATAGGTGATGGCATGAGTGCCAGGTCCATCCAGTGACAGGAAGGCATCAATATCCTGGTGCTCCTTAAAAAAGGCTTTTACCCCGCGCAAATCGCCGGCTCCTTCCTCGCCGACAGTTCCGCCGAAGATTATATCTCCGCTATTTTCAATGCCCGCTTCATTAAAGGCCCTCACCACTGCCAGCAATTCGGCCAGGCCACGCGTATCATCTCCAATTCCAGGTGCATGAAGCACGCCACCTTTCTGATGGACTGTGGTATCGGTCCCTTCAGGAAAAACCGTATCCAGGTGCGCAGACACAAAAATCTTCGGCCCTTGCCCTTTCCCTTTTCGCAATCCATAGACATTCCCTTCTGAATCCATGAGGACTTGTTCCAAACCCAAATCCTTCAGACGCATCAGGAAATTTTCAGCACGCTGCCGTTCCTTGAATGGTGGCGCTGGAATTTCCGTCAAGGCAATCTGTTCATCGATGGTGCGCTGATGGTCTTGTTCAACGAATGCGAGTGCCTGTTGAATTTTGGGTTCAGCCATCAATTCAGCAAAAGCTTCTTTTATAGCAGCATTATTTTTTTCCATCCGGTCCTCCTCCTTCCATTCAATCTTCTTCATTCTTTTTGTCGCTTCGGTTTCCTTGTCCTTCTTTTTCATGTATTCCCATTTCATCGAATGCTTTAACAAAATAAGCAGACGGCAATAACAAGCCCAATGCTGCTTGAACGACCGCAAAAAAACGGGCGTAGCCCATCGGCACCAAATCCCCGTAACCGATGGACAGCATCGTCACTCCACTAAAGTATAAATAATCCCAAAAATTGTCTCCTGCTCTCCTGCCTGTTTCATCATTCAGCCTTAAAGTATCGTTGTTGAAAGCCAGTAAGTAATAGATTACAGCAAATCCAAACGTAACGACGGTCATAATGAGGAAGAGTTTGGTAAATAATGAGGTATGGATATAACTTTCTTTATGCTGTTGATTGGTGAAAAAGTAATAAAGATTGAGCAACATCAGAAGAATCGTGAACCCGATCAAAATAGTAGCGATCATATCCCAAAACCTTTCCTTTTTTTAAATGGTAAAATAAAAGCCAAAAAAATACCAACCATGTGAACCCATTTAAAAAAAGCCGGCACAAGATTTCTGTACCGGCTTGAAAACTGTTTATTCGATTGTTAAGTACCGCAGCAGGACAGAACCTGTTTTGGTTTCTCCGTAGACCAATAACGGCGCTGCGGCCGGTTCAGTTCCCTGTTTTGAGAACCGGATTGATTTTTGCAGGAATTGTCCTTGCTCATGCGTACTGTCGATGTCCGACAGCAAGACATCCATTTTACCCAGATTTGAAGATACTTCACCTTTTAAAGGCAAGTGAGAAGGAATATAAAGCTCGACATTGCCTGCCAAAGTCTTTGTTTCCAACTTACGCGCTTCTTTGCATCTAGTGGTTGCAACAATATTGCCGTTCAACGATTTCGAAACGATCGTCTGGATATCGCCATCAATATAGATGCGGCCATTCAAGGTTTCAGCTTCCAATACCTTGCCTTTTGTTTCCTGAACGTGGATGGCGCCATTGGCTGTTTCCAGTTCTGCATCATCAAATTCCACATGCTTCAGATCGATTTTGCCGTTCGCCGTTTTCACTTTGATCAGCGCTGCATCGATGCGTTTCATGGTGAACCCGCCATTGAACAAACGAGCGGTGATGTGTTCATAAGAAACCTCCGGTACATACAAAACCACATTAACCTGAGTAGTCTTTAAGTCACTGATGATCCGAAGCTTCCGGTCATCGGCAATAAAGACAAATTTATCAAGAAAATCCACTTTTGCCTGCGCCGGTGACTCCGAACGATACGCCTTGACGCTGCATTCCGCTCGCAGCAAGCCGTCCTGTGATGGGAAAATCTCCAACTGACCATTGGCGATATCCGCAATGATGGTATTCAGGTCCGTTATTTCATCTGTGAATGTGTGGCTGAATTGAATCGCTTCGCCAAATGGCGAGTCGAATTCCATCGTTTTTAATTTGCCAACAGAAGACTGCATAAAGTCCATCATCCGGGTGCCTAAATCATTAAAGTCACGCGAAACATTTTTCGAGACATTTTTTGAAATATTCTTCGAGAAATCCTTCGATACTTTCTTAACGATGTCTTCCGGTCTGAAAAATCCACGTTTGCCAGATTTGTCTTTTTGGTTGTTGCGGCCATAATTCGGCTCATCCGAAGAAGAACTGCTGCCATCTATAGCACGCAGCAACTCTACGGCTTCACGTGCAGAAATCGTACCGTTCTCAACCATGTCCAAAATGCGTTCTTTTTCGCTTTGCATGTATTGTGGCCTCCTCATTGTCTGATTGCCGATAAGTAAAACTTACCAGGACAATCAGATCTATTCTTCTAATTGATACGTTTGCCAGCAGCAAAAGTTTCATTTAACCGCTTTTTTTCTGCGGCTGGCGCCTTTGACCAGGGCATCCATACGTCCCCGGTCACGCTCAAGTATCGGCTTCAGGTACTTGCCGGTATACGAGTTTTCGACAGCCGCAATTTCTTCTGGAGTGCCTGTCGCAAGTATGGTACCGCCTTTGTCTCCACCTTCTGGACCCAAATCGATGATATAATCGGCTGTCTTGATGACGTCCAGATTATGCTCAATGGTCAATACCGTATCGCCATTGTCCACAAGGCGCTGCAGAACAAGAAGCAGACGGGAAATATCGTCGGCGTGGAGACCCGTTGTCGGTTCATCCAAAATATAAAAGGATTTGCCGTTTGAACGCTTATGCAGCTCTGATGCCAGCTTGACGCGCTGCGCTTCACCTCCGGATAAAGTGGTTGCAGGCTGGCCAAGTGTGACATAGCCAAGGCCGACATCTACAACTGTCTTTAATTTACGGCTGATTTTTGGAATGTTTTCGAAAAATGAAGCAGCGTCTTCTGCTGTCATGTCCAGGATATCTGAGATGCTTTTGTTTTTGTACTTCACTTCCAGGGTTTCCCGGTTGTAACGCTTGCCGTGGCAAATTTCACAAGGCACATAGACATCCGGAAGGAAATGCATTTCTATTTTTATAATACCATCTCCGCGGCAAGCTTCACAGCGACCGCCCTTGACATTGAAACTGAAACGGCCTTTTTTATAGCCGCGCACTTTCGCTTCATTGGTCGTCGCGTAGACATCACGGATATCATCGAATACGCCGGTATAGGTTGCCGGATTTGACCGGGGTGTCCGTCCGATCGGTGACTGATCGATATCGATGACCCGTTCAAGCCCTTCGGTTCCTTCTATTGAATCGAAATGGCCCGGTTTCGCTTTTGCCCGGTTCAGCCGATGTGCCAGCGTCTTGTAAAGGATTTCATTGATGAGCGTACTTTTTCCGGAACCTGAAACCCCGGTCACCGCGGTGAATAAACCAAGTGGAATATCGACATCCACTTTCTTCAGGTTGTTTTGATTGGCTCCGCGGATGGAAATTTTCCGGTCGTTCGGTACTCTGCGTTCGGCAGGCAATGGAATGAACTTTTTGCCGCTCAAGTATTGGCCAGTCAATGATTTCTTATTTTTCATGACCTTCTCCGGGGTTCCTGCAGCCACGATTTCACCACCATGAACACCAGCACCCGGTCCGACATCGATCAAATAATCAGCTGCCAGCATGGTATCTTCATCATGTTCGACAACAATCAATGTATTGCCGATGTCGCGCATGCTTTTCAATGTCTCAATCAACCGGTCATTGTCACGTTGATGCAGCCCGATCGACGGTTCATCCAGAATATACAAGACCCCGGTCAACCGTGAACCGATTTGGGTCGCCAAGCGGATCCGCTGTGCTTCCCCTCCGGACAAGGTTCCTGAAGCCCGGTTCAAGGTCAGGTAATCAAGCCCGACATTGATCAGGAAGCCGATGCGTTCCTGAATTTCCCGGATAATCAATTTAGCAATCTGTGTATCTTTTTCCGATAGCTTGAGGTTATCGAAAAATTGATAAGCTTCGACTATCGAGAACTCCGTCACTTTGCCGATATGCACATCGTTGACCTTGACTGCCAAAGTCTCGGGCTTTAAGCGATAGCCTTCACAGACCGTGCATGGCTGTTCGCCCATGTATTTTTCCATTTGTTCGCGGATATAGTCAGATGAAGTTTCTCGATAGCGGCGGTCCACATTGGACAACACCCCTTCAAACTGAATATGATTGTCCCGGATCTGGCCATAATCGTTTTCATAGCGGAAGCGGATCTTGTCGCTCCCAGAGCCGCGCATGATGACATTGATGTGTTCTTCCGGCAACTCACTGACGGGCACGTCCATGTCAATCTTGTAATGCTGGCAGATCGCTTTCAGTAATTGCGGATAATATTGCGAGCTGGTCGGCTGCCAAGGCAGAATCGCACCTTTATTGAGAGATATGTTCCAATCTGGAATGACCAGTTCAGGATCGACTTCCAGCTTCATCCCGAGGCCGTCACATTCCGGACAAGCTCCAAAAGGTGAGTTGAATGAAAACATTTTCGGTTCCAGCTCCCCAATCGAAAATCCGCAGACTGGGCATGCGTGATGTTCACTGAACAGCAATTCTTCCTGGCCCATCACATCAATCAACACCCGGCCATCGCCTAAACGCAAAGCGGATTCAAGTGAATCACTGAGCCGTGGTGCAATATTCTCTTTCATGACAACCCGGTCGATGACCACTTCAATTGAATGCTTTTTGTTTTTATCAAGCACAATATCATCATCCAAATCAATCAATTCCCCATTGACCCGAACCCGTACATACCCTTGCTTTTTGATGTCTTCAAGCAGCTTGACGTGGGTTCCTTTTCGGCCTGTGACAATCGGCGCCAAAATCTGCATTTTTGTACGTTCCGGATAAACGATCAGGCGGTCGACCATTTCCTCGATCGTTTGTGATGAAATTTCGATGCCGTGGTTCGGACAGATCGGCTTTCCGATGCGCGCGTACATAAGACGCATATAATCATAGATTTCCGTTACCGTTGCCACAGTGGAACGCGGATTCTTGCTGGTTGTCTTCTGATCGATTGAAATGGCTGGTGACAGCCCTTCAATCAAGTCGACATCCGGCTTGTCCATCTGCCCCAAAAATTGGCGGGCGTAGGAAGACAGCGATTCCACATACCGCCGCTGCCCTTCTGCGTAAATCGTATCAAACGCCAGTGAGGATTTGCCGGAACCGGACAGCCCAGTCATAACGACAAGCTTGTCACGCGGAATGACAACGTCGATATTCTTTAAATTGTGCGCACGTGCGCCCTGTATCCGTATTTCTTTATTCTTCAACTTCCATCATCCTTCCGCTTTCAATTCAAGCACTGTATCGCGCAATTCTGCAGCCCGTTCGAAATCGAGTGCTTTGGCCGCTTCTTTCATTTCTGTCTCGAGGAGTGCGACCAGCTTCATGCGATCTTCTTTGTTGAGTTTTTTTCCGGATACTGCTTTTGACACATATTCTTCCGCTTCTTCCGCCGCGGCAGTTGCGCGGATGACATCACGGATTTTCTTCTGTATTGTAATTGGCGTAATGCCATGCTTTTCGTTATAGTCGGCCTGGATGGTCCGGCGGCGTGCGGTCTCATCTATCGCTCTTTGCATCGAGTCCGTCACCCTATCAGCATACATGATAACATGGCCATTTGAGTTTCTGGCTGCTCGGCCCATCGTCTGGATCAAGGCGCGTTCTGAACGCAAGAAGCCTTCTTTGTCCGCATCTAGAATGGTCACCAATGAAACTTCCGGAATATCCAGTCCTTCACGCAGCAGGTTGATGCCAACCAGGACATCGTAAACACCCATCCGCAGTTCCCGGATGATTTCAATCCGTTCAAGCGTCTTGATCTCAGAATGCAGGTAGTTGACTTTGATGCCGGCATCTTTCAGGTAAGCCGTTAAATCTTCCGACATTTTTTTCGTTAAAGTCGTCACCAGTACCCGTTCATTGCTTTCCGCACGCTGGCGGATCTCATACATCAAATCATCTATCTGGCCTTCAATCGGACGGATTTCGATAGTCGGGTCAAGCAGCCCGGTTGGACGGATGATCTGTTCCACCATCTCCGGGGTATGCTCCAATTCATAGGGACCAGGCGTAGCCGAAACAAAGACCGCCTGGCTGATATGTTTTTCAAATTCATCGAAGGTCAAGGGACGGTTATCCATAGCCGAAGGCAGCCGGAAGCCGTAATCCACCAATACTTTTTTCCTTGCCTGGTCACCATTGAACATGCCGCGCACCTGCGGCAGTGTAACGTGGCTTTCATCTACAACCAACAAGAAGTCTTCTGGAAAGTAATCAATCAATGTATAGGGCTGGGCACCTGCAGGACGAAGCGTCAAATGGCGGGAATAGTTTTCGATGCCGGAGCAGAAGCCCATCTCACGCATCATCTCCAAATCATAGCGCGTCCGCTGTTCGAGGCGCTGCGCTTCCAGCAATTTGTCTTCTGCGCGCATTTCCTTCAGACGCGCTTCCAGTTCCTCTTCAATATTGGCAATCGCTTTGACCATTTTGTCTTCGCGTGTAACAAAGTGGGATGCCGGGAAGATGGCGACGTGGTCGCGTTCGCCGATAATTTCACCAGTCAGGGCGTCCACTTCGCGGATGCGGTCGATTTCATCGCCAAAAAACTCGACGCGCAGGCATCGTTCGTCGCGTGACGCCGGGAAAATCTCAACCACATCTCCACGAACCCGGAATGTCCCGCGGATAAAGTTGATGTCATTGCGCTCGTATTGAACGTCGACCAATTTTCTTAACAATTGGTTGCGCTCAATCTCCATTCCTTTGCGAAGTGAAACGACCAGTTCACGGTATTCTTTTGGTGAACCGAGGCCATAGATGCAGGAAACGGATGCAATGACGATGACATCGTCCCGCTCAAATAAGGAGCTCGTCGCAGAGTGGCGCAGCTTGTCGATTTCATCATTGATGCTGGCATCTTTTTCGATGAATGTATCCGATTGCGGCACGTAGGCTTCCGGCTGATAGTAATCGTAATAACTGACAAAATACTCAACCGCGTTATCAGGGAAGAACTCCTTGAATTCGCTGTAGAGCTGGCCAGCCAATGTTTTATTGTGGGCCATGACCAGCGTCGGCTTTTTCACCTGCTGGATGACGTTCGACATTGTAAAGGTTTTACCTGTTCCTGTAGCCCCCAGCAATGTCTGGCAGCGTTTGCCATTGATGATGCCCTGCGTCAGTTCGGCAATGGCCTGAGGCTGATCGCCAGCTGGTTCATAAGGAGCTTGAAGATTAAATTCCTGTTTCATGTTAAGACGCCCTTCCATTATTTCATTACTTCTACTTTACCATATGCCCTAAAAAACCCCTAACAAAAAGCGAACGTATGTTTTTTTATGTGGAAACAAATAAAAAAATGCGAAACAGTGGGTTTATCTGGGCTGAAAAACTCCTGCGGAAAATTAGAAGCACGTAGAGTAGAGCCAGAAAAAAATTCGATTTTCACAGCAAACAGAAAAAAAGGGAAGTCAGATTGGCTCCGACTTCCCTTTTCTCCGGCTATTTTCAGTTAGCCATTTATTCAGTTTCTTCGTGCTTTAGAGTTTGTAATTGGGCAGCATATCTAGCAAATGCTTTTTGGTCATTATGATCCAGGGCTTCGTCGATAAGCGTCATAAGCTGTGCTTCCTGTTGGGAACGGTGTACATGCTTTAAGAACAGGTCCAAATAAATATCGTTCAGCAGTTTTTCCGCTTCCGTAATTTTTTTTGTTTGAGCCATCGCTTTCATGAAATCAGCATAAGAATAATAATTTTCCATTCTTCTTCACCCCGAATGCTTTTCATTAGTATACATTAGCCGAATGGAATAAATCAAGATTTATTTGAAAATTCCAACGAAATAGAAAAAATTTTATTTTCAATCTATTGCGCATTGCGAAATTTCCATTTTTTATTATAATAAGGTATGTACAGTAAATTTAGGGGGTTAATCTTCATGCACAAAAAGAATCATAGGCCATTCTCGTATACCATCTGCGCCAATACGTATGCCCTTTTACCCTATACAGACGGCCATCGCACATGGATGCGGGTGATTGAAGACCGCAGTGAATTTGTGGTCGAAGAAGCTGTTTATAAAACAGTCACCACTTCCTGCCGTTTCTACCGTGCTTCACTTGAAAGTGCGACACTCTATGCCCAAAAAGCAGTCGGCGTAAAACACAAGCCCCCTATCATCATCGGCGAGTATTATGGCAACCCACTAATTTTCTTCCCGACCCACTCTCCAAAGAACAAGGAATGTGTCTGGTTCAATTATGACGCCATCGATTTGATTGAAAGCGACAGCAGCGGCAAAGGCAGCATCATTTATTTAAGCAATAGCGAAACGGTTTATTTGGATGTGTCCCCCATCGCTTTACGCAATCAGCATTCTTTTGCCGGTTCACTCCGCCGCTACTTTAAAAAAGCACAGCGTGTCCACAATCACCCCATGGCTTATGTAACGAAACGCACCTTTCCGCCACGGAAACAGCAGCCACTGGATTAATCGTGTCCATACATTATGAATAATCACCCAGGATAATTCCATCCAAGCTGCTGCGCAGTCTGTTTATATGCCATTTCTACATATGGATCTTTGTTTTCTTCAATTCATTCTACATATTCTTTTGTGCCCCAATTTTCCGGTTCCACTCTAGTCTGCAAGTACCCAAAATAAAAAGAGTTGCCGCTTGAAGTCATTGAAACTGACTTCAAGCGGCAACTCTTTTTTCTTATTTAACCAAATCTCCAGATCCCAATCCAGAGAACCGGGATGCTTTGACCTCTATTTAATCGATCGGTACGCCCATAAAGAGCCGACGAAAAATACCGACGATACCCAGAGATAAGGTTCATTCCAGAACCATACCGATACTGAAATCCCGGTGAATGAAAGAATCGTGAAGATCCCGGCAAACATACGGGATTGCAGGTCACGCCGGTATTCGCGTTCCCGGCCATCCCGATTTTCATAATAGCGGCGAAGGCGTTCCGGTTCTTCCAGGAAATTAATGACTTTCTGCGGCAACACACGCAAAGGCCCGGTAGCGTTCAGCGCCCAGCGCAGAACATCCTCTTTCCCAAAGATCCCTTTGCCTTCTTTCTGCGATGAGGCCCATTCCAATATTCGCGGACGGGCAAGTGCAAGTAAATCCACATTCGGATCCAACACATGCAAGACGCCGACGAAAATGGAAGCGGCCCGGCCGAAAAAGGCGAATTCTGCCGGCAATTGGACCGGCTGTGTCCGGACGATTTCCTGCATATCGTTCAGCAGCCGCTCAACGACAAAGCTGTCCATCTGTGACAGCTCGTTGGACTCATAGGCTGCTACCAGCCGGGAAATCGCGTCACCCAAGACGGCGCGATCTGCCTGTGGCAGCAAGAACCGCAGCTCTTCCAACGAATCCAATACTTGATCGTAGTTCTTGAAAATGATTCCTTCCGCTGCACGCAAGACTGCCTGGGAATCCTTTTTCGAGATATTGCCGATCATTCCGAAATCGATCAGCACAATGCCGCCGTCCGGTTCCAGCAGGATATTCCCGCCGTGGGGATCTGCGTGGAATTGCCCGCCGTATAGAACCTGCTCCAGGAATAAAATAAACAGGCGTTCAGAAATCTCATGGCGGTCCAACTCATTCTTTTCAATGAATGCCAGATCTGTGATGCGCGCGCCTTCGATCCATTCCATCACAAGCACACGGCGTGTTGTGAATTCATCAAAATACAACGGAATGCGAACTCCTTCCATAGCGTCAAAGCGATCCGCAAAAGCACGGCCATTCTGAAGCTCTTTCAGGAAATTCAATTCAGCGCCAATCGTCTCCGTCATTTCCGCATACAGCAATTTAAAATCAATTTGCTTGGCATACGGAGTGAATTTTTCAGCCATCCAGATGACGATGCGGATGGCTTTAAAGTCTGCGCGCAAAATGCGGTCTGTTCCTGGCCGCTGAACTTTGACGGCCACTTCCATGCCGTTTTTCAACACGCCTTTATACACTTCACCAATTGACGCGGATGCTACTGCCGAATCCGACAAGTGATCCAAGTAATTCATATGGGGGGTGTTCCACTCCTGTTCCAGCACCGAGACGATGCTCTTCTTTGGAACCGATGGCACACGGTCTGTCAAGCCTTCCAGTTCTGCAAGAAACGACGGCGGCATGATATCCGCCCGTGTTGACAGGAACTGGCCCAGCTTGATCATGAGTCCCCCCAGCTTTAACGCCAGGTTCTTATATTCCTTTGCTTGCTTTGTAATCATCTCATTCCATCTTTTTTCAACCAGTGGATTCCAATTGCCGCGATTTCGCTTTTGGAAGAACGTCACTTGCAAAAAGATTTTGACTGCCAACCAGACAATCCGGAAGATGCGGATAAACGTAATTTGATTCATAAGTGCGGTCCCTCCCATGGATTTCATTATAGAGTCTGATAGCGAAATAGTCCAAAAAGTGGTATGTTTTTAACGGATGGAACGACACAAGGGGGATGAAAATGGACACAATTCACTATGAACAGCGAAACAATCTAGCCTTCATCACATTAAATCGGCCGGAGGCATTGAATGCCTTCAATTATGACATGCTCCTCGAACTGGGGCAGGTCGTGGAAGCAATCCGCATTAATCCCGATATCCGCGTCGTGGTGTTTACAGGGGCAGGAGAAAAGGCCTTCAGCGTAGGGGCAGATTTAAAAGAACGCAAAAACATGACCGATGATCTGGTCAAACGCAATCTCTTTAAAATAGGCGAGGTTTTTTCCACAATTGAAAATTTACCACAGCCAACCATTGCCATGATGAACGGCTTTGCGTTTGGCGGCGGCATGGAACTGGCGCTGGCCTGCGACTTCCGGATAGTGGCAGAAGACACGCTTCTCGGCTTGACGGAAACCAGCCTTGGGATCATTCCAGGAGCTGGCGGCACGCAGCGTTTGCCGCGATTGATCGGTGAAACCAAAGCGCTGGAATTGATTTTGACTGCCCGGCGCTTAACATCAGCCGAGGCATTGGCATACGGACTGGTGACACGAGTGGCCGCACTTGACCAGTTGGCGGAAGTGACCGGGGCATTTGCAGATTCGATTCTGGCCAACGGGCCCATCGCTCTCCAACAGGCGAAATTCGCCATCAAGAACGGCATGAACACCGATTTGCAGACAGGTCTCCAAATCGAGCGCAAAGCGTACGAAATCACCATTCCGACAGAAGACCGGGTAGAAGCACTTGCCGCTTTCGGCGAAAAACGCAAACCGGTATTCAAAGGTAAATAGAAAACGGAGCGGCTGAAAAAGCCGCTCCGTTTTTCTAGTTACAGGTATTTTTCCATCCACCCCGTAATCTGCTCCAGACGTGCAAAGCGGAGGTTCGGTTTGCCGGTCCGCGATAAATTATGGTCGGCTTCAGGGAAACGGACAAATTCCGTTTCTTTTTTCATACTTTTCAATGTTACATATAATTGTTCCGACTGCTCGATCGGACAGCGGTAATCATTTTCAGAATGAAGGATCAGCAAAGGTGTCTTTACATTTTTCACATATTTTAACGGCGAATGCTGCCACAGCTTATCCACATCCGTCATATCCGCCCCGATTTGCCAATCACTGAAATAATAGCCGATGTCCGATACGCCGAAGAAAGAAATCCAGTTGGAGATGGAACGCTGGGTCACAGCTGCTTTAAAGAGCGTGGAATGGCCAACGATCCAGTTGGTCATGAAGCCGCCATAGCTTCCGCCGGTGACGCCTAAACGATCCCCATCAATCCAGTCATTCGATTCCACGATTTGATCCACTGAATTCATGATGTCCTCATAATCACCGCCGCCGTAATCACTGCGTACCGCGTCTACGAACTCCTGGCTGTAGCCATGGCTGCCGCGCGGATTGACATACAAGACGCCGAAACCGCGTGCGGCCAGCAATTGCATTTCGTGGACGAAGGTATTGGCATACATCGCGTGCGGTCCGCCGTGGATATTGACGACCAGCGGATATTTCTGGCCTTCCTGATAGCCATAGGGCTTCATCAGCCAGCCGTGGACCGCCCAGTCTTTCGCACCTTTTGTGATGATCGGCTGCGCTTCAATCAATTCCGTCTCTTCCAGGAATTCCTGGTTAAAGCGAGTCAGCTCCTCGCGTTCACCCGTCGCAATCACCAAGCGGTACAACTCACCCGGATTGACCGGATTGCTGATGGCTGCAAGTGCAAATTCGCCGTCACTGGAAATGTCATAGCCGTAAACATGCTCCATATCAGGAGACGCTGGAAAAATCATGCCGTCAAGCGACGCAAAATACAGGCGCACGTCCCCCATCGTCGATACCTGGAAATACAGATGGTCGTCTTTTGTCCAGACAACATCTGGCGCGGCTGCTCCCTGTTGATGATCGGCCACTACGTAGTCGCCGACAGGCACATCCAGCGCTTCCGTCAAGCAAACGCGGGTTTCGGCTCTTAAATCCGCCACATAAACTTCTGAATGCGTCGCATTCTCGTATTGCCGAGTGCTGCCGACAAACGCGACTTTCGAATCGTCATGCGAAAAAGCCGCACCCCCGAAGGAGCCGTCTTCTTCGATCAATGCCGACTCTTCCTTTGTCTCCACATCATAGAGGTAAAGAGGCTGCCGGAAGACAAAATCCAGGTTTTCTTCACGTGTTACGCCGTAAACCAATTTCTTTCCATCATGTGATACAGCTTCCAGGCTGTAGTGGAATTTCCCTTCTGTCAGCTGTTCCACATTCTTCGACTCGACCTCAACCGATCCGATGTGGCGATGGAATTCTTTAGGCAATAAGCCCATGCCGTCCATCTTGTACTTCATCTTATCGACATGGTACGGTTCCGGCTGTTTCTTTTCCACTTTTTCTTCTTTATCAGTGAAGGCCTTCCCTTCTTTCACCAGTGCATTAAACCAGATCTTCGTTCCGCACGGCGCCCATTCAAATCCGTTGACCCCTTTTTCGAAACCAGTCAGTGAACGTGCTTCCCCGCCATCCGCCGACATGACGAACAATTGATTCTTCTCATCCCGATCCGATAAAAAAGCGACGGCTGTTCCATCGGCCGACCAACGCGGTGAACTCACCCGTTCCTTGCCATGCGTCCACTGGGTCTGCTTGCCCGTTTCCAGGTCGATATGGTGAAGGTGGGCTCTATATGTATTTTCCTCTTCGTCAATTTGCGTATGGACAAATACCGCTCTTTTCCCATCCGGGGAAATCCGGGGATCTGTTACGGACACCAATTTCGTTAGATCTTTAATTTCAATTGCTTTTTTTGCCATTCCATTTCCTCCTCGGACCCAACTATTTCGAAATTCGTAATACTGCTCTTTAACTATAATAAAAAATGTCAGTTTTTTCAATCAAATTCTATTCAGATGCAAGTTATAAAAGTTGAACTACTGTTTTAACGATTCTGTTATGGGCATTCCACAAACCAGTGCCGCTTTCTTTAAAAATAGCCTATCGATACGCAAGAGACGGGCCTGATCGTTTTCTTCCTGCAAACAGAAAAAGGCTCCGGTTTTTCTGCCGGAGCCCAACTTAAACCAACTTATTTCTGCATAGCCTGATCTTTCAGTGACCGGCGCAGGATTTTTCCTGTTGTATTTTTCGGCAGTTCATCCAGGACTTCAATTTGTCTTGGCACTTTATATTTCGCCAAATGCTCTGCACAATACGCTTTCAATTCTTCTACTGACACAGCTGGATCTTTCAGCACGACATAGGCATTGACTTCTTCACCAAAATTCGGATCCGGCAAGCCGACAACCGCTGCTTCCAGAATCGCTGGATGCGCAAATAACACTTCTTCGACTTCGCGCGGGTAGACGTTATAGCCACCGACGATGATCATGTCTTTTTTGCGGTCGACAATATAGAAATAGCCTTCTTCGTCGACACGGGCCAAGTCACCTGTATACAACCAGCCGTCACGAATCGCCGACGCAGTTTCTTCCGGCATCTTGTAATAGCCCTTCATAACATTCGGTCCACGGACAATCAGTTCCCCAACTTCATTTGCGGCCACTTCTTCGCCTAATTCGTTGACGACTTTATTTTCCACATTGATGATGGATGTTCCGATCGAGCCTGCTTTCCGCTCGCGGTCAATCGGGTTAAAGCAGGTAACCGGTGAAGCTTCCGACAAACCATAGCCTTCTGAAATCCGGACATTGAACTTTTCTTCAAAGCTATGCAGCAAAGCTACCGGCATAGCGGAACCACCGGAAACGGCCAAGCGGACAGAAGCGAAATCTGCCGGATCGACATCCGGTAATTGATTCATGAAATTGAACATGGTCGGAACTCCGGCAAAAACGTTTGCCTTATAAGTCTTGACGGCTTCGAATACCTCTTTCGGATTAAAGCGAGGCACTAGAATAATCGTCGCCCCCTGTAACAGAGGGGCATTTACAACAACCGTCAGTGCAAATACGTGGAACACCGGCAACGTGGCGATTACCCGGTCATTTGCGCCGATCTGCAAATATTCTCCAACATCACGTGCATTTGAATAGAGATTCTGGTGTGTCAGCATGGCACCTTTCGGTTTTCCAGTTGTGCCGGAAGTATACAAAATAACGGCATTATCATCTGCTTGAACGTCAGCAAATTCGGTATGCGGTGCTGATTTCCCTAACAGCGCTGTAAATGAATGGACTTTGCCTTTCACATCTTCAGGCAATTGCGCCATTTTTTCCGGTGTCGATGGATCTGTTTCACAGATGATATAAGATTCAACAGCAGGCAAGGCTTTATGCGCTTTCTCTACAAGCGGCAAGAGCATATCCAGTGCCACCACTACTTTGGCGTCGCTGTTATTGACTATGTAAGCGATTTCATCCGGGCTGTAAATAGGATTGATTGGAACCGCAGTAGCCCCTAAACGCATGGTGGCATATAAAGAAATCAAAAAATGTGGTGTGTTGCCTAGAAGAAATGCGACATGGTCCCCTTTTTCCACGCCTAATCCCTGTAAAGCGCCGGCAAACACAGCAACCGACTGATCAAATTCCCCATAGCTTGTATCTTTCCCCATAAAACTGTAGGCGATTCTTGCGGAATCCTGTTCTGCAATATCATGAACGCGCGACATTAAATTCATTTCCATCCCTCTTTCGTGTTGAATGAATACTCATTCATATTTTAATCTGTTTTCATTATAAAATAAATCTTCAGACAATACAACAGACACCGCAAAATTACGGTGCCTGCAGGTGGGCCAGATAGCGCCAACGAATCAAGAAGAAGTATAGAATCTGGGCAACTGTAAATCCGCCCAGTACAATGGCCATTTCACTAAGAATCGATAATTCCGCAAATTCCTCCCAAACTACCTGCAGCGAAATAAAAGCAAAAGCACTGTGGAGCAGCGCCAGGACCCATGGCAAAAAGAATTGGGGAATCAATTGGCGATTAATGATTTTTCCTAATTCCTTGTCAGTCATGCCCAGACGGATCAGCAGTTGGTATTGTTTCCGATCGCGCTCAAGGCCTGTGTACAATTTAAAATAAATAAAGCTGCCAGCTGCCAAAAGAAAAACAGCTGCCACCATGACGCCGATAAACAACAGCAACGCGAACGAAGATTTAAACCAGCGATAATCATCGCCAGGATTTTCAAAGAAAAAGTTTACTCCATTAAAATCAGCGGTTTCCACCGCTTCGCTCACCGTTTCTGTCAATTGATTGCCGATATTCATCGTTTCGGTCCAATTCAACACGTCAAAGGCATAATAAGTAAAGTCCGACGCTCCTGTTTCATATCCCAACAAAGGTTCATCGATCGCTTCATAGTCGGCGTCACTGACAACAATCGTATTGACATTCAAAGTATGAATGGGAAAAACGACATGCGGATAAGTCGATCCGATTGAGAGTGGCACATCACTTTCAAACAGGACCGTGTCGACGCTGGTGCTCTCCAGCTCTTTTAAAGAATCCAAAGAGAACGGCACAAACATCCCTTCGCCTTCCTGCAATTGAGCCGGTTCAAAATCAAGCGCAGCCGCTAACCGGTTAAATTCGGACAGGGATAAAATATCGACGTCATTTCCAGTAGCCCCGGATGTTTGGCGCTTGACCGTCAGTTCAACCATATCATAGGACAATTGTTCATTTTCCAGCTGGCTAGTCAGATGTTCGACATGCGCCGCTTCCTGTTCATTGCCATTAAATGAAATATAGACGAGCCCGAGTGGATTTGATTCGCGGAAATCCCCTGTGTAGGACATAAAAGACGCCAAGGTTCCCACTGTCAAAAAAGCGACAGTGGATACAATCGTGACAATGAAGAACATCTGTGCACTGTCTTTCAGCTTAACCGAGGCCTCCGCCAATGACACCAAACGCGTTTTTTCCCAATAAAAATGCTTGTTGCGTTTATACAACCGCAAAAAGGAATGGAGTGTATGGGTAAAAAATAAATACGTGCCGAAAGTGGCAAGTGGCGGGACGATGAAAATCATCTGGTAGACTGTCCGATCGGAAACATTCGCAGCGAAAGTATAGGCAATCGCTAAAAAGACAATTCCCATAACGGACAGGACTGTCGACGACTTCGTTTCTTCTTCGACCTTCCAATAACCCTGCAGTAAATCGATGACCCGCTTAGTGCGGATAAACCCGACACTGATGAATGAAATAATGACGAACAAACTGGCAAACGCGGCAATCGTCAGTAGGAATGGTTCCCACGAGACGTATAGCGGCAAGTCATCCAGCTCCATGATTTCGCGGCCAATCATGAAAAAGAATTTTGAAAAAGCAAAGCCGAAAGCGATGCCTGTCCCAGTTGAAACAGTGCCGAGAATCAGCATTTCAAAGAAAATCAGTTTGTTCAATTGTTTTTTGGTCATCCCTAAATGCATCAGCACTCCAAATTCCTTTGACCGAGCCTGCAAAAAAGCACTCATCGAGTAAAACAGGAAAAATAAAGTGAAAATGTAAAGGACAACTTCGGCAATCAGCATTCCCCGGATTGCCAATAACCGCAAACCTTCCTCTTCAAATGCCGGATGGAAAATGAACATCGAGTAGACGAAAAATACCATGACTGAAAAAACACTGGCTAAAAAGAAAGCCGCGTAGTTTCTTCGGTTGCGGACAACGTTATGGTAAGCGAGTTGCCGAAATGTCATTTACGGATCCTCCCAGCAGCGACAAGACATTCAAAATCCGCTGATAAAAGGTCTGGCGCCGTTCATCTCCGTAAATTTCGTTGAAAAATTCACCATCTTTGATGAAAAGCACACGATCACAGTAACTTGCCGCAATCGGATCATGCGTAACCATGATGATAGTCGTATCACTGTCGTTGGCGGCATTCGACAAAATCTCCAGCACATCACGCGATGATTTGGAATCCAGGTTGCCTGTCGGCTCATCAGCCAGTATAAGTGCCGGCTGATGAATAAGCGCACGTCCGATTGCTGTGCGTTGTGCTTCGCCTCCAGAAATTTCATTTGGTTTCTTATGGAGAATCGATGTCAGCCCAAGACGTTTGGCGATGATCAGAACCCGCCGCGCCATTTCATCGATGGGCACGTAATCAAGGGTCAGCGGCAGCACCAGGTTTTCTTCAACGGTCAGCATCTGCAATAAATTGAAGTCCTGAAAAACAAAACCCAATTCTCTTCTGCGAAACAGCGCCAATTCATTTTTGTCCAATAAATGCGGATTGGTGCCATCGATCAAAATCTCCCCGGAAGTCAACGAATCGATGGTTGAAATCAGATTCAACAAGGTCGTTTTCCCGCTGCCTGAAGGTCCCATCACTGCCAGAAATTCACCTTTTTCCACTGTGAAGCTCAACTGGTTGACTGCCCGGTGCGTCACTTTGCCCTCGTATATTTTTGTCACTTCGTCGATTTTCACTATTGTCATCGTTTTCCTCCTGTGTTGCAAGATCTTGATTGAAGAATAAAACAGAGATGGTCGTCCCTTTTCCCTGAACAGAAGAAATGGACAGTTCATGACCCAGCTTCCGGCAAATTTCATTCGCCAAATACAAGCCCATTCCAGTGGATTCCCCTGTTTTCCGTCCATTTTCTCCAGTGAAAAATGCTTTGGTTATGCGAGGCAAATCGGAAGAAGGGATGCCTATCCCTTCATCCTGTATCGTCAGCAAGGTATTGCCATTCGCACATTCGGCCGCTATCATCACTTTTTTATTGGGTTCGAACGTATATTTGACCGCATTCGTCAAAAATTGGCCGATGATGAACTTCATCCATTTCTGATCGGTCGCGACAATATGCTCTTCCCCGATTGAAATCTCCGGATAAACGCGTTTTGATATGAACAGCCGTTTGTTTTCAGTAACCACTTCGCTGACCAATGACCGCAAAGCAACCTGCTCAATCTGCATGTCCTGCTCGAACGTGTCCAATCGCGCATTCATCAATACCGTATCCAACCCGGCTTTCAGCCGGTCCATTTCTTCACGGACACTGCTTTTATCCAGCTCCTGCTCTTCCTGCAGCAACAGATGCATGACCGATAGAGGCGTTTTCATCTGATGCACCCATTGGTTCATGAACTGGAGATGGCGATTTTGGGTTGCGTATAATGACTGCACCTCGTGTTGGTAAAGGCGATACAGCTCTTGGAGATAAATTTCATTTTGAATTTGTTCGGGCGATTTCCCTTCGCGCTGCAAGGCGTGATCCATACTCAGCGGCTTTGCCAAAATCCGTTGATAATACTGATAGCGTTTGACAAAGCGCGCCGTCAGGAACGTCACTACCAGCACGCTGCTGATGACAAACGAATAGATGGCCGTATCCAGATTGCGGAAGCCATCCAGCCAATACAGCATCATGATAAATGCCACCAGCACAATTTGGAAAACGATGAACGCTGCATGCTCTTTCAGGAATAATCGAAGCATCAGGCTTCCTCCTCATGGAGCAGCAGACGGTATCCGGCCCCTCTTACCGTTTCAATGGCGGATAGCACATGATAATCGGAAAGTTTTTTACGGACCCTTGTCATATTGACATTCAAAGTGTTTTCATCCACAAATGCCTGGTCATCCCATAATTCCTCCAGCAGCTGTTCCCGCGTCACCACTTTCGGGTAATTGGCCAACAGGAGCTCCAATATCGTGCATTCTTTTTTCTGCAGCGGAATGGCTTCCGACTTTACGTGCAGCTCCATCCGTTCCATGAATAATTCAATGCGCCCTGCCTTGATCGACCGCTCTTCTTGTTTCGGCGCATATTCCCCATAGGCTCTGCGCAAATGGCTTCTTATTTTGGCAAGGACGATTTCATAATGGAAAGGTTTCGTAATAAAATCATCTCCGCCATTTTCCAACGCGAAGACTTGATCCATTTCTCCTGAACGGGCTGAAATGAATAAAATGGGGCAAGTGGTTTGCTGCCTGAGTTGACGGCACCAATAATAACCATCATAAGAAGGCAGATTGATATCGAGTAAAATCAAATGGGGATCAAAAGCTTCGAATTCTTCGATGATTTGATCGAAATCTTTTGCAGTTTCCACTTCATAATGGTATTTCCGCAAGGTCTCTGCCAATAACTCTGCAATTTTCAAATCATCTTCTACAATGAAGATCCGTTGAATAGCCACAATGATTCCCCCTTTCTTTTTCTTTCCATTTTAACAAAAGAGCCTGCATAAATGCAGGCTCCGGACAATTCTTAGTAAATTAATTTCAAAAACTCTTCTGTCGTGATGCCGCCAAGAAGTTTTGGAATGTCGATGCCGGCAATCGCTTCATCCAAAGAAGCACGCTCATATTTTGAACCGATGATCGCCTGTTCAATTTCAGATACATCACCGACTCCAAAAAAGTCACCATAAATATTAGCGTCGTGGACAATGCCCTTTTCCACATGCAGGCGGACATCGATGCCGCCTACTGGGAAGCGGTGGGAATGCTTGATGTTGAACTTAGGCGACTTGCCGTAATTCCAGTCCCAATTGCCATAGCGCTCTTTCGACAATTCATGGATGTTTTCCCAATCTTCATCCGTCAGTTCATAATAGCGGACATTTTCTTCGCCTTCGAAAATCAAATGCAGAATCGCATTGCGGAATTCCGTCACGGACATCGACTCTTGCAGAAACTCGGAAATATTCGCTACGCGGCTGCGGATCGACTTGATGCCTTTCGATTCAATTTTTTCTTTGCTGACTTTCAGCGCAGATACTACCGCGTCCACTTCAGTATCAAACATCAAGGTGCCGTGGCTGAACATCCGGCCTCTGGTTGAAAATTGCGCATTGCCTGATACTTTCCGGCCTTCCGCCATCAGGTCATTGCGTCCAGAAAGTTCAGCATCGACGCCAAGGCTTTGAAGCGCCTTTACCACAGGCTCCGTGAACTTACGGAAATTGCGGAAACTGTTGCCATCGTCCACTGTGATAAAGCTATAATTCAAATTTCCAAGATCATGGTAAACCGCTCCGCCACCGGACAAGCGGCGAACCACATGAATGCCGTTGGAATCTACATAATCCGTATTGATCTCTTCCGATGTGTTTTGGTTCTTGCCGATGATGATCGAAGGTTCATTGATATAGAACAGAAGGAATGGATCCTCTTCAACCTTCATTGTTTTTAACAGATATTCTTCAATTGCCAAGTTGATTCGTGGGTCAGTAATGCCTTTGTTGTCTACGAAATACATAATCTCTCTCCTTTTGGCTGCGTTCCTCTCCCTAGTTTAACGGATTTTTCAAATAAATTCACGATTTAGGGTTGACGAATCCAAACTGTTATAATACACTTACTTAAACAACAACAGTACTATAACAAAAGGAGATGGAAGTTATGATTGAAAACGTAGTCGAATTTTTCAAGAACTTGCCCCCGAAACAATGCGTATCTTGTGGAGAAAAAATGGAAGAGCAGCATGAATGTTATGGTACTCATTGTGATTCCTGCAATAGCTAATAAGATCAACTAAAACATACTTATAAAAAACGAAGCAGCGCTCACCGGCGTTGCTTCGTTTTTTGTGTTGAATTAATTTAAGTCCGTATAAAGGGAAAGAAATCGCTTCAGAGGTCTTCTCAATATGAATAAAAGTGGAGGCATCACTGTTCTATTCATTCGAGGCAGTGATGGAAAAATGAGTTGTTCTTATGCTTTTCGCAGGCGAAAAGCGGCCATACCAGAGAAGCGCAGCGGATCCTGGCTCTCCCTTACTGTTTGAGCTTCCTATATAAACTTTTGGCGCGGCTACCTAAACGCTTACTGGCTATACCTGAACCTTTTGCTCTCTTACCCGCATTTCACCTGTTTTATAAAAGCTCGAGCCCATGTATGGAAGCTGTCCGCATGGCGAACAGCCCAAAATAGAAAGCGATGGTTTCTGACAGAACGTGGCACACACCCAGTAATGGATCTTTCACTCACCATATCGACTCTTTTCGCATCATATTTTCAAAAATTCATATAGAAATACGAAAGCTTCATGTAGAAAAGTAAAAAGTTAAGGTAGAAGCATCACCTCTCTCAGATAGAAACGTAACCTGGTGAGGTAAAGCCGCCAAACCCTCTGCTAAAACACAAAACCCACACATAACCATCCCAAGCGACGGCGCGTGCACCACCGCTGCCGAGCGATTCCAGACCCCCCATTTATCTACCTACCCCAAACAAAACCGGGAACCTTCTATCGCACCTCACCCAGCGGAGCCGCGGCAACGGAGGGGGCGGAGCGATAAGACTGGCAAGCAAAGCGCTGCCCGGCTTATTGCGGGAGTCCCCTCCAGAGCGGCCGAAGCGGCTTAAAAAACCTCATCAAAATGATTTTATACACAAACCTTGCTTAGCGACGGCGCGTGCACCACCGCTGCCGAGCGATTCCAGAACCCCCATTTATCTACCTACCCCAAACAAAACCGGGAACCCTCTATCACAACTCGCCCAGCGGAGCCGCGGCAACGGAGGGGACGGAGCGATAAGACTGGCAAGCGAAGCGCTGCCCGGCTTATTGCGGGAGTCCCCTCCAGAGCGGCCGAAGCGGCTTATAGAACAGCAAAAAGACACCGCCTAAGCGATGCCTTTGGTAATCTGTATCAATGGCCGGAATGTTCTTCCATTTTATCCATGCCCTGTGAATCGTCGCTGTCATCCGGAACGATGGAATCCGGATCGGGATTGCCGACCGTGACTTCCTGTTTCGGCATGACATGCAAGCTCCGGGCTGTAGTATGCGCCTGCATATAATAGAGGCCTTCTTCTTCAAAGCTTGTTTTCGCTTCGTAGACGCCATCCTCTGTATGCTCAGCTGGAATCATTTCGCTGTTGTCGCGGTCTCCCGATTCCCACACTTCGTAAACGACTTCATCTGCATCTTCCACAGATTCGTCTCCCTGTGTCACAGAAACGGACAGTACCACTTCCTGAGCAACAGCTGCCTGCTGTTCAGTGTTGAAGGCCACCATCACTTCTTCTAGGGGTTCACCGGCACCTGGAGAATCTGCTTCCCCAGTTCCGCAAGCGGCAAGCAGCAAAAACGGAAGGCCCCACCAGATAATTTTCTTCATTATAGATTTCCCTCCACGCTGAAAGATTCAGCAGTAAATTGTTTGATCAACTGATTGGCAGCCGCTTTTCCCTGGTCAACGCAGGCAGGCAATCCGAATCCTTCAAAGGACCCGCCCACAATCTGCACCATAGGAAGAGCATCCTGCAATTCTTTTTTCGCTAAAGCAATCCGTTCTTCATGTCCCACTAAATACTGCGGCATCGCTTCTTTCATTCGGGAAACAACAGTAAATTCAGGTTCACCCTGAATATCCAGCAACTTATCCAAGTCTTCTAAAACGGCTTTGACAATTTCCCCATCCGACAATTCCACGACCGCCTCGTCACCAACCTGGCCAATAAATGAGCGGTATACAGTTTTTCCGGGTGGCGTTAAGCTTGGCCATTTCAAGTGAGCGGCTGAACACGCCGTGATGGTGAAATCACTGTTGCGCGCAACGACAAAGCCCATGTAGTCCTGCTCAGATTTTACGGCACCTGCCGGAAAGGCGATGGTTACCGTTGCAATGGATGTCGAGGGCATATCTTTCAGCCCCTTCAACAGTCCCAAAGGTTCAAAGATCGGCATCAGTTTCGTATGCGGCAAGGCGAATATCACACCGTCCGCTATTATGGACGCGTCATTGTTCAACTGCAGCTTTACATGATCCTGTTGCTGCTCCAATTTTTCAACCTTTACGCCTTTTAAAATGTTACAGTTCTCAAGTTCTTTTTCCAGCGTATGCACCAGTGTTTCAAGCCCACCTGCAAACGTTTGGAATAAACCTTCTTTTTCTGTATTAAAGGCCCGGGAATCCGATACGTGATTTTTCCTTAAGCCACGTATTAAACTGCGCTGTTTCTGCTGGGCTTCAAGCAACTCGGGAAAGGTTGCCTTTAAGCTCAAACGGTCAATATCTCCAGCAAAAACGCCTGAAAACAAAGGTTCAATTAAATTCTCAACCAATTCGTTGCCGAATCTGCGCCTTAAAAATTTACCCAGCGGCTGGTCTTCAACCGTTGTCGATACAGGAAGGACAAAGTCCCCTAATGCGCGGGCTTTGCCAAACCAGGAGCTGATGCCGGAAGTAAGGAACGCACCGAAATTTGTCGGCACGCCCATGACTGAGCCCATCGGTATCGAATAAAGTTTATTCTCGACAGCCACATGGATTTTCCCCGTAGCACTTTGGACCAATTGGTCTTCAATCCCTAATTCTCCGGCTAATTGCTGAATGCTGTTTTTTCGTGAGACAAACGAATCCGGACCGCGCTCAATTACAAAACCATCTTTATGCAAAGTCTGGATGTTCCCGCCAAGACGATGGGCTACTTCAACCAATGTGATGTCAATCTCCAAACCTTGCTCAATTGCCTGTTTTTGTAAATAGTAAGCCGCTGACAGGCCTGTAATGCCACCGCCCACGACGACTACTTTCTGCGCTTTTACGGCCACGTTTAATCCTCACTTTCATTATAATTTATTTTTCTGCCAGTTTTCTCAATACCACATCTGCCAAGCCGTCGATGAACAATGGCTGGACGTTCGGCATTTCCGGACGACGGTAGTTTGCGCCAATGTCGTCACAAACCACTTTACATTCGTAATCATTATCGAAAAGGACTTCCAGATGATCTGTTACAAAACCAACGGGTGTGTAGACGAAAGAAGTGTATCCTTTTTGTTCAAACAACTCGCGGGTCAAGTCCTGGACATCTGGCCCAATCCAAGGTTCGCCAGTTTGTCCGGCACTTTGCCAGCCAATTTCAACGTTTTCCACGCCAGTAGCTTGTTGAAGCATTTCAGCTGTTTCTTTTAATTGGTCCGGGTAAGGGTCGCCGTTTGCGATGATTTTCTCAGGCAATGAGTGTGCAGAAACAATCAGGCAAGATTTCGCCCGTTCTTCTTCTGACATTTCAGCGAATGAAGCACTGATCTTTTCACTCCAGTACTGGATGAATTTCGGCTCTGTGTACCAGCTTTCAACTGATGTCAATGAAATGCCTGCTTTTTCAGCAGCTTCAGCCGCACGGCCATTATATGATTTAACAGAGAAAGTCGAGAAATGCGGCGCCAAGACAATCGAAATGGCTTCTGTGATGCCGTCTTTCTTCATTTCTTCTACACCGTCTTCAACAAACGGTTCGATATGCTTCAGGCCAAGATACATTTTAAATTCAATGTCATCCTGCACTTCGTTCAAGCGCTCGCATAAGCCATTTGCTTGATCTAGTGTGATTTTTGCAAGTGGTGAAAGTCCGCCAATCGCTTTGTAGCGGCTGCGCAGATCTTCCAGGCTTTCTTCGCTTGGCTTGCGCCCGCGACGGATATGCGTATAATAACGTTCAATATCGTCTTCTGAGTATGGCGTTCCATATGCCATCACTAATAATCCCATTGTCTTCTTCAACATAATCACCTCAACATGAATTTTGTTCCTACTTTAAACCACTTTTATGTGCAGCACTGTATTCGTGTACGAATGAAGTCAGTCGTTTCAATGTATCCGGACTGACTTCCGGGAATACCCCGTGGCCCAAATTGAAGACATAGCCATCACTTTGCATGCCCATATCCAAAATCTTTTTCGTCCGTTCCTCAATTACCGGCCAGTCTGCCAATAAATATGAAGGATCTAAGTTGCCTTGAAGGGTCTTGGTCAATCCCATAGAACGTGCTTCTGAAATCGGCAGACGCCAATCCAACCCAACCACATCCACTGGAAGTTCATGCCATTCTTTTGCCAAATGGCTGGCACCGACACCAAAAATGGTCAATGGCACACCTTCTGTACGCAACTCAGCGAAAATACGATCCATTACCGGCTTGATGAAAATACGGTAATCTTCTACGTTCAACGCACCGACCCATGAGTCGAATATCTGAATGGCCATAGCCCCTGCTTTAACTTGAGCTTTTACATAAGGAATGATCGTGTCCGCTAATTTATCCATTAATGCAAACCACATAGCCGGTTCTGAAACCATCATCGCTTTGGTTTTGTTGTAGCTTTTCGAAGGCCCGCCTTCGATCATGTAGCTGGCTAACGTGAAGGGCGCTCCTGAAAATCCGATTAACGGAACATTCAATTGCTCTTTCGTCAACAGGCGAATCGTATCCAGGACAAAATCGACATCCTGTTCAGGATTGATTTCACCTAAGCGCTCGATATCTGCCATCGTACGGATCGGGTTATCAATAACAGGGCCGATTCCTGATTTTATTTTCACGTCAACTCCGATTGCAGGCAGTGGCGTGACAATATCTTTATAAAGAATTGCTGCATCGTTATTGTATTGATCCACAGGGAGCTTGGTTACGTATGCGCACAGTTCTGGCTGATGCGTAATTTCTTCGAGTGAATATTTTTCCTTGATTTTGCGGTATTCCGGCTGGGAACGTCCAGCTTGTCTCATATACCAAACCGGTACATGGTCAGTTTTTTCTCCTCGCGCTGCGCGAAGATACGTGTCATTAAATGTCATGATTTTTCATCCCTTCAATCTGCTGCTGTGTTGTTTATCCACCTATATCCGTCTATACTATAGACTCTCCGTCCTTTATTGTATAGATTCCCGGAGCAAATGTCATAAATTAGACGCTTCTCCTTTTCACTTGATTGTCAATACCTGTTTCGTGTAGATTTTTAAAGGGAAGAATATAGGGAAGTGTTTATATTTCTAAAGGAGGAATTTCAGTGAATTTCTATATGACGACCGGAACATACGATTTCATGAAAAAAATGCGTGAAAAACATTCAGGAGAGACGATGGTCCTCATGCAAGGTGAAAATACAACCTTGATGATTCATGAAACAGAAGGAAAAACAATTTTCCAAACACCCCGCCGTTATGAAGTGGTTGATGGCACAGGTGGTTTCAAGGAAAAAGGATTTTTTGTCTTCAATAATATACCGGTCTCAGACGAAGGCCGCCCTGTGTTTGAACACCGTTTTAAAAATCGGGCAGGGGCGATCGAAAACGAACCGGGCCACATCGCATACCGTGTTCTGAGACCGCTCGATTCGGATACCTATGTTGTCCTTACTGAATGGGAATCTCCAGCTTTTTATGAAAAATGGAAAGAGTCACAAGCTTTTGCAGAAGCTCATTCTGCCAAGCCTGAAAGTACAGCTGGTTCACAGCGGCCGAATATTTTCTCCGGCGTTTCTTATATCAGCACCTATCGGGCAAAACCTGAAGAAGAGTGATGCCGGCAAACCAGTTGGTCTGGAATTGCGGCATAATTAAAAAGGAGGAAGTTACTTGGTTTTCGTTATATTCATATTAGCAGCTGCACTTACCGTGTTCGCTTCCATCAAGCTGTCCCAATACGCCGATGTTATCAGTTCTAAAACGGCAATGGGCGGAATGATGGTTGGTACGTTATTACTCGCAGGAGCTACTTCCCTGCCGGAAGTATCCACAAGTTTCTCAGCAGCAGCCATCGGCAACGCTGATATCGCTGTCGGGAACATGATCGGATCGAACCTTTTCAATCTGTTCATCCTTGCCGGATTCGACTTTCTTCTCCGGAGACGCCGGATCTTAAACCGGGCTTCGCGCAACAATATTTACACAGCCCTGCTCGGAATTTTATTGACCGTTCTTGTTATCATGGCCCTTTGGCTTCGTCTTGATACACAAATTTTCGGTGTTGGTCTGGATGCATTGATCATTGCCATCACTTATGTTGTTGGTATGGTTGCCATCAATAAATTGCCTTCATTGGATCCTGAAGCAGAAGCAATTGAAGAATCGGAAGAAGAGCCTGCTAATCCAAGTGCAAAGTTATCACCAAAAGCAGCGATTGTCCGCTTTGTCATCGCGGCACTGATTATTTTGGCTGCTGGTACTGCCTTGTCGATTACCGGGGATCAAATTGCCATCATCACCGGAATCGGTTCCAGCTTTATCGGCAGTTTCCTGATTGCAGCGGCAACTTCCCTTCCGGAAGCCATTTCTGTTTTTGTAGCGCTGCGATTGAGCAATGTCAATATGGCAGTCGGGGCGATTCTCGGAAGCAATATCTTCAACATGATCATCCTTGCCCTGTCTGATCCTGTATATACTGCAGGAACCATCATTTCAGGTGTCTCCGGTGCGAATATGATCATCGCTGTCGGTGTTCTGATTATGTCAGTGCTGGCCTTGTTCTCGCTCTACCGAAAAGAAAGTACTTCTACATTTTCGTATGCAGTACCTTCGGTAATTATTCTCATCGTCTACTTTGCAGCATCTTATATGAACTTCACCTACTAAAATAAATAAAATAAGGCGCAGCCACACTTCGGCAATCGGAGGTGGCTGCGCCTTATTCATTTGCCGAAAAATTTTGCGCCGGTCCACTCAAGCCTTATCAGCTCCGTGTACAGACTTCGCGAAGGTGTGCCGCTCTTCTTAATAAACTGTTATTTATGCTATGCTTAAAAAAAGAGAAAGGGGTTTTACTGATGATTGATAAATTATACGCTGAATTGGATGCCGCTTATCCGGAAATGGTGGAAATCCGCCGCTATCTGCATATGAACCCAGAGCCATCCTTTCATGAAATCAAAACAGCCCGTTACATTCGAGGTTATTATGAGAAATTGGGTGTTGATGTTAAGCATAACGTTGGCGGAAATGGTGTTGTCGCAACGATTAAAGGTGAAAAACCCGGTAAAACAGTTGCATTGCGCGCTGATTTCGATGCCTTGCCGATCCAGGACCAAAAGGAAAATGCACCTTATAAATC
Organism: Planococcus sp. BI3; assembly: GCF_056680115.1. Classification (NCBI taxonomy): domain Bacteria; kingdom Bacillati; phylum Bacillota; class Bacilli; order Caryophanales; family Caryophanaceae; genus Planococcus; species Planococcus sp. BI3. Next base: position 1,446,534 of record NZ_CM155266.1, read on the forward strand.
AACCGTTGACGGAGTGATGCATGCATGTGGCCATGACGGACATACAGCCACCCTCCTGGTGCTCGGAAAAGTGCTGCACACTTTACGCCATGAACTGGCCGGGACTTATGTATTGATTCACCAGCACGCTGAAGAGTTGGTTCCGGGAGGTGCAAAATCGATGATTAGCGCAGGCGTTCTGGACGGGGTCGATGCTATTTTTGGAACCCACCTTTGGTCCACGACACCGTTTGGCAGAATCGATACACGTGTTGGTCCGATTATGGCCGCCGCAGACAGCTTTGAACTCAAGGTTCAAGGGCGGGGCGGCCATGGCGCCAGCCCGCACGAAACAATCGACGCGGTCGTCATCGGCTCCCAAATCGTCTCGAACCTCCAGACGCTGGTATCCAGACGAGTGGACCCCCTCGAATCCGCCGTCTTATCCGTCGGTTCGTTTGTGGCGCAGAACCCCTTCAACATCATCGCCGATCAAGCCGTGTTGTCCGGAACAGTCCGCTCATTCAAGGAAGATGTCCGAAGCCTGATGGAAACGGAGATGGAGCATGTCATCGAAGGAACCAGCATGGCCAACAACAGCCGCTATGAATTCAATTTCAAGCGGGGATACCCTCCTGTCGTCAATCATGAAAAAGAAACTTTGTATGTAAAAGAGATCGCAGAAACTGTCCCTGGCGTAAAAGAAGTGTACGACTGTCCGCCTCAGATGGGTGGAGAGGATTTCGCCTATTACCTGGAGGAAATTCCAGGAGCCTTCTTTTTTACAGGCGCAATGCCTGATGGAGAGGTTTACCCCCACCACCATCCGAAGTTCGATTTCAAAGAAGAAGCCATGCTGCTGGCCGCTAAAACACTTGGCGCTGCAGCTGTCAATTTCCATAAATAAAAAAGCCAAGCCCGGCATCTATTCTCAGATGCCGGGCTTGGTTTAATTTTTTTTGTTTTTTAACACGTTCACAGTGATGAGAGAACCCACTAAAATGACGACAAAAGTCAACAAAGCAGTAATCGCTTCCCCCATCACCAGCAAGACAACTGCAGCAGCTATGCTTTGCAGGATCTGCAACACCATGATGAGTTTCCCCACGGCCTGCTGCCTGCTGAACCCGGCCAACGGAAACAGGTTGTCCATCCGGAAATGCTGGGTATGGGTCAGCCCCTGCCAAATCTGGATCACTGCCGCGAATGCCAATGCTCCGGCAAACAAGGCTACACCAATCTGGAATGGAATAAACCATGCACCCACCATAATGATGGCAGTCAACCGGACCCATAAGTAAAACAATTCATCAGACCGGACAAAAGTTCTCCAGACCAGATACAGATGAGCATTTTGGGGTCCCGGCTTAATAAATCGGTACATCCAGTTTAGCCAGGTTCTGGCCTTGATTTTCCCTTTCAGATGAGGGACATCGGTAAAGTAATTGGCAAACTGATAAAAACGCAGCATGCGATTTTCTTCCAGCCCGATAAAATGTTCATAGGCGAAAGGCTTCCCGACCGCTTTGCGGGCAATCCATTTGCCATAAAAAATGATGGCAAACAAGACTAGAACGGCGATCACCAGCTGCTCTTCCACATAGAAGTAAACAAACAGCCCGACCAGCAGAAACCGCAGCAAACGATCCAGCCAGACGCCTTCTCCGGCGCCTTGTCTCCTAAAAGCAAACTCGGTCTGGACATTCCACCATTTGATCAACAGCAGCAAAATCGGAAAACCGATCAAAAAAGACGACGGCAGACCGTATAGCGCATTGACCATCGGCAACGAAACGATGAAGACGATGACCGGCAAGTACAATTGGGAAAAGAACGACCATTTCAAGGCCGGTTTCAGAAATTCATCCAGCTTGCTTTCCAAAGGCAGAAAATACACCGAATCCGCTTCTTTCAATAAAGTGGAAGGCGGACTGAGGGCTAATAGCACCCCGAAAATAACTGCCAATACGAGCGCTCCCGGGAATTCCGGCGGGATATCCTGAATCCATTCGCTGTAGGCAAATCCTGCAGCGCCAAGTGCAAAAAGCAGCACAACCGCAATATGGCCGGTGAAAATATACTTCAGGTAATTTTGGACTTCAGCTGTGTATTTATGAAGACGCTTTGACCAAACATCATGCAAATTCTTCATTTAGCTCATCCTCGGTCATCGCAATATATAACTCATCCAGTGAAGCTTCGGGCATATTGAAAGCCTTCCGCAATTCGTCCATCGTTCCGCTGGCCCGAACCCGTCCGTTATGAAGCAGGATAATCCGGTCGCAATAGCGCTCAGCAGTGGACAGGATATGGGTCGACATCAGCACGGATGCCCCTTTTTTCTTTTGCTTTTCCATTTGGTCCAATAAGGATTTGATGCCCAGCGGATCCAGACCGACAAAAGGTTCATCGATGATATAAAGTGCCGGATTCACCAGAAACGCACTCATGATCATGACTTTTTGGCGCATCCCTTTCGAAAAATGCGACGGAAACCATTTCAGGCGCTTTTCCATCCGAAATTCCTTCAGGAGTTCGGCAGAGCGCTTTTCAAAAAGCTTGGGATCTAAATTATAAGCCATCGCAGTCAATTCCAGATGCTCCCGCAGCGTCAACTCCTCGTATAATACCGGCGTCTCCGGAATATAGGAAAAGGAGGAACGGTATAAATCCATATCCTCTTCAAACGTTTTTCCATTCAATCGGATTTGCCCTGATTTGGGCTGCATCAATCCGATAATATGCTTGATCGTGGTACTTTTTCCGGCACCGTTCAAACCGATCAGCCCCACAAGCTCCCCTTTTCCGATCGAAAACGTCACTTCCTGCAGGACCGGTTTGCGTGTATACCCGCCGGTCAACCCGTTGACTTCCAAAATAGCCATGCACAACACCTCTTTCTTTCTATTAAACTATTGTATCAAAACTAACTGCTGAATTCTTTTCTGATATGGCAATTGTGGTAAAATGGGACAAATGGAAAGGATGATACCAATGACAAATTGTATTTTCTGCAAAATCATTGCAGGTGAAATTCCAAGCGTGAAAATCTATGAAGATGACCATGTCTTTGCATTTATGGATATCATGCCCTTATCAAAAGGACACACCTTGCTAATCCCCAAAACACATCGCGAATCTGTCTATGACCTGGCGCCGGAAGAAGCAGCCAATCTATTTGCCGTGGCTCCTAAAATCGCGAAAGCCATCAACGAGACCTTCCAGCCCGAAGGCATGAACCTGCTGAACAATAACGGCGCCAAAGCCGGCCAAAGCGTCTTCCATTTCCACTTGCACTTTATTCCCCGCTATGGCGAAAGTGACGGGTTCGGCGCCAAGTGGATGACCAAAGAAAAAGAATTCACTTCCGAACGGATCCAGGAACTTGCGGAGAGCGTAAAAGAAAAACTAGCCGCTGACGCTTGATTTTCTGAAGTGGACAGGATAGAATCAGAATAAGTTTTTCGCCGGCGGTCATGAGGACACGACCGGGAAAAAGAAACTAGCACAGAGCTGAGGAGAGATGAGAAATGAATACGAAGAATTTAGTTTTAATGGCGTTGCTGGTCAGCGTCGGAGCCACTCTTTATGTGGTGATTCCAGGCATCAACGGCGGAATGAAGCCAGATTTCATGTTGACGATGATGTTTGTCGGCATTCTTTTATTCCCGAATGTAAAAAGCGTATTTTTATTGGCGGTAACGACGGGTGTCCTATCTGGACTGTTTTCTACATTCCCGGGTGGATTTTTCCCGAATATCATCGATAAGTTCATCACGGCTTTTGTTTTTCTTGCGTTAGTGATGATTTTGAAGAAATTCATCTCCAAATTGCCAGTCACTATTGCCCTTTGTGCGGTCGGCACTTTATTGTCCGGAACGATTTTCCTGTCTGCAGCCATTTTTGTAATCGGCGCCAATATCCCCTTCAGCCTTTTGGTTGTTACGGTGGTCTTGCCTGCAGTATTGATGAACGGAGTCGCTTTCGCCTTTATTTATCCGATTGTCATCACACTGGTCAAGCGTTCGAAATTCGAAACGGCTGTCTCACAAGCTGCATAAACATCTGAGCTTTTCGTCATTATTTTTGGCGAAAAGCTTTTTTTATTGAATAGTCATTCACCTATATGTTTTAATTAGGTAAAATAAAGGAAAAGAAGTTTATAGGAAGAAAGGGGCGTTTTATACATGAAAGCATCAAGGTTTTTCTTAGGACTTGCTACAGGGGTGGCAGCTGGAGCTGCAACAGCTTTATTCACTGCTCCACAATCAGGACAGGAATTCCGTACGACCGTGAAGTCGTCATCAGCCGAATGGAAAGAGTATTTAAACGAACTGAAGGAAAAAGTGAATGGCTTAAAAGAGTCGATCAACCATTTGACGGAGGAAGCAAAATCACAGCTGCCTGAAGCAGTTGATGGCTTAAAGGCTTCTCTTGAAACATGGACCGAAAGCACGGCTCCTGCAAAAGAGCATCTTCAGCTTGAAATCATGGCAATCCAAAACGCCATCGAAGAATTGCAGAATACCATCACCAAAGACAAAAAAGACAAAAATGATGATAAGCCGAAAAAGGAAAAAGTTGACGACGATACACAAAGCGCTTAAACAGCTGCCTCTAGGCAGCTGTTTTTTTGCGTCATGGCTTAGAAAGGAACACATCCTGTGCTTACTGCAATCCTTGTAAAGCATGGCTCGATTTTACGGGCGAATCTCTCGGAATCAAATGCCCTTTTTAACTTTTTAAATGGCTGATCAGGAAAGCCCCTTCCCACTTCGCTCTGTTTTCCCGGTCCTAATCATTCCTCTTGTAAATTATTTTACTATTCTTACTTTAATTACGTTTGCTTTACTGCTATAATAAAGAAAATATTTCGAAGGAAAGTTGGTGCTTGTGTGAATGAGAAGGAATATACCATGAAAGAGGCTATGCTGTTTAGCCAACGCATCGGGCAATTATCGAAAGCGCTGTGGAAAGCAGTGGAGAAAGATTGGCAATTGTGGATAAAACCTTATGATTTGAATATTAATGAGCACCATATTCTTTGGATTTCCTACCACTTAAAAGGGGCTTCCATCTCAGATGTCGCTAAATTTGGTGTCATGCATGTTTCAACTGCTTTTAATTTTTCAAAAAAATTAGAAGAACGCGAACTGCTGTCTTTTTCAAAAAGAGATACGGATAAACGCAACACTTATGTACAGCTGACTGAAAAAGGCGAGAAATTAATGCAGGAAATGATTGAAAATTATCATAAAACACCGCATTCCGTTATTGACGGCTCTCTTCCTTTGCGTGAGATGTATGGGAAATTCCCTGAGTTCATGGATATCATGGCTGTTATCCGAAATATTTACGGAGATGATTTCATGGAAATTTTTGAAGCTTCCTTTAAAAATATCGAAAATAGATTCAATGAAGAAAACCATGTCATCATGCATCAGGAAAGCCAGCAATAATCAGTAACTTCCCAGATTTTTTTTATGGTTGCATTTCCTTATAAATCATTGTATTGTATGTATCGAATCAAAAATGATTTTATAAATAGGGGATGTATACATGCACTGCTGGAAAACAATTAATGTAAAAAAACAATATGGATTTGACCGGCTTTTCATGATATCAGCGCTTTTTGGAATCGCTGTTTTTATGGCCTCTTACATTGGGCTCGCGATTGCTTATGCTACACCTCTGTCTGATCAGTATTTTCCGCTTTTCATCTTATCTTTAGTGGCTATCTATCCGATTCACAAGGTTTTGCATTTTCTACCGATGATCGGTTGCCACAAATCATTGAAACTAATCATTCGAAAACAACTGAAGGTTTGTCCGGCCATTTTGCTCCATATCAATGAACCGGTTCCAAAAGTACGTTTTCTCTTGTCATTGGCCACACCTTTTCTTGTTTTAAACACAGCCATCATCACATTAAGTATCCTGATGCCTGCCTTCAGCCATTATTTCGCTATGCTTTTGGCGTACCATTGTGCGTTATGTTTGACAGACATCATCTACCTTCGCAATTTAGCGCGTTCTCCAAAGCATGCATTAATAGAGGAAACAGACACCGGTTTTGAGATTCTAGTACCTCCAGTAGTCAGCTGATTCCTGTTTTTTCTTCCCGTCTTTGTTATACTAGGAAGTAAAGTCAGAGGGGAGGAAATCCATGATTATCGCATTCATTGTTATGTTCTCCGTGTTTTATCTTTTCCAGATCAACCGGATGACATTAGCATTAGTTACTTCTCGGGAAATCCCAGAAGAAAATCATCAAAAAATATTCCGTACCATTAATATACTAATCACAATACTACTGGTATCGTTGTATGTAGGCGTAGAATTTACACCTTAAATCACTTGCCTCCTGGCAAGTGTCTTTTTTTAGGAACTTTGCATATTGCGAATCGTTTATAGTATAGTAATTACTGCAGCTAGATAGAAAGTTGGGAGCGAATTCAATGAAAAAATCCTTTTTAACCATTACCTTAGCAGCGTCTGTACTGGCTTTGGCCGCATGCAGCGACAGCGGTGAAAGCGAAGTTATCGTAACTTCTGATGCTGGAGATGTCACAAAAGATGAACTTTACGAAGAAATGAAAACCTCTATTGGTGAACAAGCGGTACAGATCCTTATGATTGAAAAAGTACTTGCTGAAAACTTCGAAGTGACTGACGAAGAAGTGGATGCCGAGTATGAAAGCAATAAAGAAGAGCTTGGAGAAAGCTTTGACCAGTTTCTTACTCAAAATAACCAAACAGAAGAAAGCTACAAAAAAGTCATCCGTTTGAATTTATTACAGGAAAAAGCATTGACTGAAGGCGTTGAAGTGACTGACGAAGAAATCCAGGCACAATACGACCGCCAAGGCACTGAATTGAACGCACGCCATATCCTTGTGGCTGATGAAGAAACTGCCAACTCCCTTAAGAAGGAATTGGATGAAGGCGGCGATTTCGCTGCATTAGCAGAAGAAAACTCAACTGACACAGGATCTGCCGCAAACGGCGGAAACCTTGACTGGTTCGGACCAGGAGCAATGGTACCTGAATTCGAGGAAGTTGCATACGGACTTGAAGTAGATGAAATCAGTGAGCCTGTAGCATCTGAATTCGGATTCCACATCATCCAGGTTCTTGAGACGCGCAAGCTGGAAGACCAACCGGCATTGGAAGATCAGAAAGAAGAAATCCGTTCTGAACTAGCACTTTCAAAAGCGGATCAAGCGACCTTGCTTCCAAAAGTCGCTGATTTGATGAAAGAAGCAAATGTAGAAATTCAGGACGAAGACCTTAAAGGTGCTTTGGATGATATCCTTAATCCACAACCTGCTCCAGAAGCCGCTCCTGCGGAATAATAATAACTGAAGATCTAAAAACCCCCGTTTCCAATATAGGAAACGGGGGTTTTTCAAAACTTAGGAAACAATAATATTTTGGTTCTTCATTTATTGGCAAGGCTTCCAGCGCTTGTTGCGGCTATATGGGCGCTTGCGCTTTTCTGCTTAAATTTTCGGTTTGTAGAATGAGCGGTTGTCCAATGCAAAGACGCGTTCGGAAAATTCGCCTTCCTTGGTTTTTCCAAGGGCACGATCCAACATCATCATCTTGGCATCGATATTGTCGATGTAATGCAAGATTTCCGCTTCTTTTAGCATCGGTTTTTTCGGACTGCCCCACTCTTCCTTGCCGTGGTGGGATAGGATAATGTGCTGAAGCAACATCACTTCTTCCCCTTCAATCTCCAGCTCTTCTGCAGCTTTCGCCACTTCTGTCACCATGATGGAAATATGGCCGATCAAATTGCCTTCTACTGTATAACTTGTTGCAATCGGGCCGGAAAGTTCAATCACTTTGCCGATGTCATGCAGAATGATTCCCGCATACAGCAAATCCTTGTTCAATCCCGGATAGATTTCGATCAATGCCTTGCCCAACTTCAACATCGAAACCACATGGTCCGCTAAACCGGAAACATAATCATGGTGATTGCGTGTGGCTGCCGGAAATGTCAGGAATTGCTGCTGGTATTTTTTCAACATGAAACGGGTAATCCGCTGAATTTGCGGGTTTTCCATTTCAAACAGATACTTCATCACTTCTTCCAGCAATTCATCTGTTGATTTTTCCGACGATGGCATCAAATCAGCAATCGATTGGTTTTCCTCAGGCTTTGCTGGCCGGATGCTTTTGATGCGCAGCTGATTTTTCCCTCTGTAATTATGGATTTCTCCACCCACACGGACGATTGTTTCCGCAGCAAAGATTTTTTCTTGATCATCTTTTGTATCCCATAATTTCGCTTCGATATCGCCGCTTTTGTCCTGCAACACCAACGAAATAAATGGATTCCCAGTAGTTGTGACTCCCTTGATGGACTGCTTGATCAGCAGGAATTCATCAATGGTCTCTCCAACTGCACGCTGTGTAATTCCTTTAGTCATGAATGAACGCTCCTTTCGGTATTGGCCACCTTGATGATCTGTGCATTAGGCCAAGCCTGCTGCATGCCTTCGTGGCAAGTGAAATAGATGAACTGATGCTCTTTTTGCAGCTCTGTCACTAAGTTTATCATTTGCTGCAGCCGACTGCGATCAAAATGGACAAAAGCATCATCCATAATAATAGGAAACGGATGACTGCTCTTCATCGACACGGCTAAAGACAGCCTCAATGCCAGATATGCCTGTTCTTTCGTCGCTTGGCTGAGCTCAGCGATCCTGAAATACATGCCATCCTGTCTTTCCGCTTCGAAATATCCAGCCAGGTTCATAGCCAGTCCCTTATAGGCACCAGCGGTCAATCGGTTGAAATAAAGTTGTGCACTTTCCAGCACCGCCGGCAGTTTCTTTTCCTTCAACTCATCCATCGTTTGCTTGATCGCTTCCACAACGGCTTTATTGACAGACCATCTGTGGGCCAACTCAGTAAATTCCGCTTTTTTCCCTTCAAATTCCTGCTGCTTTTCTTCGTAAGAGGTATCCGACAATAATAGACGGGTCATTTGCTGCTTATCCGCCTTTTCAGCCAACAGGGCGTTCCGTTCCGCTTTCAGCTTCACGAGAAGGGTCTGAAGCCTTTCCACTGCCAGTTCAGCATCATCAGGTCGCCAGCCATCCGGCATAGCAATATCGCCGACGGATTCCAATTGCCCGTTGACTAGTGTGAGTTCTTTTTCCAACTGCTGTTTTCGTTCCCACTCATCCGATATTCGGTAAAAAGCAAAGACATCCCCTGCATGGGCATACTCAAACAGTGCCTGCTGCTCTTTTTCAAGCTGCTCCCGGTAAACGGTCAAACGGTCGATTTCCTGCAGCAGCCCCACTCTTTTCTCTTTCAGTTTCAGCCATTCTTGCTGTTTTTGCTGCCGCTGCGCCAGTTCCGAACGCAAAGCCGGCATCAGTTCCCCGGTTGCCAGCCCTTTGCCGCATGCAGCTTCCGCTTTTTCAAGCCATTCTTTCTCCTGCTCTTCTAATCGCCGAATCTCCGTGTCCATCCGCTGCAGCCGCGAATGGATGCTTTGTACTTTGCGGAGTTTTTCGAACAGCTCCAGAACCATTGTCCGGCTTGCTTCCGGTTGAAGGCCGATCTGTACCAGAAGCTGCTGGTAGGCGATTTTTGCAGAGAGATCAGGTTCTTCTGCTGAATAGAAGGCAAGTTTCTTTTTGATGGCATCCTGCTGAGCCATCAAGCCATCCAGCTGATGGTCAAATTCTGCGACTTTTCTCGTTATTGCCTCGTACTCGCTTTCTTTTCCCTCATATTCTTTTAAGATTGCCTGGTATTCGGCCGAAAGTTCTACAGGTTTTTCCCTCTTCAGATGGAGCCAGACGGCCGCTCCGATTGCTGCAACTCCCAGCACCATCAATAATCCAAATGATTGCATAAAGCCATAAACTGCCACCATCAAACCCATGGCAATCAAGATGTAGTTGACAAGCTGCCCGTTCCCATTGCTTGCACTCTGGAACTTTGACGCGGCTTTGGCTTCCGCCAATCGGGCTGAAATACCCGGCCACCGTTCCGCAGCCAAACGTTCTTTCCCAGCAGGCTCCCCTGCCAAAAATGAATTTAGCTCCATTTCTGTTTGGGCCAGTTTGTTTTTTTCTTCCTGCAGAGTGCGCTGCCGGAAACGTTGGCCCTCTTCTTCTTCATCCAAATCCTTTAGCCTGCCGATCAATTGCTCTTCATGGCTCAAAGAGACATCCATAGCCAGAGCCTGGCCCTCGGATAGCCCAAGAAGAGACAATGTAGCTTGGCGATCTTCTGACAGTTCTAAATGCTCATTGCGCTTTTGCTCCAGCTGCAGGCGCAGTTGATGCCAATCCGATTCACGGTTCAACAGGTTTTCCAGAAGCAGGACAGGCTCTCCTGCTTCACCTGCTGGCAAGCTGTTGAGCTGATTGGCCACATGCTCCATGCCGGCTGTTGTTTCCGACAGCTTGTCCACCAGCCGGTCCATCTGCCTTTTGCCATCCAACGGAAATTGCACAAGCTGCAATGCTTTGATTTGCTCTGCCAAAGCCTTTCTCTCAGCAAGCAACGGGGCGGCCTGCTGCCATTTGCCGATTTTTTTCAGTTCCCCGTCTGTTTCTGCTTCTTCGCCTTCAATGGCCGCCAATCGATGCTCAATTTCCCGCAGCCGTTCGATATAGGGGCCATATAATTCTGTCCGTTGCCTATACTCTTTCAGCTCGCCTTCGATGACGCGGAGTTCATCTGCCAGCACATTCATTTCCGGATTGCGCCCGCCCTTTTTGAACAATTGCGCCATTTCTTTTTCCAGCTGGCTTTCCATGCGTGTCACCGCATCAATTCCAGTGGTCCCCGAAGCCAGCAAGGTGCGGCTCAGCTCTGTTTCACTCAGCCCTTCAAGTCCCTGCAACTCATGGATGGAAAATGAAAAAACCGCCTCGAACGAAGCGCGGTCGTAATTGCGCAGCAGTTGCTCCAGTTCGGCTTCTGCCCCGCGCCTGCCGTCTTCAAACCAAACCGTGACATCCCCGGCCGATTTTCCGTTTATCCGCTCGATCACCAGTTTCCCGTACTGCGGATCGGATACATGAAGCTGTCCGCCATATTTCCCGCCGTTTTTCGGTTCATAGCGTAAATGCGCCCCGTTGCGTGCAGGAAAGCCAAATAGAATCTGGATGATGAATTGCTGCATCGTTGTTTTTCCAGCCTCATTGGGGCCATAGAATAATGCCATTTGGTCTGTCAGATCAATTGTCCGGTTTTCATGCCTGCCGAAACCGTAAATGATCAGTTTTTCGATTTTCATTCTGTCACTCTCCTGCCCGCATGCTGCGCCGAATTTTTTGGGCAGCTGCCAATTGAAGATCTGCGGCCGATTGATCTGCCAACGGCTCTAAAAAGCGGCTGCTTTTCGGATGCCTGTATAAATCCTTCAGTACCACTTTCCATTCTTCTGTGCTCCAGCCTTCGATTGTCTGCACCAATGCAGCCGCGAGTGGAGAGGGTTCTGTTTCAGTAAGCGCCTGTTGCAGCTGAATCCCTTGGATCCAGATAAAATGATCCAGCGCATCCATCGATTCCTGCAATGTTTCCAAGAGTTCATTTTCCGGAATTTCAGCTAAAAGCTGAAAACTCTCTGCATCCATCTCGGTAAACATTAGATCGACTATAGCTGTTCCGGCTGCTTCCCCCACAAGGCTAAGCTCTCTTCGGCAGGCATCGATCAATTCATTCATATGGAGGATTCCCTCCATTGAAATGGCCACCTGATTAAACTGAACGACTGATGTCGGAATAAATGCTAAAGAAGTCTCTCTTTTCGACAAAGTCACATCGTAAAAGCCTTTTGTTCCGGATTCCTTGCGGTGGCGCCCCTGGATGTTGCCGGGGTAGACAATGGACGGCTCCCGGTAAAGCTCCTGACGTTTGTGGATATGGCCAAGTGCCCAATAATCATAGTGTTTGCTGAGCAGCTGCTCTTTTTTAAAAGGTGCGTAAACAGCATGTGTTGCATCACCTTCCAGGCTGCCGTGCAGCATGCCAATATGGTAGCCCTCTGTCTGTGCCGGAGGATACTGCTCAACCATCGATTCACTGACATGGCGTTTGCCATAGCTGAAACCGGTAAAGATCACAGGTCCCCCCTCTGTTTCCAGTTTGAACTGGGAAACCGATTCATCAAACGCATGGACATTTTTCGGCAGTTCAAAACGCGTCCAATTGCCGCTCAGGTGATCATGGTTGCCATAGCTGATAATCACCGGAATCCCTTGTTCCGAAAGCAGCTGCATTCCCTGCTGAAAACGGGCTTGCGCGCGGATGCTGCGGTCTTCTCCGTCGTAGATGTCTCCGACAATCAGCATAAAGTCAGGCTTTTCATCCAGCGCATATTGAACGAGCCGATCAAAAGCATCCAAAGTGCTGTCCTTCAGCTTTTTCCATTGTTCCTTGCGTAAACCTTTCATGCCGATGAACGGACTTCCCAAATGCAAATCTGCCGTGTGGATAAATCGAATGGATTCCATAATTAACTCCTTTTAAAGACCGAATATTTGTTCTTATTTTACCATGGAAATCCCATAAAAAAAACTGTTTGCAAGAAACTTCCTGCAAACAGCTGGTTATGTTAATTAAAACGAGCAAGGGTTAAGAAATTGCTCCAAGTGGAGAAAGTCACCAACTTCAAGTCTTTCTTCCAATGCCTTTTCTGTAATATAAATCACGTTTTTGAAAGAGCCTTTATTATCGATAAACCAAGCTCTTATCTCGATTATTTATTATTTCCTAATCGAATGGCTTTGCGGATGTCCTTCAGCGATTGGGACGAGCCGTACATCAGGACCCCGCCGCGATAGACACGGGCACCGAACCAGCCAAGGATGCCGATGGTCACCAGCATGATCGCAATGGACAGCAGCGGCTCCCACAGCGGCAGATCCAGCATGCCGACACGCAGGAACATGACCAAAGGCGCGAAAAACGGAATGAACGATGCAACGGTCACGTAGCCGGCTTCCGGTATCGAAATGCCCGAAAATGCGATGAGCGATCCGATGATGATCAAGATCATCATCGGCAGCATCAATTGCTGCACATCCTCTGTCCGGCTGACGAGTGACCCCAGCAATGCCGCAAGCACCGCATACAGGAAATAGCCCAACAGGAAAAAGAGGATGGCAAACAGGAAAGTGCTGATTTTCACTTCAGAAAAGCCCATGACGCTGAAGAAGCCTTCCGTTAAATCGGTGCCTGCCGTTTTAATTGCGAAATAGCCGGCCAGCCCGAATATCATCATCTGCAGGATGCCTAAACTTCCGATGCCCGCAATTTTCGCGAACATATGCTTAACCGGCGACACGCTGGAGATGAGAATCTCCATGACGCGGGAAGATTTTTCAGTCGCCACTTCCATCGCAATCATGTTTGGATAGTAGATGACTGCCACATAGATCAGCATGATCAGCACATAGACAAGCCCTCTGGCCTGGCTCAACTCTTCCTGTGATTTGGATGATTCTGAAATGGCCTGCCGTTCAAACTCGACCGGCATGAACAATTGGCCTACCTGGCTATCATCCAAACCGAGCGATTCAGCAGTCAATGCCGTATGTATGGCCTGAACCGCATTTTCAATTTCCATGCCACTGCCCATTTCGTTGGCGGATTCCGAGACATAGCGGGCTCCCAATTGGCTATTCTGCGTCAAAACCAAATAATCATCAATGGTACCTTCTTCAATGCTTTGCTGCAGTTCTTCTTCCGTCAGAAAGGTGGGTACAGCTTCGATGCCGCTGTCCGCCAAATCAAGCTGGTTCTGCAGCTCCGGTATCAGCACACTGGTTTCATCAAGGACATGCAGCGTGTTCTCTTCAGCTCCATCACCATCAAAAATGGCGATGATATTCGGGATGTTCGCCAACAGGAAAAAGGAGGCGACGACAATCAGTGTCGTTATGATAAAGGATTTCGTTCTTGCTTTGGTGATAAATGCCTGCTTGAAAATGATCCAGAAACTATGCATGATTTTTCCCCACCTTTGCAATGAAAATTTCTTCGAGGGAAGGGTCTTCTACTGCAAAATGACGTAAGGTTCCCAATTCCATGGCTTTTTCCAGGAGAACTTGCGCCACATTTTCATCTGTGATCTGAAATAACGCTCCGTCTTTTGTTTTGGTGTAATTGTCGACACCCGCTATTGCACTTAACTGGCTAAGGTCGGCGTTCATATTCAAACGGACTTTCTGTTTGCCGAATGACCGTTTCACATCCTGGATTGAGCCTCCAACCACAACTTTTCCACGATCCAGAATGCTCATATCGTCACATAGTTCCTCGACATGATCCATTCGATGGCTGGAAAAGACGATTGTTGCTCCCTGCTTCTGAAAATCCAGGATGGCTCTTTTCAGCATTTCCACATTAACCGGGTCGAGCCCCGAGAAAGGCTCATCCAGTATCAGCAAGGAAGGTTTATGTAAGAGCGACGCAATCAATTGGATTTTTTGCTGATTGCCCTTCGATAACTCTTCCACTTTTTTCTGGCCATAATGCGGCACTTCAAAGCGCTCCAGCCAGGCTGCCGTTTCGCGCTTGGCATCCGCCTTCGTCATCTTGCGCAGCTGCGCCAAATAGACCAGCTGCTCTTCAACCTTCATCTTCGGATAAAGCCCGCGTTCCTCCGGCAAATAGCCGATATCCGGACTGCTTGCATATGTAATGGGTTTTCCTTTCCAGCGCACGGTTCCATGAGTGGGATCCAGCAGCCCCAGAATCATGCGGAACGTGGTCGTCTTGCCTGCCCCATTGGCACCGAGGAAGCCGTGCATCTCCCCTTCTTCAATCGACAGCGAAAGATTATCCACCGCTGTAAAATCACCGAATTTTTTTGTCACCTGTTCTACATGTAAAGCCATTTCCGTCCGCCCCTCTCTTTCTACTTATTACGAAACATCTGACGAAATGTTTCAAAAATTGCAGGACTTTTCAAAAGAAACCCTTTATACTTAAAATGAATAACCATTCAGAAAGGACTGATTCCGCATGAGAACATATAAACTGACAGCGTTCGAAACAAAAGGAAAACAGATATTAGATGAAACATTTACTGCCGAAACAGATGAAGAAGCACGTGATAAAGGACAAATCATCCTGGAAGAGAAAGAGTTGATCAACCAAACCCATCGCCTGGCGTCACCTGCCGGCAAGCTTCTTCTTTTCCATTCATAGGACCGAAAAAAGCATGGCGGAAAATTCCCGCCATGCTTTTATTATTGACCTTTAAATTCAGGTTTGCGCTTCTCGACGAATGCCTGGATGCCTTCCAGGTGATCCGCTGATTTCCGCATAGCTGACTGTGCTTTCGCTTCCATTTCCAGCACTTGCTCCAATTCATCGACTTTCAATTGATGAAGAATATGCTTGGATGCCAATTTGGCACTAAGCGGCGATGCTATCGCTTCAGCTGCATAGCTTTCAGCTTGCTGGAGGCTACGCCCTTCAGCCGTCACTTCTTCAATCAGGCCTTTCGCCAGAGCGTCATGCGCTTTTAACGTCTGTCCCGCCCATATAATCTGCTTGGCTTTCGGCACGCCGACACGTTCTTTCATAAAGAAATGGCCGCCGCCATCCGGCACCAGGCCGATGCCGATAAAATTCATGGCCAATTTGCTGTTTTCTTCAGCAATGACGTGGTCGCAAGCCAGCGCGATGCTGAAGCCGAGCCCTGCCGATGCCCCGTGGATTGCGGCAACTGTGATTTGCGGCAAGGTGTAAAGCGCTTTTGCCAAACGGCTGACATCCTTCATGACCAATTCGATATCCATCGGATTTTCCGGATCCATCATTTCCTTGATATCGCCGCCGGCTGAGAATGCTCTTCCTTCACCGCGGATGATCAGCACTTGCACCGTGCTATCCTGCAGCAGCGATTCAAAGCAATCCGCCAATTCTTTCATCATCGTTCCATTCATGGAGTTCATTGATTTCGGGCGATTCAGAACCAGTTGGCCGATTCGTCCTTGTTTCGTCAATCTAATCGTCTCATACATAAAAAAAAGACACCCCTTCGTAAAAATGAATTGTCATTCACCTTTACGTATTCGGTGTCTTTCTTTAAAAATCCTTTATTTCTGTAAAATTACATGCTTTCGTATAGAGACTGTACTGGTTTAATCAAAACACGGTTTACTTCTTCAATCATTTGGCTCAATCCCATTTCGGCTTCAAGCATTGCCAGGATCTTTTCGTTTTGCTGAGCTGCTTGTGCAGTGCTCTGCGCGTCCATCATTTCTTCTTCAGTTATTTCTTCACCTTGTGTTTGTTTTTGCTGAAGAGAGATCTGCAGATCGCGGAAAGTCTTGAACAATTCGTTTGCTTCGTTATCCGATGTTACTTGTGCTACAGCCTCTTCCAATTTCTTGAATTCGTCTGTTGAACGGAACGTGCTTTCCAATTTGTTGATGTCGTCATAAATGTTTACTGTCATTTTCATCAATCTCCTTCTGTAGTCAGTTTAGTATCATGACGAAAATCCCTTGGAAGATCCCGATGAATCCTCCCAGAAAAGCGCCCAATACGGTAATCATCTTAAATTCTCTCCGTGAAATCCCAAGCACCAATTCTTCCAGGCGGCTGAGCGGCAGAGAATCGACTTGCTGTTTCACCATACCTTCCATATCAATCTTCAATATGGTTTCTTCCAATTTATGCTCTCCTTGCTCGAAGACAAAGTCTGTCACAAGTGGAGTAAAGTTAACACTTGTCCATTCTAACCCTCCAGGCCAAGTCTCTGCAAGTGTTGCGTTCAAACGCGTGGATACTGCTGCTTTTTCACGGACATACTGCTTTACTGCTGCCAATGCCGTATCAAAATCAAATTCCTTCAACAGTTCGTCGACTCTTCGGTCCTGCACCTTTTCCCATTCACTATACGCCAAAGTTCCTACAAGCTCAAAAGTTCTCGGCGAATTAAGGAATTTGATGATTTCCGGTTGGATGCGGTCGACCAATGGCTTCGACTCACCGAGCAGCGAATGCAGCATATGGCCGAAACGCCCCCGTGATTCCAGGAACTCGTCCAACAGCGACTTGATGGTTTGTCTGCCGTGCGGAGACTCAAAGTAAGCTGTTCCCTGATCGATTGCATACTGCACGCCTTCAAACAGCTTTGTCTCCGTTTCCGCTTTCCAGTTGTCAGGCATCAGTTCACGGATGGTCTTTCCTGCAATATAAGATTGCAGCGAGTCTTTCTGGAGATCGACCAATTCATCCAGCTTTGCCTCGATTTTAGTATCCATTCCGGTTTGCCCAGCTGCAAGAAGCCAGTCATTAAAGGATTTCGGCGAATCAAACACGTGCTTGCTCAACTGCCGATTGATCCATTTCTCCGTTTTCACATGCATTTCTTTATTGAAAAAACGCTTTTTGAAAGTTTCCGGGGTTAAAAGATGTTCAACGACGGTGCGTCCCAATTGCCGGGATAATTCATCGCGCCGTTTCGGGATCAGCCCGGGAGTCAGCGGAACGCGCCATTTCCCGATATATTTTGCCTCGTAAGGCCAAAACAGCATTTTAATTGCCAGATGGTTGGTGACGCCACCAATTAACGCGCCTACGACTGCCATAAAAGCCAATGTCCATATAATATTCACTTTTGTCACTCATTTCTTTTTCTGCTTTGTGTATTCGGTGGAATCCCCTATAATGAAAGGGTAAGGCAAAGGAGGATCTTCATGCTTCAGCATTTTAAATTCAAGCCGATGTTCGAAAATCGTCAACTGCCGGGATGGGATATTTCCTTCTTTTACAAAAATGAGCGGATTTCCGGAGAATACCATCCGGATGGCAGCATCGTGTGGCGCTCAAAGGCACCAGAGGACGAAGAGACCATCAAAACCATGATCCACGAGCTGATGCTCTACCATGTATACGATTAAAGCGCGGGAAAGTTCCTGCGCTTTTTTTCGTCCGCCCTTTTAATTATAGGGAACGCCGGCCGAATTTAACAGCGATAGCTTCGTGAACTCAAAAAAAGGGAATGCCCCTTTACCCAACAGATTGGGTTTGGGACATTCCTGATTGAATTTTGTACATCTGGAAATAGGTACCGCCAAGCTTCATCAATTCCTCGTGGGAACCCGCTTCTGCAATTTCCCCTTTTTCCAATACCAATATGCGATCGGCATTTTTTATTGTCGACAGACGATGGGCGATGATAAATGTCGTCCGGCCTTTTTTCAATACATTCATGGCATGTTGGATGATTTCTTCTGTTTCCGTATCGATGTTGGAAGTTGCTTCATCCAAAATCAAAATCGCCGGGTCGAACGCCAGTGCCCGTGCAAAAGACACCAATTGCCGCTGTCCGGAAGAAAGCGTGCTGCCTTTTTCCACGACCGGCTCATCAATTCCTTTCGGCAGATGGTCTAATACCCGATCGCCGCCAACTGCGGCCAAGGCATCAATCACCATTTGCCTGGTGATCCGCTCATCTCCGAGCGTGACATTCGACTCGATCGTTCCACTGAACAAGTAAGGATCTTGCAGCACAATGCCCATGTGTTCTCTTACCGATTGCCTTGGCATCTCGTTGATATTGATGCCATCGATCGTTATGGCTCCTTCACTGACGTCGTAGAAGCGGAACAGCAGGTTCATAATGGAACTTTTGCCCGAGCCGGTATGGCCGACCAATGCTACTGTTTCCCCCTGCTTCGCTTGAAAAGAAATATCCTTCAGAACATATTCCTTTTCTTTATAGGCAAACCAGACTTTCTCAAAACGGACATTGCCCTGATAGCGTGCTATCTTTTTATCCACTACAGGCTCGCCGCTTTGATCCAGCAATCGGAATACCCGTTCAGCAGCCACTAATGCCTGTTCCAGGCGGCCAAACTGATTGACGATGCCGCTGATCGGATTGAACAGACGGATGATGTAGTCGATGAACGCATACAGCACACCAACTGTAACCACTGCGCTGCCCGACATGGAAGCTCCGCCAAAATACCAGACAAACAAGATAAAGGTCATGGACCGCAGCACGCCGACCAAATTATAGGAAGCCGCTCCTTCAAGCACCAATAATTTCTTCTGGTATTTATAATGCTCATCGTTCATTTCCTCGAATTCATCTTTCATCTTTCGTTCCCGGCGGAATGCCTGGATGATCGTCATCCCCTGGATCGACTCATTGATCATGGCGTTCATTTCACTGACTTTTTCCCGCACGATGTGGTTGTAGCGGGCCGCATATTTGCGGTAGACCAGCATCCAGACATAAAGCAGTGGAATCAGCACCAATGTCATGGCTGCCATTTTCCAGTCGAGATAAAACAATGCAACATAAATGCCGCCCATATACATGAAACTTGTCGCAAATTGAGACAATACCGTCACGAACAAATCACGGATTGCTTCTGTGTCGTTGGTGATGCGCGATACCACTTTGCCCGCCGGCAGATTATCAAAATAGCGGATCGGCAAGGTCTGCGTGTGTTCATAAACATCATTGCGCATCTTCCGGATGATCCGGTTGGCCCCTTTCTGCAAAAGAATGGATTGCCAGTAGCGGAAAATCGCGGTGACGATCGCCAATACAAAGAACAAAGCCAGCAGGTAAGCAATCGGTTCAAAGTTTACTGTGTCTCCTGAAACTGCTATGTGGTTATCGATGATTTCCTTGGCAATCAGCGGTGCTGCGAGATCCGCAGCCACTGCAATCGCCAGCATCACCAATCCGGCAATCAAAACGCTTTTAAAATTCAGTGCATAGTGTACTAATCGTTTTCCTGTCCCCATGTCTACACCTCCTCGATTTGCTGTCGGAGGAATTGTTCATTATACCAGCCGTTTTTTTTCAGCAAATCATCATGAGTTCCTGCTTCTATAATCTTCCCATCATCCAGCACCACAATCCAATCGGCATGCTTTACAGCCGACAGCCGGTGCGTCGTGATGATCGTCGTCTTGCCGGAACGTTCTGTTTGGATGTTCTCAATGATGCGCGCTTCTGTTTTCGCGTCTACCGCTGACAATGAGTCATCCAAAATCAGGATTTCCGGATTTTTAATCAATGCCCGTGCGATCGAAATCCGCTGTTTCTGGCCGCCGGACAATGCCACTCCTTTTTCACCGACGAGCGTATCCAGTCCACTTGGCAATAATGCCAGATCCTTTTCGAAGGAAGACAGGCGAAGCGCTTCAATCAGTTCATCTTCATTGGCATCCGATTTGCCGAACAGGATATTTTCCCGGATGGTCCGTGAAAACAAGACGTGGTCTTGGGGCACATACCCGATCCAGCTGCGCAATTGATCTTTCGTCAATTCCTTCAATTCGATGCCATTCATGAGGATGGACCCTTGTCCGGTCGGATATTCCCGCATCAATTGCTTGACGAAAGTCGATTTCCCACTGCCTGTCTTGCCGACAATGCCAAGCGTCTGTCCACTGTCCATTGATAAATTGATGCCTTGAAGATTGATGGAACTTGATTGTGGATAAGTGAAACTGAAATCCTTGAAGCCGATGCGTTCTGGACGGCCAGTTTTGGCAGGCTCTTTCGGATCCGTGACATCCTCTGGATAATCCAATGTTTCATTGACACGGTCCAGGGAAGCATTTCCCCGCTGCAGGATGTTGATCAGTTCCCCGATGGCGAACATCGGCCAAACGATCATGCCCAGATAGACATTGAATGCGACCAGATCGCCAAGGGTCATCGTTCCATCAGCGACTAAAAATGCTCCGTAGCCGAGCCCGATCATATAGCTGATGGATGTCAGCACCTTGGTGACCGGCGCAAACAATGCGTCAATTCGTTCCACAGCCATATTTTTTTCGTAGACGTCATCCGTCATATCCGCAAATTGCTGCTCAGAAGCGCGTTCCTGGACATATGCCCGGATCACTCGAACGCCTCCGACAGATTCCAGCACGCTGTCGTTCATATCACCGAATGCTTCTTGAGCTTCCATATAGCGGACATGGATTTTCTTGCCCAGTATTTGAACGATAATTGCCATGATAGGCAATGGAATCATTGCCAGGAACGTCAATTCCCATGAAACCAGCATACCCATGGCGACTATGATGGTCGCCATATACAAAGTGGAGTCCACTAATGTTAAAATGCCAAATCCCGCTGTCTCCGAAATCGCCTTTAAGTCGTTAGTGGCACGTGCCATTAAGTCACCTGTCCGGTTCTTCTCGTAAAAAGTCGGAGTCATTTTTAGGAAATGCCCCATCAGGCTGGAACGAAGCTGGCGTTCAATGACATATGCTCCGCCGAATAACTGGTACTGCCAGACAAAATTAATCAAATAAGCCAATACCATGGCTGCTGCCAACACAGCGATATACTGCCACATCAGCTGCGCAGTCAATTCTCCCTGCG
The DNA here is from genome assembly GCF_056680115.1 of Planococcus sp. BI3. NCBI lineage: Bacteria > Bacillati > Bacillota > Bacilli > Caryophanales > Caryophanaceae > Planococcus > Planococcus sp. BI3. The sequence goes on from NZ_CM155266.1 coordinate 1,467,880, forward strand.
CAATGGCATCAATGGCAACGCCGATCAGCCAAGGCGGAATAATTTCTAAAATATTTGCAATGAATAGCAGAACAACAGCCGTGGTGTACCGCAGCCAATTTTCTTTAAAAAACCATTTTAATTTCCATAACACATCAAACATTATTTACGCCTTCTTTCTTTTTTCCAAATCCGCTAATCGTCTCGCAGCTGCCTCATATCGAACATCTCCCCCTCGATTTTCATCCTGCTTGAACGGTCAGTGGGGATGAAGAAATCCCTGCTGAGTTTGTAGTTTCCATCCATCTAAACAGTTCTAAAAACTGTTCAAACCATAAAAAAGCGCACGCCTCGTTTATGGGCGTACGCTCATGAAAACAGGACAATTTTACAGACCTGTCCTGAATACTTCTATTTCCGAAATAAGCTCAGGAAAAAAATACAGGAGGATCTGATAATGATATTAAAATGATTTTCTTAACAGTTTGGATCCCTTTCATTATCAAAACCTCCATTTCCTTTTATTTGTTAATTCAAGAGTACCAAAGTCTTTTTTGAATTGTCAACATTTTTCGAAAATACTTTCTTTCCAAAAAATAACGGATGTTTCATTCTGAGGTTCGAGGGTAATTTAGAACTAAGAGAATCAGGGTGAGGTGAAGGAAATGTATAAAAATATCGCAGTGGCGTATGATGGGTCTGACGGAAGCCGGATTGCATTCGACAAAGCAGTGGAACTTGTCAAAGCATTGCCGGATTCCAAGCTTTCAGTTATTTATGTCAATGAAGATTATCGGGAAAGCGTTGGCTATATGGATGTAGGCCATGCTTCAGCTCCTGTTGTTTCAGCTAATGTGGACAGCAATTATGCACAGTTTATGCCTCCTGGAATCGGAGACGAGGGCTTCAGTCCCCCGAAAGATTATGATAATACAGTAGTCGAATATTCCAAGCACATGCATAATTCCATTCAACAGCAGCTGGATGCACATGATATCAAAGCATCTGTCTTAGCACTGGAAGGAAATGCGGCCAAGACGATTTCCGCTTTTATCGAAGAACAGAAAATCGATTTATTGGTCATCGGCAACAGCGGAAAATCAGGCTTGCAAAAATTCTTTGTTGGATCCGTAAGCAAAAAACTGATCAAGGATTCACCAAGTTCGATATTGGTAGTCAAATAAAAGATCCGATTTCCCGGCAATTGTCTAGTTGCCGGGAAATCGGATCTTTCCGTCTCAGTATACATAATTATCACAATTCCATCACATAATTAGTAGTTTATTTCCTTAATGGATGGGTAAAGATTACTAGTAGCAAAAAATCGGTTTGACCAACAGGAAGAAGGGATCACCCATGCCAAGACATACTGTTTATTTTTTATCTTCCCACCAAGATCGTGGTCTAATGGCCGAAATTTGGGCTAATCGGCTTATGCTTCCTGATTGGGATATTCGCAGTGCTGCCTGGACACAGGATTCACAATCCTCTTTCAATGACATGCCTTTAGAAGTGATGAAAGAAGTCATATTGGATTTGCCGCCCGTTGAAGTACGGACCTACAACCCGGAAGAAGTGGGCGAAGCTGACCTGATCATCGCTCTGCATGATGGAGAGTTGGAGCAGGGAGACATTCCAACTGACTTGCCCAGCCAAAAACTGTTGCGCTGGGACATCCGCAATCCGGAGCTTCGCAGCACAGACAGTACAGAACAATGGGCACTTTATCAAGAGATCTGCGATGAGATTGCCATGAATATAAAAAGCATGGAGCCTTATTTCCGCTCAGATTACGTATAAAACCTTCACCAGTAATTCTGGTGAAGGTTTTATTTGTGGTTCATGGAAATATCATTTTTTTATCATTTCCTTGAAACTGTATAGATTTGAAGGGCGCTTCCGCTTTTCTTTGTCCAGTTGCAGTGCCTAGCTCTTCGGGATGTAAGCCACTCCGTCTGTGCGGCTGAAGAGATGCCGCTTTGCCAGATTGTCTTACACCTGTCAGAGCTGAACAGGCACTTTCGCTTTTCTCATTGTCTAGCTCCAGCGCCCAGCTCTTTGGGTCATAAGCCAACCCAGCTGCGTGGCAAAGAACGCCACACTGCAGGTCTGTCTTATGCCCGGCAGAGCTACACGGGCGCTTCCGCTTTTCTAGATATAAAGTATTGCCCGTACCGGACTGCCTTCTGCGCCTTTTATCTTTAGCGGCAAGGCAGCTAATCGGTAGACCCCTGCTGCCACATCATCCAATACGATGCCTTCCAGTATAAATCGCTGATGGCGGTTCATTGCCTGATGCATCGGCAATTCTTTGCTGGTTTCAGGATCCACGGATGGCACATCGACTCCAAGGAGCCTCACGCCATTGTCAGCCATCCATTCTGCAATCGACTCATCAAATACTGGCCACTTTTCAGGAAATTTGCTGCGGTCTGTCCAAGACATAGTTTTCAGCAATAAGGTCGTGACGCCTTTTTCAAGCGTAGCCAAATCCGCTGCGCTGATTGTACTCAATCCGCTGACATCCACGACCTGGGCTTTTGATAAATAAATATCCAGCGGAAGCTCGTGGATCTGGATGCCTTGATCATCGTAATGGAAAGGGGCATCGACATGCGTGCCGATATGGGTGCTGGACTGCAGCTTCCCGACATTGACTGAACCGCTTTGCTCTTTGGTGACGGACAGTTCATAGCTGAACGGCATATCTCCTGGCCATTCCGGGGTTGCATTGCTCAATTCCATGGAAATATCAATGATTTTTTTAGGTTCCATTCAAGCCACCACATTTCGTTCATTGCTGAAATTTTTATAGGTTTCATTGTCCATGATGCTCTGCAATTTCTCTGCTACTTTCTCTACGTCGCTGAACGATGTGTAGAAAGCGACCGGTGCCAGGCGGATGATATTCGGCGCACGGAAATCCGGAATGATTTTAGCTCTTTTCAAGGCTTTGCAGATCCGTGCTGCTTCCGGATGGGAAAAGGCGATATGGCCGCCTCGTGCCTCGTCTTCACTAGGGGTAACATCGATCAATTCAGGAACTTGATGTCCAACCAACTCCCTTAACAGACGGGTCAGCTGCAGCGATTTTTGTCGGATTGCTTCAATACCCGCTTCCTCGAACAGCTCCAGGCTTCCCAGTAAAGGAGCCATGCTGAAAATATGCGGTGTACCGATCTGATAGGCGCCTGCACCCGGTGCTTTCGAAAATTCATGGTCCATATCAAATTGGCGTGTTTTATCAGAACCGAACCAGCCGGCATTGCCGGGCAGCAAGTCGTGATGCCGTTCATGCAAATAAAGTCCGCCGGTTCCGCCCGGTCCTGAATTCATGTATTTGTAATGGCACCAAACGGCAAAATCCACTCCGTCTTCGTGCAAATTATGGGGCATGGCACCAATCGAATGTGCCAAATCAAACCCGACCAGAATGCCTTTTTGATGGGCCGCTTCCGTGATTTCACGGATCGGCAACAACTGGCCGCTCCGGTACAGCACAGACGGCAGCAGCAGAACAGCCACATCGTCCCTCAGCTGTTCGAGAATATCATTCAGCTCCAGCGTATAGCCGTCTTTGCTCCCTATTTTGCGCATCGACTCAGCCGGATCCAGTCCTCGCAGACGCAGGTGGCTTTCCACTGCATAGATATCCGAAGGAAAGTTCAAGCTGTCCACGATGATTGCAGAACGCTCGGACGTCGGCTGAAACACGGTCGACAGCATCTGGTGGATATTCGATGTAATCGATCCAGTCACCATCACTTCATGCGCTCCAGCCCCGACCAAGGGTGCAACACGTGCACTCATCGTTTCCGCTAAGGTGAACCAAGGATGTTCGCCTTCTGTCCAGCCATCAATTCCGAATGTCTTCCAGCTGTCCATCAAGGCCTCCAATTTTGCTTCAGAACGTCTGGACATCAAGCCAAGTGAATTGCCATCCATGTAGACCGTTTCCTTTTCCACAAAAAACTCCTGTTTAAAATTCGCTAACGGATCCTGTTGATCTCTTTCTTTGCTCGTCACCATTGCCATCCTCCTCTAGCCTTTAAATCGCATAAGCGATCGCACCCAGCACCGCCGTCACCAGTACGACAAGCCACGGGGCCAGTTTAAAATAGACTAACATTGTGAAGGCGGTTATCGCAATGGCAAAGTCGACAGGCCCACGAATTCCAGAAGTGAAAACAGGATCGTATAAAGCGGCCAGCAAGATGCCGACCACGCTTGCATTAACCCCTTTCAGGGCTGCCTGCACACCTGATTTTGTCCGGATGATGCTCCAAAAAGGCAATGTTCCAATGATTAATAGAAATGACGGCAGGAACATCGCAATCACAGCAATCACCACTCCCCATCCGCCATTCATCAATTGCCCCAAATAGCCGGACAGGGTAAAGAGTGGACCCGGAACGGCCTGTGCGGCACCATAGCCGGCAATGAAGGCATCGGGCGTCATCCAATCCGGCACCACTTCACGCTCCAGCATCGGCAGCACCACATGCCCTCCACCGAAGACGATTGAACCGACACGATAGAAAATATCAAAAATCGCAAACGAAGTGGATTCAATAAACGGACGGATCAGCGGCAAGCCGATCAATAAAGCGGCAAAAACGGCCCAAGCTGCCATGCCGGTCTTTTTGCCGAAGCTCAACACCAGTTTGACCGGTTCCGGCGCTTTCTCTTTTCGGTAAATGGCATACCCAAGGATACCCGCTCCAATAATCACTCCAATTTGAGCCCACGTTGTGGGAATCAGCAAGATCAGAATCGCCGCTCCAACTGCAATGGCAATCCGCTGCCGATCCGGTGCTAAACTTTTCCCCATCCCCAACAAAGCGTGCGCAACAACTGCGACGGCGACAATTTTCAATCCCTGTATCCATCCACTGTCAAACGAACCATTGGTGACGACAAGTGCAAATAACAGCAGCAGGATGACTGAAGGCATCGTAAATCCGAACCAGGATAAAAATCCGCCGAATATGCCGCCCCGCAGCATGCCGATGGAAATCCCCACCTGAGAACTTGCCGGTCCCGGAAGGAATTGGCAAAGCGCCACTATATCTGCGTAAGCCTTGTCGTCCAGCCACTTTCTTTTGGTGACATACTCATCCCTGAAATAACCGATATGCGCTGCCGGCCCTCCAAAGGACGTCAGCCCCAGCTTTGTCGAAGCTTTTAAAATTTCTGCATAGGTGTTCCTTTTCTTAGCCATAGCTCTCTCCTTTAAATTAAAGATTCTATCTATAAGCATAACTGTTTGCTTATATGATTCAACATTAAATTTTTGTAAAATTTATGACTGGCTCTATTACAGAATCTTTTCGGTATTGACAATGCCTGAAAAGACATTGATACTATTAAAAGACGGTTTGGCAACATTTGCCTTGTCTACTTTTCTAATGTAGAACACCGCAATTCATATGCATGCACTCAACTATATATTCTAACAGCTAAAATATTAAATAAAGAAAGTGAAACGGCCCTCCTATGAGGGTCGTTTCACTTTGTTTCAGCAACTTGGAGGCGGGAAACTTTATGGACTTGTATACAAATTTACGCAGAGGGGAAAAAGGTGCCTGGATCAGTATTGGGGCTTATGTGTTCCTCAGTGCCCTCAAACTGATTTTTGGCTTTTGGGGTTCTTCCGAAGCCTTGAAAGCGGATGGCTTTAACAACCTGACAGATATTATTGCATCGATCGCTGTTCTCGTCGGCCTCAGAATTTCCCAGAAGCCGCCGGATGAAAATCATCATTACGGACATCTTCGGGCAGAAACCATCGCCTCGCTTCTGGCTTCTTTCATTATGGCCGTCATCGGCTTGCAGGTTCTGAGCAATGCTGTCCGGTCGATTTTCGAACCCGTAGCTGAAGCGCCATCGCTGATTACTGCCTGGATCGCTTTTTTCTCAGCAGTCGTGATGTATGCCGTTTACCGCTATAATTTGAAACTCAGCAGGGAAATCAAAAGTACAGCTGTCCGTGCAGCAGCCTATGACAACCGTTCCGATGCACTGGTCAGTATCGGCGCCGGCATTGGCATCATCGGTGCAGTTTTCGGTGCGCCGATTCTGGATGTCATCACAGCCTTCATTGTCGGGTTGATCATCATCAAGACCGCTCTGGATATCTTCAAGGAGTCTGTCATCACCTTGACGGATGGCTTTGATGAAGACGAGGTGGAGACATTATCTGTTTTGGTCCGAAGAGTGCCCGGCGTCATCACGTTGCGCGACTTTAAAGGACGGAATCATGGCAATGTCATGTTCATCGATTTAACGGTCAGCGTGGCCCCTAACCTGAATGTCGTAGAAAGCCACTGGATTACAGAAGAAATCGAACGAAAAATTCAGAAAGTAAAACCTCATTGCGTCATCCTGGTCCATATCGAACCGGATTATTCCTTTACTTACGCTCAAGAGGACGACTTCGACGAATAGTTTTTTAAAAACCCTAAAAAGTCCATGGCCTTCAACAGCCATGGACTTTTTATTGCCTTTCGTATATCGTCTGTGCCAACTTCACTTTATTTTCGATAAAATCTTCTGCAATGGCATGGCGGATCCGGCTTTCAAGCCTTTCCTTCATCTCGACGTCGGTTACTTGCACTTCCACCTGGAAATCGAGTGCCGAGTTCCGAAAATCGATAAACCGGACATCCGGTTCTTTTTCCGGTATTCCTTTCATTAAATGGCTTGCCTTGACAGCTGCGGCTTTCAGAATCCGCTCGATTCTTTCTGTATCGCTGCCATAATCCACACTGACTACAACCCGTGCATATAATTGGGCACTGGAACGATTTTTGACGATCTGTTCGATGAAATATTGATTGGGAACTACCAATGTACCTTCTTTCAAGGTCTCAATGACTGTTGACCTGAGCTTGATTTTGGTGATCCGCCCGATTTTCTTATCGATTTCCACCATTTCCCCGACCTCCATCGGCCGTTCAAACAAGATAATGATGCCGGAAACGAAATTGGCGGCAATATTGCGTACACCAAACCCGATGCCGATCCCGAGGACGCTGAATACAAATCCGAGGGCCGTCAAATCGAGGCCGACCGTGGTAAAACTTATGGCCAACGCCAGGAACATCACCACGTAATACAACAAGCGGTTGATGGTATAGCCCATCCCGATGTCCACATTAAACTGTTCATAGACAAATGGCATGACGTAATGGTTGAACGCCCTTATCAGGCGGCTGGCAAAAGTCACAATCATTACTGCCACCACAATCAGCAGAATGGAGATTTCCACCCCTTCTGTCTCATAAAAAGCCAAAGTCAGCCATTGTTCCTTGGAAAAGTAAAACAGGAAGAAAAGGATACCGCCATATAGCACCAGCCAATTCAACACATCTTCAATCACAGGATAAATCCGTTCTTTGAAATCTTTGGAGGAAATCAGTTTTCTCATCAGAAACAGCAGCAGGGATTTCCCAAGAAGGATCAAAGCCAAGTAAATAAAGAACATCAGAAATTCGCCGACAGACAAATTCCGTAAAAAGTCGATTCCTTCAAACAATTGGTTGTTCTGCATCATTTCCCTCCTTTATGAATGGCGCTTCCCGCAGAATCGCCATCAGCCCTTCTCAGTCAACAAAATATTATAGGAATGCTGGCCAGTCGCCTCAGCCAGTTGATCGATTTTTTCCTGCAGCGTTTCCCGATCGAATGATTTCAACCCTTTGGTATCGACAGCTTCCAGAATATAGCCGTGCGTGTCCCATAACTCCTCGTGATGGCGCTTCGGCACAAGTTCTGCAGCGACAATCAACGATTCTATAATGGAAATCAATACCGAAATGTCCTCTTTTCCATAGTGGGCTATTTGATAAAAGGTTTTGTACAATACATTCTTGTATGTAGGAAAACGATACAAGACCCGTTCTCCTTTTTCTTCTCCGCCCAATAGGAACGGACCTGTTTTCAGCTGCCCCAACTGGCCAAGCAAACGACCCAGCCGGAGGATGATTTCATTGGCTGTATTCGGATCGTTGATGCCTGGAGATATGGCACGAAGCGCTACTTCCACCAGTTTTTGAATCGCGAAATCGAGATCCTGTTCCGAAGTCCTGGAAGTGCCGAGCGAGTAGAAATTAGCGACAGACACGTTGGCCTCCCCGGTTTTAAATACATGGAAAATCGGTTTTCCTTCGTAGACATAATCTCCCGTTTGGACGAGGATCTCCACTTTCAGCTTGTGCTCCTCCGCATAATCCACCAGCTTGCCAAAAGAAAGATAGTGGATATAGCCTTCTTTTTCAGCACAGTGCGTTTCTTTGATGCCAACAGGATTCCATACAGTTTCTTTGCTGTTTTCATTTTCCTGCAGTTCTTTAAGTTTAGAGATGGCCTTTTCTGTATCGCCGATCAATTCATTGACCAGCTGGCCGACCTGCACATTGGTAGCAATATAGTGGATAAAATAAGCGAACGTGGAAAGACAGAAAAAAGCGATGACAATTCCGACGAACGTGGAAAGCACATCAGTGGAATACAAATCGTCTCTCATAAACAGCAGCGATAACGTGTTGTAGATAAAGCCGCTGAGAAAAATCCCCAATACCCGCCAAGTGATTTTGTCGTGAATGAAGTTTTTCAATGTTCTTGGTGAAAATTGAGACGAATACATGGTCAAGACAACCAGGATCGTGGAAAAAGTAAAAGTGGTCATGGTCAAAAGAGCACCTGACAAGCTCCCCATGATGGTCTTCGCCAAATCGACATTCGTCAAAAGAATAGAAGGGATATAGGGCTTGAGACTTTCAATATACAAAAGATCGATGTAGAAGAACGTGATCGATAGGAGAACGGCCATCACGATATACAATGCGGGAGTGAGCCACAATTTTTCCTTCAGCCAAAACGATAGTGACTTCATAGTTAATCCCCTCTCTTGTAACTGCCTTTCTAACTCCCTTTCCCGTGATGGCTTTTGGACAAACAAAAAAGGGCTGGATGCACTCCAGCCCTTTCTCTCCTATTCATTTGAGCAGCACAGGCAGCTCTTTGACGCCGCGGACAATCATGCCCGGCCGCCAATTTAATTCATTGCTGTCTGCAGCCAGTTTCATATTTGGAAACCGCTTCAGCAGACTGGCGATGGCAATTTCCCCTTCCAAACGCGCAAGAGGTGCTCCAAGGCACATATGGATTCCTTTGCCGAATGCCAAGTGCGGACTTTTCTCGCGCTCGATATTAAATAGGTCAGGGTCTTCGAATTGCGCTTCATCGTGGTTTGCAGAATTCAGCGACACTACGACCAAATCGCCTTTTTTCATTTGTTTGCCTTGAAATTCGAAATCTTCCCCCGCCCATCGCGACGTACTGAATTCCACGGGTCCATTAAAGCGCAAAGACTCTTCGATGGCTTGAGTGATGAGCTCGGGCTGCTGTTCCAGAAGCTTGTGCTGCTCCGGATTTTCCAATAAGGACAGCACCGTATTGCCGATTAAATTTACCGTGGTTTCATGGCCAGCAATAATCAACAAGGTAACCACGCCATACAGCTCCCGTTCACTCAAGCGGTCTCCTTCTTCTTCCGCCTGAATCAGGCTGCTGATGAGATCATCTCCAGGATGCTCCCGAACTTTCGCGAACCATTGCCCCAGGTATTGGACAAATTCATTCATGTGCTGATAGACTGTCTCCCCCAGTTCCCCGCTGGTGCCTTCAATCAGTGAGTCGGACCAAAGCCGGAATTTATCGCGGTCTGCCGATGGTACACCTAAAATTTCACAGATGACGATGATCGGCAGAGGGAAAGCGAATTCATCAATCAAGTCGACTTGCTCTTTTTCTTCCATAGCCGTGAGCAGCTCATCTGCTATTTCCTGAATCCTGCCGCGCATGCCCGAAATCATTTTAGGGGTAAAAGCTTTTTGGGCAAGGCCGCGCAGCCTTTTATGGTCAGGCGGATCTGAAAACAGCATGTTCTGCGTAAAGACACTCAACATGTCCATGCTGCCTCCATAAATCTTCGACATATCTTTAATGAAACGGGGATCTTTCAGGACTTCTTCTGCATCCTTATAGCGCGTCACCATCCAGCCGTTCTGGCCATCTGGAAAACGCACAGCATGGACGGGGTCCTCTTCCCTCAATTTGTTATAGGCTGGATAAGGGTTCTGCGTAAATTGATCTGTAAACAAACCGTATTCATTGGCACGATTTGAAGTCATTGCCACTCCTCCTTTTTTCTTTTCTATACCCCTCCTCCAATCGATTCACCTCGTTCAAATTTACCAAATACTCCTATATTTTATTCCTTGCACTCATAATACCTGCTGTTTTTGATTAAACACCGGCTTGCGCTTTTCCTTAAAGGCAGAGACCCCTTCCAAATGATCGTCGGTAGTGATCATCATCGCTTGTGTGATCCGTTCCTGTTCCAGGATTTCCGCCAATCCGGCAGTCGCTGATTGATCGGTGATTTTTTTCAGCAGCCCGAATGCTTTTGCCGGTCCGTTTGCCAGTTTTTCAGCAAAGCTGACAGCCTCTTGCTCCAGCTTCTCCAGCGGATATAAATGGTTGACGATTCCCCATTCATGAGCAGTTTCAGCAGTGATCGGCTGTGCATTAAAAAATAATTCCTTGGCACGGTAAGGCCCGATCAAACGCGGAAGAAAATACAAACCGCCTCCATCTGAAATCAATCCCACTTGAGAAAAGCTCATAACGAATTTACTGTCTTCAGCCGCTAAGATGATGTCGCTTGCCAAAGCCAGGTTAAAAGCGGCTCCCGCTGCAAAGCCATGAACCACTGCGATGATCGGCTTTTCAAGCGCCCGCATCGCCAACACCAATTCGTTCAATTTGCCGATATGCTCATAGGTCTCTGAAGATCCCGCTTGCCCCATCGTCTTCACATCTCCACCCGCTGAAAAAGACCTGCCTGCTCCTGACAGGATGACCGCTCTAATCTCCGGATTGCTGCCCGCATTTTTTATTTCGGTATACAAGCCTTCAATCATTTGGGGACTGAATGCATTCAAGCTGTCTGGACGATTCAATTGCAGGGACAATACTGCCCCTTGCAAATTAATGTTTAAATGTTTGTTTTCCATTCTGTTTCCTCCTCTAATTTTACTCGATGACCAATTTCCCGTCTTTCAGCCATGGCACGCTATCGATCAACCCACAGTTGGCAATAAAATCGATTTCTTCTTCAAATCCATTCCGCATCAGCATTTTCCCGACACGTGAATCTTTTAAAATCGTTTGTGCATGTTCCGTATTCGAACGGTAAAAAATACGAGCTGCTTTTGCCGAATCCGTTAAATCCCAATTGTCTGTAAGGGTCATCAGGCAATCCACAAAATAACCCGCGCCGTATAGATCTTCCATGCAAAACTCCCCGCCCGACCCTGAACAGACAGCGACAATCGTATCTTCAAGATGGTCTGCTGCTATCTTTCTTGCTGCTGCCTCGCCGTTCAGCAAAGAAGCGGTATACACTTTTTTTGCCACAGCAGATTTCCGAATTGCCACCGTTCCGTTTGTGGTTGACAGCACTACCGTTTTGCCACGGATCTGGTCTTTTAACTGCAATGGATTGGGATCCAAAAAACCTTCAATCGTCTTGCCATTGTATTCCCCGACCAAGCAAAAACTGTCGGCCGGCCTTCCTTTTGCTTCACGAAGTGCTTCATCACTGTTCAGTACCGGCACCACTTCTTTTGCTCCATGCCAAAAACAGGCTGTGATGGTCGATGTCGCCAGCAGTATGTCGAATATCACCACTGTTTTATCTTCCTGCATTTTGGCATCATCAATCTCTTCTTTTTTCAATAACACATGAAGTCTCGGCACCGATTCACTCCCTTTTCGCTGTCATCCACGCGTGCTGCATTAAACTTTTGACAAATTGATCAAAATGGGAGAAGCGTGAATCCTGGGTTTGTCCTTTTTTATAGCGATAGTAGATTTGCTGAATGATCACAGCCAATTTAAAATAAGCGAATGTCAAATAAAAGTTCATATTTGAAACGTCTCGCCCGCTTTTCTCTCCATAGCTTGCGATAAATTCTTCACGGCTATAAAATCCATCCAGCACCGTCACCGGCGCTTTGCCAAGCCCGTGTTTCAATAGATCAGGATCATCCGCTTGAATCCAATAGCTCATAGCCGCTCCTAAATCGGCCAGCGGATCCCCAACCGTGGTCATTTCCCAATCAAACAATCCTGTCAGTTCGGAAAAATCTTCTGAAAACAACGCATTATTCAGTTTGAAGTCATAATGGATGATGGCGGGTTCCTGGGAAATCGGAATATTCGTCAGCAACCACTCTTTCAACTGCTCTACACCTTCAATATCGTCGGTTCGGGCACGTTCATACCTCCCTATCCAGCCTTCTACTTGGCGTTGCATAAACCCTTCAGGCTTTGCCATGTCTGCAAGTGGTGTTTTTCTATAATCCAACGCATGAAGTTGGACAAGTGTATCGACCATCTTCTCTGAAATTTTTCGCCCCAGATCTTTTGTCACTTCAATTCCTTCTGGAAACTCTGTGTCCAATACGATGCCATGCCGCCTTTCCATCACAAAAAAAGGACTGCCGATGATGGATTCATCAGCTGAAAATACAAAGGGCTTTGGAGCCGTCTTAAAAACAGGATGAAGTGCAGACAAGATGTTGAATTCACGTTCCATATCATGCGCTTTTGGTGCGACCGGTCCCAGCGGCGGCCTCCTGAGAACCGCCTCCCAGCTGTCGATTTGCAGTGCATATGTCAAATTCGAATGGCCAGAACTAAATTGCTGGACTTTCAATTCTCCTGATGGCAAGTCCTCAATGTGATGGCGCAGAAAATCTTCAAGCGCCGGATAGTCTAATTCTTCCCCAGTTCTTACTGGAATGGTCATATTTTCTTGTTTCGACATTTTCTCACCTCATTGGACAGATTGGCGTACACATAAACTCAAGCAGGATGTCGCGAGCTTTTCCCTGCTCCTCACCGAAATTCTTCATCTTCTTTTTCTCCGTGCGGTTTTAAATCAGTAGTCCCCTTTCACGATACTAACCAGTTAGTATGTTCAGAATATTACCATTATATTAGCGTTCTCATTTTATAAATGCAAGTCTTCATTCTATTTAATCGAAAAAATTTTCTATCCGGATTCCGGATCCTGCAGCTTGAAACCAAACTCCAAACCCTTTATATCCAATCTTCAGAAAAATAACTTGACGTTCAAATTGCCATGCAGTATGGTTAAATTAACTTGAAGAAAGAGGTGAGGTATTATGGCTATTTTATTTTTGAATACGCAATTCCAGTCTATAGTGTCTCCTTCTGTGTATCGCTGACGATACGCTTCTTCCATTATGCCTGGGGACCACGGACTGCGAATTGCGCGCATCCGTGGTTTTTTATTTTGCATAATTAGGAGGAAACAACATTGACGAAGATTGAACAGTACGGCTGGAACTCCAGCTGGCAGGAAAAAATAACTGCACCAGGAATCCCTGGCCGCGTCACTTTGGAACATAAAAATTTATACCGTGTTGTAACAACCAATGGGGAATGGCTCTGCTCACTGTCCGGAAAATACCGTCATCAGCATAGCCGCATAGAATTCCCGTGTGTCGGCGATTGGGTCATAGCCGAACAGATGCCAGGCGAAGAGAAAGGCATTATTCATCAAGTACTGCCCCGCACTTCACAGTTTTCAAGAAAAGGCGCCGGAGAAACTTCCGATATCCAATTGATTGCCGTCAACGTGGACTTTGTCTTTTTGGCAATGTCCTTAAATCATGACTTTAATGTCCGTCGCCTTGAACGTTATTTGCTGGCGGCTTGGGATTCAGGATCAAACCCCGTTATCGTCTTGACGAAGAAAGACCAATGCTCCGACACAGGACCTTATCTGCGCCAGGTTGAAGCGGTGGCATTCGGCGTTCCCGTCTATGCCGTGTCCGCTTTGACCGGCGAAGGAATTGATGAGCTCCAGCAACAGTTGGCCGGTTCAAAGACCGGTGCCTTGCTTGGTTCATCAGGCGTCGGAAAATCGTCATTGATCAATGCACTGTCCGGCAGCGAGCGCATGATGGTCCAGGACATCCGGGAAGACGACAGCAAAGGCCGGCATACAACCACCCACCGGGAAATGATTCTGCTGCCCGAAGGCGGATTGATGATCGACACTCCCGGCATGCGCGAATTTCAACTCGGGGATTATTCAGAAGGTGTCGAAGCAGGCTTCAGCGATGTGGAAAATTTGGCGCTAGCCTGCAGGTTCCGAGACTGCGCCCATCATGATGAACCGGGATGCCGCGTTCAAGAAGCACTCCAAGACGGCGAACTGGATGCCGGACGTTACAGGAGTTACTTGAAGCTGAAGCGTGAACTTGCCCATATGGAAAGAAAAAGCGATGTGGCGGCCCAGAAAGCCGAACGCAGCAAATGGAAACAAGTGACCAAAGACAGCCGCAAACGACCGGTGAAAAAACGATAAAAAAGAGTGCGACGGAAACCTCCGTTGCACTCTTTTTAATTTCTTCCTGGTTCCGTCAGCCCGTGCTTAACGGCATAAAGCGCCGCCTGCGTCCGGTCCTGAACGACTAATTTAATAAAGATATTGGAAATATGGGTCTTCACCGTCTTTTCAGTGACAAACAATGCCGAAGCGATTTCACGGTTGCTTTTGCCTTTTGTCAGTTCGGCCAGCACTTCCTGTTCTCTCGGCGTCAGCTGGTTTAAGGTATGCGGCGCTGGTTCAGCCGGAGCTTTCATCAGCTCGGACGATGCTTTCGGATGAAGAGTATTTTCACCGCGCATCAAACTGCGCAGCGAAGCCACCAGTTCGTCCGGCTCAATATCTTTTAGTTGATAGCCCGCTGCTCCCGCTTCAATCGCTGGCACTACATGATCCTGGTCTGAAAAACTGGTCAGCATCAGGACAATCATATCCGGAAACTGTTCTTTGATCAGCCGGGTTGCCTGGATCCCATCCATAATCGGCATCACCAAATCCATCAGGACGATATCCGGTTGAAGGACCGCAGCCATTTCCACTGCTTCTTTGCCGTTTACGGCTTCCCCCACCACTTCTATGTCCTTTTGTGTTTTCAAAAAGAACAGCAAGCCTCGCCGGACCACGTGATGGTCATCGGCAATCAATACTTTCACCATGTTCTTCACTCCTCCATTAATACGGAATCCGCACCAGAATCTCCGTTCCCTTGCCGATTTCACTGGACCAATCGGCTGTTCCGCCTTCTGCATTGGCGCGGTCGCGTATGCTTTGGATGCCAATGGACGGCAGGTTGACATTATGGTCAAAAGCAAACCCCCGCCCTTCATCTCTTAATACTAATAAGACATCAGTGGCAGTGACCGACAAATACAATTCGACTTTATTGACGCCGGCATGTTTCCGTACATTGTTCAACGACTCCTGCGCAATCCGGAATAAAGTCTCCTCGATGCGCGATGGCAATTGGATGACGCCGGTCATTTTTGTTTCAACTGTCAGCCCAAGCATTTCACCATAGCCTTTAATGGCATCAAGCAACCCGCTTTCCAGCCCTTTTGGCCGCAACTGCCAGATCAACGCCCGCATTTCATTCAACGCTTCCTGGGTCAGGTGTTGGATATCGCGGAAAGTTTCCTGAACAGTAGGATCTTCCGACATCTCCACGCCTCCCCGGGCAGTCAATGTCACCGAAAACAGCAATTGGTTGACCGAATCGTGCAAATCACGCGCTAATCGGTTGCGTTCTTTGACGAGCGCCAATTCCTGCTCTTGTTTGGTCAATCCGATCCGCTTGATCGCTGAGCCGATTTGAAAAGCTACCGATTCCAAAAGAGCCAACTCATCTTTTGAAAAACCGACAGTGTCCGGTGCTGCGATATTCAACAGCCCGAACTTTTCTTTCCCCGACTGCAGGGGCACTGTCGCGTGATGCGTAATGCTGCCCTGCTTCCGTGCTTTTGCAGGCATGGCATTTTCGATGCGCTGGCAGGCGATGATATTCGACGCTTTATCAAGGTCCCCATCATGGTAGCGCTTGACGCACCAGCAGCCGCCTTTTTGCAGATGACGGCAATTATTGTCTTCCAAAGGAGCCGGCAGATTCGCCTGCGCCACCAATTGATGTTTCCCTTTTTCATTAATAAAGAAAATCCAGGCGGTCTCAAAAGTCGAAGCACTCAATAGTTTCCGGATGGCACCATCCAGCATGCGCACCATATCCGTTTCTTCATTGAGCAACTCGGCTATTTCTTTCAGTAGCGTTATATTGGAGGGCTCGCTCATCACCATACCCATTCACCTCATTCATCCTGATTTAACCATACACTTTTTTAAAAATTTCCTCCCTCGGACTTTTGTACGAGAAAAGCGGAAGCGCCCGTGTAGCTCTGCCGGGCATAAGACAGACCGGCGAAGCGGCATGTTTTCAGCCGCACAGGAAAAAAAGTGAAAGTGCCTGGTCAGCTCTGACTGGCATAAGACAGATTAGCAGTGTGGCGAACTTTGCCACGCAGCTGAAATGGCTTATGACCCGAAGAGTTAGGCACTTGCAACTGGCCAGTCAGGTTGGCTTATGACCCAAAGAGCTGGGTGCTGGAGTCTAGACACCGAGAAAAGCGGAAGCGCCCGTGTAGCTCTGAGAAAAGCGGAAGCCGCCAAAAGCAGAAAGGAAAAGCCCCCTTTTCAGGGAGCTGAACAATTACCGGCTATTGACTTCCTCCAAAAATGACTCTTTCAGGAGTTCCAGCTTTTCATCGCTTTCCTGTTGGGTTGCCGCTGTGATTCCGAAATAATACTTTACTTTCGGTTCAGTGCCGCTTGGGCGAACACATACCCATGAGCCGTCTTCCAAAAAGTATTTGATGACATTTGATTGTGGCAGTTCGATTTTTTCGTTAGTGCCCAAATCGACAAAAATACGATTCTGGGTTTCATAGTCTTCAATAGATACCACGGGAATGCCAGCAAGCGCCTGAATCGGCCGTTTCCGCAAACCTTCCAGCAATTCGGTAATTTCCCGTGCGCCATCTATGCCTTTCTTGGTGACAGATACCAGCGATTCCCGGTACCAGCCAAACCGGTTATACAGCTCAACCAGAATATCCAACAAATTTTTGCCTTGTTTCTTATAGAAGGATGCCGCTTCGACAAGCAGTAAAGTTGCCTGCACCGCATCTTTGTCCCGTGCAAAATCACGGATCAAATAGCCATAACTCTCTTCATAGCCGAATAAAAACTCAAATTGAGGATTTGCATCGTTATGGCGTAATTTTTCACCAATGAACTTAAAGCCGGTCAAAACATCCTCGCAGCCAATTCCATAGGATTCAGCTACGACACGGCCGAATTCTGATGTAACGATGGTTTTGAAGATCCGGCCGTTTGTCGGCAAAGTGCCTTTTTCCTGTTTTTGGCTCAGCAAATATTCAATCAGTATAGCTCCGGTCTGATTGCCGTTCAGCAATTCGTATTGCCGGCCGTTCCAAACTGCGATGCCGACGCGGTCTCCATCAGGATCGATGGCAATCAGCAAATCGGCTTCGGATTTTGCGCCATATTCCTTCGCTAATTCAAACGCTTCGCTTTCCTCCGGATTTGGAGAACTCACCGTCGGGAATTCACCATCAGGTTCCATTTGTTCTGTTACGTAGGTGATCTGATCATAGCCCGCACGGTCCAGCAGCCGTTTGACTGTTGCGCCGGAAGCTCCATGAAGCGGCGTAAAGACCGCTGAAATCGGTCTTGCTGCATGTTCTTGCACAGTCAGCACGTTAGACAGGTAAGCTTCATCCAATTTTTCATCGATCCGGACCAGCAACGATTCATCAAATTTATCATTGACGATGGCCAGTTCATCTTCGACGCGGCTGACATAGTCGATGACACGGTCAGCGTCTTCCAGGTTTAATTGGGCCCCGTCTTCCGAGTAGACCTTATAGCCGTTGTATTCCGGCGGATTGTGGCTCGCAGTGATGACAATGCCCATAAATGCATTCAAATAGCGCACGCTGAACGATAACTGGGGTGTCGTCCGTGTACTGCTGTATAAATACGTGTGGATTCCATTCGCTGCAAATGTCCGTGCCGCTTCTTCCGCAAATTCAGGAGACATGCGGCGGCTGTCATAGGCAATGACCATTCCGCGTGCCATCGCCAACTCCCCGTTCTGCTTTATGTAATCGGCGATTCCTTGGGAAGCTTTCCGTACGGTATAAACGTTCATCCGGTTTGTGCCGGGTCCAATTTCACCGCGCATTCCTCCGGTGCCAAAAACCAAGTCCTGATAAAAAGCATCTTCCGCTGATTTTTCATCTTCCATAAGGACAGTCAGTGACTGCCGTGTTTCTTCATCAATTGCTTCGTGGTCCATCCACCGTTTGATGCGTTCTTTCCATGACATATATATTCCTCCATCCCTAGTGATATAAATTGAACTAATAACCCTCACCTGTAGCTATTCTACAAACCAACTGCGCATTCCTGCGAAGATTGAATCTGAAGCGCCTTATCTAACTAAATTCTTAAGGTTAGCCTCTAGTTTAGCAAATAATCAAAAAAAAAGCCGCTCCCATTTTTGGGAGCGGCTATGGTTAGTCTTTTTTGTATTCTACTCGGTAAACATCGTGGCGGCGGTCTTTTAATTGCTTGACTGTCCCATTTTGGCGCTGACGACGAAGGATTTCCAAATCGACGTCTCCAATCAGCACCATTTCCAAGTTGGGATTGGTTTCGCCGACAATTCCGTCGCGTGCAAATTCGAAATCGGATGGAGCAAAAATACCCGATTGAGCGTATTGGATATCCATATTTTCGGTTTGCGGCAAGTTGCCGACAGTTCCGGAAATGACGGTATAAATTTGATTTTCCACTGCGCGGGCCTGTGCACAATAACGGACACGCAGATAGCCTTGGCGATCTTCCGTACAGAATGGAGTGAAGATGATATTCGCGCCCATATCTGTCGCGATTCGCGCCAGTTCAGGAAACTCGATATCATAACAGATCTGGATGGCGATTTTACCGCAGTCGGTATCAAAGACGCGGACGGAATCTCCTGCAGAAATCCCCCACCATTTGCGTTCATTTGGTGTGATGTGGATTTTATACTGCTTATCGATGGACCCGTCACGGCGGAACAAGTACGCAATGTTGTAGATTTCATCGTCTTCTTCTTTGACGAAATGCGATCCTCCGATGATATTGACGTTGTAACGGACAGCAAGGTCTGTAAACAACTCGATATACTGAGGCGTATATTCGGTCAATTTGCGCACTGCCTGGCTCGGCGATGGCTCGTTTAGGAATGACATCAGCTGCGTCGTGAAGATTTCAGGGAATACCACAAAATCCGAATGGGCATCTGAAGCGACGTCCACAAAATATTCAACCTGATTGGCCAAATCGTCGAATGATTTGATGGCGCGCATCAAATACTGCACGACACAAATCCGGACCGGCAAACTGGTTTTGAAATGGCGCTTGGATATCGGCTTGTAATCGACATTATTCCATTCCATCAGAGTGGCGTATTTGCCTGATGCCAAATCATCCTGCAGGTAATTCGGGTTGATGCGCATCAATTGGAAGCCGTTCATCAACTGGAATGTTAAAACGGGGTCATAGATTTTATGGCGGGATACAGAATCCACATATTCCCGCGGCGACATTTCATCCGCGTGCTTGTGGTAGTTCGGAATGCGCCCGCCAATGATGATGGACTTCAAGTTTAATTCGCGCGCAAGTTCTTTGCGGGCTTCATATAAACGCTGTCCAACTTTCATCCGGCGGTATTCCGGGTGCACCATGACTTCAATGCCATACATATTATAGCCGTCGGGATTATGGTTGGTGATGTACCCGGCATCGGTTACATCATCCCAAGTATGGCGGTCGTCGTATTCATCAAAGTTAATCAACAAACTCGAACAGGAGCCAATCACTGTGCCGTCCAATTCAGCGATCATCTGGCCTTGAGGGAAAACTCCCAAATGGCTTCTTAATTGTTCTTCTTTCCAAGGATCCATTCCAGGAAAGCATAAACGCTGCATTTCAAGAATGGCATCTATATCTGCATAATTCATTTCACGAATGATCATGCTTTTTTCAAAATGGGATAAATCGAATTGTTCTGCCACAGTACAGCTCTCCTTCACAAAAGTTTCAAACTTTATTATATAGGAATATAGCGCAGGTTGATATTATTTTACTTGTACCACGATAACATTTATAATTCTATGGAAGTATTTTTTGAAAAGAGGGAACACCAAATGACGAAACGCCAGGAAAATGTTTTGCTTTCCATGTGGGTGGTGGCTCTTATTGCCACGTCAGGTTCGCTTTATTTTTCTGAAATTCGCGGCTATGCCCCATGCGAACTGTGCTGGATCCAACGCATTTTTATGTATCCACTGGTTATCGTCATTGGAGTCGCCTATGTACAGAAGAATGTTCGAATCGCAGCGACCACGCTGATTTTCGCTATCGTTGGCGGAGGGATTTCCCTTTACCATTATGGCTTGCAGAAGCTCGATTTTTTGGCAGACTCGGCGCCATCCTGCGGACAGGTCCCATGTACAGGGGAATATATCAATCTTCTCGGATTCATCACCATTCCATTTTTGGCGTTGACTGCATTTATCCTGATCGCCGGAATGAGCATTTATTTATGGAAGTCCCTTAAGGAGGAAAAATAAAAATGAAGAAATTATTGATCATTGCGGGAATTGTCATTGTCATTTTTGCGGGAATCGTTTTTTTGACGAATCAGGCAAACGATGACAAATTGGCGGACAACCCGTATGATACAGAAGATTTGGAACAGGCAACAATCGACCAGTTGGACGATGAAAACTACCAGAACATTGTCCTGCCAGCGGAATTGGACGAACAGATTGCCAGCGGCGATCCGACTACGGTTTATTTCTACAGCCCGACTTGCCAGTATTGCCAACAGACCACACCTGTTTTAATGCCGGTTGCTGAAGACATGGATATAGACGTTTTGCAGTATAATCTGTTAGAGTATGAACAGGGCTGGCAGCAATACTTGATCGAAGCTACACCAACACTGATCCATTACGAAAATGGCGAAGAAGTTTCACGTTGGGTCGGCGCACAGCCGAAAGAGAATATTGAACAATTTTTCAACGATGTAGTTAAAAAATAACTGACAAAAGGATCATGTGCCTTGCGCATGATCCTTTTTTATGGAGGAAACCAGATGACTTGGAGTTATGAAATCAAAGATGACAGCATGACCGTCGAAGAATTGCTGAGAACCGAATGGGGCCTTGGCAAGAAAGTGGTCCATCAAATGCGTATGGCCAAAAGCGTCAAAAATGAAAAATTCCAGGAAGTAATCTGGAAAGAGCCATTGCCAGCAGGCACGATCCTGCAGTTCGACTTGCCGCCTGCCGACTCTCCTTATGAGCCGAAACACGATGTGGAGCTTCCCGTCCTGTTCGAAGACGATCACTTTATCGTGGCCCGCAAACCGAAAGGCATGGCTACGCATCCCAATGAAGTCGGACAAACCGATACTTTCATCAATGCCATCCTTGGCCACATCATCCGCAACGGCGGATCGTACGGCGAGCATGTCCACCGCTTGGACCAGGGAACTTCCGGCCTGTTGATGGTTGCGAAACATCCTGTCGCTAAAAACGTGCTGGACCGCATGCTGGAACAAAAACAGTTGGTTCGTGATTACGAAGCTGTCGTCAAAGGCAAAGTCCATAATAAATCCGGCACCATCGAGTTCCCGATCGGCCGTGACCGCCATCACCCGACTCGCCGCATGGTTTCCCAAACGGGCCAAAGCGCCGTGACGCATTACCGCGTGTTGAAGCAAATGGAAGGCAAATCTTTGCTTCACCTGACGCTTGAAACAGGACGCACGCACCAAATCCGTACCCACCTTTCCCATATCGGCCATCCGATCGTTGGAGATACCCTGTACGACGGACCGCCGACACAGGACGGCGCCTATCACCTGCATGCTTTCCGCATGTCGTTTATCCACCCATTCACCAATGAAAAAGTCGTTGTCGAAGATTCAGCAAGATAAAAAAAGCAAGTTCCTTTTCGGGGAACTTGCTTTTTCTTATGCTTTAATTTCGTCTGGATGTGTTCCGCTGCGCCAATCCTGATTCAGCCCGTCAATCCCGTTCATCTCTTCTTGCGATAAAGAAAAATCAAATACCTGCGCATTTTCTTTGATGCGCGACGGCGTCACTGATTTCGGGATGACAATCAGATCACTTTGCAAATGCCAGCGGATGATGACTTGTGCAATCGACTTGCCATGCATTTTGGCGATTTCCGATAGCACCGGATCTTCCAACAGACGCCCACGCGCCAGTGGAGACCAGGAAGTTACCGCAATGTCGTGATCAGCACAATAGCTCCGCAGTGGTTCCTGCGTCAACTGGGGATGCAATTCAATTTGATTGACCATCGGTTTGGTGTTGGCGGTTGCCAGGATCTTTTCCAGATGGTGCTGCTGGTGATTGGAAACGCCGATCGAACGGACCAGCTTTTCATCATAGAGGCGCTGGATGGCGCGGTATGTATCCACGTACTTCCCTTCAATCGCCCAATGCGTCAAATAAAGGTCCAAATAATCAAAGCCAAGACGCTTTAAAGAAGCTTCAAATGCGCGCAGTGTTTCATCATAGCCCTGGTCTGTATTCCACACTTTCGAAGTGATGAACAGCTCTTCCCGCTTGACGCCGGAATTCCGCACCGCTTCGCCCACTTCCGCTTCATTGTCATAAATCGTGGCCGTGTCAATCGCTCTATAGCCTTCACCAATTGCGGTGATCATGGCTTCCACTGCCGCCTCTTTATCAGTCATTTTATATACGCCTAAACCAAAGCGCGGCATTTCTACTGCATTATGTAAAGTTTTTGTTGAGTCGATTGCTAATTTCATTTTCATCATCCTTTCTTTTTCATTGTACAAATAATGTGCAATAAATTCGACTTTAAGGATTTCCCGAAAGACTCTTGCACTCTGCCAATAAAACGAATAATATATAGGTTGTCATTTAAAATCGTTCGTGTTTTGGGAGGAGCCCCTTATGTTTCATTTAAAAGAAAACAATACCACTATAAAGACCGAAATTACTGCAGGGATGACGACTTTCCTGACAATGGCCTATATTGTCATCGTCAATCCCGTCATTTTGGGTGCTGCAGGCGTTCCATTTGACCAAGTATTTTTGGCAACGATCATCGCTGCTGCCATCGGTACGCTTTGGATGGCGTTGGCCGCCAACTATCCAATCGCCATTGCGCCGGGCATGGGGTTGAATGCTTATTTCACTTCCATGGTGCTGGGATCAAACGGCGCCATCGACTATGTAACCGCATTTGCGGCAGTATTTGTCGCCGGCCTCATTTTTGTTTTATTGTCATTGACTTCGATGCGAAAAGTCTTGATCCAGGCCATTCCTGAAAACCTGAAGCATGCCATCACCGCCGGCATCGGCCTTTTTATTGCGTTTATCGGCATGCGGCTGAGCGGCTTGATTGTCGCCAATGAAGCCAATCTAGTCGGTTTGGGAGATTTGACTTCCCCGCCTGTAGCATTGACCCTGCTTGGGTTGTTGATTACAGTCATCTTCATGTCCCTGAACATCCATGGCGGAATTTTTTACGGAATGATCGTGACCGGAGTCGTCGCCTTTTTCACCGGCCAATTAAAGTTCGAAGGCGGCTTGATGCAATTGCCATCATTGCCTGAAGGCATCCTGATCTGGAACCCCGTTGAAGCGCTCCAGCTGGTGATTGAATTCGGACTCTACGGGGTCGTCTTTTCGTTCCTGTTGGTGACGTTGTTCGATACGACCGGCACCATGATCGGCGTGGCCAAACAGGCAGGCTTGATGAAAGACAATAAAATGCCGAGAATGCGCCAAGCTTTGCTGGCCGACTCTATCGCAGCCACAGCAGGCGCCATGGTTGGGACCAGCCCGACTTCCGCTTATGTTGAATCTT
Source organism: Planococcus sp. BI3 (assembly GCF_056680115.1). Taxonomy (NCBI): domain Bacteria; kingdom Bacillati; phylum Bacillota; class Bacilli; order Caryophanales; family Caryophanaceae; genus Planococcus; species Planococcus sp. BI3. The sequence continues at coordinate 1,491,848 of NZ_CM155266.1, forward strand.
CAGCAGGAGTTGCTGCCGGCGGACGGACCGGACTGACCAGCTTGACGGTTGCCGTGCTGTTCATCATCGCCGCGTTTTTCGGCCCCTTGGTCGGAGCTTTGTCCAATGTGGCAGCGATAACGGCACCGGCATTGATCATCGTCGGAAGCTTGATGATCGGTGCGGTCAAACACATTGAGTGGGAAGAATTCGACGAAGCGTTCCCGGCGTTCCTGATAGTCCTGGCAATGCCGCTGACTTCCAGCATCGCAACTGGCATCGCTTTCGGATTCATCTCTTATCCCTTGATGAAAATCTTTAAAGGCAAAGGCAAATCGGTCCATCCGATCCTTTACGTATTCGCTGTATTGTTTGCCATTCAATTGCTGATTGCGCCCCATTAATCAGCTGCAACAAAAAAACCGCCAATTGGCGGTTTTTTTGTTTAGATTCGCGCTCTAGCACCTGACATTGCTGCTGTAATCAACAAGACGGCTGCTGTAATCAAATGGAACACCCAACCAATACCCGGAATCCAGGCAATCAGACTTGTGATGATTCCAAGAATCGATCCTGATTTTGGTGAATACTCACGGAAACAGAAGAACAATGTTATCGCATGAAGTACGAACATAACACCTAAAGCCGTATAACCGGTGCTAATGACAAAACCCCCACCAATTAACGGAATCGCAAGAAACGCTTCGGCCAGACCTGTAATCCAAAGCAAAGCGACAGAAATTTTCATTTTCATTCGTTATCATCCCTTCTTTAACTTTCTTATCTAATACTATACGGATGAACACCGAAAAGGTTTCATTTTCCTTTCTGGATCTATCCTTTTCAGACCGTCAGAGATTATCCACATTTCAGCTGATGTACATATTTCATTTTTCCCGATTGTAAGCTATACTAAACAAAGATGCACATTTCAAGGAGGTCATTATTTATGAACTTAATCCTTATTTTAGGTGTTTGTGTTTCGTTCCTAGTAGCTATTTTCACTGCTGGATACGATGACAAGCCTGGAACAAACGAAAGAGAATAGTACAAAAGGACAGCGGAATCCGCTGTCCTTTTTTCTATTCCAAGCCAGGATAACCCTGCTGGCGCAGGGCTTCATACATCAGTATCGCTGCTGTGTTCGACAAATTGAGCGAACGGATATTATCATTCATCGGAATCCGCAGGCAATGATCCGGATTCTGTTCGATCAATTCCTTCGGCAACCCTTTCGTTTCCTGTCCGAAAACGAAGAAATGCTCCTTTTCTCTCTCCGAAAAGTCAAATGATGTATGCGGCTGCGCCCCGAACTTCGTAATATAGTAGAACTCCCCGTCTTGATAACGGTCAAAAAGCTCCTGCAGATCGTCGTAATAATGAATATCTACATGCTCCCAGTAATCCAGTCCGGCACGTTTCAGCATCTTATCGTCTGTCGAGAATCCGAGCGGGCGTATGAGATGCAGTTTTACTCCCGTCCCTGCGCATGAACGCGCGATATTTCCTGTATTTGCCGGAATCAGCGGTTGGTACAACACAATATGAATAGCCAAAACAGTCACTTATCCTTTCAATCCTTCAGCAAAAAATGCCAATCCTTTTTGAATTTCCTCTTGAACTTCTAACTCTTTTTCTTTCTCCTCGGCCTGTTTCAACGCCTCCAGGCCTTCAAGCGTTCCAATTTTACCAATTGCCCATGCCGCAGTGCCACGGATCACCGGCCGCTCGTCATTTTCCAGTAAATTGATCAATGCAGGAACCGCGGATGTGTCTTTGAAATGGGCCAGCGCCAAAATGGCGTTTCGCTGTATCGGCTTTTTGCCCCGCCACGAACCGGACACATATCCAAACTTTTCTTTAAATTCCCGGTTAGATATGGTCAGCAACGGCTCCAACAGCGGCTTGGCGATTTCCGGATCCGGTTCGAACTCTGCATGGATCCTATTGGCTTTGCGCTTGTTCTTCGGACAAACCGTCTGGCAAGTGTCGCAGCCATATAACCGGTTTCCGATCTTGCCACGGAACTCATCGGGCAGAAACCCTTTGGTCTGCGTCAAAAACGAAATACAGCGCTGGGCATTCAACTGCCCGCCTTCGACAATGGCACCTGTCGGACAGGTATCGATGCACAAACGGCAGTCGCCGCATTGATCTTCCATCGGTTCATCAAAACCGAACGGGATATTGGTGATCATTTCGCCGAGATAGACATACGAACCGAATTCCGGGGTGATGATATTGGTGTTCTTTGCGCTCCAGCCGATGCCGGCGCGTTCGGCCACTGCCCGGTCAGACAGCTCTCCTGTATCGACCATCGACCGCATCCGCGCTTCTGGGTAATGTGCAGCAATAAATGCTTCAAGCAGCGTCAGCCGCTCCCTGAGCGCCGCATGGTAATCCTTGCCCCAGGACGAACGGGAGAAGATTCCACGGCGCGCGCCTTTGACCCCCTGCGGTGCATCCGCCATCCGTGACGGGTAGGCGATGGCAATGGCGATGATGCTGACGGCTTCATTCAGCAATAGCTCCGGCCGCGTGCGTTTTTCCAGGTCCGATTCCTCAAAACCGGACTGGTAGTTCAGTTGCTGCTGGCGAATCAATTGATGCTTTAAGTTATAAAAAGGTTCTGCAGAAGCAAAGCCGATTTTATCAATTCCGATTTCCGAGGCATACGCAACAAGCTCTTTTTGAAACTGGTCAAGATTCATGTCGTAACCCCTCACTCAATTCTATGATACGATAATAAAAACCCCTAGGCGAAAGGAAGATTGCAATGAAACTGACAATCGATCCTCAAATAAATGAAATTCTAAACGATTTTAAAATTGGCGTCATTCATTATAACAATATCACCGTTTCCGATTCACCTCAAATGTTAAAAGGCCGTCTCCAGCTTTTTCAGGAGCAGCTGTACTTTGATTTGGAAGAAAAAGACCTGACGGATTTTCCTGGTCTGCTTGAATGGCAATTGATCTGGAAAGCATTGGGGGCCGATCCCAGCCGTTATCGCCCGTCTGCGGAAGCGCTGTACCGGCGCGTCAAAAAGCAGAATTACTTGTCGACAGTCGATTCAGCTGTAGACATGAACAGCTTCTTGTCGCTGCAATACGAAATCCCGCTCGGCCTCTATGATGCCGACAAACTGGAAGGCGATGTTGAAATCACGGTTGGCACCAGCGCAGACCGCTACGAAGGCCTGAATAACCGCGTCAACACACTGACTGGCATTCTGGTATCCAAAGATGCTGAAGGCGCGTTCGGCAGCCCCTACGTTGATTCTAAACGGACAGCAGTAACCCAACAGACAAAAAACGCATTACATATCTTTTATCTGCGCCCATCCATGGACAGGGATACGGCTTTGCAGCTGCTGACCGCTGCCTCCAATATGTTCACCGCCATCAACGGTGGAGATGCTGAGTTTTATGTGGTTTAACTTTACGGATTGAAAGACCGGCCTCTCGACTTAGAGAAGGCCGGTCTTTTTGCTGTTCTATTGATTTATTGATACATGCTTTTATTTTTTCGTTTTATTTTCACGGAATTTTTTTCTATTTGCCATGCTCCCCCTCCCCCTAACTTAATCCACGAGTACCGGCTAGCTTCAAAAAGCGCCCGGAGCGACGCCTATCTGCATGTCTTTTTATCCTAAAACTTCTACAAACTTCAACTATAAGCATATTCTTTTTCATTCATCCACGGATGCAGTAAACTCTTCTTACATTGATGAATAAAAGAGGGATTGACACGTGAAACGAGTGCATAGCGACATTGTCCAGTTTCGGGGAAGCCATTACGATTTTGGCCGGATGCAGGGAGAATTGCTGAAGGAATCATTGATTCTCCCCAATCGTAAAAAGCAGCGAAAGGCTTCCAGCCGCCATTTGATCATAGACGAACAACGCGCCAAAAATATATTGCTGACATTAGCACCGAGAGTTTGGGAAGAAATCAACGGCTTGGCCGAAGCCTTGGATTGGCCAATGCATGACGCCATCCGCGAGTTCGGCGGCTATTATTTGGAATACACGCGGAGCGGCTGCTCTATTTATACCGAATCCGATTTCATGGTCCGCAACTACGACAGTTCACCTGAAGGCTATGAAGGGCGATTTGCCTTATACCAGCCGACTGACGGCGGATTTGCGACCATCGGACCGACCATGCAGATCACGGGCAGGACCGATGGCATGAACGAAAAAGGTTTAGTGATGGGCTATAATTTCATTAATCGCCGAAATTCGGAAGACGGCTTTATCTGCAATATGATCGGCCGTTTGATTTTAGAGAATTGTGCCACGATCGACGACGCAGTGGAGTTGCTGAAAGAACTGCCGCATCGCCGCTCTTTCAGTTATGTGCTGTTGGACCGCACCGGAAAATCAGTGGTGGTCGAAGCCTCCCCGCGTTCTGTGGTGGTTCGTGAATCTGCTGTTTCCACCAATCATTTTGAATTGCTGGTGGAGGAAAACCGCTACCAGACAGATGACTCGCGCAGAAGAGAACAGATGATGCTGTCGCAGCAGCAAAATCAAATTGATGCCTATAGTGCTTTTCGGCTCTTGAATGACTCGGATAAAGGGGTCTTCTCGAAAAAATACAGCACGGCTTCCGGTACACTCCATACCGCTTCTTATTTCCAGCAGAGCCTGGAAGTCGGATTCGCCATCGGGCCGGACCGCCTGCCGCTCATGCTGGATTTTGAGAAATGGCTGCAAGGCGAAAGGCTTTACGCCAAACGCATCAATGGAAAAATTGATACACATCTGCCATTTGCCCATATGGTGGAACTATAAAACGAAAGGCGCTCAGCAATTTAAATGCTGGCGCCTTTTTCTTGTTTAGATAAAAACTGCTTGTCCATATGGGCAAATCCGATTTCTGTATCGATAGTTCCGTGTATTTTCTGGACGTCCAGATTTTGTCCCTGCAGCCAACTGCCGAAATCGAAAACGGTCGGGGGCTGATTACCGCCAAGCGCAAACCAGACACTCTTTTCCTTTGGCAAATAAAGCGAGGTATGAATGGTCCCTGCCCAGCTTTTATACAACTCTGAAAAGACTCCTTTGTCTGGATCATTGAACAGACGGAACGCCTGCAGTGCATCCTCGGTCTGGCTTTTTTGATTGCGGATGGCTTCCAGCCGGCCAAACGAGTCCTTGAGGTAATTGCGGTTTTCATGCTGCTGGATTTCAAAATGGTTGGTGCAGACATTGCTGATCCGGACATCGACCGCACGCGGGCTCGCTTCAATGATGCGCGTTTCACCGCTTGGGTCGGTCACGATATAGCTGAACGATCCACGGTGAGGAATTTCCTTCAGCAACGCCACAGCATCGTCGATGGTCGCACAGGTTTCCAGGATGATGCGGCCGATGAGGTAACAGACAAACCCATCCCCGGGTTTTTTCCGGTGTGTGAAGTTATAGCCCATCGCCAAACCTTTTTCGTTCATGCCGTCCATGCGGCCTGTAATGCGTGAAGTCGGTCCAATGATGGCGTAGCCCTGATCGTCCGGCTGAAACAGACTGAAGCGCCCTTCATAGGTCTGCGGATGAAAGTCATAGTTGCGGACCATAAAATCCTGGCCCGTAACAATCGAGCAGCCGGATGGCATGGCGTCGATCCGGAAGCCGCCGAAATCACGCAAAACGTCTTCCATCGGCAATTCGAGGCTCTCCTGCAGACCCGTCAGTTCATCCCATATTCCAGGGGCAAACTTGCGGTAGGCATCTTCCGTGTCCTGCACATCTATTTCAAATCTAGGCCTCTTCGCCTGCCATTGCTTAGTCCGGTTGTCTAAGGTAATACTATCCTTTAACAGCTCGCCTTGCTTGACTCCAAAGTCGTAATGGCTTCCTCTGAACTCCAAAATATTGCTATGTATAGGTTTCATCAAATTCTCCTTTTTGCTGCAGAATCACCGATTCTAGTTCAGCATACACATTTCCCGATCGAAACTCAAAAACTCCGCGCTGAACAACTCAAACAGACCAGAAAAATTCCCACCTCATCCACAGCGATAAGGAGGGAACAGCCACTGCATTTAATTGTCATCCTTCGTATGCACGCCGCAATTCACCAAGGTCCAATTTCTTCATCTGCAGCAGCGCTGCCATCACCCACTCCACTTTCTCTTCTGCCGTATCGTCCAGCATCCGATTCAACTCGAGCGGCACCACCTGCCAGGAAACGCTGAACCAGTCCTTCAGCGTTCATGTCAAACCAAAAATTCGGTGTAATCTTTTGAATTTTGGCATCCACAATTTTCTCCTTCTTTCCATTTAAAAACTGCAGCGGCTATGTATCTGTTTTAAGGAATTTCCCGGATTTTCTGTACTGGCGGACAACCCATTTCTCCAGTTCCACGATAATGAAGACGGACATGCCGATCACAAGCGGCCATATCCAAAACTGGGCTTCCAACGGCACGGTTCCAAGCAGGATATTCATAAAGGGCACGTAGGTAACCGCCAATTGCACAGCAATCAAGATGCCCGATACCAAGAACGCGATTTTATTCGAGAAAAAATCACGGTTCACTGCAAACTCTGTTTCGCTCCGGCAATTGAATAAATACATCAATTGCGACATCACCAATGCCTGCAATGTCATTGTATTGATGATCGCCGGATCCACCTGCTGGTCGGCCAAGAGCCTGTTCATTAATAGAATTCCACCACAGATGACAAATGATACGAAGGCCACACGGAAAATATAATAAGGACCGAGCAATTTAGCATTCGATTTTCTAGGAGGCCGCTCCATAGCACCCGGCTCCAGCTTCTCAAAGGCGATTGCCAGCGATATGGTGATTGCGGAAATCATATTCACCCACAAGATCTGTACCGCCGTCAACGGCAAAGTCGTGCCGAACAGGATGCTGACGAATATCAAAGCGCCTTCCGAAACATTCGTCGGCAGGATGAAGAGGATGGTCTTCTTCAGATTGTCGTAAACGCGTCTGCCTTCTTTCACCGCATTGACAATCGTACTGAAATTATCATCCACCAGCACCATTCCAGCAGCTTCCTTCGATACTTCCGTCCCTTTTATCCCCATGGCCACCCCGATGTCCGCACGTTTTAAAGCAGGAGCATCGTTGACACCATCCCCGGTCATCGCACAAACATGATTTTCAGCCTGCAGTGCTTTGACCAGCTGCAGCTTATTATTTGGACTGGTGCGCGCGAAGACATCGTAATTCAATGCAGCATGCGTCAATTGCCGGTCATCCATCCGATCCAGCTCTCTGCCTTCAAGTACACGCTTGCCGTCTCCTATGCCCATCTGAGCCCCGATTGCGACAGCTGTATCCTTATGGTCACCGGTGATCATCTTCACGATGATCCCGGCCTTTTTGCATTGCTGTATCGCTTCGATGACTTCTTCCCGTGGCGGATCGATAATTCCTGCCAATCCGATCAGCCTGAATCCAGATTCCATATCTCCCTGGTCAATAGAGAGTTTGGAAGTGCTGACTCCTTTGACAGCAGCCCCCATCAGCCGCTCGCCTCTATTGGCATGCTGATACATTTTGTCATGCCAACCTTCCCCTTCTCCAGCAAAAGATTCCAAATCGGCCATTTTCAATAAACGCTCTGGTGCCCCTTTTACATATATCCATTTACTGCCACCGTAGTCGACCAAAGCCGCCATGTATTTATAGCTCGAGTCAAACGGAATCTTTGACAGAATCGGCAGCCGGTCTACAACATCTTCCGCTTTTTCAGCGAGTGTAATGAGACAACCTTCTGTAGCATCTCCGCTAATGACCCAATGTCCTTGTTCATCACATCTTAAATAGGATTCATTGACCGTTTTAACAGCTGTCAGAAATTCCTGTAAATCCGGATGATCTTCAAGATTTGCTGATTTATTGTCATGAAGAATCGTCCCTTTTGGCGAGTAGCCGGTTCCGGTCACGGAAAATTCTTTATCTTTCAGCATCACCGAAGTGACGGTCATTTCATTTTTCGTCAACGTTCCGGTTTTGTCCGAACAAATTACCGTGACAGCTCCAAGAGTTTCAACAGATGGCAGATTGCGGACAATAGCATTCTTCCCTGCCATGCGCTGTACGCCAAGCGCCAAGATGATGGACAGCACAGCGGGCAGGCCTTCAGGAATCGCCGCTACAGTCAGACCGATAATGGCCAGCAGCAAATCGGCTGTTTCGTAATCATGGAACACGTAGCCGATGCCAAACATTACAACAGCACTAACGACAATAATCAGTGAAATCACTTTTCCGAAAGCCGCCGTCTGCTTTAATAGTGGCGTCTGCAATCCTTCTACTTCTTCCATTGAAGAGCTGATTTTCCCAAGTTCGGTATCTGCTCCGATTGCCACAACAATTCCCGTTCCGGAACCGGAAGATATTGTTGTCCCCGCAAACAGCATGTTCAAACGGTCACCCAGCCCTGTATCATCCGGCAGCATTGCCGAATTTTTTTCGACCGCTGTCGATTCGCCCGTCAGTGATGATTCCTCAACATTCAAATTGTCCGCTTCCAGAATCCGGATATCAGCAGGAATCCGATCACCTGCCGCAAGCACCACAATATCTCCAGGAACCAATTCGGCTGACAGCACTTCCTTCCTAACTGAACTCCGAAGCGTTGTCGCTTTTAATGACAGCATTTTTCGAATGCTGTCCAATGCCTTTTCCGCTTTGCTTTGCTGGATATAACCGATAATCGCATTGATTACAACCACCATCAAAATTACCGCTGTATCGATATAATGTCCTAAAAACAAAGTCACGACCGCTGCTGCAAGCAGCACGTAAATCAGCACATCATTAAAGTGCTTGAAAAACTTGATAAGCGCCGGGTCTTTCTTGGGCTCCGGCAGCTCGTTCGTTCCGAATTCCGCTTGCCGCTTGGCTACTTCTTCTTCATCCAGCCCACTCTCTATATCTGTACCAAAGAGCTTCAGCAGTTCAGCCGCCTCAATCCCATGCCAATTTCTTGCCTGCATAACCGTCCCTCTTTTCAATTATTAGAATGTACTGGTCTACTTTTTATTCAGATTAGTATAACATTTTATTTCACTTCCTATAAAGAATACATTAGTTCTTCTCACCATAGTGCTTCTTTACGTTTTCAAACGTTTTAATAACTGGTTCCACACTTTTATTCCCTTAAAATTAATTCGATTATTAATTCTTATATGTTGCACTTTTAAAATATAGGTTTATAATTGACGGTGAAAAAACATATTATTAATACATACAACAAAAATACACCAAGGAGGGAGTAAAGTGAAAAAGTTTATCGTCGCTCTCATGGCCGCGTTTCTCAGTCTATCCTCTCTATCGAGTGTCAGTGCCCATCCGCATCACGACGACGATGATCACAAGTACAGTGTCCGTGAAGAAGTAGCCATCAGCAAAAAAGCGCTTAAGAAGTATCGGGATATTGATGTCGCATTGGATGAAGGGTTTGTTGGATTAGTACCTGGAGCCTGTGTACCGAATATGGGGATTCACTTAATCAAACCTAACCGAGCAGATGACGCGAAACTTAACATCAAAAAACCTGAAATCCTGGTTTATGAACCACTAAAAGATGGAAGCTATAAGTTAGTCGCCGCTGAATGGTATGTCCCTGCAGAGGAAACTAACAAAACTCCAAAATTATTCAATGAGAAGTTTCAGGGACCAATGGATAACCACGACGGATCTAAAGGCCAGCATTACGATTTGCATGCGTGGCTCTTTAAAAAAAATCCGGATGGAATGTTCGCCCCAGAGAACAAGCGTGTAAGCTGTAAACACGCTAAATAACTGAACAGATTGCTTCGAGCATCTGAATATAGAAGCCGATGTAAAAGTAACATTTTCATCGGTTTTTTTGGTGGGTACTTTTCTTCTTTCTGAAGCAGAAAATACTTTTTGGAAAAAGAAAAAAGGCCCAGACAATAAAGTCAGGGCCTTGCTTCTAAACTTGCTGTATACCGGCGGTCGGGGTCGAACCGACACTCCGGTGAAGGAACGGGATTTTGAGTCCCGCGCGTCTGCCAATTCCGCCACGCCGGCAAGTAATGATTTAGCGGACAAGAATTATTATAGCACATCTTATTTCACTCGCCAATACTTTATTAATATAAGATTTAGGAAAAATTAAAACTTACGTATTTTTTCATTCTGTACAAAACAAAGTCAACAAAAGGGTAAATACAACGAACACTAATAATGCTGTGGCTTCCAAGACCTTTAAAATCTCATTTATATTTATCGCCAGAGAAGAATATCCTCATGTTTACTCGACAAGATATATATTATTAAGGTTCTGAATGATTGTGTATACATAAGAGCTGCATTTATTTTCACTTTCATTCATTAGTTTTGAGTAGATAAACATATCGCTAAGATCAGCAGAAAAGCAAACCTATTTTTCTCTTAATGCTTTTTTCTGTTCCCTGAAAATAACGTATCCGTAAATTTATAATAAGCTACTCCATAAGATATTGGTACTCGCTTTATATTGAACTTAAAAAGTCTTAGGAAAATATAATTCTCAATTCAAATACCCTCAACTACTAATAAAAATTACAAAAAACCCCTTAACTATGATTGCTCACAGTTAAGGGGTTTTGGAAAGGGCAGGCAGGCCCTTTCATAATACCGGCGGTCGGGGTCGAACCGACACTCCCGTGAAGGAACGGGATTTTGAGTCCCGCGCGTCTGCCAATTCCGCCACGCCGGCAAATCATTATGGAGGCGGCAACCGGACTCGAACCGGTGATAAGGGTGTTGCAGACCCATGCCTTACCGCTTGGCTATGCCGCCAAATAATGGAGCGGAAGACGAGGTTCGAACTCGCGACCTCCACCTTGGCAAGGTGGCGTTCTACCACTGAACTACTTCCGCATAAAGCTGGGGTACCTGGATTCGAACCAGGGCATGACGGGATCAAAACCCGTTGCCTTACCGCTTGGCTATACCCCATTAATAAGATGGGGCGGACGAGGGGAATTGAACCCCCGAGTGCCGGAATCACAATCCGGTGCGTTAACCACTTCGCCACGACCGCCACTTTACTATTTTATAAACGCATTAATGAAATGAAAACTTGGGGCGGACGAGGGGAATTGAACCCCCGAGTGCCGGAATCACAATCCGGTGCGTTAACCACTTCGCCACGACCGCCATCATAAAATTTTTAAAATTGGCAGGGGCAGTAGGAATCGAACCCACATCGGAGGTGTTGGAGACCTCTGTTCTACCGTTAAACTATGCCCCTAAAAACTGGTGGTGGGGGGCAGATTCGAACTGCCGAACCCGAAGGAGCGGATTTACAGTCCGCCGCGTTTAGCCACTTCGCTACCCCACCTTAAAATGGTGCCGGAGAAAGGACTTGAACCCTCAACCTACTGATTACAAGTCAGTTGCTCTACCAGTTGAGCTACTCCGGCATGGAGATATTTCATAAAAAAATGGTGGGTCAGGACGGAATCGAACCGCCGACACTTAGAGCTTCAATCTAATGCTCTACCGACTGAGCTACTGACCCACTTTGTTACATAAAAATGGCGGTCCCGACCGGGATCGAACCGGCGATCTCCTGCGTGACAGGCAGGCATGTTAACCGCTACACCACGGGACCATTTGGTTGCGGGGGCAGGATTTGAACCTGCGACCTTTGGGTTATGAGCCCAACGAGCTACCGAACTGCTCCACCCCGCGATAATAATATATCATTCACAAATTACATTTGCACTGTACAACCTTGATTATGTAAGAGTAAATGGTGGAGGATGACGGGATCGAACCGCCGACCCTCTGCTTGTAAGGCAGATGCTCTCCCAGCTGAGCTAATCCTCCATGAAATTGGTGACCCCTACGGGATTCGAACCCGTGTTACCGCCGTGAAAGGGCGGTGTCTTAACCGCTTGACCAAGGGGCCGTATGTTTTGGGAATTTATCTTCTGGCGGAGAGCAAGGGATTCGAACCCTTGAGACGGTTGCCCGCCTACATGATTTCCAATCATGCTCCTTCGGCCACTCGGACAGCTCTCCAAAATTGGCTCCGAAGGTAGGACTCGAACCTACGACCATCGCATTAACAGTGCGGTGCTCTACCACTGAGCTACTTCGGAATAATTGATCAGACTGGCAACGTCCTACTCTCACAGGGGGAGACCCCCAACTACCATCGGCGCAAAAGAGCTTAACTGCCGTGTTCGGGATGGGAACGGGTGTGGCCTCTTTGCCATCATTACCAGACTGATTTTATTTTGAAAGACAAGATTTATTATACCATTATAACTGGTTTTTTCAAGCTTTTTTTCAAAAACTTTTCTTGTTCCTTCAAAACTGGATAAACGACATTGATTCCATGCAAGAATCTGTACGGTTGTTTGGTTAAGTCCTCGATCGATTAGTATTCGTCAGCTGCACGTGTCGCCACGCTTCCACCTCGAACCTATCTACCTCATCGTCTTTGAGGGATCTTACTTGCTTGCGCAATGGGAAATCTCATCTTGAGGGGGGCTTCGTGCTTAGATGCTTTCAGCACTTATCCCGGCCACACATAGCTACCCAGCGATGCCCTTGGCAGAACAACTGGTACACCAGCGGTGTGTCCATCCCGGTCCTCTCGTACTAAGGACAGCTCCTCTCAAATTTCCTGCGCCCGCGACGGATAGGGACCGAACTGTCTCACGACGTTCTGAACCCAGCTCGCGTACCGCTTTAATGGGCGAACAGCCCAACCCTTGGGACCGACTACAGCCCCAGGATGCGATGAGCCGACATCGAGGTGCCAAACCTCCCCGTCGATGTGGACTCTTGGGGGAGATAAGCCTGTTATCCCCGGGGTAGCTTTTATCCGTTGAGCGATGGCCCTTCCATGCGGAACCACCGGATCACTAAGCCCGTCTTTCGACCCTGCTCGACCTGTACGTCTCGCAGTCAAGCTCCCTTCTGCCTTTACACTCTGCGAATGATTTCCAACCATTCTGAGGGAACCTTTGGGCGCCTCCGTTACTCTTTAGGAGGCGACCGCCCCAGTCAAACTGCCCGCCTGACACTGTCTCCCACCCCGATCAGGGGTGTGGGTTAGAATTTCAATACAACCAGGGTAGTATCCCACTGACGCCTCCCCCGAAGCTGGCGCTCCGGGCTCTAAGGCTCCTACCTATCCTGTACAAGTTGCACCAAAATTCAATATCAGGCTACAGTAAAGCTCCACGGGGTCTTTCCGTCCTGTCGCGGGTAACCTGCATCTTCACAGGTACTATAATTTCACCGAGTCTCTCGTTGAGACAGTGCCCAGATCGTTACGCCTTTCGTGCGGGTCGGAACTTACCCGACAAGGAATTTCGCTACCTTAGGACCGTTATAGTTACGGCCGCCGTTTACTGGGGCTTCAGTTCGCACCTTCGCTTGCGCTAAGCACTCCCCTTAACCTTCCAGCACCGGGCAGGCGTCAGCCCCTATACGTCACCTTACGGTTTTGCAGAGACCTGTGTTTTTGCTAAACAGTCGCCTGGGCCTATTCACTGCGGCTCTCTCGGGCTATACACCCTACCAGAGCACCCCTTCTCCCGAAGTTACGGGGTCATTTTGCCGAGTTCCTTAACGAGAGTTCACTCGCTCACCTTAGAATTCTCTTCTCGCCTACCTGTGTCGGTTTGCGGTACGGGCACCTCCCGCCTCGCTAGAGGCTTTTCTTGGCAGTGTGAAATCAGGGACTCCGAGGCTAGGCCTCTCGCCATCACAGCTCAACGTATCAGGAATGGGATTTGCCTCATTCCACGCCTCACTGCTTGGACGTGCACAACCAACGGCACGCTCTCCTTATCCTTCTGCGTCCCCCCATTGCTCAAACGGCGGGGAGGTGGTACAGGAATATCAACCTGTTGTCCATCGTCTACGCCTATCGGCCTCGACTTAGGTCCCGACTAACCCTGAGCGGACGAGCCTTCCTCAGGAAACCTTGGGCATTCGGTGGACGGGATTCTCACCCGTCTTTCGTTACTCATACCGGCATTCTCACTTCTAAGCGCTCCACCAGTCCTTGCGGTCTGACTTCAACGCCCTTAGAACGCTCTCCTACCACGGACATCTACGATGTCCATCCACAGCTTCGGTAATCCGTTTAGCCCCGGTACATTTTCGGCGCAGTGTCACTCGACCAGTGAGCTATTACGCACTCTTTAAATGATGGCTGCTTCTAAGCCAACATCCTGGTTGTCTAAGCAACGCCACATCCTTTTCCACTTAACGGATATTTGGGGACCTTAGCTGGTGGTCTGGGCTGTTTCCCTCTTGACTACGGATCTTATCACTCGCAGTCTGACTCCCAAGCATAAATCACTGGCATTCGGAGTTTGTCTGAATTCGGTAACCCGGGATGGGCCCCTAGTCCAAACAGTGCTCTACCTCCAGGATTCTCAATCTTGAGGCTAGCCCTAAAGCTATTTCGGAGAGAACCAGCTATCTCCAGGTTCGATTGGAATTTCTCCGCTACCCACACCTCATCCCCGCACTTTTCAACGTGCGTGGGTTCGGGCCTCCAGTAAGTGTTACCTTACCTTCACCCTGGACATGGGTAGATCACCTGGTTTCGGGTCTACAACTGCATACTCTGGCGCCCTATTCAGACTCGCTTTCGCTGCGGCTCCGCCTTCTCAGCTTAACCTTGCATGCAATCGTAACTCGCCGGTTCATTCTACAAAAGGCACGCCATCACCCATTAACGGGCTTTGACTACTTGTAGGCACACGGTTTCAGGATCTATTTCACTCCCCTTCCGGGGTGCTTTTCACCTTTCCCTCACGGTACTGGTTCACTATCGGTCACTAGGAAGTATTTAGCCTTGGGAGATGGTCCTCCCGGATTCCGACGGAATTTCACGTGTTCCGCCGTACTCAGGATCCACTCTGGAGGGGAAGGGTTTTCGGCTACGGGGCTGTTACCCGCTGCGGCGGACCGTTCCAGGTCGCTTCGCCTAATCCTTCCTTTTGTAACTCCGTATAGAGTGTCCTACAACCCCAAGAGGCAAGCCTCTTGGTTTGGGCTGATCCCGTTTCGCTCGCCGCTACTCAGGGAATCGCATTTGCTTTCTCTTCCTCCAGGTACTTAGATGTTTCAGTTCCCTGGGTCTGCCTTCTCATGTGCTATCAATTCACACATGGATACTGCCCGATTAAAGGCAGCGGGTTCCCCCATTCGGAAATCTCCGGATCACAGCTCACTTACAGCTCCCCGAAGCATATCGGTGTTAGTGCCGTCCTTCTTCGGCTCCTAGTGCCAAGGCATCCACCGTGCGCCCTTTCTAACTTAACCAATGGTCAATTAAAAAGTTGTGGCTCGAAAGCCACGCGTACATGAATTGCTTGCATATATGTTTCAATGTCGTTTTATCCAGTTTTCAAAGAACAAGTTCATCACTTCTGCGTGCGAAATGATTGGTGGAGCCTAGCGGGATCGAACCGCTGACCTCCTGCGTGCAAGGCAGGCGCTCTCCCAGCTGAGCTAAGGCCCCAAGAAGAATGGTGGGCCTAAATGGACTCGAACCATCGACCTCACGCTTATCAGGCGTGCGCTCTAACCAGCTGAGCTATAGGCCCTCTTGAGTATAATTCATATTCTAATAGAAGATCATTCCAGTGTCGCCACTGAAGGTGAACCTTCAAAACTGAACGCAAAACGTCAACCCCGGGAAACCCGGTTCCGAATTCATCCTTAGAAAGGAGGTGATCCAGCCGCACCTTCCGATACGGCTACCTTGTTACGACTTCACCCCAATCATCCGTCCCACCTTCGGCGGCTGGCTCCACAAGTGGTTACCTCACCGACTTCGGGTGTTACAAACTCTCGTGGTGTGACGGGCGGTGTGTACAAGGCCCGGGAACGTATTCACCGTGGCATGCTGATCCACGATTACTAGCGATTCCGGCTTCATGCAGGCGAGTTGCAGCCTGCAATCCGAACTGAGAACGGTTTTCTGGGATTGGCTCCCCCTCGCGGGTTGGCAGCCCTTTGTACCGTCCATTGTAGCACGTGTGTAGCCCAGGTCATAAGGGGCATGATGATTTGACGTCATCCCCACCTTCCTCCGGTTTGTCACCGGCAGTCACCTTAGAGTGCCCAACTGAATGCTGGCAACTAAGATCAAGGGTTGCGCTCGTTGCGGGACTTAACCCAACATCTCACGACACGAGCTGACGACAACCATGCACCACCTGTCACCGCTGTCCCCGAAGGGAAAGGCGTATCTCTACACCGGGCAGCGGGATGTCAAGACCTGGTAAGGTTCTTCGCGTTGCTTCGAATTAAACCACATGCTCCACCGCTTGTGCGGGCCCCCGTCAATTCCTTTGAGTTTCAGCCTTGCGGCCGTACTCCCCAGGCGGAGTGCTTAATGCGTTAGCTGCAGCACTAAGGGGCGGAAACCCCCTAACACTTAGCACTCATCGTTTACGGCGTGGACTACCAGGGTATCTAATCCTGTTTGCTCCCCACGCTTTCGCGCCTCAGCGTCAGTTACAGACCAGAAAGTCGCCTTCGCCACTGGTGTTCCTCCACATCTCTACGCATTTCACCGCTACACATGGAATTCCACTTTCCTCTTCTGCACTCAAGTCCTCCAGTTTCCAATGACCCTCCACGGTTGAGCCGTGGGCTTTCACATCAGACTTAAAGGACCGCCTGCGCGCGCTTTACGCCCAATAATTCCGGACAACGCTTGCCACCTACGTATTACCGCGGCTGCTGGCACGTAGTTAGCCGTGGCTTTCTGGTGAGGTACCGTCAAAATGCCAGTAGTTAGTTGGCACGTGTTCTTCCCTCACAACAGAGTTTTACGATCCGAAAACCTTCGTCACTCACGCGGCGTTGCTCCGTCAGACTTTCGTCCATTGCGGAAGATTCCCTACTGCTGCCTCCCGTAGGAGTCTGGGCCGTGTCTCAGTCCCAGTGTGGCCGATCACCCTCTCAGGTCGGCTACGCATCGTCGCCTTGGTGGGCCATTACCCCACCAACTAGCTAATGCGCCGCGGGCCCATCCTGCAGTGACAGCCGAAACCGTCTTTCCGTGCAGCCTCAGGAGAGGCCGCAAACTATTCGGTATTAGCACCGGTTTCCCGGAGTTATCCCGATCTGCAGGGCAGGTTGCCCACGTGTTACTCACCCGTCCGCCGCTGAACCAAATGGAGCAAGCTCCAATGGTTCCGCTCGACTTGCATGTATTAGGCACGCCGCCAGCGTTCGTCCTGAGCCAGGATCAAACTCTCCATTATAGAGAACATTTGACTGCTCTTTGACTTGCTGGCGTACCGTGGTCGTTAGACGCACGGTTCGCTTTGATCTGCATAAGCTGATCAGTAGATTTGCGCGGGCCGTTTTGCGCGGCCGTTGCTGTTTGTTGACGTTTTGCTGTTCAGTTTTCAAGGTTCAATGTGTTTGTCCTGTAAAAGCAACTTCTCTAATTTAACATCGTTCATCGGAAGAGTCAAGCTTTTTTATTATTGTAAAAAACTTAATTTCCCTTAGCGACGTGTATTATCATAATACATTTACTTAGAGTATGTCAATGATTATAGAGAAAAAAGTTTAAAAAACTTAAACCCTCCAATTAACTTGCCATTAAATCATTATTCATTCTATTCTTTCAGAACAGATTCTCCAAAAGAAAAGCTGTTGCCAAAAGTCCGAACAACCGGATTTTCAACAACAGCTCCTGCTTTATCATAGACTCTGAACTTCTTATTGCAAGTTATGCTGCTCCCTTTCTTTTGGATAGAGAATCAAGCGTCCAGCCCTGAATTAATCCTTCACATAATAGTATCTATGGAAGATTCCCTCGCTCTTCGTCGTAACGCCGTTAATAAAAATCAGTTCCTTATCTACAAGGTATTCAATGAATACCTCTAAATTGGATGAGTAATTTTTCAATTCTTCCTGCTCATGCAATTCCTGGATCGTCCAGCTGCTTTGCTTCTCCATCACTTCCTTTATATGAAGAGCTCCGTCCTGGGTCCGTGAATGAATATAGAATTCGCTTGCCAGAAACAGCAATTCCAGCCTTTTGTCGATCGGCTCATCGCTCGATATCAATTCTTCGTATAGTTTATAGATAGCCGGCTCCATTTGTTTTACCTGTGACCAGACAGTCACCTCAGGCGGCAACCCATTTTCAAGCACTGCTAATCGGGCCAGATGATGCAGCGACTCTACCATATGATGATAGGCATCCATATAGTTCTTTTCTTCAAAGAATGCTTTTCCTTCCATATAACGGCGAATCAGTTTGGCGAATTCCATCCCCATTTTGATTTTGCGTCCATAGAAAGGATAGTCTTTCAGCTCTTTCTTTAATTTCTCCATAAATTCATTACGGTCATAGACGACACGCCCATAGAAAAGCCAATCTACGATTTTCCGGTTTGTGCCAAGCAGCAGCCATTTATGTAATTGCTTTTCGGTCACGATGTGCATCGCAGCCTTTTTATCTAAATAGGTATAATGCTTCGTGAACACCGGGGTTTCGTTTTCCTTCGTGATGATCAATAGAATCGAATCAAAGGTATCCGTAATTTGGCTGACCTTTTCTCTTTTTTCTACTAGAATCACCCCAAGTGTACTTTCTTGGCTGGCGCGTTCCTGATAAATAGGTCGTAGGATTTGTTCCATCAATTTTCACTCCTTGCTGTCTCTATCGCATTCCGTCATGAAGATGAACAGAGCGGCTAGTTATGAACTGCAGCGTGTTTTCATTGCCCCCATAATCTGTCGGGTCTTCCCGTTCTCTATATCTCGGGCATTCGATCCAATCAGGTTATCTTCTTCTTTTCTTTATTTCGACATATTTATTGCGGATTCCTTCATTTGAAAATCGATATCACTTTTTAAGGGCGTTTATGATATAGTATGATGGATGCAAGGAGGAAATAAACCATGAAACCTTATAAAAATAAAATCAATCGCATTCGGACGTTTGCCTTAGCGCTGATTTTCATCGGAATCGTCATCATGTACGTCGGCATTTATTTTAGAAATCATCCTGTTGTAATGGTGATCTTCATGCTGCTGGGCGTCATTGCGATTATCGGAAGCACAGCTGTCTATGCTTGGATCGGTTTGCTTTCAATGAAAACCATTCCAGTTGAATGTCCTAGTTGTGGAAAACATACAAAAATGCTGGGCCGTGTCGATATCTGCATGCACTGCAACGAACCATTGACAATGGACCGCTCCTTAGAAGGAAAAGAGTTTGACCAGGACTACAATAAGAAAAGTTCACAACAATGAAAACATCCAGCGAATCAGAAATTCGCTGGATGTTTTTTCACGTCTCAAAAAAGGAGCATACCGCGATGCGCAGTATGCTCCTTTCAGTTTAAACTCTTATTGGGCTTCTGCCGTTTTGCTGGAGCAGAATTGGCAGGTTCCGTAAATTTCAAGACGATGATAATCCACTTGGAAGCCAGTTACATGAGAAGCTAAATGTTCCACTTCATCAAGTCCTGGATAATGGAAATCAACGATTTTTCCGCATTCGTTACAGATAATATGGTAATGGTCATGTGTGACAAAATCGAATCGGCTTGAAGAATCACCATATGTCAATTCTTTTACCAGTCCCGCTTTTCTGAACACCCGTAAATTATTATAAACAGTTGCAACACTCATATTAGGGAACGTTTTTTCGAGCGCGCGATAAATGTCATCCGCTGTTGGGTGTGTTGTTGAGTGAATCATGTACTCCAAAATCGCGTGGCGTTGGGGTGTGATTCTTACACCTGTTGACTTCAAAGCATCAAGCGCGTCTTTTAATTGTACTTCAGACATCGCCGTGCACCTCACTTCATAGATATTCTTACATTGTAATCGTTATAAACAGTGTACCTAATCCGAGTGGTGGATGTCAAGAAATCACTATATTGCCGCCGTTTGCTACGCGAGTTTCCTCTTATTTTTCGTGCAACCCTTTTTCTTTCCGTCCAAGCCGTTGGTTGACCAAACGCGCCGCAACGAATAAAAAGTCGGACAATCGGTTTAAATAAGCGAGTACATTTGGAGGAACATCGGGTCCAATTGACAAAACCGCCCGTTCAGCTCTTCTGACGACCGTCCGCGCTACATGAAGAGCCGCTCCAGACGGATGGCCTCCCGGCAAAATGAAATTGCTGAGCGGCGGAACTTCAGCGTCATACTGGTCAATCCATTGCTCCAGCTTAAAGACATCCTCTTCCCCCAATTTCCATTTCACTTCTTTTCCTTTGGGTGTAGCCAGTTCTGCACCCACATGAAACAAAGTTGTCTGGATTTCATGAAAAATTTCACAAAGCGCTTCCTTTTCTTCAAAAAACTCGGTATTCATGTGTCCAATTGCCAAGCCGATTATTGAATTTGCTTCGTCACATGTACCGTAGGCTTCAACTACCACATCATTTTTTGCGATGCGTGTTCCGTAAACCAATGAAGTCGTGCCTTTGTCGCCAGTTTTCGTATAGATCTTCATGTTCAATACCCCTTTTCCATATTAACCAGATTTGCCGGGATGGTTTGGTCAGCCAGCCATTTCTTGAGATTGGGAATAAAGACATCCAGCGCGCGTTCGACATACTTTCCTGAGTGGCTTGATACATGAGGTGACACAACAACATTATTCATTGACCAGTAAGGATGGTCCTTCGGAAGCGGTTCCTGTTCAAAAACGTCCAGCACAGCATAAGCAATTTCTTCGTTTTGCAATGCTCCCAACAGCACTCCATCCGAAACGAGGTCCCCCCTCCCAAGGTTCATGAAAATCGCCGTCTTTTTCATCGCCTCGAAATGCGCCCTCTTCAATAGATATTTTGTTTCCTGCGTACTTGGCAAGACTGAAATGACGTAATCTGCATGAGGAAGCTTCTTAAGAATGTCCTCGAAAGAAACCATTTCATCCATATGTGGAGCCTGACTGCCCGAACGGTTGCAGCCGATCGTGTTGACGCCGAAAGCCTGCAGCAGCCTGCCAATCTCTGAACCGATGGCACCCGGTCCGAGAATCAGTGCTGTAGAGCCATGCAATTCTGAAGAACGGGTTCTCCTGTTCCATTCCTGGTTACGCTGATTTTCATAAATGATCGGAAGCGAGCGCTTTAATGACAATAGATGAGCTAAGGCAGATTCAGCCATCGGTATTTTATGGATGCCTTTGACGTTGGAAACGGTGATGCCTCGTTCTGCAATCGCTTGATGAGGCAGTTTTTCAACCCCTGCACTGGCAACCATGATCCACTGGACTTTTTCAGCAGCCTCGATATCCGCTGCTGTCAGGTCTTCTCCGTAGGTGACAATGATGTCAGCAGACGGCAAGCGCGTTTTGTCTTTATAGAGAAAATGGAAATCGACTTCCGGGAACTCGGTTACCAGCCTTTGCTGTTGATCTTCTTTTGGAATGAATGTAAACAGGATTTCCATGAATGTCTCCCTTCTTACTGATTGCTGATAGTTTTCAACGTTTCCAGAACGTCCTGGATGTGGTTTGGAACTTTTACTTTGCGCCATTCTTTTACGATCGTTCCAGTTGGATCAATCAGATAAGTCGCACGTTCTATGCCCATGGATTTTTTGCCGTACATATTCTTCTCGACCCAGACTCCGTAATCTTCTGAAACCAGATGGTCTTCATCCACCAGCAGCGAAAACGGCAGGCCATGTTTTTCAATGAATTTATTGTGCTGGTCTTCTGAATCGGCGCTGACGCCCAGAATCACTGCGTTAAGTGCTGAAAAATCAGCCTCCGCATCGCGGAAATCACAGGCTTGAGTCGTACATCCTGGCGTCATGTCTTTCGGATAGAAATAAAGGACCACATATTTACTGCCTGCAAAATCCTGCAAGGAAACCGTTTCCCCCGCTTCATTCTTTAATGAGAATTCTGGTGCTTGTGTACCTTCCAATGCAGCCATCTCCATCACTCCTTTTCTTCCCTCTATCGTACCGAACACAGGCGCCAGTTTCAATTTCTTTGGCGTTTAGGGATAAATTTGTCTACAATAAGGAATAGATTAATCATTAGGAGGCATTTCATTCAATGAATCATTCAACATCAGAAGAGCTTCATGAAGAAGCATTAGAACATATAGTAGGCGGCGTCAACAGTCCATCCAGATCTTTTAAAGCGGTAGGCGGCGGCTCTCCCATCGCCATGGAACGTGGAAAAGGCGCTTATTTCTGGGATGTCGACGGCAATAAATACATAGACTATCTGGCTGCATACGGACCCATCATCACCGGCCATGCACATCCGCATATCACAAAAGCCATTACCCATGCTGCGGAAACCGGCTTGCTGTACGGAACTCCGACCCGCCACGAAATCACCTTCGCCAAAATGTTGAAACGAGCAATGCCGAACATGGACAGAGTCCGTTTCGTCAATAGTGGGACAGAAGCCGTTATGACGACGATCCGTGTTTCACGTGCTTATACTGGACGCACCAAAATCATGAAGTTTGCAGGCTGCTACCACGGACATTCCGATTTGGTTCTTGTTGCTGCTGGGTCAGGCCCTGCAACACTCGGCATTCCCGATTCAGCTGGCGTGCCCAAATCAATCGCGAAAGAAGTGATAACGATTCCGTTCAATGATCCACAGGCATTCGCAGAAGCGATGGACCGTTGGGGCGAAGAAATTGCCTGCATCCTGGTGGAACCGATTGTCGGCAATTTCGGCATCGTCGAACCACACGAAGGCTACTTGCAGGAAGTCCATCGCATCGCTCATGAAAAAGGCGCATTGATTGTCTATGACGAAGTGATTACCGCATTCCGTTTCCATTACGGCGGTGCACAGGACATGCTCGGCTTGGTGCCAGACCTTACAGCTCTTGGTAAAATCATTGGTGGAGGTTTGCCAATCGGTGCTTATGGCGGAAAAAAAGAAATTATGGAAACTGTAGCCCCTTTGGGACCAGCTTATCAAGCCGGGACGATGGCTGGAAATCCAGCATCTATTCAAGCTGGAATTGCCTGCTTGGAAGTGCTTCAAAAAGATGGCGTCTACGAGAAAATGGATAAATTGGGCGCCCAGCTTGAAGAAGGCATTTTGGTAGCTGCCAAGGAATTTGGTGTGACCATTACCGTCAATCGCCTGAAGGGTGCTTTGACCATCTATTTTACCGATGTCAAAGTCGAAAATTACGAACAGGCTGAGGCAACGGATGGAGAAATCTTCGGCCGCTTCTTTAAACTGATGTTGGAGCAGGGAATCAATCTTGCCCCGTCGAAATACGAAGCGTGGTTTTTAACAACTGAACACACTGAAGAAGATGTGGAAGTTTCCATTCAAGCCGTGCGTCAAGCGTTTAAACAGTTATAATAAGTAAAAACCATATTTATGGGAAGGAGTCCTTAAGTAAATGAAATTAGGTGCACGTATCTTAAAAACCGGCGTGGCCATTTCTATGGCCTTGTTCCTGGCTAACTTACTGGAATTGCCTTCCCCTGTATTTGCAGGAGTTGCAGCGATTTTCGCTATCCAGCCATCTATTTATCGCTCTTATCTGACCTTGCTCGATCAGATTTACGGTAATTTGATTGGAGCAGCCATCGCCATTATTTTTGTATTGACCCTTGGCAATAATTATCTGACCATAGGGGCAGCAGCGATTTTAGCCATTGTGGTCATGCTGAAACTGAAGCTGGAAAATACTGTCCCTTTGACGTTGGTCACCATCATCATCATTATGGACTCCCATTCCGCTAACTTCCTGACCTTTGCTTCGTTGAGGATCAGCACGGTCATGTTGGGTATTTTATCAGCATTTTTTGTAAACCTGATCTTCCTGCCCCCTAAATATGAAACTCGCCTGTTCACTTCAATCCATGAAGTCAGTGAAGAAGTGGTCCGCTGGATCCGCGTCTCCATCCGCCATGCGTCCGATCACGCATCAGTCAAAGAAGACATTGAAAAATTGACGGAAAAGCTGATAAAAGTGGATCAATGGTACTCATTCTACAAAGAAGAGCGCAGCTACACTAAAAAACAACAGTATACAAAAGCGCGTAAATTAGTGCTGTATCGCCAGATGATTGCCACCTCGAAAAAAAGCCTTGAAGTTTTAAAGCGCCTGAATCGGTTCGAAAACGAGTTGATGGAGCTCCCGGAACACTTCCATATGATGGTCCAGGAGCGATTGGAGAGTTTGGCCAGCTATCACGAGCAACTATACATGAAATATGTTGGTAAACTGAGGCCGGAGCATAGTGAAGGTTCTGGAGCAAATGCCGTCATAAAACGCAATGAAGTAATGACAATTTTTGTAAAAGAAATAAATTTGGCACACGAGGAAAATGAGGATGAATTTTCGGTCTATCATTTGATGCATGTTTTATCAGCGATACTGGATTACGAAGAACAACTGGAACATTTGGACTTACTCATCATTGCCTACTTGAATTACCATTCAGAAGAAGTCGACCAAGACCTCGAAAATGCCATATAAAAAAACGTGCAGGGCAATTGCCCCGCACGTTTTTTCTCATGATTTCATTCGTGGATCTAAAGCATCACGCAAACCGTCGCCCATCAGGTTAAAGCCAAGAACTGTCAGCATGATGGCAACACCCGGGAAAATCATGGTCCACGGTGCATTCGTCAAATACGAACGCGAGTCTGCCAACATTTTGCCCCATTCTGGAGATGGAGCCTGTGCGCCAAGCCCAAGGAATCCAAGCGCTGCAGCTTCAATGATGGCTGTCGCAATAGCCAGTGTCCCTTGGACAATAACCGGTGCCATGGAATTCGGCAAAATATGCGACACTAGGATCCGGTTGTCTTTCATGCCGATCGCTTTTGCCGACATGATGTATTCATCTTCTTTGATGCTTAAAACTTTCGAACGGATCAAACGCCCAAAGTTCGGGACGTTGATAATGGCAATGGCAATCAATGCATTACGCAGAGAGGGTCCAAGAACCGATACAACCGCAATCGCCAATAAAATACTCGGGAATGCCAACATGATATCGAAGATGCGGGAAATGATGGTATCCACCCAACGTCCGTAATACCCAGCTAAAATCCCTAAGATACTGCCGACTACCACCGATCCGATAACCGCTAAAAAGCCGACCCATAACGAAATGCGGGCGCCGTAGACAACTCGGGATAAGATGTCCCGGCCAAAATCATCCGTCCCCATCCAATTTGAGGAAGAAGGAGGCATAAGCCGTTGAGACAGGTTTTGTTCGTTGATGCCTTGCGGAGTAAACAATGGACCGAAAATCGCCAACAATACAAAAAATATGACAATCCCCATTCCGACAACCGCAACTTTGCTTTTACGGAAACCACGCCACGCCTCTTTCCAGGGGCCGGCGACTTTCTGCATTTCCGCTTTGTCTTGTTTGATTGCTGTTTCAGCCAATGTACGTCTCCCCCTTCCTAATCATATTTGATGCGCGGATCAACCAAGCCGTAAAGCAGATCGACAAACAGATTGATCATGACAAAAATAAATGCGACGATCAAAATTCCGGACTGGATGACCGGATAATCCCGGAATCCAATTGCTTCGTAAATATAACGCCCAATTCCTGGCCAGCCGAAAATGGTTTCCGTCAAAATAGCACCGCCAAGCAGCAGCCCCATCTGGAGACCGATAATCGTCAAGACCGGAATGATAGCATTTTTAAGGGCATGTTTGTAAACCACCCAAAACATCGACAAGCCTTTAGAACGCGCTGTTCTGACATAATCCGAACGCATCACTTCCAACATGCTTGAACGCGTCATTCTCGCAATAATCGCCATCGGTATTGTCGCTAAAGCTGTTCCCGGCAACACGAGATGTTTCAGAACAGTAGATAGTTGATTAAAATCGCCTGCAATCAATGTATCGATGACATAGAAACCGGTAATGACATCGACAGGATCACGGACATTTTCACGCCCTGTTGTCGGAAGGATTCCCAACTCGATCGAGAAAATCCATTGATTCATTAAACCTAACCAGAAGATCGGCATAGATACACCAATCAACGCAATGATCATTGCCGTGTAATCAAACCACGAGTTTTGGAACCAGGCTGAAATGATGCCAGCGTTGATGCCAATGACAACTGCAATAATAATTGCAAATAAAGAAAGTTCGATTGTTGCCGCCAAATATGGCCATACTTCATCCACCACCGGAGTTCGGGTACGCAGTGATTCTCCCAGATCCCCTGTCACCAGCCCTTTTAAATAGTCAAAGTACTGGATGTACCAAGGATTATCCAACCCCAGATTTGTCCGTAATGCTTTTATCGCTTCTTCGGATGCTTGTTGACCAAGGATGACTTGTGCAGGATCACCAGGAATTGCGCGGATGATCATAAATACGATAAATGTCATACCGAGTAAAACCGGGATTAACTGTAGAAGCCGCCTTCCGATATAGTGAAGCATCTTCTTCACCTCTCCATCTCTTGCAATATGTATAACAGGAAGAAAAAAAGGGAGGAAATCATCCGACTTCCTCCCCTGGAATTGCCTACTCTAAATCTACTGAAGCCAATTTGTCAGAACCTGTTGGATGTGCTTTGAAGTTGATTACGTTTTTCCCACCAGCAAGCAGCGGTGTAGAATGCGCAAGCGGTACCCAAGGAGCATCTTCATGGATGATTTCCTGAGCTTGCATATACAGTTCATTTCTCAGATCTTCGTCAACTTCTGATTGTGCCTGGATCAAGACATCATGCAATTCCTGATTTTCGTAGTACGTGTAGTTGTTTGTTCCGACATTGTCTTGGTCAAGCAAGGCATACAGGAAGTTATCGGCATCGCCGTTATCGCCAGTCCATCCAAGCAGGAATGCATCGGCTTCTCCATTTGCAGCTTTCTCAAGATAAGTTGCCCACTCAAATGACACGATTTCAGCAGTTACGCCAACATCAGCCAAGTTCTTTTGAATAGCTTCTGCCACTTTTTGGCCATCTGGCATATACGGACGTGGAACCGGCATTGCATAAAGTTCCATTTCAAAGCCGTCTGCAAGACCAGCTTCAGCTAATAACTCTTTTGCACGTTCAGGATTGTAATCATATCCTTCGATGCTGTCATTATATCCGCTGATGACCGGCGGAATCGGGTTTTTCGCTACTTCCGCACGGCCTTCGAAAAATGCATCTACAAGCGCTTGCTTGTCAATTGCATGGTTTATCGCCTGGCGTACTTTTGGATCATCGAAAGGTTCACGTGTTACTGTCATACCAAGGTAGCCGACATTCATAGATGGGCGTTCAAACAATTGAAGATTTTCATCCCCTTCGATTGTCGCACCATCAGAAGGTGTGATGCCGTCTGCCAAATCAATTTCTCCTGATAGTAAAGCGTTTAAACGAGCTGAGTTATCTGGAATCGCGCGGAAGACCACTTGATCCAACTTCGGCTCGCCATCCACCCAATAATCTTCGAATTTCGCGATTGTGATGGTATCGTTGCGTTTCCATTCAACAAATTCGAATGGTCCTGTTCCAACCGGATTGTCACCGAAAGTATCGCCTGCTGCTTCAAACGCAGTAGGTGAGGCAATCGCAAATGGGCTCATTGCCAAGTTTTTAAGGAATGGAGCCTGTGGGCGTTTCAAAGTGAAGGTAACTTCGTAATCGCCTGTCGCTTCAACAGAGTCGATAACATGTCCTTCATCATCGCCATACCCACCGAACATAGAACCGTAATAAGGGTATTGTTCCCCGTCACCGGCTGCCCAGCGTTCAAAGTTCTTGACTACTGCTTCTGCATTGAAATCAGTATCATCATGGAATTTTACGCCTTCTTCCAAGGTGAAGGTATACGTCAAGCCATCTTCAGAAGCTGTCCACTCGGAAGCTAATGCTGATTCAATTTCTGTATCCTGTTCACCAAAGTTCACAAGCGTATCAAAAATGTTTTTCGTTACTTTAAAAGATTCACCATCTGTGACTGTAATCGGATCAAGAGAAACCGAGTCGCCCCCGCGTCCAAAGATCAATGTTTTCTCTTCAGTGGATCCGCCTTCACTTCCACCTTCGCCTTCGCCGCCTTCTGATGCATTATCAGAACTACAGCCATAAAGCGCTGTCGATACTAATAAAAGCAGCATGAATGCCCACGATAAGAATTTTTTCTTCCCCAAATTAACCCCTCCGTTTTTTCTATTTATTATCATTGCGGCCTGGACTCTTCGTAAAGATGACAGGCAACAGAATGACCTTTCTCAACTTCTGCAAAAATCGGCACCGCTTTCGAGCAAATATCCATTTTAAATGGACAGCGCGTATGGAATCTGCAGCCGCTCGGTGGATTTGCGGGGCTTGGAACATCCCCCGTAATGGCGACTTCTTCCCGGACGAATTCCGGATCCGGCACTGGTACAGCAGCCAACAGGGCCTGCGTATATGGATGCAGCGGTTTTTCATACAAATCTTCAGTATTGGCAAGTTCCGCCATTTGCCCCAGATACATGACGCCCACGCGGTCGCTGATGTGGCGGACCACCCCTAAATCATGGGCAATAAAAATATAAGTCAGCTTCAGCTCTTTTTGAAGGTCCTGCATCAGGTTCAGTACCTGTGCCTGAATCGAAACGTCAAGGGCTGATACGGGTTCATCTGCAATAATCAATTTTGGATTCGTCATCAAAGCGCGTGCAATGCCGATACGCTGCCTTTGGCCGCCGCTGAATTGGTGCGGATAACGCTTTGCATGGTAGCTGCTCAAGCCGACAATTTCCAGAAATTCATGGACTTTCTTTTTGCGTTCTTTCGGATCGCCTATATTATGGACATTAAGCGGTTCCATTAAAATCTTTTCAATCGTATGGCGTGGATTCAACGAAGCATAAGGATCCTGGAAAACCATCTGAATATCGCGGCGCGCTTTCCGCATATCGTTGTTCGATAGACTGGTCAATTCCTGGCCATCGAATGTCACTGTGCCTTCCGTCGGTTCCAAAAGGCGCATCAGCATGCGGCCGGTCGTGGATTTTCCACAGCCGGATTCGCCGACGATCCCCAAAGTTTCGCCTTCCTGAACGGTGAAGGAAACGTCATCCACCGCTTTGACATGGTTGCTGACCCTACCCAAAATTCCGGATTTAATAGGGAAGTACTTTTTCAACCCTTCAACTTTTAACAACGGTTCTGTCATGAGACTGTACCTCCTTAGGATCAAATAGGAAACAGCGCGTCTGGTGATTGTCCGCCGTTTGGTACAGTTCCGGGTTTTCCACGATGCAGCGGTCGAAAGCAAATTCACAGCGTTCTGCGAACTTGCAGCCTGTTTTGATGGTTCCGGGTTTTGGAACGTTTCCAGGAATCGAATACAGACGCTCTTTTTTGAAGCGCATATCCGGAACCGATTCCAGCAAACCTCTCGTATATGGATGCTGCGGATCATTGAAAATCGTATGGACTGGACCTTCTTCGACCACTTTTCCTGCATACATGACAACTACGCGCTCACAGGTTTCCGCTACCACGCCTAAATCGTGGGTGATTAATAGGACGGCTGTATTCAATCGTTCATTGAGATTTTTGATTAATTTCAGGATCTGAGCCTGGATGGTCACATCCAGGGCAGTCGTCGGTTCATCTGCAATCAATACTTTCGGATCACACAGCAATGCCATGGCAATCATGACACGCTGGCGCATTCCGCCTGACAGCTGATGCGGATATTCCTTCATCAAGCCCTCAGGACGCGGCAAGCCAACCAGTTTCATCATTTCAATGGCCCGTTCCTGAACCTGTTTTTTGGACCAGTCCCGTTTATGGATCTTGATTGCTTCACGAAGCTGATCGCCGATTGTAAAAAGTGGATTTAACGAAGTCATCGGTTCCTGGAAAATCATCGCAATGTCATTGCCTCTGATTTCCCGCATTTTCTTCTCGGACAATTTCGTCAAATCTTTATCCTGAAATAAAATTTCGCCTCCGGTGATTTTCCCTGGAGGACTTGGAACCAAGCCCATTATGGAGAGTGAAGTAACACTTTTACCGCATCCGGATTCACCGACAATGCCAAGCACTTCGCCTTCCCGTATGTGAAAATCTACATTATCTACCGCTGGTATCTCTCCATCATCTGTGAAAAAGGATGTTTTCAAACCTTTAACATCTAAGATGGTTTTACGTTCATTCATGCTGCTCCCCCTTTTGCACAAAAATGATTCAGATTATTCTCCCTGTTTCAATTATACGTAATATTACTATTAATGCAATATTTCTTTTTGAATTTGCTGGAAGTTAAAAGCATAGAAAAAAGCCTCCAAAAGATGGAGGCTTTAAGAATAATCAATTAAAATGTTGGACCTGGAACAGGTTATAATACACGCCCTGCTGTTTCATTAGTTCATTATGTGTTCCGCTTTCAGCAAGCTTGCCATGGTCAATGACAAGAATCTGGTCCGCGTGGGTAATCGTTGAAAGGCGGTGGGCAACAATGAGAGTTGTCCGGTCATGCGCCAGACGTTCCAACGAATCCTGGATCAGCGCTTCGCTTTCAAGATCCAGTGCAGAAGTAGCTTCGTCCAGTATCAGAATCGGTGGATTTTTCAGGAATACCCGTGCAATTGCTACACGCTGTTTCTGTCCACCAGATAATTTCACGCCACGTTCCCCGACTTTCGTATCATAGCCTTCGGGAAGCTGCGAAATGAATTCGTCTGCATTGGCAGCTTTAGCTGCCGTGACCACTTCTTCATCTGTCGCATCCGGTTTCCCCATCAGGATATTCGCTTTTACGGAATCGCTGAAGAGAATCGAATCCTGCAGAACTAGGCCAATCTGGTCACGTAATGTATGGGTCGTCACATCACGCAGGTCGTGGTCATCCATATAGATGCCGCCGCTGGTGACGTCATAAAAACGAGGGATCAGGGAAATGATGGTCGATTTCCCGCCGCCGCTCATACCGACAAAAGCAACCGTCTCTCCTGGCTTCACGGTGAAGTTCAGATCCGACAATACTTCCGTGCCGCCATCATTGTAATGGAAAGAGACGTCGCGGAACTCCAGTTTGCCGTCGACAACTTTCAGGTCATGCGCTTTTTCCTTGTCCGTCACATCGTAGTCTTCATCAATCAACTCAAACACACGGTCCATGGAAGCCAAAGACTGCACCAAAGTTGTGGAAGAATTGACCAATCGGCGCAGTGGATTGTACAGGCGTTCGATATATGCGATAAACGCCACCATCGTACCGAGTGTCAGATCCCCCTCGATGACCTGGTATCCGGCATAGCCGATGACCAGCAGCGGTGCGACATCCGTAATGGTGTTCACTACCGCGAACGCCTTAGCGTTCCACTTGGTATGATCAATGGCTTTCTCCAGGAACTGATCGTTGGTCTCGTTGAAAATTTTCTGTTCATGCTTTTCGAGTGCAAAACTTTTGATGATGCTCATTCCCTGCACCCGCTCATGAAGATAGCTTTGGACATTGGCCAAAGCCTGCGAACGTTCACGCGTCAGGTCACGCAGCCGTCCAAAGAAATATTTAACGCTGAATGCATAGAACGGGAACGCCAGCAGCGCAACAATGGTCAAGGAAACATCCATTGTCAGCATGATGATGATCGCGATGACAATCGTCGCCAGATCCAGCCAGACGTTCATCAAGCCGATCATGACAAAGTTTTTGGTCTGCTCCACATCATTGATGATCCGCGAAATGATTTCACCCGCACGCGTATTGGCGTAATAGCGCAAACTCAAGCGCTGGAGATGGCCATAGAGAAAGCCGCGGATATCATAAAGGATTTTATTGCTGACATACTGTGCGTAATATTGGCGGTAATATTCAATCGGTGGGCGCAGCAGGAAAAACACGATCGCTGTTCCTCCAAGCCATAAGTACAGCTGCTCCAGCTTTTCTGCGTTGGACAGCGCGTCCGCTCCGATAATGTCATCAATGACGATTTTGATCAGCAACGGAATAAAAAGCGGAATCGCAAATTTAAATATTCCGATGACAATCGTCAATGCAATCTGCCAATAATACGGTTTGACAAACTGCATATAGCGTTTCATACTGCTCAAAACTTTCACTCCATTCTATTCAAAACGAAAAACCTGTTGGCTGGCAACAGGTTTTCATCTTAATCACGAATCCGGTTTAGTCTATGAAATTCATAGCGGTCCGTCCATACTTCGATAAAGTCCTGGGCAAACGGCCCTCTGCGCTGTTTGATCCAGCCTATCAACTTTTCCACATTTCGGTGAAGAATTTGATCAATCACTTCAGGATAACCCATTTGCCGCTTATGGTCTTCATATTCGTCTTCATCCAACAGCGTGTAAGACATGTCTGGAAACACTTTTACATCCAAGTCATAATCGATGTATTTCAACGAGCCATTATTATAGACGAATGGAGAACTGACATTGCAATAATAATAAACACCGTCGTCTCGGAGCATACAGATGATGTTGAACCAATGTTCTGCGTGGAAATAACAGATTGACGGTTCGCGCGTCAACCAGGTTCGGCCATCGGATTCTGTCACCAGCGTCCGTTCATTTGCACCAATTACAATATTATTCGTACCTTTCAGTACAGTTGTTTCCTGCCAGACACGGTGGATTCGGCCGTTGTGTTTATAACTGTGGATTTGGATTGTTTCACCCTCCGCAGGAATCGCCATGTAGCATCCCACCTTCTTGTCTAAGCCTTTGTTTATCTGCTATTTCAGTATTATATCAATCAATTCTGAAAACATACAGCAATAAGGCGGAAGGACCAAAGGATTACATCACGACCGAGCGGCCGCCGTCAACAATAATCGTCTGTCCACGGATCATATCCGAATCCGAAGAAATCAGGAATAATGCCGCTTTGACCATATCCTCGATTTCAACCATTCGGCCCGCTGGCGTATTGACACGCGCATCGTTCAATAAATCTTCCCGGTTCGGAAAATGCTTTAAAGCTTCTGTATCAAGCGCTCCGCCCGATACTGTATTGACGGCAATTCCGAGTGGCGCCAGCTCAACAGCCAGATAACGCGTTAATGATTCTACTGCCGCTTTTGAAACTCCTATCGTCGTATAATTTTCCAAATACCGAATAGAGCCAAGTGAACTGATGCCGACAATTTTGCCGCCTTTATCCATCAATTTCGCCGCTTCCTGGGCACCGAACAACATTGCTTTTGCGTTGATGTTCATTGTCCAGTCCCAATGCGATTCTTCAAGTTCCATAATAGGGCGCAGTACACCGGAAGCTGCGTTGGAAACGAAAACGTCCAGACGTCCAAATTCCTCTTTAATGGTCTCGAACATGCCGCGAAGTTTCTCGACATCGCCTACATTGGCACGAACCAATAAGGCCTTTTGTCCTCTTGCTTCAACTTCCTTGACCGTATCAAGTGCTGCAGTTTTGCTGCGTGCGTAATTGACGACGATATCGTATCCTTGTTCTGCAAGAGCGATTGCCATCGCTTTGCCGAGGCCTCTGCTGCTGCCTGTCACCAATGCTACTTTTTGTTCTGCCATAATCAAACATCTCCTCTTTGCTGTAATGCCGTTTTCATTTTCTGGACCGGTCCGGCAATCGGCAATAAATCCAGTTCCTCTGCCGTTACCCATCTCATATGGGCAGGTGCCGCTATATTTTCACTGTCGGCGATAAAGCCATCCACGTTCCATGTTAAATGAGAAAAGACATGTTTGAAAGAAGTAATTTTTTCTGCTTTGTCCACAACGCCTTTCAAGCTTTCAGACAGCTGTTCTTCGATTTCCAGCGGCAGCATGTCTGTTGCCGTTTCGAGCATCGGAAATTGCCACATATTCGCCAGCAGGCCCGTTGCAGGACGCTGTTCCATCAGCAATTTGTTGTTGTGGCGGATAGCCACCATTGCATATTGCAGTGATTTCGTTTTTTTCGCTTTTGATTTGATTGGCAAGTCCTGCTGCTTGCCTTCATGAAATGCGGCACAGTGCTCACGCACCGGACACAGCAGGCATTTTGGTGAAGTCGGTGTACAGATCAAGGCACCTAGTTCCATCAAACCTTGGTTAAATGAAGACGGATCTTCATGGCTGATGATTTCAGTGACGGCTTGTTCAAAGATTTTCCGTGTTTTTGGCTTCGCAATATCTTCCTCAATCAGAAGAATTCGGGACAATACACGCATGACATTGCCATCCACTGCATGTTCCGGAACGCCGTAAGCAATGCTCAGGATGGCTCCAGCCGTATACGGGCCGACCCCTTTCAAGGATGAAATTTCTTTCCGGTTATCAGGGACGATTCCACCGTAGTTTTCAGCGACTTCCTTTACTCCAGCCTGCAGGTTGCGGGCACGGGAATAATAACCCAATCCTTCCCATTGCTTCAGCAGGATTTGTTCGTCGGCTCCAGCCAAGTCGTTCAAAGTGGGAAATTTTTCGACAAAGCGTTTATAATAAGGAATGACAGTATCCACACGGGTCTGCTGCAGCATAATTTCTGAAATCCATATTTGATAAGGATCTGCCGTCCGTCTCCAAGGCAAATCTCTTTTTTCTGCCGCAAACCAGTTGATCAGGTCATTTTGAAATTGTGTCTTCTCTAGTTTAATGGGGATAGCCTCCGTTCAGCTTGATTATTCCAGTCTTGTTTCGGGTATATATGCAAGTAAGGAATACATTTATTTTAACAAAAATCTTTAGTTCTCCATACCAATTAACATCTTTATAGAAAGGGGATGAGGCAATGGATACAGGAACTCATATTGTCATGGGCATTGCCCTTGGCGGCCTCGCAATGGCCGATCCGGCTGTCGTCAGCCACCCCGCCACCATGACCGCAGTAGTATCCGGTGTCATCATCGGTTCATTGGCACCTGACATCGACACTGTTTTAAAACTTCGTGATAACGCCGTATATATCCGGCATCATCGAGGCGCCACCCATTCGATTCCCGCAGTGATGCTTTGGCCTCTGCTAATAGCAGGTGCATTATCGTTCATCTTCCCTGAAGCTAACCTGCTGCATCTATGGCTATGGTCTTTCCTGGCAGTTTTCATGCATGTATTTGTTGATATTTTCAATTCCTATGGCACACAGGCGCTCAGGCCGATTTCCAACCGTTGGGTTGCACTTGGCGTCATCAACACTTTTGACCCCATCATTTTCGGTGCACATGTACTGGCCTTGATGATTTGGGCATTCGGCGCTGATCCAGTTTGGACGGTTGGTATTCTGTATGTCGTTATGTTCTTCTACTACATTGCAAGATTCGCCGTCCAGGCAGCGATTAAGCATGCTGTCCGGAATACCATCCCGGGCGCCAACAAAGTTTTTGTGGCACCAACGATGCGTTTTTTCCATTGGCGTGTTGCTGCCGATACGGACCGTCATCATTATGTCGGCCGTGCATACGGACGGACCATCAACATCTATGATAAATTCATGAAAAAAGAGATGCCTGAAAACAATCTGATTCAGGCTGCATTAAAAGACAAGAACATCGCGGCGTTCATTTCCTTCTCTCCATTATACCGTTGGGAAATCAACGAGTATGGAGATATCTACGAGGTACGGCTGATCGATCTGCGCTACCGCAGCAATGATTATTATCCATTTGTGGCTGTTGCCCATTTGGATAAAGAATGCAAAATCATCAATTCTTATACCGGCTGGATCTTTAGTGAAGACAAATTAAGAAAAAAACTGGATTTCAGCCATAACTAGAAAACGCACACCCTCGGGTGCGCGTTTTCTTTTTTGAAGTTTACGAAAGTGTGGGGTTTTAGATTTGTATTTAGTGTCCAGACTCCAGCGCCCAGCTCTTTGGGTCATAAGCCAGCCCAGCTGTGCGGCTGAAAATATGCCACTCTGCCGTTCTGTCTTATGCCCGGCAGAGCTACACGGGCGCTTTCGCTTTTCTTTATTGTCTAGCTGCAGCGCCCAGCTCTTTGGGTCATAAGCCAGCCCAGCTGTGCGGCTGAAAATATGCCACTTCGCCGTTCTGTCTTATGCCCGGCAGAGCTACACGGGCGCTTTCGCTTTTCTATTAATCCTTCAACAAATGTGCATATTTCGGGTTGGTGCTGGCAAATTCATGAATTTTGTCGCCGTAGCTGTCGATCCACTGGCGCATCACTTTCTCTACTACTGCGGTGCCTTGGTAATCGTATCCAGCTTTAGCATAGGACGATTCAAAGTCTGAAGCCAGCAATTCAATCCAGATACGTGCTTTTTCTTCCGATAAGTTCGGATTTTTTTCCAATAGTTCGATCGTCAGTTGTTCGATAATTTCTTTCATCCGTTTACTTCCCTTCTTTCAACGGGCGCAGCATGGAAATCGGCAACGCTTCCGTATGTTTTTCTCCGCCCATCCGGTATCCCCAGGCAAATCGGCCTTTTAAATAATCGATTTGAAAATAGACGTTTGGATCTCCATCGATGCGGTACACTTCACCTTTTTTGAAATCGGCGGGATCCAATAGATAAGCCGCCGCCATCATGGCTTTTCGTTCCAGCACGGCAAATTCATTGACGATGCCCAGTTGTTCAGCTTTCCGGGCTTTTTCTTTCAGACGCGCAATTGCCCCGCGGAGTTCATGTTCAGTCATATCGCTGTATCGCTTTTCTTCAGTCATCTTCAAGCTCCTTTTTTTCCAGGTAGTCACTGATTACTTCATTAGGAAAACCTTTTTGGTACAGCCCTTGTTTAACTTTCGACTTCAAGTCATAGCCTGTCAGTTTTGAGCTATGCTTGCGCCAGAGCTTGTCTCCTTGTTCCGTAACAATCTCCGACCATTGGTCATCGTCTTTTTCAAGGTCCAGCTCTTCCATCGCCAATTTGATCAGCGAATAATTGTAGCCTTTCCTCATCAAAGTATCACTGATTTTCTGATTGATCTGGCTTGGCGTCTTCATCTTCTCTTTGATGGCAATTTTCTCTGCAAGGCCTTTGGCTACTTCCAATTGTTCTTCTTCAGAATAGGAATCCAAAACATCTTTTTGCATCTGTTTGTCAATCCCTCTCTTTTGCATATCCTGCTGGATTGCACGCGGCCCTTTTTTGCCCGAGTTGATTTGCGTCCGCATCAGCGCCTCTGAAAATTGCTGATCATCCAGAAATTTGTGGGTGTACAATTTCTTAATGGCTTCATCTATTACGGCATCACCGTATTCTTTTTCTTTCAGTTTCTGGCGCACTTCGCCTTCACTTCTCATCCGAAATCCAAGGTAATAAAGAGCTTTGTTATAGGCTTTTCGGACTTCGTCCTCGAAGTTGATCTCTTCGATGGTCCATTGATCCAACTCTTTCCCTTTGGTGAGCTGATACCTGATAAGCACCGCTTCATCCACGCTAAAAGCATATTTATCTTCAAAAAAGATATTATACCTTTCAGGGTTTTTCTTTCCCTGTGTGATTTTTGAAATAATCGGCATTTACTGGCACCTCTCTTCTTCTCACATTATACACCTTTCAAGCAAACAATGGCATAGCTCGATGCTTAAAAGGGTATGATAATAAGAAATGGAGGCGATGGAAATGAAAATTGCAATTACGGGCGGCACTGGATTTGTCGGCGAAGAATTAACACGTCTTTTACTGGCTAGAGGCGATGAGGTAGTTATTTTGACCAGAAAACCAAAAAGCAATACCGATAAAATTACATATGTGAAATGGCTGTCCCAAGATGCCGTTCCTGAAACACAGCTGGAAGGTGTTGATGCCTTCGTCAACTTAGCTGGAGCATCCATAAATGACGGCCGATGGAGTGAAGAACAGAAAAAGCTGATCTACACAAGCCGCATGGATGCAACCAATGAATTGCTCCGTATTATCCATAAACTGGAGAAAAAGCCAAAAGTCCTCGTGAATGCCAGTGCTGTCGGGATTTATCCGCCATCTGAAACTACAACCTACACAGAAGCTTCCGCTGATCTTGGATCTGATTTTCTTGCCCAAACAGTACGGGATTGGGAGATTTTAGCTGCTCGGGCAGAAGAAGATGGGTTACGGGTAGCATGTGGCCGATTCGGCATCATTCTGGGCAAAGATGAAGGAGCATTGCCTTTGATGGCGCTGCCCTATAAATTGTTTGCAGGAGGCACGGTTGGTTCCGGCAAGCAATGGCTGTCATGGATCCACGTAAAGGATGTAGCGCGGGCACTCGCTTTTGCACTCGATAACGACCAGCTGAACGGAGCATTCAATGTCACTGCCCCCAACCCTAAGCAAATGAAGGATTTCGGCAAAGAAATTGCACATGCACTCGGCCGCCCGCATTGGATTCCGGTTCCTTCCTTTGCCTTAAAAACAGTACTTGGAGACAAAAGCCAATTGGTTCTCGAGGGGCAGCGCGTCTTGCCGACCGTCCTCGAGCAGCATGGTTTCCAATTCAAGTTTCCCAATTTGCGATCAGCACTGGCTGATATCTATAAATAAGGCTATAATGGGGGGATGATTAACTGAAGGACGTGATATCCATGAACGAACAACCTATTATTGAAGAAGGCCAAAAATTTCCGATGACCATTAAACGGCTCGGCATCAACGGCGAAGGCATTGGCTATTTCAAACGCAATGTGGTATTTGTGCCGGGAGCTTTGCCAGGTGAAGAAATCACCGCGCAAGTGACTGTGGTCAAGCGAAATTTTGCCCAAGCGCGCATCGTTAAAATAGATACTGCTTCTCCTCACCGCCAGACACCGCCTTGCCCGATCTATGAAGCATGCGGCGGCTGCCAATTGCAGCATATGACTTACGACCAACAGCTGGTCGAAAAGCGTGACCTTGTCGTCCAGGCATTGGAACGTTACTTAAAAGGTGCCAAAGTCCATGTGGAAAAAACCATCGGCATGGAAGATCCATGGCATTACCGCAATAAAAGCCAATTCCAGACACGCTTGAAAGGTACAAAAGTCATTGCCGGATTGTTTGCTGAAGGCTCTCATCAATTATTGGATATCGAGCAATGCATCGTCCAGCATCCGGACACGACAGTCATCACCAATGCCGTGAAACGGATTTTGGAAGAACTGAAAATGCCGATTTACGATGGCAAGACGATGAAAGGCATCATCCGTACCATCGTTGTCCGCACCGGTGTGAAAACGGGTGAAATCCAACTGGTT
This sequence comes from Planococcus sp. BI3, assembly GCF_056680115.1. Classification (NCBI taxonomy): domain Bacteria; kingdom Bacillati; phylum Bacillota; class Bacilli; order Caryophanales; family Caryophanaceae; genus Planococcus; species Planococcus sp. BI3. Next base: position 1,530,877 of record NZ_CM155266.1, read on the forward strand.
CTAGTCACGACACGCTCGAAGATTCCACAAAAGGAATTATTGCTGGAACGATTGAAAACAATTGATACCAATCTTGTATCCATCGTCCAGAACATCAATAAAGAAAAAACCTCCCTTATTTTCGGGGATGAAACCGTCACCTTATTTGGCAAAGACACCATCCATGAAGAACTGGGCGAATTGGCATTTGATTTATCAGCCCGAGCTTTTTTCCAGCTGAACCCTACTCAAACCGTCAAATTATACAATGAAATCAAACGCGCTGCAGAATTGACCGGCCAGGAAAAAGTGGTCGACGCCTATTGCGGCGTTGGCACCATCGGCTTATGGCTGGCGGATAGCGCCAAAGAGATCCGCGGAATGGACGTCATCCATGAAAGTGTCGTCGACGCCAAGGCAAACGCTAAAAAACAAGGCATCACTGCGAAATACGTTACCGGCACTGCAGAAAAATGGCTGGAACTTTGGAGCAATGAAGGCTTTGTCCCTGATGTGCTGACAGTCGATCCGCCGCGCACCGGCCTAGACGATTCGTTGTTGAAAACCATTTTGAAAGTAAAACCGAAACGCTTTGTCTATACCTCGTGCAACCCTTCCACATTGGCGAAGGATCTGCAGCAACTAACAAAGATCTACCGTATCGAATACATTCAACCAGTCGATATGTTCCCGCAAACCGCACAAGTGGAAACAGTAACGAAATTGGTGCTGAAATAAGAAAAGCGGAAGCAGCCGTTTAGCCCCGACAAGCGCTGGAAGACTTACCGGTAATGGCGCTCTTTGCCATTGTCGGTAAGTCTGAAGCGACTCGAGGGGCTGGCTGCTGGAGCCTGGACAATAAAGAAAAGCGGAAGCAGCCCGTGTAGCTCTGCCGGGCATAAGACAGAACGGCGAAGTGGCATGTTTTCAGCCGCACAGCTGGGCTGGCTTATGACCCGAAGAGCTGGGCGCTGCAGCTGGACAATAAAGAAAAGCGCAAGCAGCCAACAGCTGAACAATAAAAAAACTGGACCAGAGAAAATTCTCTGGTCCAGTTTTTTTGGATTAAACTATAGAGTCTGCACTTTTTTTGCATTGCCGTTCAAAGCAATAAGCACTGCTATCAGCAGCAGAATCCCGGCAATCAACAGCAGGAAACTGAGGCCTCCGGAATATTCAATGAACAGCCCGCCCATTGATGGACCCGCTAGACTGCCGATACTGAATGCGATACCGCATAGGAGGTTGCCTGTCGGCAAAAGATCTTTCGGCATTAAATCGGCCATATAGGAAATGCCCAGCGAAAATGTAGAGCCGACAAACATACCGGCCAGCGCAAAAAATCCGACGGTCAGCCAGGCATTGGATTCATAAAAGCTGGCAACCGCAAACACAGCCGCTCCCCCTATCAATGCCAGCAGCAGAACTTTCCTTCTGCCAATCCGGTCGCTCAGATTCCCCAAAGGCAATTGTGTCGCAATGGCTCCTGCTGAAAATGCTGCCAGCATGATCGACACCATCCCGACTTGTATCGACTGCCGCAAAGCATAGACCGGATAAATTGCATTCAGTGAAGCTTCCAGAAAACCATAGCCGAGGGGCGGCAAAAATGCCACCCATGCAATAATCAAAGCCGCTTTAAAACGTCCGGCTGTTCCTTTCGTTGTCATGGATCCCCCTGATACTTCAGGGAAATCATTCTTCAGCGAGAAAACCAAAGACCAGGCCAGCAGACACAGAAGTCCTGATACGATGAACGGTAAAGCTTCAAATATTTCCACCATGGGCACGAAAAGCGGCCCCGCTCCGAATCCGACACTGAAAGACATGCCGTAAATGGCGATATTGCGTCCCAACCGGTGCTGGGGAGAGGTACTGGTGATCCAGGTTTGCGTTGAAAAATGCAAAGCCTGGTCACCGACACCAATCAAAATTCGCAGCACAAACCAAAACAGCACCGATTTCCAAAGCGGAAACATCAACAGGGACAGAATGACCAATCCCCCACCCACCAAAATTAAGGGCTTGTAGCCGAACTTCCGCAGTTGCGGTTCCATAAATGGTGCTATCAACAGGGTTCCTACATACAAACCCGTGGCACTCAAGCCATTCAAAGCGGAGGAGACTCCGTCCTGTTCAAAAATAACTGCAATCAGCGGCAGCAGCATGCCCTGAGAAAAGCCTGAAATCGAGACGATGGCCACCAGAATCCAAAATCGGCCACGCTCACTCTTTAAAAAACCCTTCATGATGCCTCCCCGAACAAGCACGTTCTTTTGTATTTAATAAGAATTCAGATACAATTCTAACATAGGAGGCGTTTATAGATGAATTATTCAATGAACAAAAATGGCTTCACAGGGCATTTGCCTTTTGGGGAGCTCGAAATTTCGAGCAACGAAGAGTATGGCTTCCGGCCGTATCAATTATTGGTTTCTTCACTTGCCGTCTGCAGCGGAGGCGTCATGAGAAAAGTTCTTGATAAGATGCGGATGCCTGCTGAAGATATTCAAATCGAGGTTAAAGAGCTTGTGCGCAACGAGGAGGAGGCGGACCGGGTCGAAAAAGTCCATTTACACTTTATTGTCACAGGGGATATCAACAAAGAAAAAATGCCACGTGTTATGGAATTGACCCGCAAAAACTGTTCAATGGTCCAGTCAGTCAAGGACTCTATTGAAATTATCGAAAGCTTTGAAATCCGTTAAACATCACAAAAGGCTCATTCCGTATCTGATGTCAGATTGCGGATGAGCCTTTTATGTTTTATATACAGTTAAGGTATTTTTCATAATCCCATTCTCGGCTAAGGTGCCGATGAAATGCGCGAACCCCCTCCTTTGAAATTCCTGATGTTGTAGTCTGGTTTCGCTGATTCCCTTCGGCCTCCCCTCTCGTTTTGTTAAACCCAATTTAACACAAACTCCACATTAAGTAAATATTCAAAATACATAAAAGAGTAAAATAATTAGTTCTACCTATACTTTATCCCGCTTTAACGGTCAGTAAGACTCCCCATTGTGCAAATATAGGATCCACTGACCGAAAAAGTACGATTGGGTGGACTAACAATGCCCCAACTGATTGAACTTTCTCTTTATTGAAATCTACGCCAGTTTCCGTTACGATTAACATGCGAAATGAGGTGTATCAATTGGGGAAATCCATTACAAACAAAGAACAGCAGGTCTCTTATATGAAACAGCGCTTAAGCATGTTTTTGGAAGTATTAGATGCTATTGAACCGGAAAACACGGAACTTGAAGACATTGATCGCTTAATTGCGATGGTCGATGATTTAGACGACAAGATGAAACAATTCCAGAGCCGCCCAACTGAAGAACAATAAGCAGTAAATCCGTTGCCGCTTCCGGCAGCGGATTTTTCTTTTGTTTTAGACTGGAAAGTCGCTACCTCTTTTACTTGCATAAAATGTGATAAAATAAAGAAGGATGGGATTTTGAAAATTCCGTCCTTTCAAATGAATTCCATAATAAATCTTGTGCAGCTTATCCAGTAAATTTTTCTTCTAGGGAAAGAAGGTACCATCAATGGCGGCTTTCAAAACACATATCGAATTGATTGCATCGATTGTTTCAGGAATTTTAATCATCCTCGCCTTTATACTGGAAATTCAGGATTACATCACTCCCTCAGTCATCACTTACTTGCTGGCCTTTGGGATTGGCGGCTATGCCAAAGCCAAATACGGCATACTGAAAACTTTGGAGGACAGGCAGCTGAATGTTGAAATTTTAATGATTTTAGCAGCAGTCGGCTCTTCCATCATCGGCTATTGGACAGAAGGAGCCATTCTAATTTTCATCTTTTCCTTAAGTGGAGCGCTGGAAACCTATACGATGAACAAAAGCCGGAAAGAAATAACATCCTTAATGGAGATTCAGCCCGAAGCCGCTTGGCTAATCAGAGAAGGGCAAACGGTGCGTGTCCCTCTCGGCGACTTGGATACTGGTGACATGATTGTAGTGAAACCCGGAGAACGGATACCAGTGGATGGTGTCTTGCAAGTCGGCCAAACCGCTGTAGATGAATCCGCAATCAGCGGCGAGGCACTTCCCGTCTCTAAATATGAAGAAGATGAGTTGTTTGCAGGAACGGTCAATTTGTCTGGTGCTATTACGATGGAAATGACCAAGCCCAGCTCTGAAACCATGTTCCAGAAAATCATCGATCTCGTTCAATCGGCGCAAAGCGAAAAATCTCCTTCTCAGCAGTTTATCGAACGCTTTGAGGGCCGTTATGTAAAAGTTGTACTGTTGACTTTTGTGCTCATGTTATTCTTGCCGCATTACATGTTCGCCTGGGATTGGAACACCACATTCTACCGGGCCATGGTCTTGCTGGTCGTGGCCTCTCCTTGTGCACTTGTCGCTTCCATCATGCCCGCCACACTCGCGGCCATTTCAAATGGCGCAAAAAGCGGAATCATTTTCAAAGGCGGAATGCATCTCGAGAATTTGAGCGTCGTCAAGGCCATCGCTTTTGATAAGACCGGTACCCTGACGCGCGGCCAGCCGGAAGTCACAGATTTCGTCATCCGAAAAGGAGCGGATCCCCAAATCGCGATGGCCAAAATCGCAGGAATCGAATCCCAATCCAATCATCCTCTGGCAAAAGCCATAAGTGATTATGTGATATCAAAAGGAATCGCTCCGATACCGAACCTGGCAGTTGAAGATGTACCCGGCAATGGCTTAAAGGCGAACATCGACAGCGAAGAGTTTCTCGTAGGCAAACCGAAATTTGTCGGCGAAGAACTTGCAGAAGCTTTTGAAGAGGGTCTATTAGGAAAATTAGCCAATCAAGGGAAGACGGTCACTTTTGTCCGGGATAACCACGGAATCCTTGCAGTTATGGCATTAAAAGACACGGTTCGCGATATCACCAAATCTACGATTGAAGAATTACAAAAAGCCGGCATCTACTGTATTATGCTGACAGGTGATAACCGCAAAACGGCTGCCGTCATTGCCAAAGAAACCGGTGTCGACGATTATATCGCAGAGTGTCTGCCTGCAGATAAAGTGGATGAAATGAAAAAACTGCTGAAAAAATACAAGTATGTAGCCATGACGGGCGATGGCATAAATGACGCGCCTGCACTAGCCACGGCGACGACCGGCATCGCGATGGGAGCAGGTACCGATATTGCATTAGAGACTGCTGATGTCATCTTGATGAAAAATGACTTATCACGGATCGCCTACTCAATCCGCCTTTCCCGGAAAATGCAGCGCATTGTCAAACAAAATATTTTCTTCTCCGTTTCTGTCATCATCCTACTGATCATCTCGAATTTTTTTCAGACCATCACATTGCCGATCGGCGTGATTGGCCACGAAGGCAGCACGATTTTGGTCATCTTAAACGGCTTGCGCATGCTCAATCGAAATGTATAGAAAAAGGCATCCTGAATTGTTCATCATTCAGGATGCCTTCTTTTTCTTTTTAATGAAATGCCGCCGTTCTTTCATCACGGCATTAATCTGTCCGCCCACTATCAATAACATCGCGGAAATATAAAGCCAGAGCATCAAGATGATAACGCCGCCGATACTGCCGTACGTAGCGGAAAAATTCCCGAAATTGCTGACATAGATTGAAAACAGATAGGAAGTAAACAACCAGCCGATTGCTGCGAAAGCAGCACCAGCCAGGACACTTACTATATTCATCTTCACGTTAGGGGCCAACCAATAGATGATGGCGCAGGCTACAAAAGTGATGATTCCCGGTATCGTAAAGCGAATTGAGTTCCATAATGCCAGAAAGCCTTCTTCCAATCCAAGAAATGAAAAAATCAACAGACCCAGTTGCTCGCCAAAAATAGGCAGCGCCAAAGCCAAGATCAAAATAAAAATCAGCAGGATGGTCATGATGATCGACATTCCTCTTGCCAGCAGAATCGGACGGTCTTCTGTTACTTTATAGGAAAGGTTAAGTGATTTGATCAACGCATTCATCCCGAGGCTAGCTGACCAGATCGTCGCCAGAATACCAAAAGACAGCAAACCGGTATTTTGGTTTGTCAGTATTTCGACCAGTGTACTTTCAATCAGCACATACACTTCTGCCGGTACAACCTCTTCCAGGAAACTAAAAATTTCAGTTTCAGATATGGCCAGGTATGGCAACAGGGTAACCAGGAAAATCAGCAAAGGGAAAATTGACAAGAGGAAAAAAAACGCCAGCTGTGCTCCAAGTCCTGGCACATCGACGTCTTTGATCCTCTGAAACAATTCTTTTAGAAAGCCAGAACCTGTAGTCACATCGAAAGTGATGGAGTGGACACGGGTCTGGTTATCATACTCTTGCTGTTCTTCAGGTTTTATCGAGCTGATGGGATTAAGACCGATTCCCGAAATTTGAATTGCTGCCTGATTGATTGCTTTTTTCAGATGGCTTATTGTCAAACTGAGACGACTTGTTGCCAGATCCCGAAGAACTCTTATCATCGGTCAAAGAAGAAGTCGGCGAAGGATTGTCTTCTTTGACTGCTGAAAGCACATCATCTTTTGTTTCGATGACTGCATCTTTTGTATCCATAAATGCCTCTTTGGTTTCAAGTGCCATTTCCTTAACTTGTGGAGACATCTCTTTCAACTCATTTACTTTGCTTCCAACATAAGACGCATCTTCTGAAATGCGGGAATACAGATTTTGTGCTCTTTCAGCCTGTTGCTGGAAAGCCTGCATCAATTCGTCTCTATTGCTAGCATAATACTTTGCGTTATCGGTCGCTTTTTTCGACTTTTGGATTACATCATTTCTTGTATTACGGTCTAATAGCGAGACAATGATTCCTACCGCTGCTCCCACTAATAACCCAGTCATTAACTTGTTTTGGCTCATTCTAAATTCCTCCCAATAAAAATATAATTTTCACATCTGTTAGGAATTTTCCCTAATCTTTGAAAATCTAAACACGTATCTAAAATTATTTTTTAAAAATAACTTGACTATATTGAAAAACTTTCGGAATATTATGTTTACAGGAGGTTTTCAGATAGAAAAGAGATAGTGAAAAGGGGGAGAAATAATGGCACAGTTTGAAGAATTATTGGGCACGATCAGCGGCTTTGTATGGGGACCGCCTTTATTGATTTTATTAGTAGGAACTGGAATTTTCTTAACTGTACGTCTCGGTGTTCTGCAGATTCGGCTATTGCCTTATGCTTTGAAGTTGGTCTTCACTAAAAACACGGATACGACTTCTAAAGGAGACATCAGTCATTTCCAAGCATTATCGACCGCCATGGCTGCCACGGTAGGTACCGGTAATATCGTCGGGGTCGCAACAGCGGTCATTCTCGGCGGACCGGGTGCTGTCTTCTGGATGTGGTTTTCTGCATTCTTCGGGATGGCGACCAAATACGGAGAAGCTGTGTTGGCAGTCAAATACCGCGTAGTCGACGCCAAAGGCCAGATGGCCGGTGGACCGATGTATTACCTTGAGCACGGTTTAAAACAAAAATGGCTGGCTGTCTTATTCGCCACCTTCGGGGCGATTGCTGCTTTCGGAATCGGAAACGGGACACAATCGAACTCAGTAGCTTCTGTTGTTCGAGATACATTCAGTGTACCAACTTGGATTACAGGAATTATTTTAACTATCTTTACTGCGCTGGTCCTGCTTGGCGGAATCAAAAGCATCGGCCGCGTCACTTCATACTTTGTTCCTTTTATGGCGCTTTTCTACATAATCGCCGGAATTATTATTATGATCTTCAATATGGAGCTGATTCCTGGAGCGTTTGCTACAATCTTCAGTGCGGCATTTACTGGTGAAGCTGCAGTCGGTGGTGCTATTGGTGCCGCTATCCGCTATGGTGTGGCACGAGGCGTATTCTCCAACGAAGCAGGGCTTGGATCTGCTCCGATCGCTGCCGCTGCCGCTATCACGGATCTTCCTGGACGCCAGGCACTGGTCTCCATGACACAGGTATTTTTCGATACCATCATCATCTGTTCAATTACAGGTGTCACCATCGTCATGTCAGGCCTTTATACAGATAAATCATTAGAAGGCGCAGCATTGACAACAGCTGCCTTTGAACAATTCCTGGGAGGCGCAGGACCGATTGTTGTAGCCATCGGATTGATTTTCTTTGCCTCTTCTACGATTATTGGTTGGTCTTATTACGGGGAGAAATGTTTCCAGTATCTGTTCAAAAATCCGGCATTGCTCATCGTATACCGCATCGCTTTCGTATTGATGGTTTTCGTAGGGGCAACCGTATCCCTTGATGTTGTCTGGACTTTCTCTGATGTCATGAATGGTTTAATGGCATTCCCGAACTTGATTGGACTCCTTGGCCTGTCCGGCGTCATTGTCTACGAGACGAAACGCATCATCGCCAAAATCAAGGAAGAAAAAGAAGCCGAACGAGCTGGCAATTGACATTGCATTTGAATAATGAAATGATTAAGCATACCCACCCGAAAGGCAGGAACTTATCATGGACTTATCAAAACCATCTCCAGAAAACGTCAGCTTTATGATTGAAGAGATCAAATCAAAATTGCGTATGGTCAATGTGGATGCAATGAAAGCCGAGCATTTTAATGCTTCGCAATACGAAGACTTGCACGAACTCTATGAAATGGTCTCAACTCGGGACAAGTTCAGTACAAGTGAAATGCAGGCCATTGCTACAGAGCTTGGTTCTTTGCGTAAATAAGAAAGCCTAAAACCCCCTGAAGGAAAAATTCCTTCAGGGGGTTTTTGATTTGCCGAAAGGATAGGGATTTTGTTGTACCTTCTGGGCTTCCTCAGTTTTTCTTTGTCGGAGCAGAACGGTCGCCTCAGCTTTTCTTTTTGTCCAGCTTCGACGACCTGCTCCTCGGATCATAAGCTGCCCTTCCTGTGCGGCAAAAAAACGCCGCTTCGGAAGTTCATCTTATGTCTGTCGGAGCAGAACGGTCGCCTCAGCTTTTCTTTTTGTCCAGCTTCGGAAGCCAGGTTCTTGGGTCATAAGCCAACCCGGCTGTGCGGCTGAAAACACGCCGCTTCGCCGGTCTGTCTTATGCCTGTCGAACCTTAACGGCTTCCTCAGCTTTTCTTTTCATACTGCACAATATACCAGCCGCCTTCTTTTATGACGGTTTGGATGCTGAGCAATTCGAGTCCTGCTTGCTCTCCCCACTGGGCCAATTCTTCGCGTGTCGGCAAGCGGTAGAGGTTATCGAATGATGAGAAGAAACTGTTGAAGACATTGGCGAATGGCGGACTGTCGCTGTCTCCGGCGATAGGTGTCACAACGGACAGAATGCCCTGGTCTTTGATCCAGCTGGCCAGTTCGGTGAATAGCTCCTGGCGTTTTTCGAGGTCGATATAGTGGATGACGTTGTTCATCATGACCATGCCTTGTTTTTCGGCAGGTTTGTATTGCCACAGGTCGGCATTTTCGATTGTAATGTTTTCATTTTTTTTAGTGAGAGTTTTTGCAACTTCCGTTACAGATGGGCTGATTTCGATTCCGGTGAAATGCGTCTTTGGAAAGCGCTCGGCTAATTTCTTGATATAGCCGCCTTCTCCGCAGCCGATATCCAAGACCGTATCCACATCTTTTCCTTTCAGGCGCCTGGACATTTTCGGCAAAGCCAGGACTTCCAGCAATCGGCTCGTTTCAGCCACGGTGGCTGCATGTTTTTCTTCATCGAAGTGCAATCGTTCCTGTTTCCGCATCATATCCGGGTAACTCAGCAAAGTCGGAATATGTAATTCCATCATTTCCTTCAACAGGACGCCCGAGGAGTTATTGCCTTTTGGTTTAGGCAGTTTCCAGGCATTCGAGATTTTGTATCGGTTTCTTCCCGCTCTTTTCAGGTGGCCGATCGATACCCCAACACTTACCCATTGGTTCAGCAAGTCTTCATCCAATTGCAGGGCATCTGCCACATCGAATTTCGTGACCGGGCGTTCGAAGGCCTTGAACAGATCCAATTCATAGCCGACATAGGCATGCCAGCTGTATAGAAAAGGTTCATTGCGTTTTAAGTACATTCTGGCTTTAAACATTTTCATAACATCTATCATTGGAGTCCCTCCGCTTTCCATGGATAATCTTCTTCCGGGGTGTAATACTTCAATTCTTTCGTGTTTTTTGTCAAATCTTTCATGCGCACGGGCATGATGCCTCCTTGAATAAATCGGTCGCGGAAATTCTCCTTCCACATTCCAAGTCCGGAAACGTTCAGCATTTGTTTAAAGTGGAGAATCGGGTCTTCCTCCATGCGCTCAAATGTCCGCTGGCGGATATAGCTCACCGTTTTGAATGGAAACGAATAAGCGAGTGCTGCCAGATGGCTGAGCTGAATCACATGGTCTGCCCGTTTATAGCGTACTATTTCATACCATGTCAAATTACTGGCGTTCTTTTTTCCCTGCTCGAACATATCCGCAGTCAGCTCCCCGAGTATGTCGGCATCCTGGATCGCCATATTCATACCTTCTCCAGCCATCGGATGAACGGCATGGCTGGCATCGCCAATGATGGCCTTATTCCCCTTGACATAGGAATCGGCATGGTACATAACGGGAATCATCAATTGAATCTTTTTCCAATCCGTCAATTTCTGCACATAACCCTCCACTATAGGAGCTAAATCGGTATACAATTTATGGAAATGGCTGATCGGTTTTTCTTTTAATTTCTTATAGTCACCCGGTGGAATCAAATAAACGCTTCGGACCTGGCTATCAGGCAACGGGAAAAGGCCAAGGAAGCGGTTGTAGGTGGAGATGATTTTGCCGTCCGTGAAGTCTTCAGCACGCGGAAATGTGACCGTCAGAAAATGATGATTGTAGGTGGTTTGCTTGACTTCAATTTCCATTGCTTTTCGTGTAACGGAGGAGCGCCCTTCGGCCCCAAAGAAAAAATCCGCTTCCACTTCAAATTTCTCTGTTCCTTTTTGAAGCAAAGCGGTTTTTTCTCCATAGCCTTTGCAGGCAGTCCCTTTCAGGTAATGGAAATTTTCGTATTCGCTGGCCGCTTTTAGAATGACGGACTTCAGTTCTTCGTGGTGCATCATATACGCCGCATTGTATTTGCCCGGCAGCACACTGTAATCCATGAATGATTGGTCTTTCACTTGCAGAGAGCTCGAAAGTTCGAGCATATCCAAAACTTTAATTTCATTTGAGCGGTCACATATTTTTTTGTATATGCCAAGACCGTCAAATATCTGCATACTTTTTGGCTGCAGGAGCTCTCCCTTATAGGTAGGTGCTTTGGCAGCCATCCGTTCGGCGAGAACCACATCGATTCCACGCTGCACCAATTTCAATGCGAGCGTCAATCCACCGATTCCACCCCCACCGATGAATACGTCAGTTTTCATCTGCTTCACCCCTTGTTTCTCCTTACCCTACCTTTAGGAGACTGAAAACCCATTAAACCTCTCCAACAAAAAAAGAAGCCCACGAATGGGCTTCTTTTCACAATTTGTACTTAAAGTTTGTTATAAGCTACAGCGAGCTCGGCTCCTACTTTTGCGTTGTGCTTAACGAGTTCGATATTCGCGACCAAGCTTTTTCCTTCTGTTAACTCTTTAACTTTTCCTAATAGGAAAGGTGTCACTTCTTTACCGGAAATGCCATTTTCTTTTGCTTCAGCCATCGCCTGGGCGATGATGCCGTTGATGAAAGACTCTTCGAGTGCATGCTCTGCAGGAATCGGATTGGCGATGACTGCTCCGCCTTTGATTCCCAAATCCCATTTCGCTTTCAGGACTTGAGCCAGTTCATCTGCATCGTTGCTGCGGAATGTCAGCTCAAAACCACTTGAGCGGGTATAAAAAGCAGGCATTACATCTGTTTGGTAGCCAATTACCGGTACACCTTTTGTCTCCAGGTATTCCAATGTCAGGTTGATGTCCAAAATCGATTTTGCACCCGCGCAAACAACAGCAACTCCGGTGTTCGAAAGTTCTTCCAAATCTGCTGAGATATCCATCGTCGTCTCAGCGCCTCTGTGCACCCCGCCGATGCCGCCTGTAGCGAAAACACGGATGCCTGCAAGCTCTGCACAGATCATCGTCGCTGCGACGGTTGTAGCACCGATTTTTTTGGTGGCGATCAATTGGCCGATATCTCTTCTTGATACTTTGGAAACGCCTGGGCTGTTGCCAAGCAATTCCAATTCTTCTTCAGACAATCCAATTTTGATCTTGCCGTCCATAATGGCAATCGTTGCCGGCACTGCTCCATTGTCACGGATAATCTGCTCCACCATACGAGCCGTTTCAACATTCTGCGGATACGGCATGCCGTGCGAAATGATGGTCGACTCAAGTGCCACGATCGGTTTTTTGCCCTCTAGTGCCTGCTGTACTTCAGTTGAATAGGAAATCATTGATGTCATTGTAATTCCTCCAGTTCTTTTTGTAGTTGGACTGCTGTCAATTCATGGCGGACAGTCGCATTGCTTTCCAGGGTTTTTGCTGCATTGACCATGCCTGAATGGATGACGGATTCAAATTCCTGCCCATCCATGACGCTGTGGACAAGGGCACTGGAAAACGCATCGCCTGCACCCGTTACATCGGCCACATGGTCGACTTGCATAGAATGGTAATGGCGGATGCCGGCAGAATTACCGGCTATCGCCCCTTCTTTTCCACTGGTGATGACCACCGCTTCAGCTCCCTGGTCCAAAAGGCGTTGTGCTGCCTGATGCCAGTCTTCTATTGAATCAATGGGCATTTGAAGATACTTGCTTGCTTCATCCCGATTCAGGATCAGCCAGCTGATTCCGGTCAAGTCTTTGCTTAACCGATCCATTTTCGGCGCGGATACCGGGATAACCGCCAGTGGTATTTTATTGGCGAGAGCCAATTGCCGAACATATTCCACCGTTTCCAGCGGACAGTTCAAATCGATGACGAGAAAAGCAGCTGACAATAACGTACTGTCATTTTTAGAGACGAGATCTGGCGTCAGGGAATCGTAAATTTTCATATCAGCCATCGCCAGCAGCATCTCACCATCCGGTTCTAAAATCGCTGTATAGGTTCCTGTCGAAAGGCCATCAACAACTTTTGTCAATTCAGTCGACATGAAGGAACTCGAAGCCGCTTCAATCAGGTTCCACTCGGGATCGTTGCCGACAATCGACAGCAGCTTGACTGAATGGCCGAGCCGCCCTAAATTTTCGGCAACGTTCCTGGCAACTCCACCGACGCTCCCGGAAACAGACGCCGGATTGGAGGTGCCCATCTGCGCCGGACGATCCATCAGGAACTTCCGGTCGACATTGGCGCCACCGATGCAAACAACTGTTTTTTCTTCCGGCAGCACATAAGCGCGCCCTAAAATTTTTCCTTGGCGCATCAGATTGGAAATAAAATTGGCCAGCGATGGCCTGGACATATTCAACCGTTCCGCCATTTCCTGCTGGGACAAATATGGATTTCGACGGATCAATTCCAGTACTTCCACTTCTTTTTGGTTCATGCAAACACCTCCGTTCAAACATTTGTTTAAATCATAAACTTTTATAACAATAAAAGCAAGGAAAATAATATTTCGAATATCGTTATAAATCATTGCAGGCTATGACTGAAAATTGCTACTATAGAAGAGATGAGAGGAGAGATTCAATTGACATCTTTTAACGAAAAATTAACCCGCTACGCTGAACTGGCTGTAAAAGTGGGGGTAAATATTCAACCTGGACAGCAGCTTTACATTGCTGCTGCCATCGAGGCTGCACCATTGGTCCGTTTGATTACACAAAAGGCTTATGAGACAGGGGCTAAGCAAGTCTATGTCGACTGGAATGACGATGCCGTTTCACGACTGCGTTTTGAATTAGCGCCAGAAGACTCGTTTTCTGACTACCCTGCCTGGAAAGTACAGGAACGCGAGCAATTGGCAGAACAAGGCGCTGCTTTCATCAGCGTCGTGTCACAAAGCCCTGACCTATTATCTGGAATCGACTCGAAACGCATTGCCGCTTCACAAAAAGCGACTGGCCAGGCGTTGAGCAAGTATCGCCAATACGTCCAATCCGATAAAATCAGCTGGACGGTCATCGCCGCTCCTTCTGAAAAATGGGCGGCTAAAGTATTCCCGGACGTGCCGGCAGGCCAACAAATAGATACATTATGGGATGCGATTTTCAAAGCAGTACGCGCAGACCTGGACCAGCCGATTGAAGCATGGACTGAACACGACGGCTTGCTTCACACGAAAGTTGATTACCTGAACGGCAAAAAGTATGCGAAACTGCATTACACGTCACCAAAAACTGACCTGGAAGTCGCTCTTCCAGATGGCCATTTATGGTGCGGGGCCGGATCGATCAATGAAAAAGGCGATGCTTTCATGGCGAATATGCCGACTGAAGAAGTTTTCACCGTTCCTCATAAAACAGGTGTGAATGGCTATGTTTCAAGCACGAAACCATTAAGTTATGGCGGCAACATCATCGATGACTTTAAAGTGACATTCAAGGACGGGAAAATCATCGAAGTGACAGCGGCCCAAGGCGAAGAAGTCCTGAAGCAACTGGTCGCAACAGATGAAGGTTCACATTTCCTGGGTGAAGTGGCATTAGTGCCTCATAAATCGCCGATTTCCGATTCAAATATTTTGTTCTACAATACCCTGTTCGACGAAAATGCCTCAAACCACTTTGCTATCGGAAGCGCTTACGCATTTTGTATCGAAGGCGGCAAGACCATGTCTCAAGAAGAGCTCTTGAAGAATGGCTTGAACCAAAGCATCACGCATGTAGACTTCATGGTGGGCTCTTCGGAAATGGACATCGATGGCATCTTGGAAGATGGCACGCGTGAACCGATTTTCCGCGGCGGCAACTGGGCATTCTAAGTATCGATAATTCGACACTTATTTTTTGCTTCAAAATCATGTATACTTAAAATTGATAATTACAGTTTAGAGAGGAGTTATCATTATGATTTATGGCGTTACTGTTACACTTGGCTTTATGGTCGTAATTTTCATGTTTTTCTTCACCCTTCTCCATTTCCTAGGGAAAGAGCTGCATACGCACGATGCAGAACATGTAGATCCAATGCCTAAAGAAAAATACTAAACCATAAAAGACCGGCTTCTTCATTGAAGCCGGTTTTTTATTTTCAGTTCTATAAGCCGGACCAAAAATAAATGTTTTATCCATTTCTCTTGTACTTTAGGTCCCTTCGGCTCTTTCGCTCACTGTTCTATAATGGTAAAATCCGAACTAGTCAGCGTCTTTACATAGGAGGAATTCACGTATGTTTTCTGCAATAGATATTGGTATCGATTTAGGAACTGCAAATATATTGGTTTATACAAAATCAAAAGGCATCATTATAAACGAACCATCAGTGGTGGCCTTGGATGCAAAAACACGGGCTGTCCTGGCCATTGGTGATGAAGCAAAAGCGATGCTCGGCAAAGCTCCAGATTCCATCCTGGTCATCCGCCCCTTAAAAGACGGCGTCATTGCAGATTTCGATGTTACCCGGGACCTGTTGAAAATCATTATGCAACGAGCAGCAAAACAGCTCGGAAGCGCATTTCGCAAGCCCAATGTTATGGTTTGCACACCTTCTGGAGCCACAACAGTTGAACGCCGCGCGATTCACGATGCGGTAAAGCAGAGCGGCGCGAAGACTGTTCACCTGATCGAAGAAACTGTGGCGGCAGCTATTGGAGCAGACCTGCCGATCAGTGAACCGGTCGCCAGCGTCATTGTGGACATTGGCGGAGGCACCACGGAAGTCGGCATTATTTCCTTTGGCGGAGTGGTGTCTTCAAATACGGTCAAAGTAGCAGGCGACCGTATGGACGAAGATATCATTCATTACGTCCGCAAACAGTATAATGTTCTGATTGGCGAGCGCACCGCAGAAAACATCAAAAAGGAAATCGGCTATGCCCCTGTTCCCCACGAAGTCGAGAACATGGAAATCCGCGGCCGCGACATCATGACCGGCTTGCCGAAAACCATCTCGTTGAGTTCCCTTGAGACACAGGAAGCGCTAAAAGAATCCTTATCCGCGATTTTGGAATGCATCCGCGCGACTTTGGAAAATTGCCCGGCTGAATTGTCCGGAGACATGGTCGACCAGGGTGTCGTCATCTCAGGAGGCGGCGCCTTGCTGAAAGGCATGCAGGAATGGCTGTCAAAAGAAATTTCGGTCCCTGTCCATATCGCACCTCAGCCGCTCGAGTCTGTCGCCATTGGCACTGGCTTGTCTCTCGGCATGATCAAACAGTTAGAGAAAATGTCGAGGTGAACCGAAAAGCGGAAGCAGCCGTTTAGCCCCGACAAGCGCTGGAAGCCTGACCGGTAATGGCGTTCGTTGCCATTGCTGGTCAGGCTGAAGCGACTCGAGGGGCTGGCTGCTGCAGCTGGACAACACCGAAAAGCGGAAGTGCCCGTTCAGCTCTGACAGGTGTAAGATGAGCTGGCGAAGCGGCATGTTTTCAGCCGCACAGCCAGATCGGCTTACATCCCGAAGAGCTGGGCACTGCAGCTGGACAACACCGAAAACCACAAGCCCCAAACAGAAGAACTGAAGATAACTCGAAACAATCGGGGCTGTCTTCAGTTTTTTAAATCCCCAAAATTCACGAAAGAATCTATGTCGCTTTCCCTACTCCTTGTTCTATAAAAGGCAAGCGCTTATTATCTTAGCAAGGACACGGAATGACTTTATTACTAATTTTCTGTACTTCATTTGTTTCAATTCGTATTTTTCAGAAATTTAGATTAAACTTAAATGGTATCAGTTGATGAGGGGGAAGCATAAATGGCTTTATTAGATGAAATTTTGGAGTATAACGAAGATTTTGTGAAGGAAAAGCGTTACGAGGAATTTATCACCACCAAATTTCCTGACAAAAAAGTTGTCATTCTGACATGTATGGATACACGTCTTTTTGAAATGCTGCCAAAAGCGATGAATTTTAAAAATGGCGATATCAAAATCGTCAAGAGCGCAGGGGCTGTCATCAACCACCCATTCGGCGGCATCATGCGGAGTTTGCTTGTCGCTGTCTATGAGTTGAATGCAGACGAAATTTATATTATCGGACACCATGACTGTGGGATGTCTTCCATTAAACCTCATGAGATGCTTGAGAAGATGAAAAAACGCGGTGTGGACGAGAAGACCATCGAGATGATGGAGTATTCCGGAGTTGATCTGGAAGGCTGGCTCCGCGGCTTTGATAATGTGGAAGAAAGTGTTGCGCACAGTGTCAATATGGTCCGCCACCATCCGTTGCTGGACCCTACTGTTCCTGTCCATGGCCTGGTCATCGACCCAACCACAGGAAAGCTTGATGTTGTCATCAATGGAAACGAAAACCGCTGAGAAATTCTCAGCGGTTTTGTTTTTGGAAATAGATATAATCGAGCGGTATCCCCTCTTTGCCGAATTGACGGAGGAAAGACGTAATTTGCCCTCTATGGTAGCTGCCGTGATTGACAAAGGTGAACAGCATCTCTTCACGAGACGTTGAAAAACCATCGCCCCGCATATTTTGGTAATCGAGTGTCTCCTGCCATTGTTGTGGGGACAAAGAAGCGAAGTATAATTCCATTTCAGCATGCAACAGCATAAAAGCTTCAATTGCCTTTTCTGTTGTCGCCACATCGAAATGTTCAAACGCAGGCTTTGCTACGCCATTCATTCGAAGCAGCCACAACTTTTCCACTCCGATGACATGAGCAATTGTTTCCTTGATTGAAGCAAATGAATTTGCCCCTTCCCTTTGGTAAAGCTCTTCGCCAAAGGTTTGAACATGTTCTAAGCAGGCCAGTGTCGCCCATTTATGATAAGAGAACAGTTTGTCTGTATTCATATTTACGCACCTTCCTCTGCTTTTATTCACGTTTCAAACCAGCGTTGCATTTCTTTCCACCATTTTTTATAGGTGGCCTTGCCCTTTCAAAACTCGTCTTCAATCATGGCATAGTAATAATGGTCTTTCCATTCGCCATTGATGTAAAGAAACTCTTTCAGCAAACCTTCCTGGCGAAATCCGGTCTTCTCCAATACCCGGATGGATCCGACATTCTCCGGAGAGACATAAGCTTCGATCCGGTGGAGCCGGAGCTGTTCAAACCCGAATGTGATCATCAGCCTTACCGCTTCCGTAGCAATGCCCTTGCCGACATAGACCTCATCGATCGAGTAACCGACCAAAGCGCTTAAAAATGGCATCCGTTTCACACTGTAGACGGAAATATGGCCTATCAGCTTATTGGTGTCATGTTCAAAGATCCCCACGCTGTATTCCCGGTTTTCCCTCGCCTGGTAAATCGACTCCCGAATTTTTTCACGCTGAACGGCTGCTGAAAAATAACTGTCCCGGTGCCGTGGTTCGTACACAGACCAATAATCCCGGTTTCGCAGCAGCAATTGCATCATTTCTTCTGCATCTTCAATCGCCAAGCTGCGCAGGTAACAGGTCTGTCCCTCGAAAAGCAAGTTCATATCATACCTCAGCAGATGTCAGCGAAATAAATTCCTTGGCATCCTGGACACATAAAGCGATTCCTTTTTCCCAGAACGCCTGTTGTGTAATATCTTCGCCCAAATGCTTCATTGCCAAGTCTTCTGCTGACATCACTGCTGTATCCCGAAGCAAAGCCATATATTTTTCTTCAAAGCCTGTTCCTTCCTCCAACGCTTTTGCATACACGCTCAAAGAGAACAAATAACCGAAGGTATACGGGAAATTGTAAAATGGCACATAGGTGATATAAAAATGCAGCTTGGATGCCCAGAAATGCGGATGCGTCGAAGCCAATCCGCCTGCGAATCCTTCTATTTGCGCCTGTTCCATCAATTCGTTTAATCGGCTTGCCGGAACGACACCGTTTTTACGCTCTTCATAGAAACGGGTTTCAAAAAGGAAACGCGAATGGATATTCATAAAGAACGCCACACTGCGTTGGACTTTATCTTCCAACAAAGCGATTTTCTCTTCTTTGGACTGCGCATTTTTCACCGCTGCATCCGCCACAATCATTTCAGCGAAGGTAGATGCGGTTTCTGCCACATTCATCGCGTATGACCGGTTCAACGAATGGACTGGACGCAGCGCATAGGTATGGAACGCATGCCCGAGTTCGTGTGCCAAAGTCGCCACATTGGACATCGATCCGCTGTAAGTCATGAAAATACGCGACTCCTCGCTCAACGGCAAACCGGTACAAAATCCACCTGGCCGTTTATTCGGACGGTCTTCTGCTTCGATCCAGCCTTTTTCGAATGCCTGCTGGGCAAACTGCTCCAATTCCGGACCGAATTTCCCGAATTGCTGGAGAATGAATTCCGCTCCTTGCTGGTAGCTAAACTGCTGGGTGCTTTCCGTTACCGGCGCATCCACGTCATACCAATCCAGTCCGTCTTTGCCGAGCAGTTTTCCTTTTTGATCCAAATAATCGACGAATGGCTGCTTATTTTTGCTGATAGCCCCCCACATGGCGTCCAATGTTTCCTGTTTCATGCGGTTGATATGCAACGGTTCCTGCAATGGATTGTCCCATCCGCGCTTTTTATAGGTTTCCAGACGGAATCCAGCTATAGAGTTCAAGGTTTTTGCAAAAAACTCTTCTTTATCTGTCCATGCCTCTTCCAATTTTTCATAGGATTCCTTACGGACCATTGCATCTTTATGGGAGCTCAAGTTATTCGCTTGCCCAACCGACAGCACTTTTGACTCGCCGTCTACAGTGACCGTCACGCTGATTTCTCCGACCAGCATATCGTACAATTGGCTCCAGCTATGATAACCATCGATGCTTAACGCAGTGATCAGGTTTTCCTCTTTTTCAGAAAGCAGCATCTTCGCTTCTTCACGCCATTCATTCAACACAAATGTGAATTCACGCAACGGCTCTTCGTTCAGCAGCTCTGCCCATACACCTTCTTCAGTCTTCGACAGGTCCTGCTGGATTTTCTGAAAAGAGTTTTGGAAACGGGCAGATAGTGAGGAAGCTTCGCTTTCCAAAATGCCTGCTTTTTTATCCTGGGTGTTCTGGGCCATCAGACAGCCGATAAATGCACCTGATTGGCTCAGATGCCGCATTATATGGCTCATCTGTTCAAGCAAGCCAGCCACTTTTAGGGCATCTTCTTTTGCAGCCGGTACTTTAAATTTATGGACCAGCTCTTCAAATTGAGAAAGCTTCGTTACTGCCTCGTCCATATGCAGGCGCAGCTCCTGTGATTCGCTGCCTCCTGGAAATAGTGTCTCCAAATCCCAAATTTCCGAAAATTTAACCGTCATGATATTGCCCCCTGGTAAACTTAATTTTCTAAAAACACTTATTAGTATATCATTTTTCTTTCTTGAACCGGAACAATATTCCACTTCCTTGTATAACACTTCACCTTATCGCCATTTTTTGGAGATTTTTTGGAAACGGATAATTGTTGATTGAAACGGCTACCGTTATACTGAAAAGAAGGAGGGATTTCGTATGATTCGTATTTTGCTTATGACAATTGCTTTCATTGCTGTGATTGTCATGAATACTTTAGCAAACACCTTGCCGCTGAATGGCCAAACCACAGGCGAAATATCCAATCGGCTTCTGGTCCTGTTTACGCCAGCCGGTTATGTATTTTCAATTTGGTCCATCATCTATCTTTTATTGGCTGTTTGGATCATCGCTTTCTGGGTGCGGTTAAGAAAGGGAGAAACTCCCTCATCCAAGATTGCCTTATTTTTCATTTTAAGCTGCCTTTTCAATATCACTTGGCTTCTTTTGTGGCATTATGAATTCTTTGCCTGGTCAATCGTTGCAATGCTCGGCTACCTGGTGGCATTGATCGCCCTTTATCTGCAATACAGCAATTCAGATAGAAAGATTACTGAACGGCTGCCGATTTCAGTTAACATGGGTTGGATCAGTGTCGCAACCATCGCCAACATCAGTTTTGTCCTGACTTATTATAATTGGAGCGGCTGGGGACTCAGTGACCAGCTATGGACGGTGATCATGCTGACAGTCGCGACTGCACTTGCTTTGCACATCCGCTTCCATCATGCGGACATCCCCTTTGCTTTGGTCTTCATTTGGGCATTCATCGGAATTGCTGTTAAGCACGGAACAGATGAAATGCTGGTGACAACGGCTGCCCTTTTCCTGAGCGGCGTCATTTTAACCGGTATTCTGCTGATTAAAAAAAGAACTGCTCCGGCAGTTCAGTAAAACTGTGGACAACTCGTTTCTGACGAGCTCGTCCACAGTTTTTTTATTGCCAGACTTTGATTACAAACTGAATAATAAAAAGGATCCGGCAAATGATCCGGATCCTTGGAAATTTTTAAAAAATCATTATTTATTCAGTTTGGTCAACAGGATCGGTTCGCCTTTGGTAACAAGTACAGTATGCTCGATTTGCGCCACCAATGACTGATCTGGCGTGATGAATGTCCAGCCATCTCCCGATTCTATGATGTGCTCGGCCTTTTGTGAGATAAACGGCTCTACTGCCAGCACCATGCCTTCTTTCAGGATGGTCGTCTCCCATGCATCATAATAATTCAGGATGTGCTGAGGAGCTTCGTGCAGCGATTTGCCGATGCCATGGCCAGTCAGATTTTTAATGACAAACAAGCCCTGGTCTTTCGCTTCACGTTCGACTGCCTTGCCGATTTGATTGAGTTTCGCACCGGCTTTGACTTTTGTCATCGCACGGTCAAAGGCCGAAGCTGCCGCTTCACAGATTTTTTCCTTGTCCGCATGCCCTTCGCCTACCACAAAGGAAATGCCGGTATCCGAGAAAAATCCTTCGTATGAGCCAGAAACGTCGATATTGACGATATCCCCGTCCTTGATTACGCGATCGCCCGGAATGCCGTGCGCCACTTCTTCATTGACGCTGATGCAGGTGAATCCAGGAAAATCGTATTCTGATTTAGGGCCGGAAACGCCGCCCAGCTCTTCGAACAATTTGCCGCCCAATTCGTCGATTTCTTTCGTAGTGACTCCAGCTTTGGTAGCTGCTTTCATCGCTTCCCGAATTTCAGCCACCATTTGGCCGGCTTTTTTTAACATTTCAATATCTTGTTCAGTAGTTGCTATCATCAATGAACCTTCTTTCAAGATTTTCTATTCAAGAATTATACCACAAAATCAAACCACAGGCTCCTGACCCGTTTCAACAAATCCGAAAAACTGATCATAAAAAAGAAGGCTGTCCAGGGACAGCCTTCTGAATTTCAAGCTTCCGCATCCACCAATTTCGGTGCCGCCGCAAAAAGCGCAGCACAGACAAAGGCAGCGAGCAGGAACACCGGAATCATATACGTGGCATTGTAGACCGCCGAGTAGATGACCACATTGCCTTCCGCAAACATGCCGAAGAACAGGATGCCTGTAATGACATGCACGAGATAGCGCAGTACAGAAGCAATCAGCACTCCCATTACGATAGCTGTCAGCATCTTCCCAGTCAGCTTGGCATGTGCATACTGCAGGTATTTTGTACGCATGATACCCGCAAGCCCTACGACTCCATATGCCAGAAGATAATCCAATATGACCTGCATGACGACGAAACCGAACGACAAAGGTGCCACCGAGATAAACCCGGACACAATCTGCAGCAGCCCGACCAGAATTCCAGTCAGCACTCCGGCACCGACGCCTCTTCTAAAAGCGATCAAGACAATCGGAATCATCACCAGGCTGACTGAACCGCCTTGAGGCATGCGGAACGAGATAAAGTCCAATACAAATCCAAGAGCTGCGAAAATAGCAATTTCCATCATTAACAATACTTTTTTATTTCTCATGACTTCCTCCTTCAATGTGTTATGCACATCACCAGAAGGGCCGTGAATAAAACCATATAAAAAACGACGCCAGGACAGAGCCTGGCGCCGTTGTAAAGGCCGGTTTCCATCCACATCCCTGCGCAAGTATTAACTTACAGGTTCAAAGGGTAAGAACAGATGTTCACTCTCAGCAAAAGCTCCCCTTGTGGTGTATACAGATATTTATCAATCACCTGTATTGTACACAAGGCTTCTCTTTTATGCAAGGCTGTTTTAAGATAGCCAGAAAGGGTAAAGAAGTGAATAATAAAGTTAGTTGAAAGGTGGTGGAGGCAGCCGAGATTCTGGGCTAGCCGAAAATATGATTGAGTTGTTAAAAGAAATGATTAAAATCCAAAGTGATACCAAGGAAGGAGCCAATGAAGCTCTTCTTTTTTGTGCCGATTGGTTAAAGGAAAAAGGCGAAACCGTCACTGTCCATGACAATAAAGGCTATCTGATGCTGACCGCAGCTAAAGGGCAAGGCACAGAGACGATTATTTGGAATGGACATGTCGACGTCGTTCCAGGCCACAAGGAACAATTTGTGCCAGTCGAGGAACAGGACCGGATCTATGGCCGCGGCGCTGCTGACATGAAAGCCGGTGTTGCGGCGATGATGCAGGCCTTTATCGAGTTGGACAGCTCCAGCTTAGAACGAACCGTGCAGCTGCATATCGTTACCGATGAAGAAATTGGTGGGCGCAATACATCCAAGTGGCTGGTTGAACAAGGCTTCCATGGCGACTTCGTCATTTGCGGCGAACCTACCGGATTAAAAGTCGGACTGCAATCCAAAGGCATCCTGCGGATGGATATGACGTTCAAGGGCAAACCTGCCCACGGCAGCCGGCCTTGGGAAGGCATCAACGCCATCGAATCCGCGATGAAGTTCCATATGGCTATCGCAGATCTGCCTTTCCGGAAAGAATCAACGGAATATTACGAGCAGCCTTCTGTCAACCTGCCCATCATTAAAGCAGGAGACCGCTATAACGTTGTTCCTGAAATTTGCGAAATGTCCTACGATATCCGCTTTATGCCGGGACAGGATAAAGATGAAATCGTCCGCCAACTAGTGGAATTGGCTGATAAGTTGAATGTCGATATGGACTATAAAGCATCAGGATCCACTCCGGCCCTGACAACAACAAAAGAAAATCCGTATATCCAAAGCCTCCAAAAGGCGATTCTAGATACCACTGATCAGGAACCTGTTTTATTCGGCCAACATGGCGCGGCAGATACGCGCTATTATGCAGCAGTGACCGGCGGTGAAGGAGCCATAGAATTCGGCCCGAGCGGCGATGACTGGCATGGCAACGCTGAATATGTAACGATTTCAAGTGTCCATGCATACAAGGATATCCTTTTAGCTCATGCACAATCTGCTTAAACAGGTTTGCATTCTGCAAAAATCGGGAAAGCAACAATAACTACCCTCATGAATGGAGAGATTTAAATGGCAATTGGAAGACTATTGAAATCTGCGATAAAATATGGCCCCATCGCATACCCGATCATCCGCAAAGTATTGAATAAAAGAAAACAAGGCAAGGCTGGACAACCAGCTTCTACAAAACAACCTACTACGCGTGGGAAAAAACGCTAAAATAAAAACGTTCCGGCATCTGTATGCCGGAACGTTTTTTTATGGATTAAGAAATTAGCTTATATTTCACGGGAACTTGCGCTTGTCGGGGCTTAACGGCTGCTTCCGCTTTTCTTTGTCCAGTTGCAAGCGCCTAGCTCTTCGGGTCATAAGCCAACCCAGCTATGTGGCAAAGAACGCCACTTCGTTGGTCTGTCTTATGCCCGGCAGAGCTACACGGGCGCTTCCGCTTTTCTAGATATAAGGCATTGCTTCTCTTAATGCAAAGTAACCGGTTGGACTGCTTTCAGATGGACGCTGTGCGGTTTCTTCAGAGTCGCTCTCCTCTTGATCTTCCTGCTCCTCTTGATCCTGCGCTTCCATGATCTGTTCGAAAGACAATGGATTCGGAGCCGGCAATTCCAGATCCTCAACCGTCCAGGCTTCCTGGTATTCATCGAAGAACGCATTCGCCATCGCCTGGTAGCCAGCGGCATTCGGGTGGACATCGGATGGATTCGGAACCTTATCCACTGCATTTCCACCAAATGGCTTGTCTACCGAGACAAACACGGCTCCTGCTTTATCTGCAGACTGCCTAAGAATGGCATTGAGTCTATCAAGCTGTTTAGCGGTCCCCGTTTTTTGGCTGTCACGGACATGCGGATAGGCAAAATAATAACCCATTACATAAACCGTTGCGTCCGGAGATTGCTCTGTAAGCTCGGCCAAAACCAGATCCATATTCTTTCTTGCTTCGTTGAGCGCAAAATCTGCCTGAACTTGCTGGAACGTCAAAGATCCCTGCGCTGCATCATTCTGCACCAGACGCAGCAAGTCATTCGCACCTGCCGATACGGTAATAAGATTGGCGGATGCCAGAACTTCCTTCGCTTCATCGGTTTGGATGCTGTCTAAAACATCAGCCGTTGTAAAGCCCGGAAACGCCAGGTTTTTCGAATAGAACGCGACGGGCTGGTTGCGCGACAGCTCTTGAGCAATCAAATCCGCATAGCCTGCATCTATTTGGCGTTCAGGCGTCTGCCCTGCTGCCAAGGAATCACCGATGGCCACATATGCTGCAGGAATTTGGAGCTCTGCCTGTGCAGAAGCCGATCCGCTGAACAGTAGAAATCCCGCCATTGCCGAAATCCAATACTTCTTCATCTCCATCACCTCTTAGAATGCCCAGTTTCCATTTCGGAAGATAGGCTCTTTTGAACCATCTGCTGCGATGCCGTCAATGTCCATATTTTCACTGCCGATCATAAAATCTTCATGGACAATCGAAGTATTCAGTCCTATCGCTGCCAATTGATTGCGCTCCAGATCACGTGCCCCTTCGTAGCAGGTAGGATAAGAATCGCCGATTGCTAAATGATTTGAAGCATTTTCATCAAACAAGGTATTGTAGAATAGGATATTCGAATCGGAAATTGGAGAATGATGCGGCACCAGTGCCACTTCCCCCAAATAAGCCGCGCCTTCATCCGTATTGATCATTTCATTTAGAAGTTCTTGCCCTTTTTCCGCTTTGGCCGAAACAATTTTCCCTTTTTCAAAAGTCAGCGTAAAGCCGTCAATGACGTTGCCCTGATAAACCAGCGGCTTTGTATTGCGGACCGTGCCGTCCACTCCATGTTTTAAGGGTACTGTGTAAACTTCCTCTGTCGGCATATTGGCGATGAATGGATTGCCTTGAGGCGTTTTTGACGCGCCGGACATCCAGATATGCTTGTCGGGAAGTTCGATTGTCAGTTCTGTACCGGGAGCGCTATATTGCAGTTTCACATATCGCTTATCATTCAACTGGGAAGCGCGCTGTTCCAACAAAGCGATATGGTTTCTCCATGCTTCCACGGCATCTCCTTCACCGATGCGAACCGTTTTGAAAATGGATTGCCATAAGGCCTCTACTTGTTTTTCGGCCGGTAGATCGGGAAATACTTTTTGTGCCCATTTTGGCGACGGCATCGCGACGATCGACCAAGCCACTTTGTCTGTTCCAACTGCTTGGCGGTAACGCTCTAACGCTTTTCCGGCAGACTTTTGCGAATCAGCCAGACGTTTCGCAGGAATTCCCGTCAATAAATCCGGATCTTCTGCATCAATCCATAAGAAAGAACCGCCTGTGTTGATCACTTCATCGCGCTGGACGACGGACCATTCCGGATAGTCCTGAAATGCCTCATCGGGTGCCAGTTCGAAATGCGTCCGCGTCAGCATAGGATCTTCGTAATTGACCTGTACCCGTTTCGCGCCTGCTTCGTAAGCTTTTTTAACCACAATGCGTGTAAATTCAAGTGTATCAGTCGTGGTATTGATGACCACTAATTGCCCTTTTTGAACATTCAATCCAACATATACCGTCAATTCAGCATATTGTTCGAGTTTCTCTTGGAAATTCATCGTTTATTCCCCTTTGCCGCGATGGTTTTACTCGATCCTTCAATCAGTTTTCCGCCATGGATTACTTTTTGAACCGGTTTAGAAGGCAATTCTTTGGTGAATTTTTTGTAATGGCGTTCATCTGCGTAGGCTAACAAGGTCAATACTTCGCCATCTGCTCCAGCTCTTCCGGTTCTGCCTGAACGATGCAAGTACTGCTCGACCGTTTGGGGAACATCCACATGAATAACATGCGTCACTTGGTCGATATCCAATCCGCGGGCTGCCACTTCTGTCGCAATCAACACGGCTACTTCTCCTTTTCGGAAAGCATCCAATGCTTTTTTACGCTCATCTTTCTTCATTTCAGAATGCAAGGTCACGATTTTCGCATCACGGAACTTCAATTTATTTTCCTTCATCAGCAACTGGTCCAAGTTATTGACAAATGCCAACCCCTTCATGCCTGGGATATGCGATATGCCTCGCAGCATTTCGGTCTTGTCCCGCTCGTCCACTTTAATGAATGAATGCGTCACTTTCCCGAACATCGGAAGATCCTCTGCAGTCACTTGCAAACGTGTCGGATGCTGCATCAAACGCTCCGCCACCAATTCTATCTCTTCTGTAATTGTAGCTGATACCAGCACTAATTGACGTTCATGTTGGGTTTTTTCAATCAAGTCTTTCATGATGCCCCGGTGTTCGCGTGCCATCAGCTGGTCGCCTTCATCCAAGACCAGAATTCCAATTTCATGCATTTTCAGTTTTTTGGTTTTCACCAATTCATTTAGGCGTCCTGGTGTACCCACTACTATGGTCGGCTTTTTCTTGAGCTTATCCAATTGTCGCTGGATGTTTGCTCCACCAATCAATTGAGTGACTGTCACATCTGTTCCTTCTGTCCATTCACGCAACACATTGACGATCTGCATGGATAATTCCTGTGACGGAGCCACGATCATTGCCTGGATCGCCTTTTTTTCCGGATTGACACGCTGCAATATCGGCAATACATAAGCTAAAGTTTTACCCGAGCCTGTCGGAGATTCTGCAACGATATCATTACCTGCCAACATCTCCGGAATCATCTGTTCCTGGATCGGCATAGCCGTTTCAAATCCAGCCTTTCCCCATTTTCCCTGCCATATCGGGCTTAATTCTTTTATAAAAGTCATTTGCGATTCCACCTTCTTTTCAATGCTATAAGTGTACCATATTAGCTGTTTTAGCGCCTTTTTTGAATCAAGAAAAGCGCAAGCAGCCGTTAAGCTCCGACAAGCGCTGGAAGCCTTGCCGGTAATGGCGTTCTTCAGCCATTGCTGGCATGGCTGAAGCGACTCGAGGAGCTGGCTGCTGGAGTCTGGACAACAAGAAAAGCGCAAGCAGCCGATGCACACAAAAACCAAAAAACCAGACCCATAAACGGCCTGGTTCAATGACTTATTCAGTTACTTCTTTTTGTCTATAGACGATTTCTTTCTCCGCTTCAGTTACCGGCCGAACCGGCTTCTTGATGAAGAACGCCAAGACAAGCGCCACTAACGCGATAAATGTAGAAACGAAAAACGAGAAGTTGATGCCGTCAAGCATCGCAATATTCATGATGCTTTCAGGAGCCACACCACTCGCCGCCAGCTCTTTCGCTGTCGACTCAGTCCGTGTATTCATGATGGTAATCAGGAAGGCGGAACCGACAGCACCTGCTACTTGCTGCAAGGTGTTATTGATTGCGGTTCCGTGCGGATAAGCTTTCATCGGCAAGGTGTTGAGCCCATTCGTCATAACAGGCATCATCACCATCGAAATGCCGAACATACGCAAAGTATAAATCAACATGATACTGACATAACTGGAATCCATACTTAATTGGCTAAACATAAATGTTGTCAGCACCACAATCGCCAGACCGGGAATAGCGAGTACTTTTGCGCCAAACCGGTCGAAAAGCCGACCGGTGACCGGCGACATGAAGCCCATGACCAAAGCACCCGGCAGCATCAGCAAACCAGAGTCAATCGGCGAAATGCCCTTGATGGTCTGGATATAGATCGGCATCAGGATCATCGCTGAGAACATCGACATGGAAAGGGCGATGGAAATAGCGGACGATAAAGCGAACATCGGGTATTTATAGATCCGGATTTCAAGCAGCGGCTCCTCCAACTTCAACTGGCGCAGGCCGAAGACGATCAGTGAAATCACACCGATTGCAATCGTCACCACAACGACCGGATTGCTCCACCCCAATGTGCCAGCAGAGCTGAAACCGTACAACACACCACCGAATCCTAAACTTGAAAGCGCAAGAGAAGCTTTATCAAGCGATATTTCCCGGTTCTGGAAGGTCAAGTTCTTTAATTTGAAAATTCCTAGAGCAAGTGGAATCAATGCTACCGGCAAGACGATCCAGAAAAGCACACGCCAAGAATAATGTTCGACGATAAATCCAGAAAGAGTTGGTCCGATGGCTGGTGCAACGACCATCACCAATCCGAATACCCCCATTGCCGATCCGCGTTTTTCAACTGGGAAAGCTGCAAGCATGACATTCATCAGCAGCGGCATCATCAATGCAGCACCAGAAGCCTGGATCATTCTTCCGATCAGTAAAACACTGAACACTGGCGCTACTGCAGCCAACAATGTGCCGAGCGCAAACAGCGACATCGCCACAATGAAAATCGAACGGTTTGAATAGCGTTGAATGAAAAAGGCACTGGCCGGAATCAAAATTCCGTTTATCAGCATATAACCCGTCACGAGCCATTGCGCTGTAGAAGCATCAATATCGAGGTCTATCATTATTTCAGGCAATGCAATATTTAATAAGGTCTGGTTAAAAATCGCTACGAACGCTCCTGTAAAGAGAATTGCGATTATGCCATAAGGTGTTTTCTTCTGTTCTTTCATCTTTTTGTTTCCTCCGTAAATACTACTTTATATTTTTTTCTGTTTCTCCATTCCATTATTTTATACTGCCTGTATACTTTTTTCAAGTTTTTTGCTGCACCCTTTATAAAACATTGATATAAAAGCGTTTTCAAGTTATAATGAGAATAGACTAACGGTATAAAGGTGAGGTTAATGAATCCTAAAAAACAACAGATCCTAAACGCGGCCTATGAGCTTTTCATCAACAAAGGCTATAACTCTTCTTCTATACAAGACATCCTGGATGAAGCCAATGTATCAAAAGGAACTTTCTATAACTATTTCAGTTCTAAAGCCGAATGCCTCATGGCAATTATGGAATCCATCGGCAGTGAGATCCGGCAACGGCGGATGGCAGCAGCTGTTGGAGTGGCAGCCAACGACCCTGAAGTTCTGGCCGAACAATTGTATATCCGAATAAAGCTTAACCTTGAAAAAAACCTGTTTTCTCTTTACGAAAGCATCTTCTATTCACAGGAGCCCGAATTAAAATCATTTTCCATCAAACAATACTCTTTGGAAATGGAATGGATTTCTTCACGGATCATAGATGTTTTCGGCAAGGAGGCAACTCCATATGCACTGGAAAATGCGGCCTTCGTCCATGGCTATGTTCAGCAGCTCATTCATCTATGGCGTCTTGTTTCTACGGAGGAGGTGCCCGCAGACAAACTTTCTTCTTTCGTCATCCGACGCCTGCAGGCCACCATTGCCCTTCAGATAGCGGCAAAAGACACGTTTATCGGAAATTTGAAATTACCACTGGCCACCTCCGCTGATAACGTCAGCCTGAAGGAGCTTTCTGCCCTGCTGGAAACCTATACAAAGAAACTGAAAAACCACGAAAATATCCAGCAGCTGGTATATTTTCTGTCAACAGAACTGGCATCGGAAAGTCCAAGAAAAGCTTTGATTGAAAGTGTCCTCACTTCACTGGCCCACGACGACTTGATCGAATCTGAACTGTCGATCATGATTGAGCAAGTATGGAAGCATTTAAGCGACATCACATAAAAAGAGCGAAGCCCCTCACAGGCTTCGCTCTTTTTATGGTTTGCGCCGTCCATCGACGGCTTGTTCAAACGCATAAGCATATTCAATTAAAGCGGGCTCACTGAATGCCTGGCCGGCAAACGTGATGCCGAAGGGTTCTCCTGATCCACTCCAGCCAAAAGGCACCGTAATCGACGGGAAACCAGCGGCCGCTCCGATATTGCAGCCGAAATCCTGCGGCAGTACGAGTGCATCCACACCGATATTCTCCAGTACGCTTTTCATGCCGCGCTCAGCTGCCAAAAAACGGTTGCGTTCCAGCGCTTCCACGTACTCCCGTTCTGTCAGCATGCCCGTCATTCCATTGGCTTGTTCGAGCAGATTTTGGCCAAACTTCAGCATCTTTTCAGGGTGTTTGTTATTGAATGCAATGACATCATCCAATGAACGGATCGGCTGGTTCGGATTTGATTTTGCCAGGTAGGCATTGAGATTCGCCTTGAACTCATGCAGCAGCACCGCAAACCCCAAATCCTCCTGGTGGACGCCCAGATCGACGTCATCTATGATTTCCGCACCGCAAGCACGCAGCGCATCGAGTGCTTTTTCAAAAAGAGCGGCCTGCTCGTCTTTGATTTCCTTGAACAGCGCTCTGGCTACCCCGAGTTTTACGCCTTGAAGCCCATCTCCTTTTAAATGCTTGGCCCAATCATAGTTTTCGAATGGCGCTGCAAAAACAGTGCTGACGTCTTCTGGATCAACGCCGATGATGGCTCCAAAAAGCGCTGCAGCATCAGCGACCGTCCGCGCCAAAGGCCCCGGAACATCCTGTGTATGCGACAGCGGAATAATGCCGGTCCGGCTGATTAGGCCGACAGTTGGCTTGATGCCGACCAAACTATTCTGCGCAGCCGGATTGATGATGGACCCGGATGTCTCTGTCCCAATCGCCCCCGCCGCCAAATTCGAGGCGATAGCGGCGGCAGAACCCGAACTTGAACCGCCCACATCAAATGCGCCGTATGGATTTTTCACTTGGCCGCCTCTCGAACTGTAGCCGTTGGTCATTTTATCCGACATGAAGTTGGCCCATTCCGTCATATTGGTCTTGCCAAGAATCACCGCTCCTGCCTGCCGAAGCTTTTCCGCCACTTTGGCATCCCACAGCGCATAATGGTCCTTCAGCGCCAATGATCCAGCACTGGTATGCATCTTGTCATAGGTGTCTATATTGTCCTTGATCAGGATCGGAATGCCATGCAGCGCGGAACGCGGCCCTGTTTGCTGCCGTTCAAAATCAAGTGCCTGAGCTGTCAGCAACGCATCCGGATTCATTTCAAGGACAGCTTGTGTATTCTTATCCCGCAAGGAAATGTTTTCCTTATACATCAAAACCAGTTCTTCGGAAGTCAGCCTGCCGCTAGCCATCTGTTCCTGCATTTCAGCAATCGTCAGTTCATCCAGCCGTTCCCGGCGATAATCCTCCAAATTTTTATTGTGCATGTATTTTCCTCCCATTCACTATAAACCATTGAAAAAAGCCGGAATCAGCCGGCTTGGTTTGTTTCTGTATAGGTTTTCATCAACTCATAAAGTGAAGTTTCATATAGTTGCCGTCCATTGATCTTAAAGATATTTTGCTCAACCAATCCCTGAATGATCGTTTCACGTTTATCCGTGAATTTTGACTCGGGTATCTGTTCCATTTTCATCGTTCTCTCCTTCTGGAAGTATTCCCTTTTCTTTACCCTTTTGGCTGTCTGTCTAAAACCTGTAACGGATTAAAAATGGCAATAAATGAAGAAATAAAAAAATCCAACCAGTATCGTTCACTGATTGGATTCATCTATTCTCACTCTGCCAGTTCCAGCCAAGCCACTGCTTCACAATGTGTGGACTGTGGGAACATATCGACAGGCTGCACTTCTTTCGTGCGGTAGCCCCCGTCTTCCAGTATGCGCAGGTCACGCGCCAATGTCGCTGGGTTACAGGACACATACACTACACGCGTCGGACGCTGCTTAAGGATGGTCCGCAGCAATTGCTCATCACAGCCTTTGCGCGGCGGATCGACGACCAATACATCCGCCTGTTTGCCTTCTTTATACCAGCGCGGAATAACTTGTTCCGCCGGTCCCGCTTCAAACAACGTATTGGACAAGCCATTCAGTTCTGCATTGCGCTTCGCATCTTCAATCGCCTGCGGCACGATTTCGACACCCATGACGAACTTAGCACGCTGTGCAAGGAACAAGGAAATGGTCCCGATGCCGCAATATGCATCGATTACGGTTTCTTCTCCTGTCAATTGCGCATACTGGAGCGCCTGGCCGTACAAAACTTCTGTCTGCTCGGGATTGATTTGGTAGAAAGAACGTGCGGAAATTTCAAACCGGACATCACCGATCTGGTCTTCGATCACGTCTTTGCCCCAAAGCGTCAAGGTCTCATCACCGAAAATGACATTGGTCTTTTCGCTGTTGATGTTTTGGACAATGGATGTAACTTCCGTAACAGTCGCTTGGATCAGTTCAATGGCGCGTGCTGCTTGAGGAAATTTCTTTTTCTTGGTCACCAGCACTACCATGATTTCGCCTGTAGCCCGCGCTTTCCGGACGACTACATGGCGGAGCATGCCGCGATGCGTCGCTTCTTCGTAAGGCTCGATGCCTATTTCAGCCAGGTTCTTTTTCAAAGCCACCATGATGGCATCCGCTTCCGGCGTCTGGATCAGGCAAGTGTCGGTATCTGCAATGTCATGCGAACGCGTCTGATAAAATCCAGCGACGACTTTTCCGTCTTGTGTGCCAAAAGGGATTTGGGATTTATTGCGGTAGCGCCATGGATGTTCCATGCCTTTTACCGGATGCACCGGCACGTCGGGCAATTTGCCGATCCGGGTGATGGCATCGCGCACCAATTTCTGTTTGAAGGTCATCTGGCCTTCGTACGACAGGTGCTGAATCTGGCAGCCTCCGCACGTATCGAAGACCGGACAAGGAGCTTCAACACGGAACGGGGATGCCTGTTTTATTTCAATGAGCTTCGCAAAGCCATAAGATTTCAACGTTTTAAGGACATGGACAATAACATCTTCCCCGGGCAAAGCGCCAGGGATGAACAGCGGATAGCCTTCCACTTTTGCTACGCCTGCGCCGTCATGCGTCAAGTCTTCTACATGGACCGTTATCCGGTCATTTTTATTTACTGGTTTCAAAAATATTCACTCCATTTCACATCTAACTATCATACAACAAAAAAACGCGGCAGGCAAAAGCCTGCACGCGTTCTTAGTCCCGATCTTTCGTTACGGGACCGTCTTTCAGGGAGAACCAGAAACCAAAAATAATGGCTCCGAACAATACCAGAAATGGTGCATAAAATATCATGAAATCTTGCATCGATAATGCCTCCTCTATGCGTGGTAATCCGATTTGCCTTCGATGTAATCCTTATCGAACAAGAACAAGCGGAACAATAAGTAAAGCGATGGCAGCAGCAGGAAAAGACCTGCGATAAACGCGATGATCAATGCGATTGCCATGGCTTCATTCGTAAAGCTGTCATAGATCGTCAAATACGGATACAGCAAATATGGGTAATGCGATGCCCCGTATGCGAAGAAGGCCGTGAAGAACTGCCCCATCAATAAAATGAAAGCCCAGCCGTAATGGCGTTTTTTCCATATCAGGTAGACCGTTCCGGCAAACAGCAGGAACGAAATCGCGAATGCCCACCATAAGTCCAGAATGCGCGCATAATGCTCAGGATTGTGTCCGCGCAGTTCGTAGATGATGCCGGTTGCCGTGACAATAGCAGGACCTGCCCAGACCAGCGCATATTTGCGCATCAAATTGGTGGCTTTGGCATCCCCAGCTTTAGCGGAATACCAGGTCAGGAAGACAGCCGAGATGTAGAGGACTGCCGTTAAGCTCAAGACCACGATGCTCCACATTAAAGGACTTGTGAACAATGCCCAGTAATCCAGGTAAGGCTGGCCGTTATCCATAAAGATAAAGCCGCCTTCGGACATGGCCAGCACCGGTGACAAGGCTGCCGGCAACAATAATCCGGACAAGCCGTACATATAGATATAGCCTCTATGATTAATTTTAGCCCCGTAAGTGGCAAACGCGTAATAGGAACCGCGTATCGCCAACAGGATCAATGCCAGACTGGCTGGAACTAACAAGGTTGTGCCGTAGTAAAAAGCAGTCTGCGGGAAAAATCCGATGATCCCGACAAAGAAGAACACAAAGAATACATTGGTAACTTCCCAGACCGGCGACAAATAGCGTTGGATCACACCGGTCAGTATATGCTGCTTGCCGACAAACGAGCTATAGGCATTAAAGAAGCCGGCGCCAAAGTCGATCGACGCCACAATGACATACAGATACAGAAACAGCCAAAGAACGGATATGCCAATAATCTCTAAAGTCATTGTTCTTCACCGCCTTTGCCTTTTTCGCGTGCTGCCAATTCTGTTTCAACCGGGTTGCGTCTGTACATCCGGGTGAGGACAACACCTGTCCCGATACCAAGAACAATATATAAGCCAGCGAATAAAATAATCATCAGATCGATATTGCCGCTGGTGGTCGCTCCTTCGCTTACCGTCATATAGCCTCTGAGAATCCAAGGCTGGCGCCCCACTTCCGTGAACCACCATCCAGCTTCAATGGCGATGAGCGCTAACGGCCCTCCAGCCACTATCAGCCAGCGGAACCATCTGGCCCGAACAAATGCCCAGTTGCGCCAAGTAGCTACGACATAGACAAATGAGAAGAATGCCAGCCACATGCCGATCATGACCATCGTATCAAAAAGGTAATGGATCCACAGCGGCGGTCTTTCATCTTCCGGGAATTCATTGAGCCCCGTCACTTCCGCAAACGGATCGCTATGCGCCAGGATACTCAGTGCGTAAGGGATCTTGATGGCATATTTCGCCTCTTCCCCGTCCAGAATACCGAACAGGATCAAGCCAGCATCCTCTTCAGTTTCAAAATGCCATTCGGCAGCCGCCAATTTTTCCGGCTGGTACTCTGCCAAATATTTTCCGGAGAAGTCACCGATCAAGGCTGTCGCAATCGCGAATACCAGCCCCAGTTTCATGGTCAGGAATAAAGCTTTCTTATGATAGATGTGGTTGGAGCCGCCCAACATGCGCAGCGCTGCAATGGAAGCCAGCACAAAGGCACTGGTCATGAATGCCGTGGCCATGACGTGTGCCACTTTTGTCGGCACCGCCGGACTGAACATAGCAAGCAGCGGACTGACATTGACCATTTCACCGTTCAGTATTTCAAAGCCTTGAGGCTGATTCATGAAGGCGTTGACGATGGTAATGAAAACCGATGACGCAGCTGCACCAATTGCAACCGGGATAAGTATCAGGAAATGCTTCCGCTGATCTTCGAAGCGATCCCATGTGTAGAGATAGATTCCTAGGAAAATGGCTTCGAAGAAAAATGCAAAAACTTCCATAAAGAGCGGCAAAGCAATGACATTGCCCGCCAGTTGCATAAAGTTTGGCCATAACAGCGATAACTGCAGGCCGATTGCTG
The DNA here is from genome assembly GCF_056680115.1 of Planococcus sp. BI3. Classification (NCBI taxonomy): domain Bacteria; kingdom Bacillati; phylum Bacillota; class Bacilli; order Caryophanales; family Caryophanaceae; genus Planococcus; species Planococcus sp. BI3. The sequence continues at coordinate 1,567,151 of NZ_CM155266.1, forward strand.
TACCGGTTACGACACCTACCGCAACCGTGATAACAAAGCCTCTCGCCCAACGGCGAGCCATTAAAATATAATGATCATCTTTTTTCTTGATGCCCACCCATTGGGCAATCATAATCATGAGAGGAACACCTACACCTATTGTTGCGTAAAGAATATGGAATGATAGAGTCAATAGCGTTAGAATGCGACTCAGGAAAGCTGGATCTTGAAATTCCAATTTACTCGTCTCCTTTTGCAAACGTATGATTCTTAGTGTCTTATAGTCCCTATTGTACATCAAACCTACTTTCCAAAACGTCTCCTAAGCCTTGTATTGTGTTCAAACTTTGAATAAGCTGTGACAAAGATGGAGCAAAAAGAATTGAAATTTTTCTCAATTTTTAGTATTCTATAAACAATAAAGAAAAAGGGTGAGGCATCATGAGGACAAAACGGAAAGTATTTGCGTATATCACAAGAGGCGATGAGGAAAATCGTGAATTGCTTGTATTCGAATACAAAGGAGAACCGGAAGTTGGCCTGCAAGTGCCGGGCGGTACCATCGAAGACGGCGAACTGTTGATCGATGCATTATACAGAGAAGTCAAAGAAGAAACAGGATTGCCTCGCGAAGTTCTTGATTTCGTCGGAAAAATCCACAAGTATACTTATTATCCTGAACATCAGGACAAAGCGTATGAACGGAACATCTTTCAATTTGAATACACAGGTGAACCGATCGACCAGTTTGAACATACCATCAAAAGCCAAGGCCGGGACAATGGCATGACGTTGCTGTTCCGCTGGGAACCGATTAAAGATCTGCCACAACTTGCAGCTGAACAGGACAAAGCGATTGAGTTGCTCTAAAAGCGATCTGCTGAAATTTAAAAAGCTGGAAAATGGAGCCTTCTCCATTTTCCAGCTTTTTATTTGCGGTCGTTTTCTTTTAGCGAATCTATCGGGACATACATTTCAATATGGCCAGCCAAGTTTTCGAATACGGCCGGCAGCAAGCCGCCGTACTCTCCATCCAAATTCAGCAGCACCCGTTCTTCTGTCGTCACTGTAATTTTACTGGCTTTTGCATAAATCACATGCGGGTCCGATAAATGCTCACCGCGCAAAGCCAGTGAGGCCACTCGGATAAACTCCGCCATATTAAGCTCTTTTAAAATCAACAAGGTGAATTTACCGTCATTGATGCTGGCATCTGGAGCCAGTTTTTCAAAGCCGCCGACAGAATTGGTCAATCCGATCAAGAACATCATGGCACTGTCATCAAAGACCTGGCCATCGTATTCAATCCGGACACGGGAAGAGCGGATCGAAGGCAGCATCTCAATGCCTTTCAAATAGTACGCCATTTGCCCAAGCACGGTTTTCAGTTTGCTCGGCACTTCATAGGTCAGCTCTGTGAGCCTTCCGCCGCCTGCAATATTAATGAAATAACGGTCGTCATTCATCAGGCCGATATCCACCGGGATTGAATCCCCTTTAAGGATGATATCCACTGCTTTGTTGATATCACGGGGAATATGGACAGCACGGGCAAAATCATTGGTCGTGCCCATAGGAATAAGGCCGACTTTTGGACGGTCCTCAAATTTAGCGATTCCCGAGACGACTTCATTTAACGTACCGTCTCCACCGACAGCAATCACCAAATCAAACTTCCGTTCTACCGCCACTCTCGCAGCCTGAATCGCATCGCCTTCACAAGTTGTCGCATGACAGGAAGTTTCATAGCCTGCCTTCTCCATTTTCTCCAATACTTCGGGCAGGTGTTTACGGAATAGCTCACGGCCGGAAGTAGGATTGTAGATAATACGTGCACGTTTCATCAGATTCAGCCTTTCTGGACTTTCTGTAAAGGCAAGACAGGATAAATCCAAGCAATTGGCCTGTCTTTTCTCTAGGGTGGATAATCCACTTATTTTAATGCTTTTTCAAATACCTGCTGTAAATCTTCATAGACAATTTGCCAGAAATCAGCATTATAGACAAAACCATCCGATATTTCACCAATTACCGTTTTTACGTGAAGCTCGTATTGCGGATCATCTTTCTCTGGCAGCACCGTTTTTTTCTCATCAACAAAACGCTGCACTTTAGGCGCTCTCGGTCCCCAATCAGCCAGGACATCGCCCTCTTCTGAAAGGATGATGTATTTTGGGATTGACCGTCCGCCATTCGTCAAGTAACGGTCCATCAATTCCAAATTTTCATCACGGTATACGCAACGAACCTCCAATTCAGCCGCATCTGCAATTTTTCGCAAAATGGCATTATTCATCATGGCATCCCCACACCAGTCTTCAGTGATAACCAAGATATGAGGCTTTTTGTCTTTCAGCAAAGCCATAAAACCTGGATCTTCCGGCAATTCAAACTTTTCATATACGCTGTAGGACTTTTGCTGATTCGACTCCATTTGAGCCATATAGCTTTCGAGGGTAATGCCTTTTTCAAAGTATTCCTGTTCGGTCATCATACGATCACTTCTCCTTTGCCCTGCTTTACTGGCCAATGGGCCGAAAAGTCCGGTTGGATAGACTTTCAAAAAATGGCGAATAAAAAATCCATTGCTCGAAATATCTCATTATTACCAGTTTACTGTTCTATAGCCTAGTCTTCAAGGCTGAGATGCAGAAACAGCAATTTACAGCGTTACTAGCACTCAAAAAGAACCATCGATTTAAAGACGACTCGAGATCATATTTAGTTCCTGTTAGGACAATCAGTCGATATAATCATGTTTTGAAAACATAATCGCCCTTTCACTTTTACTGCTCATAAAAAAAAGGATGGCCCATAATGGACCATCCTTTTGCATAGCTTAAGCATTTCTTATCTTTTTGCAATTTCTGCAAGAAGGATTTTATTGAGCAATGGCGGATTTGCCTGCCCTTTTGTCTGCTTCATGATCTGCCCGACAAGGAAACCGATTGCGCGGTCTTTGCCGTTTTTAAAGTCTTCAATCGATTGTGGGTTGCTGTCGAGTGCCGTTGTGACGAACTCACGCAATGTGTTTTCATCCGAAATCTGGACAAGCCCTTTTGCTTTGACGATATTGTTCGCGTCGCCGCCTTTTTCAATCAATTCCTTAAAGACTTTCTTGGCGATTTTAGATGAAATCGTGCCATCAGAAATCAGCTTGATCATTCCAGCCAAGCCTTCAGGAGTCAATTCCGTATCTTCCAGCTCTTTCTGCTCAGCATTCAGATATGCGGATACTTCCCCCATCAGCCAGTTGGAAGCAAGTTTTGCGTCAGCGCCAGCAGCTACTGTCGCTTCAAAGAAATCGGAAATCGTTTTCGCCAATGTCAAGACCATAGCGTCATAAGGAGACATGCCAAGTTCAGATACATAGCGGGCTTTCCGGGCATCCGGCAATTCCGGAATTTCTGCACGGACACGTTCTAACCAAGCATCATCAATGACGATGTCGACAAGATCCGGTTCAGGGAAATAACGGTAATCGTCCGATCCTTCTTTGATGCGCATCAACAAGGTTTTCCCTGTAGATTCGTCATAGCGGCGTGTTTCCTGCTCGATGATTCCACCTGCAAGAAGAACCTGCTCCTGGCGAACCTGTTCGTGCTCGATGCCTTTACGGACGAAGTTGAATGAATTCAAGTTCTTCAATTCCGTCTTCGTACCGAATTCATCCTGGCCGAATGGGCGAAGGGAGATGTTTGCGTCGCAGCGCAATGAACCTTCTTCCATGCGCACATCTGAAACTCCAGTGTACTGGATGATCGCTTTGATTTTTTCCAGGAAGGCATAAGCTTCATCAGCAGTGCGCATATCCGGCTCAGAAACGATTTCGATCAACGGTGTTCCTTGGCGGTTAAAGTCGACAAGCGAATGGCCGTTGCCAGTATGCGTCAGTTTTCCTGCGTCTTCTTCCATATGAAGGCGCGTGATGCCGATGCGTTTCTTCTCGCCTTTTACTTCAATTTCAATCCAGCCGTGCTCCCCGATCGGTTGATCAAATTGTGAAATCTGATAAGCTTTCGGATTGTCCGGATAGAAATAGTTTTTGCGGTCAAATTTAGTGTGGCGGGTAATTTCGCAGTTTAATGCGAGGGCCGCTTTCATTGCCCAATCCACTGCACGCTTATTGACTACCGGCAAGACGCCCGGATAGCCAAGATCGACAACGTTGGTATTGGTGTTCGGTTCAGCACCAAAGTGAGCCGGTGCAGGAGAAAACATTTTCGATTCTGTTTTTAATTCAACGTGGACTTCAAGCCCGATGATCGTTTCAAAATTCATTGTGCTGCTCCCTCCCAGGTTTGAGGAGTTTTTTTATGGAAATCGGTCGCTTGTTCAAATACGTCAGCAACACGGTATACCGTTTCTTCATCAAAATACTTCCCGATGATCTGCAGTCCCAACGGCAGGCCGTTGTCGAATCCACAAGGGATTGAAATCGCAGGTACGCCTGCCAAGTTGACGGGAATCGTCAAAATGTCGTTCGCGTACATCGTCAATGGATCATCGATGATTTCGCCGATTTTAAATGCCGGTGTCGGCGTAGTTGGGCCGATGATAACATCATATTTTTCAAACGCATCGTCAAAGTCCTTCTTGATCAATGTACGGACTTTTTGCGCTTTTTTGTAATAAGCATCGTAATATCCTGAGCTCAATGCGTATGTGCCAAGCATGATGCGGCGCTTGACTTCATCGCCAAATCCTTCAGAACGGGTATTCATGTAAAATTCAAGAAGATTTCCAGCTTTCTCGGTGCGGTAGCCATAACGGATTCCGTCAAAGCGGGAAAGGTTGGAAGATGCTTCAGAAGAAGCCAATAGATAATAAGTGGCCAAAGCGTATTTTGAATGAGGCAGTGAAATTTCTTCACAGATTGCGCCTCTTTCTTCAAGTACCTTCAACGCGTCAAGAACAGCTTGTTTTGCCGCTTCGCCGACACCTGCACCAAAATATTCTTTAGGAACACCGATACGCAGTCCTGTAATGTCGCCTGTCAATGCAGCTGCGAAATCCGGAACTTCCACGTTAGCAGATGTTGAGTCCTTGTCATCATGCCCTGAAATGGCATTCAACAGCAAGGCATTGTCTTTAACGGTTCTTGTAATTGGGCCAATCTGATCCAATGAAGAAGCGTAAGCGATCAGACCGAAACGGGACACCCGTCCGTAAGTCGGCTTCATGCCGACCACTCCGCAGAAAGCTGCCGGTTGGCGAATCGATCCGCCGGTATCCGATCCCAAAGTGAAAGGCACTTCCCCTGCCGCAACTGCAGCTGCAGAGCCGCCTGAAGAACCGCCTGGCACTGTTTCAAGATTCCAGGGGTTTTTTGTTTTTTTATAGTACGAGTTTTCATTGGAAGAACCCATTGCGAATTCATCCATATTCAATTTCCCGACTGTTACCATTCCGGCTTCTTTCAACTTTTCTACCACAGTAGCATTGTAGATTGGGTTGAAGCCTTCAAGGATGCGGCTGGAAGCTGTTGTTTCCAAACCTTCTGTTACGATATTGTCTTTTACTCCGATCGGCAAACCGAATAAAGGCCCACGTTCAGCAAAAGGTACCTTATCCATTTCGGCGGCCTGCTGTGTGGCGCGTTCTTTGTTCATTGCAAGGAATGCATCCACTTTCGGCTCAAGGGCTTCGATGCGGTCAAACGCCTGTTGGGTCATTTCAGCAATCGTTATTTCTTTTGTATGTATCATTTCCTGCAATTGTGCAGCTGTTTTTTCCACCAATGACATCTATGGTTCCTCCTTCCGGTTAATCTAAGATTGTTGGGACTTTTACTTGTCCGCCTTCATGTTCTTTTACGTTTTTCAAAACCAATTCGCGGTCCAATCCTGGAATGGATTTGTCTTCACGCAAGACATTGACCATCTGCAAGACATGAGTGGTCGGTTCAACATTTTCTGTATCCAGTTCATTCAGCAATTCCATTGCGTTCGTGATTGCTTCCAATTGATCTGCAAAATGTTCTGCTTCTTCGTCAGTAATTGCCAATCTCGCCAAATGGGCGACTTCAATCACTTCTTCTTTTGTCATTTTAGCCATTTTTCTACACCTCCGGATTCAGTAAACATACGCTATATCATAACATTTTTCTAAAAAAATGAATAGAGACAGCCGCATGGCTATCCCTGTTTTCCTGCAAATTATTCATAAATGTGAACAAACGGTTCAGTTTCTCCCGCTTTTCTCAAAACCAATGCCTCAGGGCCGTTGGTCGATGTCAAGCTGACTTCCACCAACACATTTTCAGGAAAATGCTCCATCACCAATCCGGTTACGTATTGTGTAAAGCCGATTACCTCAGCTGCACCGTAGAATTGGATCGGAATTTCAATCTTCAATTCCTTTAATTGATTTTCCTGATAAAAGCCGGTGCCAATGACACTGGTGAAATTGGAAAAGTAAATTTCGACATCCTGCTTGAAATTGCGGAATGCTGTGTCGATGTCCCGGTAGCGTTCATCTGCCCCGTTGGTTGGAAACAGCACATATGCCTCGTTGACTGCAGTCCAATTGGCTACTGCCCCTTCGCCTCCTGGAGCTGCACCATATGAGAAGTAAGTTCCCGGCACCATTGCGTTAGCGGAATTCTGTTTAAAAAGCCCCACCACAATCGGTACATCGGCCAAACCTTCTTTCTCACGCAGGCGTTTAACAATTTCATCGGCCATGCGCTTGCCTTCTTTTTCAATTTGCGCTTGAGAGATTTCTTCTTCATAGGAAATTCCATCTTCAGAGCTGTAATACACCGAATTTAACGCCAGGCCAACCGAGATTCCGCCAAGCCGTATGGTTTCTTCGTTGGTTTTCACTAAATAATTCTGTTCAATGACATGCGCCAGTATTTCAGCAGGCGGCCGTTCGCCTGCTTTCTTTTGGTCTGCTGAACGGCCGTCTGCTGCATTCAAGCCTGCCGGGTTATCTTTGCTAGTCCGCTGCAGCCAAGAAGTCACATCTTCATCAGTGATCTTCTGGCCTTCCTGGAAATAATAATCATCCGGTGAAAATTGCTTTTGCGATAAACGCAATAAACCATTTTCCGTTTCGGTAATATCGTAGCGGGAGTTCAGCCGATTGACGATTTTCCCTCTTGTCGCACTTTCTTTATAGGGCAAGAGTGTACGGTAAAACTGATCATCCAACTGCATGCTCGGAATGATTGCCGTCTCTACTTCTTCTTTCTCATTTATCACTTCCGTTTCCTCATCGGTCCCGGAAGGAACACATCCCGTTAACAGCAGCAAGCTGATTGGAATCCACCATATGCGTTTCATGTTAAAATCCCCTTATTTGTTCAATTCCTCAACGAGACGCTCTTCGTCCCATATGGCAACCTTCAACTCGAGCGCTTTGTCGAGCTTGGATCCCGCTTCTTCACCAGCGATCAGCAAATCGGTTTTTTTGCTGACGCTTCCTGACAGCTTGCCGCCAAGCGCTTCAATCTGCGCACTGGCTTCCTGCCGGGTCATTTGTTCCAGCTTGCCCGTCAAGACGATCTTTTTGCCTGCAAATGCGTTGGCGCCGGCCTCAACGCGGATCCGTGTGCCGGTGTATGTTAAATTGACGCCAGCCCCCTGCAAACGTTCCATCAATGCACGAACTTCTTCATTGTCAAAATAAGTGACAATGGAATCAGCCATCTTTTCGCCGATTTCGTGGATGTCAACGAGCTCTTCTTTTGTTGCTTCCATCAGCCGCTCCATCGCGCCGAAATGCTCGGATAAAATCCGTGCACCTCTTTCGCCCACATGGCGGATGCCGAGGCCAAACAACAGTTTCTCCATCGAATTGCTTCTCGAGGCATCGATTGCTGCAATCAGATTGGAAGCTGATTTATCGCCCATGCGATCCAGTTCCAGCAATTGTTCTTTTGTTAGTTTGTATATATCGGAAATGTCCCGAATCAAGCCTTCACGGTATAATTGCTCAATCACTTTTTCGCCGAGCCCGTCAATATTCATGGCATTTCGGGAAACAAAATGGATTAGGCCTTCTGTAATTTGTGCAGGACATTGGGGATTGACGCACCGCAGCGCGACTTCCCCTTCAATGCGCACCAGTTCACTATCGCAAGCCGGACAATGGGTCGGCATCTCAAAAGGAAGCTCTTTCCCGGTACGCTGCTCGACAATGGCCGAAACCACTTCCGGAATGATGTCCCCCGCTTTTCGGATAATAACTTTATCGCCGATCCGGATATCTTTTTCCTTGATCAGATCTTCATTATGCAAAGAAGCCCGCTGGACGGTCGTGCCTGCGACAGAAACCGGATCCAGTATGGCGGTCGGCGTCACGACACCTGTCCGGCCGACACTCAATTCAATATCGCGCACGGTCGTCATCACTTCTTCTGCCGGGAATTTATAAGCCGTGGCCCATTTCGGGCTTTTCGCTGTAAATCCGAGATCCTGCTGATAGAGAAAGCGGTTGACTTTAATGACGATGCCATCAATTTCATACGAGAGCTTGGTGCGATCTTCTGTCCATTTCTCGATATAGGCCAGCACTTCTTCCACGCTTGTGCAAACTTTTCGCTCTTCATTGGTCTTGAACCCAAGCTTCGCCAAATAACCAAGCGACTCATCGTGTTCAGACAAGCCGTAAGTTTCCCCGTCTCCACCAATGCCGTAGATGAACACATCCAGGTTGCGGCTAGCCGCAACTTTCGGATCCAACTGGCGCAGCGACCCTGCAGCGGCATTGCGCGGATTGGCGAACAGTTCTTCGCCGCGCTCTCCACGCTGTTCATTCAAGGCATGGAAAGAACTTTTCGGCATGAAGACTTCGCCGCGGACTTCGAGTGTGACGGGCTGCTTTAATTTCAGCGGAATCGCACGGATGGTCCGCAGGTTGACGGTGATGTCTTCCCCGATGCGTCCGTCTCCGCGGGTTGCGCCTCTGACGAATTTGCCGTCTTCATACATGAGCGACACCGCAAGGCCATCAATTTTCAGCTCACAGACATAGTCGATGCTGTCTCCAGCACCGCTGCGCACCCGTTTGTCGAATTCGCGCAGATCTTCTTCACCGAAAACATTCGATAAACTGAGCATCGGCCGTTCATGTGTGACTTTGTCAAAGTTGGTGATCGGCGTTCCTCCAACGCGCTGAGTCGGAGAATCCGGAAAAATCAAGTCGGGATATAATGTTTCCAAGTCGAGCAATTCATTCAATAATTGATCGTAGATGGCATCCGGAACAGCCGGCTTATCCAATACATAATAAGCATGGCCATAGTTCCGAAGCGTTTCATTTAATTCATTTACGCGTTCTTCCGCTTTCATGCGATCCATAGGGTTTCCTCCCGATTATACTTTTTCAATCGGCGCAAATTTAGCCAACAGCCGCTTGATGCCAACAGGGCTTGGGAAAGCAATGTCCAGTTCGGTTTCTTCACCTTCGCCTTTGACGCTGACGACCGTTCCAGTGCCCCATTTTTTATGGGTGGCTTTGTCGCCGGTTTTCCAGCCAAGCTTTTCGCCGCCTGACTGATTGTAGCCGGGACGCGTCACAGCCAACCGTTTTGGTGCCTGTCTGTAGCTCGTAGCTGCGCCGGCACGGTGGTGCGCCGTTGTTTGTTCAATCAGATCCTCTGAAATCTCAGAGATGAATCGGGACGGCATATTGAAATTGCTTTTTCCAAATAATGTCCGGGAAGACGCATGCGTCAAATAGAGCCGTTTCTCAGCACGGGTAATTCCCACGTAGGCCAAGCGCCGCTCTTCTTCCAATTCCTCGTCGTCGTTATTCGAACGCGAATGCGGGAAGACGTTTTCTTCCAGGCCAATGATGAAGACTACAGGGAACTCCAAACCTTTGGCTGCGTGCATCGTCATCAAAATGATCGGGCCGTCCGCATCTTCTTCATCGTCCAAGGAATCGATATCGGATATCAAAGCCAAATCTGTCAGGAACGCCACCAGTGACTTGTCATCGCTTTGCTTTTCAAAGGCTTTCGTCACCGACAGGAACTCTTCCAGGTTTTCCAGGCGGCTTTCGCCTTCAATCGTTTTATCGATCTGCAGCATTTGGCGGTAGCCTGATTTCTTCAAGACTTCCTCCACCAATTCCGTCACCGATAAATACTCCTGCATCTGCGTAAAGCTGTCGATCATCGTACGGAATTCAAGGGCTGTCTGTGCCGTTTTAGGCGTCAGCCCCATAAAGTCCGCTTCCTGCAATGCATCCATGATGGTGCGGTCCTGCTCAATCGCAAAACGCGCCATCTTCTCGAAAGAAGTCGCTCCGATTCCGCGCTTCGGTTCATTGATGACGCGGGCCAAAGACAAATCATCGTCATTATTGGCGATCAAGCGCAGATACGCCAACAGGTCTTTGATTTCCTTGCGGTCATAGAACTTCGTTCCGCCGACAATGGTATAGGACATATTCGATTTGACGAACATTTCCTCCATGATCCGGGATTGCGCGTTGGTGCGGTAAAGGATCGCAAAATCCGAGGTTTTATAGTCCTCTTCATCCATCAGCTTTTGGATGGTCTGAACCACAAACTGGGCTTCCTGGCGCTCATCTCCCGCTTTATGCAGCGTGATCGCCGGCCCTTCGTCATTATCGGTGCGCAATTCTTTCGGATAGCGGCTGGTGTTTTTCTGGATGACGTCATTTGCCGCTTGCAGGATACGCTTTGTCGAGCGATAATTCTGCTCGAGCATAATCACTTTGGCATTCGGGTAATCCTTCTCGAAAGACAGGATGTTGGTGATGTCCGCCCCGCGCCAGCGATAAATCGACTGATCCGAATCGCCCACCACACAGATATTCTTGAACTTGCTGGCTAATTTCTGGACCAGCTGGTATTGGGCGTTGTTGGTATCCTGGTATTCATCCACGTGGATATAATGGAATTTGTTCTGGTAATACTCCAGCACTTCCGGAACCGTGTTGAATAAAATCAAAGTCGTCATGATCAGATCGTCAAAATCTAGCGACTGGTTTTTCTTCAGCCGTTTTTCATAAGCAAAGTAGACATCGGAAATAGTCTTTTCATACGGATTGAATTGGTTCATGTCCGCCGCGAACTGCGTGGCATCGATGCATTCGTTTTTCGCCGATGAAATGGCGTTCAGCATGGTCCGCGGTTCGTATTTTTTCGGATCCAGGTTCTGCTGCTTCAAGACATTCTTGATGACCGTCAATTGGTCGGTCATGTCCAGAATAGAGAAACTCTTCGACATGCCCAAACGGTCGATGTCACGCCGCAAAATCCGGACGCACATCGAGTGGAACGTCGAAGCCCACATGCGCTGCCCTGTTCCATGGCCCAACAATCCATCAATCCGGTTGCGCATTTCGCGCGCCGCTTTATTGGTGAAGGTAATCGCCAGGATATTGGATGGATAGACCTGTTTTTCCAGCACCAAATAAGCGATGCGATGTGTCAGCACCCGTGTTTTACCGGACCCGGCACCGGCCATGATCAATAGGGGCCCTTCAGTCGTTTTGACCGCTTCCGCTTGTTCCGGGTTCATTCCGTTGAGTAAGTTTTTTGTTATCAATTCCATTGTGCACCACCTCGAACATTCGTTCTTATTATTATAACGATTAATCAGCCGTTTCCGCAACTGCCTCTACGGTTTCAATCGCTTTTTCGATATTTTCATAAATGATGTTGCCGACGACAATCGTATCTGCCACACGCAATGCCGCTTTTGCTTTGTCCGCTGAATCAATTCCGCCCCCGTAAAACAAGCGGGTTTCAGCCAGGACCTCTTTCACTTTCCCTACCAGCTCCATATCGCCATACATGCCGCTGTACTCCACATAAAAAATAGGCAGCCGGAAAAAATGTTCGGCCATGCGTGCATAAGCCAGCACATCGTCCGTCGTCAAATCCGTTTTCGCTCTGGTCAGTTTGGCGGCTTTGCAATCCGCGTTTAAAATGCAATAGCCTTCAGGAATCAATTCATCCCAGTCCAGAATCTCGCCATATTCCCGGATGGCTTCATGATGGAGGCCTTTGATCCACTTGGGATCGTCGCTGTTGAGGACGGTCGGGATGAAATAATAATCAAAGCCCAGCGCCACCGAATCGATGGTGGAAACTTCCATGACCACCGGCAGGGCATAGCTCCGCACACGCTCCGTTAAATGAAGGACATTGTCGAGTGTGACATTATCGCTGCCGCCAATCAAGATGGCATCAGTCCCGGATCTGCAAATTCGTTCCAAATGTCCATCCGTGATTTCTTTTGCCGGATCTAATTTAAAGACATGTTGCCATGTTTTGAAATCCATCTTATTTCACCCAACTTTGCATCGTTTATCATCAATTTATTATAACAAAAAAACCGAACAGAGTTGCTCCTCTGTTCAGTCTTTTGGAAGTTCAAACGGTTTTTCATCGGGATAAAGGCGTTCCAGCATTTCATCATAGCCGTCATTGCCGTAGTTGAGGCAACGGCGGACACGGGAAATGGTTGCGGTGCTGGCGCCAGTTTCATTTTTTATTTTTTCGTATGTTTTTTTCATGCGAAGCATATGAGCCACTTCCAAGCGCTGCGACAGCGATTGGATTTCACTGATCGTGCATAAGTCATCGAAGAAACGATAGGCTTCTTCCTTATTTTCCAAGGCCAGCACAGCTTCGATCAACTGATCTGTCTGATGGCCTCTGATTTTATCAACTTGCATGCAGCTTCATCATCCTTTCATTGCTCTGATCATCAAGGCGTATAGCTGACGGATTGTTCGATCCCTGGCGCAGTCGGCACAATATGAATCCAGGTTTTCCCCGGCATCAGTTTTACCGGCTCCCCGTCTGCTGTTGGCACAGGCATTCCGTCTACCGAACTCCACTCTATTTCACGAACGCCACCCCCCTGGAACAACAGGGCATTTCCACCGTTCGCCAAGTCAATCGACTGGCGCCCTTCGGAATCGACGGTTTGGTGTTGCGTTTCAAAAACCAGAACATTTGAGACTTCAACTATTTCCCGGGTCTCTTTATCGGTTGTCGGTATACCGCCGGACGACCGGCTGTAAAGAAGGGACTCACTGTCGTATGTAAATTCACTGAAAAACAGCTCATTTGTCCCGTACTCTACGCGTACCGAAGGAGCCTGTTCCTTAAGTTTAGCATTTTCCGTCGAGTCATAGAAATAATAAGGCGATTTCCCGCTGTATTCAGTCGAAGCCTGCACATTTTTCATGGCGATTTCGATATTTTCCAACGTGATATAGGAGTTATGCGGAGCGATACGATCACTTGAGCGCTGAAACAGTGTGCCATCGTGTTGAATGCCATTGACATGATCGACTACTCCAGATTCCAGCATCACAAGGGCAGCCGGGCTATAGCCATGAGCCACAAAAAAAGCATCAGACGCAGCTGCCAGCTCAACAAAATATTCCCTGGCACTGCGGATAGGACCCATTGTTTCTGGAAAATCGCTTTGGTACAAGGCTAAAAACCGGGTGATGTCATATTCAGCAATCATTTCAAAAACCATATCTGCTTCGGCCAATCCCGTTTGCGGACGGGCATCCGGATGATTGTTGATGACTGCCATGACCGTTCGGCGATTTGTTGGCGGAACCGCCTTTTCGCCCGTGAACGGCGCAATTGTCAATGCATCCTCCAATGACGGCGACTCTACAGGTTCTTCCTTCATGATCAGCCAAAAGCCTGCGGCAAATGCCGCAAGCACCAATAAAACAACTAGAGCGAAAAGCCATTTTTTCATATCGATTACCTCATGAACGCTGGGAACAGGATTTTTTTATTCATGACATCGTAAATGCCCTTTTGGGTAATCCGGACATATGGCAAATGGGTCGCCTGCAAAAACAGCAGCGTATAAACTGCATCGCCATGCTTATAGCCACGCTGTTTCAACGCTTTCTTCAGTGCCTTTTCCTGTTCGATCAGCTGCTCCATCGGCAGATCCGACATGACCCCTCCATAAGGAAGCGGCAAGGATTCCACAATTTCGCCATTGTCGGTCAGGATGATTCCACCTTTCAAGCGTTTCAATTCATTAAATGCCAGCCACATATCTTCACGGTTTTTACCGATCAAAATGATATCGCCGGTATTGGTATAGGAAGAGGCAAACCCGTCTAATTCGGGCGCAAAGCCCTTGATCAAGGTATTGACACGCCATTTGCCTTTTTTATCGATGAGCATCAAAAAGCTTTCATCATGCAATTTCGAAAGTTTGCCGTCATGGGTATCCACGCTGACTGAATAGGGTTTTGTGATGACATCATTGACCATTTCAATACCGAAAGGCATCGAGAACTGGAAATCATCTTCTGTCAATTCATAGTCGATATCAAGATCCGGCAAGATCGACCAATCGATGTCCGGCAAAGAATAAACTTTCTCCCCATCTTTCTTCAGCCAGACCCCTTTCGAAATGACGCCTGAAGGCACCGGGTTTTCCAGCGTATCAAGAATATTCAAGTTTGCATAGCGCCCCGTTGCGATCAAGCCATGCAGGCTGGTTACATTATAATAGCGTGCGACATTATAAGATGCCATCATATAAGCATCAATCGGAGGTACACCCGCTTCAAGCGCAATTTTGATGCACAAGTCCATAACTCCGTCCAAATGGAAAGTCGGTGTGGAACCATCAGTCGTCATCATCAGCTTGTCAAAGACATTCAATTCCCGTTCCACAATCCCTTTCAGCAAATGCGGAAGATCCGGGCGAATCGAAGAGTGGCGAAGTGTAACGCCATAGCCATGCAATAAGCGCATTTCCACTTCATCCACCGTCATCGCTTCATGGTCGCCATCCGCTCCAAGCAATCTCATGCGAGCCAAAGTTTTTTCCGAAGCCCCTGGAAAATGTCCTTCGATTTTCTTCAAGCCCATTTTGGCTTTTTGAATCCAATACAGCATCTGGTCGTCACCTGCCATCAGTTTCGGCCAGCCGGTCAATTCACCGCCAAGTAACACGTCCTGGCGATCCAGCCATTCTCCAACTGACGTGGAAGTGAATAATTTATCTTCATCGTTCAATTCCGTCTGCGAATCAAAACGGGTCCACCAATAAAAACTAAAAGGCAATTCCGCCAATTGATCCAATAATGAAAACGCTTTCTCGTTTTCCAATGCTAAAAAAAGCGTCAGGTTGTCGGAAAGGAACATCGTTGTTCCACCCTGAGCCGCAAAATCTGCAAAGCTTCGAGGATTATATAATTGAGAAGGATGCACATGAGGTTCTATGTATCCGGGAACGATGAATTTGTCCGTCATATCTGCCACTTCAGTCGAAGCATCGATTTTCGGCATTTCTTTTCCAGCGTAGACGATGCGGTCGTCTGCTATCCATATATTACCTGTTACCCACTTCTTGAAGATTCCGTGGAGATAGGTTGCATTTGTCAAAACGAGATCCGGTGCAACTTCTTTGCTGACAATTTTTAACTGATTTCGAATCTCTGTGTTTTTCCATAGGGGGTTAACCATTTGCCGGCACCTGCTTTCTGCTAGTTCAATACTTAATATCGTAGCATAATTATACAATGAAATACAGTATTTCCCTGAAAAAATAAGAACATTCAGATTAACCGAGGACACAAAAAATCCACGCATTCTGCGTGGATTTCAAAATTTTTATTTGTTGACGGGATTGCTGAAAGGTTTTAAGACATCTGTCTTTTCTTCTTCTTTAAAGGTCAACACGTCAGCAACGGAATCATACGATTCACCGTAAAACTGCTCGTCCTTATATGTGTGGATATCCTCATACATTTTTTGCATTCCCTCGAAAATCTGTTCTTCTGATTCTCCGCTTGGAGTCCAGTAAAGGATTTCCATGGAATTCTCTTCTCCCGTTGCTAATGAACGGCGGCAATATCCGATAGACGACGCATGTTCAAATCCTTCGCGCGCATAAAAACGCAGACGTTTCTCTGTGTCTGTATCTTCATAGTTGACCGGCTCCACTTCAAGGATGATCGGTTTGTTCTTGTCTTTCAACATCTGAAGCGTCTTTTTGCCAAGACCCATGCCGCGTGATTCCTTCGACACGAACAGGTAATCAACAAAAGTGAAATGCGGGAATTCTGCATACATCAAAACATGATAAGGGCCCTCATCTTTGTAATAGACACTGCCTTTTTCTTTTAATAAAGCATCCATATGCTCTTTCGACTTCATTTCCACAACTGGAAAATACTGATTTAATTTTTCATACCAATTCATAATTTGTCTCCCTTCGATTTTAAATGCCTTGCTGATTTTGTTTCTGAGGCCGTAATGGGTTTGCCATTCTGGAGTTTAAATAGAGGTAAACGTGGGCTGTTGAAAATCCTCATTCTTAGCTTTATCGTCCATAAGACAGACGATAAAAAAAATGACACATCTTCTTGTCGAATTTGTGTCATCAATGAGTATATCATATATAAAATTATTTTGCACGCCATCCGATATCTGTCCGGTAGAAGAATCCATTCCATTCCATGCTGCCCAACTGTTCATAGACTTTCTCCTGAGCAGCTTGGATAGATGATCCGCTAGCAGAAACCAGCAGCACGCGGCCGCCATTTCCTGCATAACCGCCATTCAACAGTTTTGTGCCGGCATGGGTCACTTCAACTCCAGTGAGCTTCGTCAAGTCAGGCAAAAGAGCGCCCTTTTCGACTGTTTCCGGGTAACCGTCCGCCGCAATGACCACACCAAGAACCGCTTGGTCATCCCATTCCAAGTCAGCAGGCTGCCCTTTTAGAACAGCCTCGATAAAGCGCCCAAAATCAGATTTCATGCGCGGCAGGACCACCTGTGTTTCCGGATCTCCGAAACGTGCATTGAATTCAATCACTTTCGGACCCTTCTCCGTCAAAATGACGCCGGTGTAGAGAATGCCATTAAAAGGCGTCCCTTCCGATGCCATCGCTTCCACAGCCGGTTCCACAATTTTCACAAACGTCTCATCAACGATTTCCTGTGATATTTGGGGAACAGGCGAGTAGGCACCCATACCACCCGTATTGGGTCCACGGTCGCCGTCGTAAGCACGCTTATGGTCCTGCGAAATAACCATCGGATAGATTTGGCCTTCGTAGACAAAGGACATGAACGAAAACTCTTCCCCGTCCAAAAATTCTTCGATGACGACTTTGGAACCTGATTCACCGAACTTCTGGCCTTCCAGCATATCGTTGACGGCAGAAATGGCTTCTTCTTCCGATAACGCCACAACGACCCCTTTTCCGGCAGCGAGGCCATCCGCTTTGATGACGATCGGGGCGCCCTGCTCCCGAATAAAGGCAATCGCTGGGGCAACTTCTGTAAAGGTTTCGTAGCCTGCGGTCGGAATGGTGTATTTTTTCATCAATTCCTTGGCAAAAGCCTTGCTGCCTTCAATTTGTGCTGCAGCTTTGGACGGACCGAAAATGCGCAGTCCTTTGGCTTCAAAAAAGTCGACAATGCCTTCTGACAGCGGCTGTTCCGGACCCACAAAGCTGTAATCCACTCCCTGCTGCTGTGCAAATTCAACAAGGCCAGCAAAATCCATTTCGTCGATTGCGGCTATTTCAGCGTCTTCCCGCATCCCATCATTTCCAGGAGCGGCAAAAACTTTTGTGACGGATGGAGATTTCGAGAACTGCCGCACGATGGCATGTTCCCGTCCGCCTCTTCCAATAACCAATACCTTCATTTTGCTCCACCTCGATTAATGTTTGAAATGACGGACTCCTGTAAAGACCATAGCAATGCCGTATTCGTTCGCTTTATCGATCGACTCCTGATCTTTCTTGGAACCGCCCGGCTGAATGATGGCTTTGATGCCTGCTTGTGCTGCAGCTTCCACTGTATCGCTCATCGGGAAAAATGCGTCTGATGCCATGATGGCACCCTGTGCCGCTTTGCCTGCCTGCTCCAAAGCAATTTTAGCAGATCCTACGCGGTTCATTTGGCCTGCGCCGATGCCCAACGTCATTTCGGAGTTGCATACGACAATGGCATTCGACTTGACATGTTTCACGACACTCCAGCCAAGCTTTAATGCAGCAAGCTCTGCTGCTGTCGGCTGGCGTTCTGTCGCGACTTTGATGTCAGCATCCTCGTAGCCATAAACATCGGGCTGCTGGATCAACAAGCCGCCTTCAACGGTGACGGTATTCCATTTGTCTTTGGTTTTGCTATCGAATGGAATCGTCAAAAGACGGATATTCTTCTTCTGTGTCAGCAATTCAATTGCTTCTTCAGAAAATGCTGGAGCAATAATGATTTCAAGGAAAATGGTTGCCAATTGCTTGGCTGTTTCGGCATCCACTTCACGGTTCAATGCAACAATGCCGCCAAAAATGGAAGTCGAGTCGGCTTCATAAGCTTTACCGAAAGCATCCGCAATCGTTTCGCCTGTCCCAACGCCGCATGGGTTCATGTGTTTCACGGCAACTGCTGCTGGCATTTTGAATTCTTTGATAATCTGAAGAGCAGCATTAGCGTCTTGGATATTATTATAGGAAAGTTCCTTGCCATGCAATTGGTCCGCATTGGCAATTGAAAACTCCGATCCAAGGGGACTGCGGTAAAATGCCGCTTTTTGGTGAGGGTTTTCCCCGTAACGAAGTGTTTGGGACAATTCATAGGTAAGCGTCAATTGGTCCGGATATTCTTCGCCCGTCAGGTCAGTTAAATAGTTGGAGATGTAAGAATCATAGGCAGCAGTATGGCGGAAAACTTTTGCAGCCAGACGGCGTCTTGTTTCAGGCAGAGTCGCCTCTCCATTATGTAGTTCAGCCAATACTTCCGTGTAGTCCGCAGCATCGACGATTACTGTAACATAAGCGTGATTTTTTGCAGCTGAACGCAGCATCGTCGGACCGCCGATATCGATATTTTCGATGGCATCGTCTACAGTCACGTCCGGTTTGGCGATTGTTTCACGGAATGGGTATAAATTGACACAGACGATGTCGATTGGAGAAATGCCGTTTTCCGCCATTTGTCTTTGGTGTTCTGCGTCATCGTGTTTAGCCAATAATCCACCGTGTACAAGCGGATGCAAGGTTTTGACGCGGCCGCCCAAAATTTCAGGGAACTTGGTGATTTCATCCACAGCTGTAATGGAAACGCCGTTTTCTTCAAGGAATTTCTTCGTTCCGCCTGTTGATAAGAGTTCATAGCCCATCTTTTCAAGTTCCTGTGCAAATTCCAATATCCCTGATTTATCCGATACGCTGAGTAATGCTCTTTTTTTCACAAATAGGCCTCCTAAAGATTAAGACCGGCAGTATTACCGGTCGAATAATTGCTGCAAAGCTGCAGGATATAATTCATGTTCAATCTGATGGATCTGTTGCTCAACTTCTTCGCGTCCGCGCCCTGCAACCGGAAACGACTGCTGCGTAATGATGCTGCCCGTATCCATGCCTGCGTCCACGTAATGTACGGTAACACCGGCTTGTTGTGCACCTGCCGCCAAAGTCTGGCCGATAGCATCTTTGCCCGGAAAAGCGGGCAGGACCGATGGATGGATATTGACGATGCGGTTTTCATAAGCTGTCAGCAGAACAGGACCGATCAAGCGCATATAGCCTGCCAGAACGATCCATTCCACTCCCAGCTCCTGCAGTTTTTCTTTCAGCATCTGCTCGTAAAGCTGCTTTGATTCAAACTCAGAAGGCACAAAAGCACAACATGCTACTCCCATTTTACGGGCACGCTCTACGACAAAGGCCTGTGGCTTGTCTGTTACCGCAAGCACAAGTTCAGCATGCAGTCTGCCGCCGGCAATGGCGTCGGCAATAGCCTGGAAATTAGAGCCGTTGCCTGACGCAAAAACAGCGATTTTCGGTTTATTGCTCATCCAACGTGCCGTCCTGTTCGCCTTGGAATTGAACGCCTTCCGTGCTGGACACGCGGCCGATCTGGAAAGCCTGCTCCCCGTTCGCTTGAGCCGTTTTCAGGACTGCTTCCGCATCTTCAGGCGCGACAGCCAACACGAAGCCGATGCCCATATTGAAAACCGAATACAGGTCACGGTCCGCGAGTTCCCCTTTATCCTTCAGCAATGTGAAGATGTCAAGCACCGGCCAGCTGCCGATGGAAATTTCCGCGCCTAAGCCGTCCGGCATCATCCGCGGAATGTTCTCGATAAAACCGCCGCCTGTCACATGCGCCATTCCGTGAATAACCGTTTCGTTGCCGATGGCTGCCACTGCTTTGGCATATATTTTGGTCGGCGTCAAAAGAACGTCACCAATCGGTCCGAGTGATTCGTAGCCTTCGACTTTTTGGTCGAGCGTAAAGTTGTTCTGGTCAAAGATGATATGGCGCACCAGCGAATAGCCATTGGAATGGATGCCGCTGGAAGCAAGGCCGACCAGGACATCGCCTGCTGTGATTTTTTCCCCGGTGACGATTTTGGATTTCTCCGCAGCGCCCACCGCAAAGCCCGCGATGTCATATTCATCTTCATCGTAAAGTCCCGGCATTTCCGCCGTTTCCCCGCCAATCAAAGCAGCGCCGGACTGAACGCAGCCGTCTGCCACGCCTTTGACGATTTGTTCGATCTTTTCAGGAACCGCTTTGCCGACTGCGATATAGTCAAGGAAAAACAAAGGCTCCGCACCTTGCGCGACAATGTCATTGACACACATCGCCACGCAATCGATGCCGATTGTATCGTGGCGGTCTGCCATGAACGCCAGCTTCAATTTCGTGCCCACGCCATCCGTTCCGGAAACAAGAACCGGTTCTTTCAAATTCAGCTCGGATAAATCGAACATGCCGCCGAAGCCGCCAAACGCCCCCAGCATTCCTTTACGCGCTGTCCGTTCCACATGGGATTTCATGCGGTTGACCGCTTCATAGCCTGCTTCGATATTGACGCCTGCTTTTTCATATGCTTTTGACACGCCGGTTCCCCCTTATTTCACTTTTTCTTTTTCGTGCGGCAATACTGTATCCGGATATATATTGGTCGGGTATTCGCCTGTAAAACAAGCCAGGCAATGGCCGCATTTCGATCCGGGATCTGTCCGGCCGATATTTTGGACCATGCCATCAACCGACAGGAATGTCAGCGAATCTGCACCGATAATTTCACGCATTTCTTCCACTGTATTATTAGCGGCGATCAATTCGCCTGCTGTGCTGATATCAATGCCGTAAAAGCAGGGATTCTTGATGGGCGGCGAACTGATGACAACATGCACTTCCGTTGCGCCTGCTTCTTTCAGCAAGTTGACGATGCGCCGTGAAGTCGTGCCGCGGACAATCGAATCATCCACCATGATGACGCGCTTCCCTTTGACCACCTGGCGGACTGGCGACAATTTCATCTTAACGCCCTGTTCGCGCAGGTCCTGGGAAGGTTGGATAAAGGTCCTGCCCACATAGCGGTTCTTGATCATGCCCAATTCATAAGGAATGCCACTTTGTTCCGAATAGCCGATTGCGGCCGATATACTGGAATCCGGCACACCGGTTACCACATCCGCCTCAATCTGCACTTCCTTCGCCAATTGGACGCCGAGGCGTTTTCTCGCCGTGTGGACGTTGATGCCATCGATATCCGAATCCGGACGGGAGAAATACACATATTCCATCGTACAGATTGAACGTTCTTCCGGATAGGCAAAACGCTCAGCGCGCATACCGTCTTTTGTAACGATCAAAAACTCACCCGGTTCTACCGAACGGACAAATTCCGCTCCGACAATATCAAACGCACAGGTTTCCGAGGCCGTCACCCAGGCATCCCCAAGTTTCCCCAGGGATAATGGGCGCAGGCCGTTCGGATCCAAGGCAATATACATCGCTTCCTCTGTCAAGATGACGCAGGCAAATGCGCCTTTCAATAAAGACAAGGCATTTTTCGCTTTTTCTTCAAATGTCGCATAGCCGCTTCTTTTGATCAAATGGGCCAATACTTCCGTATCGGAAGTCGTTTGAAAAATGCTTCCCTGGCGCTCCAGATGGCCTTTCAGCTGTGTCGCATTGACCAGGTTGCCGTTATGCGAAATCGCTAAACTGCCGGTAGTTGAATTAAACAGCAGGGGCTGGACATTTTCAATGCCGCTGCCCCCTGCTGTTGCATAACGCACGTGGCCGATAGCTGCGTGCCCTGCAATATTTTCAATTTTTTCAGGTGTAAAAACTTCACTGACCATGCCTTCGCCTTTCAATGGGCGAAGCGCCTCACCGTCTGTCGACACAATTCCAGCGCCTTCTTGCCCACGGTGCTGCAGCGCGTGCAGCCCGTAATAGGTCAATTGGGTCGCGTTCGGATGCCCCCATATTCCAAAGACACCACATTCTTCGTTTAAGCTTCTGATTTCAGCAAGCATGGGATAGCTCCTTTCCAAGCTGAGCGAAGCGTTGCGACTGAATCGTTGACCCAAGCCGTGCCGTCTTCACCGTTGATTACTAAGTTGTCTCCCGTGACTTGGCCGATTTTCTTGGCATCTGATACGATTTTTTCGAATTGTGCTGCTTTTTCCGGGCTGACTGTCAACACAAAACGTGATTGCGATTCGCTGAATAGAGCGGTTGTCGCCGTTCCGGACAAGGTGACGTCCATTCCCAATCCTTTGCCGAAAGTTTTTTCGGCTAATGCGACAGCAACGCCGCCTTCTGCCACGTCATGCGCTGAAGCGACAAGCCCTTGCTGAATGGCTGAAAGAATTTCTTTTTGCCGTTTTGCTTCTACAGTCAAATCAATGGCTGGCGCTTTGCCGAAAATGCGTCCTTCCACCATCTTCTGCAGTTCACTGCCGCCGAACTCCGTAAAGCTTTCACCGATCAAATACACCAGGTCGCCTTGTTTTTTGGCGTCTTGCGTCGTGACGTGTGAAAGGTCTTCCACAAGCCCGACCATGCCGATGGTCGGTGTCGGATAAATGGCCGTGCCATTGGTTTCATTGTATAACGAGACGTTTCCGCCGATAACTGGAGAATCCAGGATGGTACAGGCTTCAGACATGCCGTCCGCCGCTTTTTCAAGCTGCCAGAAGATTTCCGGTTTCTCCGGGTTGCCGAAGTTCAGGCAATCGGTGATGGCCAGAGGTTTTGCACCCGAAACGACCACATTTCGCGCCGCTTCCGCCACTGCGATTTTGCCGCCGGTTTCCGGATCCAGGTAAATATAGCGTGAGTTGCAATCCGTTGTCATCGCCAGGCCTTTATTGGTGCCGCGGACACGGATCACTGCTGCATCTGACCCTGGACTCACTACAGTGCTCGTGCGCACCTGATGGTCGTATTGATTATAGACCCATTCTTTTGAAGCGATGGTCGGCTGCTTCAATAACGCCGTCAAGGTCTTCGTGTAATCCAAGACTTTCGGTTCTGCATTTTCCAGCTGCTGGAACTCTGTAAAGTATGCAGGGACTGCTGATGGCTTATGGTAAACCGGCGCGTCTTCTGCAAGCGCATCGACCGGCACTTCTGCAACGATTTCCCCTTTATGCTTCAAGCGAAGCGTGGAGTCGTCTGTAACAATACCAACAGTGACAGCGTCCAATCCGTATTTTTCGAACAACTCAACGATTTCAGGCTCACGTCCCGCT
Organism: Planococcus sp. BI3; assembly: GCF_056680115.1. NCBI lineage: Bacteria > Bacillati > Bacillota > Bacilli > Caryophanales > Caryophanaceae > Planococcus > Planococcus sp. BI3. The sequence goes on from NZ_CM155266.1 coordinate 1,590,641, forward strand.
TTAACGACGATGAGCATGCGTTCCTGAGATTCAGACAGCATCATTTCATAAGCTGTCATGCCAGTTTCGCGCTGCGGAATATGGTCCAGGTCCATCTCGATGCCAGATCCGGCTTTTGAAGCCATTTCTGCTGATGATGAAGTCAATCCGGCCGCACCCATATCCTGAATGCCGATCAAAGCATCTGACTTGATCAATTCCAGGCAGGCTTCAAGCAACAGCTTCTCCATAAATGGATCACCAACTTGAACAGCCGGACGATTTTTATCAGAGCCGTCTGTCAGTTCCTCAGAAGCGAAAGTGGCTCCGTGGATGCCGTCGCGCCCTGTTTTAGCGCCAACGTACATGACGGGGTTGCCAGTTCCTTTCGCGATGCCTTTTTGGATATCTTCGTGATTGATCAATCCGACACACATCGCATTGACCAGTGGATTGCCGTCATAGCATTCGTCGAACTGGACTTCCCCGCCCACTGTCGGGATGCCGATGCAGTTTCCGTAACCGGCAATACCAGCAACAACTTCTTCAAACAGGTATTTCACACGTGGAGTGGTCAGTTCGCCGAAACGCAGCGAGTTCAGCAATGCAATCGGACGCGCGCCCATCGAGAAAACGTCACGGATAATTCCGCCGACGCCGGTGGCAGCCCCTTGGTAAGGTTCGATGGCTGAAGGGTGGTTATGCGATTCCATCTTGAAAACGACCGCCTGCCCGTCGCCGATGTCTACAATTCCAGCGCCTTCGCCCGGTCCCTGCAGGACACGTTCTCCCTTAGTCGGGAATTTTGCCAACACCGGTTTTGAATTTTTATAGGAACAATGTTCAGACCACATGACCGAAAACAATCCGGTTTCCGTGTAGTTCGGCAGTCTCCCTAAGATTTCTTCGACCATGGCGAATTCCGCATCCGACAAGCCCATTTGCTGATAAACTTTCTGTTCTTTTATCTGAGCTGCATTTGGTTCAAGCATGACTGACATGTGCTTCCCTCCACTGTTTTACGATTGATCTGAATAAAGCCAATCCATCCGTGCCGCCGATCAAATCGGACACGGCACGTTCCGGATGCGGCATCATGCCGAGTACGTTTCCGCGTTCGTTGATGATGCCTGCGATATTATTGCGGCTGCCATTAAAATCGTCTGCATACGTAAAGACGATTTGATTGTTTTCTTTGAGGTGGCTGTATGTCGCATCGTCGCAGAAATAATTGCCTTCTCCGTGAGCAATTGGGATCTGGATTTCCTGGCCCTGTTCGTATTCGTTGGTGAACAATGTATTATTGTTCTCTACTTTCAATCCAACGGTACGGCACATGAACTTCAGGTTCTTGTTGCGCAAAAGAACGCCTGGCAACAGCCCTGCTTCCGTTAAGATTTGGAAGCCGTTACAGATTCCAAGAACCGGTTTCCCTGCCTCTGCTGCTTTTCTCACTTCGTCCATGACACCAGAAAACTGGGCAATCGCGCCGCAGCGCAGGTAATCGCCGTATGAAAATCCGCCTGGCAGCAAAATGCCGTCGTAGCTGCTCAAATCTTTTGAGTCATGCCACACGTATTCCGCTTCTTCACCTAGTTCGTCCTTGACCGCATGGTACATATCCAAGTCACAATTTGAGCCGGGGAAAACAATCACTGCGAATTTCATTGCGAGACAACCTCCTCAATTTCATAACGATAATCTTCAATTACGGTGTTGGCTAACAAGCGATGGCAAAGCTCGTTCACTAAAGCATCCACATCCCGCTCGCTGTCGCTGATGACCAATTCCAGGTATTTGCCGATCCGTACGTCTTCCACTTCACCATAGCCCATTTTATGAAGAGAGCCCATAACTGCAGAACCTTGCGGGTCCAATACACTTTCGCGCAATGTTACGTATATTTTTACTTTTTTCATGAGTGTTGTCCTCCTAGACGAGTTAAAATGAGTTCGTACGCTTCTGTCAAATTTCCTAGATTGCGGCGGAATACGTCTTTATCAAGCTTTTGTTTGGTTTCCATATCCCAAAGCCGGCAAGTATCCGGCGAAATTTCATCTGCCAATAGGATGTTGCCATCCGTATCGCGGCCAAATTCGATCTTGAAATCGACCAGATCGACACCGATTTCCTTAAAGAAACCAATGAGAACTCTATTGATTTCACGTGCTTTTTGTTTGAGCTCTGCCACTTCTTCTGCAGTTGCCAAGTTCAGCATATCGACGTGCTCATCTGTGATCAACGGATCGCCCAGTTCATCATCTTTCAAATAAAACTCCACTACCGGGCGGCTGATGGCCACGCCTTCTTCAATTCCTAAGCGTTTGGCCATGCTGCCGGCTGTGATGTTGCGGACCACCACTTCCAATGGAATGATGCTGACTTGCTGCACCAATTGTTCATGGTCAGACAATTGCTTGACGAAATGAGAAGCAATGCCCGCTTCCTGCAATTTCGTGAAAATCAGTGACGTGATTTTATTGTTCAAAATGCCTTTGCCGGTGATTTCTTCTTTCTTTTCACCGTTGAAAGCCGTTGCTGAATCTTTATATTCCACCCACAAAATTCCCTGTTCGTCCGTTGCATATAAGCGTTTTGCTTTTCCTTCGTACAATAACTGACCTTTTTCCATTTTTAGAAGCCCCCGTTTAATTTAGTCCAAGTCGGTCGAAAATCATGTCCACTTGCTGCAGATGATGGTTGTAATCAAAGCAGTCATCCAAATCTTCTTTGGACAATTTAGCTGTGATGGTGTCATTCGCTTCTACGATTTTGCGGAAATGCGTCTGGTTTTCCCAAGCTTCCATCGCACATGGCTGGACCAGATCGTATGCTGCTTCACGAGCCATTCCTTTATCGATCAACGTCAACAGCACACGCTGCGAATAAATCAGGCCTAAAGTTGAATCCATATTGCGTTTCATATTTTCAGGGAACACCGTCAAGTTTTTGACGATATTGCCAAAACGGTTCAGCATATAATTCAGTGCAATCGTCGCATCCGGCAGGATCACCCGTTCAGCAGATGAATGCGAAATGTCGCGTTCGTGCCATAAAGAAACGTTTTCGTAAGCTGTCAGCATATAGCCGCGGATCAGACGGGCAAGCCCTGTCATGTTTTCAGAACCGATCGGGTTGCGTTTATGCGGCATTGCAGAAGAGCCTTTTTGGCCTTTAGCAAAGAATTCCTCTACTTCACGCGTTTCTGATTTTTGCAGTCCGCGGATTTCCGTAGCGAATTTCTCGATCGATGAACCAATCAAGGCCAGAACGCTCAAATACTGTGCATGGCGGTCGCGCTGTAAAGTCTGTGTCGAAATCGGTGAAGCCGCAAGCCCCAGCTCTTTGCAGACATATGCTTCTACAAATGGATCGATGTTGGCGTAAGTTCCAACTGCCCCGGACATTTTTCCGGTTTCAATGGAAGCTGCAGCTGCTTCAAAGCGTTCCAGGTTGCGTTTCATTTCCTCATGCCATAATGCCAGTTTCAACCCGAAAGTCGTTGGTTCTGCATGGACACCGTGCGTACGGCCCATCATGACCGTCATCTTGTGTTCTTTGGCTTTATTTGCAAGAATCTGGATGAAGTTTGTCAAATCTTTACGGATAATGACATTTGCTTGCTTCAACTGATAAGACAAGGCTGTATCTACAACATCCGTTGAAGTTAAGCCGTAATGGACCCATTTGCGTTCTTCGCCCAGCGTTTCAGATACCGCTCTTGTAAAAGCAACCACATCATGGCGGGTTTCTTCTTCAATCTCCAAAATACGGTCTACTGAAAAAGAAGCGTCCTTGCGGATTTTTGCCACATCTTCTTTTGGAATATCACCGATTTCAGCCCAAGCTTCACATGCCAGAATTTCAACTTCCAGCCATGCATTGTATTTGTTTTCATCTGTCCAAATTGCGCCCATTTCAGGCCGAGTATAGCGTGCGATCATTTGTCAGTTCCTCCAATTATTCCGGCCAAATGCCGGATGCGTCTATTTCACTTAAAGTCGCCTCTAAGTCTTCCGTTAATATCGTAACATGTCCCATCTTCCGTTTCTGCTTCGCTTCATCTTTTCCGTACAAATGAATCGACCAATTCGGGAATTGTGCGATTTTCGAAGTCAGCGGCGCGACATGTTCACCCAACACATTGACCATCACCGCTTCAGACCATAAAATAGGTTGCCGCAGCGGCCAACCGCAAACGGCACGGATATGCTGATGAAACTGTGAAATGTTTGTCGCTTCAATTGAATAATGCCCTGAGTTATGGGGACGCGGCGCCAACTCATTGACAATGATGCCGCCGTTTTCCAAAACGAACATTTCAACTGCTAAGGTTCCGACCATATTCAGGTGGGCCGCAATTTTTTCCGCAGCCTCTTTTGCCTGATCGACCGTCTCTTTCCCAATTCGTGCAGGTACAATCGTCTGATGCAGAATATGATCTTTATGAATATTTTCACCGATCGGCAAAATAGCCGTTTCACCATGCACATTGCGCTGAATGATCACTGAAATCTCTTTCGTGAATTCCACGAAGGCTTCCGCGACGCAATCACCATTTTCAAACAGCGCTTCTGCCTGAGCGAGTTCCTCAATAGAAGAAACCGTCTGCTGCCCTTTGCCGTCGTAGCCGCCACGCGCAGTTTTTACAACGAAAGGAAAGGCCAGTTCGCCGTGTTTTTCTGTCAACTCCTCGAAGGAGGATGCTGTAATATAATCTGCAACAACTACTCCAGCCTCAGAAATGGACTGCTTCTCAAAAATCCGGTTTTGCGTCACCCGAATCAATTCGGCTCCTTGGGGCACATAAGAGATTTCCGCTAATTTCTTCAATCCTTCAACATCTATATTTTCAAACTCATAAGTGATGACATCGCTCACTTCAGCCAATTCTTCCAATGCATGCTGGTCATCAAAAGGAGCAACAATTTGAATGTCAGCCACTTGTCCAGTAGGAGAATCCATACCTGGATCGAGAACCGCAATTTTAAATCCAGCTTCTTTTGCTGCAAGTGCCATCATGCGCCCTAATTGACCGCCGCCGATAATCCCGATTGTTTGTCCGGGCAGTATTGTCTTGGTCATATCAGGTCACCTGAACTTTCCAGCACTGCAGCCGCCGTCCGGTCTCTTCTCTCCTGCAAAGCCTTGGCAGCTTCTTTGTCGACTGTCCCGAGTATTTGAGCTGCCAGCAAGCCTGCATTGACCGCACCCGCTTTGCCGATAGCCACAGTGGCCACTGGCACCCCACCGGGCATCTGAACGATCGACAACAAGGAATCCAAGCCATTTAACGCCTTAGATTGGATTGGGACACCGATAACCGGCAAGGTGGTCTTCGCTGCCACCATACCCGGTAAATGTGCAGCTCCGCCAGCTCCGGCAATAATCACATGCAAGCCGCGTTCTCTTGCCTGTTCTGCATAGCTGAACATCAAATCAGGCGTCCGGTGTGCTGAAACCACTTTCTTCTCGTAGCTCAGACCCAGTTCATCCAATACGTCACACGCATGTTTCATTGTTTCCCAATCACTCGTACTTCCCATAATGACGCCAATTCGAGGATTCATCGATACACTCTCCTTTAAAAAATAAAAAGCCCTTAAGTAATCTGCTCACATTACGTGAAAAGCAGGTTACTTAAGGACTGTACAAGAAACGAATTCATAGGTGAGGACATAGAGAAGCCCCCCTCCTTCGTTTTATGATCCACTAAGTTGCTTTCCCGCATAGTCCGGACATTACGGTGTCCTGGTAGAAACGCAAAAGCCAATTCTTCTGCATATATGGGGTATTCTCATTAATCATAACAAGTCAAAGAAAGTACGTCAATGATAAAGTCGAACAATGGGTTATCCAATTATTTAATCGTTCGGTTTTAAAAGGGATATTTTGTTATTACTCAAGTTTACTGCCTTTAAATTTCACAATTTGCCGTATCGGCACAGGCTGTCCGTTTACCTCTTCGAACAACGGCTCTTCTTTGCGGCCAACAGCCATATACCCCTGTACTTTCATTCGCTCCAAGCATTCGGTAATGGATTCATGTTCTTCGACTTCAAACCATATCGTATTTTTACTCATTTGTATAAATTGCCCCTTTTCACTGTCTTCACCCAAAATCCGCCATGAATCGTTTTCGCCTCGTAGGCGATGATAAAGGCTTTCGGATCGATTTCCTGAATGGCTTTGTACAATTTCAGTTCCATTTTGCGCGGCGTCAAAATCTGCATGGATTGCCGCCCCCCATCACGGCCATTGGCATTCCAGTCCGTTACGCCATAGCCTTTTTCCCGGAGCTGCTTCGGCAGATACTCGCCTGCTTCACTGGTGATGACATTTACTGTGATGTAGCCAAGAGCCATCTTTTCTTCAATTTTAGATCCAATGATGACACCGGATCCATACCCTAAAGCATACGCAATAAGGTTTTGAATTTGATCCAAATTATCCAGCACCAATCCAAGTCCTACTATATAAATAACAACTTCCACCATACTGACGCCAGCAGCTAAATAGCGATATCCTTTTAATGTCATGATCATTCGCACGGTAAAAAAAGTTACATAAACGATGTTGATCGAAAAAATGATTAATACCATGATCCACGGATTTACATCCAATCTCTACACCCTTTCACTTTTCAACAAGAATTAATTTTCATCTTAGGGGAAAATTCCGAAGAAAGCAAGAGAGAAAATGCTGAGAGAATCATAGTGCATAAAGGAAATTTTGTAATGTTGCATCTTTTTAAATGATAGACCAAGAGGCTAAAAAGATTTATCTGCAGTAACTATATAAGTTGAACTAAAGAAACCAGCTTTTACCCACTGCATTCATAACAGATAGGGAGCAAACCCGCAGAGACTCCCAAGGGTGCAGTGAAACAACATACAAGAACACTCGGGCGTTTAGTTTAGTCCGAGTGAGTTCGGCGCAAGCCCTGGACAGATGGCGCGCCAACTGCATAGCCCACATCCTGCGGGCCCCAAAGCGGAGCTGGTTTGCGGAATATCAGCAGGCGAAGATCATTAGTTCAACTTGTATAGACTGTATTCTTCAGGCTATCCCTTTTCTATAGAAGGAACTTCCTTTTTATTTTAGCATTTTGCAATGACATTTTGAAGATTTGGACCAGAGGAAGAATCGATTAAATTCAGTAAGCTTTTTTGTTTATCCTGCGTTTAGCCGGATATGTTTTGTTCGCTGATAGTTTAGGTCATGAATAAACGATCTTCTCATTTTCGAGATAACGCTTCAAGTACCAACGGTCCTCCTCCGTTAACTTCTCGCTGTTTTTGTAGAAGACATAGCGCATCCGCTTGCCCTTTTTGCGGTCGTAGTCGTTCCAATTTTTCTGCACGCATCTGCAATGCCCAGTAGATGTATCAGCAAAAATGGAAGCGGCCGGCAATGATGAGGAAGGCTTGCCGGACGGCAGCTTTAAACGAAGAGCTCATATCCATCACCACAATCTCCACCGCTGCCCCGTGTTATTGAAGATAGCGTTTGATCATCTTTTTCTTTCGGTTGGGCAGAATGTCAATCGATTCTTTCGTGCCCCCGTTGCCGATAATCAACTGATACTTTCCTTCCTGCGTGTCGCCTTAATACTCGTCAATCGCGATGACATGGGGCAATGCGGCAGTTTCCGTAAGTTCCTGGAGCACCAGTATATCGAACCGGCGTACGATGGTCGAAGCCGAAGCGCCGGAATGCCCAGCCACTTCCTTGAACGTATTCGCTTTGACGCCTCACATCCGATCAGCCTGAGTCCATTTGAGGTGTTTGATCTTTTGGATCCGATAATTGTGGGCGCGCCGGGTCTTCTCCTGGCAACGTAGGCAGCGGTGAGGTCGTACTTCCAATTCCACATGCAGCGCCACACGGTCCTCCAGCTGTTCCATCTTCGTAATTCGAAATTTCAAGTATATAAGAAGTTGGAGATTGCGCGCTTTTTTTCCGGCTAAATTGTTTGCACACCCCAATATTTAGTGTGGAACCACAAAAAAAGCCGTTACCGGAATCGGTAACGACTTTCTTTCATATAGACCAGCGACGTCCTACTCTCACAGGGGGAGACCCCCAACTACCATCGGCGCAAAAGAGCTTAACTGCCGTGTTCGGGATGGGAACGGGTGTGGCCTCTTTGCCATCATCACTGGACTATTTTTTGCTTGAGCTTGTTCGCTCAAAACTGGATACACGACATTGATTCCATGCAAGAATCCGTACTTTGTTTGGTTAAGTCCTCGATCGATTAGTATTCGTCAGCTGCACGTGTCGCCACGCTTCCACCTCGAACCTATCTACCTCATCGTCTTTGAGGGATCTTACTTGCTTGCGCAATGGGAAATCTCATCTTGAGGGGGGCTTCGTGCTTAGATGCTTTCAGCACTTATCCCGGCCACACATAGCTACCCAGCGATGCCCTTGGCAGAACAACTGGTACACCAGCGGTGTGTCCATCCCGGTCCTCTCGTACTAAGGACAGCTCCTCTCAAATTTCCTGCGCCCGCGACGGATAGGGACCGAACTGTCTCACGACGTTCTGAACCCAGCTCGCGTACCGCTTTAATGGGCGAACAGCCCAACCCTTGGGACCGACTACAGCCCCAGGATGCGATGAGCCGACATCGAGGTGCCAAACCTCCCCGTCGATGTGGACTCTTGGGGGAGATAAGCCTGTTATCCCCGGGGTAGCTTTTATCCGTTGAGCGATGGCCCTTCCATGCGGAACCACCGGATCACTAAGCCCGTCTTTCGACCCTGCTCGACCTGTACGTCTCGCAGTCAAGCTCCCTTCTGCCTTTACACTCTGCGAATGATTTCCAACCATTCTGAGGGAACCTTTGGGCGCCTCCGTTACTCTTTAGGAGGCGACCGCCCCAGTCAAACTGCCCGCCTGACACTGTCTCCCACCCCGATCAGGGGTGTGGGTTAGAATTTCAATACAACCAGGGTAGTATCCCACTGACGCCTCCCCCGAAGCTGGCGCTCCGGGCTCAAAGGCTCCTACCTATCCTGTACAAGTTGCACCAAAATTCAATATCAGGCTACAGTAAAGCTCCACGGGGTCTTTCCGTCCTGTCGCGGGTAACCTGCATCTTCACAGGTACTATAATTTCACCGAGTCTCTCGTTGAGACAGTGCCCAGATCGTTACGCCTTTCGTGCGGGTCGGAACTTACCCGACAAGGAATTTCGCTACCTTAGGACCGTTATAGTTACGGCCGCCGTTTACTGGGGCTTCAGTTCGCACCTTCGCTTGCGCTAAGCACTCCCCTTAACCTTCCAGCACCGGGCAGGCGTCAGCCCCTATACGTCACCTTACGGTTTTGCAGAGACCTGTGTTTTTGCTAAACAGTCGCCTGGGCCTATTCACTGCGGCTCTCTCGGGCTATACACCCTACCAGAGCACCCCTTCTCCCGAAGTTACGGGGTCATTTTGCCGAGTTCCTTAACGAGAGTTCACTCGCTCACCTTAGAATTCTCTTCTCGCCTACCTGTGTCGGTTTGCGGTACGGGCACCTCCCGCCTCGCTAGAGGCTTTTCTTGGCAGTGTGAAATCAGGGACTCCGAGGCTAGGCCTCTCGCCATCACAGCTCAACGTATCAGGAATGGGATTTGCCTCATTCCACGCCTCACTGCTTGGACGTGCACAACCAACGGCACGCTCTCCTTATCCTTCTGCGTCCCCCCATTGCTCAAACGGCGGGGAGGTGGTACAGGAATATCAACCTGTTGTCCATCGTCTACGCCTATCGGCCTCGACTTAGGTCCCGACTAACCCTGAGCGGACGAGCCTTCCTCAGGAAACCTTGGGCATTCGGTGGACGGGATTCTCACCCGTCTTTCGTTACTCATACCGGCATTCTCACTTCTAAGCGCTCCACCAGTCCTTGCGGTCTGACTTCAACGCCCTTAGAACGCTCTCCTACCACGGACATCTACGATGTCCATCCACAGCTTCGGTAATCCGTTTAGCCCCGGTACATTTTCGGCGCAGTGTCACTCGACCAGTGAGCTATTACGCACTCTTTAAATGATGGCTGCTTCTAAGCCAACATCCTGGTTGTCTAAGCAACGCCACATCCTTTTCCACTTAACGGATATTTGGGGACCTTAGCTGGTGGTCTGGGCTGTTTCCCTCTTGACTACGGATCTTATCACTCGCAGTCTGACTCCCAAGCATAAATCACTGGCATTCGGAGTTTGTCTGAATTCGGTAACCCGGGATGGGCCCCTAGTCCAAACAGTGCTCTACCTCCAGGATTCTCAATCTTGAGGCTAGCCCTAAAGCTATTTCGGAGAGAACCAGCTATCTCCAGGTTCGATTGGAATTTCTCCGCTACCCACACCTCATCCCCGCACTTTTCAACGTGCGTGGGTTCGGGCCTCCAGTAAGTGTTACCTTACCTTCACCCTGGACATGGGTAGATCACCTGGTTTCGGGTCTACAACTGCATACTCTGGCGCCCTATTCAGACTCGCTTTCGCTGCGGCTCCGCCTTCTCAGCTTAACCTTGCATGCAATCGTAACTCGCCGGTTCATTCTACAAAAGGCACGCCATCACCCATTAACGGGCTTTGACTACTTGTAGGCACACGGTTTCAGGATCTATTTCACTCCCCTTCCGGGGTGCTTTTCACCTTTCCCTCACGGTACTGGTTCACTATCGGTCACTAGGAAGTATTTAGCCTTGGGAGATGGTCCTCCCGGATTCCGACGGAATTTCACGTGTTCCGCCGTACTCAGGATCCACTCTGGAGGGGAAGGGTTTTCGGCTACGGGGCTGTTACCCGCTGCGGCGGACCGTTCCAGGTCGCTTCGCCTAATCCTTCCTTTTGTAACTCCGTATAGAGTGTCCTACAACCCCAAGAGGCAAGCCTCTTGGTTTGGGCTGATCCCGTTTCGCTCGCCGCTACTCAGGGAATCGCATTTGCTTTCTCTTCCTCCAGGTACTTAGATGTTTCAGTTCCCTGGGTCTGCCTTCTCATGTGCTATCAATTCACACATGGATACTGCCCGATTAAAGGCAGCGGGTTCCCCCATTCGGAAATCTCCGGATCACAGCTCACTTACAGCTCCCCGAAGCATATCGGTGTTAGTGCCGTCCTTCTTCGGCTCCTAGTGCCAAGGCATCCACCGTGCGCCCTTTCTAACTTAACCAATGGTCAATTAAAAAGTTGTGGCTCGAAAGCCACGCGTACATGAATTGCTTGCATATATGTTTCAATGTCGTTTTATCCAGTTTTCAAAGAACAAGTGTTGAAAGAATCACAAAAAGGCGTTGCCGCCTGAAGGTGAACCTTCAAAACTGAACGCAAAACGTCAACCCCGGAAGCGCAATGCTCCGGTTCCGAATTAATCCTTAGAAAGGAGGTGATCCAGCCGCACCTTCCGATACGGCTACCTTGTTACGACTTCACCCCAATCATCCGTCCCACCTTCGGCGGCTGGCTCCACAAGTGGTTACCTCACCGACTTCGGGTGTTACAAACTCTCGTGGTGTGACGGGCGGTGTGTACAAGGCCCGGGAACGTATTCACCGTGGCATGCTGATCCACGATTACTAGCGATTCCGGCTTCATGCAGGCGAGTTGCAGCCTGCAATCCGAACTGAGAACGGTTTTCTGGGATTGGCTCCCCCTCGCGGGTTGGCAGCCCTTTGTACCGTCCATTGTAGCACGTGTGTAGCCCAGGTCATAAGGGGCATGATGATTTGACGTCATCCCCACCTTCCTCCGGTTTGTCACCGGCAGTCACCTTAGAGTGCCCAACTGAATGCTGGCAACTAAGATCAAGGGTTGCGCTCGTTGCGGGACTTAACCCAACATCTCACGACACGAGCTGACGACAACCATGCACCACCTGTCACCGCTGTCCCCGAAGGGAAAGGCGTATCTCTACACCGGGCAGCGGGATGTCAAGACCTGGTAAGGTTCTTCGCGTTGCTTCGAATTAAACCACATGCTCCACCGCTTGTGCGGGCCCCCGTCAATTCCTTTGAGTTTCAGCCTTGCGGCCGTACTCCCCAGGCGGAGTGCTTAATGCGTTAGCTGCAGCACTAAGGGGCGGAAACCCCCTAACACTTAGCACTCATCGTTTACGGCGTGGACTACCAGGGTATCTAATCCTGTTTGCTCCCCACGCTTTCGCGCCTCAGCGTCAGTTACAGACCAGAAAGTCGCCTTCGCCACTGGTGTTCCTCCACATCTCTACGCATTTCACCGCTACACATGGAATTCCACTTTCCTCTTCTGCACTCAAGTCCTCCAGTTTCCAATGACCCTCCACGGTTGAGCCGTGGGCTTTCACATCAGACTTAAAGGACCGCCTGCGCGCGCTTTACGCCCAATAATTCCGGACAACGCTTGCCACCTACGTATTACCGCGGCTGCTGGCACGTAGTTAGCCGTGGCTTTCTGGTGAGGTACCGTCAAAATGCCAGTAGTTAGTTGGCACGTGTTCTTCCCTCACAACAGAGTTTTACGATCCGAAAACCTTCGTCACTCACGCGGCGTTGCTCCGTCAGACTTTCGTCCATTGCGGAAGATTCCCTACTGCTGCCTCCCGTAGGAGTCTGGGCCGTGTCTCAGTCCCAGTGTGGCCGATCACCCTCTCAGGTCGGCTACGCATCGTCGCCTTGGTGGGCCATTACCCCACCAACTAGCTAATGCGCCGCGGGCCCATCCTGCAGTGACAGCCGAAACCGTCTTTCCGTGCAGCCTCAGGAGAGGCCGCAAACTATTCGGTATTAGCACCGGTTTCCCGGAGTTATCCCGATCTGCAGGGCAGGTTGCCCACGTGTTACTCACCCGTCCGCCGCTGAACCAAATGGAGCAAGCTCCAATGGTTCCGCTCGACTTGCATGTATTAGGCACGCCGCCAGCGTTCGTCCTGAGCCAGGATCAAACTCTCCATTATAGAGAACATTTGACTGCTCTTTGACTTGCTGGCGTACCGTGGTCGTTAGACGCACGGTTCGCTTGTGATCTGCACGAATGCTGATCAGTAAGTTTTGCGCGGGCCGTTTTGCGCGGCCGTTGCTGTTTGTTGACGTTTTGCTGTTCAGTTTTCAAGGTTCAAAGTGTCGCGCTCATTGGCGACTTGATTAATATACCACGGTCATATTACAGAGTCAACACTTTATCGCAGATTCTTTCACAACTTTATTATAACAGAAAATTCTTAACAAAAAGATTACAAAAGCGTTACAGATTTGAAAGGGAATCCCCTCTTTACATTGAAGCTATCTCCTTATATATAAAGCTTTCCCACTACTGGTCAGCACTTGAATTTCTCTTGTAGAAAAGCCCTGGTAATATTCTCACAGCTGGATTTTATAAGCTGGTTTTTTTCTGCGCGCATCTTTATCCCGCCGGCATTTTTTAAGTTCCTTCTATATATACGACGCCTTTATTATTTCACCCAAAGAAAAAAAGCCTTCCAGGTTCTCTGGAAGGCTTTTGGATTCACGCTATGAAAACAAAATACAGAATGAAAATTACAAACAGCCCGTACATGATCGGATGAACCTGTTTGCCTTTGCCAGCTACTACCATCGTAATCGGATAAAAGATAAATCCAATCGCGATTCCCGTTGCAATACTGTAGCCAAGAGGCATAGCAATCATCGTCAGGAATGCTGGAACCGCAATTTCAAATTTCGTCCAATCGATTTTCCCAAGTGCTGAAACCATCAAGACACCGACGATAATCAAAGCCGGCGCTGTTACGGCACTGGTGATCACTTCAAGTAGAGGATAGAAGAAGATCGAAACCAGGAACAGCAGACCGGTGACGACGGCCGCAAATCCGGAACGTGCGCCAGCGGCAACGCCAGATGTGGATTCGATATACGAAGTCGTCGTCGACGTTCCGAAGATGGCTCCGCTGACTGTAGCGATTGAATCAGCCATCAGCGCTTTGCCTGCTCTCGGAAGTTTATTGTCTTTCATCAAACCTGCCTGATTTGCTACAGCAACCAAAGTTCCAGCTGTATCGAAGAAATCGACGAACAGGAATGTCAGCACAACTACAAGGAATTGGATATTCAGCAATGAACCGAAATCGTTGAAGATTGGTTCAAGCGCCACTCCAAAAGTCGGTGCCATACTCGGCACATTCAAATCGATAATGGCACTCGGCAAGTTGACTACTCCGAAAATCATACCGACAACTGCTGCAATCAAAATCCCGAAAAAGATTCCGCCTTGAATGCCGCGGACCATAAAAATGACGGTGACGAACAAGCCGAAGATTGCCAGCAGAGCTGAACCGCTTGTAAGATCGCCTAAGCCAACCAGAGTAGCCGGATTATCAACAATGATGCCTGCATTCTGAAATCCGATAAACGTAATGTAAAGGCCGATCCCCGCACCCACCGCATATTTCAATTCGGCAGGAATGGCATTGATGATCAATTCACGAAGACCAGTTAGTGTGATGAGAATAAATATAAGGCCGGAAAATAAAACACCTGTCAAAGCCGTTTGCCAAGGAATTCCGTATGTCAGAATAACGGTGTAAGCAAAGAATGCATTCAGACCCATACCTGGAGCAAGTGCTATTGGATACTTTGCCAGGATGCCCATGACGAGACAGCCGATCGCCGCAGCCAGAGCAGTAGCCATAAAGACAGCTCCGTAATCCATCCGCATTGCATCTGGAAGATCTGGAACTGATTCCAAGGTTAATGTCAGCGGGTTGACGACAAGGATATACGCCATCGCTAAAAATGTAGTTAGACCGCCAATAATTTCCCGGCGGTAATTCGTTCCCAGTTCTTCAAACTGAAAATACTTTTTCATTCTGATTCCTCCGAATGCCTGCGTATAATTTCTACAAAAGAAAAACACATACAGCAGATTGCCGTATGTGTTCGATTTATCCTTTCACTAAAAAAAGAAAGGCATCCTACTCTTCACCTGAGCGGATTAAAATCGTAGTCGAGTTATTTACGGTAACTCGGTAGAAACTTTCGGGCCATATCCCCGACATTATACGACAAGCTTATTTAATTTCATTCGTAATATATCATGTCTAAAATGAATAAACAAGACTAAACACGAACATTTATATAGAATAAGCAAAAAAAGTTCGTGAAACGGACAAAAAAAGGTGCCAGCTTTGTTAGCTGGCACCTCTAGGATTATTCCCACTCAATTGTTGCTGGTGGCTTGCTCGTAATGTCATACAGTACGCGGTTGATGTGGTCGACTTCATTGACTAACCGGACACTGATTTTCTCCAGCACTTCCCAAGGGATGCGTGCCCAATCAGAGGTCATGCCATCAATTGAAGTGACTGCACGGATGCCGATTGCATAATCGTAGGTACGGGCATCGCCCATAACACCGACGCTGCGAAGATCTGGCAGCACGGTGAAGTATTGCCAAATGTCACGGTCAAGGCCGGCTTTGCTGATTTCATCGCGCAAAATCCAATCAGATTCGCGGACGATTTCCAGTTTTTCTTCGGTGACTGCTCCCATGATACGAATACCAAGGCCAGGACCTGGGAATGGCTGGCGCCAAACGATTTCATCCGGCATGCCAAGCTCTGTTCCAAGCACACGAACTTCATCTTTGAATAATGTATTTAATGGTTCGATCAATTTAAACTGCATGTCGTCCGGCAAACCGCCTACATTGTGGTGGGATTTGATGGTTTGTGCAGTGGTTGTGCCACTTTCGATGATGTCGGTATAAAGAGTTCCCTGTGCAAGGAAGTCCATGCCTTCCAATTTTGAAGCCTCATCATCAAATACGTAGATAAATTCATTGCCGATGATTTTTCGTTTTTTCTCGGGATCAGTAACGCCTTCAAGCTTGCTCATGAAACGGTCGCGTGCATCGATTTTGATGACATTCATGTTGAATCCGTCAGCAAAAGTCTTCATGACGCTTTCCGCTTCCCCTTTTCGAAGTAAACCATGATCCACGAACATGCACGTCAATTGGTCACCAATCGCTTTGTGGAGCAAAACCGCAACTACTGATGAATCCACTCCGCCGCTAAGCGCGCAAAGCACTTTTTTGTCGCCGACTTCTTCACGGATTTTTTCGATTTCCAATTCGATGTAATTTTCCATCGACCAGTCATCTTTCATGCCGCAAACGTCATAGACGAACTTGCGCAGAAGATCGTTGCCGTAAATCGAGTGGCGTACTTCCGGGTGGAATTGAACGCCGTAAAATCCGCGGCTTTCGTCAGCCATTGATGCGATCGGACAGCCTGCGCTGGTTCCGATGACGTCAAATCCTGGAGGCACTGCAGTAACCAAGTCTCCGTGGCTCATCCAAACAATCTGTTCTTCAGGAAGGTCTTTGAATATCTTGCTTTCTTTCGTCAGCTTCAGCTCTGCTTTGCCATACTCGCGGTTTTGGGATTTCTCCACATTTCCTTTCAAGTGCAAAGCCATCAGCTGCATGCCGTAGCAGATGCCTAAAATCGGCAAGCCCATTTCAAAAATCGCTTCATCGATGGAAAAAGCATTTTTATCGTAAACAGAATTTGGGCCACCTGAGAAAATGATTCCCGTAGCATTCATGTCTTTGATTTCTTCAGCAGTAACTGTATGTGGATGAAGCTCACTGTATACGCCGATTTCACGGATGCGGCGAGTGATCAACTGATTGTATTGACTTCCAAAATCCAAAACGACGATTTTTTTCTGTTCTTTCAACATTGGACTAACTGGCAAAACCTTCACCTCTTCTATTCAATTCAATTCAGGTCTCAAAATAGCAAAAGAACGCGAAAATTGGACCTCGCGTTCTTCTGCTCTACATCAAAAAGGCGAATGCACATGTCAAAAAGCATGCGTCATCCACCTTCATAGTCAAGTCATTTCCGGAGACTTGGTAGAGACATCCGATCCATATCACCGGACATATATGAGGGCACCTGTATTCTATAATTTTCTCAATTGTACAAGCTAAAGGTTGTAAAATCAACCGCTTGTGCGATTGATTAAATTTTCCCAACTTTCCCTCAACTCTTGCCAGTCAACAGATTCGGCATCCCCACCGTATACCGAGCGCTCATAGGCTTCCGTCAATTCCGACATTTCCTGAGTCCCGAAAAATGAATCGATATACGCTGCGTAAGATTTCAATGTCTGCCCTGGTTTTCTATGAATGCCATACAGATCCAATTGCTTCAACAACCTCAGGTAGGCTTTTTCAAAACGATCGGTACCGCCTCCGCGGCTTCGGTAATAGGAAACCAGCAACTTCGGCATCCATTTATGACGAATTTTAAAGAGGATGCCTGCCAGTAGAACGCTCCCCACAAAAGCCCAGATGAGTTTCCAGCGATTAGCTCCAATAAATTCAGTTAACCCATCCCAGAAAGATGGGCCTGAAGACACAGCCGCTTCCTCTTCTTCCAGCGTGTCAGGGTCTTCTGCAAGCGGAGTCTCCTGTTGGGCAGGCTGTTCCGGATCCGTCGCATCCAGCTCCAAATCGAAATCGATTGAAGAAGAACCGGTAAAGCCGATGGTCGGTTCGAACAGCATCCAACCGACACCCGGCATATAAGCCTCTACCCACGAGTGGGCATTATTATTTGTCACCTGAAAGATATCGGTGTCCCCTTCTGCATTGATCTGCTCGCCTTCATTAAATCCCTTGACCCAACGGGCTGGAATATCAAGAGAGCGCAGCATCACCACCATCGAGGTTGAGAAATTATCGCAATAGCCTCTTTGAGTTTCAAATAAGAACTGATCCACATAATCCTGATCAGCTTCAGGCACCGGGATATCGGATTGGCTGTATACAAATCCGGAAGTACTGAAATACCGCTCTATTGCCCGCGTCTTATCATAGACAGTATCGCTGCTTTCGGTGATTTCAGCAGCCAAATCCCCGACACGCGCAGGCAACTCATCCGGCAATTGCAGGAAACGATCAAACTCTGACGGCAGCTCCGCCAAATCCTCCTGCTCTGTTTCCCGTAAAGCGGTGAGGCTGTAGCTGGGTTCATTGAAAGTGATTTCAACGGTTTCAGGCTCGAACTCTTCTCCGTTCTGATAGGTTTCAAATCGCTGGTCTGCTGTACTGTACTGATAGTCCAGCGGTTCTTCCATTGAAAAGGATTGGGTTCCGTAAGGATAAAGGACAAATGGAAACTCCTGTTCCATCGACAACAGAGCCGTTTCGAGCTCTTCTTCATCCGGGACAAAATCAGTTTCAACCGTTTCGTTGTTTTCATAGACGAATGATTGGCCTATATTTTCCGTAAGTTCCCAGCCTTTCGTTGTATAGAAATCTTTGGACTCTACTTTCCAATACTGGCCTTCCGACACCTCCGCGCGGAATACAGGGGTATCATCTCCGATAAAGGAACCGCCAAGCCGTGAATCATCGACTCCGTAACCGATCCGGCCGACATTTCCTCCGCTTCCGACACCCCCCTGTCCTGAGAAAGATGTGATAAACGGAACCGGATCTGGCCAGATCGGCCCTGCTTTCGGCAGATATAATGCAAGCGCAGTCGAAGCCGCCACCACCAAAACAAGCGGCACCGCAAACAAAGCCATTTTATCTGTACGCTCCAATATCCGGTGCCCTTCCATCCAACGCGCCAAATACAATAGACCGGCAAGAAGCAAGCCGATGACCATAATCCTGATAATGGCTGTATCTCCTGAATAGGGACTGAACGTGTCCAGCACCGCTATGAAAATGACGGTCAATAAATAAAACAGGAAAATACTTAATCTGAAACTCACCCAGTAATGGATCAAATAAATGGCCATCCAGAGCAAAACAAAAAATAATACGGTCCGAAAAACATCTGTCGTCTGCGCCCAGTTCTGGGTTGTTAAGGCTGAAAAATTCAGACCGAAATCGTTTCGGAGAAAAGCAAGCGCTTCGCCGTTAAAAAACAGATTGCCGGTATAGGCATAGACAATGAACCATAAAATGTACAAAATTTTTATCGGTCCTGAAAACCACCATGGAACCCTTAAAAAAGCCATCAACAAACCAACGGCGATAAAAATCAGGAAAAGCGCTTTATGTCCTGTTTCGGTCAACACAATGACCGGTGTCAGCCACTCAGCCAGCATAAAGAAAACCAGCACATATAAAACAGCCATAAATAGTTTGTTTTTTCTTATGGAAGTCATTGCCGGCTCACCTCCGTAAACACTGTTGCAAAATTCTCCGGACTCACACGCCTGACGACAAAGCCTTTCGAGCGGGCAAACTGATGCACTTCCTCATCTTCTTTAAGCAAGGTTTCGCCTTTATTGACAACAACCAAACACATACAGTTGGTCAGGCTTTTAGCATTTCGCTGAATGGACTGAACCATGTCCATCGACAACTGGCTGGTCACATACAGCAGACTCGAAGTATTCATCTGCTGGAGCTCACGGCCGATGGCTTGATCCACCGGCTTATCCAAATCACTTTGAACTTTCGCCAGATGATACATCACCCGCTGCAGATGCTCTTCGGTTTGGATCAACGGGAAATAATTGCGCTTTCGGCCCACTGACAGATAAGCCACGCTTGAGTTTGCGCGCACGATGGACTTCAAAATAGACGCCACCAACTCTATCTGCAACTCAAATTTCTCTGATTTTTTTCTGTCATCCAATAAAAAAAGCTCCTGCGATTGGCGATCTTCAAATTCCTTCGTGCGCAATGTCTGTGTGCGTGCATAAGATTTCCAATGAATCCAAGAGACCCGGTCTCCCGGCTGATAATCGCGGATTCCACTCGCCATGGTCGTGTCCTTCACCAAGGTAAAAGGAGCCGCCATGGATCCTTGATCATAGCGTGATTCCATCGGTCGATAGGCGATCTCCACAGTGTTCGGATAAACCAGGACAGTCTGTTGAACAGGCAACAAGCAACTTTTTTTCACCCAGCCGAAAAAATCAGCGATTTCCACGCGAATCCCTTCCAACACATGTTCTCCCCTCGGCATCTGGTCAATAGCATAAGTCCAGGAAATCGTTTTTTGGAATCCCGGAACGACCATTTTCTGTTGTTGCCCCCCCATTCTTTTATTTAGAGAAGGAGAATTGGTTTGTTCACTCAACACCGTGTAAAGCAGCGGAAAGGGAATTTTCCTGTTAATCGTAGCGGTGGCTGATAAACTTCCACCTTTCCTGACTTGGGCTGTATGGATATCCCGAGTGGCTTCGACATCCTGCAAAGGATAGAAAGTCAGCAGCACGGAATAAAGGATAAATGGCAGAACCATGTAAAAAATAAACCAGCTGACAAACCCGCCCTGAAACATAGCAAAGGAAAAGGTCAGAAAAAGGATGAATAAAACGAGGATTAAGCGCCCCCATAAACCTGTAATTTTTTTCAGTCGGTTCATTGGCCCACAAGCCTTTGAACAGGCACACGGGTTTTCGCTAATATTCGTTCTGTAATTTCTTCTGCGGTGATCCCATCGTAACGGGCCTCTGAACGCAGCATGATGCGATGGCCGAAAACGAATTTCGCCAAATACTGGACATCATCGGGTGTCACAAAATCCCGCCCCTTCAATAAAGCATAGGCTTGAGATGCTTTCATCAAAGCGATAGAGCCACGCGGACTGACTCCGAGATAGACATAGGAATCCTGCCGGGTCTGCCTGGACAAATCGACGATATAGCTGCGGATGGTTTCATCCACTTTAATGGTTTTCACCTGTTCCTGCAGTTCAAGCAGTTCATTGAGGGAAATCACCGAAGTCAATTCTTCGATTGGCGCTGCAGACTGTGCGCGGTTCAGCACTTCCATTTCTTCTTTAGGCGTCGGGTAACCCATTTTTATTTTCAATAAAAAACGGTCGAGCTGTGCTTCAGGAAGAGGATATGTCCCTTCATACTCGATTGGATTTTGCGTTGCCATCACAAAGAACGGTTTGGGAATCTGCATCGTTACTCCATCGATCGTGACAGAGGCTTCTTCCATGGCTTCCAAGAGAGAAGATTGGGTCTTAGGGGAAGTTCGGTTGATTTCATCAGCTAAAATGATATTGCCCATAATCGGGCCCGGCCGAAAATGGAATTCCATGTCTTTCGGGTTATAGATCGACACACCGATGACATCCGACGGCAGCAGATCGGGCGTAAATTGAATGCGCTTGAAATCGGCTCCCACTGATTTCGCCAAAGCACGGACCAGCATGGTTTTTCCGACCCCCGGAACATCCTCAAGCAGGACATGGCCGTGAGACAACATGGCAACAATGCTCAACTCCGCAATATTGCGCTTGCCGATGATGACTTTCTCTATATTATCAATGACTTGTTCCAACCGTTCTTTTGCATTCATCTATAGTTCCTCCAATACGAATCGAAAAATGTTTTGAATTATCACAATCTTACCGTAATCATAACGAAAATCAGGTAATAACTCAACTGCACGGCTTCTTCCCCTGACCTTTATCCTAAAATGAAAAAAGCAGGACACCCCGAAGGATCCCTGCTTTTTTCGTTTGTCATTTCCAAAAATCATCAAAAATCGTAATCGGCAAATGGCGCTTATGCTGTGTCTTCAAATAATGGCCTTCCAGCGTTTCCTGAGCGTCCGCCGGAATTTTCTTGCCTTCCAAATAATCATCGATCATTTCATAAGTGACTCCGAGAGCCACTTCATCGGGAATTGCCGGTTTGTCATCTTCTAAATCTGCCGTTGGAATTTTCATGTACAGATGTTCCGGAGAATCGAGTTCCTTTAACATGGCCCGTCCCTGCCGCTTGTTCAAACGGAATAACGGCATCAAATCGGCTGCTCCATCACCGAACTTCGTATAGAACCCCGTTATGGCTTCTGCTGCATGATCTGTTCCCAACACTACGGCACCATGCATCGCTGCAACCGCGTATTGGACTTTCATCCGTTCACGAGCCTTTTTGTTGCCTTTTTCAAAATCGGATAACTGGATGCCCGCTTTTTCCAGCGTCCGATCACTGGCATCGACAGCTTCTTTGATATTAATGGTGTAAAGCCCAGTCGGCTGAATAAAATCCAACGCGTCCTTGGCATCATGTTCATCCAACTGTACGCCATAAGGCAGACGCAGGGCATAGAATCCATATTCGGTGCCACCAGATTCTTCATTCAATTCATCAATTGCCATCTGGGCCATTTTGCCAAGCAATGTAGAATCCTGACCGCCTGAAATGCCCAGTACAAACCCTTTTAAAAAAGAGTGGTGCTTCAAGTATTCCTTCAAAAATGAAACCGTGCGTTCAATCTCTTCTTTTGGTTGAATGGAAGGCTGAACTTTCAGCTCTTCGATGATTTGCTGCTGTAAAGTAGACATATGGCTCCTCCTCAGTCTCCG
The DNA here is from genome assembly GCF_056680115.1 of Planococcus sp. BI3. NCBI lineage: Bacteria > Bacillati > Bacillota > Bacilli > Caryophanales > Caryophanaceae > Planococcus > Planococcus sp. BI3. The sequence goes on from NZ_CM155266.1 coordinate 1,612,937, forward strand.
ATATAATCATGAACCGCTTGCCGCACCTCTTGAATATTCTTCATTTTGTTGTCCCAACATTTTTGGCTGAGATCCACCGGATATTCTTCAGGATTTAGTGAACGTTTGTATTCATCCCATAACAAATCCATATTTTGGATTGCATAGGCCTGCATTTCCTGCAAGCTTGGATTCTTGTAAATGACCTGGCCGTTTTCAATAACTTTTTGATGAATATTGATGGCATCGAAATTTGTGACAAACTTCGAGACAAACGTATGGATCGGATGAAACATTTTTAAACGCTCCTGCGAAGCAGGGTCTTCATCATGCATCGCGATATAATCGCCTTCTGATTTTCCATTTTCCCTATCTATGATCCGGTAAACGTTTTTCAGCCCCGGAGTGGTAACTTTTTCTGCAGTTCCGGAAATTTTAATGGTATCTTCCATTTCGCCGTTTTCGTTTTCAATCGCAACCAATTTATACACTGCACCTAACGCCGGCTGGTCGTAGGCAGTGATCAGCTTCGTGCCGATGCCCCAGGAATCTACCCGGGCACCTTGGGCTTTCAAGTTCAGAATCGTGTATTCATCCAAGTCATTGGAGACCACCACTTCCGCTTCCGGGAAACCTGCAGCATCCAGCATTTTCCGCGCTTCTTTCGAAAGGAAGGCAATGTCCCCACTATCCAGCCGAATTCCCATGAAGTTGATTTGGTCGCCTAATTCCTGTGCCACTTTTATCGCGATAGGCAACCCGGATTTTAAAGTATCATATGTATCCACTAAAAAGACACAGTCTTTATGGCGTTTGGCATAAGCATGAAATGCCTCATATTCGTCTTTATAGGCCTGCACCATTGAATGGGCATGCGTCCCTGCTACCGGAATACCGAATTTCTTGCCTGCCCGTGCATTGCTGGTCGCTTCAAGTCCGCCGATATAGGCCGCTCGCGTCCCCCAGATTGCGGCGTCCATTTCCTGTGCGCGCCTCGTTCCGAATTCCATTACCCGCTCTTTTTTCACAATTTGTTTGATGCGGCTGGCTTTCGTCGCGATCAAAGTCTGGTAGTTGACAATATTCAATAGAGCAGTTTCGATTAATTGTGCTTCTACGAGCGGCGCTTCCACACGAATCAACGCCTCATTCTGGAAAACCAATTCACCTTCAACCACCGAGTAGACATCCCCCGTAAACCGGACTGTCCGTAAATATTCAATAAAGTCATCTTTGTAGCCAAGTTGTTCTTGAAGATATGCCAAATCACTTTCCGTAAATTTGAAGTTTTTCAAGTAATCCAAAACCCGTTCCAATCCAGCAAAAAGGGCATAGCCATTGCCAAATGGCAATTTACGGAAAAACAATTCGAACACTGCTTTCCGTTCATGCATGCCATCTGCCCAATAAGCCTCTGACATATTGATTTGATATAAATCTGTGTGTAACGCCAAACTGTCATCCGCATAATGCTTATCCATAAGAGTCTCCTTCTTCCACCATCAGTAATGCCACAATTATACACCAATACAGGTGGGACTATAAATAAAAGCTATCTGAGCTGGATTTAAATTGCTGAATAATGAATACACGAGAAACCTTCAGCTGTGGCCCTGCCTCAAAACCAGCAGATGAAGCAAGAAAATGAATGCCTTGACATTTAGAAAGAAACATGAGATAGTAGACTAGTTAACATAAAGGTAACTGGTAAATTTTGATAATCTGGCACTCTACAATAATGTTTTTGAAGATACTTATTCACACTGGCGCGATTTAAGGATCGCAAGGACGTAAAAGAAGGTAGGGTTTACGTTGCTTAAGTTTAGAAGACACCCAGTGGAACAATGACCGCGGCACTGAAAGTAACACTTTCAATGGAAATGATTCCCCCTTTATAAGGGTTGAAAAATTGATTCAAAATAAATTATAGTTACCTTAAACAAACAAAGGGATGTCCTCCAATCGAGGGCATCCCTTTTCCAATTCTTTAACTTTTAATACTTTAGCGCAACATTCTTCAAAATCGTGTAATTGCGCAAAGCTTCAAGCCCTTTTTCCCGCCCAAATCCACTCTTCTTATATCCTCCAAATGGCATCTGCACCCCGCCGCCTGCACCGTAATTATTAATGAAAACTTGGCCCGCCCTGATTTTGCTGGCCACTCGGTGTGCCCGGGCACCATCTTTTGTCCAAACGCCGGTCACCAGTCCATATTCTGTACCGTTGGCCAACTCAATTGCCTCTTGCTCTGTTTCGAACGAAAATGCAGCAACGACCGGTGCAAAAATCTCTTCTTGGGCCACATAGCTTTTCGGCGCCAATCCATCGATGACAGTCGGCTGGAAAAAGTAGCCGTTTTCAAGTCCAGCTGTTTCCTGGCGTTTACCGCCCGTTAAGAACTGGGCTCCTTCTTTATTCGCGACATCCATAAATTCCAGGATGCGGGTAAACTGTTTTTCATTTAAGATCGGGCCCAGATCGAGATCATCTATTCCTTTGCCGATTTGAATTGATTCCATTTTAGCCACAACTTTTTTGAGAAACTCGTCTTTGATCGTTTGCTGCACCAACAGACGGGAACCCGCCGAACAGGTCTGCCCGGCATTTTGGATAATGGACCGCACCACCCAATCCACTGCTTCTTCCTGATCGCAATCATCAAACACAATGTTCGGCGATTTCCCGCCAAGTTCCAAGGTGACGGGCTTGACGTTTTTGGCAGCACCCATCATAACTGCAGAGCCTGTCTGGACAGAGCCTGTAAAGGTAATATGGTCCACATCCGGATGCTCGGAAATCGCTGCACCCGCTTCATAGCCATAGCCGGTCACCATATTGAAAACGCCTTTAGGCAAGGAGGTTTGATCAAAGATTTCAGCTAACTTAATGGCAGTCAATGGTGTATCTTCCGCCGGCTTCGCTACAACTGTATTGCCTGTTGCGATTGCCGCGGCGGTCGAGCGTGAAATGATCTGCAACGGGTAGTTCCACGGAACAATGTGAGCAGTTACGCCAATCGGCTCCCGCAAGGTATAATCCAGAATCCCCGGCTGGACCGGTATGGTTTCCCCGAAAATCTTATCGGCCATTCCCGCATAGTATTCAAAATACAATGCGGATGCCTCGACATCTTTACGCGCCTGTGTCAACGGCTTGCCCGTATCCAGTGTTTCCAGCAAAGCGATCTCTTCTGCGTCTGCCCGCAATGCATCCGCTACTTTATGTAAGATCCGCCCTCTTTCAATCGGAGGAAAAGATTGCCATTCTTCCGATTCGAATGTTGTGCGGGCCGCTCTGACTGCCGCATCCACATCTTCTTTTTTCCCTCTTGGAATTTCTGCCAGAACTTCTCCAGTAGCCGGATTTTTTGTTTCAAACCATTCTTGCCCGATGCTGTCTATCCATTTTCCATTTACGTACATTTGCTGTTTTTTCACTTTTCTGCACCTCTTTCCGATTAGATTCCGCGGCCTCCGTCAACATTCACTATGCTGCCAGTCATCATTTTCGCTAAATCGGAGCTGAGGTATAAGACACAATTAGCGATTGCTTCCGGTGTGATCAATTCGCCCAGTGGCACGCTTTTCCGGAATGTATTTTCTTTCGTTTCACCGGCATCACTGCCGGCTGCCGTGAACTCACCCAGCATTTTCGTATCGGCTGGACCCCGGTTGATTGCATTGACACGGATGTTATAAGGCGCCAATTCAATGGCCAGCGCTTTGGTCAAGGAAATCGTCGCTCCTTTAGAAGCGACATAGGCATTCAAGCCCGGACGCGGACGATCTACGGAAACGGAAGCAATATTGATGATTGAACCGCTGTTTTGTTTTTTCATATAGGGCACCACGGCACGTGAAGTCAAAAAGACGGCAGTGGAATTGATTGCCATGATCCGTTCCCAATCCTTCAGCGAAACTTTTTCAATGTCTGTTGCCGCTTGTGCAATGCCTGCGACATTTGCCAATACATCGACCTGCCCGAACCTATCAGCCGTTTTTTTCACAGCAGCTTCGACACTCTTTTCGTCAGTTAAATTGCCTTGAATAACCAGCAAATGTTCCGGATATTTAGCTGCCAGTTCAGCAAGGCCATCTACTTGAACATCTATGCCCGCCACTTTTGCACCTTGTTCAAGAAATTGCTCAACTACCACTTTTCCCATCCCGCCACCTGCACCGGTGACAATTGCCACTTTATGGTCTATTTTCATATGACATTCCTCCTAATTGCTTACCAGCTGTTTAAGCTTTTCTGAAATTGCCGAACCGACTTCCTGAGTTGTGGCAGTGCCCCCCAAGTCAGGTGTCAGCACTTTGCCTTCTTGAAGCACCTGTTCAATGGCATCTACAATGGCTGTCGACAGATCTGTCCGCCCTAAGTGATCCAGCATCAAGGCAGCTGACCAGATCTGTGCGATCGGATTGGCAATTCCTTTGCCTGCAATGTCCGGTGCCGAACCGTGGATAGCTTCAAACATAGACGGGAAATTCCGTTCAGGGTTGATATTGCCGGATGGCGATACCCCAAGCCCGCCAACCAGAGCTGCTCCAAGATCCGTCAAGATATCCCCAAACAGATTGGAAGCAATGACCACTTCAAATGATTCCGGGCGCATGACAAAGTAAGCGGCCAACGCATCAATAAAATTGCTTTCAAGTTCAATATCGCCATAGTCTTTGGCAACGTTCTCGACCACCTCGTCCCAAAGCTTCATCGAATGGATGATGGCGTTGGATTTCGTGGCACTGGTCACTTTGGATTTGTTATTTTTTCTGGCGTATTCAAACGCATATTTTGCAATTCGCTCGACGCCTTGCTTGGTGATGACGGTATTTTGAATCGCCATTTCCTGCGGCTGCTGCTGGTACAGGCGACCGCCGATATTTGAATATTCCCCTTCCGCATTTTCGCGGAACACCATGAAATCGATCGGCTGCTCATTTTTCAAAGGAGATTCGATACCCGCCAAGCGTCTGATCGGTCGCATATTAACATATTGCTGGAAACTTTTACGGATGGGCATGATCAATTCCCAAATGGTGATTTCATCCGGCACGCGTTTGTCTCCCACCGCCCCGAACAAAATCGCATCAAAATGCTTCAGCTGCTCCAATCCATCTTCCGGCATAATATGGCCATGCGCCAAATAATATTCACTGCCCCATTCGAATTGCTGAAAATCGATTTCAAATGTGGAGTCCGCCTGTTTTAAGGCTTCCAGTACTTTTATCGCTTCTTTGGTGACGTCCGGTCCAATCCCGTCGCCGGGAAGAACCGCTATTTTATAAGCTGCCATAAACTCTCCTCCAATTACTTACTCTCCAAGAAAGAATAAACTCATTCCTGGAATAAATGAAATAATGAGTACATCAACAATCATAATCAGAACAAATGGAACAATTGCTTTCACCAGGCTTTCAAATTTCGTTCCTGCTATGTTCGCAGCCACAAATAGATTGACGCCTACCGGTGGGGTGATAAATCCAATCCCGAGATTGACGATCATAATGATCCCGAAATGCACCAGATCGATTCCAAGAGCACTGGCGATCGGCACAAGAATCGGCGTTAAAATAATGACTGCTGCTGAAGTTTCCAGGAATACCCCACAGATCAACAACAGCAGATTGATGATCAGCAAAGCAATAATCCAATTATCTGTGACACTGAGCATCAACTCAGTCAGTTCAGCTGGAATTCGCTGCCGCGTCAAATAGTAGCCGAATACAGACGCCCCTGCAATGATGAACATGATGACTGCAGTGACGACAACGGAAGAAGAGAAAATTTTTGAAAGGTCCTTCAATTTGATTTCACGGTAAATGAATACGCCTACAATCAAACCATAGACAACCGCCACAACTGCAGCTTCCGTCGGGGTGAAAATCCCTCCATAAATACCGCCCAGTATAATTACTGGCATCATCAAAGCCAAAAATGCATCGAAAAATGCCTTAATGAAATCTTTGAATCCGAACTTCTCGCCTCCACCATATCCCTCTTTCAAGGAAATCAGGTAGACCAGCAAAATCAACGAGACCATAACGAACAAACCGGGAACAATTCCAGCAATAAACAATTCACTGACAGAAACCCCAGCTGCCACGCCGTAAAGTACCAGCGGAACACTTGGTGGAATCATGATGCCGATGGTTCCGCCGGCAGCCTGGATTGCGGTCGCAAAACTCTTGTCATAGCCTTTATTGATCATTGCCGGAATCATTAAAGCTCCTACCGCTGCTGTTGTTGCAGCGGCAGAACCCGAAATGGCTGCAAAAAATGCACAGGCAACAATCGACACAATGCCGAGGCCGCCTTTGACACGTCCGAAAATGACGTTGGCCAGATGGATCAGCCGCCGGGAAATCCCCCCGCTTTCCATCAATTTACCTGCCAGAATAAAAAAGGGAATCGCCATTAGCGGGAACGAATCGACAGAATTGAACATCCGTTGAATAATGACGATCAACGAAACATTGCCATCGAGAAAGAATACAAGAGTGGAAGCCAGCCCAAGCGCCACGGCGATCGGAACATTAATTAAAAATAAAACCATCAATAAGATAAACAGCACCAATGCCATCTTCAGACACCCCCGCTTTTAAAGTCTTTTGAAAACTGCGAGGCCATATTGATGATCAAAATTGCACCACTGACTGGAATGATCATATAAATCACGCCCATTGGAATCCGCAAAACCGGCGACAATTGTGACATCCCTTGCATGGCTAAGTCATAGCCTTCGATCACCATCAACAGGAAAAAAAGCAAACTCGCAAATGTAGCTACTATATAAAGCATCTTTCGGATGGGGACACCAAATAAATTAACAAAAAACTCCATACCGATATGCGCTTTTGAAGACATTGCATAGGCTGCGCCTAAAAATGTCAGCCAGATTAAGCTGTAACGAGCAAGTTCCTCGGTCCAAGCAAGTGGTGAGTTCAGGATGAACCGAAAAATCACTTGGAGAAAAACGGTTGTGACCAGCAAGGCCATAATAAGATTCAATATATGTTTGATGCCGAAATTCATATAGCCGACTAATTTACTCATCGTCTTGCCTCCGATATAAAAAAGAGAGAAAGGATTCTCTCTTTTTCGAATAGACTTATTGTCCTTTTACTGGGCGTCCAGAATCTCATTCAATAGATCCTGATGTTCAATTGTTTCATAGACAGGCTGTACTGCTTCCTGGAAAGGCGCAGTATCGATGTCTTCGATGATTTCCACACCGTTATCCTTCAAGGTCTGAATCGATTCCTTCTCCATTTCAACGATCAGGTCCCGCTCTCTCGCTCCAGCTTTTTGCCCCTCTTCGACAACGATATCACGCAATTCTTCCGGCAATTCATCGTAAGTCTGCTGGCTCATCATGTAGATGGCTACAGAATAAACGTGTCCAGTTAAACTCATGTATTTCTGGTTCGCATCATAAAGGCTAAACTGATCTGCAACGATGGCTGGATTTTCCTGTGCATCTACGACTCCCTGCTGCAACGCAGTGATCGCTTCAGTCCAGGCCATTGGCGTCGGCTGTGCACCCAATGCTTCAAAAGCGGCTAAATGAATTTCATTTTCCTGCGTTCTGATTTTCAAGCCTTCCAAGTCTTCTGGCGTTTCAATAGGGCGCACGGCATTCGTGATGTGGCGATAGCCATTTTCTCCCCACGACAAACCGATGATCCCATTTTCCTCCATTTTAGCGAATAACTCATCTCCGATATCGCCTTCCAGAATTTCTACTGCCGATTCACGGTCCTGAAATAGGAAGGGTACGTCCAAGACGCCTAGTTCCGGAACAAAGTTGGTGACGGGTGCTGTTGAAGAAACGACCAAATCGACTGTTCCAAGCCCCATGCCTTCCGTCAATTCCCGTTCTGCCCCAATTTCACTGTTCGCAAAAACTTCAATTGTTACTTGGCCATCTGTCCGTTCTTCCACAGCTTCTGCCATTTCCAGAAATCCAAGGTGGTAAGGATGGTCATCCGGCAATGAATGCCCTGCCTGCAGGACATAGGTTTCTTCCGAACCTTCTTCTCCTGTTGATGAATCGCTGTCAGTTCCTCCACACGCCGTTAAGGCCAAAACACTTGCCAACATAACTGACACAAATCCGAACTTCTTTTTTGCCATCTTCATTTCCCCCTTTTTTTGTATGTGTAATATTCAACATCATTCAAGCGGAACGACTCAGCAGGAATGAAACATTCCCACCGAGTACTGTTTCCAGTTTTATTCAATTAATTGCTTGAATGAACATTACAAACTTTTTTGCACTCACATAATGAGTCCGATTCAGAAAATCAGCATCTTAACTATTCCCATGCATTTATCGATTCAAGTAATCGGTAACTGCACCTTTTGAAGAACAGGAAACATTATGTGCATACTTGCCGAGTACGCCTTTTCTGTGAAGCGGTGGCGCTACCCATTGCTTGCGGCGTTCTTCCAAGTCTGTTTCGGAAACATCCATGGAAATTTCCTGAAGCTCTGAATCGATAGTTACCATGTCGCCTTCCTGTAAAAAGGCAATCGGTCCGCCAACCTGTGCTTCCGGGGCAATATGTCCGACCACCAGGCCATGTGTACCGCCTGAAAAACGGCCGTCTGTCAATAGCGCAACGGATGCGCCCATGCCTTTGCCGACAAGAATTGCAGATACCGACAGCATTTCCGGCATTCCTGGACCGCCTTTCGGCCCCACATAACGGATGACCAGTACATCGCCATCATTGATTTCATTGGCCATTACAGCTGCTGTCGCTTCTTTTTCATTGTTATAGACACGAGCCGGCCCTGTATGGCGTTTTACTTTCACACCGGATACTTTTGCTACTGCACCGCTCGGTGAAAGATTTCCTTTCAGGACAATCAGTGGACCATCCTGGCGTTTCGGATTATCGAAAGGCATGATGACTTCTTGCCCTTCCTTCAATCCAGGCGACTCCTGAAGATTTTCTGCCACTGTTTTGCCAGTGACTGTCATGCAATCTCCATGCAGATAGCCTCCTTCAAGCAACATTTTCATAACTGCCTGAACACCGCCGACCTCGTGCAGATCCTGCATGACATATTTGCCGCTCGGCTTCAAATCGGCCAAATGCGGAACTGTTTTCTGCAGTCGGTTAAAGTCGTCGATCGTCAAATCCACTTCAGCGGCATGGGCAATCGCCAATAAATGCAAGATGGCGTTTGTCGATCCGCCAAGTGCCATAACGACAGTAATGGCGTTCTCGAACGCTTCTTTCGTCATGATGTCTTTCGGGTAGACGCCCAGTTCAAGAAGATTATGCACGGCTGCACCGGCCTTTTCGCAATCCGCTAATTTTTCGGAAGATACAGCTGGATTGGAAGAACTTCCTGGAAGACTCATCCCCATGGCTTCAGCTGCAGAAGCCATGGTGTTCGCTGTGTACATACCACCGCATGATCCAGCTCCCGGGCAGGCTCCACATTCAATCTTGCGAAGCGTATCATCGTTGATGTCTCCATTATTATGCTGGCCGACACCTTCAAAAACCGATACAATGTCAATGTCCTGGCCATTGTGGCGCCCTGGAGCAATCGTCCCGCCATAAACAAAAACAGCTGGAACTTCGGAATTTGCAATAGCGATCAAACAGCCTGGGATGTTCTTGTCACAACCGCCGATTGCCACTAAACCATCCAGGCTTTCAGCGCCTACCACCGTTTCAATCGAATCAGCAATGACATCACGGCTTGAAAGGGAATATTTCATGCCTTCTGTCCCCATGGAAATTCCGTCGGAAACGGTGATTGTATTAAAGATAAAAGGAACGCCTCCAGCTTCTCTGGCTCCTTTTTTTGCGCTGATCGCCAATTTATCAATATGTATATTACACGGCGTCACTTCACTCCACGTACTGGCGACACCAATCATCGGTTTCTTGAAATCTTCATCGGTAACTCCTACTGAGCGGAGCATGGCACGGTTCGGCGCTTTCATCGCCCCTTCGCTGAAAACTTTACTGTTGATGCGCAAATCTTTTTTCATAATTATCCTATCCTTTCTTTTCTATTTATTATAGAGCACATTTGTCAGAATTCAACGAATTAAAAAATAATATTTCATTATTTTTATAATCGTCAAATAATTTACATATGTATACGCTTTCATACGACTGCCACCTTTTTTCCTTCTTGATGTATGCAATATATTTTTATATAATTACCATGTCTACAATAACTTTCCCTATAGAAACTGGCTGATTTTTCTCTTAAGGCTCATGGTGAAATAATTATTCCTATTAAATAGTTCTACCGTTCATATTTTTTGGAGAGCTTTAAAAGGCGCCAAAAATTCCGAGTAAAGGGAGATGGTCTTTTGTTGATTCGTGAAGCCAAAAAAAATGAATTCTATTTACTGAAGCAGCAGCGTCTTTCTTCGTATAAACCTTATGAAGAAGAGCTCTCACCAAAGCACTGGGGAATGCTGAAAGCCAATGTCTCTTCAGACACTGACCAGCAACCGGATGCAGAAGTATTTATTGCAGAAATTAATGGGCAGATTGCCGGCAGTGTGGTGTTGTTCCCCGCAGGGTCCAATGCTTACGAATGGAATACGGAGACGCTTGACTATCCCGAAATCCGATTATTGGCGGTCAGTACAGATTTCCGTTCTCAGGGAGTCGGCAAAGCACTGGTCGAACATTGCATCGATATCTGTAAAATCCGTCAACAAAAAATGATCGGTTTGCATACTGGAAGCTTCATGAAACATGCCATTGACCTCTATGAGAAGATGGGCTTTGAGCGCGTTGCATCACTCGACGTTATTCCTTTGGATGATGGTATCGTGGTGAAGGCGTTTCGTTTAGATATCCAATCCTGATAAAAAAGGTTTCGTCAAAATTTGACGAAACCTTTTTTATCAGGATTTTTCTTCGGCACAAGAACTCCTTTCACTTTTCCGATGATTTTTTACTGGCCAGATAGTTTGAAGCAAACAACTTTCGGCTCTGTCATTTCTTGAATCGAAAATTTGATCCCTTCGCGGCCTAAACCAGAATTTTTGACCCCGCCGAATGGCATCGCGTCAATCCGGTAATCACTGCTGTCATTGACCATGATTCCGCCTACGTCCAATTTTGCGATGGCTTTATGCGCCAAATCGATATTCTTCGTAAAGATTCCTGCCTGCAATCCATAGTTCACGTTATTTGATAAGGCAATAGCCTTATCAAGATCGACTACGGGGTAAAGCAAAACGACAGGACCGAAAATTTCCTCCTTGGCAATCGTGCAATCTTCAGGAATTTCCGTTAGCACAGTCGGCGCGTAAAAAGCCCCATTCCGTTCTCCTCCCGCTAGGACAACAGCTCCTTTGTCCACGGCTTCTTCGACCAGTTGTTCAACACGCATTGCTTCTTTTTCCGTAATCAATGGTCCCATATCGGTAAGTCGGGATAGTTTATCGCCAACGATATAGCCATTTGTTCGTTCCACAAATTGTTTTTTGAATGCCTCGAAAATACTTTCCTGTACATAAATCCGCTGAACGCTCAAACAGTTTTGCCCGGCCGCCCAGAAAGCTCCCGATACGCTTGAATCCACAGCATCTTCTAAGTCGGCATCTTCCAGAACGATGACAGGCGAATTCGAACCCAGTTCCATACTGATTTTTTTCAATCCCGCTTTGCGTGAGATTTCTTCACCCGCTTCCAGTCCGCCGGTGAAAGTGATCATCCGGACTGCAGGATGCGTGACAAGTGCATCACCGATTTCGCTGCCGCGGCCGGTGATTACGGACAAGACTTTAGCTGGCAAGCCCGCTATGGAAAAGGCTTCCGCCAAGAGCAATGCACTCAGAGGCGTGACAGTTGCCGGCTTAACGATGATGGCATTTCCCGAAGCAATGGCTGGACCAATTTTATGCGCAACCAAATTGAGTGGATCGTTGAATGGTGTAATCGCTCCGATGATGCCGATTGGAAAACGGTAGAAATAGCCGATGCGGTTTTCGCTTCCGGGCGATTGATCGAAAGGAATGGTTTCGCCGTTGATCCGCCTAGCTTCTTCTGCGCTGATGCGTAAGGTTTGAATGGCACGTCCTACTTCTTTCTCGGCTTCGCGAATTGTTTTGCTGCTTTCCGTTGCAATCGTCCGCGCATATTTTTCCATATGCTGTTCGATATAATCAGCTGCGCCATTGATTACTTTTATGCGTTCATGGACAGGCATGGCAGCGGCAATTTCCGCTCCTTCTTTCGCCTCTTCCACGCAGTTCAGCATATCTTGCGATGTAGCGGCAGGAACTAAATCAATGATGCTGTTATCTTGAGGATTACGGACTTCAATAAACTGATCACTGTTCACCCACTCTCCTGCAAAAAACATCTTTTGGCCTGTAAGATGAGTCGTCAAACAATTACCCCCTTAACTCTTTATAGTTTTACCGCATGTTTTTCACGGGAAATCGTTATCAGGTCGATCAATAACGAGAAACCTGTCTCAGTTTTCCCGGCTCCGGCGCCGCTTAAGGTTACAGATCCCAGAAGGTCAGTCTCATACGTGATTGCATTGACGGCTCCGCCGACAGAGGCCAACCGATCAGTCAGTTCCACTTTTTCTGGAGCAATCGAAGCGATGACTCTGGCCCCTTCTTTACGCGCTTTCGCTAGGAGCTTCCAGCGCTTCCCTTCTATTTTCGCTTCTTCAATATCTTTTAATGTAATGCTTGAAATTCCTTTGCACGAAACTTCTTCAACAGTCAACGGTGCTTTCATCACATAGTTTGATAGAATGACAATTTTATAGCGTGCATCATAGCCTTCCACGTCACTGGTCGGATCCGCTTCCGCATAGCCCAAATTCTGCGCTTCTTTTAACGCATCCTCGTAGCTGACACCTTCCGTTTCCATTTTCGTTAAAATATAATTTGTGGTGCCGTTTAAGATTCCCCGTATTTCTGTAATTTCATTTCCGGCAAGTGTCGCGACCGGCATCCGAAGTGCCGGCGTCCCACTCATCACAGTGCCTTCGAATCCCCAGGATACTCCGTGCTGTTCTGCAATTTCCGAAAGCTCTTTATATGCCAACGCGACTGGCCCTTTGTTTGTCATCACCACATTCTTCCCGTTTTCGAAGGCTGTTTTGCAGTGATCGATTGCCGGCTGGCCCGTTTTCACATCCGTATAGGACACTTCGATGATGGTGTCTGCATTGGATTCCCGAATGGTCGTCAAACTATCCCACCCTTTGACCAGCCCTGAAGTGTTAGGATAGTCTTCCAGGTTGCCGGTTTCTTTCAGCGTTTTCAACACTACATCGATATCAAGGCCCTTGGGATGATAAATCGCGCCTTTCCTCAAATCAGCAATCGCCACGATCTGCGCTTCGAAATCTTCATCCCGCTTTAATGCTTCTTTCTTATCCCGAAGGATTTCAGCCAAGCCTTGTCCAACTACGCCAAATCCTATAAAAGCCAATTTATGGACCACGGTTTTCCACCTCTATCTTGTTGGATTCAACTGTGCCGCTCTTCTTCCAAAGAATAGCTGAAGAATTGATTCCAGACACAAAGCACAGCTGTTTTATGCAATATTCACAGAGTTTTATTTATCGGCAGATGTTTTTTCCTTTGTTAAAAAATTAAGCGCTGTCTGCGCAAGAATTGCCACACCTACCGGGAGGCAGCTTTCATCAATGTCAAAAGTCGGCGTATGCAGATCCCGGTGGACTCCATCTGTAAGGGCGCTTCCCAAAAAAAACATCGAACCTGGCAGCTTTTGTGTGACATACCCAAAATCTTCTCCACCCATGCCAAAGGGCTTTTTGATGATCCGTAGTTCCGGATAGGTTTCATGCATCGCTTTCATGAACCAGTTATTGACGGATGGATCATTGATCAACGCCGGCTCGCCTCTATGGATTTCCAAATAATATTCGCCGTCCAGATTTTCTACAATTGAGAAGGCTTTCTGTAATTCAGCTGACAAAAGATTACGGATTTCGGCGGAATAGCTGCGGATCGTCCCTTCGATTTCCACTTCCGTCGGTATGATATTGCTTGCAGTTCCAGCATGAATTTGGCCGATGCTGATTACGGCTCCTTCCAAAGCGGACACTTTGCGGGAAACAATCCCATGCAATGCCTGTAGAACCGGCCCCAGCATCCATGTCGGATCTGTTCCAAGTTCCGGATAAGCACCGTGCCCGCCAGTTCCCATGATTTTCGCCTGGAAAACATCGACATTCGCCATGCTGTAACCATCACTGATCTGCACTTCTCCGACGGGCAGCCACGGACACATATGAAGCGCAATTGCCGCCTCTACTCCATCGTATACTCCGGCCTGCACCAGGTAAGGAGATCCTGACATTCCCTCTTCGTCTATGCATTCTTCCGCTGGCTGAAAGATGAATTTAACAGTCCCTTTAATGTTATTTTTTTTGAACTGCTCAGCCAAAATTGCAGCCGCCCCCAATAGGATCGCCGAATGCGCATCATGGCCGCAAGCATGCATGATGCCAGGGTTTTGTGAACGATAATCGACGCCATTTTCTTCTTCAATGGGAAGTGCATCGATATCCGCTCTAATGGCGATTGTCGGTCCTTCTCCGGAAGTCAAAGTACCGATGATACTCGTTTCTAGTCCGATTCCCGTTTCCACTTTGATGCCCTCAATTCCCTGTAAAGTTTCTGCGATAAAGTGAGAGGTCCCAAACTCTTGAAAACTGAGTTCGGGATATTGATGAAAAGTACGCCGCCATTCTATCAATTTGCCTGCTATGGAATTGGCTTGGTCCACAATAAGATGATGTCCCGGCATTTACTTTGCACCTCGAATCCTAAAATTTAAACTTTCAAAGCGGTTTCAACATGCTTAAAGGCTTGTTCAAAATCAGCAATGATGTCTTCGATATTCTCGATGCCGCAAGACACGCGGATCAGGCCTTCTGGAATCCCCATTGCTGCGCGTTCTTCCGGTGTACATTCAACATGGCTTGTCGTACGTGCAGGCCCAACTGTCGTTTCCACTGCCCCCAGGTTCGCTGCACGATGAGCATATTGCAATTTTGGAAGAAGGTCCCGTACCGTATCAACGCCGCCTTTCACCGCGAAGCTGAGCATGCCGCCAAAATCTTTCATTTGTTTTTTGGCGATATCATGATTAGGATGCGTTTCGAGTCCAGGGTAGAAGACATCTTCAACCAATTCTTTTGTTTGCAGGTATTTGGCAAGCTCCATCGCATTTTTGCATTGTTCACGTACACGGAGATGCAGTGTTTTCATGCCGCGCAAAGTCAAGTATGCCGCCATCGGATCCATTGTCGCGCCGTTGATTTCACGGTAATGATAAACTTGTTCGACAAGTTCATGAGAACCGACTAATACTCCGCCCAACGCATCTGCATGTCCGCCGAGAAATTTTGTTGCGCTGTGTATGACCAAATCCACGCCAAGCTCCAGAGGATTTTGGTTGATCGGCGTTCCGAATGTATTGTCGATGATCACCAAAGCCCCAACTTCATGCCCCGCTTTTGCCATCCGTTCAATATCCGTGATTTTAACTGTTGGATTCGTCGGAGTTTCCAAATAAAGGATTTTACAACCTTTTGAAACTTCCGCTTCGATTGACTCATGATTGCCGGTTTCGGCCAAAGCGACTTCAATATTTTGGCGTGGAAGAAATTCCGTGAAGATTTTATTGGTGCCGCCGTACGTGTCTTTTACTGAAACAATACGGTCACCAGGCAACAGGAATGTCGCTAAAGTATTGCTGATTGCAGCCATCCCGGTGGAAAAGCTGGTTGCCGCTTCAGCGCCTTCCAGAATCTTCACCTTATCTTCAAATGCCTGTACTGTCGGATTCGTGTTGCGCCCGTAAATGTGGCCTTTTTTCTTGCCGATTGCCACGTCGTACCATTCGTCCATATCGTCATACGTATAAGCCACACTCAACACTACGGGTACCTGGGTTGCCCCGTGAACCAAATATTCTTTTTCCCCTGCCCATACCGCTTTTGTCCCTGCATGAATATCTTTTTGTGTCATATGACCACTCCTTTTAGTTTTTCTGAAACTCATGATTATTGTCGATTTCCACCCCTATGTGCTGCTTCTGCAACTCATGGTAAGCAAATAGGGCGATGGCCGTATCCTGAACGCCGGTACCGGTTAAATCGCATACCGTAATCTGGTCATCATTGTCGCGGCCCTTCAACTCTTTAGAAGCTAATTGGCCAAGTTCTATAACCCGTGAATCCTCCTTGAATACCCCGCTGTCCAAAGCATGGTGCAATTCTCCAAGTTTGGCGCATTGCGCTTTGGCATCACAGACAATTTTATCCGCAGCTGCCAGGACCCCCGCCTCCAGTTCCTGCTTATGTTCAGCGTCTGACCCCATTGCTGTGATATGAAGCCCGGCATGCAGCCATTGCGTTTTTACTATAGGCTCAGTTGCCGGCGTCGTTGTTACCACCAGGTCGCTGTTTCTGACCACTTGTTCGGCACTTTCTGCTGCTTGGACATCTATGCCAAGAACTTTGCGCATTTCTTCTGCGTATTGGCGGGTCCGCTCGGCAGATCTCGCATATACAAGAACCTTTTTGAAATCCCTGACCAATGCCAATGCTTTCAGCTGGAATCTTGCCTGGCTTCCTGCTCCGATCACTCCGACAGTTCGGATGTCTTTACGGGCCAGGTAGTCAGCGGCAATCGCCCCAGCTGCTGCAGTCCGGACTTCGGTCAAATAGCCATTATCAAGGAACAGTGCTTGCGGAATACCGGTTTGTGTACTCAGCAGCATCATGAATCCACTGCCGCTGGGCAAACCGATTTTGGGATTATCAAAAAAGCCGGAAGATACTTTGATGGCAAACATTTCTTTGCCTTTCACATGAGCGGTCTTGACATCCACTTCCCCGTTGCGATCCGGAAAGTCTACCCGCATAATGGGCGGCATCTCCACTTGCCCCTGCGCCAGTTTGTTGAAGCCATCTTCAATCACCATCCGCGCCTGCTGATTTAAGGTGATATACTGCTTCAGTTCTTGCTCAGTATAAATCAACAATTTTTCAGCACCTCCTTGAGTGAAGTTCACTATATAATCAGGGTTTTTCCTTTGACGTGCAGCCCTCTCGGCAGCGTGCCAAAGATTTCGCAGCCCTGTTCCGTCACCCGAAACGATTCGCTTGCTTCAAACCCGGATTTGTCGAACCACATTCCTGGAATTAGATGAAAGGTCATGTTCGGCTCCAGGATTGTCCGATCGCCTTTGCGGATGCTTGCTGTGTGTTCACCCCAATCCGGAGGATAATTCAAGCCCATCGGGTAACCGATCCGGGACTCTTTTTCATAGCCATACCTAGCAATTGACTTTGTCCATGCAATACAAATTTCTTCCAGGGCAATCCCCGGTTTAATCATTGCAAGACATTCCTCAATCCCTTCTACTGTCGCTTGTGCAAGTTTTTTCAGTTCATCGCTCGGAGTCCCAAGATGAATTGTCCGCGCCAATGGCGAATGGTAGCGTTTATAACAACCCGCCAATTCTAAAATGACAGATTCATTGCTCTTATAACGGGCATCTGTCCAGGTTAAATGAGGTGTCGATGTTTTTTCGCCTGATGGCATCAGGGGCATGATGGCTGGATAATCCCCACCGAACTCCTCTGTGCCCGTCACTTGTGCATGCAGGATCTGTGCAGCAACATCGCATTCACGTACACCTTCATTTACCATTTCAATAGCTGCATTCATTGCTTTTTCAGTGAGTAAAGCAGCCCGTTTCATATAGTTGATTTCTTGATCTGATTTCACGATCCGAATCCAATTCACTAACAAAGTCGCGTCTTGAAAACGCGCATTCGGCAATCCTCTTCTCAATTGTTCGTAACATTTTGCAGTGAAATAATAGTTTTCCATTTCAACACCGACACTGCGGCTGTCTTGTCCGATTTGCCTTAAAATATCGGCTACGAAATCCATTGGATGCTTCGTATCCGACTGAACGTACGTATCTGGATAAGGAATGATGTTGTCATGGTACAGCCATGTAGTAATTTTTGCCCCATTTGCATCCATTGTCCGCCCTACCCAGATCGGCTGGTCTTCGTCATCAATGACGATTAGCATCTGATGTACATAAAATGACCACCCATCGTAACCAGAGAGGTAATTCATATTTGCCGGATCAGTGAGGAGCAGCACTTCTATCCCTTTCGATGCCATTCGCTCTTTCGTCTTCCGAATTCTTTCTCGATACTCTGCAGTTCCAAATGACATGGAAAATCCCCTTCCTTAATGACTTTTTTGAATTTTCGGAATAAACCTTCCGTAATTTCAGTATAAAACTTTCTCTCCAAACTATCATCCGCAATACTGTATGAAGATTTGGAGTTATTGTAGTCATATTTTCTAATCGTTCCGCATTGGAAGAAAATAAAAACCGCCACCCGAACTCTGTGGTGAAAGTCCGGATAGCGGTTTATTCATTTGTTTCTTCTGCAACGCCAATTTCCCAAGTCTTCAGGCTTAAATCCAGCAAGAATAAGTCATCAGGATCAATAAGAGAAAGCCCTGTCAGCGATTCGATTTTTCTGAGGCGGTATAGCAAAGACTGACGATGCAAACTTAAATCCCTTGCGGCTTGGCTGACATTTCCATGATTCTGGTTATAGCATTTCCATGTTCCAATCAAATCCATATTCCGTTGTTTGTCATATTCCACAAGCGGTTCAATGGTGGACATGATCACATCTTTCATTTCTCCATTTTGCGCGAGTGTTAAAAGAACACGGTCTATACGGGTGTCACTGTACAGCATGTATTGGCCTTTGCCTTTTTTCCGGCGTCCAATATCCAATGCAATAACAGCATGACGGTAACTTTCAGACAGCCCTTGGAACCCTTCGCTGTAATCTCCGATTCCCCAAGAAATCATGACTTCAGGCAATAGGTTCTTTAAACGGCGATTTGCCAAATCTAAAAAATTGACGACGTGTTCATCATTTGTTTCAGCTGGCTTTTCGAGGTAAATCAGTAATTGGTGCCCTTGGTAGGTCATCATCACTTCTCTTTTCAATGACTGGGCAGCAAAATAGATTTCTTCTTCTATATAACGCACCATGCTTTCTGTCCATTGAACATAGGAAGTATGATCCTTTTCGTGCTTTTCAAATAGCTCTTTGAAATTTTCAGGAAATCCGACTAAGCAAATATAGGGGAGATCCAGGTTGTACCCCAGCAGTTTGGACCTTGAAAATGCTTGTTTAACAGAAATAACTTCCCCAGTGGCCACTTCCTGGACGAAATCACTGCGCAAGTTTATTTTCGTTTCTTCAATGGCATTTTTACGGGAAAGCCACAACGATATAGTGGTCGCAGAATGTTCAAGCACCGTTATCCGATAATGCGTCAAATAAGAAACCACCAGAGTTTCCGTTGGCAATACGACAAAGATATAGCCTTGTGGATCTTCAGAAACTTGCAGGACTGGAATTTGCAATATCACTCTGCTGTCCAGAACTGCCGTCCGGAATTTCCGCAGCATAGGATCGTTATTCATCAAATCCGCTCTGCTGTGAATCGGAAAATCCCCCTGCATCACAGCATCCTTCCACCTGTTGATAAAATCTTGTGCAACTCCGCTTTTAGCTTGGATAAAACCGTTTCGGTCCGTGATTAGAAGCGGGCAATCAATCTGCCGTTGAATATATTTTGCAATATACTCTAAATCCGTATCACCTAAAATCAGTTTCAATAATTCCTGTTGCACTTTTTCTGATCTTTCACGATCTTTATGCTGTACATCATTGATGTTCTTCATCACTTCTTCGATAATATTGGAAAATCTCACTTCCCAAGGAAGTTCAATGATGACAAAGTTCTGTTGCTCTGCCAATTCAATAACTTCTTTTGGAATATCAAAAACGTGGCGGCCGACAGCGATCATCAATGCTGAAGCATTTGAATCGATGATGTCTTGAACAAAACTTTTAAAATCCTCTACATTGCTATGGCAGCCGATTGCAGTCGTCAGGACAACTTCGTTCTGGCGGACAAAGTTTTCGACGGGCATCTCCATTACAGAGATCCACTGGACAATACAATCAGCCACAGAATCTTTTGCTGTTAAAATGCGGGCATTTTCTAAAATCTCATAGTTTAATATACTCTCTACAGTTAATTGCATGGTATCCCCCCATCGCGCTCCAACAGATTCCTATTTAAAAAGCTCTATTCCAATCGTTAGCTCTAATTATAGCATTGCAGTTGGGGAGATATTAATCTGAATTAACAGTTTTCTAATTGTTCACGAATAAAGCTTTCCCGTCAAAGCCGTAAACTTGCAGGCAAAAAAGAATTTATTGATTAGAAGGATGCTTAGGCAAATTATGGACTCCGCAGCACATCTTTCCCTCCAGACGAACGTATTGTCCTGTGCACAATAATCAATGAGAAGCATATGTTTTGATCAAATCGGGCAAAATCGAAATATCCACATTTCGCCCTGAGACAATCACCACAAGAGCTCGATCTTGGTGTGGTATTTGATTGCCTAATACGGCTGCGATTCCTGTAGCTGCCGCGCCTTCTACGATCATCCCTTGCTTATCCATCATATAAGCCATCGCATAAGCGATTTCATCTTCTGGAATTAATAGCAGCTGATCTGTAAACTTTTTAACCATGCCGAAAGTATAGTGATTATCGAGACCAATTCCGCCCAGCAAACTATCTGCCAGCGTTTCACTTTCTTCCATTTCCAATAGTTTCCCTGCTTTTATGCTTTCATACATGACAGCGGATTTTTCCATTGAAATTCCAGTAATGCGGATTTCTGGATTATTGGTTTTTAAAGCTAGCCCAATACCCGAAAGCAGCCCTCCCCCCGATAAGGGTATCAGTACATCTCCTAAATTCGGCAAATCCTCTAAAAGTTCCAAGCCAATGGTTCCCTGCCCAGCAATAACTTGAGGGTCATCAAATGGCTCGATCACCGTATAGCCTCTTTCCTTCTGCAGTTCATAACACCGCACACCAGCTGCATCCTGGCTCTCCCCAACTATTTCTATCCGGGCACCCAATCTCGCCAATCGATCCACTTTCGCTTTTGGGACACGATTTGAAATGCAGACCACTGCCTCAATTCCTAATTTTTGTGCAATAAATGCAACTGCCATGCCATGGTTTCCTGTCGAATATGTCGTGATTCCCTGCCTTTTTTCTTTTTCAGTTAAGCTTAAGATTTTATTGGCCGCGCCTCTGATTTTAAAAGCACCAATTTCGTGTGTATTCTCCAGCTTCAAGTAAACCGGCCGACCCAATCTTTCAGACAAGTCTACAGATTCGATTAAGGGTGTTTTCTTTACATGAAGAGCAATTCGTTGCCGCGCTTCCCACACTTCTATTACTTCCATTCTTCTGCTCAAGTCCAAAGCCCCTTTCTCTGCACAAATGCTTTAGGTAAATCTTAGCCTGTTGCTTCAAATATATCTATTGCTCAACTTGGCTGATTTATCAGCAGAAGTTTCATACAATTTAGCAAGGGGCTCAGCAGGTTTTCTTGTCCACGGCAAACAAGCCGCAAAAATCTTGCGGCTCAGCTCTTGGCTTTCCAGCCATTATTGGTGGAAAGGATTTTTCCATTCCATCAGCAATGCGTAATTCTCAGACTCTTCGTCTTCCACGTAATCGGCGACTACAGATACCGGTGTTCTGCCACAGCGCAGCAAAAAAGAAATGACCGGGTCTTTTATTTTTCCAGCTAGTACCTGTTCTGCATACTGTTCTGCTGACAGCGTATCTGAAAATTTATGATAGCCTGGCATCCTTCCGCCTCCCAGCAGACGCTCCAATCCATCCTGCACCACACGCTCATACATAGATTGCATCAAGAGCTGGCCGAGTTTCAAAGATCGGAATTTCGGCCGGACGCAAATATCAACGACATACAATGTTGCACCGTCGGATTTGTGATTTCGGATCCAGCCATCGTCTGTTGCCTCCTGCCATGTATGCGCAGGATGGGCAGGATCAAAGTCGGTCAGCAATGCTGTCATCGACCCGGCCAACTCTCCTTCGACCTCAATGCACAGCGCACCCTGCGGATACAAGTCCACATGGTTCGCCAATTGGTCTTCATTCCACCAAAGTTCTGAAGGAAACGGCGGCGGAAAACTTTCCTGTTGAATGGCGATCAGTTCCGGAAAATCAGACTTGTTGTAGTTGCGGATTTCCACTTTTACAGGCCGATCGCCGTCAAAAACATATTGGGTCTTCTTGTACATATGCTTTCCCTCCTTCCTCCTTATCATACTTTACTCCGGACAATGAAAAAAGCTGCTCAATTTTGAGCAGCTTCAGACTGTAAACATTGTCTACCCGAAATGAATAGCGGTGCATAACCCCTAAGCGGTCCGGCCACTTGGGCGCTAGTCCGAGTGGATTTCGGCGCGAGCCCGTGGAAAGCGTCTGCCTGCAGTGCAGGATCCGGTATAAACATGATGAAATGCGTATTCATTCTATAAATTACATTTTTTTAGATAATTAAATTGGAGGCAATACATTTGGTCCACTGAGGGCAACGACAGCCAATAATGCTGCATATGCAACAGACTGGATGAAGAATCTCTTTTTCATCATTTCAACTCACCTCCATTTTCTTCATCGTAAGTTTGATAGAAATAAGCTTTTTCCCATTGCTGTTGGTTCCGGTAATGCGCTGCGAGTTCAGCGGCAACATTCTTTGTTTCCTTTATATAACCATTCTTTCTGAAAAATGGAAACATTATTTCTTCACAATAGGTCATAAGGTCTGGTTGGGAAAAATTTCTTTTTTCAAAGTAATTGGCATAAATATGAAAGTATTTGTCTTTAGGTGAGCCGCTTATCGCTTTCAGCTCCTCAATCTGCACAGATGAATCTTGCCCGCCTTCAACCATAGATTCCAACAGACTGGTCAGAACCGCTTTATAGAAATAAGTACCAGGTTCCACTTTTTTCTTTAGCTCCTGGAGAATTTCCAAAGCTTCGCCATGCGCATTTTTTAGCCTCAGCAACTCTGTGTAATTATAAAGCGTTTGATTGTGCAATACTGATTGCTTCGTCAGATGGGTGTTGCGGATCAGCACTTCGTAAAGGCTTTCGGCCTGGACCAGCAAATTTCTGCGGGTGTAATTGATCGCCAAAAGTACCTGGGCATGGAGCAGCCGGATGTAATTATGGTGCAGCTGAAAAGAGCGGACTGCCAGTTCGGCAAAATGTGCCGACAGTTCATGGCGGTCAGCCAAAACCAGCATGCGGGCCTTCTGATAATAGAACTCCCCTTCGAATTTTTGGGGGATGCTTTGGATGCCCATATCCAAACTGTTAAGAAATTCAAGAGACTTTGCGTTGTCGCCCATCATGGACCAGTACAAGGATTGAAAAAATTGATGGACCCAATGCTCCGGAGCCAAAAAAGACGCTTTCATACGTTCCAGCATTTTTTTCTGCCCTTCTGCTTTGATGAGATCAGCATCGTAAATATAAAAGCGGAATTTATAGAGTTCGTATTGATTGACCAAATCTGTCGATTGGATATAATCATTTTCCGTTTCCAACTGCTTGTATATTTCACGCATCGTTTCAAGATCATAATGAAGGGAACAATCGATAAACTTCCCAATGATTTTCTCCAAACGCTTGTGCTTTTCGACTTCTTTGTTCAATAGAACGCCCATTTTCAGCAACAAGGCTTTAATGGTCGATTCATGGGGACTGTATGCATTGGACTCGATTTTGCTTAAATGGGAAATCGAGCAGATGCCTTCAGCCAGCTGCAGCTGGGTCAGTTTGTTTTTCGTCCGGTAATACTTGATGATTGAACCAGCATTCATATTTTCACCCTTTTTTTACAGAATAAATAAAATATACCATAAAAAGAAACTTCAATCAGCGGCAGGCTCTCTTCCATTTGTTAAAGCTGAATAAGGGAGCTTGAAGTGCTATTGAATCAGGATAAAAAAACAACCCGGGCAGCTATGCCCGGGTTGCCTCTTTCGCTGCGTGCCTTGTTTAGTTATTGGACTCGTGAAAAGCCGAATCCTGATGCGTAGTCATCGCCATAGCCAGCACCTGATCCCGATAGGATGTCATATGCTTTTGCACGGCTTTGAAGATTAGCCCTTACTTGGACGTTGGTCGCACTCGGATTCGTTGCCCAGACTTTTGCTGCAAGTCCTGCTGCATGCGGCGAAGCCATCGAAGTTCCACTGATTGTTGCATATCCGCCCGTATACCACGCTGAGTAGATTGCTGCACCTGGCGCAGATAGTTCAACATCATACTTCCCGATTACGTAATCACCGTCTGTAGAGCTATAGCCGCGTGAAGAGAAATCGGCCACGCGGTATGTGCCGTTCTGTATGACATTTTCAAGTGCGGCCACTGCTACAGCATTTTGCAATGCTCCAGGAAACCCGATCGATCCCTGATTAGGGCCTGAGTTTCCAGCTGCCGCAATGACCAAAACGCCTTTGTTGTATGCATAATTGACTGCGTTTGTGATCAAGCTGCTTTCAGCGGAAGATCCCAAGGACATATTGATGACCACTTTCGTTTTTAATGCAGCGGCTTGATCTGCAACGTGGCGGATGGCTGCTGCAATATCATCAGAAGAACCGGAGCCATTGTCCCCCAATACTTTATATGCCCATAGGTCAGCTTCTGGCGCAACTCCGTACAATCCTCCGTCGCCATTTGCCAGTGCAGATCCCGCTACATGTGTTCCATGTCCCTGCCGATCTGTACAGGTACCATTCGTGATGCTTGCACCGAGTGTAAAGTCTTTACACTGTTCAATATTATTCGCTAAATCCGCATGGTTTACGTTGACTCCAGTATCGAGTACAGCGATGTTAATGCCGGCTCCTCCTGAAGATTGAGCAAGATTGGCGTTATTGTAGATAGCCTTGATTCCCCATGGTGTTGACTGAGAAGCCGCCATTGTCGAGTATTTAGCCAACGGTTCGGAAGACGTTTCTTCAATACTGAATTCTGGAACTTTTTCAACAGTTATATTTTTGTTTTTCTGAAGAGCTTCGAATTGTTTCTCATTCATATTGGTGGTGAATCCTTCGTTTTCAAAATCCCAATGGACCCCGTATTGGTTTTTAGCGTTTTTCAGCTCTTTTTGGTTTGCCGTATCAATCAATACACGGAACTTCTCATTGCCGTTTGCTTTTTCAACGGAATTCCCGTTTGCGCTGACGCCCATTGCTGGTACTAGCAAAGCAGCTGCCAGCATGGCGGTCGTAATGAATTTTGCCGATTTCTTCATCGTTCAATCCCCTTTTCCACTATGGTTTATGACAGCGTGGATTCAGTTGCGGCTTCCCGCACTTTCACACCTTGCCGATTTTCGGCCCTGCCACACTTCTAAAGTTAGCAGAAGTTTCAGTTTTCCGTAATTGGGAAATTTTTTCGTTAAACTATGTATTTAAGCCTGAACAGGTCAAATTACTCATTCAAATATACCTACAATAAGATTTTTCTTTCTACCAAAAAAAAGCTGTAAAGCCATGTTAACCTCATGGCTTTACAGCTTTTTCATTCCAATAATCATCAGTAAATTTCTTTTTTCATAAAATAAATACAAGCTTCATATGGCTGCAGGACACCTTTGACACGCTTTTCATAATTGGTCAAAAGAAGCTCAGCATCGTAAGGCGTGTTCCACGTGCAGGTGCTGTCAGTTAAATTTGAAGCAATGAGCATTTTTGTATAGCGGTCTTCCCGGACGTACGCGTACACATCAGGGCAGCCGGAATCAGTTAAATTAGTAGTTCCATAGACCAGCACTTCCCAATTTTGGCGAAGATGGATCATTTTCTTATAATAAGCCCAAATGGATTTCGGATCATCTTTTTGCGCCTCTACATTCAACCATTTATAATTCGGATTTACTGCAAGCCAAGGTTCGGTTTTGGAGAATCCTGCATAGTCCTCGCTGTTCCATTGCATCGGCGTGCGGGCATGGTCACGGCTGATTTTCTTAATGATTTTCATCAAGTCCTCATGAGATGCACCTTCCCTGCGATTGTACCGATACATATTTTTAGTTTCGATGTCATTATACATGTCGATATCGTCAAACGGAGCATTGGTCATGCCGATTTCCTGCCCTTGGTAAATAAAAGGGGTGCCTTGCATGAAAAAATACATGCAAGCCAAGGCCGTCGCGCTTTCAAACCAATAATCCCGATCATTCCCCCAAATGGAAACCGTTCTCGGACGGTCATGATTTTCCAAGTATAACGAATTCCACGCGATGCCATGCGCCGCTTTTTGCCAGCGGTCCAGGACTTCTCTTAGATCCTCGACAGCCAATCCGGCATCAAAACTGCTGCTTGCTGCTTCATGGGCTTCCCGGTGGAAAATCATATTGAATTTCCCTTCATGCTCACTGATCCATTGTCCCATATCTTGTGATTTGACACTGTTTGCTTCACCGACAGTGACGATATCGTAATTTGAAAAAGTCTTGTCCCGCAGTTCTGCCAGCATCTCCTGCAGCCCTTCCACCTCGGTGAATTTTTCCCAGGCAGGAAGATAAGGCAAGTTTTTGGGGTTAGGCATATCGGTGTAATCTTTCTTCAAATGATTGATGGCATCCACCCGGAAACCATCAACACCTTTATCCAGCCACCAGCGGATCATTTCATAAACGGCTTCACGCATATCTTTGTTTTCCCAATTTAAATCCACTTGATTTTTTGTGAAGATATGCAAATAATATTGGTTTGTCTTCGGATCAAAAGTCCATGCGGGACCCCCGAAAATACATTCCCAATTGGTTTGCTGGTCACGCCAAACATACCAGTCGCGTTTTGGATTTTCTTTGGAGGAGCGTGATTCCAAAAACCACGGATGCTGGTCGCTTGTGTGATTGATGACCAGATCGATGATGAGCCTCATGCCTCTTTTATGCACTTCTTCAAGAAGATGGTCAAAATCCTCCATCGTGCCCATTTCCTTCATAATTTCCTGATAGTCGCTGACGTCATACCCATTATCCACATTCGGAGATTTATACATCGGGCAAAGCCAGATAATGTTGATACCCAAGTCGTTCAAGTAGTCCAGCTTTTCTGTCACGCCATTCAAATCGCCGATGCCATCATTATTTGTATCATTAAAACTTCTCGGGTAAATTTGATAGACGACTGCCTCTTTCCACCATGTTTTCTTCAAAGCACTCTCCCTCTTCCTAGCATTGGAAATAAGTAGTGTAGAATCATGCTGCCGACCGAATTCCATCTGCCTCCATTAAATAGCTGAAACTTTTTTCTCCAAGCTTTCCGGCCACTTCCACCCGCTGATATCAGCAGCCTCTGACACGTGATGCGGCTTACTGGCGCCGACGATTGCTGAAGTGACTGCCGGCTGATTGAGAGTCCATGCCAATGCAAACTGTGATAGGTTAAAGCCCTGGTCACCAAGTAATTCCTTATAAGCAGAAACTCTTTCAAAGTTAGCATCTGTAAAATAGGGCTGGATGAGTTCTTCTCCTTTTGCTGCACGGCTATCTTTGGGCATATCGCCTTTTTCCCTGTATTTTCCGGACAGCATGCCGCGAGCCATCGGGCTGTATACCAATAAACCCATTTTTTCGGCTTCACAATAGGGCGTTATTTCGCTTTCCAATTCACGGGCCAGTAAATTATATTGCGACTGGCTCGACACAAAATGCTCGAATCCATGTAAATCGCTGATTCCTCGCGCTTTTGCCATCTGCCAGGCCGCATAATTCGAACAGCCGATATAGCGGACTTTCCCCTGTCTCACTAAGTCAGTGAGAGCGGATAAGCTTTCTTCCAATGGCGTATTGTTGTCAAAACGGTGGACCTGGTAAAGGTCAATCCAATCGGTCTGCAGCCGCCGAAGAGATTCTTCTGCCTGCTGCATGATGTGGTGTTTCGATAAGCCCTGCTGGTTTGGCCCTTGGCCCATCGGCAACCCGACTTTTGTCGCCAAGACTGCATTGTTCCGCTTTCCTTTCAGGTACCGCCCAACAATTTCTTCACATTCCCCTGTCCCGTATTTGAAACTTTCGTCCTGTCCTTTGCCATAAAAATTGGCAGTATCAATGACATTGATCCCTCTGTCCAGCGCAATGTCCATTATGTCGAATGAAGCCTGCTCATCAATCCAGCGGCCGAAAGCCATCGTCCCCAAGCTTACGTTTGAAACCGTTAACCCTGTTCCTCCTAAGTTCCTGTATTCCATCCAATCCCCCCTATTGATCACTGCCCGAATTCCATTACTCTTTTATTCAATATTCCCATGGGAATTCCTGCAATTAAGCTCAAATTTTTATTAGGAAATCAATAATAAAAAGCCATCTGTAAATGTTCCTTACAGATGGCTTTTTCCATTTGCTATTCCGTTTTATAGTCTTCAAAGACCGTTGCTGCAAATCCGGCAACATAATCACTGCCGCCATTGTCTTCAATTGATTCGATCATCATTGCCAGGATGAAATCGGGACTTTCAGAATCATAGGCGACGAAAAAGCCGTTTTCCTGTCCTTCTTCTCCAATGGCTCCTTTCAATTCAGCGGTACCGGTTTTCCCGGCAATTTTCACAGATGAGCTATTGGCTGACTGTGCATAGCCATCGACCACGACATTGCGCATGCCACTGCGGAGCGTTTCTGCATTTTCTGCACTCAGCAATCCTTCTTTCCAAACCTGGCTTTTTTCCTCATCCATGAACAGCAGTGGCTTGTACATGATGCCATCTGTCAGGAACGGCTCATACATGGAGGCCAAGTGAAGGATATTCGTCAGCATTTGCCCCTGTCCGAATGAAGTATCAGCCAGCTGGCCTTCAGATCCGAGCGTTCCTTCGTTGGAAATCTGTGATGTCTGCAGCTCTAAAGCAAAAGGAATCTCTTCCCCGAAGCCAAAACTCTGCAAACCGGAAACAAATGCTTTATTGCCCATTTCCAGCGCTTGGCGGGCAAAGTAGATATTGTCCGAGTACACCAACGCTTTATTCAAATCAATCGGATTGGGCGCTTCCGGATGCAGGCGTGATACCCGGTAATCTCCCCAGGAACCATCTTTTTGCCAGGTGGCCCCGTCTATCTGCAGGCCTGCCGCTGGATCAAGCGCTCCTGCTTCCATACCGATGGCCGCTGTGACCGGCTTGATGGTCGAACCCGGTGCATAAGCTGCGCCAAAACGATTGAATAGCGGATTCAAGGGATCTTCACTCAATTCCTTAAAGCGGCTTTCACTGATGCCTAGCATATATTCGTTCGGGTCATAAGCCGGTGAGCTGACCAATACAAGGGTTTCACCGGTTTCCGGATCAACTGCGGCACTCGTTCCCGCTTCGCCTTCCATTGCTTCAAAAGTCGATTTCTGCAGTTTTGCATCAATTGTCAGGATGACGGTTTCTCCGTTTTCAGGCGGCGTTTCCGCAACTGTCAGCTCTTCCCCGTTTTCCCCTTGCTTCTTAATGAGAATCTTCATCCCGTTTTTGCCGCGCAGACGTTCTTCAAGCGTCTGCTCAAGCCCTCTTCTGCCGATTGAGTCCGTTGATGTATAGCCCTGGCCTTTTAATTCTTCCAATTTTTCAGCCGTAATGGGACCAATATAACCACTTAAATGGCCCAGTGCTTCTCCATATGGATATTCGCGCATGGCCGTCTCTTGAGAAGTTACACCTTGAATCGCTTTTACTTTCTCCAATAATTCCACATCATTTTTCGCTGCTTTAGAAATCGGTACAAACTGATCTTCCTGAACCCAGCTTTGGCTCAATTTTTCATCGATGGATGCCACCGAAATCCCAAGTATTTCTGCCAGATCCTTTTTAGCTGCATCTTCTGTAAAGCTCTCAGGAACCACACCGATATCATAGCCGGTGCCGTTGATGGCAATCGGCTGCTCGTTGCGGTCCAGGATTTCACCACGTTCTGCATTTGTTGGCGAGACGCGGACTTCGTCACCTGTTTCCATTTCCTCGAATATGAAGGAAGGGTCCCATTCAACAAACCAATCTTCCGTGTCTTGCTGCGTTTCAAACAGCAAAGTCATCGTCTTTTCAAACTCGACCGGTCCAGCTAATGTGTCCATCTTCACCTGTACAGGAAAATCTGCTGGATTTTCGGTATCCCATTCGGCATCCTCTTCCGGTTGAGTGTAAGTGACTTCGACATTTTCAATCGCCAGGTCCTCATAGAGTTTTTGCTGGCGCTCGACAAAATCCTCTGAGGCGTAGGCTTCTTTTGTGCCAGTAGTTAAATAAGCGCTGTACATCTCTGAAAATTCTCCTTCGTTCCAGTGTTCTATGTATGCCTTCAGCCGATCTTCAGGTGTAGCCTGTTGCTGACAGCCTGCCAGAAAGACTAGGCACGCCAATGCCAGGATGCTCGATAATTTTTTGGCCATATCATAACCCCCAATTGTTTTCTTTATTTTACCAATAAATACTGGCAAGGTGAAAGAATAACAGCTCCAACGCAAAGATGAATCACTGAATACTTTTCCCTTTTTTCTTTTAGGAAGCTTTTGGACAGTTCCAGAAGAAAAGCTGAAGTGGTGAGCAGGATTTTAACTAAAGAGTTGTTGGAGCACTTTATTTACTGCTTAAGTCATGCGCAATTGGCCGTTTTTCTATGGTAAACTGGTAAACAAAAGACAGGAGGATGAATATGGTTAAAATTACATTTTCAGAATCAATTGGTTCTGTACTAACGCTCGAAAAAAGAGCACAATTAAAGCAAATTCATGAAGACCTTTACAATAAAACAGGAAGAGGCTCGGATTTTCTCGGATGGTTGGATTGGCCAAGCACGATCGACGAAGAGTTTTTGAAGAAAGTTGAAAAAACGGCTGCACAAATCCGTGATACAGCGGATGTCTTGGTTGTCATCGGCATTGGTGGATCCTACCTGGGTGCCAAAGCTGTATTAACGGCATTGGATCCTTATTTCAGCAAAGAATCCGGGCTTGAAGTGGTCTTTGCGGGCCATCAGGTCAGCGGCGAATACTTGAAGCAACTTCTTGCCCATCTGGACGGCAAACGCGTCATGGTCAATGTCATTTCCAAATCAGGCAAAACGACAGAGCCTGCCATCGCTTTCCGTTTCCTGAAAGATTATATGGAGAAGCGTTACGGACAGGAAGCGGCAGAGCGGATCATCGTAACAACCGATGCCGAAAAAGGTGCATTGCTGACACTGGCTGAAGAAAATGGCTATGAGCGTTTTGTCGTACCTGCAGACGTAGGCGGACGCTACTCCGTTTTCACCGCTGTTGGACTGGTGCCGATTGCGGCGGCTGGCTATTCCATCCGCGATTTGATTGCGGGGGCTGCGAATGCAGAAGAACTATACAACAACACCGATGCGGATGAAAACCCTGCGCTGCAATACGCAGCAATCCGCCACCTGCTTTATGTGGAGGGCTATACGACAGAAGTGATGGCAACGTTCGAACCGAAGCTTTCATTTGTACAGGAATGGTGGAAACAATTATTCGGCGAAAGCGAAGGCAAGGAAGGCAAAGGGATTTTCCCGGCGTCGGTTTCCTTTACTACTGATTTGCATTCGATGGGACAGTATATCCAGGACGGCAAACGCAATTTGTTTGAAACCTTCCTGCTGGTCCAGGAAGCAAACGAAGACTTGACGATTTTTGAAGCTGAAAACGATGACGATGAATTGAACTACATGGCAGGGCTTTCCCTGCAGGAATTCAACCATGTGGCATATAAAGGAACGTCAAGTGCCCATTTGGATGGCGGCGTACCTCAGCTCAGCCTGACGATTCCTAAAATTGATGAATACCACCTCGGCCACCTGCTGTATTTCTATATGCTGGCATGTGCTTACAGTGCCTATATGCTGGACATCAATCCGTTCGATCAGCCAGGAGTCGAAGATTATAAAAACAATGTCTTCAAATTATTGAACAAACCTGGATTTTAAACCATAGAAAAAAGCTGGCCTTTTACAGGCCAGCTTTTTTCTATGGAATCTTTTCAATCAATCTTCTTCCAGAACCAGAAGAGCCGCTCCAAGGATGCCCGCATCATTTTCAAATTGCGCAACTTCAACGGCTAACGGATTCAGCAATTGCGGCTCCAGCTGCTTCAGGAACAAATCCCACCAAAGCTCCGCCGATTCCGAAACGCCTCCCCCGATGATCATCATTTCCATATCGAAAGCCGCCTGCAGATTGCTGACTATAAAGGCCAAATCAGCTGTAAAACCTTCGACCACCTGCATACAGGCTCGATCCACCGCTGCTTTTTCAAACAATTCTTGAGGTGTTATATCTAAGCCGGCTTCTTTGATGCGCCGTCTGATGGCTGTGCCGGAAACATATTGTTCCCCGCATCCCCTCCGGCCGCATGGACAAAGGACGCCGCCTGGGTACAGAAGCATATGGCCAAGTTCTCCAGCTCCTCCGTGCGGGCCGCCGCTCAACAGCTTGCCGTCCCAAAGAACTCCTCCGCCAAGGCCTGTTCCGAGCGTCAAACAAACGACACGGTCGAGCCCTTTAGCCGCTCCAAATTTCGATTCAGCCAACGCAACGCAGTTTGCGTCATTTTCCAGTTCAACACGTTTGCCGGTCGCTTTTTCCAGCTGCTGCTTAACAGCCGTGCCTGACCATCCTGGAAGAATTTCGGTTGCGTAAATTACACGCCCCTCCTTCGGATCGACAAAGCCATGGGTTCCAACGCCAATTGCCTCTACTTCGGGATACAAGGCCAGTAGGCGCAGTACTTGTTGTTCTAAATAAACATATAGAGGAAATGCTGTAGGCACCTGTTCTTCATAAAAAATCTTGCCATTCGAATCGATGATGCCCATGCGAATTTTCGTTCCGCCGATATCTATCCCTAAAACCTTTTTCATGAGAACCTCCTAATTGCTGACTGAATTATTTCTATCATACAGGAATCGTCCAAAGCTCAACAGCTTTTTATAAAAGCTTGCATAACTTTCCAAATAGCAACTACCCATCGTCCCACCTTTTGTGTTAACTAAAATAAAAAATAAGTTGACTAAAATAAATTAGCTGATTATACTCAACTTACATTGAAAAATCAGGAGGAAACGCAATGACAACGACCACCACCAGATCGACCAATCACTCCCGCACGCTGCAACTGGTACATATCGCCATGTTCTCTGCCTTGATGGCGATTGGCGCTAACATTTCTTCATTTTTGATTATCGGCGGTGTACCGATTACGCTTCAAACTTTCTTCGCGATTTTAGCGGGAATTCTGCTTGGCAGCCGTATGGGTGCAGTTTCCATGATTGTTTACGCATTTATCGGCCTGGCTGGGGTCCCTGTCTTCGCAGGATTTTCCGGAGGCATGGATACAATCATCAGCCCAACATTCGGATTTATTGTTTCTTTTATTTTCATCGCTTATTCCACCGGGCTGGTTGTAGAGAAATGGCCTTCGAAAAAAGGGTTTGTCGCTGCAGCTCTTATCGGGACAGCCGTCAATTACTTGATCGGCACCAATTGGATGTATGCTGCCTATAAACTGTGGTTCGCAGCACCTGAAGGCTTTACGTACCAAATGGCTTGGGCATGGATGGCTGTGCCGCTTCCGAAAGATTTGATCCTGGCGGTTCTCGCCGGTTTGTTCGGCTACCGTTTACGGCCGATCATCCAAAAATATCTATAAAAAAACCGGATGCCTCAGGGGCATCCGGTTTTTCGTCTTGCTTATTTATTCGGTGCTGATTTCCATTGGTCTTCCAACCATTTTTCGAAATCCTCGCCTTTATCGCCTTTGTAGGTATCGTAGATATCCACACGCATTTTTTGAAGCTTTTCTTTGAAGTCTTCATAACTGTGGTCTGCAGGCAAGCTTTTCTTGATGCGAACCAGTACTTTAGAAGTGTCTTTGATCAAATCAAATTTCTTCCGTTCCGGCATGTGGACGTTTTCGCCAAAATCCTTTAATTTTGCATAAGCAGCTTCCTGTACCTGATAGACAGGATCATGGTTCATGCGATGCGTCAAAAGGTCGATCGTTGGATCGCTTTTCCAGTTGCCAAGCTCTTCAACCGCAGCCAAGCGCTCTTTCCAGTTGGCTGTCCGGTTCGCCGCTTTTTTCAATTCGTCGTAGTTCGGTGGTAAGTTAGGGGTGTTTTTGTTCGGTTGTTTCAAAAATTCCATTCTCCTTTTTTCATCTCCCTTTGCGGGAAATGGCGTAATGCTCTCCGTTGACGGAACAAGTTCCTACAAGTATACCACCAACTGTGGAAAAAAGAAAAAAGTCGACTATTCTGCAAGCCGGTTCTGCGCCAGACTGAGCTTGTTAGAGCAAGATTGGTTTCAACACATACGGCTGTTCCAAATTAAACAGGACAACCGCTGTGGTTGTCCTGTTTTTCATTTATAAATTTCTAATGGCGCCGATCAAACGCTCGACTTCCTCTTCGGTACTGTAAGGGGCAAGTCCTGCGCGCACCCAGCCTCCGCTGCTGTTGACGTCCAGGACCTCTCCAAGGGTTGATGCATAGAAATGCCCGGCAGCGACAAAGATGCTAGAGCCTTCCGCTAATCTCCGGCAAATTTCTCCCGGCTCCATGCCCTTGACTTGGAAAGCGACTGTTGGTGTTTTCGGCACGTCGTTGGCAGCTTGCGTAACCGTCACACCTTCGATTGCAGACAGCCCTTCTCTTAGCCGGTCAGCCAGGCTGTTTTCATAGATTTCAATTTGCTCCATACCGCTTACAATCCGTTCTCTGCGGGTTTCGCCTGTGCCGAATTGGGCAAAAAATT
This sequence comes from Planococcus sp. BI3, assembly GCF_056680115.1. Taxonomy (NCBI): domain Bacteria; kingdom Bacillati; phylum Bacillota; class Bacilli; order Caryophanales; family Caryophanaceae; genus Planococcus; species Planococcus sp. BI3. The sequence continues at coordinate 1,647,701 of NZ_CM155266.1, forward strand.
CAATGGCCGGACGGATGCCTGCAATGCCTTCATGGTTTTGCGTACCGGTTTCCAGCTTGTCCGGGTAATAGCTGGGTGAAGTGGTCAGCTTATACGGCTCAAGCTCCTTGAAGACATCTTCCTTAATTGCTGCTATTCCGATATGCGGTCCGAAGAATTTATACGCTGAGCATAATAAAATATCAATTTGCTGCTGATCCCGGTCAATCGGCAGATGAGGAGCGGCATGGACAGCGTCCGCGACCAGCAGGGCACCGACTTGTTTTGCCCGTTCGGCGAAAGGCTTCAGGTCGACTACTGTGCCGATGGCGTTGGAGGCCATCCCGACAGCGACGATCTTTGTCTTTTCATTGATCAGCTTGTCCAGGTCTTTCAAATCCAAAGTTTTGGTTTCGGCCTCGACCTTGACCCAGCGGACCGTTAATCCACGGTCTTTCGCCATCATGATCCACGGATCCACATTGGCGCGGTGGTCCATTTCCGTGACGACGATTTCGTCACCCGCCTCGAAGTTTTTGCCGAGTGCGTTGGCTATCGCGATCGTTAAAGTTGTCATGTTCGCGCCGAAAGCCACTTCATTTGCCTGGACATTCAGAAAGTCGGCGACCGCCAGCCTTGCTTCCGAGATGATTTCTTCGGTTTCCCAGCTGGACGGGAAAGTCCCGTGCAGATTGGCGCCGCCTCTTTCCATATAAGCAGTGATCGCCTGGATTGCCGAATTGACGACTTGTGAACCTCCTGGCCCATCAAAATAGGCGACGGGTCTATCTTTATACATTCTGGCCAAAGCCGGGAATTGCGCCCGGACTTCAGTAATGGGAAACGTTGTTTTAGTGGATTTCATCATATTGCAGCTCCTTTTCGATTAAGGTACTGTTACCCTATTCAATTTTCCGCTGAAATGTCCTTTATTTTTCAGCGATTTTCAGAATACGATCCGTTGCGGGTGAAATACAGTCCAGTCGAGGCAAAATACGATCCGTTGCACCTGGAATACGGTCCATACGAGCCAAAATACAGTCCGTTGCACACCGAATACGATTCTACCCTTTGTTTCTATCAATAAAAAAACGCCGCAAAGCGCGGCGCCCGATTTTATTCCATTAAACTGCTTTCTGGCACACCAAAATTTCACGAAGGAACAATCCTTTTTTCGCGATGCAGCGGTCCGTAACCACAAATCCGGCTTCTTCGACCATATGGTCCATCGTTTCGATGGTGACCACCAGCAGCTTTTCCGTGAAAGGATAAGCATCCTTCAATATCCCCAACTGTTCTGCAGGCGTTGCATGCGTATACAGATTATACGGCATGTCGATGATCGCCACATCGTAACTTTCTGCGACTTCCGCAATCGGACCAAGGTTGACATCACCCGTCAAACCAAAATGGGCGATATTCTCGCGGGATCCTTCGACAACCAGCGGGTTGATGTCGCGTCCGACAATATCAATGCCCATCGACAACGCTTCCACCAAAACCGTACCGATGCCACAGCAAGGATCGATGGCTTTGATGCCTTCGGGTTGGGGCACCGCAATATTTGCCACAGCGCGGGCAACACGTGTGCTGAGTGCCGTTGAATATTCCCGCGGTTTTTTCATATGTTTGAACCAAATCGGCTCACTTTGGAGATAACGCCCAAAATACCAGCGCCCTTCAAACGGAATCAAGCCGAATGTCACATCAGGGTGGTGGACATCCGCTTCACCGGTAATCGCCGAACCGATTTGCCGTTCAACATCCCGCTTCCCTAAATAGTCGACCTGATCCTGTTCGGACAGGCCGTTGATCTTCAGAAAAATCACTTTGAATGTCGCATCCAACATATCCACTCCAGCAGATTGTTCAATGATATCTTGCAGGGTATCGCCTTCAAAATACAAGTCGATCCGTTCTTTGATGAACGGGCTTCGGCTTGGATTAATGGCCACCCCGCTCTTGACTATTTTCACATCGGTATCTTTTCCAAAAAAAGAACGCATTTCCAGTTGGCATAACGCTTTTTCATCATTCGTATAGGCGTATGTATAAATATAGTCGCCTGTTGCAGTTAATCGATTCAATTCATCCCGTCCTTATCTGCCCTTTTGTTCAGGACAATACCCCATAAGTATAGCAGAATCCATTGGAAGTTAGTCGACTTGAAGATCATAATTCGCTTCAATGACTTTGATGATTCCCGTGATCAATTCATTGGATGGAGTCCCGATGCCATGCTTTTTGCCGAGCTTTGCCACAGCTCCATTGATCGCATCGATTTCTGTTTTCCGCTTATGCAGGACATCCATCAGCATGGAAGATTTGTTGGCACCAATCTCTTCCTGGCCCATCCGGATGCATTTGGCAACGACTCTTTCCGCATCTGCAGGAATCCCTTCCGCCTTTGCCACCTGGACTGCTTCGCTGACGATCTGCCGCAATAACCCCTGTCCTTCATCGGTATTCAGGATGTCACCGTTTCTTAAGCGCGACAGCGCCGTCAATGAATTATAGGCGACATTGACGAATAGTTTATTCCAGATGACCGTTTGAACATCTTCCGCCAATTCAGTTTCCAGTCCCGAGCGGTTCAGCAATGCAGTAAACTCCAGCAGTTTCTTCTGTGCCTCCGGATCTTCAGGCCGGCCGATGTAATTTTTTCCCCAGCCACGGTGGAGAATCCGCCCATCACGTTCCACACTTGCCCCGCAGCCCATCGTTCCGGCAACGGCTGGATTGTCCGGAAAGAGCTCCGCAATCACTTCGAGATTCCCGAGGCCATTCTGCATGGTGATGACCAAAGTCTGCGGAGACAATAAATCCTTCATCGTTTCCAAAACGGTTCTGGTGGCATGGGCTTTCACCAGTACCAGAACAATATCAAAGTCTGCGGCTTTTGGAATTTCCTGCACGACTTTTAACGGAACAATCGTTTCCCTATCATCGCGTTCGACAATCGTCAATCCGCTGTGATTGATTTTCTCCACATGCGGATTATTTCTATTATATAGAAGAACTTCCTCATGCTGAGCTTTTAGGCGTCCGCCAAACAAACTGCCCATTGCGCCTGCCCCAACAACCAGTATTTTCATAAAACCCCTCTTTTCAAGCAGTGCTTCCTGCCACTGGCTAGCCTGAATATACCATAAAGAGAAACTTCAATCAGTGGGATTCTTTACCCCACTGAAAAAAGCAGAGTCTTGACCGTTAAAGCCCCAAAAAACCAGCTGCTTCTATAGCGAGGCAGCTGGTTTTTCGAAGCTTATTTTTTTGCTTTTTTTCCGATATTCCGAATATCTGCCAACACCAGGGCACCTACCAATAACAAGCCAAGGTATCCGATAATCGGATAAAACCAATTGACGAGTGCGGTAAATCCTAAGAAGCTTAACAGAAATGCAGCTAATCCTGAGATAATGACAAAAATACGGAAGCGGTTTGTCCCCATTTTCATGAAACGAGCTGAAAATGACAACAGCATACTTACCGCCGTATTGTAGATCATCGCGAAAATGATGATTCCCATAATAATACCCAGTACCGGTGAAATATTATCGGCAAGAGCCAGCATCGGCAGATCCGACGTACCAACCACATCGACTTTTGAAAAAATCGCAAAATAACTCAGCAGCAACAGAACACCAAAACCAAGTCCACCGATTAACCCGCCACGGGCGGCGACTTTTTCGTCCTTTTCAGCCCCTCCCATGACAAGTGACATGGGCGCACCCAGCGCGATGGCTAACGCCACATAATTGATAGCAGATAATAACCAATGGGGCGTTGTAGATAATTGTGCTCTGGCAACCGGCTCCAGTTCTGCAAAAGTTGAATTCATGGTAAATAAGCTATAAATAGTGATTCCAACTACCAATAAGACCAAAAATGGAGTAACACTGCTGATAATTGTAATGACTCTTTTTACATTCAACATGATAGTGAAGACTACGAGGATTATCATAATACTACGGCCAAAAGCTGGTGCTAAATCAAATTGCTGAGAAAAAATGGAACCTGCCCCGGCTATCATGACAACCAGTATTCCGAACAAGGTAAGAATCAGTGTGTAATCAATCACTTTTCCAAGGACTCGTCCACTTATGGCATGTACCGCATCTTCATGCGATATCGTATTCATCCGGCTTCCGAGACGCGTTAAAATCATTCCCAAATACCCGAACATCGCTCCGGCAACCAGGACGGCTGGAAACCCCCAATACCCAAAGCTAGTAAAGTACTGAAGAATTTCCTGGCCGGAAGCAAATCCTGCCCCTACTACAATTCCTATAAATGCACTTGCAATCTTCAAACTTCTATTCATCTTTTCTTCCTTCCGATTTCCCTGTCTCCCTCGTTCCACAAAAAAGGCAAATAAGAAATTTATTTACAAAACGATTTAAACCACTATAATGTTTTCCCTATTTTAGAGGCATTAAACACAAATCAAGAAAAACAATTACATACTTCTTGCTTTTATAGCCTTTTTAGATTATCCTACCTTATTAGCAAACACATTTAGAGAGGTCGGAATCGTATGGATCAATTCGATCAATCCCTCGAAGTATTCATGGAAAATGTCGGCTGGCTGGCACCATTCCTTTTTGTTTTATTGCATTTAGTGCGTCCGCTGCTGTTCTTGCCGGTTATTGCAGTATGCATTGCCGGAGGCTTCCTTTTCGGTTTTCTTGAAGGTGCCCTGTTATCCTTTATCGGTTTGACTTTAATGAGTTGGGTATCTTATTTGCTGGTCAATAAATTTCCGAAATTCCAAGCGAAAATGTCCCGCCTAAAAGACAAGATTTTTCCCGATCGCACCCTATCAGTTGCCCAAGTGATGATTCTTCGCATCATGCCTTTTGTCCATTTTCATCTATTGTCCCTGTATTTGATGGAAATGACTAAGTCACTGAAAGAGTATATGGTCATTTCTGCGTTAGGCCTTATCGCTCCCGCAATCCTTTATACTGCTTTTGGCCGTGCCATCACCGAGTTTCCCTGGTATACGACCGTCAGTATGTTCCTATTGCTTGCTGCTATCTTCAGCTTTATCGAAAAATGGCAAAATTCCAGGCCGCAATCCAATTGAATCGTGAGAAACTTCAACCAAAAGATCATCACAAAAATCTTCGGAGATGCTAAGCACAACTTACTGTTGTGCTTTTTTTTATTTGAAAAACCATAATATTTTAACCATAGGGTATAACAGATAAGAGACACCAAGCTGTTCACTGAAAAGGAGAATGATTATGCCTGTTTTCGACCGCAATGGAATCGAATTATTTTATGAAGACACCGGAAAAGGCCACCCCCTATTGCTATTGCATGGTTTGACAAGCAATTCTGCGATGTTTTACCGTGAAATTGAATTCTTTAAAAACCAACGCCGTGTCATTGCACTGGATTCACGCGGCCATGGCAAGTCAAGCCGCCTTGAACATTACTCATTACAGGATCATATAGAAGACGCCATCGCCCTTGTTTCCCATTTAGCATTAGAATCCGTCGATGTTCTCGGAGTATCGATGGGCAGCTATATTGCACAAGGGATTGCCTCACAGAATCCCGATCGGGTCAATAAGCTTATTTTGGTTGCCACCAAATCCTTTGGGGAACAATCTTCCATGGCTGAGCTATTTGCCCGCTATCCTGAAAAATTCGATGGGTTAAATATGCTTGATAAATTCAGCGCTTCATCGAGCTATATTTACTATAACCAAAAACGGATCGATGAATGGCTCAGTATAACGGCTCAAAACAGCCGCCAACTGACGATGCAGGAACAGATTATTGCTTCTGATGCATTAAAGGAATTTGATTTTCGCCAGCAGCTTTTCACCATCACTGCTGAAACATTGGTTATCAGCGGCAAGTTCGATGGGTTGAATCCTCCTGAAAAAGGGCGGGAAACAGCAGTCGCTATTCCTGACGCCACCTTTATGGAATTTAAACGCTCGGGCCACGCCCCCAATGTCGAACAGCCCGATTTATTTTTAGGGATTACAGAGAATTTCCTGGAATAATTAATAGTTGAATCGACCGAAAAAATAAGACGCGAAACGTTGATCAACCAAATTGTGACACAGCAAACTCTCAATAATCAAAAACGAAATGTACCATGCCTCTAACATGAAAAAACTGATCAACAATAAAAATTTTATTTAAAGATCCAAATTTCTCTGTATGTACCACATTAAAACCCGTCCAGCAAAAACACTGGACGGGTTTATTTGTTCATTTTTTATTGAGCAGTGTAGCCGCCATCCAAAACAACGGCTTGTCCTGTTATGCCTGAGGCCTTATCGCTGGCCAGGAACATCGTATAATCCGATACTTCTTTAACAGCCAGCAGCCTTTTTTGAGGTATCAATGGATACAGCACTTCTTCAAAGACTTTTTCAATCGGCACATTGCGTGTTTTGGCCAAATCGTCCATTTGATTCCGGACCAGCGGCGTATCCACATAGCCCGGACACATCGCATTGACGGTGATGCCGTGTTCTGCGCCTTCGAGTGCCGCGACTTTGGTCAAGCCGATGACGCCGTGTTTGGCGCTGTTATAGGCTGCTTTTCCCGCAAAACCAACAAGTCCATTGATGGACGCCATATTGATGATGCGTCCGGAACCTTGTTTCTTCATGATCGGAAAAGCGTGTTTCGTCGCAATGAACGGGGCAATCAGCATGATCCGGAGCAACAATTCATATTTTTCAGTCGGGAATTCTTCCAGCGGCGCAATATGCTGCATTCCTGCGTTATTGATCAGCACATCAAGCGAGCCGTAATGGGCCACAGTTTCTTGAATAGCTTTTTTGATGTCTTCTTCATCCGTCACATCACATTTAATGCCGATGCAGTCGAATCCTTTTGACTTCAAGCTTGCTGCTGCTTTTTTCACCGCTTGTTCATCGATGTCCGACAACACAATTTTTGCGCCGGCTTCCGCAAAATCTGCGCTGATTTCATAGCCGATTCCACTGGCGGCTCCTGTGATCAATACTACTTTATCCTCTACCATAATCGATTACCTCCATAAATTTTTGTTAAATTCCAAGGCCTAATGTAAACAGAATGATGGCGATGGCCAATCCAAGCAACGGAACAATGACTGTAACAGCCCCAACAGCTCCGTATGCAGCTTTATGGGTTTCTCCGCAGATTCCCTGAATTGTTGTTACGACATACCCATTATGCGGCAATGAATCAAGAGCTCCGGATGAAATGGCGATCGTCCGGTGCAGCGCTTCCGTATTGACGCCCATGTCGATGTAATGAGGTGCAAGCAGCGGCAATGCAATAACCTGTCCACCAGAAGCAGATCCTGTCAGTCCGGCAATGACACTGACAGCGATAGCGCCGCCGATCAATGGGCTTCCCGGAATACTGGTCATGGCATCAACTGCCGTCTGGAATGCCGGCACCGCTTTTGCGACACCCCCGAAACCGACTACGGCCGCCGTATTGCCGATGGCGATCAATGCACCAATCGTCCCTTCAGACAAAGCCTTGCCCAAGTTCAGGAAGTATTTACGATTCAATAAATAGGTCGTAATGACACCACCCAATAAGGCAATAATTAAGGCAGATGTCATCAATGAGTCGTGGAAAATATACGAAATCCCCAGAACCACAAGCAACGGAATCAAGCCCATCAATGGATTTGGAAGCTCACGATCTTCCACGATGGGATCTGTGGAACGTGCTTCAAAACGCTCTCCTTTATTGACTGCTTTTTGAATCATCCGCTTTAACCACCAATAACCGAATACAGCCATAAAGACCGCTACCAGAATACTGACTTCCCATCCTGCATAAGGAGTAGTATTCAAGTATTCAATTGGAATCCAGTTCTGGATTTCCGGAGATCCGGCAGATGTCATTGTAAATGTCACCGAACCCAATGCCAATGCGGCCGGGATAAACCGTCGCGGCAAATCAGCCTGTTTGAACAAGCTGAGTGCCATCGGGAATACCGAGAACGCCACAACGAACAAGCTGACTCCGCCGTAGGTCAATACGGCACACGCAATAACAATGGCCAACACAGCCTTGGATAAACCGAACTTGCCGACCAGCCATCTTGACACGCTGTCAGCAGCACCACTGTCTTCCATCACTTTTCCGAAAATTGCACCCAGCAAGAACATCGGGAACCATGAAGTGATAAATCCAGAGAAACTGGTCATGTAATTTGTTAATAAGTTTGCTTCCCCTTCTCCCACTAACTGTGGAAACAATGGCAGCCCGCTGAAAATCGCTACAAACAAGGCCGATAACGGACCCGCAATCAATAAATTCATGCCTCTCATCGTCAAAACGATAAGCAGCACCAGTCCACCAATCATCCCAAACATACTCAACATTTAAAATCCCCCTTTATGTCCCTTAATTTTGTAACCGCTTACTTTTCGATTTCCTAAAAGCATTGAATTATCTAACTATTCGACCCCTTTGTTGCTTTCATTAGTGTACAACTCTAAAAAGGATAGGTAAAATGAATATTAATCATAAGTTCTATAACAATTAGTTATAGGTAAGGAGGATTTCATGGATATTCGTCAACTGACTTATTTTGTAGAAGTTGCCAAACACCAAAGCTTTACGAAAGCCGCGCTCGCGCTGCATGTGACCCAGCCGACATTAAGCAAGATGGTCAAGAATCTGGAAGAGGAAATGGAGGTGGTGTTGTTTGACCGCTCCGCTCGGCAAATCGGATTGACCGATGCTGGCGAAGTGGTGTATGAACAAGCACAGAAAATCATCTACAGCCTCGATGATTTGTCTGCTTCCCTGTACGATGTCATGAACTTGAAAAAAGGGAGGATCAAAATCGGGCTTCCCCCGGTCATCAGTACTTTGTTCTTTCCGACAATCATCGCTGAGTTTCAGCATGCTTATCCCGATGTTACGATTATGCTCGCAGAGGATGGCGCCAAAACGGTGGAAAGAAAAGTATACGAAGGCGAAGTCGATCTGGGCTTTGTCATGCTTCCGGTCGACAAGGAAAAATTCGATGTTGTCCCGTTCGTCGACCAAGAGATTAAACTGCTGGTCCATGAGTCCCATCCGCTCGCCCATCATGACTTAATTGATCTGATTCAATTTAAAGAAGACCCTTTCCTCCTGCTCAGTAAGGAGTTCACCTTAAACAGCCGGACAGTTGAATTCTGCATCAGTGAAGGATTTACGCCGAAAATTGCCTACGAAAGTTCACAATGGGATTTCATTGTCGGGATGGTGGAAAAAAACCTGGGTGTCACACTCATGCCGAAACTGATTTGCGACCGTGTCAAAGATGGACCCTTCAAAATGATTTCGCTGACCCACACATTTCCTTGGAGACTGGGCATCATCATGGCAAAAAACCGTTATGTCTCCTATGTGTCACGTGAATTCATTACGTTGGTGAAAAGCTTGCCGAAAGTTTGACAGACAAAAGGAGCCTCCTCGCGGAAGCTCCTTTTGTCTGTCAGTTATAGGAATACAATAATCGCCAAGACAGCTGCCAACACCAACCTGTAGATGGCAAATGGCATCAGCTTGATGCGTGAAATCAGCTTCAGGAAGAAACGGATGGAAATCAATGCGAATACAAAAGCGGATATGAATCCGACAACGTAGAACGATAGGTAGTCCATCGACAGCGTATCCCAGTTTTTCATTACCGATACAAGGCTTGCCCCGAACATGATGGGAACTGCCATGATAAACGTGAAGTCAGCCGCAACGCGGTGATTCAACCCAAACAGCACGCCGCCTGAAATCGTCGCTCCTGATCGGGAAAATCCCGGCCATAACGAGAGACATTGCACAAGGCCAATTTTCAATGCCTGAAGGTAGGTAATTTCATCCAACGAGTTGACCGTCGGCTTTTTCGGGCCGAACTTGTCTGCAACGATCATCAGAATCGCACCGGCGACCAATGCATAGATGACGGTCTCTACTCCGAACAAGTGGTCATCGATCAAATCCTTGAAGGCAAATCCGAAAATCACTGCCGGCAGCATGCCGATGATGACATGCAATAAGTTAAAGCTGGCGTTTGCCTGCTGTCCTTCAATCTTATACAAGCCCACCAAACTGAACAGGCGTTTCCAAAATACCACGACAACCGCTAAGATCGACCCCAGCTGGATGACGATCTTAAATGTATTCGCTGGATATTTCCCAAGAAATTCCTGCGATTTCAGCCACATATCATCGACGATGATCAAATGGCCCGTAGAAGAAACAGGCGCAAATTCTGTCATTCCTTCCACAAATCCTAATATTAAAGCCTTAAGCAAATCAAACCAATCCATGTCCTATGTTCCTGCTTTCTCTAATAATCTAAGTCCTAGACATACTAGAACGCTGCACCCCTTTAAAAGGTTGCAGCGTTCCCAGTAATTACCCCTAAAATTCAGATTCTTATTTGCCTGCTTTTGTTTTTACCGCTGATGCTATCGGCTCTTCTCCCCGAACCACTTCCAAAATCTGGCCTGCAGTCGTAGGATAATGGAGCAACTCTGCTAAAGTATGGGCAACATCTTCGCGCGAAATCAGATCGTACATCAAGGTATAGCCTAAATTCACTTTTCCGGTTCCTGCTTCGTCAGTCAAGGTTCCCGGTCTTAAAATCGTCCAGTCTAAAGCGGTTTTCACCAAATCGACTTCGGACTGACGTTTGATCTTCATATAATGCTCGAAGCTCGCCGGCATGTCTTTGCCGCGTCCAGCATCAGGAAATGCGGATACCAGCAAAAAACGCCGGACATCTGCCAACTCAGCAGCCTTGGCAATCTTGACCAAGCCCTGTCCATCAATCGCGGTCGTCAATTCCTCTCCTGCACCGCCTGCGCCTGCCGTGAAAACGACAGCATCGCAAGGTTTCAGTAGACGAGCGAACTCCTCTGTATCCGTCTCGATCAAATCTGCTGCAACGGTCCGGATGCCCTGTGCTTCCAATTGGTCAGCCTGTTCTGCTTTACGGATGAAACCGATAGGCTCATCCCCTCTTTCAGCAAGGATCCTTCCCAATTTACTGCCGACTTTTCCGTTTGCTCCGATAATCGCCACCTTCATATGACACACACTCCTTCATCTATTTTATTTTTTCTGCATGGATCTACCAAAGGCCGAGCAGCTTCCACCACAATCCGCCTACACCCATCCAAACCACAATGTGGATCATTGAAATTATAAAGCCCAATTGCCACCATTTTTGCTGGCTGACATAACCGCTCCCAAAAAAGACAGGGGCGGGGCCGGAGCCGTAATGAGTCAAACTGCCGAATAAGTTGCTGAAAAAAGCCAAAATGAGAGCTGACAGGAGCGGGGGTGCTCCTGCTGCTACAATAACAGACAAAAAGGCTGCATACATGGCGCTGACATGCGCCGTGTTGCTGGCGAAAAAATAATGCGAGTAAAAGTAAACAATCGCCAATATGATCAAGGTCGGCATCCACGACAATTGGTTTACCGAATCCTGCATCATTCCGCTAAACCACGGAATCATCCCCAGAACATTCAAGTAAGTAGCCATCATCACCAGTACAGCAAACCATACCAATGTATCCCATGCCCCTTCTTCTTTTTTTATATCCGACCAAGTCAAAACTTGTGTCAGCAATAGAACACTCAGCCCTACAAAGGCGCTGGCAGTGGCGCTGATACCAAAATTATCACCAAAAATCCAGAGAAAGAGCAACAACACAAATACACCGATCATGTATTTTTCTTCTCTTTTTAAGGGGCCCATCTCTTTAAGTTTTTGTGTTGCAAGAACCGGGGCTTCCGGCGTCTCTTTTAACTCGGGCGGGTAAAGCTTATAAATCACCAAAGGAATGAGGATAAGGCTGATTACCCCCGGCACAAGTGCTGCCAAGGCCCATCCGCCCCATGTGATGGTGATTCCCGTAATATCCTGCGCGATTTGGACAGCCAAAGGATTGGCCGCCATCGCGGTTACGAACATGGCGGACGTAATCATATCCCCTTGGAAAGATACTTTTGTCAGAAAGGCGCCGACTCGCCGCTCTGTCCCATCTTCTACTCTGGAACCATAGGTTTCGGAAAGTGAACGGATAATCGGAAAAATGATTCCGCCTGCCCGTGCTGTATTAGATGGCATTGCAGGTGCCAGGATAAGATCACTGAATAGCATGGAATAGGACAGACCCAATGTTTTCTTCCCGAACATGCGAACAAAAACATAAGCGATCCGCGTTCCTAATCCTGTCTTGATAAATCCGCGTGAAATAAAAAAAGCAATGACAATCAACCAAATGGTCGTATTTTGAAAACCACTGAGTGATTCTTCAAGCGTCAAGGTATTTGTCAGAACAATTATTGTCAGGGCCAATATAGCGGTACTGCCCATTGGAACAGGTTTGATTACCAGGCTCACAATGGTGGCAACAAAAATACTAAACAAATGCCAGGCTTCTGTTTCCAATCCTGTAGGAGCCGGTATAAACCATAAAATAAGTCCGACGGCAATAACGATAGCCAACTGGCGCCATTTTACCTCTCCTTGTTCTTTAGCAACTGACATTTCGTCTCTCCTCTGTTTGGATAATCCCAGAAAAACTCCTAAAGATTTTTTTCTGGTTGTCATAAAAGTAAATTCTTCACAAAAGAAGAAAAACTGACATAATAGACAATACCACGCCCAAACTAAAAACTACAATTCCTCAGTCCTAGCCTTTGCCTCTCTTTTTTCTCTGCAATCCCTTACATTTTCTATGCTTCATACACTTCCCCCAAAAAAATCAGCATAACCCAAAAAAATCCCGTTGCATAAAGCTATGCAACGGAATTCCACCTCATTATTCAGTTAATAAGCAGTCCAGCCAGCGTCAGCCGTAATCACGGTCCCGTTGACAAAGCTTGAATCATCAGAAGCCAAGAACAACGCTACTTTTGCGATTTCTTCTGATTTACCATTGCGTGGATTCAACGCCATTCCAGCCTGTATACGTCCCATTCCCATTTCGCTGATGGACGTCATTGTAGAGCTGATGTTGGTTTCTACGCCGCCTGGTGCGATAGCGTTGCAGCGAATGCCTTCTTTTGCATACATGAAACCGGTATTTTTCGTAAAGCCGACAACAGCATGTTTAGAAGCTGTGTACGTAGCTCCTGCGCGCGCACCATATAATCCACCTGCTGAAGCGATATTGATGATGACGCCTTTATTTTTTTCAAGGAAAATCGGCAATGCTTTACGCGTTGCACGCATGACACTCATGGTATTGATGGAAAAAATCCGTTCCCATTTTGCATCTTCGATTTCTCCAGCCGGTTCAAAGTTATCCATGATCCCTGCATTGTTGACGAGGATATCCAATGTTCCGTACTCACTTACAGCCAAGTCGACCATTGCTTCGATTTCCTGAAGATCTCCCACATTGGTTTTCACCGATATGGCCGTACCGCCATGTTCTGTGATTCCGGCAGCAACTGTTTGTGCGCCTTCTTCATTGATATCGGAAACGATGACTTTTGCGCCTTCTTTCGCGTAAAGTTCCGCAATGGCTTTCCCCATTCCGGATGCTGCTCCTGTTACGATGGCTACTTTTCCTTCAAGTTTCATATTATAAGTCTCCTATTCCGTCAGTTATTTTGTCTTATGGAAGAACGCTTTCATCTATACACTCCCAGTATATTGGCCTATACTTTAGTTATCAATCAACAAATTGCCCGTTAAATGTTGGTTAACGTACATCTGAATTTGATTTTGTGCAGTTTCACAAAATCAACTGGCGAAAGTGAGGTCCTGCTGATGAAAAAAGACCGAAGAATCGACAAATCAAAAACGGCTTTAAAAGAAGCCTTGATTGCATTGATGGATGAGAAAGAATTCAAAAGCATCACCATCACAGAAATTGTCCAATCGGCTAACCTGAATCGCGGAACCTTCTATAAGCATTACCAAACGCAGGAAGACCTGCTGAATGAGTTGATTGACGATGTCCTGATCGACCTGATCCACTCCTACCGTGAGCCTTATATAAAAATAAAAGACTTTGATATCGGCAAACTGTCCTCTGCTTCTGTGAAAATTTTTGATCATGTCGAACGTTATTCACATTTTTATACAATCATCATCAACTCAAACGTACTTCCCGGCTTCCAAAATCGGATTTGCCAGGTATTGAAGGAACTTGTCCAAAAAGAACTGATCAGCCCTATGCTGAACCCCGGTATAGACCCGAGCCTGCTAAGCAGCTACAATGCTTACGCCCTGTTCGGCCTGATCATTGAATGGGTGAATGGCGGATTCAAATTCACCCCACAACAAATGGCAGACCAACTGATCAATATTTTGTTTTATCAAACTCCAAGGACTCAAGCGGATTTAGCCCTTCAAGAAAAAAAATCACGTTAACTCAAAGAAGCCTCCTATTCCCTGAACGGGGAATAGGAGGCTTCTTGTTAAATTTATTCTTCTATAAGGCTGGCATAGACAATCAGCCGTTCTTCCCGGGTTCCCCTATCAAAGTCATAGGTTCCTGAACAGGTGACCAAGACCAGTTCCGGGGAAGAGGTATATCCGAAGACTTGTGAGACATCCGCAAGATCCAATGGTACGGACTCCATCGTATGGACTTTAAATGTCAAAGTCCTGTCTTTGTCCTGCACCACCACTTCGTCCCCTAATTGGAGCTTGGACAGGTCCCAAAAAATTGCAGGTCCATCAACCCCATCAACATGCCCCGCAATGACAGCACGGCCATTTTCACCTGGCTCGTATCCCGGCGAAAACCAACTGACGTCTTCAATGTTATCCGGCACCGCCATTTCACCATTCTCCGTCATTCCCAAATGCTGGACTTGTGCTTCCAGATCAATTGCAGGAATTTGTAAAGATGTCGGCTGTATGCCGGAACGTTTTAATCCATTGATGGGGTTTTCTGCTGGAGCTGGCTGCTGGATATTGACCGCAGCCGGTTCATCCAGTGTAAACCCCACATTTTCTGAACGAACACTGACTTCGTCGGCTGTCTGCTGGCATCCGGCTAATAAGAATAGAGCCAGAATCAGCAGGAGCTTGTTATTGAAACCGTTTTTTCCACACAAGAGTGCTGGTTCCAATAAGAACTAAAGCTCCACCCAACAATAACCACATTGACTGTGACTGATCAGGTGTTCCAAGGCCAGTAGTCGGCATGCCATCCGGTGATCCCGCAGCTTCATAATCGACCAGCGCAATCACTTCCAAAGAATCCACAGTATTTACTGCAAAGACACTATAGACAGTATCTGCAGCTAGCTCAGTGCCTTCAAGAGGCAATACCTGTGTTCCGTCCGGCAAGCGGATTTCCAAATCATACGTCCCTGCATCCAGTTCTGCATAATCCGTAATTCCTGGGAATTCCGCTCCGCTGAACAACGCATCTCCACCGATCACGCCAACATCAACTGCTGGTGCATCCGGCGACAAATGGCCAACACGGACTTTTGTCTGCCCTTCCGTTACTTCCATTGAATCTTCTGCAACCACAAATTCAATTGATTCCAAAAGGTTTGCTGCAGCAACTGTATAAGCTTTTCCGGCTTCTACAGCAAGGTCTGCCTGCAATACGCCTTCACCTGCAGCGTATTCTGTTCCGCTTGCAAAAACTTCTACATCATGCGTGCCGGCCGGTACTTCCAAATAACCCGAGTCCGCTTTAAAAGGTACTTCTTCCAGTGTTAAATCTCCATTGACATAGACATCGACTGCAGGTGCATCCGGTGAAGCGTGAACCACTCTTACTTTAGCGGTATGGCTGTCTGCCATTACCCCAGCGGCGAACAGTGAGAACACAAGGGCCACTGCAACAGAGAATGAAACTAAAATTTTCTTCATTTTTCCCTCTCCTTCATGTGTGTAGTTTTTGCACAAGTATTGTACAACTTATTTATAACCTACTGCACCCAATTCCGCAAGCAATAAACCGATTATTCTGATTTTTGAATACAAAGTACTAGATGCTTATATACAACCGGAGCCAACTGCCTACATTCCACTTTGATCTGCATTTAAAAAACGGCATTTCCTCCTTTCCTTTTGGCTTTACCAGTATCTATAGGGCGACTCCTTAAGCAATAACTTCGCTGGCAGCGGCAATCAGTATGCCATTTAACGCTTGTGTCGCCAGTTTATCAGCTTCAGCATTAGCTTTACGCGGGATCAACTCGAAGTCAGGTTGGATGCCCATCTCAGCCATTTTTGCTTCTATTCGGTCTGCCCACGGAACCAGCTGTTCTTCAATTGCCGGCCACTCACCGTTCATTCTGTTGATGACAATGCGGGAATCTCCTATAAATCGTACCGGGAGATGATGGACCTCCAGGTATTCCAATTCCTGCAGACTGAAATAGAGGGCAGCATATTCCGATTCATTATTGGAGGTCAGTCCATCCAATTTTGTATTTGTCCGCAGCCGATAGGATTTACCATTTTGTTCGTAGTAGATGACACAGCCAAGGCCTGCAACCCTTGCGTTGCGCTCATAACCCCCATCAAAATAAACAATCACGTTGTGAGGCTCTGTTTCAATCCCTTTCAGATAAGCCTTCATTTCCTTTATCGTCCAACTGCTGTCGAACTGATCTACGAAGCGAATACTTTTCGTCCGGCCGGTCCTATCTAAATCTTCAGCTATCATCATGGCCGTTTCTGCCGGCATTTCATCTGAAGAGAAAATCACTTCTTGGCCTTTGGGATTTTTGTAGGTCCATTCTATCCGGATTTTCACTTTCAGCCCCCATCCCGTCGAAATACTTTACTTCCCCGCTCTTCTTGTAAGTATCATTCCCTCCTGATACATCAATAAACAGATAATTCAGATAAAAAAAGATCGGCCGGCTCCATAATCGGAACCGATCGATCTTTTGTATTATAACGCTTTAGCCTCCAGGCGTTTCAAGTCATCTTTATGCCCCATAACGATCAATACATCATCCTGCTCAACCATGTCATCCACCGCTGGTGCAATATTGACTTCTTCCTCTTTTTTTATCGCCAAAACAATGCAGTTGAATTCTTTGCGAATGTTCAGATTCACTAAAGTTTTATTGGCCATTTTACCGGAAGCCACCAGCTCGATGATGCTGTAGTCACTGGAAAGATCGATATAGTCCAAAATTTTCTCTGAATCCACATGGTGGGCCACCCGGATCCCCATTTCCTTTTCGGGCTGAATGACACGGTCCGCCCCAACTTTGTGCAGGATTTTCTCATGCTGCAGATCACGCGCCTTTACCCAAACCTTAGGCAAGCCCAGTTCCTTCAGCATCAAAGTACATAAGACACTGGCCTGGAGATTATCCCCGATTGCCACAATAGCATGCTCAAAATTTCGGACACCCAGAGATTTCAACTGATTTTCATCTGTCGCATCTGCTATCACAGTAAAAGATGCAAAATCCCTCAAAGCATCGACTTTTTCGGGATCCGTATCTATAGCCATGATTTCATGCCCCATGCTATACAGCTCTTTACAGACACTGCTTCCGAAGCGCCCCAATCCGATGACTACAATCTGTTTTTTCACACACTTTCCTCTTTTCTTTTCTGTTTCATTAATCTACTTTATTCTCAAACCGGATTGATTGCAATGAAAGGTGTTGGACTTTTCGGCAGGTAACTGATACAAAGAAACTACAAAGGCTTACTAATCAAACAAAGGAGGATTTTTATGAAAACTTTGAAATATACGTTGGTCGATGTTTTCACCACCGATGCTTTCGGCGGCAATCCATTGGCAGTTTTTCATGACGGTTCAGGACTTGATTCGAAAACCATGCAGAAAATCGCCAATGAACTCAATTTATCTGAAACAGCTTTTATTTGTCCCCCTAAAAAAACGAAAAATCAGGTCAGCCTCCGGATTTTCACGCCTCAGGTGGAATTGCCGATAGCAGGACATCCCACTATCGGAACCGCTTTTGTCATGGCTTACTTGAAAATGCTGCCTTCACAGGATGGCCTGAATGAATGGATCATTGAAGAAGGATTGGGAGACATCGCTGTAACTGTCCGGAAGGAAAAGGAAAAAATCAGTAAAGTTGAAATGATCCAACCTCTTCCTGTTTTCGGTGAAATCCTGACAAGACAAGCCCTCGTTGCAGATTTGCTGTCGCTGCCGAAAAGTGAACTGGATATGCGTTTTCCGATTCAAACCATTTCTTCAGGCCTGCCATTCCTCTTCGTCCCACTGCGGTCCTTGGCTGCCATGAGAGAGATCAATTTCCGCACCGATGTCTGGGAACGCCATTTCAGCAGCAATCCCGACCGCCAGCATATCTTTGCCTTTACCACGGAAACCGAACACGACGACTCTACTGTCCATTGCCGGATGTTCGC
This sequence comes from Planococcus sp. BI3, assembly GCF_056680115.1. NCBI lineage: Bacteria > Bacillati > Bacillota > Bacilli > Caryophanales > Caryophanaceae > Planococcus > Planococcus sp. BI3. Next base: position 1,666,017 of record NZ_CM155266.1, read on the forward strand.
TCCGGCCATGGGCATTTCGGAAGATCCGGCAACCGGTGCCGCCTGTGGTCCCCTTGGCGCATTTCTGGTGGAGCATGGCGTCATCAATAGCAGCGACGAAGAGACCTATTCCATCCGCAGCGAACAGGGCATTGAAATGGGAAGGCCCAGTTTCATCGACATCACGGTCACGAAGAAAAAACAGCAATTCCAGGAAGTTAAAATTGGCGGCTCTGCGATTGTCGTGGGACAAGGCGAGCTTTACGTCCCTTAACATCCATTGAACAAAATTCAGTTTGTGGTTCTGCTCTCTCACTTGCTTTGAAAACAGTGGATACACTGTGGTCCTGCGCAGCGAAATGGGAATTCTCCTTACTTTTCCACGTCGCTGCCACTGGCTGCATATGCAGGATAAATTCAGTTCATACTGGAATAAACTGGTTGTCCGCCTGAATCATAAGCTTTTTTCCAGTTCTCAAGGATTTATAGCACGCGTCGATCACCCGCATATTCTTACTGGTCGAATCGCCTGTAATGATCGGCACCGAATCCGTTAGAATCACATTAGAAAAATGTTCGATTTCCAGCCTGTAAATATCCCCTGCAATCTTCTCTTCCCGCGCGACTCCCCCTTTTTGAATAACTACCGTGCCTAGATGGCCATTGGTATCCGGGCGGAAGGCAAACGGCACTCGAATGCTTCCCTTGGTGCCTACCACTTCGTATTCATTTCTGCCCGTCATGTCAAAGCTGCAATCAAATAACGCATGCACGCCATTGCTCATCTTCATTTGGACAATTCCAGTCAAATCGATCCCTTTTTCCGGATCAATTCTTCCTTGAGCCATGATTTCCACCGGCTCGGACTCCGTGATATGGCGAATGGCTTGAATGGAGTAACACCCGACATCATAAATGCTGCCTCCTCCCATTGCTGCATCCATCCGGATATCCGTTGAACGATTTTGCAGATAAAACGAATGGCTGGATTTCATCAACTTGATTTCCCCGATTTCTCCTGACGCGATGATCTCTTTCACACGGGCGTGTTGAGGATGCAGTTGATACATGAAGGCTTCCATCAACTTGACGCCGTGTTCCCGGCATACCGCAATCATTTCTTCCGATTCCGCTCGATTCAATGCCATCGGCTTTTCACAAAGGATATGCTTGCCTTTTTGTGCCGAACGAATCACCCATTCTTTATGCAGATGATTAGGCAGCGGGATATAGACTGCATCAATATCGGGATCATCCAGCAGCTCCTCATAACTTTCATAGGCTTTCGGTATCTTCAATTCCCGAGCGGCCGTATGCACTTTTTCTGTCCGGCTTGCTATGGCGACGATTTCGGCATTGTCAGCCCGGCAGATTGCCGGAATCACTTGCGTTCTCCCAATAGCAGCTGTGCTCAGTACGCCCCAACGAATTTTCTCCATCCAAATCTCTCCTTTTTAAACAAAACCGCCAAGAAAGCAGTTCTGCTTCTTAGCGGTAAGTTTTTTTAATAGACGCCTCTTATTTCGGGATGTACGTATTCTTTATAGAATTTCGCCAACCGCTCCATCTCTTCAGCCGAGAAATCCTTGGCATCCAGCGCCTTCAGATTATCTTCTGCCTGCGCAACATTTCGGAACCCGGGAATGACGGAGGTGATTGCTTCCTGTTGCAAGATCCATTTCAAGGCAGCCTGCGTCCGATTGCCACGGCCGTCTGCAATCCACGCAAGCTGGTCACTCAATTCCACCCCTTTCGCAAATTCTACCCCAGCAAACGTTTCGCCGACATTGAACGCTTCCCCGTCACGGTTAAAGTTTCGGTGATCGTCCGATTCAAACTGTGCATCAGCTTTGAACTTCCCTGTCAATAACCCACTGGCAAGCGGGACGCGCGCCAGGATTCCCACATTTTTCTCCAGCGCTTTTGGAAACAGCTCTTCCAACGGCTTCTGGCGGAACAAATTGAAAATCACCTGCAAACTGCTGACATTCGGGTTCTCCAGACACAAGAGCCCTTCTTCCACTGTTTCCACACTGACGCCGTAAGAACGAATTTTTCCTTGCTCCTTCAGTTTGTCCAGTACTTCGAATACACTGCCATCTTTTAAGATTTCCATCGGCGGACAATGAATCTGATACAAGTCAATCTGCTCACGCCCAAGACGCTTCAGGCTCGCTTCGGCGTATTTAGAAACCTGTTCCATCGAATAAGTCTGTGGGTCATGGATATCTCCCGCCCGGCAAAACTTGGTGGCGATATGGATCTGGCCGTGTTTTCCTTTGGTCGCTTTGCCCAGCAGTTCTTCACTATGTCCATCTCCATAGACATCTGCTGTATCAAAAAAGTTGACGCCTTTTTCCATCGCGTATTCCAAAGCCTTCAATGATTGCTCATCATCGGTATTTCCCCAAGAACCGCCGATTGCCCATGTCCCAAAGCTCAATTCACTGATTTCCATCCCTGTCTTGCCCAGTTGACGATAATTCATTCCACTCACCTCTTCTTAAGATTTGGTTTTCTTTACAGAAAAAACCTCAACGGATCAGTTGAGGTTTTTTTTGGCAACTACTTACGGAATTCCAATAGTTTATTATTCAAATCCCGTGTTTTTTCATAAACCTCCTGATAGATAGAAAACAGCTTTCTATAAGTCTGCACATTTTCTTCTATCGGAAAATAGCTCTTGTCTTCCTGCAAAAATGCATCTGCGCATTCCTGCAATGAGCCGAACCAGGAACAACCAAAAGCTGCGAGCATCGCTGCACCCATTCCAGGTCCCTGCTCACTGGTCAGACGAACGATTTTGGCGTCAAAAATATCTGCTTGCATTTGAAGCCAGTCTTCGTTTTGGGCACCGCCCCCGATTGAGACAATCGTATCAATCGTTTTGCCGCTTTCCCTGAAAATCGAAATTGATTCGTTCAAAGAAAACGTAATGCCTTCCAGAACTGCACGCGCGAAATCTTTCCGGCGATGCGAGCCATCCATGCCGATAAAACTGCCTCGGATCGAAGCGTCTGCATGTGGTGTTCTTTCCCCAACAAGATAGGGTGTAAACAGCAATCCGTTCGATCCGGCAGGCACATTCCGGACATCGGACAACAATTCATCAAATGAAGCTTCCGGAGCAAATGCATCTTTAAACCACGACAAACTATAGCCAGCCGCTAAAGTCACACCCATCGTATAAAATGCACCAGGCGCTGCGTGGTTGAAATAATGGACCTTCCCGTCAAAGTCTTTATCGCCCTTGGCTTCATACGACAACACGACACCTGAAGTTCCGATGCTGCACATTGTTTTGCCTTCTTCTAAAATTCCAGCGCCAATGGCTCCGCAAGCATTGTCTGCACCACCCGCAAAAACACGGGTTGAGAGAGCAAGACCGGATGCATCAGCAAATTCCGGTGTGACAGTGCCTACTTCTTCATGCGAATCCACTAAAGGAGGACACATCGTAAAATCAAGTTTAAACAAGTCGCAGATTTCCCGGCTCCATTGTCTTTCAGTAACATCCAACAGCAAGGTTCCCGCTGCATCCGAAAATTCCATTTGGAGCTTGTCCGTCAATTTATAGCGCAAATAATCTTTCGGCAGCACAAAGGATTTCACCTTCGCGAAAAGTTCAGGCTCATTTTTTTGGACCCAAAGGATCTTCGGCAAAGTAAAGCCTTCCAATGCCGGATTTTTCGTGATCTCCAGCAAACGTTCCTGTCCGACCACATCATAAATCTGTTGGCATTCGGCAGTCGTCCGGGTGTCATTCCATAGTATGGCTGGACGCAGCACTTCGTTGTTTTTGTCCAGCAGAACCAGCCCGTGCATCTGGCCGGAAAAACTGATGCCTTCAATATCTTCTGCATTTCCGTCAAAGGCCTTTAACAGGTCTTTCAATCCTGCAGCGGTTTCATCTACCCAATGCTGCGGGTCCTGTTCGCTGTATCCGTTTTTTTCATGAATCAGCGGATACGCTTTCGAGATGCTCTCTACTACGCTTCCCTGCTGGTCCACCAATAAAATCTTCACAGCGCTTGTTCCCAAATCGACGCCAATTACGTATTTCATAAAATCAGCTCTCCCAGCCTGAAAAATTTCTTATTTTGCGAAAGCCTGCAGCAAATATTGATTGATTGTCGCTTTGATCTGCTCAAGGCGTCCAGAGCTCTGTTTAATATCGGTAATGCCGAATGCGTAATCTTCAAGTTTGTGGAAGTCCGTATTGCCATTGACGATATCCAGTCCGATGCCATTTGTATAAGTTTCGTAGCGGTTGCTGACTACGTTTTCAAGCACCTTATCATCGATCAGTTGCTGAGCCACTTTCAGGCCGACAGCAAAAGCGTCCATTCCCGCAATATGTGCATGGAACAAATCATCCTGCTCGAATGACCCTCTTCTTACTTTCGCATCAAAGTTCAAGCCGCCGCGGCCAAGTCCGCCGTTTTGAAGGATTTCGTACATCGCCAAAGTAGTTGACCACAAATCAGTCGGAAACTCATCGGTATCCCAGCCCAATAATGGATCTCCCTGGTTGGCGTCTACAGAACCGAGCATATTGTTGATGCGTGCATAGTGAAGTTCATGTTCAAACGTATGGCCAGCCAGTGTAGCGTGGTTGGCTTCGATATTGAATTTGAATTTGTCATCCAATTTATAGCTCTGCAAAAACGCATGGGCTGTCGCTACATCATAATCATATTGATGTGTAGAAGGCTCTTTTGGCTTTGGTTCGATCAGGAATTGTGCGTCAAAACCGATTTCCTTCGCGTAGTCGGCAGCCATATGGTAGAAGCGCCCTAAGTTATCCAGCTCCAGTTTCATGTCGGTATTCAAAAGTGTTTCGTAGCCTTCGCGCCCGCCCCAGAACACATAGTTTTCAGCACCAAGTTCTTTGCCGATTTCAAGGCCTTTTTTCACTTTAGCTGCAGAATAAGCAAAGACATCTGCATGGCTTGAAGTTGCTGCTCCATGGACAAAGCGTGGATGCGTAAAGTTATTGGCTGTATTCCACAGCAATTTTGCTTTGCTGTCTTTCATGTATCCCTTAATCATGCCAACGATTTCATCCAGATTTTTATTGGATTCCCGCAAGTTGCTGCCTTCGGGTGCGATATCAACATCATGGAAACAGAAAAATGGCACATCTATTTTTTCATAAAACTCGAATGATGCTTCAACCCGTGCTTTTGCCAAGTCCATTCCTTTTAAGCGATCCCAAGATCGGATCATGGTTCCAGCACCGAATGGATCTGAACCATCCATGGTAAATGTATGCCAGTAGGATACTGCATAGCGGAGTGTTTCCTCCATTGTTTTCCCACCAATTTTTTCTTCAGGGTTATAGAATTTAAAAGCGAATGGATTTTTTGAAGACGCTCCTTCAAATTTTATCTTTTCAATTTCCGGGAAATGTGTCATGTTCCATACCTCCAGTATAATTTTTGGTTCTACGAATATGTATCAATAGTTAGATTAATTAATGAAAAGGCTTTCATTAAGAATTATAGCAAGTTATAATTAGTTTGTCTATTGATTAAACAAAGTATTTGTTAGCTTTCAAATGAATTTTTCTGAGGAGTAAGGTATGATTTTACAAATTACTGAAATTAGGGATAGAGGCGGTTATTGATGAATACAGTAAGCAGCACCATTTATCTTGCGCTGGAGTGGATTACCCGATTTGCTTACCTGAACTTTTTATGGGTGGTATTTTCGTTGCTGGGAGGCATCCTGTTCGGTTTTTATCCTGCCACCACTTCCATGTTTGCGGTATGCCGTGAATGGCTGAAAGGAAATACCGATCTTCCGGTTTTTAGATCCTTCTGGGAGTTCTATAAGAAAGACTTTTTGAAAAGTAATCTTCTCGGAATCTTCATCTCTGTGATCCTATTGTTTATTGTGTTGGATATTTTCTATATCCAGGCAAGTCCGAACGAACAACTGGATTGGACATACATTCCCTTATTTGCATTTATGCTGCTATTCACGTTCTTCCTTTTTTACCTTTTCCCGGCCTTCGCCCATTACGACATCAAGGTGCCTTCGGTCATTAAAAACGCGTTTCTGCTGATGCTGGTCAATCCGCCTGCCACTGCTGCCATTGTTCTATGCCTGGTCCCGCTGTTCTTTATCATGAGAGTATTTCCAGCTCTGGCATTTATATTTGGAGGCAGTTTATATGCATTTATTACCACCTGGATGGCCATGTATGCAATTGGCCGAACCCATAAAAAAGCTTCACACCCCGAGGAATTTCTTCCTTGAGGTGTGAAGCTTTTTTCCATTTATCCTTTTACTGCGCTTGATGAAATGCCTTCGACTACTTTATTGCTGAAGAAGATGAAAGCCACGATGATCGGCAGGACGCTGATGACCAGGGTTGCCCCGATCGCTCCCCAATCCGTCATGTATTGCCCGATGAAGTTTTGGATTCCCACTGTCAGCGTTTTGTATTTTTCGGAACTGATAAAGGTATTGACAAAGACAAATTCATTCCAGTTATAGATCATGTTGATGACAACCGTTGTTGCTAAAATCGGCGATGTCATCGGCAGGATGATTTGGAAAAACATGCGATGGATCGAGCAGCCATCAATCACGGCCGCTTCTTCTATTTCATGCGGCAAGGTATAGTAGAAGCCCAACAGGATCATCAATGTGATAGGCAGATTATACGCCGTATAAGTAATGACAATCGACAGCGGGTTGTCGATCAAGTCAACGCTCAAGAACATGCTGTACAGCGGAATCAATGCCGAATGGATCGGAATCATCAAACCGACCATAAACAAACCAAGCACCAGCCCGCTCAATTTCCATTTTAATCTTGTAATTGCGAAAGCGGCCATACTCGCAAAAAGCACTGTCAAAATAATGGCAAGGACCGTAATCCAGACGCTGTTGAAGAAGTAAGTCCCAATGCCTCCGTTCCAGACTTTTTCGTAATTCTCCCATCTGAATTCCGAGGGCAAAGCAAAAGGTGAACCCGCGAAAATTTCATTATTATCTTTTAAGGAGAATAGGAATAGCCAGATCAGCGGCAGGATTTGAAATAACCCAACGATGATCAATGCCAGATAAAGAAAGAAGTAACCAATGCGGCCCATTTTCATGCCTCCTCTAATATTCGAGTTTGTCTTTTGTTTCCGTCAATTTCCGTACAATGAGTGTAACGATCAAGGTGATAAGCAACAGCAGGAAGCCGATGGCGCTGCCGTAACCGAAGTTATAATTTGAGAAAGCCAGTTTATACATATAAGAAGCCATAACTTCACTGGCTCCGTTTGGTCCGCCGGCAGTCATTACATAGATCAAATCGAAATACTTAAGAGATCCGACGATCGCCAATACGATTGTGACGCTGACCACTTCCTTGATCAGCGGCAGCTTGATGCGTGTGGCAATCTGGAAAGCAGATGCTCCATCGATTCTGGCAGCCTCTATTAAGGACTCAGGAATATTCTTGAGAGCTGCATAATAGATCAAGATGTAGAAGCCGGCATACTGCCATAAGATTGGGACGAATATGGCAAACAGAACGATTGAAGGGTTCGCCAGCCACAAGGGTGGATTCTCTACGCCGATGCTCATCAGGAAGACATTCAGGATGCCATTAGATGGATTGTAGATTTTCACCCATAGCTGTGCAATGGCAACGGAAGACAACAACATGGGAATCAGGTAGATCTTACGCAGTAAATCTGCCCCTTTGATCTTGGAAGCCAATATAAAAGAGACCGTCAAGTAAATGACCAAGCTTAATGTAGAAAAGATCGCCAATAGGAATGAATGGAATGCACTGTTCCAGAACAGCTTATCCTGAATCCCCGTAATGTAATTTTCTAACCCGATAAAGGTTTTTTCTCCTATGCCATCCCAATCCATCAAGCCATAATACCCTGATAAGACTAAGGGGATAAAAACGAGGATCAGCAGCAGAAGAAGAGCTGGTGCAATATAAAAAGCGATATAGAACTTATTCGACATTACTTTATTCATACCATTCAACCCCATATCTTAGAAAATAAAAGGGGACATTCCACAGGTTAGGATATGTCCCCTCTTTTTAATTAGATTTTCCCTTTTAGAAATATCATTTATTCTTTTGAAAGGGCTTCTTCATGGTTCTTAGCAAACTCTTCCGGTGATACTTGATTGCCGAAAAGGGCTTGAATAGAGTCCAAGTGCACTTGAGCCACATCCGGGCTCATCTGAACATCCGCGAACAAGGTGATGTTCGTGGCGCCATTCAATTCATTGAGGATATCCACATACATTTCCGGAAGGTCCAATGATTCAGCATCCACTTTAGTAGCAGGAATCACACCCGCTTTGGTCACGGCTTCTTCTCCCCATGCCTTAACAAAGTAAGATGCGAAATCTTTTGCTTCTTCTTTTACATCTGATTCTTCAGCAACGAATAATCCAACTCCAGGACCACCGACAAAACTGCTCATATCCCCTTGTCCTTCAACAGTCGGGAAGTTAAGGTAGCCGATTGAATCTCTGAATTCCTGCGGTACGCTTTCGTTTGTCGTGAAGTTTGGAAGGTCCCAAGTCGCAATCAGGTACATGGGTGCCTGTCCGCTCATGAACATGGATTTTGCTTCTTCATCGGCGAGTCCGTTAAAGCCATTGACGAAAGCACCCATATCAACCAATTCCTGCGTTTTCGCAGCTGCTTCGACCAAAGCCGGATCTTCAAAAGAACCCGAACGGTCAATCGCTTTGTTCAATACATCCGCACCGCCGAGGCGGTCAGCCAGATACATATACCACATAGATCCTGTCCAGGAATCCCGGTTGCCTAAAGCAATCGGCTGGATCCCAGCGTCATTAAATTCTTTCACAGCCGTTTCAAGTTCTTCGTAAGTCTCAGGCGGCGTGATTCCCTGCTCTTCAAACATTGCCTTATTATAGTATAGAGAGACGATATTCAATTCCAACGGAAGTCCGTAAGTTGAGCCATCCATTTCGTAGGCTTCGGTAGTTCCCGGCACAAAAGCATCGCTCAAGTCTTCTTCGATTACATCATCCAGCGGCGCAAACATATTGCCGCCCACATAAGGCTCTAAAAACCCTGCTGCCCATGTCAACCCGACATCCGGGAGATCTCCGGACGTGGAGAGCACTCTCAGTTTGTCTTTATATTGTTCATTGCTCAATACTTCAAGATCAACGGAAACCCCTTCATTTTCCGCTTCGTATTCAGCGATAATGTCGTTTACCACATCAAAATGCTTTTTCGAACTGCCCTCAGGCCATAAATGCATGAATTTTATTTCTTTTTCGGCTGACCCTGATGCTTCCCCTGCTTCTTCAGAATCTGAGCAACCTGTCAATAACATCGATAAAGCGAAAGCAGACGATAGAAGTGTAAGCGTTTTCTTCTTCCCCATATTTCTCTCCCCCTTGCAAATTTTATTATTACAACAATTTTCAGATTGTTGTATGCGTTTTCATTGTAGCAAAATAAATATTGTTAGTCTAGTGGCTAAACAAAGTTTTATTTTCATGTTAATATGCCAGTAGAACAAGGTTTTTTACTCAAATCACAAAAATGGCGTTACACTAATAACTATAGCACCTGAAAATTCCAGCTTATCAAGGCGGCCTCTTAAAGGTCTCTTCCATCTTCCTTTTCCATAACTTAAACAACGGGACAGAAATTGGTGAAGAAGATTCTCAACAATCAACTTCGGAAGATGTCATATGGAGCAAAATTTCAGTAAAAGGAGTTGATTGTCATGAACATTGGAGAAAACAAGACCTGGAACCACCACGTAGTAAAAGAGGGAAACAAATCCCTGGTCCTGAAGAAAATCATAAACCACTCCCCCATCTCAAGAGCAGCGGTCGCTCAGGAAGTCGGTTTAAATAAAGGCACAGTCTCTTCCCTGGTAAATGACTTGCTGGAAGATCATTTGATCTATGAATCCGGCCCCGGCAAATCCAGCGGGGGAAGACGTCCGGTCATGCTGCTTTTCAATGAACAAGCGGGTTACTCTGTAGGAATCGATATCGGAGTCAATTACCTGCTGGGTGTGCTGACGGATTTGAATGGCAATATCTGCATTGAAAAAGAAGTCACCTTTAAAAATTTATCGTATGAGGAAATTGAAAAACAACTGTTCAACACCATTGACTACCTGATGGATTCTGCGCCGCAGAGCCCACACGGCATCATCGGGATCGGTGTGGGTGTGCCCGGCATCGTTGACAACAACGGGGAAATTCTGCTTGCCCCCAACCTCAACTGGAAGAACCTGAATTTAAAGCTGATTCTCGAAAACAAATACCAGTTGCCGATCATCATCGAAAACGAAGCGAATGCAGGGGCATATGGTGAAAAGAGATTCGGTGCCGGCAAAGACTCTGAGCATGTCATCTACGTCAGTGCAGGAATCGGAATCGGTGTTGGCTTGATATTGAATGGAGCCTTGTATAAAGGCTCGAATGGCTTTTCAGGTGAACTTGGCCACATGACCATTCAAGTGAATGGTCCTACCTGCCGCTGCGGCAACAAAGGATGCTGGGAATTATTCGCATCTGAACAGGCGTTGCTGACAGCCGCTGACAAAATGAACCTTACTTCTCAGACCGGAAAAGAATTGGAACTGAGCGACCTCCTGACGCTTGCCGAGCAGGGCGACCAGAGAGTGATAGCCCTATTTGAACAAGCAGGTGATTATCTGGGCGTCGGCATCAATAACATCATCAACGGCTTTAATCCTCAGCAAGTGATCATCGGCAACCGGATGGCATCTTCCTCAAAGTGGCTCCATAAAACTTTGACGGATCGTGTGTCAAACCAGGCTTTATGGTTCCAACAGAATGATTTGACCATCTGTTTCTCAGAATTAGGTACTTTTTCAAGTGCTTTGGGGGCATCCGCCTTTTCCATTGAAAACTTCCTCAATGTCAGCATCCAACAGAAAACCAGCTTGAATGCTTAAAAAATAATCTGCTCTTGCTAGCGGGCCTTGCTGATATCCAATTTGCGGATATCAGCTTTTTTTATAGTTGATAATTTATTTTTTAAAAACTTAGTTTACTCAATAGACTAAGTGAGGTATGATCGATTATAAGTTAACGCTACACTTTTTGTAAGCACTTACATATTTGAATGGAGGATGAAGAAGAATGACTGTAATTCAAAATCCGATTTTGCCAGGTTTCAATCCCGATCCATCTATTTGCCGCGTAGGAGAAGATTACTATATTGCTGTTTCCACATTCGAGTGGTTTCCTGGAGTCGGAATCTATCACTCCAAAGACTTGAAGAACTGGCGGTTGATTTCCCGCCCCTTAAACCGTTTGAGCCAGTTGAACATGTCCGGCAACCCAAATTCCGGCGGCGTCTGGGCACCTGCCCTGTCGTACAGCGATGGACAATTTTGGCTGATCTTTACAGATGTGAAAGTCACTGAAGGCCAATGGAAAGACTGCCACAATTATTTGGTGACTTGCGAAACCATCGACGGGGAATGGTCAGAACCTTCTCACCTGAACAGCTCCGGATTCGATCCTTCCCTCTTCCACGACGAATCAGGGAAGAAATACTTTGTCAATATGTACTGGGACCACCGTGTCGGGCATCATCCTTTTTACGGCATCGTCCTGCAGGAATTCGATCCGGCTGCGCGCAAACTCATCGGCGACTCCAAAATCATCTTTAAAGGCACTGACATCAAACTGACTGAAGCACCGCATCTCTACAAAATCGGGGATTATTACTACCTGCTGACAGCAGAAGGCGGAACCAAATACGATCACCAGGCGACAATCGCCCGCTCCCGCCAAATCGATGGACCGTACGAAGTCCATCCTGAAAACCCGTTGATCACGTCATGGCCCTATCCAAGAATTCCGCTTCAGAAAGCCGGCCATGCTTCGATGGTCCAGACCCATACAGACGAATGGTTCCTGGTGCATTTAACTGGCCGTCCGTTGCCGCAGGAAGATCAGGCTCTACTGGATCCGCGAGGCTTCTGTCCGCTTGGCCGGGAAACTGCCATCCAGCGCCTGGAATGGAAAGATGATTGGCCGTATGTTGTCGGCGGCAACCAGCCCGCTTCACAAATTGAAGGGCCGGCGATCGAAGAAGTCCAGTGGCCAGCAGATTTCCCTGAAAAGGATGATTTCGATTCTGTAGAATTGAACAGCCATTTTCAGACACTCCGCATTCCACTTGGCGAAGAAATCGTGTCTTTAACAGACAAGCCTGGACATCTCCGCATCTACGGGCGCGAATCGCTGACGTCCAAGTTCACGCAGGCGTTCGTTGCAAGACGCTGGCAGCATTTTAATTTCATTGCTGAAACAAAAGTCGCTTTCCAGCCCACCACTTTCCAGCAGGGTGCCGGGCTCATAAATTATTACAATACCGAAAACTGGACTGCTTTCCAGATTTCCTGGCACGAAGAGAAAGGGCGCATCCTTGAACTTACCGTATGCGACAACTTCTCCTTCGCGCAGCCGCTCCAAGGGGAAGAGATCAGCATCCCTGACCATGTTGAAGCTGTTTGGATGCGTGTGGAAGTGAAAACGAAAACCTATCAGTACTCTTATTCCTTTGATGGCGAGAACTGGATCACACTTCCGATAAAGTTCGAGTCCCACAAGCTTTCAGATGATTATATTCAAGGCGGTGGATTCTTCACCGGTGCATTTGTCGGTATGCAATGCCAGGATCTGTCGGGGCAACAGCAGCCAGCTGATTTCGACTATTTCATCTATAAAGACACAACCGAATAAGGCTACAGAATAAGGCAGCAAGGGACTCTTATGTCCCTTGCTGCCTTTTGCCCTATCTTATATTTTCCTCAACCACTTTTTTTCTTTGCTCACTGCGGCCCACCACTAGTTTAACGAAAGGCACCACCAGCACTGATAAAAACAAGATCCGGAACAGCTGAAAAGCTGTTACGACCGTTACGTCTGCTTGAACTGACGCGGCAATCAGCCCCATCTGATCAAGGCCACCCGGCACTACACTCAGGAAGCTGGTTGAAAAGCTAAGGCCGTAGAGATCCTGAAGGATAAAGCTCAGCCCATAGGCAAAAGCGATCAGCACGGCGCTTGAAAAGAACGAATAGAAAATCATCCGCTTCGTCAATTTCAAATCTTCCTTCTTGAGCAATAAACCGATGTAAATTCCGATGAATAACTGGGCGATGTGCAAAAAAGAGCCGGGCATGACCGGAACAGGCAAACCAGCGAGATTAAAGGCCATAATCAGGAAAACCGGCCCCAGCAAAAACGCCGTCGGCACCTTTACTTTCTGCGCCAGCATTCCAGCCCCGTAACACAGCAACAACAATCCGAGCAGCTGCAGGGAATAGTCTCCCTGCCCCAGTTCTTCTACATGCGCAGATCCACCATTGGCGACAATGAATGGCACAATGGCGACAATCAGCAGCACACGAAGAACATGGTAAAAAGTGACTGCCGTCAAATCGATGGTTTTCTGTTCTTCCGCAAAAGTAATGATTTGCGACAAGCCGCCCGGAACGCAGCAAGTCATCGCTGTAGCCTGATCAGCTTTTGTCCGGGAAGCCATCAGCGAACTGATGAACAGGAACAGGATGAAAAAGGCGATATTGATCAATACCATCGCTAAAAAATATTGTTTCATTCCCTGCAAGGCTTCGAGGGTGAAGGCATAGCCGATGACATATCCTGCCACAGCCAAGCCACCATTACGGAAGCGGGGATGCCATTTCAGCAAAACCGGTGTAAACAATTGCATCAGCAAAACCGCAAACAAGGGGCCGAGCAGCCAAGGCATCGGTGCTCCCACTGCTACAAAGAGCCCTGCACCGGCTAAACCGACTGCAAAAGCTATGGCCATCGGGTGTTTTCTCATCTCGTCATCTTCTTTCTGAAAGTCCGCCAATTTATTTCCTTATTATAATCGCTTGTGTCGGTAAAATAAAACCTTTGTGTACTTGAATCCCTGTCCGCTGTATTTTTCACACAAGTTCCAGTCTTGCGGATAAACTCCCCTTTCCCGCTTTTTGCTAGAGCTTAGTTCGCATCTCATGTAAAATGAGGCAAAGCTCAGCTTGCCAACCAACTGTTCGACCTTAAATCCGTCGTGCCAGTTCCCTTCTCCCAATGCAACCCAAAATCATTCCAAAGGAGCCTGACCAACAGTGAAAAAAGTACAATTGAAAAATCGGATTGACGTCGCCAATAAACAAAGGAAAGCAGACCTGGTGATCCGTAATGCCTCCATCGTCAATGTCTTCACAAAAAGCCTCACTGCAGGCGATGTAGCTATCAGCGACGGCATGATCGTCGGCATCGGTAATTATGAAGGCCTCAAGGAAATCGATGCCACCGGAAAATTCCTGGCTCCCGGGTTGATTGATGCACATGTCCATATCGAATCTTCGATGGTGACACCGCAGCAATTTTCACAGGTGGTCCTGCCCCATGGCGTGACGACAGTCGTCACCGATCCGCACGAAATCGCCAATGTCAGCGGAACTGCCGGACTGGAATTCATGCTGAAGGATGCTGAAAAAACGCTGCTCGACATCAAGCTCATGCTGCCTTCTTGTGTCCCGGCTACTGCTTTTGAAAATTCAGGCGCCTGCCTCACCGCCGAAGACTTGACTCCTTTTATGCTCCGGGATGGAGTTCTCGGATTGGCCGAAGTGATGGACTTTCCAGCCGTTCTGCGGGGAGATGACGCCATGCTTGATAAGTTGCTGCTGAACCGTCAAATAGACGGACACGCGGCCGGTCTCAGCGAAAATGACATCAATGTCTATGGAACCGCCGGAATTTTAACAGATCATGAATGTGTCACAAAAGAAGAGATGATGATGCGCCTGGAGCGCGGCCTGTATGTGATGCTCCGCGAAGGATCGGTCGCAAAAAACCTCCTGGCCCTGCTCGCGGGTGTCACCGAACAGAACGCTCACCGCTGCCTGTTCTGTACAGACGACAAACATTTGGATGACCTGATCGAAGAAGGCAGCGTCGATTACAATGTCCGGACTGCCATCAAACAGGGCATCCAGCCGATAACCGCAATTTCCATGGCCAGCCTCAATGCCGCGCAATGTTTCGGACTGCACCAAAAAGGCGCCATTGCTCCAGGTTATGATGCGGATCTGCTGCTGCTCGACAATCTGGAAGAATTCGCAATTGCTGAAGTTTATAAAGGGGGCCAACTGGCGGCCAAAAACGGCCGCTATGTGGGGCCTGTCCAGGAAAAAAGCGAGACAGATACAGTCACAGATACCGTGCGGATTGCACCGCTTTCCACCGACAGCTTTCAGATTCCCGCAAACGGCAGCACGAAGGCTCATATCATCGGCATCAACCCGAATAATCTCATCACAGAACATTTGATTGAAGAAACCCCTGTAGTCGATGGTTTTTTTGTAGCAGACACAGAAAAAGATTTATTGAAGATTGCGGTGATTGAACGCCACCGGGCAACCGGCAATGTCGGCCTTGGCATCGTGCACGGCCTGGAATTAAAAAATGGCGCCATTGCTACTACCGTTGCTCATGATTCGCATAATATCATCGCCGTTGGAACCAATGATCACGACATCAAAACTGCCGCTGAAGCCCTGCATGACCTAAAAGGCGGATTAGTGGTTGTCCAGGATGGAAAAGTTTTGGCCAGCCTGCCTCTTGCCATTGCAGGCTTGATGTCAGAAGAACCGTTCGACGTCGTCTTCGAACAGCTTAAAGTTCTCGATGATAGTCTTCTGCTGATAGGAGCTCCCACGCATTTTAACGCCTTTTTAACGCTATCTTTCCTGTCGTTGCCGGTTATCCCGAAATTGAAGTTAACCGATTGCGGCTTGTTCGATGTAGCAAGCTTCCAGCACATTTCAGTGGCAGCTATTGAAGAATAAGGAAGATTCGCTAGCTTACTATCCATAACTGGCCATTATACCGGTAAACGATAAAAGACCGCATTGCCGGAAGGCACTGCGGTCTTTTATTCATTCTCCTGTCACCAGCGGGCAGGATGGGTCGCTCGCCCATTCGTTCATCGAACCGTCATAGACAGCGACGTTTTTCTGGCCGAGTTTATTGAGCAGCAATGCGTTCCAGGTTGCGGCAATTCCGCCGCCGCAGTAAGTGATGACTTTTTTGTCTGGATCCAGTGCACCGATCTTCTCAAAAGGTTCACGAAGAATAGCGTCATCATGCATTGTCTTTGTCTCCTGATCGGCATGAATGCCAAAAAAGACATTGACGCTGCTCGGGATATGCCCTTTTCTTGCGTACGTATCGGTCTCTCCTCTGAAATCCTCCGGTGACAGGCTATTGATCAGGATGACATTGTCATCGTCCATCGCCTGCCGTACATCCTCTTTGGTGGCAAGCAATTCCGGTCGGCGCTGCCCAGCGAAAGCTGCGGGCGAATAGTTTCCTGGAGCAGCCGTCAACGGCCGGTTCTCCTCTTTCCATTTCGGCAAACCGCCGTCCAAAATCGCTATATTTTCAAAGCCTTCATACGTCATCTGCCAAGCCAGTCGTGATGCCCAATAGGCAGCAACCACTGGGTTTTTCACCAATGCGCCCTGGTCATAGATAACGGTATAATGATCGTCTCCAACTCCCAACCCGGTCATCTTTTCAACAAAATGAGCGCGCGGCGGGGCCATAAACGGCAATGGCGATTCCGGGTCCGACAATTCGTTCAGCAGATCGGCATAAACCGCCCCTGGAATATGTTCTTCTTCATAAGAAGCTTTTCCTGATTGAACGGAAGGTGCCCCGCCATCTTCCGGAATATCCATAAACGTTGTGGCATCCACAATACGCAATTTCGGGTCATCCAAACGCTGCTCCAACCACTCTGTACTGACAATCAAAGGTATCTTTTCCATTATGCACTCTCCTCATTTTTTAAACCGACCAATCCAATATGATTAACAAAAATGCGTTATACTAGTACAATAAAGTTTGGATTTCCTATCGTCAACTGAAAACTCCAGTTTGAGCATTTCAGCAATTATTGATCCTCCTAAACAATATACAGATCCATACCATAATCAAGAAAGGTTGTTTTCCCATTGAAACCATACAATAATATCATCGAATTGATCGGCGATACACCGGTCGTAAAACTGAACCGCATCGTTCCAGAAGGAGCCGCGGATGTTTTTGTTAAACTGGAAATGTTCAATCCATCAAAAAGCGTCAAAGACCGTGCCGCTTTCAATATGATCGAAGTGGCCGAAAAAGAAGGCCTGATCGAAAAAGGCGCCACCATCATCGAACCGACAAGCGGCAATACAGGAATCGGCCTTGCCATGGTCGCCGCCGCAAAGGGCTACCGCTCTATCCTGGTCTTGCCTGATAACGCCACAAAAGAACGCATCAATCTATTGAAGGCATTCGGCGCTGAGGTTGTGCTGACGCCAAGCGATGACAAGATGCCTGGAGCAATCAGCAAAGCGATGGAGCTGCAAAAAGAGATTCCGAACAGCTTTATCCCGCAGCAATTCGAAAACAAGGCAAATCCGGATATCCACCGGACTACCACGGCAATGGAAATTCTCGAGCAGATGGACGGCAAACTGGATGCGTTCGTGGCGTCTGCAGGAACCGGCGGCACCATCACCGGCACTGGCGAAACCTTAAAAGAGCATCTTCCGGAACTTTACATTGTTGTTGTGGAGCCGAAAGGATCTCCTGTACTGTCTGGCGGAAAACCCGGTAAACATAAATTAGTCGGTACAAGCCCAGGGTTCATTCCCGATATCCTCAATACCGAAGTTTACGATGAGATTATGGCAATCAACGATGAAGATGCCATTGACATTTTTAAAAGAGTTGCGCGCGAAGAAGGAATTTTCGTCGGACCATCCGCCGGCGCCACTATTTATGCAGCAATTGAACTTGCCAAGCGCCTCGGCACAGGAAAAAAAGTGCTGTGCATCGCTCCAGATACCGGCGAACGCTATTTAAGCATGAACCTATTCAACGAATAAACAGTACCAGCAATCAGTGGAAAGTTCTCCATCACTCACTGAGAAAAGTGAAATCCCCCCTTATTTACAGGCAGATCCGAGCATTTCGGATCTGCCTGTATTTTTTGATTGATCCAATCAGCAACTCCCCATTCATGGGCAATTGTTATCTTGCTGACTGCTGAAATATCCTGGAATTTCTTCAATGTATTATTATTCCAACAAAAAAACTGTTTTTTCAGCAATCTCAACTTGACAATCCCTATCATTCTACTATACTTTAATAATATTATCCGATAGGAAAGGTAGGTTTTATTGCCGGTGACCCATTATGTTTATTGAAGCCAAACAAATCAACAAAGTCTATTTCGATAAAAATAATAAACCGAACACTGTATTAAAAGACATCGACCTATCGATCCAAAAAGGAGAATTCGTTTCCATTCTTGGCCCATCCGGCTGTGGCAAGTCCACGTTATTGTCAATGATTGCAGGACTTGTCAGCTCGACTTCAGGCGACATCATCGTGGATGGCAAAAAAGTCGTGAAGCCCGGAAAAGACCGGGGCATGGTGTTCCAGCAGGCCGCCCTATTTCCATGGATGAATGTCACAGAAAATGTCATGTTCCCTTTACGTAAAGAAATGTCCAAAAAAGAGGGCTTGGAACGCGCCCATCATTTTTTGAAGATGGTGCAGCTCAGCAATTATCCTACCCATTATCCCCACGAATTATCCGGAGGCATGCAACAGCGTGTATCGATTGCCCGGTCATTGGCGATGGACCCTGCCGTGCTGTTGATGGACGAACCGTTTGGCGCATTGGATGAACAGACGAGAAGCCGGCTTCATGGCCAGCTTGAGGAAATTTGGATCGATACGAAAAAGACCATCGTCTTTGTCACCCACAGCATTTCAGAATCAATTAAACTGTCTGACCGCATCATCGTCATGGGTACGCGTCCCGGAACTATCCTGACTGATATCACAGTGGATATCCCACGCCCCCGTGAACAGCACCGTCAGGAAATCGCTGCATTGGAAGAGCAGATCATGGCTCTTTTGAAAACAGAAATCGATAAAGTCATAGACGAGGAGCAAGCATATGAAGCCGGCAGTTAAACGAATTATTTTCTTCGCTGCGCTCATTGTCTTCTGGGAACTGGGTTCCCGCTTTGAACTGTGGCACGAAACCATCCTCCCGTCCCCTGTCAGCGTCTATGATTCGCTGGTAGCGGGATTCGCTGATATGACCTTAGTCTACGACTTGATTGCCAGTTTCCGCAGGCTGCTGATCGGTTTGGTTGCAGCAGTCATCATCGGCACCGGCGTCGGCATCCTGCTGGCGCGCTCAAAAACGGCGGATGAAACACTTGGAACTTTGGTGCTCGCGCTGCAAAGTGTGCCAAGCATCGTCTGGCTGCCTCTCGCAATGATGTGGTTCGGCCTCGGCGAAGGCTCCATCATTTTCGTCGTTATCCTGGGCGGAACTTTCGTTATGATCCTCAATGTCCGGACCGGCATCAAAAACGTCGATCCCTTGTTCATCAAAGCAGCACGGACCATGGGATCGAACGGACTGGATCTGTTCATCAAAGTGATCATTCCGGCATCTGTCCCCTATTTCGTTACAGGGGCACGCCTGGCCTGGGCATTTGCCTGGCGGGCGTTGATGGCCGGAGAACTTCTCAGTTCCGGCCCCGGACTCGGCTACACGCTGCGCTATGCATCCGATTTCGGCAATATGTCGCT
Source organism: Planococcus sp. BI3 (assembly GCF_056680115.1). Lineage (NCBI taxonomy): Bacteria > Bacillati > Bacillota > Bacilli > Caryophanales > Caryophanaceae > Planococcus > Planococcus sp. BI3. Next base: position 1,685,700 of record NZ_CM155266.1, read on the forward strand.
GGTGATCGGCGTGATGATCATCATCGGCGTCGTCGGCGCAATTGTCGACCTGATGATTTTCCAGCGGATCGAAAAGAACGTCCTCAAGCGTTGGGGACTGGAGACTTAAAAAATAAGAGTTGCAGCAAAGCATATCCCGAAGTACTAGTTAAACACACAGGAGGAGTTCATCTTATGAAACGTATTTTTTCACTTATTGCACCTGTCGCTTTGGTTGGTGTTTTGGCAGCTTGTGGTTCACCTGACGCAAGCGAAGATTCATCTTCTGTTACCATCGGTTATTTCCCGAACCTTGATCACGTGCCCGCAATGGTCGCTAAAGACCAGGAACTGTATGAAAAGAATCTGGCGGACGGTACTGCCGTTGAATACGTTACATTCGCTGATGGCGCAGACTTTATGACTGCGCTGAAAACCGGTGATATCGATGCCGGCCTTGTAGGGCCTGGTCCCGCAATGAACAATTACACAAATGGCGCAGATGTTACGATGATTGCCGGCGGTGCTTCAGGTGGTACGGTGGTCATGGCAAGAAAAGGCAGCGGCGTTGAATCCGTCGCAGATTTTGCAGGCAAGACCTTCATTACTCCGCGCGTCGGCTGCACACACGACGTTCAATTTGAAACCTTCATGAAAGAACACGGCATCACTTCAAACCGCATCGGCGGCGAGATGCTTCACCAAACGGGCAACCCGGCTCAATACGAAGCGATGTTCGCCACTGAAAAAGTGGATATTGCAGTCGCCCCTGAACCTTGGGCATCTGTACTGAAGCAAAACACAGGCGCAAAGGTGATCATCGAGCCGGATGAAATTTCATTCGGTACGACATTGCCGGCTTCTGTTTTGGTAACTTCGAATAAACTGATTGAAGAAAATCCGGAAATGGTCCAAGGCATTGTCGACGCACATAAAGAAGCGACTGAATTTATCGCCCAAAATCCGGATCAGGCAAAAGAAATCACCATCAATACAATCGATGACATCACTGGCCAAAAACTGGAAGCTTCTATCATTGATGGAGCTTGGGAAAATATGATCTTTGATACCGCCATTTCTCCTGAAGAGATCCAGGCATTCGGCGATTCATCATTTGACTTGAAGTTCTTGAAAGAACAGCCTGATTTTGCTTTATTGACAGATACGCAATTCCTTGATTAATAGCCCAACTGACAGCAGAAATCTTTTCTGCTGTTTTTTTATTTCTTTTTTCAAGAGGCAGTTTCATTTCTAAGCTCTTGAGCAAGGCTTTTCGATGGGAATTTGCTACACTGATGAAGGAATTGGATTTACACTAAAGGAGCGGTTTACATGCAGAAGCTAACAGGAAAAAATGCGTTGATTACAGGAGCTGGAAAAGGAATTGGCCGGGCTACGGCCATCGCTTTTGCAGCGGAAGGCATAAATGTAGGATTGGTCGGACGTACGGCTGAAAACCTGGAAAAAGTTGCAGCGGAGTTGGAGCAGTACGGGATCAAAACTGTATTTGCTGTGGCTGACGTAGCGGATCCAGAAGCGGTCAATGCAGCAGTCGAACATATCGCAGCTGAGCTCGGATCGATTGATATTCTGATCAACAATGCAGGCATCGGCAAATTCGGCAAGTTCCTTGAGCTATCACCTGAAGAGTTCAAAGAGATTATCGACACCAACCTGATGGGTGTCTATTACGTGACTCGCGCAGTACTGCCTCAAATGATCGAGCGCCAAGCAGGCGATATCATCAATATTTCATCCACAGCTGGACAAAAAGGTGCACCTGTTACAAGTGCTTACAGTGCCTCTAAGTTCGGCGTTATGGGATTGACGGAATCGTTGATGCTGGAAGTCAGAAAACACAATATCCGCGTCAGCGCCTTAACACCAAGCACGGTTGCCACTGACTTGGCAATTGAAGCAAACCTGACTGACGGCAACCCGGATAAAGTCATGCAGCCGGAAGACCTGGCTGAAATGATGGTGGCCCAATTGAAGTTGCACCCACGTGTGTTATTGAAATCGGCTGGTCTTTGGTCGACGAACCCATAAGCGATTATTTCTGAAAAAGCTCAGCCCACATAAGTGGACTGAGCTTTTTTCTATTGAGCCGCGCTCTTAATTTTCGCATAACGCCATAGGTTTTGGATAAAAGTTTTTTATTCCACGCTATTTATCCTTTATTTCTTTCAAGAGTTCAATGACTTGTTCATTTTGCTTGATCAACGCATCGTTTTGCTTATGCAATTTAACGAAGTCAAAAAGAAAGACCAGCAAGATGATTACAACTAGAAATCCCATGGACAGACAAGCTCCCTTCCACTTTAGATAGGAGACAAAAATCAAACTCTCCATTTCAACTTATTCAAAGATCCACCTTCACAGTCTTTTTTGTAGACCAAAGAACGACAGGAATCAAGATCAGCGCAAGAAATCCGCCGCCTAAAGACATCACAGCGTAACTGGACTGCGCCATGACCATTCCAGAAATCCCGCCGCCTGTCGCCCCTGCCAGCGCAACCAATACATCAACAGTGCCCTGCGTTTTGGCCCGCGTAGATGGATGGGTCGAGTCGACAAGGAGGGTGGTTCCGCTGATCAACCCGAAATTCCAGCCAAGCCCGAGAAGAGCCAGTGCGACAATCAATACGAACAAGGAATCGCTCGGCGCCAGTGCAGCCACAATTCCGGCAGCCATGAATGTCACTCCGGCTGCTATGGACATGACAATCCGTCCCAGCTTGTCGACAAGGATGCCTGTGACGATCGACGGCAGGTACATCGCCGCTATATGGATGCTGATGACTAAGCCGACATCTCCAAGGCCATGCCCATGATGCCCCATATGAATCGGCGTCATCGTCATGATCGCAAACATGATCAATTGGGTGAGCACCATGACGGCAGCCCCCAGCATGACGCCTTTTTTATTGACCGGAGTCTCCTCTACCGGTTCCATGTCTGTTGCGCTCAGTGCAAGCTCTTGCTGATGCTCCGTTATCGCTTTTGAAACCAGCAATGGGTCCGGACGCAGGAAAATCAGCAGGACCACGCCCGCCAAACTATACGCTGCGGCCGCTAAGATAAATGGGCCAGCCAAAGCTGGAATGCCGATAGACTCAGCAAACCTGCCCATGACACCGATCAGGTTCGGCCCGGCAAACGCACCAAAGGTCGTTGAAACCAGCGCAATGCTGATGGCCGTTCCCCGCTGCTTAACAGTTGCCAGGTCTGTGCCCGCATAACGCGCCTGCAGATTCGTGGCGGTTCCGGCCCCGTAGATCAACAGCGACAAAAATAAAAGAACGATATTATCCGATAAGGCCGCTACGACCACTCCGATTGCCCCGATGCCTCCAGCCAAGAAGCCTGAAGCCAAACCGGTCCGCCGGCTGAAGCGTTGGGACAGCCGGCCGATGATGAGCGCTGCCGCTGCGGAACCCAGCGTGAACAGGGCAACCGGTGCGCCGGCAAAGCGGTCCGTTCCGAGCATGTCTTGTGCGAGAAGGGCGCCGACCGTCACTCCGGCAGCGAGGCCCGCTCCGCCGAAAATCTGTGACAGCACGACGATCCATAAAGTGCGGCGGTAAAGTTTCCTGACCTTTTCCGGTGATTCGATATAGCTTTGCAGCATTACCTGCTGCTTGTCAGATTGCTTCATGGCGTTCTCCTCGTTTCATGGAAAATACGTTCTTCTTCTACTAAAGAATTTCAAAATTGATGTTAAGAATAATCCATATTCTTTTTTCAGTATAACGGTTTTCGGCAAGGCCGCCATGAACTTTTCAAAAAAAGAAGGCTAGTGAAATTTCCCGCCTTGTTTTTCTATTCCCAGAATTGCCTTTATAATGAAAGCAAGAATGGAGGGATCGAACAATGGCTAAAACACATAAAAAAAAGCAGCAGCGTTCTAGCTTCCGGGCTTGGCTGATCGTGGCAGCCATCGTTTTGATTGCTATAGGCGGTTGGCTGTTGATGCCCGAATCACAGGAAGAAAAAAGCCTGCAAACCGATCTGCAGACTGTCATCACCCGACACCTTGGGGAACAGAGCAATATGGACAAAAAACGCATTGACGGCATTTCGGTTTCCCGCGTTTCGGAAGGCTGGGATGCAGAACTTGCCTTGAATGCAGATAAAGGATTCACCATGGTTTCAACACAACAAACTATGCGGCAGCAAGCTATAGACATACTTGGCCCTTTATCGGAAATCGACCAATTGAACGATATCTCCATTTCGTGGATTTATCCGGTTCACGACTCCGGCAACAAAGTAAAGGATGAGCGCGTCATGTCTTTTTGGGTGGACAAGGCCACGCGCGACCAACTGATTTGGGACAGGGTTGACCCTTCCATTCTTCCCGATATCGTTTTTGACTACAAAGAACATGCTGTCTTAAATAGATGACATTACTATCTAAAAAGGTGAATCGGTTATTTCCCGATTCACCTTTTTAGATTACTGGAGCTTGTTTTTCTTCAAATAACTTTCCAGGACGTGCCTGGTTTTTATTTTCACATAGCCAAAAGCATCTGCCATGGATTCTTCAGGTGAAATCCCGTCATCGGCTACGGCATGGACTTCGGTAAAATAAGGCGATAACTGGGCTCGATCTGTTTCATCGACCATCCCAGAAATCAGGATGACCGGTTTCCCGTGGCGGCCGGCCAATTCCGCAATACCGAACGGAGCTTTTCCCGATAGCGTCTGCACATCAGTTTTGCCTTCTCCAGTCAGCACAAGATCGGCATCAAGCAATTGCTCTTCAAAAGCCATAGATTCCAGAACAACATCGATTCCCCTTCGAATTTCGCCCAAGAAGAATGCTTGAAATGCGCCTCCTGCTCCGCCGGCAGCCCCTGCCCCTTTTTTATGGTGCAGCGCTGTACCGGTAAAGCGCTCCACGATATCCGCAAAATTCGTTAAGATAGCATCGAGTGTCTGCACCATTTCAGGCGTCGCCCCTTTTTGCGGACCAAAGACGGCTGACGCTCCATGGGGGCCAATCAAGGGATTTTCAACATCACTGGCAATCAAAAAACGGCTCTCCATGATCCGGTTGTCGAATCCAAAGAGATCAATTTTCGATAGGCCTTTCAGCGCCACAGCGCCCGGTCCCAATTCCACACCATGAACATCAAGGAATTTCATGCCCAGAGCTTGAAGCATGCCGATTCCCGCATCATTGGTCGCACTGCCGCCAAGGCCGATGATGAACTTTCGGTAGCCTGCATCCAATGCATGGGCGATCAGTTCACCAGTCCCATAGGTTGAAGCAAGCAGAGGGTTGCGTTCCTCAGCAGCCAAAAGAGTCAGCCCCGAAGCCTCCGCCAATTCCACTACACAGGTTTCCTGGTCTCCAAGCACACCATATTGCGCTGTGATTTTCCGTCCGAGTGGATCTTCCACCACAGCTGTAACCACTTTCCCACCAGTTGAAGCGATCAGCGCTGCCAATGTGCCTTCTCCACCATCAGCCGTCGGCAACAAGACCGGCTCTGCGTCCGCAGAAGCCTCCAGAACTCCTTCAGCCATCGCCTCGGCTGCTTCTATCGCTGTCATGCTTCCTTTAAATGAATCAGGTGCTATCACAATCTTCACTGCTCTGCCTCCTATGCAACGCTCTTAGTATAAATTATAGAGCTTCTCCAGCAAAAATTCATCCCACAGCAAAAGCGGCCATCGCAGGTTTGTGCGATGGCCGCTTTAACTCAGATCAGGAAGATATAGACACATTTAATCGCAGGCGAGGAATCCGGCCAGCAAGTCTTTCATTTCGGAAGAGGCGATGGTCCGGAAATCGATGCACACCCGTTCTTCCTGGATCCGGGACACAATCGCCGGCGTTGCCTGCCTTAATTCAACCGATAATTGTTCGGCACTTAAAGAGCTATGGTGAATCGCTGCAATATAAGTGGGAATCTCCACTCCCGGCATGGTGCCGCCCCCTATTTGCGAGGTGCTTTCCTGAAGCTCGCTGTGGTAATTATGGGAATCCGACTGCAACTTGTTTATAAACGACTGTGCCTGAAGCTTAATGTCATCAGCTGAACGGATAATATCCCGGACAGTCGGCAGTTCAGCGATTTTCTCCGGCCCCGACAAATAGCTTTTCAAGGTTTCTTCCAGCGCTGCCAGTGTCATCTTATCCACACGCAGGACACGCGCCAATTGATGCTTTTTCAACCGGTCGATCAGGTCTTTCCTGCCGGCGATCAATCCGGCCTGTGGACCACCAAGCAGCTTATCGCCACTGAACGAAACAAGATCCACACCGCTTTGGATCACTTCACGGACAAGCGGCTCTTCTCCGATGCCATGTTTCTTAAAGTCGTAAAGCGCACCGCTCCCCAAATCTTCGTAAAAGATCAGGCCTTGGTGCTTTCCGCTCAATTCAACCAGTTTGGGAGTCTCCACCGTTTCCGTAAAGCCGATCATCTTGAAATTGCTGGTATGCACTTTCATGATCATGGCAGTTTCTTCATTTACTGCATCTTCGTAATCGAATAGATGCGTTTTATTGGTCGTTCCCACTTCAACGAGCTGTGCACCACTTTCTTCCATGATGGAGGACACGCGGAAAGAACCGCCGATTTCAACCAACTGCCCACGGGAAACGATGACGTCCCGCCCTTTAGACAGCGCGCTCAATATCAGAAATACCGCTGCCGCATTATTGTTCACCACCATCGCTGCTTCTGCACCGGTTGCTTCCAACAATAAATCTTCGATGATGTCATGGCGCGATCCGCGACTCCCTTCCATTAAACGATATTCGAGGTTGGAATAATCCCCTGCTGTTTTTGCCACGTGGGCAATTGCCGCATCGCTTAAACGGGACCGCCCCAAATTGGTATGCAGCACGGTCCCAGTGCCGTTGATCACCCGTGCCAACCGGTCCCCCTGCCACTTATTGACGCGTGTTTCAACCGACTTGAAAAGCTGTCCCGCAAAATCAAGGACTGTCTCCTTGGTCAGCGGCTCTTCTGCCAATATGCTCTTCCGCAAACTGCCGACTTCCTGCTGCAGAAAGTCCGTCAGCTGCGCATCGTTCAAGCTGAAGTCTTTTTTCAGTTCTTCAAAGCGTGGGTCTTTCTGCAATTCGTGGATTGCCGGCAGCTGCCGCAAGTACTGTTTCATAATTTTTCCTCCATCCAGTAACGCTGATCTTCTGACCGCCTTGTATAGTTCAGCCCGTCCAACAGCTCCAAAAACGGAATCATGTATTTCCGTGACAGATTGAGGATGTCTTTCGCCTGCTTTAAGTCAAAGGAAGATCCCGTGTTCAACCGCAGCTGGTTTAAAGCCTGTTCGAAAGCCGTACGGTGGATGAGCGTATCTTCCCTTAAGCGATACGCCTGTCCGCGCTCAATCAAATAAGCTGTCAGTTCCGCAATTTCCAGTTTCGGCAACGGACTGTCTGTAAAATACGTTTCCCATTTCTCAGCTTGGAAGCCATCCTTTTCCAGAGAGCCGACAACCTGCTCCATTCGTGCACGCCATTTGTTCGGAAGATGCGGGCTAAATCGTTTCAATGCCACGAATTGGCCAGTTCGTTCTAGTTCATTTTGCTCCATCAATAAATTCAGGCTGAATTCAAGCAGCGGTTTCGGATAAGAGGCGCTTACTGACTGGATCAGCTCAGCCTTTCCCATGCCGTTTCGCATGGGAAATTCTTCATGAAACTGCTCCAGCCTTGCCAGTAACTGATCTTTTATTTTAATGAAAGTCTTGCTCAAGCTATAGCCTTGGCGTGGGATTTCCAGCCAGATCCCAGAAGCCAAACCTTCCGCCAGAGTTTCTGTCAGGGTGCCGTCATCCAGCGATGTCTGCTGCATCAGCTGCTGCTGATCGAGCAGCAGTGATTTGCTCAGGGCATCGGCCACTAAATCCTGAGGCGTCCCTGTCTGTTGATGACGAAGCATCTCAATGGTTTCCTTGCCGAAGCGGTACTTGCCTCCGCTTGGCTGAATGATCCAGCCGCCGCCGATCGTCTCCATCGGACTTGGCCGCCGCAAAATAAAACGGTCTCCCCGGCGTACTACAATCTTTTCATCCAAGCGAATTTGGCATAACACTTCATCCGGCGTCCCTTCCAGCTCCTTGCGGTCGAAAAAGACGATTTTGCCCATCACTTCAGATGTTCCTATATGAAGCCTGACAGCAGTGCGTTGCTTAAGCGGCGCGAATTTCCGGCCAATCACCTGCAAAGCGACGTCGATCGTATCCGTCACCAGGAAATGCTCTGAATCCACCAGCACATCTCCCCGCTTTATGGCTGTCCGTTCGATTCCGCCAAGGTTGATGGCCGTCCGCTGCCCGGCTCGCGCCTGCTCGCGCTCCTCATGATGCACTTGAATTTGTCTCGCTTTCACCGGAATCCCCGCCGGCAAAATCAGCAGCTGAGCCGCTTTTCGGACCACGCCTTCATAGACGGTTCCCCTAACGACGGTCCCTTGCCCCTGTACCGAAAAAACCTGGTCGATCGGCAAACGGAATGAACCATAGGCATCACGGAATTCGGCAGTTTTCAATTCCTCCAAAATCGTTTGCTTCAATTCATCGATTCCTGTACCGGAAAGGCTATCAAGCGTGACATACGGAGCGTCGCGAAAAACAGTCTCCGACAGCCGTTCCCTAATATCATCCGTCACCAATTCCAGCATCACTTCATCAACACGGTCTATTTTTGAAATGGCCACGATGCAGTGTTTCACACCCAAAAATTGCAGAATTTCCAGATGTTCTTCGGTCTGCGGCATGATGCCTTCGTCCGCCGCCACCACCAGCACAACCAAATCGATTCCGGCAACACCCGCGATCATCTGGCGAATAAACCGCTCATGCCCCGGCACATCGACAACCGACACAAAGACATCGTCTTCCAACTGCAAAGGCGCATAGCCCAATTCAATGGAAATTCCCCGTTCCTTTTCTTCTATCAAACGGTCCGTGTCGACATTCGTCAAAGCTTTTGTCAAACTGGTTTTGCCATGATCGATATGGCCTGCCATGCCGATTGTAAAATATCGTTCTTCCATCTTTTTCACACGCCTTTTCTAATCGCTTCTTCCTTTACTTTAGTCCTCCCCACAGGCTGTTTCAAGCCTGAGCATCCCTCTCTGTCTTTATAGCCAAGCCCCATTCTTGCGCAGATCTTTTTTTCGGTATAAACTGATACAGGTCGGTCGACAATACCATGGGGTTGGATGGGTGACTGGTGTCCTCCTGGGTCTTCAAAACCCTGAGGGGCCTGCGTGCCAGGCTCGGTGGGTTCGATTCCCACACAATCCCGCCAATACATACAGAAATGCTGAGGCACCCGTGTAGATTCGACGGGCATAAGACGCGCTGGCGAAGCGGCATGTTTTCAGCCGCACAGCCAGAGTGGCTTATGACTCTAGAATCTGGGTGCCGAAGCTGGACAATAGAAATGCTGAGGTGCCCGATTGAGGATGCTAACCTAAAAACGCGACTTCCTGTCGCAACGTTTAGTTGACCCGCATCCTGCGGGCCTCCGACAAGCGCTGGAAGTCTTACCGGTAATGGCGTTCTCTGCCATTGCTGGCAAGGCTGAAGCGACTCGAGGGACTGGGTGCCGAAGCTGGACAATAGAAAAGCGTAAGCGCCTGTCGAATCTGGGCGCCGAAGCTATACAATAAGAAACACGAAAACACGAGGCTAAAAAGGTTGCCATAATGGCAATCTTTTTTTTATGGAACGAAAGACGACTTAAGTGACAAACTTACTTTGTTTTAGGATAATTTAAGAGAGCCCAAGTGTTCAGGACTTCAAAACGTTGGATCAAAGGATGAAGAAGATGAAAATTGTGTTAGCTTCACCGAATTACCCGCAACTTCGCGGAAATACCATAACGGTTCAACGCATATCAGACAATCTTGAAAAACTGGGCGTCGAGACGGAAATCATCTCGACAACAGACGAGAAGGCCATCCGTTCATTTCCAGCTGCTGATATCGTTCATGGATTCCATGCCTATAATTTCTATAAGTTTCTTCAAAAGCTGGATCATAAGCCTGCCCATTATATTGTGACCATCACAGGGACCGATCTTAACCAGGATCTTTTTAATCCCGACAAACGGGCCGACGTCTTGGCTTCCTTGAATGGAGCAGAAGCCATTCATGTGTTTGACGAAAAAGCCAGGGGGCTGCTGCTGAAGGAACTTCCCGGACTGGCCGAAAAAATCTTCGTCATGCCTCAAGGAAACTACCCCTCTCCACCGGGAGTTTCACCTTTTACAAAAGAACCGGACAGCTTCTTGTTTTTCTTGCCTGCCGGTATCCGTAAAGTAAAAAATATCCCTGCAGCAATTTCAATGCTGCAGGAGCTGCATGCGGATTATCCAAAGCTTCGGCTATGGCTCGTCGGCCCCATCCTTGAAGAAGAGGAAGGCACTGTTGTCCTGGAACTTGTCGACCGCCACAAAGAGTGGATCCGTTACCTGGGCCAAGTACCGCATGAAGACATGGGTTCCGTTTACCGGGAGACGGATGTTGTTTTGAATACCTCGCTGTCGGAAGGCCAGCCGGCAACCATATTAGAGGCAATGGGCTATGCTCTGCCAGTGCTTGCTTCAGACATTCCAGGGAACAGCGGCATCATTTCCGATAGGGAAACAGGGTTTTTATACAAAACCCGAAACGAATTCCTTGATTATGGGGAAGAGCTCATGAATAATAACAAAATAAGGCAAAGCATCGGCCAGTTCGCTGAAGCTTATGTGAAGCAATATCATTCCAGTGAACGCGAAGCTGAAACTTTGCTGAAGGTTTATCGACAGATTTTAAAATAGATCAGCTTTTCGATGATGGAAAACAGTAATCGAAGGTGAAAAAGGAGAGATTTACATGGTTGAAAAAGAAAGCGTACGACTCACTTCTTTATCTACAAAAGGTGGTTGAGGCTGCAAAATTGGTCCTGAGGACCTGGCGCAGGTTCTGCGTCACTTACCGAAAAATGTAGATGATCCCAACTTGCTGGTCGGCCTGGAAACAGCTGACGATGCAGGAGTTTATAAAATTAATGATGAAACCGCATTGGTCCAGACACTGGATTTCTTTACTCCAATTGTCGACGATGCCTATATGTTCGGCCAAATTGGGGCTGCTAATGCCTTAAGCGATGTGTATGCTATGGGCGGCAAGCCACTGACGGTCATGAATATCGTTGCTTTCCCGATCAATACACTGGATAAAAGCATCTTAGCCGACATTCTGGCTGGCGCTTCCGATAAGGTCAAAGAGTCGGGTGCCACTTTAGTAGGCGGACACTCGATTGACGATCAGGAACCTAAATTCGGACTTTCTGTTACAGGCACCATCCACCCAGACCGCATCCGCTCCAATGCAGGTGCAAAACCAGGTGATCGCCTCATTTTGACCAAGCCGATCGGCGTGGGTATTTTAACCACCGCCATCAAGCAAGGCATCCTGGAAAAAGAAGATTTGGACGAAGTCATGACTGTCATGGCCACGTTGAATAAAACCGCAGCAGAAGTGATGGAAAATTACACCGTCAACGCCTGTACGGATGTTACCGGATTTGGTTTGCTTGGCCATACGATGGAAATCGCCAAAGGCGGAAACGTCGGCGTCACAGTAATCAATCAAGATGTCCCTGTTCTTTCCCGCGCGAAAGAACTTGCAGAAAAAAACGTCATCCCAGGCGGCACATACAAAAATCGCCAATGGCTCGCGAATGACATCGATTTTGCTGACAACATCAGTGAAATTGATCAATTGATTCTATGCGATGCAGTCACGTCAGGCGGCCTGCTGATTTCTGTTCCAGAAGCGGAAGCTGATGCAATGCAGCGTGAACTGCAGGACCACAATGTCCAATCCGCCATCATCGGGAATGTGACAAGTGAAAATGCTGGACGTATTCACGTAAGATAAGAGATTGCTGTTCAAACAATGAGAAGCTTAAAAGCAGCAATAGCTAAGCTTTGGACAAGGACTCTGTTGGAGTCCTTGTTTTATTGTCAGCTGCATACCAAAAATATAAAGAGGTGCTTGTATTGAAAAAATGGCATTTAACTGGCTCTATGCTTTTGTTGGCCTTATTCCTATCCGCTTGCGGAAATGATTCATCTGAAAATGAAAGTTCAACAGCTGCTGAAAACGAAGAACCCTTCACAATCGGTGTAATTCCTGCCCAGACAGAAGGCGAAATGCAAACGGCAATGGACAAGCTGCAAACCATCCTAAGCGAAGAATTGGATCGCGAAGTGGAAATTGAAGTTTACCCCGATTACAATGGTGTCGTGGAATCAATGAATTATGACCAGATCGATATGGCTTACCTTGGCCCGTTAACTTATGTCATCGCTGAAGCGAACAGCAATGCCAAGGCAATCATCACGCAACTGGTTGATGGCGAACCATTCTACAATGCCCATATCATCACGCACAAAGACAATCCCGCTACTTCTTTAGATGAACTATTGGAAAATCCAGGGGAAGTCCAGTTCGCTTTTGGAGACCCGAATTCCACTTCCGGTTCATTGATTCCGTCGATTGAATTACAGGATCGCGGCGTCTATGAATCCGAACAGGAAAATCAGTTTGAAACTGTCCGCTTTACCGGATCGCATGACGCGACAGCACTTGCTGTCCAGAACAAACAAGTGGACGCGGGTGCCATCGATAGCGCCATCTACAATCAACTATTGGAATCAGGCAAAATTGATGGCGAGCAATTGAAAATCGTTTGGGAATCTGAACCATTATTCCAGTATCCATGGGCTGTGCTTGAAAGCACAGACGATGACACTGTCGCAAAACTGCGTGAAGCCTTTTTGGCGATAGAAGATCCTGAAATCCTTGATGCATTTGGCGCTACCGGCTTTACAGAAGCTGACAATGCAGATTATGAAAGCATCAAGCAAGCCGCTATAAAGCAAGGAATCATTGAAGAATAGAGTTGATCAGCTTGTGGTTTAAAAAAAGTAATTTCATTACCGTGATAATCATCCTTGTGCTGATCTTTTTCAGCATGCGGATAACGGAATTTGATCTTTCCAAGTTCAAGGACTTCCGCAATATGATTGACTTCCTGTCCCAGTGGTGGCCAATGGACTTTTCTAAACTTCCAGGTATGGTGGAAGATACACTCGAGACTTTGGCGATGGCCTTTTTGGGCAGTGTCTTCGGCTTATTGATCGCTTTGCCGATCAGCTTCATTGCGGCACGCAATACGGCGCCTTCCAAATCTCTCTTCCACTTTACCCGTGTGGCACTTAGTTTTGTCCGTTCGATCCCTGAAATCGTCTTTGGTTTGATCCTATTGACGACGCTCGGCCTCGGACCTTTTCCAGCAGTCATCGCGATCATGTTCCATAATGTCGGCGTCTTTGGAAAACTGGTCTCAGAATTGATTGAAGCAGCTGACCCTGGCCCCCAGGAAGCGATGCGTGCTGTTGGCGCGAAAAAATGGCTGGCTAACCTGTTCAGCATCCTTCCACAAATCTGGCCGAACGTCCTCTCCCAGTTTTTCTATCGTTTTGAAGTAGCCATCCGCACTTCGCTTATCCTGGGCTTTATCGGCGGCGGCGGAATCGGCCAACGCCTGTTCAATGACTTTAAAACTTTTCAATACTCTTCCGTTTCGCTGGATGTCTTGATTATTATGATCATGGTTATCGCCATCGACTTTTTGGCCAGCACTATTCGAAATCGCGTCATTTAAAGGAGTGGCTATATGATACAAGTGAAAAATCTGTCTGTACATTATTCGGATACCAAAGTGGAAGCACTGACTGATATCAGCCTATCTCTTGAAAAAGGCGATTTTGTTTGTGTGCTCGGAAAAAGCGGTGCGGGGAAATCGACTTTTATCCGCTGTCTGAACGGGTTGCAAAAACCGACCAGCGGAGAAATTTATTTTGACGGCAAGGACATCTCTGGCCATAATGAAGAAAAGCTGCGCAAAGTGCGCCGGGAAACCGGTATGATCTTTCAGCATTTCAGCCTGGTTCCTCGTTTGAGCGTCATGCAGAATGTCCTGACGGGCATGTTTGGTTACCGTTCTTCTTTTAAAAACCTGATCGGCTGGTTCACTGCTGATGAGTTGGCGTTGGCCAAACGCGTCATTGCGGATGTCGGCCTGTCGGAAATGGCTTACCGGAAAGTGGAACAGCTGAGCGGCGGCCAAAAGCAGCGTGTCGGCATTGCCCGCGCGCTTGCCCAACAGCCGAAAGTCCTGCTGGGCGATGAACCGGTCGCAAGCCTCGATCCCGGCACTTCGAACCACATCTTTAGCTTGCTGACAGAAATGCATGAACGTTTGGACCTGTTGACCATCATCAATGTCCATGACATTGAGTTGGCAAAACGGTATGCCACCCGCATTCTGGCCTTGAAAGATGGAAAGCTTATTTTTGATGGCCCGCCAGAAGACTTCACGAATGATGAATACCGTGAAACCTATACAGCCAATCCGCAACCTGCATTTTTTGACGCTGGAATTTAACAGCGAAAGGAGATGATCTGTATGATTAAAAGTCCATGAGCAGTCGATCAATCCAGGGTCGTGTACGACTCTACTCACCCGCAAATCGTTACTTCCAACCGGCTGCACGGCAAAAAATCCGTAGTCCTCAGCTTTGATGATGGCCCAAGCAAAGTGCTGCCGCAAATTCTGGATATCTTGAAACAGGAAGATGTAAAAGCCATGTTCTTTTGGCAATCCCGCCTTCTGTATCCGGCGAGGCCATGGCAGCGCGTGCTTGATGAAGGCCATATCATCGGAACACATTCCATGAAACACCGGAATCTGGTTCAGCTGTCCTACGAGGAGCAGTATCAGGATATCCGCAACAGTGCTGCACATATCGAAAAAACAACCGGCACACCGGTCGGCTATTTCCGCCCTCCTTATGGGCGCTTCAACAGCAACACATTAAAGGCAGTCCAGGCACTGGGCTTAACGACCGTCATGTGGCGTGTCGCTTCAATGGACTGGGAACTGAAAGAAGACCCCAGCCAAATCATTCGGTACGTTACAGAAAACCTCGAGGACGGCGCCATCATCCTGCTGCATGAAGTAGAGCAGACGGTGGCCATCCTCCCTAGATTGATTCTAGCCATCAAGGAACAGGGATACAGTTTTTCTTTGCTGACTACTGAACAATAAAAAATCAGCACCGGTTTTTCCGGTGCTGATTTTTTAGTTTCTTGCTGTAAAAGAGTTTCTATGATTTTTTTCAACGCTTAATGTCTCGTACTCTATCGACCTGGTTAATAAACTGTTCAATTGCCCGTGAATTTGGCAAACCTTCGAAATCTCCTTTTACTTTCATCACCATGGCTCCTATAGCATTGGCGCGTTTGACTGTTTGTTTTAAAGGTTCCTTATTAAGAATGCCGTCAATGATTCCTGCTGCAAACCCATCACCTGCTCCAACCGGATCGATTATTTGAGGAATCGGAAACCCTTCAATAATGACTTTTTCTTTTCTCGTATGCAAATAAGCACCCTTACTACCAATTTTTATGATAATGACTTTGTCTTTACCACCCATCAATGATTCTGCAACATCTTCTAATGTCATTTTCCCTGTCATAAATTGCCCTTCATCCAACCCTGGAAGGATGACGTCTGCCAAAGATGCAATTTCATTCAATACTTTTTTCGCTTTTTCTGAGGACCATAATTTAAGACGCAGGTTCGGATCAAAGATAATGGTCATATTATTTTCTTTTGCGATATTAATGACCTTCAAAACCGTTCTATAACATGACTCACTTAAAGCCGGAGTGATGCCTGTGATATGAAGAATTTTTGCTTGAGCGATGTACTTCTCATTTAATTCTTCAGGCTTCATAAGACTGGCTGCTGAACCTTTCCGATAATAATAGACATTCATATCTTCTGGCGATAATTGCTCTTTAAAAAGGACGCCAGTCTCTGCCTCATCAGAAAAAATGCAAGAAGATGTGTCAACCCCTTCGCCTCTGACAGATTTGTATACATATTGCCCAAACGAATCTTCGCCCAGTTTGCTGAACCAGCCTACTTTATGTCCCAAACGACTTAAGCCAATCGCTACATTGGTTTCAGCGCCGCCTATCCTTTTAGGGAATTGCTGCACATATTCAAGGGATTGCAGTTGGTCCGACTGAAATACGACCATTGTTTCTCCTAAAGTAAAAACATCTATTTCATTCATGATGGTCCTCCTTCTTCAAGATTCTAACTCCGTTTTTCCCACTTACCAGAATAACATCCGCCATCTGGATGAATAACCCGGTCTCCACGACTCCCAGTATCATTTTTAAGGATTGATGCAACATAACAGAATCAATTATTTTATTGAATTCACAATCTAAAATGTAATTTCCATTATTCGTAATGAAAATTTCTCCATCAATTTTTCTTAGGTTGGGTCGGCAATGCAGTTTCGAAATTTTCTCAGCGGTATTTTCCCACCCAAATGGAACGATTTCGACTGGCAATGGAAATGCGCCAAGCTGATTGACCAACTTACTGTCATCCACTACGATAAGCACCTGATTTGCTGCGTCGTTGACTAACTTTTCCCGGAGCAATGAACCCCCTCCTCCTTTAATCAAGTTAAAGGACGGGTCTACTTCATCCGCACCGTCGATGGCTAAATCCAATCGGCGCGCTTCCGAAAGAGTTGTTAGTGGAATGCCAAATTCTTTGGCCCACCCTTCTGTTCGCAGAGACGATGGTACCCCTGTGATCTCTAAACCCTCATTTACATATTCCCCTAATTTTTTTAACATCCAATAGACTGTTGAGCCGGATCCGAGACCCAAGACCATTCCATCCTTTATATATTCAACTGCTTTTTCGCCAACTGCTCTTTTCTTTGCATCTATTTTTTCTGTCATACTTTCCACTCCTATCATCAATTTTTCAGCTCAGTCAGCTGACCAGTCCGTATGGAAAGAACCTTCTTTATCTATTCGCTTATACGTATGAGCCCCAAAGTAATCTCTTTGTGCCTGCAATAAATTGGCTGGTAAATTAGCTGTTCGATAGCTGTCAAAATAAGCAAGTGAACTGGATAGCGCGGGTACTGGAATGCCTTGTTGAATTGCTATAGATAAAGTCTGACGCAACGCTATTTGATAGTTTTCTACTACTTTTTTAAAATACGGATCCAGTAATAGATTTGTTAGTCCAGGATTCCGTTCGTAAGCAGAATTGATATTATCCAGAAACTGTGCGCGGATGATGCATCCCCCTTTAAAAGTCATTGCGATGTTGCCGTATGGTAAGTTCCATCCATATTCTTCAGAAGCTGCTGCCAATTGTGCAAATCCTTGGGTATAAGCGCATATTTTACTCATATACAGTGCTCGCCGCACAGCTTCAACCAATTCATCTCTGCTTTTATCTATCACTATTTTTTGCGGTCCCTTAATTAACTGGCTTGCATGGACCCGCTCGTCCTTTAAAGATGACATCACCCGTGCAAAAACAGATTCGGTAATAATCGATAATGGCACTCCTAAATCAAGGGCATTTTGGCTTGCCCATTTTCCTGTCCCTTTTTGTGTTGCCGTGTCCAGAACCATATCAATTAGCGCCTTACCGCTATCAGGATCCAATTTCGCAAAAATGTCAGCTGTAATTTCGATTAAATAGCCGTTTAACTCCCCTTTGTTCCATTCATGAAATACTTCCTGAATTTCATTTACCTCTAAACCGACTGCATGTTTCAAAATAAAATAAGCTTCTGAAATTAATTGCATATCACTATACTCGATACCATTGTGAACCATTTTCACGTAATGTCCTGTGCCGCTTGGACCTAAATAAGTAAAACAGGAATGTCCTTCTATTTTGGCCGAAATAGCAGTCAAAATTGGTTTTACTTGTTCATAAGCTTCTTTCGCTCCTCCTGGCAGGATGGCGGGACCTTCCAGCGCGCCTTTCTCTCCTCCTGAAAAACTGATGTCCATCAAGTGAATGCCACTTTCTTTTAATTGAGCGTTCCGTCTATAGGTATCTTTAAAATGTGAGTTGCCGCCATCTATGATAATATCGTCTTTTTCCAGAAAAGAGAGAAGTGATACAATAACTTCATCTGTAGGAACACCAGCTTTGACAATCAACAGAACTTTGCGAGGACATTCCAATGACGCAACAAATTCCTGCAACCCCTTAAATGCAGTAAATTTTTTTCCTGATCCTTGCTTCGTTAAAAAATGTTCCGTTTTTTCCAAGGAACGATTATATAGAGATACTGAAAATCCTCTGCTTTCTATGTTTAAAGCCAAGTTGCTCCCCATCACTCCCAGACCGATGATTCCTATTTGCTGTTGCTTCATTTCGCCACCCATCTCCTCCATAGTTAGTATAAAAGTGCAAAATGCAAAAAAGGAGAGAATATACTCTCTCCCTTTTCAACCTTATTTCTCTTGATCCAAAATATCCTGACGCAGAGGAGTAAAAACATCTAGGATAATGCACTCTTCGATCACCCTTACTTGGTGCTTTACGTTTGAAGGAATATATTGAGTATCTCCTTGTTGCAGAATTCTTTTATTGCCGTCAACTTCGAATTCTACTGCGCCTTTCTCGATATAACTGATTTGTTCTTGAGGATGCTGATCGACATCTCCGTTGAACCCCTTGGCAAGATTAACTCTTACAAGCATAAGCGAGCCTGTACTCGATAATATTTCTCTTGAAACCATAAAATCGCCCTTTCTCTATTGAATATTTACAAGAACAAACCTGGATTAATCATTTTTGGTATAAAGAACGCAACATCCGGGAAGAAAGCTACAAACAGCAATACCACTAAAACTATTAAGATATATGGCAATACCGCCACTAATGATTTTTCTATACTCAAGCCGCCTATTTTTGCTGCTAATAACAAACATAAGCCATATGGGGGAGTAATTAGCCCAATTGCTAAAGTCATAACGACAATCAGTCCTAAGTGGACTGGATCCATTTCAAATAAAGTTGCTGTCGGTAAAATGATAGGGACAAACAAAATCATCGCTGGAATAGCATCCATGAAGGTACCGATAAACAAGAAAAACGCAATGATAATCAATATGAATAACCATTTCGTTCCAACATTATCTACAAAGAATTGCTGGGCTAAGACAGACAGCTGATAATAGCTCATTAATTCTCCCAGTGCACTTGCTGCTGCCAAAGCGAACAACGATAATGAACTCAATGCTAAAGTGTCTTTTAAAATTCCTGGTAAATCAGAAACTTTTAAAGTCTTATAATAAAACATGCTAATGACGAGCGTATAAAGAGACGCAACTGCTGCAGCTTCTGTCGCAGTAAAAAAACCTGTAATTATCCCACCGATGATGATTACCGGCGTTAATAAGGCTGGTAATGTTTCAAAAACCAACTTCACGAAAGTTCCCATAGATGCTCGTTTTGATCGTGGATATCCTTTTTTCAAGGCCATCATGTATATGAAAATCATCATCCCAAGACCTATTAAAATCCCCGGAACAATGCCGCCTAGGAACAATGCGCCAATAGAAGCATTTGTTAAGCCAGCGAAAATAATCATGGGTATACTAGGCGGAATTATGACACCGATTGTGGAAGATGCCGCAGTCACTGCAACTGCAGTTTCCGTGTCATATCCCTGTTTTTTCATATTTGGAATAAGTATTTTTCCGACCCCTGCAGTATCGGCTTGAGCTGCACCAGAAACACCTGCAAAGATCATAGAGACCAGAATATTCGAATGAGCCAAACCGCCTCTTATGTGTCCTACTACAGAAAGCGATAAATCAATCAACTTCTGTGAAATTTTTCCGTGATTCATCAAATTTGCAGCCAAGATAAATAATGGTACAGCCAACAGCACAAAAGAATCGATTCCATTCAACATTCTTATTGGTACCGTTACTTCAGGAAGTGTTTCAATACTGAATACACCGATAAAAGAGACAATGCCGATAACAAAGGCAATTGGCACACCAATAAACATGAGGACCAGAAAGATCAGAACAAGTAAAATGCCAATCATACGCCAGCCCCCCTTTTGAGTTTTTTGAGGTCTTTAAAGCCGTTGAATAAGTGACCCAAAGTATAAATTGCCATAGTGAATCCCATAATCGGCAAGGAAATCCAAACATAGCCCATTTTCATTTCTGGAATGGCAACCCAATTATAATTCCAAAAAGTTTGCGCTGCTTCAATTCCGTAATACAAAATTGCCAGTGCAAAAAGCAATACAATCGTATCGATGATCAATACTAAAACTGTCTTTTTTCTGCCTTTCAATTTAATCGTCAAAAAATCGAAGCTAAAATGTTCCCGCTGGTTGACCATGACGGCAGCCCCCATAAAGATGGACCAAATAAAGGAATAATTCGCCACTTCCTCTGTCCAAATGATGGCAACACCCATATGTCTAGAAACGATCTGAATGATGATAGCAATGAAAAATATCGATAAGGTAATTACCCCCAGAGTCATTTGCGCCTTCTCCAAAATTTTTATCATGTTCCCATCCTTTCTCAAAAATTAAAAGGGAGAATAGGCAAACTGCTTCTCCCTTTTAACATCGTTGAATTATTTCAATTCCATAATCTTCTGATACAACTCTTCTGCACCCATATCTGTGGCTGCTTGCTCCTGCAACGGCAGTGCTAATTCAGCAAACGGAGCTGTGTCAATCTCTCCGATTTCAGCACCATCAGTGATGGCAATTTCTTTGTACTCTTCCTCTTGTGCAAGTAATGCTTCTCTTTCTGCTTGAACAGACTCTTCAGCTGCTTTTGTAATAATATCTTGCTGTTCAGGTGAATAAGAATCGAATTCATTTCCGTTGACCAGTAAAAATCTTGTCGTGTAGTCATGTGCTGTTTCTGTCACATATTTCCCGTTATCTGTTTTGTGGTGGTTTTGCTGAACGAAATATGGATAAGAGTTTTCAGATGAATCTACTACGTTTTGCTGTAGAGCCTGGTATAATTCTCCCCAAGCAACAGAAGTGGGAACTGCTCCTGCTTGTTTCCAATAATCGGATACTACGCCCGAAGTCTGGGTTCTGATTGTCATTCCACTTAAGTCGTCCATGGATTCAAGAGCTTTCTTACCATAAAAATGTCTTACCCCGGCAGACCAATATCCCACAATTTTAAAATCATTATTCGATTTTTCATTAACAATTGTGGCCATCTCTTCTCCCACTTCACCATCAACCACCTGTTCCCAATGATCATAGCTGTCAAATAAATACGGAAGAGCAAACAGATCTACTTCCTGAATTCCAGTTTGAGTCATGAAACCTGGAGATACCAGGACTACGTCCGCCGCCCCCAACTTAAGTTTTTCCACTAATTCGGACTCTTCTGTGCCAATTGTCCCTGCATGCACTTCCACTTCAATATTTCCATCGGATTCACTTTCCACGACTTCTTTGAACTTCAATAACCCGACTTGATAAGGATTATCCGGAGAAGTTTGATTATGCGCTGCTATCAGCTTGATTTTCTCTGGAGCTCCAGTGCCACCATCTGTTGATTCTTCACTTCCACATCCGGCTAATGCCGCAGATAACACCAATGGCAAAACTAAAAACTTTTTCATTTTTTTATTCATTTCCTTTTCCTCCTCGTATTGAATTTCTGAACTTCTGGTTAATATCTTCAAATAAAATTCATTCAAAGTTGGTATGTCGCCTAGTCATTTCTTCATATACATCTTTTGCTTCATCGCCTGCTAATGTGCCGATTATAATAGCATCCAATACAAGATGAACAGATTGGTCAAATTGATTTCCAAGCGGTTGGATTGTTTCAGACTCTTGTGGCCTTCTGTGTTTAGTAGCAGCAGGGATATTCAAAATCCCATCACAAATCGAAGCGATTTCCGATTCTTTATTAGTCGTCACCAGGAAAACTTTCGCCCCTGACTTTTTAGCTTTTGAAGCAAATTGAAGGATTGCGTCTGTCGATCCTGAACCCGAAATTGCCACCAGTAAATCCCCTTCTTCGATACTCGGAGTAATGGTCTCTCCAATTACAAAAACATGAAATCCTCCATGCATTAAACGCATTGCAAAGGCTTTACCCATTAATCCCGAACGTCCTTCTCCATAAACAAAAACTCGTTTTGCCGATTTTAAATGGGTCGATAATTGGTTGGCTTCTTCTTCTCTAACATTGGATAATACCGTTGAAATTTCTTCAGCCACTTTTTTTATGATCGTTTTCATACTGCTCCACCACCTCCTTCATCTCTTTAGCTATTTGCCCTGGATTTCCAGCTTTCGTGATGGCGCTTCCAATAATTAATGCAGTCAATTTTTTATCCATCAATGCAGGCAGCATCTCTTTATTTATACCACCAGCGATAGTTACTTCCAGACCGTTTATTTTTTCTGTTAACGACAGCAAATCACCAGTCATTTCCCCCTCAAGCTGCATGTCTTTTCCATGATGCAGACAGACAAGGCTGACCCCTATCTTTCGCAGCTCTTGAATACGAGCTGAATCAGTAACACCCAGTAAATCGACCATTATACGTCTATTAAAATCTTCAGCTGCCTTCAAAGCGTCTGTAATTGTCTTATCAGCTGAAAAGGCCATGACCGTCGTAATATCCGCTCCTGCCTCAAAAGCCTGGACGGCTTCGTGTTTTCCAGCATCACAGGTTTTCATATCTGCAACCAACAGTTTATTCGGATAGGCTTCTTTAATGTCTCGAATTATCGCCACACCATACTGCTTAATGACTCCTGTACCTACTTCAATCCAATCGATGTAGGGAGCTGTTTCTTCCAGAATGGCAAAGCATTCTTCTCTCGTCATACGATCCAGAGCTAACTGAAAATTCATCTACTCACTCCTTCTTATAGTGAAAACTTTGAATCAACAGGAATTTCTAATCACTAGTCTAGGTTCGAAAAGTTGAATTTTAGGCTGGTCAACTTTATCAACTTTCTGTATTTTTTCCATTAAAAGCTCTGTAGCCCTTTTGCCAATTTCAAATGCAGGCTGTTCCACAATAGTTAATGCAGGTTCAAAAAAAGAAGCGAATGAAACATCATCAATACCGATAACTGCCATGTCTTTTGGAATTCGCAGACCTTGGCTTTTCAAGTATTTCAATATTTCAATCAGCGTTAAGTCATTTCCAGCTAAAATGGCTTGCGGCGGATTTTCCAGCGCCAACAATTCTTTTAATCCTTCTTGAACCTGTTTAATGTCCAATGCTTTAATATAAGCTTCTTCTATTTTTATCCCATTGCTTTCCAATGTCTTTTTATACCCGACGATTCTCTCTATTCGCGGTGTAATTGCGTCAATTTCATTCGTAATGATGCTGATTTCACGATATCCTCTGTCGATAAAATGTTGAACTGCGAGCTTAGACGCCATCTCATTATTTACCATTACTGAAGGAATAGAGACATTCGGTAATGACCGATCCACAAAAATTACCGGATATTTGCTGTTGACCATGTCATTATAGATTTCCTCATTGTCTCCAGTAGGCACAATGATCATGCCATCAACTTGCTTGGCACGCAGCATATCGATGTATTTTCTTTCCTTACTGGAATCATTATCCGCATTGCAGACAATTAAATGAAAATCTGTTTCATTGCAAAGATCCTCAATTGACCTAATTACCTGCGCTGAAAAAGTATGCAGGCTATTTGCTACGATGACTCCAATTGTCGTTGTGGTTTTGCGCTTTAGACTTCTCGCCAAAATATTCGGACGATAATCCAATTCTTTTATCGAATTTTCTATTCTTTTTTTCGTTTCCTCACTCATATGGCTATACCGTCCATTTAAAAAATGAGAAACAGTACTTTTAGAAACCTTTGCATGTTGAGCTACTGTTGCCATTGTAATTGACTTCATCTGAACCTTCTCCAAACTCTCAATAAATAGGTATACCGGTTTACTAAACCGATTTAATTTAGTATAAGGAATATGTAAGCGCTTTACAATAGTTTTTTATAAAATATTCTGATTTTTTCTAAACTCTTTTCCTATAGCTTTTATAAATAATTAACACACACAAAAGAAATATTGAAAACTTTGAAAATCGGAGCTCCTGAAAACTAAAAAAACAGCACCGGAAAAACCGGTGCTGTTTTTTTAGTTTTCCTGAACCTTACTCGTCGACTTCATCCCCATCAGGTGGTGGCCAAGCACTAATCAGGCGCCGTGCATATACAACCTGCCCCCCGTGATAGCTATTATGGTTGATGAGCACCATCAGCAAATCCGCCGGCGTTCTTTTTCTGCCGCCGATCCCTTCTTCCAAGGAATCTTTTGATGCCTGCTGGGTTGCTTGCCCCAGGCCTTTCAAAAACTGAGTTACTGTCTCCGTGTACTGCTGTTCATTTGAAGGAAACGGGGAGCCTGGCCAAGACTCTGACAAATCCTTTGGGCTTTCCGGCGTCTCTTCACGAAGCTCCGCCAAAATGAATTCCTGCCAGTAATTCATATGAAACAGGAGTTCCCACACCGAATGTGGACTGCCTTCCGGTTTTTCTCCAGCCATTTCCCAGCTCAAGCCATTAAACAATAGATCTGTTTGATAGTGGGCATACTTGCCTTGCAGCCCGTTCTGTAAATACCGATTGATCATCATCAATTCCTCCCCACTTTATTAATTGATTGATTCAACAAAATTCATTAAAACCCTTTTCTTTCCTTCTCTATTTCTTGTTTTCTTCTAGTTCTGGAAATAGAGTTTTGGTACCTTCTCTTTACTCACTGGTCTCATGCAAAGTGACGCTTTCAATATAATGGATATAGCGTCTCAGTTCTTTCGACTGCTCTCTTGTAATATCTCCGGCCACATACATTTTGTAGATTTCGGATCGTCCCATATCCATGACAATGACACGCAGTTCCTCTTTTTGTAATTCATATTTTTCATCGTACAGGGCTTCCGGCTTTTTCAATCGGCTGATCATCTGCTTGTAATCTGAGACGACCGCTTCCACAATCGCTTTCGGTTCGTATTTTTTTGCGTATTCTTCAATACCCGTCAAAGCTGCCTGCAATGCCTCCAATTGGATTTCACGGCCTTCCTGAAATTCAATCAGCCGTGTTTCTTCCTCTTTCAGGTTTTGACCTCTGAAACGTCTCCACGCCCGAATCAATTTCCCTTGCAGATACAGCATGGTGGAACGCGTATTATTGGCCAGCACTTCTTCCCGTCGGTCCAGTGACTTCTCGAATGCCTCGTATATGTCTTGCTTCATTTCCTTTTTGCGGTACAGTTTTTGAATATACCTGCGCTCAAGCTTTAGCGCCTTCAAGCGGACCTCCCGCATCTTGCGTTGGTACTTTTTGTTTGCTTGCGTTGCAGTATCTTCTTCCGGTTGAATTTGCTGGAAACGCAAGTTGTATTCCTCCATCAATTCATAGGCCGCTGCTTCATTTTCTTCGGTGATTTCAGATTTTATTTTTTTGATCGAGGCAAGCAGAATTCGTCGTCTTGCTTCCTCCAGATCCATCTTCAAAGTATCTTCGCCATCTGCCATTTGTCCTTTGCTGAGCATCGGCAGGAAAATCGTTGCCACAATCAAAGTGAAGAGAATCGTTCCGGCGGCCAAAAAGAGAATAAGCGAACGGTTCGGGAAAGCTTCTCCATTGTCCATAAGAAATGGCAGCGACAATACCCCGACCATCGTTACCGTTCCGCGAACGCCCGTCAAACTGACGTATAAAGTCAATTTCAAGCTCGGCTTGGCCGCTTCTTCCATTTTGCCGAAACGGAATTCATACACAGAAAACAGATAAGCCCAAACAAAACGGATTCCGAGAATCATTATGCCAATAGCCGCCACATAGGAAAAGATCAGCCACAGGCTGGTGTTGGGATTTTCCAGAACGCCACTCATCGAAGTCGGGATATTGAGGCCCAGCAACAGAAAAACGATACCGTTCAGGATGAAGAGGATGATTGTCCAGATATTTTCAGTTACGACCTGCTCTTCGGCAATTAAGGTTTCGGTCTGCTCCCGCACCAATGCATGGACGATTCCGGCAACCACTACAGCAATGACTCCGGAAGCATGGAGAATGTCTTCTGTGACGATGAAAATCAAAAACGGCGTCATGATCTGCAACAAGGTGTGGAATGTTACATCATTGATTCCCTGCTTTCGCAGAACCAGACGAATGCCAATGATCATTAAGCCCAAAGTCAGCCCCAGCAGCCCACCCGCCACAAATTTATACGAAAAATCCAAGACTGCTTCTGACAGTGAAAAATAACCGGTAACTACAGCGGCTACTGCATAATTGAACGCTACCAGACCTGATGCGTCATTTATCAGTGATTCTCCCCTGACCAGACTCAATACCTTCTGCGGAATCCGGATTCGCTGCGCGATGCCGTTGACCGCGACCGGATCTGTCGGAGACAGGATGGCAGCTAAGGCAAATGCTGCGGCAAGAGGGATTTCATCTATCAGCCAATGGATAAAGTAGCCTCCCACAACAGTCGTCAGCAGCACCAAAATGATGGCATTGCCCAGGATTGGGCCTTTCATCCGCCACAGCTCTTCCCGCGGGAAATGGCTGCCGTCATTGAATAACAGCGGCGCAATGAACAGCAAAAGGAACCATTCGGTTTCAATATCGAAAGAGATGTCCTCATAAAGCAAAACCAAGACAATGCCGAGTGCGATTTGGATCAAAGCCGTCGGGATAAACGGGATATAATGGCTTACAACATTCGAAATCAATAGACAGATCAATAAAAGAAAAATGGTAAGCAATAAGTCCATAAGGGTTCTCCAATCTGTGCGAGGCATGAGCCGTCTCCATGTGAATAATTTATGTATACCCAAAACACCCGGTTGACTCCCCTTTTTTCCCGATTTATTTCCCTGCTGTTTTTCCTGTATAAAAAGAGGTTCATTAAAGAGATTCGGGTATACTCTTTCTAACTCATACTGGGAGGTGCCGCCATGTTCTATCTCAGCCTGGCATTCATCATCGGATTCATGATTATCCATATCTTTACGAATTACATCAAATTTTTGGACCGGAAGCCTAAAAATAGGCTGATGTCATTTGTTTCTGGTGGCTCGATCGCTTATGTCTTCCTGCACCTGGTTCCAGAATTGACGCATTACCAGGAAGTTGCGGAAGAAGCTCAATTGCCTGCTTGGCTGGAGAGCCTTGACTATGTCACCTATTTGGCAACGCTGGCTGGCATTGCGTTTTTTTATGGCATCAGTCAACTGAATGATAAATCCCAAGAAAAGAATGAAAAGGAAAAAGACCTGACGCGCCCAAGCAAACCGGTATTTGCACTTGAAATCGTTTCGTTCTCTTTATACAACATGCTGATTGGCTATTTGTTGATTGACTTGAGCGGTGAAAATCTTGCCGATTACTTCATCTACTTTATCGTCTTTTCTTTTCATTTCATTGCCAATAACCGTGTTCTGCACTTGACCCACGAGGATCTATATACAAATATCGGCCGCTGGATACTAGCCGCTGCCGTCCTTGTCGGCTGGCTGCTCTATAATTTCACTGAAACTACAGAGCTGAACATCGCTTTCTTCTCCGCTTTCCTAACAGGCGGCATCATTCTGAATATCTTAAATGATGAACTGCCGGTGGAAAAGAACAGCAGTTACCCTTCTTTTGTTGCAGGACTTATTTTCATCACCGTACTGCTGCAGCTTATTCTGTAAAGAATATCCCTTTCTGCAAAAGAGCGACCACATGGTTTTTTCTTTTTCTTCTAAAACTCCCGCATTCTTTTTTGAGCAGTATTGTGGCAGGATAAATCCCAGCTCCATCAGCTCCAGGTTTACTTTTCAGGTTAAAGTGGTACAAAATATATATGGAATATTCCAAATTAACCGATATTTAAAAAAGTATCATCCGGATTAGTAGAGAAACAGTTGCCGTGAGACAAATTGCTGGAATGGGGGGATTTTTTATGAAAATTATTGTAGCAGGCGGAGATGGATTTTGCGGTTGGCCTACTGCCTTGCACTTATCTCAAAAAGGACATGATGTTTCCATCATCGACAGCATGGTCAGAAGGCATATTGACGAGGAACTACGCTCAAATTCCATCACACCAATCGCCACTCTCGAAGAGCGCGTAGCCAAGTGGAAGGAACTGACCGGCAAGGAAATACGTACATATGAGGGCGACCTGCAGGATTTTGATTTCCTGAAAAGGGTTCTGGAAAAAGAACAACCCGAGGCGTTCGTCCATTTTGCGGAGCAGCGATCTGCTCCGTACTCGATGATTGACCGTGAGCACGCGGTCTATACACAGGTCAATAATGTAGTCGGCACGCTAAACGTGTTATACGGCATAAAGGATATTGTTCCTGATTGCCATTTGATTAAACTTGGGACCATGGGCGAATATGGCACACCTAATATTCCGATTGAAGAAGGCTATTTGGATATTGAACACAAAGGCCGTAAAGACCGGCTGCCATTCCCTAAGCAACCCGGCTCCTATTACCATCTTTCCAAAGTTCATGACAGCCATAATATCATGTTCGCCTGCAGGGTTTGGGGCATTCGGGCGACTGATTTGAACCAGGGCATAGTCTATGGACTTTCAACGAAAGAAACCGAGCTGGATCCGCTCCTGGCAAACCGCC
The DNA here is from genome assembly GCF_056680115.1 of Planococcus sp. BI3. Lineage (NCBI taxonomy): Bacteria > Bacillati > Bacillota > Bacilli > Caryophanales > Caryophanaceae > Planococcus > Planococcus sp. BI3. Next base: position 1,714,297 of record NZ_CM155266.1, read on the forward strand.
TGGATTATGATTCTGTATTTGGAACCGCATTAAACCGATTTATTATCCAGTCCGCAATCGGCCATGAGTTAACTGTGTATGGAAAAGGTGGCCAGACACGCACCTTCCTGAATATTGAGGATACAGTGCGCTGCATTGAAATTGCGGCTGAAAATCCAGCCGATTCAGGTGAGTTCCGCGTATTCAACCAGTTTACCGAAGAGTTTTCTGTACTGGAGTTGGCACAGATGGTCCAAAAAGTAGCAGAAAAAGAGGGATTGCCTGTTGAAATTGCCCACCTGGAAAATCCACGGGTGGAAAAAGAAGAACATTTCTTTGAAGCAGTCAACACGAATTTGCTGGAACTGGGACTGAAGCCGCATCTACTGACAGACGATGTCATACGTGAAATTTTAAAAACAGTCATTATGTATAAAGATCGTGTCATCAAAGAAAACGTCCTGCCAACCGTGACGTGGAAATAAGCTGCGGTGGCTGAACCGAAATTTACGGGAGGGAGCTTTTCTATGAAGATCATGATCGTCACTGAGACTTTTTTGCCTTCTACTGATGGCGTTGTGACTCGATTGACTGCCTGCATTCGTTGGCTTCACAAGGATGGCCACGAAGTTCAAATTATCGCACCTGGCCTGGGGGTGGAGGAATTTGACGGAGCTATCGTCAAAGGAGTTCCGGCCTATACCTTTCCATTTTACCGCTCCAGAAAGTTTGCTCTTCCAAACCGTCTGGTCAAAAAATACATGGCCGACTTTAATCCCGATATAGTTCATGTCGTCAACCCAGTGGCTATCGGCTATTCAGGCGTTGCTTACGCCAAAAAGCTCGAAATTCCTTTAATGGCCTCCTATCATACCAACATCCCGCAATATATGGCCTATTACAAATTCGGGAAGTTCGACCGTCTCGTGTGGTGGTATATAAAAAAGCTGCACAATCAAGCTGACTTGAATTTATGTACGTCCCATACAGTTTTGCAGGAGCTGACAGAAAAGGGATTTGAGCGGATGCAGGTGTGGCGGCGCGGCGTTGATACGCTGCAATTCCACCCACAACGCGCTACAGTGGACATGCGGTCCCGACTATCTGGAGTGCATAAGAATAAAATCCTTCTTCTTTACGTTGGACGCTTGGCTGCAGAAAAAGAAATTGAAAAAATTCGGGATGCCTTAACAGCTTCAGACCAATTTTGTCTGGCGATTGTTGGAGACGGCCCTCATCGCAAAGAACTTGAAAAGTTTTTTATGAATACCGGCACCGTATTTACCGGGTTTATTCACGGAGATGAATTGGCCTCGGCTTTTGCTTCAGCAGATGCATTTGTCTTTCCTTCTACCACCGAAACCCTGGGCTTGGTCATTCTGGAAGCGATGGCTTCGGGATTGCCGGTAGTTGCAGCGGAAAGTGGTCCGACGAAAGAACAGGTTACAGATCGCAGAAACGGTCTGCTTTATGATTCACAAGCTCCTGAAAGTTTCAAGAACACCATCCTGCAGCTGGAAGACGCCAGCTTTCGCCAACAACTGGCACAGCAGGCAACCCTTGACGTCGCCGAATTGGGCTGGGCTGCAGCTGCAGAACAAGTTCGGGATTTGTACAGCGAGATAGCCAAGAATAAGACAGCCGAACCTTTACAGGCTGCTGAATAAGAATGGCCGGAATTCCCGGAGAACAGGTGGGATTGTCATGCAGAACGGCAGGAAATCCCGGACTCCTGTCCAAACCCTTCAATTTGCCGTAATCGGCATTTCCAATGCAGCAGTCGATATTGGCTCGCTCAACTTGCTTCTGCTGATGCATCCGACCGATCAGGCTGGCACTTTAACATTTTTCAATACCATTGCCTATTGTCTGGCAGTGAGCAATAGCTATATTTGGAATTCAACGATCACTTTTCGGCACACGGCTAAAGGCAGCGCTAATCAGCGTTTCGGATTTTTCATGCAGGGTTTGTTCAGCCTGCTTATTAATAATGGCGTTTTCCTGGCTTTCAATCTATTGTTTCAATCCATCGGCATGCCTTCCTGGATTCGCCATAACTTAGCAAAAGGACTCGCGATGTTCGCTTCGTTTTCAGCCAGTTTCTTTATGATCAAATATTTTGTCTTTAAAGACCGTACACGCCGAAATCAGCCATAAGCCACTCAATAAACCCCACTCATCAAAATCGTAAGGATGAGCGGGGTTTTTATGTCGAATAAAGACTCCATTCATTTTCAGCCAGTACTTTTAAACTATTACTTTTCCTAACTTCTAAAAAGCGGAAATTACTGAGAAAGCTTAGATTTTCTCTGCAGAAAAAAACTCTTGCAACAATATCTTCAAAATCCCCCTTCTAAGAATAGTACTTTAGTTTGAATACTCTAGTTAAAATTGCATATTCATAGTAATCTATAATTAAAGGTATGAACCATCAACAAATCAAACACAACAATTCTTTTGAAAAAACTTTTTTTCTCTTGTTAATTTCCGTTAAAGCGGTTTAAAAAGGAGTCAACTAGTTGGATTATGCGATGTCTGTGGCTTTACTAAATATAAGGAGTGAAAACAGTGAATTCCTGCAAAAAATCCATTCTTTCGTCATTGGCTCTCACCGTTTTTTTACTTGCCGGATGTGCCGCCAATCCTGCCACACTTGCCGATGAACAACAACCGCTAGCTTTTGAAACCAGGAATCTTCCCGTTGCTGTTGCACCTGCAGAATTAAGCACGACCCGCTCCGCTTCACTGTCCGCCATCGGAGATATCCTGATCCATGAACGTGTTTACCTGGATGCCAAAACTGAGGATGATTTTGATTTTAATCCTATGTTCGAAAAAGTCACTCCTTTTTTGAACAGTGCGGATATTACTGTTGCAAATTCTGAAAGCATTATTGGCGGCAGCGCAATCGGCCTCTCTACGTATCCAGCCTTCAACAGCCCCTATGAAGTAGGCGACGCTTTGAAGGATTCAGGTGTCGATGTTGTTACCTTGGCAAACAACCATACGCTGGACCGGGGAATTCCCGCCATTGAAAATGCCATCAGCTATTGGGACCAGATTGGAATGGTCCATACAGGTTCCCATTTGTCCGCCGATGACCGGGCACAAATTGCGTTGATGACACGCAATGGCATCACCTTTTCCTTCCTGTCCTATACCTATGGAACAAATGGGATTCCGTCGCCAGCCGGAAAAGAATACCTGGTAAACCGCATCGATCCTTCACTCATCCAAGAGGACTTGAAACGCGCAAAAGACGTGTCTGACGTAGTTGTCTTAAGTCTTCATTTTGGAGTGGAATATCAAAAAATGCCGAATGCCGAGCAGATTGAACTGGCACATTTTTCTGCTGAGAATGGTGCGGATATTATTTTGGGGCATCACCCTCATGTGCTGCAGCCGCCTGAATGGATCGACACTAGAGATGGACGCAAAGCTTTTGTGGTTTATTCGCTTGGAAACTTCCTGTCGGGCCAAGATGAGTTGGATCGGCTAATTGGGGCAATCCTCCATCTGGACATCGAAAAAACGGTGACTGCAGATTCCAGTACCATCACCTTGCAGAATCCAGCATTTACGACTACCTTCGTTAAAAGTTCCAATTCCAAAGACTATGAGTTGGATCTGCTGGAAAACGTCGATTCCAGCTTAAATGCTGCCACCAAATCCCATCTATCCCTATGGATTGAAGACCTTCAATTTATCGAATAAATGAAGGTTTAAAGTCTATCCCGATTCGGGTAAGTGATATTATCATCAAAAAGGTGGGGTTTTATGCGGATTTCCTGTATGGGCAGCCTGCTCATTTCAATTATTCTTTCCATTATCTTGACGATTCTGTTGAATCTGTTGTTTTTCTAGAGAACATCAATAGACCCGCTATCAAAAAATGATAGCGGGTCTATTCTGCTTAATCCCTTCGGATTTCCTCTATTAATTCCTTTAGCCCTTCCTGAAAGATATGATCTTTTCCAGAAAGTTGCCTTACTGTCGCACTCGGCAGATTTTCCATATATTTTTCGAGATGCTTGAAAGGAACGATTTCATCGCCGATGCTATGAAAAAGAACAACATCAGGCAATAGTGAATTTCGGGAAACAAAATCCTCCGCCAGCGTAAAGCTCTCCAACTGCCAATCCTCATCGATTCCCCAAAACGGGGCAGCAACCGTGATGACCTTGGCAAATGACTTTCCAAGCTCTTCTTCCGACAAGAACTTCAATAACGCTGATCCTCCGATGGAATGCCCCACCAATACCGAGCCATCGTCTAAAGCAGCGATTTCCTCTTTTAATCTGGTTTTCCATTTTTCGTAGTTTGGATCTTCCGGATCCGGCATTTCTGGAGCATGCACCTGAAATACTGATCCCAATTCATCCTTTAGGTACTGCAGCAATCCTGCACTCCCTTGCCCCTCCCCTTGTGGACCAGCACTGTGAATGAATAAAACTTGTTTTTTCATTGCAGCCGCCTCCTTTTAGCTCATTCTAAATCCGATTGCTGAAGCCAGAAACAGTCTACCGATAAAGACATTTTCACTTACTATTTCTCCGTTATTCCATTTTTCAAACATACCCTTCCTGTCCAAATACTGATAAAATAATTACAATTAAACACTTCGAAAAAGATTGTGGAAATGGAGGAATCGGGATGGAGCAAAAACCTACTGACATGGAACACGATTTCCCAGGCAGCATCGGCAAACCGGCACAACGGGCATTGCTGGCTGCGGGCTATCTTCGTCTTCAAGACTTGACGTCCGCCACGGAAAAGGAATTGCTTGAATTGCATGGATTCGGGCCAAAGGCGTTAGGGATTCTGCGTCTGGCTCTTGCCGATCAAGGTTTACGTTTTAAATCCTGAGAACAGCCATGCGAAAAGGCGGTTGATTTAAGTTCAACCGCCTTTTTTGCTTGCCGCTTTAACCTCAAGCCACGGCCTATAAAACTATTCGAAATTTCTTTTTATTCCCGATTCATTTATACTGGAAATATAATACGTTTTTCTCGATTCCAGTTTTTGAGATGCCACAACCGATTATTGCTGGAAGGAGAGAATGGAATGTCACGCCAGTCCTATCGAAAAGAAAAAAATCAACTGATCTATACACAGCAGCACCTCGCCAACGAACGTACCTACCTGGCATGGATCCGTACCGTGATTTCAATTGTCGGCGTCGGTTTTCTGGCGACCAGCCTCCATTTCACCATGGGTGTCACCCGAAACCCTTTTGTTGATATCTTCACTGTCGCACTCGGTATTTTCGCCTGCATCTTTGGTCTGACTGTTATTTTTTCAGCAACGCAAAATTATAAAAAGAAACGCCAGCAAATCATCAACGAAACCTTTACACCATCGAATATGCACATTACATTGATTTCCTCCATGCTGGCCGTCATGATCATCATGGTCATTATTTACTTTTTCATGATTATGTAAACAATACCTGTCACATTTCAGTTGCGCAGTAAAGGAGCGAAGATTATGGATCCATTGGATATTCTTGAGAACTTACATAAAGTAAAACCTGCTTTTCAACCGATTGTCAGCGCAGTCAAGCATACCGTAATCGGCTATGAAGTTTTGGGGCGATTCCAATTTGAAGGCACATGGGTCAGCTTGGGCAGCTTTTTTCATGACAGCGATGTCCCCGACGAATACAAAGTTGAAGTCGACCAGCATCTGTTGGAACTGGCGATCCATAAAATGCTCGACTCCGGCAATGACGGGCTCCTGTTCATCAACCGAAATGCCAAACAATTGCTGATCAACAGCGGAGAAGATTTCCTGAAGACTCTTCAAATCTACGCTGAAAAAGGTTTCTCCATGAACCGGATCGTCCTGGAAATTACTGAACATGATTTTGATGAGGATTTTGAAGTACTGGAACATTTATTGATTTACTATAAAACCTATGGCATTCAGATTGCCGTTGATCATGTGGGTGCAAAAAGCTCCAATATTGACCGAATCCGCCAACTCCGGCCTCATATTTTAAAAATTGATACCAGCATTGTGCGAAACACCAATCCGGATGTGTTTCAGGATGTCATTCAGACCCTTTCTGGATTGGCCCGTCGTATCGGCGCCAAACTTTCCTACGAAAATATCGAAGACAATTACCAATTATATTTTGCCTGGAAAAATGGCGGCCATTATTACCAGGGATTTTATTTAGCAAAACCGGGGTTTGAACTTCCGGTGAATGGCTGCATTTCCCTGGATGTGGGGGAAAAGATCACAGCATTTGTCCAACGGGAAAAATCGATGGTAGAGGGGCGCTACGCGTTTACGTCCCTATTGGAAGAGAAAGTAAAGAAAATTGTTTCAAAATGGCAGGGTCCCGAAACAGCGGACCACTTTATTGAAGCTTTGCTTGAGTCTTTTACTGAAGAAAGTTTCCGCTTATACATTTGCAATAGCGATGGCCGGCAAGTGTCATCCAACTTCAGAAAATACGGAAACCGTTGGGAAATAGAGCCGGATCAAGCGGGTTCACATTGGGCATTCCGTCCTTTTTTTCTTGAAAATACGATGCGGATGAAAACGTGGCATAGAGGGATTTTATCGGACATCTACTCGGATATCGAAACAGGTGAACTGGTTCGTACATTCAGCTATCCTTTATCAGAGGAATGCTATTTATTCGTTGATATCAGCAATGATTTCATTTCTGAAAGGGATTACCTCCTGTTTCAGTAGCCGATACATAAAAACAAGGTCCTGCGAAGCCAGGCAGTTACAAAAAGACTCTAACCGGCTACTATATTTGAAGAAAGAAGGAGAAAAAAGATGGCACAGTCTCTGCAGAATTCACTGGAGCTGCAAATTTTTTTTGATACACATAGTATTGAGTTTGAAGATAGTCTGTTAAGTGAGGCAGTCAACGTTAAAGACAAAATTGAGGAAATATTGGCGATCGGCAATATTGATCTTGTAACAAATGCCCACAAATTGGTTATTTATATTATCGATGGACAGGAAAGAGAATTGGAGCTATTCGCCAAACAGGAAGGAATCGCCTGGGCGACACATTCTATCGAACTTTCCTTCAAGCTGGAATGGGTACAGGCTATTCGCCGTACACTCTGGAACTTCATCGAACAATTCGATCATTCCAATCCACCAGAAAAGCCCATGGATTTTTTCCGTATGGAAAAAGAGGTCAACACTCGGGTTGATTCGTTTTTAAATGCTTTTTTCCTCAGTTATTCTACATATAAGGATTCTTTGCTTAAGGCACACCGCCAATTGGTTGAAAATCTTTCAGTTCCGATTATTCCCATCAACAGTTCCATCTGCATACTGCCATTGATTGGCACAGTAGATGCCAACCGGACTTCCATTATCGAAGAAAAGGTGCTGACAGAAATCGGAAATGTTCATATCCAGACGCTGATCATCGACTTGTCAGGAATCTCCCATATGGAAATCGACGTCATCAATCATCTGATGAAAATCATTGATGGCACAGCTTTAATGGGCTGCAGCACGGTCATTACCGGTCTGCGTGCAGAGGTTGTCCGCCAGATGATCCACTCGCATTTGAAGTTCAACGAAAAAACAAAAACTTTCGGCACCCTGCAGCAGGCATTAAAAGAATACTTGATTGTTTGAGCGGCCATAAGGACAGATGCATGCTCGTTCTGCCTTCCGGTACCGATGAGCCAACCTCTTCAAAACAGCAAAAACCTCTCCAGTTTGCCTGGAGAGGTTTTTATTAGACCGGATTTTTCATGAAATTATCGTCTTTCCTGAAATTCCCCATGACTTCCATCGTTTCACTGATGCTGACAAAGGCATTCGGATCGATATTTTTTATCAACGGCCGCACAAATGCCAACTCGTGGCGGCTGATTACGCTATACAAAACTTTTACTTTTGCCGCAGAATAGGCGCCTTCGCCATCTACGACCGTGATGCCACGGTAAAGTTTATCGAGCAGTTCATTTTTGACTGCATCTCCTTGATTGGTCACTACCATCAAGCTGAGCTTAATATGGCGTGTATGGACCCGGTCAATTACTAGACCACAAATATAGATGGAAGCCATTGTATACATGGCCAATTCCCAGGAAAAGACAAATCCTGATACAAAAACTACCACACTGTTAAGTACAAAAACAAGTGCACCAAGCGGAATGTCCCGTTTCATCGACAGCAAAAGGCCGATGACATCAAAGCCTCCGGTTGAGCTATAGAAACGAATGATGATCCCAATGGCTGCTCCTGAAATCACTCCGCCAAACACCGAAGAAAGCAAAGCATCTTCGGTCAATTTAATGACCGGAATATACAGCATCGATACAGACGTCACGACAACGGAAAATAGGCTATTGGCTATGAAGGTCTTGCCGAGCTTCATCCAGCCCAAAACGAGAATCGGAATGTTCAGGATGATCATCCAAATCCCCGCATTCAAAGGTGTCACTAATCCCAGCATCATCGCAATTCCGGTAACTCCGCCCGCCAACACTTCATGGGGCAATAAAAACATATTAAACGCAACTCCAAGGACAATCGAGGAAACAAAGATAATCAGTAATCTTGTCCATTTATTCATAACCGAACTCCAATCTTAAGGCATGCCTTAACTATTCTATTTTGTTCAAACCACAAAAAAAGGCCGTGCAGCCGCACGTCACCTTAAGAGCATTTATCAGAATGTAATCTTTTACTTTTCAATAAAAAACACGGGAAAACAAATAAATTGTTCTTTTTTATAGTGAACCAATGTTTCATATTATAGTGGTTCGTGGACAGGAAAAGCAAGTGTTTCTTCTTTTGTTCACGGACTGTTCGGAAATAAAAAAGGGATTCGGAATAATCACATTCCGAATCCCTCTATCTTTATTCTTCCAAACGGCGAATCGCTTTTTCCAGCTCTTCTTTTTCTTCTCCATTGATTTCCGGATATTGTGGATCTAATTCCTGCAGCGTTTTGACCATGACTTCCGAAACGATATAACGTGAATGCCACTCATCATCAGCAGGAAGTGCATACCAAGGCGCATATTCTGTTGATGTTTTGTTCAATATATCTTCAAAGATTTCCTGATACCCGTCCCAATGCTCACGCTCTTTTACGTCATTAAATGAAAACTCCCAGTTTTTCTCCGGATCTTTCATACGCTCAAGCAACCGGCGGCGCTGCTCATCATAAGACATATTGAAAAAGAATTTAACCACCGGAAACCCATTTTCGGCCATATATCGTTCATAATCATTGATTTGGCGATAACGGACGTTCCAGATATCTTCATCGATCAATTCATCCGGAAGAGGGGTTTCTCCAAGCAAGTCATGGACTCTCGGCGCTATCACTTCCTCATAATAAGAGCGATTCAAGATTCCGATTTGCCCACGGGCTGGCATTCCTTCACGAAACCGCCATAAATAATCATGGGCAAGCTCTGTTTCCGACGGTTTTTTAAACGAAGTCGTCTTCAATCCCTGCGCCGTCAAATTCGAAAAGATATAGGTAATTGCTTCATCTTTACCAGCCGCATCCATCGCCTGCAAGACGACAACTATCCCTTTTTCTTCCTGCGCATGCAGCTTCATGTGCAGTTCCTTCAGCTTTTTGACGCTTTCAGGAATCAGTTTTTCTTTCAGCTGGTCTTCACTGAATTTTTCTTCATCTGTTGTAGGGTAATGGGAAAGCTTTATCTTTTCATCTTTTTTCACTAAGTATTTATCGATGTCCATAGTCATTCTCCTTCGTGCTTTTTAAGATTTAAAGTTAATTGGTCTACCTTCTATACCCTGTATTGGAAGAAGTTTAACAGGCTATTGAAAAACCGCAACCCTTTTTTGGATTACGGTTCCTCAATAGCCTATTCCATTTCGCCTTCAACTGAAACTTGCCATTCGATCCCAAATCGATCGGTCAGGCTACCATATAAAGGGCTCCAGAAAGTTTCCTGCAACTCCATACCGACCTTGCCGCCTTCTAGCAGCTTGTTGAAAACGTTTCGCGCTTCCTCGACTTCATCGAATAGTACAGTCACAGACATGTTATTGCCTTTTTGAAAATCAGGCATCCCCATTCCTGGAGGAACGTCAGAAATCATCAAAGTGTCGCCATTTTTCAAATTGATCTGTGCGTTCATCACCATATCCTTTACTTGTTCAGGCACGTCTTCCGCATCCTGCGCTTCTCCGTAGGTCATAACGCCAACCAATTCTCCACCCAGTATGTCTGTATAAAAATGTGCCGCTTCCTGGCCATCCCCATCAAAATTCAAATAAGGAAACAATTTCGTGATCATCATTGCCCCTTCTCTCCGAAAATCTGATTTTTTTCTTACGGCAGTTCCTTCAAATATTCCTCCAGACGGTCGTAGGTTTGGGCCATGCCTTCAACAGCACCCATTTCCATTACACTCTTCAGCTCTTCCTCTGAATCGAACTTCGTAGCAGAAACAACTTTGCACCCGGTGCCTTCCGCAAAAAAATCCGTCGTAATCAGCATGGTCGGCAGCCCTTCGACTTCATTTTCCTGTTCATCGGAAAAAGTATCGACGTAAACGAGGCGGTTTGGCGCCTCAATTTCACGGTAAATTGCTTTTCCCCAGGCTTCCTGGCCCTCCGGTGAACGCATGCAGTAATGCCAGATGCCGCCAGGCTCCACTTCCATTTTGTAGACAGTCGTGTCCCAACCAGTCGGACCCCACCAGCGTGCAATATGATCCGGTTCGGTAAACATTGAAAATACCCGCTCTCTTGGTGCTTCAAAAGACCTTTCCATTATCAGTTCCAAACCCTCGACTTTTGAAGAGACCTTGTTTGCAGACATGGTAAATCCTCCTTGTTCTATATTTGATGCCATCGACTTTGCGACATGAGAAACAAATTATGAAGCTCCTCCCTTCCTATTTTTATCCTGTATAGCGGCTAATCCACCAGGTCTTATAGAGTCGTTGAGCTTATCGAGTTAAAACTTGATGATGATCCGTGAAGAATCACCTTTCGCCAGAATATCAAAGCCTTTATTGACTTCATCCAAGGTGATAAAGTCTGTGATCAATTTATCGACAGGCAAGCGATCTTCCTGAAACAGATTCATGTAACGGGGAATATCCCGGCTTGGCACGCAACTGCCCAGATATGAGCCTTTAATGGTTCGTTCTTCGGCAGTCAGTGATAAATACGGAAACGAAAACTGATGTTCCGGATGAGGCAGTCCTGTCGTGACGGTGGTTCCTCCGCGCTTGGTGATGGCATAGGCGACATCCATCGCCGGGACGACGCCCGCAGTTTCAAAAGCATAATCCAATCCGCCGCCTGTCGCTTTGCGCACCTGTTCGACCACATCCGCATCTTTGGAATTAAAAACATCTGTCGCCCCTAATTCTTTTGCCTGTTTCAATTTGGTTTCATTGATGTCCACTGCAACAATGCGGCTGGCGCCTGCGGCAATTGCACCAAGTAAAGCGCTGAGCCCGACTCCACCAAGACCCACCACGGCGACGGTGCTGCCAAGTTTAATGCCAGCTGTATTCACCACTGCGCCGACGCCTGTAATGACCGCACATCCAAACAGCGCCGCTTTTTCGAATGGAATGTCTTTGCTTACTTTAACGACTGAGTTTCTTGAGACCACGGCATATTCCGAAAAAGCCGATACGCCAACATGATGATTGACGGTTTCCGTATCTGTGTGGAGACGATTCCCGCCACCCAGTAAGGTACCAGCCGTATTGGAAGCTGCTCCAGGTTCGCATAAGGCGGGACGCCCTTCCCGACACGGACCACATTGGCCGCAACTTGGAACGAATACGCAGGCAATGTGATCACCCGGTTCCAAATCAGTCACGCCTTCACCCACTTCCATAATTATCCCCGCCGCCTCGTGGCCAAGAGCCATAGGCAACGGCCGCGGACGGCTGCCGTTCATCACTGATAAATCGGAATGGCATAGACTCGCTGCTTTTATTTGGATCAACACTTCCCCTTTTTCCGGCGAATCCAATTCCAAGGTTTCAATGTGAATCGGTTGGCTTTCTTCGTAAGGAGTTGAAGCTCCAATTTCCCGTAACACCGCTGATCTCACTTGCATATTCCCACCCTCTCCTCAAGCAAATTTTCAATATAGTTTAATGCCGATAAATTTCACATCGGTCATTTCTTCAATGGCATATTTGACGCCTTCTTTTCCCGTGCCGCTGTTTTTAACGCCACCATAAGGAATATGGTCATAGCGCCGAACCGATACTTCGTTGATCCATACGCCCCCAGTATCAAGCGCATCAGCCATCCGCATAGCCCGGTTGATATCCGCTGTGAAGACACCTGCCTGCAATCCGAAATCAGAATCATTGGCATGGTGCACCGCTTCTTCTTCCGTACTGAACGGCATGACACTGACAATCGGCGCAAACACTTCTGCACAGACCACTTTCATGTCAGGTGTGACATCACTGACAATAGTCGGCTCCATCAACGTACCTCGCCGGTTGCCCCCAGCCGATAAAGTTGCGCCTTGTTCGACTGCTTCCGTGACCCAGGATTCTGCCCGCTCAGCTGCTTCTTGGGTAATCATTGGCCCCATATCGGTTGATTCATCCAATGGATCTCCTGTTTGAAGCGCTTTCACTTTCTTCGTCAGCTTCTCAAGGAAAGCTTGATATACGGATTCCTGTACATAAATCCGCTGAGCGGAAACACAGGCTTGGCCGGCATACGTAAAGCCGCCGATTAAAATAGCGTTGACGGCAACGTCCAGATCAGCATCTTCAAAAATGATATTCGGAGCATTCGACCCCAGTTCCAAAGTAACTTTTTTCCGTTTGGCCATTTCTTGAATTTTCCAGCCGACAGCACTGCTGCCGGTGAACGTCACCCGTTTGACTTTCGGGTGGGTCACCAAAGTTTCCGCCAGCTCTTGTCCGGGCCCCATCACGATATTAATCACACCTTTCGGCAATCCGGCTTTTTCAAACAGCCGGTACAGCAGAACCGGGGACAGCGGTGTTTTCTCTGCAGGCTTTAAGACCACCGTATTGCCGGCCGCAATCGCCGGGGCAATTTTATGGAGTACGAGATTCAAAGGGAAGTTGAAAGGCGTAATGGCTGCCACCACGCCAAGAGAAACGCGCTTCGACATGCCGATTTGATTTTCTCCGCCGATCGCACTGTCCAGGGGAATCATTTCTCCATAAATTGATTTGGCGCCTTCGGAAGCAAAACGCAGTACCTGAATGGCACGTGCCACTTCGACACGGCTTTCCTTAATGGGTTTGCCTGCTTCCAAAGTCAATAAATGGGCAAATTCATCAGCATCGAGTTCCAAGAGGTCAGCCGTTTTCCGTAAAATCTCCGCGCGTCTATACGCCGGCATCTTTTTCATAGTTTTGGTATAGACACGATGGGCACTCGCAACGGCCTCGGCTGCATCTTCTGGTGTCGCACATGAAATCTTCCCGATCACTTCATTGGTATAGGGGTTAAGCACTTCGATTTCATCCCGGCCATCTTTAGGCAATTCCTTGCCATCGATAATGGAACCGAAATGGTATTTTTCGATTTCAATCATTGCAGGTTCTCCTCCTTCTTCAGTTTTAAAAGCCCCGTTCTTGTTGAAAATCACGGCTTTATCTGAAGGCCTCGTTACTTAATATAGTATTCTCTTTTCGATAATTGTCAATATTCTGTTAATAAAAGATAAGACTATCCCTCACGCTGATTTCCAATGCCCGACCTCCAAGTATCCCTAAAAAAGAATCTCTTCCGGCATATCGCGAAGAGATTCTTCTGGTTGTCTACAGTTCAATTATCCTGTTTGGTGATCGGTGAAATTTCCTCGTCTGTCATCAGGAAGCCGTGGCAGTTCATCAGCACTTCCCTAAACTCGGCCGAAACACGGGAAGCATCATAGGCACATACCGAAAGTGCTTTGATATGAGGCATAAGCTCTTCGATTCCGCATTCATATTCTTGGATGTCTTTGATGATTTCCATTTCGTTCCGCCATTCAATATGTCCCCACGTCCGGAAGCGCTGTTCTTCTTCCATAAATGGGCTGATCAAATCAGAGAAATAGGCCAGGATTGTCGGTGGATGGAAATTTCCGTTCCGCCAGTAAAATGTGAAATTATTGATATAATGGATGTTCTTCAGCCGTTCTTTGGAAACAAGTTCTTCTACACGCTTTAAGATCTTCGGATAAAGGCGTTCACTCTCAACAAAGAGGATTTGATCCCCATTCTCGATGCCTGCAATAATGTAAGAAGCCGCATTGTCAATATAACGCTCGAGCTCCTCCACATAATAAAAAACATGGGCACCTTCAGACGTCTGTAAAATATCATGAATAACTGTAACCTCTTTTTCCAAATGGTCGTTCCCCTTTTATCCAGCAAGTTAAAAACCAGTCAAATCGTCTTTTTCACTCTATCTACTATACACAGCTATTAGGATAAAAGATAACACAAAGCCCCTTTTCTTGTTAAACAGGCAGACTGCCGCCTCATCTCATGACACTGCCTCCTGAAATTTTAACCGACTCGCCCACAATATTCCCGGCAGCTTTCGTCAATAAAAAAGCAATGGTATTCGCCACTTCCAGGGCAGTCGTCAACCTTCCTGAAGGAATATCTTTTTTTGCATTTTCCAGTTCTTCTTCAAAACTGGTTTGGTTTCTTTGCGCTTTTCTGCGCAGGCTGCTTCTCGCCATTTCCGTATCAACATAGCCAGGACAAACAGCATTGACGCGGATGCCATGTTCAATGGCCTCTGCTGCCATTGACTGCGTCCAGCCGACTACCGCAAACTTGCTCGCTGAATACGCCGTATTGCCGGATGTTCCGCGCAACCCCGACAAAGAAGCCAAATTGACGATATCCCCTTCCTTCTGCTCCAACATCTTCCGGTACAAGTCCTGCGTCAACAGGAAGGCCGACATGAAATTCAGCTCCATCATCTCTTTGATGAACGGTTCATCAAGCTCCTCGACCCGCTTGCCTCCTGAAACTCCGGCAGAGTTCACCAATCCGTTAATAAATCCTAATTTCCTTTCCGCATGTTCGATAAGACCTGTCCGATCTTCTGGTTTGGTCAAATCTGCTTCCTTCACACAGAGCTTGTCTTCTGGCATCTGGTCAAGCAGTTCGCTTGTCAACTTCTCCAACTTTTCTTTGTTGCGTCCGGTGATGGTGATTCGCGCGCCCATCGCAGCTAATGTTCGGGCTGTCTCAATCCCGATGCCGCCTGTTGCCCCCGTGATTAATACGTGTTTATGCGCTAATGCATCATTTGAAAATACAGTCATGCCGAAGCCTCCTTTAGAATATGCTCTCTCTTTTCCCGCTTGCTCCGCCGTTGTAAACCTGTACTTCTTCAAACAATCTCTATCGTAGGACAAGCGAGTAGCAGGCATGCAAATCCGGGCTTTTCCTGTATATAATACAAGTAGTCAGTCTACCAAGAACGAGGGGTGCCGGTTTATGGAAAAATCTATTCGCCAGTTAAAACTGGAAGATCTGCATTATTTGGAAGCCATGGATACCGGGATAGAGGATGATTACATTCTTCGGGTATACAGCCGGATATCCAGCGGCTCCAGCCGTTTGTATGGCCTGTTCATGGACGGCCGTCTGGCAAGTATCGGCGGTTATACGATTTTTGCCGACCAGTACATCATGCTGGGCAGAATGCGCAGTGACCTTCGCTATCGCGGAAACAATTTATCCACACAATTGATGGCCTTTATTATGGAACAGGCCTTTATGCTTCCCGCTATTCAGTGGATCGGTGCGAATACGCAGCAGGAAAACACCTCCGCCCGGCGCGTTATGGACAAGCTGGGGCTTGCAGAAGTGGCAACACTTTACAGTGCCATTTCAACTGATGCTTCTTCACTTGAAACCGGCGGCGCTGTCTGGCAGGAATTAACGGAGCTCTCCCAAAAGAAGGCGTGGATAGAGAGGCAATACATCCAAACAGGAGCAGTCTTCCCTTACGAATGCTATTACACATTCCCAGCTTCTGGTGAATTATTCGCCGATGCCAAGCTGCAGCAATGGGCATTTTTTGAAAATCCCAACAAAGACCGGGTGCTGATCGTGAAAAAAGATTATAAACGGGATTATTACCTGCATACTGTTTATCCATGGGACGACCTTATGGAGCAGCCAGGCCTCTGGGAAACCATTTCCATGGCGCAGCATCAATTGAGCAAAAAAGTGAAAACCAATGCCTTGCTCTGGATGGACTTAAGCCCTGATCAAGTCAGCGCGCTGCCCGTCCATCACCCTTTCGACCTGCCTTCTCCCTGGCTGTTGTATGGGATCTATCGCCGCAACCAAAAGCAGATGCCCTCTTCCTCTGGCTGATTCCAAAATCAAAAAACGAGTCTCCCTCTTTTGAATTCTAAAAGAGGGAGACTCGTTTTTCATTGGTACCCATGAAGCGCAGAAAACTTAAACGCCTTCTGTCAATTCGTTTTCACGATCGATTCTTTGCTGCCTCACTTTAAGCTGCGCCATTTCATCTTCTGTTAAAAATTGAACTTTGTAGCCGATCAATCCCATGATGATCCCGATGATCGGAACTGCGTAATTGAGCACCGCATAAGGCGCATAGGCGAATGGATGAACCGCTAAAGTTGCCAGGATAAAGACTCCGCAAGTGTTCCACGGAATAAAGGGAGAAGTCAGGGTCCCGCCATCTTCGAGGGCACGCGACAAGTTCTTCGAATGCAGCCCTTTATCCTGAAAAGCTGTGGCGTACATTCTTCCCGGAAGGAGAATGGAAATGTATTGCTCGGAAGCCGTAGCATTTGTGAAAAAAGCTGAAACGATTGTGGCTGCAATCAAACTGCCGGCCGATTTGGCCACTTTTAAAATTTGTTGGACAATGGCTTTCAGCATGCCGGTATGTTCCAATATTCCGCCAAAAACCATTGCGAAAATGGTCAGTGAAACTGTGAACATCATAGAGGCGATACCGCCGCGGTTGAACAATTCATCGACCATTTCATTATTGGAAACGATTGCGAAGCCGTCATGGAGCGTGTTGACTGCATCTCCCACATTGCCGCCTTGCACAAAAATCTGGCACATAAAGCCAAGAACCACACCGATGACCAATGCAGGCAAAGCCGGCACTTTCAATGCCACGAGTACGACAATCGCTGCAGGCACCAGCAGAAGCCAAGGTGAAATGACGAAGTTACTGTCTAATGCTGCCAAAATGCCCTGGATATTTTCTTGATCAATCGCTGATCCGCCAAATTGCCGGCCAAGGAAAAAGTACACGATCAATGCAATAACCAAACCCGGAATTGTTGTATACATCATATGTTTAATATGTTCGAATAAATTTGTATCGGTAACGCCTGCTGCCAGGTTTGTAGTATCCGACAACGGAGACATCTTATCCCCAAAATAAGAACCTGATATGACCGCACCCGCTACCATTGCAGCCGGAATCCCCATGCTTATGCCAATTCCCATTCCCGCCACACCGATGGTCCCCATTGTTGACCATGAACTACCAATAGCGAGCGATACGATTCCACAAATAATGCAGATTGTCATCAAAAATAACGTAGGCGTAATGATCTGCAAGCCGTAGAAGATCATCGTTGCAATGATGCCGCCGCCAATCCAAGAAGCAATGATCATGCCGACAACGATGATGATAAGAACCGCTGGAAGAGCGAGGCGAATTCCTTTATAGGCTCCTTCTTCAATCGTTTCCCATTTATAGCCAAGGCGCCAGGCGATTAATCCGGCTACTGCAGCACCTAAAGCCAAAGGCACGTGCGGGCTTCCTTCAAATACAATGATGGTGATCGCCATTGCAGCGATCATCGTAACCAACGGAATAAGTGCCAATAAAAAAGGTGTTTCAATCTCTTGCTGTTTTGTTTTCATCCTATGTAACCCCTTACTTTTATGTAGTACTTTTATATTACAGCAAAATTTAAAATAATCTATCTATATAATATATTTATTTTACGGCAGATTTTGTAGAACCCCAACAATAAGAAATAGCCGCCTCTACTCAAGAGGCGGCCGCTCCGCTATCCCACCGATTTTCTTTCTTCAGGATTTTTTATCCAGTGCATGGTAGATCTCGGCTTCGAAAAACTTACGCCGGTGATCGGCCGATTTCCTTCTGGACACTTCACCATTCTCAAAAACACGGCTGCATACATAAAACGGCGCTTCAGCGTTATCTACAACCTGCCATTTGCCATGAAGAGCAGGCTGACTGCCAAAATCCACAATGAAATTTTGCCCAATAGACAATACCGGATAGTTGCATTCCACCTTAGCTGACGCCGCTTTGCCATGGGTCTTGTTGAACTTCTCCACAATCAACACCCCTTCATCATAAAAACAATCATTATCCAAAATTTCCAGTCCAAACCTGACTCGCTCTTTTCTCTATTAAATACCCGAACTCCAGGCAGATCTAAACACTTCATCCTTTCCTCAGGCAGACACAAAACTGACATGTCCAAAGGTTTTCTGTTATCGGATAAGTGGTAATTAAAAAGAACAGCTTCGTTTTGCAGCAAGAAAAAGGGGTTCACTGACAAAGGGTTCCGTTTACTTTGATCAGCAAAACGGCAAAACGTGTTCGGAGGTGCATCATGAAGTTTCTGGAGTATTGGATTTACCTGTTCTTGTCCATTTTCAAAATATATTTGTTCAGCATCTATTCAGGGACTGAGTTTCATTTCAGTTTCTTTGTCCTTAATTTGGCTTCCATTGTCGTCTTGTCCAGCTGGACACTGTTATTGAGCTACAAAAAACGCAGATGGATCCTATTGACATTGTTGTTTTTGCATAGCACCCTGTTGGTTTCCGATCTGTGGTATTACCGCTATTTTAATGACTTGCTGTCCATTGCCCTGCTTTCTGATATTACGCAGATGAGCGATGTGGGAGGTGGATTCCTGACCTTAATCCAAGCGAAAGATTTCTTCTTTTTCGCCGATTTGGTGATTTTTTCCCTCATCCTGTTTGCCACCCGCAATAATCCAGAGACGGTAACCCGGAAGAAAAAAAGAATCCTTGCCGGATCAGGCTTCGCTCTTGGACTTGCACTAGTTATCATTCCCATCGCAACCAGCTACACAAATGAAGAGCAATGGCTGGTCGATGAGCCGATTTCAAACATGCGTGAATATTACCAGCTTGGCTTTTGGGGCTACCACGGCCTGGATTTTGCACGGGGGACCGGTGCATTCCTTAAAAAGGATCGCCTTACGGCAGAAGAAGAAGCACGGATCCGGGAGTTGAATCCCGAAACGCCGTCTGCTGTTTCCGACTCGGAAAAGCCGAATATCATTGTCGTCCAATTAGAGTCCTTCCAAACATCAGTGATTAACCAAGAGGTAAATGGACAGGAACTGACCCCTCATTTGAATGCGTTGAAAGAAGAGTCGATTTTTTTCCCGTCATTCTATCACCAAACACACGAAGGGCGGACTTCCGATGCCGAGTTTATTACACTGACCTCCCTGCATCCCTTGAAATCAGGTTCTGTTTATACGCAATACGCCGAAAATGAATTCGACGCGTTGCCCGAACTGCTGAAAAACGCTGGCTATGATACAGCGGCCATGCATGCTTTCGAAAAGGATTTCTGGAATCGCGACGATTTCTACAAAAATATCGGCTTTAATCATTTTTTCAGCCAGACGGATTTTCCGGACAATCAGGACATCGGCATGGCACTGAACGACAAAGATTTTCTTACCACTTCCATTGAACTTACCGAGCAGTTAGAGGAACCCTATTTCGCCTTTATGGTCGCATTGTCAAGCCATACTCCCTATGAAATACCGGCGGAACTTGAGCAGCTGGATTTGGCCGGCTATGAGGATCCATTGCTGAAAGGCTATTACGAAACTATTCATTATGTCGATGGAGCTGTCGGAGTGATGATGGAAGAGCTGAAGCAAAGGAATATGTGGGATGATTCCCTCATCATTTTCTATGGCGACCACGACAGCGGCCTGACTCAGCCCAACAGTGAAATGGCGCAGGAGCTGGGTGCAAAAACCGAGGTGGAGCTGTTTGAGCTTGACCATCAGGTGCCGCTCTTCATCAAAGAGCCCAATACGGAAAGTGGCAGCACTGTCGACGATCCCGGCGGGCAAATTGATATCGCTCCAACCATTCTCGATCTAGTGGACATCAATCCATCTTATATGCTTGGGCAATCCCTGCTGGATGATGACAGTAATTTGACTGTTTTCCGTGATGGCGCTTTCCGTTATGAAGAATTTTATTTTGAACCTAATTTGACCTCTCCCGGCGAAAGCGGGATCTGCTACAATACCACGCTGGGTACGGAAGTTGAATTCGATCAATGCAGTGACCATATTGAAACTGCCGCCGATCAGCTTCGCCTATCCGATTCCATAATCCAAAAAAATGCGCTGAAAGAAATCAACACTAGCGAAAAGTGACAGAAAACCATCTTCGTCTATAATACGAGGATGTTTTTTTCTGATCACCGAGGTACTCTAATGTCTTTTATCGGATTTCCACTATATGATGGAATTATTAAGAACTGAGCGCAATTTCACTGTAAAGGATGATAGCCATGAGAGCGCTGACAAAAACCGGACTGCTGCTTGCCTTTCTCGTTGTATTAAGTGCATGCAGCAACAATTCTCAAGACAATGGCACAAATGCCGGCCAATTGAACGATGGCAATCCGGCCCCTTCTTTTGAGTTGGTTGACCTGGAGGGCAATGAACAGAACCTTGCTGACTATGCCGGCCAAAAAGTCTATGTGAAATTCTGGGCATCCTGGTGTTCAATTTGTTTGTCGGGAATGGAAGAGTTGAATACATTAGCCGGTGAAGAAACGGATTTCGCGGTATTGACCATTGTATCCCCCGGCTCCAATGCCGAAAAAAGCACAGAGTCATTTGCCAAATGGTTTGATGGGTTTCCGAATGCTGAAAACATTACCGTACTATTGGATGAAGGCGGTACCTTCTTCGATGAATACGGCATCATCGGCTATCCGACTTCAGTCTATATCGGATCAGATGGAACACTCGTCAAAAGTCAGACGGGCCACTTCAGCAATGAAGAAATCAAAGACAGTTTTGACGCTATAAATTGAAAAAATGTGTGTCTCTCGGCTGCTTGGCCAAGAGACACACCTTTTTTTGTTGAGGACAGTTTTTATTAGGGCTATTTGGGGATATATGAGCGTTCGCGGAGATTTGTGGGCGCTCATCAAAATTTAGAAGCTCCTGCAAGAGTCTTCTTCCAAGAAGATTCAACTGAAAATGAAAAACAAACCTCAAACTCGCAGCATCTCCACTGGAGGTTTTTTTCTGAGGAACCTATTCAGTTGATCTATCGTTATACCTGTAAAGATTTCAGTTGCAGAAGGAGGATTTTTTTCATGTATACGTATAGCTCATTTGAAAATTCCGGCACATTCACTTTGCTCAGGCCCATTCTTTTTCTGCTGCTCACCACGGCAATTCTTTTATTCATCACCATTTTGATTCCTAAAATCCGGAAAAAGCTGCTCAATGGATTTTCGGTCATCAGCTTGTCGCTCATTACCGTACTTGTCGCGGTGCAAGTCGTTTATTACCATGCGATTATCGTCGATGAAATCGGACTGGGCGGAGATGCGGTTTCCTTGTACCTGTTTCTTGCCATCGCTTTTTTGGGTGCAGTAAATACCGCACTCTATATCTCGATAAGCTATAGGAAGTTTTTTCTGAACGCTTATAAT
Source organism: Planococcus sp. BI3 (assembly GCF_056680115.1). Classification (NCBI taxonomy): domain Bacteria; kingdom Bacillati; phylum Bacillota; class Bacilli; order Caryophanales; family Caryophanaceae; genus Planococcus; species Planococcus sp. BI3. Next base: position 1,736,008 of record NZ_CM155266.1, read on the forward strand.
AAATAAAATCCAATGCCCATAATCAGGTAGGCCGCGAGCAAGGTCAGCCCTTCAAACCAGTTCGACTCCCCGTCGTTCATGACATTGATGGCGAGGAAAACCGCCGTAATCATCGCCACCAGTTCTGAAACCGTGAAGACCAGCGGCATCTGCTGGGGCATGAAAAGGGAAATCAGCACCAGTATCGGTGCAACGAACATGGCGATCTGCAAAGTCGAGCCGATGGCGATTTCCACAGCCACATCCATCTTGTTCTTCATCGCCATGATCAATGCTGAAGCATGCTCAGCGGCATTCCCGACAATTGCGACGATGATGACCCCGATGAATAATTCAGACCAGCCGAACTGCTCCCCCACCTCTTCAAAAGTATGGACCAGATTTTCAGAGACATACGCTACGATCAAGGTGGCGATCAAAAGGATGATGAGTGCTTTCTTCTTCGGCCATTCGGGCTCCTCATGAGCAGATTCCTGTGCTGCGTCAGCATGGCTATAGACGCCGCGATGCGTAACCAGCTTGAAGAAAAGACCCGCCAAATACAAGAGGATCATGATGATCGAGATGCCGACACTTAATTGGATGGTCTCGGTTTCATTCATCGTCATCGAAAAGATTTCCGGAATCACAAATGCTACGACCACCGCAAAGATCAGCAAGCCGGAATTATGGGTGGCGTCATGGACATTGAACATTTGCCGCTTGAATTTGATGCCCCCCAGGAAAAACGACAATCCGCCAACCAGCAGCAGATTGCCCAATACCGAACCCGTCAAGGAAGCCAATACCACCCCGACCAGCCCTGCCTGCAGCGCGAAAATGGAGATGATCAATTCCACCGCATTTCCAAATGTGGCATTGAGCAGGCCCCCGATGCGCGGACCGCTGACGATTGCCAGACTTTCTGTAGCTCTTCCCATAAAGCTGGATAACGCGACTACACTGATGGAACAGATGAAAAACATGGCAATGCTCGGCCAACTCAGAAAAGAGCCGATCACCGTCAAGGGCACTCCCACTGCCACTAAAATCCCAAATACCCGATTCATAAAATCCCTTCTTTTCATTTTGATAATAATGGATACCCAGTTTTTCGAATTTCCTAACATGAAAAAACACGCCCAGCCACCAAGTGGCTGGGCGTGTTTCAGGTCAATTTTTCAGAAAATCTTCTTTCATGAAAGAAGGGTTCGGGTAGCTGTAGAAGCCTTCACCGGTTTCTCTTCCAAGCTTCCCTTTATCCAGGTATTGGGTCTTCAGCATGTTCGCCAATTCCACGAATTTGGGATTGCCGGTAGCTGCCGCTTTCGCCTGGACGATGTTGTGGGCCGTGTTGATGCCGACCACATCCAGAATAGCAAAAGGGCCAAGCGGCGCACCTGTTGCGATCATCCAGGTCTTGTCGACTGTCTCGACATCCGCGACCTCTTTGACCAGCAGCAGTTCAGCCGCTTCCAGGAAAGGCACCAGCAATGAATTCAAGATATAGCCCGGCTGCTCTTTATGCAGAGGCAATGCCACCATGCCGATTGCTTCAGCAAATTTGATCATATCTTCAAAAACGCTGCCAGCCGTTCCCGGATGCTTCATGATTTCAGCGGTATTGTTGATGCGGATCGTATTGGCGAAATGCAAGGCCAGGAACTTTTCCGGACGTCCTGTCGCTTCAGCAAACTGGCTTGGCAGGAGCGTCGATGAATTGGTCGCAAACACCGTTTTTTCTGGAGCGGCTTTGCCCAGTTCTGTATAAAAAGCCGTCTTGATGGCTGCTACTTCAGGAATCGCTTCAATCACCAAATCCGCATCGGCGACTGCTCTGGCGAGATCGGTATGGAACGTCAAGCGGTCATACGCGGCATCCACTTCTTTTTCACTTGCCCCCATGTCATTGCGGTAATTTTTCTTCAGCTTGGCCAACCGTTTTTTCGAGCCTTCAATCGCTTCATCATTGATATCATAAATGGTGACATCAAACCCTTTAAATGCTGTTTGGTAGGCGATTTGGCTTCCCAAAACGCCACTGCCTGCAACTGTAATTTTCTTGTAATCCATCATCATTCTCCTCTGTCTACAATTATCTTAATGTCAAATCAAAGAATTCATATTGCCTTCGCCGCTTTGACTGTGAATCCTGTTATAATTCAGGGGAAAAATACCCACTTTACCACTTTAATCTGAGAAGAATGGCAGTTTCGTCCGCACTGTTCTGTACAATGGACTCAGCAGTTTCCGCAACGCATAGACTGGAGGCACAGGACTTCGGCTATGCCACTGAATCCACTCCAATGCAATCAGGCTTAAAATCAGCCAGATAGAGCCGGCTATATAGCCCGCAAGAACATCGCTCGGAAAATGGGCGCCGAGGTAGATGCGGCTGCTGCCAATTAGCAGGACAACAATACTAAGGATCGTGACCGTCAGCCATTGAATCCATGCCCGCTGGCGTGTCCGGACGACCAGGTAAATTACAAAACCGTAGAATATCAATGCCCCCATTGAATGCCCGCTCGGAAAGCTGTAGCCGACAGCGTCAATTTCGGCATTGATGCTCGGACGCTCCCTCGAATATAAACTCTTCAGCAACAGCGTCAGGAGCGAGCCGCCTCCTATTGCGACAACAAAAAACAGCATGCCCCATTTATCCTTCATTTTAAATCCCAATACTCCCAGGATAACGATGGATAATACCGTCAAAAACCAGGCTGAGCCCATTTCGGTGAAGACGAACATCACCTTGTCCATTCTATCATTCGCTCCTGCTTCCATCCCGCTGATGATGAATCGGTCAAACAAGCCGAACTCCTTTTCCATCACTTCTTCCGCCAACTCCACAAATAACACAATAAAGAGTGCCGCAATGCCCAGCCCAGCAAGCAACAGCAAGAAAGCCAAACCAGCCATTTTTTCATTTTTTTCCATCCCATCGCTCCTACCTATCGCAGATAATATCTCTTTACCCTTCTCTTTCGATGAATATGTGAAAAAAATAATTTTTTGGATCCTATCATTTGTTAGACAAGCAGTCCCGTGGTATTTTTATCAACAGAATAAGTAAATAACTCAGGAGCTGATTGTTTGGAACAACTAACTGGAAAAATAGCCATCATCACCGGAGCCAACAGTGGAATCGGCCTGGAAGCTGCTAAAGTATTCGCCGACCGCGGTGCACAGATTATCATGGCCGTACGCGACACCCAAAAAGGCGAGGCAGCCCGTGATTTAATTCTTACTGCCAATAAAGAAGCATCGATAAGTGTGATGAAACTGGATTTGGCGGACCTTGCAAGCGTCCATGAGTTTGCGGATCGTTTTAAAGAACAGCATGATTCACTCAATCTGCTCATCAATAATGCCGGTGTCATGACACCGCCCTATTCGAAAACGAAAGATGGTTTCGAATTGCAGTTCGGCAGCAATCATCTGGGGCATTTTGCATTGACCGGCCTGCTGCTGCCCTTGCTGAAAAATACGCCGGATTCCCGTGTCGTGACACTCAGCAGCCTGGCCCATAAAGGTGCCGTTATCGATTTCGATAACCTTGATGGCACAAAAGGCTATCGGCCGATGAAGTTCTACAGCCAAAGCAAGCTGGCCAATCTGCTGTTTGCCCAGGAGTTGGACAAGCGTTTTAAGCAGTACGGCTTAAAGTCATTAAGCCTTGCCTGCCATCCCGGCATTTCAGCGACCAATCTCTTTAAGTTCGGCAACCGGGATGCTCCCAAACTATTGAAGACATTGATGCACAATTTCCTGCAGCCGCCAGATATGGGTGCGTTGCCGACCATCTATGCGGCTACAGACCCCCAATTGACAGGCGGCGAATACATTGGACCTGACGGCAAAGGCCAACGTAAAGGCTATCCGACATTGGATACACCGCATGCCTCTGCCGGTGATCAAAAAGTATCGCAAAAACTATGGGAAGCCTCCGAACAACTGACCGGAGTGGAATTTAACTTCTCCCATCCTGCAGTCCAATAAAGAAAAGCCACTTTCATGTTTATCCCTGAAAGTGGCTTTTCCTATTCATTACACTTCTCTCACTCTAGCAATACCTTTCTGGAATGCTTGTCGAGAAACTCCTCGATGACAACACGGTGGCTTCCGACCATCTTTTCCGGCAGTCCCTCTGGGGCAAAAAACTTAAAGCTCAACGATTCTTTTTTATCGACAATCAGTTCACCATGGTATTTATTCGAATAATAAGCGAGCGTCACTACATAGAACTCATCACCGTTTTCAGCCACCACAAAATGCTGGGGGCCTGAGTAGACGTTGATCAAATTCAGTTCGTCGATCGTCAATCCGGTTTCTTCCATGACCTCCCGTTTCGCAGTGTCTTCTGTAGATTCTCCAAGCTCCATCAGTCCGCCTGGCAGTCCCCACAGATCTTTCGGGAATTTCCGTTCTTCCAGCAGCAAGTGCCCTTTTCCATCTACAATCACCACTACCGCCCCGACAAATATCAATGGACGGTGACCAACAATTGCTCGAAGTTCTTCTATATAACCCATTTATTATAACCCCTTATTTTTTTAATAAGTTCCATCTTCAAACTCTACCCGCGCATCCGCTTCCGGAATCCCCATACCGCAAGCCCAAATATCACCGCTGTATAGCTGATTACCCATACCAGCGGGGTGAAAACTGCGCCGTAGTCTCCGGCAAAGGCGGCTCTTGATGCGTCCACGGCATGGGCAAACGGCAGCAGATAAGCGACTGTCTCGAAAATACCGCCGATCATATCAAGCTCAAACCAGGTACCGCTCAGCCAGGTCGTGATATTGACGAAAATTGCAAATATCGCACCTACTTGCCGGTCTGTGAAAACAGTGCCAAAGAAAAGACCGAATGCGATATAGAGAAGTGAAATGATCGCCAGTACGCCGAATGCCGGAATCGCAGCAAATGTAATCGGCATGCCCAGCAGCAATGCCGTTCCATAGCAGGCAGCCATCTGGATGAACGCCACCGGCAGCAGCGGCAGCGCGTAACCGATCAGGTAATCGGTCGCAGCCATCGGTGAAGCAAAAATCCTCATTAAGAAAGAGCTGCTTTTATCGCGTCCGATGAGCATGCCCGTAAACAGGGTGATAAATGAAAAACTGAAGACAATGATGGCAGGTGCCAGCTTATCCAGGGTAAAAAGATCAAACGGCATATTTTCAGCCATCATCGAAAACAGCCACAGCATCAACAGGGGCAGAATCATGCCAAAAAGCAAGGTCATCGGATCGCGCAGAATCTCTTTGCGGTTCCGCTGCGCGAATGTCAGAGCTCTCATCCGGTCCCCTCCTCTGCCGTCAGCTTGAGAAATACATCCTGCAGTTTGGCTTGACCCGTCTGCAGCTTCAATTCATCCAAGGTGCCAAGAGCGCGCAGTTTTCCTTTATGCATAATGCCGATGCGGTCTGCCAGCGCCTCCACTTCTTCCAAATAATGTGTCGTCAGAATGATGGTGACCTGTCCTTTCAAATCCAGCAGAATCTGCCACAGGTCCAATCGTGCCCGAACGTCCAGCCCGACTGTCGGCTCGTCTAGAAAAATGATTTCCGGTTCTGAAATCATCGCCATTGCGATGCTTAAGCGGCGCTCCAATCCGCCTGACAACGTCTTGCCTTTGCTTTTGGCCCGATCCTCCAGACCAAACTTGTCCATCAGCCGAACCGCTTTTTGTTCTGCAGCCTTTTTATTGGAACCATAAATCCGGGCAATAAACTCCAGGTTTTCTTTTACAGAAAGATTGCGTGCCACTGCCGTTTCCTGCGGTGAAATGTTCAGCTTCTTCTTCACTGCTTGCGGATTTTCAGCAATGCTGTCGCCCAGCATGATGGCATCTCCGCTGGTAGGTTCCATCAGGCAGCTCAGTAGTTTGATGGCCGTCGTTTTCCCCGCTCCATTTTCACCCAAAAGCGCAAAAAACTCCCCTTGCCCGATGGTCAGCGAAAGATGATCTACGGCAACCCGATCCTTGAATGTTTTAGTCAATTCGTTAATCGCTATTTCCATGGATCCCAAACGCCTCCTTTTCCTCCATTCTAACGCCATTTGCCGCTGATGGATAATAAAGCAACAAGCCATCGCACACATATTTAAAGCGAATAAAAATTTTTAAAATAATTGAAATTTTGTGGTATTATTTTGTCATTAGTAATATAATTTAATCATAAATAATGAACTGAAATTTCATGCGGCCGCATAAAAGAGTTCATTTATAGCTTTGTTGGATTTGCCTGTGCTGTATTCGAATTGTTGGGACGTACACAAATCTATCAATCAAAAGGAGAAAAAGAAGATGAAAAAGCTGTTTATGATCTTATTCGCTGTTGTGCTCGTATTCGGTTTTGCCTCCAGCTCATTGGCCGGCGGCAAAGACGACAGCCATGTAACGAAAATGGTTACGTTTGAAAAAGGCATCACGACCATCGTAACGACGACAGTTGATGTAAGCCATGACAAAGATGTAAAAGTTAAAAAATCAACCGATACTTCAACCGTCAAGAAATCCAAGAAAGATGTTTCTGAAAAAGTGGATGTGGTAGTGACCAAAGAAAAACATCCAAAAAATCATAAATTGTATCGTGAAGTAAAAACCGCAACCACCTATAAGGTTGTGAAGCTCACCAAATGGGACGAAGTGACAAAGACCCATAAAATCAAAACAACAACCACTCCCGTCAAAATTATCAAAACCACTGTCAATACGCTCAAACACAGAGGAGCACCCGGCAGCAACGGCAAAGTGATCAGCGATGAGACCAAAGTTCATGATGAGAAAAAATTCGGCAAACCGGAAGTGAAAGTGACAACCAAAAAACAAGTTTCCAAAGAAAATGTCAAAACCTCCACAACTAAAAAAGTCATCGATGTCAAAGTGACTTATGGCGAGTGGAAAAAACAACATTAAAACAGAAAGCGGGCTTTCCATCAAGCAATTGGTGAAAAGCCCGCTTTTTCATCTGTCAAAATTCCAATCCATCCACAGAAACGCTAAAATAATCCTTATAGATTCCAGACTGACTGACATAATGGAAATGAATGAAGGAAGTGATTTTTTGCTTACTGGAAAAACAGCCGTCATCACGGGCGGCAACAGCGGCATCGGCTTTGAAACAGCAAAGGGATTGCTGCAGATGAGCGCAAACATCATCCTGGCTGTGCGCAATGTTGAAAAAGGCGAAGCGGCACGAGCCGCTCTTATCAATCTTCACCCGAAGGCTCAGATTCGTGTCATACAGCTCGATTTGGCAGATTTAGAAAGTATCAGAGCCTTCGCGGAAAAGTTCAAAAATTCCTGCGACAAGCTCGACATCCTCATTAATAATGCCGGCCTCATGGCACCGCCCTATGCTAAAACGAAAGACGGTTTCGAAATGCAGTTCGGCAGCAATCATCTTGGCCATTTTGCATTGACCGGCCTGCTCTTGCCTGTTTTGGCAAAAACGCCGAAATCACGTGTTGTGACCATCAGCAGCCGTGCACATAGCCGCGGTTCCATCGACTTCACCAATCTCGATGGGGCAAAGGGCTACCAAGCGAAGCAATTCTATAACCAAAGCAAGCTGGCCAATCTGTATTTTGCACTGGAACTGGACAAGCGTTTGAAAGAGCATGGACTTGAGACCATCAGCATTGCCTGCCATCCCGGCGTATCTGCCACCAATATATTAAAACTGGGCAGATGGGAAATCCCGTTCGCCTTTAAACGCATCGCCAATCTTTTCCTGCAGCCGCCCGATATGGGTGCACTGTCGACATTATATGCTGCGGCCGAACCTGAATTGACGGGTGGCGAATACATCGGCCCACTCGGCCAGTTTCAGCGAAAAGGCTTTCCGGCACTGGGTACACCGCATGCCAATGCAACCGACCCGAATATCTCCCAACAGCTTTGGGACGTCTCGGAAAGATTGACGGCTGTCACTTATCCCTTCGAATCTTCTCTACAGGAGGGATCCAACTAATGCCAGCTGTTTATTCATGAGCAGTTAGCTGCCTGGGGTTCCTGCTGGCCAAAAATTTTCCGCACCCAGACATATTGTTTATTCCTAAGGGAATACTTAAGGGACAAGTATGGATTTCACACGCTACATCAATTTTCATCAATGGAGGAATTTTTTGCATGAGTAAAAAAAGCGTTAATGTGGGCGGCATAGAACTCAAATGGGATTTGGAAACAGGAGAAGCTCTTTTTGAAGGTGGCGATGTTGTCTTTTTCTGGACGACTGCTATGGAAACTTTCTTTGATACGATCAAAGATATTTCAGGTATAGAAGCGACGCAACTTGTCTTGGAAACAACCGGATTCCGCCAAGGGGTTATCGTAGGTGAAGGGTTCAAAGACATGAAGCAGATTGATGCATCGAACGTTGTCGAGTGGATTTCCAATACATACGCTCCTGCCGGATGGGGAAAAGTTGAAATCGTCGAAATGGATGCTGAAAAAAACACCTTCACGATGCATATACAAAATGACTGGGAATATAAAATGAACCTGCTGAAGAGCAAGGATTCAGAAGGCATCTTCGTCCCTTCGCATTATGCAGGGGTGTTGTCAGGTTTATTCGGCATCAATTTCTGGTATAAAATCATCCAGTACCAAAAAGAAGATACTCCCTATAGCATCGTCGAGTATTTCCCTTCCGAGGTGACGGTCCAGCAAAATATCCATGAACTGTCCCGAAAACAGGAAGCCGATCAAATCCGGAAGCTGGAAGCGTTAGTGGACGAGCATACGAAAGCTCTGCAGAATTTAGTGAAAGAGCTCTCCTCCCCTATCATTCCTGTGCTTGAAGGCATTATCGTAGTGCCGATGATCGGCACCTATGACGAACAGCGGACAGAAGATTTGATATTCAAAACCTTGAGCGAACTCCCGAAACACAAAGCCGAATACCTGCTGGTTGATCTGACCGGGCTGAACCAGCACATAACGGAGCATACCGCTTCCCTGATCGATAAGCTGGGAGCATCCGCCAGGCTTCTCGGAACAGAAGTCATCCTTGTCGGCATTTCACCGGAACTGGCAATCATCATTGCGCAGTCCCAGAATAGCTTGAAGGCTTTCGAATCTCTGCAAAGCCTGCAGCACGGAATCTACTATGCGCTTGGACGGAGCGGACGGAAAATCGTCTGAAACAGCAGTCTGGATTTCCAGTCATTACCGCTTCTTCTTAGAGACATTTCCTCCAGAAAAGAATATACTAATTCCTGTCTGTTTTATTATGATGGACAGGATAGCCATTGGATCGATCGATGGTTAATGGAGGAGATCACTTGAACGCAAAAGCTTTTTCACTGGCATTATTTTCTGTTTTAATATGGGGGTCTTCCTTCGCAGCCATCCGTGTCGGGCTTCAGGGCGGCTATGACGCTGGACAAAATGTGCTGGTCCGCTTCCTGATTGCTTCGGCTTTGTTCCTGATTTATGCACTCTGGCCGGGAACGAAATTCCGCCTGCCCCGTAAAGGCGACATTCTCCGGATCCTGGTACTGGGATGGATCGGCATCAGTGTCTACCATATCTTCGTCACCTTTGGAATGGAGACGATTTCTGCCGGTACCGCCGGCATGCTGGTCGGTTCCGGTCCGATCTTTACTGCGTTGATTGCTGCGTTCATTTTAAAGGAACGATTGACCAGCTTTGGCTGGATGGGCCTTGGCATCGGCTTTATCGGGATCCTGTTTATCACGTTCGGGTCAGCAGGCGCTTCTCTTACCCTGACCAATGGTGCTTTGCTGGTATTGATCGCTGCATTTGCATCAGCCATTTTCTTTGTTTTCCAGAAGCCGCTGCTGGCGCGTTATTCCGCGATTGAGTTGACCGCCTACTTTACATGGGCCGGCACTTTGCCGTTTCTCACCTTCTCACCCGGCCTGTTCACTGCCATGCAGTCTGCCACTTTGGAAGCCCATCTGGCAATACTGTACGTTGGCATATTCCCAGCCGCAATCGCCTATGTGACCTGGGCAACCGCCTTGTCACTGGCCAACGCCAGCTCTGTCTCGAGCCTGATTTACCTGGAACCGGCAGTGGCGATTGTCGTTGCCTGGATGTGGCTTCACGAACTGCCGACTCCCTTGTCGCTCATCGGCGGCGCCATCGCCATCGCCGGTGTCATGATCGTCAATGTAATGGGCCGAAAACATCGTGTGCTTTCCGGAAAACCAGCCGAAACTTCGTAACGAAAATTAAAACAGCGTCACCTGGAATTACTTCAGGTGACGCTGTTTTTTTGAGAGAAGCTTTGCCTATTGCCTGATTACTCCTCGACCCGGAACCAGCCCGGTGCATTGGTCACCATCTTCCACAGGTTCTCTGGAATATCCAGCTGTTCTTTTTTGCTCAAGTGGATCGCCTGGAAGATTTCTTCGTCCCGGCTCTTTTGAACCTTTGCCAACCAATCCGGATCCATGATCAATGCATGGCCAAGCGAGACCAGCGGCGTGATTTCCAACGCTTCCTTCACTTGCTTCAGCGTCTGCAGGCCGCCTACGCCAATTACCGGCACACGGTCGCCGATATGTTGCTGAATCATTTCCACGCGCGACCGGTTATCTTCTTCGCGGATCGATCCCCCGAAAAATCTGCCGACGGATACATGGATATAGTCGATGCCCTGATCAGCGATGGCGCTCAGGAACTTCAAGGTATCGTCCATCGTGATCCCTGGTTCTTCTCGTTCTTCCGGGCTGATGCGGTAGCCGACCACAAATGGTTTATCGGCATGTTCTGCGACCGCTTCCTGGATAGATTGGATGACTGCAAGCGGAAATGCCATGCGTGCGGTGACATCGCCGCCCCATTTATCGGTGCGGACATTGGAATGCGGAGAGAAGAATTGCTGGATCAAATAGGTATTGGCACCATGGATTTCGACGCCATCAAAACCTGCCTGGATCGCACGTCTCGTCGCTTCACCGAATGCCGCGATTGTTGCCGCGATTTCTTCTTCGGTCATTTCACGCGGAGTTGCCGCATTGGGGCGCGGCGCTGGCACAGTACTCGGTGCAACCGGCTGCACGCCTTTCAGCACTTCTTCGTTTGACATGCGGCCTGCATGGTAGAGCTGCAGAATCGCTTTGGCGCCGCCTTCTTGAATGGACGCGGCCAAGCGGGCCAGGCTGCCGATCCGTTCATCGCTGTCAGCACCTAAGGGATCAGGAAATCCGACACCGAGCGGTTCGACATGTGCACAGGCTGTAATGACAGCTCCCAGCCCGCTTTCGGCACGCCGCTTGTAATAACTCAATTCATCCTCTGTAACATCGCCATTCGGATCCGAAGACGAGGTCGTCATCGGTGCCATCAGAACCCGATTTTTCAAGGTCAGGCCCGATGTGAATGTGAACGGTTCAAATATATTTTGTGTTGTAAGGGTCATATAAATTCCTCCTTGACTATCTCTTTACCCATCCCAAGGCGCCGGCAAGCCTGACGTCTCCATTACTATCATCGTAACCGATAAATAAACAAAAGGAGATGCATCTGCTTGGCAGCAATAAAAGTTCAGCCTTTTGGCTGATAGGTAAAAGCCGTCCGGCGACTGAATGTCTGGCCGGACGGCTGTTTGTATGCAATTCATTTAACGATGCTGTAATAGACGCGCGAGGTGAGGCGATAAATCAGCCAGTAAATGGCCGCAAATGCGATGACCACTCCGACGAATGACAACAGCCAGGTGGTTTCGTTTGTCACACCGAAAATCAGCAGCAGCTTTCGGACAATCGGATAAGCGAAAATGACATGGATTGTGGCGATGCCAATCGGCAAGAAGAACATCCAGATAATCTGGGAACGTGTGGATTCCTGGATCATTTCCTTGTCTAATCCGACCTTTTGCATGATCTGGAACTTCTCCCGGTCGTCAAATCCTTCAGATACTTGTTTGAAATACGTGATCAGTACGGTGCCGATGGTAAATAAGAGCCCCAGGAATATCCCAAGGAACAGGAACCCCCCGTTCATGCCATACCATTCCTCACGTTGGAGGAGGCGGGAATTGTAAAGGCTGTTTCCTTCTGCTTCCCAGCCATACTCATTGTTCAGCTTTTGGGCCAATACTTCTTTCTGCTCTTCAGTACCTGAGGTATTCCAACCAATTTCCGCATCAATGGTCAAATAATTGCTTTCCGGAAATCGCTCGTTGAAATCGCTTTGCATCTCCAGCAGATGGGAAGCATCAGGTACTACAAGTGCCATGGATTCCGTTAAATCCATAGCCGCTCCGAATTGGTTGTCGATTCCGGCTGCCCGGTACGTTTTCCCGCCAATTGTCAGTTCACTTTCTTTGTAGGTTTTTGTCGAATGGTAATAGAGCGCTGCGCCGTCTTCAAGCGTATAGGATTTCCCTGTCAGCTGGTTGAAGTCTTCAAGCGGGATGACCGTCAGCACAATCGGATTCTTTTGGTCATTATAGCTTTGATCGAACACAAATTCTTTGCCTTGTAAACTGCCGAAAAAGTTTGTATAGCGGTAACTTTCGTTGTCCGTCACTTCCAGCCCTTCGGCTTCCACCTTAGCTCCAACTTTGTCCTGAAGCTCATAAAAGCGTGTATTCATCTCTTCGACATCATCGACATCACCGAAAAGGGTCATATTATTTTCATAAGGATACTGGTTTTCCAGAGCTTCCTCTGCCCCGATAAAAATTGTCACCGTCGTTGAAACCGAAATGATGACCATGGTCGCCAGGATGCAGATATTTGCAAGCCCCACGGCATTCTGCTTCATGCGGTACAGCATACCTGAGATGGAGATGAAAGCGCCGGGCCGGTAGTAGATCTGCTTGTTCCGCTTTAAGGCTTTTAGAATGAAAATCGATCCTGAGATGAATAATAGGTATGTGCCGATGATGACCAGCAGCACTGCCAGAAAAAATTTCGTCATGGCTTCAAGCGGATCAGGAATCGTCACGGAAATCCAGTAGCCCCAGGCCAGAAGACCAAGTGACAGAATAAACAGGATGATCGAGCCTTTCGGTTCTTTTTCGCCTTCCTGCTTGCCTTTCAGCAATTTGATCGGATTGGCAAAAGTGAATTGGCTGACATTATACAGAAACGTCATGCCGAAAATCAGCAGAAATAAACCCGTCGTCGCCAAAACAATAGAGCCTGACGTCGAATACGTGATGTCCACAGGCAACCTGACCAAATAATTCAGCAGCATAAAGAACAGCCTTCCGAAAACCAGCCCTCCAACCAGCCCTGCCGCAATGCTCAAAAAGCTTGTAAAGAGTGTTTCAAAAAATAGGAGCTTCGCTATATGCTTTTTCTCCAGCCCTAAAATGCCATACAAGCCGATTTCCTTTTTTCTGCGTTTAATCAGGAAACTGTTTGTATAAAGAATGAAGATAACCGAAAAGATTCCGATCACCACCGTACCGATCATAAACAGCGGGGATAAGGAACTTGAACGTTCCTGTACGAATTCATTGGTTAAAAGTGAGGCCATCAAGTAAAACATCATGATGATGGTGCTCGAAGACAATAAATACGGAATGTATAATTGTTTGTTCGATTTGATGTTGCGCAGCGCCAGCGAAGAGAAAAAACGGTTATTCATCCTGCTCCTCCCGGCTGGACAAGACCTTCAGGGACTTCGAAATGCGATCCATGAACTGATCAGCAGGTGCATCGCCCCGGTAAATTTCATGATAGACTGCGCCATCCCGGATAAACAGGATGCGGTTGGAAAAACTTGCCGCACGGGCACTATGGGTCACCATTAAAATGGTTTGTCCGGTTTCGTTGATGCCTGTCAGGGTTTCCATCAAGTTCTGTGAAGCTTTTGAATCCAGCGCACCCGTCGGTTCATCAGCCAAAATGATTTTAGGCTGAGTGATCAAGGCGCGTGCCACAGCAACCCGCTGCTTCTGCCCGCCCGATACTTCATAAGGGAACTTATCGATATGGGCTTCAATTCCAAGATTCTTCACAATTGGCAGCAGCCGTGCTTCCATTTCTGCAACCGGCGTTTTCGACAGCACCAGCGGCAGCAGGATATTGTCGCGAATCGAAAAGTTATCCAAAAGATTGAAATCCTGAAAAACAAAACCCAAGGTGTTTCTGCGGAATGCGGAAATCTCTTTATCTTTGATTTTCGATAACGGTTTGCCATCCAGAAACACTTCGCCCGATGTCGCATCGTCCAACGTGGAAATGATGTTCAGCAACGTCGTCTTGCCTGACCCCGATTCCCCCATGATGGAAACGAATTCGCCTGCCTCGATTGAAAAATTGACGGTTGTCAGTGCTTCTGTCTGCTGATTTGAAAATTTTGCCGTATAGACTTTCTTCAAGTTCTTGATTTCTAATAAGGTCATTGCCAACCCCTCCTTGCTTTTAATCATACTGCAGGATCGAACGGGCTGCCTGTACCTATCCTTACAAACAGAAAGGCAATCTTACGGTTTCGTAAGATTGCTTGGGAAAGGTCGCTTTTTGTGATAATCAGCTCAAAACCTATTTAATCAAAGACCTGCAGCTCTTCACGCGACATATCGATGGCGACGCGGGTTCCCTGGCCGGGCTTTGAGTCGATTGCCAATCCGTGGCCGAGGCGCCGGCAGATCTTTTTGCTGAGAAACAAACCCAGTCCTGTGGATTTCTCGTGAAGGCGGCCGTTCATGCCGGAATAGCCTTTATTGAATATCTTCGGCAGGTCTTCTGAACGGATGCCCATGCCGGTGTCTTCAATGATCAATGTTTCTGCATTGTTCGGATCCCGGTAAATGGAGATTGAGCCTTCTTGTGTGTACTTCAAGCTGTTCGATAAAATCTGCTCGAGCAAATTCTGCAGCCATTGGCCATCGGACAGCACGTTCATTCCGAGTGGCTGGTAATCGAGCCGAATGCCTTTGTAGATGAACAGAATGGAATATTTCTTGATTGCTTTTTTTACGACCTCATCCAGATCGACAAGGGATAATTCCATCGCTGCACCGGGTTCTTCCAACTTGATGTAATTGAGCGCCATATGCGTGTAATCTTCGAGCCTCACCAGTTCCTGTGAAACCTGCTTGGCTTCTTTTGCCCGTGAGCTTTGCGTCAGGAGGCTGATGGCGGAAATCGGTGTTTTGATCTGATGAAGCCACAATGTGAAATAATCCAGCTGATCGGTCTGCCGTTCTGCATGTAAATTTTCGGATTCCCGCAGCTGTCCGAGCAAAGACTCCATCTTTTCTATGTAGAGCTGGTCGGTAGAATCGGAACCTGCTTGAATCTCTTCGAGGCTTGAGGCATTCACCAGCTCCAGGTTGCGGATCAGCTGGTAGCGTTTGGCATACCTGAAATAATCGGTGATCAAATAAATCAACAACAGAAATGCCGCCACCTGCAGACTGTAGAAAAATAAACTCAGCGGAAGTCTGCCCAGGGCATAGACCACTCCAAAAATGACGCTCATCCCTATGAACAGAAACAGCTGTGGCCGGACCGACACCAAAAAGCTCTTGAGCAAAGCGCCTCTTGCACTTTTACGCATGGGCCGCCTCCTTATTGAGTGCATAGCCGATATTCTTCTTGGTCAGGATAAAATCCGCAAGCCCTGCCTTCACCAGTTTTTTCCGCAGCCGGGCAATATTGACGGCCAATGTATTGTCATCGATGAATGACTCGTCTTGCCACAGCTTGACCATGATTTCTTCCCGTGTCACATAGTCGCCTTTCTGCAGGAATAAGAGTTCCATGATCTTCAGTTCTGTCCGCGTCAAATCCACTTCCTGATCCCCGGCGAACAGCTTCGATTCTCCCGGCTTCAGGAGGGTCTGGTGAAAGTTCAAGAAATTATCCGATTCCTTGAAATCGTAGGTCCGTCTGAGAAGCGCCTGTGTTTTGGCAACTGCGACCGTCAAATCGAAGGGTTTGGCAATAAAATCGTCTGCCCCCATCTGGATGGCCATGACGATATCCATGTTTTCGTTGCGGGATGAGATGAAAATGATCGGCACCTGCGAAACTTTTCGGATTTCCTGGCACCAGTAATAGCCGTTGAAAGACGGCAACTGGATATCCAATAAGATCAATTGCGGTGCCTTGGCTTTGAATTCTTCCAGCACCCGGCTGAAATCATCCACCAAAAAAGCTTCATAATTCCATTTTTCCAACTCTTCCTTCAATATGCCGGCTATCGTCAAATCGTCTTCCACAATCATGATTTTGAACATCTTATCATTCCAATCCTTTAATCTGCATTGAATAATCGATTCCGTCTATCCCTCTTCCCAGTTTAGCGAAGTTTCTTCCAGTCCACCATCAAAAACAAACCACCCCTGATTGTGGGTGCATCCCCACAATCAGGGGTGGTTCGCTCAACAAGGCTATTGCTTGGTTTTCATGTACTCATGGTAGCCTTGCTTGAAAAAAACGTACCACTCGTCGATTTCTTCCTGCGGAGCCGAATTCAAAGCGTGCATCACTTCTTTGCCAAACTCCAGAAATGCCGAACCGTTGGCGGTGATGATGTTGCCGCTCCGCACGGCCTGCTGTTGGAGGTAGCCGGCTTCGTTGGTATACTGGTCACCTGCTGTTTCCTTCAGGTCTTCCAAGTGGTTGCTGGTATGCGGGATGTCATTGAACAGGCCATTTCTTCCAAGAAATACCGTCGCGTCGCAAATTGCGCCAAGCACCGCTTCTTTTGCAATGGCTTTGTCGACCAGTTCCATAACCCGTTCGCTGCCTTTTTTTCGCCAAGAATTGCCGCCGATCAGGATCAGACCCGCGTAATCTTCTGGCGCCTCATCCACTCCATAATCCGGCAGCACTGTAAAGCCACCGATCGACTTGACCGGGTCCTTCGTCAACGACACCGTCTTGACATCGAATTTTTGCCCCTCTCCTTCAGGCTCTTCGTTCAGCGCAGCCGCCAAGGAAGCTGCTTCCCAGTCCGCAAACTCATCCAGCAGAACAAACAATACCTTTTGGTTGCTCATAGCTTTTCTCCTCTCGTCCGAATAGTAATTTTCTGATTAATTGAATTATAGCACAGGTAAATCCACCGAACAGCTGAGACATAGTGACAGCTTCAAGAGGGTATAATAAGAGTACATCCTAATGAAAAAAGGAGAATCCGATCATGCATAAAAAAGAACTGACCCATACCGGCTGGCAGCTGGACAACAGCTATTCACGCCTGCCTGAAATTTTCCATAGCACAATCACGGTCAATCCGGTGCGTTCCCCTAAACTGGTTGTATTAAATGAAGCATTGGCGGAAACACTCGGGCTGGACCCTTCCGAATTGAAGGGTGAAGATGGCGTTGCCATTCTTGCCGGGAACCAGGTTCCAGAAGGCAGCACACCGCTTGCCCAGGCTTATGCCGGACATCAATTCGGCAATTTCACGATGCTGGGCGACGGCCGTGCGTTATTGGTGGGCGAACAACTGACGCCTGAAGGCAAACGGCTCGATATCCAATTGAAGGGTTCCGGCAGAACGCCTTATTCCCGGGGCGGCGATGGCCGTGCGGCATTAAGGCCGATGCTGCGCGAGTACCTGATCAGTGAAGCGATGCACGGCCTCGGCATTCCAACTACCCGCAGCCTTGCTGTTGTTGAAACCGGTGAGAAGGTCCGCCGCGAAACAGCACTTCCGGGCGCTGTCATGACGCGTGTTGCGGACAGCCACCTGCGCGTCGGCACGTTCCAGTACGCTTCACGATTTGGGACGAAAGACGATTTGAAAGCGCTGGCTGATTATGCAATAGAACGCCACTTCCCTTATATCGGGAACGTTGCGAACCCTTACTTGGCGCTGTTGCAGGAAGTCATCAAGCGGCAGGCCGCACTGCTTGCCAAATGGCAGCTGGCTGGTTTTATTCACGGTGTCATGAACACCGACAATATGGCGATCAGCGGAGAAACGATTGACTACGGGCCTTGCGCATTCATGGACAGCTTTGATCCAAAGACTGTCTTCAGTTCAATTGACGTCCAGGGGCGCTATGCTTACGGCAACCAACCGATGATTGCTGGCTGGAATTTGGCCCGTTTTGCCGAAAGTTTGCTGCCGTTGCTGCACGATACTCCGGAGGAAGCGGTCAGCATGGCACAGGATGAGCTCACCAACTACATCGAACAGTTCCAGAGCCACTGGCTTGCCGGCCTGCGCGGAAAACTCGGACTCTTCAATGAAGAAGCCGAAGATTCCACGTTGGCGGAAGAGCTGCTCAATCTGATGCACGCGCATAGTGCCGATTACACCAACACCTTCCGGGCGCTGACTTTCGATAAGCTGCAGGGCAGCGAATTGTTCGAAGCAGCGGAATTCAAGCAGTGGCTGGGCTCTTGGCAGGCACGCCTGGAGCGGCAGGAAGAATCACCGGAAAGGAGCCATCAATTGATGCGCGACAGCAATCCGGCGGTCATCCCCCGCAACCATCGTGTAGAGGAGGCTTTAGCGGCGGCGGAATTCCAGGGGGATTACAGCGTCCTGCACCGTTTGCTTGCGGTGCTGGCCGATCCGTATGCCCACACTCCAGCGCAAGAAGCGTACACTGAACCAGCCGGGCCGACAAACGGTCCGTACCAGACTTTCTGCGGGACGTGAATGCGGGGAAGTGGATAGCAAACTCCATGGTTATCCGGCGTTTAAACTGCCATTCCATCGCAAAAGACACTTTTTATCCGCCCTTCCTTGTGAATAAATAAAGGGGGCGGAATATCCATAAAGGCAAATCCTAATCACTGCCCAATCAGTAAAAAAATTCTTTTTGTAGTTTCCTCTTTATATTGTTACAATATTCAGTGAAAGAGGTTCTTTGCAGTAATTTTTTAAGATGAAGTGATTACTTACCAAAAAAATTATCTAAGGAGCTGGGATCATGAATCAGGAACAAATGGAATTTGTAAAAAACGGCAAAGGCTTTATTGCTGCGCTTGACCAAAGTGGCGGCAGCACACCGAAAGCATTGGCGCTTTACGGCGTATCGGAAGATCAATATTCAACGGAAGAAGAAATGTATGATTTGATCCATGAAATGCGTACACGCGTCATGACGGCTCCTTCCTTCAATTCCGATTCGATCATCGGCGCAATCCTTTTCGAACAGACGATGGACCGCAAAGTGGAAGGCCAGTATACTCCCGACTACTTATGGAAGGAAAAAGGCGTCGTGCCTTTTCTGAAAGTCGACAAAGGGCTGGCCGATGAAGAAAATGGCGTTCAGGTCATGAAGCTGATTTCAGACTTGGACGACGTGTTAAAGCGGGCCAATGAACGAAATATCTTCGGAACGAAAATGCGTTCCGTGATCAAGGAAGCAAACCCTGAAGGCATCAAGAAAGTGGTCGAGCAGCAATTTGAAATCGGCAAGCAGATTCTTGCAGCTGGTCTCGTGCCCATTCTTGAGCCTGAAGTCGATATCAACAGCAAAGACAAAGAACAATCCGAAAAAATCCTTAAAGAGGAAATGCTGAAGCACTTGGATCAGTTGAGTGAGGATCAGAACGTCATGATCAAAATCACTATTCCGGCAGTCGATAATTACTACAAGGAATTGATCGACCACCCACGTGTGGTTCGGGTAGTCGCGCTTTCCGGCGGCTATAAGCGAGACGACGCCAACCAAAAATTGGCGGCCAACGAAGGACTGATCGCCAGCTTCTCCCGCGCATTATCCGAAGGCGTCAGCGCGAGCCAATCGGATGAAGAATTCAACGCCATGCTGGAAAATTCCATCAAAGGCATTTACGAAGCTTCCATTACGTGAAAACATAAAAAGATGCCCCGCAGCCAATGAAGGCTGCGGGGCATCTTTTTATATAGGAAGCTTAATACCGGCTCTCCGGAATTTTCCGGAACCACTCGAATTCACTGATATGCAGTTCGCGCAATTGGTATTTCATAATTTTCCCGGAGGAGTTTCGGGGCAAAGATTCCGCAATCATATATTTCCGCGGAATTTTATAGCCTGGCAGGTGCTCCAGGAAATAATCCATCAATTGTTCTTCATCAATGGTTTCCCCTTCTTTCGGGACAATGATGACACCAACGATTTCGCCCCATTCCTCTTCCGGTATGCCGACCGTCGCAGCTTCCGCAACTTGTGGATGGCTATTGATGACCCGCTCCACTTCAATGGAATAAATATTTTCTCCGGCCGAAATGATGCGATCGGCTTTGCGGTCCACAAGCGAGATAAATCCATCTTCATCAATTGTCGCCAGATCACCTGTCAGCAGCCAGCCGTTTTTGAAAGCCTCTTCGGTTTCCTCCGGCTTGTTGTAGTATTCCTTCATAACCGTATTGCCTTTGATGACAAACTCGCCGATGGTTCCAGGCTGGACGTCCATAAACTCTTCGTCCACCACACGCACTTCAGTGAAATACATCGGCTTGCCGCCAGAGCCCAATTTGGTTTCGTGCTGTTCTGGCAACAGGAAGACACCACCCGGTCCCCCTTCAGTCAACAAGCATAAATTATAGAATTGCTGGTGGCCAAAAAAGTCCATCGCCTTTTTGACAAGATCGGGATCAATCGGATCTGCCCCGTACATGCATTTTTTGACAGAAGACAAATCAGTTCCTCCTGTATCCGGTACTTGCAGCAAGCCACTGTACATATCCGGCAAGCCAAAGAAAACAGTAACCTGGAATTCCTTGATAAGTTCCATGGCTTTTTCCGGATGGAAGTCGCGCAAGATGATATTGGATGTTCCAAGCAGGATGCCCGTTACCAGAAACAGGTTCAATTGGGCCGAGTGGAAAAGTGGCACTGCGTGAAGAAGACGGTCACGGGCGCCAAGTTCAACTCCAAAAACAAATGAAGCGCTGACATTTGCTAGGCGTTGATGATCAAATAGCGCACCTTTAGGTTGTCCGGTAGTGCCCGAAGTGTAAAGGATTTCAGCGTCATCGGTACTCAGCACCTCAATTGAAGGCTCCAGCGCATTTTCACTTAATACGCTTTCCCAGCTGAGATGATCGGCACTGCCAGCTGCGGGATGAACAATGACCTGTTGAAGCGAAGCAGCCTGCTCTTTCCCTTCGGCAATCACCCGTTCAAACTCAGCATCGCAAAAGATGAACCGGCTTTCGGATTGCCCGAAAATATAGCTGCTCTCATCGGGACTCAGCCGATAATTGACCGGCACAGCAACGCCTCCAGCTTTCAGCACTGCAAAAAAAGCCAGGACGTAATGATCGGAGTTTTTCATAAACAGCGAAACCCTATCACCTTTTTGCAGCCCTGCATCCATCAGTCCGTTCGCTAAGCGGTTGACCTCTTCATTCAGCTCCTGATACGAATACGTTCGCCCTTCACAAGTGATTGCCATCTTGTCTGGAAAACGTTTAGCGTTTTGTGTGAGTGATGCCGTGATGTTCATGTGATCTCCTCCTTTTAGGTCAATTGGTTTCTCTTGCTGTCCCTACTTCTCCCGTCTCAGAAATTCCGACTGCTTTGGATGCCGTTAGAAATTTCCATATTTCCTTAAATAGTATATTTAACTTTACCGTATTCAGAAAATATAGTCAATTATGGTTTTCCACGATCGCTTCTAGCAAAAGCCTGTAAAATCCAAAAACACGCTCTATTGCTAAAGCAATGAGCGCGTTTTGAAAGTATATATTTTTATTTCCACTTAACTGTCAGCATGGGATAGAAAGCTCTCTGAGCAGCGTTTTTTTATTGCTGATCGATGCTATTTTTTGGCTGGGGGATGTTCACTCCCGCCACCTGCCCAAGCAATTCTACTCCTTTGACGATTTCTTCTTCGCTCGCATAGCTGAATGACAACCGAAGATACTCGAGACCTTCCTGCTGATTCAGAAAAAAGTATTTGCCTGGCACAAAGGAAACCCCTGCAGCCAATGCTTCCGGCAGCAATTCCGAAGTATCGACACCCGGAATTTTGATCCAAACGAAATACCCGCCTTTTGGAACGAACCAGGAAACCGCCGGCGGTAAAAACTCCTCTAAAGCCGACAGCATGGTCGAGCATTTGGCCTCGTAGGCGTCTGTCAGGAATTTCAGGTGCCCATCAAAATCCGTCACTTCCAGGTACGAAGCCATAGTCGCCTGATCGAATGGGTGGTTCAGGTCCTTCTTGAACCAATTCAAGGGATCGGTTATCCGTTTATCCGCCACCACCCAGCCAATCCGCATGCCAGGAGCCACCACTTTTGATAATGAACCCACGTAAAGCACGCGGTTATTGGTGTCCATTGCTTTCAAAAGCTGTGGACGGTCATGAAAGCCAAGTTCTCCGTAGGCATCATCTTCCAAAATGATGAAATCGTATTGTTCTGCAAGTTCCAGTACATGCTGTCTGCGTTCCAGCGACAGCGTTGTTCCGGTCGGATTCTGGTAAGTCGGAATGGTATACAGCAGTCTTGGCAATGGCTGCCCTTTTTCTTTACGGTCGGCCAACAGTTCCGCCAACAGCTGGGTCTGCAGTCCATTTTCATCAATCGGCACGGTTATATAATGCTCTGTATAGTTCTGGAAAATTTCCAGCGCTTCCATATAGGTCGGCGATTCAACGGCCACGACAGCTTCATCGTCCAATAGAACACGGGCAATCAAGTCAATGGCTTGGCAGGCACCGGAAGTTACGAGAAGTTCTTCCTCTGCTGCTCGAACTCCACGCTGTGCCATGCGGTCCCGAAGGAATTCCTTCAGCTGCGGCACCCGCGGACTGCCAAGGTAATGAAGCGGCAAGTCCCGTTCTTCATCAAGCAAACGGACCACGGCTAATTTGATTTCTTCAGAAGGAACTAAGCCTGGTGCTGGATAACCCGAACTGAGCCGCAGGCAGCCAGGCGGCAATGTCGAGAGCCACTGGCCAGGCGGGTCATTTTTAAAAGCTATTTCAATATCTTTTGAAAAATGGAAATCTGTTTTCACGTAGGTCGTTCCCCTTTCGTCTGACTGATGGAATAATGTGAAATCTCTTATTCTTTATTCTACAGGGTGCGGTCCGCAATGTGTAGGCTGTCCTGAAAATACTCAGCCCATTCCCTGTGCTATCTAATGAGCTCTGTAACTTTTCAGGCGCTTTAACGTTCTTATGCTTAAGTGATCGACTTATTTCTTAGCACACGAGGAGGCATATCCATGAAAAATAAATTTTGGCTGGGAGCCTTTTTACTTCTGATGGCCGTTTTAATTTTGGCAGCTTGCGGCAGCGGACAGGAGAACGACACAGAAAACTCTTCTGAAGAGCCAGCGATCGAAGAACCCGATACAAACGATGAAACGACAGGAGGCAGTACAGAAGGAGAAATGGAACCCGATATCGAGCAAGTCAACGACGAGACCTATCGTTATAGTTTAGTCAATGAGACAGGAGAATCGCAGACATTCGAATTCACCAGCAGCCAGCGCTACGACTTTTCCCTGGCAAATGAAAACGGCGAAGAGGTTTTCCTCTTTTCATCCGTCAGCGTCTACCTGCAGGCTTTGGGTGAAGAAACTGTCGATCAAGGCGACGAGCTGAGTTATGAGTTCGAGATTCCGCCGCTTGAACTGGAACCCGGTACCTATGAGCTGACCGCTTGGCTGACACCTCGGCAAGGCGAAACTTATGAAGTCAGCACCGAGCACGTGGTGGAATAAAGGGAAGCTTCAATCAGCAGGAAGACCCTGTCTCTACTGCCCGTAACCTATGTAAAGACCTAAAAAAGGCCATCGCGCGGATGGCCTTTTTTATCGTTTGGTAATTCGCTTAGCCAGCATCACCTCAATATCACTGATGATCGCCATTCTATTCACTTCAGCTCAGACGATCAAATTATTTTCTGCTTTTATATCGATGGCGTCCTGCTGAATCGAGGTTTCTTTTTATTTACTTTCCAAGAATGTAATGTACTCTTTCACGACTTCATAAACATATTCCTGATTGGCTATTGCCGTGTCTGCGTTGTAAGCGCCGTCGTTGGTTTTGTTGTTCGACAGAATTCGGATTGCCAGGAACGGTACATCATAGGCTTTTGAAATCATTGCAACAGATGCCGATTCCATTTCTTCAACTGACGTGCCGTAATTTTCATGGAACCAATTGATGCGGTCCACTTCGTTATTCCACAGGTCAGCTGAGCCGATTGTCCCTTCGACAATTTTGCCTTTGGTATAGCTGTCCTTCACTGCGTTCGCTGCAGCCAATAGATCAGCATCCCCTTCATAATAACGGGCTTTTTCTGCATTCGGGTCTTCTCCTGCACTTCCTTCAGAAGCCATGACGTCCATCGGCTTCCATTCAGTCGGTTCAATGCCTTCACCTGCTGCACGGTCTCCCGTTTTCATCGAACCGATGTTGACAGTGCGTTCGCCAAGCACAATATCGAACACATTCAGTTCCGGATCGTGCCCGCCTGAGGTTCCTTGGTTGATGATGGCGGCCGGGTTGTATTTTTCAATAGCGATTGCTGTAGAAGCTGCCGCATTTTCCATGCCTTTGCCTGTTTTCGAAACGATGACTGGATAGCCGTCCACCGTACCGATATAAAATTCATAGGTTGAACCTGATTCTTCTATTTTCACGTTTTCAAGGCGCTCCGCAAAGGTTTCAGCTTCGATCGGCATGGGTCCCTGTATTAAGATTGGCCGTTTGGTTTCTTCTTTTTCTTCAGTTGCTTCAGCTTCACCTGCTGAACTGCATCCAGCGAGCACCGCCAATAAGATCATGGCCATGATGAATAATAAAATGCGATTGCTGAATCCTGTTTTCGATTGGATCTTTTTCATGTGAAATTCCTCCTTGATGTCTGCTCAGCGGCAATGCGGCCAAAGAAAAAAGGCCCTGTAACGGTATATTCTACCTTCCGGATCTTTAGGAGCCAAAGTATAAATTGAAGGAGGAGAGCTGTTTCACACGCCAAGCATTCAAAAAGTGATCGGCCGAAAACTCGGCTAACCGGATACTTCAGCCCGTAGTCCGGTTCTTTACTGGGAACCTGGTAGAAACACTCGGACCGTATTACCGAGTTTATACGAGCGATATGTTGTTTGTCTATCACTTGGCAACTATAGCAAACACAAAACCGCCAGTCAACAAAATAACGAACATTAAACCATAAGTAATGGTTTAATGTTCGTTAAAACAGGATGATAAGTACGGTTTCAAACTTCCTGAAAGCGGAATTCTTACCTTTCTCCTTGAATTCCACTTCTACTGTCTTTCCCAGCAGCACTTCATTTTTCGTTTAATCAGGAAGGTTATGGGTTTCATTTTAAGTGAACAGAATAAAAGTCACATCCTCCATACGATTGCATGGTCGAGTATGACTTATGTGGAATCAATCTGCTTCGCAAATATCTTTAAGGTTTTTTATGGTCTGTTCTGCTGAGTTGTCCATCAGTTTTTTTATGATAAGTTTATTGGCGAACTTTCCGAGTATACTGCCGGGCAATTCATATTCCATCTCAAATATGACCTCTGTTCCCGTTCCTTCAGCATGATAAGTCCAGGATTGCTTTGAATTGATGGCCCCATTGATTTGGCCATTCCAAAAGCAACTATTGCCATCACGGGAATTTTCAATAACTTCCAGCGAAATAGGCAGGTTCATTCCCAACATCATATATTTCATGTTCATGCTTGTTCCCACTTCGCCTTTCCCTTTTAAATTCTCAGGTTCAGAAAGCCCTACATACCACTGATACCAATAAACAGGATTTGATGCATAAGTGAAAACTTCTTTAACCGGCCGATCGATTACTACACTTTTCCGAATAGTCCACATGCTATTCTCCTCCTTATCCTTAGTATGCGGACCACCGCGTCTTGGCTCACGTCCGCTGTTATGTAAATCTTCTATTTCCTTTATGTAGGTTTATAGTAGTCCCCTTTTGAAAAATTGTAAAAGAAAGGCTCTTGTACCGGCTGAAACCATTGTTTTCAAGAGATGGCATTTTGCCAATGAGCTTTGTGGAATCATCTGCTTTTTCGTGTTTACAAGAACGCCGGTTTTATTCACATCAAAAAACTCTCCAGCGCATCTGCCGGCCACTGAAGCCGCTGTTGCGCTGAGAGCATATTTCATTTCTGGCGTTTCTTCACAGGAATCCAGATTTCACTATAGACTTTCTGTAAGTCCGCCATATCCCCGTTGAAGGAAATTTCCGGTCCGTCGACCAGTTCGTAGTTCGACGATGGCAGCCAGTCCGAAAAGATCTTGCCCCAGGTGTTCTGCAGTTTTTGCGGAAACGGACCTTCCAGACTGAAAATCGCCCAGCTTCCCGCCGGCACCTCCACGACATCAAAGCCTTCGAAATCACCTTCTAAAGTTGTAATCGATCCGACCAGGTGATCCAGCTGGCCTTTTTCCTCCAAGCGCCCATCATCAAAATTTAGCGATGCGTTAACGACGGTCTGGACGTCCGTATTGCGCCATTGCTGCAGCTGCCCGCGCTGTTCGGCAGTGATGGACTGCGCCATTTTCATGATTTCCGGATTGGGCCCTTCGAAAACGATGGGCACGCGTTTTTTGATTCCCACCAATTTAAAAGCGTCTTTTTTTGCGATGCGGCATTCCATATCTATTCCTCCTTGAATCGTCAATTGGAAAGTCAGGCGCGGAAATGCTTTAAAGCGGTCGCTGTTTTTCACTTCCGATGGACTCATGCCGGACCATTCACGGAACGCCCGGCTGAAGCCGTCTGCCGAATCGTAGCCGTATTTGACGGCTACATCCAATACTCTTTGTTCCCGCTGCAGGTCGATGGCTGCCTGCGACAAACGCCGGCTGCGGATATAGCTGCTCAATCCCATGCCCGACAAATACGAAAACAGTTTCCGGAAATGGAATTCCGACACGCCTGCAATTGCCG
Source organism: Planococcus sp. BI3 (assembly GCF_056680115.1). Taxonomy (NCBI): domain Bacteria; kingdom Bacillati; phylum Bacillota; class Bacilli; order Caryophanales; family Caryophanaceae; genus Planococcus; species Planococcus sp. BI3. The sequence continues at coordinate 1,762,779 of NZ_CM155266.1, forward strand.
CTACTTTACTGAAATCAATTTCTCCATCCAGGTGATCCTCGATATAGCGCAGCGCTCTATTCATATCCTTCAGCATGTCCATGCATAGCCCTCCTTTCCCTCTTTCTATTCTAAGGGGAATAAAACCGGTTCATCCGATTTTCCCTGTACGGAAATGGTCGCCTCTCTCTATTCCAGGACATTATTTGAAGACATCAGCCTTATTTCCAATAACTCATCTGTTTCGAAACAATCTTCATAAACTCATCAAAAGAAGACGAGTACCGGTTCCAGTGGTGGTACCATTTCCTGATGGTGTCCAAAAGCCAGAACGGTACCGGTTTGCCATCGATGAGCGCATAATACTCCTCATGCGCTTTCTTCAAATGCTCCCACCGGAAATCATTGCCGGGCTTTATATACTCGGAAACATCCAGCAGCTTCGCCCGTCCATTCTGCAATAAAATATTCTTCAAATGAATATCCCGTGGGTTCAACCCGATTTGCCGGATGTATTCCCTGGCCGCTTCTACATCTTTAATCACTTGTTCCGGAACAGGTACCCCCTGCAGCAGACAATCAAATAAGGTTAGACCTTCTTCGTACTTGATCACCAATAACCGGTCAGTTACGCCATAACAGCTGGAAAAATAAGGAGAAACCCCGATTTGTGCATAAACCTTCGCCTCTGCTTCGAGCTTGTCTTTTTTATTTTCTGCGTATACCTTGAAGGCATATCCGGGGGCCTCCAAAAATTGAAACACCGCCGCGTCTGTCCCGACCCCGATGCAGCGGAATCCATCTGCAAAGCCTTCTATGCTTACTGGTTCGTTGTTCGGATTGGCTACTACTTTAATTGCAGTCAGCGATTCTGCTATCTCTTGCCATGATTGCTCCATATCTATTCTCCTTCACTTCCGATAATCCGTTGTGGCTATTTGACGCACCACACTTAAGCTAGGATCCCGTTTCAAACAAAATACGGCGCCTTTACTGCGCTTGTGATGAGCTAAGGGATTGACAGAGACACATAAATGCTCTATTGTTAACTACGCGATGAGCTCGTTTGCGTAAGACGGACAGGCACTCCTTTTGGAAACACGTTGTGGAACGTGGCTTGATACGCCGCAAACTATCGAAAACATCTTGCCCTCGGGCAAGGTGTTTTTTTCTGTTTCCGGATAAAAATTTTCAGTTGTCTGCTTAAAGACTAATATACCGGCCAATTTCGATGATTAGTAGTCCAAGATTCAATATTTCATCTAGCCAGCTGATTTTATTCAACTTAATGTGAATAAAGTCAGCTGGCTTTACACTTTATATGCCTTCCGAAAGGTTTGTTTGCGGAATAACCGGGGTTGTTTGCGGAATAGCGAGGTTTGTTTGCAGTATAACCGACTTTGTTTGCGCAACAGCCGATTTCCGTAAGTTTATCCAATATCCACGAGACTCTTCTCGACACAAAAGCCCCTGCCTCAAGCAATTCGCTTGAGGCAGGGGCTTTTCATTTCACAATTCGTAGACGCGTGCTTCGAAAGGCTGCAATTGCTTTGGATCCGGCTGCTGGTAATTGTTCAACAGGCAGCGTGCGGATTCCGGCTCGTCCCAATAGCAGGCATACTCGGTCAAATTGGTGATGACCAACAGGGTCTTTTCTTCATTCGTGCGGGTGTAGGCATAAATCGATTCGTGGCCGACATCCTGCAGCTCGTAGTTTCCGTAGACGAGGACATCCTGCTGCTTGCGCAGCCAGATCATCTTGCGGTAAAACCAGAGAACGGAATGCGGATCCCGCAGCTGCGCTGCCACATTGATTTCTTCGTAGTTCGGATTGACGCGGAGCCACGGCTCGCCGTCTGAAAATCCGGCATTCGGGCTGGCGTCCCATTGCATCGGCGTGCGCGAATGGTCACGGCTTTGTGCCTTGATGATGGTCATTACGGCGTCGTGCTCCATGCCTTCCGAACGGTTGAAATGGTAAAGGTTATGCGTTTGGATATCGTTGTAATGTGCCAATTCTTCAAACGGCGCATTGGTCATGCCGATTTCCTGCCCCTGGTAGATGAACGGCGTGCCCTGCATGAAGAAATACATGCAGGCGATTGCCGTAGCGCTTTCCCGCCAATATTCACGGTCGTTCCCCCAAGAGGAAACAATGCGCGGCTTATCATGATTTTCAATGAACAACGCGTTCCAGCCATGGCCTTCCACCGCTTTTTGCCATTTGGTCAGCACTTCTTTCAACTTCGGCACGTCGATGCCCGTTGTCGCATCAGTATCCCAAAGACCCATGCTTTCGAATTGGAATACCATATCGAATTTCCCGTCGTCCTCAGAAATCCATTCCTTGATGTCCCCTGCCTGAACGCCATTCGCTTCGCCGACCGTCATGATGTCGCGTTTCGCAAACGTCTCATCACGTAATTCCGCAAGCAGCGGCTGGATGCCTTTGACATTCATCATCTTGTCCCAGGCCGGTACATACAGATTTTGTTCCGGATCCTCGATGTTGCTCAATTCTTTTTTGATGTGGCTGATGGCATCTACACGGAAACCATCGATTCCTTTGTCGAGCCACCAATTGACCATGTCATACAAAGACTGCCGCACGTCTGGATTCTCCCAGTTCAAGTCCGGCTGCTTTTTGGAGAATAAATGCAGATAATATTGTTTGGTTTCCTGATCGTATTCCCAGGCGGTTCCGCCAAAAATACTTTCCCAATTGGTCGGTTCATCGCTCCAGATATACCAATCGCGTTTATTATTGTCGAGTGAAGCGCGTGATTCCATGAACCACGGATGTTCATCGCTTGTATGATTGATCACCAAATCGATGATCAGCTTCATATCCCGCGCGTGCACTTCCTCAAGCAAGCGGTCAAAATCCGCCATCGTTCCGAACTCTTCCATAATTTCCTGATAGTCGCTTATGTCATAACCGTTGTCATCATTGGGTGACTCATACATTGGACAAATCCAAATCACATCAATCCCAAGGTCTTTCAAATAATCCAGCTTGCTCGTCACGCCATTGATGTCGCCAATGCCGTCACTATTCGAATCCTTAAAACTCCTCGGATACACCTGATACGCAACTGCTTCTTTCCACCATTTCTTGTTCATAACTGATCCCTCACAAAGACCTTGGCCAGTCTCCCTATTAATCAATCGGCCTTAACCCCTGATCTGTTACGAAGACGTCCGAACGCCTATTTCAACTTTTATTCATTTCCATCATCCAGCAACATTTTTCTAGTAAACTATTTACAAGTTGATAGTGTAGCAGAGTTCGCAAAAAATTACCAAGGCAGCATACCGAATATTTTACGGAGTTCAGTTCGGGCGTTCACCCTCTTCCATTTGAATATCTTTTTATATAACCGCTATGCCAATAAAAAAACCTAATTTGTTAAGTTTTCTGACATTAATTCAATGATACCGTTTTCATTCGGACACATATTTGATTTTGGCTGATTGCGAGGCTATTATCAGTTGTGATAATAAAAACGAACGATATTGCAATAATATTCTTAATGGAATTTCAGGTGAAATCTTCTTTCCTAAAGAATAAAATCAGCTGTTCATTCGTTCAATATAATCATTAACTTTATGAAATTAGGGAATACACTACTATAGAAATAGAAAGGATGATCAATCATGAAAAACAAATTGGCAGCCGCGCTGCTCGCTATTTTCCTCGGCGACTTTGGCGCACATAAATTTTACTTAGGCAAACCCGGCATGGGGATTCTGTATCTGCTGTTCTTTTGGACAGGCATACCTGCAGTCATTGGTATAATTGAAGGGATCCTCTACCTGCTGCAGTCTGAAGAAGACTTTCAGAGAAAACACGGCAGAGGCTGATCCACTAGATTATTCCTATAGTTTTAAGGAGGCAATCCATTTTGCGGCTTGAACCGATTCCTGACCACCTGCAGAAAGATTTGAAGATTTTATTTGTCGGCTTTAATCCGAGCATCCGCTCTTCCGAAACCAGCTTCCACTACGCGAACCCAAACAACCGGTTCTGGAAGATCCTTCACGAAGCGGGATTGACGCCGCGGAAATACCGGCCTGAGGAAAACAGCGATTTGCTCTCTCTCGGCTATGGCCTGACGAATATCGTTGCGCGTCCGACAAAGCAAGCGGCGGAAATTTCAAAAGAGGAATATACTGAAGGCGCCAAACTGCTGGAACAGAAAATCAGGCAGGTTAACCCGAAAGCCGTCTGTTTTGTCGGCAAAGGCGTCTACCAGCAATTCAGCAAACGAAAAACCGTTTCCTGGGGCGTCCAGAAAGAACCGGTCATCCCTGGAGTCATCGAGTATGTTGCTCCGTCTTCGAGCGGACTGGTGCGCATGAAGCTGGATGACATTGTGGAGATTTACAGCGGATTGAATAGTTTCATTTAATGCATGATAAAAAGCTGCACCCGGCAATATACCGGGTGCAGCTTTTATGTTTGGTTTTATTTATGAACAGCTTCTCTAGACCAATGTCCTACTGGTCAAGGGACCACTAAAATCTGCCGGTTGAATTATTAGGCGTTTTGTTGATTGGCCTGCTTGGCTTCAACAAGCTTAGTGTCCAATGCCAGCATTCTGCTGCCGTTGACCGCAAGGAAAATCGCAATTGCCATGAAGGCGATGTCCAATTCGTAGCCTGCTCCTGTCCCGTCACCCAAAAAGCCAACTGATAGTTTAGCGGTGAAAATGGCACCCAGCATAACAATTGCCAATAGGGCAGATACGATACGAGTTCCAAAACCAATGATCAACGCAAATCCGCCGACCATTTCGATGATGGCCACTACGTAAGCAAGCGAGGCCGGTATGCCGATGCTGTCGAACCAGCCCGCTGTATTGCCGATGCCCCCCTGAAACTTCACCAATCCGTGAATAAAGAAACTGATTCCCAATACGACGCGCAACAACAATGTACTTGCTTCAACTTTATTTGTCATTTTTATTTCCTCCTATCAATGTGTTATTTTTTTACGCTTGCTAATGAATCCAAAAGCCATTTTTCAAAATCCTGATAGTTCTCCATGGAAACGGTATGCGGGGACGCGTAACTCTTAAACGTTACATCGGCGCCCAACTGCTGAAAATAATCCCGGCTCGCCTGTCCCCATTCAAATGGCAATGCCTGATCCGCTTCTCCATGTGAAATGAACAGCGACAGCCCCTTCATCGATTTATTCCGGAATTCGGTTTTGACGAACTCTGGAATATAACCGCTCAGAGCGACGATGCCTTTCACCCGGTTTTCTGCTTTCAATCCGACCGTCATCGACAAAATCGCCCCTTGGCTGAATCCCATCAAATAGATTTGGTCTTTGTCCACCGGGTATGCATCCTTTGCCCAATCCATAAAGCCGATGACCTGTTCAACTGCCTGGTCAAACGCATGGCGATGCGGTTTGCCGTATCCCTCGATCGTAAAAAATGCAAAACCCGGCGGTTGGGCAAGCGGACCGCGAATACTGAAGATAAAGCATTGCTCTTCAAAGCCACTGACCAATCCAAGCATATCCTTTTCATTGCTGCCCATACCATGCATGACAAAAACTGCTGGATACGTTTTTGTCGGATCCACATCCTGCGGACAGCGCAACTCATAAATCAATGGTCCATTCATTGTAGTCATCCTCTCTCTTCAGAGCGTTGAGAATCTGTTGATTTTATTACTCTAAAGAATATTTTATTCTTATAAGTAAACAACTAAATGAAAAAAATGACCCGAAAGGCCAATTGGTTGTTTTCATATAAGAATATTAATTTCTTATAAGATAACAAGAATAAACTGGATTGTCAATCATTTGTTTGTTAAAATAGAATTATGTTTTCTATAAGGCAACTATTGAGGTGAAAAAATGGAGATTGGAACGAAAATCCGAGCGATACGCAACCGCAAAAAAATTACCATTGCACAGATGTGTGAAGAAACTGGTTTATCGAAAGGGTTTGTCAGCAACATTGAAAATAACAAAACCTCTCCATCCATCAATACATTACAGACCATCTCAAATTTTTTAGAAGTTCCTTTGCCATATTTATTACTGGAAAAGCGGGAGCATATGAGCGTTGTAAAAAAAGAGGAGAGAGCGCGGTCGACTTTCAACAACTTGAAAGTCGAGCATTTGTCGTCCAAAGGCGGATTGCGGATGCGACTTATCGAATTTCCTCCGGGAGCATCGATGGGCGAACAAAACGCACATGAAGGCGAAGAATGCCACCTGGTCCTTGAAGGCAGATTGCTGGCTGAACAGGGAGAAGATCATATGGTGGTGGAAGAAGGTGATTCCTTCAGCTGGAACGCCAGCGTACCGCATTTCGTAAAAAACATCGGCGAAGAAAAAGCCGTTGTCCTGATTTCCGTCTATTCGGATACTGAATTGACGGATGGAATTTAACTTCTTCGCTTGATTTTTAAAAAAGCTGTTGCCACGTATCACTAGGTACGTGGCAACAGCTTTTTTATTTGTCGACTCACGGTTACAGGGATTGCAGCAATGCTTGAATTTTCCGGACCGTATTGACGTTGCGGATGGTGACGCGCTGATAAAGGGCAGAGCCGACGATTTTCACCATGCCGCTCCTGGTGACTTTATCCCGGTCGACTGCCCAAAGAATTGCACCTGGAACATAGATGACCCGGTCGACGTCCGGCTTGACCGTCAATCCGTCCAGCACGGTCTTGTCGTCGACATCCTGCCATAAAAACAGCACATCGCTTTTCATCTGCTGGTCGTTGGCCCAGTTTTCAGGAATCGCCTGCGCGATTTTCCCGAATTCGTCTGCATCATATATCAGTATATTGATCTTCAAATTGAAATGGCTATCGATCGCCCGTTCCAAAATCGGTGCTAATTGTTCTTTCCGATGGCCGTTGTCCGCAAAGATGATATTTCCCGAATTGATATAGGTGGTGACTGAAGACATTCCCGCCTCTTCAAATGCCTGCTTCAACTTCTTCATATCCACTTTGTTCTTGCCGCCCACATTGATTCCCCGCAGCAACGCCACATACAGCATGAAAATCCTCTCCTCGATCAACAGAATTCACTCCCTCTTTAACCGATCAAATCCGGCATCCTTCATAATCCCCCCGAATGCCCGTTCTTGAACTGTTCCTTCAAGCGCCTCAATCAACTGCTCCAATTCTCCGGAAAACCATTCGTAATCGTCTTTTACCAGCACCAGCTTCAGCAGACAACAGACAGAAAATACCGTTGCTTCGCTCAAGCTTCCTTTTTCCATTTCCAGCATCGACTCTACCGCATCAAGTTCTACGGGATGAGAAAGGCGATACCGGTACAATACCTCTTCATGCGCAGATTTATTGCGGTAGGGGAAAACGATGCGCAAGATCGCATCCAAGTCACTCGCCTTCAATCGGATTTCGCCATATTCCTCGCTGTATTCTTCCGCGAAGTCTTGCGCAATGCGTTCCCTCAGTTCTTCATCGATGACGGTATAGAAATGCGTGATCTGGCCGAGCGACAAAAAATTGACCAGCACCCAAAGCGGAACATTTTTGTGCTTGTCGTAAAATTCGCGGATGGCCGGGTATCTCACTTTATCACGCTTCTTATGGCTTTTGATCAGGTTGGCGAGTGTTGAAATGATGCGGTCGCGTTCATGATGATGCCGGCTGTCCGGACTGTAATGGCCAGGTTCCAGAAAACTTGCTGTTTCCCTGAACTTTTCGGAAAAACGGTACGCCACTTTCGACTTGATGTTTTTTTCAAATTTCAGCAGTTCATTCAGCAACAGCAGCCGCAGCTTCCGGTCAAAGCTGTGCAGGGCATAGAGATGGCCGAACTCCGTGCCTTCCTGATAGTGTTCAAGGCCATACGGGTTGAGCATTTCATCGTGCTCCAAAAAAGGCGCTTTATAGCCATCGATCAAGGCATAATAATTTTCGCGGGACAAAATCCGTTTCGCAGCCGCTTTGTCAGGCACCTGCATGCCACGCTCCTCGAGTATCCCCAACTGTTCAGCGTGGGAGGCAAAATCCTTCACATGTCTCATCCTTTACACAATCTTCTTATCTCCAACTGTAAGCGAAACCGCTCCATTAATAAACCACTTATCCACCAAAATAAAAAACCGTTCCCGGAAAATACATGTGCCGGGAACGGCGGGTGAAATCTTTACTGCTATCCGTATGTGTTGTTAGCCAATTCATTTATTCCGTGATGAATGGATTCCTGTCTAAACTGACGGATCAGTTCAAGCCGTGGCTGACCATTGCGTCGGCGACTTTTTTGAAGCCGGCAATATTGGCGCCGATAATCAGATTGCCCGGCGAACCGTATTGTGCGGCAGTATCCGTACAGGTTTTGTAGATGGTTTTCATGACCTGCAGCAGTTTTTCATCCACTTCTTCGGCTGTCCATGAATAGCGCATGCTGTTCTGGGACATTTCCATCGCAGAAACTGCAACACCGCCTGCATTGGCGGCCTTTGCTGGAGCAAACAATACTTTATTATGCGTCAGTACGCGGACCGCTTCTTCTGTGCAAGGCATATTGGCGCCTTCTCCAACGGCCTTCACCAAATTCTCGACCATTGCCTGCGCGCTTTCTCTGTCGATTTCGTTTTGCGTTGCACATGGCAGGGCGATATCACATGGAATTTTCCAGATTTCCGATTTGTCTTTGCCGTATTGGGCATTCGGATGGCTTTCAAGGTAATCATAAATCCGTCTTCTATCAACTTCCTTCAGCTGTTTGACGGTTTCAACATCAATGCCGTCCGGATCGTAGATAAAGCCTTCAGAATCGCTGCAGGCAACGACTGTGGCACCAAACTCAATGGCTTTTTCCATCGCATAGATCGAGACGTTTCCGGATCCTGAGACGATGACTTTGCTGCCTTTGAATGAATGCCCTTGAGCCTTCAGCATTTCTTCAACAAAATAAACAGTTCCGTATCCGGTCGCTTCTTTCCGGATAAGGCTTCCGCCGTTTTCCGGATTCTTCCCGGTAAAGACGCCTGCTTCCGAGGCATTTCGGAGGCGTTTGTATTGCCCGAACATATAACCGATTTCCCGTTTGCCGACGCCGATATCCCCTGCTGGAACATCGATGTCCGGACCGATATGGCGGGTCAGCTCTGTCATGAAGCTTTGGCAGAAACGCATGATTTCACGGTCTGACTTCCCTTTCGGATCAAAATCAGAGCCGCCTTTTCCGCCGCCGATCGGCAAGCCGGTCAATGCGTTCTTGAAGATTTGTTCGAACCCGAGAAATTTCACGACACTGGCTGTCAGAGAAGGATGGAAACGCAAACCGCCTTTGAACGGCCCAAGTGTACTATTGAACTGCACACGGTATCCACGGTTGACGTGGACATTGCCGGCATCGTCTTCCCAGGTTACCCGAAACGCGATAAATCGTTCCGGCTCAGAAATGCGTTCCAGAATCCCTTGTTCTACGTATTCCGGATGCTGTTCAAACACGGGTTGCAACGAATCGAATACTTCCCAGGTCGCCTGCAAAAACTCAGATTCTCCCGGATTCCGGTCTTTAAGTTTTTTATGGATGGCTTTTATATATTCATAAGATGATTGCTGCTTAATCGGATTTTCCTGTTGTACAGATGTCAATTACGTTCAATCCCCTCTTGAAAAAATGCATATTTTTTGAATAATTATTCATATACTTTAATATTTATCTCTCATTATACAAACTGAAACCAGCCTGTGCAAACTAATATTTCCCACTGAGCGGTTTATTAATCCTGTATTGGCAAGCTTCTTGAAAAAAGTAACCGCTGCCATTGCCTGCTATTCAGTGTTTTCATTTTTTTGTGACAAATTAATTATTTTGAAAATAAATAATGTATTTTAAGCAGACTGCCCTTCTTTGCTATGTTTTTCTCGCTTGTTTTATGCTGCTTATGAGATATTCCTTCTATAAAACAGTCGAATAGTTTGAAGAGGAAAAGTTCTCTATTTGCCGTTAGTGTTCGGCTATAAAGGGTATGGGAAAACAAAAGCAGCAGTCAGCGGAATTGGGGATGGTCTAGCGTAGGCTTGCACAGGTCGGTGAAATCCAGGATAAGGAGTGAGGGCTTTGAAGATGGTGTCACTGGCGGCAGTATTGGCGTTGGTTTTTGGCTTGGCACTTCCCGTTGAAGGGGCTTCCGATTTACAGGAGTCTCATGAATTTTATGAGGAAATCAGCTATTTGAAGGACCGTGATGTGCTGAGAGGCTATCCTGATGGCACCATGCGCCCAGATGCAGGAGTGACGCGTGCAGAAGCGGCAATTATGATCACCCGGCTGAAAGAGTTTGATGATGCTCCGCGCGATACGGATTTCCCGGATGTTCTTGCTTCCCATAAAGCGAGCGGCTCTATTGCTGCAGCAGCGGAAGCGCAGTTGATCCAAGGGTATCCAGATGGCACGTACCGGCCGGACAACACAATCACGCGAGCCGAGATGGCGTTTATTCTATCACGGCTGTTTATCGTCCCCTTCCGGGCGGATGTGAGCTTCACAGATATTTCCATGAATATGAAAGTGTATGAACCGGTTCAGAAGATCCTGGCAGCGAACATCACCATCGGCTATCCTGACAAGACCTTCCGTCCGAATGCAACTGTGAGCCGCGGCCAGTTCTCTGCATTTTTGGCCCGCGGATTGGAACCAAAGTTTAAAAACGATGCCACCATCGCAAAATCCTATTTGAGAGACAAAACGAAAACCTATGTCTATGATACGGAATTCGGCATCGAGCGCCATATCTACAATTATGTGCCTGCGCGCAACGACTTGGAGATGGGCTTTATTTGGAGTATCTACAGAGAAGATGGATCCCTATTGACCGATCTGACTGAATTCGAAACCCATGAGCGGTATACCTTCGGGTTGCCCTATTCGGAATCCTATACCGAATTGGAATACCCCGTGGAAGTTGGACAAGCTTGGTACACCGATACGATGTATGCCGCTCCGCGTATCATCACCGCTGCCGGAGTGGCTGTGGACACCCAGCACCAGACTTTCACGAATGCGGTGGAAGTGACAGTTGCGGCCAATCCGGAATTCATGGAAGAGGGCCATATTTATTATATGGTAGAAGGTTTCGGTGAAGTGAAATCCGTGAATTTGGACGGCACCGTAACCAAAGAATTGATCGCAGTGGAATAAAAACGATTTACAGAAGAGCTGACTGCCTGGGCAGCCGGCTCTTTTTTATGGGATTTTCTAGATCAGCAGCAAAATAAAGCGGCCTCACAAAGTCATAAAATCGACACTTACACTTGAAAAGATGGACTTGTTATAGTTACAAACAGACTTCGAATCGTACCGTATTAAGTTTGAGCATCATCTAAGAGGCCCCCATCGTTATGCGATAAGGGTAAGTTCAATTGTTTAGGCATTCCTTGACCTTATGATGACATCCCTCGATTTACCTGCTCAAATATGTAAGGTATAAAAAGTCGAATACAAGCAAGTTGAAAGGAAGAAGAACATGCATCAAGAAAAAAGATTGCCCCGCAACGGAAAAGAAGGTTTTCTATACGGCGGCCTCATCTCGGCCATGACGGTCCTATTCATGACCTCGTTCAGCGTCATTTACTTTGCTGGAGGATTTAATGCCGACATCGCTTGGAGCATCGTAAAAATGCTGCCGATCATGTGGATCATCGTCATGATCATTGAACCCGTGATTTTTGGGCGCCTCGCTGAAACTTTGACCGCTAAATTCACCCACTCATCCGACAGCTTCAATTCGAAAATCCTATTCCGGATCTTGTTCACCGTCCTTGGAATGTCAGCGGCCATGACCTTGATCGGTGATGTCGTCGGCAATGGCCTTCACGCCGAACTGTTCAGCAATTGGGTGGCGAACTGGCCACGCAATTTTGTGATTGTCTTAATCGCCGAAAGCCTGGTCATCCAGCCGATTGCCCGCTTCGCAATGGTCAAGCTGCATGAAGCACAGGACCGAAAAGCAGGAATCACGCCGGAAGAAGAGCCCGCGTTAAAAGCAGAAGTTCTTTAAAGGCAAAAAAGCTCACAGACAAACCCGTCTGTGAGCTTTTTTATATCCGGAACTTTATTAATTGAACTCTACGGTATCATTCATTTCTTTTTTGTCTTTTACCGTTTCGTTGTCCGTCAGCTTTTTAACGAATGTTTTGACCGACTTCAAGGTGTTTCCAGAATCCCAGTACTCCGCTGAATCCGCATCGACTTTGATCAGCACCACATTCGGGTCGTCATAGCTGGTGTCCAACATTTTGTCGAAGATCGGATTCCAGTATTCCTTTTTCTTCGCGGCATCTTCGATAAATTCAGCCGTGCCGCTGATGGATACGTATGACTTGCCCGCATATGCCAAGTTGATGTGCGGGTTGCTGATGATCTCCTGGTACTTGTCTGTATCCTTCATCGTCAAGAACCATAGCTCTCCGTCAAACTCCACTTCCTGAGTCTGCATCGGACGTGAAATGATTTTGTTGTCTGCGGAGATGGTCGTGAACATCGCCACTTTGATGTCCTTGATCAGGTCATTGACCGTTTTGATTGCTTCCTGGTTGTTTGTAGTATTGTTTACCATAATATTTTTTCCTCCTATATAAGTTGGTTTAAGTAAGACGCCTATGTTTTTTAGGATTCCCTTATTCCTTCTCTTTAAACGTCCTGTCATTGACCTAGTACTGTTCCTGCACATTATAAAAACATTGCATTGCCTTTATAAAAATACTTAAAATCTCATAAGAATTAGAAAAACGGCTGTCTCCGCCTCAACAACACTTGTTAAGAAAATCCTGATAAATTCAATATTCCCTAAAAGTTATTTGAAAATAATTTAATTTCTTCTTGTAATGTGATTATTCAATCATGTATAGTCTATACAAGAATGAATAACGGAGGCCGCACATGAATACTTTATTTTTGCTTCCCAATACTGATGAAGAAATTATTGATACATACGATGAAGACATCATTGTCACTACCAAACAAGGCCGGATCATCAAAGTCTCCCCCTTAAGTGGTGAAGCCTACGGCGTAGCACCTGAAGAGCTGCTCGGCAAATCTGTCTACGACCTGGAAGCCTCAGGGATTTTCTCTCCCGCCATCACGCCGCTGGTATTGAAGAAAAAGAAAAAAGTCGTGCTGCGGCAAAATACACCTTCCGGAAAAAAAGTCCTGATCACCGGCATTCCCTTGTTCAACGACAAAGGCGATGTGGAATTTGTGGTCAGCTATTCCTACGACATGTCACAGCTGATGGTCATGAAAGAATACCTTGAAAACCTGGAAACCGAGATGTCCAAGGTCAAAGGTGAGCTTGCCCATCTGCGCAATCAACAGCTGCACATTGAAGGCTGCGTCATGGAAAGCCCTTCCTCCAGCCGTGCACTTCAGACAGCCGTCAAAATGGCGCAGCTGGAAGTTCCAGTGGTCATCCACGGTGAAGCCGGTACGGGAAAAACGGAACTCGCTAAATTCATCCACTCACAGAGCATCCGGCGCGACTCGGCTTTTATCGAAGTCAATGGCAGCGCCATTCCGGATTCGGTGTTCGACATCAGTTTTACAGGATTGGATGGAGAAGGCTATATCGGCCTGGCTGCTGGAGGCACTTTGGTGCTCAATGAAATAGACCAGCTTTCTTCTGTTGCCCAGGCAGCACTGTTCAACATCCTGCAAAATCCGCACAGCGCCCGCATCATCGCCATCAGCCATACGTCCATCGAAGAAGCTGTGGCTGCCGGACGCTTCCGTGAAGACCTGTTTTATTCGCTGCATCTGGTTTCAATCGAGCTGAAACCACTGAGGGAGCGGCCGGACGATCTGGATCAGGGGATCAACCGGATTCTGGAGGAACTGAACGGCATCTACGACGAGCAGAAAACAGCTTCTGATGATTTGTTCTTCCATTTGCTGCAACTTCCTTGGAAAGGCAATTTCCGTGAGCTGCGAAATGTGCTCGAACGCAGTTTTATCGAAAGTGAGTCAGCGCTGATTACACTCGATGATTTGCCCATCACCTACCAGCCAGACGCGGATGAACGCATCGGCTTTGAACTTGATGGCCAAACACTCCCGCATATTCTGGAATCCGTCGAAAAGAAAGTCCTGCTGAATGCACAAAAACGCTACCGGACAACTACCGAGATGGCGAAGATTCTGGGCATCAGCCAGCCATCTGTCGTCCGCAAACTAAAAAAATACTCAAGCACACCATTTGGGGGGGAAACTACATGACTATAATTCAAAGCAAAAAAAAGGCAATCCGACCAGCTGACACCTGGAAATTCCTCATTCCTTCCATCATCGGCGCGCTGTTATTCCTTTTCCCGATTTCCTATAACGGCGAAGTGACCATCGGTGTCGGCATTCTGGCATCGTTCCTGCTGTCGACGTTCGGCGATGTGATTCCGCCATTCATTGTAATCCTGCTCGGCTTCTCCGCAATCGCCAGCTTAGCGGCGACTGCCTTGAAACCCGCATTTGTGCGCAACTCACCTTTTTTGCGCGCTACCTTCATCAACGGTCCGTTCGGCCTGATTGTCCGCGTGCTCGCTTTTGCATTCGGCATCATGGCCTTTTATGAAATTGGTCCCCAAGCGATCGCTTCACGCAATACCGGCGGCGTTGTTCTCTATGATCTGGCGCCAGTCCTCTTGACCTGGTTCCTGTTTGCCGGGATTTTGCTGCCCCTGTTGGTGGAATTTGGCTTGATGGAATTTGTCGGGACCCTGCTCAATAAATTCATGCGCCCTGTCTTCACCTTGCCTGGCCGCTCTTCGATCGATGCCATGGCATCATGGATGGGTGCAGCGCCGGTTGGTGTTCTGGTGACCATGAAGCAATACGATGAAGGCAATTACACAGAACGTGAAGCTTCCGTAATCGCGACGACTTTCTCAATCGCATCGGTTGCCTTCAGCCTTATTGTCGCAAACGTTGTGGGCATCGGCCATTTGTTCCTGCAGTTCTACCTGGCTGTATCGGTTGCCTGCTTGGTAGCTGCCGTCATCATGCCGCGCATTCCGCCGCTGTCGCGTAAAAAAGATACATACTATGCTCCAGTAGGCAAACAAATCGATGACACCATCCCTGAAGGCGCATCCCTTTTCAAATGGGGATTTGACGAAGCCCGCCGCAAAGCGAATGGCGCTGCAAGCCCGAAAAAATTGGCGCAGGTCGGGATTGAGACCGTGCTCGATATCTGGCTGGCATTGATTCCACTGGTTATGGCCCTTGGTACAATCGCTTTGATCGTTGCAGAATACACGCCGTTTTTCCGAATCATTTCCTATCCGCTGATTCCCGTCCTGACATTGATGGGATTGCCGGAAGCTGCTGAAGCTGCCCCGACTTTCCTTGTCGGATTCGCGGATATGTTCCTGCCGGCTGTTCTCGGCAGCGGCATTGAAAGCGAGTTGACACGTTTTGTTCTGGCGGGTGTGTCCTTGACGCAAATCATCTATATGTCCGAAATCGGCATCCTGATCCTGCGCTCAAACATCCCGGTGAAATTCTGGGAACTGGCCGTGATCTTCGTGTTGCGCACCATCATCACCTTGCCGATTCTTGTGTTGTTCGGCCATCTATTTGTATAGAAATGAAAAATCCACTTCCGATTGGGAGTGGATTTTTTCTTACGATTAGCCCATAGAAAATGCGCGTCCAGGATCGACTCGTCCCTGGACGCGCATAAAATTATGTTAAACAGCCTGGTGCTGGATCTGCCGTAATTTCCGGGCCGCTGTTACCATGTTTTTCAGCGAAGCCACCGTTTCTGCTTCCTGTCTGGTTTTCAAGCCACAATCCGGATTGACCCAAAATTGTTCTTTGGAGATCACCGCTAAACTGTCTGTTAAAATCGCCTGCATTTCCTCCACGCTTGGGACTCGCGGGCTATGAATGTCATAGACACCGAGGCCAACACCCAGTTCATATGGATTCTTTTTGAGCGATTCAATCAGTTCTCCGTGGCTTCTTGAGGTCTCGATTGAAATGACGTCCGCATCAAGGGCGCGGATCGGCTCAATGAAATCATTGAACTCGCAATAGCACATGTGGGTGTGGATCTGCGTTTCATTCGCCACACCTGATGTCGCCAATTTAAAGGCATTCACGGCCCAGTCCAAATATTCCTTCCAGTTTTCTTTGCGGAGCGGCAAGCCTTCACGCAATGCCGGTTCGTCCACCTGGATAATTTGGATGCCGGCTTTTTCAAGAACATCAATTTCTTCTCTCAATGCCAGCGCAATCTGATTGGCTGTTTGTTCACGTGAAATGTCGTCCCGAACAAATGACCAATTCAAAATCGTCACCGGCCCTGTCAGCATTCCTTTCACGTATTTCGAAGTCAATTGCTGCGCCTCCACCACTTCCTTGACGGTCATCGGGGCAGTCCATTCAACATCGCCGTAAATGATCGGGGGCTTCACACAACGCGAGCCGTAAGAAACCACCCAAGCTTTTTGGGTAAAGGCAAAGCCCGTCAATTTCTCGCCGAAATACTCCACCATGTCTGTCCGCTCAAATTCCCCATGGACCAGCACATCCAAGCCGATTTCATCTTGAAGTCCAATCCAGCGTGCGGTTTCCTTTTTCACAAATTCCGCATACGCCGAATCCGTGATTTCCTTTTTGCGCCAAGCACTCCGTGTCCGCTTGACTTCAGCCGATTGCGGAAAGCTGCCGATTGTCGTCGTCGGAAAAATCGGCAGTTCGAGAGCTTCCTGCTGCAATTCCAGACGTTCGTTGAAAGCGATCGGGCGTGCAAAATGTTCTGGTTTCACTTGCGCGACAAGTTCTTTCACCTGCGTGTTTTCTCTAACTTTGTGGCGTGCCAACGCTTCAATCGCACGTATGCTTTCAGATACGTTCTTATTGCCTGACCATGTCCCTTCACGCACATAAGTGGTCAGCTGCGTCAGTTCCCCAATTTTTTCATCCGCAAATGACAGCGCATCCTGCAAGACAGGCGGCAAAGCTGTTTCTTGTTTCGTTGTCACCGGCACATGCTGAAGGCTGCAGGAGGATTGAATCCAGGCTTCTGTTGCCTCGCTGATGGATAAGATGGCTTGAAGATTCACTGCTTTTTCCGCTAAGTTCGCGCGCCAGATATCCCGGCCGTTCACGGCACCGATTCCCAGTACTTTATTTTTTGGAAAACCGTAGGTGCGGATCGCAGCCATATTCTCTTCGGCTCCCTGAACAAAATCAAGGCCGATTCCCGCTACAGGCAATTGCGCCAGTTCTTCATATGCCGATAGCGCTTCAAAATAGGTTTGCAGCATAATTTTCGCAGCCGGTACATCGTCCGCCAATTGAGTGTAGATTTCCTTGACCAACTTGATGTCTTCTTCATTCAAGGACAGCGTTAATGCAGGCTCTTCCAGTTGAATCCACTCCGCTCCCGCATCGACGAGCTGCTGAAGTACTTTCGCGTACAGCGGCAACAGCTGCAGCAGGAACATGGCTTTCGATTTGGCATCATATCCTTTCACCAGCTGGAAGAAGGTAAATGGCCCAATCAGCGTCGGCTTTGTGATGACCCCCAACTCTTCTTTCGCTTCACTGAAATAGTCCACCAGGTGATTGCGCGTCAGCTCAAGAAGCTGTCCTTCGTATTCAGGAACGATGTAATGGTAATTCGTATTGAACCATTTGGTCATTTCACATGCCACCACTGCATCCGCTCCGCGGGCCATCGCATAATACGTCTCCAGATCAACCGTATCGCCTGTCCATTTATAGCGGGTCGGCACTAAGCCGAACATGACGGCGTGATCGAGCATGCGGTCATAAAGAGTGAAATCCCCGACAGTCAACAACTCCAATCCAAGCGATTGCTGCCGCTTCAGATTGTTCAGGCGAATGGCTTTCATTTCTGCGAGGAATTGCTCTTGTGGCAATGCATCTTTCCAAAACGATTCCAAACTGCGCTTCCATTCCCGATTCTCTCCGATATACGGGTAACCTACGACTGTACTCACTGTTTTCATCCGCTATTCCTCCTTTAGAATTTACAAGATGCCAAATACAAAAAAGCCATCTCCGCGTATGGGAAATGGCTTAACATTCAAGTTCAATAGACGCTTAAAAAGCATGCAAAAACTTGCTGTCGCAAAATGAATGTCACCACCTATTTCCACGTAGGTATTTGGCGCGCACTAGAAATTGGCAGGTCTCCTGGCTCATCTTCAACGCTCATCACACCTTCCCGTCTGAGACAGTGGTTTTTGTGAATCGCTCCGATTTACAGTTGCGGGACAGCGACGGATTTTCACCGTTCTTCCCTTTTAAGCCAAGGCTAAGCTTGGCACCAACTCTTACACGTTATGTAATTCTGACAACTATAGCATACCAACGACAGAAAATATAGAGTTTTCCGATAAAACGGATAGGCTTTGTTGTTAAAAGCTCTTGCGAAAAGGATGGTCAACCAAAAATATCACACAAAAAGCCGCATAGCAGCATGCGGCTTTTTGCGTTCATGTACTCATTTTGCCCAGCGATGGAAAATGAAATAGGACATGATGAGCACGATGACAATGGCCGAAAGGATGAGCATGGGCACAAGACCGAAAGTAGGTTCCATTTAGACTCCTCCTCCTTTTACCTTTATCATACTCCGCTTTAATCAAAAAACATAATTAAAAGACTGATTATTCAGTTAGTAAATAATCATCTTTTTGTAAGATTTAAAGCATCCAATAGCCCTTGCACAATAAGCTCGCTGGGTTTCGCAATATAGTGAGTTGTTTCATGGCAACTTCCGATAACAGTATGATATGTAAACTGATTATAAAGAGGACGAGGACTGTTTGAAAATCCAAAAAGAAATTGAATTGAAGATAGCAAGCATACAAAATAGATAGAAAGTTTTTTATCTACTAGCTTAAAATGATTTTGGTCAACCGTTCGACCGAGGTTTGTAAGGTTTCCTTCTCCTCTACATAGGCCATCGCAACACCATAAATTCCCCAGCTCCAAAACGTGGCAAGCGTCCCGTGTTCCTCTTTTACTCCCCGTTCCTTATCCAGCAATGTTTGCAGGGTTTCCGTCAAGCGCTGTTTTACCTCATGATCCATTTTCGGTTTGAATTCTTCGTAGGCACGTTGACAATGACGGGCTAAATCGGTTCGGGACCTCTTAATGGCTTCCAGCGACAGTCTGATGGTTTGCTCATTCATGACTTCCTGCAACGCGACTTCTTTGAAAAATTCCCTTGTCAGCACTTCACTTTGAATCGCATCGATCAAATCGTACTTATCCAGAAAATGGTAGTAAAACGTGGATCGGTTAATTTCGGCTTGTTGCGTAATATCGGCAATGGTGATGTCACTGAATTCTTTATGTTTAATCAGTTCCATAAAACCATTGATAATCTTTTGTCGGGTCCTTCGAATCCGAGGGTCTTGCTTTTTCATGTGTCTCCACCTTTCTCAAAACATTACTTTTTCAACAGTTGTTGGATTTAAAGAATGTTTTCAGTATAGCAGAAAAAACAGGCAATTCACGGCTCTGTAAACTGCGCCGGGAATTGCCTTGATAAACTCCAATCGATTAGAAACTCATTGCGGCCGTTTTGGCGCGCTCAATCCCTGTTGTTTTGATTTCAGCAGCTTTCGCTGGCATTTTCGCCTGTCCTTCGATAAATAAGCCTTCGTATTCCGTAATTCCCATGAAGCTCATGATGAATTTTAAATACCGATCTCCCAGTTCTTCCTCTGCCAAATGGCCTGTTGAATAAAAATCGCCACGAGCTTGAATGTGGAACACTTTTTTATCTTGAAGTAAGCCTACGGCGCCAGTTGCCGTATATCTAAACGTTTTTCCAGGGACAGCTACAGCATCAATGTAGGATTTCACCACTGCTGGGAAAGAGAAGTTCCACATCGGCGTGACGAAAATCATCTTATCGGCTGCCATAAATTGCTCCAGAATCTCATCCAGGCGCCCTACTTTCGTCAGTTCTTCCGCTGAAAGAGCGTCCACCGGCTGCCCCGCGCGAAGTTTCCCCCAGCCGCTAAACACATCTGCATCCAACTGCGGAACATGCTCCTGAAATAAATCAATCGTTACAACTTCATCGGTTGCGTTTGCTTCTTGATAGGTTTCAATGAATGCCTTTCCTGCGGCCATACTATACGAATGATTTTCGTCATTCGGATTTGCGGTAATGAATAACACTTTGTTCATGAGTAATTCCCTCTTATCTTGTTAGATTTACAACACTTGTTGTCCAACTTAGTATAGAACGCCTAGCGATCTGAACAAACCAACAGGTTAGCCGTATTGTCGGAAATCCAACATTCAGTTGGTATTGATGAAAAAATGAATAATCAAAATAAATTTCAGTTCGATGCTTTGTCAAAGAATGTTTCGAACATGCAAGCCTGTTTCAACCTGTCTACTTCAACTTTAAAAACTGTTCGTAAAAGTACACTTTTACGAACGCTTTGAAAACAGCTGAAAAGGGTCCGAAAAAACCGTTCGTATACATATCAAAACACTTGGCGAACGTTCGCGAATTCCCATATACTTTTGCGAACGATAGTCAGAGATAATTGCCGTTTAAGTTTTTATTTATGCAATCTGAAACATTCACTATCTGGCTAACTTTTTGGGATCAGACTACTCTGAATTGTTATCCGACTGGCTGATATCACCAAAACTCTTCATCGGGCACTGGAAACCCCTGCTCTAGCAGCGCTTATATGGAAGTCCGTTTCATTTATCTTAGATAACCCCCATCATCTTGCAGCTCCTAATAAATTTTGGAAATTGAAAAAGGCTTCGCTGTTAACCGCTTGGGTTAACAGCGAAGCCTTTTGGCGTACTTGAGTTGAATGTCTTCATCCAAGGACACATCTTTCGTAATTCATCTTTTTATCGATCACTCTATCAATCCGGCCTGCTGTAGGAATTCCTCTGCTACGACTTCAACCATCTGCCCTTCATTGTCCACTTTGGCATTCATGGCCTGCATGGTTGGTTCATCGATTTTATCTGCTAATCGAAGAAGAACCTCTTCCAGTTCAGGGTATTCTTCCATAATTTCAGTGCGCACAAGCGGCAGTGCATGATAAGGTGGGAAGTAATTTTGATCATCTTCCAGAACGCGCAGATTGTACATCTGCAATTGCCCGTCTGTCGTATAGGAATTGATGACGTCCACTTCTTCTGCATTGATCGAGCGGTACATCATGCCGTGGTCCATTCCTTTAACATCCTGGAATTCCAAGTCATATTCCTCTTGAAAACCCGGTAATCCATCTGGCCGGTCAATGAACTCAAAAACTGCACCCAGAGTAAAGTCTTCGGATACTTCGGCAAAGTCACTGAACGTCACTAAATCCAATTTTTCCGCTTCGTCTTCATCCAACGCCAGCGTATAGGTATTGTTGAAGCCAAAAGATTCCAACGCCGTAATGCCATCGGCAAAAACCAGCTCTTTCGTGGCAGCTAAAGTCTCATCAGCATCTCCAGCGGTTTCCTGATAATAATTGATGACGACTGTACCGGTGTAATCCGCAATCACATCAATATTGTCATTCAACATTGCTGTCCATACCACATTTGAACCGCCCAGATTTTCTTTATACACCACATCAATCCCCGCTTCCGCTTCGATTAATTGGCCCATGATGTTCGATAAGATAATGCTTTCCGTATTGTTTCTCGATCCGACGATCAATGAGTCTTCTTCTACGAAAATACAGCCCGCAAGCGGTGTTGTCACCATTAAAAGCAATAGGAACTTCAAAGCAATTTTTTTCATCATAGCGTCTCCCTCATTTCAAGCCTTTTGGAGTCGACCAGCGTTCCAAAGAGCCGAAGAAGATTTCCAGAATAATCGCCAATAGCGCAGCTGGAATCGCGCCAAGCAAGATCAATCCGTCGATTCCGCGTGTAATCCCCAAGAAGATGAAATCTCCCAGTCCGCCTGCTCCGATAAAGGCAGCGAGTGTTGCGGTTCCGACATTGATGACGGCAGCTGTACGGATGCCGGCCATGATCATCGGAACCGATAAAGGCAATTCGACTTTAATCAGGATTTGCCAGCTGGTCATGCCCATTCCTTTGGCCGCTTCAACTGTGGCTTTATTGACATCTTTAATGCCGGTATACGTATTGCGGATAATCGGCAGCAGCGAGTACAGAAATAATGCTGCAATGGCCGTATTGACACCAATTCCGAAAATCGGAATCATAAAGCCCAATAAGGCTAAACTTGGAATGGTCTGCATAACGCCCGCTCCACCCAATACCACCGTTGCAAGCGACGGTACGCGGGTTATCAATATTCCAAGCGTTACGCCCAGGACGATTGCGATGAGCATCGAAAAGAACACCAGTTGAATATGGACAGATGTCGCTTCGAGCACTTCTTGCCAGCGCATTTGCGACTGTTCGACTAATTGTTCAAAGATATTTAAGTTATTCATTTACTTCCTCCAATTCCGTCCATTGGCTGGACAATGCAGAAAGTAATGTGCCACGCGTTACAAGTCCTCTTACTTTTTGCGCTTCATCCAACACAGGAATGATTCCATGTTGCGCATTCGCCATCATGACAATTGCTTCTTTTGCCGTCGCCGTTACAGGTAAAACAGCGACTGGAGTCTCCATAATTTCTTCGATTGTCTGGATAGTGTCTATATTTTTAATTAATTTGTAGGCAGAAACCAAGCCGATAAATGCACCTTGGTCATCCACGATGATCAAGCTGGTGATTTTATGCTGGCGTGTCATCAAGAGTGCTTTTGATGGAGAGAAATCACTTTGTGCAGTTATCACTTTTTCAGTCATAACGGCGGATACCGGCATCAATTCGGGGTTTTGGGTAATCCGGTGCTTGCCGATAAACTCTTCTACAAATCCATGGGAAGGCTCGTGCAGTAATTTTTCCGGGGTGTCGAGTTGAAGTAACTTTCCGTCTTTCATAATTGCGATACGATCGCCCAACTTTAACGCTTCATCCATATCGTGGGTCACAAAAACAATCGTCTTCTTCAATTTCCGCTGAAGCGAAATCAACTCAAGCTGCAATTGTTCACGTGTAATCGGGTCCAGCGCACCAAAAGGTTCATCCATTAAAATAACTTCCGGATTTGAGGCAAGCGCTCTAGCAACACCGACACGCTGCTGTTGTCCACCCGATAACTCTTTCGGATAACGTGTGCTGAAAATCTCAGGATCAAGACCGACCAATATCATCAGTTCGTTGACGCGGGCTTTGACTTTGTCTTTTGTCCAACCTTTCAGCTCAGGAACGATTGCGATATTTTTCTCAATCGTGTAATGAGGAAAAAGACCAATTTGCTGGATCACATAACCGATATTCCGGCGAAGTTCCGAAGCATTCAAGTCCATAATGTCTTTCCCATTGATTGAAATCGTTCCACTTGTATGTGAAACCATCTGGTTGATCATTTTCATTGTCGTCGATTTCCCTGAACCACTTGGGCCGATGAGTACCAGGAACTCTCCTTCTGGAATATCAAAACTGACCGAATCCACAGCTTTAAAACCGCCGTTAAACACTTTGCTTACATTTTCAAATTTGAGCATGAGTACCTCCTTCTGTTGTTGTTGAATCGATCTGCATCTTTCTGCTGAGGGCTCCATTTTTTCTTCCATAAAAAAAAGGACTTCCCGCTGCATCCATTTAAATGGATCCGCGAGACGCCTCTATGCCTTCGTATAGACATACAGCTAATTGTAGAGAACGATTTCATTAAAAATCTCCTCATTCGTCCAAAGACTCTTTAGCAATTTGCTCTGATTTTTTCAGTTTACAACAATTTCATATGCGAAAATCATTAGACAAACCCACTGCTTACCAGCCGGTAAAACACTTTATAAAACCTGGCCAGAGTGGTTGAATTTTTATAATAAAACCAATTATTAAATTGATTCAACTGATTTACTATAACATTATTTCGGGACTCTAACAACCTAGCCCTCGGAATCGACGCCCACAACCCCTTCTTGCGGCATTTCCCAGAAAGCAGCCGGGTTCGGAAATCCACTTGCTATAAATGATTATTAATAAACGAAAACGAACATCGACCCGTTTTATTTTTCACATTAAAAATAAAAAATAATCCGTAAATCAATATTTATATATTGTAAATCGATAAATATTATTTTATACTAGAGCTAATCTTAACCAAACGAGGTGTTTAAAATGAAACGGGAAACATTGTTTTTGAAAATTGTTCTTTTTCTGATGGCGCTGCCGGTAGTGGCAGTGTGCATTTTTGTCGTACCTCCACTCTCAAGCTTTGTCGGGGAACTCATACCGCAATGGCCATTTTTGCAATACTTTTTCCTGATTGCCTTGTACGGCACGGCAATTGCGTATTTTATGGCTTTGTATCAAGCGATGAAACTGTTGGGCTATATTGACCGGAACATCGCTTTCTCTGAAAGATCCGTTAAGGCGCTGAAGAACATCAAATACTGTGCCTTCACCATCACCGTTCTGTATTTGCTGTGCTTGCCGATTATCCTGTACGTGGCACAGGTGGATGATGCGCCGGGTCTGGGCGGCCTTGGAATGGTCATTACGTTCGGGGCTATTGTCATAGCAATCTTTGCGGCGGTCCTTCAAAAACTCCTGGAAAATGCGCTTGAAATAAAATCAGAAAACGATCTGACGGTCTGAGGTGAATGATATGGCAATTATAATCAATATTGATGTGATGCTGGCCAAACGGAAAATGAGTGTAACCGAGCTTTCGGAGAAGGTCGGCATCACCATGGCCAACCTGTCCATCCTGAAAAACGGCAAGGCAAAAGCCGTCCGTTTATCAACCTTGGAGGCAATCTGCAAAGCATTGGATTGTCAGCCCGGGGATGTTTTGGAATACCGCCCTGAAAAAGAGGAGCCTTCATTGTAAATGGTTCTCCCCCTAGCCAATGACCTATAAGCGAGGTGTGCCCCATAAATACCAAATCTGCTGTACTGCTATTTCTGAAGGCCGTACTTATGTTGCTCGCCCTTCCGGCGCTTGCCTTGTGCCTGTTTGCCATTCCTGGAATGGCCAGCAGGGATGCAGCGGCCCATCCGGAAACGGCTTATCTGCAATATCCTTTCCTGTTATCTGCCTATCTGTTGTTCAGCTTGTTTTTCATCGCTTTGCACCAAACTTACAAACTGCTGGATCACATCGGCCTCAACCGCGCATTTTCTGCGGAGTCGGTTCGTGCCCTGAAAACGATCAAGGACTGCGCTGCTGCTATCGCCGGCTGTTTCGTTGCCGGATTGATCGCCCTCATTTTTGTTATCGGCGGCGATATCGCCGGCCTGTTCATGATGTGCATGATCTGTATTGTGGCTTCAACGGCTGTTTGCGCTTTTGCAGCAATCCTTGAGAGGCTCACAGCACAGGCAATCCAGCTGAAACAGGAAAATGAGTGGACGGTTTAAAATAGCTAATCCCCGGAGACGAAAGAAATAAAAAACCCCACTCGCATAAGATTTTGCGAGTGGGGTTTTGCTGTTCTCTAGATGAAAAACGGGATGAATATACTGGCCAGCAGCAGGATCAGTGCACCGCCGAGACGGGAAGAAATCTGCGCAAATGGCATCAATTCCATTCGCCGTGCTGCAGATAACACAGCTACGTCGCCTGTCCCGCCCATGTTGGCCATGCAAAGTCCGGCTGTAATGGCCGCTTCGATCGGGTAAAAGCCCATGAACTTCCCAACAATCCCTGAACCGATGACTGCTCCTATTACCACGGCAAGAACGATCAGAACATATTCAATGCTCAACGCATTCAAGACAGCTGCTAAATCTGTATAGGCGACACCGATGCCGATCAATAGCGCATTGGTCCAGTTTCTCGCTACAAATTCATACCACTGGCTTGCGCCTTCAATGATAATTTCAGGCATAACATTCGCCACTTTCAATCCTGCAACTAAAATAATCATGATGGCGTATGGGTGCAGCGGTATCAAATCTCCCAATAGATTGCCTAGCATGTAAAACGATACCGCAGCCAGGACACCGATGCCCATTTTAGCCAGGCTGTATTCCGGTGCTTCTTTTTTCTCGTAATGGAAGCCTTTGATCAATTGCCCGTTGCCTGTCAAACTTGGATACTTCTTGCCGACAATGTTCAATACACTGGCAAGAATAATGGCAAACACGTTACCGAGTGCCAGTGCAGGCACCAGGATCGACAAATAATAACCGGGCTCGTTTCCAAGCATCTCGGAGTAGACCTGGGACATCGGCACAGCACCTGCACCCATGCCTCCTCCCATAATCGGCATCGCGATGACCAGAACAGCATCCTGAATGCTGAATCCAATCACCATACCGACTAACGCAGCCAGTGCCACCGCTCCGGCAACTGCAGCCAGCAACGGCAAAGCATAACGGACGCCCGCTTTCACCAGCACTTTGGATTCCATCCCCAAAATACTGCCGGTGATCAACGCGGCAATATAAAAGTTCAGGAAGTCGCCATCTTTCATGAATTCCGTAATAAGCGTGGAAGTCGTTTCAGGCATCAACCCGCTGTAGACCATATAAGCTGAACCAAATATGGCGACAATCGCACCGCCGCCTAAAAATGTCCGGACAATCGGGGTATGGTCTCCGATCCAGCCAAGCAGTTCACCCAGAACCATAATGATCAACAAGGCCCCGATCATGCCGGCTGGCAAGTTATCTGTATACATCGCATAGATGGCGATCGCTGCAAAAATGCCAAACCATAAAATCGGGATATTGAAAATTGAAAAGGTCCCCAAATTTTTTCTCACCGGCAGTTCTGCCGGTACTTTTCGTTTTGTTTCTTCCATCCCTGTCAACTCCGTCCTATTGTTGTTCCGGTCCATGCAGCCTGTCGGCCACATCCGTTTCCCTGTTTATCGATGATTGATTGCCAAATAGAGGAAAGCGCTTTCAATCGATTAATACCAATCATAGTTAAATTGTCAGAAAACGAATAGCTTATGAAAGTATTGGACTTATTGTAATTAAAAAAAGCAGCCGGGTTGGCTGCTTCTACAAATAAGGAGTTATGAGATGCTGGTTTGATCTTTTTATCCTGTAGCGGTAAATCGGCCGGCCGATTCCATAAACGAGATTTTCTTCAAGATACCCGATTTCCGTCAGAAACTTCAAGTACTTTCTCACAGATACCCTTGAAATCCCGCTGCTTTCCGCGAGGTCTTCCGTGGAAAAAGTATCCGCCTCTATCTGCAGTATCACTCCAATGATTTTTTTCAAGGTTGTTTTTGTCAGCCCTTTTGGCACTGTGCGCGGGCTTGAAAGTTCTTGAGAAGGATCCCTCTTTTTCCGGAGCATCCGGTCAAGCTCCTGCTGGTCCACCTTATTCCGGTCATCGAGCCCATTATAATGATTTTTGTATTGCAGCAACGCCTCTTGGAAGCGGCTGAATTCAAAGGGTTTGATCAGGTAATCGACAGCCCCCAGCCGCAATGCCTGCTGAATCTGACTGATTTTAGAAGCTGCCGTGATCAGAATGACGTCCAGATCCTTTTTTTCTTCACGAAGCTGACGCAAGAAATCCAATCCGTTCATCCCGGGCATGTGGATATCAAGCAGCAGCAGATCCACTTCTGCCGCGGCCAGAAGCGCGTGTGCCTGCTTCGCATTCGCCGCATGTCCAATTACCGTAAACCCCTCGACCCGCTCAACGAATTGGCGGTTCAGTTGGGCTACCATTGGATCATCTTCTATGATCATCACATTAATCATTCTTCTCACCTCCTGCTTCATATGGAACAATGATGGAAAACACCGTGCCATCCTGTTCGGACAGAACGTCTATCGACCCTTCCAGCTTCTCCACACTGTTCTTTGCCAGGTAAAGGCCAAACCCGCGATCCTTCCCTTCTTTAGAAGAGATGCCTTTTGAAAAAACAGCCTCCTGCATATCCAAAGGAATGCCAGGACCCGAATCCGCTATAGTCATCTCCAGCAATTCATCGATATAGGAAAATTCAACGGATATGTGCTGCTGTTCACAATCCATAACGCTGTCAATCGCATTATCGATGACATTGCCAAGAACTGTGATGAGCTCATGGGTAACCCCCGGTTGTTTTGGCTGCGGAATTTCTGTTTTACAGTGAACCGTGAGTTCAACATGTGCTTCTCTTGCATAACTGATTTTGCCGATGATAAAACCTGAAAGAACAGGGTCTTTGATATGCTGTGTGACAGCCCCGACTTCGTGGACCTGATGATCTGCCAGCTTGGCAATGAATTCTTTTACTTGTCCATATTCTTCAAGCTTGATCATCCCGAGCAACACATGCAGCTGATTCATGAATTCATGGGATTGTGCCCGCAGCGTATCCGCGTAAAGCTGGACGCCTGTAAGCTGTTCAGCCAACAGATTCACTTCTGTTTTGTCCCGAAACGTAGCGATTGCTCCAATCACCTGATCGTTGACCACAAGCGGTACACGGTTTGAGATGACAGAAACTCCGTTGAAATCATGCTCTTCGTCCAAATCAAGATTTTCCTCATCCAACATCCGCTCCAGCATCGCGCCTGGCAAAAATTCACCAATGTTCATGCCGACCGGTTCTTTGTCCGTTAAACCGGCTTTGTGAAAAATGTGCCTTGCCGATTTATTGACCAATACAATCTTTGAATCTGCATCAATCGCGATAATTCCTTCATGGACAGATTGGAGCATTTGGTTCCGCTCTTCATGAATTCGCGCGATGGCATAAGGTTCCAACCCAAACAAACTCTTTTTGATATACCAGGCGAGCCAGAAAGCGCCAAGAATTCCTACCAACAGGCCAATAGCAGAGCCCGTCAAGATTTTGATTTGGCTCTGCTGAATGGCTGATTGTACCCTGTCCAGTGAAATGCCGACGGCCACGGCGCCGACTTGGTTTTCCTCATCGTCCATGATGGGCGTGAATGAACGCAGGGATTGGCCGAGTGTCCCTTCTGAACGGGACGTATACTCTTCTCCAAGCAGCACCCGCTTTTCGTCCCCACCGATAAATGGTTTGCCGATCAGTTCAGGAGCGGGATGCGATTTCCGCAACCCCTCCATATCCATGACCACGATGAACAGAACATCCGTCGCTTCCTGTATGGCATTTGTATATTCCTGAATGCCCGCTTCCAGCCCAGTGGATTGCAGCCCTTCGCGCACCACCTGTGATTCTGCGACCGTCCGCGAAATAGTGACAGCTTTTTCTTCCAGTTGATTTTCTATATTTTCACTTGTCGTATCGGTGATAAGAAGAATCGTAATCGACAGCGAAATCAATACCACAAGGCAGAGAAAGAAGATGATGATGGTACTCAGTTTAAAGCGTGGTGAATTCATTGGTTGCCGCTCCGTTCCTGTTATTGCTCGCCCGCCCATTGCTCATAAGGTAAATTTATCCATAAAAATTAAACTAGGCTGAACCCTTCTGTTATTCTACTAGGAACTGCATCCTTTGAATATATATTTCACAAAGAATACCTCTTGCACCCCAAAAGCCAACTGTCTTGAAGGCAAAAAACCGCCACCAGGATTTTTCATCCCGGTGGCGGTTTTCTATATTTCTCAGCCCAGCTTCTGGCCGCAATTCGGACAGAATTTAGCACCTTCATTTTTCTGGCCGCAGTTCGGGCAGAACTTCGGCGCTGCTTGCCCACTTGTTTCCGGCTGCGCGGCTGAATCGCTCGCGCCTGCATCCGTCGTACCTTGCTGCTTGCCGGAATCCGACTCTTTTTGGCCGTCCATCATTTCTTTGGCGATGTTCATGCCCATCATCATGCCGGCCATGTCCGAAGCCGTATTGGATCCGGATGATTTGCCCATGGCGTCGGCCACTGAAATCTGCTGGTATTTCCCGACGTCGCCGACCATGCCGTGTGACGCACTTTTATTGATCATGTCCTGGATTTCTTTTGGATAATTGAAACTCATGACCTGGAAGCCGGTAACTTTCATGCCGTCATCCATGAGCTGCATGTTCAAATCATCCTGGATGCCCCGGCCGATTTCATGCGCATTGGCCTGCAGGTTGAACATGTCCTTGCCTTCTTTTGTGATCCATCTCATCAAGAGCTGATCCAGGATTGCGGTGATACGGATTTTCACATCGTCCACCAGGTAGCTGTTGCGGACACCTGCAATCTTGTCGATCAAGCCGATATAATCGTTGACCTTGAATTGGAAGGTACCATTCGCCCGGATCGGCATGCCGCCTGGCAGCTGCGGCGCCGGGATATTGATCGGGTTCTGCGTGCCCCATTTAACGGTGAACTCTTTGGTGTTCACAAACAGCACTTCCACACGCATGCCGCTATTAAAGCCGAAACGGAAGCCTTTCAAAGTCGACAGGAATGGCACAATCTCCGATTCGATATCGTACTCGCCTTCCTCCTCAAAGATTCCTTCTACCTTGCCGTTATTGATGAAAATAGCATCCTGCCCCGGCCGAATGATCAGCCGGCTGCCTTTTTTGACTTCGTTATTGGTCCATTTCCAGAAAATCATGTCTTCCCTGAATTCTTCCCATTCCACTACATCTGAAAACTGGTTGCTGAAAAAACCCATTCTGTTCATTCCTTCCTTTGCTTCGATCCATTTTAGAACTTGCGTCCGCCTCCACTAAAGGAGCGTCCGCCGCCTGTGCTTCCGCCACCGCCAAATCCACCGCCGCCGCTGCTTTTTTTCGGAACCTTACGGCGTGAGACGGTTTTGTTGCGGAACTGGTCGAGCTTGCCGGTCACCCGTGAATTGTCCCCATCAAAATACGTGCTTGCCGTCGTCGTTACACGCCCGCCTGAATTGTAGAGCATAAAACCGACAATGCCACCGCCCAGCAATAGCGCGATAGCCAGCTGGAACCAATTTTTAAAGAAGATGTTCTCCGGATTGACGCCAGGGCGGAATTCCATGTAGCGGCTCGCAGTCGTCACTGTCTCGCGAAAAGCACCGGCATAGTCGCCCCTTTGCATTTCCGGAAGAATCCGGTCCAGCACCAGATTGACGCGTTGATTATCGAGTGTCGTTTCTGCTGTTCCAAAACCGGCCAGATAGACATCGCGCGTGGCGATGTTCATCGTCAACAGCACGGCATCCTCCTGACCGTTCTCTACAGCCCACGTGTCAAAGAAATCACCCATATACTCCACGACATCAACCGCTTCCGGGTCTTCAGAGGTCAGGAACAGGAAATCCGTTCCATGCTTCCTGCTGTGTTCTTCTGCGAGTGCCTCCAATTCCGTAATCTCCGATTCGCTCAGCAGATTGGCGTTATCGTATACACGCTGATCTACTGCAGCAAACGCGGTAGCTCCGCCGATGCCAATGAAAACCAACAGGAAACACAATGCCATCAGCCATTTGTGCTGAAAATAGCTCACCAAAGAACACCTCCCACTGCGAACGAAATCACTTTCAATACGGCGAAAGCGGAAGCCGCAATGCCTGTGAACCAGGCAGCGACTTTGAACGCGCTGATCGGCGGTTTGCCGACCACTTTGCCGGTTTGTCCGTTCATCGCAAAGGTATGCTCTTTGTTTTCGAAATCGTAGTAGACCATCCATACTGGAAACAGCGTATAGTAGACATTTTTTTTATTTGCCTGAATCTGTTTATTGGTGTAACTGACGGTCGAATAGCCGGAAATGGTGCTGCTTATGTACGAATCGATGTAAGGAACAATCTTCGATTCGACCCGCGAAAACAGCGCTTCATCGTCGTAATCGTATTTCTCAGCCAGGTAGCCCGCCAGGTAAGGCATTCTGAAATCCTTGAGTTCTCCGTAATCATACGGCTCCAGCTTGTCCATCAATTCATCATCCATTTTCTCCGACGCATCCGCCGGCACTTTCAAGTAGCTGAGGTCCAGTTCCCGGCGGACATCATAGAAATCCGTCTCCGTATAGATGGTATCGCCCCGCGTATAATTGCGTACTCTGGTCGCAAGTGCCGCCACGTCGGCTTTGCCATCGATATCGTACAGCCAAAACGGCACATACATCCCGGTCATCTTTTTGATGCGGTCGCCGCTCGCAAAGCCCGGCGGTGTCAGCCTGCCATTCTTTGTCCATTTCCGGAAAGCCGCGACAGCCTCGTCTTTGCTGATGGTGAAAGGAATCACTTTGGCCGGAGCCAAATCCCCCGTCAGCCGGTCCGCCAGCAGCACCGGCGCCCCGCAGAAGCTGCAATGGGTCGCGGTGGTTTCCGCTTCGGTCAGGATGACGGCTCCGCAGTTTTCACAATGATACTCCTTCGCTTCCTCCGGATCGAATTTCCGCAAGATGTTGTTTTCCGGAAATGTTTCGATGTTATCCTGCCTTCCGCAGCTCGGGCAGGACAGGTGGCCCGACTCGCTGTCGAACGCCATATCCGAGCCGCAGTTCGGACATTTATACTGAATGACCATTCTGTCCGACTCCTTTCAGCTTAAAGGAAACTGTCCGCAGCGCAGCCATCATTCATTTTTGCCCAACTGGCTCTTTAACGCTTCCAGTTCATCGTCCACATTGATGCCGGCTTTCAATGATTCCAGTTCGTCATCAACAGAAGTGTCGCTATCGTATTTCGAAGCAAGGTCCTTGATGTCGGTGCCCGACCCTTTGTTCAATTCCGACATGGCAATGGCTTCGTCAAGCTCTTGATTGATTTTCTGTTCCATCTTGTCAAAAGCGGAAATTCGTTCTCCCGCTCCGTCTACGGAAGATGCAAAATCGTTCATCCGTTTTTGTGTCTTGGCGACTGATGCCTTCCCTTTCAGTTCAGAGCGGCGGGATTCCAGTTCGCCGATATCTGATTCCAGCTTGTCATGCATTTGGCGCATCTGCTGCGTATTGGCGGCCGCAAGCTCAACAGCCGTCTGCTTGTCTGTCACTTTTTCGGAAAGCTCTGCTTTGCGCTGCAGGAACTTGCGCGCATCGTCTTCATTGCCGGCTTCCAATGCTTTTACTGCATAACGCTGCATGTCGCCGATTTCTTTCTCAAACTCCTCAAGCTCACGCCGCTCGCGTTTTTCAGCCGCCATGATCGCTGCCGTCTCCGATTTCACTTTGCCGAGGTCGCTGTTCAAATCACGCAGATACTGATCGATCATTTTTTCTGGATCCTCTGCCTTATCCAATAGAGCGTTGATATTGCTTGTCATAATGTCTTTGAACCGTTTTAGAATTTCCATCATCATTCTCCTCTTTGTCTGGTTTTTTTCGGGACTGCCGAGCAGTCTCTTTCTTATTGAAAGATTACCCTATACCTGTAAAGATTAAGCCTGCCAATAGCTCGAACTGCACGCTGATGCATGTACAAGATGAAAAGATTCTTCCCTACCAGTATATCGCATTGCCGCCTTCAGGTGATCTTTATAGAGGGAAGATTCAGTCAAATATAATCATAAAAAGCCGATAAGCACCTCCGTGAACATACGTGCAGTTCGTCGGGGAGCTTTCGGCTATAATTTCATATCCATTAACAAAATCTATCTCACATTTTTAAATTCTCTTGAATTTCCATAGCGCCTTTTAGCATTTCTTTAGTTAGTTGAGGTATATTATATTCGTCTTCCCTAACATTGGGTAGTGTAACTGTCAGTACAGCGAATACTTCCATGAACCGATTGCGTATTGGCACACTAATTGACATAGCTCCTTTAATGCGTTCACCATAGGAAATTGCGTAACCTACTGTTCGAATCTTCATTATATCTCGCATTAATTCTTCACTGGAAGTTACGGTGATATCCGTAATTTTCTCAAACTCAACTTGCTCTAAATAATGTTTTATAAAATCATCACTTTGAAACGCCAATAATACTTTAGCTGAAGCTCCTGCATATAAAGGCGAAGTATTCCCTATATATGTCAATGCAGAAAGTTCATGTTGACTTGCAATATTATAAATACAGCGCCGCTCATTCTGGTCAATCATACTGATGGAAATATTTTCTTTTGTGACTTGGCTTAGACGTTCCATTACAGGGATGGCAACTGAAAGAAAAGCATCATTTTTCTCCACTAGGCTTCCCAGAAAAAACAATTCCATGCCGAGCGAATACTGTTTAGTTTCTTCATCTTTCATCAAAAAACGTTCATGAACAAGCGTTGATAATAAACGCTGCAAACTGGATTTTCCAATTCCTGTTTTCTTATGGAGCTCGGTCATGCTTAGCTTTTTTTGATCACGTGTAAAAGCCCTCAATAATTGAATCGCTTTATGCACGGTTGACATAGAGTAATTTTTTTGGAAGTTTTCTTCTGACATACGTTTCACCTGGCCACTCTGTTATTTATCTTACTAGATGACGTTGGCATCTTTCAACCGCTTCACTTCATGTTCATCCAGTCCCAATAATTCATTATAAACTAGATTTGTATGTTCTCCAAGCAATGGAGGTGGTAGAGTACTTTCAATATTTAGCCCACTGAAACGCATCGGATTTCTCATCATTTTCACTTTTCCGGCAGTAGAATGAGATAAGGTTTCTATTGAATCACGCGCAACTACTTGCTCTTGTTCTAGAGCCTGCGCTACATTATTGACTCGCCCCGCCGGAACTCCCGCTTCAGAAAGTTTTGTCAGCCATTGTTCAGCAGATTGTGAGGCAATAATTTTGGAAATCTGTTCTATTAATTCTTTCTCATGGTCTTTCCGCGCATTATTAGTTTCAAATTTTGAATCTGTCCCCCATTCCGGGTGTCCAAGAAGCGCTACGAACTTCTTGAAAAGGCCATCATTTCCTGCACAGATCATAATTGGATCATCTAAGCATTGAAATACTTGGTATGGAGTTACGTTATTATGACGATTCCCTAATCGTTCGGAGATCATTCCTGCATTTAAATAACCGCTTGCCACGTTTGCTAAGCTACTGACTTGGACATCCAATAAAGAAAGGTCTATTTCTTGGCCTTCACCGGTCATATCCCTCAGCCGGACTGCAGCCGTTACACTTAATGCCACATAGACAGATGTCAGAATATCAGCAATCGGAATGCCAACTTTGGTAGCTTCTCCATCACTTGCCCCAGTTACATCCATTAAGCCACTCATCGCTTGGACAACAGGATCGAAACCAGGATTTTTGCTGAGAGGACCAGTATGGCCAAAACCAGTTACTGAACAACTGATAATTCTCGGATTCACTTTTTTCAATTCTTGGTAATCCAGCCCTAATCTCTCCATTGTTCCAGTTTTAAAATTTTCAATAACTACATCAGCTTTTTTTAATAGTTCTAGAAATAACGCTTTTCCTTCTGTTTTCTTTAAATTCAGTGTGATAGATTTTTTATTGCGGTTGGCACTAAAATAGTAGGCGCTTTCACCATTTACAAAGGGCCCCCAATCACGCATACTATCCGAACCTCCAGGAGTTTCAACCCTAATTACCTCTGCGCCGAGGTCTCCAAGTATCATCGCCCCAGCAGGAGCTGCATAAACGCGAGACAGATCCAATACGCGTATATCTTCTAGTGGTTTTCTCACGCTTCTTCACCTCCGCTTGCTTCTTTATTAACTACTCGAATTTCGCCTTTCGTTTTTCTGTAACAGCTTGTACGCCTTCTTTAAAATCATCCAATTCCATTACTAAGCCCATTTTCGACGAAATAAAATCAAGAGACGATCTGAGCGGCATTTCTTTGCTTTGATAAACAGCTCGCTTAGTCAGACGCATTGCTTGTTGGGGGCCGGCCGCCAACCTCTCCGCATATTTCTGGACATATTCATCCAGTTCTTCGTCTTCCACTACAAAGGTGACTAAGCCCATTTCTTTTGCTTCTTTTGCTTCAAAAATTTCTCCTGTCCAAAGCATATGCAGCGCTTGGTCTGTTCCAACTAGACGCGGCAGAAAATAAGCGGCACCATCACCTGGCACTAAACCAACTTTGACATAACTTTCAGACATCTTTGTTGACTCTGCTGCAATACGGATATCGCACATTAATGCCATGTCAAGGCCTGCACCAAACGCAATTCCATGTACTTTTGCAATTACAGGCTGATCGATTTCCTGTAATAAAAGCGGCACTCTCTGCACCTTTTTCCAAAGTGAATTTTTACGGTTTAGTCCGGTGGATATCCGATCTTCGTCTGATTTATAGAATCCACGCCCGGCAATCATTTCTTTAATATCTCCACCTGAACAAAATCCACGGCCATTGCCCTGTACAATAAGTACCCGGATGTCTTCTGAATCCCTAACTGTTTCGAGCGCTTCTATCCATAAATCGATCATTTCACCACTGAATGCATTAATCGAATCTGGACGGTTTAATGTGATTCTTGCAATTCCTTTTTCCACTTCAAATAGTAGATCTGGCATGAATATTCCCTCTTTTCTCGTTTGTAATGAAGTCCCATAATGTTAGTTCATTATTGTCAATATACGCGTTTGCTAATTTTTTTGCCCAATACATTTCATTGCCAAAATCTTCACGCCACGCCCACAACCTTCTCGTCACTTGATGCAATTGATGTTCATGAGTCATACCGATGGCACCATGCAATTGATGAGCAATTCCCGCCACTATCCCAGCCGCTTCCGAGATTTTCATTTTCGCTAAAGGCAATTCTTCCCTGATTGAGCCATCTTCAAATGACGCAACCGCGTAATTTAATGCAGCTAAAACAACTGCTGTTTCGCTTGCTAGCGCTGCAAGATGATGCTGAATAGCCTGGAATTTCCCAATGGAGCGTCCAAATTGCTTTCTCTCATTTGCATAAAATACCGAAAGTTCAAGTACTTGTTCCATTGCACCTGCCATCATCGCTGATTTGCCAAGCACACCAAATTTCAAAACTTTTTCTGTTATATTGTCAATATCTACATCAAAATTAGTAAGCGTTTCCAAATTAACTTCTTTGAAATACAAATCATCGAGTGGCTCACCCGCGATGTTTTGATTTGTCTTCACTTCTGCGTTATCTGTTGGCAACAATGCTATCCGAGCTTGCCCATTAATTTTGCCGATATAAACTACTTGCGAAACGTGCCTTCCCCAAGGAACTTGTTTTAAAGTAAATTCATGTCCTGTTATGTCATTTTCCCAATCCATCACAAATGAAGTAGGTTCATAACTTGTTGTTACTTGTTGTTCTGCCAGCAACCAACCAGAAATGATCG
Source organism: Planococcus sp. BI3 (assembly GCF_056680115.1). Taxonomy (NCBI): domain Bacteria; kingdom Bacillati; phylum Bacillota; class Bacilli; order Caryophanales; family Caryophanaceae; genus Planococcus; species Planococcus sp. BI3. The sequence continues at coordinate 1,799,866 of NZ_CM155266.1, forward strand.
TTTCGAAAATAGGTACGGGTGCTGCATACTTACCTGCAAGTCTCAAAACGGCAAAAGCGTCGATTGCATCGCCACCTGTTCCCCCAAGTTCTTCATTGATTCCTATCGCAACGAGCCCAGATTCTACGAGTGTATCCCAGAGTTTGCTCGACCATTCACCTTGTTCAGAAGCATCAATCAATTCTTTTGAAACATTCTTTTTTAAAATTTTATTGGTTGCATCCACTATATACTCCTGCATTTCACTCATTGAGCCAACACTCCTTTCGCTACGATTCCACGGAGAATTTCTGTTGTTCCACCCCGCAACGTAAATCCTGGTCCATGTAATACTGATTCAGCCATCAGTCGATCCAGAAGTCGTTCTGATGTCACCGAAGGTTTAGTATCAACTAATAACCGAACCGTCTCTGCTACTGCCTGCTCTAATTCAGTCCCTAAATCTTTTACCAATGAAGCAGCTAAACTGACATCTTCTCCCTCTTCAAGCATTTGAGCCACTCCAATGGACATATTCCGTAAAGACCACATCCGGGAGACTAATTGGAGTGCCTGAGCCAATCCGTGTATATCATTTTTCATTTTTAAATATTCAACCACTTCCTGCAATAAAGGAAATGTACTTAAAATCCGTTCAGGTCCACTGCGTTCGTATGCCAGTTCAGCCATTCCTTGGTCCCATCCATTACCGATTTCTCCTACTACACGATTGTCTGGAACAAACACATTGTCCAAGAAAACTTCATTAAAATGATGTTCTCCAGTCAAAAATTGAATTGGCTGAATCGTTATACCTTCTGCTTTAAGGTCAATTACAAATTGGCTCATGCCACCATGTCGATTTTTTTCATCTTTTGGAGAGGTTCTACATAAAGTAATCATGTAATGAGAGTGATGTGCACCGGATGTCCATGTCTTCATTCCGTTAACCAACCAGCCACCGTCTACCTTTTCAGCACGGGTTTGGATGGAGGCCAAATCTGATCCTGAATTTGGTTCAGAAAGTCCGATAGAGAAATAACATTCTCCTCTCGCGATTCTAGGCAAGAAATAGCTTTTCTGTTCTTCAGTTCCGAATTTCAAAAATAGTGGCCCTGATTGACGATCTGCAAACCAATGCGCTGCAACAGGAGCACCAATTGCTAGTAATTCTTCCGTAACGATATAACGGTCGATTGCCGAACGTTCTTGTCCACCATATTCCTTAGGCCACGTCATACCAATCCAACCTTGTGAACCGATTTTTTTTGAAACCTCATACGAATAGCCGCTCATCCAGGAGTCTGCATGTGTCTGGAATGAACCCGATTCGCGCTCATTGACTAGAAACTGACGAACTTCTTGTCTAAATTCATTTTGTTCAGGTGTAAATTTCACTACAGGCAAATCTAGATTCTTCAAAATATTACCTCCTCTACTTATTGTTATTCGTTAACTAATATCGTTATGCAATAATTTATTTCTATTGTTTTCATTTTTTAATTAATAATTTCAAAAATTTCATTACTAGATACAACCTTAAAAATCATTGTGATTTTATTACTACAATAGTTTTTTTCTTAACAAAAATCTTCCTTTACTTATTTTTTTCAATCTCTAATCACTTTAAATGTCCCTATAGCCTTAGCAATCACTTGACCACTTCCTTCAAATACTTCGCCTTCAACTACCATAATACGGTAGCCTTTTTGAAGAATTTTAGCGGTAGCAAATAACTCTCCCGTTGAGCTAGGAGCCAAATAATTGACATTCAAGTTGATCGTGGCACAACGTGTTTTAGTCGTTATCCTTGTCATCATTCCACACACCTGATCCAACATGGATGCATGTACTCCGCCGTGCAAAGTCCCGTTGACATTTAGCAAATGCGACTCCACATCTAATTTCAACAAAACTTGCTCTTCTTCGAAACGGATGATTTTAAAACCAATGTGGTTAAAATATGCACTTTGAACAAAGCTTTCTCGAATATCTTCTAAAGTCATCTGCATTTTCACACCGCCAAATCGTTAAAGTATTTCCTTTTATAGAAATTGATGCTCTTTTCTCAAAACAGTGTTCTGTGCTTTTTGATAAGATAACTTGAGTTCAGAAACAATTTCAGATATACTCTGAATCTTCTTTATAGAACCTATTCCTTGGCCCGCTCCCCATATATCTTTCCAAGCTTTTGTTTCATTAATAGAAGTGAAATTAATCCCCTCTTTTTTTTGTAAGTTTTTAGGATCAAGTCCTGCTTTCTGAATGCTTGGAATCAGATAATTCCCCTTTACTCCACTAAAAGCATCTGTATAAATAATATCGCCAATACTCGAATTCATTACCATCTCTTTATAATCTTGTACTGCTTCACTTTCTTCGGAAGCGATAAATCTAGATCCCATGTAAGCAAAATCAGCTCCAACTATCTCCGATGCAAGAACATCTTCTCCACTCGAAAGTGATCCTGCTAAAGCAATAGGACCATCCCAAAATCCTCTTACTTCCCTAATAAACGCAAATGGATTTAACATGCCAGCATGTCCGCCTGCTCCACTAGAAACAAGTATTAAACCATCAGAGCCTTTTTCAATCGCTTTTTTTGCAAATTCTATGTTAATGACGTCAGATAATACAATCCCATTATAGTGATGAACAACTTTTACTACTTGACTTGGATCTCCAAGAGAAGTGATGACAATAGGCGGTTGATATTTTTCTATTAATTGAAGATCTTCTTCGAATCTTTTATTGGTCTTGTGACTTATAAAATTCACTGCCCATGGGGCTATTTTTTTATTCGGATTTCTATTCTTTATGAGGGCTAATTCCCTTACGATTTGTTTCATCCAGTCTTCAAGAATAATGTTTGTCCGAGCATTTAAAGCTGGAAAAGATCCTATAATGCCACATTCACATGCTTTGATAACCATATTAGGATTAGAGATTAAAAACATAGGAGCCATTATTACTGGCAACTCCATCGATGCTTTGATTTCCTTCATTTTGTCTTGCTTCATATACTCATTTCCTTCCTAAAAAATTCGGATTTATTAAACACCACTACTATTTAAAAGCACACTTTGCTTACTCTCATTTTTCCCTATAATTAAAGCATCTACTGCAGTAATCCCTAAGCCTTCTTCATGAACTATTAAGGGATTAATATCAAACTCAACTAAATGTTCTTTTTTATCAACGCAAAGTTCTGAAATCCGCACCATGCTTTCTACTAAAGCATTTAAATCATATTTCACTTTTCCGCGAGCGCCTTGCAGTATCGGATAACTCTTTATTGATTGAATCATTTTTAATGCTGTTTTTTCTGATAAAGGAGCCGGCATGATTACTACATCTTTCATAACTTCAACAAAAATACCCCCAAGCCCAAACATTATACATGGACCAAACACCTGGTCCTGTACAGCCCCAATAATTACTTCAATACCTTTTGGAGCCATTTCTTCAATTAAAATACTTTCAATTTTTTTATCCATGCAGTATTTATCTTTATTAGTAAGAATCTCTTGATAGGCTTTCTCTGCTTCCTCTAAGGACTTAATATTCAATTTTACTAAACCAAAATCGCTTTTATGTGCAATTTCAGAAGAAACAGCTTTCATGACTAACGGAAAAGATAACTGAATACCGTTTAAATCTTCTTGATTATAGATAAGTTGGCCTGCTGGTACTGGCACACCATACTGCTTCAGTAACAATTTACTTTCCCACTCATTGATAGCACCTGTAATTTTTGTTGAGTTTTTTTCCGTTAACCTTTCTAATCTTTTCTCTTCAACTATATTCCCCACCAGATTTCTATAATAATTCATAACATTAGCTACTGCATTTATCGCTCTTGTGGGTGTAGGAATCCAGCAAATATTCCTGTATTTAAATAGCTCTTCTTTGGTGGCTTGCTGAATACCCGCCCAGCAAAACACAATTATTTTATCAGATTTTCCAGCTACTTCTGATAATTCCGGCAAAATAGGCAAAAATCTTTGATCAGTCATTTGCAAATAAATTACTACTGTTTCAACAGTTTCATCCTTTAAGGAAATTTTAACTGCATCAATAATCTGTTGAGGATTTTGATTGACCTGCGCAGTAATATCAATAGGATTTTTAAATGAAGCAAATTTAGGCAGTGCATCAATCAATGCGGCAGTTGTATCATGCGATAATTGAGCTAATGGTATTTTCCGGATTTCGCATTGGTCTGCCATGACAATACCTGCTCCACCTGATTGGGTTACAATAGCAACACCGCCGACCTTTTTGGGTTTCCTTGTTTTTGTAAATACATTTAAGGTGTCCGTCAATTCTTCTTCATCAGCTACACGGACCACATTACTTTGTTTTAAATAATTCTCATAAACTTCAGCATTCCCAGCAAGCGATGCAGTATGTGAACTGGCAGCTTCTGCCCCTTTTACTGAGTTTCCTACTTTCATAAGGACAATGGGTTTTTCTTTTATCTTAGCCTGATAGATTGCATCTTTCATTTTGTCAAAGTTTCTTGCACCTTCTAAATAACCTCCAATTACCTTTACTGACTCTTCTTCAACAAAATAATTTACATAATCGAAGAAATCCAGACATGCTTCATTTCCACTCGATACAAAATATTGAAAGCCTAAACCCGTTTCCTTTGCTAAGGTATAGGTAAGCGATCCAAGAGCCCCACTCTGAGTAATAAAGGCAATCGGATCATATTCCCCAAATTTCAAACTCGAAAATGATACAATCGATTTTTCTTTAAAATTGGTTAACCCCAATGAATTAGGGCCACAAATTGGAATGTTGCTTTCTTCCGAAAATTCAGTTAATTTTTTTTCTAATTCTGTTCCTTTTTCACCTATCTCTGAATATCCTGAACTTAAAATCACTATCGATTTTATATCTTTTTCACGCAATTCTTCTATTATTTCTTGGACTTTAGATGAATTAACCGAAATTAAGGCTAAATCAATTCCATTTGGTAAACTAGCAATGTCTTTATAGCACGGAAATCCTGCGACAGAATCATATTTCGAGTTAACTAGATATACTTTACCTTGATAGCCCACTTCTCTTAAATTAGAAACAGGTTTATGTCCAATTTTAGTAGGATCTCCAGAAGCCCCAATAATAACTATAGAACTGGGCGAGAACATCGGCTTTAATAATTGAGTATGTTCAATCAATACAATTCCTCCTACCAATTTTCATTGATTATTTGATTCTATTTCAGTCTTTCCTTTTACTGCAATTTCTCCATTTTGGTTCTTTGCTCTAATCTCGAATATTTTTTTGTCACTATCAGCTTTCAATAAAGTTGCTTCACATGTAATAACATCGTTAAGTCTTACCATTGTTTTGAATTGAACTTTTATCGTTTTTATTTCTCCATTTTCTCCCGCCAGCTTTTCAGCGTATTCGCTTAAGAATCCCATTAATAGCATTCCATGAGCGATTACACCTTTAAGAGGGGATTTTTTTGCAAACTCTTCATCAATATGAATGGGATTAAAGTCTCCCGACGCTCCTGCATACTTTGCAAGTTGTACTCTTGTAATAGAATCTTTCACTAAAATAGGAAGAGGATTTTCTTCTTCCACTTCTCCAAATTCCCCCATACTCTAATTCTCCTCTCTTATAATGAAAGTAGAGCTTTCAGTAAATACTTTTTTGTTTTTGTCATCATACCCATTTCTTTCTCTGATTATAAAAATCATTAGCCCATTTCTCCCTTTTTTTTCATATATTTCTGACACTTTTTCGATTAACTTTATTTTTTCACCTGCACAAAGCCGACGCTCATATTTGTATTCTTGCTCACCATGTAATAACTTGTTTTTATCTAATTTCAAAAACCACTCCTGCATTTCACCTCTGAATGTTGTGGGGAATGTTAATGGAGCAAGAATTGAAGAGTATCCCTTGTTCTTTGCATACTCTTCATCGTAATAAAGCCGATTCTTATCACTAATTGCTGTTGCAAATTTTTGGATAGCGCCTTTCTCAACTAAATGGAATTCAGGTTCACTTTCTTTCCCGATAATCGAGCGATCTATCATTTTTTCACCCCATTTTAATATTAAATTCAAAGAATATATTTAAACTCCGATATGATATCCGCCAGAAACATTCAGCACATGGCCTGTTATGTAATTTGCTCCTTGAGAAGCGAGAAACATGATACCAGGCACTACATCCTGGGTCTCAGCAAATCGATTTAATACTATTTTATTTTTATAAACATCCTCAAATTTTTCAGTCCGGATTGTTTCAGTCATCCGTGTTTCTACTATTCCGAAAGCAACAGCATTTGACTGGATTCTATATTTTCCCCATTCTCTTGCTGCCGACATCGTCATTCCGACAACACCTGCTTTTGCAGCAGAGTAATTAATTTGACCAATTGATCCTGTTAATCCAGCTACTGAAGTAATATTAATTATTTTTCCATTGCTCAAAGCTTCCGGATTTTGCTTCCCTTTTTCTTTAAATAGTGGAGCTACAGCCTGGATACAATTGAAAACACCTTTCAATCCAACGTCCACAACCAAGTCCCACTCAAACTCTGTCATTTTATCAATCATAGCTGGTTTTGTTACAGCTGCATTGTTTATCAAAATATGAACCGTTCCGTATTCTGCCACTGCTCTTTCTACCATTTTTCTAGCTACATTTCGATCTGATACACTTCCTATGACAGCTAAAGCTTCTCCTCCCGCTGCCTTTATCTCATTAACTACGGAAACAGCCACTTCATCATCTAAATCATTAACAATTATTTTTGCCCCAGCCTTAGCCATATCGAGAGCTAATGCGCGGCCAATTCCTCTTCCAGAACCAGTTATAATGACTATCTGATTTTCAAATTCCATATATTCCCTCCTCAATTTACAAACGTTCAATTATTGTTGCAGTAGCCATTCCGCCCCCCGCACACATCACTTGTAATCCGTATTTTTTATTCGCATCTTCTAACTGGTGCAAAAGTGTAGTCATTAACCTTGCACCGCTTGCTCCAGTCGGATGCCCCAAAGCAATAGCTCCACCGCGAAGATTCACTTTTTCTTCAGTTACGCCCAGCTCTTTCATCCATGCGAGTGTCACAGCTGCAAATGCTTCATTGCACTCAAAAATATCAATATCTTCAACTGTCAAATTTGCTTTTTTTAATATTTTTTTTGTAATCGCGATTGGACCTGTCAGCATCATCGTAGGATCAGAACCTATGACTTCTCGAGCAATAATTTTTGCTCTTGGTTTAAATCCAAGTAACTCGGCTTTTTCTCTGGACATAATTAAAACTGCAGCTGCTCCATCACTGATCTGACTAGAGTTTCCAGCCGTGATTCTTCCATCTGTTCGGAAGACAGTTTTCAACTCTCCCAATTTTTCTATAGTTGTACTCGGCCGAATCCCTTCATCTTCTGTGATTTGTATTGAGTTTCCATCTTTAGTTACTTCTACTGATAAAATCTCTCTTTTGAATTCTCCATTTCGTCTTGCTTCTGCTGCTAGCTGATGGCTTCTAAATGAGTATTGATCAAGCTCTTGACGAGAGATATTCCATTTTTCCGCTATTCTTTCTGCTGACTCCCCTTGAGGAACGATTTCATATAATTCTTTTAGTTCAGAGGGCTCTTCTACTTTATCCGAACCAAGTGGATGTCTGCTCATATTCTCTATTCCAGCAGCAATTACCACATCGTAATCTCCCGCTATAATTCCTTGAGCGGCTTGATGAATCGCATGTTGAGATGAACTACATTTTCTATTTAAAGACATTGCTGGTGTACTTTCAGAAAGCCCTGCCATTAAAGTTGCAACTCGCGCAATATTATTGCCCTGTTCCTGATTTTCCGTTACACATCCAACAATGACGTCTTCTACAGCATCCGACTTAATACCGCTTCTATTTATTAATCCTTTTAAAGTTTCAGTCAACATATGTTCAGATCTTGTTTCCGAAAAAACACCATTTCTTTTACCCATTGGCAATCGAACAGCCTCAACAATTACCGCATCTCTTTTTGACATATACTTATTCCTCCTTATGATGTGTTATCAGGTTAACGCCCTACAAATATGGCCTCTCGCTTTTCTATAAATGCATTTACACCCTCTGCATGGTCTTGTGTTTGTTGTAAAATTGATTGTGCATAATTTTCGTATTCCACAGTGCCTGATAAACTTTGGTTTGCTGTTTTAGAGATAATGGATTTTACAAACTGCATCGTTTGAGCTGGCCCTTCAGCCATTTTTTCAGCAAACTCAACCGCTCCTGTAAAGACTTCGCCATCTGGAAAAACCCTATTTACAATACAAAGTTTTTCTGCATCTATTGAGGATAGTAATTCTCCTGAAAAAATTAGTTCCTTCGCTTTCCAAGGACCCACCATTCTAGGTAAATAATATAAAGCTCCACAGTCAGGAATTAAACCCACTTTTGAAAAACTTAACCCGAATTTCGACTTTTCTTCTGCGTAAATTATATCTGAAGCTAAAGCGAGACTAAATCCGGCTCCCACTGCATACCCACTAACTGCTGCTATGATAGGTTTTCGAAAAGATTCCATCCGAACAGCAATTTTGCTAGTCAGGTTTATTTTCTCAACCGATTCTAAAGTGCTTCGTTTTCCCATCCCTTTTATATCTCCACCAGCGCAAAATGTGCTGCCTTCTCCAAACAAAATTATAATCTTTACGTTAGAATCTTCCTCTGCTTGATCTAAATAATTGAGAAGTCCTTTTTTGATTGCTGTCGATAGAGCATTACGTGAATTTGGCTCGTTCAATTTGATATAGCCCACTCCATTTTTTACGGAATAAACCACACTATCCGTTTTCATATTTCTCCGCTCCTTCAACAAAGTTTTTATATATTATTTTCCGCTATCCATTTAGAATTATTTTTTGACTGCTCCGGCCTGTTTTTTTGCCAAAATAGATTTTTGATTCAACAAATGTCCAACTACTTTTTGCCTTTCTTCATATGGAGTTTTCGAAATACTGGAAAGTCGATGAGCTCGTTTTAAATAGAAATGTAAATCGTGTTCCCAAGTGAATCCGACAGCACCATGTAGCTGAATAGCATTTTGAACAACTTTCAATGCTGCCTCTGAAGAATATGCTTTTGAAATAGTAGCAACGATATCATTGTCTTCTCCATCATTTTCTATAGACCAAGCTCCGAATTCAAGAGTGACTTTTGCACTCTCGCTCAATAAATACATATCTGCTAACATGTGCTTTATTGCTTGAAACTTCCCAATTTCTACGCCGAACTGCCTTCTCTCCTTTGCATAATTTAATGTCATTTCTAATGTTTCCTGGGCAATACCCAAAAGTTCTGCAGAAAAGAGTAAATCAGCCACACGATAAAAGTCGTATAAATCAATGTCAATCAACTTAAAAAATTCTTCATCAACAAGCACGTTGTCTAACTGAAGTTCATATAAAGGATATGTCACATCTTGCGTCTTCACATTTCTCAGCTGGTCCCTTACCTGGTCTGTATCAATAATCAATAATTGATCTGTCACTCCTTCCCCTTTTTGGGAGATTGGCACTAAAATCCGGCTTGATTCATTTGCAAATGGTATTGATTTGATAGTTCCGAAAAGAAAAGATTCTTGATGCTCGGAATGCACTTGTAACTTCTCATTCCATCCAATAGTTGCAATTTTCTCTCCTTCTTCGTATGCCTCAACATCCTCAGATGACTCCTCCTCTTTCAATAAATATAGCGCCATTAAGTGTTCAATTAATGGAAAAGATAATAAACGTTTCCCCGCTTCATTTACAAGAATTGTCGTAAGCATCAAATTCGCATCACCCTGTTTTAGGGGATTAAGCAATCCAATCAGGCCCTGCTCGACTAAAAATTTTTGTATCCGACTGTTTATTTTTTTCTCTTCCACGGCCTTTCGAAGCACTTCTGAAGAATATATCTTTCTTAATGCTTTATTAATGGTATTTTGCATTAAGCTTTCTTCAAACTCTAATTCAAACTTAAAACTGCTCATTTATTTCACTCCTTTATCTTGGTAAATTCAAAACTTTCTCCGCTATAATATTTCTTTGAATTTGACTAGTTCCGGCATAGATGGTTTCACCTTTAGTTGTGAAATAAATATTTGTAAAATGATTGGAAGAAAGGGAGTCCTCTTCTGAAAAGTTCACTTCTTCTCCTTGTATTTCCATGAGTAAATTTCCTAATCGTGAGCGCATTTCCGACCAATACAATTTTTGCAGAGACATTTCAGGTCCAAGCTTTCCATTATTGTTTATATATTCACTAATTGTTTTTAAACTGTGGTATCTCATGACTCGCAGCTCTATAAAAGACTGAGCAAACTTTTGGCTGAAGTAGTGATTGTCTTTTAAATCCTGTTCTCCAGGGAGCTTATTAACTTCAGAATACTTTATTGCCTGTTCAAATTCCGTCTGAAACCTCGCTTGTCTGCCTAAAGCTAAAATTCCTCTTTCAAAAGAGAGCGTTGTCATTGCAACTTTCCATCCTTCATTTAACTCCCCTATATAATTGTTTTTAGGGATTTTAACATTATCAAAAAAGATTTCGTTAAAATCTGCTTCCCCTGTTATTTTCCGAAGTGGCCTTACAGAAACACCTTCTGCTTTCATAGGAACTAAAAAATATGTAATTCCTTTATGTTTGGAAACTGAAGAGTCTGTTTTTGCTAATACAAAACACCAATTGGCATTTTGCGCTTCTGTTGTCCATACTTTCTGACCGTTAATAACCCACATATTTCCTTCTAGTTCTGCTTTTGTTTGCAAAGCAGCTAAATCAGATCCCGCATTCGGTTCTGAAAAGCCTTGACACCATACATCTTCACTTTTAACTAATCTAGGTAAATAATGTTTTTTTTGTTCTTCTGTTCCATATGTCAATAAGGTAGGGCCCAGTAGAATTTTCCCTAAAAAATTATAGCCTCGAGGTGCATCAATTCTGCCGGCCTCTTCTTCAAAAATCATTTCTTTTAAAACACTTTCTCCTTGGCCCCCATATTCCTTCGGCCAAGAGATCCCTGAATATCTGCCCTCAAATAGTTTTTGATCCCAATTTTTTTGAACTTCTTCATAGCGTTTTTTGTCACTGACTCTTTCTTCAAAATCATGCCACCACTCAGGCAATGCAGAAGTGAGCCAATTAATCGCTCCATCCCTGTATTTTTCCAATTCTTCAGAAAATTTTATATTCATAAAAACCCTCCATCATCTGAATTATTTGTATTTTTATGTTGCAGCCTCTTTGCTAGTTCTACTCGGAATTTCGGATGTGCTATTGCTATAATCTCTTTGCCACGCTCTTTCATCGATTTTCCAAATAACTTCGCAATTCCATACTCAGTTACAATATAATCAACTTCAGATTTTAACGATGTAACTTCAGATACTGAAAACTTAATCCGCGATATTGTTCCTCCCGCTGCAGTTGAAGGAAGAGCTATAATCACTCTGCCTCCAATAGAGCTTTTTGCACCATGAATAAAATCCATTTGTCCCCCGACGCCGGCAATCGTAACACCTTTAAGTGATTCTGCATTTATTTGTCCTGTTATATCGATTTCCAATGCTGAATTTATAGAATGAAAATTTTCAAGCTGGCCTATTATCTTGCTATTATGAGTAAATTCAACGGAATGCATTTCTATCACCGGATTATTATTTGCATATGCATATAGTTTTTCAGTACCTATTAAAGAGGTACAAACTATTTTATTTTTTTTGACAGTCTTCCGGCTATTGTTAATGACGCCAGTTTCTATTAATTCAATCACCGGATCACTAATAGAACCCGAATGAACACCCAAATTTTTTTTATTTTTTAAAGAATGTAAAATGCTATTTGGTATACTCCCTATTCCCCATTGCAATGTAGCTCCATCCGGAATTAATGTTGCCACATTTTCTCCGATTTTCTTTTCTATATCGCTGAATTCACTTTCTGGAATTGTCAACAAAGGCCTTGATGTTTTGACGAAGCTATCTATTTCATCAATTGTTAGTTTAGTATCGCCATGGGTTCTAGGCATTAAATCATTTACTTCAGCAATTACGTATTTTGCATTTTTCACGAGTGATTTTACATAATCAACAGAAATGCCTAAATTAAAAAATCCTTCATTATCAGGGGGTGATACTTGAATAAAGGCAATATCAATTTCCATACCCACAATTTTCTTAGGGATTTCAGATACATTTATTGGAATGTAATCACAATCACCATGTAACATCGCTTCTTTTAACTTTGAATTTGAAAGAAATGTCCTGATACAAAAATAAGGGAAATTATCTTTTAAAGAGTACAAAGCTGGACTACCAACTAGATTAACGTACAGTTTTAATCCCTTTAATCTACTTTTTTGTCTTATTAATTCTTCTACTAAGGTTTGGGGTTCACTACAATAAGCTGATAATATGATGACCTGATTTTTATTTACTTTATTTATTGCTTGGGTTACGTTCAATTGCTTTTCATGGTAGATCCTTTTCCAATCCCTCATACACTACACGCCTTAAATTATTATTTTCTAATTCAATACATATTATTTGGTAAATATAGTGCGATTTCCGGAAATATATATAGAATTACAATAAGTAGCACTATCGGTATCATAAAAATTGCTGCTCCCTTAAATATATCTTCTAAAGATAATTCAGGTGCTGCTCCTTTAAGAACAAAACAATTCATTCCAATAGGGGGTGAAATCATTGCAAGTTCCATTACCAGAACCACGATTACGCCAAACCAGATAAGGTTTAAATCCATTGACAATACTAACGGAAGTATAATTGGCAGGGTGACTACCACCATAGCTAAAGAGTCCATCACGGCCCCAAGAAGAATGTACATCAGAATAATTACTCCGAAAAGCGCAAAATCAGGTAATGCTAGTCCATTAAGAAAATCTGCTAATAAAAATGGAATTCGTGTAATTGTTAAGAAAAAATTCAATAAAAATGCCATTATAATTATGGCAAATAAAAATCCAGTAGTTTTTAACGTTGAAGAAAGAGCCTGGATAAAAGTCTTAAAAGTTAACCTTCTTCTAATTAAAGCTATGATAAGAGTTACAGATGCACCTATCCCAGCAGCTTCTGTAGGATTGAACCATCCCACATACATACCCCCAACAACTATTGCAAATAGAATTATTATCCAAATAGTAGACTTCAATGAAGAAAATTTTTCCTTCCAACTTATATTAACTTTTAAAGAAGGAGCCATTGTAGGCTTTATTAAAGTCACAATATAAACAGTGAGGAGATAAAGTAGCATAAGAAGAATGCCGGGTATGATTCCAGCAACCAAAAGTTGGCCAATTGATTGCTCCGTCATCATTCCATAAATTATGAACAATGTGCTCGGAGGGATTAACACTCCCAAAGTTCCCCCGGCTACAATTGATCCTCCTGTCAATGTTTTACTGTAACCAGAATCTAGCATTTCTTTGGAAGCAATAACACCCATCGTTGCAGTATTTGCCAAACTTGAACCTGAAGCAGCTGCAAACATAGCAGATGAGCCAATTGTAGCCATTGCTAATCCACCTCTCAGCCTTCCTAACCATGCGCGGAAAGTAGAAAAAAGCTCTCCGCTAATTCCACATATAAATAATAATTCACCCATTAATACAAACATGGGAATAGTAGTTAATGTGTAGCTAAAACTATGATCCCAAATTATTGTTTCAACAGCTGTAGTCAAAGTATTCCAATCCCTCAAATATAAAATCCCAAGAAAAGTCGGAATTACCATTGAAATTGCAATTGGCACTCTTAAAAACATTAATATAAACATTGCTATTATTCCTAATAACCCTACTAACTCGATCGACATAATCTATCCTCCTCACCTATTGTTATTTGGCACTAAATAAAGAAACAATAGGAATTACCATTTTGAATAATGCTTGTAGTCCCCACATGACGAATCCAAGAACAATTATGAAGTCAAGTGGATAATAAGGAATATTCAGTAAACTAGAACTGAGTTGCATATGATCTTTATGATTCATTGCTACTCCAAAATAAATAAAGCCAATCGTCAATGTAACAATGGCAGTAAGAAAATTAGCTGCGCCAGAAAAAAAATTTTGTACCTTTTCCGGAAAACGATCTACAATCAAACCGATTGCGATATGACCGTCCACTTGTTCTGTATATGCCAACCCACACATAATTAAAACCACCATGCCCAATTGGACAAGTTCAACATCTCCAATAATTGGAGTAAATAAAGCTCTGCTAATAACAGCAAAGCTTATGAATAGCATCATTAGTGACATGGTTACTAAAGCAATATTCTTTGTAATATTAGTTAAAAAGTTAATTATATTACCTAGTTTTTTCATATTTTCACCTCTACTCTTACTTTTATCGTAGGTCCACCTAATAATGTTGAAATAGGTGAAACTACGAATCATATTAATAAGGAGCTGGATATCCCTCTTCTTCTAACATTTCAAATAAAGTATCAACCATTTCTTGACCTGGGTAACCTTTAGCATCAGCGTCTTTTATCCATTGAGCCCATGCTTCTTGCCCAAGCCCTCTAAAACTTTCAATATCCTCATTACTTAAAGTAATAATTTCTCCCCGATCTTCCACAACTTTTCCAAGTTCTTCATATGAAGATTCCAATTCTGTTGCATAACTTTCAGTGAACAGTTCTGTTAACTTAGGATTTAATTTATCATCAAATATTTTTTTCAAGTCTTCAGGGAGCTCTTCATAAAAGTTTTTATTCATAATTGGCACTACTGGAGTAACAGAAACACCCATTTTTGTTATATATGGTGCCGGTTCGTATAGCTTTAATCCTTCTGCCCCAATAGGAGTATAGAAAGATGTATCAATTGTATTTTTTTGAAGAGATTCATAAGTATCTTCAGTCGAAATCGATACTGGGACTCCGCCTAAAGACTCTACAAAAGCAATTTCACTTTTTCCATTTACGCGCATTTTCTTATTTTTCAAGTCTTCAGGTTTTCTAATTGGATCACTAGAAAATAAATCATATCCATCTGTTGATGTAGCATTCAATAAATGTATATCTTCTAATTTTTCATTTGCATATTTTTCAAAAAACTCTCCCAGGATAGCTTCTGCTTCTTCGGGTCCTTCAAATGCAAAGGGCAGATTTCCAATTGTGTATGGGAAGAATCCCGTGTCATAAAAATAGTTAGCTACAATTAGCCCTACATCATATAATCCTCCACTTACATCTTGGTACACTGAATTGGATTTCCCTAAAGAGCTCCCATGATAGATATTTACTTTTACACGTCCGTCTGTCTCTTCTTCTACAAGTTCTTTCCATGGTTCATAAACGTTATACGCATAATGATGAGTCGAAGAAGTCCAATTATTGATATCTAATTCGTATACTTCTCCATCCGGATTGTTAGCGCTTTCATTTGCATTAGAACTTTCATCGCCACAAGCACTTAAAACCATAGTAGACCCCACTAATAAAATTGTCGTTATTATTATTTTCTTTCCTAGAAACATAAATCTTCCCCCTTAGAATTAGCATTAATAAATACCAGCCCTTCAATACCTAAATATTCCTCCTTCCACACAATATATTACGTTTTTTACCGATATGCGATAATGCATACTGTCTATCAGTATGTTTAGTACATACTAACATTATAAATGATATAAAATCAATCTATTTTAAGAATATTTAAAATAATAAAACTAATTAAACGTGTGCTTGATTAATATTTTTTTTTGATTATTATAGAGAGGACAGATAAATCGGAATTTTCATTTCATAAAAAAGGAGGAATTTAATTGGCAATAGGGGATTCTATGCAAACAATTGACCGTGCAGTAACAATATTAAAATCTTTTACAACGATGGAACCAGAGCTATCATTAGCTGATTTACACAATAAAATAGGTTTATCAAAATCAAGCCTACAAAGAGTGTTAAACGCTTTAGTTCTTCATGGTTTTTTAGAAAAAGATAGCCAAAAAAAAACATATCGATTAGGAATGGAAGTACTTTTTCTAGGACAATTAGTTGAAAAAAACTCTCAATTACTTTCAAAATCAAAAAAACATATGATAGATTTACGAGATCACTTAGGAGAAGCCATTGGATTAAATATAATTTATCAAGGAAAAAGAAAATGCATTGGATATATACCTGGAAAACATGATTTAGCAACATTATCTTACGTTGGACAGACTTCGCCTTTATATGCAGGGTCATCGGCGAAGTTGCTATTAGCATATTTGCCAATTGAAACACAGAAAAAAATGATGGAAGATTTCGAGTTTATTAAAATCACCGATAATACTATTTTAAATAAAGAAGATTTATTAACAGAACTTCGAATAATACAAAAAAATGGTTATGCTATTAGCAGAGGTGAAAGAGTAAAGGGTGCATTTTCTCTTTGTGCTCCAATTAAAGATCGATTTGGGGAAGTAATTGCAGGTGTAACTCTTATGATTCCAACAGCCAGAGTAGATGATAATAAAATAGAATTTTATGTAACTAAAACGTTAGAAACAGCTTCTCTAATTTCAAGGGAGCTTTTGTAATATAACTTTTATAAAAAATCTAATTAGAAGGGTTTTCAATCTAACTTTTATTTAATTCCTTGAAGTAGAGTGATGAGAAAACAAATACTTATCGTTTTTACTATAAATAATTCTTACTATATATTAAAGATTTCTAAACTTTCTTTATATGGAGTTCACAGTATAGAATTAGCTGTGTTTATATACATTTAGGAATTCAACAATAATCTAGCAGGAATTTTTGATACAACTACTCAAAAAAACCCTTAGCATTTTGTACCATCATATTCATTATTTTTGATTTTACAAATATAGCCCGAGGCCTTCCAATATTTTTAGGAAGGCCTCGGGCTATATTTGGATTCAGTTTTGTTATGGACTTTCGCTTTCAAATAGGCATTCACTCGCTCTACCGCGTCAAGAAATTAACTTAAATATATAAGTGGAACCTTATTTTTTAAAAAAATAGTATTCTATCCTCAATTATTGCGCTCCATCCCCTCCACAATAAGCCCCTACGACCGCAGCCATGGCTTTCGCGCTGATCAGCAAACTCTTTTCGTCAATCTCGAATTTCGGATGATGATGCGGATAGGACTCTTTCCCCTCTGGCTTCGCACCGACATAGAAGAAGCACCCTGGCTTTTCCTGCAGGTAATAAGCAAAGTCCTCCGATGGCGGCTGAGGTGGGACTTCATCAACAGCCTTCACTTCCGGAATCGCCGCTTCTTCAAGCGCTTGGCGAACCAGTTCAGTGACTTCCGGATCGTTGTAGAGGACGGGATAGTCATTGGCATATTCCAGTGTGGTCTCAACACCAAACGATGTTTCCAATCCTTCTGCAAACTGGCGAACCTGCTTTTCCACTAGCTCCCGGGATTCTTGCGACATGGTCCGGACATCACCTTCGAGCGCGACAGAATCCTTGATGACATTGAACTGCCCTTTGCCATCGAAAGAACCGATGGTGACGACCGCGGTATCGAACGGATCCATCCGCCGGCTGACGATGGTCTGGCAGTTCATCACAAAGGAACTGGCTGCAACAATCGCGTCGTTTGCCATATGCGGCGAAGACCCATGGCCGCCTTTCCCTTGGATATGGAGCTTGAAGCGGGCTCTCCCGGTTTGTGTATTGCCGCTTCGGTAAAAAACTTTTCCGGTTTCCATCGTTGACATGACGTGGATGCCGAAAACCGCATCTACTCCGTCGAGAACTCCTGCTCCTATCATGCCGATTGCTCCACCCGGCGGCATTTCTTCAGCCGGCTGGTGGATAATTTTAATCGTTCCAGCCAGTTGCCCTTTCAGCTCGGCCAACGTTTCAGCGAGTATCAGCATATAAGCCGTGTGGCCATCGTGTCCACAGGCATGCATAACGCCTGCCGTTTTGGAAGCAAACGGCAACCCTGTTTCCTCCTGGATCGGCAAGGCATCAAAATCTGCGCGGATCGCAATGGCCTTACCCGGCTTCGCTCCGTTTATCGTTACGACCAGTCCACGGTGGCCACCGACATTTGTTTCCACCAGATCCACCGGCACTTCCTTATAAAAATTCTCGATATATGCGGCTGTCCGTTCTTCTTCAAACGACAGCTCCGGATGCTCGTGAAGATACCGGCGTATTTCGATGATGCGCCGTTCTTTTCCGTCTAATCGGTTCATCAATTCTGTCATTGGCAAAACAATCACTCCTTTTACAAACTCTACCCTGTCTCTTTAAAAAACATGCTTTTCACTCAACTAAAAAAACGAACTTTCCTTTGGCATAGAAAGGTCCGCTTGTTTAAATCCCATTACTCTTTCAGCCCTACAGCAGGCCGTGAAAATTTATAGATCCCCACAGAAACCAAAACAATGGCTGCGACAACCAGAATAAGAAGCAGCTTGCCTTCATTGAAACTGTTTATGAACACCAACAGCAAGGCAGACATTGAAAACAAGACCGTAAAGCAGCGTCTCAACCATTTCATTCCAAAATACGCGCCGCTGAGTGCAAAGAGGGCGTTCATGGCAAACAGCACCCAAACCATGATGTCATTTCCTATTCCGGTGTAGAGGACCAATTGCGCCACTACAAAAGCCAGTGACGTTGCCGCTGCGTCCCGGTACCTCCTGCAAAACGGGAGGAGCAACAGCCCCAGCAAAAAGCTGTAGATGAGAACGGACGCCTCATCCAAAAGAAAAATGGAGCCGATGGTGAACAGCATAAATGCTGTTACTGCAATAATGCCTCCACCACCCGAATTCCAGCGTTTCCATCCCTGCAGGAATAACGCAAACAACAGCAAGGTCGATACAGCAAAGGCCCAATCCGTATCGTCTGTACCAGACATCTCTTCCCCGTAGATCAGTCCAATACTTCCTAAAATAGCCACAGCGTACAATATGAACTTTTTCATATGCCATCCTCTTTCTCTATAAAACCTTGTCCAGCAAAAACCAACTCTGACCCTTGATTCCTCCAATAGCTCTGCTTTATTTTATTCTGCAGAACAAGCGGACAATCCTTTGTTGGCGAATATAAATTGCGCGTGTGCCAGGCACACACATAATTCACATACTGAAAAAGCTGGAACTGTCCAATGATCATAGGACAGTTCCAGCTTTCTTTAATTTGTGTCAGTGCCAGGCACGCAAACAATAATCATCGATCAACTACTACGATATGCACCGCTTCAATCGGTCCATGCACCCCAATGACGATATTCATCTCAATATCCGCGCTATTGCTCGGCCCTGATATGAAATTGATGCATGTCGAAAGTACTTTGCCTTCCTCGACCGATTTATGGATTGTCTGCGAAGCTTGCGTCATGCGCGGCACGATCGTCGATTTCGGGACAATGGCGACGTAAGCCAAAGGCAGTAAGCTGACAGATCGCGCAATGTCTTTGTCGTTGAATTGCACAACCGTTCCCGACTCCGCTAAACTGACGTCACTGAAAAACACGCCGATGCCAGCTTGTTTGGCTATTTCGATATTTTCTTCTCCCAATTCCGCGTTCCAGACATGGGCATCGCTTTCGGCCAGCACTGCATCCAGCCCGAACTCACCAAAACGGGCATCTTTTGTGGCCACAACCCGGCCGCCGCCATACTTGCTGAATGTTGCCTTCAGGACTTCCGGAAGCTGTTCGCTAGTTGTTTCGATCACCGTGGTTGTTTTTTCACTGCTGTTCTTGCTGAAGATCGCCGCCAATTCTTCAGGAGAGGCCTCCTTCAGGATTTCCAGCTGAGGACGATGTTTCCACTCAGGTCTTGTCACCTGTTTACTTTGTTCTCTTCCAAGCCTTGTCGAAATGTTGGTTAAAAAATCTTTTTTATTGTGGATCATCCCTTCAGCCATCTGTTCCGCCCCCTTTTTTATGGTTGTCGAACCATTTCCTGAAGTTGCTGTTTCCCGGTGCCGGGAAATCCCGGACAGCTGTCCAAAGTTTCATCGGCCCTGGACCGTTCGAGATGCTGTCATCTTTGACAAAAGGTTTCAGCATGGTCGGCATCCCTTTTACTGCCAGGCGGAAAAGTGAAGGAGAACTTGCACCGATACCAAATGCTTTCATCGCCAATTTCTCACTGTTCTTCACTTTTTCCTTTACATAAATTTCCCGATGGCGGATCAATTGCTCGTGAAGAGGGATTTTCACGGGACACGCTTCGCTGCAGGCAGCGCAGAGGCTGGAAGCAAAAGGAAGCTCCCCATACTCTTCATAGCCTCCGAGAATAGGAGACAAGACAGCTCCGATCGGCCCCTGATAAATCGAGCCATACGCATGGCCCCCTATGTGGCGATAAACGGGACACACATTGACGCAAGCGGCGCATCGAATACAATGAAGGGCGGATTGGAATTCAGTACCCAGCGCTTTCGACCGTCCTGCATCCAAAATCACCAAATGAAATTCCTTAGGTGCGTCTACACTGTCTTCTTCCAATTGAGGCGTCAGGTTGGTGACATACGTCGTTATTTTTTGGCCGACCGCGCTTCTGCTCAGCAGATTGATCATGACATCGAGCTCTTCCCAGGTCGGCACCAGCCGCTCCATTCCCATAATGCTGATTTGTGTTTCCGGGAACGTCGTGACCATATTGGCATTTCCTTCATTTGTCACGAGAGAAATCGTTCCCGATTCCGCTACCGCAAAGTTGCAGCCTGTCACTCCGATGTCCGCTTGCATAAAGGTCTCACGCAATTGGCTCCGTGCAAAGGCAGCGAGCTGCTTCGGCTCCTCGGTGCCCGTATAATTTGCCTTGTCCCGGAATGTGTCGCGGATCTGTTCTTTGTTTTTATGCAAAGAAGGCACCACAATGTGGGACGGCCGGTCATGATCGTCAATCTGCAGAATGTATTCCGCCAAATCCGTCTCGTACACTTCGCAGCCGATTTCTTCCAGCGCTTCGTTGAGGCCGATTTCTTCCGTCACCATGGATTTTGCTTTCGTCACTTTTTTGGCGTTTTTCTTTTTGGCGACTTCCTGGATATAACGGGTGGCATCTTCCGCTGTCGCAGCAAAATAAACATGGCCGCCCCGCTTCGAAAAGTTCTCACTTAATTGATCTAAATAGAAATCCAGATTTTCCAGCGTGTGGCTGCGAATCTCTTCGCCGGCACTTCGCCATTCTTCCCAATCCCCCACCAGTTCATCTTCCACAGTCGCCAGCATTTTCTTTCCTCGCAGCCGATCTTGCGCAGAACTCATGGCTTGCCTCATAAAATCATCTTGCAGGGCTTCATCAACCCGACCAAAAAATGGTTTTTCTCCAATTTTCATAGCCATTGTCAGACACTCCCTTCTGCACGCGAATTAAGGATTTGTGCAATGTGCTTTACGTCAATCGCTTTTCCTTTTCGGTCAATCCGGCCTTTGATGTTCATCATGCAGCCATTGTCTGCCGCAATCAAAAGGGTGGCTGTTGTTTCCTCTACATGCCGGACTTTTTCATCCACCATCTGTTCTGAAATCGGCGCCATCTTGACCGCAAATGTTCCGCCGAATCCACAGCAATCGTAATTGTTCGCAAGCGGCAGCATTTCAAGCCCTTTAACATTCGCCAACAGCTTAAATGGAGCTTCTGTTTCTTTCAATAATCGCATCATGTGGCAAGAGGTATGGTACGTTGCGCGCGCTGAATATGCCGCTCCCACATCTTCGACTTTCAGGACATGGACGATGAATTGGGTGAACTCATACGTTTTGTCCGCCACTGCTTTCGCCCGTTCATGCCACTCTTTGTCATCTTTGAGCAGTTCAGGATATTCTTTGAACATAGCCGCACAGGAACCCGATGGCGTAACGATAACTTCCGACTGTTCAAATGTGGCAATCATCTGCTTTGCCGCTTTTTGGGCATCTTCCCGGTACCCGCTATTATAAGCAGGCTGCCCGCAACAAATCTGCCCTTTAGGGAAATCGATATCGCACCCGAGCCGCTCCAGAACTTCCACAACATCTTTGGCGACATTTTGATAAAACATCTCTGAGAGGCAAGTAACAAATAAGGACACTTTCATAAAATCATCCACCCTTCCATATTTTTTATTCATTAAAGAAAGTAATTATTTTCCAAAAATAAAGCAGGTCATCATATGACTAGTCCGAAAAAATAGACCGGGTCTGAAAATGAACGCTTTAATCGATGTATTGCGACAAGATTTTTTCTACTCCAATCAAATGATTCAGCATATTTTTTTGAGCTTCCTCGGTGTTCCTTGCTTTTATCGATTCAAAGATCAATTGATGCTCTTCATATAGAGAACCCATCATTTCCTCTGAGTACAAAAGAAGCTGGCGTGTTTCCCGCATCGATTCAACCATAATTTCAGAAACACTGGTCATCAAATTGATCAGCATCTTATTGTGCGTCGCGTGTGCGATGGCTAAATGGAAATCCAAGTCCGCCTTCTCGCCAATCTGCCCTTGCCCTTTGGCTTCTTTCATGGCTTTCAAGGCTCTTTCCATCGGCGTTAAATCTTCAGCTTTATGGTTGATTGAAGCGGAAGCCACCGCTCCGACCTCCAAAATTTTACGGACTTCTGAAAGTTCCTTAATGTCTTCCCGCTTCATAAGAAGTGCTGAAGATAAAGGCAGGGAAAATTTCGAAGCATCAAATGATGTGATATAGGTTCCTTCGCCTTGGCGCATTTCCACTAATCCCATAGCCCGCAAACCACTCAAGGCTTCTCGTATCGCCGAACGCCCGACATTGAAATTCTTCGCCAATTGTTCGACAGAATCCAATTTGTCTCCCGTCTTAAATTGCCCGGTCTTGATCATTTCCAAAATGGAATCGGTTACTTCTTCGTATATTTTTTTCGTTCGGATTTGCTTGAATTCCATGGCTTCTCTCTCCTGACTTATATGTTCCTATCCTTACTTTAATAGAAACAGGCATAATTTAAAAGAAAGAGGTAATTTACATAAAGCTTATTAACACAAACCCGCCGATTCCAGCCAATACACCGTACAGCAAGGCAGGAATCAGTGTTTTTCTGATGATGGTTCCTTCTTTCCCTGATAGGCCGACAACTGCGGAAGCCGCAACCACGTTATGGACGCATATCATATTTCCGGCTGCCCCACCGATGACCTGGAGCGCTAACACAATATTGGTGTCTAAGCCGGTCTGTTCTGCAATGCTGTATTGGATGGGTGAAAACGTCAGTGTCGACACAGTCGCACTTCCCGTGATAAATGCCCCCAGCTCCCCTAGAAATGGGGCCGCAAACAGCCAGGCCGGACCGATGGCAACCGCTAAAGCCTGCGCGATGTAATTCGGCATGCTGACCAAATCGTTGATGTTTATACTGGAATTGGTGAAGACCTGTACCAATGCCAGTGTAGAAATCAACGCCAGTCCGGCATTTTTAATGGAAAAAAGAGATTCTTTTGCTGCCTTTGTAAAATTGGAAAATGGTTGGCGTTGGAAAAAGACGGCGAGCACAGCAGCCAAAACCAGAATCGTTCCAGGTGAATATAAGATTTCCCATTTCGATGTGATGCCTTCTATCCCCAATATATTGTTCCAAGTCAGGTTAATTGCGGTCAGGGTGAATTCTTTTACGGGAGGCAGGATCCGTGTAATCAATAACAAGCCTACGACCACGAAATAAGGAGACCATGCCGTCAATAATCCCATATTCGACTTTTCCGTTTCTACTTTAAATCCATCCTGTAAAGCATCTTTCCATTGTTCTTTCGGCAATAGCCAGCCTTTTTTTGCGGTGAATGCCGCAAAAGCCAAACCTGTCAGCGAAGCCAGAATCGCCACAAACTCATGGCCGAACAGCGTTGCATAAAGCAATGCTGATGATGTATAGGTCAGACCCACAAGCAATGTCCATGGCAGCATTTCAAAAATAGCCGATAACCCTTTGCGTTTACCAAAAATCAATACCAGCATGATCACCAGAATGGAAGGAATAAACGTACCGGCAAACATATCAATTGTCGCTATCTTGACGCCGATTTCCTGAAAAAAAGACAGGTCCGCATTCGGGATATTGCTTAATCCAACTTGGATCGGTGTACCAACCGCTCCGTAGGAAACCGCTGAACTGTCCGCAACCAATGCCAATACGGCCGCTGCAAGCGGATTAAAACCAAGCGCCAGCATCAATGGCCCCGTCACGGCAGCAGGTGTACCGAATCCGGCTGCCCCTTCGATCAACGAACCAAATAAGAATGCCACTAGGACAACCTGGACACGCATGTCCCCCGAAATACTTTGAAAACCTTGATTGATCCGCTTGACGGCCCCCGTATGCTTTAATGTGTTCAACAAGACAATTGCGCCAAATAAAATCAATAGAATGGTGAACGCTTTATGCGTGCCTTGAAGAATGGAAGCAAGAATTACGTTCCCTTCCATTCCCCATGCCGCAAAAGCCAATACAATGACAATAATAGCGCTGAAAAACATACCTTTTAATGCAGACATCCTTAGAATGACTACGAAAACGAATGGTGCAATAATCGCGCTCAAGGCCACAAGCAATAGCATAAATTCAGTCTCCCCCATTTTTAAAATAATTTCCCCATTTGATAAAACGCTTTCATTTTATAAGAAGCAGGTCATCAGATGACCTGTTGTTACTTTAGCTAATATTTTGAATTTAGTCAATATTTTTTCTGTTTAATTGTTTGTGTGCCAGGTACACAAACAATTCCCTTTTAGATGAAACAACAAAAAAGCGCTGCCACTACCTTTGCAGGTAATTGGCAACGCTTTTTCAATACGCTTTTACTTGTTTGTCCGTTTATCTGAAACCTCTTTGGAATGCTCTTTTGCATCCTGCATTTCCTCTTTGCCATCTTTATAATCCGTAGCTTCGTTTTCTTTGTCGAATACTTCCTTCGTTTTCTTGACGGCCTTATCGATAGCTGACTCCGGAGCGCCGCTTGCCTGTTCTCCCGGTGAACGACCTGCTGTGCCTTTTCTTGCCATTGGTGACTCCTCCTATTTGTAGGTTTTTATGATAGTCTACCCCATACACCCGATACTAATCCTCTCTTCAGCATTTTCAGGCCAATTAAACAAGCAAATGTTCAACTCTCTGCCACCGAAAATTGATATTCAATTTATATTCATCCCTTATGATGGATCAGAAATATTCTACATAGAAAGAGGGGAAAGAAACATGAACAAATTCCTGAACCCGATCACGGATTGGGTATCAACAAAAAAAGGCATGTGGATTACCATCATCGCTTGGCTTGTGCTGATGATTGCGCTCAGTATGGGCCCAACGCTCAACGACTACAAGGTAGCAAACTTCCAGTCGCTGCCCGATAATGCCCAGTCAATCATCGCGGACCAGAAACTGAAGGAATATTTTCCGGACGACCAAGGGACGCCCGGCATTCTCGTTTTCCATAACAGCGAAGGCGATGTCAATCCCGAAACTGTACAGGAAATTCTGGCAGGCATCACAGAGGCAGACATTGAAGGCATCGACTCGATTGTCGACATCAGCCAATTGCCCCCTCCTGCTTTGGAAGGATTCTTCTCTGAAGACAACACGACCATGATCATTCCAATGTCACTTGAAGCAGGGCTCGGCAGTGCCGACTTTGCGGAAATCAATGACAAAGCTTCTGAAATCGGAAGCGACATTGCCGCAGATTCGGGCAGTATGGAATTCTACGTCACCGGTCCCGCCGGCATTGCTGGCGATACCGTGAAATTGTTTGAACAAGCGGACTTTGTCTTGCTGATTGCGACCGTGCTGATCATCCTCGTGCTGTTGATCGTCATTTACCGCTCGCCACTACTCGCATTCATTCCGCTGCTCGCGACCGTGATTGTCTACCAGGTGGTCAACCAGACACTCGCCTTCATGGGTGCCGGCGGCCTGGAGCTGACCAGCCAAACCACCTCGATCATGAGCATTCTGTTGTTTGCGGCTGTAATCGACTACTCGCTGTTCGTGTTCTCGCGCTTCCGCGAGGAACTGAACCATTACGAAAGCAAACATGAAGCCATGAAATATGCCATGCGCGCAACAGGTGAACCGGTATTCTTCGCCGGTGGCACAGTTCTTGCGGCGATGCTGGTGCTGTTCTTTGCGGACTTCCGCGACTATGCGAACTTCGCACCGATTTTCGGGACAGCTGTATTCGTCATCATGATCGCTTCGATCACATTGATTCCAGCTTTATTCACCCTATTCGGCCGTAAAGCATTTTGGCCGAAAGTGCCGAAATACGGGGAGGCAACAGGAGTGAAGCACGGCATCTGGGGACCGGTGGCAAAATTCGTCGTCAACAAGCCCTTGATTTCTGGTGGGCTGGTCGCCCTTCTGATGACCGTTTCCGCATTGAATGTCGTGAACCTGGAATTCGAATTCGATACGGTGAAATCATTCCCGGAAGACATGCCGTCCCGTGTCGGCTATGAAATTGTTGAACAGAAATTCGACAAAGGCGAAATCGCCCCTTCTTCCCTGCTCGTTGTCGGTGATGAACCGATTACTGATAGCGCGGCTGCCGCTCTTTCTGAAGAGCTGACCGCTTATCCGGAAGTCGCTTCTGCCCGTTTATCCGGACAAACGGAAAATGGAGAAGCCGTGAAATACACGATTGCACTTTCGATGAATCCTTATTCGGCAGAAGCCCTTGATTTTGTGGAGCAGCTGCGGAACGACAGCGGTGCTTTGCTGGACCGCGCTTCCATTGACGGCGAGACGCATTTTGGCGGCATTACACCGAAACTTGTCGATGAACGGGATGTCAACAACACAGACATCTACAAAATCGTTATCCTAGAAACACTGCTGATTCTAGTGCTGCTGCTTGCATTGACCCGTTCATGGAAAATGCCGATCTATATGATGGCAACGATTTTATTCTCATATGTATCGGCGCTTGGGCTGGGGATTTTCCTTGTCGATGTGCTGTTCGGCTATGAGGCCATCAGTACGCGCGTGCCGGTGTATGCATTCATCTTCCTGGTGGCGCTGGGCATCGACTACAACATCATCCTGGTGTCACGTTTTATCGAAGAGCGAAAATCACGGAAGGTCAAAGATGCGCTGGAAATCGCCATCAGCCATACAGGCGGTGTGATTTCTTCTGCCGGCATCATTCTGGCAGCCACGTTTGCAGCTTTGACGACCATGCCGATCGCTGATTTGTTCATTTTCGGCTTTATCGTATCGATTGGCATCCTGATTGATACCTTCCTGGTGCGCGGATTGCTGCTTCCGGCGTTGATACTGTTTTTTGAAAAAGACCAGTAAACCCGGCATAATGGAGAGAGTTGAAAGCCCGGTCTTCCTTATGCCGGGCTTTCTGATTGTATGGGAGGAATCCACATGAAAATACTCGTCGTGGACGATGATATCTATATTCAGCAACTCGTAGCAATCCACCTCGGCAAAGAAGGCTATACCGTGTTTAAAGCAAACGATGCGGAACAGGCTTTGCTGCTGCTCGAGGACCAGCTCGTTGATTTGGCCATCGTGGATGTCATGATGCGGGGCATGGACGGTTTCCAGCTGACGCGCATCCTGACGCAGGATCTTGGTATTCCCGTAATCCTCCTGACGGCAAAAGGACAGCTGGAGGACAAGGAAAAAGGCTTCCTGTCCGGCACCGAGGATTATATGGTCAAGCCTTTTGAGCCGAGGGAATTGCTGTTCCGCATCGCGGTGGTGCTCCGCCGCTCCGAGCGGTCCGTTCAGGAAAACCTGCAGGCGGGCAACCTGGCGATCAACCGCCGGAATTTCGAAGTGACGATCCGCAATGAAACCGTCATCCTGCCTTTGAAGGAATTCGAACTGTTGTCGCTGCTGGTGTCGCGCGCCAATCTGGCCACTCCCCGCGGACTGCTGATGGACTATGTCTGGGGCGAAGAACACGAAGGCACTGAAATGACTTTGAATACCCACATCAACCGGATCCGCGACCGTTTAAAGCGCTATGGCGCCACTGTTGAAATCCATACACTGCGCGGCATCGGCTATAAGCTTGAGGCACCGAAATGAAAACTTTGTACCGGCAATTCACCGTGGCAACCTTGTTCATCCTGGCCATCAGCATCCTGATCGGCTTCACCATCGCCAATATCTTTTATGTGACGGTCACTAAAGAAGAAACGATCGAACAAAACGTCGCCATCGCAGAAGAAATCGTCAGCACTGTGGAAAATATCCCTTATTCCGATGAAAGCTTCACCGGCTATATGCAGGCCGTTGCGAAGCTCGGCTATCAGATTGCGCTCGTCGACAGTGCAGGAAACACGCAGTTTTTCGGTGAACCCTTTGACGACACGGCCTTTCCAGAATCCGCCACCCGAGTCCTGACGGAAAATAAAACCTATACCGGGCTGGACAATCTTAAAGACGAAATTTTCATGATCGGCCACTTCACCAATGAACTGCAGAACACAGTGGGCGTCCCGTTTGAAAGAGGCGGTGAACGGTACGGCCTGTTCATCCGTCCTGATACCAAGCTCGTATCGACCGATATCCATTCTGTGCTGATCGGTTTTGTGGCAGCGATTGCGCTTGTCAGCATCATCGGCATGATCTTTATGGCGCGGCAATTGACGCGTCCCATTGTTCAGCTGACTGAAGCGACCAAACACATCGCGCGAGAGAACTACAGCTTTCCACTCGACATCCGGCGAAACGATGAAATCGGCCAGCTATCGGAAAGTTTTAATCTCATGCAGACACAGCTGCAGCACAACGACCTGGCGCGCAAATCCTTCATCAGCAATGTGTCGCATGATTTCCAGTCCCCGCTCATGAATATTCAAGGCTATGCAGACCTGTTGAAGTCACCCGGCCTTGCCGATGAAGACCGCTTTATCTATACGTCCATCATTGACGAAGAAGCAAAACGGCTGTCCAGTCTGACTCGCCAATTGCTGCTGCTGACATCGCTCGACCAAGGCGCTTATCCGATGAAAGTGAAAGAATTCCAGTTGGATGAGCAATTAAAAAGCGTTGTCCGGAAATACCGCTGGCGCCTTGAGGAAGAAGACATCAACTTGTCTTACCAACTCGCCCCCATCCGGTTCAGCGGCGATGCCGAGCTGCTCGACAATGTCTGGGACAACCTGCTGACCAACGCCATCAAGTACAATAAACCCGGCGGCAGCATCGAAATCACCCTGCAGTCAGACGATGCAGGCGTCACTATAGCATTCAAAGACAGTGGTCTGGGCATTCCGGAAGACGCTCTTCCACAGCTGTTCGACCGTTTTTACCGGGGCGATGCTGCACGCAAAAAAGACAGCACCGGACTCGGCCTGTCGATCGTCCACCAAATCGTTACCTTGCATCAAGGCGCCATCCGCGTCAATAGTAAAGAAGATAAGGGCAGTGAATTCATTCTGACCTTCCCGCATCCCGATCCCAAACAAATATAAGTTGGAGGTTTACTCATGGAAAAAACTTGGAGTCTTCGTTTAATACGCTTTTCAGCAATATTCGGCTTGTTCGGCACATTTCTCGGTTCACAGATGGCTGGGGAAATGGATTATGCACTGCGCCCGATCCACGCCCATATCCTGCTCGTCGGCTGGCTGTCAGTCTTTGCCTGGGGTATTTTCTACCGGGTCTACACGATCAAATACAAAAAACTGGTCGCTATCCACAGCGTACTCGGAATGGTCGGCGCCTTCACGTTGACTGGTGGCATGTGGCTGTATAACTTGAATCCGTTCAATTGGAATGAAACCTTTGTCATGGTCCTTTTCATCGTAGGCGGCAGCTTGTTGCTGCTGGCCTTCCTGCTGTTTTTGATCATTACGTTCTTGACGGAAAAAGAATAGAACGCAAAAAATCCACTGGAGAAAAGCCATGCTTTTCCTCCAGTGGATTTTTTTGGTTGATCTAGTTTTCACGTTAATAAGGACTAAGATTTTATTCCATTAGCCAAAAATCGCTTTCCCATCCTTCATGCCGATTGGCAGCGAAGAATGCTCATGGATAATCTGCCAGGAACCCTCTATTTTTTCCAGCACAAACGTGAAGCGGTTACTCATCTTTCGGAGTTCCTTGCCCGTCTCATCAAAAGCCGCGAAGCTGATGGAGCAATGGACATGTGCAAATTCCACATTTTCTTTTATCACTTCGTCGTGCAGCGCTGCCCGAAGCAACTCCCCTTCTTCCAATCCCCCAAACCAGTCATCCACCAGGGCCTTCCACTGTTCAATCCCATCGTATTGCCATTCCTGCCAACAGTCGAAAATATGAACGTCCGGCGCATACCCTGAAAGAAACTTCTCGACATTCTTCTCGTAAACGGCGTCCTCGTAGTTTTTAAGCACATCCTGTACATCAGTGAACATACGACTCCTCCTTTAGGATACTTTTCTACCTGAGTATCTTTCGCCGAGACTCATCTGATTCCCTTCATTCAATAGATAAAAAGCCTTTAATCTATGAGATCAAAGGCTTTTTATCTGGATGCCCGTTATTTCGGCTGCCAGGTAGCTGTGGTCATTTTATACGAATCAGCGTTTCTTCTTTTCTTAAAACTCCCCGATCACCTTCAATGCCTTCAAAGCCAGCAGCAGATCGAATTGCTTCTCCGAATCACGCAGGTCGACTTTGCCGATTTCGCTGATCCGGTTAATGCGGTAACGCAGACCGCTTACCGACAATTGAAGATTCGCGGAGGTCAGCTCCAGGTTGCCGCCATTCATCAGGAACTCGTAAAGGGTGAGCATATAGTCTTTTTGCTGCTCGGAAGCGCCGTACAACTCACCTAATTGAAGTTCGGCAATTTTTCGTATCGCTGTTTCTTCCTGCGAATGCACAAGGATACCGAGGATTCCTAATTCATTGAATGACATCGTTGGCTGATGGGTTGTAGTGAACCGGGCCGCTGTCATCGCTTCCTTCATTTGATCGGTTACATGACTAAGGTCATTAGACGTAGAACTGACACCGACATGGCATTGAATTTTCGGATAGGCACGCTTGATCCGCTCATGGAAAAGGGTCGGACCATTTTCCAGCAGAGCATGGCTTGTTGACTCCGGAATAAAGCACAGAATTCCATTTGCGCGCTGAACCTGCAGCACTTCATAACTGCGCTCGTGGAAGAACTGTACCACTTCTTCATAAATGTTTGTGAATGTCGACAGATTGTCCTCTTCGTTGAATTCGCTGTAGCCGAGTGCCAAATATGCGACATGGTAATCACCCGACGCATCAATATTCAACAGATTCAACTCGCGGACAATCTGTTCTTTCGACTCAAAGCCATCCGTCAGCATCTTCTCGAACAGAATCCCCCTGGTCCGGGCATTGGCTTCCATGATGTTCCGATTATTCAAGTACACCAACGTACTGATGGATGTCAGCCTGCCAAGAATCATGCGGTCTATTTCTTCTGGCTGCTGGTCATCCTGTCCATAGATGAAGGAGCAATAGCCGGCTATCTGATTTTGTATATAAATTGGAGCCGTCAGACGGCTGATATGTTCAAACTGAAATAAATCCGTTTTTTGGATGGGCCATTCTTTCAGCCGATTATGGAAAGAAATCTGCAGGTCAGCAGCCTTTTCCAGTGTGATGTTTTCAAAATCCGTGATTTGGCCTTTCTGGTTTTCGATGATGATTGGTTTTTTAATGTACCTCTTTAAAATGCTTAAAATATTCTTTAAGCTATTTGATCGGATAAGCTCTTCAGTCAGTTCATTGTGGATATCGATGACCATCTGAAGCCGGTTCCGCTCTTCTTCAAGCTGCAAAAAACGAGGGGCACCTTCTTCCGGATCTGCTCCTATAAAACTATCGTACTCGTCTGGATGCCAATCTTTGAGCAGTTTGCCTTCCCATTGGCAGGCAGCATCTCCGCTTGCTTCACACGCGTGTTCCTTGAAAAAGACATCTTTGCCGATCAAGGCGGAGATATAGCCGCTGGCAAACCCGCAAAGCATGTAGCAAACGGGTTTTACAGCGGCAGTATCTTCTTTTATATAGTGTTCCGCTTCAAAAGAATTGGTCCATCTTCCTTTGAACAGAACAGAGACTACTTCGTCCCCAACAATTTCAACCTTCTTGACGTCAATGCAGACATTTGCCTGCCCCAATGCTTCATGCATTTCTGCCCCTTGAAGCATTTGGGATATCAAATCCAAATCCCCCCGCTGGCTGACAGTTCGCGCCATTTCCTCACCCTGCGACCAACCAAACTGGAAAAAGTTCTTTTTGACTTTTGCTAAGCCAAGCATCTTAATCAATTGCTTCTGCCAGGCTGAAAAAGCCGCCAATGGCAATTCGACTGAGTCACGTTTCCGAAGTTTTTCAAATGGTTCATTCCCCGTGGTTGCCCACGTTTGCTGGTTAGAAGTCAATTTCTGTCCCATTCACTTTCCCACCCTTCAGTTCAAGGCAATGCAGATGTTTTTCGCTTCGGTGAAAAATTCCAGGCTGTGCTGTCCGCCCTCACGACCGATTCCGCTCTTTTTGAATCCACCGAACGGCGCGCGCAGATCCCGGACAAACCAGCAATTGACCCAGATGGTGCCGGCTCTCACTCCATGAGAGATGCGGTGGGCCCGCTTCAGATTTTCTGTCCAGACTACCCCGTTCAAGCCATAATCTGTATCATTGGCAATGCGCAATGCTTCTTCTTCTGTATCAAAAGGAATGATTGTCACAATTGGGCCGAAAATCTCTTCCTGGCAAATCCGCGCTTTCGGGTCTTCGTGCAGATAGACCGTCGGCTGAAGATAATAGCCATCTTTAAGATGAGCCGCCAGTTCCGGCGTGCCGCCTCCGGTAATCAAAGTTGCCCCTTCTTCTTTGGCAATCTCCAAATAAGATTTCACTTTTTTGAAATGCTCTTCACTGACGAGCGGCCCCATTTTCGTTTCCGCTGCTTGTGGATCGCCTACCACTAAAGCTTCTGCTGCAGCTTTGTATTTTTCGATGAACGTGTCCAGTATCGAACGTTGCACCAATATCCGGGAACCTGCCAAGCACACTTGCCCAGAATTCAGGAAAGCCGCTTGGATCGAAATGGGGATTGCTTTATCCAAATCTGCATCTTCAAAAACAATATTAGCTGCTTTGCCGCCCAGTTCAAAGGCGAACTTTTTCAGCGTATCTGCGCCGTTGCGCATAATGGCTTTCCCCGTTGCTGTCGATCCGGTGAATGAAATCAAGTCGACATCGGTATTTTTCGTAATCGCAGTTCCAACGATGCTGCCTTTGCCATGGACGATATTGACGACGCCATCCGGGATGCCTGCCTGCTTCGCGATTTCTCCCAGCAAGGAAACCGAAAGTGGCGTCATTTCCGCTGGCTTGATAATGGCTGTATTGCCTGCCGCCAGACATGGACCGAGCTTCCAGGTGGTGAGCATGAATGGAGCATTCCATGGTGTAATCAATCCCGCAACGCCTACCGGCTCATGGCGTGTGTAATTGATGTACGCATCTTCCATCGGATAGGTTTCCCCGCCCTGCTGTTCCATGAAATCTGCGAAAAACTTCAGATTGTGCGCTGCACGCGGAACTTCTGCTGCAATTGCATGGCTGTATGGTTTTCCGACATCCAATGCTTCCAGACGTGCGATTTCTTCTTTGCGCTCCAGGATGATTTCAGCCATACGGCGTATTTTCGCGCACCGATCTGCCAAGGTCATGGTGCGCCAAGGCCCATTTTCAAACGCTTCCCTTGCTGCCTGGCATACTTTTTCGACATCCTGTTCTGTCGCTTCCGAAACAACAGCAATCACTTCCTGTGTTGCCGGATTTTTGACTTCGAATGTCTGCTGGTCGGAAGAAGCTTCATAATTTCCGTTGATGAAATGCTGAACTTGCCTTACTGTAGTTTCGACTGTAGTCATCTCGATTCCTCTTTTCTTTTTGAAATGGACTGTCCCGCAATCCCCCAATGTGTTTTCGGCACTTCCGTAATCAGTACGCGTACATTCTCCTTCGGTGCATCCAGCACCTCGGATACGGTCGCGGTAATATCAAAAATCAGCTGTTCCACTTTCTCAGGTTCCCGTCCTTCAGCAATCGTGACTTGGATAAATGGCATATCGTTCACTCTCCTGTCTTAAAACTGGCGTTAATGGTTCCGAAGCCATCGAATGCGGCTGAAAAATGATCGCCCGGTTCAATGTGGACGGCCTGCGTGATGGCACCGCTCAAGACGACTTGGCCTTTTTTGATAAATTGGCCGCGCTTGGCGATTTTATTAGCCATCCAAGCAATGGCGCTAGCCGGGTTGCCCATGACTGCAGCGAGTGTGCTGGTTGCCATGACTTCTCCATTTTTCCGGAAGACGATTCCAGTCAGGCTCATATCTACAGCATCCGGTGGCAACATCTGATTGCCGAGAATATAGCGGCAAGAAGATGAATTATCCGCCACTGCATCCAGAAGGGTGAATTTAAACGCTTCAAAACGGCTGTCGATCACTTCGAATGCCGGCAGCACATAAGCGGTTGATTGAATAATTTGTGCAGCTGTTATATAGGGTCCCTTGACATCTTCTTTAAAAACAAAAGCCAGTTCTGGTTCCAGCTTGCCATGGATAAAGCTGTCGATTGAATGAGTCTGTCCCTCGTCCAAACTCATGTTTCTCAGCAGGACGCCGTATGAAGGTTCGTGGACGCCCATCATCTGCTGCTTTGCTTTGCTGGTCAGTCCGAGCTTCCATCCGGAAACACTGGTTTCTTCTTCGCAGCATTTCTTGTCGACCAAGAGCTCCTGGACATCATAAGCCTTGTCTTCGTCAAAATCCGGAAACTCTGTCGCAAATTGCGGCAAAGTGTGGACATTCTTTTCCGCCTGGAATAAATCCTCTACTGCTTTTTCCAATGATGCTGTTTTCATTTCATATTCCCCCCATTTGAAAAGCTGGCAGATACTGAACCCAAATGAGCAAATTCAGCGGTAAATGTATCTCCATCCTGTATCGTAAGGGCAGCTGTAAAAGCACCCGTCAAAATGACTTCACCGGCAAACAGTGACACATCGTAATCCGATAAGGCGTTTGCCAGCCAAGCGATGGCATAGATTGGATTGCCCAGAACTGCGGCACCGGTAGCCGATTCGAGGTATTTCCCATTCTGGTAGAGATTCATTCCCAAACAGCTCAGGTCTAGTCCTTCCAGTTTCGTCGGTTTTGTCCCCATCACCACCAAAGCGGAAGAGCCGTTGTCTGAAACCGTGTCTTCAAAACGAATTTTCCAGTCCTCGATGCGGCTGTCGATGATTTCGATGGCAGGCACTATGTAATCTGTTGCATTAATCACATCTAGTGCTGTAATGTTCGGGCCGATCAGATTTTCTTTCAAGACAAAAGCGATTTCACATTCCACTTTTGGCTGCAGCAATTTCTTAAGCGGCACCGTGTCCCCGTCTGCATACATCATCGTATCGAACAAATGGCCGTAGTCCGGCTGATCAACACCGAACATGGATTGGATCGCTTTGCTCGTTGCACCGATTTTCTTGCCGACAACCCGTGCACCTTGCGCTTTTTTCTGTTCTACATAATTCAATTGAATTTGGTAAGCATCCGACAAAGAAATTGACGGAAAGCGTTCCGTGAAGGGGGCAATCGGTTTTTTCGATTGTTCGGCTTCAATTAATTCATTTGCAAGCTGTTCAACTGCAACCATATCCGCACTCCTTTCTTCTAGGAGAAAAAGCCGTCAACAAAGCTCATCAACGGCATTTTTTTCATTTGACTAATTCTTTTTGCTGCAATTCGAGCGCGACATCCAAAATCCAATCTTCCTGCCCAGCAACTGCACCGCGGCGACCCAATTCTTCAATGATCGCTACCGGATTAATATCGAATCTGACAGCCGCTTCTCTAACATGCAGCAGGAAGCTGTTATAGACTCCGGCATAGCCGGAAGCCAGATTATCCCGGTCGATGACGTTCGGGTATTTGAATACCGGCGCAACCAGCTCTTCTGCCGTATCCATCAGAATCGTCAAGTTGATGCCTGTATCGATTTTCATTTTATTCAATACGGCGATCAGCACTTCAGTCGGTGCATTGCCGACACCGGCGCCAAGTCCGCGCAGCGTGCCGTCGATTTGATCGGCTCCTGCTTCCAGGGCGGCAACCGTATTGCCAATGGCCAGCCCCAAATTATTATGGGCATGGAAACCGACATTGACCGACAAGGCATCCTTCAATGCCGATACCCGCTCGCGGACGCTTTCCGGAACCAGGGCACCTGCAGAATCCACAACGTAGACACAGTCTGCACCATAGCTTTCCATCAGTTTTGCCTGCTTAGCCAATACTTCAGGTGGCTGGGTATGGCTCATCATCAGAAATCCGACTGTTCCAAGCCCGCTCTTTTTCGCCTGTTCGAAATATTGCTGGGAGACATCCGCTTCAGTGCAATGCACCGCGACACGCAAGACATCGACCCCGTATTCAGCAGCTTTGAGGATTTCCGGGCGCGTACCGATTCCCGGTACGAAAAGCGACGCAATCTTGGAATCCTTTTTATTCGCGATCGCCTGTTCAATCAGCAGCCATTCGTCATGAGTCGAGAATCCTTGCTGGATCGTCGAGCCGCCAAGACCTGAACCGTGGCTGACTTCAATGACCGGCACCTTGGCCTCTGCCAGGCGGTTGACAATTTGTCCGACAAACTCTGGAGTAAAGGAATGGCTGACTGCATGGGAGCCATCCCGTAATGTCGTATCGGTGACGATTAGTGTCTTCATGCAATCACGCCTCCTTTCTTCAATAAATGGCTGGCAAATTGTTCGCCGACCTGTTGGGCAGCGGCCGTCATGATATCGAGGTTTCCAGCATAGTTAGGGAAAAAATCCCCTGCCCCTTCTACTTCATTCATGATAATGACGGTCGGCAGTTCGCCCCATGGTGTATGGCGGACGTCGATATAAGGTTTACCTTTTAACCGGTAGCCTGGCACATAGCGCTGGACTTCCGCCACGATTTCATCAATCGAAGCAACCACTGCCGCTTCATCGGTTTCTTCCTGAAGCACCGCATAAACAGTATTGTTCATCATGATCGGCGGTTCGGCAGAGTTGATGACCGGTATTGCACGGGCTGTTTCCGCTCCGCCGATTTTCTGGCAGGCATTCGCCGTCGTCATCGTAAATTCATCCAGGTTCTGACGTGTTCCTGGACCAACCGAGACGCTTGAAATCGTCGCGATGATCTCGCTGTATTTTACAGGGGCTACCCGGTTCACCGCATAGACGAGCGGTGTGGTCGCCTGGCCGCTGCAGGAAATCATATTGACATTGTCCAGCTCCAGGTGATCACCGAGATTGATTGCCGGAACCACGTACGGTCCGACTGCTGCCGGCGTCAGATCGACTGCAATCATGCCGGCTTCCTTCAAGCGGGGCGCATGGGCCATATGGGCTTTTGCGCTGGTGGCATCAAAAACGATGCGAATGTCTTCAGTACCCAGAACGCCTTCTATGCCTTCAGCAGTCGTCGGGATGTTCAGCTCTTTCGCCCGTTTCAAGCCTTCAGATTCCAGATCGATGCCAGCCATCAAAGCCAGTTCCATCGCACCGTCCGTTTTAAGGATTTTATACATCAAATCCGTCCCAATATTCCCTGATCCCAATATGGCTACTTTGATTTTATCCATGAGTACCTCCTATTATTCAGCGGCTACTTTTAACGGAACAGTTGCTGGTGCTGGTGTGCCGTAATTCCAGAACGAATCAGGGAACACTGCACCAATCCATGTATCTCCGTTGCCGGGAACATCTGCCATTTCCCATGTAAGTGTTTTCCAATCCGGATCGAAAATCAAATAACCAGCATCTCCGAACAATTCCACGCGATTTCCGCTTGGCTCGTAAACGTACATGCAGAAAGCCTGGCTGACACCGTGTTTGTTTGGTGGGATTTCAATAAAGTAATCATGATCCTTGAGTAGGTCGGCTACATCATATAGGTTCTGCGGAATGCCGTACCAATAGCAGACATGGTGCAGTTTTCCTTTCGCTCCGGTCGGCTCCTGCATAAAGGCGATTTCATGCACAAGATTGGAAACGCTGTTCCATGTGCCGATCACGTGATCATTATCGACAATCTGCTCACGAACCTTAAAGCCGAGTGTTTCCACCATAAAGTTCGTATCTGCAGCCGGATTGCTCGACATCAAGTTGATATGGTCCAAGCGGCGTACAGGAACTCCGTGTTTCGGGCGTTTTTGGCTTCTTGACATCAGTTTCGAATGCTTATCCTCATGGCAATCGTAATATTCAACTTCCCAGAAAATTTCCATATTATGGCCATCCGGCGTTGTAAATTGGTAAGCTGGACCATGTCCGTATTCTTCATTCGCCCAGCCCGTACCGCGTCCGCTTTCCTCCAACGCTTTGACTCGGCGTTCCAGCGCCTGTGGTGAAGTTGCACGCCAAGCAACATGGCCAAGACCCGCTTCTTCTGCTTCTGTCACAATCAAGGAGTATTTATAATTGTCTTCATAGGCTCTTAAATAAGTTTTATGTTCTACTTGATCGACTATTTCCATCCCGAGCATGTCTGTATAAAACGTGATGGTTTCTTTTGGCGTCGGCGACAAGACCTCTACATGGGCAATCTGGGCAACATCAAAAATGGGTTCTTTAAATTGGTTTGTCAATTCACTTGTCATCTTTATTTCCTCCCTTTTTTAGAGGACCGCGTATTGCGGATCCAATTCTGCATATTTGCCGCATGTAAACAGTAATGGTTCACCGTCTTTGGTCACCATTTTTTCGACTTTACCGATAAAGATGGTATGGTCACCTGCTAAAATTTCCTGTTCGACTTTGCAAACTATTTGGACGAGCGCATCCTTGATCATCGGAAAGTTAGTAGCTACATCAAACCGGAAAGCTTCATCACTTGGAATTTGTCCCGCAAACTGTTTCGAGATATCCAGCTGGTCTTTCGATAAGACATTGACGCCGAAGCGCCCACTCGCTTTAATCAATTGGAGCGTCTGCGCTTTTTCTCCGATGGAAACTGCGACCAATGCCGGATCGAGCGAAATCGACATGAAGCCATTGGCTGTCATCCCGTGGAAGACACCTTCCACATCTGTTGAAATCACGGTGACCCCGGTTGCGAATTTACCCATTGCGTTACGGAATTCACGACTATCCATTAAGACCCCTCCTCAAGTTGTAGGAACTTTTTCTTTCCATACGGCATTTGTCCAGCCGTTCAAATCATAATCGCTCATCGCTTCATCGACCAATGCCTTGAACGATTCCGCATTGCCTGAGCCGATCGAGTGATACATGGCTTCTACACGGATATTCTCGTGGTTTCCTGCATAGTTCACTTCATACAATTCGTGGCGTCCTCCGAATTCCGTGCCGATCGAATCCCAGACCATTTTCAGCAGCTTGACGCGATCTTCAGCCGTTGTATTGGTCCCTTTATAATATTGATCCAAATAAGGACGAATTTCCGGATTCAGGAAATCTGCAGCGCTTGATGGCAACTGAATCAACCCGCCTGCAACCACCTGTTCGAATATCTTTTTGACTTTGGTCCATACTTCCGGAGCAAGCACGCGATAAGCGTTTGCGGCCACGCCGTTTGGAATGGCGACACCGTTGCGTCCGATATCCGGATTCATCGCCATGGAGTCCGACAAGCTCCAAATCATATTGCGCATCGCGACGACTTCACCAATATTGGCCTGGACACCTCGGAATTGATGAGTTCCGGATGCTTCTGTCGCTTTCATCAACAGACCCGTCATGAAATCCAGCTTGACCCCTAAGCGGGCACAGCCATGGAAACTGAAGCGGTTGACGAAATGCGTTTCAGCGACAAAATTATTGGATACTTCCACATTGTTATAAGCCAGGATGTTTTCCCATGGGATGAAGACATTGTCCAACACGATGACAGCATCGTTTTCATCAAATCGGCTGGATAGTGGGTAGTCAAACGGCGTTCCATTTGTCTTTGCCTGCAGTTCATAGGATTGCCGGCTGATCATCTTCAAGCCCGATGCATTCATCGGTACCAGGAAAATCAGCGCGTGGCTGATGTCCCCACCTCCGAGTTCTTTCGGTCCGTAGTTCGCCACGAAGTTATAGTTTGTCAAAGCTGCTGCCGTCCCCACCATTTTGGCACCGCTTACAACAATTCCGTCTTCACGTTCTTCAACTGCCCGAACGAATACTTCCTTGTTTTCATGCAATGATTTGGAGCGATCCATCTGTGGATTGATGACCGTGTGATTGACGAAAG
The DNA here is from genome assembly GCF_056680115.1 of Planococcus sp. BI3. NCBI lineage: Bacteria > Bacillati > Bacillota > Bacilli > Caryophanales > Caryophanaceae > Planococcus > Planococcus sp. BI3. The sequence goes on from NZ_CM155266.1 coordinate 1,840,110, forward strand.
GCAAATCTCTCGAGGCTTTTTTATACCAGGCTTTGGCATTGTCCTCATAGCCTACGTAATAATCCGAATAGGCTTCAAGATGCCCCAGGAAGGAAGCTTTGTAATCCGGTGTTCTTCCCATAAAGCCGAAATTCAATTTCGACCATTCAACGATGGCATCCCGAGCGCCAACCAGATCTTCTGCTGTACGTGGAGTCTTAAAGAATTTATGTGTGCGGTCGCCATGTTCATTGATCGTTGTCAGCACATCCTGTTTGGCAGGATCGTGCAAAGCATCGTACATCCGTGCATATGACAAAGCTGAATTCCGATAAGCTGGGTGAGTCGTTACATCATCGATCTTTTCCCCATTGAGGTATACCACTCGCCCATCCCGCAAACTTTCAAGATACTGTTCTCCCGTTAACATGCAATCACTCCATTTCGTTTTTTGTTCGTAATGTAGGCCATACATTTGTTCAAACTATACAACGCAATGAAAACGCTAACAACGACACGAGCTGCTGATAAAACAAGATGATACTGACAGTAATTGTCTGAAAAATCAAATAATAAATATTGTGCCTCTCTTCGCTCCCTTTTATATTTTGGGATACTTGATTAACCCCCAGATTAAACCCACCCCACCCGGGTATATACCTAATGAAACCATCAATCCATATCGAAAAAGGAGAGATCATTCATGATCAGCTACACAGACAAAGTGGTCATCATCACAGGCGGCGGCTCCGGCCTCGGACGCGCCGCAGCACTTTCCATCGCCAAACTGGGCGGCAAACTGGTACTTGTTGATATGAATAAAGACTCGCTTGAGGAAACCAAAAAACAGATTCTCGAAGCTGCTCCAGAAGCTGAAATGGAGCTGATTGAAGCCAATGTGACAAGTGAAGAAGACGTTAGAAATTATGTCCAGATTACGATGGACACCTTCGGGCGGATCGACGGGTTCTTCAACAATGCCGGCATCGAAGGCAAACAGAACCTGACAGAAGAATACGGCTCTGACGAATTTGAAAAAGTGATCAGCGTCAACCTCAACGGGGTTTTCTATGGCATGAAGTATGTCCTGAAAGTCATGAAGCAGCAAGGCTACGGCTCCATCGTCAACACCGCATCCGTCGGCGGCATCCGCGGCGTCGGCAACCAGTCCGGCTATGCAGCAAGCAAGCACGGTGTCGTCGGCTTGACACGCAACTCGGGCATCGAATACGGTGAGTTCGGTGTCAGCATCAATGCCATCGCCCCTGGTGCCATCATGACACCGATGGTCGAAGGTTCCCTGAAACAAATGGCGGGCGACGACTGGGAAGCAGCCGGCAAGGAATTTGTCAGCGTCAACCCGATGAAACGTTTCGGCAAGCCAGAAGAAGTCGGCAACCTCGTCGCATTCCTATTGTCGGACGCAGCAAAATTCATCAACGCATCCGTCATCCCGATTGACGGCGGGCAGTCCTATAAATATTGATCGTATAGAAACTCAAGCTGCAGCGCTGTTCACTACCCACAGCGCCGCAGCTTTTTTATGCCTACATCCACAACAAAAAAGCTGTTTAAAAGCGGCGAACCACTTTTAAACAGCTTTATTTCATAAACTAGAAACCACCAGCAACGAGTAAAAGTTAAACACTCTCCACTTCAACCGGTTTCTTCTTATTCAAACGCTCAGGCTCTTCCATATTCTCCATAATGGCTTCGCCTTCCACGTCGATGTTCGGAAGGATTCTGTCCAGCCATTTCGGCAGATACCAGGCAGCATCCCCCAACAGGATCATAACCGCCGGCACAATCATCATCCGAACGATGAATGCATCAAACAATACACCGAACGCCAATGCCATCCCCATCACTTTGACCATCGGATCAGATGCCATCATGAAGCCAGTAAATACGGCGATCATGATCAGCCCGGCAGCTGTGACAACGCCGCCGCTATCCCGAAGTCCAGCAAGTACGGCTTTACGCGCATTGCCGGAATGGGTGTATTCTTCACGCATGCGGCTGACCAGGAACATTTCATAGTCCATCGCCAAGCCGAACAGGATTCCCACCACGATGATCGGCAGGAAGTTCAGCACCGGTCCGGCAGCTGCAAAACCGAACAATTCATGATAGTTGCCGTCCTGGATGACCCACGTTACAAATCCGAGCGTGGCACCAAGTGACAGCACGAATCCAAGAACCGCTTTCAACGGCACCAAAATCGAACGGAAGACGATCATGAACAGGATGAACGCCAATCCGATGATCAATGCCGCAAAAATCGGCAAGGCTTCACTGAGTTTATCGGAAATATCGATATTCGCTGCAGTGGTTCCTGTAACCAATAGCTCCATGCCGTCTTTTTCATATTCCGCAGAAGCCGTACGAATTTCATTCACCAAGTCTTTGGTTTCTGAGTCATTCGGTCCGGTCATCGGATACAGCTGGATGACCGCCATATCGCCAGTTTCTTTCGGAACGACATTGGCAATATAATTGACATTGTCCATCGCCGAAATATCCTGCTGCAAGGTTTCCAGCTTCGTCATCACTTCTCCATCGTCATCTGTCGCTTTCGCAACAATGACGAGCTGGGCGTGATACCCTTCACCGTAAGCTTCCTTCAATAAATCATAAGACTGCCGTTCGCTGGTATCTTCTCCGTAGAATCCATCATCCGGCAATCCGAGTTCCATATGGAAAAATGGAATCGAGATCACAGCGAGTACGATGGTTCCTGCAAGCGCCACAGCGACCGGGAACTTGTTGATCAGTTTCGCCCAGCCGTTCATGTACTTGCCGGACAATTTCACGCGTTCTGCAAAGCCTTCGCCAAGCGTCCGCTTGCGGTCAACCGGCGGCGTCATTCGATTGCCGAACAACGAAATGACGGCCGGAACGACTGTGATGGCGACGATGATGGCGATGAATACACAAAGCGCACCCGTAAAGCCCATCATGGCCAGGAATGGAATCTGCGGAATCGCCAAACCAATCAATGCAATGACGACCGTCAAGCCGGCAAACACAACCGCACTTCCTGCCGTTCCGTTGGCGATCGCAATCGCCTGGTTAACGGAATAGCCTCTCGCATACTCCTGGCGAAAGCGCGACAGGATGAATAGCGCATAATCGATTCCGACGGCCAGTCCGAGCATCGCTGCGAGCGACAGGCACACCGTTGAAATCGACGTAAAATTCGTCCCGAAAACTATGCCGAGAAGACCGATCACCAGGCCGACTCCAGCTGTAACGATCGGCATTCCTGCAACCAGCAGTGAACCGAAAGTAAAGAACAGGATGATAAACGCGGCCATTACCCCAAGAACTTCCGTCGCGAACTCCATCTTGAATGGATTCACTTCGACGTCTCCGGATAATTCCGTCTGGATTCCGGCGTCTTCCGTAATCGTGATGGCTTCTTGAACCAGGTCAATCGAGTCCTGCGAAACATCTACCGCTGCAGAATCGTAGGAAACCATCGCAAACGCAATGGTTTGGTCTTGGCTGTAGTTCTGCAGCATTTCCGGCGTATAGATCATCTCTACCGCATCATCTGTCTGAACTTCTGCAATCACTGCATTAAGCTCCTCCTGAATATCCGCATCCAGCAGTGTTTTTCCTTCAGGAGCTTTGAAGACGATGTGAATCTGTCCCCCGGCGTTCCCTACTTCCGGAAATTCTTCTTTCAACAATTCAATGGTCTCCTGCGAAGAAGTACCAGGAATCGATAAATCCTCATCAAACTCAAATCCAAATCCCGCTACCAGGCCACCCATGACGAGAAGCAAGGCGATAGCTGCGAAAATTACAGCTTTTGCGTGCCGAATCGACCATTGGCCCAACCGATATAAATACTTTGCCATCAATAAAAACCCCTTCCAACTTTTCTATTATAAAGTAAGAAGGAGGAGAGCATTCACCAAAAAAAGTCAGCTTTATGACATATTAATCCATGTCTTAATTTGACTAATTTGCGGATGAAACTCACGGTTTCACGAGCAGCGCCAGATAAACGGCCATCGCATTGTGAAATTTCCGGATATCGATCCCTGTATTTTCGGTAAAACGATCCAACCGATATTGAAGGCTGTTGCGGTGCAGATGGAGCGCTTTTGCTGTTTCCGATATATTCAAATTGCATAGCGTAAACATTTCAATCATTTTCAAGGTTTCTTCGTCATCCACATAGCCTTGCAGGACCATTTCACGAATACTCCGATACCGGTCTTTTTCTGTTTGGTCAATCAGCAAATAAGGGACGGTGTCACTGAAGTTCGCTACCGGCTTCTTGGAGTAGGCAGAAATGGATTTTGCGGCTGTTTTCATAATCGAATAATAGTGAGCGACATTTTCCGTCGTTTCCCGGAAAGGGCCTACAAGAAAATTGATTTTCATGTACAAGTCACTCATCAACACATCGATAATTTCTTCATAACGGATATTTTCTTGCCCTGCTGCAGCATATTCAATCAGAATTCCTTCATGTCTGTTTTCCCAAAGAATCGGTACTTTCCCTGGAAACAATTCATGGATAGCTTCTTTAAACAATACCGGACTGATTTGATTTTTCTTGATTGAAAAGTACACAAAGCGATATGGAAGATTGGCTTCCATAATCTCCGTTCCATTAGTGCCATCCGAACCAATCGCGTGTCTCCACTTTTGTTCTTCCTCCGTAAGGAATGGAAACTCAATATCATAAGGCTCCATGAACGCAGTCAGCACAGACACATCTCTCGGGTTTAATTGGCTTTTAAGGATGCCGATAATTTCATTGTCTTGTGCCATAAACCATTTATAGCTGTAATCGAAGTCATGGATCCCTTCATCATATACAATCAAAGAAGAGTAAATTTTTTTCAGGTGATCGATCATAAAAACACTTCTTTCTTCAAAAAGATTCACTGTTTGTTGTTCCGTAAATCATCACTCGAATGCCATTACTTTAACGAAAAAGAATAGCTTGTTTCCGACTTGAATTCTTCTTCAGCGTTCAAAATAGCAGACGGAAAATGTGGATGGCGCATGGAATCCGGCGGACTTTGTGTTTCGAGGCAAAGTCCCAGATAGTTCTGCGCTGCCGCTCCTCTGATTGAATAAGGACCGCCTACGCCGTTTCCTGTGTATAATACCACCGCTGGTTCAGTTGTTTCGACCCGCAGTTTCCGGCCACTTTCCCCATCCGTTAATTCAATGGCGGACTGTTCCCCGGCATTCAACAAAAATGGATGATCATAGCCATTGCCAGCCAGCTTTGTCTGTGGATGGCCAGCAGCTGAAGCTTCTCTTATGCTTCTGCCGCTGCGAAAATCGAAAAGCGGATCCTCGTCCACTAGAACCATCTCCCCTGTCGGCAGCAATTCCTCATCCAATTCCAAGTACTGGCCACTATTCATCGTCAATTCATGGTCCAGAGTCGTCCGCTTGAGATTTCCGCTCAAATTGAAATACGAATGGTTGGTCACATTCAGCAACGTAGTCTTGTCGGATTTTCCTGAATAGGAAATGACTAACTGATTGCTGTCATTCTTAAAAATGTAACGGACAGTCATGGATAGATTCCCTGGAAAACCTTCCTCCCCGTCCGGACTTGAATATGTAAATTCGACTATGGCTTCTTTTTCATTTTGGATCACTTTCGAATCCCAAAGAACCGAGTGAAAACCTTCGGGACCTCCGTGCAGATGATGGCCATTGGAGTTTTTAGCCAGTTGATAGTCAGTCTCTTCAAGTGTAAATGTTCCTTCTTTTATCCGGCCGGCAAAACGTCCAACCACCGCTCCAAAAAAATGCGGATTGCTTTCATATTCTTCAAGCGTGTCAAAGCCGAGTACCACATTCTCCATTTTTCCGCGGCGATCCGGGGCAATGATTTCGGTGATGATGCAACCATAATTGATGCAGGATAGTTGGAAACCTTGCTCATTCTTCAATGTATACAGCGTGATTGGCTGATTGTTTTTATGTCCGAAAACCTTTTCAGTAACGTTCATTCCTTCTTCATCCTTTCAATCTCTTGATTTATATAAATCTCTATCAATAATCATCCATCTCTTTATCTCTACTCAAAACGTCCACCAGCAACAGCGGGATAGCTCCGTTCAGTGCCGCATCTCCCACAATTTGGAGACCTCCACGGTTATCCGGTTCCCTGCCGGTGCCGAATAAGGAAGCTTCAATTGTTTCACATATCACGTGAAAATGAATTTCTACGCTTTTGAACCCCTGCGTAGTGTTGGGGTCGTAACTTACATTTTACACGAAACTGTCATGGCATTTTTATTTTTAGGGTGTGGCACTTAATATGACAATCCGTCATTTAAATAGCTGCTTGGCAAATATGCACGAAGACTGCCACTAATTTTGTGCACACTTGCCATTTCTAAAATCTACACTAAACTGTATGCTTTTATCAGTAAATGAAAGCACTTACATGAATTGGAGGGATTTAAATGGCAAGTTTAAACTTAGTGAATATCAGAAAAGAATACGATAAAGGTGTGGTTTCAGTACAGGATTTCAACCTGGAGATCCGCGACAAAGAATTCTTGGTATTGGTCGGGCCTTCAGGCTGCGGGAAGTCCACAACCTTGCGGATGATTGCAGGCCTGGAAGATATCACAGAAGGCGATCTGTACATAGGAGACCGCCGAGTAAACGATGTATCACCAAAAGACCGCGATATTGCTATGGTTTTCCAAAACTATGCCCTTTACCCACATATGAGTGTCTATGACAATATGGCTTTTAGTTTAAAACTGCGCAAGATGAAAAAAGAAGACATTAAGGCACGCGTAGCGAATGCTTCCAAAATCCTGGGTCTTGATGAATATTTGAACCGCAAACCGAAAGCCTTATCCGGTGGCCAGCGCCAGCGTGTCGCGTTGGGCCGTGCGATTGTCCGTGATGCCAAAGTATTCCTGATGGATGAGCCTTTGTCCAACCTGGATGCCAAACTGCGTGTGCAGATGCGGACAGAAATCCAAAAGTTGCATCGCCGCCTGCAGACGACAACTGTTTATGTAACCCACGATCAAACCGAAGCGATGACGATGGCGACTCGCCTGGTTGTCATGAAGGATGGTTTTATTCAGCAAGTCGGTTCACCAAAAGAAGTCTACGACCAGCCGGATAATATGTTTGTCGGCGGATTTATCGGTTCCCCTTCCATGAACTTCCTGCGCGGAAAAATTGTCGGGGATTCATTCGTTATGGAAGAATTCAAAGTTCTTGTGCCTGACAGCAAGCTCTCCATGCTGCGCGATCAAGGGTACGAAGGCAAGGACATCATCCTTGGCATCCGTCCGGAGGACATCCACGATGAGCCTTTGTTCCTTGAGCATTCCCCACATACAAAGCTGAAGGCCTATGTGGAAGTAGCGGAACTGATGGGAGCAGAAATCGTGCTGTATTCAAAAGTGAACAATCAGGATTTTGTTGCCCGTGTGGACGCCCGCTTTAATGTAGAAGCTGGCCAAACCATCGACATGGCGTTTGATATGAATAAAGCCCATTTCTTCGATATCGACTCAGAGTTGCGCATCAAGTAAGGAATTTACAGGACATTTTTTTCAACTAATCAAAAAAGCCGGGCGAGCTATCGTCCGGCTTTTTTCTTATTTTATCAATAGTTCTGCCCGTTCCTTACGGGAATTTGTATGGAAATCGCATTCGATTCCCTCAAGTGAGCAAGTGCCGCAGGACGCCGGGCAGCCTGCTGTCCGATTTCTCGTCCAAGCGTATGTTTATTGTGGGAATTTTGGCTGAACGGTTGCAAATCTCTCTGAACGACTATAAATTCATTTGAACGACTGCAAATCTCTCTGAACGACTGCAAATTCATTTGAACGACCACAAATCCAGCTGAGCGATCATAAATCGGTTTGAACGCCCAAAATCTATCATGCATCCAACTGAAGACAGATCAAAGCCCCCTCGAACGCCGCTGCCTGAAGCAAAATGAAGATCTGAAGACCATTCTGCAGCTAAGGAATCGTATTCACCCCAATTTTTCACTATACTTAAAGCATGACGAATACAAGCACATAAAAGGAGGAGGAAACCGCATGACCCAGAAAAACGACTTAGTACCCGAACAACGTGAAGAACTCCTAGGCACTTTGAAAGCGCGGTTCGAGGAACACATCGATCGCCACGAATGGATGCACTGGGACAAGATCCAGGAAAAACTGGCAGCGCATCCCGATAAGCTGTGGTCGCTCCATGAAATGGAACGGACCGGTGGAGAACCGGATGTCCTTGAGTTCGACGAAGCGAACAACGAGTACGTCTTCTACGATTGTTCAGCGGAAAGCCCGAGTGGCCGCAGAAGTGTTTGCTTTGACCAGCTGGCACTTGATTCAAGGAAGAAAAACAAACCTGAAAACAGTGCAGTGGCGATGGCAAGCGACATGGGCATCGAACTATTGTCAGAAGACCAATACCGCGTCTTGCAGCAGCACGGCACATTTGATGTCAAAACATCCAGCTGGGTGCAGACACCGTCGGATATTAGGGAACGCGGCGGCGCCCTGTTCTGTGATTCCCGCTATGGACACGTCTTCCTGTACCATAACGGTGCGGATTCCTATTACGCAGCTAGAGGATTCCGCGGGTTGTTGAGGGTTTGAGCACCATGATAGGCTGAGTTATTCAAAAGACAAAAAGCATTGCCGAAACCCGTCTAGGGGATCGGCAATGCTTTTTCATTCTATACTTAGCTATAGCTTTTTTGTACATAGCACCCTACAGCCGATCCTCCATCCACTCAATCACTTCATCGTAGATTTTGTATTTGGATGGTTCATTGAAGATTTCATGCATTAAGCTGGCGTAAATTTTTAAGGTTTTATCTTTCGAGCCGATTTCTCCATAAAAATCCCGCGAGTCTTTTTCGGCAACCAACCCATCTTCATTGCCATGCAGCACCAGCACGGGATCGATAAAGCTTTCCGCATTTTCTTTCAGCCAGGCGATTCCTGGAGCAAATTCATTGATAAGGCCAACAGAAATCTTTTTTTCCACCAAGGGATCTTCCGCGTAGGCTTTGACAACCTCCGGATCACTGCAGACTCCTTCTCCAAGCTCATTGTCCAAATAGGTATCCGGCGGCAAATCCATCGGCAGCGGACCGAAAAGTTCATTATTGTAGCGTGTCAACGCACCCGATAATACGATGCCAGCCGCTTCTTCCGGATATTTGGTCCCAAATGCTGCAGCCGTAAAACCACCCATGCTGTGGCCGATCAGAAAGACCCGCTGCTCCCTATTCTCTTCTTTTGCCAAATCCATAATCGTTTTCAGATCATCGGGCATTTCGTTAAAATCCTTGAAAAAAGTCCGCTCGCCTTCCGAACGGGCATGGCCGCGCTGTTCGTAGCGGTACACCGTAAAGTTGTGCCGCAGCAGGGTTTCTGCCAAAGCATCATAACGCCCCAAGTGTTCTGCTAAACCGTGGGCAATCACTACTACCGCTTTTTGCTCTTCAGCCGTATCTTTACGGGTGAACAGCTGGGTACCATCGAAAGACCGAATCATTTTCTCTTCGCTCATCAAATATCCTCCATTCGAGTAGCTCTATTTCCTACTGGTAGTATTCTCCATCAATCAAAAACCACCTTCTTCCAGAATGATGTTTTTCTGGTGTTGATTTCAAAGGCTTTCGTTTAAGGAATCGGACAGGCAAAAAGAGTTATCCTGCGAGAGGGCAAACAGCCCCACAGGATAACTCTTCTTTTAATCGTTTATTCAGTTGCTTCATCCAACATCCCTTGATAGCTGTAATCTGCTGGATCGATGGGTGTAAATCCGCTTGGAGTATAGAACCTCAGCAAATCTCCGTTAACCAGCTGATCGGACAGCTGCAATTCGTAGCTTCCGTGCTGTTGGAATTTCTCCGCTTGCTCCATCAGGCTTTCATCTATCGGCAATCCCGTTTCAGGATCATAGAAAGATTCGCCGATCGAGTAAATCTCCGGACTGACATAATTCCCGTTCCGGAACGTGACCAGTTCCTCGTGTTCTTCAGACAATAAATCGGTCCCGAATTGAATATTATTCTGCGTTTCAACGCCCAGCAAATGCATCACCGTCGGCAACAGATCAATTTGGCCGCCGTAAGTATGATTGGTGCCGCCTTCTACGCCCGGCACATGGATGAACAAAGGCACACGCTGCAGTTTGGCATTTTCAACCGGTGTGATTTCTTTTGAAAGCACTTGTTCCATTGCCTGGTTGTGGTTGTCGGAAATTCCGTAATGGTCGCCGTACATGACGATCATGGTGTTGTCGGCTAAACCGGACTCTTCCAGTTGTGTAAAGAACTGCTCGATCGCTTCATCGGCATAGCGGGCAGTCTGGAAATAATTATCGACACTCGCATCTCCCGTTGTCCCTTTTTCGATCGTCGTCAAATTTTGATCGATGTTATACGGAAAGTGATGTGAAACCGTGATGAATTTCGTATAGAAAGGTTCCGGCAACGACTCCAGGAGTGGTGCCGACTGCTCGAAGAACGGCTTATCCATTACGCCGTACTCCGCCATGTCCTCTTCTTCCAGATCCGTGTACGACTCAATATCGTAGAAATGATCGTAGCCGAAGGATTTATAGATTTCAGAGCGGTTCCAGAACGTTCCATTGTTGCCATGGAACACTGCAGAAGTATAGCCTTTATCCTTCAAAATCGCGGGTGCCGCCTGATAGGTGTTCTGCCCTTTGGTAATGAATGCAGAACCTTTCGGCAAGCCGAACAAGGAATTTTCCAGCATGAACTCGGCGTCCGAGGTTTTGCCTTGTGCCGTTTGATGGAAGAAATTATCGAAATACATCGTCTCCTCGCCTCCAATTAAGGAATTCAAGAACGGCGTGACTTCTTCCCCATTTAATTCGTAATCCATTAAAAAGGTCTGGAACGATTCCAAGTGGAGATAAACGACATTCATGCCTTCGGCTGCACCGAAGTACTCCTCATTGGCGCTCGCGTTATTCGATTTAGTATAGTTCAATACTTCCGTCACTTCATCGCTGTCAGCGAGTACGCGCTGGGAAGAAGATTTCACGGTTTCAACGGTGTCATAGAGCGCGTAATTGTACATGCCCAAATACTTGACGATGTAATTCCGGTCAAATCCGCGGGTCAGCAATTCCGGACGATCCGCTTCTGCCAATGCCAGGTTAAAGAAAGAAATAGCCAAGGCAATCGTCACTACCGGAATCGCAGCTTTGGTTTTGAAATTCCGCTGGTCTTTTTTGACCCGTTTCGAAACTACCAAAGCTCCCAGCAACAGCACATCCACGAAGAAAAAAGCATCGGTCGGCTGGATCAAAGTCGCTACACTGCCGCCTAAATCGCCGAAATTCTGCGTTTGGAACAACGTAGGCAACGTGATGAAATCACTGAAAAAGCGGTAGTACACCACATTCGCATACAACAGGACAGACATCCCGATATAGATCAGCAAAAGTGATATGTATTTCCGTGTTCCTTTAAAGAACAGCGATAAGCTTAGGAGCAACAATGCAGAGCCAAGAGGATTAAGCAACAGCAGGAATTCCTGCAACAGTCCTTCGACATCTAATTTAAACTGCGTTTTTTGGGATACATAGGTCTTCATCCACAGCATGAAAACTGCCAGCAGGAAGATCGGGATAAATTTATTGAACTTGTCATTAGTCATCAACTGAATTTTTTTCATAGTGCACCTTCTCATAATGGGTATTCACAAGGATTTGGGGACATGGAATTTCAAGGAATGTAAACTTGTTAAGTTCACGTAAAGTTTATGTAAATAGAACAACAAATCCTATTTTACTCCACTGCCCCAAAAAATGACAGTTTAAGTTTTTTTCAGTTTGATGGCTGTGTTGATTTCAACGAACAACAGCAGGTCCATACAGCATAAAAAAGCCACATTCCCTAGAGGGTTGCGGCGATGCAGGGGGCCTATCGTATAGGACGTTGTGAGTACCCCGTTAAGTTCCCGGTTATTCACTTAAAAATTCGTCTATCGCTCCAATAGCCAACTCTATTGAAGAAATTCTCTTCTCCAAAAGTGTCCCCTGAGGGCTGCGGGCCTTCGACTTGGCATACATGCTTTCAAGGGATGGCAATAAACCCGCAAGAACATCCCGGGCTTCTGCCATCTCTTCCTTCCGATAGGAATAAGGCTTTTCATGCCAGACTTTTTCCAGTGCGGCCAATCCGACTCGAAGGGCTTCGAGCCGTTTCTCAATCAAACTTGTACTAGCGCCTTTTCCCTTCATCTGTGCCAATGCTTTTTCGGATTTTTGGATGGTCGATTGGAAAGACTTGATCGATTCCGTTTGAACTGCAGCTGGTGCGTTTTCCATTTCAGATTAAGCTCCTTTCGTTCTTAAATTCGGATGGCGATTTTAGGGGTGGCGAAATTTTTTCTTCTATATAAAATACGAAGCATAGTATTTTTGTATAGCACTAAAAAACCCCCTGCCCGAAAGCAAGAGGATTTCATGGAAGGAGTTTTAAAACAGGAATGTGGTCATCGACCGTCGTTTGCTTTTGGTTGGGAATCGGTAACAGGTAACATCGTAATGGGGTATGGGTCATTGGTTTGCCAGTAGCCATTAGAATTTAGTTGCACCGAAGTACAAAAGAGGTTTCCTTCCATGCCTTGGAGGGGAGTCTCACCGCTCCAAGGATCAGAAATATTTGTCACTGTCGAAATCTAAAACAATTGAATAGTTTTTGGTGTTGATGGCATTCGATAACCGGTTGGCCAATCGCTCTAATTCAACCGCTTTAACGCGATACTCCTCCGGGTCAAACATTGCCCGTCTGACGATCGGCGTTCCTTCCCCGTAGCCAAATTGAAGATCCTCTTTCACAGCAGATCCAAACTCCTTGAACTTCCGCGCTTTGGCACGCAGTTGGGTTGCCAATTCGATAGCTTCGACTATCGCCAATTCCTCCCCGTTGAAACTCACTTCATTTTCGAAATTGGCACGGTACATCAATTTATCCAATAGCCGGAAATCTTTTCGAATGTCGTCGATTTCTTCTTCGACCTGTGAGAGCGAACGAGCTTGTTTCGGCTTTTTGCTGCCTTTTTCCATTTCTACAAAGGCCACCCGGTCCATCTCTTCTTCCAACTCATGAATGCGTTTTGCTAATACGGATTTCAATTTTACAGCTTCTGCCAACGAAAGATTCGACATGATCCGGTCTCCTTCAATTCATAATGGTTCGTCTAGTGAATAGCGTAGCAGACCACCTATTTTTTTACAATCAGCAATTAGCAAAGTTTCGATTATTCAGTTTCAAATGATTGGAAAAGCAGGCGCAAATTCGAATTTGCGCCTGCTTTTTATATGGAATACTGTTTTATCAACTACACACCGATTTCCAAAGCCGCTTCCCGCTCTTCCATCGCCTTCCGCCATTTCACAACTTCGCGCGCTTCGATCTGCTTCTCCAGCGTTTCGTCCCAGCTGCCTGACAGCGTATTCCAGACGCGGGCATAGAAAATGTCCTGTTTCTGGTCATACAGTTGAAATTCGATGCATGGAATATGGACCGTGTCCTGCTCGATGCACCCCGTGATGCCGGTGATGATGGTTTGAAAGCTTTCTTCCCCGAGATCCGCGCCGCTCTTGGAAAGCAGCTGATACATGCGGTCTTTGTTCAAACTGCCTTTGACAGGATAGCGGTACAGCGAAAGCGTTTCTTCTGCCTCCGGATATGCATCATCTGCTGCGAGCCAGTAGTCGTCATGGACGGCGCTATAGGCGATGACGGTCCCGCTGCCCGGCATCTCTTCTTCAAAAATCCCTTTGCCCAGGTAGTCATAGCCTTTGGCTGTCAGTTTATAGCCCTGCTTTTCCAGCCCAATCAACCCGGTGCGCTGCATCTTGTCGATCAAATCGCTGATGAACAGTTCCTCCACGAACAGCATGTCAGCTAAAGTGGCGGCCCGGCGGACATCGGCTTCTTGAAAAGCCAGCAGCAGCATCTTCATCAGTATATCCATCTTCAGCCGTTTGACCCGGTCAAAGCTGACGTCATATAAGACGGCCGGCAGTTTCCACCGTTCTTCGTTGATGATCGCCACATCCGGATCTCCCGCTACAATTGTCCGCAGCTCTTCCATCTGCTTGTCCAACTCCTCACCCCCTGCTCTTCTCTAAGGTCTTCAAGCCGTTTTTCTTTTTCACGACTTCCAATACGTGCCGATACATTTTTCTCGTTTCCGGCTGCTTAGCGCGTTCCGTGAACATCTTGGAACTGCCGACCAAAACCAGCAATTCCTTGGCACGTGACAATGCCACGTTCAACCGCCGGTAATCTTTCGCAAAGCCGATATCGCCATGCTTGTTTTGGTTGTTGCGCACCATGCTGAGTACGATGATGTCCCGTTCACTTCCCTGGAAGCGGTCAACGGTTCCAGTCCGGACAGTCAGATGCGGCAGGCGCAGTTCCTGATCGATCATGCGCTGCAGCCGTTTGACCTGTTCGCCGTAAAAGCTGATGACGCCAATGCTCTTCTGCAGGTCCGGATGGATTCTTCCGGCCCGTTTTGCTTCGCCGGTGGCTTCGTTCAACTCTACTAATAAAGTACGGATCTCCTGAAGCTCCGCGGCATTGTATAAACTTTTCCCGCCGTTCATCCGCTCTTCAAAATAAGCGGATTCATTCGGCAGATCCAGCCACATGAGGTGATTGCTGCGTGTCACGGCGTTCGATTCGAGCAGATGGTCGCGCTCCCGGTCAGAATCCAGAATGCCGCATTGCAGCTGGTCTTTCTCCAGTTTATAAAACGGCGCAATGGTTTCCATGATGTCCTCGTGCATCCGGTATTGGATGGCGAGCATCGTCTTGTTGGCAGCCGGCAGATTTTTGTAGAGCCGTTCAAACAGCGACTCTTCCAACAGCTTCTCGAGTTCTTTCTTTTCTTCAAAGCCATTGTCTTCATCGATCATTTCCTGCAGCGTTTCTTCCAATGTATCGTTGCCGAGCAGCGGCGGCAGTTGATGGTGATCCCCGACCAAAATGATTTTCTTGCCCTTCAGCATCGGCAGCAACAACTCCGGCGGCGTGGCTTTGGACACTTCGTCGATGATGACTACATCAAATTCCGGATAGTTGTCGATAAAATCTTTGCGCGCCGAAGCGACACACGTCGTTCCGATGACGTTGGCATGCTTGATGTACAGTTTCCGGATCTCGTCCAGATCGTGTTCGTTCGCCCCTGCCAATAAATCCAGCCATTTTTTCTGTACCGATTGCAGCAACGGCAGATTCTTCATTTCCTGTTTGAGCGATTCTTTGGTGAACGACAGGCTGGCAAGTTGTTTCGCCGCCCCGTCAAATTGCTGCTCCACATCTGAAGAAAGGATTTCGCGTAAGGCAGCCAGCTCTTGTTCGCGGTCCGCGATCGCCCCTTCCACTTTCTTGATCTCATTGTCGATAGCAGCGATTCTCGCTTCAGACCTTTCAAGTTCTTTTGTCTTTTGGACCTGCTCAGCCTGATGTTCTGCTATCCGCTGTTTTGCCTCATCAAAAGAAACCCTCTGTTTTTCCAGTTCGGCAAGTTCTTCTTTAAGTCCGCGGATCGCCGCTTCGATATCGTCCGGAAGCTCAGCCGCATCGGGCATTTCCCGGTAGCGCTGTTCAAGCGGGGCCATTTCTTCTTGGTGTTTTTCCTGCTTTTCGAGCCACTTCTCGTCCCACACGCGGTATTGCTTCTGCTGCTTGACGAGCTGCTCACACAAAACTCGCTTCAAATCCTGGAAAGCCCGCTTTGATTCTGCTGCATAGACATCCAAGGACTTGAGCTTGGCGCCTCTGCTCCACAGATTGTTTTGCCGTCTGTACAAACCGGCGAGCGCTTTTTTCAGCACCGCTGCATCCGTCCGCTGCGCACTTTTCAATAGCGTCCGAAGCTTCTCCAAATATTCGTCGATTTCTGCAGACGTATAGGCACCATTCTGTGTTAGCGCCTGCTGCTTGAAATCGGCGAAAGAAAGGCCGATCGGCGCCAATAATTTCTCAAGATAGGAAATCGCAGCGGTGACAAGCTCGTTGTATTGGTTGAGCTTGCCCCATTCTTCCATGTTTTCACGGTTCGCTTCCAGCCGGTTGATCAGGTACGTCAAAGAAGGAACTTCCTCAACCCGCTGCTCTTTTATCACGCCGAGCAAGCCATCGATTTTCTTGATGCTGTCCATATTTTGGACGGCCGCTTCCTTCTGTTCAATGATGTCCGCCATTTGGTCACGTCTTTCCGTGATCACAGCAAGTTCCTGCCTTTTTACCGACAGGTCCTGCTGGAGCCGGTTCAGCCCGAGTGCGCGCTGAAGCACGTTGAGGCGCTGCTGGATAGGCTGCTGCTGTTGCTGGAACCAATCGTTGCTTTCTTTGCTGGCAATAAAGGCGGAATCCTGGCCGATCCGATCCGCAAGTCTTTGCAGCTGCTGCTGTGTTTCCCCGCTATCAGCTCTAGCCTTTTCCTTCTCGAGTTCGCCTGTGGCCAGTTTCATCTGCTCTTTTTCAAGCAGCTTTTGGATGGCCTGCTGCTTGCTCTGCGCTTCTTTTTTCTCTTCAACGGCCTGTTCTAGGCTTTCATAGACCGGCTGCAGTTTTAAAGTCGCCTGTTCATTGGCCAAGATTTCGTTTTTTAATTCCGGTTCGCGTTTTCCGCGCATTTCGTATTGATCGGTGATTTCTGCCAGCGTATGGTCTTTCCAGTACTGCCCGACATTTTCTTCGATGAATTTCTTGCCTTCTTCTTCGATGCTTTCCGTCCGACCGACGCGCAAGATGCGGATGTCTTTATTGGCAAGCAGGCGCCCGAGTGCGTTATCGACTGCCAGATTGGATTGCGAAGCAACCAGCGTCCGCAAACCTTTCCTGGCATTCTGCAGGCAGATTTCCGAGATGACCGTGGTTTTCCCCGTCCCCGGCGGTCCTTGGATGACATACAGATCCTCTGCTGCCATCGCACCGGAAACCGCTTTTTGCTGGAATTCATTCAACCGGTTATGGAAGGTTAATTTCGCTAAAGGCTGGAGTGGTTTGACCGGCGGTTTTTCTTCGAATAGGATCCGGTCGAGGTTCGGATTGACCGCAAGCCCTTTTTCCAGATTGGCAAAGCCCTGCCGCAGCCGCCTGATTTGGCTCAAAGCCGCAAAATTGCTGAAGACGACTTCCTTTTTATCCAGTGACAGCCCTTTTTCGCGGAGCTGTTTGACGATATAGCTTTGCAGTTCCACTTCCACTGTGCGGTTTGCCGCTTTAATGACCGTGCCGACGTCTCCCAAAATCCCGGTGAGCCGCACTGACAGGTTCCTCAGCGACTTCCATTCCGTGTCTTTCAGCTGGCAGCCTTTCAAAGTGATGCGGCTGAAATCATGGCTGAACGACAGATTGGAATAACTCGTCTTGATATCCGGGATGTCCATGCCGCGTTCCTGGATCTTCAAATAGCCTTCCCAGCTGCCGATGCGCTTTTTGACATACTCCGAACTGTCTTTGGCCGGTGTCATCCGGTTGATGAGGTTGATCAACGAAACAGGAGCGGGATCACGCGAGCGGTCGAACACCATATATTCTTCGCGCTGCCAATTGGTTCCGAGCGCCTGATGGGATTTCCGGAGTGTCAAGTTGGTGATCAGCAGATTGTGGTTGGTGAAGACGCCGTGCAGGACAATCGCCCCTTGCAGGTCTTTGCCGGCCAGCCGGACATTCTCTGCGCTGTCCAAAATCAACGCAACCGAAAGCTCGCCATCCGCGTTGGACGGATAGCGTTCGATAAATACTTTGAACGCTTTGTCCGCAACAAAAAACGAGCGTTCGCTGATGCCGAACCCTCCCATTTTTTCCATAGCCGTCTTGGTCAACCGTATTGAAGTTCTGATTGTTGCTGTATGTGCTTTAACCATCTAATCACCTGTTCTTTTAAAGCTGTAGAATTTTCAAACCGGCTCATTCCGCCTGATCTGTTTTCATCTAATCATATCATCTATTAGTGGAAATTAGCTTTAAAAGTTATGAATTTCAGCGAATATACGTTCTCTTCTTTCTTCGCCATGGAAAATGAAGAAGCAAAGAGATGAAGAAATTGCTTCAGATTGTTTCGCAACGAAGAATAATTGATTGCTTCCCTATGACCACCTTACTTAAAAAGGATCGTACACTATCCTGTACATCAAATGAAACATAAGATCTGTTTCCTCAATTTTTTAGCAGAGCTATAAATTCCGAAGAACTATTCAGTCAATAGATGATACACTAAAAGAAAAGCAGGAGGCGGATGTGTGATGGAGACAGATCAATTGATGCTCACCACAAAATGGCAAGGGGATTTTGTTTTTTCAGCTGTCGGACAAGGCGGCCATACGCTGACGATGGATGCTCATAAGGGAGTGGGCAACGAACAAGGCCTATTGCCGATGCAGGCATTGCTTGGCTCGCTTGCGGGATGTGTCGGCATGGACGTCATCATGATTTTGCGGTCGAAAATGGAAGAAATCCGTTCCCTTGAAATCATCACCGAAGGCGAGAAACGGCGCAACCCACCAAAAGAGTTCCTGGCGATTGTGGTGACCTTCCGCGTTGAAGGGGATATTGCTGCGGAAAAAGTGCTCCACGCCATTGAAGTAAGTGGAGAAAAGTATTGCCCGGTCGCCCATTCACTCAAAGCGGATGTCCGCTACCGCCTCATAGTCAATGGTGAAGAAGCCGTCGCTGATTAGCGGCGGCTTTTCTTTTTTCGTTTTTGAGGAAAAGAAGATTTCTGGCTCAAGATGGGTATACTATACCAAACTCAATCCAGGAGGTTGTTGATCATGGCACATCCACCCAGCAACAGAATCGATTCTGCTTCAAGAGTGATTGCGGCATCGCCAAAAGCCATCTACCGGGCCTTTATCGACCCGCAAGCATTAAGTTCCTGGCTTCCGCCTAAAGGAATGTCTGCCCACGTTGATGTATTCGAGCCGCGTGAAGGCGGAGCTTATAAGCTGACGCTAACGTACGAAATCGATCATTCAAATCCCGGCAAAACCTCGGACCATACAGACGTTTCCGAGGGGAGATTTCTGGAACTGGTGCCCGACACGAAGATTGTGCTGGCCGGCCAATTTGATTCTGAAGATCCGGCGTTCTCCGGTGAGATGATTCAGACCTGGTATTTGGAAGCGGTGTTGGAAGGCACAAAGGTCACGATTGTTTGTGAACATGTTCCTGAAGGGATCCAGAAAGAAGATCATGACGAGGGTTTGGGCTCCACACTTGAAAAACTTGCCCAGTTTGTTGAAATATAAACCGGGCAAGATTTTTTCGTTTCCGGGAATTAACGCAATTACCGCCGGATTAAATTTTCGACAAGTCATCCAACAGTGCTTTACGTTTCGGGTGCATGAACCGCAGCTCTCTAATCATCATATTTTTATTAAATTACGAAAAATAGAGGAAACTGCATTTTAAAGGCGAAAGGTATACACGCTACTAAAAAAAGGGAGTGAAAAGCATGACACAAAATGAACATGTTCCATTTAAGGAGTCACCGCTTCGCCCGATTTTTGAAAAATTCTCCAAAGTCCGGGATGTCTCGCTTGTCTATGGAGATCCAATTGAGATGGGAGACACGATCATTCTCCCGGTTGCAAAAGTGAAATACCGCGTTGGGGCTGGGGCTGGCGTGGGCTATGAAATTAAAGATGCTGAGCAAAAGCAGCCTGTCTCCGAAAAATCCGAAGGCGGCAGCGGTGAAGGCGGAGGTGGTTCTTTCCTGATCAAACCGCTCGGTGTTTATAGCATCACCTCTGAAAAAACGGTTTACAAGCCCATTGTTCCTGTAGAGCTGCTTCTTCTGTTGCCGATTGCAGTGGTCGGGCTCGCTTTTATAATGTCCTCCAACCAGACTGAGCATAAAAGCAAATGTAAGAAAAAACGAAAAAAAGACAAAAAGATGAAGAAAATGTATCTTAATAAAGACAAATAATAAACAAAAGCCATCAATGAAATACTGATGGCTTTTGTTTATGGATTTTTTTCCAAATAGCCTCTGCGAACGATTGGAGTATTAATCTTCAAAAGGGTAGACACTACATGCCTTTCCTTCGAAATCGGTTGAATCGATTCAAGATTTAAATTGATTTCGGTCTTAAATACCGAAAAATCGACCAATAAAAAACGGACTCTCATTTGAGAATCCGTTTTTTGTACCCATATTATTCAACTAACAATTGCTCTTCACAAGGTTCAAAGCTGATTCATTATTTATAGCCATGGCTTAAACACCTGAATAGGCCATGAAACCGCCATCAACAGCCATTGTCGTTCCCGTTACAAAAGAAGAGTATGACTCATCTGCCAGGAACAGCAACGCGCCAAGCAGGTTTTCTGGCTCGCCGAACTTGTTCATCGGAGTGGCTTCCAGAATTTTTTTCGTGCGGGCTGTTGGATTCCCGTCTTTATCCATCAGCAAATCACGGTTTTGATCTGTCAGGAAAAATCCAGGTGCAATTGCGTTGACGCGCAAACCCGTTTCAGCGAAATGCACTGCCAGCCATTGCGTAAAGTTATTGATAGAAGCCTTTGCCGCACTGTATGCCGGGATTTTTGTCAACGGCGCATATGCGCTCATAGAAGAAAGATTGATAATCGCCGGCGAATCGCTTCTCAATAATTCTTTTCCAAATACCTGACACGCCAGGAAAGTCCCTGTGAAATTTAATGAAAAGACCGAAGAAAATCCGCTCTCATCCAGTTCAAAAAAGGACTGGCCAGCTGATTCTTCATCAAACGTTTCCGGACCGGTAATGGCATCCGGATGGTTGCCGCCTGCACCGTTAATGAGTAAATCGATGCGGCCAAACTTCTCCAGGATTTGTTGTTTTGCATGTTCTAGTGAAGCACGATCTAAAACATCCGCAGGTAATGCGATAGCTTCCCCACCTGCCTTTAGGATAGCATTTGCTACGCTCTCGCCTTTCGCCGCCGTACGGTTTAAAATAGCGACTTTCATTCCTTGGCGTGACAATTCACGCGCCATTTCCGAACAAAGGACACCGCTGCCCCCTGTTACGACAGCTACTCGCCCATGCAAATTTTTGTGGATAGGAATCATTCAATACCCTCATTTCTGGAATTCTTTTTTGACGTCTTTTACTCAGTCTATTTCAATATCAAAATAGTTTGTTGCATTATTGTATGAAATATTTTGTATCATCTTGCCAATAAACTCATAATCAGCTGGAACTTCACCTTCCTCAATCCAGGTCCCAACCAATTGGCAAAGAATTCTTCTAAAGTAATCATGGCGTGTAAAAGAAAGGAAGCTGCGGGAATCTGTCAGCATGCCGACAAACAAGCTCAGCAAGCCGGCATTGGCCAGTTCTTTCATTTGTCGGATCATCCCGTCTTTTTGGTCGTTATACCACCAGCCAGAACCAAATTGAATTTTCCCTTTCATTTCGCTCGACTGGAAATTACCGATTGTGCTTGCCACCATTTCAAAGTGAACTGGGTTAAGCGGATAAATAATCGTTCTCGGCAAAGCATTTTTACAGTCCAGACTGTTTAAAAATTGATTGAGTGGCTTTGCCAGTTCAAAATCATTCATCGAGTCAAACCCGCTGTCCGGACCTGCCTGCTCAAACATGCGCGTATTGTTATTGCGCAGTGGACCGATATGCAATTGCATCGCCCAATTGTGTTTGGCATACAATTCTCCAAGAAATTGCATGGTAAACGTCTTATGTTTTTCTTCTTCAACTTTAGATATCGGTTCTCCAGATAATGCTTTATTGAAGATACCCGCCACTTCTTCGAAGGAAGTTTCTGCATACGGCAAATATTCAAACCCATGATCTGATATACGGCAGCCATGTTCATGGAAATAATCCACTCGCTCAGACAAGACTTTCAGAAAGTCTCCGTAGTTCCGGATCTCCAGCTCCGCTGATGCGCCCAGGTCCTGGATGTATGCCGAAAATCCTGCTGCGGAAATGCCCAAACCTTTGTCCGGACGGAAAGCCGGCAGAACTTGAGCTTCAATATTTTTGTCTCCGGCAATTTGAATGTGGTATTCAAGATTGTCTGCCGGGTCATCAGTGGTGCAAATAACCTTAACTTTGCTGTCTCTAATCAAGGTCTGTACTGAAAAAGAGTCTGATTGAACAACTTGGTTCAACTGCTCCCACATGGCTTCCCAGTTTTCTTCCTTGATTACTTCGTCGTAATTGAAATACTTTTTCAGCTCAAGATGGGACCAGTGATACAGTGGATTGCCCATCGTATAGGGAACCGTTTGGATCCAGGCATGAAACTTTTCTTTGTCGCCCGCATTTCCTGTGATAAGATTTTCATCTATTCCAAATGCGCGCATAGCCCGCCATTTGTAATGGTCGCCCTTTAGCCATACATCCGTAATGTTTTCAAAGCGGTGATCTTCCGCGATTTGCTGTGGGCTCAAATGACAGTGAAAGTCATATAAAGGAAGGTCCTTTGCATACTGGTGATACAAAATTTTAGCGCTATTGCTGTTTAGTAGAAAGTCTTCATCCATAAATTTCATCAGTACAACTCCCATGAAGGCATTATTTTCAAACGGCATTCCCCGCTCTTTTAGTTAAATCTGGAATTCGTAACTTCCATTTTGCTTTACTAGCTGTTGTCCATTAACATGAATTTCCCGTTGATCTTCACCGTTCACATAAAAACGGATTTTGCTGTAAGTCAAAGTGTACTCTCCTTGAATTTCAATTCCCACATTAATCTTCTGAGAGGTCGATTCCATGGAAACATTGATTGTTGCATGATTTTCCTGATAGTTCGCAGAGACGCCATCGTCTTCGTACAGCTGATAGTTAGAACTTCCCTCCCGGCGATGCGGGAACAAGATAAATCCTCTGTCTTCCTGGTCTTTAGTCGAAAAAGATGGATTGTTGTCATTGATGGGAATAATGCCTCCCGCTTTTATAAGAAGGGGATTGTAATCCAACGGAGCTGGCACTGTAACAAGCTTTCCACCTTCATGCCACTCTGAAGTATGGAAGTTATACCAGCCTCCATCATTTGCAGGCAAGTAGACGGCTCTTTCAGTTTTTCCTTCTTCAACGACAGAAGCCACAAGCATAGATTCGCCTAACATGAAATCATCGTTTTCATCAAATGTTTTTGTATCGTGCCCGAAATCATAAAATGTCGGACGAATAATCGGCTCATAATTTGTGTGTGCCTCATAAAGTAACGTGTATAAGTAAGGGGTAATCCGATGCCTAAACTTCATCAGCTCACGAATTTTGTCTGTAGTTTCTTCATACATCCAAGGCACATTGACTGTTTGGTCATCGTTCCATGAGTGGATAGTAAACCGTGGATGGAAGATCCCGTTTTGTACCCAGCGCACCAACAACTCCGGCTCTGGAGCAGGACCTGAAAACCCACCGATATCGTGCCCTACATTATAAATGCCGGACATGCTTAGCCCCAAGCCCATTTTGATATTGTATTTGAGTGATTTCCAGCTTGTGTAATTGTCTCCTGACCAAGTTTGGACATAGCGCTGCATGCCTGGGCTGCCGGACCGGGAAATCAAGTAAGGCCGCAAATGCGGAGCATATTCTTTTTGTGCTTCATACGAAGCTTTCATCATAAGGAGCGGTTGAATCGCACGCACTGTTTCAAACGGAAGCTCTTTGCCAAAACCGTGGGAAACTGCGTCGGTCGACCATATTTCAAATTCATTGTTGTCGTTCCAAGTAGAGTCTATTCCATACTCGAGCAATTGAGAGGTAACATTTTCTTTCCACCATTGAATTGATTTTTCATTGGTAAAATCAATGTAAGCCCCTACCTCGTCCCAAAACTGAACCATTTCCACTCTTCCCGAACGATTCCGAATGAAGATTCCCTGTTTTTCCAACTCCTCAAATTGAGGATGGCTTTTCAAAAGAGCAGGTTTTATGTTTGCACACAACTGAACTCCCTTTTGGTGATATTCATCGATAAAGCCTTTTGGATCAGGAAACTTGTCTCTATTCCAGTTGAATACGTAACGCTTGTCGCCTATGGAAGTATATCCCGAAGACAATTGAAACGAATCACAAATAATGTCGTTTTTCTCACAGAGTTCAATAAACTGTTTTAGCTGTTCTTGAGCGTCCGGGGCATCGGTGTAAGTCATTGTTGAACCGGAATAGCCTAAGCTCCATTTTGGTGAAAAGATTGTTTTCCCTGTCAGTCTGGAATACTTTTTAACGACATCCTTCAACTCTGGACCCACAATTATGTAGTAATCCAAATCCCCTGCGAATGAATGGTAATAGCGGTACCAACCATGGTAATTATCCATTTCATTTCCCATATCAAAGACACTTTGTGCCATATTGTCATAGAAAATGCCAAATGAGACAGTTGACTGTTTATTCCGAGTGATGTAGAAAGGAATATGCTTATAGAGAGGATCCGTATGTTGCGCGTCGTATCCCATTGGATCTACACTCAACATCCGGTAACGTTTGCCATGGCGGTCCATGTCTCCGCTTTTTTCACCGAGCCCAAAATACTGTTCGTCATGGTTTCTCTGTAAGTAATGATAAATTCCTTTTCCGAGCGATCCGTCCAAATTATAAGCTTGGGTTTTTCGATCTGCCGCAATTTGAATCGTCTCGCCATCGTTTCTTTTGAAAAACCATGTTGCTTTAAAGCCATCCAGATCAATGCGAAGTTTGACCATTTCCGTTTCAATGGTCACCGTCTCACCTTCCTGATGCAATTGATATTCAGGAAGTGAAAAAGGTGACAAATCAAAGCGGCTTCTGCCTTCGAATGGCACGTCATCCATTCCGGGAGCTACAAGCCAGGTGTTGTCAATTTCAAGCTTTTCGCCGTTTGACATCAGCACTCGAATCAAGTCATTTTCCAATACCATGACTCGGGCAATCACTAAGGGGTTTTCGAGTTGGAAAGTTACGGTATTGTTTTCTTCTTTTTGAAGTTTAAAGGAGTAATTTTCTTTTAAAGACATGCATCGTCCATCCTTTCGCTATACATTAACCATCGCTTTTCATTAGCTTTGCGCAGTGCTGTTAATAACCAAGCAAGTTTGGCAGCACCATACTGATTCCCGGGATATAAGTTACTAAAAGGAGCACCACAATAATCGCGATATAAAACGGAATGAGCGGTTTTATAACATCTTCCATGTCCAAATTCGCAATACTGGAGCCTACAAATAACGCACTGCCCACAGGAGGTGTGATGTTCCCGATGCTCAAGTTCATGACCATCATGATTCCGAAGTGAATGGGATCCATATCGAAACCTACCACGATCGGCAGGAATATTGGTGTAAATATGAGAACCGCAGGCGTGATATCCATAAACGTTCCAATCAGCAATAAAAACACATTTAAAATCAACAGCAAAACAATCGGATTATCTGAAATTCCCATGATAAGCTCGCTGATGGCTGAAGGAATGCCCGTAAACGCCATCACCCATGACATGACCGCTGAAGCTGATACCAATAACATGATAACGGCTGTGATTTCCACCGATTCCATGATGATTCTTGGCATATGCTTAAATTTAACTGCACCATATGCTAAAGACAGAATGAACGTATAAGCAACTGCCACTGCAGCTGCTTCTGTCGCTGTAAAAATACCTGACAGAATCCCACCGATAACGATTACGATCAACATCAAGCTGGGAATAGCATCGAGAAATGTTTTAAAAGCTACCTTCAAGCTGACTCTTTCTGATGTTGGGTAATTTCTTCTTTTCGCGATAATGAACGCGACGACCATACAAGCAAAAGCCCACAATAAGCCCGGCAAGTAGCCTGCCACAAACAAAGCTGCGACAGATGTTCCCCCGCTGACAAGCGAGTAGATGATTAAGGTACCGCTTGGAGGAATGATCAATCCAATCGGTGCAGAGGCCACATTGACTGCTGCAGAGAATTTTGGATCATAGCCTTCTTTTTTCTGCAATGGTCCCATAACGCCGCCAATTGCTGCGGCCGCTGCAACAGACGAACCAGATAGAGACCCAAACAAAGTATTGCCTAATATATTAGTATGAGCCAATGCTCCCGGTGTCCGGCCGACAAGAACCTTGGCAAAGTTAATGAGCCGTTCTGCAACGCCTCCATTATTCATTAAGATTCCTGCCAGGATGAAGAATGGAACTGCCAGTAAAGTAAAACTATCAAGTCCCGTAACAAGTTTTTGGCTGGCTGTGAATATAGCCATATCCAAAGGCAATGCTATTAATATTGCAGCTAGCGAAGCGATAATGATACTCACTGAAATAGGTACACTAATCACAAGCATCAGTGCAAATACAATTGCTAAAACGATTCCAGCCTCCAAGGCCATAAAATCCACTTCCTTATTCTAGAATTTCATCAGATTCAAACTTCGCATCCGCTGTTTTCCACTTATTTCTGTTATGGAAATGTTCAATTATATGGATCACTGCGTAAAATAAAAACAGAACGCCCGATATGATTAAACTCAAATACAAATATTGTGTGGGCATATTTAAAGCAGAAGAAACTTGCCCTACCGAATTCTGGTAAGCTTGCGTTCCGCCATAGATTAAGATAACCAGGATGAACGCCAGTACAATGACCTCAACGAGCATATCAACATAGAACTTATATTTCTTCGGTATTTTACGTGCGACAAATACGACTGCTAAATGTTTTTTCTTGCCATACGCATAGGCTGAGCCAATCATAGTCAGCCAAATCAAGGAGTAGCGAAGAAATTCCTCGGATAACGTGCTCGGTGAATTTAATACAAACCGTGTAAAAACTTGCCAACAAGCAACTAAAACCATCGCTACCATCAACGAGCAGGTTAAAAATGCGGTTACTCGATCCACAATATCTCTCATTGGGATTCTCTCCATTCATGAATAGATTAAAGGTCTCAACTGTGCAAGGGTTTCTTGCTAAAAGTTGAGACCCTGTTTATCATTATTTACTCGTTATAGCTTTGGAAATCTTCAAAGTAACGTTTGCTGTCTTCATTTTCTGACTGGTACGTTTCATGAAGAGGAGTTGCAGCATCGATAAATGGCTGTTTGTCGATATCATAGAAAGTGACGCCCATGCCTTCTGCATCTGTGATTGCCTGTGTGATTGCATCTGCCCATACTGCTTTATGGCTTTCTGAAGATTCAACTGCTGCATCCGAGATTGCTTGCTGCTGCTCTTCCGATAGCCCATCCCACATGCTCGTGCTTACAATCAAAACATCCGGTACGTATTGGTGTTCTGTGTATGAGTATGCTTTAGCTACTTCGCCATGCTTGTTGCTCGTCAAACCGGTTTCGTTATTTTCTGCCCCGTCAATGACGCCTTGCTGAAGTGAAGTATACACTTCACCAAACGACATCGGAGTTGGAGCTCCACCCATTGCTTCAATCATAGAAATAGATGTCGGACTTTCCTGCACTCTGATTTTCATCCCATTCAAATCTGCCGGAGAAGCAACTTCTTTATCCGCTGTGTAAATACTGCGTTGTCCGCCTGTGTACCAACCAGCTGCAAAAAATCCTTCATCTCGTGTATTCTGGAAAATTTCCTGTACAGCCTCGCTGTTGTCCATTACCTGGAAGTAATGCTCTTCACTTTGGAATACGTAAGGAAGCGAAAAAATTGCATAGTTGCTGTCAAAAGATTCTAAAGCGCTTGCACTGACTTTCGCCATATCCAGCGTTCCTGACTTTACAAGTTCAATCACGCCGCGTTCATCCCCCAGCTGGCCATTCGGGAATAGTTCAATTTCAACATTATCTCCTGATTTTTCTGCAGCTAACTCTGTCAATTCAATTAACGAAGTATGAATAGGGTGATCTTCAGGCTGATTATGCGCCAGTCGAAGGGATACCGGTTCTGCTTCTCCTTCCGCACCATTGCTTGCCGTGCTGTCATCATTTCCGCAAGCTGTTAATAACAATAAAGATAAGACACCCGCTGTTGCTACCGAAAATCTTTTTTTGAACACCATGTAAAATTCCTCCTTTTTTATAAACCCTTTTCGAACATTTTACTCGTCTATAGATCCAATCCAATCAAGTCAGAAACTCATTTTCTTAGCCCATCACAAAACTTACAAGCACATATCGGCGACAAACAAAAAGTTCTCCTTTCCCTAATTGACCTTTTTCACTGTTTCAGGCAAACGCTTTCATTTTGTTGAAAAATATAAAAATTTAAATTAAACTAAGGATACGAACAAAATAACAACGTTGTTATTACAATTTTTATCTTAAAGTAATATAATAAAATAATCAAGTATGTTTTTTGAAATTTCTTTTTTTTAATAAGATTCAAGTAATGGTATGCTTGCCGATCAGGAAGGATTTTTTTACATTGCTTGTTTCTCTAACTGAATTAAATGGTGATACTTAAATATAAAAATTTGCTTTATACACTAACGGAGGATTCCTATGACAATAACAATCAAAGATCTTGCTCTTATCGCTGGAGTCAGTTATTCTACCGTCTCAAAAGCGCTTAATGACAGTTCGCTTGTTAAACCCGACACAAAAGACAAAATCATTAAACTGGCGAAAGAAATGGGATACGAACCGAATTACGCGGCTCAGCGACTGGTTTCCAAAGAGTCCAAAGTCATCGGCCTCATCTGGCCAACATTGGAACGCGTAGCCCCTTCCGTGTTGGTTACAAAAATCAACGAGGAAATTTCCAAAAGTTCGTATTCAATGATCCTTTCAGTAAACCCTCTTCAAACCTCACTCGAAATGTTTAAGCGCTTTCAAGTTGATGGCGTAATTATCTTCAATGAATATTTGCAGGACATGCCTGAAACCTTTCCCTTGCCTTGTCTCACATATGGGGTCAGCAAAGACAAGCCCTTCCCAGTAATCGACGTGAATTATCAAGAAGCCATGAACGATGCTGTCAGCTATTTGTATGGACTTGGGCATCGAAAAATCGCCTTTGTCGGGAACCTTACAACTGATGATGAGAGACAAATCGAAAAATTAATCGGCTTTCAAAAAGCTATGGAAAAATTCGATATTTACGAAAACGAAAGCTTATTCGATACTGAAGGTTTAGGCTGGTATGACGGCTACATGGCAACCATCCGATTGATTCATTCATCTTATCGTCCAACCGCTATTGTCAGTGCCAGTTACGATATAAGCGCAGGCCTCATTCGCGCCTTAATGCAAGAAAATTACAGCATTCCAAACGATATTTCCGTACTCAGCTACGATAATATTCCACAAATGGCAAATATGGAAGTACCCCTGACCAGCGTTGGGGTACCCGTGGAAGAAATTGCACAAAGCATGGTGCAGACTTTGACACGGTATATTAAAGATCCTCAATCTGTTCCGGCTGTCCAGACCTTGACTCCTGTAATTACAGAAAGAAGTTCCTGCACTCATGCCGGGAGTAAGACTATTCAGGAATAGGGATCAAAAAAGCTGCTGCGATTTTCCGATACCGGGAAACGCAGCAGCTTTTTTGAACTTATCTCGTTAATCCATTAACATACCGCCATTTACTTCTATAATTTCTCCCGTAACATAACTCGACAATTCGGATGCCAAATACAAGGCTGCGCCTGCAATTTCCTCAGCGGTGCCCGCACGGCCTAGAGGTGCTGCTGCCACCATTTTGCCTACTAATTCAGGTGTTGAATAACGTTCATGAAAAGGCGTCTCAATCACTCCGGGAGCAATACCATTGACGCGGATGCCATTTTCCGCCAACTCCTTAGCAAGCCCTCTTGTCAGCGTGCTAACTGCACCTTTAGCCGCAGCATATGTTACTGCACCTCCCCCACCGCCGTTTCGGGCAGCAATAGACGACATATTGATGATGGCTCCGCTCTCTTGCTGTTTCATCAATGGCAGGACGGCCTGTGTGACTTGCACTACAGATGTGAAGTTGACAGCGAGAATTTTTTCCAGCGTCTCGAGTTCAATATCTTCCACTTTCGCACGCTTGACCATCGTTCCTGCATTGTTGATTAAAATATCGATTCGCCCGAATTTATCGTTGATTTCTTCCACCATTTTGTTTATTTGGCTTCTATCCGTTACATCGCCCAGCACAAGAAGGCTGTCTCCTCCCTTGCTTTGAACTGCTTTCCAGGTTTTTTCAGCTTCTGCTTTATTGGCATTTCCATGAACAACAACTGATGCGCCGCTCTCTGCAAATTTAACAGCCATCGCACTGCCGATGCCTGTACTGCTTCCAGTAATCCAGACAACTTTGCCTTCCAAATTAAACATATCTTTTCCCCCTGTAAAAGTAATGTAGTTCCAGAAAAATAAGGTGCATCAAAGCGGTACAAATCCAAAAAATCGCCACTTTGTTAACAGCAACGTTTTTGGGCTTACCTTCTTCATTTGCTTTAACTTCAACAAGAACTGCGGTCGATCAACTCCGGTACCATCCGCTCGATTATCGGCTTTCCGAGCTCCTTTTCGCCTTTAATTTGCTTTAGCAGCAATTCGGCAGCCCGGTTGGCCATCTCGATTTTCGGCTGCTCCACTATGGTAATCGGCGGTGTGTAGAAACTTGCAAAAGTCACTTCATCAATGCTGATCAACGCAATGTCACGCGGAATGGACATTGCCTGTTCCTTGATATACTTCAAAACTTCGACCAGCACAATATCATTTCCCGCTAGAATGGCTTCAGGCGGGGACTCCAACTGGAACAGTGCGTGCAGTGTTTCGTGGAGAAGTGCTGCATCCGCTGTTTTGATGTATTCTTCCCGAACTGGAAGTCCATGCTTTTCAAGCGCCTGCTTATATCCCTCAATGCGCTCTACCCGTGGACTTATATTTCTGATCACCGACGTCGTAACGATGGAGATTCTTGTGTAACCCAGCGACACAAACTTATCTACAGCCAATTCAGCGGCCCGATGATTGTCGAGCATCACCGTAGCGATATCATAGCCATCCAGTTTCCGGTCCATAAATACAATTGGAAAGTTTCTTTTCTTCATTTGTTCATACAGGTCGAGATTTTCGCCCGTCGGAAAAACAATGAGGCCGTCGATTTGTTTTGCCAGCAGCATTTCGATGTAATTCCGTTCTTTCTCCGGATCATCGTCTGCATTACAAATAATCGTGTGAAAACCTTGCTTGTTGAATTCGGATTCCAACGTCCGGATGATATGTGTAGAAAAAGAATGAAGAATGTTGGCAACAATGATTCCGATTGTATATGTCGTCTTTTGCTTCAAACTTCTGGCCACGGTATTCGGGTGATAGTTCAGCTCTTCAATCGCTTCTTCAATTCTCTTTTTCGTGTTTTCACTCATGTATTCATAGCGCTTATTCAAATACTGTGAAACCGTGCTTTTGGAAATGTTCGCATGTTTAGCAACTTCCGCCATCGTTACATTTTTCATCGTTGATCAAACTCCCGAGTAAATAAATTAGAGGTCTTGGGCACTGGCGTTTTTTTGTGTTTCGTACGCATCCCATAGCCCAAGCAAATACATGATTCCCAGTGCCCGGTCATATAAACCATAGCCTGGACGGCACACTTCGCCCCAAATATGGCGCCCGTGATCTGGACGCACGTATCCTGAGAAGTTTTGGTCATGCAATTCCTTGACGACGCCTTTAATATCAATTGAACCGTCTTGCGTGTAATGAGAGGTTTCGGTGAAATCGCCGTTATCGTAGATTTTCACGTTGCGGATATGCGCAAAAGGCGAACGGCTGGCATATTTCTTGGCAACTGCCACCATGTCGTTCGATTTGCTGGCGCCCATTGAACCTGTGCACATCGTAAACGCATTTGATGGCGAATCCGAAATTTCAATAAGTTTTTCATAACTGTGTTCGCCTGTGATGATGCGCGGCAAGCCAAAAATTGAGAATGGCGGATCATCCGGATGGATAGCCATTTTAATGCCGGCTTTTTCGGCTACTGGCAAAATCTCTTTCAAGAAAATTTCCAAGTTTGCCCATAACTTTGCTTCATCGATTTCTTTGTAAGCTTCAAACAATTCCGTGATGCGTTCCATTTTTTCCGGTTCCCAACCTGGTAAAGTTAAATCCGATGCTTCACTGACGGTGCGAATCAATTCTTTCGGGTCGGCATTTTGCACTTTGGCATTTTCAAAAAATAATGCCGTTGATCCATCTTCCAATGGATGAAACATTTCTGTCCTTGTCCAGTCAAAAATCGGCATGAAATTATAGCAGATGACTTTAACACCTGCTTCCGCTAAATTCCGTATGGACTCCTTATAATTCTCTATATAGCCGGCGCTATCAGCGTTGCCCAACTTGATGGATTCATGGACGTTGACGCTTTCCACGACATCCGCGTGAAAGCCGTGCGATTTGATATAGGCCACTTCTTGTGCGATTTCTTCTTTTGACCAAACTTCTCCAGCAGGTTTATCGTGAAGTGCCCAGACAATTCCTTTAACACCTGGAATTTGTTTGATGTGTCCGAGTGTGACCGTGTCGTTGCCTTGGCCATACCAGCGAAATGTCATATTCATGAATGATGCTCCTTTATTGTTTGATTTTCTGCACGTATTTCCGGCTCAATTCCACTGCCGCATTATATCCGCCTGCTGCATGGGCTTTGTTCAAGTCGCTGCCAATTCCTGCTGCAACAGCTCCATTTGCCACCCATTCCTGGATATTGTCCAGATTGATGCCGCCTGTCGGCATAATCCGCACGTGCGGAAGCGGCCCATTGACTGATTTAATGAATGAAGGCGTGAAATTATTCGCCGGGAATAATTTGATAACGTCACATCCCGCCTCCAAGGCTTTGACCATCTCCCGGATCGTCATGCAGCCTGGCAAATATGGGATGCCGTATCGGTTGCAGATGGGCGCAATGGTTTCCTCAAAATGGGGGCTGACGATAAATTTGGCTCCTGCCAAAATAGCATGGCGTGCAGTTTCGGCATCCAATACAGAACCGGCTCCAAGCAACACGTCTTCACCCTGCAAAGCTTCAAATGCTTTTTGCACATTAGGAGTTGTATACGTCAATTCGATCACACGAATCCCCCCTTCAACCGCAGCTTTTGATAATTCAATGGCTTCTTCTGCACTGCTTCCGCGAATGACCGCGACGACTTTTGTTTCTGTGATGGTTGATAAAATTTCATGCTTCAACATAACTTGCTTCCCCCTTTAACGTTCGATCTGCTTTTCTTTTCGGACCAATGCCAGAACCTCTTGGAGATACGGCAGTCCTTCATTGTCCCCGGACACAGTCGTCACCAATGCTCCGACACCGTTGGCAAATTCCAGTGCGTCTTCAAGTGTATAGCCATGAAGAACAGCATAAATATACCCTGCATCAAAGCCATCCCCAGCACCTACGGTATCCACTACTGTCACTTTGAAGGCAGCTTTCGAATGCCATTGTCCGTCTTGCAATACTCTCGAACCATTTCCACCGTCTTTGATGACAAGCTGGCTGATGCCATAATGCGCAGCAAAGTCTTCTAAATCTTGGTCTGATGCTGTGCCATTAAGCATTTCTATCTCATCCAACCCCGTCAACAGGATATCCACTGAAGGCAGAATTTCCTTGTACGCTGCTTTTGCCTGATCCAATGTCCACAATTTCAAGCGGATGTTCGGATCAAATGAAACACGGATGCCTTGCTCAACAGCTATTTTCAGCACTTGTTTAACGATGGACAAATTTTTCGGATCAATTGCCAGGAAGACACCCGTCAAATGGATAAGATCAATCCCTTCGAACATCTCTTTCGTAATATCTTCCGCTGTCATTGTCAGAATTGGTGATTGGTAGCGGTAGTAGAACGTTTTCCCTGAACCATCTTCCCGAATTTCTTTGAAATTGAGCGATGTGGGGTAATTTTCTACAAAGCTGACATCTGACATGTCGATGCCTTCACCTCGGGCAAAATTGTAAATAACACGGCCGAATTCGTCTCCGCCCAGCCTGCTTACCCATTTTGTGTCCATGCCAAGACGTGCACTGCCAATCGCAAAGTTCAGTTCGGCCCCTCCCACTTTCCGCGTAAAGGCCGGAACGTAGCGAAGCGGCCCCGTTTCCGATGGATTGAACGTAATCAATGCATCTCCCAATGTAAAAATCTTATAGTTCTCTGCCATACTTATGATCTCCCCTAAATCGTCCTTCTATTTGATAAACCGGTTTAGTAAGAGTATAGTCTACAGCTTTTTCAAAATCAACTCTGCTGACATATTATTCTGAACAAGAGAGATAACCAGGTTTTCTAAACGCCCTTCTACAGCAAAGTGTTTGAAGCGGGCTAAGAATCCAAAATATTACTTGCTCTAATGATTTTTGCCTCCTGATATTCCAAAAATCAACTCCGCTTTCGGGCCTATAGGATGTGGGTCATGCAGTTGTCGAGACAACTGCCCAGGGCTTGCGCAGGAGCACTCGTTTTTGCTCTGCCCAAATCGGCTGGAGCATTGGATAAGAGCTGATTTCTGTAGTTCAACTTAAACCGTTCTTATTTCAACTGCATTGTTTCTACTGTGATAAAAAAACGAGCCACTCCATCCAGATCATTCCTGGCCAGAGCGGCTCGTTGCCTTTTTATTTTTCTATTGCTGCTTTTGCGTTTTGTGATTTTTTCAAAAGCATTTCAAGTTCTTCCAACGATTTGCCTTTTGTTTCAGGAATGAACTTCCAGACAAACAGGGCGGAAAGGATACTCATGAGGCCATAGATTCCGTAAGTCATCGCGCCGCTTACTTCCATCATTGATGGATACGTCGATGAAACGAAATAGTTGGCAGCCCATTGGAATGCAACGGCAAGCGCCAATGCCTGCCCTCTGATTTTGTTCGGGAAGATTTCAGACAGCAACACCCAGACGACCGGCCCCCAAGACATCATGAACGAAGCTGTGTAAATGATGATAAAGACCAAAGTGGCGGTGCCGATCTGTTCAAAGTACGCTAAGCCCGCCACTCCGAACATCCCCACGGTCATTCCGATTGAACCGATGATCAACAGCGGCTTGCGGCCGACTTTGTCTACGGTCAAAATCGCGATAACGGTGAAGATGACATTGACTAAGCCCATGACGATGGTTTGGAATAGCGAAGTATCGCGCCCGGCGCCCATGCTTTCAAAGATTCGCGGCGCATAATACAGCGCTACGTTGATGCCGACAAATTGCTGGAATACAGACAGCAGAATTCCAATTACGATAATCCCCCGCCCGTAAGCAAAGAGTCTTTCCTTCTTGTCGTCAAAGGAATTTTTTATTTCATATAAAGTGGCTTTTGCCATGGTCGTATCGTAGGTTTTCAGCAACACACCCATTGCTTTGTCGTCTTTGTGCTGAGACACGAGATATCTCGGCGTTTCCGGAACGAAAAACAGCAGCAGGAGAAACAGGAGAGCCGGAATCGTTTCAGATGCGAACATGTATCTCCAGCCCAGGTCATTGATCCATTCCAATGTCTGGCCTTTTGCGATTCCCCAGTTCACAAAGTAAACAACCAGCATGCCGAAAATGATGGCGAATTGATTCAAGGAAACGAGGCGCCCTCTCAATTTTGGAGGAGCGATTTCTCCGATGTACATCGGAGCGACGGCTGAAGCCAATCCTACCCCGATTCCACCGATGATCCGGTAAAAGTTGAACATTGCCAGCAAGGCAATAGACGGCTCACCTGGTGTAAAAAATAAGAATTCCGGATAAGCAGAGCCAAGCGCAGATACAAGGAATAAAAATGCCGCTATAATCAATGCGTATTTGCGTCCAATGCTTGCAGAAATATATCCTGATAAAACTCCACCAATGATACAGCCGATCAGCGCGCTGGAAACCGTCAACCCGTGGATAAAGGAACTGAGTCCCAGGCTATCTGTAAAATAGGTCTGCAGCGAGCTTTCTGCACCAGAGATGACGGCCGTGTCATAACCGAACAAAAGACCTCCCAATGTTGCTACTAAGGTAATCCCAACGATGTACAAAAGCTTAGAATTCTTCATTTCTCTGGCGAAAGCAGAATCACTTTACTGCTCTCTCCTCCTCTCAGTTTGTAAGCGTTACCAGTATTGTATCAATACTTTCATACTTTGTGCAATGACTAGACTAAGTTTTCGCTCTTTTTTTATTATTTTGAAATAAACATTTTAAATTTTTATTTATTAATGAAAACAAACTCCCTTTCCATACAGGTGGTTTTTGCCTTGGCAATCAAAAGAAGTGAGTCTTTCGCTTTGACAAAAGAGTCCCCAAAAGCGATAGCTCCGCCTTTGGGGACTCCTTAAATTTTTTCACCATAATGACTAAAAAAACACTCTGCAACTAATTAAAGGCGGTCACCTTACGACATAGCCGCTCTCATACGTGGAAAGTTAGCGATTGTTCCGCCATCAACACGAAGATCGATTCCCGTGATATACGAAGCGGCATCGCTCAAGAGGAACTCCAGCGCGGAAGCAATTTCCGATGGCTCCCCTTCACGGCGAAGCGGTGTGTAATCGAGCAGGACTTTCATCTGCTGTTGCTGGGAAGCTTCCTGGCGGCCCATTGGGGTATTAATCGTTCCTGGCGAAAGTGAATTCAGCCGGGCACCCTTTTCGCCCCATGCCCATGCCTGATCTTCAACATTCAAGATGACGCCCAGCTTTGACATGCTGTAGGCGGCCCCTGAATCACCGCGTGTGAATTGTTCCATCGTCTCCACCGTATTTTCTGCCAGCGGCTGTTTTAAAACATCGATGAAGGGACCTTCACGCGGCACCATATAAGCACTCATCGAAGAAACCATAACCGCAGATGTACCGGCCGTTGCGAGTGGGAGAAATGCTTCTAAGATTAATCCCGTACCGACCAGATTGACTGCTGTGATGCGTTTGGAATCAGCCATTGTCGGTGACAATCCAGCTGTGTGCACCAAACCTTTTAACGTACCCAATTCTGCAGTCTTTTGTGCAAGGCTTGCAACATCTTCTTTTGACGTGATGTCCACTGTTTGAAAATGAACATCCGTAATGCCTTTGCCGGCAAGTTCTTCTTTTGTCTGCATCAAGCGCTCTTCTGAAATATCCGCCAGCAGCACTATTCCTTTTTTGCCGACCAGTTCAGCTGCCGCTTTTCCCATTCCACCCGATCCACCTGTGATTACGTAAACATCATTTGTCATGAGCTATTCCCCCAATCATTTATTATACTAAGTGTAAGCGTATTCACAAAAAAATCACGAGACATTTTCCATTGAAATGTCCAGTCAGGAGCCACATATGGCAACAGCTAAAGAAACAATGATAGAAGCGTTTCTGAACCTGCTTTACGGCAAGAGTTTCGAGGAGTTGACTGTGAAGGATATTGTGCTGCAGGCAAAAGTTTCCCGTTCAACTTTTTACCTTCATTTTATGGACAAGTACGAATTGATGGAAGACGTAAGAAAAACGTTAAATGATCAATTCCTGTCGTTTTATACGGATCAAATGTGGCCGGCTCCTGTCACAGCGTGTATTTGCCGACATGTATTCATGTACAGGTCGTTCTACAGCCGCGAATTTTCAGATGCCAATGCCACCTATCATTTATCCAATCGACTGACCATCTGCCTGTTCCAGGCGTTTCAAGATCAGGATTATGCGATTTTCGCCAGCTACGGCACCATCGGGTATTTAAGTTCCTGGGTCAGGGAAGGCTTCAACTCCAGTCCGGGAGAAGCAGCAGAAAAGTTGATGAAAATTGGAGCTACCAACTGGGCTCGTATTCTTTTGCCAGAGGTCGACAGGAGTAAATGAGCCGACACGCAATGACAGAATTCGAATAGACAGCACAGGAACTCTTTTTGGTTAAGTGCAAATTACACAAAAGCCAATCCGTGTTTAATGCGGCAGCTTACGGGCAATAAGGGACTAAAGGCTGCTCTTGCGAAATCCAGCAGCTGGAAACTGGAGGGCTGCGCATGCCGAATACCAAATGGTTTTTATTCCTGTACAGTGTCGTTCTCATTCTGATCATTCTGTATCTGGCTGCCCGTATGCCATTTCTTCTTTATCCGTTCCGTGTCATTTTCTCAACAATCGCCCCCACTGTCATCGTTGGGGGAATCCTCTATTATATATTCCGGCCGCTCGTCGGTTTGCTGGAAAAACGGATGGGGCGGGTAACGGCAATCCTGTCGATTTTCTTTCTTTTCACCATCGCCATCTTCCTCCTCGGCAGCTGGCTTGGTCCGTTATTGGTGAGTCAGATAACGACATTAGTCAATAATTTCCCCTTTATTGTCGGGCGTGTGCAAAGTTGGATCAATTGGGCTCTGCAAAGTGACTGGTGGCAATATATTGAAGAACAAAACGTCATGCCGGCACTCCAGCCATCCACGCTGGCGGATAATTTCTCTGCTGCCTTTACTGGGCTTGGTGCTGGAATCATCAGTTTTCTGGCCAGTTTTATGGGCACAATAGCCAAACTGGTCATCGTGCCGTTCGTCTTGTTTTTTCTGCTGAAAGACGGGGAACGCCTGCCAGACCGCGTCCTGAAAATCCTTCCTCAGGATTCCCGTGAGGAAGGACGGAAAATCCTGCAGGATATGGATGAAAACTTGAGTGCCTATATTCAGGGCCAGGCGATTGTCAGCCTGTTTGTCGGTGTGCTCAGCCTGATCGCCTATATGCTGCTCGGTTTGGAATACGCCGTCATCCTGGCACTCGTTTCCATGTTCACCAACCTGATTCCATTTCTAGGGCCATTCATCGGGGCTATACCGGTGCTGGTTGTGGCTTTTTTCCAAGATCCGCTTCTGGCATTCTGGACGGCCGTTGCCATCTTGATCATCCAGCAATTGGAAAGCAACCTCATATCGCCGAATGTCATGGGCCATAAACTCGAGGTGCACCCGGTAACCATCATTTTCCTTCTATATATTGGGGGAAGCTTTGCTGGCATTATCGGCATGATTCTTGTCATCCCTATTTACGCCGTCGGCAAAGCCATCGTACAGAATCTGTACCGCCTCGTCCGCTTGAAATACCCTGCACTCCGTTGAAAAAACAGGTCGTTTTTACACAGTAGTTCGATACGGACTCCGTTGATCCATGTATGCTTATTTTTCACCTTAACCACAAAAGCGCCAGCTCTGAAATCGGATGATTTCAGAGCTGGCGCTTTTTACTAATGATTTTTTTAGCTATTACTTCTTCGCTTGATCGCGTTTCACAATCTTATCACTCACTTGCTGGCCGCTGAGCGTCACCATCGGCATGCCGCCGCCGGGATTGACGGTACCCCCGACAAAGTAAAGGTTGTCGTAAAGTTCGCTTTGTTTCTTGTGTTTAAAGCCGCCGTTTCTTTTCTTATCGGAAACGGTGCCGTAAATCGCTCCGCGGTCGGATCCGTAAGTGCGTTCAATGTCATGCGGCGTCCAGACATCACGGGTCACGATATTTTCCCGCAACCCTTCCAAGCCCATGCGTTCCAGCTTGTCGAGCACCCGTTCTTCAAACTGCCGGTACTCTTCTGGCGTAAACGGCTTGTCCTGGATATACGGAATATGCGGCAAAATTTTGATGTTTTCGTGTCCTGCCGGTGCCTGGGTTGGATCCGTTTTATTGACATTGACCAGGTAGATGGTCGGATCGTCCGGCAACTCATGCTTCTCAAACACTTTGTCCATCTGTTCATGTAAATTCTCCGAAAAGAAGAAGTTGTGGTGATTCAGGAATGGATAGGTTTTCTTGACCCCAAGATGCAGCACGAGGCCCGAACTTGATGGCTCATACTTCTTCACCAATTTCGTGACATACTTCTCATCGGCATCCACCATTTTTTTATAGAATGGAATGACTTCCATGTTGGACACGTAATAATCGGCGGTCTTGAATGAACCGTCTTCGAGTTCAATGCCCGCAATCTGTTTGTTTTCATTCGTATGCGCCCGGACCACACCCATGCCGGTATGGATTTGAACGCCTTCTTCTCTTGCCAGCCGCTCCAGGCCTTCCGCCAGTTTATGCGTCCCGCCTTCTACATACCAGCAGCCTTGCGCATGCTGCATATAAATCATCATATTGAGGACTGCAGGTGCACTGTAAGGAGAAGAACCGACGTATTTCACATAATAGGACAGCATGTCACGCAAATGCGGATTGCTGATGCGTTTGGAAATCGCGCTGTACATGGTCGAGGTCAAGTCGAACCCAACCAAGGTTGCAAAGATTCCGTTTTGTGCAACGGCCTCTTTCGGCGATTCAAAGCCTTCTTTTAAATAGCTGTGCTCCGTCGTCTTGTAGATCCGCCGCGCGTATTTCAATAACGCGTAGTACTCTGACATGTCCTTGCGGGAAAGCGCAGGATTTGCCCGCTCCATCAGATCCAGGTCATGGTATAAATCCAGCACTGTGCCGTCCGGAAAGAAGGAACGCCATTCCCGCTCCAGCCGCTTGATGGGCACATAATCCGCCATCCGCTTGCCGCTTCCTTGGAACAATTTATCGAAAATGTGAGGCATCGTCAAAATAGACGGGCCCAAGTCAAAACCAAAACCGTCCTGCTCCAGGCGATTCACTTTTCCGCCGATATGGTCATTTTTCTCGTATAAAGAAACCGCGTACCCCTTTTGCGCAAGGGAAATCGCCGCAGACAAGCCGCCGAGTCCTCCACCGATCACGATTACGGATTTAGTCGCATTCCTCATATATGTACCGCCCTTCTTCTCTAAAATATGTGCATTTAATCAGATCTGTTAAACATTTCAAAACCTAGTCATGTTTTTAGAATTCCCCAGCTGAAAGTTTTAAAAACTTTTTTTATATAGTTTTTGTATAATTTTTATACACATATTATTATAGAAGCAGAATTGTCTGAATGTCCACATTGAAGGGCTTGATTAAACAAAACAAAACAGCCGGGCACACGAAGACGTGACCGGCTGTTCGGATTAAAATCTTATTCCATTTATGCAGCTATATCCATAGAAACTGCCTTCAGTACTCTGCACAGGATTACGGCTTTTTAAAACAGGCTATTGCCGGCAGTAGGATTAAACTGATTTCCCGGTCTTGCTAAGCAGGAAATTTCTCACGCCTTCCACGTCAGCCATATGTTGTTTTGAAACAATATACGCAGACATTCCGCTGTTGAACAAATAAAAATTAGACGGGTCTTCGCCTATTTTTTCAATACCAGACCATGATTGGGATTTTTCACCCGTAGAACTGATCTCCCTAAGACCTTCTTCGGTAAAAATCATTGTATGATCTCCCAATATTCCTTCACCCTTGCCTTCACGAACCATCTTCTGGGCATTACGCCGGATCAGGCGATAGAAATAAGCGGGATAAAATATGGCCCACAAAATCCCAAGGATAAGCAACGGAATTAATAAAAATGGAAGCGGAATATCCAATATAAATGATAAAAAAAATGCCAGCAACAGATAAACTATCGGAACTGTTATTCGTTGAATTGTTAACGATTTCTTCACTGTCTTCGAGTTTTTTGCGTAGTATTCATTAAATTCCAGATATGCCTTTTCAGTTAAATTGTAATTGAACTCCACCTGTCAGAGTCACTCCTTTTCTGCCACTCTATTTCCTGTTATCTTCCGTATAATCATTTGTTCTTCTATTTTTTATAGTTAATTCAAATCGAATTTGAGTTTCAATCGCTTAACGATATCCGCTTCTTTGCTTTGAATAAATTCATTAGCCATTTGCTTAACCATCATATTGATTTCTTTCGTCATTTCTTTCTTCATGAGAAGCTGATCAATCACTTTGCCATTAGGCGTAAATTGTCTGCCAACCAACTCATCCATAGAGACATTATATAAGTCGGCTATTTTCATCAATAATTTGAGCGTTGGTTCAGCACCCGTGGTCTCCAACTTACTGTAGGCCGGTTTTGTTATGTTCAAATGCTGCGCCACCACTTGCTGGGTTAACTTGTTCTTTTCTCTAAGCAATTTCAGGTTTTCGGCTAATTTTGGCATAAAGACGCTCCTTCCGGTTATTTTTTCTCAATCTGCTTACACTGAACAATAAGACCTAAAAACTATAAACCAATAGTAACATATCACCAGTTGGCTATCGGCAACTTTTTTATGGTTTTTTCATTTCTCCATAAACTTTTTGTCCCTGCTGGGCATGGCAGCTGATTCTATTAAATTTCAGCTAGAATAAAAGAAATCCATACAGGAATTTTCACATCGCCAGCGAATACTATCCACTATCCTACTTGGACTGGAGGAATAGCAGATCATGAAAATGAAGACAAAACTCAAATCGAAGCTGTCGCGGACGTTTTCCAGTAACTTCACGAAGGCTTACCAAAAATTCACCATGAGCCATATGAAGGAAAACAAAAACTTGCCCGAAGCCTTTTTGCCAAAACCGTTGGAACAGTGCAAAGTGGCACTGGTTTCGACCGCGGGTGTCCACTTAGAGTCGGACAAGCCATTTGATGTCGACAACCCGGCTGGCGATCCTTCGTTCCGGATCATACCGGCAGACGTCACGGAACAGGAGTTGACGGTGACGCATCTCTATTTCGATACGAAGTTCGCCAAAACCGATCCGTCCATCGTCTTTCCGCTCCAACAGTTGAAAGACGCAGCCGCGGAAGGCGTAATCGGGCAGGTTTCGGGGATCCACATCGGATTGAACGGCGGGATTTTGGACACGACTATAGCCGAGAAGGACTTTATCCCTGAAGTGGTTAAGCTGTTCCACAACGAAGGAATCGATGCTGCGCTATTGGTGCCTGGCTGAGGATCCTGCCATAATGTGCTGGGGCTGTATGCCCGGGCTTTAGAAGCTTCAAACATTCCAACAGCCATGGTCACCTTGTTTCCGGAAATCACGGAAAAAGTCGGTGCTCCGCGCACACTCCATGTCCCCTTTAAAATGGGACGGTCATGCGGTGAACCCTTCGACTTCGATACGAGAAAAAGAGTGGTGGACCAATTGCTTCAGCTGTTAGCCCGCTCTTCTGGAATGAGGGCCACCTATGAGGGCAAGTAATAGCTATAGCGATGTAAGGCTTTAATTGACAAGCCTTTACCCGTTCGATGATTCTGCAGGTTTCTTTAATAGACACACTGTCAGCTAGTAAATGGACAAATCATTAGTAATTGCATACACGAAGAATATCCAAACTGTGTGTATCAAAAAAAGGCGGCACCGACAACTCATCGAGTTGTTGGTGCCGCCTTTTAAATACACTGGCGAAAAATGAAGGAGCAGAAAAGAAAAAACGTTTATCTCGAAAGTATGTCTGTTAGGAGAGTGGATAATTCAACGTCGATCCTGTCTTATCGAGCTCTTACTGCTTTTTTGGCTTCTGTCTTTTTAAGCACGCCAATGCCCATTTCTTTCGCTTCCAGGTTGACCGCTTTAATTAAACTGAAAGTCATCAAAACAATCACCAGGGAAAATGGAAATGCCACGATAATCATGGTATTCTGCAGCGCCTGCAGTCCGCCTGAATAAAGAAGGACCAGCGCTGTAGTGGATAGGAAAAAGCCCCAGATCATTTTTATCCGTACGCTTGGGAAAAGTGACCCATTCGATGTCATCATCCCAAGAACATACGTGCCTGAATCGGCAGATGTGACGAAGAAAGTGATGATGATCAGAATGGTCAAAATCGACAAGGCTAAACTGAATGGATACTGCTCCAGCAATCCGAAGAGCGAGGCTTCCAGCGGTAATGCGGAAAGTGCCACAGCACCTGTATTTTCTCCTGAAATCGCCGCAGTCCCAAGTGTCGAGAACCAAATAAACCCGATAAGCGAAGGAATCAACAAGACGTAAACGACAAATTCCCGGATGGTTCTGCCTCT
Organism: Planococcus sp. BI3; assembly: GCF_056680115.1. NCBI lineage: Bacteria > Bacillati > Bacillota > Bacilli > Caryophanales > Caryophanaceae > Planococcus > Planococcus sp. BI3. Next base: position 1,883,890 of record NZ_CM155266.1, read on the forward strand.
TGAAACTCGGGCAATGAAAATACCGACAAACGGCGACCAGGCAATCCACCAAGACCAGTAAAAGATGGTCCAGCCATTGATCCATTCGCGGCCTTGTTCATTAAATGGAGCCAAACGGAAACTCATATTGACGAATGTCTGGACATAAGCACCGAGAGTGTCAGTGAACAAGTTCATTATCAACAAAGTCGGTCCGAAGATCAGCACACAAATGAACAGGACAGCCGTCAACCCCATATTGGCGTTGCTTAAAATCTTGATCCCTTTGCTTAGGCCGGTTGATGCTGAAACCAAAAACAAAACCGTCAGCACAAGAACGATGACGAGCTGCATCAAGAAACTCGCTGGAATGCCAAACAGGTAAGTCAAGCCGCCGTTGATTTGCGCGGTACCGAACCCAAGTGTGGTGGCCACTCCAATGACTGTTGAAACAACCGCAATGACATCGATCGCTTTTCCGAGAAGGCCGTCAACCCGATCGCCCAGCAGCGGACGCAATGTCTTGCTGATTAACCCGAGCTCGCCTTTTCTGAATGTAAAGTAAGCAACGGTCAGTCCGACAATCCCATAAATGGCCCATGCGTGGATGCCCCAATGGAAAAACGTGTACCGCATGGCGTCTTTTGCTGCCTCGTCGGTTCCCGTGATGCCTGTTGGTGAACTAATCGCAAAATGGCTAAGTGGTTCAGCCGTTCCGTAAAAAATCAATCCAATGCCGACACCGGCACTGAAAATCATCGCAACCCAAGTCGGGCGTGAAAACTCAGGCTTTTCATCCTGTTTTCCAAGTCTGATCCGGCCAACTGGGCTGAATAAGAAATACGCACAAACTGCTACAAAAAACGTGACAACCAATAAATAATACCAGCCAAAATGCGTGGTGATAAACGCCTGCATATTGCCGGTTACTTTTTCCAGCGTATCGGGCATGGTGATACCGAACAAAACAAGTACCAACATGATAGACACTGAACTAAAAAATACTCCTGAAACTTTTTTCATCTTAATGTATAGCTCCCGTCTAAAATTATTAGCGGCGGGTTTACTTCCATTGGACAACATATGTAAACATGCAAAAACCAATATAACTCTTATTTTTTTATGAAGCAATCGCATTTAACCCATTAAACTGTTCAAATCTGCTAACTGACCTGGACCGTCTTCCACTTAACTAGTTGTTTTTAAAACCTTGTCAAACTGGCCTATTCCTAAGCTTTTTCATTCTGGGAACGAGCGGTATTTTGTCAGCCAAAACCGTCCGCTTCCACTTCCGTGTCACTTTATTTTTCTGAGTCAACAATCAATTATACACGATTTTCCTCAAAATTTCAGCAGAATTAGACAAATTCAGCTGAATGCACCCGGTGGTTCTGAATAAAAAAACCTAAGAAAACCCTTTGTTTCCTTAGGTTCCCGCGCCTTACTCGGCAGACTAAATAAATCATTAAATAAATCATTATTTCCGAATATCTTAAGAAGATGCGGTCACAGAACGTCCCTCAGACCGATTTATCCATCCGGAGCTAAAAACTATTAAAGCTGTTTTCAACAGACTATAATTCAAGTAGTCAGAAAATTTCAGGAAATGAGGAGGATATTTGTGAATAAAACAGCAGTTGAGACATTATTCGTTAATCATTTTGTAGATGGCATCTTGGATCCCGGGAAAGAAATGCTGGGGCCCGTGAAAGACGGCGGAACGATTATCGCCAATACGGCTCCTGGTTGCTGGGGACCTATGATCACCCCAAGCATCAAAGGCGGACATGAAGTGACAAAGCCGGTTTACGTAGAAGGAGCGGAACCGGGAGATGCCATCGCCATCCGGATCCAATCCGTTACCGTGACTTCCCAGGCCACCGCTTCCGGCAACGATAAAATGATTGAAGACCGTGCAGATGGCGACGGTTACGTAGCCGCCAAATGTCCGGAATGCGGCACCAAGAATCCCGAAACCGTCATTAAAGGCATCGGCATGGAAGCGATACGCTGTGCGAATTGCGGAGCAGACGCGACACCTTTTGTCTTCACCAACGGCTATACCATCTTCTTCGGTGAAAAAGGCGATGTCGGCCTGACCTTGCCGCAGGAAGCTGCCGAGACGATTGCTCGTGATGGGCGTGCTTTTATGAAAACCCCGGAAGCTTCAGTACAGAATCCGGTGGTGACCTTTGCGCCGCACGACCTGGTCGGCACGATGGCCCGCATGCGGCCGTTTCTTGGCCAGTTGGGGACAACTCCATCCCGTCCGACGCCAGATTCCCATAATGCAGGTGACTTTGGTTCCTTCCTGGTCGGTGCTGCCCATGATTACAAGAGCACACAGGAAGAATTGGAGACCCACCGGACAGACGGCCACTTGGATGTCAACCGGGTGCGCGCCGGTGCTGTATTGATTTGTCCGGTGAAAGTTGCCGGTGGCGGCATTTACCTCGGCGATATGCACGCCATGCAAGGCGATGGTGAAATCGCCGGGCACACGGCTGATGTTTCGGGCATTGCCCATCTGCAGGTCCATGTTCTCAAAGGCTTGACGATCAAAGGGCCGATCTTGCTGCCGAATGTTGAAGATCTTCCTTATACAGCCAAGCCTTTCACTGCGGAAGAAAAACAATCTGCACAACAAATCGCAGACACCTGGAACGTCACCAAAATCGAGAAATCCTATCCGGTATCCTTTATCGGCTCCGGACCGAACTTGAATGACGCCACGGAAAATGGACTCCAGCGCGCCGCAGATCTTTTCGGTGTGACGGTTCCGGAAATCATGAACCGCTCCACCATCACCGGAGCTATTGAAATTGGCCGCCACCCCGGCGTCGTGACCGTGACTTTCCTGGCCCCTGAACAGTATCTGAGAAAAGCTGATTTATTCGAACTGGTAAAAAATCAATACGGAGAATAGAAATAACCGCCATTCCCAACAAAGGAATGGCGGTTATTTTTGTATGTGGCTGCTCTAGTTCTGCTTTAAGTCTTTGCCTAAATGGAGAAAGCCGCCAAACCAATTATCAATCCTGTTTCATTGAAAACTCAGTTCCCGATCCTCAAAGCCCCATCTTTGTTCTGCAGCACGGCCAGAATACTCATTGCGGCGAGCAGGCTCGTCTTCGGGTTGCTCGGCATCGGATTGTTTTCGACCTGCAGCTGCAGCTTTCCGAAACTCCCTTCCGCTACGATGGTATGGGTATTCCGTTCAACCGCTGGATCGACGATGATGCGCACGGTTGTTTTCTCCATACCGATTCCCGCAAGCGCCAACGTCATCGCCACGTTGACGTTCTTCGGGAATTGTCCGACTGCCTCGGATGCGGAACCTTCAAAGATTACCATTTCTTCGTGTGCTTCGATCCCGAGTGACGCCGGTGATTTTCTGGTTGTCAGCTGCACCCGTTCCAAGCCGCCAGCCGCTTTCGCTGACTTCAAGACGTCCAATCCACCGATGGCACCGGACGGCAGGAAAATCTGCGTGCCTGCAGATTCCGCCTGATTTTTGACTTTATTCAAGAAATCCGCATCTTTGAACACACCGATGCTGCCGACAACAAGGTCTTTCTTATGGGCGACGACATCCTGCAGATAAACGGCAGCCGCTTCCACAGTAGCTGCCTCCACGACGATATCGAGCGGCGTCTTCAGGAATTCCTGGATATCCGTATAAAAATCGGCGTCAAACTGCTCACCTAAACGGGGGCCCACTTCCCGGTTGCGCCCGAATACGGCGGTAATTCTTCCGCCGGCCATATGATTGATGTTCACCTGTTCCAATAAATACGCAGCAATATTTCCCGTGCCTATGATTCCAATATTCATGGTTAGCCTCCTTCTATAGTTGAATAAACCTTCTTTGAATTTTACTTTCGTGAGAAAAGATAGTAATTCATATACTTTTGGAATTGTTACTTCCGGATACAGCTTGCTAGTCCCATCTTACTCTATTTCACAATTTCCCAGCTACCCAAGACGTTCCCTGCGACCGGATAGGGACTGGAATTGCCCCAAAAGAAATCTTTAGTAAGGAAATCACCATTTTACACGGATAACTTTATCTTCTGTTAAAGGCTCTTCAAAAAAACTGAATTTTAAGAAAATAACTTGATATTTGATTAGACTTCCTATATAATAGTAGTGCATATTAAAGAACAGAGAATCTTAGCCTACCAAAAAATCTAATGTTCCACAGGCTAATGAATGCAAAAACATAAAAAAACAGACAGAGCCAAAGCAAGAAAGTCTGCTATTTGTGGAGATGCGATCTTGTATAAAAGGGTAAGGTTGATGGTTGTAAAGCTTATTGCCATCAGTTGGAGAGAAAACAGACCTGTCTCACTGCCTGTCCCAAAGAGCAAAGGTTTTCCCGGTGCCACTGAAGCTTGAGCTAAGAACCGGATCCGAAAATCACAATCCCGTACCCGGATCAAAAGCTATTCGTTCACCCACTGAGGAGGAACATGGTATGTGGAATATCAAAAAGAGTATTTATATTGATCGGCCGATTGACGAGGTTTATCATTTCGCAATCGATCCGACTAACTGGTTTCAATGGTATGTGGGCCTTTCAGAGCCCGAAAATTTAGTCGGCAAAGGAGAAACCGGGACTGTTGTAGACCTGAAATACACCATGCTGGGGATGCATTTTCCAATTAAAGTCGAAGTGCTCGATACGTCCAAAAATGGAGACAGCTATTCATGGAAAGGCACCGTCAAAGGGGCGATCACTTCCCAACAATTCTGGACATACGTTCCTGAAGGAGAAGGCGTAGAAATCTCTCTCGACATGAATTATGAACTGCCAGGAAAATTGATTGGGAAAGTAGCGAATACGCTCATCATCAAAAAACTGATGGATAACTCCATGGAGCAGACCTTGAACAACTTGAAGGCTGTTTGTGAAACTTCTGACACCTACAGCATGAAGTGAATGGATGAGAGTTCCTTTTTAAAAACCAACTGATGAACCCTTACAATCATCAATTTATAACAGCCGCTCTGATGGATTCCATCGTAGAGAGCGGCTGTTTTTTATGCGCCTGAGATATGTGGCTCATCTCCTATCCGTTCACCTCTAAAAGAAAGTCTGGTTTAGAACATGCCGGAATATTTTTTGGATGAAACTCGGAGTCATGTGGCGGTTTCTGCTTATCTATCCCATGCAATAGGACGCAATTTATACATAAAAGAAAGAATATTCAGTCAAAAAACGTTATTTTATCAATGATTTGCTTTACACTTAAGAAAAGAGAACGGTGGGAGGCGAAGACCATGGAGATGGCTGCGGCGCTCATCGGGGGCATCGGCTTGTTTCTGCTTGGCATGCAGATGATGACCGGAGCATTGAAAGAGCTGGCAGGTGAGTTTATCAAAGACTGGATGAACCGCATTGCCGGCAGAACCGGCCGCGCCATATTTTCCGGCGCTTTGATCACGGCGATCATCCAGTCGTCGACGGCAGTGACGCTGCTGACGATTGGCTTTGTCAGCGCAGGCTTGCTGCCTTTCCGGCAATCGATTGGCGTCATCATGGGAGCCAATATCGGCAGCACGAGTACCGGCTGGCTGGTGTCGCTCATCGGTTTCAAGGTGGACCTAATGGCGTGGGCGCTGCCGATCGTCGGAATTGGGGTGCTGGCACAGATGGTCCTCCCAAAGCACAAGACCGCATACGCCAAGGCCTTTGTCGGGTTCGGCATGTTGTTCCTTGGCGTCGGGGTGCTGCAGACAGGCATGGCGGATCTGCAGGCAGTGGCATCACTCGAAGGACTGACGAACATCTTTTTGCTGATTGCTGTCGGTGCCATCATGACTGTCATTATGCAATCATCTTCCGTCGCTGTGGCAACGACATTGGCGGCGCTGTTCTCTGGCATCATCGGTTTTGAACAAGCCGCCTATCTGGTTATCGGCCAGAACATCGGTACCACATTAACCGCGGCACTGGCCGCAATCGGCGCAGGCACAGCGGCAAAACGGGCCGGGCTGACACACGTGCTGTTCAATCTGGGTACGGCGTTTCTCGCTGTGCTGCTCGCTCCCCTTTTGTTGTGGGCGACGCGCAGCCTAAGCACGGCCCTCTTCGGCACATTTGACGCAGCTGTCGGCATCGCAATTTTCCACACATTGTTCAATGTGCTTGGCGTGCTGGCATTTGCAGCGGTGATGCCATGGTTCGTTCGGTTGCTGGAATGGCTGCTGCCTGAAAAAGGCGACCCCCTGCTGCATCATTTGGATGCGTCAGTGGCAGGTATCCCGGAAGTCGCCGTCGAAGCGGTGCACCGCACCATCCAGCTGATCCTGGCAAAACTTTTCGGACTGGCCCACAAGGTGCTTGCTGGCGGCGATGCCACCCCGGAAGAGATTGCTTTATTGCATAATGCAGCGATGCAGGTGCGGACGTTTCTTGCAAAAATCGAGACGATGTCGCCTGACGTTTTCAACCGCCATGTACAAATTCTGCATGCACTCGACCATATCGACCGGCTGCTGCAGGTGCTCAGTGAACCGGCTGCCAAAGGCGCAAACCGGCTCCATCCAGGGCTTGCCGAACGTTGGATGCCATTGATGAAAAATGCCGAACAACGCATTTCCGATGATGAGGCGATGCCGGTATTGCTGGCAGAACTCAGCGATGCATCAGCAGCCATGGCCAACCACCGTAAAATCCGCCGCGACGAATATTTTGTACGTGCCGCAAAATCCAGCGACGAGCTGGATCTGGTGCTGAAAAAAGTAGAGGCATTGCTGTGGTATGACGGCGTACTCTACCATTTCTGGCGTGCAGTGGCGCGGCTGGGTGATTGAAACTTCCGATGGAATATACGACCTTATACTGGAGTGGAATGTTTAGCGACGAAAGGAGAATCCAGCTATGAAAATATTTGTGAGGATTTTGATCATCGTAACGGCACTATTCCTAATCGGTGTGGTTGCTGTCTTATATGCCCTCTACAGCTCAGATCCGGCACAGCAGGAGGTTTTGGAAGAAAAGACTTTCAATGAGGAAATTGAAAGCATGGAAATCACCGTGGAAAATTCCCGCGTGGATTTTCTGCCGAGTGATGACGGCTCTTCCCGCATCGTGCTGACAGGCAATAGCGATGATTTCACGTTGGAAACAGATGTGTCAGGCGGCCGCTTGGCCATTGAAGTCGAAGACCGATCCGGATTTTTCGTGTTCGGCATTAACCGCTCTTCCACCCTGCAAGTCTATGTTCCCGCAAACGGGCTTGCGTCGCTTGTCGCAGACAGCATTAACGGCGCCATTGATGCAAAAGATATCCAAGCCGCTGAACTGTCGCTTAAAGCGAATAATGGCCGCATCGAAGTGGAAGCGGTCGAAAGCGACAAGGTCGATGTCGAAACAGCCAATGGCCGCATTAAGCTGACAAACATGGAAGCTGACATGACCGTCCGCGCGTCGAACGGCCGGATCATGTTCACGGACGTGTCAGGCGAATTACAGGCGAAGGCCAATAATGGCCGCATCGATTTGACTGCCGATACGCTGGATTTTCCGATCGACTTTGAAACAAATAATGGGCGTATTGAAATCCATACCGAAAACGAACCAACCAATGCCCGCATCGAGGCGCGCGTTGATAACGGAAGCATTGATGTGTACGGACAAGATTCCGGAGAAGTCAGTTTCGGAAGCGGCAGCGTGCTGATCAATCTTGTTTCAAATAATGGCCGCATTGTTGTGGAGTGAAAGGAGAGGACCCTATTGGAAATGAAACTCAAAGGAATACGATTTTCGGATAACAGGGAGTTTTCGTATATAGAAGCTGGTGACCCGCTCGGCATCCCGCTCATTTTGCTGCACGGCATCGGGGATTCCTGCCGGACATTCGAGCTGCTGCTTCGCCATTTCCCTGGCCGAATCCGTGCCCTCGCTTTTACCCAGCGCGGGCATGATGGCAACGATCTGCCTGAAACCTCATACAGGACACGGGATTTCGAAACGGATTTACTGCAGTTCATGAATGCAGCAGCTATTCAAAAAGCCTTTATCTTAGGGGCATCGAGCGGCGGTTTTACTGCAAGGAAATTCGCAATCCATCATCCAAAGCGGGTTCTCGGGCTCATTCTGGTCGGTGCGCCTTCCGCGCTCGGCGACAAACCCGATATCGTCAAAGTGCAGGAATCCACGTTGTCCCAGTTAACCGATCCCATCAGCCTGGATTTTATCAAGAGTTTCACTGAAGGCCTTTTCGCTAAGCCGGTTTCTTCTGATTTCCTGGACATGGTGAACCGTGAATCCCAAAAAGTGCCGGCACGCGTCTGGAAAAAAACCAGCGAAGCCTTGCTGAAAGAAAAATTTCCAGATCAGCTGCAGCAAGTGAAAGCCGTCACCCTCATAATCTGCGGCGGACAGGACACCATCACATCACGCAAGGAGCAGGAAGAACTCGCGAACGCCATTTCTGATGCCCGCCTCACCATTTTTCCGCAACTTGGCCATATGCTGTACTGGGAAGACCCCAAAAACCTTGCTGAAGAAATCACTCTTTTTATCGACGAGGTATGGATGGGTCCCGAGGCAGCGAAATCTAAATATGAGTGAATAAAACAGCCCCTCTCAGTTCTGTGATCAGTCTATAACGAAAGGCGGCGCTGAGCATGTTCGAGGAAATGAGGTCACGGTTTGTATTTGGCTCGATGTTTGGCGCGTCCATCGTGTCGGTTTTCATCCTGTTGCAGGCCACGGAAAACGTGCTTGTCATCGATATTGCGCTGCAGCTGATGTTTTACATCGTCTTGCCGGCGTGGGTTCTCAGTTACCATTTCAAAAAACGCGGCGTAAAACTGCGCCAAGTCTTCTTCTTTCGCGGCACCGCACGCTGGCTGCTGCCGGTCTTCGGGCTCACCGCACTGCTGATGGCATTTTCCATCAGCATGATTTGGCTGCTGTTGCGGGCGCTCATGTCCATCTCCCCCGCTGCCGTCGAGTTCGTGTTCACGCCGCAGCCGCTCCCCGATGCCTTATGATACTTGGTTGCGACCGGATTCATTATAGCGGTCATCGCGCCGATCGCAGAAGAGTTCGTGTTCCGCGGGCTGATCCTGAATCGGCTGATGGCAAAATTCGGCTTTTGGAATGGCCTCGGCTTAGCGAGTGCGATTTTCGGCATCTTCCACATCAACTTTTTCGGTGCCTTCCTGTTTGCCGTGGTGGCGTCGCTGTTGTATTTGAAAACCGGCAATTTGCTGGTGCCAATTTTGCTGCATATTGCCAATAACACCATCGCCGTTTACCAAAGTTTCGTCAACTCGTCTTTTCCGCAATCGCTGATGGTGACGAGTATCAATGACTTGTATACGAAAAGCCTGCCGAACTTCATTGTGCTGATCAGCAGCTTGGTGCTGCTGCTGTTTGTCATTGCGCGGATGGCTCGGGGGATGGAAAATAAGCTGGAAGAAAGCCACAGCGTTTGGAAATGAATCCCCAGGAATCGACAAGAGAGGCTGGCCTGTTTGCTTGAATTCCACAGCGTCGCAGGATTGGTATTGTGGGTATATTATTTACATCATTTCACAGTTAACCAGCAGTTCCCATTTGGTCCCTGTGCTCCGCTCAATTATGACTATTTACTGCTCACCATATAAATACAATAGAAATCCTTTAAACCGTTGATTTTGCTGGTTTTCGCATGCAGCATTCCCGCATATCTTGAATTGTGTTTTACACAGGGGCCTCATTAAGTCTAAAAGGAAAGGCGGTGCTGGGGGATGTCTGAGGAAAAGAAATCATCAAGTGTGTTCGGCTGGATGTTGGGCGCATCTATCGTGTCCATTTTCATCCTGCTGCAGGCCACACAAAACGTGCTCCTTCTCGATGTTGCCATGCTGTTGGTTTTCTATATTGCCTTGCCGGTGCCGTTCGTCCACTACCATTTCAAAAGACGCGGCGTAAAACTGCGCCAAGTCTTCTTCTTTCATGGCACTGTGCGCTGGCTGCTGCCAGTCCTTGGACTCACCGTGCTGGTGACATCATTTTCCATGACCATCTACTGGCTGCAGTTGCGGGGACTCATGTCTATCGCCCCCACTGCGGTAGAGTTGGCGCTTATGCCACAGCCGATTCCAGACGCGGTATGGTACTTGGTGGCGATTGCCTTTATTTTGGCGGTCATCGCGCCGATTGCGGAAGAGTTCGTGTTCCGCGGGCTGATCCTCAATTGGCTGGTGGCGGGATTCGGCTTCTGGAAAGGAATCGGCTTGTCGAGTCTGATTTTCGGCATTTTTCATATCAACTTTTTTGGCGCCTTCCTGTTCGCCGTGGTGGCTTCGCTCCTGTATTTGAAAACCGACAATTTACTGATGCCGATTTTACTGCACAGCGCTAATAACGTAGTCGCCGTTTACCAAAGCTTCGTCAATCCGTCTTTTCCGCAATGGCTGATGGTGGCGAATATCAATGATCTGTATACGAAAAGTATGCCAAATTTTATTGTGCTGATTACCAGCCTGGCGCTGCTGCTTTTCGTTATCGCATGGCTTGCTCATGGGTTGGAAAACAAAGTAAGAGAAGTTCGTCTCTTATGGAAATGAATTCCTAGGGATGCCCAAGCGATGATAGGCTGGTTTCTTCAACTCTAAAGCGTCGCCGGATGGGTATTTCCTTTGATACTAAAGTTCCTTGCCCTTCTTCTCAGCCATCCTCCATGCAAGTTTAGCTCCTACTGCCGCCATAGCAAGGGCACCAATTACAGCTCCAATATATGCCGCTAACTCATATCCTTCAAGTCCGGTATATTTATGGATTTCGAAGCCGCCTAAAAAAGTTCCGCCCACGACTAAGCCCAGGTATCCACCCCCAATAACTCCGGCTACGAAACCTATAATACCTCCGATAAGACCCGGCAATAGTTTCTTTTTCACAGCCAACCAACTCCTTCACGTATAGTTGTGTTACACCGTACAAGCCTCTTGAAATGCCCCTTGGTTCCTGTACTCAAATGATGCTTCATCTGTTAAGTGTAAAAGATATAGTCTGTCACGCATGGCAATCTTTCCATTACTGGATGATCCAAGCATTCCTTTTGTCTAACGTAATTCCCTCCATTCACAGCGGCGCGATTTCAATAAAAAGTTTCATAAATCCCAAAAGGCAGAAGCGATTTTCATCGTTTCTGCCTTTTGCTTGCATCAACCGCGGTAGAGCGGAAAATATCGGGGATCTTCAATGGCGCCTCTGCTCAACTGATTATCCGACAGAAGCTTGTAGATTGTTTCGTTGCGGATTTTCTTGCCAGTCAGGATGTCGAGCGGCTCGGTTTTTGTAAACCCGCGCTTGAAGCGGTACAGCACGTCCCCATTGGCTCCGCCAAGATGCAATTGTTTCTTGCCATGCTCGACTCCCCAGCGGCAGCCTTCATTCAGCAACAGGCTATTGCCCGCCAGATGGAAAAATTCAGGATCATTCGCTGCCAGGTGGTAATGCAGCAGATTCCCATGGTGCACAAACAGAGAGCCTGAAATATATTGGCCTTCGTATTTCGCGTAGACGATGAATTGCTTGCCTTTCAGCAAAGTGAACGATTCCGCCAGCAGCTCTTTTGAGAAACGGTAATGATCCGGGATGTCATTCCGTTTCGCCATGATCTCATAGAGCCGGTGAAACTCGTCAATTGTGGAACCCGTGTAATCATACTCAATTTCCACATTGTTTTTTAAGGCCCGCCGGACTTGTTGGCGTGTACTAGATTTGAATTCTTCCATGAAATAATCGTCTACGCCCAAGTCGATGTACAGTGAGATTCCGCGGTTGTCGATGCCGTAGATGTCCTCAAAGTCTTCGGCATTCTTCACCCATTCATTGAAGCGGATGTATTCAGAAACGATCCAATTGTCTATGCAGTATTTTTGGAACGCTCTATCGAATGACGCCGCAAGCTCTTTTCTCCTGCCCTCAGCACAGCTGAGGATCACCGGTCCGCCTGGGCCAAAAGGGGTGATGGTATCGTAATAGGTGATATCTCCTAAGTCAATCGGAATCGGCCGCACAACAAATTGGTAATAGACATGGCCGTAGTCCGTTACAAACTCAAAAACCTCATTTTCCCCCATCTCCTGTTTCGCATAAGACTTGCCCCATTCCGGCAAGAAAAAAATATCAGACAATAACGAGGTCGGCATAACTGTCATTTCGTATTTCCTCCTTTAATAGCTGCAAACCTAAATTTAGCAGGTTGAATCGATTCTAAAACTATGATAATCAAACAGAGTTAAGGCCAGGTTAAATGCATTGGGTAAAATACATGGCCAGGCATAGGGCGGCCATCGATTCTCTTTATTTCTTTATATATATTTCCAAGAAATGAGTGCATTTATTACTCCCATTTCATATTAACACATCACCAAATTAGTTTTTGCAAATTTCTGTTTAATCAAAAAAATCTATAAAAAAGCCTGGAACTGATTCTTCCACGCTTACGCTAACAGCTATATTCAATCAAATAAAAATCAAATCCTCCATCACCCTATTAAATAAACTGAATATTGACATAAATTAAGAAAAAGGTGTTATCATGAAGATGTTTCTATACATTTAAAAATGCCGCCTGCCATTGGAAGCAAGTCTTTATCTAGTTGAAAGGAGGAAACGCAGTGACTATGTTTGAAGAAAAGCAACCCGCAGTTTCTTTGGAAAAGATGGAATGGATGTACGAACAAATGGTGAAGATCCGCTACTACGAAGACCAGATGGCGGAAGCGTATATGGAAGGCAAAACGCCGGTATTCAATATCGGGGCTGGGACTGTGCCGGGTGAAATGCATTTGGCTACAGGACAAGAACCGGCAGCAGTGGGCATCTGTGTGCATTTGACGAAAGACGATACGGTGACGGCTCCCCACCGCCCCCACCACCATGCCATTGCCAAAGGCGTCGATTTGAAGAAGATGACCGCTGAAATTTTCGGAAAAGAAACCGGGCTCGGCAAAGGGAAAGGTGGACATATGCACCTGTTCGACCCGGAAGTGAAATTCTCTTGCGGCGGCATTGTCGGTGCCGGCATCCCCCATGCAGTCGGAGCGGCCATGACCAGCAAAATGAAAGGAAAAGACTGGGTGGCTGTGGCCTTTATCGGAGAAGGTGCCGCAAACGCCGGTGCTTTCCACGAATCGTTGAATCTTGCAGCGGTCTGGAATCTGCCGCTTATTGTCGTCGTGGAAGACAATTCATACGGCATTTCTGTGGCGAAAAAAGCGTCCACTTCCGTCGAATCGAATGATTTACGGGCTTCTGCTTACGGCATTGCCGGCGCCTATGTGAAAGACAATGACCCGATCGCCATGTATAAAGCAGCCGAAGAAGCGGTTGCCAGAGCACGCAACGGACAAGGACCGACCATCATTGAAATCGAAACCTACCGCTACCTGGGCCATTTCCAGGGAGATCCCGAATTATACCGGGACCAGACGGAAGTGCCCGGGCTTCGCCAGCTGGATCCGATCAATAAACTCAGAAAGATGTTGGCAGAATCCGAGAACATCAGCGAAGCTGATCTGGAAACCATGGAAAAGCGCGCCAAACAAGAAGTGGATGAAGCCTACCAGTTCGCAAGAGACAGCAGCTATCCGGATCCGGAATCTGCATTGAAAGATGTCTTCCATTCATAAAACAGGAAAGGAGCCGATCTATTGTGGAAACAGCAAAAAAACGGATGTTGACCGGCAATAAAGCGATGGCAGAAGCAATTTCACAGGAAATGGAACGCGATCCGAATGTCTTTGTATTGGGAGAGGATATCGGGAAATATGGAGGCATCTTTGGTTCGACGCAAGGATTGATTGAGAAGTTCGGACCGGAGCGAGTATTGGATACCCCGATTTCCGAAACGGCCTTTATCGGTGCTGCCATTGGCGCTGCCGCGGAAGGCATGCGGCCCATTGCAGAATTGATGTTCGTCGACTTTTTTGGCGTCTGCATGGACCAGATCTATAACCACATGGCGAAGATCCCTTATATGTCGGGCGGCAACGTCAAACTGCCGATGGTGCTGATGACCTCGGTCGGCGGCGGCTACCGGGATGCTGCCCAGCATTCGCAGACACTTTATGCGACCTTTGCCCATATGCCGGGCATGAAAGTCGTCGCGCCGTCCAATCCCTATGACTTGAAAGGGATGATGGTGTCAGCGATCCGCGATGACAATCCCGTTGTCTTCATGTTCCATAAGTCACTCCAAGGACTGGGCTGGATGGAGCAGTTGGATGTCGCCGTCGACAACGTTCCTGAGGAATCCTATACCGTTCCGTTGAATAAAGCAAAAGTCGTCCGGGAAGGAAAAGACGTGACGATCGTCGGCATCCAGATGATGACCCATTACGCGGTCGAAGCGGCGGAGCGGCTGGCCAAAGACGGCATCGAAGCGGAAGTCATCGATTTGCGGTCACTGGCACCGATCGATAAAGACACCATTATTGAGTCCGTCAAGAAAACCCATCGCCTCCTCGTGGTCGATGAAGATTACCTGTCCTACGGAATGACAGCGGAAGTCTCGGCGATTGTCGCAGAAGAAGCCTTCTTCGAAATGGAAGCACCGATCAGCCGGCTGGCTATTCCCGATGTGCCGATTCCCTACAGCGGCGTCTTGGAAGACTTCGTGATTCCGGGGCCGAATAAAATCTATGAGCAAGTGAAAAAGATGATGGATAAAGCTTAATGCCCCTGGAGGTGCTGGAATGATTGAGGTCCGATTGCCGAAGTTGGATGAGGATGTAGATGAAAGCCTGATGGTTCTCTGGTTTGTGTCAGTTGGCGATTTCGTGGAAAAAGGACAAGCATTGGTGGAAGTCCAAACGGAAAAAGCCGTTTCTGAAATAACTGCTGAAAGCAGCGGAACCATCCAGGAAATTACCGTGAAACGAGGCGACTCCGCAAGAATTGGCGATGTGCTGGCAACCATCGATCCAGACGGGGTGCCCGGCAAAGGAGCAGCCGGCCAAGATGAAGCGCCCGCACAGGAAACGCCCAAAGAGACAGAGCCTAAGAAACAGGAAGCCAGCAGTTTCGTGCGTGTTTCGCCGAGGCTCCGGAGGCTCGCCAAAGATTTGGGAGTCAATCTGGAGGCAGTAAAAGGGTCTGGACCCCAAGGCAGCATCACGGAGGAAGACATCCGGGATGAAGCGGGGCTTTAAGGCTGTCAGCCAATCCCATTATTGAACTTGGCTGGGATGATTAACACCCAAAACAACCGCCTTCCTTTTGGAACGGCGGTTGTTTTTATATGGATTTCAGATTGTCGTATATGATTGGAATCGTTTAGCATTTTTATAAAAGAGTCAGTCTCCAGTTTATAATTTCGCGGTCAAGCCGCCATCAATCACAAACTCAGCCCCGGTGGCATAGCCCGATTCATCTGAAGCTAAGTAGACGACCAAATTGCTCACTTCCAGCGGCTGTGCTGTACGCTGCAAAGGAATTGCCTTGGCCAGCTTACTGACTCGGCTCCTCCTGACCATCGGCGTTTCGATAAGTCCCGGATGAACGGAATTCACACGGATTCCCTCTGGCGCAAACTCAATTGCGGCACTTTTCGTCATGCCTCTTACCGCAAACTTTGAGGCGCTATAAGCGATTGAGTCCATGTTCCCTTTTAACCCGCTGACGGAAGAAATATTAATGATGGATCCACTTCCCTCTTTGCTCATTGACGGATGCACGGACTTCATCCCCAGAAATACCGAAACCTGGTTGATATCAATGACTCTTCGATATTGTGCTTCTGTCATTTTATCGATTGAGTTGAGCAAAGCAATCCCTGCATTATTCACCAACACGCTGACCGGTCCAAATGTCGATTCCGTCTCAGCAACCACCTTTTCCCATTCTGAAGCCTTCGTGACATCATGCTTCAGGAACCTGATGTTGCCGCCAAGCTCACTGGCCATTGCTGTGCCTTCGTTTTCCAGGATGTCAGTGATCATGACTTTTGCGCCTTCTTCTAAAAACCTTTTCGCATGTGCTGCCCCCATCCCTCTGGCCCCTCCAGTGATAATAGCCACTTTCCCGCCCAATCTGCCCATTCTCGTTCTCCCCCTTTTTTTCATTGTTTCCCTCAATTATTCAAATGTCACAAGATAATAATCTGAATATTCATTATACAATGCTTCCCTTTAACTTATTCATGAATAAAACAAACCAACGAGTTTAGCCATAAGAAATTAAAGGAATTACAAAAGTATCATGAAAGATCTGGAGTTTCTTATACTCCAAACAACCTCGTTACCCAGCAACTAGGTGAAGGGAGGATTTGGATGAAGCATACAGGCGTACTATTAGTCATGCTTGCGGCTATAAGCTGGGGAATCAGCGGAGTGATTGCCGATATCCTCATGACTAAAGGCTGGAGCCCTATCGTGATTTCATTTTACCGGGGTGCGATCGGGCTGCTGGTTTTTTTCATCTGGTTCTTTCTTCACTTCAAAAAAAATTGGGCGGCCTCTCGCCCCTTGTTCCTATGGTCTTTACTTGCAGGGATAGGAGTTGCCGGCAACTTCACTTTTTATTTTTTGAGCATCCAGGCTTCAAGTGTTGCCGTAGCAGCGACTTTAATGTACACCGCCCCTATATTTGTTCTATTAACTTCTTTTCTATTGCGCCTGGAGCGTTCTACTTGGTTTAAATGGGGAAGCATTGCGGGAGTTCTTTTGGGGATTGTCCTGCTGACAGGCGCATATAACCTTGACTCCATTTCAGTAAGTTTTTTAGGGGCTGTTACAGGACTTGCTTCTGCCCTTTCCTATGCCCTGTTTATCTTCTCTTTTAAAAAAGCTTCGGAGCACGGAAAGCCGCAGCTCACCTTAACAATTGCTTTTTTATCGTTTTGCCTTGTCCTGTCCATTCTTTTAGACTACAAGGAATCGGCGGCTGTGCTGTCTTCTGCTGATATCGGCTGGTTTTTACTGTTAGGCATCATAGGAGCAGGCATCTCATTTATCTTATATGTAATCGGCATCCGATCGACGACTGCCGCAACGGCTTCGATGGTGGCGATGGTTGAACCGGTCACAGCTTCCTTGCTGGGGGTTTTGCTTCTTGGAGTCGATCTGACGCTTATTCAATTTCTTGGGATGGTCATTATCTTAATGACCATTACTGTGCTTAGTGTGAAGCAGTCCGATTGATTGGATGAAATTCGATTTCATGATCCCCTTTATTTTTTAACAATAAGAAGACACCTTCATGCTTGTGATCATAGAAAAACCGCGATTTGGCCAGGTAACCCAAATCGCGGTTTTCTTCCTTTATTATAAAAGCTTTTTCTTGATTTCTTCAAATTCTTCAGTAGTAATCTCACCTTTAGCAAGCCGGTTCTTGGCGATTTCCATTGCGTCTGCACTGGAATCTTTCTGTGATTGACTAAAATTGTTATTATTATTGTTTTTCATAATAAAGTAAATACCGATGCCCACTATTATTAGTAAAATGATCAACAACCAAAACCCACCTCCTAGTCCCATTCCCCATCCGGGTCCCATCATTTTTTTCTACCTCCCTTTTTTTTTAGTTCTGGTATACTTCTACACTTCAAATGTACACCCTAGACATGCAGAAATTGTGGAGGCGGGGAAGCTTTTTTCTAAAAATGACTCCAGATAGGTAAAGAAAAAACGGACCCCGAAGGATCCGTTTTGTTCAATTTCGGAAAGTAGTTAAGAGAAGGACACAAAAGCTTATTGGAAGAAACTTATTGCATCCTTTTCTATTGGGAGAGCACCCTTAATCCGTATGTTTGAGGAAAAGAGCATTCCCGTTTTTGATGAATCTCCACACCGCCGCAATCAGGAAAATCACGATGCCGGCAATCAACATCCCTTGGATGGCCGTCGCTAACTCCGGATTGACCCGTCCGCTCGCATACGAACCGTAGATCCCGAAAAACGCCCATGCCAAAGGAAGCGGGAAGGCGGCATTTTTGTACCGCGACAAGTAAAGGAGGACAAATGCGATGGCAACCCCTAAGATGATCAGCGTCCAGACCGAATAGGAAATGCCGAAACCGTTCCATTCCAGCTGCACTAAAAGCAACGAGACGTTGACGACGGTCGCGATGGTCACCCATGCACAGTAGAACGTGAAGCTGAGTCCTGCCAGTGTTGATGGAATTTCAAAACGATGCGTATAGATTTTGCCGATGATGATGAGCAATGAGAACAACATGCCTATTATCAAAATCGTGGAAATGCCCAGTCGCTCATAAGAGAACGCAACGATCCAGGCCATGTTGCACAGCGAGAGCACGATAAACCATGGCGAGATCAACAAGACCAGCTTGCTGACTCTCGCATCTTTCCGTTTGATAAATAAATAGACCAGCGTAATCAGCAGCAGACTATAGATGACGCCCCAAATCGAAAACGTAAAAGGCGCCGGGGAAATAAGCGTCATGTATTGGTCGGAGATGTCCCCTTGGCTCTGCCCATTGAAAAATCCTGAAGATCCGAGGTAATTGACACCGAGCGTCAAAAAATATAAAACCAAATTTACTATGGCGAAGATTGTTGTTTTCTTCAGCGTGCTGTCATTCATCGTAACGCATCCTTTCAATAGCTATTTTCCCATCGTTCCGTGAATGCTGTTTTATACAGCCGCATCCAGTCAGCACAAAATAATTCTTATACTAGCTTCTACAATACCTCTTCCCTAATTAGCTGGGCTGTAAAACTGATCTCTGCAAAAGAAACGGAAATCTGCCCGGAAGCGCTTTACATAATGTCACTTGGGGAAAATTTGTCTGTTTGGGAATAAAATGCGTATAAATAAGAAAAGAAAAAATCGTCCGGTGCGTGAACACTGGACGACCAACAATCTATAGATCCCTTCAAGAGGATCAACTTCCTTATATGGGTTCACTTTACAGCTTAGCTTTTCTTTCACTTCCAGAGCGCCTCAATTTCCCAAAGCAATCTTAATATGCTCCAAATGATGTTCTTCGTGCCAGCACAGTTTCGCCAGCTTGGTCGCAACGCTGATTTCGCCATCCGTTTCGTGGGTGAAGATGCGGCCCAATTGCTCGTCAGTCAAATGCTGGCCAAGTGCGGCGATCCGCCCATTCAGCCCCTCCAGCATCCGGATTGAACTTTCCACCGGCAGCTCGTTATCCGGAAGCGCCACCCATTTTTCCTGATCAAAAGCAGGAACCGTCGGATTGTCGTCCGTCAACGCCAGTTTCAGGCGCTGATACATATTCAATTGCGAATCTGCAATGTGATGCACAAGCTGGCGCACTGTCCAGCTGCCTTCCCTGTACTTCTTGCCCAATTGTTCTTCATCCAATAGATCGACAGCTTCTCTCAACCGCGTAGTGTATGTGCCAATTTTCCCGAGCCATTCCTGGATATGTTCAGCTTTCACGTTGTCAGGAACCTGTAATTGTCCAATAGGAAATTTTACATCCATTTTTACAACCTCTTTTCCTTATTCGTATTTGTGTGCCATTTTATTAACGCTCAATATACCAATGAGATCGGATTTTGTAAACTAGCAGGCTGTGGCGCAAACTCCAGCAAAATTTATTTTCAACTCGTCAGCCGCCCACCTTACAGTTTGAAGGAATTCTCTTACGGGAAATGGAGAGAGTCCACAGTTGATATAGGTGGGACAGCCCACTGGATTGCGCCTTCCAGCGTGGAATTTTCCTTTTCATGCCTCAATGCCAAAACCGTATCCTGAAACCTTTATGGTTCCCGAATACGGTTTTCTTTGCATGCAATTGCAGGAAATAAAAGCGATTGATTAATTCAAATAATTTTCAATCAGAAAATAAGTTCTTTCTTTCGTTTCAAATGCTAGATAGTCCATTCCTGCAGCTCTTTCATAAGCCCGTTCTTTTGGCATTTCAGCAAAATTTTGTTCTTTCATTTTGATCCATTCATTTTGATTACTCTTCAGGTTTTCAAATTCTGCTTGTGGCATTGTGGACTTAAGTTCGCTCCATACTTCGTTTAATAAGTCATCCCAATCACTATAGTACTGACCGTAGAAACCAGACTCCATATCTTGTGCATACAGTTTTTTGGCTTCCGTGATTATCCCTTCTTCAAGGATATTGGCCTTCTGCAAATAACCATTCGAACCATTCGTTTGGACAGTGGATTGCGTAGCAGCCTCTGCTGTTGCCACTTCTTTCTGCTCTTCTTCATCTGCTGTTGCCTGTTCTTCTTCACTTGCTCGTGCGCGCTCATCTTCCAACATTTTCAGCGCTTCTTCTTTAGCTAATGCTTTCTGCTTTTTGTCCTCTTCTGCTTGCAGCTTTTCTGCTTCTTTACTTGCCGCCTCTTGTTCTTGTTCTGCTTTTGCTTGCTCTTCTTCCTCTATTTCTTGTGATATTACCTCATCTTTTTCCATTTCTTCTGTAATGCTATCAACTCTGATTAACTGGCGATTTCCATCTGGATTATTTGAGTTTGTTAAGAGTTTTATCGTGTTTTTATTTTCAAAGAAGCCTTCAAACACAAATTCATTAACGCCACTTTCTGGATTAACCACTTCTATCATAAAGTTATCGTCTTGAGTTTCGGTTAAGATGTATTCAATAGTCATTGGTTCTTCATCTTGTTCCCTTGTTAAGATTCTTTCTTCGCTTATCTCCAGGTAGGATGCTTCGTTGTCGCCTAAAACTAATTTCCAACTGCCGATTATCTTACTTTCAGTCGAACCGCCGCAAGCGGACAACAGCAGCAGTATACCCATCACCATCAAAAAACTCAGCCATTTTTTCTTTATCGCCATTTCTTCATCTCCTATTTCTTTCTTTTTACTATCCATGCCAGCATTGAACCCTTTACTCCCATAGAATCACATGATTTTCACAAATTCCAAATACTTCTCCACGGCATATTCGGAGCTTACTCCCTTCCTATCGAAAAAACTATTGAACTACTGCATATACTGAATAAATAGTACCATAAAAATATAAACTTAAATACATAAAATTCCCATTTTTTAATATAACCCCCTAATACATAAGCATAAAATCAAAGAATCAACCAATCATCTGCCCCCAAGATTGTTCTCCATAAAAATCATGATCATCGGGAAAATCGTCAGTAACGTCCAACAGATTCCAGAAGAAATCGGCGCGGAAGCGGCTGCCACCAAAAATGGACTCTTTGGAATAGATCAGCTCAAGAATGAAGCATTATGGGGTGTCATGCATAGGGCGCGATTTAATGTTACGGTGATGAAAAGAGTTGAAAGTTGATCTAAACAGTAAAATCCGTGAAGTAAAGCATTCATCGCTTTTACTTCACGGATCTTTTTCTTTGTATGTCGCCTATCCAGTTAATATAGTAGACATTAAATTGAATGGGCTTCGGAACAAGAAAATCATTTAACAGTGTTGTTTGTTCTTTTTGGATGAAAAAGCGTAAACGCCTAAAAGGTTTAATCAGCCCCTCAAGAGCGCCCGTTAGGAATTACGAACAGCTTTTTTCTTTACTGTAAAATTCGTAAGCAAAGTAGCCGATCAACATGCCGATTCCGGCTCCCAGCACAATGGCGTTGGACAATGAAATGCTGAAAATGATACCGGAAAGTACACCGATTGCGCTTCCGAAGACCATGCCAAGCGGAATCAAACTGTCCAACAGCGTTTGAGCTTCTGTCGTTTCTTTCTTACCGAGCGTGCCTCGCTTCTGTTTGGCTTTAAGCCGTTTAATTACAAAGATAGCAATCGCCCCTACGATGGCAATTGGCAATACAATGCGGATAATGTCCAACAATGACTCCATTTGAAGAACTCCCTTTCTGAGCTTATGAACTCAAGCGTAACAAAAGAGAGAGAAATATCAACTATCATCCTTCTTTTACTCACTGCTTATAAGGTTGTAAAATTAATTCGCATTTTGGGGATTCCTTAGCCTTTCCAGGATTTCGAAAGTGAATTATATGAAAATATGCCTGTATTACGGGGTAGACGGGTAGAAAAGAATATAGATAAACTTATTTTGAAGAAGGCATGTCCAAAAATATCCTATAAAAAATGCCGAACTTCGCGATGTTTCTTCGCAAATTTCGGCATTTGTCATTTATAAAACTTGATCGGCTTTAAGATTGCTGTATATATGATGGATTCCAATACTTAGTTGGCTTGTTTATTTTTCTTGTCGAAAGCCTTTACCAATTCTTCTGCCAATGCTTCAGAAGAGAACGGGTCGCGCCCGGTCACCAATTGGTCATTGCCCCATACCACTTTTTGCTCAGCAGAATAGTTTGCTACTTTGCTCATTTCCCCTTCCAGGCTAAATGGCAGAATGGCAGGAAGACCTTCAGGTTCAACCGCTTCCGGATATCCTGTTACGTCCAAGCCGGAAATGATGCTTTTGCCATCCGGACGTTTTGTCCAAAGTAACGGAGCGGGTCCGTGGCATACGGCCGACACGATATTTCCGTTGTCGTAAACGGCATTGATGATTTTATGCAAGGTTTCATTTTTAGCCAGGTCATACATTGCCCCGTGGCCACCAACGATGAATACCGCGTCATAGTCTTCTGGAGTGACTTCCGAAAGAGCTTTGGTGTTATCCGCTAATCCTGATTCGTACATTTTTTTGTATTTGCCTTCAGGGTCATAATCTTCACTAATGCTGACCTGATCCAGTTCAGGTTTTCCACCTAATGGTGAAGCCAGATCCACTTGATGTCCTGCGTTCTCCAATACTTCCATCGGCGCAAACAATTCTTCGGCCCACCAGCCGGTTTCGTAATTATTTTCTGTATCTTTGTGTCCACTTGATAGTACTGCTAATACTTTAGCCATCTTCTATTTCCTCCTCTGATTATAAAATACCCTAATACTAGTAATTCCCGAATACTTTCCTGCTTAAACAAACTAACAAGATAGACAATTCCAATCCACGAGTTCTTCGTTTTAATTTTTTCACCTAATTTTCTTCTCAGATTTTCTTAAGCAGTATGATTGCGTGTCTTGAATTGCGTTCAACACAGGGAAGCTGTTTTTTAAAACTGTTTTCCAGACAAGGACATGATTCACAACCAGTAAACCGAATACTATGAACCTGCATTGGAGGAAGGGGTGGAACTGCTCAAAAATAAATTCGAAAAAAGGATACCTCACCAAAGGAACGACACTCACCGGCCGCCTTCATTTCCAAACGGAAACGACAAGAATCAGGGCAACGAACACCTTGAGAAGCTTGATCGTCTTGAAGCAGGACGATCCTGATTATTATCAAGAACTCACCAGCAAAGAAGGAACCATTTCACACGGATAACTCTATACCTATGAAAAAAAGAAGGTGTACTCAGAAAAGAGTGTATAGACGAAACAAAATCATTGGGACAATATAATACACCTTTGAAACGGCACACTTTGCACAAGTGCTGGAATCGAAGGTGTATTGCATAGGCGGAAGCATTTCAAATTGTTTCTTTCCTACCAGTCCCCGATTCCCTCCTATGTTCAGCACAATTAGGACTCTTTAGCTTTTTCGATATTAATGTAAAAGAAATCCGCTCTATAGTTGAATAGGCGGATTTCTTCTGACTGAAGTTACATATTGAGCATAAGTTCTTATTGGGTTAAAGTTTGAACACGTACTGCTTACTTTTCACCGCTTAATTCCACAAGGATTTTCACTTGTGTTTTATCTTTCGTCAACGCCTCAAAACCTTTTTCCACAATGTCATCCAAGTGGATTTGAGAGGTGACGATGCTTTGCGGATTCAACTGGCCCGTCCCCATCAAGTCTACGGTCTGTTGGAAGGAAGTCGGTGTATAGGCGATCGAAGACGTGATTTTAACGCCTGTATTGGTCAATTGAAGGGGATTCCATTCGATGGGTCTCGCGAAAATCGACACAATCACCATCGTTCCGCGTGCTTTTGTGGATGCGATTGCTTGGGTAAATGTGGGCGCGACACCCGCAACTTCAAACGATACATCCACTCCGTCTGGAACAATGGCACGAATGGCTTCTACCGGATCTTCGTTTCCAGAGTTAACAACATGCGTTGCACCTAACTCTTTGGCTTTTTCAAGACGCGTTTCCGATAGATCCAACACGATGATTTTGCTTGCGCCTGCAGCTTTTGCAGCAATTACAGTCACCAATCCAATCGGTCCAGCACCAAATATTGCGGTAGTATCCCCAAATTGAAGTCCGCCTTCTTTGATTGCCTGGACAGCCACGGCAGTTGGTTCAACGAGCGCGCCTTCTTGCAAACTTAATGTTTCTGGAAGAAGGTAAACATTCGATTCGGGTGCATTGGCAAAAGTAGTAAATCCTCCGTCTCCGTGAAGGCCAATAAAGCTGAAACCATCGTATTGATCAATATCTTCTGGTTTGTTGCCGTGGGTCAACGTAGGGTTGATCGCAACGCGATCGCCCACGCTGAATTTCGTTACTTGTGATCCTACTTTTTCAATCACGCCCGCAAATTCATGTCCCATAATAAGCGGCGCGATTTCACCGGTTAATGGGTCTTCTTTTTCCGTAGGGACAAATACCGGCCCTTCTTGGTATTCGTGCAAGTCACTGCCGCAAATGCCAGCCCATGCGACACGGACTGTGACTTCATTGTCTTTTAATGCTTTTAACTCTCTTTCTTCGATGCGGATATCTTTTTCTCCATACCATACTGCTGCTTTCATAATAAATTCCTCCTGAGTTGTGAATTCTTTACTCTTGAATGCTGTTGATAATATAAGAGACTGTAATGTATACTCCCGAAAAATTAAACTAAATACTTTGATTACATATGCCGTGAATTAAATATATATGCAACATCATCTTATTCCTCTTAGTTTATATCGTCAATGATACTGTTTGTGTATTTTGCAATACACAGTTTGGTATTTCTTACTTCTCTTGTATTAGAAATAAACATATTGAAATGTTATTCACAGCACTTCAAAATTGCATAAACATGCATTATAACCTCTGCTTTTCGACTGAAGAAGTATGGATATCAGGAAACCAAAATCAAAAAAATGTGCGGGCGACTAGAGTCACCCGCACTTCTTTCTATTCTACTCCGCAGCGCTGATCACTGCATAAGTAAATATAAATTATCCCTCTACACCTTTTCTCAGCCACTTCGCCGTTAAGGTGTCCGCGTGAAGCATCCCTTCCGGCGTTCCTTCAAACAAGACTTCGCCGCCTTTTCTTCCTCCGCCTGGACCCATTTCAATGACCCAGTCGCTCGCCGCGATAAAGTTTAAATTGTGTTCAACGAGGATGACCGAATTCCCTTTGTTTACGAGGCTCTGGAAAACATCCAATAGATGATCATTGTCTTTTGTGTGCAGGCCTAATGAGGGTTCATCCAACAAATAGATTTGCCCTTCTTTTTTCAGATGGCTGGCCAGTTTGAGGCGCTGTACTTCTCCGCCACTCAATGAACTGGTCGTCTGACCGAGTGTCAGGTACCCCAATCCAACATCCTTTAAGGTATCTACTTTTTTGACGATTTTCGGCATACTTAAATACTGGTTGGTTTCGTCGATCGTGAGTTCTAGAATTTCCACAATGTTTTTCCCTTTGTATCGGTGAGACAGGGCTTCGTCTGAATAGCGCGTACCTCTGCATGCTTCGCATGTGACGGTCACGGGGTCCGCAAAAGCCACGTCCGGTGTGGTGACGCCTTTTCCTTCGCAGACGGGGCAGGCTCCCGACGAATTAAAGCTGAACAATCCCACTGGTTGCCCTGTTTCTTTTGCAAGAATCGACCGAATATCGTCCATTATCCCCATGTAGGTAGCGAGTGTCGAACGGCTGGACGTTCCGATGCTGCCTTGGCCAACCGAGATGGTTTCGGGATAGTTCTCGGTAAATGCCCCGAACATCAACGAACTTTTGCCGGAACCGGAAACGCCGCATACCGAGACCAGGACATTTTTAGGAATTTCCACACTGATATTTTTCAAGTTGTTGGCAGAAGCATTTTTTATGGAGAATCCTTCTTCTGCTCCTCGCGGATTCTTATTGATTGTCAGTGTATGGTCTAAATTGGTGATCGCTGACGCTTTTTTTAGCCCTTCCAGTTCACCTTGATAGACCACTTCGCCGCCGCTTACGCCCGCGCCTGTCCCCATTTCAATGATCTCATCCGCTGTTTTGATGACCGCTAAATTGTGTTCAATCACGACGACAGTATTGTAATTGTCCCGCAACCTTTCCAGCATGTGCGTCAGCATCTCGATTTCTTCGGGATGCAGTCCAGCGCTGGGTTCATCGAAAATGTAGGTGATGTTATTCAAACTGCTGCCTAGATGACGGGCAATTTTCACGCGTTGCGCTTCTCCGCCGGATAAGGTCCCCATGTTCCGCGCCAAACTCAAATAACCCAGCCCTAAGTCAACCAGCTGTTTTACATTCGGAATCACTTGCTGGGCAATTGATTTTCCGACAGGATCTTTGATGTTCGCCAGTTCACCCAGCAATTCTGTCAGTTCCAACCGGTCGTAATGGGCGATATTCAAGCCGTTGATTTTGCATTCCAGCACTTTCGGATTCAGCCCTGAACCTTCGCAAGTCGGGCACGCTGTGTGCGTCGTCATCGCCAGCACGTCTTCCTGCGACGTTACTTTCAGTTTCGTGAGATCCCGGTTAATGTACAGGCGAATAAACCTGGGAAGGATGCCGTCCCATTCGATGTCCCTATTGCCTACTTTGTAATAATAAGTTCCAAATGCCCGCTCGCCTTCTGGCGGACCGTAGACTAGAAGATTATATTTTTCTTCGGTGAAATCTTTGATGGGGAGATCGGCGTCGAACAATCCGCCGTCCACCATCCATCTGCCCTGCCAGCCAGGGGGCGAAAGCGGCTTGAATCTCACTGCGCAGTCCCTGAGTGACTTCGTGTGATCGATGATTTTGGTGATATCTGGCGCAACGACTCTTCCGTACCCACTGCATTCCGGGCATTTGCCGAACGAGCCTTCACTCGAAAACTCGGTGGCTGAACCGATCGATGGACTGCCGATTCGCGAAAACAACAGCCGAATCAACGGATCAATGTCCATATACGTGCCAACCGTCGAGCGGGAATTGCCTCTTACCGGTTTCTGTTCCACGACGACCACCGGGCTCAAGTGCTGCATCAAGTCGGCATGCGGCCGTTCGTACCTCGGCATCTGATGTCTGACATACAAGGGATAGTTCAAGGTCATCTGTCTTCTGCTTTCTGTTGCTAAGGTGTCGAAAACGACCGAGCTTTTTCCTGAACCGGACAAGCCGGTAAACACATTTATTTTTTCTTTCGGGATATTTAAATCGATGTTCTTCAAGTTATTTTCTCGAAGCCCACGTAAAATGATTTCATCTCTTTTATCTGCCATACTGATATTCTCCTTTTCCAATCCAATCAAGGAATTACTCTACTTTTAAAAGGTTTCCCTATTTTAGCTTGGCTTACACCATTCTCTGTTAAAGCACGATATCACGTTTGGTCCTTGCATACCGCATAATTTGATTCACAAAAAATCCTTAAAAAGAAAAAGACACACCCGCAATCGTGTTGCAGCGGGTGTATCTACATATGAATATAAATTATCGTATATGGTCAGAACTGAGTCAGAATGGATATGATTTTTCATGGTACCTATCGGATTAATGCCCCCTTAACTTGGGAGATCTTTTATGATTTCTTCTCTAACTCACCAATTCTTTTTTCAAGTTCTTTTACCTTATTATTACTGACAGTCACTGTCGTAAAAGCAATTAAACCGAAAGTGAATCCCGACATCCCAAAAATAAATCCCATCATTCCGAAAGTATCCATCCAATCCCCCCTAGTCATCTATTTAAGCCCATCTCTCTTTACCCATTCCACACCTATTTCGTAACGCCAGTTTACCATACCTGTCGGAAGACCCTAAAAACATAGAAAACAATTGGAAATGCCTTCTATCCCTCAACAATACATTTGTGTTCTTAATGGGCTGAATACGGGTTTCGTTTAAAAATGGATTGGGTACATAGGAGGCAAATACAAATTCTGGAGGAATCAGCCGTGAAGAAGAAATGGATTCCCATGTTGCTGACATTCGGATTATTGGTTGCATCTCCCTTCTCTTTTCAATCGGTGGAAGCCGCAAGCCATGGGGCTGCAGTCAGTGAAGACCTGCTGCCAGCCCGCCTTGCGGATTTAATGGACATCGCCCCGGAGCATCAGTTTATTTTGCGCAAAGGCAGTGAACGCATTGAAGTGGAACTTCTCCAATGGACATTGGATCATTATGGCCTAGAAACGGCGGTTGACGGCATCTTTGGGGCTCGGACAGACCGAAACGTCCGGCAATACCAACAGGACAAAGGCTTGAAAGTTGATGGCATTGTCGGCACCTATACGTGGGCGGCACTATATGCGGAACACGAAGAACCTGCAGATCCAGATGGAAAACTGCCCGCCGAGCTCAGGAATTTAATGGCTATTGCGCCGGAGCATCAGTTTATCCTGCGTCAAGGAAGCGCGCGCATTGAAGTGGAACTTCTCCAATGGACATTAAATGAGCATGGACTAAAAACAGCGGTGGATGGCATCTTCGGACCCGAAACCGACCGAAACGTCCGGCAATACCAGAAGGACAAAGGCTTGAAAGTCGATGGCATTGTCGGCACGAATACGTGGACGGCCATATACGCGGAGTATTAGAAGGTGGCATTTCCGTAACATCGTCATACAATTGAGCTTTGTGTACGGTCTGCCTACAAAAAGAGATGCCCCTCCGGAAAGTCGGAGGGGCATTTTCATTTCCAATTGAACAGATCGCTTTCAAAGGAAACCGGTTAATCTTTGACTAAAAAACTATCCGAAGACAGATGAAAGGATTTCAGCATGCCGGACTGCTATACTCCTCTATGTGCAAACCTGCAGTTACCGAAAGGAAGTTATATAGATGAAATTAAGCGTATTGGACCAAGCACCCGTCACGACAGGAAACACGGCAGAAGATGCGATGCAAAAAGCGGTGGAACTTGCGGTTCTCGCCGACAAGTTAGGCTACAGCCGGATGTGGATGGCTGAACATCATGGCTCCGGCGCATTTTCCAGCTCAGCCCCCGAAGTCACAGCTGCCTACTTAAGCGCCAAAACAGAAAAGATCCGAATCGGCACGGGCGGCGTGATGATGATGCATTATTCGCCGTTGAAACTGGCTGAAGTGTTCAAGACATTAAGTGCACTTGCGCCGGGCCGCATCGATTTCGGTGTGGGACGTGCCCCGGGCGGCGACCACAGTTCCATCTACGCCTTGTCCCAAGGTCGACGCACTATGACGGATGATATGTATGGAAAATTCGACACGGCACTGAAACTGATCAACGACGAAACACCCGAAGACACTATGTACAATAAAACCATCGCTTCCCCGACCAATATCCAACTGCCGGAAGCCTGGCTGCTCGGCTCCAGCGGCAACAGCGCACTGGAAGCTGGACGAATGGGTGTCGGCTATTCGTTTGCCCAGTTTTTCAACGGCGGGATGACGAAAGACATTTTAGATTCCTACCGGGCACATTTCTCGCCTTCCGCTTTTATGGAAAAACCCGAAATTTCGGTGTCGTATTTAGTGACAACAGCTGAAACTGCCGAAGAAGCGGAATACGAAGCATTGCCGCAGGACATTGCGCGCCTGATGTTGATGAAAGGCCGCATCATGCCGCTCATGACGCCCGAGCAGGCACAAAACTCTGCGCTCTCGGAAATGGACCGCATGCAAATCCGGGAAAGCCGCAAAATCCATCTAGT
Organism: Planococcus sp. BI3; assembly: GCF_056680115.1. Taxonomy (NCBI): domain Bacteria; kingdom Bacillati; phylum Bacillota; class Bacilli; order Caryophanales; family Caryophanaceae; genus Planococcus; species Planococcus sp. BI3. Next base: position 1,913,609 of record NZ_CM155266.1, read on the forward strand.
CGGTTCCGCTAAAGACGTGGCAGATCAATTGCAGCGGGAACAAATTGAATACGGTTTTGAAGAAGCGATGATCTGCAGCATCCCGCATTCTCAGGAAAAACGATTGGCTGTCTACCGCCTACTGGCACAGGAATTGTTTTAACCGATTGCCCGCCACGAGCTCCCGGCGATTTATGAATTAATGGACTGAAGTTGAAAAAGGCCGTGCCGGAAACTGAACTGTTTCTGGCGCGGTCTTTTTAATTTTTTTTAACTTGCAGCCAGCGTTTCTTCTATTTATTCCAACCAGCGTTCGTTTTAGTAAAGCATATGGATGGGTGAATAAAAGAACAAATCTAAATATTTCCAAACAAAAAATTATCATCCCCTAGTATTTACCTTCTGAATCGTGTTATATTCATCTTTGGAAAATAGCAATATAGATCTAGAATGAGGTAAATCAGGGGGAACTAGTAAATGGATGTCGTATTTGTTTTATTGATGCTGGTCGCCTTGTTGGCTTTCGCTGCGAGCATTGTACTGTTACTCGTCCGTGCTTTGTTCAAAAAAGGGCTGACTATCAAGCAAGCTGGCCTTGCGGCTGGGCTTTCATTCGCAGTAATAATTGGTTCTGGTATTGGAGTCGGCTCTACTGCCGAAGATGTTGAACCTGCAGCAGGCGTCGAAAGTGAGCAGTTGGAAGCGCAAGAGGAAAAAGCTGAAGAACAACAGATTGCCCTGGAAGAAACCGAGAAACAGGCTGCGGAAGAAAAGGAAAAAGAAGAAGCACGCCTGGCAGCTGAGAAAGAAGCCGAAGAAAAAGCGGCGGCTGAGGAGCTTGCGAAAGAGAAAGAAGCGCAGGAACTGGCGGCTCAGAAACAAGCCGAAGAAAAAGCAGTGGCTGAGGAGCTTGCGAAAGAGAAAAAAGCGGAGGAAGAAGCCCAACTGAAAAATGATCAGTTCGCAGGATATGAACTGATCGAAGTGGATGGCGGTGATCTGTCCGGAATTCGTGAAGCCAACATCGTCGTTGATATTGGGTATGGGGACCGTGAATATTGGGCCTTCACGAATGAACACGGACAGCTGGCGCGAGTCGTTGCTGATGAAATCAGTGTACAGGATGACGGCAGCGAACCGGTCTTATCGTCCGGCAGATATTATTCGGATGAAGCAAAGGTTCCGGGCGTCGAAAGTGACATTTTAGATGAAGGCCATGTCATTGCGGATTCTCTCGGAGGGGTATCGAACGCCTATAATATCACCCCGCAAGAAAGTACGCTCAACCGCCATGGCGATCAAGCGTATATGGAAGACAGTATCCGTGACGCAGGTGGCGCGACGAATTTTGAAGCCATCATCACTTATCCGGATACGGAAACACAGATTCCTTCAAGTTATCAATATACCTATACGGTAATGGGCAACGAAGTCGTTGATGCCTTTGACAACGCGAACCCGGATGAAGTGAACGCCTCCCTCGGTTTGACAGACAGTGAGCCTGCTGCTTCAAGCAGTGCAACCACTGCAAACACAGGCGGTGATGTGTCCAGTGTCGATACAAACGGCAATGGACAGGTGACGATCAAAGAAGCAGAAGCAGCAGGTTTCAGTATGCCCATCACGAGCGATCATTGGTTATACGCCTATATGCGGGATAATGATAACGACGGAATGGTCGGGGAATAAGCCCTGGAAATTTGAAGCAACAGACAGGACTCCAACAAAAACCGCCGCCGGAATAGTTTCCGGCGGCGGTTTTTCAAGTACGATAAATTAAACTTAACAGGATGCCCTCTCCCGCTATTCACGCAGTGGATGGCCAGCACCCATTTTAAAATTCTTCATGGGTAGCCGGGTCCATATCAAACAGTCTGCCATCTGGCCGGGTTAGTCCGGCGATTGCCGTCATTTCCGTTTCGCTTAAGGCAAAATCAAAAATAGCCAGGTTTTCCCGCTGCCGCTGAGGAGAAGTGGAGCGCGGAATCGACACAGAACCGATCTGGTATTGCCAGCGCAGCACAACTTGGGGAATGGTCTTATTATGAGTTTCCGAAATTTTGCGCATCGTTTCGTTCGACAGAATATCTGCCGCCCTGGCTATCGGGCTCCACGATTGGGTTTGGATCCCGTGTTCCGCGTGTACGCGCCGCTGTTCTTTCTGGTTAAAGAACGGATGCAATTCCACTTGGTTTATACTCGGCGTCACCCCGGTCTCCTGAATAATACGCTCCAGATGCTCCGGCAGGAAGTTGCTGACGCCGATCGACCGCACAAGCCCCCATTTCTTCGCATCAATCAAGGCCTGCCATGCTTCTACATAGAGATCTTGATTCGGAAGCGGCCAGTGGATCACGTAGAGGTCGAAATAATCCAGCTTGGAACGGTACAACGATTCCTGTATCGCAACCAAGGCTTTTTCGTAACTATGATATCGCCCCGGCAGCTTGGAGGTGACCCACAAATCTTCACGGGAAATGCCGCTGCGTTTGATGCCTTCCCCCACCGCTCCTTCGTTCTCATAATTATATGCCGTGTCAATCAGCCGGTAGCCGGCATTGATCCCGCTGCTGACTGCGTTCGCTCCTGCATTGCCCCACAGTCCATATGTACCGAGTCCGGTCATCGGCAACACTGTTCCATCGTTCAACGCTACTTCTGGTATTGCTCTTTCCATCTGCTTCCACTCCTCTCGTTTCTATTTTCAGATTACGCTTACCTGATTGCGAACTCAAATTATTCGGTCCTTGAAAGCCATACTGCACTCGCCAAGAATACAGAATTGGCTCTGAATGAATTCCACTTGAAATCCGCACTTTATTTAAAATTAGGAATTGGTGTACACTTAACTACATTCCCGAAACTAGTTAGGAGCCCTCAGATGGAGACAAACTCATTCAAACTTATCGAAGCGACAATCGAAGAAATTCAACAGGCATTTCAGGAAAATCGGCTGACTTCCGTGGAATTGGTGCAGGCCTACCTTGAAGAGATTGAAACGTTTGACCGAAACGGCCCGAAAATCAATTCCGTCTTAACCGTCAATCCAGACGCGCTGAAAATTGCAGCCCGGCTGGATGAGTTGCGCGGGCAGGACGGTCAGGGACCGCTATACGGCATTCCTGTGTTGCTGAAAGACAATATCGAAACGGCGGACCCGATGCCGACGACAGCCGGCGCCATCGCACTGGAACAGAATTTTGCCAAGCAGGATTCCTTTGTCGCTGCGCAACTTCGAAATGCCGGTGCCATCATTCTCGGCAAAGTGAACATGAGCGAATGGGCTTTTTTCATGTCGAAAGATGGTGTGAGCGGCTACAGTTCACTTGGTGGACAAGTGCTGAACCCTTACGGAGTCGATCTTTTTAAAGCCGGTGATGTCGGCGGTTCGAGTTCAGGGACAGGTGCCGCCATTGCATCGAATTTCGCGGTTGTCGGCGTCGGCACCGAAACTTCGGGATCGATTTTGAGCCCAGCCAGCGCCAATTCCATCGTCGGCATCAAACCGACGGTCGGACTCGTCAGCCGCTCGCGCATCATCCCGATTTCTGAAAGCCAGGATACCGCAGGACCCATGGCTCGCACAGTTGCAGATGCTGCAATCCTGCTCGGCGCCATGACCGGCGTCGACGTACAGGACCCAGCGACACAGGAGAGTGCCGGGCGCGCATTGGCCGATTACACGCCGCATTTGAAAACGGACGGCTTAACAGGCGCCCGCATCGGCGTCGACCTATCTTATCTAAACAATGAAGAGCCGGAAGAACGGGTCATTATGAATGAGGCGATCGAACAAATGAAACTGCTCGGCGCCACTGTCGAAGAAGTGACGATTCCCCAGCAATCATTCGAATCGGACGTCTTATGGTATGAATTCAAGCGAGGTGTCAACGCATATCTTGAAACCCTCCCTGATGAGGTGCCGGTCAAATCACTGGCGGATGTCATCGCGTTCAATAAAAAAGATCCCGAGCGCCGCATGAAATTCGGGCAAGAGGAACTGGAAAAATCACAGTCTTTAAGTGACGACCCGACTGACCCAACATACATGGAACACCGGGAAATCGATTGGCGCTGCTCCACTTCTGAAGGACTGGACCTCGTCATGAGCGGATACCAGCTGGATGCGCTGTTATTCCAAAACAACCGCGGCGCCGCCAAGCCGGCAAGAGCGGGCTATCCGTCCATCACCGTCCCTGCCGGCTACACGAGCAGTGGGCATCCCGTCGGTGTCACGTTCAGCGCCCAGGCTTTCAGCGAACCGCGCTTAATCGAACTGGCCTACTCTTATGAACAGGCGACCCGAAAACGGCGGGCGCCAGCTCTTCATCATTTTGTTTCTTCTGTATTGCACAATTCGCAAAGCTGATTAAATGAAAAAAGGCACACCCGCAGTTGATTCTCTTGCGGGTGTGCCTTCGTATGGAATCTAAATTATCTTGCAGCCTATCCAGAAATGGATGATATACTGAATTACAGAAAAAATACTACATAAAAAAGATGGTGGTTAACATATGAATCGATCTTTCCAAGGCAGTCGAATTGTAAAAACAGGAATAGCCATATTTTTAACAGCCGTCATTTGTCAATGGCTTAACTGGCCGCCTGTCTTTGCGGTCATCACGGCCATTGTTTCGATTGAGCCGACAGTCAGCGATTCGATAAAAAAGGGACTTGTAAGGTTCCCGGCATCGGCGATCGGTTCGGCATTCGCTGTTCTGTTTATTACACTCTTCGGCAACGCTCCGATTACTTACACACTCGCTGCTGTTGCCACGATTACAGTATGCTATAAACTCAAGCTGCATGCCGGCTTGCTCGTTGCCACACTGACATCTGTCGCCATGGTCGAAGTCATCCACGATCATGTGCTGGTTTCATTCTTCATCAGACTCGGTACAACGACTGTTGGTTTGCTTGTTTCCACCGCGGTGAACATGCTCATTTTCCCGCCAAACTACCGGACAGATATTCTAAAAAGCGTCCAAAGCATCAGCGAACGTGCAGGAACCATGCTGGAACACACATTCCATACAATCCTCTTTGAAGGGGATGCGAATCTTCAAAAAGATAAGGAGCTGGTGAAACGGCTGACCACGGAAATCAGAAAGACGGAGAAATTAATCCATTTCCATCGGGATGATTTCAGTTTATACCCCTGGGTCCGCAACCGGGAAGCTGAGCTTCGCATGGCGGAAAGGCAATTGCTGTTTTTGCATAACCTGGAATTCCATTTGAACGCGCTGCTCCGCATTCCGCTGCATAGCATTACGTGGTCGCCAGCTGAGCGGAATATCATCATGCGCGCCGTCGCAGAGCTTGCCGACGACTTGCAGCATTCCAATGACTACGACCACGAAAAGCATCAGGACCAATTAAAAATCATCACCGATTTCTTTTGGGAAGACAGCAAAAGCGTATCGACAAGCGACGCCATGCACCCCATCCTGTTCCCGCCCGAGTTCAAGATTCTTTACGAGCTCATCACCATTTATGATTTGGTCGATAATTTCTTTGACCCGAATAGCGTGAAGGCCGCAAGAGAAGCGGCAGAGTGAATGTAATCAAGAAACGGCCGTACCAGAAACAGTGCTGTTTTCGGTACGCCGTTTGGTATTGAACAGTTTTTTAATCAGAGTGAAAAAATTTATGGTTTTCACAATAATTTGAAGGGTATGGGCATAGAAAAGAGTAAAATTACTTTTCTTAAGAATAAAAGGAATAATTAGGGAGGAAGTGAATAACGCATGACTTATCTTTTATTATTAGTAGGATTCGCTCTTTTAGTCAAAGGAGCTGATTATTTTGTAGAAGGAGCTTCGAAAATAGCGCAAAGCTTGAGAGTGTCGCCTTTATTGATCGGCTTAACGATTGTAGCTTTCGGTACAAGCGCACCGGAAGCGTCCGTCAGTTTTATTGCAGCCTTCGAAGGAAACAGTGATGTAGCTATCGGGAATGTAGTCGGCAGTAACATCTTTAACATCACGTTCATTTTAGGGGTTACAGCCCTGGTTTTCCCTTTGATGGTTCAAAGCGAGACCATACGGAAAGAAATTCCCTTCGCCTTATTGGGCTCCGTTGCATTGATCCTTCTGATCAGCGATATTCAACTCCAATCCTTAGAAAGCAACCTCATTACAAGAACTGAAGGCATTATCCTGCTCCTTTTCTTCGCGGTTTTTCTTTACTATATTTTTGAAGTCGCAAGGAAAGAACGGCTGCACACAGAAGAAAATCTCGCTGACACCGCGAACGTGTCCAAGGTGAAAAATTCGTTCTTAACAATCGGCGGACTTGCTGCCATCGTGTTCGGCGGCAACCTCGTTGTAGAAAACAGCATTCAGATCGCTCTTTCACTTGGAATGAGTGAGACCTTAGTTGGCTTAACGATAGTTGCTGTAGGCACTTCACTTCCCGAGCTGGTCACCTCTGTAACCGCAGCTTTGAAGAAACAAGTGGACATTGCTTTAGGAAATATTATTGGCAGCAATATTTTCAACATTTTCTTCATTCTAGGAACCTCAGCAGCTATCAGTCCTTTAACTGTTGATTCAAAGATATTTCTAGATGTATGGGTAATGATTCTTGTATCCATTCTGTTGATGATTCTTGCAAGAACTAAGTATAAGATTTCAAGGACTGAAGGTTCGGTTTTAGCCGTCATCTATATCGTTTATGTTATTTATATTATTTTGAGGAATTAAACGATGTAAATGAATGTAGATAAAATAGAGCAGTTTTAGTGAAGTTTCTAATTATTAATCATCATCTATGCAATTGCCATCAATAAAAAAGAAGTAAACGCCCTCTCCCTGCCAGGATTGTAGGCGGTTACTCTTAGAACATCTCCAATTTAGCCAGCCGCTCTCTGGATACAACCCACACAAGGAAAAATCCATGCAGGCAACAGAAGGTTACTTCGCTGGTTGCCTCGGTTTTCTTGGGCTGGATGAGGGGCATGTCTTGAATTGTCTTCATCGCTGGCAATCGTTTTTAATGTGAACATAACCAAAACAACCGCCATTCCCTTTCGGAATGGCGGTTAGTTTGTATTGCCGGAATAGGGCACATCTTCAGCTGGACGCAATTCCCAAAGTTATACTCCTATTCGTTGGAAGGGTGTGTTACAATATAAACTGAATATTCTGATTTAATAGCGCTATTTATTTTGGAAGGAGGTTTGATACGGTCCTTTCCCTTCAACCATCATATGAAGCAATGACTTTACTAGCTTTGGAACTCGTGAAAAAGAGGCGCTACTAAAAAACACAAGGAGGCAATAACTTATGGCAGTTGCTAAAGAACAACAATGGGCGACTAGTTTTCAAGAAGCAAATGATACAAACGAAGAATTATCTGCGCATGGAAAATTTTTCACTTGCACGTATTTGTTGGATATGGAAACCCAAAAGATTCTTCTTCAAATGCATGCTGGAAAGGTCGAAAAAATCACTGTGGATCCGGGTCCTCTCGACTCGTATCAATTTGCCATCCGTGCCAGTGCAGATACATGGCAGAAATTTTCCATGCCTACACCACCTCCCATGTATCACGGGATTTGGGCAGCCAGCTTTCAAGGCGATATGAAACTTGAAGGAGATTTAATTGTGTTAATGCAAAATCTCCGTTGCATCACAACGCAGTTAGAGTTGCTTCGAGAAGTCGGATCGCCAGTTTAAACTAAATCAAGAGGAGGAAATACTAGTGGCTAATTCAAAAATTTCACCGGTAACGGGCCGTTATGTAAGCTTTGAAGTTGAAGGAGAAGAATACAGAGTCTTCTACTTGGAGAATGGAACGGGGCAACCGATAGTATGCCAACACACAGCTGGATGCCACAATCATCAGTGGACCGGGCTTCTTGAAGATGAAGAAATCACACAAAATTACCGCATCATTGCCTATGACCTTCCGCGTCACGGAAAATCAGATCCTCCGCTGAATAGTGAATGGTGGAAGGAAGAATATAAACTAACTGCGGACTTTTTCACAAAATTCATTGTGGCCTTTTGTGATGCGCTTGAACTGGAGAAGCCGATTTTTATGGGATCATCTTTCGGAGGAAATGTAGCGCTGCAGCTAGCACTTCACTACCCAGAGCGCTTTGAAGCGGTCATCCCTGTAGAAGCTGCTGATTATGCTCCTGGCTTTTATCTGGACTGGTGGCACCATCCACACGCAAACGCAGCACAAGTCTGCGCTAGCGGAGTCTGGGATTTAATGGCTCCCCAATCGCCGGACAAATACCGTTGGGCCACATGGTTCTATTACACACAAGGATCTGAAGCATTCAAAGGAGACCTTTACTTCTATTCTGTCGACCATGACTTGCGTGGAAAACTCGACCAAATTCAGGGGGATAAAATCAAAGTCGTCATGATGACAGGAACTTACGACTACTTGACCACCCCTGAAGATGGCAAGCGTACAGCGGATCAAATAAAAAACGCGAAATTTATCGAGATGACCGACATCGGACATTTCCCAATGAGTGAAAACCATGAAGTGTTCAGAAACTATTTAAAAGAAGCTTTGAGCTTTATAGGAGAATCCACTACTTCAAAAGCTTAACAGCGTGTTTTAAGTGTCAGATTCAAACTCTTGCTACTAAAAGCCAGTTATCGGGTTTTCACCGACGACTGGCTTTTTTAATTCGTTTAAAGGAATAATTCCTGCGCTTCAATCTCTCTATTGTAAGAATGGCCATTCCTCTGACTACGGATTTTTTCTTACACAGTATTGTCGTATGCCTTAAACCTGATTCAACACAGGAAAGTAATTTTCTTGATATAACAGTTTTTAGCATCCCTATGTATAGTCTTAATAGACAAGGAGGGATCGAATGAAACGCTGTAAAGTATGCAGAAAGAAACCAAGGATCGACCGACGGGTAGACAGTTTGGGGAATGTTTTTTGTTCGGAAGATTGTTTCGAGGAATTTGAAGAAGGGCCGGATGATTTCGATCACCCTTACATTGATGACTACGAATCAATGAGGCGGATTTATGAGGAGTGGATGATGAATTATGAGGTGGACTTGCATAAAAGCGTTTTCTTTGGATATCCAAAGAAAACGGATTTAATCGAATGGTTAGATGAAACGCTCGATCCATATTGGGGTTATTACCGACTTGAAGGTCAAGACGGAATCTTTTCTGCCGAAATTTATCATTACATGCAGCAACTAGTGGAACTCCAGGAGACGATCCGCAATTGGAAACCGGATCAGCGAAAGTATGAAAAATGGTTAAAGACAGTGCGAGCTAAAAAGAAGTAACCGCCCTCTCCCTGCCAGAATTGTAGGCGGTTGCTCTTAGAACATCTCCAATTTGGCCAGCCGCTCTTATACAGCTTGTCCTGCACCGGCCGAGTGTTAACGCATTCGGTTTTTTGCAGGTCTAAATTGTAGTCTATTAAGTTTTTAGGTTCTATTATTTATAATCAACTCGGCTCTGCTTCCCAGAGAGCGACACAATTAAAAGAAAACCCCTTAACCGTTTAGAATTGATTCTTTGCCAGGGATAAGACCTTCATTTCTCTCCTTCAATACTTCCTCACGCTATAGACTTTTCGGCTCGGCAACTCAAGGCAATTCAACTGTCCGCCATAAACCGCGCCTCCGTCAATGCCAATAATCCGATTGTCGCCAAAATAGACATCGTAATTTTTTGTACCCCGCAGCATAAACGCCGGTGTATGGCCAAATACTACCGTCTTCTCTCCCGAATAGGCTTTATAAAATTCATCGCGGATCCACATCAAGATCGCCGGGTCTGTCTGCCCAACCGGCAGATCCGGCTGAACGCCCGCATGCACAAAAATGAAGCTATCCGTTTCATGGTAATAATCCGTTTCCTTAATAAAATCGATGTGCTCCCAAAAAACAGCTGCCGTTGGAAGCGTCATGTCTTTTATGGATGGATCATAGCTTTGCAATGTCGCAAGTGCCCCATTTCTTGCCCAGATCTGCTTCGCACCGGGTTCATCGTTTGCAGCGTCCAGCATCATTTGATCATGATTGCCCCTTAAGACAATAGCACCCCGCTTTTTCAATGCGATGACCCGCTCCAAAACCCCTTTTGAATCCGGGCCGCGGTCTCCGTAATCCCCTAGTAAAATCAGCTGATCTCCGACAGCGTCATATTCCGCCTTCTGCAGCAGCTCATCAAAAAGTTCAAGCTCTCCGTGAATATCGCTGATGGCCAAGATTCTTTTCATCGTCTGCACCCCTCTGCTCAAATTCTTCCAAAACTGCTCGTAAGCCCCCAGCTTCGATTAATGGGAATCTGTTCTTTTCTATACTTTTTTACACTGCTGCACTGGTTATTCCTTATATTCCTTTTTGCCGGATAAAAATGTCTCTCAGAATAGATTTTAATTTCCTGCGGAGCGACACAGCAAGAATCGTTTAGAACTTTCTATTTGTGGAGGGCAGGATTCTTTGACTTTCAGTAGTCCCTAAACGCCCCCTTGTGTTCGGTCTAATTCTCACACAATCCATCCTAATGAATGAATCAAAAAAACACACCCGCAATTGGAATCCAGCGGGCGCGTTAGTGTAGGAAATCTATATAAGTTGAACTAATGTTTTAACGCCTCTGTTATGGATATTCCACAAACCAGCTCCTAAAAACTCGGTGCTCCTGCATCGCTACGCTAGCTTCGTCGCAAAGATACGACCCGAATTCCTTTCGGCCGTATCTTTCCTACGGGCTTGCGCCGAACTAACTCAGGCTAAACGCCCGAGTGGATTTCTTGTATGTCGTTGCACTGCTCCCGCTGGAGTCTCCGCTAGTTTGCTCCATATCCTGTTGATCAAATGTACGAAGATGCTTAGAAGAAAGAGCGGAAGGCGGCGAAGGGCAGAGAGGTGCTCCTGCATCGCTGCGCTAGCTTCGTCCGCGGAAAGCGTCCGCCTGGAGCACTTTCTTCGTTTCTTCACTCTTATTGAGTTAAAAAAGTAAATTCTTTAGTTCAACTCATATAGTTTATTATTTGAATCCTTTTTTTACAGGGGCATGATTTCGCCTATGCGTCTTCTTTCATTGATTCCTCTGGAATGACTTGGTTCAATACAATAGCAACAAAACAGGCTATTGTTATTCCAGATCCGCCAAACAGCAACTTGATAACTTCTGGGAACGCGTTCATCGCATCGGGTACTTGACTTAATCCGAGTCCAAACACCAAAGATAACCCAATGATAATTTTTGCTCTTTCGTTTAAAGGCTCTGACGTCAATATGTCTATGCCTGTTAACGTAATCTGAGAAAAAATAATGACTGTGGCACCTCCAATAACTGCTGGCGGCATGGTAGATACAAGGGCTCCAATCTTAGGAATAAGACCAGCCAGTATTAAAAACACAGCGCCAACAGCTACGACATATCTACTCATTACTTTTGTAAATGCGATCATTCCTACATTTTGGCTAAAAGATGTATTTGGCAAAGAATTAAAAATCGCTCCCAGAGAAGAGGTAAAACCATTGGCTATGACTGAGCCGGAAAGCTCATTTTTTGTAGGTTCTCTGCCTGCTCCCCCAGTAGTCATTGCTGTAACATCTCCAACTGTCTCAACAGATGTCACGATAAACATAATTAACATCGGGAGGATAGCTCCCCAGTAAAATTCCATGGGAAAATAAAAGGGTTGTGGAACTGAGAACCAGGTAGCTTCTCTTATGGCTGTAAATTCTACCATCCCCAGTGGCAAAGCCACCATATATCCTATGACAATGCCGATTAAAATAGAGGAGGTTTTCGCCATTCCCTTTGCATATCGATTTAAAAAGAGCACAATGGCCAATACCAGCAAAGCCACCAGCCAGTTTTTAGCTGACCCAAAATCTGCAGATCCACTTCCTCCAGCCATCGATACAATACCTGTAGGCAAAAGTGACAAACCGATCGTCAGAACTACGGTACCTGTTACAATCTTTGGGAAAAACCTTCTTAATTTCTTTATGAAAAATCCTAAGGTTCCGCCAAATAAACCACCTATCAGACTTGCACCCAACAATCCTGATATGCCGTAGGAGCTTGCAATCACGATATTTGTAGGCAGAAATCCAAAACTGGTACCCATCACTACCGGGAGCCGTGCGCCAATCATCCATATTGGGTAACATTGGATAATCGTTGCAATTCCTGCCATGATCATGGCACTTTGAACCAGTATCGTTAAATCCGTTCCGGTGATGCCAACCACACCTGCGATGATAATCGGGACAGCAACATTCCCTAAAAACATTGCAAAAATATGCTGCAATCCCAAAGGTATTGCTTCTCTTAATGGGGGTACACCATCTATATCATATTTACTTGTATTTTTAACTTTCGCTTCATATCCAACTGCTTCTTTCATAAAACACCTCTTTCCACTTTTTTTATATTTTATTCGATCTCCAATATTTTTTTTACTGCATAATCGGCTCCTCTTTCTCTTGAGATGTTTTGCCAATGCAGCAAATTGTCTTTGGAAATCTCTTCTATTTCAGTAAATGCCTTTGCTAGTTCTTCTTTGCTGAAATTATTTGGATCCAGCACTCTTCCTAAATTATTCTTTTCAACATCATGGGCGATATTAAACTGATCGCTGGAAAATGGTAAGATGACCATCTCTTTTCCATGGTACATCGCTTCTGTTAACGTGTTGCATCCACCATGAAAGACAACGGTGTCCACATAATGCATCAGCGCGATTTGCGGGATAAAATCTTCTATGATGGTATTGGGCGAACTGTATTTTTTTAATTCCTCCGCATTGCTGCCTGCAGAAACGATCAATAGCGCATCAGGGTAACTTTCTCTGGACGATAGGATCAGTTTTTCAAGTACATCTTTTCGATTGGATAAAAAAGTCCCTAAACTGATCATGATGATTTTTTCTTTTGTATCTATTTTTTCCAGCCACTCTTCGTCTAACGCAGCCACTTCAAATGAATTCCCGATAAATAGTTCCTTTGGGTTTTCTTCATTTTTTTCAATGTTGTTAAAATCAAAATAGTTGTAGATCACAGCTATTTCAGAGACCAAACTAAACGCATTGCTGATTTTTTCAATAGACTTGTTTCCAGTAATAATATCGTTGAAAACTTCAGTAAATTCTCTCTGGGTTTGAGTTGAAACCTGCTTTAGCATCCTCAAATCTTCTTCCTTGACCGTTATCGCCTCAGGCCAGTTTTTCGGTACATTAAAATACTTTCCTTCTTTTGGAATCGTATTGGGATGAGGCGGACAAAATGTGACAAAAGGCAGTCCTAAAAAATACAGGCTCAGCGTAACAGAGTACGACAATATGTCCACCACATAAAGATCAACATCTATTGAATCATCTATGAACTTTATCTTATCGATAAGCTCTTGTGGATTGTAAAGCATATCAGCCTTTCTGTGGCGAGACTGAGTAATCAGTGTTTCTACTGCACCTTTTCTTGTCGACTCAAAAAATTCTTCCAATCTTATTCTCTCAGTATCTGGTTGTATGGTGTTTTCACCTTTGCCTGTATTTTTATTTGCACTTATATCGATTTCATAAAAATTCAAATTTTCTTTCAATATTTTTTCCTTAAATTCTATACTGCAGCCAAAGGTCACTTCTGCACCATATTCTTGAAAACTTTTGGCTAACACCAACAACGGGTTAAAATGCGAATAAAAAGGGGGACTGATAAAAAATATTTTTTTATATTTCATGATCTTCTTCTCCTTTTAAAGACAAATAAAATGATACAAACTCATTTGAAATCTTTTTAATCGAAAAATTTTCATCTACCGTTTTTTGTCCTGCAGCTTGAATTTTTTTAACTTCATCTTTATCGATTTTAGAATCATAAAGATGGTTTTCCGCGTCCTTTGCAATCGTTTCCCAATTGCTTGTGTCGATTAAAAAGCCATTTTCCCCATTTTTCATATAACTTTTAACCCCACCTTTTATCGGGCCCAGGGTTAGAAATCCTATCGACATAGCTTCTAGAATAGCTATGCCAAACTCTTCTTTTACACTTGAGCACAGATAGATATGAGGGTGGGTAAAGTCTCTCTTAATAATATTCTTTTCAAGCAATCTTATATCCAAATTCGACATGGCACCTTTATGTATGAACCTGTCTTTGAATTGAGGATTCCTTTGTAAGTAATCCTTAAAAAAATCCATAACCATTTCTTCTTCTTTATTGGGTCTCTCTAGGTCTCCCCCGATTATTAAAAGATTATGAGTTTCCGAAAGCTTGGAGTTTGACCACGCTTTTAAAAGTTCAATCTGCCCTTTTAAAACAGATAGTCTCCCTACGTTTAAGATTACAGGTCTTTCAAAAAAGGCTTTCGTTGTTTCACTTAATGGTATAAGGCGATTTGAAAATATAGCCATGTCCTCTACATCAATTGATTTTTCTAGTTGTATGCCTTCACCTATCATTTTTATTTTTCTATTTACATTTTCATCTTTAAATTGAGGGAAATATACCTCAAGTTCTGTTTTCACATCTGCATTCCCTATACCAACGATTCCATCGCTTGTGTGGATTAATTCATCACCTATTTTTATCTTGTTCAGTTTTTCAATCAGCTCGTTAAAATCAAGTTCTTTTAACTGGCCCCTTCCATCAAACATGTTTCGGTGTGGGTCTGGCGTTAGTGTAAATACAAGTTTTCTATTCCATTCTTTACATAGATGAGCAACCGCTTTAGAAGCGTTGTCCAGAAATCTGATATGAAAGACATCGGGCTTTATGTTTGACTGCTTTAAAAAATTGGCTATATATCGTTTTATAAATAACTCTCTTTTGATAAACTTGTCCCTTACCGACTGATCTAAATAGATTGGCAATCTAATAAATATATGTTTATCTCCATGAAAGCTTATAAAGGGCTTATTTAATTCTTGAGTTATCGTAATCGTAAATACATGGGATATACGACTATCTTTCGATATCTCTTCACCCAAACCTTTTAATAATACGGCTAACCCTCCATTGTTTCCTTTCCCGCTGCCTTCAAAATCTCCATAAAACATTGACTGCAAAATTGAAACACCTGGCTTTTCAAATTTGAAATCTGTCTTGAGAAAGTCCATATAACTATCAAAAAACACTTTGTTTTTCTCATTTCTTATATGCTTCTCCACAAATGATTGATCAACAGCTTCTCTTGAATACAAGTTCGCTAATAAATTTATTCCCTGGATTTTTATGCTATCTGGGTAATCTAAGGTCAACAATTTATGGAGATGATCTTTAAATCCGTGTCTTTTAAAACGATCCATATAGTCCAGTAAGATAGAAGTGATCTCTAAATCCAGTTTGTATTTCTGAAGCATAAATAAGATATCGTCATCACTTAAACTATCTAGACCACATTCAATACAAATGTCCAAAACGTGATAGAGCTTTTGACTATCATACTGTTGGTTCAATAGTACGTCTTTTATTTTTCTCTCTACTCCTTGCTTGATCTCATCAGTGAATAAGTTTAAAACAGCATCTACTATAAATCGGTCTGTAGAGGAATGCTCTCCCAAAAACGAGATCAATTCATCTATTTCTTTTTCACTTAGTTGCTTGTTCAGCTCTAGTTGCTTTATCGTTCGAATTTGCTTGATCACTCTTGTTTCATCGGAGTTTATCGCCTTACTGTTATTTATGTACTCATCTAAAAATTGGAGAGGATAACTATGATTACTTTCATTGTCATAAACACGATTTCTAAACTCAATAAACTCATTCATTTTTCACCCTCCAATGCTTTTAGTAGATCAGTTTCTTCCTATTCTATACCACAGGTGGTGCTACTATATACTCAGACGTTTCTTCATTCTTTTTAATAAACCGAAAGATGCCAATTAATGCCAAAAATTTTGAAGCAATTAGGTGCAAATATACTCTATTCCTTATACATCATTGCTTTGTACTGCATAGTTAACTACCAATTAGATATAAAGGATACACTATACTTTCCTCACTCCTTCAGGCCACTTACTGAGTGCGGGACAATAAAAAAACACACCTGCCAGGTTGATTCAGCAAGTGTGGAAATATAGTTAGTAACTTGAAATTTGTTCGGCATAAGAGCGCTATTGAAGTCCCGCCATTCGGCTAGACTATCAATTACTTATGAACAGCCGTGATCTCTTCCATCAATCGTACCCATTCTTCTCTCTTGAAATCATACAATTCCAGCTCTGTTTTTCTCAGAACCAGGTGGATGCTGTCGAATTTCTCGTCTGACCGGAACCGCCACCAGCTTTTCACTGCTGAAGCCTTTTTGCCTGGCGAGTAGTAATTCAATGTTTCTTCGGGATCTATGATATCCTCCACCTTGTCAATGTCTAAATAATTATGCGGAAAGTCAATATAGAGGCCCAGCGCCGATTTATGAGGCGTAATGTACCCAATTTTATGCGACGATTCCGCGCCACTCCAGGGAACTGGTTTATCGCTGGCGATCAGAAGCCGGTCGTCCACATCTTTTTCAATCTTGCAATTCGGAAAACGGTTAAACGCTTCGAGCAGCTCGCTCATTTTTTGTTCTACGGTTTTGTTCACTTTGCTATCCCATCCTTTTCAATTCATCTATCCCTCATGAATGTTGCAATTCCTTCTAGGCAAGATAATACCACTTACTATATGAAGATTTAATATCCCACTACCTGATATTCTATCACGTTCCCCTAATTGCTCCGTGTTTAAATCGTATTGTTTTGTCAGAAACGTTCAGAATTATTTCTTGTCCCAGGACGACACAATTTTTTTGAGCGTCCCTTGCTTGAAATGGGTCGATTAAGGATATAGTAGCTGTACAAGATCTTTTCGGTTCGGTATCACCTGTTTTTTTCTTATAAGCACTTTTCCTATACCCGATTTTATAGCTTTACATGACACTTGAAACTGGATCGATCAGCAGGCGTGATACTCATTAGGAGGTCTCTAGGATGAACCCACAAATCTTAATCGTCGGAGCTGGCCCCACTGGCCTGGCTCTTGCCTATAGCCTGGCGCGTCAAGGCGTGCCCTTTCGGATCATCGATAAAAACGCAGGAACCGGCACAGCGTCACGTGCGCTTGCCGTGCATGCGCGCATATTGGAGCAGTACGAGCAACTGGGCCTGGCCGAACGCAACATCAAGCGGGGCCATCCGATTTTGTCGCTGGATGTCAGCGACGGCAAACGAGTGAGAGCCACAGTGAAATTCCATGAGTTGGGCAAAGGGCTGAGTCCGTTTCCGTTTATCTTGAGTTTACCGCAAGACGAGCACGAAGAAATTCTGGTGGACGAATTAAGCAAAATTGGCGTCGAAGTGGAATGGAATACCGCGTTGCTTTCTTTTGAAGACACGGGAGCTGGCGTGAACGCCGTGATGCAGCAACAAGGACAGCCAGAAGAAACAGCAGAATTTGCCTATTTATGCGGATGCGACGGAGCCGGCAGCATGGTCCGAAAAGGACTGGGACTCGACTTTCCCGGCGGCACGTACAAGCAATTATTTTTTGTCGCCGATATCGAAACCGAGAAACCGACAGACAACATGCAAAAGATGAACATGTACATGGACAATGACGGCTTTATGCTCTATATGTCCGTCCGCAACGCCAACACCAAACGAATCCTCGGCATTGTGCCCGAGGAATTGAACGAACGCACCGATCTCGAGTACCATGACATCAGCGAGTACATTGAAAACAAAATCCGTGTGCACGCGGCCAAGGTCAATTGGTTTTCGACCTACCGCGTCCATAACCGCGTAAGCGAGCACTTTGCCAAAGGGCGCGTCTTCATCTTAGGCGACGCCGCCCACCTGCACAGCCCTGCCGGTGGACAAGGCATGAACACCGGCATTGGGGACGCCCTCAATCTGGCGTGGAAACTCGCAGCGGTAGTTCAAGGTAAAGGCGACCCTATAATATTGAGCACCTACGAAAAAGAGCGAATCGTCTTTGCGCGCCGGTTGATCGCGACAACCGACAAAGCGTTCCAAACGATCGTCAGCCAAAAACTGCGCGGCACGTTGCTGCGGGAGTATGCCGTACCCTATGTCCTGCCGTCAGTATTCAAATTTTCCTTCCCCTCAAAAAATGCGTTTAAGATCTTGTCTCAAATCCACATCAATTACCGCAACAGCCTCTTGAGCAAAGGCAAAGCCGGCAAAGTCTACGGCGGCATGCGCTTGCCTTGGATCAAAACTGACATAGGCGATAATTTTGCGCCGCTGCGCTCAGCCGATTGGCAAATCCATATATACGGCAAAGCACAGCCCGAGCTCATTGACTTTGCCCACTCGCAATCGCTCCAGCTCCATGAGTTTGCCTGGGAAGCACAGATGAAAGACGCAGGATTCAAGCAAGATGCGCTGTACCTGATTCGGCCGGATGGGCATGTGGCGCTTGCAACTGAAAAACAATGGGTGCGTGTGTTGAAAATGTATTTGGAGGCTTATGGGATTGTGGCTTTTGGAGCGGAGTGAGGATAGAAATATAAAAGAGGCTGGAGGAATAGGTCCGTGATGGGATCATTCCTTTAGCCTCTTCTTACAAATTTATATTAAGCATTTAATTTATATTGCTCTGCCTTACCATACATGCCGTTTTCAGCTGTTCCATCATTCAATTCCGCAATAATGACCTTAGGTCTGGAAGGACCGACTATTGTAGAAATATAGCTAACTTTAAATGTGTAAGTAGCTTTTTTGCGGAAGTTTCGATATTCAAGCGAATTTTCTGTAGTTGTCCAATAAAAAACATTGCCATCTCTATCTATTAAAGCGATTATTCGATATTCGTCGTTTTCAAAGCAAGAAACAAACTCAAGCTCCTTCGTATATTTCTTTCCTTTTTCAAATCCGTTCACTTCTTTGATTGCAAGCACCATCGAAATACACCTCATTCCATAGTGGTATGCATTTAATATAACAGAACTTACGTTCGTTTTCCAGTCAAAAGATTAAAAATATTAGAATATTTAGTTCATTTAGCAACTATCGTGATTATTTAGGATAGCTCACATACTTTTTTGCATGTTAGTACTTGAGAATCCCACTTCCCAGGGAACGACACAACTCCCAAACAAAATATGAGCTTGAATAAAGCGCAACAAGCGCCGAGAGATACGCTAATTTTATTGATCAGCCGGTGTATATGATCCCAGATATACTGCTTATGGAAATCTGAACAGCATTAAGTTCTTCATCAAAGTCAATTACTTCTTAGATAAAAATACGAAAGCCGTATCTGTTAACCTTTGAGGCTACGAGATACGGCTTATTCTTCATGCAGTTGTAGTTAATGAACTCAATCCTTTTTGACACAGTGGCGCGTTTTCATTCATCTGCTGCAGTAATCTTATAAATCGTACCGCCATCAGTGCTTGCAATAAGCGCGCCATCCTCAGTTACAAGAATATCACGGAAACGTTCGCCTTTATCAGTTAATAGACGTTCTTCTCCAACGATGGTGTCACCTTCAATAACGACACGTGCAATATAGCTCGACACTAAACCACCGATGAACAAGTTGTTCTCCCATTCAGGAATTGCATCGTTATCATAGAATGAACTACCACTTGGCGCACTTGTTGGATCCCAATAATATCTTGGTTCAATAAAGCCTTGCGCCTCGTGTTCTGAAATACCACCATTGATTAATTCACCAGTGTACTCGATGCCATAAGAAACAATCGGCCATCCATAATTATTGCCTGGTTCAACAATATTCAGTTCATCCCCAGCTTGTGGACCGAATTCAACAATCCACAAGTCTCCTGTTTCAGGGTGGAAGTCCACACCTTGAATATTACGGTGACCGTAGCTGTAAATACCATCCAGTGCTTCTTCATCTTCGATAAATGGATTCGTATCTACTGCTTCTCCATCTTGTGTAATGTGAATGACTTTGCCTAAGTAAGCATCCAAGTCTTGCGCACGTTCGCGAATTGGATCATCTGAACGTTCACCAGTTGTTAAGAATAGGTTGCCATCCTCATCAAAGATAATACGTCCACCATAGTGTAAGTCACCTTCATATGCTGGTGTTGCTTGGAAGATTGTTTCAAAGTTTTCCAGTGAAGTTTCATCTTCTGATAAAACACCTTTACCGACTGCAGTTACAGTACCATCTTCAGCATCTTCAGAATACGTCAGAAATACCATTCTTGATTCGTCAAAATCAGGTGCAACGGCTACATCAAGTAAACCACCCTGACCTTCGCTATTTACTTCTGGTGTACCTTCGATTGGTTCTGAAACAGCGAACTCATCAAGGTTTACAATAAGAAGTTCTGCTGAATCTCTTTGCGTAACAAGTAAGCGGTTTGGTTCAAACTCTTCCATACCCCAAGACACGCCAAGACCGTCAACAACAACTTCTTCATTAAGTTCTGTTTCAGTCACTACTGCAGGTGCTCTTGTTTGTTCTGGAAATGCTGGTTCAAACTCAGTAACTTTTGGTTGAGATTCTGCACTTCCATCATCGACTCCTTCAGTGCCCTCTTCAGCGGCTTCTTCAGTGCCCTCTTCAACACCTTCTTCTGTTTCAGCACTTTCTTCTGTTGTAGCATCCGAATCAGCAGGTGATTCTTCGTTTGAAGTTTCATCATTGCCACATGCTGCCAAAGCCAATACAAAGATCAGCATTGTAAAGAGCATTAATCTTGCCCACGAAAATTTCGCCATCGTTTTTCCTCCCTTTTCTAAAATAGTAAACTGAATAGAGATTAAAATTCAGCACCCTAAAACCCAGTATAAAAATCAGGTAAGACTTTCATATCAAAACTAAAAATTATGAAACGTCTTTGAAAATAAATTACCCGAATTTACTAAAAATAAAACAATTATGTTACTTTCCTGTGACAATTACTAAATTCTTGTAACAATAGCTTATTAAAAGACAACAACCGGAGTTGCTGCCTTTTGTGATGTATTCAGCCTGTCTTTGTCTCGCGTCCCCCTGCACGGCGTAATGGTTGGCAGATGTTACATACACATAGATCCGCAATGCTGCCAAAGCCATACCCACCGTCTGTGTTGCAGTGTCTGGGTATGGGGCGCATAAGAATGCAAGGTTCCAAGAGACAGGTAGGCTTCAAGGAAACCAAAGTCGAGGAAAGACAGCCCCGACTCTATGCCAATATTTGCAGCAAGTGATAATGTTCCGTTTACGATGATGATACCCACCAGGTTCGGCATCATCTGTGAAAATATGATTTTGATTGGGTTACTCCCCAGGGTTCTTGAAGCATTGATCCAATCAAGCTCTTTCTCCTGCAGTGCCAGCGAACGGGTCAGCCTAGGCCTACCCAACCACAGGAATGAAGCCGCAATTACACTGAACTTCCAACTATCATCATTTCCAGCAGTCCCCAGATTGTCCCTGTGTAAGAAAAAATTATGAATAGTTACCTCTTGAGATAAAAATACGAAAGCCGTATCCGTTAACCATTGAGGTTTTTGGTTACGGCTTATTCCTCATGCAATTGTAGTTAATAAACTGAATGGGATTTGAGACAGGGCGTTATTTTCAATAAAATTCAATGATTATTTCATTTTCTTCATCGGATTTTAAGAATGACTTTAAAACTTCCTCTGTTCTTTTATCGGCTTCCGTTAAAAATCCTTGCTCGATTTTCTCTTCTTCAAATTTCTTTTTTTCAGTATTGATGTCTTCAATAATTTTCTGGGTAGGAGGATCTAAAAAGATATTCCCTTTCACATCTTCAATCTTCAAATTTTCGAGCTCGACAACATTATCCAGAACTTTCGCTTTTGGAACTCTAACTGTAACTTGTTTGCCCACTTCGTCATAGGCCACTTCCACTTTCGAAAGATCCGACCCAGCTTTCAGATATCCCGTGTACTCTACGAGCTTTATCGTCTCTGCAAAGCGAATATCAGTCATCAGAATTTTCCTGTCATCCCGATTTACCATTGCTTTACTGTACTCATACTTCAATGTCGCCAGCTCTGACACCTCCACGACTCGCTCCTGGATTAAAGACGTATTAGAACTTTGGCTAGAAGTAATACCAAATGGTTTAAATTGAATAAAAACAACCAAACCGGCGATTACAATAAGTAACATTGAAATAATAACTCCTACTAACAGCTTTTTCATCTGAATTTGCTCCTCACATATCCTTCCACTCGTTTAGGCAACAAGATAATCTATCCTTTTGCTTTTGGATCGAATGAATATATATTTGATTTTTTAACTGGTATAAATCCATAGGTTTGGAAGTGGAAATTTTATATATGAAGCTGTAGATATGTTTTGCCAGAGAAGCTATCATAATTCTCTGTACTCAGACAAACACCTTCTTGGCTGTCTTTCCAATTATCCCGGTTCCTATTCCATCGACAGCTCCGCCAATAACGCCGCCAGCTATGGGTATGGCTTTCCCTAAATTTATTAATCCTTTTTCTCCAAATTTCGTGAGTAATCTAAAACCAACTTTTTGATTTATAGCTAAAATCACTTTACCTGGTATCTTTATAACGCCTTGCTTTGCAAAGGCATTACCTACTTTAATACCAGTTGACTTGAATATATCCGATGCTGATTTTCCCGTTAGGCAAACAAACACAAAAGTTTTAACTTGATCATCTTTTAAGTCATAGCCTTTCATGTGTGCAATAGCTGCTATCATTCTAACTTGGACATACATAACAGAAGCAATATTTGCGGGCAAAGTAACAGGCATTATAATTATTCCACCCAATCCGGTAAGAAAGCCACTAGTGGCGGCTTTAGTATTTTGCCACCGAATCAAACTGTCTATTGCTTGATCAGCGGAATCATGTTTTGATAAAAAATTCTCCGCCATTTCATAAGCTGAATCCATTCCAGGAATACCATCTAAAGATTTTTCATATGCCCAATCCAACATTTGTTGCACTTTCCCGATTGAAACTTCGTCTGCTGCCACAAATTTTTCCTCCTATTTAAAACTAAGTTTATTGAATTTTAGTTTAACAGGTATTAAGAAAAATTAACTCATAATTTTCTAATAAAAGGATAAAAAGTAGTGTTTTTTTATTTCTTCTTCCTTGGAAGCGACAAATTTACAATTTAATATATAAGAATGGAGAAAAAGAAAAACCACACCGAAATGCTGTTGCAGTCGGTGTGGTTATGTATGAAATTGTAATGTTTAATCAACATCGCTTAGAATTCTTTTGTTCCCACGGACGCTTTTTAAAAGTAAGCGTCCGTGGGGAAACCTAGTTTCTTAGAAAAGAAAATGCCTTTCCGTTTTTTTGTCGGCAAGGCATTTTTACTTTTCATTTTGGATATAACAGTCTCTTGGAAGTTCCTTCAACCCGGGCAGCGTCTTTATGATCGCCCAGGCTATATCTTACAATTTTGCGATTGCATAAATCGAGAAGGAAACGAGCAGACTTTATTTCTTCCCACGCGAATTATAATCCTTCTCAATATCCTTCTTCCACTCACGATCAATCTTCTTCCCTTTCCGGAAAGAAGCGACCGCTTCACTCACCACTTGGTAATTCAGCTCGGTGCCTTCCGCGTCTGCATGGTAGTTGACCGCGAATTCCTCCTCGACTCCGAATTGGCTAGCAGTGGCCACCGCATCGATATTTGCACCGAGAAACATGAATTCCCAATTGGCTGCGCTTTTCTTCTGCGCAATCATTTCATGGATTTTTTTGTAATTGTATTCACAGCTGGAATTTTCCATGCCATCCGTAGTGATGACAAACATCACGTTGTCGGCTTGCTGGTCTTGCAGGGTGTTTTTTTGCACGTTGCTTATTTTCTGGATCGTTGAACCGATCGCATCGAGCAGCGCCGTCATGCCGCCCACTTCATAATCCGTCTCAGTCAGCGGAGAAATGCCTTCCAGCGAAATCCGGTCGTGCAACAGTTCATAGCCCTGATTAAACAACACCGTCGTGACACGGACTTCGCCAGGAAGCTTGCGTTGTTTTTCAAGCAAGGCGTTAAAGCCACCTATTGTATCCTTTTCGAGCCCTGCCATCGAACCGCTTTTGTCGAGAATAAAGACCAGTTCTGTCGTTTGCGTTTTCATCTCGTGTTCCTCCTCAAGTTTTCTTACCAACTTAAGGATATGATATTCTAGAGGTGAAAAGGTCGCTTTAGAAGCGACAGTTCAAGCACCTAGGAGCGTTTGGTCAAACGCAAATAACGCATTGTTAATCTCATGAATATTGTACATCTTCCGCTCAATGAAATAGATGATGATCAGATCGAAGTGTTGGCTGCGCGATAACCTGTACCCCGCTTTTTCAAGCAGGTTGTCCGTTTCATGAAGATCCAGTTCCAGCGTTATGGCAAAGGCGACGATGGTCTTTTTCATCGGCGTGTACCCAGGGGAAGTGCGAATCTTGGAAAACAATTTCCGGTCGATATTCGCTTTTTTATAGGTCTCTGTATCGGTCATGCCTTTCTCGTCAATAAAACGGAGCAACCGTTCTGAAAATGATTCATCCATATCTTCAAAGAAATCTTCCAGACTGATATCGATTGGGGCTTCCATTCTGTTTTCTTCAAGCAGGGGATACAAGTCGAGCTTTGGCTCCCTTACCCTCCGATACCGGCTATCCTTTTTCTCCATTGCTGTGACTTCATTTTCATCAATAAAGGCGGAAATCGACTGGTAGAGCTTTTCACTGATTCCGAAAGACTGCTTGTCGAATACGACCAGATAAATATGCATTTCGTGATCGATTAGAAAAACTTCGATTTCAGAAATGGCAATCCGCAAAGCCGCTTCTTTCGGATAGCCGAAGATTCCGGTGGAGATGAGTGGAAACGAGACTGATTCACATTCGAGCTGATTTGCAAGTTCCAAGGAGTTGCGGTAACAGTTCCGCAACAGGGCTTCTTCATTATGGTCTCCGCTTTCCCAAACAGGCCCGACCGTGTGGATGATGAAATCAGCAGTTAGAGAAAAAGCCTCCGTATACACTGCTTCACCCACAGCACAATGGCCGATGCGGTCGCATGCCTCTTGCAATGCTTGAGCTCCCGCTGCATGGAATATCGCACCGCACACACCGCCACCCATCTTCAGACTAGAGTTTGCAGCGTTGACGATTGCATCGGTTTTCATTTTCGTGATGTCATTTCGTACGATTTCCAGTGGCATGTGGCTATCTCCTTTTAGTTGGTTTTTATTGTTTATGATTTCATTCACTTTTGGGCTGAAGAAGGACAGACTTGAGAACCACTCGTGCCATAAAATAGAACCAAGAC
The DNA here is from genome assembly GCF_056680115.1 of Planococcus sp. BI3. Lineage (NCBI taxonomy): Bacteria > Bacillati > Bacillota > Bacilli > Caryophanales > Caryophanaceae > Planococcus > Planococcus sp. BI3. Next base: position 1,938,810 of record NZ_CM155266.1, read on the forward strand.
GGACACGCTTTAGAGCCACTTCGGACAGCAGAGAACCACTCATAAGAATAAGAAAACCGCTTGAGGAAAGTTGATTTTCTCAGAGCGGCGATGCGTGCAGTATAAATTATTGTGTACGGGAAAAATTGTTTAGGATTGTGTCTGCACCTGGGAAGTGGTCCTATTTATTTTCAAACAAGAGAGTTGAGCCGATTTTTCCTAACCACCATATAAATCCAATGAGAATTCTTTTTACTACTGATTTTACCGGTTCCTTCATATCAATAAGCAGAACGCTTTGGATTGGCCAGTCCCCATTCTTTAATTTGTGTACCTAAGATAGTAAAGTAACTTTTTTGAAAGTCCAATAAATATTCACCTAAATTATCAAGTATTTTTAAATTTTCTTGTTCTCTTTCCTTAATTATCTGAGGTGTATTTGGATGCATAGTATTAATTTTTTCATTAATTCTTTTATTTAAACTAATAACATCAAATTTGCGCAAAGGATTGGAGCTTAAAGGTTCAATTAAATACATTTTCACTTTTTTTTGTCGTGTCATTATCTTTTGGCTGTTAATATATCTCAAAAACTCTTCTTTTGTTCCACTAAATTCATTATTAAAATTTCGACATTCCTCTTCTTTTTTGGGAATAAGATTAGGTATATCAAAAACTTCATCAAAGTAATTTAAATAATTTTCAGAATGCAACCCTTCTTTAAGGTCTAAATAAGGAAAAATTTTGTTATTACCATCGTTTTCTTCTATAATCCTCAATTGTTTTAATGCTGATTCTTTAATATTTTCACCAAATTTTTCATAAATTATACTAGAAAATAAATTTTCTTTCTCATGAACCGGCAATATTTCATAATTTATAATGTTATTAATTTTATATGTATCAAATACCTCAATTACCTTTTTTCCTGTTGTACCTATTGCTGCTTCAGGTTCTCTTTTATCACTATCTGCTATAGCGAAAACTATATACTTTTTATTTATTTTCTCTTCAAAAACTTGAAAAGTAACATCTCCGCCTCCATTTAAAAGATCAAAAGCGATAGAGCTTGGCAAATGTCTGTGTTCAGAAAAATTATTGGCAATGAATTCATAGAAATGACAATCGTCTAGATGTTCAGAAACCATTCTAGTCTTTTCTGACATCTCTGGTTCAAGAAATCTAGATAATGGAATTTTAAAAACAGATGTGAAGTATGAATGTTTACCGAACTCTCCATGAATTTCAGTATCGACTCTTTTATATGAGTATTGGGGAGGCATAACAATAATCTTGGTTTCTATATATCTAGATATGTTTCCTGAAGTTGTATAATCCAGCTCTAACATCTTTAAATGTTGTTTGCAGAGTAGGCTTAGCCCGTCTAAATTGCTAAAATACTCTAAACATCTTCTAGTAGAAGAAATATAGTGATAGCCTTTTCTATGGCTAGAGATTATATTATCTAGTGCTTCAAGGTCTCCAGGTGAAGGTGGTGTATGAGTAAAATAGTCTACTAGAGAAGAATCCAAATATATCAACATTCTTTATACCTCCGGATAAAAGAAGCCTAAGGGCCAATCTTTGATAATACCTTCTTCATCGTATGCAACACTAGTGAGTGAGGTTTCTGATGGATTTTGACTTTCTAAATCTCCAAAAATTAAAACATTAATTAAATTTTGATCAATCTTTTCTTTATAAACCAACTGTCCAACTCTATTAATAATAGTTTCGCTATGGGTCTCTATAATAATATTTAGTAATACTCCATTTTCTTTACTTTTTTCAATACATTTAACTAAAGCATCTGTTAACCGCGCTTGAAGAGCTGGATGCAAATGTAATTCTGGTTGTTCAATTACAATATTATTGAATTTATTTTGCTTTAACCATAACAATTTTCTATTGACTGGATCTGTGTTAGTATTACTTTCAATTCTCCAAAGAAGTAATAAAATAGGAAGTATTTGAGAAAAGCCAAATCCTGTATCTGTTAAGTTAAGATTCTCATTATTGTCAAAAGAGATGTTTAGAGTAACATGTCCACCTGTCGCTTTGGTATCTATCTGAAAACCAAAGCTTTGTTTCATCCATTCTTTAAACTGTTTCTTTTTCTGTTTGTTCAAATGGTTAATAGCCATTGGAATATTTTCACCTTGAGGGTCTATTTCGTCTACTGAAACTCCTTGCAATCTATAATACCTTTGGGCACTTGCTCTAATTGGTGCAATATAATGAACATGAGAAAAATAAATAGACAAATAACTGTTAGTTTGATCGATTAAATTTTCTAAATATGCTCCTAAAAACAAATTATTTATTTCTTCATACTGTTCATTATTTAAAGATTTAAGTATTTCTGTTACGTAATTCTCAACTTTAGTTCCTTTTCCATTAATGCTAAGCTCATCGTTATATTCGAATTCATTATCCTCAATATGAAATTCAAGAGAATTTATACGACTTTCTAAAGATTTTTCTATTTTTTCTATTAAGTCTCTGTCTTTATTGGCTATTAAATCCAAATTTCTTCTGGTTAATTCTTGAAAAAAAGAATTGACTTGCATTCGTAATCTACTCTGAAATTTCTGGTCATTTTCTTGATCACTTTTAGCTAATAGATAATTATAAACTATATTTTCATAGTAATCAGATACAGATCTGCCCCTACCGCCTTCTAGTTTCCCTTCCTCATTAATTTTCTTGCTTACTATAAATCTAGGTAAAAAATTTTCAAGAACAGTTGGTCTTGGAACGTTGAACAAACCGGTTGTTTCTTCATCGTTAATTTTTATTTTGTATCCATTCTCGACTTCATAAATAGTAATTTCATTCTCCATGATTAAAAAACTGACTCTTATAATATTTTTTTCATTTAAATCAACACTTAATGAAATAGGTGTTGATATGTCGTTCTTTATTCTCATATATGGACGAGTCTCATTCAAATGAAATTTAAAATCGAATCCTATTATTTTTTCTTCACTAGAATTATTCAAACTTTCATCGAAACTTCCAAAGTCAACATTTTCTTTACTGTACCAAAGCATTGGCTCAATTTTTTTAGTAGAAAGGGTCTGCTTCATTAGAGGGAAAAATCTAAGAAATGTACTTTTTCCAGAACTATTTTTTCCTACAAGTATTGTTAAAGGCTTTATATCTATATATCCAGTGTTTTTAAGACTACGTAAGTTTCTAATTCTAATTTGATTCATTTACACTTCTCCTTTGTATGAATTGCAGTTTAAAATAATATTACTAATTTATATTTTAATTGAAGAACCAAAGATATAGACATATAATTTCATATAAACATCCCCTGCATAAACCCTTTTTTCTCTTCCTCCAAAGCCAACAACTTCTCTTTTTCCTTTTTAATCTTTTTCTCAATACTCAAAAGATAATCTGCTATTTTTTCTTGCTCTTTTACTGAAGGAATAGGAACATCCATTATTCCAAGATTAGTTTTTGAAATTCCGAGTACTGATACTCCTGTGCCATACATTCTTATGAATGAAGAATAATAATCTGTTTTAGTAAAGTACATAAGATAAACAGGGTTTATTAAAGAAGACGGTCGAAACCTATGAGTATGTAGGCCCGCCACTATTTTTTTATTTTCATTATTTATTATGACAACTGCTTTTCCTAAGTCTTTATAATCTTCAGATGCATCAGCAAATAAGATATCTCCTACCTCCAACTCTTCTAAATCTCCATTAACATTAATATTCGGCAACTCAGTGTCAGTGTCGATTATAGAATTTAGTTTAGTGTGAATATCTCCATAATGTATATGAAAATACTTTCCTTCTCCCTCATAACTTCTAGAAAAAGAGTAGCTTCTTTTGAATTCACCTAGCTCCATTAAGCTTTTCACTTTCCACTCTGGAAACTCCCCGCCATCCTCATCTTTTAACCGCAACTCCTGTGAGAAAATCTTCTGCATCATGCCTTTTTTAAACTGCTCCAGCTTCTCAATTTTTTCTTTCTGTATTTCGATTTTACGATTGAGCACAGTATAAAAAGCAGATATTTTTTTTTGCTCTGGAAGTGAAGGGATATAAAGGGACAACTTTTTTAGTTCGCTAGATTTAATTAGTGGTTGGCCTGATCCAAAAGATAGTTTATTTAAATCAATACTGTACAAGTAGTTGAGTAAAAATTTGAAATCACTATCTTTTTTTGGTTGTAAAAATATTGTGTTATCACTAATACCAACTTCACCCGAATAGTAATTCACTCTACCAGCATTCGCACCGACTCTTGCGATTAGAATAAAATCTCCTTTATACTCAGCATCAGCTCTATACCCAATTATTCCTGTAGAACCCAAAACAGGAATAATATTTACAGTTTCGATTAATTTTGAACCAAAATCAGATTTACCGGCTGTAATACCTTCAGCAATATCTTTAAGTTCTACCTTTGTCCATGATTCCTTAAACCCATCAAATCTCAACTGAGGTACGTTCACTTAATCCAACCCCCAATTCCTTAAAATACTGCTCTAATTCCCGATCAATCTCTTCAATTTCCTGATCAATTTCAGTCAATCTCACCTGCACAGCTTCCAGATCCACTGGCTCTTCTTCAATGAAAGTATCAACGTAACGGGGGATATTCAGGTTGTAGTCATTCTCTTTAATCTCTTCCAAACTTGCTGCATAAGAATACCGTTCAATCGTTTCACGTGATTTATACGTATCAACAATCTTACCGACGTTTTCATCAGTCAGGTTGTTCTGGTTCTTGCCTTTTTCAAATTCTTTCGAAGCATCGATGAAGATAACATTATCTTCTGCTTTGCGCGTCTTTTTGAATACCAAGACACACGTAGGAATAGACGTACCGAAAAACACATTGGCCGGCAAGCCGATGACTGCGTCCAAATAGTTCTTTTCTTCAATTAGGAACTGGCGGATGATTCCTTCTGCCGCTCCGCGGAACAACACACCATGCGGCAAGACAACCGCCATCGTGCCGTTGTCATCCAGTTGATGGATCATGTGCTGGACAAACGCAAAATCAGCTTTTGATTTTGGTGCCAGACGTCCGTAGTCGCTGAATCGTTCGTCGTCCAAATACTTTGCGTCTGCACTCCAGTTGGCGGAGTAAGGCGGATTGGCTACGACTGCTTCAAAACGCATATCGACATGTTTCGGGTTTTCTAATGTATCATCATTCTTGATGTCAAAATCGGTATAGCGCAAGTCATGCAGCAGCATGTTCATGCGCGCCAAGTTGAATGTCGTCGTTGTCAGTTCCTGTCCGTAGAACAAGCGGACATTCGATTCTTTGGCAACGCGCAGTATCAAGGAACCTGACCCACAAGTCGGGTCGTAGACATTCTTCAAGTTCGGCTTGTCGTGCGTAACTATTTTCGCCAGGATTTTTGATACTTGCTGCGGCGTATAGAACTCGCCCGCTTTTTTGCCGGCATTTGCCGCAAACTGCGAAATTAGGTATTCATAAGCATCACCCAATACATCGATATCCACATCATCATGCAGGAACGGAATGTCGTTGATGCTGAGGATGATCTTCGCGATCAGTTTCGAGCGCGATTTCACATCACGGCCAAGTTTTGTGGATGTCAGATCCATATCATCGAAAAGATGCTCAAAGTCCTGCTGGCTGTTCGTGCCCAGCGTTGATTCTTCAATCGCTTTGATCGCTTTATGCAGAAGCTCTACATCAAAGGTCCCTTTATCGCCTTTTGGAATTTCCGTCACCATTGACGAAAACAGGTATTCCGGTTCGATGACAAAGCCGATTTCTTCAAGCAACGTTTCAATTAGGCCTTCACGGTACTCTTCGTCTTTCCATGCATCTTCATACGAAATATTGTCTTCTTCCAATAGCTTCGCAATACGTGCTTCTGTCTTTTCTGATAGGTAGCGGTAAAAGATTAAGCCCAGGATGTAGTTCTTAAAATCATAGGCTTCCATCTGGCCGCGCAGGTCATTGGCCATCGTCCATAGTTTCTTATGCAATTCAGCCTGTTGCTGACGTTGTTTTTCTGAAGTTGTCATTGTGATTCTCCTTTTAGGTGGTTATGTGATAGATATTTTTAGGTGTTCTATAATTGCGCCCCCGCGTCATTCACAATTTGAGGAACAATTGTGTCTGACACCTAGGCGCGGAGCTTGTTGGGTCTGTCATCTATACGCGAGACTTTGCTTTCTCTTGACTTAGCCCCTGCGCATCTCCGAATTGCTGCTTAGAAAAAAGAGCGGAAGGCGGCGACTCCTGGGGGATCAGCACGAGCTGAAGACCCTGGACTGAGCGCAGCGAGGGAAGCGGCTGAAGCCGTGCCCCCGGAAAGCGTCCGCCTGGAGCGATTTCTTCAAAATAAGATGCCATTTCGTCTTAGAACTTACGAGTACTTCCGGACATTGTCATAGATGAAGTCCTTCAATGCCTGGACGCGTTTGCGCTTTTCTTTGAATGGCGCCTTGATGGCATCGTTGATTTCCTGATCAGGTGACACGCCGCTAAACTCGTATTCCTTCATGAAATACTCCAGCTTTTCTTCAGCGACTTGCACTTTCTCGGACATCGCCTGGATTTCCTTTTTGCGCCGCTCACTTTCAAAGTCACGGTATTTTTGGTCGACCGAATCGTTATTGGTCAAGGTTGGGGCAACGCCTTTCAGGAACTCAAGCAACAGTTCCCGTTTCAGGCGCATGTCATCGCTCGAAGCTTCATTGACTTCCTTGATGGCACGACGTACAGCTGTGTCGCGTTCTTGCTTGTTTTCATAATTGATGTTGCGCAGCAGTTCCAATATATAATCGACATTGATCCGGTCGGTCTGGATCAATTCGATTTCAAAGTCGACGTCGTTGATGACGGAGACTTTGTCTTTACCGTCTCGGGTGTTGTCATATAGATGAAGAAACTTACTTTTGAAATCGTTATAGGTTTGTTCATCCATCCCCATATCTTCCGGGTTGAATTCATAATCGACGAATGTTTTCAGCTTGGTCAGCACTTTTGTCAGATCACGGAATGTGATGACGAATTCCTTCTCTTTCGTCTCGCCTTCCAGCTCATCGACCGCTTCCGGTGTAGCCGCAATTTCCAGCAAAGCACCGAGTTGATCTTTGAAATCTGCCAAGTACTCATTATACTCTTTCATCAGCACGGTGCCAGTGTCGCCCGTCTGAGAAAACAGCCGGACTGCTTCATCTGTTTTGTCTTTCAAATTGCGGTAACAGACGATATTGCCGTACATTTTTTTCGGCCCTTCGACGCGGTTGGTCCGGGAATAGGCTTGGATCAATCCATGATACTGCAAGGGCCGATCGACATATAGCGTACTCAAGGTTTTGGCGTCAAAACCGGTCAGAAACATATTGACGACGATGAGCAGATCGAGTTGTGCTGCTTTCACTTTTTTCGACACATCTGCAAAATAAGAAGACGTGTTATCGGTTTTGTGGTTGGTGCCGAATTCTTTATTGAAATCGCCCATGACGCGTTCGAGTGCATGGCGGGAATGTTCCTGGTTGTCGTCGCTGTCTTCATTCGTGCCATAGCTGTAGATGGTGGTGATCTTCAGGCCGGTATCGAGCTTCTTGAAAGCGTCGTAATACTTAATGGCTGCCGGGATGCTTTCCACCGCCAGCATGCCGGTATATTTCCTGTTGTGGGTTTTATTGTGATGGATGCTCGCGATATGCTCGGCAATCATACCAATCCGTTCGTCTGCCAGCCAAAGTTCCTGCCGGTCGATGCCGGGTACTTTCGTGACATCGTCGCCCAGTGCTTTTTCTTTGATGGTGCTGATGTATTCAACCGAGAAGCCAAGGACGTTGCCGTCATGGATGGCGTCTTTGATCAAGTAAGAATGCAGGCAGTCCTGGAACAAGTCGGAAGTGGTGCGGCCGTCTTGGCTTTTATTCGCGACAAATAGAGGGGTGCCGGTAAAGCCGATGTATTGGGCTCGTTTAAAATGCTTTTTGATGAGCAGGTTCATGTCGCCGAACTGGGAACGATGGCATTCATCGATGACGAAGACGACTTTTTCATTTTCATAAAGCGCCATGATGTCTTTGTAGCGCTCGTTCTTCACGGCATACGCCATCTTTTGGATGGTGGTGATGATCAGTTTTTGTTGGGTGTTTTCCAATTGCTTGACCAAGACGCTGGTTTTCGTGGTTCGGTCGACTGACCCTTCCTGGAATTTATTGAACTCTTTCATTGTCTGGTCATCCAAGTCTACCCGGTCGACGAGGAAAATGACTTTCTTGATGTCCTGTTCCTGTGTCAAGAGTTCACTGGCCTTGAAGGAAGTCAGCGTCTTGCCGCTCCCGGTCGTGTGCCAGACGTAGCCGTTGTCGTTGCTGTTGATCACTTGCTCTAAGATCCGCTCCACGGCGAAAATCTGGTAAGGGCGCATGACCATCAAATGCTTATCGGTATCGTTGATGACCATGTATTTGGTGATGACGTTTTGAATCATCTGCGGTTCCAGGAACGACGCCGTAAAAGCATCCAGTTTGGTGATGCGCTTATTCGCATCATCGGACCAGAAGAACATCAGGCTCTTCATCGGTTCCCGGTCGGAGTTGGCAAAGTACTTGCTGTCCACACCATTGGACGCAACGAAAACCTGCAGAAAGTTAAATAGACCACCGTAGGAATCTTTACGGTAGCGCATGATTTGGTTGAAGCTCTCGACGAAATGGAGGCCCCGTTTCTTCAGTTCGACCTGCACGAGCGGCAAGCCATTGACCAGCAACGTCACATCGTAGCGGTTGGTGTAGCGGCCAACGACTGTGGTTTGATGGGTGACTTGGAGATGGTTGTTGGTGTAGTTCTGGGTATCCATCAATTGGAGATAAAGCGTGCTGTCGTCATCCCGTGCTATTGTCTGTTTATCCCGCAACAGCTTCGCAGATTCGTAGACGCTCCTTCCTTCTATTGTTAAAAGAAGGCGTTCGAATTCCTTATCGGATAAATTGGTCTCTTTGAGGTTTTCTTTGTTTAATCGGTTCATTTGTACACGGAAGTTCTCTTGTAGTTTTTTGATGGAAGGAATCGGGACTTTCTCGTATCCCATTTGAGCAAGCTGCTCAATCATCTCTTTTTCCAGCTGTGCTTCGGACTGTGTTTGGGATTGATAAACCATGTGCCTGCCCCTTTCAAATTTCCGCAGTAATTTACATAATTTTACCACGAATGAGGGTGAATTAGGCTAATGGATTATTATTTATGAGTTTTATTGCAAAGAAAAAGCGGAACCATTTGGCTCCACTTTTTCTCATATATAGTTTTGAGTTCTGATTAAGAAAAGTACTTCTTCCAGTCTTCTCTAAACCCGCTATCATTTTGTATAGAATTATAAGACTTAATATGAATAGATTTCTCTAAATTCAAAATAAGATTCTCTATTTCTTCAACTAATTTTTCGTGTTCTTCTTTAGGCAAAACAACTTTCAAAAGAGAAATCATAGAAAATACATTCCCTCTACTCACGAGATGATTAGGAATTTTTAATACGGTTTCCAAGCCTTTTGTAGAAATTGGTTTTTTTAATTCAAATTTGTATAGAATGTCTTCATGTGCACATATATTCCGATGAAAGTTAGCAACCTTTATAAGGTTATCTAAATTATCAGTAGTGAGTCGAATCGTAAAGTGTTCATCACTAAACTCTTCTGCAAAATCTTTTGCTATTTTGTTTCTTAACGACTCATCAATTGATTGGTAAAAATAAGAAATATTTCCGATTGTCAAGAAGTTAACTAGTACCCATAAAGGAATATTTTGATACTTATCATTATAGTGTTTTATGGCAGGATGATTTACTTTTATACGCATTGTATTATTCTTAATAAGTGAAGACATAGTAGCAATTAATTTATCTCGATTCTTCATTAAATTTTTATCTTGGCTATAGTGCTGCTCTAAAAGATACGCATTAGGTTCTTGAAATTTTTCCGAAAATCGATAAGCGATTTTCGATTTAATATTATTCTCGAACTTCAATAGTTCATTCAGCAGTAATATTCTGAGCTCTCGATCGAATAAAAATAATTTATGTATTTCTTCAAAACTTGTTCCTTCTCGATATTCTTCTGGCACTACTGGAGAATTCTGCTCATTTCGTTTCAGAAAAGGATTTTTATATCCATTAATCACAGAGTAATAATTCTTTCGAGAAAAGATTTTTTGAGCACTCTTTTCATCTTTAAAAATTAAACCACGTGCCTTTAAGATTTGAATTTGAGTTGCATGGGAAGAAAAAGGCTTCATACTTTCAACTCCTAAAAAAAATAGCCCAGTCCTCGTAAGGAACATGGGCTTGATCACTACTTATATAATACCATTATTTATTGCACCTGTACAAACATTGAACTAAGGCTCTTTACTTATTTTTAAACTCTTTTAAAATCCCTTATTAAATAGGGGATAGTTATAGGAGTTGTGAATACACTGCAATCTCTTGGCTCTTCTGTAGACATTCTAAACCTCCGCAGTGCTTCATTGCTTCTAAACCCAAGAAAGGATGAATGAAAAATGACTGAAGATCAATTCTTTAATGATCTGCAAACAAGTTTGGGTCAGGCTATTGACCACGCTAAAGGCGAACCTTCAAAAGCTAGGACCAAAACAGTCGAAATAAAAGAACTAGCCTTCTTTACTGCCGAAGACATCAAGTCGCTTCGTCTCCAAATGAATTTGACTCAAAAATCTTTTGCCGCACTTATGGGTGTATCGATCAAAGCCATCGAATCCTGGGAGCGTGGAACAAATCAGCCAAGTGGTTCTGCGCGCCGTCTGTTGGAAATTCTGAGAAACGAACCGCACATGGCGGAAGAGCAGGAAATTATTTCTGTCTAAGGAGTATTGCCCTATATGTGCGTATGAGGTATTTAGTCATCTCGATTATTGCCGTCTTTCTATTAAAGTGTCTGCGATACCGATCATTATTATGTTTAATCCGAATTGACAAAGCACACCGATTATCCAGTAGAGTGCTGGAAATCGGTGTGCTTTGGTTTTTCCTTTGTTAATGCATTTAGTTATCATTCACCATTGTAAAAAATCTATTTTGGCACTGTAAATTCATGTCTCTTCACTTTAAGGTTTCTTATGAAGCAACTCTATCTTCTTCTTTGATTTTGCGTTAAACGAATCAATTTGTTTACTTGCTTCTCTAATAGCTCCACTTTTTTCAACAAAATTTCTTCTTCCTGAAATGCATCCATTTCTTTTGGCTTCGGAAACAATGAAATAAACCTGGAGAGAGATATTAAAGTCATAAATACTCCGACAATCGCCTGAAAATGCAAAATCAAAATAGCGGTTAGCGACCAGCCTTCAGCCGCAATTGTGCTGGTATAACTGACCATCGTCAACATACTAAAATAAATAACTGAAAATGGATTCAGATTGGCGAATTCATTTCCAAAATTAATGTTGAATGCTAAATAGGACACGGCAAACCAAAATATAATTTCAAAGAAATTATGTACCAATGCAATTATCATTCGCCTGTGACTATGTATCGAATAGCTGGCTTGATTTTGAAGCGGGTGAAATAATAGTACGTTTACTTGATAAACGAATATTTCCAGCACACGAAACAATCCATAAAAAACAAGCATATAGCTATAGATTTTACTTATATCACCATAAGCTAGCATGAAGACCGATACTACGCTAAACACCAAGTTAAATAACACCCAAACATCTACAAACCAATAACTCCTTCTCAAGCTTGGAAAAATCCAACGAATAAAATGAAAAGGAGAAATTTTTTCAATCCATTTAAATATAGTTGCCCACATTGACACTAAAAAAGATGTGTTTGAATTCATTGATTCCTCCTGAATAATCGCTTCACTGGCGTGTATTTTTGCAGCTAATAAAAACTTAGTAACGGCATTTTAAAAACCGCTAATAACAGTGTTATGTAGCGGTCTTAAAATTTTTATTTGATTTTGATCGTGTGATATAAACAGCTTAACTGTTAGACAGCAACTCCTTACTGTAAATCCTTTGCTCGTTTTTACTAAAGCCCTATCGAATCCACGGCATAAGTAGCATCCGCATTGCTGTATCCTTCAAACTCCAGTTGTTCAATCAATCCAGATCTTGAAAAGGAAGTGTACTCGATATAATCTTCGGCTGCCAATACGGCTTGTTCGCTCCAGTTCACAGTGATTTCTCCCACCGCGTTAGTTGCATCGGAGTTACTATGACCTTCAAATTCCAATTGTTCGACCAATCCACTTTGTGAAAACGGTGTATACGCGATATAATCTTCAGCCGATTTCACTGCCTGTTCGCTCCAATTTACATCGATTTGTTCTACAGCGTAAGATGCATCAGCGTTATTAAAACCTTCGAATTCCAATTGCTCGACGAGTCCGCTTTTCGAAAACGCAGTATACGCGATATAATCTTGGGCCATTCCGACCGCTTGTTGCTGTGAAGCTGATCCGGCATTTTCTGCTGCTTGGCGTTCTGCTTCCTCGGCTTCGGCTTTCGCTTGTTCTGCTGCTTTTGCCTCTGCTTCTGCTAGAGCTTTCGCTTCTGCTGCTGCTTTTTCTGCTGCTTCCGCTTCAGCCTTTGCTTGTGCTTCTTTCTCAACTTTTGCTTCTGCCTCAGCTTTTTCTTTCTCTTCTACTGCAGCCTCTGCTTTTGCTTCTGTTTCAGCTTTTTCGGTCTCTGCAGCATCTGCTTCTGCCACTTCAACTACAGGTTCGTCTGTCTCAACAGCCTCTTGCCCACAACCGCTTAAAAGAACAATTAGTCCAGCAGCCGATAGTATCTTTTTGTTTTTCCACATGAGTACACGCTCCTTTCAGATAGTGAAGATTTGATATTGACTAGTTTTAACCTCGGCTATTATTTTGATTCTCTCCAAAATTTTATAGCCATCAATAGATTAAACCGGAATTTCAGTAACCGTTCACACATTCTAATAGGTCTTTTTATCCTGCGCAACTATTTCATTTGAACTATATAAATGCTAATATACCACAATATTCAGTGGTTTTATATAGCGCCAGTGGAGTTAATTTCCATCAGATTTGAAAGTCTGTATTAATGCTAGTGCTCTCTACATAGACTTATTTTATTCCCAAAATACAAAAATGGCCTTGCCCCAAAGCGGGCAAAGCCAGAATCACCTTTTTCGTTCAAGCCCATCCCAATTACCACGCCACTGGCAAACAACACGATCAGGCAAAAGCCCATGATGTCTTAGGCTTTGAACCCGGGGCAAGGTACAGAACGGCTGGATCAGGATTAGTAGGAATCGGTTCCTGTCAGTAAGCTGGCCTGATTGATGTAGTTTTCCAAAGCCTCGGCTTTCAGCGGTTTGCTGTAATAGTATCCTTGGATGTTGAAGCAGTTTCTGGCCATGAGAAAATCCAGCTGCTCCTTTGTCTCGACGCCTTCCGCAATGACAGCCAGACCCAGGTTGTGGGCCAGGGTGATGATGGTGCTTGTAATCGCTGCATTGTCTTTGTCTGTCAAAATATCGAACATAAACGAACGGTCTATCTTCAAGAAATCGATCGGAAAGTTTTTTAAGTAGCCCAGTGACGAATAGCCCGTTCCGAAATCATCCAATGCGATTTTAATGCCGAGCATTTTGAGTTCCCTCATTTTTTCCAACGTCACGTAGGTATTCTTGAAAATCTGATTTTCAGTCAGTTCGATATGCAGGCATCCAGGAGGAATCCCTGTTTCGGCCAGGATGCTTTCAATCATGGAGACCAAGTCATCTTCTTCAAACTGCCTGCCGGACAGATTCACGGAAACCGTCAGATGCGGATTTCCTTGGGCATGCCAGATCTTTAATTGTCTACAGGCATTCAGAAGCACCCATTTCCCGATCGACACGATCAATCCGGTTTCTTCAGCCATCGGGATGAAGTCACTCGGAGAAATCATCCCTCTCGCGGGGTGGTTCCACCTGAGCAATGCTTCCGCTCCAATAATGCCATTGGTTCGGCAATCGACCTGTGGCTGGTAATGGATACTAAGTTGTTCATTTTCCAAAGCTTTATACAACGCATTCTCCAGGAAGATATTCTCCAGATTCCGGTCGCTCATTTCACTTTTGAAAAAGTGGTGATGCGTGCCGGATTTTTCTTTTGATTTGTACATCGCTGCATCTGCATTTTTAATCAACACTTCAGCTGTGTCCCCGTCTTTAGGGAACAGGCTGATCCCGATGCTGGTTTTCATATAGACTTCATTCTTTTTCAGCGAAAACGGGTCAGTAAACGAATCCACCAGTCTCGCAACAAGATTCAAAACATCCTTATCGCTGGTGAATCCTGGCAGTATGATGGTGAATTCATCGCCCCCCTGACGCGACACAAATGCTTCTTTAGGTACATTGCAGCGTAAGCGATTGGCGACGTCCTTCAACAGGATATCTCCGTAACTATGTCCCAAACTATCATTCACGATTTTAAAGCGATCCAAATCCAGGTACAGCACTGCCACTTTTTGCCTCGAAATCTTCGCATGTTCGATTTCCTGGTTCAAGAAATCGTTCAGCCATATCCGGTTCGGCAAATTTGTTAAGTGATCGTAATAGGCGAGATGGCTGATTTCACTCTCCAATTGCTTTCTCTTCGTGATATCCCGGAACGTCACCACATCTCCGATAATTTCCCCATTCTTTTTTATCGAGGAAACTACATATTCAACCGAAAAATCAAGGCCCTCTTTTTTGCGGAACTTCAGGTCCTCATTTGGAGAGGGGGGCATTTCCGTCAAATCTTCGTTTTTATCCAAAAGTATTTTATACGACTGCCCTATTAGTTCGCCTTTGCCGTAACCCAACAGGAAGTTTGCAGCACGGTTGCAAAAAGTGATTTTCCCTTCCAAATCCAAACCGAAAATGCCTTCTTCCAACGAGTTTAAAATCAGCTCTTTTTCTCGTCCCATATTTTCGAGCTTGGTGACTACTTGTTCTAATTCATTGTTTTTCATAAGAATTTGGGAAGTCCTTTCTCCTATCAGAACTTCCTGTTTCTCCATATACAGCAAGTTGGCAAGTGTGGAGGCGGTAGCGTCTGCGATGGATTGAGCCAGTTCTATATCCGATGCATGAAAGACTTGTTCATTTTTATTGAAACTTACAAGAACCAAAGCTCCTAATACTTCCCCCATCGACACAAAAGGAAGCATCAGTATTCCTTCAATCCCGAATGATTTACAGATTTTCTGGTTGACCCGTGCATCTTTTGCGGCATCTGCAATGTGAACCGGTTTTTTGGTGCGCATCACTGCATGGAATACGGGATCGTTTGAGGGATCAAAACCCAGTTCATGATGCTTTTCCAGCCATTCTTGTTCTTGCCATTCACTTTTTGCGCTTAAATTGGCTGGTTTGATTTTTGCGCCGGCCAGGGGGTCCAATAAATGCACGCCAATGTTATCGTTTTTTAGCACCCTTCCGATATAATGGAAGCATTTCTCCATAACACCGGACATCGAAGAACTCATCGATAAATCCCGCGTCAGATCTAAAAGCAGCTGCTTTTCGGACAAGAGATTTTCTTTGCGCTGCAAATTCCTGACGTTGCGAATCGCTACTCCAGCCATGTTTACATAGGCTTCCACCGTCTGTATTTCATCTGCCGTCAGATCCATGGCAATACCGTAGTCGAATAGGAAAACGAGACCAAATAACTCTCTTTCGTGTGAAATAGGAAGCACTAGCAGGGACTTTATCCCGAACCCTGCGACTGCCCTCGGATCCGGACGATTGTCTTTCGCTGTATCCGGTATGTAAATGGTTTGTTGGGTTTCGATGACTTCTTTCGCCAATAAATCAAATTCTGTGTCCACCACATGCATGTCGAGTGTCATGCCATTGATAACTGCTGGCTTCCCTACATATCCCCGGAATTTCCCGTCTTTCTGCGGCAAGTAGATTCCGACCGAATCACATTGAAGCACTTCTTCGGATATGGCCGTGACCACCTGTTCCAGCAAGGGGCGCAATTCGAAATTTGTATTGATCAGTTTGGTTATATGCGCCAACCGGGAATACCGGGTTTGTTCCTGCTCCATTAATAGTTCCTCCATTCTACGTCCTGTCAATGCAGCAGATTACAAGAGAAAGAAATTTTCTATAATTATCATAAAAAGAATATTAAGTATAGATAGATTCCTAAATTTTCGTTATTCTATGTATCATTTTACCTTATAAAATACATGTATAAATAGTTATTTTTGTTAATTAATCACAAAATAAAATTCCATTCTATTTTTCTCCTGAATTTTTGGTAATTCGACTTAGTATGTTAACAAGGATTGTGTGGTGGGTAGGTGAAACAGGAAAAAGACCACGCTAGTAAAAAAACCACCAGCCAGCAGTTAGCTTGGTGGTGGGGTTTTCACTGTATGTCGCGCTGCTTTCTGCTGTTTTTCCATAGAGAACTTATGACTTTGATAAGAAGGACTGCCGGAAAAGCGACTGGAATGAGCCAGAGGATATACTCCCAAGCCGGAAAGATAGATGCCGGTGAAAACTAAAGTCACTAAAATCGTAACGGGTTCCGGTTTCTATCGCAAAACTTGAAAACGAACCTAAAATTGCCGGTGAAAGTGGATAACAATTTGCATCCCAATTCGAGAAAAATCCTGTAAATTTAGGATTACGATTTGGGGTGTCTTTTTAAATTAAGGGATTTTTGGATTTTATTTGGAAGAAAGGTATAATGTAAATAGCGAAATGTTCTGAAGTTTGAAAGGGGATTTTTTATGTCACATTGTACTAATTGTAATTATAAGTGGAAAGCAAAAGATATTTGGAAACTTGGGTTTTCTAAAAACGGGAAAGAATGTCCAAGCTGTAAAACTAAACAATATGTATCTTTTAAAGATGGAGGATTTTTGATGAGTCTTGGATATTTGAGTGGAGTTGTGGGTTTATTGCTAATCATATTTCTCCCTTTCTACATCAAATTAAGTGATAAAGACGAAATATCATTATGATAAAAGGTCAGTATTTTTTGTTAGAAAGGAAGGAATGTAATGCCCAACTGTGAAAACTGTGATTGCAAATGGAGATGGGCGTACACCTTTAAACTAGGCTTCAAAAGTAGCGGTTTATGGTTCGAATTGTAAAAAAAGACAATATGTATATACGAAAGCCAGGAACGGTCCTTATTTTTTCTATATGATTCCTTTAATAATCCTCTTATTATCGGATCCTTTGTTTGATTTGAATATCGTTGTCTATACGTCTTTAGGGATTCTACTGATTTTCATTTTGACAATCACTCTCCTCTATACAATCAAACTTTCTAATGAACAAAAACCACTATGGTGAAATAGAAGTAGCAAAAAAACACCTCATTTAGTCGGAAACTCTGTAATTCAGAGTTCTTCCGCTTAAGGTGTTTTTTCTTGTTCTTTTTTGTCTCTTCCATACCCTTTTATTGGTAAATTTGTGTAGGGCAACTTGTCAGTTGATTTGTCGCCTTACATTATGGATTGTATGCTAACAAATTGGGGTGTCAATTACATTACGAAAAATAGATGATGTTCGAATGGAAACCTTGATATATCAACAAAAAAAGACCGACAAATTAATATACATTTTGTCAGTCATTTTGTTATACATTTTAGAGTTTTGCGATAGGAAACGGAACCTGTTACTAAAATCGTATACTTAACGCGTTGGTTTTTTTACAATTCCACTTTCGGTTAGGTGTTTGGAAAAGCCTCTCTTTTTACTGATACCCTTCTGTGATTGTTGGAAATTGATTGGCAATAAGTGCTGAATTCTCTTTGTTTTGCTGACTGATTTCTTGGAGGTAATTATTTCTAAAAGCTTTAATTTTCTTTCCGCAAATTCCAAGTTATGCCATACTGAAAGCAGAAACAATAAGGGGGGAATTTTTCATGGCAGAGTTAAGTGCAATGTTGGCGTGGACGTTTACGCAAGAAATCGATGTGCCGGCGTCGGTCAATGAGTTGCTGGTTCCAGGAGAAGTGGCGCAAATCGCTTACAAGACAGTGCGCGACACAGCAGTCGTGACGAACAAGCGCATCATCATTTCTGACAAACAAGGATTGACTGGCAAGAAAGTCGAAGTCTACACGATTCCTTTCAAATCGATCATCATGTACTCATCAGAAAACGCCGGCACGTTTGATTTCAATACGGAGCTGGAACTATGGACGAGTATCGGCAAGTTTAAATTGAATTTGGCTAAGAAAGTGGATATCCGCAAACTTGATAAGGTGATTGCGGAAGCGATTTTATAAGGGTCAGTTAATAGTCCCTTCACTTTAAAAAAGATTGGACAAAGTAAGCTGTCCAATCTTTTTTTACTTCTATATTAAGCTCTATTCACTTACTCCTGAATCTCCAGCAACTCAATCAATCTGCTAACTTCCTCATCACTCCCAGGCTCAATCTCCACCACTTCCGTATTTTCAATAATATCGTTATAGAACTCCTCGCCTGCAGGATACTCACCGTCCCAACGCAACGGCACATTGTGTACATTAATTGTCCCGTCGCCGTTGCTGCTGTAGGTCACGGAGCCATCCACCAAACGCGATCCGGCGAGTTGGATAACAGGTTCCGGATAAGCGGCGCTTGTGTCATCGTCCGGATTCAGCGGCGCGCCTTCCGGTATCTGCTGGACGTACAAGCCATCTATCTCCTGGTTCGGCCCGAGCTGCAGCCACACTCTGGCGTATTCAATCTGCTCGCTGGAATACTCGGATAAGGCATCTTCGCCTGAACCGGCAGCAGCTTTATCTGCAATCGCTTCATCTTCCCCCCCTTCTTTCCCCCCCTCTTCCAATGGCATCTCCTCCGGTTCGCCCCGCGCTTTTGAAGCATCCATGATTGGCGCATCCTCTTCACCACAGCCAGCCAACAGCAATAGAGCCGCAATCATGTACACGAGCTTCCCTGCTTTCTTCATCGGTTCCGCCTCTCCTTTCTTTTATTCCGAATAAATTAGTTAGCAGTACTTTCGATAATTGTGGTTCGTTTTCCTGCTTGGTAACTCATTTAATATCGTTGTATTTTTGTAGTTCAGTAAAGCAGATCGGCTTTAGCGGGATATTCGATTGATAAAAGAAAAACCCGCCACCACTCGCTTATTACAGCAAGGAGGTTACGGGTTTTATTCCGCTTTAGCGGTTTTCTTCGGTTTCAGTTGCATCAGTGAACTCTTCTTCATCTGAAGAATCGGGCTCCCTTTGAACGGCTGGCAATGTCGCGACTGCTGCCTGCTCGGCGGGCCGATTGTTGCGGCCAACATAGGATTTCAGCAATTCGCCGATATCGATGCCGGTCATTTCCTTGAGCGGCTCCTGCATGTCGACCATCGTTTTGGTGACGCTTTTGCCGAAGGACGGAATGCCCTGGCCGTTGCCGGAATCAATGATTTTCACGGACTCGATATTGCTGAGCGGCATCGCGACTTTTTCAGCGAAGATCGGCAGCATCTCAATCAGTTTTTCGGTGATGATGACGTCGCCATGTTCTTCCATCGCTTCTGCCAGCAGTTTGCGGGATTCGGCTTCCGCCTTTCCTCGTTCGCGGATGACTTCGGCTTCTGCAGCCCCTTCGTCCCGTTTGATCTTGGCTTTCGCTTCCCCGTCTATGACTGCACGGCGGGCGTCTGCTTCAGCTGAGCGCGTCGTTTCGTAATAGGTCGCATCGGCTTTGGTCTTACGCACTTTGCTTTCCTCTTCTTCCAGTTTAACGGCGCGTTCCCGCGCTGCAAATTGCATGCTTAGTTCTTCTTCCTGGATTTCCATCGCCAGCTTGGCTTTTTCCAGTTCGTAGGATTGTTCGGACTTGGCACGCGCCCGCTCTGTTTCTTCTTTGAAGGCTGCGTCTTTCAAGTCTTTTTGTTTTTTCGATTCTGCTGTCGAGATCTGGCGCAGGTATTCTTCCTCTTTCGCTTCCTGGTCAGTCTGCGCCCGGTGAATGCGTGTTTCGCGCTCGGTGTTCGCTTCTGCGATTTCAGCCAGTTTGCGGACTTCCGCAATCCGCGGCCGCCCGAGGTTTTCCAGGTAGCCATTGTCTTCATCGGCGTCGCGCAGATCGGTCAAGCCGAGTGAAGTGATTTTGAAGCCCATCAAATCGAGCTGTTTCTGGGCCACTTCCTGGACGTCCGTGTTGAATTTCTCCCGGTCGCTGTTGATGTCTTCAACCGTCATCTTGGACAGGATGGCGCGCAGGTTACTGCCCAGCACTTCGATGATTTCCGTTTCGATTTCTTCCTGTTCCTTGCCAAGAAACTGCTCGGCGTAATTGGCGATGCCGTTCAGCGTATCGGCCACTTTCACCATCGCTACAGCGTCTGCGACAATCGGCACGCCGGCGTTCGTGTAGACCCGCGGTGTCGCCAATTTCAGCTGGAACGATGTCAGGCTGACAGGCGTCGAAGTCTGAAAGCGTCTCAGCAAATACCCGCCGCCCCGGATGATTTTCATCGAACGCCCTTCGTCGTCCGTGAAAATATTCGTATCTTTTGCCGGGTCCCCGAGTTTCGGTCCGGTGATGATCAGCGCCTCGTTGGATTTGGCAGTGCGGTAACGGATCTTCATCCAGAAAAAATACGCGACCCCTGCGATTGCCGCGATGATCAGCAACGCAATAATGACTGTAATGATGCCTAATGACTCCATTCTGCTTCCACTCCTTTTGTTTAGATGATGGCTTATAGTAATAATACGGACGTTTTATCGAAATGTTTCAAATAAAGGGAATTTTTATTTAGATAAATAAAAAATGGCATCTCTTTTACGGCCGGTAACCGTAACCGAAATTGAAAATGAAAATGAAATAAAAGAAAAACACCAGCAGCGCTGCCGGCAGCACGCTCAAGGGGATCAGGATTCTTGCGGTTATGGTGCGGGCGTTCAGAAGCCAGTTGCCGTAGATATAAACCAGAATGCCGATGAACGGCAGGAGCATCAGGTGCGATGCGGCCAAAGCCCATTGCGAATTTTCATCCCAGTAGGCATCCGGAACCGGAATGATGCCGCTATATTTTTCATTGATGCGGCGGGTCATACCGATAAACACAAACGACATGATCCCGTAATAGACGACGACCAGGCTTTTCCCCCACCAGTTGAAATAAGGACTGGCCATGACAATGATTGTAATGATTCCCAAGACGACGAAAAACCAGGTGAAGGTGTCCATGAAAGCCCTCCTTTATTGGCAAGCAGTTCTTTCCTATCCATACGTTTCGTGAGGCAATAAGTTCCAAGGTGAATGAAGAGTTTAGTGTGTTTAGCTTTTGAGGGGTGCTATCGATTTGCCGGCTGTTGAATCTTTTTGAATCATTTCTCAGTTTGTGCCGTATTATAGGTACAGGAGGTGCGGATATGATGAATGATTTTTTCTTCTTTATTCCACTATTGTCGATTCTTTTTTATCTAGTAGTGCTCGGCTTTGCGGTTTATGCCGTTGTCACTGCCTTGAAGCTCGCGAAAGAACGCAATGCACATTTGAAGGCGATTACGGAAGAGTTGCGGCGTAGGCCGTGACTTTAAAAAGGAGTTGGACGGTTTGGGGCTGATCCGTTGGCTGTTTTATGAAAAGAAGCATTTGGCGTTTACCGCTTTTGGCGACGACCAATATTACAAAGCGGTCGGCAAGTTCAGCGAGAACGGCATCGCCTATGACGCGGTGTTGAAAGTGAATGCCAATGTACACGGCACCGAGGGGCATACCGGTGCTCCGCAAATGCGCGAGGCGATGGCGAACACGGCGCAATATAATTTTTATGTGGCGAAAAAAGATGCACATCGCGCGCAGCAGGCGCTTCATGGGTAGGTGTTTTGGGGAGTGAGCCTCCTCTCCTATTCCATTTGGCAATATATTCTATTTTAATTTTAAAGGAGGGATATCTTTGGAGATTGGATTATTCTTGTTGATGGGCATTCTCGGCACCGGCTTCCTCCTGCTGATTGCTTTCGAGATGTACCGAAAATCACAGATCAAATTGGCTGAAATTCAATTGCAACGCGACAAAATTGCGTTGGAGCAAAAGCAATTGGAGCTGCGCGGGAAAAGTCTGTAGCACCTATGCTTCATTGAAAGGACCAACAAAAAAGCTTCGGGCACGGGGTTTGCCTGAAGCTTTTTTCATCCATTCATCTCGGTTTTCGGGCTTACCGCAAACAACCTTGCCTATTCCGCAAACAACGCGGGGGATTCCGCAAACAAACCCGCCTATTCCGCAAACAATGCGATTATGCCGGCAGATTTCTGCGTTAGAGCAAATATGCTCTGATGAAAGGACCATCAAAAAAGCTTCGGGCACGGGGTTTGCCTGAAGCTTTTTTATCCATTCGTCCAGGTTTTCGGGCTTACTGCAAACAACCTTGCGTATTCCGCAAACAACGGGCGGGATTCCGCAAACAAACCCGCTTATTCCGCAAACAACGCGATTATGCCCGCAGATTTCTGCGTTAGAGCCGTTATGCTTTGATGAAAGGTCCTTCAAAAAAGCTTCGGGCACGGGGTTTGCCTGAAGCTTTTTTCATCCATTCATCTGGGTTTTCAGGCTTACTGCAAACAAACTGGCGTATTCCGCAAACAACCTTGCCTATTCCGCAAACAAACCCGCCTATCCCGCAAACAACCTCCTTATCCCCGAAAATTCATCACTTTTATTATGCTGAAGATCGAAAAGATCGAGATAAAGCAAAAAAAGGAGAGAAACCCTCGGGCTTCTCTCCTTTTTTATTGCAATCAGGTCGGTTCTGCTTCGAACGAGTCGTCGCTGATTTCGCCGACGATTTCCTCTAAAATGTCTTCCATCGTCACAAGGCCTGACATGGCACCGTCTTTCGTGGTGATGATCGCCATATGCGTGCGGCTTTGCTGCATTTTAGTCAATACGGCTTGGATCGGTGTGGTTTCCGGGAAGCGCGGCATCTCATGGATGAACGATTCCGGATCTTGTGCGCGTCCCGCCGCCATGCTGGTCAGCAGCTCTTTGGTGTTGATGAAACCGATCAAGCTGTCCCTGTCGCCATGTTGGGCTACCGGATACCGGGTGTATTCATGTTCGTCCAATACTTCAAACAACTCCGAACGCGTCAGGCGGCTGTCGACTGAGACGATATCCGCTTTCGGAATCATGATGTTCCGGACAATGCGGTCGTCAAAGGCGAAGATGTTTTTCAAGTACGTCAACTCCGTTTGGTTGATTTCCCCGCTTTGGAAGCTTTCCGCCATAATCAGCTTTAATTCTTCCTCCGTATGGGCTACTTCATGGCCGGCCGGCTCTACTTTGAATAAACGCAGCAGCTGGCGTGCCGACCCGTTCATCACCCAGATGAACGGGTTCATGATTTTACCGAACCAGTAAAGCGGCGGTGCGAGCAACAGCGTCATTTTCTCGGCGTATTGAATCGCCAATGTTTTCGGCGCCAATTCTCCGATGACTACGTGCAGGAACGTCACGAGAGTAAGGGCGATTGCGTAGGATAGAACAGTCGATAGCGCAGGCGAAACTTCAAAAGTCTCAAACAGCGGATGCAGCATGCGTTCAACTGTCGGCTCTCCCAGTGCACCAAGGGCCAGGGCGGTGACGGTAATCCCAAGCTGGCAGGCGGACAGGTAATAATCCAGATGATTGGCCACTTCTTTGGCACGTACGGCTTTCTTGTTGCCTTCTGAAATCAGTTGGTCGATCCGCGACATCCTAACCTTCAAGATGGCGAATTCGGCACCGACGAAAAATGCGGTACCGAGGATCAGCAACGCCACGAGTATTAAATTAATCACTATTTGTCCATCCAATTCGTCTCCCTCAAAACGAGGGATTCACCTCCATTAAATTTTTAAGTCCAATGCGATTCAATAAAGCCACTTTAGTTTTTTGAATGTTTATGGAACATGACTTGCTTGATCTGCTGGTTGTCCATTTCGACGACTGTCCACGAAATATTCGATTCCGTAAAGCTTGCACCGGTCTCTACTTCTCCCGGGCTCTTGAAATGAATCCAGCCGCCGATGGTATCGATTTCTTCGCTTTCATCAAATTCTAAACCAAAGCGCTCCTCCAGATCTTTCAACAGCACGCGGCCGTTAAGCAAGTATTGATTGTCAGCGACTTTGCTGATCTCCGCAACTTCGTCGGCATCAAATTCGTCGCGGATTTCGCCGACGATTTCTTCTAATATATCTTCCATTGTGATCATACCGGCAGTGCCACCGTATTCATCCGCCACAAGGGCAATGTGGACGCGGGCATTCTGCATGCGCAATAGCGCATCCTGCAAGCCAGTCATTTCAAAAATGGTCGGCAATTCCATGACAAATCCTTCAAGCTGCCATTCGCGTCCTGCAACAATGTGAGGAAGCATTTTTTTGGCACTGACAAAACCGAGAACGCGGTCTTTGTCGCCGTCTTCTGTCACGGGATAACGCGTATAGTTATTTTCATCCAGAATCTCAATGATTTCTTCCAAGGGCATGTCTTTGTCGAGCGTCACCAATTCGGTACGCGGCACCATGATATCCTTGGCAACGCGCTCATCGAATGAAAAGACGTTTTCCATATAGGAAAGCTCCGTTTCATTGATGGCTCCGCCTTGAAAGCTCTGGGCCATAACGATTTTCAGTTCTTCTTCCGAATAAGCCTGTTCGTGGCCTGCGGGCTGAACGCCGAAAAGTTTCAGCAGGACGCGGGCAGCTCCGTTCAATGTCCAGATGAACGGTTTCATGATTTGTCCGAACCAGTAGAGCGGCGGTGCCAACAGCAAGGACATCTTTT
Organism: Planococcus sp. BI3; assembly: GCF_056680115.1. NCBI lineage: Bacteria > Bacillati > Bacillota > Bacilli > Caryophanales > Caryophanaceae > Planococcus > Planococcus sp. BI3. The sequence goes on from NZ_CM155266.1 coordinate 1,963,559, forward strand.
CCGCAAACTGGATCGCCAATGTTTTCGGCGCCATTTCCCCGATGACCACGTGAAGGTAAGTCACCAGCAAGAAGGCGATGGCGTAGGAAGCAGTCGATGCCACCGTATCTGAAACTGCAAAAAAATCAAAGATCGGGTACATCAAACGTTCGACGGTCGGCTTCCCGAGTGCACCCAGTCCGAGTGCGGTGACGGTGATGCCGAGCTGGCAGGCGGACAGGTAGTAGTCCAGATCCGTCGCTACTTTTTTGGCCATCACTGCTTTTTTATTGCCTTCCGCAATCAATTGGTCGAGCCGCGACATGCGGATTTTAACGACCGCAAACTCCGAGCCGACGAAAAAAGCCGTCAAGGCGATCAATATCACTAATAACACTAAGTTCAATAAGATAACTATATCCACGTGTCTTCCCTGTAAAAGGGATTCACCTCCAAAGTTAATTACAGCAAAGCGACCAAGGCGGCAATGGCTGCCACTTGATGCTCAAGCGCTTTGCTGATGTGCAGCTTCACGGAACTTGGCGCATCTTTCAATTGCTCTTCCAAGCGCGTGATTTTTTGTTGCAGGCATTCGAATTCTTCAGTAACTTCTTCCACCAGCTCTTCCGTTTCTGAACTTTCCGGTGGTGCGTCGAGGATCTCCTTGATTTCCATAATCGACAGCCGCTGTTTTTTCAACAGCTGGATACGTTCGAGCGTCTGCAGGACAGAAGCCGGATAAAGCCGGTAATTGGCTTCAGAACGCTCGCTATAAAGCAATCCGGATACCGTGTAATAATCGATGGTTCTCGTTGATACCCCGCTCATTTTTGCAATTTCCCCGATTTTCATTAAGTCCTTCCCAATGCAGACGCCTCCTTTTTTTGATCTCTTTCAGCCTCCAGAAACATAGTTGGCAGCTAAAATCCGTTTTGATCCACTGCAGCAAAGCAGTTTCTCTATGTAATAAAAAATAATAGCACATGTTATTAAAAAGCATACAGTGTTACGTGCTGCTTTTCAGTGGAAATAATGAGTCCCTCAACATAATTGACAATATTTAGACATTTTTACTTATGAATGGAGAATTGATTTTAGCGAAAGAGTGCTCCCGGCACTCTTTCTTCTTTTTCCAATCAGGGTTTGTGGGGTAGAGCCTTGCTGCAAACAACGTGTGGGATTCCGCAAACAAACCCGGGTATTGCGCAAACAACGAGCAGTTTTCCGCAAACAAACCTCTTTTCACTCTGTTTTGATTAGCCAGATCCGCTATTTTCCAGTCAAACTCCGAGCTGAGTTGATGATTTTCAACAAATGGCTTCAGGAAAGCAGGGAAAATCCGCGTAGCCCTTCAATTTTTCGCCAGGCTGTTTTTTTGATTTCCCAGGACTGTCGGCCGGACAATCGGGTATAACCCTAATACAGCAATTTCTTGCTGGATAACTGCTTTTAGCCACGGGGTTTATTCGTAAAATCGATTTTCATGTTCGGCAAATAGCTTGGAAAAGGAGATGGCGTTTTTGGAATATCAACTGACTTTGCGCTTGGCTAATGAGAATGAGGGGTACTCCTGGCTGTTCGAAAGCTCAGAGGACACGATGCCGCTGTTTGACGAGGTGGTGGAGACGTTCCAGCATTACGAGCCGGATGATATGGAGACTTTTATCCAGGAGAAGAAAAAGGAGATTGAGGAGACAGGGTCCAGCCACACGGCACAGATCGATGTGACGAAAGTAGACAAGAAAGCGATTATCCGTTCGGCGTCGTATAAGGAAATGTGGTACGAAGGAAAATATTTCGATGACATCTTGGAGGTTCTGACCGATAAGTTGGGGCCGCCCGAGAATGAGCGGTTTGAATAGTGGAAGTTTGTGAAGCAGGTTGCCCATGGGCCGCCTGTTTTTGTGTATTTAAGAGGAGATTGGGGCGATGTATAGCTATTGGAATTCAGTAGATGTAGGGCGGTGAAAGGTTTAGGTAAGAAAGCAAAAAGTTCATGTAAGATCGGGAAAAGTTGAGGTAGAAAGCTGGGATGCTGTTAGAGATGAGGAACGTTCATGTAGAAACCTGAAAGGTGCTGGTTGAAACCCAAAACTTTCAAGTAGAACCGAAAAGCTTTAAGGTAGAAAGCTGGAATCCCGATAGAAACCCAAAAGGTTCAGGTAGAAAGCTAAAAGATGACGGTTGAAACCCAAAACCTTCAGGTAGAAACAGAAAACACCCGGCTAGCAACCAGCCGCGCCCTCCAGTTACCCGGAAACCCCCAGCATTTCCCTCTAAATTGGCTGCAGGAGCACCCAATTTCCGCCACAAAAAAAGCCAGGCAACATCCGCCTGGCCCGCTTGCTTATTTTCAGGTTTTATTCCCGCGCTGCGAAAACCTGCTCCACCAATCCCCCCACCTCTTCTTCCCCTTCGACCATCATTGCGATAATCAAATCGGGATTCACCAGGCTATAGCCGACGAACCAGCCATTTTGCTCGCCTCTTTCACGCGCGCTGCCGCTTTTGCCGGCGATTTCCAGTCCCAACTCGCGGCCGGCATTGGCCAATCCCGCCTGCAGCACCTCCGCATCTGGAGCGTCCAACAGGTTTTCATTCCATACTTGCTCGTCCTGGTCATCGAGGAACAGGGTCGGCTTGTAGAGCTTGCCGCCATTCAAAATAGGGCTGTACAGAGTCGCCATATGCAGGATGTTGACCTGCATCTGCCCCTGGCCGGAAGCTGTGCCGGCAAGCTGGCCTTCCGAGCCAAATGTGCCGTTTTGCGAAATGCGGGACGGCGTCAGCTCGATTGGATAAGTGATGGCTTCGCCAAAACCGAAGTTTTCGAGGCCGGTCCGGAAATCGTCATTTTGCATATTAAGGGCCTGTTGCGCAAAGTAGATGGTGTCGGAATGGACCAGCGCTTTGTCCAAATCGATCGGGTTCGGCACGTCATCACGCGGCCGGGTGACCCGGTAATCCCCCCACGAACGGTAGCGCTGCCACGACTTGCCGGTGATTTCGAGGCCTTCATCCGCATCGAGCGTCCCGCTTTCCAATCCGATGGCCGCAGTGATCGGCTGCATCACCGGACCCGGCGCATAGATGGCCGCAAATCGGTTGAAAAACGGCTGCAGCGGATCATTGGCGAGCTCCTGGAAGCGGCTATTGGTGATGTTCGGAATAAATTCATTGGGGTCGAAACCCGGTGAGCTGACCAGCGCCAGCGTTTCTCCGGTAGCCGGATCGATGGCGGCACTGGTTCCCGCCCGTTCCCTCATCACGCCATAAATGGCCTGCTGCAGCTTGGCGTCAATGGTCAGCGCCACGGTTTCACCTGGCACCGGTTCATTGTCGACTGACGTGATGACGGCGTTTTCCCGCTGCTTTTTCAGAATGATGCGGCCGCCTGCCTCCCCGCGGAGCCGCTCCTGCAGAATTTCCTCCAAGCCTTGCCGACCGACCAGGGCTTCGATCGAATAGCCCTGGCCGCTCCAGGCGTCCAGCTGCTCGGCAGTGATCGGCCCCATGTAACCACTGATATGCGACAGCGCCCGGCCATACGGATAATTGCGCATCGCCACTTCGACGCGGGACGTGCCGGGAATCGTGAACAGCTCATCCAAGGTAGATTGATCCGCCTTGATCTGCGCAATCGGCACAAGGTAATGCGGCCGCACCCACGGCTGGTTGAGCTTGTCGTCGACGGCCTGCTCGCTCATCCCCAGCAACTGCGCGAGCTGCTGCTTTTTGGAAGTGTCGAAGTTTTCCGGAACCACACTGACTTCATAGCCGCTGCTGTTGGAAGCGATCGCTTGGCCGTTGCGGTCGACAATTTCCCCGCGCGGCCCTTCAGTGATTTGGGTCGACACCTGATCGCCAGCTTCAAGATTCGGCAGAATAAAAGACGGATCCCATTCAACAAACCAGTCTTCCGCTTCTCCATGTGCTTCATATAACAGCGTCAACGTCTTTTCGAATTCCACCGGCCCGATCATTGTATCGAACGCCACTTGAATCGGGAAATCAGCGGGCTGTTCTTTATTCCATTCGGTGTCTTCTGCGAGTTCGGTGTAGGAAACCTCCAGATTGTCGATCCCCAACTGCTCATGAAGCTCCTGTTGCCAGACCACAAAATTCGCCTCGCCGTAAACCGTTTGCGTGCCCTGGTTCAAATAATTCGCGTGCATGTTGGAAAAGTCGCCGCTTTTCCATAGCTCAATAAATTCCGCAACCCGCGCTTCCGGCGATCCAACCGTTTCGGCTGGCTCTTCCGGCGGCGGCTCGGGAGCCGGCTGCGCCTCTTCCTCCTGGCACGCCGTCAATAGGAGTATCAATAGAAAAAAGATGGTCTTTCTCATCAAATGACCTCCGCTCTTTTGCTTTCTTCTATTATCGCTTGAATCTTCATTAATATAAAGACTGAATTTTCTAATTAGGGAGTGTGGCGTGTAGAGAGTTGAGAGTTTCATGTAGAAAGTCGAAGCGTTCAGGTAGAAATGTGATATGTGCTTGTAGAAGCCGTGGTTGTTCAGGTAGCCTCGCACTCTCCCGTTAGAATCGCGAAACGTTCATGTAGAGACCGACAAGCTTCATGTAGAAACACGTATCATGCTTGTAGAAACCCACAACTCTCAGGTAGACTCACACTCTCCCGTTAGAATCGTGAAGCATTCATGTAGAAGCCGACAAGCTTCATGTAGAAACACGTATCATGCTTGTAGAAACCCACAACTCTCAGGTAGCGTCACACCATCCCGTTAGAATCTTGAAGCGTTCATGTAGAAGCCGACAAGCTTCATGTAGAAACACGTATCATGCTTGTAGAAACCCCCCACTCTCAGGTAGCCTCACACCATCCCGATTGAATCGCGAAGCATTCATGTAGAAGCCGGCAAGCTTCATGTAGAAACACGTACGATGCTTGTAGAAACCCACAACTCTCAGGTAGCCTCGCACTCTCCCGATAGAATCACAAAACTTTCATGTAGAAACCTCAAAGCTTCAGGTAAGAGCCCACACCCTTCACATAGAAACCCACAATATGCTTATTAACTCGAATTTTCCACAAAAAAAATAGCCAGGCGACGTTCGCCTAACTAACTCATGGATTATTTTTTGGTTTTCTCTTTGATTTTATTCGCAACGTCGTCTTTCATGACCATCGCTTTCTCTTTGTATGTTGTTGCTTTTTCTTTGTAGTCGTCTTTGTTTTCTTCCCAATGCGCTTTGCCTTTTTCGATTGACTTGTCTTTCAATTGGTTCAGTTTGTCTAGAAATGCCATCTGAATCATCCTTCCGTTCTCCCCGCCGCCAAAACGGTCAGGTAAACTGCTTTAAGCATACATTGCCCCGCCCCCTTTTGTCTAAAAATAGGCGCAATTAAAATGAAACCCCCTGCGGGAAATGGCGTATACTCTATATACCTAATGTGAAACGATGATCTTGTGAAAATAAAAAGAAGGCGGTGCTCCATGTTTGAGCAGATGAAGGCGCGTTATTTGATCTTGTTTTCTGTAGTAGGGATGATCGCCACCATGATCGGCTTGATCCTCTTGGATGCCAGTGATATGACATTTGATGTCGTCAGCCAATTGGTGCTGTATGTTCTGGTGCCTGGGCTGTATTTCGGCTATTATTTCCGCAAGCACAATACCTCCGTCTGGAACGTGCTGTCATTGAGCGGCGTCCAGAAATGGCTGCCGGTTTTATTCGCCTTAGTGGCAGTGTCGATCGCCTTTTCAATCAGCATGTTCTGGTTTCAGCTGTTCATGCTGGCGCCGATTGCCCCGTGGCTGGTCAATTTCATGTTGGAGGCGCTGCCGATACCGGATACGCCGTTGTACATCGTCTTCACGGTTTTCACCATCGCCATTTTGGCGCCGGTGGTCGAGGAGTTCATGTTCCGCGGCGTGCTGCTGAAGCGGCTGATCGGCAAAACCTCGGTATGGGGCGGCATTTTGATCTCCAGCCTGTTGTTCGGCATTTTGCATCTCGATGTCATCGGCGCGTTCTTGTTTGGCGTCGTCGCGTCTCTCTTATATTTGCGTACCAATAACCTGCTGCTTCCGATCCTTTTGCATATCATCAATAACTCCTTGGCGGCGGCTGCGATGTTCCTTGCGCCAACCTGGCCGGAATCGATCGCGATTTTCGATGTCGCGGATATCTACACGAAAGCGACGCCGAACGCAGTCGTGCTCGGCATCAGCGCCTTACTGCTGCTGGGCGCCATTTTCTGGCTGGCGCGCAATCTTGAAACACACAAGAAACCGGAAGAAGAATCTATCCAGGAATAAAAAGAAGGTCCGCCGTGCAAAACTGCACAGTGGACCTTTTTCATTTTCATACAGCCACTTTGGTTGAAAACTGGCTTTGGTACAGATCGGCGTAGAAGCCGTCTTTGTCGAGAAGCTGTTGGTGCGTGCCTTGCTCGATGACTGCGCCTTTATCCATAACGAGAATTAAATCGGCGTCTTTGATGGTCGACAGGCGATGTGCGATGACAAAGCTTGTGCGGCCTTCCATCAACCGGTTCATAGCTTGTTGGATGAAGATTTCCGTCCGTGTGTCGACGCTTGAAGTCGCTTCATCCAGGATCATGATCGGCGGATCGGCGAGAATCGCACGGGCGATGGTCAGCAATTGCTTTTGCCCCTGGGAAATATTCGAGACTTCCTGGTTCAGGACGGTATCGTAGCCATCCGGCAAAGTGCGGATGAAATGGTCGGCGTGCGCCGCTTCTGCCGCTGCCAAAATTTCCTCTTCACTGGCACCGGTTTTGCCGTAGGCGATGTTGTCGCGGATGGTGCCGTTGAAAAGCCATGTATCCTGCAGCACCATACCGAAGTTCTGGCGCAGCTCGTTTCTCGACATTTCACGCGAATCAAAACCGTCAACGGTGATGCGCCCGCCATTCAATTCGTAGAAGCGCATCAACAGATTGATCAACGTCGTTTTGCCGGCACCGGTCGGCCCAACGATCGCCACTGTTTGCCCTGGCTGAACATTGATATTCATTTTCTCGATCAACAATTTGTCCCCGTAACCAAAGTCGACGTCTTCAAAAGCGACTGCGCCTTTCGCGCGTGCCAGGACAGAAGTCGTCACTTCCTTGACTTCTTCTTCCTCGTCGAGCAATTCGAAGACCCGCTCAGCGGCGGCAACCGTCGACTGGATGATGTTGGCGATGTTGGCCGTTTGGGTGATTGGCTGCGTAAATTGTTTGGAATAGGTGATGAACGCCTGGATATCCCCGATGGAAATGGCGCGCTGCGTCACCAGAATCCCGCCGACGACGCTGATCAGCACATAACTTAAGTTGCCGATCAACGTCATCATCGGCATAATGATCCCCGAGATGAACTGGGCTTTGCGCCCGGCATTGTACAGCTTTTCATTGACGGCATCAAATTGCTCGTTGGATTTCGCTTCATGCCCGAACGCTTTGACGACCTGGTGGCCTGTGTACATTTCTTCCACGTGGCCATTCAGCCGGCCCAGATTTTCTTGCTGGCTGCTGAAATATTTCTGGGATTTTTTCAGAATCGGTCCGATGACGAACAAGGACAGCGGCAACGAAACGACCGCAATCAAGGTCAGCAAGGGACTGATGGTCAGCATCATCACGAGAATCCCAACGATGGTGACGATGGAGGTGATGAATTGCGTCAAGCTTTGCTGCAGCGTGCTGCCGATGGTATCGATGTCGTTGGTCATACGGCTCAAGGTTTCGCCGTTTGGCCGGCCATCAAAATACTTCAGCGGCAATTTCTCCAGTTTTTTATTGACGTCCTGTCGCAGATCATAGACCGTATCCTGTGCCACTGTCGACATCATGTATTGCTGGATATAGCTGAACACACTGCTGAACAGGTACAGCCCGGCAAGGATTGCGAGAATCTGGCCGATGACACGAAAGTCGATGCCGCCGCCCGGAACTCCCTGCAATTGCCCGTAAGCGCCTTCGAACAGTTCGGTGATCGCCATTCCCATGATTTTCGGTCCGACGATGGCGAACACCGTACTAAGAATTGCGACCAGGAACACCGCCGCCAACTTTTTGCGGCGCGGTTTTAAATAAGAAACAAGGCGGCGGAATGTGCCTTTAAAATCCTTGGCTTTTTCTGCCGGCATATTTGCTCCGCCGTGAGGAGGCCCCATCTTGCTCATGCGATTTCCTCCTCTGACAGCTGGGATAGGGCGATTTCACGGTAGACCTCATTGGATTTCAAGAGTTCATCGTGTGTCCCCATGCCCACTATTTTCCCTTTTTCCAAGACGATGATGCGGTCCGCGTCGACCACGGTGCTGACGCGCTGTGCGACCAGCAGCACGGTGGCGTTTCTCGTTTCATCTTTCAAGGCTTTGCGCAGCTTGGCGTCTGTCTTGAAATCAAGCGCCGAAAAACTGTCGTCGAAAATATACAAGTCCGGCTTGCGGATCAAGGCACGGGCGATCGACAGGCGCTGTTTCTGTCCGCCTGACAGATTAGAGCCGCCCTGCTCAATTTCAGCCGCATAGCCGCCATCAATCTGATCAATAAACTCTGTGGCCTGCGCAATGCTTGCCGCATGGTCCATTTCTGCTTGAGTGGCGTCTTGTTTGCCGAAGCGGATATTGTCCGCAATCGTTCCGGTGAACAAGATTGTTTTTTGCGGCACAAAGCCGATTTTCGAACGGATTTCCTGTTGCGAAGCTTCACGGATATCGACACCGTTGACTCGGATCGTTCCACTCTTGACGTCATAGAAACGCGGCACCAGGTTGACCAGCGTCGATTTGCCGGAACCTGTTCCGCCAATCAACGCTGTGATTTCCCCTGGTTTGGCCGAAAAACTGATGTTCGACAGCGCCGGTTCTTCCGCTCCCGGATAATAGAAGGAAACGTCTTCGAACTCCAGCGTGCCGCGTGTGCGGTCCGCTTTGGCGGTGCCATCGTCTTTGAATGCCGGTTTCATTTCCAATACTTCGTTGATGCGCTTCGCCGATACCGCTGCACGCGGAACCATGACGAACATGAACGACGCCATAACCAACGCGAACATGATCATCATGACGTATTGGATAAATGCCATCAAATCACCGATCTGCATGATGCCGTTGTTGATGCGGATGCCGCCGAACCAAATAACAGCGACGACGGTCATGTTCATGACCAGCATCATGACCGGCATCAGGAAGGCCATGATTTTATTGACCTTGATGGAGACATCGGCCAATTCACGGTTGGCCTTTTGAAGACGTGCTTTTTCCTCCGGCTCACGGTTAAAGGCGCGGATGACGCGGATGCCTGTCAGGTTTTCACGCACCACCAAGTTCAGGCCATCCAATCGCTTTTGGACCTCCTGGAACAAAGGCATGCCGTATTTCAAGATCAACAGGATCGAAACGGCCAGGATCGGCATTGCGCCGATGATAACCAGCGACAACTTGGCGTCTTTCGAAACCGCCATGAAGACGCCGCCGACCAGCATGATCGGTGCGCTGATGACCATGCGCAGCATCATGATGACCACTTGCTGCACCTGGGTGATGTCATTTGTCGTACGCGTAATCAGCGAGGCCGTTCCCACTTCATCGAATTCCTGCAGCGAAAATTGGCCGACATGCTTGAACACTTTGTGCCGCAAGTCACGGCCCATGCCCATCGCCGCTTTAGCCGAATAAAAACTGGCAAAGACGGCGGCAACAGCACCGATTGCCGAGACCAGCAGCATCCAGCCGCCGATTTTCCAAATATACGGAATGTCGCCTTTGACGACGCCATTATCGATAATGTCCGCCATCAAAGTCGGCAGGAACAGCTCTGCTATCGATTGGCCGAAAACCAGCAAGACAACCGCCAGCACCACCCATTTATAGGGGTTGAGGTTTTTCAGGATTTTGATCATTTCGCAGCCACCTCTAATTCTATATCCGCTAAATAAGCCGAAATTTTCCGGTGGGCATCGAGCAGCTCTGCTACTTGATCGTTTGTAAACTGTTCACTCGCCGCTTTGAAGACCTGATGCAGCCCGTCTTCCTGGAGATGGAGTTCCTCCACCAAAGCTTGGCCGGCTGGACTGAGTGCCAGCAACGTTTCGCGGCGGTTGTCCTCGACTTGCCGGCGGTCAAGATAGCCTTCTTTGACCAGCCCGTCCACCGCTTGGCTCAAGGTGCTTTTCGGCAGGAAAGTCTTTTCCCCGATATTTTTCTGCGTCATTTCCTTGCAGCTGATGATCGTCATCAAGATCGAATACTGCGGAACCGACAGCCCTTTTTCCATTGCCGACTTTTGAATAAAACGCACCATGTTTTTCTGCACATGGGCAAATGACAGCATCAATTGCATAGAGGCGTCCATTTCTTTCTGATCGTTCATCTGCTTCACCATCTTTCATTTCTGAACCGTTCCAAATGGAACAATCATTTATGCTCTCTTTAAGCTACTCCGATTGTTGCACCCCGTCAACTTTGGCGTTCCGGATTTTCGGCAAAATAAAAACACCTCCAACTGATGGAGATGCGGATGTTTCAGGAACATTTTTTTGTGGCGGTTCCCGCGCTATGCGAACGGCAGCAGGCAATCAACAGCACCAACAATTTATGGCTCTGCATAAAGTTTTGCGGATCGGTCCAGACCGTGCGGAATACATGGGCGACAAGCTGCTCACAGACGGATAGATCTGAACCGGTTTGGCGCGCTATATTCCAGATGATGCGGTGATATCGGTCGTACAAATCCGCCAAGGCCTGTTGGTCCCGGTTCACTATGCCAGTCATCAATCTCTCATCTATGGTCAATTTGCCACCCCCTCCTTTGCCATTGCCTTAAGGCCATCGTCCTAAACCCAACTATCTCGAAATAAAGACATTTTGTTGAAATAAAAGAAAAAACACCAGCAAAATCCGGCTTCCGCTGAATTTTCTGGTGCTATTGGTCTATTCGATTTAATCTTGAAGAATGTTTTGCAGTGCTTTGTCGAGCGTTGGATAAGTGAACTTGAAGCCAGCCTGCTGCAGCCGCTCAGGCAGGATCCACCGGCTCTTCAAGATCAATTCCGGTTCGGTTCCGATAACCACGGCACCCACATTCAGCATCCATTTTGTTGCCGGCAAACCGATTTTCCGGTCCATCGCCCGACGCAATTGCTTCATCAATTCGCGGTTGGTGACAGGCTCAGGAGAAGTTGTATTGATGACGCCGCTGATGGTTTCATGGTCGCGGATAAACAGGATGATGCGGTAAACGTCTTCCAGATGGATCCAACTGAACATTTGGCGCCCATTGCCCTGCTTGCCGCCGAGCCCGAAACGCACCATATTTTCATAAGGGGTCATGACACCGCCGTCTTTGCCGAGGACAATCGACAGGCGAAGTGCCGCTTGCCGCGTGTCCGGCAGCTTGAAGGTGAAAAATGCCTGTTCCCAAGCTTTGCCGACCTCCACTGAAAAACCGCTGCCGAATTCGCCGTTCGCTTCCGTCATCGGCCGGTCTTCCGCATGGCGGTAAATGGTCGATGTGCTGGAGTTGATCCACAGCGGCGGCGGATTGTCGCAGGCCAGAATCGCCGTACCCAGCGCTTCCGTCGTCTCTACACGCGAATCGAATATTTCCCGCTTATTGGCTTCAGTATAGCGGCAATTCACCGATTTCCCCGCCAGGTTGACCACCATTTCGGCGCCTTCCAAAGCCTGGACGATTCCGGTATGGTTGCTCCAATTCAAGTGGTCCGGCTGCCGTGAAATGATGATGACCTGGTAGTCCTGGTCTGTAAATTTCCGTTCCAAATACTGCCCGACAAAGCCGGTGCCTCCAGCCAATACGATCTTCTTCATCTCATCACCTATTTTCTGTAAGTTGTTCTTGTGGTATTTGACGCCCTATTCCAATAAAAGATGCGCATCAGCCGAATTCTTTTTGGTGTTTCTTTTTGCGCGCCAGGTAATCCTCATCTTGCCGGATTTCATCCCAGCGCTTCTTGAAGATTGCCGCCGACTCCGCCTTGACCGGATCGATGTCGCGCTCCTTGATGCTGCCGTCTTCATTGTATTTGCGGCCGCCTTTGTAATTGGTGTAGCGGCGCGCACGCGTATAGCCCATCTGGATAAACTTGCGCGCCATATCCATGCCGACAAAATCATCCTGCTTGCGGTATTCTTCGAACATCTCTGAAATCTTATCGCACGACTCCTGCGCAATCTCCGGCGTCTTGAAACGCCAATGCGGCAGGATTTCACTCTTATACGGCTCCACCAGCAGCACGCCCTGCTCGCCTTTTCCCACCCGGTACAGCTCCGGATGCTTCCGCAAATCCAGGTTCTTATAATCCAACTCATAATCAAACGCCATGCAGATCGACTCCTTTTGTGCTTTGTTAGAGTTATACCCTCCATTGGGGTGGGCGAATCCAAGAGTTTAAAGGGCCCGAGTGTTTAGCCAGGAGTTCCAATTCCCCATAAAAAAACACTGCGGAATTTTCCGGCAGTGTTGGAACCCGTCCCGATTGCCTCGGAGCGTGGGTGGTTATTGCTGTTGAACTTCTGTTGAAATGTACAGGTCTGAAACGATCAGGTCGTCTTCAACCAGAATATACGGATGCGCTTCGAGCAGCATGGTTTTGATGTCTTCCGGCATCGATTTGTTGGCATAGGCGCAAATCAATGGAAAATCCAATTCCTTCACCGCGACATCGATGATTTTTTCAAAGTCCTTTACCAAGTGCATAGGATCTTCCATCGTCGCCCATTCCACATGCGCCCAAGACCTGAAAGTTGCCCCTTTTGCCAGGTATGGTTCAACCATTTTTTCGAAATAGGCCTGGATTGCAGGCGGATGGTAACTGCCGCTTGAGTAATAAAAATCAAAGCTTTTTACAAAATGGATAAATTCCAGTTGCGCCGCTGTCAGCTGGATCTTCAGCGCATCGTGGATTTTTGGAGTCAAACGGGGATTTTCAATCAAGATGACGTAATCTCCCGCTCCAACGCCGTGCTTGGCAAAAGCAACGACTTGATCGATATATATTTCAATTTCATCATACGAATATAATACGTGGACATCACGCCGTTCATCAAACAATTGCAGCATATTCTTGTTCAATTCATCATCCCTTTAACCAGTTAATATCATCAATATCGATTTTCTAGGTTAAGTATACACAACAGCAGAACATTTGTCCCCAGTCCTCACTATCCATGGGTGAAGACAAAAAGTGGCCAGGCATTCCTGAGACTTTATTGGCGACAAACTTGCGCAGGAGCAATCGTTTTTGCTCTACCCAAAGCGTCCGAAAAAATGTGAAAAAGCTGGTTTCTTTAGGTCAACTTTCCTTCTGATAGAAGCCTCAACTATTCACGTCGACCACCGGAACATCGTCTAGAAACCAGTAAACTCCCAATCAAAAAAACCGCCCCAAATAAGCGGACGGCTTCGCATTAAAAGTTTTTGATTCCAGCGATGATCTGCTTTAAGGCATCAATGGACTTGAGTGGATCGGTTTTGCAATCCAATCGGTGGTTGATTTCAGGCAACAGGGTCGATTCCAGGTTCGGATTGGTTTTCAGCAATTCAAATGCACCGGGTGAATAGTAGCGATCCTTGTCGCCGATATAGCATTGGGCAGGATTTTTGCTGTTGACCATCGTATTGAGGACTTCTTCCTGGTTCAATAACGGCGTCACCCAAACGGCTTTGGCGTCGCTGAATTCAGGACGCTTCATTTCGGCGCCCATGGCGATGGTGCCGAGTGATTTGCCGATCAAGTAAAACTCCTGATAATTTCTGCCTTTCAGTACCTCTTTGATCACCAGGTGTACGTCATGGACAATTGCCTCGCCCAATTCCTTCATGGTGAATTCGTTGTACGCTTTACTTGTATACTGATAATTAACCCGCAGGACATCGTAGTTTTCATTTAAAAAAATCTCTTCTGCAAAATGAAACAGCGGACTTTTCGTGGTATATCCGGCACCTGGCAAAAAGATGGCCAATTTTTTTGTGTAATCTTCCGTCAACACGACCGTGTAGGGAACCTCAATTCCTTTATAGCCTATGACTTTGTAGTCGATTGTTTTCATAAAGCTCACCCCTTCCTCTCTATTATAAAGAATATTCCATAAGTTTACTAAATATTCCTCCAATTAGCTATGATACAATCAACTTATCACTATTCTTGCTGGGAGGTTGATGAATGAAAACGGAAAAAGAAAAGATGCTGGCTGGTGAAATGTACGATCCTCAGGATTCTGAGCTGCGCCAAAAACGGATGAATGCCAGCCGTCTGAGTCGTTTGTTTAACGAAACAACTGAAATAGATGGCCAGGACCGCTCCGACCTGTTGAAAAAACTCTTTGGCTCGACCGGTGAAATCATCCACGTCACCCCGACGATCCGATGCGATTATGGGTTCAACATCCATGTCGGCGAAAACTTTTATGCCAATTTCGATTGCGTGTTTCTCGATGTCTGCGAAATTCGGATCGGCGACAATTGCATGATTGCACCGGGTGTCCATATTTACACAGCTACCCACCCACTCCATCCGACTGCCCGGAATTCCGGCAAAGAATTCGGCAAGCCTGTCACGATCGGCGACAACGTCTGGATCGGCGGCCGTGCCGTCATTAACCCCGGCATCACGATCGGCGACAATGCCGTCATCGCTTCCGGCGCTGTCGTCACCAAAAATGTGCCTGCCAATACCATCGTCGGCGGAAATCCTGCGAAAGCAATCGGCCATATTGAGGAATAAAAGCAATGCGCTTTGGCGTGTTGCTTTTTCATTTAGATTTTTTCGTTGCCTCTAACACTATCTTTTCCATCATTATACAAACATTTCATTAAATGCGTGAGTGCTTTATGTAAATTTTGTATAGTTATTCGCAAAAGATGTTTTATTAGAGAGAGCTTTTACTTTTGCAAATTTACGTCAAGTTGCTAATTTGATGGGCTTGAGCTTGGATTGTGGGAGTGTTGATTGGAACTATTAGTAACTGACATTCCTATAGCGGTGGGAAAGCTTCGTGTAGAAATCGAAACGTTTCAGGTAGGAAGATGTAATTCATGTAAGAAGTCGAAAGCTTCAGGTAGAGGCTTCATACTCTCCTGTAGAAATCGACATGGTTCAGGTAGAAGCCTGTAACTTTCAGGTAGGAAGATGTGATTCATGTAAGAGGTCGAAAGCTTCATGTAGAGGCTTCATACTCTCCTGTAGAAATCGAAATGGTTCAGGTAGAAAGGTGTAACTTTCAGGTAGGAAGATGTAATTCATGTAAGAAGTTGAAAGCTTCATGTAGAAGCCCCATACTCTCCTGTAGAAATCGACATGTTTCAGGTAGAAACTTGTAATTTTCAGGTAGGAAGATGTAATTCATGTTAGAAGTCGAAAGCTTCAGGTAGAAGCCCCCATACTCTCCTGTAGAAATCGAAACGGTTCAGGTAGAAACCTGTAGCTTTCAGGTAGGAAGATGTGATTCATGTAAGAGGTCGAAAGCTTCAGGTAGAAGCCCCGTACTCTCCTGTAGAAATCGAAATGGTTCAGGTAGAAGGCGTAATTCTTCTCATAAACATCCAAATCCCATCCATAAGAAATCCCGCAAGCGCAAATTGCCGCTTACGGGATTTTTCTTTAAACTCAAACCTACAATTCAACGTCCATTCCTGCTCCACTCGCTTTTACTTTGCTGTAGACGCCTTTGGCGACTGCTAGATCGAAATAGGCTGCTCCTACGCATTTGAAGAAGGTGATTTCCGATTCTGCTTCGCGCCCGGCTACATCACCAACAACCAGCTGGCCAAGTTCGGCGTGGAGCTGGTCAAATGACCAGGCCCCGCTATCCACACTGTAGATCAGCTCGCCTGCTTCACTTTTGACGCCGGCGATGTCATCTGCAACGATTTTATTCGCACGCAGGATGGTCGTTTCGTCCATTTCGCGCATGCTCGGCAAATAGGAGCCGACGCCGTTGATGTGTGTGCCCGGCTTCAAGTCTTCGCCATTAAAGACCGGCTCGTTCGACCGCGTGGCGCAGCAGATGATGTCTGCCTGCTGGACCGCTGACGAAACGATGGTTTCGACCGTGTACGGGATTTCCACGCCGAATGCCACGAGACGTTCACCGAAGCGCTCCGCTTTTGCAGGGGTCCGGTTGACCAGGATAATTTTTTCGATTGGCCGTACAGCGAGCACACCCAACACCTGCTCGAATGCCATCGCGCCTGTGCCGATGACGGTCAGGACACGGCTTTCCTTGCGCGCCAAAAGGTCGGTCGCGATGGCGCTGAGCGCACCCGTGCGTAAGCGCGTTAAGTAAGAAGCGGTCATCATCGCGACATGCTCCCCGTTGTCACCGTCGGACAGCAGGATAACGCCTTGCGTGGTCGGCTTGCCCTGTGCCGGATTTTCCGGAAAGATGGTGACGATTTTGACGCCTGAGATTTTATTAACCGTATCGGCACTCGGCATATACAGCGCCGATGCCTGCCGCTCCGGAAAATCGAGAACCGTGCGATGCGGACTGTTGATCCCACCCTGCTGCTTGGCGCGCAGAATTTCCGTAACGTCGTGGATAGCGTCGACCATATGGTATTGCTGCTGAATTTGCTGTTCGTTGATGATAAGCATGAATAGAGTATCCTCCTAAAAAAGCGTAAGCGCCCGCTGAATCCGGGCGCTGTAGTCTAGCTATTATTCGATGGGCAATAGTTATTTCCCCTTAAACGCGGCTTTCTTCTGCCACTAACTTTGGTTCTGGCTGTCCTTGTCTGCCACTCAAATCCTTCACTGCCCAGATCGAGAGGAGTGAAATGACCGCCGTTAGGATAATATAAAGCGCGACTGGCACATAAGAGTTGTCGAATGTCGCCAATAGGAATGTCGCAACCAAAGGCGCCGTTCCGCCCGCTAAGGCTGCGCCGATCTGGTACCCCAATGTCACGCCAGTATAACGGACTTTAGCGTCGAAAATCTCCGAGAACATGGTGCCGAGAACTGCCGTAATCGGTGCCCAGATGATGCCGAGCCCTATGACCGTCGCGACGATCAGTAAAGTTACAGACCCCTGCTGCAGCAGCCAGAAGTACGGGAAAGCGAATAACGCCATAGCCACCGAGCCGGTGACGTACATCTTTTTGCGTCCAACACGGTCGGATAATGAGCCCATAATTGGAATCAAAATCGTCGTGATGACTGTCGCAATCATCACCGCAGCCAATGTGGCAGTTCGCGAAAATTCAAGGTTGGTTGTTGCATAGGATACCACGAAAGTTCCGAAAATGTAGAACGGTGCTGTTTCGACAACTTTTGCACCGATGGCGATCAATACTTCGCGCCAATGGTATTTCAAGGTATCCACAATCGGCAACTTCGGAATTTCACCGGATGCCTTAACCGCTTTGAACTCTGGAGTTTCATCAATGCCTTTGCGGATCCATAGGCCAAAGACCACCAGGAACGCACTCAAAATGAATGGAACGCGCCAGCCCCAGCTCATGAATGCGGCTTCCGGCAATAAAGTCATAATATATAATGCCAAGGTTCCCATGACCATTCCGATTGTGACGCCCATCTGCGGAATGCTGCCGAAAAAACCCCGTCTTTCAGGTGGTGCATATTCGGTGGCGAGCAGCAATGCCCCTCCCCATTCGCCGCCGATGCCCAAACCTTGGATCAAACGAAGCGTAATCAGCAGGATCGGTGCGGCAACGCCGATTGCTTGGTAAGTCGGCAGGAGCCCCATTGCGAATGTCGCAAAGCCCATCAAGCTCAAAGTGATTACCAAAGTCTTTTTGCGGCCGATGCGGTCGCCGATATGGCTGAAGATGATGCCGCCGAATGGACGGATAAAGAATGATAGCGCAAAAGATGCATAAGCGAGCATCAGCCCGACCGCCGGATCTTCATTGACGAAAAACAATTGGTTAAATACCAACGCCGCCATTGTTCCGTACAGGAAATAATCAAACCATTCAATCGAACTCCCTACCAGGCTTGCCGTTAAAACTTTGCGTGTTTGCTTTTTATCCATCCCATTTCCCCCTTGCGAATAATTGAAGTGACACTTTAATTCTCCCTTTCCAACAGTTTAGTCAGTTAGCAATATTCTGTCAATAACCTGCCTTAATTTTATTTTCTGCTTATGTACGGTATGATGAGAGCAGAACATTTAGCAAAGAGGGGTTTCTGCATGCCGGACGGAACAATTGGGGTAACATTGAAAAACCTTCGCAAGGAACGGAAGATGACCTTGAAGAAGCTGGCGGAACAAACCGGGGTTTCCATCAGCTTTCTGTCCCAGGTCGAACGTGGCAAATCAAGTGTGACGCTGGAATCGCTGCGCAAAATAGCGGATGCCCTGAATGTGGATCCCAGCCTGTTTTTTGCGAATGAAACCGAAGAAATCGATTGGGCCACACGCCTTGAACGGTTTTATTACAAAGATTTATCGCAAGGCGTCAAAGAAGCCAATTTCGTGCCGATGCTCGTGACGTTGAAGCCCGGCGATTCGGAAGGCAATCCATTTGCCCACAACGGCTACGAGTTTCTATTCGTCGTAGCTGGAATGTTGACAGTGGAAGTCGACGGTGAACGCACCGAACTCGCACAGCAGCAGTCCATCCTGTTCGATGCACGCAAAAAGCATTATTGGTTCAACTTAACGGAGCAAGATGTACGGTTTTTATTGGTATCATCCAAAACGAATTAAGGAGAGTCCGTCTATGCATCCAATCAAAGATCCGCAAGTAGATGAATTTATCGAAGGGCTGGAAAGCCACACGCAGGAAATCGTGGCGCAGTTGCGCACATTGGTGTTCGAAGCTTATCCGGAAATGGAAGAGGGCTTTAAATGGTCCAACCCGAGCTATGCAAAAGAAGGTCTGGTGTGCTATATGCAGACTGCCAAAACCCACGTCAACTTCGGCTTTTACCGTGGCGCGGACCTTCGCGACCAGTCCAAGCTACTCGAAGGCGATGGCAATAAAATGCGTCATGTGCGGTTGCACCGGACAGACGAAATCCGGCCTGATGAGCTGAAGCTGCTGATCTGGGATGCCGTGGAATTGAATCGGGGATAACACGAAAAGCGGAGGCAGCCCAACAGCAGAAGCTAACCTAAGAGCGCGACATCGTGTCGCAACGGTTAGCTGACCCGCATCCTGCGGGCCTCCGACAAGCGCTGGAAGCCTTGCCGGTAATGGCGTTCTTCAGCCATTGCTGGAAAGGCTGAAGCGACTCGAGGGGCTGGCTGCCGGAGTCTGGACACAGAAAAGCAGAGGCGCCTGTTCAGCTCTGACAGGGGTAAGACGATCTGGCGAAGCGGCATGTTTTCAGCCGCATAGCTGGAGTGGCTTGCATCCCGAAGAGCTAGGCGCCGGAGTCTGGACACAGAAAAGCGGAGGCGCCTGTTCAGCTCTGACAGGCATAAGGCAGATCGGCGACGCGGCGCTCTTTGTGCCGCACAGCTGGGCTGACTTATGACCCGAAGAGCTAGGCGCCGGAGTCTGGACACAGAAAAGCGCAGGCAGTTAAAAGAACTATTTTTAAGCATTTTAAAAAACGAGGCGCAATCTAATGCGCCTCGTTTTTTCTATTTCGTCGCTTCAAAGGTGATGATGGAGTCTGCATTTTCCGGGTACTCGCCGAATCGATAACCTGTTGAAATGCCGATATCGCGGAAACCGAGCCCTTCAAGAATCGTCTTGAATTCCTCGACGCCATACCAGCGCATCGGATACCGTTCGAGCTCCGTCTGGACCAGCCGACCTTCGCGCCAGCGTTCATAGCGCCCCTGGGAAATGAAATATTGCTTGATCCAGTCAACTTCAATTTTCTTGCTTTCCACCGTTAGCGTGTCGCCATTCTCAGCTTGCCACGTCCGCGTCGAGGTTTTCTCGAGTTCGATATCGGATGGCACATGCAAATCGACAATCAGACGGCCTCCTGTTTCCAGGTGGTTGTGGAAATTCTGCAAAGCCTGAAGCGATTTTTCACGTTCATGAAGCAGCAGGAACGTGCCTGTCGGGATGACGATAGCCCCATACTTTGCTTCAATCGAGAACGACTCCATTTTCGCGTTGAACAATGTTGGCAGAAGTCCGTGTTCTTCGCAATTAACGCGGCACACTCGAAGCATTTCCTCAGATACGTCAAAACCGTCCACTTGAAATCCTTTTTCCAGCAAGGGTATGAGCAGACGCCCCGTCCCTGTTGCCGGTTCCAGAATGCGCCCTTTGCACGAAGCCAGCCGCTCCAAATAATATTCAATATCCCCGAATGAACTGCCGATCGGCTTATCGAGATCATAGACTTCTGATGACAAACTGCTGTAATACCCTAACAACTCCTCACCCCATCCGCTTTATGAAATCATAACCAGGTTAACAATGACTGCGATGATATTCGGCACAGCCACTAATACTGCGTTCTTCATTTTCGTTACGCGCTGTTGCTGTTCACGGCGTTTTTCTGAACTTGTCGTTCTTGTCGATTTGTTCTTGCCATTTCCCAACCCCAATACGCCCCAAATCAACGCGATTCCGGCAGCGATGCCGCTAATAACGAAAACCAGTGACCAATCGTTCGTCAGATAAGCAACCAGCACACCAGCCATGACGATTAAGATTCCAATCAAAAAGTATTTCATGCTATTTTCTCTCCTTTAGGTACTGTGGATGATTACACTTTTCCCTGCATGCTAATTTTACCAAATGTCGTCCGCTAGAGGTAGCTGTTAGAAAGGATTTTTGACTTCAATGTGAATCATTCGGTTTTCTAGCTGATGGTCTGAGGTTTCAAAGTGAATATATTAGTTGGCTATATGAAAGATCCTCATCCTTACACGAATTTCATGTGGCTACATGAATGGTTCAGCGTTCTACATGAACGTTCGAGGCGGCTACATGAACCTGCGACATCCTTACATGAATTTTATATGGCTACATGAATGATTCCATCGCCTACATGAATGGTTCAGCGTTCTACATGAACGTTTAAAGCTTCTACATGAACTGTTCGAATCCAAACCAGCATCCTCGTTTTAAACATGAACGTTTTCATTCCATACATGAACTTCCCACTCCCCTACAGCAATTCCCCATCCTTCTACCTCATCCTTTCGCCTTGCTACACGTACTCAAATCCCCACACTCCAGTTCAAGACCGCAAAAGGAAGCAGTTCGCTTGCGCGAACTGCTTTTCACTACTTGGAATCGCTGATTTCATTAAGCGGACTGATTTCACCTAAAAAATCAGCGAACAGCCCTCTTTTATTTCATAGCTTCCGGTAGCGCTTCAAGGCGACGATGTTCAGGAAAATGAAAACCGCCGCAAAAGCAGCGAGCGCCAGCAGGTTGCTGGTTACATCCGCCAAGCCTTCTCCTCTGTACATGATGGCTTTCAGGGCATCGGCCGCGTAATACAGCGGCATGATGCGGCTGATGTTCTGCAGCCAATCGGCCATGCCTTCCAGCGGGATGATGCCGGCGAAAAAGATCTGCGGAATGACAACGATCGGGATAAACTGGACCATTTGGAATTCTGAAGCCGCGAAAGTCGATAACAGAATGCCGAGGGACAGCGCCACCAAAGCCAGCAGCAGATTGACGATGATGACGTGCCAAACCTGGCCGACCATAATCATATCCAGCACTTGAATCGAGTAGAATACGACGATGACTGTTTGGATGACAGCGAAAATACCAAACCCAGTCAGATAAGCCAGGACAATTTCCCAGCGCCGGATCGGTGTTGCCAGCAGCCGCTCCAAGGTTCCCGAAACCCGTTCTTTCAATAACCCGATTCCAGAAATCAAAAATACGAAAAAGAAGACAAAAAAGCCGACCAGTATCGGCCCCAGAACGTCAAAAAATTCTGTCTCTGCATCTCCGTAAATATATTCCGTATCAATGCTGGCAGGCGCCCCTCCGCCAGATTGCATAGCTGCCGCTTGCGTGACCTTCATCAATAAAGCCCGGGATGTGCTTGGGTCGTTGTTTTCCAGCGTAATCTGGAAGTCGCCTCCATTTATTTCCAGCAACCCGTCCAAGCCATCCGTGATGATGGTTTGTTGATCAGCTTCGTCATAGGAAATCACGTCAATCGATGCAGTTTCCAACGCGCCAACGAGCGGGTCATTGCCGCCGACAAGCCCGAGCTGTGGGTTTTCATTGTCGCCATTGAAAAAGAAATACATCAAAGTCAGGACAATGAGCGGAGCGAAAAACAGCAGCGCCATCGTCCGCTTGTCGCGCAATAGCTGCAGCATGATGCGTCGAATCAATGCCAGGATTCTCATCGTGCATCCCTCCCAGCCTGCAGAAAGACGCCTTCCAAATCAGCCGCCCCGTAAGCTGTCTTTAATTCGTCTGGCGTTCCGGCTGCCAGAATGCCGCCTTCACGGACCATGGCGATGCGGTCGCATTTTTCCGCTTCATCCATAACATGCGTCGTTACGATGATGGTCTTGCCCTGCTCCCTTTTCAAGAGCATCAACTCACGCCAGATCGACAGCCGGAGTTCCGGATCGATGCCGACGGTCGGCTCATCGAGGATCAGGATTTTCGGATCGTGCACCAATGCGATGGCCAGCGACAATCGCCGTTTCATGCCACCTGAATAAGCAGAGACTTTCTTGCCCATCTCATCTGTCAGCTGAACCAAATCTGCCGCATAGGCAATCCGTTCTTTCAGATAAGCCTTTTTCATTTTGTACAGCGAAGCGAAAAAGCTTAAATTCTCTTTGCCGGTCAGTTCAGGATAAAGTGCATCTGATTGCGCCATATAGCCAAGGTCCTCCAGCAGCGACAGATTAGGCACCCGTTTGCCAAGCACATCTACTGTGCCGCCGCTCGGCGAATCGATGCCGACGATCATCTTCACCAGAGTGGTTTTCCCCGACCCCGACGGCCCGATCAATCCGAAAATCTCACCGCCTGCAATTTGCAGGTCCACTCCATGAAGCACCGGGATTTTGCCGTAGTTCTTGCTGAGCTTGTTGATGGAGATGCTGCTATCCATGTCCGTTCCCTCCAGTCGAATAAAAACCTGTTGTCACTTTGTATTCTACGCTCATTTCAAAAAAAGCAAAGCAGCGGGAGGGCTGCTTTGCTTTTTATCTATAATGGGTATGCATCTTGTATGGGTGTTTGCGCTTTTCTTGGTGTCCAGACTCCAACGGCCAACTCCTCGGGTCATAAGTCAACCCAGCTGCGCGGCAAAGAACGCCACTCTGCTGGTTCGTCTTATGCCTTTCGGAGCTGAACGGCCGTTTCCGCTTTTCTGTGTCCAGACTCCAGCAGCCAGCCCCTCGAGTCGCTTCAGCCTTTCCAGCAATGGCTGAAGAACGCCATTACCGGCAAGGCTTCCAGCGCTTGTCGCGGCTTAACGGCTGCTTCCGCTTTTCTTATTGTCCAGACTCCAGCGCCCAGCTCTTTGGGACATAAGCCACTCTGGCTATGCGGCAAAGGACGCCGCTTCGCCAGATCGTCTTATGCCCGGCAGAGCTACACGGACGCTTCCGCTTTTCCTTCCCCCCACTCCGAAGCCAGCATGCCATAGACGACGTGGTCGACGTAATGGTCGTACAGCCATTCGGCCTGGCGGATGGTGCCTTCTTCGGTGTAGCCGAGGCGTTCGGGGATGCTGCGGCTTTTGTGGTTGCCCACGGCTGCCCGGATTTCGACTTTATTGAGCTGAAGATCGAGTAATGCATAATCGGTCAGGGCTTTGGCGACGCGGGTCATGATTCCTTTCCCTTGGTATTCATGGCCGAGCCAATAGCCGATGTAAGCCGTCTTGTTGCCTTGGTTGATGTTGTTGAATCCCGCAATCCCAACGATTTCGCCTTTGTAGAGGATGACGGCGCCGAGGCTCTTGCCTTCGACGAAATTGCCGCTTCCGGATTTGATGAAGTCTTTGGTATCTTGTACTTTGGTGGTGAAATCCAGCCACCCTAACCATTCTTTCAAATAATCCCGTGAAGCCTCAGTCAGCTCGAAAATCCGTTCCGCATCGCGCACTTCCTGCAGCTTGAGCGACAGGTCGTCATCAATTTTATGTATGAACATGGGAATCTCTCCTTTTTCTATGTAAATTAATCCTAGCATAACTTTCAGAATCTTCCATCCATAAATTTTTGCTTTATTGATCTGTCACTTGTTCGATTATTTACGGACAGAAACGTGTAAAATGAATATAAGCAAACGTGACTTTAGTGCAAAGAGGAGCGTGAGAGGATGGAAGCTGTTGATGTGAATGCACTGGACCCGGGAATTCCATTGTACCTGTGGATGCTGTTGTTCCTGATGTTCCTGGTGATGGCGTTTATTGGATTGGTGATCTATACCAGCCGCAAAAGTATGCCCCGTGATATTTTGCCTCCTCAGAATAAACAATCCCAGCTGCTGAAAGAGCAGTACGACAGGGGCGAAATCAGCGACGAAGAGTTTCAGAAACGCATGAAGATTTTGGATGAACAATCGAGAAAGAAGCTTCATTAAAGAAAGGAAGTTGAAGAGCATGGGAGAATTTTTTACGCAAGGAAATCCGGCACTTGGCGCAACTATCGCGGTTGGATTTATCGTTCTATTGGCGGCAATCGGGACGCTTCTGTGGTTCACGCTGATCAAAGCACGCAAAAAATCAGCACAAACCGAGCCCAGCGAATCAAACCAAGCGGCTGAATCGCTGCGCCAAAGCTATGTCAATGGTGAAATCAGCAAAGAGGAATACGACGAGCAATTGCGCAATTTGAAAGGACCGCCAACAAACTGAACTGTGCAGATTTTGTGGAGTTTCTCAATTTCCGTTTAATTGGCAATTGAAAGGGAAACCAAAAAGAAACATAACAAAATCTGAAACTGGAGGTTTTATTGATGGCACATGAACAACATGCAGAACTGATTAAAACCTTGCACGATTGCGCAGCAGCGTGCAACCACTGTTTTGACGCGTGCTTACAGGAAGACGATGTGAAGATGATGGCACAGTGCATTCGGCTGGACCGGGAATGCGCCGACATCTGCGCGTATCTGGAACATGCCATTACCCGCAACTCGCCATTCGTCGCAGAATTGGCGCAGGCATGCGCGACCATTTGCGATGCATGCGGAGCAGAATGTGCAAAACACGACCACGATCACTGCCAGAAATGTGCAGAAGCCTGTAAAAAATGCGCAGAAGCTTGCCGAAACGTGGCATAATTTTTATACCAAAAGCCCGGCTGCTGGGAAATCCCCGGCAGCCGGGCTTTTGTGTTGGCGGAAGTGCGGGTTTTTCGACATAATGTAACCAAAGGAGTGGTTTCGGATGGCACGAACAGTATTGGTGATAGGCGCCGGCATCGGCGGATTGACAGCGGGTTCACTGCTCGCAAAAGCAGGATGGCCAGTGACGCTGCTGGAAGCCTCTTCAGAACTCGGCGGCTGCGCCGGTAAATTCAAACGCAAAAAGTATTTATTCCCTGCTGGCGCTACGCTTGGCATGGGCCTTGAACCGGGTGGCATCCACAACCGCGTCTTCCGTTTCCTCGGCAAACCGATGGCCATCGAACCGCTTGAACGGGTCATGGAAATGGTCCATCCGGAAGCGACATTCGTGTTCCATAAAGACCGAGCGCGCCATGTCGAGGGCATCGCGGCGCATTTTCCTGAGCATAGCGACCGGATCCGCGCGTTCTACAAGGAAATCCACCATACTGCGGCTATCGTCCGCACCCTGATGGATCCACTCCCGTCCCTGCCTCCTGCAACGGCGGCCGAATGGGCATTCCTGACAAAATCCATGCGTCCCAAGCACATCAAGCTCCTGCCTTTTTTTAATCAAACCTTGGGTCAGCGGCTGAAAAAGCATGGACTTGGGGACTTGCAGGAATTTCGCCATATGCTCGATGGCCTTTTGATCGACAGCATGCAGACCGGCAGTGAAGATGTGGCGTATTTATTGTCCGCAGTGGCGCTTGATATTTATCACGAAGGAGCGTATTACGTGCCTGGCGGCTTGTACCGCTTTTCCGAATTGATGGGCGACAGCCTGAAGGAAAATGGCGGCGTGCTGAAAAAGCGGCGGACGCTTGAAAAGCTGGAACGCCGGGGCGATTTGTGGATCGCGACCGATCATCGCGGCAATGTCTATGAAGCGACGGATGTCATCCTCAATGTCCCCATCCAACAATTGCCGAAGATCTTGGCGCCGGAGCTGGTGTCCAAACTGAAGGTTTCGCTGCGCGATGGCATTGCCGGAGAAACTTGGACGACGCTCACGCTGTATTTGGCAGTGGATTCGGCACGGCTGAAAGAGCCGCTGCCGCCATTTCGCCAGATTTCAACAGGCGATGGGCTTGCTGAAGGCGGCCATTTCTTCATGTCCAGTTCTGTTCCGGGTGACGAGCTGCGCGCGCCTCGAGGTTTCCAAACCGTGACGATCTCCACGCACTCGCGCATTGGGGAATGGGATAGCCAGGAAAAATACGAAGATACGCGGGCGGTTTTAACGGAGCGCATGCTCCAGGCCATTCAGGGGGTTATCCCTGAATTCCGCGAGGCGGTTGTCCATATGGAAAGCGGCGCGCCCAAAGCGTGGGAACGTTTTGCGGGCCGGCCAAATGGACTGGTTGGCGGCTTTCCCCAAACCTTGGATGCCGCTTTGTTCAATTCCATTTCGCATCATTCCGGCTTGCCGAACCTCTACGTCTGCGGCGACCACATTTTCCCGGGCGGCGGAACCATCGGCGCTGCCGCCAGCGGGATCCATGCTGCACGGTCGGTATCGGGCAAGCGTCTGGTGTAGATTTTTGGTTTTTTGAAGCGAAAACATGTATGGTTCGGCGAAAAACATAGGGTCCCGGACATATCTAGGCCTTCGGTTCGGCTCTGGCTTCACATTTTGGGTGGCACGGCGGATTTGCAGTCGTTCAGAAAAATTTGCAATCGCTCAGGAAGATTTGCAGTCGCTGGGATGAATTTGCAATCGTTCGGAGAGATTTGCAGTCGTTCAAAAAAATTTACGATCGTTCAGCCAACTATGTGGGCGCTCAGTATCACAACCATCCAACACGGAATGCTCTAAAAGGAGCACGGCAAAAAACATTGCCGCGCAAAAAAACCGCCGCAGAAAAATTCTGCAGCGGTTTTTTAATTAACCCATTTATAGCCGATGCCCCACACCGTCAGGAAGTGCTGGTCAACCGGAAAGCCGGCTTGACGAATTTTCTCGCGGATGTTGCGGACATGTGAATCGACGGTGCGTCCTTCTGTTTCCGAGTCGAAGCCCCAGACTAATTCCAACAGGCGTTCGCGCTCGAAAACTTTATTCGGATTTTTCATCAGCAAGCCGAGCATCGAAAACTCTTTCGGGGTCAGATGGATGGGTTCATTCTTATAACTCAATTCAAAACGGTCCTCTTCCCATACCAAGCCATCCAATTCAATGCGCTTTGCCGGGGCACTGCGGCGCAGCAGGGCTTCCATCCGCGCCAACAATTCCTCTTCGCCGAAAGGTTTTGTCATGTAATCGTCCGCTCCGAGCCGCAGGCCTTTGACGATGTCTTCCTGCTGCTCACGGGCAGTCAGCATGATGATCGGCACATTGGAGGATTTGCGGATTTCGCGGCACACTTCCCAGCCGTCCATGTCGGGCATCATGATGTCCAGCAGCACCAAATCGAATGTTTCTTTATCCAGCAGGTCCAGCGCCAGCTTGCCGCTGTCCGCTTTTGTGCAGGCATAGTCATGCGGCCGCAAATAAAGCGACACCAGGTCGAGCATCCGTTTTTCATCGTCCACCAGCAATACTTTATGAATGGTCTCCACCCCTTTTCAATCGGACCGTAACAGCTGTTCCTCTGCCGAATTGGCTGTCGATGCGGATCCGTCCGCCATGCGATTCAACGATTTCCTTGGCAATCGCCAAGCCGAGCCCTGATCCTCCCCGTTCGCGCGACCTCGATTTTTCGACGCGGTACAGCCGGTCAAAAACGAAAGGCAATTCTTCCTCAGGAATCCCTTGCCCTTCATCACTGATGCGAATGGCGATGCCGTCCACTTCCTCGCAGCACTCCACCGCCACACGGTCGCCTGCCGACGAATGTTTGCGGGCATTGTCGAGAATGTTGAGCAGCACCTGCTGGATGCGTTCAGGATCGATGGAAGCCTGCACCTCGTCCTCACAGCTGATCGACAGTTCAATTTTTTCTTCATCAAATGCCGGTTTGACCAATACGGCGACCGACTTCAATAATTCTGCAATAGAGACATCTTTTCGTTCAATCGTGAATTGATTGCGGTCCAGCTTCGCCAAGTCGAATAAATTCCCGACCAGCCCTGTCAAATGGGTTGCTTCTTCGCGGATGATCGCCATATATTCTTCGCGCTCCTGTTCCGTCGTCTCCGGCCGGTCCAGAATATCGGCATAACCCTTGATATAGGTCAGTGGCGTCCGCAGCTCATGCGAAATACTCGACAGGAACTCATTACGGGCATTTTTCAACCGGTCGAGATCTGTCGACAATTTGGTGATGGCGTTCGCCAGTTCCCCAAGCTCGTCATTTCGGTCATTCGTCAGATCGACCTGGGTATTGCCTTGGCTCAATTGCTCGGTCGCTTCTTTCATGCGGATCAGCGGCAAAGTAATGATCCGTGACAGCAGCATGATCGCAATGATGGTCAAAACGACCGTAATGATGCCGACCAGGAGAAACTGGTTTTTCAGATGGTCGATGATGCGCTCGATATTATCGGTCGGTGCGAACATGAAGACATGGCCTTCGTGTACCCCGTCAATCGTGATCGGGCTGTCCGTCGCGATATAACGCTTGTCCTGCCAGCTTTCCTCGATTATTTCCCCGTCTATGGGCACGGCGTCAAAATCAGTATGACTCAGCACTTCCAGCATTTCTGGTTCCAATGCATCTGAATTGATCAAAATTTCACCTGTCTCATCTGTAATCACGACAATAAAATCAGTAGCGGCTTCCATCATGCCGACATGAGTGAGCGTCATCTCTTCAAAGCTGTCTTCCAGCACATCGCTATGGGTTTCGCCCCGCGCCAATAAATTCTCCATCACTTCATCAACGCGTTCATTGACCAGCGTGAAATAAAGCGTCGCAAACAGGAACGCTTCAATGATCAAGATGAAGATAAAAAACAATAAGCCGATTTTTAAAGATAATTTATTGAACATAAGGACCTCCGCCGTAACAACACATTTCTCTCCGTTACTCTACTTGTCCGGCATTCAGGATTTGATTCCATGTGCCTCCGCCGTCTTCGGAAATAAAGGCATGGCCCGCTGCTGTGTAGATGGCTATTTCGTCTTTATTGGACGGATTTTGTGCGATGTACAGAATGCCATCTTCCGGCAAGTCAGGCAATTCGAGCGCCTGTTGTCCGTCATTTTCCCAAGTATACTCGATGAGCTCTGCTTGTGTGCCATAAGTCGCGTAATACAGCGCGTCTTCACTGAAGAACACGGCAGTTCCGTAAATCCCGTCTTCCGTCACCAAGGTGAAGCTGTCACCGCCGTCTTCAGACAGGAAAATCCCTGCAGTCGTTGCTGCGGCAATCAATTGCGAATCGCTTGGGTGCATAGCAAAAGCAGAAATCTCGCCTTCCAATCCCTTGCCATCCACTTGCTGCCACTGCTCCCCTTCATCTTCACTGCGGAAATACCCTGGCCCCATCTGTGAATTTTCCTGTGGATTCATGACAAACAGGTGATGGCTGCGGTAGCCGGCCGCCATGCCGTGGAAATCGGTTTCGCCTTCAAAGCCCATATGGTCGAGTGAGCGGCCGCCGTCTTTACTGCGCTGTATGCCGATCGGGTTCTGCATCATCGATCCAGGACCTGGATGTCCGGATGTGAAAAAACCATCATCGACTGCGTTAAAGCCCATATAGTCATGGAAATGATCGTTTGTTTCCAGCCATTCCCCGTCGCGGTAAATCTTCAGGCCATGATGTGAGGCAAAATACAGCCCTTCCTCATTTTCAATAAAACCCATTCCGTGGACATGGTCCATGCGGCCATCGAACGCCACTTCGAAATCTTCAGAGGTTTCGGCGGATTGGGTGGTTTCATCTGTTTCAACATCCTCAGCAGTTTCAGCGTTTGGTGGTTCCGGTACTTCTTCTTCTCCACATCCTGCAAGCAGCAAACCGCTCATTAAAGGCACTAATACCCATTTTATGTTCATTCCAATCGTCCTCCCATCGTTCAATTTTGTTTTATTGTACAAGAAAAGTTTTGATTTTTTGTGCAGATTCTGCACAGCATTTGCATACTATTTGGGTACAGTGTAAAGACTATAGTGAAGAGAGAGGGATTTCAATGACGAAAAACAAATTTCTGTTGATGGCAATGTCAACTTTAACGGCAATCACGTTGGCAGCCTGTGGGGATACGCAAGAAGATGCGATGAACCCGGCCGACCCTGACAACCAGGTCGACATGACGGAAGAAATGGATGAAAACATGGACGAGGATTTGGAAGAAGATATGGGCCATGGGGGCATGGATCATTCCAGCTCCGGCGAAATACCAGAAGGACTGGCCGAAGCTGAAAACCCAACATTTGGAGTCGGCAGCCAAGCCATCATGAATGCAGATCATATGCCAGGCATGGACGGGGCTGAAGCGACCATCGTCGGCGCCTACGACACGACCGTTTACGCCTTGAGCTTTACACCGACCACCGGCGGTGAACCGGTCGAAAACCATAAATGGGTCATCCACGAAGAGTTGGAGGATGCGGGCGACACGCCTCTTTCAGCCGGTGATGAGGCAATCATTGCTACAGACCATATGGAAGGCATGGACGGCGCCACAGCCACCATCGATTCGGCCGAAGAAACCACCGTCTACATGGTCGACTTTACGACGGCCGATACTGATGAAGCCGTCACCAACCATAAATGGGTGACCGAAAGCGAGTTATCCGCCGAATAAAGAGAGCCTCCCCGTGCATTTGGCACCGGGGAGGCTTTTTGCTTGTTCAGAGGGGCGGCAATTCCGCCCCTTTTTGGATTTTTGGGCGTTCAGTGGGATTTGCAGTCGTTCAAAAAAATTTACGCACGCTCAGACGGATTTACGGTCGCTCAGCAAAATTTACGCACGTTCTAGCCCTAATTGCACAAAAAAAGCACGGCAGAAAAACGCTGCCGTGCGCCAAAATCTCCCTTTCTTGTTATTCATTAGTCTTTATCTTCCAAAAGTCAGTAATTTGCAGATACTCAGAAAAGATTCCAAGTACTCAAGGAGCCACAAACCTATGCCGCGCATATGGTATTATTACAAAAAGCAGATCTATACTAAGGAGCTCTACCACATGATTCAATTCCGCAAAGCTGATATCCAAAAACGATCGCTTCCAGCAACAGCCACTATGAATTTGAAGATGAAGATGATTGGTTTGATCGGCTTTCTGATTTTGGCGATCGTCCTGTTTATCGGTATTTTCCTCGATTATTTCATCACCGATACCTTGGAGACGCAACTCGGTGAGCAGGCATTGAGCGTTGCAGAAAGTGTGGCCCTCAATCCCGATATTGCGCTCGCCTTTGAAACTACAAATCCGGCGGCAATTATCCAGCCGCTTGTTTCCCCGATCCAGCAGTCGACCAATGCCGAATTTATTGTCGTCGGCAATACGGATGAAATTCGTTATTCACACCCAAATCCGGAGCAGATCGGCAAGAGGATGGTCGGTGAAGACAATGAACGCGCCTTGCTTTACGGCGATTCCTATGTATCGGAGGCTACCGGCTCTCTCGGTAATTCGCTGCGCGCCAAAGTGCCGATTTACTCAGGGAATGACATTATCGGGGTAGTGTCGGTCGGCTTTCTCGCAAATGATATCCAGACGCTGATCGGCGGTTATAATCATGAATTATGGTTGATGCTGCTGATCATCGCTACTGCCGCAATTGTCATGGCCATCGCGATTGCCACCTATATCAAGCGGAAGTTGCATGGGCTCGAGCCCGAGGAAATTTCCCGCCTGCTGTTTCAGAAAGAGACTATTCTGCAGTCGACCCATGAAGGCATTATCGCAGTCGATGACACGGGGAGGATCACCCTGCTCAATCAGATGGCACAGCAATTGCTGTTCGGCAACGCCCAGGACGTGGACAAGCTCATTGGCCGACCCATCCGGCAAGTCCTGCCCACTTCTGATTTGCCTGAGATTTTGAAAACCCGCAAGAGCCGCTTCGATCAAGAGCAGATATACGGCAGCTATGCGGTTTATGTAAATTCAGGACCGATTTATTACGAGGATACATTGGTTGGTGCTGTCTCCACTTTCCGCAATAAAACCGAAATCGACAGGCTGACGAAGGAGCTGTCACATGTAAAGCAATATGCCAATGCTTTGCGTGCACAGACGCATGAGTTTTCCAATAAACTTTACACCATTTCAGGGCTAGTCCATTTGAATAAAAAACAGGAAGTGCTCGATTTTATTCGTATGGAGCATAACATTCAGCAGGAATGGATCCAGCAAGTCATCGACAAAGTGGCCGATCCGCTGATCAGCGGCATTCTGATCGGCAAGCTCAATCAGGCAAGCGAGCAGCAGGTTCAGCTGGTGATTGATCCGGATAGCCAGCTGAAGACGCCTTTATCTGAGCCGCAAAGCCGCGCTTTGCTGACGGCGATCGGCAACTTGATCGACAATGCGCTGGACGCTGTGAAAGACTGTCCGCCTGACGACAAGCAGATTGCGCTGTATTTCACGGATGTCGGAGATGACATTTTGCTGGAAATCGATGATTCTGGCCCTGGAATTCCAAGCGGCCAAGAACAGGTTTTATTTGATAAAGGATTTTCATCGAAATCGGGAAGCGATCGGGGCTATGGCTTGAGTACCACCAGACACCTGATTGCCCTTGTCGGTGGTGAACTGCATGCCGAGGAAAGTGAACTCGGCGGAGCCTGCTTTATCGTTTCATTACCGAAAAAGGAGAATAACTTATGAAACAGGAGCTTCATGTTTTGATAATTGAAGATGATTTTCGGGTAGCCGAGATCAACCGTCAACTGGTGGAACAGGTCGCTGGCTACCAAGTGGCCGGCATCGCGAAGACAGGTGATGAAGCGATGGATTTTCTCGCCAACAGCCATGAGCTGCCGGATCTGATTTTACTGGATGTTTTTATTCCTGACCGTATAGAGCTTAATATGCTTCGGGAAATTCGCAGCACCTTCCATCCAGTCGATATAATTATGCTGACAGCTGCGAAGGAAGCAGCAACAATTGAAGAGGCGCTGCGCTGCGGTATCTTTGATTACCTTATCAAACCCGTGGATTTTATCCGCTTCGAACAATCCCTGATACGGTTCAGCGAACAAAAAGCTTTTCTTGCTTCCCGCCAGAACCTGGAACAGACAGACATCGATCGGCTGATCGGCATCGAACCTATTGCCCTTCTTTCAGATACAACTGAAGGTGAACTGCCCAAAGGCATCGACCAACTGACTTTGGTCGGCATTATGGAAATTTTGCAATCCTCTGCTCCGGCAGGCATCAACGCTATGGAAACCGGGAGATCGGTCGGCGTCAGCCGCTCCACTGCCCGCCGCTACCTCGAGCATTTGGTGTCCACCGGCGAAGCGAAAGCACAATTGAATTACGGGGAGATTGGTCGTCCCGAAAGGCGTTACATCCCGTGGACAAAATGAACAAAACCATCAAAAGGCTCTTTAGTTAACTTAATTGAATAATCTTATTTTTCAAATCCTCCTGTGCTAAGTTTAGAGCTATAACTTAGAAGCAGAAGGATTTTATACTAAATACATCTTTTGTATGCGGTTACAATTCTTCCTTCATTTTAATCTTTTAGCTCTGGGGAGGAATTATTATGTTAAGTATTATTGGATTACTGACCATTGTGGTCATTGTCGCATTGCTGATCAGCAATAAAATTACGCCCATCGTCGCACTTGTTCTGGTACCGATTGTCGCTGCCTTTGTTGCGGGATTCAGCTTTGCAGAAATCGGTGAATTTTTCAATAGCGGCATCGATTCCGTCATGAGCGTCGTCATCATGTTCATCTTCGCCATCCTGTTTTTCGGCATTATGCAAGATGTCGGCTTGTTTGAACCGTTAATCAATAAAATGATTGCCGTATCACGCGGAAACGTTATTGCGGTGGCAATCGGAACCGTGTTGATTGCAGCTGTCGCTCAGCTTGACGGTTCAGGAGCTTCCACTTTCCTGATCAGCATCCCGGCTTTATTGCCTTTGTATAAACGCTTGAAAATGAACCCTTATTTGCTGTTGCTGTTGGTCGGGATGTCTGCCAGCATCATGAACATGCTGCCATGGGGCGGTCCGCTTGGCCGTACCGCCGCGGTTCTGGGCGTTGATGTTACAGAACTTTGGAGGCCATTGATCAAAGTCCAGGTGATCGGCTTGGTGCTGCTGATCGGAGTTGCCGTTTTATTGGCCATCCGTGAAAAACGCCTGATCGCCAAACGTGGAGACTTCAATGAAGAAATTTACGAAGAAGCGCAGCCGCTTATCGAGGGGGCACAGGATGAAGCCTCTTTGAAGGCCGCTTCCCTGCGACGTCCTAAACTGTTATGGTCCAATACAATTCTGGCTATTGCAGTCATCGGGGTTCTCGTATGGGGTGTCATCCCTGCCGGCTTTGCCTTCATGATCGGTGTCAGTTTGGCTTTGCCTTTAAACTACCCGAACATGAAAGACCAGATGGACCGCATCAAAGACCATGCACCAAATGCTTTATTGATGGCTGCCATCATTCTTGCAGCCGGTTCGTTCCTTGGCATTCTGAACGGCACCTTGATGCTCGATTCGATCGCAAATGACTTGGTGAAAGTTCTGCCTGCCTTCGTCATTCCGTATCTTCACATCATTATCGGATTTTTTGGCGTACCGTTCGATTTGCTGCTTAGTACCGACGCTTATTACTTTGCCTTATTCCCGATTGTGGAACAGGTAGTTACGGAGTTTGGCGTTTCGTCGCTTTCTGCTGCCTACGCCATGATCATCGGAAACATCATCGGGACGTTCGTCAGCCCCTTCTCACCGGCGCTTTGGCTGGCACTTGGGCTGGCTGGACTCGAAATGGGTCGCCACATCCGCTACTCCCTTCCGATCATGTGGGGATTCAGCATCGTATTGCTTGGAATTTCAATTTTGATCGGTGTTGTGTAAGGATTTTCATCAAAGACAGCTGGGGTTGCTACCGCAGCTGTCTTTTTTGTGCGGATTTCTATGGTTGTTTGCGGAATAGCGGGATTTGTGGGCGTTCAGATGGATTTATGGTCGTTCAGCAAAATTTACGCACGTTCAGACGGGTTTACGCACGTTCAGCCCTAATCGCAACAAAAAAGCACGGCAGAAAAATCTCTGCCGTGCGCTAAAAAATTCAAGACAGCAGCGGAATCCGCGCACTGTACTTATCGATCAGCTGCGTGTTGTGTGCATCTGCTCCGTCGATATTGCCGCTCAGGAAAATAGGCGGCGGAAAACCGGCATCAGCCATTTTCTTGATGGCTTCCGCAAAAATCGCATTCAGGATTGTTGCGCCTACGACGGTCGATGTCGGACCAAATGGAGCACCGACACCTTCATAAGAGAGGATTGCGTCACCTGCTACTGAATGGTTGTCGATGACCAGATCCACCGAGTCGAACAGGTGCTTGCCGCTTTTGTGGCGCGAAGGCTGGCTGGCTGAATACGCTAGCGACGTGATGCCGATGACAAACGCGCCTTTTTCGCGCGCAGCGGCTGCGACGTCCACCGGCACCGGGTTGCGGCCGGAAGTGGAGATGACAAAGACCACATCGTCGGCACGAAAATCCTGTTCCTTCAGGAAACTTGCCGCGTAATCATTCTGGCGTTCCAGCTGGGACGATTGGACCGCCCCTTCATGCAGCATCAGCGGTTCCACGAAAATCGGCTTGATCGGCACCAAGCCGCCGGCGCGGTAAAACACTTCTTCCGTCAAAATATGTGAATGGCCGCAGCCGAACAGTTGGATGATGCCGCCTGCCTGAATTGCGTCAGCTGCTTTTCCGGCAGCTGTCCGCATCGCAAGTTTTTCATTTTTTTCGACAAGCTCCAGCCGTTCCTGTACCTGTTTGAAATAACTGCTTAACATCTTGATTCAACTCCAGTTCAACTGCTTACGCTTTTCCAAGCCCTTCAGCGACAATCATTTCGTCGACTTTGGCCATTAGGGATTCTTCGTCGCTGCCGTCAGCTGTAATCGTGATGCTATTGCCTTTTGAAACACCGAGTGACATGACGCCCATGATGGATTTCAAGTTGACTTCTCTTTCTTTATAAAGCATTTTGACTTCTGCAGAAAACGGCGATACCGCTCCCACTAATTTTGATGCTGGGCGTGCATGGAGACCTTCTTCGCTGGTGATGGTATAGCTTTTTTCAATCATTATTTTCTCTCCTCTGGTGTTGATTTCTGATGGTGCTCTAGATTCGAAAACTTCATTGTTCAAGGTTTTACCGTCAGCGCTTGATGTCGGTCGTGAATTTGTAGCGGTCGGCACGGTACGTACTGCGGACCACTTCGAATGGCTGCTCACCGGCCAAATAGCTGATGCGTTCAATCATCAGGATGGCTGCGGGCGCTTTGATCTGCAGCAGCTCGGCATCTTCTTTTTTCACAAGCCCCGCCTCCATCCGCTGGGTGGCACGGCTGATCGTCAACTGTTGCCCTTCTTCGATCATCGCATACAGCGATCCCTGCAAGGAAACCTTGTCGAGGCCTGGAAAACGGTCGACCGGCAAATAAGTGCGTTCGATGGCCATCGGTTTGTCGTCGGCAAAGCGGATGCGTTCGACGAAAAAGACCTTGTCCCCTTCCGCCAGCTGCAAGTCAGCGGCGATGTCCGGTTCCGGCTCCAGGATTTCAAAACCGATCAGCTTGCTGCTCGGCACCATGCCGCGCGTTATCATGTCTTCCGTAAAACTCGTCAAGCCATTCAGCGGCTGTTCGACTTTTGGGGAAGCCACAAATGTGCCGCGCCCTTTTTCCCGGTACAGCAGGCCGTCATTGACCAGATTGGTGATGGACTGGCGCACCGTCATCCGGCTGACGCCAAAGCGTTCAGTCAGTTCGCGTTCAGAAGGAATCGCTGTGCCGATCGGAAAGTCGCCTTGTTCGATCTGCTGCTTCAGTTGTTCTTCTATTTGAATATAAATCGGAATCGGCGATTGTTTGTCCAGCACAGCTTTCACTCCTCCTCTGCCGCAGCCAACGCGTAGGCATCCCGGTCTACAATCAGTGTAACATGATTGTGTTTCCATAAAAATGAAGCTGGAAAATCTTTGCTGATGCGGCCATCCAACAAGCGTTTTACTGCCTGCGCTTTCTTTTTGCCGGAAGCCAGCAGGAGGATCTTTTCACTTTTCAGGATCGACCCGATTCCCATCGTGATGGCATGGGTCGGCACGCTATCGCGGTCGCTAAAGAACCGGGCATTGCTGTTCCGGGTCGATGCCTCGAGCTGCACACAATGGGTCAGGCTTGTCTCCGGCGTTCCGGGTTCGTTAAAGCCGATATGGCCGTTCGTTCCCATGCCGAGAATCTGCAGATGCGGCGGTCCGATTTCATCGATCAGCGCTTCATAACGCTGGCATTCCGCTTCTGCCGACAATGCTTTGCCGTTTGGAATATGGGTGCTTTCCGGTGCAATATCAATGGACTGGAACAGTTTTTCATTCATGAAATGGCGATAGCTGTTCGGATGGTCACCAGACAGTCCGCGGTATTCGTCCAAATTGACGGTTTGGACATGCCGGTAGGAAATGCCCCGCTCCCGAACGCCTTCAATCAGTTTTTCGTAAAGGCCGAGCGGTGTCGATCCGGTCGCGAGCCCCAACACCGAATGGCTGTTTTCCAGGATTTGCTGTTCCACTAATTGTGCCGCCCTGCTGCTCATCTCTTCGTAGTTTTCGACTCGTATCAGTTTCATCACAGTCACTCCTTCGTATAAGAGATCGTTCCTCTGCATATGGTCATCTGCACAGTAAAATTGTCATCCAGAATCGCCACATCAGCGTCCGCGCCAACTTGCAACCGGCCTTTGTTCACAAGATCCAGTTCTTTTGCCGCGTTGGCGGAAGTCATCAAGACCAGCTCCCTCAGGCTGCAGCCGGTGAGTGACTGCATGTTTTTGACGGCGGTTTCCATCGTCAGGATGCTGCCAGCCAATGTGCCACCGGCGAGCCGCGCATCCTTTTTGGTGACCTGCACATCCTGGCCGCCTAAATCGTAGACCCCTGGCGCCAGGCCTTTTGCACGCATGGCGTCGGTAATGAGGATCAGCCGCTCTGCCCCTTTTTGGCGGAAAGCCAGTTTAACCGCAGTCGGATGGCTGTGAATAAAGTCGGCGATTACTTCCACCGTTAAGCCGTCTTCTGTTAAAGCAGCACCCACTACGCCTGGATCACGGTGATGGAATGGACTCATCTGATTGTAGAGGTGGGTGACATGGCTCGCGCCAGACTGGACGGCGGCCTGCATTTCCTCCAGAGTTCCGTCTGAATGCCCGATTGACGCAATCACGCCGTCTTCTGCCAGGCTTTTAATGAAGGCCAATCCGTTTGTCGTTTCGGGCGCAAGCGTTACCAGCCGGATTTGGTTGCCGCTGAGCTTTTGCCACTTCCGGAATAGCGGGTAGGACGGTTCGGCGATGTGTTCAATCGGCTGTGCTCCTGCCCGCTTATCGGAAATGAAAGGCCCTTCCAGATGGACGCCCAGCATTTCCGCATGCCCTTCCCGTGCCTGGAATTCACGGATATTTTCCAAAGCCGCCGAAATGGCTGTATCCGATTGGGTCATCGTCGTCGCCAAAAAACTCGTTGTGCCTTCTTTCGGCAACGCAGCAGCCAGGCCATTCATCGCTTCTGGTGTTGCGTCCATGGCATCATGCCCCGCAGCACCGTGGATATGGACGTCAATAAACCCAGGAAACGCCGTCCAACTTTTTCCGCTAGCTTCTATATGGAAATCAGCGGGCGCATCGATTTTTTCGGCAACACGGCTTATTTTCCCGTCTTCCACGAGAATGTCCCCCACAAAACTTTCTTCAACAGCATCTGCAATGGTGATGCCGGAAATCAATATGCTTTTACTCATCTCGACCACTCTCCTTGCGAAAAACCAGGAAGATCGCGGTGGATATCCCTGGTTTTCGGCTCGTATTATTTATTCGACTCTCAAGATGGAAGCTGTTCCCTGTTCCTGGAAGCCGTCTTTCATGACCGTAAGTTTTTGTTCAGTCAGATTGGTAAAAATAACTGGTGTTGCAACAGAAGGCGCGTTGGCATTCAGAAAGTCCAAATCAAGCTTCAGCAAAGCGTCTCCGCGCTGCACCAGCTGCCCCTGTTCTATTAATAACTCAAAGCCTTCACCTTTCAGCTTGACGGTATCAAGGCCGACATGAATCAGGATTTCAATTCCTGTATCCGTTTCAATGCCGATGGCGTGTTTGGTCGGGAAAACGCTGACTACACGGCCGTCAACCGGCGAATGGAGGATGTTGCCTGTTGGAATGATGGCAAAACCGGGTCCCATCATGCCTTTAGCAAATACTTCATCCGGCACTTCCGACAGCGGAATCATCTTTCCTTGGATCGGCATTTCAAAATCTTCTGCGATGATTTCATTCATTGCCGCTTGTTCACTGACGATTTCTTCAACAGCTGCTGCTTCCGCTCCGTGTGCAGGAGCCGGATTGCCATTTGCCAAACGCGGCTTCATAGCATCTCCCAAAAATTCAACCGCTGTTCCGATAACCACCTGGACATTGGTTTTATTAATTTTCATGACCCCCATCGCACCATGGCGTTTGAGGGCTTTTTCATCCACAAGCTCTGAATCTTTGACCGTCATGCGCAAACGCGTTGTGCAATACTCGACAGCGACGATGTTCGAAGTGCCGCCCAATGCTTCAATCGTATTGTACGCTCTGACATCAACGGCTTTATTGCCGGAACCTGCATTTTCTGCACCTTCCTCGTCCTCATCTTCACGGCCAGGCGTTTTCAGGTCCAGCTTGACGATCAAGAAGTAGAAGATAACAAAGTAAACGGCTCCGACGACAAGCCCCATAACGAGCAGAATCAGCGGATTGGTGGCCAGCCCATAATTCAGCACGTAGTCGATCGCGCCAGCTGAAAAGCCGAAACCGTGATGGACATCCAAGGCATAAGCGACCATCATGGAAGCACCCGTCAATAGGGCATGGACTACATACAAGATAGGCGACAGGAACATGAACGAAAACTCAATCGGTTCTGTGATGCCTGTCAAAAATGACGTAAAGGCGATACTGAAAAGCATCCCGCCGACAATGGCTTTGCGCTCTTTCTTAGCTGCCGCGTACATAGCAAAACAGGCAGCAGGAAGGCCGAACATCATGATCGGGAAAAACCCGGACAGGAATGGCCCTGCCGTCGGATCCCCTTTCAGGAAGCGGTTGATTTCTCCGCGCACCACTTCTCCCGTGGCATCTGTAAAGGTTCCGAAATCAAACCAGACGACCGTGTTGATGACATGGTGCAAACCAGTCGGCAATAATAAGCGGTTCAGGAAACCGTAAGCGCCGACGCCGAATATGCCGGCATTTAAAATCCAGTCACCCGCGTTATCGATGCCTGCCTGAACCGGCGGCCATGCATAGCCCAATATTCCAGCGAGAACGGTCATGGTCGCCGCGGTGATGATCGGCACAAACCGCCTGCCGCCGAAGAAAGCGAGCCATTGGGGGAACTTCACATTATAGAATTTATTGTATAAAAGACCTCCGACGATACCGGATAAAATACCGGCGAAAACTCCCATATTGATCGACTCGTTGATCGTGACGATTGCCGAAGTCAACACAAGATAAGCGATGGCTCCAGCCAAAGCCGCTCCTCCGTTGCCGTCATGAGCAAGGCCCATCGCGATTCCGATGGCGAAGATGATCGCCAGGTTATCGATGATTCCTGCACCGGCTGCCGACATGAACGGAATATCGAGCAAATCCTCCTGCCCAAAGCGCAGCAGCAAAGCCGCGGCAGGCAAGGTAGCAATCGGGAACATCAAGGACTTCCCTATTTTTTGAAGAAAACCAAACATAAAATTTCCACCCCTTTATGGATTCTTAATTTTCACTATATCCATTATCGGTATAGTTGTCTATACCAATTTCAAGGTTAATAGAAATAAAGTAAGCGGTTACTTATAATTCAGTAAATTTCAAATGAGGGATACGCCTCTTTTAAGTGGATGCCTCCATCCTAGCTGGCGTAATCGCCATCAGCCGGGTTTATGTGCATGAGTGATAACTGAAAAAGAGCTGGAAGTCAAAGACTTCCAGCTCTTACTAATTCATTTGGATCAAAGGCCTGATTACCGCTCTCTCCCACTCAACCGCTCAATCACATTCGCCAGCAGCAGGGTCCGCTCAGCCAGCGAGGACACCACCAAATACTCGGTCTCCTGATGGGCGTTGCCTCCGACCGGACCCAAGCCGTCAATCGACGGAATGCCGATATGGGCCGTCAAGTTGGCGTCTGACCCGCCGCCGCTCTTCTCATGCGTCAGCGATTGACCAGGTTTTCAATCAATTCCAGCATCGGCTGGTGATTTGCCTCAATGAATTCTTTCATATTCGTTGCCCTCCCGCTTTTTCTTTGCCTTACCAAAAAAGCCGGACGGCAGACGATCTGCTGTCCGGCTGACATGCACCTTAGTTACGAAGCAGCCGCGGCTGCATTTTCTTTTTTGCTCTTCAGGAAGTTGATGACGAAAATCCCCAGTACAATCGTCAAACCGATGATATCCGTCAAGGTCTCCGGAACAATCAGCATCAACGCTCCCGCTCCGAGCACAATCCGGAACAGCACATTAAGCCTGGTCTGGAAATAGCCTTCTGCGGTCGCACTCAATCCGATGATGCCGATGATGGCGGTGATGGTAATTGAAATGATCTCCCATATCGGCGGCAAAGCGAACTCAGTGGCATTGACCGCAATGTCTGTCGTGTCAATCATCAGCATGGCTGGGTTATAAACGAACAAGTACGGGATGATGAAACCGGCGATCGACAGACGCAAGGCGTTCAAGCCGGTCCTCATCGGATCCCCTCCGGATATCCCGGCACCGGCAAACGCGGCAAGCGCGACCGGCGGTGTAATATTGGCGAAAATCCCAAAATAGAAGACGAATAAATGTGCGACCAGAACCGGAATGCCAAATTCAGCAAGTGCCGGCGCCGTCATGGTTGCCGTGATGATATAAGCCGGGATGGACGGCAAGCCCATACCCAGAACAATCGATGCCAGCATCGTCAGGAACAATGTCCAGAACAGCGACCCTGCACCAAAGCTTGTAATCGCTGAAGTCATGACAGTACCAAAGCTTGTCAGGCTGACCACACCGATGATGATGCCGACGACCGCACAGGCGATCATGACGGACAGCGATTGGCGTGCCCCATTTTCCATCGCTTCGAGAATATCCTTAAAGCCCATACGCGTCGATTTTCTGAATGCGGCCACAATGACTGTCAGTACGATGGTATAGAATGCTGCGTAAGCGATTGGCATGCCTGTATAGAGCATAAAGATCAAGCCGACGATCGGCAGCAGCAAATGCCCTTTTTCCTTCAGCACTTCTTTGGTTCTCGGCAGATCCGCTT
The DNA here is from genome assembly GCF_056680115.1 of Planococcus sp. BI3. Taxonomy (NCBI): domain Bacteria; kingdom Bacillati; phylum Bacillota; class Bacilli; order Caryophanales; family Caryophanaceae; genus Planococcus; species Planococcus sp. BI3. Next base: position 2,006,183 of record NZ_CM155266.1, read on the forward strand.
TCGGAATGCCTTTCAGGTTTTCTTTTCCGGCGCGGAAATGGACCTGCATGATGACCCCGAGGAAATACAGCACTGCCGGCAGCAAAGCCGCAAGCGCAATCGTTCCGTAGGCAATCCCTGTCGTCTCCGCCATGATGAACGCGCTCGCCCCCATGATCGGCGGCAAGATCTGTCCGCCCACGGAGGCACTCGCTTCTACGGCGCCGGAAAAGTTTTTATTGTAGCCGATTTTTTTCATCAATGGAATGGTGAAGGCACCGGTCCCGACGACATTGGCGATGGCCGAACCGTTGATGCTGCCCATGAACCCACTGGAAATGACCGCCACTTTGGCAGGTCCTCCTTGCTTGCTGCCTGCTAAGGCCATGGCCAGGTCATTGAACAATTGCCCCATCCCCGATTTGGCGAGGAAGGCGCCGAACAGGATGAACAGGAAGATGAATTGCAACGAAGCGGAAATGGCCGTTGAATAAAGACCTTCCGTCTTCAAATACAGCTGCCCGAAAATATCGCCAAGGTCGAACGGCCGCGTCATCAGCATATCCGGCATCCAGATAAAATGGCTGATGAATGGATATGCAAGGAACACCAAAGCCAGAATCGGCAGGATGATGCCGGTGACGCGGCGTGCCGCTTCAAGGACCAGCACAACCGTCAGGATGGCGAAAACGATATCCAATGTATTCGGAATCCCGCCGCGCGTCGTCATGATGTCATTGTATTCATACATCAAATAACCTGCAGTTCCCAAACTGAAGATAAATAAAATCCAATCATAGAACGGAATCTTCGTGCGATCCTGCTTTTTGAATGTCGGATAAACCAGGAAAATCAGCCCCATCCCGACCGCAACGTGAATGGCACGCGCCTGAAGGGCAGGAAGCGGATTGAAAGTGACGTATAGATGGTAGAGTGTATAGGCGATGGCGATCGCGGCAATCAATAAAACCAGTTTACGGTTTTTCAATTTCCGGACTTTGGCATCCGTATCGTATTTCTCCAGCACTTCCTGGCTGATGTTTTTGTCTTCTTCATGGGCGGAGACGCTTTCGACGTCCAAATCCCGGTTGTCTTTTGTCATAGCTTGCTCCCCCTTACATAATCCCAAAGATCAATAAATTCAATCGTGATTGTCACAAGCTCATAGTCTTCTGTGTATTCATACAATGGAATTTCCTTATCAGCGGTGATGATCGCCGTTTGTGCATTTTGGGAAACCGTCAAATTCATTTCATTGAAAAGGCGGCCGATCTTCATATGGACATAGCCGTCTTCTGAAGAGATTATTTCACCATCAGAAGGAACACCCGCGCCGTAAGTTTTGAATTTCGTTTCCGTCAGCAGCAGGTTATCCCCGTCCCGTTCATAAAATTCCAGCCACTCCTCTTTTTCGACGGAATGGATCCACTGCAGCGTAAAGTCGGTATCTTTTAAAAAATAGCGTTCCCCTCCGAAATCGAACTGTACGACAGGAATTCGCCAAAACAGGAAAAAAAGGAGCACAATCAAACATGCCCCTCCCGCCAACACTTTATTGTTCATCGTAGTAACGCTGTGCCCCTGGATGCAACGGTGCTACCAAGCCTTCTTGTGCTGCTTCCAATGTAATATCGGCTGCTGCCTGGTGGGAATTCTCCAGCGTGTCCAGATTCTCAAAGAAGGTTTTGGTTAATTTGTAGACATCGTCTTCGCTCATATCCGAGTGGACCACCAAAGCGTTCATGATCGCTGCAGTTGGAACGGGTTCTTCATTGCCGTAAGTTCCTGCTGGAATTTCAAGTGAAATAAAATAGGACTGATCTTCTGCCACGCGTTCAACATCTTCCGGCGCAATGGAAACCATGCGGATATCCAGTGTTTCAGACAGTTCCAGCAAGGACGCATTCGGCAGGCCGCTTGTCAGGAAAGCCGCGTCGATCTGTCCGGCACGCAGGCCGTCAGCCGCTTCCGCATAGCCAAGGTAATCCACATCGATGTCATCGTAAGTGATGCCGTAGCCTTCCAATAGCATGCGCGCATTCACTTCTACTCCAGAATTCTGGTCACCTACTGCGATTCGCTTGCCGCGCAGGTCTTCAAAGGTTTCAATGCCTGAATCCGCCGTGGTGACGATTTGGACATAGTTTGGATACAAGGCAGCGATTTGGCTGATTTTATCTGACGGCTCGGTAAATCCTTCCGTTCCTTCAACCGCCTGGCTGACAACATCACTCATCGTGAATGCCATTTCAATCTTGTCTTCTTTGATCAAGTTGACGTTCTCAACCGACGCGCCGGTTGTCTGGGTTCTTGAATTGACGCCGTATTCCGTGCTGTAGGTTTCAGCCAGTGTCGAGCCGATGATATTATAAGGGCCGGATGCTCCACCCGTCGCGATGGTGACAATATTCGTTTCCAACCCAGCGGCTTCTCCACCGCCTTCTTCCGGGTTCGTAGTGACATTGTCTTCTCCACAGGCTGCTAAAACCACGCTGCCGGCAATGATCAAAGAGAACGCACTTACCTTCATTTTCTTCATCTCTCTACCCCCTAGTTTTTTTTAATTATACCGAAATTAAGGAGTGATTAATAGGGAATATTCTATTTTTTCTGATTTAATAAACGATTGCGGTTCATTATACAAAGATGCCCTGCCGGTTGCGCAGCAATCGCCGTTTTTTCCGTCGTGCATAATTTTATTGACAGTAGGTCGAAACAGGCATAAAGTAGGCTCATATTTCAGTTCTATAGATGAGGAAGTGCTTTGATGCGCTCATGGAAAAAAAAGCGGATAACCGTTTCTCCACCGGTTGTTATTTCCGGCAGTTTCTTATTTTTGATCTTGGCAGGCACCTTATTATTGAAACTGCCCTCCGCAACCACGCAACCGATTTCCTGGACTGATGCCTTGTTCACCGCCACATCTGCCACGACAGTGACGGGACTCAGCGTCTTTGATCCGGGCACTGTCCTCACCGGCTTCGGCGAATTGGTTCTGCTGGTGCTGATCCAATGCGGAGGCATCGGCTTGATGACGTTCGCTGTGGCCATCCTGATCCTGTTCCGCAAGAAAGTTGGCCTTCAAAGCCGGATTTACCTGCAGGAATCGCTGACCCAAAACACAGTCGGGGGCATCGTCAAACTCGTCAAATCGATCCTGACATTTGCTTTGACGGTGGAAGCAATCGCTGCAGTGCTGTTGACCATTTACTGGATTCCGGAATTCGGCTTTAAAGATGCACTCAACTACAGTGTCTTCCATGTTGTTTCCGCCTTTAACAACGCAGGATTCTCGCTGTTTCCCGATAACATGATGAGCTTTGCCGGAGATCCGCTGGTCAATGGACTCATTTCCATGTTGTTCATCATCGGCGGCATCGGGTTCACCGTGGTTATGGATATCTCACAGAAAAAAACGTTCCACAGATGGGCATTGCATACCAAGCTGATGGTCGCCGGCACCCTGATTTTAAATGTGGTTGCCATGATTGTAATTTTCGCTTTGGAATACAACAATCCCGGTACTCTCGGCAATATGTCCCTGCACGACAAATTGCTGGCTTCCTATTTCAGTGCAGTAACTCCGCGGACTGCGGGATTCAATACGCTGAACTACGGCGAATTCGAAGATCCGACCCTCTTGTTCACGATGCTGTTGATGTTTATCGGCGGAGGCAGCGCTTCGACAGCTTCCGGCATCAAAGTGACGACTTTTGTCGTTGTCGTCCTGGCGACGGTTTCTTTTTTGCAGTCACGGCGCGAACCCGAAATTTTTGGCCGCTCCATCCGGATTGAGACGGTGATCCGTTCTCTGGCCATCACGACCATCAGCGTATTGCTGGTTGTCTTCTTACTGTTCCTATTAACCGTAACAGAAAAAATCCCATTCCTGCCGCTGGCATTCGAAGTGGTGTCCGCATTCGGGACCGTCGGCTTGTCGATGGGCATCACCGGCGAGTTGAGCGACCTCGGCGAAATCCTGTTGAGTCTGGTGATGTTCACCGGCCGGATCGGGCCCTTGACTCTGTTCTTTATCTTAATGAAACCACACAAGGAAAATTACCGTTATCCGTACGATACGGTGTTCACCGGCTGAATACAAAAAGCGCAACTCCGAAAATTCGGAGTTGCGCTTTTTTCATTCCATTATATAAACAAGCTCAGCAGAAGAACAACGCCAAGTCCGACAACCGAAGTCGTCAACAGCAGCAGTCCCCATGTTCTGAAAGTTTCTTTGATCGATAAATTAAAGTATTCCTTGAACAGCCAGAACGACGCATCGTTGACGTGCGTAATTGTATTACTGCCGGCTGCGGTAGCAAGTACCATCAGTACCGGATTAACGTCGAATGTCGGAATCAGCGGCCCAACGATTCCTGCCGCCGTGATAGCGGAAACGACACCCGTACCCGTTGCGATACGCAGCATTGCCGTAATGACCCATGCCATGATCAACGGGGAGACGCTGGTGTTCTGCATCAGCACAGCGATATAATCGCCGACACCGGAATCTAGGATGATCTGTTTGAAAGCACCACCTGCACCAACAATCAGGATGATCATCGAAATGCTTTGGATGGCACTGCCAAACGAATCCATGACTTCATGCATTTTCTTGCCGCGGCGCAAACCAAATACATAAATCGCAATAAGGACTGCCAACAGCATGCTGATTTCAGCTGTGCCCAAGAAGTTGATGATTTCGTGGAACATTGTTCCTTCTTCAATGAAGAGATTGAAAATTGTCGTGCTGGTGATGATGATGGCCGGCAATAACGGTACAATGACACTGATTGCAAAGCCCGGCATTTCTTCTTCTGTAAATTCTTTCGGTTTTTTCAAAAGAGGTGGAACCGGTTTTTCCAGGTTGCCGAGCAATCGTGGCAGGATGATTCCTGCTGCAATAACAGCAGGCACAAAGACTACCACGCCTAATATGTAAACCATTCCCATATCCGCGCCATAGGCTTCAACAAGAGCAGTCGGACCCGGCTGAGGCGGGAATAAACTGTGGGCTAAGGTCGCCGCAGCAACCATTGTCATCCCAAGTCGCATGTACGACACTTTCGCTTCAATCGCGATACTGATGACCAGTGGCGCTAAAATGATGAATGCCACTTCGTAGAAAACTGAGATCCCGAAGATCCCACCGACAATTAAAATTGCCCATTCAATATTTTTAACGCCGAATTTTCTGAGGAGCGTTGAAGCTACCTGTTGGGCTGCTCCCGAGTCGACCATCAATTTACCAAGTACAGCACCCAATCCGATGATCAATGCGAGGCTGCCGAGTGTGCTGCCGAAACCGTTTTTAATGGATTCAACTACATCATCCAGGCTTAACCCGTTCAGAATACCGACGATAATGGCCACAATCAATAAAGACAGGAAACTGTTTAATTTCACTTTCATGTTCAAGAACAATAACAGGGCTACGCCCAGTGCCACCCAAATAATCGGCAGCGAATCAATAATCCAATCCATACTCTTTCCTCCGTTAAAACCTATCCAACTCTTATGCCATATCGACTCTGGTTGATGGTTGATTTATTTTTCCAAAATTTGCAATCGCTTTCAAACGGCTTGAGAAAGCTCCTGTGCACTAAGCACAGGGGGACTTTCTTATACGCCAGAGTAGGCCATAAAGCCACCATCTATGGCCAACGTCGTTCCAGTAACGAAAGAAGAATACGATTCATCCGCAAGGAACAATAATGCGCCAAGCAGATTTTCGGGCTCGCCGAATTTATTCATCGGCGTCGCTTCCAGAATTTTTTTCGTGCGTGCCGTCGGATTTCCGTCTTTATCCATCAACAGGTCGCGGTTTTGTGTCGTCAGGAAGAAACCGGGCGCAATCGAGTTGACGCGCAGGCCAGTTTCCGCAAAATGAACCGCCATCCATTGCGTGAAGTTGTTGATCGACGCTTTTGCCGCGCTATATGCCGGGATTTTCGTCAATGGTGCATACGAGCTCATCGAAGACAAATTGATGATGGCCGGTGCTTCGCTTTTCAGCAATTCCTTGCCGAACACCTGGCAAGCCAGGAAGGTCCCTGTGAAGTTCAACGAGAAGACCGAAGAAAAGCCGGTTGCATCCAAATCGAAGAACGATTGTCCCTCATTTTCTTCCGCATAGGTTTCCGGGCCAGTGATGGCATCCGGATGGTTACCGCCGGCGCCATTGACCAACAAGTCGATGCGGCCGAATGTTTCAAGGATCTGCTGCTTTGCCTGTTCCAATGAAGCACGGTCTAAAACGTCAGCTGGAAGCGCCAGAGCTTCCCCGCCCGCATCTTTAATAGCCACCGCGACGCTTTCGCCTTTTTCGGCAGTACGATTGAGAATAGCTACTTTCATGCCTTGGCGTGCCAGCTCCTTTGCCATTTCCGAACAAAGAACCCCGCTGCCGCCAGTGATTACGGCTACGCGGCCGTTCAGGTTTTCATGGACTGGAATCATTTGGCACCTTCTTTTCCGGCTGCTTCGTAAGCATCCCATAATCCGAGCAAGTACATGATGCCGAGTGCTCGGTCATACAAACCGTAGCCCGGGCGGCAAACTTCGCCCCAGATATGGCGGCCGTGATCCGGACGTACATAGCCTGTATAGTTCTGTGCATGCAATTCTTTAACGACGCCCTTCACATCAATCGACCCATCCTGTGTGTAATGGGAGGTCTCTGTAAAGTCGCCGTTGTCATAAATCTTGACGTTGCGGATATGCGCGAAAGGAGAGCGGCTGGCGTATTTTTTTGCCACCTGCACCATGTCGTTCGCCGGGCTTGCACCCATCGAGCCGGTGCACATCGTAAAGGCATTGGATGGTGAATCGGAAATTTCGATCAGTTTCTCGTAGCTTGCTTCACCGGTGATGATGCGCGGCAATCCGAAAATCGAATACGGCGGATCGTCCGGATGAATGGCCATCTTAATGCCTGCTTCTTCTGCGACCGGCAGGATTTCCTTCAGGAAAATCTCCAGGTTGTCCCATAGCTTCGCTTCGTCCACTTCTTTATAAGCCTCAAAAAGTTCCGTGATGCGGTCCATTTTTTCCGGCTCCCAGCCAGGCAGCGTCAAATCAGACGCTTCACTGACGGTACGGATCAATTCTTTTGGATCCATCTGTTCCACTTTCGATTTCTCAAAAAACAGCGCGGTCGATCCATCTTCCAATGGATGGAACATTTCTGTCCGCGTCCAATCGAAGATCGGCATGAAATTATAGCAGATGACTTTGACGCCGAATTCTGCCAGATTGCGGATTGATTCCTTATAGTTTTCAATATATTGGCCGCGTTCTGCATTTCCCAGTTTGATGGATTCATGGACATTGACGCTTTCGACGACGTCCGCATGGAAACCGTGTGATTCGATGTAGGCCACTTCTTCTTGGATGTCTTCTTTTGTCCAGACTTCGCCGGCCGGTTTGTCGTGAAGCGCCCAAACGATTCCTTTGACGCCTGGAATCTGTTTGATGTGTTCCAGCGTTACTGTATCATTGCCCTGTCCATACCAACGAAATGTCATGTTCATGGTCTTCACTCCTTCTGCTGCGCACTTTTCTGTATGTATTTTTGGCTAAGTTCCACCGCTGCGTCAAAACCGCCAGCTGCGTATGCTTTATTTAAATCGCTTCCGATGCCGACCGCTACTGCGCCGGCTGCCAGCCAGTCCTGGATATTGTTCAGGTTGATGCCGCCAGTCGGCATGATGCGCACATGCGGTAGCGGTCCGTTGACCGATTTGATGAACGAAGGTTCGAAATTATTCGCCGGGAACAATTTGATGATATCGCTTCCTGATTCCAATGCCTTTACCATTTCACGGATTGTCATGCAGCCCGGCAGATAGGGAATGCCGTAGCGGTTGCAGACTGGTGCAATCTCTTCATTGAAATGCGGGCTGACAATAAATTTCGCTCCCGCCAAAATGGCGTGGCGCGCCGTTTCCGGATCCAGCACAGAACCTGCACCAAGCAGGACATCTTCGCCTTCAAGCGCTTCGAATACTTGTTGGACATGCGGCGTCGTATAGGTCAATTCAATTGCGCGTATGCCGCCCTGTACCGCCGCTTTCGACAATTCAACCGCTTCTTCTGCGCTGGTGCCGCGGATAACCGCCACCACTTTTGTTTCAGACAATTGGGATAGAATGGCATGCTTTAACATCAATTGGTTTCCTCCTTCAGATTAACGCTCAATAACAATTTCTTTATGGATCAAGGACTCGACTTCCTTCAGATAAGGAAGCCCTTCGTTGTCTCCGGAAACGGTCGTCACCAGTGCACCGACGCCATTGGCGAATTCCAGTGATTGTTCAGGTGAATAGCCGTGCAATACCGAATAGATATACCCGGCATCAAAACCATCACCCGCTCCTACTGTATCGATCGGGTTGACGCTGAACGCTTCCTTTTCGTGCCACTCGCCGCCAGTAAAGACCCGTGCCCCGTTGCCGCCATCTTTTATGACCAATTGGCCAATCGAGAAATCCGCTGCACATTTTTCCAATGCTTCTATTGAAGCATCGCCGATGATCAATTCAATTTCATCCAGACCCGTCAGCAGGATATCCACTGAAGGCAGAATTTCCATATAAGCGGCTCTCGCCTGTTCGATGGTCCATAGCTTGAGTCGGATATTGGGATCGAATGAAATACGGATATCCAGCTGCTCTGCAATTTCCAGCACGCGCTTTGTGATGGCCAAATTTTTTGGATCGATTGCCAGGAACACCCCAGTCAAATGAATGATGTCAATGCCTTCAAACATTTCCTCAGTGATGTCTTCTGGTTGCATCGTCAGGATAGGTGACTGGTAGCGGTAGTAGAACGTCTTGCCTGAGCCGTCTTCCCGGATCTCCTTGAAGTTCAATGAAGTCGGATAACCTTCCACAAATTCTACATCCGTCATATCAATGCCTTCACCGCGCGCAAAATTATAAATGACACGGCCGAATTCATCGCCGCCCAAACGGCTTGCCCATTTGGAATGCAGGCCTAACCGCGCGCAGCCAATCGCAAAATTCAATTCTGCTCCCCCGACTTTACGTGTGAAAGCTGGGACGTAACGAAGTGGCCCTGTCTCCGACGGATTAAATGTAATCAACGCATCGCCCAGTGTAAAAACACCATAGGTATCAGACAAAATACTCGCTCCTTCCGCTATATAAAACCATTATTTGTATTTATCATTAGAATCCAATTTCTGCTAAATCGGTTTACTAAACCGGTTTATTAAAATTATAAATGAAAGTGCTTTCAATTTCAACCTATTATAGGAATATAGTTATTTTATACTTCTGATATTCCACAAACTGGTTCTCAAAAGCGCTTCTTCTGTTTACAAATTATTTTACTGTATAAATAATTCCATAAAAAAACGTTCAACCGAAGTTGAACGCTCAGTACCCCATATTACTGGTCCGCTACTTTAACCATGCCGTACGATGTGATGAGATGCCACATGTTTTGCGGGATGTCTAAGCTGCCGACCATTTTTTGCGTAATTTGCGGATGGATTTCGTGTTCGTTGCCTTGTTTTACTTTTTCAGTCCATTCCGGATCGATCAGTGCTTGGCGTCCGATCACGACGATGTCTGCGCCTTCTGCCAATGCCGTCAATGCGTCTTCCGGTGTTTTCACACTGCCGACTGCGACAAAAGCTGCGCGGCCATTGATGTGGTCTGCTAAGATGCGGACGATGCTGTCGCCTTGTTCCGCGCCTTTTGGAGCTTTCATGACTTCCATCAATGACACGTGGATGTAATGGATGCCATGCTGAATCAATTCTTCCACCAATACTTTGGTTTCTTCTATTGTATAGCCGGCTGAAGTTTCATTGTTTTCTTCCGGTGACAGGCGGTAGCCGACGATAAACTGCTCATCCGCATATTGTGCGACAGTGTCCTGAACTTTTTTCTGGACAGCCAGTGGAAACTTCAAGCGGTTTTCCAGGCTGCCTCCCCACTGGTCCTGCCGCTGGTTTGTCGCCGAAGAAACAAATTGCTGAAGCAAGTAGGTATTGGCACCGTGGATTTCCACGCCGTCAAATCCTGCTTCGATCGCTCTTCTGGTCGTTGCGCCAAAGTCTTCGATGATGGCTTCAATTTCTTTTTCCGTCAATTCACGCGGTGTCGGCGTACCTGCTGCACCCGGCACTGCACTTGGAGCTACTGTTTCATTGGCTTTGATCAATGCAGGCTGTCCTTGGCGTCCACCGTGCTGGATCTGCAGGATCGCTTTGCTGCCTTTTGATTTCATTTCTTTTGCCATTTGCGTCAGGCGCGGAATGGCGTTGTCGTCAAAACCGATAAACTGGTTCGGGAACGCGATGCCGTTTTCCGACACTGCGATGCATGCCGAGATGAACAAGTCGCCAAGACCTGCGCGACGGTTGTAATAGGTCAATTCTTCGTCAGAAACGGTGCCGTCTTCATTTCCTGAATAGGTCGTCATCGGTGCAACACCTAGGCGATCGTTCAATACGACGCCATTCGGCAACGTAATTTCTTCAAACAACTCTTTATATAATGGATTCAATGGACTTCCTCTTTTCTGCAATTGGTTCTGTTCCGAAAGGCTTCGGTATTTCAAAATAGCATACGGATTTTAAGGAATCAAGAATACACGCTCACCGCCATTTTCCAGTGCATTATTTTTGACCCCCCTCTGTTGGAGTGGTACGCTTTTCATCGAATTCGTATATTAGGAGGAATTTTCCATGACAAACCAAACACATAGAGAAATCCATTTGGTCAATCGCCCAGAAGGCATGCCAACGAACGATGATTTTAAATTTGTTGAGAAAGCAATTCCGGTACCCGCTGATAATGAAGTCTTATTGAAGACACTTTATTTGTCAGTCGATCCTTATATGCGCGGACGGATGAGAGATGTAGAATCGTATATCCCGCCGTTCGAATTGAATAAAGTACTGGTCGGCGGTGTGCTTGCCGAAGTGGTCGATTCCAATTCGGATTTATTGAAAAAAGGCGATATCGTCAACGGCAACCTCAGCTGGGCTGAGTACAATGTAGCCGATCCCCAAAAGCTGCAGCAAGTGGACCCAACTGTCGCACCAATCACTACACGGCTTAGCGTTCTCGGCTTGACCGGGCTTACCGCTTACTTCGGATTGCTGGACATCGGCAAACCGCAGGCTGGCGAAACGGTTGTCGTTTCAGGAGCAGCGGGTGCTGTCGGTTCGATTGTCGGCCAAATCGCCAAAATCAAAGGAGCGCGCGCTGTCGGCATTGCAGGTACCGATGAAAAAGTCGATTACCTGATCAATGAACTCGGCTTTGACGCTGCAGTCAATTACAAGAAAGACAGTTTCGAAGAAGACCTGATTGCAGCACTTCCAGATGGCGTCGACGTCTATTTCGACAACGTCGGTGGAGACGTTTCCGATGCCGTCATCAATCAGCTGAACCGGAATGCCCGCGTTTCATTATGCGGATCGATTTCTTCCTACAACTCACCGGGTGAAGACGTCGGCCCCCGCATGCAATGGAAATTCATCAAGACCAGCTCGATGATGAAAGGCTTTACGCTCGGCGATTATGCGAAAGACCTGCCAACAGGCGCCGCAGCACTTACCCAATGGTTCCAGGAAGGCAAATTGAAATACGACGAAACGATTGTCGAAGGCTTTGAAAACACGCCGGACGCGTTTTTTGGCCTATTCAAAGGCACCAACCTCGGCAAGCAATTGGTAAAAGTCGCTGATCCTGATTTCGCGAAGCTATAAAACTGTGAAAAGCCGCCTGTATGGGCGGCTTTTTTCCATTTAATTGGATATACGGTCCAATCGGAGTGAAATACTGTCGAAGTAAGGGTAAATACTGTCCAAACGCAAAAAACAGCCACAATGAGCATGCGGCTGTTTTCATTTAATTGGATATACTTTGTGTCCGCTACCACTCCTTGAGAAAACGGAAGACCATGCGCGGAAGATAGAACAAAATCTCCAGGATGCCAATAAAAAAGTCAATTACATCATAAATCCACCAGCGGTCTTTCTTCTCTTTCGTTTTCGTTTTGATTGCCATCTGCCATCTCCGCCCCTACTGCTTTTTTACTCTATACGCAGTACCGACGCAAATGGTTTCATTTTCCAGAAAGATTAAATGCCGATGCCAATAAACGCAGCTCATCCATGCGGTTAGCCGCACCGGGAATATTGGGGATGATGGTGATTTCGTCTGTACCGTAGCGTTCTGCAATGGACTCGATCTGCGCTTTCACTTGCCCAGCAGTGCCGATCAGCATACGCTCCCGGTTGCGCGCCACTTTTTCCTGTTCACTGGCGCTGAAGCCGCGCTTTTTTGCCGTTTCGACAGACGGATAATAAGGCGGCGGCGAATCGGATTCGACAAACAGCAGCCACAAATCGAACGCCGTCGCCAGCTCCTCGGCTTTTTCTGCTGTTTCAGCAACGACCGCAAAGACTGCGATGATCACTTTCGGCTCCTGCAAAAGCGGCGAAGGCTGGAATTCCGCACGGTACGCATCCACTGCTTCCACCCCTTGCGGCGAAGGCTTAGCAAAATGGGCAAAGGCATAGCCCATTCCCTTTTCAGCCGCGAGCCGCGCACTGCCCTGGCCGGTTCCAAGCAACCACATCTCCGGTGCTGTTTCGATGATCGGCATGGCGAGCAGCGGCTGGAACCGGTGTTCGCCGGCTGTGTCATCGGTGAAATATTTCTGGAGATCTGCCAATTGCTGGTCGTAGGGAAGCCGTTTCGTTTTGCCTTCATTCAACGCTTCGTTGACGATCCGGTAGCTGCGGGAACGGCCGATGCCAAGATCGATGCGGCCGGGATGCAGCGCTTCGAGCATCCGGAAATTTTCCGCAACTTTATAGGCGCTGTAATGCGGCAGCATGACGCCTCCAGAACCGATGCGAATCGTTTCGGTTGAGGCCGCCAAATGCATCATCAACATTTCAGGCGTGCTGCCGGCAACCGACGCGACCTGATGATGCTCTGCTGCCCAAAAACGCTGATAGCCGAGCCGGTCTGCCAGCTGCGCAAGATCTGTCGTCTGCTTCAGGGCAATTGCTGCGGTTCTGCCTTCGTCAATCGGCGAATAATCTAAGATGTTCAATGAAATCATCGCTCGGCCTCCTTTCACTGGTCTTTGAATAGTAGCATGCCGGTCCAAATCCTCTCCAGTATAGGGACTTGCTTTCAATAGATTTCAAATATCTTTCATCAGAAATTAGTTCAAGTTGAAAACATTCATCTTCCCTCTTACCTGATGACGCAGCTTAACTCTTGAAATAGGCAGGATGCCTGAAAAACCATTCCATAAAAAAAGCCTGGTCAGCAAGATACGCTGACCAGGCTTTCCCTAATTATTTTTGTAAATCAAAACGATCAGCGTTCATCACTTTATTCCATGCTTTGATGAAGTCTCGAACGAACTTTTCTTTGTTGTCATCTTGTGCATATACTTCGGCAATTGCACGCAGAATCGCGTTCGAGCTGAATACCAAGTCAAAACGTGTTGCTGTGTGGACAACTTCGCCCGTCGCAAGGTTTTTGCCTTCGTATTTATTGAACTCTACAGGCGTCCATTCTGTGTTCATATCCAATAAGTTGACAAAGAAATCATTTGTTAATATGCCGACTTTGTCGGTAAGGATTCCTTCTGTGGCTCCTTGGTAATTTGCACCGAATGCGCGCATTCCGCCAACCAATACTGTCATTTCTGGTGCTGTCAAGCCAAGCAATTGCGCTTTATCCAGCATCATTTCTTCTGGGCTTGTTGCGTATTCTTTCTTCTGGTAATTTCGGAAACCGTCGGAAACCGGCTCCAAAGGCTCAAAGCTCTCGGCATCGGTTTGTTCTTCGAGTGCATCTCCACGGCCTTGAGTGAATGGCACAGCAATATCAAATCCGGCTGCTTTTACAGCTTGTTCAATTGCTGCGTTTCCTCCAAGCACGATCAAATCAGCGATGCTGATTTGATTGTCAGTGCCGGCTTTCAAGTGTTCATAGAAATAAAGCACTTTTTCCAACTCTTCCGGCTCGTTTGCTTCCCACTCGCGTTGAGGCGCGAATCGGATGCGTGCTCCGTTTGCACCGCCGCGCTTATCTGAATCGCGGTATGTGCTGGCAGAAGCCCAAGCAGTTTTAACCAATTGCTGCGGGTTGATTCCGCTTTCCAGGATTTTCACTTTCAGCGCTTCCAACTCTTTGTCGCTTAATGTGCCGGGTGCTTCCGGTACCGGATCTTGCCAAATCAATACTTCTTCTGGAACTTCAGGTCCCCAGTAACGCGCTTTTGGTCCCATGTCGCGGTGAAGAAGCTTGAACCAAGCGCGAGCAAATGCATCTGCGAATTCGTCCATATTCTCGTAATAGCGGCGAGAAATCTTTTCATATGCCGGATCCATGCGAAGTGCCATGTCTGCCGTTGTCATCATTGTCTTCACTTTGATCGACGAATCTTCCGCGTCAGGCGCCATGTGATCTTCCGGCAGATCTTTTGCCGTCCATTGGTATGCACCGGCAGGAGATTTCGTCAGTTCCCATTCGTAACCTAACAATTGCTCATAGTAGCCATTGTCCCATTTCGTCGGGTTGGCAGTCCAAGCGCCTTCGATACCGCTTGAAATCGTATCGCGGCCTTTACCTGAACCGTACGTGCTCTTCCAGCCAAGTCCCACGTTTTCCATTACAGCTGCTTCCGGATCGTCCCCTACGTTGGAAGGATCTCCAGCGCCATGTGATTTACCAAAAGTATGTCCGCCTGCAATCAATGCAACGGTTTCTTCATCGTTCATTCCCATACGTGCAAACGTTTCACGTATATCGAACGCACTTCCAAGAGGATCCGGTTTGCCGTTTGGCCCTTCCGGATTCACATAAATCAAGCCCATCTGGACTGCAGCCAGAGGATTTTCCAATTCGCGGTCCCCTGAATAACGGTTATCTGCTAACCATTCTTTTTCATTGCCCCAATAAACATCCTCTTCCGGTGCCCAAATGTCTTCACGGCCTGCTCCGAATCCAAAGGTTTTGAAGCCCATTGACTCAAGTGCCACATTGCCCGTTAGCACCAGCAAATCGGCCCATGAAATTTTGTTTCCGTACTTTTGCTTGATCGGCCATAGCAAACGGCGCGCTTTGTCCAAGTTAACGTTATCCGGCCAGCTGTTCAGCGGCGCAAAACGCTGGTTTCCAGTAGATCCGCCCCCGCGGCCGTCTGTCGTCCGGTAAGTACCTGCGGCATGCCATGACATACGGATGAATAACCCGCCGTAATGGCCGTAGTCAGCCGGCCACCACTCTTGGCTGTTGGTCATCAACTCGTTAAGATCTTGCTTTAATGCAGCATAATCCAGTTTTTCGAACTCTGCTTTATAATCAAAGTCTTCTCCTAGAGGATTCGATTTCTTATCATGCTGATGAAGAATATTCACATTCAGCATATTCGGCCACCAGTCTTTGTTCTGCGTTTTCCCTGGTTTGTTCGATGTCGTAATTGCACTATCAGTGTGCCCGCCTGTTACCGGACATTGTGCATCCGCTGCTGCTGTGTGGCGCTTTTTATCATTGTCATCATGTACGTTGTTTTCCATTTTCTAAACCCTCCTAATAATAATAAAGCTCTATCTATAACCATTATTGCTGGGTAGTGCTTGTGAAGGATAGTAATTCTTACATTAGAATTATACTAAATAGGAGATGAATTGAACAGCATAATGCGCAGAAGTGTAAATATTCAATGATTTTATTAAAATTCAGCTCTTATCTGTCTGGTGTTTGATTCTCAAAGATAAAATTCTGTCCTTTTACACGCTTAATCGTATTTCCCAAAAGACAGTAGTTCCTTAGAAAAATCAGCGAGTCATAAATCCATTTTGTGACAGACTCAGTAAGTAAACAGCTTTTCCCGAACCTCTCCAGTTCCTCTTTTGCAGCGATTCAATTAAAATATAGTTAGAAACAGAAAGATAACGCTTACAGCCAATAAATTCTTTATACGCCCATGCACCCAGCTCTCTTTAAGCCCAAGCTGTCCTTGCCGCTGACCCTTAGGATCGTCAGGATTTCAGACCCACTCAATTACGAAAGGCAGGAGCTTCCCTATGAAAAAGATCTCATTTTTTAGCTTTGTAATTTTATTGCTGCTGGTGCTTTCAGGGTGTTCATCCGGAAATGATAATTCCAGCAACCCCGCTTCCGGACAGACAGCAGATGCGAGCACTTCCAAATTTCCCGACAACCCGAACACAGACCTCGAGTTTGATACAGACAAGCTGCAGGATATCTGGCTCGCAGGCGGCTGTTTCTGGGGAGTCGAAGCTTATATGGCGCGGGTTTTCGGTGTCTATGATGTAACTTCCGGCTACGCCAACGGCAATACCGAAAATCCGACCTACGAAGAAGTCATCCGCGAAAATACCGGACACGCCGAAACCGTCCATGTCCGCTATGATCCGGAACGCGTGGATCTGGAGAAACTGCTCGGCCATTACTTCATGATCATCGATCCTACGCTTCTGAACCAACAGGGCAATGACCGCGGCGAGCAATACCGGACCGGCATTTATTATGAAAATGAAGCCGACCGGGCTGTCATCGACAAAGTCGTTGCCGCCGAAAAAGACCGCTACGACGATCCGATCGTCACTGAAGTCGAAGTGCTGGAGCATTATTACCTGGCAGAAGAATATCACCAGGATTACCTCGAAAAAAATCCGGACGGCTATTGCCATGTCGAGTTTGACACCTTGGAAGGCCAAGAGGTGGACGGGGACGCCCAGTCATTGATCGATCCGGCGCTTTACCCGAAACCGAGCGATGAAGAACTGAAAGCGACATTGACGGATATCCAATATGAAGTGACGCAGGAAGATGCGACCGAACCCGCTTTCTCCAATGAATACGACGGCTTCTATGAGCCGGGCATTTATGTGGACATCACCACCGGAGAGCCGTTGTTCTCTTCCGCGGATAAATACGATTCCAAAACAGGATGGCCGAGCTTCACCAAGCCGATCGACCCATCCGTCGTGACCGAACACGATGACGGCATGCTGTTCATGAAACGCACTGAAATCCGCAGCCGCGCCGGCGACAGCCATATCGGACATGTCTTCAACGACGGGCCTGAAGATAAAGGCGGACTGCGCTATTGCATGAACAGCGCTGCCTTGCTGTTTATCCCGGAAGCGGAAATGGAAGCAGAAGGCTATGGCTTCTTGTTGGATAAAGTGAATTGATCTATCTTGCCGAAGAGGCAGTCAGCGGTGTGCTGACTGCCTCTTCTTTTTTCACATTATTAAAAGTAACAGCGGGAAATCAATGATTTTCCGCTGTTTTTGTTGTTGAATAGCCAGTGACGCACCGTTTTTTCGAGGTGCTTTAGATAAAATTGCATAAAAGAGCTCTTTGTCGGGTCGGCAGAGGGCTTTTTTTATGCTGCAGATACCCGGATTTTTTATTTATGGGCGTTCAAATAGATTTGTGGTCGTTCAAATGGATTTGCAGTCGTTCAGCCCAAACTCGCATGAAAAAGCATGCACACGGGTATGAATCCGAAAGCGAGCGGCGAGCTTCTCGAAATCAATGCTTGAGAGAAGTTTCTCCACAATAAGAAAAAGCGGGAAATCAATGATTTCCCGCTTTTTCTTCCTGTTCTTCTTTCTTATTGTCCAGACTCCAGCGCCCAGCTCTTTGGATCATAAGCCAACCCAGCGCCGTGGCAAAGAACGCCACCCTGCTGGTCCGCCTTATGCCTGTCGGAGCTCCACGGCCGCTTCCGCTTTTCGTTATTAATCCACAATAAAATACCGTGCATCCGGATGGGCGAAAACCATCGCCGATACCGAGGCTTCTGGATCCATCATGTATTCTTCCGTCAGATGGACGCCGATGTCTTCCGGCTTGATGAGGTTGAACAGTTTTGCCTGGTCTTCCAGGTTCGGGCAGGCCGGGTAACCGAAGGAGAAACGCTGGCCTTGGTATTTCGCAGCAAAACGGTCGCGCATCGAGAAATCCGTTGCGTCCGAGAAGCCCCATTGGTCGCGGATTTCCTGGTGGATGCGTTCGGCAAAGCCTTCAGCGAGTTCAAGCGCTGTTGCTTGAAGCGCATGGCTTTCCAGGAATTTGCCTTGCTCTTTCAAACGCGTCGCTTCGTCCCGCACACCGAATCCTGCCGTCACCTGCATAAAGGCCACATAATCCATTTCGCCGCTGTCTACCGATTTCAGGTAATCAGCGAGGCACAGGAATGGCGGAGCCGATTGGCGTGGGAACGTGAAGCGCTCGATTTCCGTTTTGGCGTCTTTCGGATCGTAGATGACGACATCGTCGCCGTCGCTTTGAGCCGGGAAAAACTGATACAGGCCAGATGGCTTCAATAGCCCAGAGCCCAGGAAATCAGTCGCCATTTCATGCAGCTGTACAGCACGCGGATCGCCCTGCGCCAAGGTTTTTTCACTATAGCCTTTCAACCCAAGGTGATGGCCGATCAAGGTGCGCATATTGACGTATGGATACAGATGCGCCACTGAATAATCCTTTAACACATGGCGCCGCAGGTCATTCGGCACAAAGACCGGTACATCTTCGCGAACCGTCTTGACCGGTTTCTCAGCAACTGCCACAGCCGGCTTGGCTGCGCGAACCGCTTCAGAAGCCTGGCGTTTTTCCTGCTGGGCATCCAATTCCAGCAATAGCTCGGCTTTTCCAGCCCCGCTTTGCAGACGGTTGGCCAGGTCCAGCCCTTGCATGGCGTCTTTGGCGTAGATGACCGGCCCGTCGTATTCCGCTGAAATTTTGGTTTCCGTAAAGCGTCTCGATAACGCCGCGCCGCCGACCAGAATCGGCACATCGATGCCCGCTTCTTTGAAATCCTGCGCGGTGATGACCATCTGCTTCGCGGACTTGACGAGCAAGCCCGATAAGCCGATCATGTCCGGCTTTTCTTTCCGGATGACTTCAATCAATGTCGCCGGCGATACTTTAATGCCGACATCGATCACTTTAAAGCCGTTATTGCTCAAGATGATTTCGACCAGGTTTTTGCCGATGTCGTGGACATCGCCTTTTACCGTAGCCAGCACGATCTTGCCTTTTCCGGAGTCGTCTTCTTTCTTCTCCATGAACTGTTCCAGGAATGAAACCGCCGCTTTCATGACGCCTGCGCTTTGCAGCACTTCGGCCACAATCAATTGGTTGTCGTTGAACAACCGCCCAACTTCGGCCATCCCTTTCATCAACGGTCCGTTGATGACATCCAACGGCTCATCGTACATTTCCAGCGCTTTTTCCAAATCCGGAATCAGGCCTTCTTTTGTTCCTTCTATAATATAATAAGCCAAACGGTCAGGTACCGTTTTCGGGATATCGTCCTCGGTCTTCTCTTTTTTCTTGTCGCGGTAGAAAGCGGTGAAATCAGCCAAGGTTTTATCTGTCGTCGTAAACAACAATTCATTGGCCATATCGATTTCTTGTTTTGGAATCGATGCATAACGCTCCAGTTTTTCCGTGTTGACGATGGCGTAATCCAAGCCTGCCTGCGTGCAATGGTATAGGTAGACTGCATTCAATACTTCACGGCCGACCGGCGGCAAGCCGAACGATACGTTGCTGACGCCCAGAATGGTCAACGCACGCGGCATTTTTTCTTTGATCAGGCGGATTCCTTCGATGGTTTCCACAGCCGATCCGATGTATTGCTGATCGCCTGTGCCGACTGGGAATACCAGCGGGTCAAAGATGATGTCTTCCGGTGCCAGTCCCCATTTATTGACCAATAAATCATACGAACGTTGTGCAATTTCCAGTTTCCGCTCACGCGTAACCGCCATGCCTGGCTCATCGATGGTTCCGACAACAACTGCCGCACCGTATTTTTTCACAAGCGGCATCACCGCATCAAAACGCTCTTCCCCGTCTTCCAGGTTGATTGAGTTGATGATGGCTTTCCCCTGGGAATATTTCAGCGCCACTTCGATCACTTCTTCATCCGTGGAATCGATGACCAACGGCACTTTGACTTTCTTAACGACTTCTTTCATAAAGTGGGTCATGTCCTCCACTTCGTCCCGGTCCGGGTTCGCGAGACAGATGTCGATGACATGCGCACCATTCTTCACCTGTGCGCGAGCGATTTCAGACGCTTCTTCAAACTTCCCATCAACAATCAGACGCTTGAATTTGCGGGAGCCGATGACATTGGTCCGCTCTCCGATAAACAGGGGACGCATGGTTTCATCGTATTGCAATGCTTCTATACCGGACACGACATGGCCGTGCTCGACAGGATCCGGCTTTCTTGGCGCCAGACCTTCCATCGCTTCACGCACTGCCTTGATGTGCGCAGGGGTTGTTCCGCAACATCCGCCCACTACATTCAACCAGCCTTTATCCGCAAAGCCCCGCAGTTTTTTCGCTAACGATTCTGGTGTTTCGTGGTAATGCCCATCTTCGTCCGGCAAGCCGGCGTTCGGGTAACAGCTGACATAGCCGTCCGACAGCTCAGACAGCGAACGGATATGGTCCGTCATGAATTCCGGTCCCGTTGCACAGTTCAAACCGACCGACAGGGGTTTAACATGTTCAATCGAGATGTAGAATGCTTCGATGCTTTGGCCGGCAAGTGTTGTGCCCATCGGTTCGATGGTTCCGGACACCATGATCGGCAATTCGATCCCGGTTTCTTCAAAAGCTTTTTTGATGCCGATCGTTGCAGCTTTGACATTCAGCATATCCTGGCTTGTCTCCAGCAGGATTAAATCTGCGCCGCCTTCAATCAATGCCTCGGCCTGTACATAAAAGTTTTCCAGCATTTCATCAAATGTTGCGCCCCCGGTTACCGACAGGGTTTTTGTCGTCGGCCCGATAGCCCCTGCCACAAAACGCGGCCATTCCGGTGTTGAAAAAGCGGCTGCCGCCTTTTTGGCGATTTCCACTCCGCGCCGGTTGATTTCTGCTGCCTGGTCGCCAATGCCATACTCATCCAAGACGATCGGCGTGCCGCCAAAGGTATTGGTGCAGAGAATATCAGCTCCGGCTTCCAGATAGGCGGTATGGATGTCTTCAATGACATCCGGACGGACAATATTCAAGTATTCATTGCAACCGTCAAACTCTTCGCCCCCGAAGTCTTCTGGGGAAAGGTCGACGTTTTGGATCATGGTTCCCATGGCTCCGTCGATGATCAATATTCTTTTTTCAAGCTGCTGTTCAATAAGATGTTTGGGCATGGCTGGCATCTCTCTCTTTCTGTTGATCTAGTTGTCTGATGTAATGAATCAATTCCACGGTCATATCGTAACGGACAAATGGCGTGATCAAGTAGATGCCATGGAACAGCTCCGCCGCCGTATCAATCAATTCTTTCGCAATCTGGATGCCTTCTGCGGTTGCGCGCTCTTTGTCTTCACCGCATGCGCGCATGCGTTCCAGTGCATCTTCCGACAGCTTGATGCCCGGCACTTCATTGTGCAGGAACTCTGCACTGCGGATGCTGGTCAACGGCATTACGCCAATAAAGATCGGCGTTTCCAGGTGTTTGGTCGCTTCGTGGATTTCTACGATTTTCTCTTTTGTGTAAACCGGCTGCGAAATGAAATAATCCGCACCGCTTTCAATTTTCTTATCAAGTCTTGCCACTGCCCGGTCCAGTACACGGACATTCGGGTTGAATGCCGCCGCTACCGAGAAGTTGGCTTTTTTCCGCAAAGGCTTGCCGGAAAATGAAATGCCTTCATTGAGCTTTTTGATCAGCTGGATCAATTCCATGCTCGACACGTCATAGACGCTGGTCGCTCCCGGGAAATCACCGACTTTGGTCGGATCGCCCGTCACGGCGAGTATATCATGGATTCCGAGCGCATCGAGCCCCATCAAATGCGATTGCAGGCCAATCAGGTTGCGGTCGCGGCAGGTGATGTGGGCAAGCGCCCGAATGTCTTGCTTATGTTTGAGGATCGATCCCATCGCCATATTGCTGATGCGCGGCGATGCCAGCGAATTGTCCGCCATCGTGATGGCGTCCACCCCGGCATCATTCAAAGCGGCCGAGCCCTCCAGGAATTTGGTGGTATCCAGGTGGCGCGGCGTATCCAACTCCACGATGATGGTCCGTTCCGTTTTAGCTTTTTCATGGAGCGGCTTAACTTCCAGCACTTCCGCTTCACGGATGACAATCGGTTTTCTTTTGGTGACTTCCTTATGGACGATCGGCGGCAAATTGCCGAGATGCTTTTTCACCGCTTCAATATGCTTCGGCGTTGTGCCGCAGCAGCCACCGATCAAACGGACGCCTTCTTCTCTCAATAGCAAAGCAGCGCGTCCGAAATAATCCGCTTCCGATTCATAAACAATCCGGCCATCTTCCACATCCAGCAGGCTGGCGTTCGGATAAGCTGACAGAAATGCTTTTTCAGGCAAGGTGACTTCTTCAAAAGCCTGGATGGTATGGTGCGGGCCAAGACGGCAGTTGACGCCGACAATATCGGCTCCAAGCGCCTCCAGTTGATGCAGGGCATCGTTCAACGACATACCGTTTTGCAGGATGCCCGGCTCATGCATGGACACTTGGGCGATCAATGGCGTGTCAGTCATCCCTTTCAGGTGCTTGACTGTCGCCGCCAACTCTTCGAAATCGTAATAGGTTTCCAAAAGCAGGCCGTCCGGATCACCCGACAGCAGATGGTTTGCCTGCTGGTCGACCATCGCAATGATTTCCTGCAATGTGGCGTCGCTTTTACGGATTCCCCGGATTCCGCCGATGGTTCCGAACACAAATTGCCCGCCTGGTGCCGCCGCCCGTTTAGCGATTCCAATAGCCGCTCTGTTGATATCCGCGACCTGTTCTTCCAATCCGTAACGGGCCAGTTTTGCCGCATTTGCTCCATATGTGTTGGTCTGGATGATATCGGCTCCCGCTTTGATGTAATCCTGGTGGATCTTCTCGATCACTTCCGGACGCTGCAGATTCAACTCCTCGTTGCAATACTCAATGCCGTACGAATACAGCAAGGTTCCCATGGCACCGTCCGCCGTCAAAATCCGATTTTTTAATTCGTCTAATAAACCCATCTGCTCAACCTCCCATATATACAAAAAAAGCCTTCATGAAAAAGAAGGCTTTACGATATCAAACTCGTTCCTTTTCATCTGTCAGACAATTGCTTGCCTGCTGGATTTAGCACCTGACCTTTCGGCTGGTTGCTGAAGCTTCATCGGGCCAGTCCCTCAACTTCTCTTGATAAGAATTCACTATTCAGTTTTAAGTATTCTAGATATGGTACCTGTATCTAGGGAACAGGTCAACCCAATCTGTCGAAAAACAATGAAATTTCTGTGATTTTTTTCACAATGTATCATTCAGACCTAAAAACAGCTGTCGAATAACAGCTCAGCGACTTCCGGCAATGCTCCTGCGAAGAAAGTTAATTGCGGGGATTTAGTGTTGCCTCATCAGGATTGAGCGATTCCACTTGGCTCCACTTTAGCTTCAACTTCCAGAACTGCTACATATTTCGCAATGGTTTCATAATGAGTCTTTTTTGAAAAGCGCTGATAGTCGGCAATGATGTAGAATTCTTTTTTTGCACGTGTCACTGCAACATTGAGCAGATTGGGTTTTGCGCAGGACCATTGAGCAGCTCCGTCACTGTCTGCATCTGTCCCCGCTACAAAATAAACGATTTCTGCTTCTTTTCCTTGGAAAGTATGGACCGTTCCGATGGATTTATTGGTCCAGTCGGTGATTTTTTTGGGATCAATCGCCAATGATTGCAATTTTTTGCGGACAGCCGCTTGCAAGCCTGCTTTAACCGCAGTGAACGGTGTAATAACAAAGACATCAGGCTCTTTGCTTTCTGCTGACCAGTGTTTGGCAATCAATTCGGCAATCAAGTCTCCCTGCTCTCTGACGTATTGGCGATTCACAGCCTTACCTGCACAGTTATACCAGGCAACTTTTCCGGTTCTTTCATCAGCCAAGACCATTTTCCCTTCATAAGCGATTTCATTGGCGATCGAGAACATCGGATCCAGGCAACGGCGATGCACCCATAGCGGTGTTCCGATCCATTCTCCGCCCATCTTCCAGGTACCTCTCGGATTTGCTCGATCTGCTAAACTTTGAACAGAAGCACTAATACCGATAAAATCTTCCTCCAACTGATAATGTTTGCGAATATCCGTTAAAATCGTCTGATCTATTGTCACCACCGGCTCAATTTGAATCGGATCTCCGACCACTATGGCTTTTCGTGATCTCCACAAAGCACCCGCTGCCTGTTGGGGACTCGCCTGCCCCGCTTCATCAATGAATAGGTATTGAATAAAATCTTTGTCTATTCCACGATACATCGATGAAAAGCTTGCGAAAGTCGTACTCACGACCGGTGTGATCAAATGAATGACGTTCCACATATTTTTGAGGTAACGGACGTGATCTTCATCATTCAGATTCAATTTATCCCGCGACATCAATAGGCGCAATGCAACGGTTACCGTTTCTTTATTGAATGCCAGAAATAGCTTATGCAGTTCCATTGCTTTCAAGAACAATAAGCCGCGTTCGAAATTCAGCTCATCCGTCAGCCAAATTGTCTCCCGCTGGCGTTTTTCATAAGCTTCTGTATGGTTCTGCCAATATTCTGCAGTTGGCAGAACCAGTCTCTGCTTATCATAATCTGCCAGTTTCTTGAGAAAGGATTGCTGCCGTTCTTCAAGCTGCTGTTGTTCCCCTTGCAATTCCTTTTGCTGTTGTTGAATCGTGAATTGTCTAGAATGCAGTATTTTTAATTCATTGAGGCATTCAGCTAGCTCTTTTTTGATCTCATCTTTTTTCACGTCTTTTTTGCCGAGCACCTTTTGGAAAAGCGGAAGATTGGGAGAAACCGCCAACTCACTTTCCGTCAGCTCCCGTTTGATTTCCAATTGCTTAATGTTTTCTGCTGCAGTAAGTTCTTCATGCTTGTTTTCATCAAACTTCGCTTTGAGCTCCAACACTCTCTTTTGAGTTGTTTCAAATTGGTTGAACTGCTCAGCCACTTCTTGCAACTTCGCCTTTTTTTCTTCAATTGACGCATGCAGATCCTTGAATTCTTTTACCGCCTGTTGCCAGTCTTTCGCGCTGCTTTCAGCGGCAGTCTTCTGCAGTTGGCTGATCAGTCTGTCCGAATCGTCCTTCGATCCCATGAGCGCTTTACTGAAATCAGAAATATTTTTTCCTTTGCCAAGCGCTCCCGAGAACAGTCCCCAAGCTCCCTCATCTTTACCCAGCATTTTTTCGGCAGTCTCCGGAAAAAATGCCAATTCGGCGGCTTTTTCTGCATAGGCCTTTTCATATTCTGGAAAATCACTTTTGTTCTCTTTGGATGGAGGGCGAATTGCTTCTTTTTCCTGCGGCAGTTCTTTCGAGATATTTTCAACCGCGCCGTTATTGCTTGATGCGATCACCATGGAGAACTTCGTCAGTTCTTCATTCAAGATGGAAATGGAGAACGGGTAGGAATTGCCATCAAACTTAATACTTTTTTCAAATGTGAAAGCCTGTTTCGGATCATGGAATTTCGCCATTTTCAGAGCCCGATTAACCACAACATTTGCGAAAATTTCTTTCAGCAAGGTGGTCTTTCCAGTGCCCGGCGGTCCGTTGACCGAATCGATTGCCTGCCCATTATTCATGATTTGATTGACAGCCACTTGCTGCATCAATGACAACCGATGTTCCACCGGTGACATCCATCTACCCACCGGCAAGAATTTCGGTTGCAGTGTATGTTCAATGTATTCGCGGTTTTCATCTATGTCCATTTTTTTATCGGTGCCTTCAATAAACTGGTGGAGTGTGTCATTGCTGCCTTTTTCAAGAATCTGCTGCAAATCCTTCAAGTAAAAACTGTTAAAGTTCATTTTACTTTTTAAGCTTTTGATTTTTTGAACTTCTGTTTCTATGTAAAAATAATTCGTACTTTCCATTTCACCAAAGTGATTGCTGTAAATCCCCTGCACTTCGCGCAAGGAGTGTTCATTGATTCCATTTAGAAATGAGGCTTCTGTCCGCTCTTTAAACAAGCTCATTTGAGACTCGTAATCGGCCATAAACGAATCGTAATCCACAGCTGCGCTGTCTTTTAATTTTTTTATGAGAAACATCACAAAGGGAACGAATAGCGAGTCAGCGATGTAGTTGCCCTTGCCATCTACAGAAAAAACAAAGCTGAATAGCATGGATGAATCTTCATTAATGATTTCCTCAGTGCTTTTAAAATGATCGCGCAGGAATCGAACCAACTTGCTTTGCTCAAAGCAGTCCATGTAATAATGAAATTGTGATCCATATGCATGCTCATCTTTTAACTGAACAGCTTGCCATGTATAAGCTTCAATTAGTACAGATTCTACATCCATTCTGTATTTCCCATCCTTAAACAAGGATTTTTCAATTTTATTTCCTCGATCTGGTACCTGACTGGGATTAACAGCCTCCAATAAATGCCAGGCTTGCAATGCTGCATTCACTTTCTTTGCACTCATCTTTTTCTCCCCTTTTTAATAGCTTAATCAAATGATAACATGAAAATAAATTGCATTTTATTTCCATGTAAATTAATTTCCTGTAAATCACTCGTTTTACATTCCCAGCTCCTTTCAGCTTCAGCCTCGATACTCTGAAAAGACCCTGTTCATAAAGTCAGCCTGCCACACCAAAGCTGACTCGGCAGAAGCTTGCAAAACCACGATATGATTTTTATTTTCAACACAAAAAATCCCGCCTGGTCCAGGAGGGATTTTATCAGCTTTCATATGACTGCAGCCTAGTAATTATTGTGGCCTTCGCTATTTACATGCCGTCTTGCATATCTTCTTCATCTTTGGTGCCTGATTCTTTTTCTTCCATCATTTTCGCTTTCGCTTGGGCCATTGCTTCTTCAGCTGCTTGGATTTCTTCGTCTGTCACTTGCCCGACAATCACTTGCTGCGTTGGCATGGTATGCATGCGGCGCGCCGTTACATGCGGGATAAAATAATAGACGCCATCTTCCTGAAATGTGTGCTTAATCGAATAGACACCGTCTTGCACAGTCGTGTAATCGATTTTTACACTTCCATCTTTCTTGCCGGCCTCGAATACTTCAAACTTCACTTCATCCGCGTCGTTCACCGCTTCGCCGCCTTGGGATACATAAGCTTCAAGTGTCCATTCACCCGTTTCGCCTGCAGGTTCAGTCAAAACTTGGACTTCTAATTCCTGCATTTCTTGCCCGGCAGCTGAAGCGTTGTCCGCGCTCTTCTCTTCCATGCCGCAACCTGCAAGCATCAAACCAAACGCACCAATAACCATTAATTTCTTCATCAATAAACCCTCCGTTAAACTGAATTTTTTCCAATGGATTCAGTTTACTGGGCAATTGTGAAACGCTTGTGAAATCTCTGTAATAATTTTCCCCAGTTATTTATCAACTTATCGCTGCGAGCGGAAGCCAAATCTGCACTCGCGTACCGTTGCCTTCGGACGATGCTACTTTCAGCCGACCGCCGTGGAGTTCTGCAATCTGTTTGACGATTGCCAAGCCGATGCCAGCCCCGCCTGCACCCCGGGTGCGTCCTTTTTCGACGCGATAGAAACGGTCAGCAATGTAGGGCAGATGCTCCTCCGGGATTCCCGGACCGCTGTCGCTGACTTCCAGTACTGCTTCGCTGCCTTCAGAACGCAGGCTTACAGTAATCGAACCGCCGTCCGGCGTATAGGCAATGGCGTTGTCGAGCAAATTGACCAACACCTGCAACAATCGGTCTTCATCCCCATATACGAGTATATCCTCATCCAGATCTGTCTTTACTTGCTGCTGTCTGCCCCGCCATTTCACCGCTGTGTTGTCGATGGCTGATAATGCGATCTCACTTAGCGCCAACAGTTCATGCGCAATGTCCTCCTCGCCGCCTTCAAGCTTGGTCAAATCCAGAATCTGGCTGACCATGCGCTCCATGCGCTCCGATTCGCGGTGCAAAATAGCCGCAATGTGCAGGTGTTCCGCATCCGGCTGCTGAAGCAATTCACTATAGCCTTTTATATAGCTGAGCGGGGTCCGCAATTCATGGGACAGGTTCTGCAGAAATTCGCGCTTCTTTTCATCTGCTTCACGGATTGATTCTGCCATCGTGTTGAACGACCGGGCAAGGTCTCCCACTTCATTGTGGACAGCAGGATGGACGCTCCCTTCGAAACGCCCCTTTGCCATGGCGTTGGAAGCGTTCCGCAATTCTACGACCGGACCGATGAATTCCTTCTCAATACGCCCGCGGATGGCATAGAGAGTGGCAAGCGCCAGCAATCCCGACGCCAGCAGGATCGGCAGCACATTCCCAAATGCCTGGCTGAGTTCCGAAACCGGCCGGTAGGCAAATACGATTGCCCGCAAATTCCCATCCTCGACCACTGGCAACGCCACTCCGATCAAGTCCGCATCGACATATGCATTGCGCCGCTCAATGACCACCGCTTGCCCTTGCGACAGCCTTTCGCGCTCCTTAAAATTGATGATGACATCCCCCTCCGGCGCCTGCAGCGGCAACGCCGCCCCAAGCACCATCGGGTCATCGATCGCCAGTGCATTGAGGCCGGAATCTTCCAGAAATTCTATAATCCTTTCCAATTCCGCCGCATTTTCAGCCAAGTAGGCGCCTCGCAATGCTTCAGCCAATTCATGCAACTGTTCGCGCTCCGCCTCTACATAAACGGCATCATAAACCGAATAGGCGACGAACATCAAGAGCGCAATGCCGGCCAAAGAAACCCCAGCGAATAAAAGCCATAATTTCGTTGTGACAGAGCGATACGGCTTCATAATTTCACCAGTTTATAGCCAAGACCCCAGACGGTTTCGATGGCGCTGCCAGCTTCACCAAGTTTGATGCGCAGGGTTTTGATATGGGTGTCGACGGTCCGCGTTGTAACGTTATAGGCCTGTTCGCCCCATAGTTTCTCCATCAACTGTTCACGGGAAAACACCTGCTCCCGATGCTTCAATAAAAATGCCAGCAAATCAAATTCACGCCGCGTAAGTGTAACCTTCGTTCCTGCAACCATCACCGTACGCAGCATTTCGTTCAGCTCAAGTGTGCCATTTGTCCATTCGCTGTCCACCTGGAGGCTTGCCGTAAGGGTGCGGCGCAGGATCGCTTCGATGCGCGCGAGCAACTCCTGTTTGCTGAACGGCTTGACCATATAATCATCGGCCCCTGCCCGCAGCCCTTTCACTTTATCCACTTCGCTGCCGGCAATTGCGGTTAGCATGAGAATCGGCACTGGCGTGAAGCGCCGGATTTCTGCACAGGTGGAAAAGCCATCCATACCGCCCATCAGCACGTCGAGAATGACAAATCCGACTTTTTCCTCGCGCATTTTGCGGATGCCTTCTTCGCCGCTTGCAGCAGTCAAGACCTCATAGCCCGCTCCTTCCAACATGAGCCGCAGCAGATGCTGCATCGTTTGTTCATCGTCAATGACCAGGATTTTCATCGTTTCCCTCCTCCAGCACCATCGCGTGCGGCCCAGCAGCCGTCGGAATTTCTTTTGTCACAGTAAAGCTTTCAATATCGATTTCACTGATTATATCTGCATCCATACTGCTGACGTATAATTTACCGCCTGAAGTGACTCCATAATACGGGTTGTCGCCTACCGCAACTTCACCTTTCAATTCCAATGTAGCCGCATCCAGTTTCACCACATCATGCGACCCGTGGTTCAGTACAAAAAGGTTGTCTCCGGCTGCAATAATTTCAATCGGCATCAACCCGGTCTCCACCTGCTGGACCGTTTTTTCTTCGTCAAACGAGTAGCGATAAACGCTATTATTGAGTTTACCGTAAGGGCCGTGGCCGCCGACAATAAGGCCATCTTCATACAGGGCGACGCCATTCGGGCGGTCAACGATAGCAAAGCTGCTCTTTACGGTCATCGTTGCAGTATCAATCGCCTGCACAGTATGGCCGTAGACATTCGTTACATAGAGCATCGTTCCGTCAAATGCCATCGAATGGGGATGCCCACCGGTTTCCGCTATATTTCCAATGGCGAACGGCTCCAGCGACAGCTGGGCAATCTGGTCCGAATCTGCATACGCCGCATACAGTTTTCCACCGTCATACAAAAGTTTGGTGATGCCTGCTCCCGCTTTTCCGAGTGATTCCAGTTTCTGTGTTTCCAAGTCGAGCACATACAGCTCGTCTTCTTCCCTGCTTGCGAGCACCAATTTGCCTTCTGCCATCACCATGTCCGATGCGATGAAAGGCAACTCGAGTTCAGCTTGCGTCTCCCCATCGCCAATGACCGTGAGTAAAGGCTCTTTGATATGCGATACGAACAGCTGATTATCGCCTTCAGGCCAGTCATAGTCCATTTCGCCAGAGCATGCCCCGAGCAGCAATACGAGCGCCAGCACACCAATTATCCCTATTTTGCATTTCATCAAAATCATCCTTTGCTTCATCCTGTGGAAAGTATACACTGAAAATGCGAAATTCATGTGAAATCCTACTCTATTGCCCTAGGAAATTGTGCAATGATCGGTTCAATCCAGACCGCTAGTGATGCTTAGGGCTGACTCATTCTAAACAACGCAAGACCCTGTTCGGAATGTATATTCCGAACAGGGTCTTGCGTCGCTTTTTCTATTTTTCCCTGCTATATCTTCTAAAAAAGACTCTGCAATTCCTTTATCGGGCGGACATCCGCCTGCCCTTCGTAGCTGGTGAACTCAATTTCGCCGATGCGCATGCCGACATTATATTCTCCGATAACCGTATCCAGCAGAATAAAAGAAGCTGAGATGAATTCATCTTCATTTTCTTCGGTAAAGCCTTTGATGTAGAGCGTCAAATTCACTTCGCCGCTGTCTTTTTCAAACGTGCAGAAGATATCATCCCACCCCAGTTCGATATCACCGTACACAACAGAAAACTCTTCCTCATGCGGTTGGCGAAAACTGATGATTTCGAAATTGCCAAAGGCCGGTGCATTGCCGACCAGGTCGATGACATCATCAAAAGCTTCTACAACACCATCCGCACTAATGACAAACTCGCGTTTCCCTGAAGTCAGACTTTCACCAAACTCAAAGGCCAAATGCCGATTGACCTTATGCAACTTCTTTTCCAGTTGGCTGAAAAGTTTGTCTCTGCCAGCATCGTCCAAGTCGAAAAATGCCTCTTTATTGTCTGCAAACCATTCCCAAAAAGCCGCCACCTTATTTTTCCTTTTCGGCAACCAATTCATCCCGCTATCCCCTTTGTTTCCATCTATGTTCTTTTCTCTATCATAATCATTTCCACACAAAAGAGATAGTTCTTTTTATTCACGCCTAAAAGACTATTCACCTTTTGCATTCATTTCATAAGTATGGAATTTCACCATGGAGATCACTCCGAATACAGGGCCGATGCTCAGCAGGGAAAATACCCATTTCCAGCCGATCAAACTTTGCACGACGGGGATCAAGTTGATGGAAAAGATTGTGACCAAAAATCCGATGCACATCTGAAACGTCAAAGCTGTCCCCAAATACGGAGCCTCTGCAAATTCTGTCACCGCAGCTGAAAACTGTGCTGAATCAGCAATCACAAACATTCCCCAGATGACGGCCACCAGAAGCGTCAGCCAGAAGGCCTGTCCAAATGTAAAGCCGATCAGGATGGCACAGCCGCCGCTGACCAGCAGAGAAAGGATGGTCAGCCGTGACCTTCCCATCTTATCTGCCGCCAATCCGCCGAATATGCAGCCAACTGCTCCGGCCACTCCAATCGATGCAAAAGAAGCCAAAGAAATAATTTCCGGACTGGCTTGAGAAGCGGAACTGGAAAAGCTCGCGGCAAGAAAAACAGGAAGCCATGTCCACATCGCATACAATTCCCACATATGGCCGAAATACCCGTAGTTCGCCAGCATGACAGGTTTATTGAGCAGTACTTGCTTAATCAATTTAAAGGAAAAAATCGTTTTCTGCGGAGAGGTTGGTGCGTCCCTCACAACCCAGTTCATGATGCCCGCTGCGGCCAACGCCAACAGGGAGCTGACGATGATGACCAATTTCCAATCCACAGAGGAAAAAAGGAGGCTGATGAAATGGGGCAAGGACGACCCTAAGGTCAGCGCCGCAATCAAAATCCCAAGTGCCAATCCTCTTTTTGTCGGAAACCATTGGGACAATAATTTGACTGCTGTCGGATAAACGCCGGCAAGGGTCACGCCGGTCACTATCCTCAAGGCAATTCCTATCAAGGCACTGTCGGCAACAATCAGCAGGCCATTGATCAAGGCCCCTGCCAAGGCGGAAAGCGCAAATACCTTCCGTGCATTAAAGCGATCTGAAATCCCGAAGGAGACACTGATCAATGTACCAATGATAAAGCCGGCCGGAACCGCTGCCGACAGCCAGGCCTCTGTCTGCGCAGTGAGGCTCCAAAGCTCCCTCAATTCCGCCCCTGTGACGCTCGCACTGAACCACAGGCTCAAAGCGAACAGTTCCGCCAGGGCGATCCACATTAAAGCCGTCCATTTTCCTGCCATCACCACAATTCCTCCATCCGTAAAACAAAACGAGTCTGTTCTTTCTTGTCCCTTTATCATAGAACAGCAAAAGTAAATAAGATAGCTGACAAAAAACCCTTCATCAGTTTAATGAAGGGTTGAATAGTTTCTAACGCCAAAAGCCCGGAAATCGCTCCCGAGCTTTTGGATGGACCTTATTTGATTTTAGCTATGGAAATTAAGTCCGGATGTGACAGGTGCCACATAGCCGGCGCGGATGACGAAATCGCCAAAATGTTCGTTTTCCTCACGCTCTTTGGCGAATTGGAAGAAGATTGGCTTGAGTGTCGCTAAAATCTCTTCTTCCCCGATATTTTCGCGGTACATCTTGTTCAGGCGGTCGCCTGCAAAGCCGGCTCCCAAATACATATTGTATTTGCCCGGTGCTTTGCCGATAAAGCCGATTTCCCCCAATGCAGGGCGTGAGCAGCTGTTCGGGCAGCCTGACATGCGGATGATGATTTCTTCGTCGCGCAGTCCAGCTTCGTCCAGCGTATCTTCGATCTTGGTGATCAGCACCGGCAAATAGCGTTCGGCTTCAGCCATCGCCAATCCACAAGTCGGCAGTGATACACAAGCCATCGAGTTTTGGCGCAGTGCTGAATTTTCTTTGCCATCGGTCAATCCGTATTTCTCGACCAAGGCATCAATCTTGGCTTTGTTGTTTTCCGTCACGTTGCTGATGATCAGGTTCTGATTGGCAGTCAGGCGGAATTCCCCCGTATGGACCTGGGCAATTTCACGAAGGCCTGTCATCAATGGATAGCCGTCAAAATCTTTGACGCGGCCGTTTTCGACGAATAAAGTCAAATGCCATTTGCCGTCGCTTTCGATCCAGCCATAGCGGTCGCCGTTGCGGTCGAATTGGAACGGGCGCTCTTGTTTAATGTCCCAGCCGAGGCGCGTGTTCAGTTCATTTCTGATCCAATCAAGCCCCAGTCTGTCGACGGTGTATTTGAAACGGGCATTTTTCCGTTCTGAACGGTTGCCGTAATCGCGCTGGATGGTGAGGATTTTCTCCCCGACTTCATTGACTTTGTCCGGCGGGCAGAATCCGATGACGCGCGCCAATTGCGGATATGTGGCGGTATCGCCATGCGTCATGCCCATGCCGCCGCCGACTGTCACGTTGAAGCCTTGCAGCTTGCCGTCTTTCAAGATGGCAATAAACCCAAGATCCTGTGAGTAGATGTCAACATCATTGGCAGGTGGAATCGCAAAGCCGATTTTAAATTTCCGCGGCAAATAAAGATGCCCATACATCGGCTCGATCACTTCGTCCTCATTGCTGTCGACGACTTTTTCTTCGTCCAGCCAGATTTCGTGGTAAGCTCTCGTTTTCGGCAACAGGTGTTCACTTAATTCGCGGGAGATTTCGTATACTTCCCCGTGCACATCCGATTGGTACGGGTTGGATGTCGACATGACATTCCGGTTGACGTCCCCGCAGGCCGCAATCGTGTCCATCAGGGCATGGTTCATTTCCTGGATGGTGCTCTTCATATTCCATTTCAGAATGCCGTGCATCTGGAAAGTCTGGCGCGTCGTCAGCTTTAAGGTGCCGTTGCCGTGCGTGTTTGCCAGATTGTCCATTGTCAGCCATTGATGCGGCGTTGCGACGCCTGCCGGCAGGCGGACACGGATCATGAATTGGTAAGCAGGTTCGAGTTTCTGCTGTGCCCGTTCGTTGCGGATATCCCGGTCATCCTGCATATAGCTGCCATGGAATTTCAATAGCTTGCCGTCATCGTCCGGTATTGAAGCCGTCAAAGGCTCCGCGAAGCTTTCCACGAGATTGCCCCGCAAATAATTGGTTCGATCTTTGATGACCTCCATTTCACTTGGAGTGCCTTCTATATCAGTCAACTCTTTAATTTTCATGGTAAGCTCCTTTCATTGTTGAAGAAATTGCTCCAGACGGACGCTTTCGGGCCCACAGGATGTGGGTCATGCAGCAGGCGTGACAGGACGTCACGGTGCCGGCTGCCGCTCCTACTTCCCAAGGCCGTGCAGTTAAGATCATATAAAAACTAATTGCTGATTACTCATGTATACCTTCTTAATAAACATCCCGCAAATAACGCTTGTCGCTGCGCATAGAAGTCAGATAGTCTTCCGCTTGTTCCGCAGTCATATTGCCTTCTTGCTCCAGAATTGCTGCTAGCGTAGCATGAACATCTTTGGCCATGTATTTTTCATCGCCGCAGACATAGATATTGGCGCCGGCTTCCAGCCATTGGTACACTTCCTGGCCCTTCTCCATCAGACGGTGCTGCACATAAATTTTTTCAGCTGTATCACGGGAAAAGGCAACATCCATTTTCGTCAGAACGCCATCCTTCAGCCATCTTTGCCATTCGGTCTGGTAAAGGAAATCAGTGACGAAATGCTGTTCACCAAAGAACAGCCACGCGTCTCCCTGAGCATCCGTTTCTTCGCGTTCTTCCATAAAGGCACGATAAGGGGCGACCCCTGTTCCGGCGCCGATCATGATGACCGGTGTTTCCGGATTCTCAGGCAATCGGAAATTGCTGTTGCTTTGGATGAACACCGGCAAGGTCGCGCCGATTTCAGCGCGTTCTGCACATTGTGTCGAGCAGACGCCCGTCCGCTTGCGCCCATTCGCTTCGTAGCGTAAAGCTCCGACCGTCAAATGGACTTCATCCGGATTTGCTGTTGAACTGCTGGCAATTGAATACAGGCGAACCGGTATTTTGCGCAGTATTTGGATGAATTCAGCAGCTGACGCTTGCCAAGGACCGAAATCTTCCGTCAAGTCGATCAGGTCTCTTCCATAGATATAAGCCTGCAGCTGTTCTTTGTTTTCCGGTTCCAGCAGATTGGCCAATGCATCACCGTCCGCAAAAGCTGCGGCTTTTTCAAGCAATGGCTTCGATAGGATAGTAATTTCGAAGGTAGAAATCAACGCGTCTCGCAGGGAGCTGGTATCGCCTTGCTTATTGATGGAGACCGATTCATCCGGATTCCATCCTGTTGCAGCTATCAATTGATCAACCAGCTTGTCTTCGTTTTCAGGAACAATCCCGAGGCTGTCGCCCGGCTCATATTGCAGGCCAGAACCTTCCAGGTCGAGTTCTAAGTGGCGGGTTTCTTTATTCGAACCCCGGCCATTCAAATTGATGTTCTCCAGAACCTCCGCATTGAATGGATTGCTGCGGGAATATGCCGGCCGGCTGGCTGGTGCAGCTTCTTGAGCCGCTGAAGCCCCTGCAGCTCCCGGACGATTTGTTTCTTTTTCTTTATTCAGGACACTAAAGACGCCATCAAACCATTCTTCTGCTGGTTCTTCAAAGTCCAGATCAGCATCCACACGCGGATGGATGCGCTTGGCACCCAGTTCCTCCAGGCGCTTATCGAAATCTTTGCCGGTCTGGCAGAAGAATTCATAAGAACTGTCACCCAGAGATAAAACGGAGAACCGAACATCTTCAAGCTGCGGTGCACGCTTGCTGTGCAGGAAGTCATAAAGGGCAAGGGCATTATCCGGTGGGTGGCCGTCCCCGTGCGTACTGGTGACGATCAGCAAATCTTCGACTTTCTTCAAGTCTTTCGGTTTAAACTCATCCATTGGCGTAAGCTTCACCTGGTAATCTTTGTCCTGCAGTTTTTTCGAAACCTCCTTGGCAACCGATTCGCAGTTGCCTGTATGGGAACCGACCAGAATGGTGATTTCACGGGTGGCAACAGATGCACCGCCTTGCTGGGCGTACCATTCCAATCCCGGTTGTTCCTGCACAGCGACGGTGGCGGATGACTGCGAGCCGGCCAGATAGCCGTTCAGCCAAATTTTCTGATTGTCGGTCAGCATCGGCAATAAGCGGTTGATAAGCTCTACCTGTTCCTGATCGAATGGGCTGTTCATTGTCTGCAATTGCAAATTGTTTCACCTCGAAATTCGTTTATTTTTTATAATTAATTCTTATAAAGAGCGTTGAGTTGAAGAAATCGCTCCGGGCGGACAAGGCATTGGGCGAAGGAAGTTCGGGCAATACCTTTGCGGCGAAGCAGCGAAGCGATGCAGGAGCAGTTTTATCGCAACTCACATGCTTAGAATAGTCGCCGCCCTTTGCTCTTTCTTCTAAGGGTTGTGCGGTTAGAAACAAATATAAGGTAAATTGCTGTTTACAAAATTAAGATATGGCACATAACAATCATTAATCTATGTTATACATCTTCACCCTCTAAACTGCCGTCAGACATGTTACTGGCGGTAATGGTGGTCGATCGCGACGATCATCGCCCCCATCTTTTGGTGTTCAGGCTGCAGCACTTGTTTGATGCCGTTGCTTTCGAGTTCCTTGGCGGTGACTTTGCCGACGGCTACTGCCAGCACCTGGTCATTGAAAGCTTCGATCAGCTGTGCGCTTTGATCTGGATCAGCAAATATATTCCGGACCTGCGTTTTGCTGGTGAAGACGATAGCGTCCAACGACCGTTCAATAATGGATTGTTTCAATCGATCCACGACAAGAGGGTCCGGTTTTTCATAGGAATAAGGGCGGGATAAGTAGACAATATGGCCATTTTCTTCCAATCTGCTTTTTAGCTTATCGTCATCCTGGTCATAGGCCTGCAAAAAGATCTGCTGTGGGCTTTTGCCTTTATACTCTTCATCTAAAGCTGCTAATAGATTATCCATGGTTCCATCTTCTGAAACATGGACCGGCTCCAAATCATGCTCTTTGATCCACTTCATCGTTTTGCTGCCCCGAACGGCCAATTTTGTTGTGTTCAATTTGTTGATATACGGAACATGAAGGCCCATGCCTCCCGCTGAATCCGTCAACGTCCTTGCTCCAATGCCGGTCGTGAAGATGGCCCAGTCGAAAGGCTTGGCTAAAAAATCACTGATGTTCTGTGCGCTGATGTCTTCGTTTAGCCGCTGTCTTCCCTGAATCGGGAGAATGACGGGAGTGCCGGACTGCTTTTCAATCAGCAGGCTGATTTCTTTTGCGGCACGTACGGCTGCCACACCAATTTTCTTTCCGGCTAATCCATTCATATTCAATCTCTCCTTCCACTATTCACCATGCCGGCTGTTGTTCACTTTGCAGCGCTTCGTGCACGCGTTCTGCGAGGGCATCCACCATCGCCGGATGGTCGCCTAGATATCCGCATAAGATGATTTGCTGTTCTTCTGAAGATAAGGCGTTGATTTTCTTCTGCATTGATTTGACCAAGAGTCCGGTGAACCATAAATAAGGGACTACGAAAATCTGTTTGCTGCCGGTATTGATGGAAGCTTGCAATCCTTCATCAAATGACGGGGCAGCCGCGGCCAAATAACACACTTCCACTTTCGGCACTTTGGCCATTACTGCCAGTTTCGCCGCAATTTCTTCAACCGAACGGGTGATTTCTGAACTTTTCCCGCCTCTTCCGACCAATAGGATCTTCGCTTCAGACAAGCGTTCCACTGCTGTTTCCTCTAAGCGCTCGGCTAGAATTTCTACGAGTCTGTCCTGGACACCGAGTGGTTTGCCGTAAGTAAAGCGGATGTCTGGATAGCGCGATATCGATTTTTTGACTTCATCCGGAATGTCTTCGTAATAATGTCCGGCGCTCAGAAGCAGAACTGGAACGACCGCAATTGCTGTAGCGCCCTGTTCCACAAGGCTGGCGATTCCTTCTGCAATATCCGGACTGGCCAATTCCAAAAAGCAGGTTTCCTGAAGAGAAACGCCGACTTTCCCTTGCACCAATTCCATAAACGCCATCGCTTCCTGGCGCGTTTCCTTTACACGGCTTCCGTGGCTTACATATAATACAGCCTGCATATCACCATCTCCTTATCCAACATGGGCGGCAAGCTGAAATTGCTGTTCGTCCTGCAGCTGCTCATACCATTGCAATTTGTCTCTCAGGCGGACCACTTCTCCCACCACAATCATCGATGGATTCTCGAAATCCTTGGCGTTTCGGATAATGTCCTCAAGCGTGCCGGTCACTGTCCGCTGCCGTTCTGTCGTGCCCCATTCAATCAGCGCGATCGGTGTCGTCGGTTTCAGGCCGTGGCGCATCAAACGGCCGCAGATTTCCGGAAGCTTGCTGACGCCCATATAGATGCACAATGTATCCATGCTTTTCACGACATGCTCCCAATATTCATCCTGGTCGACGCCCACTTTGCTGACCCCTGAAATAAACGCTACGGATGAACTGTAATCGCGATGTGTGACCGGAATTCCTGCATAGGCGGGCGCTGCAATTCCAGCTGTAATTCCCGGCACAATTTCAAACGGAATATTATGGTCAACCAGTGCTTCCGCTTCTTCTCCGCCTCTTCCAAATACAAACGGGTCGCCGCCTTTCAGGCGCGTCACCGTTTTTCCCTGCAGCGCGAACCGGCACAGCAGCTCGTTGATTTCTTCTTGTTTCAAGGAATGGTTATCGGGTTTTTTGCCGCAGTAGATCAATTGGGCATGTTCTTTCGCTTCGTCCAGCAATTCCTGGTTTATCAAGCGATCATAAAGGATGACATCGGCCTTCTGGATGGCCTTCAACCCTTTCACTGTAATCAAATCAAGGTCGCCTGGACCTGCACCAACTAAATAAACTTTTTTCATAAGCTTCCTAGACTCCTTTTTTTAACCAGAGAAACGATGATCCCGCCATTTTCTGATCGTTAATTCCCATCATCTTGCTGGCCTCATTATGTATGCAGGCCACATTCGGTTTTCGCAAAGCCTTTCCATCTTCCGTCGCGGCTGTCTCCATCAGTTGTCACGGCGAACGAGCAATGTTTGCAGCCGATGCTCGGATAGCCTTCATCATGCAAAATGTTGTATTCAAGGCCGTTCAATTGGATATATTGCCAAACATCGTCCCACGTCCAGTGGATCAGCGGGCAAACCTTGACGGATTTGAAGCGGTTGTCTTTATTGATGAAATCCGTTTTGCTGCGGCTTTCAGACTGCTCTCTTCTGAGGCCGGAAATCCAAGCCTGTGCACCGGAAAGCGTTTGTTCAAGCGGTTTGACTTTGCGGATGTCGCAGCATTTATCCGGCTGGCTGTTCCATAGTTCATCACCAAACTGGCTGGCTTGCTCTTCCAGCGTCAACTCTGGTTTTTTCATCCGGATATTCAATTTCGGGTAGCGCTTCTTGACGCGTTCAATCAATTCATAGGTTTGGTCGAAGTGGACGTCGGTATCCAGGAATACCACTTCCGCGTCGCTTTTCACCTTGGAAATAAGATCGATCAATACCATGCCCTCCGCCCCGAAGCTGCAGGCATAGACAATATTCTCTCCATAGGAATCATAGGCCCATTGCAGAATATCAGCGGCACCTTTCAGCGTATCGGTCGGTGCCAGGTCTTTAAATGGATCTCCAGTAAATTGCTCGTACGAAACAGCGTGGCTCATCCCAATTTCCTCCTTCAAACTTTCATGAATTCGATTAAACATTTCAATAACTATTATTGTGCTTTGGATATTCCGCCTGAAGCGATTTCTTCAAAAGCAAAACAATAAATTCCCTACCATAAAATATAAAATAAAAACCCTCTCTTCCAATAGAACAAGAAGAGAGGGATCCAATACGCATTGCGTCGGCCTGTCTTCTTATCTTCCAGATCCGTTCGGGACCTGCTGGAATTGGCACATTATCCCCAGTCAAAGACCAGAGCTGTTGCCGAGGCTTCAAAGGGCCAGTCCCTCCACCTCTCATGATAAGAAATACCTTATAAGATTACTTGGTTTTAATGATTTGTCTAAATACTAAAGCAATAAAAGATGACTGTCAATAAAACTCTGAAAATATCATTTATTTACGGTAGCTGTTTTTCAATATCATCACTTTCTTTATTCACCGGATTATTCATTCGCTCCAGCTGCCAAAAACCATCCATTCGTCAGGCTTTCCTGGTTATAGGAAAAGCGGCTCTGGTCTTTGGCGTCTTGCACGGTGCCGCCTGCCGCTTCGACAATCGCTTGCCCGGCAGCCGTGTCCCATTCCATCGTCGGTGCAAAGCGCGGATAATAATCCGCCTGTCCTTCCGCTATCAGACAAAACTTCAGCGAGCTGCCAGCGGATACACGTTCAATCGTTTTCCTGCCATCGTTTAATCGCTCAATAAATTCCTGTGTTTCAACAGACATATGGGAGCGGCTCGTGACAACCCGGATTTTATCCAGAGCTTTCCTGGCAGATAAGGAAATACTTTTTTCTCGCAATGCCGCGGCATCCTCAAACTTTACAGCTGAAGCCTTTTCCAATTTATATGCGCCGCCGTTTTCTTCGCCGTAATAGAAGACATCGGCAGCCGGCACGTAAATGGCTCCGAGAACTGGATAATGCTCTTCTATCAACGCGATGTTGACGGTAAACTCACCGTTCTGTTTGATGAATTCCTTGGTGCCATCGAGCGGGTCCACCAGCCAAAACCGTTGCCAGTTTTTCCGTTCTTCATAAGAAATTTCGCTGCCTTCTTCGCTCAACACCGGAATTTCCGGGTAGGCATTCTTTAGTCCTGCATCAATGGCGCGGTGCGACCGCTGATCTGCAATCGTCAAGGGCGAATCATCCGCTTTTGCCTCAACAGCCAGTTCCTGTCCATAGACTGCCATGATTTCTTTGCCTGCTACGAGGCTGATTTCGAGCAGCCGGTTCAGGTCAATGCCACTAGCCATTAGCCCAAGTAGCCTGTTTTCTTCAAATAATCAATAATCACCTGAACCGATTCTTCCAATGTCTGCTTGTCGGTTTCAATAGTGATTTCAGGGTTTACCGGCTCCTCGTAAGGTGCATCGATGCCGGTAAACCCTTTGATTTCACCAGCTCTGGCTTTTTTGTAAAGGCCTTTCGGATCGCGGGCTTCACAAGCATCCACACTGCACTTTACATAAATCTCGATAAATTCATCTTCTTCAAGCAACGCACGGACTTGGTCGCGGTCTTCCAGATATGGTGAAATGAATGCGGACAAGGTCAATACCCCAGCGTCGCTCATCAACTTTCCGACTTCACCGATTCGGCGGATGTTTTCAGTCCGGTCTTCCGGGCTGAATCCCAGGTTTTTATTCAGACCGTGGCGCACATTGTCTCCGTCCAGCAAATACGTACGGATTCCAAGCGCGTGAATTTCTTTTTCCAAAGCTACGGACACCGTTGATTTTCCCGATCCCGATAATCCGGTAAACCATAGGACCCCGCTTTTATGATTATTCAATTTCTGTCTGTCCTCTTTTGTAACACTCGATTCATGCCAAACGATATTGGTTGATTTGCTCATTTTTTCTCCTCCTAAAACCAGTAATAGTAAACGATTCCGATGGTTACCGACATAACCAGAATACTTAGGGGCGTCCCCACTTTAACGTAATCCATGAATTTATAGCCGCCTGGCCCGTACACAATTAAATTAGTCTGGTAGCCGATGGGTGTAATGAAGCTGGCGGATGCCGCAATAGTGATGATGACAGCAAAGCCCATGGGGTCAAGCTGCAGGTTGCTGGCCATTTCGATGCCGATGGGAATCATCAAGACTGCCGCAGCACTATTGGTGATCAATTCGGTAAAGATGCTGGTCAGCAGATAAACTAAGATCAGGATGGCCAACAAGCCGAACGGCTGCCCAATTGCCAGCAGCCCGTCCGCCGCCCATTGTGCCAGACCGGTTTTGGTCATTGCTGCTCCAACGCCGAATGCACTGGCGATCAGCAGCAACACGTTGAACTGCACATCGTTTTTGGCATCTTCCATGGAAACTGATTTGGTCACCAGCAAAATCAGTACCGCCAATGCCATGGCTTTGAACATGCTCAACCAGCCGACAACGACAAGGGCAATGGCCCCCAATAGGACAACCAATGAAAACCAGCCCACCAAGCGGCTTTCCTGCAGTGATTTCGGGGTTTTCATCGACGAAACCACGTAAAAGTCATTGGACTGCTGGTATTTTTCCACAAATCCGGTTCCGGCGAGCAGCAATAGCGTATCACCCGGCCGCAGGATGATATCGCCGACTTTGCTTTTGATGCGTTCGTTATTGCGGTGGACGGCCATGACACCTGCATCATAACGTGAACGGAATTGGGATTGCTTGATGGTCTTCGACAGCAGCGACGATTCATGGGAAACCACAGCTTCTGCAAGCTGCGTATTGCCGTTTTTCAGATCATCCAATTGAAGATCGGTTCCGGTCTTTAACGTCAGCCCTTTTCTTTTTTGCAGGTCTGCGATGGTGGAAATAAGTCCTGTAAAAATCAGCCGGTCTCCGGACTGGATGACGGTTTTGGAACTGACCGATGAAATCCGTGTTTGATCCCGAATGATTTCAATCAAGTACAGTCCTTTCAAATCGCGGAGCTTAGCCGCCTCAACCGTTTGGTTGGTATGTGGAAATGTCTCTTCCACGATCATTTCAGCGATGTATTTCCGGGAATCTTCAGCAACCTGCTTGCTGAACCCTTTATTTTCAGGCAACAGCATATTTCCTACAGTAAAGAGATAAATCAAGCCGACAATCGTGATGGGAATTCCGACTATCGCCAACTGGAACAAGGAAAATCCAGGAAGCCCATAATCGATCAGCATGCCGTGGACCACCAGATTGGTGGAAGTTCCCATCAACGTGATGGTGCCTCCTAAAATCGTTACATACGATAAAGGAATCAACACCTTGGATGGTGCAATGTTCCGTTCTTCACACCATTTCTTCAATAGCGGCGTCAATGTCACAACGATAGGCGTATTGTTCAAGAAAGCCGAAAACAGCGGAAGCGGAAGAAAAATACGGAACAATGAACCCTTCAAGCTTTTGCCCTTGTTCAGCCAGCCAATCATCATCTGGTCGATCAGGCCATGTTTTTGTACGGTCCCGACAACGATGAACAATAAAGCAATGGTCAGCATTCCCGGATTGGAAAAGCCGCGCAATGCTTCTTCTGTCGTTAAAATCCCTGACAGCAGCAAAACCACCAATGCCGAGAAGACAATCATATCCGGACGGGCAACTTCAAACAGCAAGGCACTGACCATTCCAACGATGACAATTAGCACAAAAATCATTTCGACTGACATGGGCAACCATCCTTCAACTTAGTTACTTATTACGGTCTCCCGCAAGCCTTTGATGAGCACATCGGCCACTTCCGGACGGGAAAATTGTTTCGGGGGCTTCTCCCCGTTGCGAAGCAATTCACGCACTTTCGTGCCGCTCAAATGGACATGATTTTCTGCCGTATGCGGGCAGGTTTTCGCTGTTGCCATGTTTTCGCATGTATTGCAGTAGAACGAATGCTCGAACTTGAAAATCTGGATGCCCAGTTCATCTTCAAACTGGCTGATGAATTCCTGTGCTTCGTAGGTGCCATAATAATCGCCGACGCCTGCGTGGTCGCGGCCGACGATGAAATGCGTGCAGCCGTAATTTTTGCGGACGATGGCATGGAGCACCGCTTCTTTCGGTCCCGCGTAACGCATTGCCGCAGGATAGATGGCTAGGCGCGCACGGTCTGCAGGATAATAATGCTTCAAAATGACCTGGTAGCTTTCCATCCGCACAGCTGCTGAAATGTCATCGGATTTTGTTTCGCCCACCAGTGGGTTCAACAATAAGCCATCGACTACTTCCAATGCTGCTTTCTGAATGTATTCATGCGCGCGGTGCACCGGGTTGCGCGTCTGGAAACCGACAATCGTCTTCCACCCAAGATCTTTGAATAGCTGGCGCGTTTCTAACGGGTCCAGATGGAACTCCTCAAATTCGCTATGGTCCGGACGATTCAATAACGTGATCGGACCTGCCAGGTAAATATCACCGCGTTCGTATAGTTTTTTCACGCCTGCATGCGCTTCTTCTGTGGTCCCATAAATTTTTTCCGCTTCCAACCCTTTGTCGTAAGCGTATTTTTCCGTCAGTTGGAGCGTTCCGTAAATGACATCGTCTTCGCCTTTCAGCGCAATTTCGTCGCCGACCTGGTAGCTGGCTGCTTCTTCTTTGGTGACTGACAGTGTAATCGGCACACTCCACACCGTGCCGTTGCTGAGGCGCGATGTATGGACGACACTTTCGTAATCTTGTTGTCCAAGGAAACCGGTCA
Source organism: Planococcus sp. BI3 (assembly GCF_056680115.1). NCBI lineage: Bacteria > Bacillati > Bacillota > Bacilli > Caryophanales > Caryophanaceae > Planococcus > Planococcus sp. BI3. The sequence goes on from NZ_CM155266.1 coordinate 2,050,806, forward strand.
GCGGGCTGAAACCGCCGATGCCGATCAATTCCAAATCCGAAATCGCCCAATCTGATATGAATAAAGAAGAAAGCGTTTCTGCATTCTTTAATGCCGTTTCTCTTTCCGTGCCGGTCACCTGTCTGTTTACCAAATCTCCACCGTGTGCTTTACTCGTCATGTCATTACCTCCAAGGTTAGTTTTGAATTCTGCTGTCCATTTCGAAAGGGTTCTTAAACCAAATTTCCAAGGCGTTCAGACAAAAAGAAAAGGACCCTCTTCGCTAAGAAGAAGGTCCGGAAAAACAAACAATCTTCTTATCTTCTAGGCTAAGGAAAGCCTATTGGAGTTAGCACCGTTTCCTTAAAGGAGGGTTGCTGAGACATCAAAGGGCCAATCCCTCCGTCTCTCTTGATAAGAACGCGTATTCAATTTTTGAGCTGAATTGTTTGAAATATTTGATTTCACAAAGTATATAATAGACTATTCCGAGTGTCAAACTATGTTTTAGATTTTTTTTAGGTTTCTTTCCAGGAAAGCTGTCCTGCCAGAGGCTAGGGCAAGTAAAATTATTTGGATTGTTTGCTGAATGGTTGCTATTCAACGCAGATAGGAATATTTTTGATAGTATGAAGAGAGTTGAGGAGGCGGAGAAGATGACGGTGGTTCCCATCATGATTGAATTGGCAGAGAAAAAAGTGATTGTAGTGGGCGGCGGACGCATCGCTAAGCGAAAGCTGGACGCTTTATTGGACAGCGGAGCTTTGCTGACGGTAATCAGTCCGGCAGTGCTGCCAGAAATAGCCGGTTGGGCTGAAGAAGGAAGAATTAGATGGAAGCAAAAAAAATTCGACCTGAAAGAGGTCGAAGAGGCTTTCATGATGGTCATCGCTACCGACGATCCAGCTGTTAACGAGGCTGCCAAAAAAGCTGCACCTCCGCATTGTTTGGTGAATGCCTCCACTGCGGCAGAGTCTGGAAACATCCATTTCCCCGCCCATTTGAAAAGAGGCAAATTGAGCATCGCGATTGCAACGAACGGTGCCAGTCCCATGCTTGCTAAAAAAATCAAGCAGGATCTGCAGACCCAATTTGATGAACGCTACGAACAATATCTGGAATTTCTTTTTGAAGCCAGGCAGCTCTTGAAGCAAAGCGCGCTTTCCAAAAGCGCGAAAGAAGAATGCTTGCACGGCTTTTTGACTGAATCATTTTTGCAGGGGGAGGTCCAACAAGAGACACTCCGTGAATTGCGGCTGTTTGCCGACAAGGACAGCGATAACCAGCCGGATTAGAACCAAAAACTAAAGCTGTGGACTTCCTGGATGCTGGCTGAACCCTTAGTCATTCCCGGCTCCATAAATCTCCATACCCGTATGAAAACCATCAGCAATGACGGTGTCTCTCATGTTCTCGACCGTCACGGGAATCGGCTCCAACAGGATGGAAGGCACATCGATCTTGCCATTGTTAACATATTTAACAGTCGTGACATCTTCCCCCTCCGCCATTCTGACTGCCAAGGCAGCAGCTTGCTCCGTCAAAGTCTGAATGGGCTTATAGACCGTCATCGTCTGGGTGCCATTGACAACACGTTGTGCAGCAGCAAGTTCTGCATCCTGTCCCGCTACTGGGATTTTACCCGCTAATCCTTGTGCTTCTAAAGCTTGAATAACGCCTCCGGCAGTCGCATCATTGGCAGCGATGACCGCATCAATTTGATTGCCATTGGCTGCCAGTGCCTCCGTCATATTGAGAAAAGCCTTCTCGGGTGACCAATCTTCTGTCCATTGGTCATAAACGACTTTAATGTCTCCACGGTCAATGGCCGGCTGAAGTACATTGAATACGCCTTTTTTTATCAGATGAACATTATTGTCCGTCGTTGCCCCTCCGATATAGACGTAATTCCCTTTGGGCACCAACTCTAAAATTGCCTCCGCCTGCATTTCCCCCACCCGCTCGTTATCAAATGATACATAGAGATCGATATCCGCATTTTTCACCAGGCGGTCGTAGGCAATTACCTTAATGCCGGCACGATGCGCTTTATGGACAATAGCAGCTGTGGCTTCCGCATTATGCGGAACAATGACCAATAGGTCGATGCCTTGCTGGATCAACGTTTCAGCCTGGGTGAGCTGCAGTGCATCATTCCCATTGGCGGCCACAATCTCCACTTCTGCGCCCAAATCCTCTACGGCTTTCTTAAATAGCGCTTGGTCTTTCAACCAGCGTTCTTCCTTCAGCGTATCCATGGAAAATCCGATTTTGATGGGCTCCTTGCTTTCTGTATACTGTTTTTTTTCAGGCACTGCTTTGCCCACCGATTCGTCAGGTGCACAGGCTCCAAAAAACAGGCTGATGAATAAGACCAGCAATAGTTGAATTCTTTTATTCTTCACGCTGATCTTTCCTTTCCGTCAACAGCGTTCTGCGGTATTCCTTTGGAGATACATCGTTCATCTTCTTAAAGACCTTGCTGAAATAATTCGGCTCATGATAGCCAATTTCAAAGGCAATTTCCTTTAGGCTTTTCTTTGGATCACCCAATAGCTTTTTTGCTTTGTTTATTCGGCACGAGGTCAGAAAATCGATATAGTTGAAACCCAGTTTTTCTTTGAACATCTTGCTGAGGTAGATAGGGCTCAACTCTACTTTCTGGGCCAATGCATCCAATGAAATGTCTTCATGGGAATGATCCATGATGTATTGCTTGATCTGATGGATTTTATCCACTTCCAGACGGTCATAATGTTTCATATAGACCCACTTCAACCGCTCGATCACCTGAAGGGTTTCACTGTGCAGCTGCCGATGATCTTTGGCTTGAATCGTATAATAAGGATTAGGCGCGTCAATGCCCATTTCTCCCATGACTCGTGCAGTAATCCACAAAAATTCAAGTGTCCGCTGTTGTGTCCAAAGGATATTTGCGCCTTCCTGCTCGAAACGTCGGATTAGGTCCACCACCAATCGATCAATCGATTCCCATTCCCCTAAACGAATAAAATCGAATAGCTTTTTCTCCTGCCGCTTAACAAATGCAGCATCCCCCGCTTTTTCAAGGGACGGGACATCAGATGAAAATCGGTATCTGGAAGGCAGCGACAGATCCATTGTTGCAATAAGGGATTTCTGATAAGAATTCCTGATATCCTCCAACGACTCACAGACCGGTCCTACACCGACAAACCACCCTTCCTGATGGCTTCCCGAAATGGACAGGATGGCTTTTACCAATGAAATTGCCTGGGATCGAAAAGATCTTTCCTGGTCCCGAAAAACGATGATGGGCAATTGACGGCCATACAATGCCCCAATCCATGCATTTTCAGTCTTGCGGATTTCCGCTTTTAATTGTGGATATAATTTTTCCGAGCCTTCCGGCACCAGAACCGTCATGACGAATTTTTCGTCAGTTGCCGGAATTTCCAGCATATCAACCAGCAATTCAATATGGACATCATGAACATGATCAAACAGCAATTGGGTCACGATATCTGTTTCCACGATTGCCAGGGCTTTATGAAAATCTTCCCGCTGCTGATGCTGGACTATTGAGAGCTGTTCTTTTTGTACCTGCTGTTCCAGCAGTTTGGCGACAGTCGCCACAATTTCGCTGGCTTTGCTCGGCTTCAGCAAATAGTCTTTGACACCTAACTTAATCGCCTGACGGGCATAATCAAAGGTCTCAAAAGCAGTGACCATGACAAATTGAATCTCCCGATCCATTTCCTGAATCTTCTCTATCGCTTCTAAACCTGTCATGCCCGGCATCATGATGTCCATGAACACCCAGTCAGGTTTCCAGATTTCCGCCAAGTCAATCGCTGCTTTTCCGTTTTTTGCCTGCTTGATATCGAACTCCTTGTAGGCGCGCTCCAAAATAGCTTGCATACCGTCTCGTTCAGTCGGTTCATCGTCTACTATCAATAGCTTGATCATCGTTAACCGCCCCCTTGACTTTCGGTAGTTTCAAGATGACTTTGGTTCCTCGGCCTACTTCGCTTTCAATCGCCACCACATCTTCCTTGCCATAAAACAGCTGCAGTCTTTTTACAACATTGGTAAATCCGATTCCCGTGGAATGGCCTTCCGCCGGCGCTATCGCTCCAACGAGCAGTTGGTGCTGTTTTTCCGGGCTCATGCCTTTGCCATTGTCCTCGATTTCAATCCATACTTCATCGTCCCGATCCATGATGCGGAACCAGATATGGCCGCCGTCCTCTTCCGGTTCAATTGCATGAATCACTGCGTTTTCTATAAGGGGCTGCAGCGTGAGTCCCGGAATCTGCAGATTCAAGCAGCTTGCATCCAGCTCCGTAAAAAATTGCAGACGGTCGCTGAATCGCGCCTGCTGGATTTCCATGTATTGGCGGAGCACAAACTCTTCCTCTGCCAACGTCACAGGCCGGTCCATGCGTTTCAAGTTATAGCGCAGCAAACTGGCGACACTGACCAGCAAGTCGCTGGTTTCTTCAGCGCCATCCAAGTAGGCTTTTTTTGATAAGGTGTTCAAGGTATTGAATAGAAAATGAGGATTGATCTGACTTTGCAGATTGCGCAGCTGGCTTTGCTGGAGCAATAATTTACTGTCCTGCAATTCGCGCTCCAATTGTGCTTTCTGCTGGATTTCCAGAATCATGTCATTGATATTTCTCCGCATATGATTAAAAGTTTTTGCCAAAAAAGAAATTTCATCATTGGAGTCCACATAAATCGTCTGATCAAATCGGCCTTTGGCCAATTCGTTTGCCGCTTTCGTCAATTGATGGATAGGCTTGGTGATGCTGAGGGAGAATAGATAGGTAAACAGCAGAAGCGCTGCCGTAATCAACAGCAGCAGCCAGACACCCAGTTTCTTCAATTCCGCCGATTGATCAATAATCCCCCGATAAAATCTCTCATAAGTCCTAAGTTCTGTATCTATAATGGTTAAAGTCATTTCCGAAATATACATTGAAATACGAGTAGCTTCCTCAAATTCCGTCAAGGAAGCTTCGGTCTCTTCTTGTCCTTGAAAACTGACAGAACGGTCCACCGTTTCCACGAAACTGCTGATGAGGTGACTGTAATTCGTCAAAGCGAATTCATTCTCCACATTCCGCAATTCATAAACCGTCGACTGAACATCCAGCAGCCGTTCTCTGCTCCCTTCGAGCCGGGATTGCGTATCAACCGATGGCATCAATAAATAATTATTCAAATCAGTCACCATCTGCTGGCTTTCACTGGTGATTTCATTCATCTGCAAATAGCGCTGCAAAATATCATTATACTGGGTCTGCATCTTCTGATTATAGAAGGTGAGCGTCAGCCATATGGCAATCATCATCACCAGTACTACGGTCGCGAGCATCCAGATTTTTTTCTGAATCGTATTCATGATCCGGCTTCCGCCCCTTCTACAATACGAATATCTGTGATGTATCCACTCGATTCCAGTGGAACGACCTCATTTCTCAACCATTTCATCATCAATTCAATACTTTGCCCGCCCATTTTTTCGGGAGACTGCTGAATCATTGCATCCAGTTTTCCTTGTTCCAACAACGCTGCCGTCTCAGAGCCATCGTCAAATGAATACAAATGGTAGGGTTCCAGTTGAGCACGTCTGCTGATTTCTTTCATCATGGGCCCGACGTGATTGGCATTGAGTGCGATAAAGCTTTGAACATTCGGGTTCTGGTTGAGTACATTCTGGGTGACCGCAACGACTTCTTCATCCGACTTACCGCTTTCCACATTGATAGTTGAAATGCCTGTATGCGCTCCAAGACTTTCAGTCACTCCCTGCAGCCGCTGTTGTTGGCTGTATTCCTGCTCGATATCACCAAGCAAAACCACCTGTCCGGTACCGCCCATCTCCTTAACCAATTGTTCCGCAAGCATTTTCCCTGCTGCATAATGATCCGATCCCACAAAGGTTTTGCGCAGACTTTCCGCAACGGGTACATCATTGGCAACTGTAATGACTGGAATGCCATAAAATGCCGCCTTTTCTTTCGTCAATTGCTTGAATTCTTCCGTATCCAGCCCTTGGACGATCAGTCCATCCACTTTGGAATGAAGAGCGATTTCAATCTGCTTCAAAAAATCTTCCTGGTTGTTGCTGTAACTTCCCCAGACATCCAGAATTACCTCTTCACGTTCCGCTTGCGCCATTGCACCTGCTCCAACTTTATCCCAAAAAGGTGTTTCAAGCTCCTGCGTAATCAATACAAGCCGGTAGCTTTCTTCATCAGCAGGAATGGGAGCCGGCAATTCCCAGTCGGATCGGAATGTTCCTTCAGCCGACCATAAAGTAAAAAAACCAAAAATTGCACATAGGGAACAGAGGACGATTATCACTTTTTTTCTCACGGGATTTGACTCCTTTTCCGGTAGTGAACTCTTTCCATCTTACCACTTGGCTGAAAATTCACAATACAGGCACGAACAGACAAAAAGGCACCTCCCAAAAGGAAGATGCCGCCTTATTTTTCCGTCATCTTCTAAACTGCTCAGGCCCGCTGTCTGCGAGTCATTACATCAAAAATAACAGCCGCCGCCAACACCCCGCCGCGAATCATATATTGATAGGAAATACCCGTACCCAGCAGGTTCATGCCGCTGGATAAAGAGGCCATAACGACAGCCCCGATAATGGCTCCTGTGACACGTCCTACCCCACCGGCTGATGACACTCCACCGACGTAAGCGGCTGCAATGGCATCCAGTTCAAACAATGTTCCCGCTGTAGTCGTTGCCGACTGCAGACGTGAAGTGAACAATAAGCCTGACAATGCAGCCAGCATTCCCATGGAACCGAAAACAATGAAGGTGATTTTCTTAACATTGATGCCGCTCAGGTGCGCTGCTTCAGGATTACTCCCGACTGCGTAAATGTTGCGCCCTAAAACAGTTTTCGTTGTCAGGAAATGATAAATGACCACCACTACCAGCATAATGACCATTGTCCATGAAAATCCATTGTAACCGGCCAAAATCCAGGTAATGTATGCAATGACTAAAGAAACCAGCAATAATTTAATAAGAAAAATGCCGCTCGACATCACGTCAAAGCCGTAAGTCATTTTATTTTTCCGAGTAGAAATTTCACTGAAGATATACAGGATGATAGCGGCAACTCCTACCATCAACGACAGCAGATGCAAGCCATTGACAAGCATCAGCGAAGGGATGAAACCATTGCCGATCGCATTGAATTGGTCGTTATTGATGATGATGGTTCCGGTGTCTTCAGTGACATTCAGCAAAGCTCCCCGGAAAATCAGCATACCTGCGAGTGTAGCTACAAAAGCCGGGATGCCCAGTTGCGCAATCAGAAATCCATTGAAAAAACCGATCAGAATACCAAATACCAGTATGACGGGAATGGTGATCCAAATGGAAAAACCGAGCTGCGTCATAAAGATTGCCGCAACAGCGCCTAAAAATCCGGCCACAAAACCTACAGATAAATCGATATGCCGGATGACGATGACCAAGGTCATTCCTACAGCCAGGACAGCGATGTAACCTGCAGAGTCCAACAAATTGCTGATGTTTCGGGATGAGATGAAAAGACCGTCTGTCATGATCGTGAACGTCAGCATGATGACGATCAGTGCGATGTACATGCCGTAATCGCGGATATTTGATTTTACGATGGACTTAGCTTCCGTAAAAAGATTCATTATTACTGCCTCCTATTGCGTTGCGAGCTCCATAATGGTCTCTTGTGTCGTTTCTTCAATGGCCAGTTCCCCTTTTATCGCACCTTCAGCCATTACGTAAATACGGTCGCTCATTCCCATGATTTCACCAAGTTCCGAGGAAATCATGATGATGCTGAGCCCTTCTTTGATTAATTCGTTCATGATGGTATAGATTTCAAATTTAGCTCCTACATCAATCCCGCGTGTCGGTTCATCCAGAATCAGAATTCTCGGCCCTGTGAACAACCATTTGCCGAGAGATACTTTTTGCTGGTTTCCGCCGCTCAATTTGCCGACCACTTGTTCCAAAGAGCTGGCCTTAATATTGAGTGACTTTTTATATTCTGATCCGACTTTCACTTCTTCATTCAAATTCAGCATGCCCTTCTTGGAAATGCCCTTCATATTAGCGGCGGAGACATTGATCTTGATATCCTGGATCAAGAACAGCCCATCGCCTTTACGGTCTTCCGTCACATAGGCAATGCCCGCTTTGATGGCGTCGCTGGTATGCTTGAAGTTTTTCTTTTCTCCATGCACTTCCAGTTCTCCCTGCAGCTTATAATTTTTAGGGTTGCCGAAGATGCTGAGCGCCAGTTCTGTCCGCCCCGACCCCATAAGGCCGGCGATGCCGATGATTTCCCCTTTTTTCACTTCCAGATTGATATTTTTTGCAACTTTCCGACCCAATTGAGCATCATAGGCAGTCCAGTCTGTCAGCTTTAAGACCGTTTCACCAATTTTTTTATCGGGTCGCTTAGGGTAGATATCTTCAATTTCGCGTCCAACCATATTTTTGATGATGATGCTTTCGGTGATTTCTCCTTTTTTGGCATCAAGCGTACAGATCGTCTTGCCGTCCCGCAGCACTGTCGCTTTGTCAGCAATTGAGATGACTTCCTTTAATTTATGTGAAATCATAATGCAGCTGATGCCTTGGCTTTTCAGTTCCTTCAATAATTCCAATAAATTTTCACTGTCGTTTTCATTCAAGGCAGCGGTCGGTTCATCAAGAATCAACAGCTTCACATCTTTGCTGAGCGCTTTGGCAATTTCAACAAGCTGCTGCTTTCCAACGCCAAGGTCTTTGATCAAGGTCTCTGGTGTAACATTCAGTTTTACTTTTTTCAGCATGCGAGTCGCTTGAACGATGGTTTCATTCCAATCGACAAACGGTCCTTTTGTGATTTCATTGCCGGCAAAAATGTTTTCATATACGGTCAGATCCGGAAAAAGGGCAAGCTCTTGGTAAATGATGCCGATTCCTGCTTTGACACTGTCATTGATTTCGTTGAACTGCTGGACCTGTCCTTCGAAAACGATATCTCCTTTATACGTTCCATAAGGATAAACACCGCTCAGCACTTTCATTAAGGTCGATTTGCCTGCTCCATTTTCACCGATCAAGCAGTGGATCTCCCCTTGTTCGACTTTGAAACTGACATCGGAAAGTGCCTTGACGCCCGGAAATTCCTTAGTGATGTTATTCATCTCTAAAATGTAGCCACTCATGCAATCGCCTCCTGCTCTAAATACAAGTGAAACGGAAGAACAGCGATAGAAGTTCTATCACTATTTTTCCGCTTCGCTGTATCTTTTACTCTAATCCTGTAAACTCACTTGCTTCGTAATATTCAGAATCGATCAATTCAGCTTTAACATTTGCTTCGTCCACAACAATGACCGGTGTCTGTTTCGCTTTCACTTCCACAGAGCCATTGTCGTATGTTCCAGTTGTTTCAGGTGTATTGCCATCCAGTACTTCAACTGCCATGCCCATTGCATCTGTAACCAATGAACGAACATCTTTGAATACTGTCATGGATTGCTTTTCATCGATGATGTACTGAATCGATGCTTTTTCAGCATCCTGGCCGGTAATCAAATAGCTTGATACGGCACCGTCTGAAGCGAATACATCAGCAATCGAACGAGCTGTTCCGTCATTTGGCGCAAGAACGGCGATATCGCCTTTCATATCATCCCCTACTGAAGTCAAGTGCGTCTGTGCTTTGTTCTTGGATTCATTCGGATCCCAGTTGGTAGTCACCTGGCCGATGATTTTGCTCAATTGTTCACGTGATAAGTCTCCGGTATCTTTCAACGCTTCAGCTTCGCTCGAGTTGGCTACTTTGAACGTTCCATCAGCGATTTTTGGTTGAAGCACTTCCCATGCACCTTCAAAGAACAGGAAGGCATTGTTATCAGAAGACGCGCCGGCATATAGGTAAAGTGGCATGTCTTTGCCTTCTGCATTGTCGACCAGATACTGAGCCTGTGCCGCCCCTACCGCTAAGCTGTCAAACGTCACGTAATAGTCTACTGCGTCTGTGTCCGTTATCAAACGGTCATAGGCGATGATTGTCACGCCTTCTTTTTTCGCCGCTTCCACTGCTGCTGCAGCCGCTGGCCCATCGTGTGGTGTAATGATTAATACTTTAATGCCTTTGTTCAACAAGGCTTCAACATTCTCTTTTTCTTTTGCTGAAGATCCTTGGCTGAATAGGATTTCTGTTGAATACTCTGAATCCGCCAATGCATCTTTGAAACGCTGCTCATCTTGAACCCATCTCGGTTCATCTTTGGTAGGCAAGACGATTCCTACATCTACAGCTGAAGAAGATCCTCCGCCATCATCGCTATTGCACCCCGCGGCCACTAATACAAATGCCATAAGCATCATCAGAAACAAAACACCCTTTACATTCCTTGTCATTTATTTATCCCTCTCCCTTTGAATAAAATAAGTACAACTTAAGTATAAATTCAGATAACTGATTTGAAAGCGCTGTCACTAGCACTCTTTTAATATCATCTGTACTTTTTCAACTTCCTGTTTAATTTCCGGCAAAAAAAAAACAGCATTTCCGTTTGTCGATGATGCTGACAAGCAGAAATGCTGTTTTCTATTTTCTGTACTTGATCGCCAAGCCCTTCAGGAAGTTCCGTGCGTAGCGATCGCCGCATTCTTTGTAGTTTTTGTGGCCTACTTTTCGCAGCAATGCGCCCAGCTCGCCTCTCGTTACGGTTACACCAGCCAAATCCCAAACCTCCAGCATATCTTCACTGTTGAGCTGCAAAGCGATTTTCACTTTTTTCAACAACAGGTTATTGGAGCGCTCGTTCGTCTGCGCCGGAATTTCCGGCTGTCCCGGCTTGGGTTCCTGGCGGCCGCGTTTGAAAATGATGAAGCCATTCAAGAATGACTCAAACAGATGGTCGTCCGCTTTGATGTAATCATCGGTTTCCTGTTCGGCCCAGATGCTGTCATTGTCCTCATCATCGCTTTCAGGGGTTTTCGTCAACACTTTCAATACTTCTTCCTTGCTCAGTTCAACCCCGCCCAATTTGAAGATCTCGATCATGTCATTGTTTTTTATATCCAGCGCGTAGCGCAGTCTGATCAATAAATCATTATTGTCCATTGTAGTAGCCTCCTGTGATTTCCAGTGTTTGTGCATATCTATGGTAAATCCAATACTAATAATAGCACATTATCACGTGTCCATCAGACTTACTTGAAGACAGCAAAAAAGACAGTTTTAGTTGACTGTCTCGTGGTTTTCTTTATTTATCACTACTCTTAATTGCTCGACTTTATCCTGCAGCTCCATAATTATTGTAAGGGACTCTTCATCGTCCAGTGATTCTTCGTAAAAAAACTGTAAATCCCGCTCCATGTCCGCCAAGCGCTCATTGTAGTGCTTGAGTTTTTCAGCAACGATCAGCCGTTTTGCATCTATTACACTCTTCATTCTTCTGTTACCTCCACTTTGGCAACCCTAAAGCCGCCTTGTATTTGTATTCCCCTTTATTTATGGTCTACTCTATTGTTTATGGCATTTGTATGTCCGGCAGAAGCAGGGCGATTAATCGTCAACTAAGTTTACAATAAATCAGACTTGTGTTATACTGATTACAGTTGAGTTAGATTTGAGGAGGAAAAAAATGTTCACTATTGGAGATCACATCATTTATTCCGCCCATGGCCTATGTAGAATTGACGATATTCGTGATGAAACCGTTTCAGGTGTCACCAAAAAATATTATAAATTGCATCCTTTGGAGAATACCCTGGTGACCATCAGCACACCTGTTGATAACGAAAAGGTTGTTATGCTGAAGCTTCTCCAAAAAGAAGAAGCCCTTGAAATCATCGAAAGCTTCAAGCAAGATGGAGCTGAATGGGAAACCCAGCCGAATTCGCGGCTGAAGCAGTATTCCGAGCTTATCAATTCAGGAGATCGTTTGCAGATCGCCAAAGTCGTCAACACCCTGATGCGCAAAAAATTCGATGCACAACTCGAGAAGACGACACTTTACGAGCGCGACTACAAACTGCTGAATAACACACAGATCATTCTCTTCAAGGAACTTGCCCGTGCTTTGGACACCAGTTTTGAAGAAATCAACAAACGGATCAATGACTTGATCAAGAATGATAAACCGCTTCCTATCGTATAAAAAGTCCTTGCCCGACGTTGCTTATATATAGAAAAGAACGCCCTGCTTCATCAAGTGGATTGATGAAGCAGGGCGTTCTTCGGTTTGGGTTAGATTCCCCAATCGGCCTTCAGAATATCTTTGAGGACTTTCATTTGGTCGCTGCCAATTTTTTCAGCAATTTTCTTTTCCGCCTGAACCTTCAGCGCTTCGTGTTTCTCGTAGCACTCTTCCCCTAAAGCTGTTAGGCGGATGCATTTCTCTTTTTTATTGTTCTCCACATTATGCACTTCCACCAAATCTTTGGCAGCCAGGCTTTTTATGAATTTATGAATCGCCTGGCGGGAAATATCCACATTCTTGGCGACATACGCAATGGTGGGCTGCTTTTTATAAATACGGGCCATGATATACCATTCAGAGTTTGAAATATGGATCTCACTAGCGTCATTCCATGCGCTTTCCGAAATTCTCCGTGTCGCTATATGGCGCTCGCTCAATAAATCAATCAAATCCAAGTTCTGTAATTCCATGTCCGGGGTCAAACGGTTCACTCCAATCATCTTCTTCGCCATTTAATATACCCATTCCATTAGGGGAAGTCAATTTGTAGAAATACTTATGCACGTTCTATAGAACTGCCGAAAGCCCCTGTACTCCCTCATCCATTTGTCTTCGGCCCCTCTCCTGCTATACTGTAAATCAGCAAATGCAGATGGAGGTCTTTCTACATGAAAAACAACGAAATCCAATTGAAGTTTCCGCATGACTTTTTATTCGGGGCAGCTTCCGCTTCTTATCAGGTGGAAGGTGCTGCCAATGAAGACGGCAAAGGGACCACCAACTGGGACGTTTTTTCCAAGATCCCTGGAAAAACCTTTGAAGGAACAAATGGCGATATTGCTGTCGACCATTACCACCGCTACAAAGAAGACATCCGTTTAATGGCCGAGATGGGCCTTGAATCATACCGCTTCTCTGTTTCCTGGGCACGCATCCTGCCTGACGGTGACGGCAATGTGAATGAAAAAGGACTGGAATTCTATAACAATCTAATCGATGAATGTTTGAAATACGGCATCGTCCCCTTCGTCACGCTGTATCATTGGGATTTGCCGCTGGCACTTGAAAAAGACGGCGGCTGGACCAATAAGCGGACAGCTCGAGCGTTCGTCAAGTATGCGGAGATTTGCTTCCAATCCTTCGGTGACCGGGTCAAGCATTGGATCACTTTCAATGAAACCGTCATGTTCTGCGGATTGGGCTACTTGAAAGGCGCCCATCCACCAGGCATCCAGAACGACGAAAAGAAATATTTCCAAGCGACACATAATGTCTTCTATGCCCATGCCAAGGCTGTGGAAACCTACAAGAAACTGAAGCAATACGGCGAAATCGGCATTACCCATGTATTCCTTCCAGCCTATAGCGTCGATGACGACGAGGATAACCTGAAAGCTGCCCAGCATGCCAATGAATACGAGACCAACTGGTATTACGATCCGATCTTAAAAGGCGAATACCCTGCGTATGTGGTTAAGCAGCTGGAGGAAAAAGGCTGGACGCCCGATTGGACCCAAGAAGAGTTGGACACCTTGCGGAGAAATGCGGACCATAACGATTTCATCGGGCTTAATTACTATCAACCCATCCGTGTTAAAAAAAATCACGAAGCAGTGTCTTCTATCGAACACTCAAGGGAAACCTCCACATTGGTTCCCGGCAGCCCTTCTTTTGACGGCTTTTACCGGACTGTCAAAATGGAGGATAAAACCTATACCAAATGGGGCTGGGAAATCTCACCGCAAGGATTTCTAGATGGCCTTCATATGCTGAAAGCGCGCTATGGCGACGTTAAGATGTACGTCACCGAAAACGGCCTGGGCGATGAAGATCCGATCATCGACGGCGAAATCGTTGATGTCCCCCGCATCAAGTACATTGAAGAGCACCTGAAAGTCATCAAAAGAGCAATCCAGCAGGGCATCAACCTGAAAGGCTATTATGCCTGGTCGGCCATTGACCTGTTGAGCTGGCTGAACGGCTACAAAAAACAATATGGCTTTATCTATGTCGACCATAAGGATGGGCTGAACCGCAAGAAAAAGCTATCGTTCCATTGGTACAAGCAGGTGATCCAGACGCGCGGAGAAGAACTGTAAGTCCATCCGCCCCACAATAAAACCAGCCAGTTTGCGAAGTCGATCGATTTCGCAACCGGCTGATTTTTTTTGCTACCCATGCTACTCGCGCTTGATCTCAGCTAAGACTTTCTCATACATGCTGTCAACACCGATGCCGGTCAGAAGCGGCACCCCATCGATCACTTTGTCTTTTATGTTATTCGGCACTAAGGTAGTGGACAGCACGACGTCGTATTCATCAATCCGCCCAATTTCATCACTGACTTTCGATTGGTAGATCTTCACTTCCTGGCTCAAGTTATTGTCCTTCAGCCATTGCTCCACTTTCCCTTTTACGACCGTCGAAGTCGCGATTCCCGTTCCGCACATGATCAATAGCTTTTTCATTTAATTTCCTCTCCCTCTTCTGTTGCGTCTGTTTGTTTCTGTCGTCTCGGCTTGATTTTATTTTGATAAATCAACCCGAACAAGATCAATAGCCCCAATCCGATCATGCCATACCAGCTGAGGATTTTCGGAATCCAAACAAAGATGAAGGTCGTCCAAACCGCTCCATCGATCAATGACGAAATACTGGTGTTCTCACCCATCTCGAAATTCGAGGCAATGGCAGCCTCTGTGAACAGCGGCGCAATCCATGTCGCGATATAGAAACCAATTCCGATATAAATGGATCCCCCGATTACCGTTCGAATGATATTCCCTCTAAAAATCGGCACCATCAAACAGATCAGAAATGGAATGGATGCAAGATCCGCAAACGGCAGCACGGAGTTCCCCGGCAGCAGGACAGCCATAAAAATGGTGATCGGCACAATCAGCAAAGCCGAGGACAGGACAGCTGGATGGCCGATCGCCAAAGCACTGTCCATGCCGATGTAGAGGTCTCTTCCCGGAAAACGCTTTTTGACGAATTCCCCGGCCGCTTCCGAAACCGGGATCAACCCTTCCATCAACAACGCAACCATCCTCGGAAGCAGCACCATGACGGCACCGGTCTGAATGGATAGCTGCAGGATGCCTGGGATGTCGTATCCCGCCAATATCCCAATCAGAATCCCAATCAATACACCGATGATGGTTGAATCCCCGAGAATCCCGAGTCTTTTCTGAATCGATTCCGGGTCGGCTTCCAGCTTGTTGAAGCCAGGAATCCGGTCAAAAACCCAGTTCATCGGCATGGCGACAAAAGCGGACGGCGCCGAGGTCCCGTGCGGAAATGTGATGTTTTGGAAACCATAGAATTTCTCGATATGCTTCGCCAGAACGTCTGCCATCAAATAAAGCAACAGCAAGTGAACAATAATGGTCAAGACTCCCAGCCAAAAATCTCCTGTCAATGCATAGACCAACGAGCCGGTGAATGCCACATGCCAGAAATTCCAAATATCGACGTTCAGCGTTTTGGTCAAACCGAAAGTCAGGAGGAGAATATTGACGCCCACCCCCAATGGAATGGCGAGACTCCCTAAAGACGTACCATAGGAAATAGCAGAAGCCGCCGGCCAGCCGACATCGATGGTGTTCAATTGGAAGCCGAAATTATCGACCATTGATTGAGCGGCTGGCCCCAAGCTCGAAACAAGCAATCCGATGACCAGGTTGATGCCGACAAACCCGATCCCGACGATGATGCCGGCACGCAATGCTTTACCGGGCTTGGTTCCCAGCACCAACGCAAAGATAAAAATTAAAATTGGCAGTAAGACAGAAGCACCCAGATCTACGAACCATTGTAAAAATCCCATCAACTTCACTCCTCGACTTATATTTTCATCTATCGAAAGAAAAAGCTTATTTAAGGGAATATGCCGTGATTTTTATACTTTGTCTTCTACTAATCCATTGAGTTCGTCAGCACTTTTGACTTGGACCAGCTTCGAGACCATTTCCGGGTCTTGTATCAATTCCATCAACTTCTGCAGCATTTCCAATTGGTCATCCGAACTTTTTAAAGCGAGCATAAAAATCAGCTTCACATCGACCAGTTTATCGTCTGTTCCCATCATCAGGAACTTGACCGGATTCTTCAAACTGGCAAAGGCGACCGTCGATCGATGCACCCTGTCGCCATCTGTATGCGGAATCGCTACGCCAAAGGGCTCTGTCGGCAACCCCGTTGGATAATTTTTTTCTCTTTCGAGCAGACTTTCGATAAAATCCTCTTTGACATAACCTTGCTCGATCAGCCTACTCCCCAACAGCTGTAATGCTTCCTCCTTGGAATTTGCCTCCAATCCAATGATTGCCAGCTCTTTTTCCACTCTCATCCTCCACGCTCCTTCCCCAATTTTTTGCACCTCCGGAAAGCGATGACTCACTATATGTATAAACAGGATGTACGGGTCACCCTTTTCTTCAATAAAAACTCATTTACAAATGTTCTTTCTTAGCACATTTGATATCACCCTTATTATAAAAGCGCTTTCAAAATAAATCAATATAAAATACAGAATATTTAGTTAACTTAATCTTCAACTTTATTCACTAATAGCTAATTCTTTCTCCAAAAATTTTATACTCCACTTTCATTTGAATTCTAGTAATATGTAGAAAAAACCCGATTGAGATCACTTTTTAGAAGTAATCATCAGTCGGATTTTCATTTGCCCAAGTCTGCCACACCTTGGTTCTTATATCTAGTTTAATTATTGTTCAATTTGTTCTATAGAAATTCCAGGTATGGAAATTGACCCGCCCATAGTGGATTCATAAGTAAGTAACCCTGTTGATAACCCTCTTATCGTAATCGTATCATCTTCTAAGATTCGGGAGTCGACAACTGTGGAATCGAATTCTGCATAAAGGACAGTATCGTAATTGTCATTTACAGCTAATCTGATTTGAGTTGTCCCATCTCCTTCCATTACCTGAATAACTGTACCGTAGAATTTGACCTTTTCATAAATAAAATCATCTGGAGTTCTGGCTAGTTGATCATATGTGATTCCTGTATCATAGCCGATTTTTTCTTTTTCTTCAGCTGCTGCCTTTTCTTTAGCTTCAGCTGCAGCCTTGGCATCTGCTTCGGCTTTTTCTTCAGCTTCTGCTTTAGCTTTTGCCGCCGCTTCTTCCGCTGCTTTTTTAGCCTCCGCTTCTTCTTCTTTCTTCTTCACTTCCGCTTCTTTTTCTTTGCGTTCTTCTTCTTTTAATGAGAAAAACGGTTCTGCTTCTTTTACTTTTGCTTCCAGTTCTTTAATTTTCAGCACGGATTCCTCATTAGTTGATTCCAGTTTACTGATTTGTTCAATCAGTTTTTCATTGCTCTCGGTAGATGCATCTACTTCAGATTGGGAAGGACCTACGCTCCCACCAATAATTAAAGCAAATAAGGCTACTAGAACATATCTCCACCTAAGTTTGACGAAGCTTAATACACTTTTCATGATACTAACTTCCTTTCGATTATATAGTCCAAATTAATCATAGTATATACACTACTAATTTCATAGTAATAATTATAAAAATATATTTTAATACGTACTATTTAATTATTATATGAGATTTTTTCCCATTTAACCGTTACTCTTCCGTTCATACAGTTTACTGTTCCTAAACACTGGATAGAAAAAGACAGCTTCCTATTTTTAAAAGGAAGCTGTCTTTGCTTTAATTGTTTTGCGAAATTAAAACCTTCTTTATTTATCCGCCTCTATTTCCTGAAATTTATTCACTGCATAACCGAAGAAAGTCGTCATAAACAGCATACCGACAATCAGCATGCCGATGCTGCCTGCCAGAAAGGCTGAATCCATCGAAAACAGCACTTCGTTTCTAAACCACGATTGGAACGGCAGGCCAAACCCTAACAGCACAGCGAAGAACAGCGCCTTCGTCTTCCAATCCTTGCCCTTCATCTTCTTGATCGAGTTGTTCACAAAAAGACGCAATAAGGCCAGAGCCAATCCAATCGCAAAAAAGATCAATAAAAACAGTTTAATATCTTCATTTAAAAGAAACGCCTTCACCAGCACAACACTCGCAATAAGCAACGTAATCCACATCATCGCATTCGACTTTTTCATTTATCTCACCTGTCCCCTTGAATTCCACTAAACACACTGTTGAGTGGTATACCTTAATTTTAGGCGCCTGCTATAATGAAAGCAATAAACAGAAAATGTTCAACTGTTGAATGGGTGGGAGGCGATGGGATGAACACAGTTTATGATGACATGAATGCAAGGACAAGAGAAAAAATCCAACAGCAATTTCTTCAATTGCTCAAGGACAAGAATTTTATGAAAATTTCTGTTCAGGATATTGCAACGGCTGCGAACATAAACAGAGGCACTTTTTATCTGCATTACCTGGATAAGTATGATTTGCTGGACCAGATGGAGGAAAATTTACTCGCTGGACTGGAAACTCATTTGGAACGGCTCCAGCCGGATTTTTTATTGTCAGAAGCCGAAAAGGGCAATACCTCGATTCATGCCGTGGAGGTATTCCGCTATATCCAGTTGAATGCAGACGCCTTCAAAGTGTTTTTAGGCGGCAACAACCACGTCGGCTTCCATAAGCGGCTCAAACATTTCTTCATCGAGCACTTTCTGGAAAAAATGATGATAAACGAAAATTTTTTCAAGAGTGCTACCGTTCCACATGACTACCTGTCTTCATTTGCCACCTCCGCCTTTTTAGGCTTGGTCGAGCAATGGCTGGATAATGAATTGACGGAGACTCCCTCTGAAATGGCAGAGATGTATATTCAAATCATCTTTTTCATCAGGAATTTGTGATAGCTGCCATCAATGCTGCAGAAGCAGAAACTCTTTGTCGGCCTCAATTAGTAGGACTCTTCAATAGACAGCAAATAACCCTCTCTATCCAGAAAAAAGAAGGCACTCGTTCACCAATGTATGACATGGTGAACGAGTGCCTTCTTATAGAAATTGTTATTCAGTTACGGTCCCCGCATCAGCAGGATGGACACCATGGCGATAGAAATCAGCGTGGATTGGCTCTAAGGGTTCACGCCCCAGGATGAGGTCTGCCGCTTTTTCCGCCAACATCAATACCGGCGCATGGATATTGCCGTTCGTAACGTATGGCATGGCAGATGCATCAACTACACGGACGTTTTCCAAGCCGTGCACTTTCATGGTCAATGGATCTACGACTGCCATCGGATCTGAAGCAGGTCCCATTTTTGCGGTACAAGATGGATGAAGGGCAGTCTCCGCATCATTTGCGACCCATTCCAGAATTTCCTCATCTGTGCTGACAGCAGCGCCAGGTGAGATTTCTCCTGAATTATAAGTCGACATCGCTGATTGAGACATGATTTTCCGGGAAACCTTCACTGCTTCAATCCACTCGCGACGGTCTTGTTCAGTCGACAGGTAATTGTAGACCATGCTCGGGTACACTTTCGGATCTTTCGAACGGATCTTCAATGATCCCCGGGCATCTGAGTACATCGGTCCAACATGTACCTGGAAGCCGTGTTTGGTTTCCGCTTTTTGTCCATCATAGCGGACAGCTACCGGCAGGAAATGGAACATCAAATTCGGATAGGCGACATCTTCGTTTGAACGAACAAAACCGCCGCCTTCGAAATGATTGGTCGCTGCCGGTCCAGTACGCGTGAAAATCCACTGCAAGCCGATCAAAGGCATCCGTGCTTTATTTAAGCTCGGCTGCTGGGAAACAGGCAACGGGCAAGAATGCTGAATGTAGACTTCGAGATGATCCTGCAGGTTTTCTCCCACACCCGGAAGGTCCAATACCGGTTTAATGCCAAGGGAACGAAGGTGTTCAGCATCTCCAACGCCTGACAGCTGAAGCAGCTGAGGTGTGTTGATCGCCCCACCTGACAGGATAACTTCCCCTGCTGCTACATAATGAGTCTTGCCGTTTTGCCGGTAAGTCAACCCTTTGGCCCGCGTCCCATCAAAGTCGATGGCAGTCACAAAAGCCCGTGTCTTCACCGTCAGGTTTTGGCGCTTCATGGCCGGATGCAGATAGGCCCGTGAAGCTGACAAACGTCTGCCTTTATAGACATGCTTATCAAATGGTCCGAATCCCTCCTGGCGAAATCCATTGACATCCGGAGTACGCGAGTAGCCAGCCTCTACTCCTGAGTTAAAGAAGGCTTGGAATAACGGATTTGTCGCTGGTCCGCGTTCCAATTTGATCGGTCCATCGTGGCCGCGAAGATCATCATCCGGTGAAGCTATAGCCGTTTCCAACCGTTTAAAATACGGAAGGCAATGGGCAAAATCCCATGTTTCCATTCCCGCATCCGCTCCCCATCGCTCATAGTCCAATGGGTTGCCGCGTTGGTAAATCATGCCGTTGATTGAACTCGAGCCTCCAAGCACTTTGCCCCGTGCATGCTTGATGCGGCGTCCATTCATATAAGGTTCTGGATCCGATTCGTATTTCCAATCATACAGGCTGTTGCCTGCTGGAAATGGCAAAGCTGCCGGCATTTGGATCAACAGGTCCCACGAGTAATCGCTGCGCCCTGCCTCCAAAACAAGAACATTTCTCGTTCCGTCTTCACTTAGGCGATCGCCGAGTACAGAACCCGCACTGCCTCCCCCAATAACAATAAAATCATATGTTTCGCTCATTTTCTGTTCCTCCTTGAATGTTGAAATTAGAAGGAAAGGAGTCAGACAACAGGAAAAGCATTGCTCAAAAACCCTTCTTCGTTTTTCACATTTAATGAATCGTTTTTGTTTCTTCTATATGAAAGTTATAAAGTCCGGATAATCGCTTGCTGGCTCAGAACCAGTTGATCGCTTCTGGCTTCAGGTTTTGGAAGATGTGTTTGGTTTCTGTATATTCTTCCAAGCCCTGTCTGCCAAGTTCACGCCCAAACCCTGATTGCTTGAATCCGCCCCACGGCGCGTGTGGAAAGTAGAGGTTGAAGTCATTGATCCACACAGTACCCATGCGCATTTTTGTTGCACAGCGTTCAGCTTTCACCGTATCTTTTGTCCAAACGCCTCCGGCAAGTCCGTAAATCGAGTCATTGGCGAGCTTGATGGCTTCTTCTTCTGTCTGGAATTTTTCAACGGTTAGTATTGGGCCAAAAGCTTCTTCTTGAACAATTTTCATGTCAGTTGTGCAATTCGTAAAAATCGTCGGCAAGTAGAAAAAGCCCTTTTGCAATTCCGGCTCTTCAGGGCGTCTTCCTCCCACGGCTAATGCAGCCCCTTCTTTGATCCCTGTTTCTACGTACTTTTCTACTTTTGCCAAGTGTTCAGCTGAAATAAGCGGACCCATTTGCGTCGTTTCGTCAAACCCGCTGCCCAGCTTGAATTTCTTCACCCGCTCCACAAGCGCATTCACAAATTCATCGTGAATGCTTTCTTCTACGATCAATCTCGTACCAGCGGAACAAATTTGTCCTGCATGGAAAAATACCCCGTTCAATGCTTGATCGACCGCTACTTCAAAATCAGCATCCGCAAAGATGATATTCGGGTTTTTTCCGCCAAGCTCAAGCGCGAGATTCTTCACGTTCACACTTGCCGCCTGCATAATTTTCTTGCCCGTAGCTAGTCCGCCGGTAAAAGAGATCAGGTCTACGTCGGTATTGCTGGACAATTCGGCGCCTACTGTATCACCTGTCCCAAGAACCAGGTTCGCAACACCTGCAGGCACTCCTGCTTCTTCCATCAATTCAAATACTTTTATAGTAGTAAGTGGCGTAATTTCACTTGGCTTCATCACTAACGTATTTCCGGTCACCAGCGCAGGCGCCAGTTTCCAGGACGCCTGCAGCAGCGGATAATTCCAAGGTGTAATCTGTCCGCAAACCCCGACAGGTTCATGAACTACTTTGCTGGTGGAGTCCGGCACTGGAGAAGCGATCAATTCTCCGCCATTTTTATCGGCAAGTTCTGCATAATAACGAAACACGCCAGCGATATCATCCATGTCGCCTTGGCTTTCCACTACGGTTTTCCCCGTATCCAACGATTCCAACTCAGCAAGCTCCTGTTTATCCCGTTCAATCAGTTCCGCAATTTTCCTTACGATGGCCCCTCGTTCAGTTGCAGGCACAAAAGCCCAAGTTCCGTGATCGAATGCTTCTCTTGCTGCAGAAATTGCTGCTTTTGCATCCAGGGCATCCCCTTCTGGAACAATAGCGATAATCTCCTGATTATAAGGATTGATGATTTCACGTTTGTTGCCGGATTTTGCATCTACCCATTCACCATTTATGTATTGTTTTAATTTCAGATTCACATTCAACAACTCCAATTCCCATTAAATTAAGTTCGTTAAGAATTTATTTAACGTTAAAAACATAACATGCCTATATATAGCTGTCAAAATTAGTTTTAGTAAAAAGTATAAAACCTGCTCAAAAACCGTTGCGGTTATTGAGGTGGTGAATTTTTCAAGCCACAAAATCACCCATTTCCATTTGACATTTAAGCTGTACAGGTTAACATGAAGTTTGTTAAGAAGATTTAATCAATTTTTAACATCGTATTTTATTAACGAAGGAGCGGCCTTATGAGTGAATCCAGCGAACGATCCAAAATCAAATTAGAAGAAGCTAAGGATAAAGTCATCGGCGCCATTGCAGAGACAATGGACTTATACGGCGTGACGCCTGCAGCTGCAAATTTATACGCGACAATGTACTTTAAAGACCAGATGACACTTGATGAAATGCGCACCGAGCTTGAAATGAGCAAACCGAGTATGAGCACGGGAGTCCGCAAGCTACAGGAAATAAAAATGGTGAAAAAGACATTTACTCGCGGTTCCAGAAAACATACTTACGTAGCGGAGAAAAACTTCTTCCGTTCGTTTATGATGTTCTACTGTGAGATGTGGGAGCGGGAAGTAAAAACGAATATGGAAGCGATCAAGGAATCACAGGAAGAGTTTATCGAAATCATCAAAGATGCTGCCACCACACCTGAGATTGTTGCAGAAGCAAAGCATTTCTACGATCAATTGGAAGAATCCAAAGTTTACTACCATTGGTTGGATGACTTGGTTGAAAGTATAAGAAGCGGGAAGATATTTGAATTCTTGCCGAAAGAACAGCAGGAATAAGGGATGGAAAGCAATCAGGCAGCCTATTGAATACAGCAATAGACTGCCTCCATATTTAAAGGCATTGACTATATAAAAAAAAGGGCTCTCTACGGCCCATTCGTTAAATAAAATCTTAATATATTTAATTTTTTAAATGTATTTTATTAATAGATATCATTACAAAAGGGGAGTTTTGCAATATGAAAAAATGGAGAAAAGAAGTTGGGTTTATTTCAGCGATAGTTATGGCTACGGCACTGACAGCATGCAGCAGCAGTGATGGTGATCAGACGCAGGCTGAGGAAAGCGATAAAGAATTAACCATCAGCCAAATCAACTGGGCCGAGAATATTGCCGTCACCAATATGTGGAAAGTGATTCTGGAAGAAAAAGGGTACGATGTGAAGTTGAATGTTTTAAACATGGGCGTGACGATGCAGGCCTTGGAAAGCGGCGATGTAGATGCTAGTTTGGAAGTATGGTTACCGGTACAAGACGCGAATTACTTGAAGGAATACCAGGATACCGTTAATTTCTCCGAAGCTACCTGGTATGACAATGCCAAAGTAGGGCTGGTTGTTCCAAGCTATGTAGAAGAAGTGAATAGTGTGGAAGACTTAAATGACCATAAAGAAATGTTCGGCGGCAATATTGTCGGGTTTGATCCGGGCGCCGGCACGATGGAAGTGACGGAACAATTGATCAAGGACTATGAGTTGGACTTTGAATTGCAGCAAAGCTCGGAAGCTGCCATGCTGGCTGAAATCAGCGAAGCAATAAAAAATGAAGAACCGATTGTAGCGCCACTTTGGAGCCCTCATTGGGTATTCTCCAAATACGACCTGAAGTTTCTGGAAGATCCACAAAACACATTCGGCGGCATCGAAAAAATTCACCATGCAACAAGACAAGGATTTGAAGAAGACCACCCGGAAGTAAGCGAGTGGCTGAAGAATTGGAAGATGGAAGATGAACAGATCGGCGAGCTTATTGACTATGTGGAAAGCGCTGAAGATCCTCTAGTTGGAGCTGCGCAATGGGTGGAAGAAAATGAAGAATTGATTGGTCAATGGGTACAGTAAACGCCCGATAAATAGAACCCAAACAGAAAAGACTGCTTCCCATTTCGAAGGGAAACAGTCTTTTTTTACTTGCCAGCTAGGTCGATATCCGACTCTCCAGCTACTTCGATCCCCGTCTCTTCTTTTACAACAAAGAAAGATTTAAAGACAAAGGCAGCGAGTGCCGCGCCGACAAGAGGAGCTAAAATGAATACCCACAGTTGTGCAAGTGCATCGCCGCCGGCAAAAATCGCAGGAGCCAAGCTTCTTGCCGGGTTTACGGAAGTGCCTGTCAACGGAATGCCGATAATGTGCACCAATGTCAGCGTCAATCCGATGACAATTCCGCCCATATGGGAAGTTGCTTTACTTGAAGTGACACCCAAAATGGCAAGGACAAAGATGAAGGTGAGAATCACTTCAATGACAAGTGCCCCTGACAGATTCAACCCGACAGCACTCAACTCTCCATAGCCATTTGCGCCAAACCCTTCCAAGCTTGTCGAACTTGCAGCGACAAAGGCAAGGATTGAACTCCCAGCAAATGCCCCCAATACCTGTGCAACGACATACCCGCCAAATTCTTTAACCGTTATATTACCCGATATTAGCACGGCCAGCGAAACCGCTGGATTTACGTGGCATCCCGAAATATGGCCGATGGCGTAAGCACCCGCGACAATCGAAAGCCCAAAGGCAAGCGCAATGGCCAGCACGCCAAGAAATCCTGTGTCCGTCCCTCCTGTGTAGCCTCCCAAGACAACTGCTGTACCTGTCCCTAAGAATACCAAAATAAAAGTGCCGATAAATTCCGCCAAATACTTTTTCATCCAAACTCACTCCTTCTTCTGACTGAATTTCCAAAAGACTCCACTTGCTTTCATTACATGGAAGCCGAGTGCCTGGCATTTAAAACGCATATAATTTTTTATCAGTAAGCTACAATAGTCGGTAAAATGATCATTACGAACAAGGGGAATCTAACAATCTTATAAACTGAATTTTCAAAACCTTTATGCTAGTTTAACTCACATTCCCTTTCCAGTCCATCTCCATATTTCCCTTGTCCTGCCATCAGTCCTTTGTCCCTTGCTTCTCTTTATTTTTGGATTGGCAAACTGCTTTTGTTTAACTTTTAAAAACCACACCTGTTTCAACAGCAACCAACCTAAAACGGCAAAAAAATCTCCTGCCAATTTCAGCGAACTGGCAGGAGATTTCTATTCAACTTAGTTTTATACACCAGCCCATAGTAAGAAAATCGGATACGATAGGTTCCCAATCCTCTGCTGTTCAGAGCTCAGCTATTTTCTACAGTTTCTGCTAAATTCTCTGCTTCTATTGAAGCCTCAAAGTCATTAAGCAAAGCACGCACTTCATCGGTCTTTTCTGTGTACATCAATTGGTTTCTCAGTTCCCCGACCCCACGTACGCCGCGGACATAGATTTTAAAGAATCGGCGGAGCGGCTTGAAAGAAATCGGCTCGATCTCTGTCGAATATTTGTCATGAAGATCCAGGTGCAGCCTCAACAGATCAAACAATTCCTTGCTGCTATGTTCTTTCGGTTCGATTTCAAAGGCAAACGGATTATGGAAAATCCCCCGTCCGATCATCACACCATCGATGCCGTATTTATCGGCAAGTTCCTGGCCTGCCTGGCGATCTGGAATATCCCCGTTAATCGTAATCAGGGTATCCGGTGCTATTTCGTCACGGAGTTTCTTGATTTCCGGAATGAGTTCCCAATGCGCCGGCACAGCACTCATTTCTTTTTTTGTCCGCAAATGAATCGATAGATTGGCGATGTCCTGCTCTAATACATGGGTCAACCAGCCTTTCCACTCGTCCACATCGGTGTAGCCGAGACGCGTCTTAACACTGACAGGCAAGCCGCCAGCTTTTGCTGCTTGAATGATTTCAGCCGCATTGTCAGGGTAGCGAATCAATCCGCTGCCTTTTCCTTTGGCTGCCACGTTCGGTACAGGACAACCCATATTGATGTCGATTCCTTTAAAGCCCTGCTTGGCCATGCCAATGCTCATCTCACGGAAATGCTCGGGTTTATTGCCCCATATGTGGGCCACCATCGGCTGTTCGTCTTCCGTGAACGTCAAACGTCCCCGCACACTGAAAACCGCTTCCGGGTGGCAATAACTTTCGGTGTTCGTAAACTCTGTAAAATACACATCAGGCCGTGCGGCTTCAGCCACTACATGGCGAAACACAACATTCGTGACATCTTCCATCGGCGCTAACACAAAAAACGGTTTCGGCAAATCACGCCAAAAATTCTCTTTCATATTCAAATTCCAATCCTTTCATTACGGGATGGAAGGCGAACCCTTCATCCAAAAATTCTCACACTATTATGCTGCAGCTCACTGCACATCATCTATGTCTGGAATACCATCTCATGTTTTCTTTAACCTTATACAGTTTACACGAAACGCGGCTTGGTGGAAAGTAGAGGGCTTTGAACGGGCCGCGCGCCGTGCAGAGTATTGAGTTATTCTTTTACGTTCCAGCAACAAATTAACCTCCTAAAAGATCAACACCTGGCTTTCTTCCATATAAAAAACGCCAATCCCGATAAACGAGTTGACGCGCCACCTGTATAAATCTGCTCCGTTTCACAGGCTAAAGAACTTATAGGTATTCTTTCCGGAGGTTTTGGCCTCATACAAAGCCTGGTCCGCATGTTTAAGAAGCATCTTCAACTCCTCCACGCAATCGGCCGGGTACGTTACAATCCCAATACTGGTGGAAAGTTGATAGTCCTCGTCCCAGGTCCTCAAACCGTCAAGTACACGTTCAGCCTCCTTTTGCACTTCTTCTTTGGTGGACATGGAGGGAAAATGCATGACAAATTCGTCTCCCCCTAGTCTGACCGCAAAAGCGTCGCTGTGCTGGGCCGCAAAATTTTGAAGTTTCCTTGCGACTTCCTTTAAAACCAAGTCTCCCGTATCGTGGCCATATTTGTCGTTCACCTTTTTGAAGCCATCCAAATCCAGAAAGAGGATCGTGCCGCCATCAGCGGAATGATTTTCAAAGAAATTGGAAAGATAACGCCTGTTGTACAGATCCGTCAATGCGTCTCTGTAAGCAAAGCGCTCCAGATCCAGATAATAGGTGAACATCCGGACGATTTTCTGCAGCAGCTGGATGCTCTTGTTGTCAAAGTGGCTGACTTCATCGTTTATTGCACATAATGTACCAAATTTTTCTCCGTTCATAAGAGAAATTGGAAGGCCCAAATATGACCTGATATTGGCATCTTCGAACACATTTCTTATATCAGCCAAATTGCTTTCTTGCCTCATATCTTCATATATCAAAGGTTGTTTTTCCTCAAAATCAATGCGGTTACAAACAGTATCATTCAGATTTATGACCATTCCTTCAGTTACGAGAATGTTCGTGTCCTCATTTGAAAGTTTGAGAATAACTTGCTGCGTATCGTTGAGAGAGCTTAAATATATCAATTGATCAGGCAGAATTTCTTTTGCAAGATCCAGAACATCGCTGGCCAGCTCATCAAAATTCTTGTACATCTCCAATTCCTGAAAGCTTGTCACCCTAAAGCACCTCGATTATCATTAAATTCTAATTTTATCAATCCATCAACTATCAAATGAAATACAGCCGACTCGACTCTAGTTCTCTTATTTCCAACAGGAAATATATTACTTCATTTATTAAATTTTAACATATACTGTTATAAGGTGTAAGACAATTCACGGCTAAGGTAAGGACCGTTAAAAATATCTTCTTGAAGGATCGGGACAAACCAAAAAAGGACCGAAACCATTGCGGATTCGCTCCTTTGCTGTACAGGTATTAAAATTTATGATGAAAACTTAATAAGCAACCCAGCTTAAACCTGTAGTTCCTTCACCCGCGTGTACCCCTACACAAACACTAAGTGCAGCAATTTTTACTTTTAACTCCGGAAACTCCTGGACCAACTCGTTCTTCCAAACTTCTGCATCAGGTGCGTTATTGCAATGAATAACCGCAACTTCCGGCACCGTGCCCGTCGCCATGTCCGCACGCAGGGACAGGGTCACCTTCTCTTTTGCCCGTTTAGTTAAACGGACTTTTTCTTTCAGGACCGTTTTCCCGTCTTCAAAACTGATGACCACTTTAATGTTCAGCAAATTACTGACAAATGCCTGCGTTCCAGAAACGCGTCCACTTTTATGCAATTGGTTCAAGCTCGAGGGAATAAAGGACAACCTCGATTTAGCGGTCATTTTAGTGATCGTTGCAATCACTTCTTCTACGCCTTTCCCATCTGCAAGCAAACTGTCTCCAACTTCAATCATTTTAACCATCGGAAAAGAACCGATTTTCGAATCGATGGGATAGACCTTGAAGTTTGTCATCTTCGCAGCTGCCTGTGCGCTTTCAAATGTCCCAGAAAGTCCGCTCGATAAGTGCAAGGCAATTGCAAAGTCATACCCTTCCAACTCCAGCTTTTCATATAAAGAAACCATCTCGCCAATTGCTGGCTGCGAGGTTTTAGGTGAAACTTTCGCTAAGTGTAATTTTTCGTAAAACTCTTTTTGTGTAAGATCGATGGATTCCCGAAATGACCCGTCAGAAAAAACAACACTGAGGGGCAGGATGTGTACATGATGTTGTTGGATGAAAGCCTCATCCAATTGCGCTGCTGTATCCGTAATCCAAGCGATTTTTTTCATTGAAAAAATTCTCCTTTTTAAGCAAATCCCTAAAAGGAATCCGCATTCGACTCCTACTAACTTACATTACGGAGCAGCTTTGAAACCAGTGACAGCTGTCATAAAAGCAGAAATTTTCTAACGGCCGACATAATATAAACATATTTCATTTAACGCATAAAAACCTTGAATCTCGGAGCGGGGTTCTCCGCCCGAAGAATATCATCACATCATTTGCTTTCCGGTTAATACTAACAGTACGATAGCTGTGTATCACAATAAATTTCAGTGGGGGAATTGGGATGAAATACACCATCATTACAGGCTCCAGCTCAGGCATTGGATACGAAACCGCATTAGCTTTTGCATCACGGAACAAAAACGTCATTCTGGTCGCAAGACGGGAAGCTCAGCTTAAAGCGTTAAAAAATGAAATCCTTAACATGAACGCTGACCTGGACGTCGTCATTAGAACCGCAGATCTTTCTGAAAGTGAACAAGTTCATGATTTATACGAGAGCCTGAAAGAATACGAGATTGAAACCTGGATCAACAATGCCGGCTTTGGAAACAGTGCGCCGGTTGCTGAACAGGCGGTAAAGAAAATCGAAAAGATGCTTCGTGTAAACGTTGAAGCACTTACAACTCTCTCCACACTTTACACACACGATTATTCCGGCAAAGAAGGCACACAATTAATCAATGTCTCGTCTGACTTAGGTTACAGGATCGTACCAAATGCTGTATCATACGCTGCAACCAAATTCTACGTGAGCGCATTTACAGAAGGGTTGGCCCAGGAACTGCGCGACCAGGACTCCCCAATGAAAGTAAAAATAATTGCGCCGGCTATGACCGAAACCGAGTTTGTGAAAACAGCCCGCGAGCTGGATGAGTTCAGCTACAGCGACAATGTCCAAAAATATCACACCGCAAAAGAAATGGCCCACTTCATGCTGGAACTTTACGACAGCGAGAAGACTGTCGGGAAAGTAAATAGCGAGAACTACGAATTCGAATTAATGGATCCTATTTTTCCTTATACTTCGAAGCGTACAGCTAAGTGATTTAACTATACCTTTCCATAAATAAAGCTGCATTCCATTTTCGGAATGCAGCTTTATTTTATCGGCGCCGTCCCCTTTTTAATACCAGTCTCTTATTTTACAAAGAAAAATGATTTAAAGATGAACAAAGCTCTTTTTTCAAAAAAAAAGAGCTTGAAACCCGAACATCATCGGGTTTCAAGCTCTCGATTCATTTCTGCGTTACATCATGCCGCCAATTGATGTTGCTGATTCTGGACTGAAAAAGACGCAAAACATGTTCTTATTTTGCTTATCGAACTAATGTTAAAAGTAAGAAAAAATTTAGGGTATAAGACGCTATATCTACTACTGAGAATTATTTATATATTATGCTTAAAGATTCGCATAGACAATAACCAAAATTTGGAGTAACATACCGCCTTTTACTTTCGTAAATTATGTTAAAAAAATCGGCCTCCACATTTCAGAACAAAAAATTTTTAAATGGTGCTTATATTCTTCATGCAGTAGCAGGAAGGTACATTCTTCTTTCATTGTATACCCTTTCTGTATCTTCAAAATAGTCTACTGATTAACATGGCAAAGGCAGTTATTATCTTACTAGAGATGAGTTTATTTTTACTTCCCCCTTAATTAGCCCTATCGTACTTATATTTTTTTTAAAAATTTTAACAGTGGTAAAACATTCGGTCTCTTTGTTAAAGAGTTTACTCCAATTTTTTGAGCTGCCGAATTTTTATAAAACTCTATTTCTTTATCCCAGTAATTTATATAAAATATTCCACCATTAAATTCATGAATCTCTTTAGCGAATTTCGTTATATATTCCATTTCAAGGCTATTAAACATCACTATATCTCCAAGTTTCATACGCAATTTAAGTGAATTAACACTTTCGTAATTTTTCCATTCTTGATCTGGTTTCGTCGTTGATAATACAACAATCTTTTCATAGTCCCATAATGATTCTAAATCTTTACGAACTTTTAATTGTAAAATTCCAAATGGAATAACTAATAAAACTTCAAAGCCTTTAGATAGTATCTCTTTTGCTAAATCTTTTTCATAGCTGCTTCCCCATCCGATAGTAAAAACGAATTCACCTACAGGAAGTTCATTTATTATCTTTAACAAAGCACTTTTTTCTCTATCACTTGATTTGTAATTAGTTATAAGAGCTATATTTTTTTTATGAAATAATTTAGTATTTCCCCTACAATATATTTCACTTGTAGAATGTTTTATTAACCTTAATGGATAATGTTCATCATCCGGTAAAAGCTTTCGAATATCTTGTTCCTTTAGATGAATATTTTCCGACTTATGATTAGATATTTTTGTAGAACTACTGGGTTCAAAGACTAGGATTTGCGCATTTAAATCACTCAAGTATTTATTAATCATAACTTTTACTTTGTCCCAGTCAAGCCCTCCATGTCCACAGCCCAAAGCAGGTAAAGTTACAGTAGAATTCTCTTTTTCTGAGAGGAATTGCCTTAACCAAATTAACCCTTCTTCTATATATTCATATTTTGAAGGATTTTTCCAGTGAACTTTTGTTGGAAAGTTAACTATAGTAAAGGAAGAAAACAAATCTTCATCCTTCCATACATGAGGTTTACCTGGTTTAAGCTCATTTCTTTTACAAACATTATAATAATCAATAAACATATCTGGATACTTTTTTTTGAAGACTAAAGCAACACCTTTACCCATAACACCTACACAATTAACAGTATTTATTCGAATATCAGCATCATAATCAAAAAAATCACCTGATACGAATTTTATCATTTTAAATCTCCTTAACTATTTTTTTAATGAAACTCGGCAATTCCCGTTCCATTTCACTACTCCAAATAGGGTTAATTGCAGAAACATCCGCAATTGAAATAGCAACTAACATATTTAATTCATTTTCATCTATATTTAGTTTTAATAATTCTGTCTCGCTTCTACCACTTGCAAGAATATCTCCAATTATGTCATGGTAAACGACCAGTAAGCAAATTTTCCTTATTTCATATTCAGATATTACTTTAAATTCCTCAACTAGAATTCTTTCAAGCATAGGAATTGAATCTGCTGGATGATCTGGATATGTAGCTTGAATTCCATTTTTCCACTTCGACTTAGGGCCTTTCCCTATGTCGTGTAAATAAGCAGACAATGTCACCAAATTTTTATCATCTTCAGACAGGCTTCTATAATAATTGTTATCTACTAATTTGCTGACAACCTGAAGTGTATGATCGCTAACATTATTATTATGTACTTTATTGTCTGTTTCTAATTCAAAAATATCTGCTAACTCTTTTAAAAAACAAAAATCTTCTTCTATTTTTAATAATGCGTCAGTAATACCTTGAAAAGTACTTTGTTTTGAGTCTTCACTTTTTCTTTTTTCTATAATTTCCTTTATTAAGCTCTGAAAATAATTAAAAAGGAATATTGGTCCAGTTATTAAAGTTTCGTTTTTTCTATTTTTCATATAAAATTTTGTAAAAAAGAAATATCTACCACTAAAAGGCTCGTAGGAAATAGCAGGTGACTGTAGTCCATGATCTTTATAAATCTCTTTAATTTTTTTTCTACAAATATCATTAAAAACAACATAGCTGTCTATCCATTCGACTGGAACTTTTTTGTATGTAAGTACTTCGGCCATTCGAGCACGTAGCTCTTCGGCGGTACCACGATGCCATCTTTTAGTATCAATCAAATTCCAATTTAGATTGTCTAAGTCTTCCGGATTGCTGTAAAAACCAGGATGAACCTGAGCATTTGCAGATGCATCAGTAAATATAACATTAGCATTTAATAATTTTTCTATTGATATAGCAACAAATACTACTAATGGCTGATCAATATTTTTTCTATTAAGTATACCTAATAACATAGGATTTATTGTCGCAAAATAAAAAGGAACGTAATCATGAATTTTTCCAAAAGGTTCAATTGGAACATTCATCTGACTTCTCCTTTGTTGAATATCTTCATTTGACAAGTCAACATGTTCAACACTTATTTTTTCTTTTTCATTGGTCGACAAAAGACCATGTTTCACTATCGATTCGATATTATCAATATGGGTAAAGTGATAAAAATATTTCCCTTTATACTTTGGTGGAATTTTCATAAAGCTCTCCTTTAATTAAAAGATTCTTAAGTGCTCATATACTTATTCATATATTTATTATATTTTGGTCTATTGAATAAAAATATATTTTTTGAATTTTTAAACATTTATATTGTATACTTCCTTATTGTTTTGATACTCTACAAAATAGGACCTGAACTATTTGAAATGGAGATGCTGGAATAGCTCTTGTAATAAAAAATAACAAACCGTTAGAGTTTTAAAACCATTAATTAGATTAAATTGACAAGAAAAAATCTTTGTTTGCCTTTTACTTCAGTCTCCCAATGTATTGTTTCATTCGCTTTTACTTTGGGCGCTCTAATATTAAATCCTTTATCCTTTAAGTAACCTAGGTGATAAAATAATTAAAAAAATTTGTTATCTTTTCTTTAATGATAATTTATTGTCATGATTTGAATTACAAAACATCACTAAAATTATTTTAAGACTAAAAGATTCATTAAATATTCACTCTAAGATCAGCTGCTCTTAATTCTTTGAGTAATAACAATTCAATTTCTTCAATGGATTGATTAAAAGGAATATATGCTATCCCATCAATATCACTTGGTTTTTCCACCGACTGTTTTATTAAACAGCAAACACTTTGCCTTCCTAATTTTCCGTAAAAGAAACCTAATTCAAATAACACGTTCTGTCTTGCCCTAAATTGCAAATTGGGATTGACGCCTTCCTCATAGTAGGATCCGACATCGTCAGGTGTAAGTAAAATTACTGCGTAAGAAACCTCTGAGTATTTCTCAAATTTCTCTATTAGTGTCATACCGCTATTTGCTTGCCTGTTTAAAACTATTGGTTCCAAGCCTGCTCTCGTTAGTATAAGTTCTGCTTCATTTAGCACAGTTTTATTTCTACCGTGAACTATAAATACTTTTTTATCATCTATTGAAATTTTTTCAGTCTGATTAGTAATATGAAATTGAGGTAATTCTTCTTCTAACGTTTCTATGTAATGAATCAAAGCTTTATATCCTATATCATTAATTGTCTTTTTAGTAGAAGAGTAATGGAACTCTTCAAATTCAAATTTAGGTAAGTTTAATTGTTGTACGTTTCTGTTGAGAATCGTTATGTACTGTTTGAATGCATTGGCATAATAATAGTCATTACGGTAATTTCTTATATCTTTTATCGTTCTTTTAATTTGTAAAATTGCTTCCTTACTCTTTTTTTCCATATAGTTTATCTCTCCCCAAACCTAAATCCTAAATCCTAAATCCTAAATTAGTTAAATCATACCATAAATTCCATAGTGTTATCAGAAAACTCAATGAGAATTGAAATTTGCTATTTTCTTTCAAAATAAAGAAAAGCTCCTCCTCACATTGTGAGGAGGAGCTTTTTAATGCGTTAATGAATTACATCATGCCGCCCATGCCGCCCATATCAGGCATTCCGCCGCCTTGTCCTGCTGGTTCTGGAATGTCTGCTACTACCGCTTCAGTCGTCAAGAACATAGCTGCAACAGATGCTGCGTTCTGAAGTGCTGAGCGCGTAACTTTGGTTGGATCGACGATTCCTTCTTCCACCATGTTGACCCATTGGCCGTTAGCCGCGTTGAAGCCGATGCCGACTTCTTCGGATTTCAGGCGGTGAACGATGATTGATCCTTCAAGGCCTGCGTTTGTTGCGATTTGGCGAACTGGCTCTTCAAGTGCACGAAGCACGATGTTGACACCAGTTGCTACGTCGCCTTCCTGCGTTTCAAGAAGTTCAGCCACTTTGCTGTAGACGTTGACTAGCGCTGTACCACCGCCGGCAACAATTCCTTCTTCTACTGCTGCACGCGTTGAGTTCAAGGCATCTTCAATGCGAAGTTTGCGTTCTTTCAACTCAGTTTCGGTAGCCGCTCCAACTTTGATGACTGCAACGCCGCCAGCCAATTTCGCTAAGCGTTCCTGCAATTTCTCTTTGTCGAACTCAGAAGTTGTTTCTTCCAGCTGGTTGCGGATCTGTGTAACACGTGCGACGATTTGTTCCTGGTCGCCGGCGCCTTCCACGATGGTTGTGTTTTCTTTCGAAACAACCACTTTTGATGCGCGCCCAAGCTGAGCGATGTTTGTTGTTTTCAATTCAAGTCCAAGATCCTCTGTAATCACTTCTGCGCCAGTCAAGGCTGCGATGTCTTCAAGCATTGCTTTACGGCGGTCACCGAAGCCTGGAGCTTTAACAGCAACAGCGTTGAACGTGCCGCGTAATTTATTGACGACCAATGTTGCCAATGCTTCGCCTTCAACATCTTCAGCAACGATCAACAAGGGTTTGCTTTGCTGAACAACTTGCTCAAGGATCGGAAGGATTTCCTGGATGTTGCCGATTTTCTTGTCGGTAACCAAGATGAACGGGTTATCAAGAACTGCTTCCATTTTATCTGAATCCGTCACCATGTATGGAGACTGGTATCCACGGTCAAACTGCATGCCTTCTACCACATCAAGTTCCGTCGTGAAGCCGCGTGACTCTTCCAACGTGATGACGCCGTCGTTGCCGACGCGCTCCATCGCTTCAGCGATCAGTTTGCCGACTTCTTCGTCGCCAGATGAAATAGCTGCAACCTGTGCAATCGATTCTTTGCCTTCGATCGGTTTAGAGATGGCTTTCAGTTCCGAAAGCGCGCTTTCAACGGCCAATTCGATTCCGCGGCGGATGCCGACAGGATTCGCGCCAGCTGTAACGTTCTTCAAGCCTTCACGGATCATTGCCTGTGCAAGAACCGTTGCTGTAGTTGTACCGTCACCGGCGATGTCGTTTGTTTTAGAAGCAACTTCCGCAACAAGTTTCGCTCCCATGTTTTCAAAAGCATTTTCAAGTTCAATTTCTTTCGCAATCGTTACACCATCATTGGTGATGAGTGGCGAACCGAATTTTTTTTCAAGAACCACGTTGCGCCCTTTTGGCCCAAGTGTCACTTTTACTGCATCTGCTAATTTATCTACGCCTTTCAGCATTAAACTGCGTGCGTCTTCACTGAATCGAATATCTTTTGCCATGTTTAGCTTCCTCCTGTGTCGTCGGTTTATTTTAGCCTAAAACTGCTAATATGTCGTTTTCACGTAAAATCAAATATTCTTTGCCTTCGTATTTTAATTCAGATCCTGCGTATTTCGAGAAGATGACGCGGTCGCCAGCTTGCACGTCCAATTCTGTGCGCTGCCCGTTTTCACGGATAAGTCCATTTCCTACAGCGATCACATGGCCCTCCTGCGGTTTTTCTTGTGCTGATCCCGGCAAGACGATACCGCTTGACGTTTTTTCTTCCGCTTCGATGAGCTCAATAATTACACGATCTCCTAGTGGTCTTAACAATTGAAACACCCTCCTCAAATTATCTAAATGTTCTCGCTTAGCACTCTCAACCTCTGAGTGCTAACCCACTACCAAGTTTAATAAAATCTTCAGTCTTTTGCAAGTGGTAACCATCATGATTTTGATTTCTTTGCGGTTGGCCTCTGAAAGCTCTACAATAGAAAGAGCATCCATCAGTGAAAGGAATTACATCATGCCCACCAAACGAAAAACCTTTATAGACAATTTTTTTAAAAATGATAGCACGTCTCGGCCAAAAGCTAAACAGACCAGCGGCCACCGCCCGAAATCCCAAGGCAAAAAGACGCCGCTGTATGTATTATTGATTTTTATCGCAGCACAGCTTTCACCGATCCTGTTTATAGCTCCCACCTTGAGTTATTTTCAAGGGCAAGGCATGGACCGTGCAGCTGCCGGCGCCGCTACATCAGGCTGGCTGATTTTCCTGACCATGGGCATCGGCTTTGTTCTTACGCTCCTCGTGATTTTCCGGGACAAGCGCTTTTTTGATATCTGGAAAGGCAAGAAATCCAGCGTCTTCATGTCAGTCGTCTGGGGCTTTCTTGGCTTCTTGCTGTTGCTGATCGGGCAATCGATTGCCGCTTTAATTGAAATGAAGTTTCTCGGCATCGAGCCAGGCTCTGATAATACTGCTTCATTAGTCAACATTGCTGAAGCGGTGCCGCTCGCTATCGTTTCAATCGTATTGTTTGGACCGATTCTTGAAGAACTGGTCTTCCGCCGTGTGTTGTTTGGTTCACTCAACCAAACAACCAATTTCTTTTTCGCGACAGCAATCAGTGCTTTAGTGTTCGCTTTGATCCATTTCGACTTTACGCACTTGCTGCTGTACTTCACTACCGGATTGATCTTGGCGTTTTTATACCAGAAAACGAAAAGCATCATCACACCGATCATCGCCCATATTTGCCTGAACGGCTATGTCATGCTGATTCAGCTCAATATGGATAAGATTTTAGAGTTCCAAAAACAGATGGAAGAACTTCAATCTGCAGGATTCTTCTTCATCTTCCAATGACCATCAAATAAGAAAAAACCTTCCCCGATCTAATTCGGTGGAAGGTTTTTTCTTATTCGATCGGTTGTTGTTCTTCGATAATTTGCTGCTGTTCAGCTTTAAGGAACTTTCGGTAGCCGATTTTGGCGATGATGACACTGAATTCGTACAGCACGATCAATGGCAAGGTCACAATCATATGCGAAACGATGTCCGGCGGGGTGATGAACGCCGCGATGACCACCAATCCAAGATAGGAATACTTGCGGTATTTCGTCATCAGCATCGGTGTGATGATGCCAAGTCTGGTCAAAAACAGCATCAGCACAGGCAACTGGAAAATCAGGCCGAACGGCAGCGTGATCTGGAACAGGAACTGAAAGTATTCATTGATGCCGATGGTCTCCTGTATATCCATATTATCGGAGATATTCAACATAAATCCGATGACGTAAGGAAACAGGATCAAATAGGCAAACGCGATCCCCCCAAGAAACAACAGCAGGGAAAACGGAATATAACTTAACGTTGCTCTCCGCTCTTTATCGAGAAGTCCTGGACTGATGAATGCCCAAAACTGATACATGATCAAAGGGGACGTGATGATCAACGCTAAAATCATCGTGACCTGCATGAAAATCTTCAGCGGATCTGTAATTTTAAACGCGTTCAAGGTAAGGTCTCTTGCTTCTTCCGTGTATTGCAAATATTGAATCAAAGGCTGGGCAATAAAAAAGCTGACAATAAGGGCCAATATAAAGAAAACGACTACAATGGTCAGCCGTTTTCTCAATTCAACTATATGTTCAACTAAAGTCATGTCTTTTTCTGTCATCAGACAAACATCCTATCGTATTTCCTTTTGCTCATCTTTCTTCTTCAGTTCTACTTTTTTATCGTCGTCTTCATCGTCTACAAGTCCCTTTGTAGCGTTTTTGAACTCACGCAAAGACGAACCGAATGCTTTTCCAAGTTCCGGCAGCTTTTTAGGGCCGAAAACTAGCAAGGCAACAACACCGATAATGATGATACTCATTGGACCTGGCATACGTGGCACCTCCTGTATTATGGCTCTATTTTACATCATTGCAGCTGTTTTGGCTATTTGGAAAGGGCGTAAAAATGTGAAGGTTTTAAGTCATTGCTGTTTGATCTGATAAATCAATGTCTGCAATTCAACTGACAGGTCGATGGTCTGGACACGGATATGGTCGGGCACTGAAATACGCACCGGCGTAAAATTCAAAATCCCTTTGATATCGGTCTTCGCCAAACGGTCTGTCACTTCCTGTGCGGATCGTGACGGCACTGTCAAAATGACCAGTTCCACCCCATACTCTTTGATTTTCTCTTCGATTTTATCAGGATGGTACGTATTGATGTCGCTGATCTTTTCGCCTTCGAGTGGGCTGTTCGAATCGAAGGCCACAATGATTTTCGTGTTGTGGTTGCGATGGAAATTATACTTTAAAAAGGCACTGCCGAGTCCCCCAACACCAATCAGCGCTACATTTGTAGCTTCGTCCTGATCCAATGTCTTCCGGAAAAACAGCAGCAGCTCCTGTACATCATAACCATAGCCTTTTTTTCCAAGCGCACCCAGATGGGAAAAATCACGGCGGATGGTGGCAGAATCAATTTTCATTGCTTCGCTCAATTCCTGCGAGGAAATCCGTTTTTGTCCGGCATTCGCGAAGTTTTGAAGGAAACGGTAATACAGCGGAAGCCTTTTGGTCGTGGCTTGCGGAATTTTTGATGGCTCATGTAACATACGCTTTCGCATCCTCCTGAGGTGTTGTCAAATCGCTTTCATCTTACAATAGGAGACTTGATATGTAAAGGCTTGCGCAATTGCGAACAACTGTCCCATCAGCTACACTTAAAGGGAAT
This sequence comes from Planococcus sp. BI3, assembly GCF_056680115.1. NCBI lineage: Bacteria > Bacillati > Bacillota > Bacilli > Caryophanales > Caryophanaceae > Planococcus > Planococcus sp. BI3. Next base: position 2,090,262 of record NZ_CM155266.1, read on the forward strand.
AGAGGTGACCTACATGATTGTTTTACAAGTAAATCAAGTCTATAAATCATTTGGTGCGGAAGAGATCCTGTCGGGCGTCAAATTGGAAGTACAGCACCGTGACCGCGTAGCATTGGTAGGCCGTAACGGTGCAGGAAAATCCACATTGCTGAAAATCATCGCCGGTGAAATGTCCCACGACAGCGGGGACATCAGCATGCCGAAAGATTTGACGATCGGCTACCTGGAACAGCAGACCAATTTAGAGTCGGACGCCACCGTTTGGGATGAAATGATGACCATTTTCCATCATTTCCGTGAACAGGAAGCGCAGCTTCGCCACCTGGAAGCACAGATGGCCGAACCTGACATATACAATAATCCTGCAGAAAACGATAAAGTTATGAAGGAATACGACCTGCTGCAGAATGACTTCAAGGACGCAGGCGGCTATCAATACGAAGCGGATACACGGGCCATCCTAAACGGCATGAAATTCTATCCGGATGACTTCAACAAAAAAGTAGTGTCGTTATCCGGCGGCCAGAAAACGCGCTTGATGCTGGCGAAGCATCTTCTCAGTAAGCCCCAACTGCTGATTCTCGATGAGCCGACCAACCACCTGGACATCGAAACGCTAAGCTGGCTGGAGAACTACCTGAAGAATTACCCGGGTGCTTTGCTGATTGTTTCCCATGACCGTTATTTCCTTGATCAAGTTGTGACGCTGGTCTATGAAGTTTCCCGCCACCGCGTCAAAAAGTATACCGGCAACTACAGCCGATACTTGGACGAAAAAGCTAAGCAATACGAATTGGACCAAAAGCAATTCGAGAAACAGCAGGGTGAGAAAGCCAAGCTGGAGGATTACGTTCAGCGCAATCTGGCGCGGGCTTCAACGACTAAAATGGCACAAAGCCGCAGGAAGACCCTCCAGAAAACTGATTGGATGGATGCCCCCGATGGCAATGAAAAATCAGCCCGCTTCGGCTTCACCATCGACAAGCAAAGCGGCAATGACGTTTTGAGTGTCCAGTCGCTGAAGATTGGCTATGCCAGCAAACCAGTTTCTGAGAATGTCTCATTCAAGCTGTACCGCCAGGAAAGCTTGGCGCTGGTCGGCCCGAACGGCGTCGGCAAATCAACTTTGCTGAAAACCATCATAAAAGAGCTGGAGCCGCTCGATGGCGACATCCATTACGGCACCGGCATTCAATTTGGCTACTACGACCAGGAACAGGCCAATTTAAAAGGCAATAAGCCCGTCTTGAACGAACTTTGGGATGATTATCCCCTCATCAATGAAAAAGACATACGCGGCATCCTGGGACGTTTCCTGTTTACCGGCGACGATGTACTGAAACCGGTCTCTACACTTTCAGGTGGCGAGAAGGCACGCGTTGCCCTTGCCAAACTGATGATGCAAAAAGCCAATGTTCTGTTGCTCGATGAACCAACCAACCACTTGGACCTCGACAGCAAGGAAGTGCTCGAGAATGCTTTACTGGATTATCCAGGCACCTTACTTTTCGTATCACATGACCGTTACTTCATGAACCGGATCGCCACCAAAGTCATCGAACTTAGACAGGACGGCACAACCGAATACCTGGGTGACTACGATTATTACGTGGAGAAGAAGCTGGAAGTTGCTGAACTCAAGGCTCTTGATGAAGCCGGTTCGGTTACCGAAGTGAAAAAAGCTGCAGCTGCCGCTTCCACTTCGCAGATTGATAAGGAAGCGAAAAAACTGGAACGCCAGCTCGTCCGCCAATCTGAAGAAGTCGAACAGGCTATGGAAAAATTGGATTTGCAGATTAGCGAAATCGAAGAGCAATTATGCGAACCGGAAATCTTCCAGAATCACGAGCGCGTCCTGCCGCTTCAAAACCAATTGGAAAGCTTGAAAGCAGCTCACGAAGAAACGATGACCCAATGGCTTGAACTTCAGGAAAAAATTGAAAGTATTTAATTTAGACCGGCTATTTCTATAGCCGGTTTTTTGGTCTCTATATATAGGTCAATAGGTTTTTGTGAAATATTTATTTCCACAGATTTCTCCACAATCCTTCGCTTGTCTAATCAACTGTCAACAGACTTTTGCACATTATCCACAGGTCAATGAAATGTTATCCACATAGTTTTCCACTCTAAAGCACACAATATATAGGATAACCACCTTTTACCCCCTAGTTAGTAACAGCTTATTCACAAATTGTGCATAAGTACAAATGTTCTCTATTGACAGATCAATTTTGTTTTTGACTGTGAAAGTCTGAATTTTATGGTAAAAAAAAGCAAGTAATTTCACACATTTCAGAGTTCCTGAAATGATGAAATTACTTGCTTCTATTAAATCCATGATATTAAAGGCATGCCCGGCCGACCATTCATGGCCATTGTGCCATAAAGTTCTTTTTCATACATAAGGGTTCCTGCTGCGGCAATCATCGCCGCATTATCAGTACACAGATGCAAGGAAGGAATATAAAATGGAATGTCCTTTTGCTTGAATGCTGCTTGCAATGAGTTCCGCAATCCTTTGTTCGCTGCAACTCCACCTGCTGCAATCACTTGACGAACCTTGTATTCCTCAGCTGCACGCACAGTTTTTCCAGTAACCACTTCCACTACACTGTTCTGGAACCCGGCAGCCACATGCTCAGGAGCAACCTCTTCCCCGCGCTGTGCTGCATTGTGCATATAGTTCAATACGGATGATTTCAATCCACTAAAGCTGAAGTCATATGAGCCTTCTTCCAGCCAAATTCGCGGAAATACTACCGCCTTATCACTGGCATGCGCCAAACGGTCAATATGCGGACCGCCTGGATATGGCAAATTCAAGGTCCGGGCGACTTTATCGTAGGCTTCACCCGCTGCATCGTCGCGAGTTTCGCCGATTACCGTAAAATCTCCATGCTCTTTCATATAGATCAATTCAGTATGTCCGCCTGAAATGACCAACGCAAGAAGAGGAAATTCCATTTCCTGTTCCAAGCGGTTCGCATAAATATGCCCCGCTATATGATGAACACCAACGAGTGGCAGCTGGTGCGCAAAAGCAAAGGCTTTTGCAGCGTTGACGCCGATCAGCAAAGCTCCAACCAATCCCGGGCCTTCAGTGACCGCCACTGCATTCAGTTGATGCGGTTCCATTCCTGCCAGCTGCAACGCTTCTTCAATGACCAAGGTGATTTGTTCCACATGATGTCTTGAAGCGATTTCCGGCACTACGCCACCAAAGCGTTTATGGCTCTCAATTTGAGAAGCCACAACATTGGAGATGATTTCCGTGCCATTTTTGACAATAGAAGCCGCTGTTTCATCACAGCTCGTTTCAATTCCCAGTATATAAATGTCTTTATTCATCAAAGTTCACCCACATCACTATGGCATCTTCGTAATTATCCGTGTAATACCGCTTACGGATGCCTCCATTTTTAAAGCCTAATTTCCGGTAAAGATTTTGTGCTACTGTATTGCTGACACGGGCTTCTAAAGTCATCAGGACAGCGCCATTCGCTTTCGCTGCATCGATGGCCGCCTGCATCAGGCCTTCTCCCATTTTTTTACCACGTTGGTCGGGGTGAATGGCGATATTCGTGACATGCGCTTCATCCATCACCAACCACATTCCACAATATCCGACAATGCCTTCATCGGTTTCAGCAATTACGTAATACGCATGCTCATTACCGATCATTTCATGAAAAAAAGCATCTTTTGTCCAAGGCAAGGTAAAAGACAAAGTTTCTATCTCATAAACCTGTTCAATGTCTGCAACCGTCATTTTTCTGAATCTGACTGTTTCATTCATAGGACTTGGCCTTCTTGCGCTTTATTGTAATTTGCTTCTGCTTCCGTAATACGGCGATATTCAGGAACAGCATGATGAACATCGCTCTCCTGAGAATCCTGTGCCAGGAAAATCAGATTTGATGCCCTCGGCAACCGGTTCTGAACCCCACTGAAATGAGCCGCATCTCCAAGCATGTCCACAATCAGCTCTTCGTGAAGCATCGCATCAATCCCCGTGAACAGCACAGGGCGGCCAAGTTCTTTGATCTCCGTTAGAAATTCCTTAACATCACTGTGTTGATCAGCCAGTACCGGCTCCAAACCAACACCTTCATATAAGCCAATAAAGGCCGTACCGCGACGAGCATCCATTACTGGACAAACGAGACCATTAAATCCCAGCCCGTTCGCAGCAAGCACCTTCAGGCTGGACACAGAATGAAGCGGTATTTTCAATGACCATGCCAAAGTTTTCGCAATGGTCAATCCGATACGCACACCTGTGTATGAACCAGGTCCTTCAGCTACTGCAATATGAGTCAGGTCAGCAGGCAACACCTTGGCTTTTTTCATCATTTCCTCAATCGCAGGCATTGCTGTTAACGAGTGGTTGATTTTTAAATTAGACGTTTCTTCTATTAAGACCTTGCCGTCCTCTATTAACGCGATCGCCAATGGAGAATTCGAGGTATCGATTCCAAGATAGATCATAAGTTTAGCTCCCTGCAAATTTTTTCGTAGCGTCTGCCAATCGGATGCAGAGTAATCTTGCGCCCTTGCTCAGATTGCCGATCAATGGTGATTGCCAGACGTTCTTTTGGTAGATATTCTTCTATAAATGTTGCCCATTCAACCACCGATACTGCTTCGCTGTTGAAAAATTCATCAAATCCGATGTCTTCGTCACTGTTTTCGAGACGGTAAACATCAAAATGATTCAGTTCCAGACGGCCGGAATACTGCTTTAGGATGGTGAAGGTCGGGCTGTTGACCATCCGTTGAATACCGAGACCTTTTGCCAAGCCTTTGGTGAATGTGGTTTTCCCAGCGCCTAAGCCGCCTTCCAGCGTCAATAGATCTCCCGGTTCCAACAGGTAAGCCAAAGTTTCCGCAAATGCTTCGGTTTTCTCTGGTGAATTCAGTGTAATTGTATACGTCATTTGTCATGTCACCTCTATTGAGTCTTTACCCAGTTTAGCGAAATTGCTGCAGTAAATCAAAATATATTGTTTTTCCAGTGGTTTACAATGAAAACAAAAAAAATAAACACAGCAGGATCGCTGTGTTCATCATTAAAATTACGGTCCCGACCGGGATCGAACCGGCGATCTCCTGCGTGACAGGCAGGCATGTTAACCGCTACACCACGGGACCAAAAAAAAAAACAGACCAGCGACGTCCTACTCTCACAGGGGGAGACCCCCAACTACCATCGGCGCAAAAGAGCTTAACTGCCGTGTTCGGGATGGGAACGGGTGTGGCCTCTTTGCCATCATCACTGGACTATTTGGTTGAGCTTGTTCGCTCAAAACTGGATACACGACATTGATTTCATGCAAGAATCTGTACGGTTGGTTGGTTAAGTCCTCGATCGATTAGTATTCGTCAGCTGCACGTGTCGCCACGCTTCCACCTCGAACCTATCTACCTCATCGTCTTTGAGGGATCTTACTTGCTTGCGCAATGGGAAATCTCATCTTGAGGGGGGCTTCGTGCTTAGATGCTTTCAGCACTTATCCCGGCCACACATAGCTACCCAGCGATGCCCTTGGCAGAACAACTGGTACACCAGCGGTGTGTCCATCCCGGTCCTCTCGTACTAAGGACAGCTCCTCTCAAATTTCCTGCGCCCGCGACGGATAGGGACCGAACTGTCTCACGACGTTCTGAACCCAGCTCGCGTACCGCTTTAATGGGCGAACAGCCCAACCCTTGGGACCGACTACAGCCCCAGGATGCGATGAGCCGACATCGAGGTGCCAAACCTCCCCGTCGATGTGGACTCTTGGGGGAGATAAGCCTGTTATCCCCGGGGTAGCTTTTATCCGTTGAGCGATGGCCCTTCCATGCGGAACCACCGGATCACTAAGCCCGTCTTTCGACCCTGCTCGACCTGTACGTCTCGCAGTCAAGCTCCCTTCTGCCTTTACACTCTGCGAATGATTTCCAACCATTCTGAGGGAACCTTTGGGCGCCTCCGTTACTCTTTAGGAGGCGACCGCCCCAGTCAAACTGCCCGCCTGACACTGTCTCCCACCCCGATCAGGGGTGTGGGTTAGAATTTCAATACAACCAGGGTAGTATCCCACTGACGCCTCCCCCGAAGCTGGCGCTCCGGGCTCAAAGGCTCCTACCTATCCTGTACAAGTTGCACCAAAATTCAATATCAGGCTACAGTAAAGCTCCACGGGGTCTTTCCGTCCTGTCGCGGGTAACCTGCATCTTCACAGGTACTATAATTTCACCGAGTCTCTCGTTGAGACAGTGCCCAGATCGTTACGCCTTTCGTGCGGGTCGGAACTTACCCGACAAGGAATTTCGCTACCTTAGGACCGTTATAGTTACGGCCGCCGTTTACTGGGGCTTCAGTTCGCACCTTCGCTTGCGCTAAGCACTCCCCTTAACCTTCCAGCACCGGGCAGGCGTCAGCCCCTATACGTCACCTTACGGTTTTGCAGAGACCTGTGTTTTTGCTAAACAGTCGCCTGGGCCTATTCACTGCGGCTCTCTCGGGCTATACACCCTACCAGAGCACCCCTTCTCCCGAAGTTACGGGGTCATTTTGCCGAGTTCCTTAACGAGAGTTCACTCGCTCACCTTAGAATTCTCTTCTCGCCTACCTGTGTCGGTTTGCGGTACGGGCACCTCCCGCCTCGCTAGAGGCTTTTCTTGGCAGTGTGAAATCAGGGACTCCGAGGCTAGGCCTCTCGCCATCACAGCTCAACGTATCAGGAATGGGATTTGCCTCATTCCACGCCTCACTGCTTGGACGTGCACAACCAACGGCACGCTCTCCTTATCCTTCTGCGTCCCCCCATTGCTCAAACGGCGGGGAGGTGGTACAGGAATATCAACCTGTTGTCCATCGTCTACGCCTATCGGCCTCGACTTAGGTCCCGACTAACCCTGAGCGGACGAGCCTTCCTCAGGAAACCTTGGGCATTCGGTGGACGGGATTCTCACCCGTCTTTCGTTACTCATACCGGCATTCTCACTTCTAAGCGCTCCACCAGTCCTTGCGGTCTGACTTCAACGCCCTTAGAACGCTCTCCTACCACGGACATCTACGATGTCCATCCACAGCTTCGGTAATCCGTTTAGCCCCGGTACATTTTCGGCGCAGTGTCACTCGACCAGTGAGCTATTACGCACTCTTTAAATGATGGCTGCTTCTAAGCCAACATCCTGGTTGTCTAAGCAACGCCACATCCTTTTCCACTTAACGGATATTTGGGGACC